>NZ_BMUT01000006.1:255460-435958 GCF_014650335.1 Streptomyces hiroshimensis
GCATCCCCCACAGGCGGCCCCCCACGGCCGGGGGAATCCCCTCTGCACACAGGGGTATGCACAGGGGGCCGAAGCCGCGCTGCGCCGTCACATGGGCGGCGCCGCCGGCGCCGGCCCCAGCGTGGTCGTCCCCGGTGCGGCCCGGTGCCCGAGCCCCGTGCGGTACGCGTCCAGCGCCGCCTCGACCCGCCCCGTGCGCCGCAGCAGATCGCCCAGCAGCCGGCACAGATCCGCCAGGTCCCCTGCGGCCCCCGTGCGCTCCAGCAGCGACAGCGCCGCGCAGTAGTGCTCCTCCGCCGACTCCGTGAGCCCGCGCTCCTCCGCGATCAGCCCCAGCAGCCGGTGCGCCCCGCCCGCGTGCACCGCGCCGCGCTCGGCGCCCAGCGCCGACGGCGACAGCAGCGGGCTCAGCAGCCGCTCCGCCTCGCCCGCCTTGCCCCGCCGCCGCAGCACGTCGGCCAGCTCCACCTCCACCTGCACGGTGAACAGCGCGGCCCGCTTCGACGCCAGCATGTCGCGCGCCGTCCGCAGCTCGCTCTCGGCGCCCTCCAGGTCGCCGTCCTGCGCGCGGACGTAGCCGCGCATCCAGTGGCAGTGCGCGAGCTCGGTGCGGATGTGCAGCTGCTGGTAGAGCTCCTGGGCCTTCGCGAGCGAGGCGTCGGCCTCCTGGATGCGGCCCTCGGCGATCAGCGTGCGGGCCACGCCCCGGTGCATGCCGGCGACGAGGGCCGGATCGTCCACCTGGGGCGCCAGCGCGAGCGCCAGCTCTGCGGCGTGCGCGGCCCGGGCGTGCGCCCCCATGTCCATGTAGGGGGCGATGGAGGCCGTGTAGAGGAGCAGCAGGGCGTCGGGGTCGTGCAGCCCCGAGGCGTTCAGCTCGTCGAGCGCCGTCTCCAGCAGGTAGCAGGCGTAGCGCAGCTCCCCGGCCAGGAGGTGGGCGGTGGCGCGGCCGCGCAGCGCGGGGACGCGGCGCGGCAGCGGCTCGTCGGCCAGCAGCGCCTCGGCGGCGGCGTAGTGGTCGCGGGCGGGGGAGAGGTCGCCGGTCTCCAGGGCGCAGTCGCCCAGCCCGAGGAGCGCGGCGGCCTGCTCGGGCACGAGCCCCGCGCGCGCCGCCTCCTCGTGCAGCGCCCCGTAGAGCGCGGCGGCGTCCTCGGCGGCGCCGGTGGCCAGCGTGCGACGGGCGTCGGTGAGGCGCATCCGCAGCCCGGTGGCCAGGTGCGCGGGACGGCCGGTGGTGAGCTCGTCGACGGTGGTGCCGAGCCGGTCGGCGAGATGGCGCAGGGCGGTCTCGGAGGGGCGGACGCGGCCGGACTCCAGGGTGGAGATGTAGGCGGCGGTATAGGCGGGTTCGGCCAGCTGGCGCTGGGTGAGGCCCTTGGCCGTGCGCAGCCGCAGCACGCGTCGGCCGATCTCGGCGGGCCCGTCGGCCCGTATGCCGTGGGTGCTGTTCTCGGCCACTGCTGCCCCTCGGTAGGTTACGCCGTGCATTTCAGGTACGTCGTGCTTCGGGTACGTCGTGCTTCGGGTGCGCCGTGCATTTCAGGCCAGGGGTCCCATGCTGCGGCGTGAGGACGTGGATACGCGAGTACATGAGTACGCGAGTACGTGAGCTACGTGAGGATGGAACCATGCCGGACGGTCTCGACGGGCAGGATCTCGTGGGGGGCGCACAGAGGCTCGGAGGGGCGCTCGACGAGGCACCGGCAGGCGCGGCGGTGCCGTCGCTCGCCGGTGCGGCGGTGCCGTCGGTGACCGGCCGGCACCGTCAGCCCGGCCTCGTCCTCACCGACCACCACTTCGACGTGCCGCTCGACCACGACGCCCCCTCCGGCGAGCGGATACGCATCTACGCGCGCGAGGTCGTCGCCTCGGCCCGCGAGTACGACGAACTGCCCTGGCTCGTCTACCTCCAGGGCGGCCCCGGCTTCCCCGCCGGCCGCCCCGTGGGCCGCGAGAACTGGCTCGACCGCGCCCTGGAGGACTACCGCGTCCTCCTCCTCGACCAGCGCGGCACCGGCCGCTCCACCCCGGCCACCCGCCAGACGCTCCCGCTCCGCGGCACCCCCGCCCAGCAGGCCGACTACCTCGCGCACTTCCGTGCCGACTCCATCGTCCGCGACTGCGAGCACATCAGGCGGCAGCTGACCGGCGGCCGGCCCTGGACGGTGCTCGGGCAGAGCTTCGGCGGCTTCTGTGCCGTCACCTACCTGTCCTACGCGCCCGAGGGCCTCGCCGAGGTGCTGATCACAGGAGGGCTCCCCGGCCTCGACGCCGACGCGGACGCCGTCTACCGCGCCGCCTACCCGCGCATGGAGCGCAAGACTCTCGCCCACTACGACCGCTACCCCGGCGACGAGGCCGCCGCCCGCCGCATCGCCGCCTACCTCGCGCAGCACGAGGAAGTGCTCGCCGACGGCACCCTCCTGACCGTCGAGGCCTTCCAGCAGCTCGGCATCCTCCTCGGCACCGGCGACGGCTCGCACCGGCTGCACTACCTCCTGGAGGACGCCTTCGTCGACACCGCCGCCGGGCCGCGGCTCTCCGACGCGTTCGGCGAAGAGGTCGCGGCGATCCTCTCCCGCGCCCACTGCCCGCTCTACGCACTGCTCCACGAGGCCATTTATGCCCAGGACGGGCAGGCGACGCACTGGTCGGCCGAGCGCATCCGGGGGGAGTACCCGCAGTTCGACCGCCATGGTGATGGCGACGGTGCCACCGACGGCGGCCGCTTCCTGTTCACCGGCGAGACCGTCCACCCCTGGATGCTGCGCACCCACCCGGCCCTGCGCCCGCTGCGCCACACCGCCGAACTCCTCGCCGAGCGCAAGGGATGGACGCCGCTGTACGACCCCGAGCGCCTCGCCCGCAACACCGTGCCGGTCGCGGCGGCGGTCTACCACGACGACCTCTACGTCGACACCGAGCACTCGCTGCGCACCGCGCGCGCGATCCGGGGGCTGCGGACGTGGGTCACCGACGAGTTCGAGCACGACGGCGTACGGGCGGGCGGACGGGCCGTGCTGGACCGGCTGCTGAGGCTCGTACGGGACGAGGCGTGAAGTCACCTCGGTGACTTCTCGGTCGTTTCTTCGGCCGCATCCATTGCCGGGCGCCTTCCGGGCCCCTACGTTAAGCCGCGCGTTAAAGCGACTTGACCCGCCGCTTAACCGGCGGTGGAGCTCGGGAGGAACCCCCCATGAGAAGACGCATATCCCTCGCGGCCGGTGGTCTGGCCCTCGCGGCGGCCCTGGCCGCCACGGCCCCCGCGGCGGCGTCCGGACCGGACAGGCCGGTCACCCCTCAACGCACCCAGGAAGTCGAGTACTTCACCGGTCCCGACGGCCACCCCCGCCACACCACCGTTCCCGCGTCACCGGCCCTGCCGCGCCCGCTCGCCCCCGCCGCCAAGGGCGACGGGGACGTCACGTCCGTCGTCAGCAACGGCCCGGTCGGCTCCAAGCTCGACGTCGTCTTCATCGGCGACGGCTACACCGCCGACCAGCAGGACGCCTTCCACGCCGCCGTGCGCACCAAGTGGGCCAGGATGTCGGCCGTCGAGCCGTACGCCTCTTACGCGAGCCTCTTCAACGTGTGGAGCGTCGACACCGTCTCCCGCGAGTCCGGCGTCACCAACGACCCGGCCAAGGGCGTCACGAAGGACACCGCCCTGCGGTCGCACTTCTTCTGCGACGACGTGGAGCGGCTGCTGTGCGTCGACACCGCCCGCGTCGAGTCGTACGCGGCGAAGGCGCCGGCCGCCGACCTCGTCGTCGTCCTGTCCAACTCCGCCAAGTACGGCGGTGCGGGCTACAACGACGTCGTCTCCCAGGTCGGTTACGACGGCATCGCCACCGCGTCCTCCGACCACCCCAAGTCCGACCAGGTCGCCGTCCACGAGACCGGGCACTCGCTGGGCAAGCTCGCCGACGAGTACCAGTACGACGAGTACGGCACGTACACCGGCGCCGAGCCGGGCGACACCAACATCAGCACGCTGGATGCCGGGCAGCAGAGCGCGCAGCGCAAGAAGTGGTACCGCTGGATCGGGCAGACTTCGCCGGACGGCGGCACGGTCGGCTCGTACGAGGGCGGCGGCTACTACCCCAAGGGCCTCTACCGCCCCACCGAGAACTCGATCATGCGCACCCTGGGCCGTGAGTTCAACCTGCCGGGCCGCGAAGCCATGATCGCGGGCTTCTACCGCCACGCGAGCGTGCTGACCAGCGACAGCGGCCGGTACGGGGCGGTCTCGCGCCGCGAGCGGGTCGTGGTGCGGCCGGCCGTGCCCACGGCGACCGTGCGCTGGTACGTGGACGGGCTGGAGGCCGTGGCCGCCCGTGGCCGGACCGAGGTCGTGCCGCGGACGCTCGGCGTGCCCGGCGACGGCCGCCCGCACACGCTGACGGCGCGCGTCGTGGACCGCACGGACGCGGTCCTCGACCCGGAGCTGCGCAAGCGGCTGGCGGGGTCGCTGACGTGGAAGGTGACGCGCTGAAAGGTGACGCGTTGAAGTGGTGACGCGCTGAATCGATACGGCTAGGCGGACGCGGCGTTCAGGAACTCCGCGTCCGCGTAGGCGAGGGCGAGGCGGTCGCAGCCGTGGGTGAGGGCGGTGCGGGCCGCCTCGCGCACGCGCTCGGCCGGCTCGTCCGCCGCCAGCGCGGCGTGCAGCGCGTCGAAGGCCAGCTCGCGGACCGCGCCGGTCAGGGACGCGAAGACCTCCAGCTCGGCCCGTACCTCCGGGGCCGCGGCGCGCTCCCCGGCCCGCTCCAGCAGCAGCTCCAGCAGCTGCTCGCGGCGCGTCTGGCCGAGCGGGAGGTAACTGCGCCTCAGGGAGGCGCTGTTCAGCAGGATGCGGGAGAAGGTGCGGGCCTGGGGGAGGGAGTCCTCGTCCAGGACGGCGTCGAAGGCGTCGGCGCAGGCGCGGTGCACGCGGTCGATGACCTCGGCGGCGGTCGCCGCGCCCGCCACGGCCTCGGCGATGCCCGCCTCGAACTCGTCCCGGCGGCCGAAGAAGATGTCCTCCTTCGACGCGTAGTGCGTGAAGACGGTGGCCGGCGCCACGTCCGCCGCGGCCGCGATCCGGGTGAGCGTCACGGCGTCGAAGCCCTCCTCCGCGAAGAGGCGGAAGGCGGCTTCGGCGATGGCGCGGCGGGTGCGCTCGCGCTTGCGGCCGCGCATTCCGGTGGCGGCGCTGCCGCCCGCCGGGGCGCTGCCGGCGGCCTTGGTGTTGCTCCCGGCCGTGGTGCCGTTCCGGGCCGCGGTGCGGTTCCCGGCCGTGGTGCCGTTTCCGGCCGTGGTGCCGCTCCTGGTCGTGGTGCTGCTGGTCATGCCCCCAGGGTAGCCGTCCGGCAAGTAGAAATAGAGGTGCTACATTTTTGGAGCACCTCTATTTTCGGGTGTCCCGCTCCGCCATCCGCATGCGCACCTGCCGGAGGACGTGATTGCCATGCGCGCTGCCGACCCCTCGTCACCACGGCCCGCCATACGCGGGGCCGGCCGGGAACCAGCCGGCCGGCCCGTACGCGCCACCACCGCGATCCTCGTCATCGCCTGCACGGCCCAGTTCATGGTCATCCTCGACGTGTCGATCGTGAACGTGGCCATCCCGGCGATCCGCACCGAACTCCACCTGGGCACCGCCGGCCAGCAGTGGATCGTCAGCGCCTACACCCTCGGCTTCGCCGGGCTGCTGCTCTTGGGCGGTCGCGCGGCGGACCTCGTCGGCACCCGGCGCGCCTTCCTCGCCGGAGTCACCGCCTTCACCCTCGCCTCCCTGGTCGGCGGCCTCGCCTCCGGCGGCCCCCTGCTGATCGCCGCCCGCGCCGTCCAGGGCGTCGGCGGCGCCGTCCTCGCGCCCGCCACCCTCACCCTGATCATGCGGACGTTCACCGAACCGGCCGCCCGCACGCGCGCGATGGGCGCCTGGAGCGCGGTCATGGCGGCGGGCGGTGCGGTGGGCGGCGTCATCGGCGGTGTGCTCACCGAGTACGCCGGGTGGCGGTGGGTGCTGTTCGTCAACGTCCCCATCGGCGCGGGGCTGCTGGCGGCGGCCCTCGTCTACGTACCGGCCGCCGCCTCCGCGCCCGCCGGGCCGCGCCGCCTCGACCTGCCCGGCGCCGTGTCCGTCACCGCCGGGCTGACCGCCCTCGTCCACGGCACCATCGCGAGCGAGACGCACGGGTGGGGCGCGCCGGAGGTGTGGGGGTCGTTCGCCGCCGGGGTGCTGCTGCTCGCGGCCTTCGTGGCCGTCGAGACCCGCGTCGCCCACCCGCTCGTTCCGCTCGCGATCCTGCGCCGCCGGACGCTCGCCACCGCCAACCTCCTCGTCCTGGGCATGGGCGCGGCCGCATTCGCGATGTGGTTCCTGCTGTCGTTGTACTTCCAGCAGGTGCTCGGCCGGAGCGCCCTCGGCGCGGGCCTGTCCTTCCTGCCCGGATCGCTCGCGATCGTCGTGGGTGCCCAGGTCTCCACCCGCCTCATCGCGCGCACCGGCCCGCGCCCGCTGATCGTCACCGGTATGACGATCAGCACGGCGGGGTTCCTGTGGCTGTCGCGCATCGGTGACGGGGGTACGGGAGGCGGCGCAGGCGCGTACGCGACCGGCGTGCTCGTCCCCTTCGTCCTGGCCACCCTGGGCGCGGGCCTGTCCCTGATGCCCGTCACGGCCGCCGCGACCAGCGGCACGGCACCGGCCGAGGCGGGCCTGGCCTCCGGGCTCGTCAACTCCTCCCGCCAGATCGGCGGCGCGCTCGGCCTGGCCCTGCTCTCCACGATCGCCGCGCAGACGACGGCGGGACGCGCCTCCGGCGACGCGGCAGGCGACCTGGCCGCCGGTTACGGCAGGGCGCTGCTGATCGCCGCGGCGTTCACGGCGTGCGTGGCGCTGGGGGCGCTGGCACTGCCAGGACGGACCACCCGCAAGACCTCGTGAAATCTCCTCACTCCGCAGTCAATTCATCGGAAGGACCGTGACCGCCATGTCCAACGAACTGAACCACGTCATCGTGCACGTCAAGGACCGCCGGGAGACGGGTGCGTTCCTGTCCTGGCTGATGGACACCGCCGCCCCGCTCGAATGGGGCCGCTTCACCCAGATCACCAGCTCCAACGGAGTCGGCATCGACTTCGTCGACGACATGGTGGAGGCCGGCGACATCAACCGCAGCCACATCGCCTTCCTCGTCACGGACGAGGAGTTCGACGCGATACTCGGCCGCGTGGCGGAGCGCGAGGTGCCGTTCTGGGCCGACCCGATGCTGCGACAGCCGGGCGAGATCAACCACGAGTACGGCGGCCGCGGCGTCTACCTCCGGGACCCGGGCGGCACGTGCGCCGTCGAATTCATGACGACGCCGTACGGGGAAAAGCCGTCGGCCCGCTCGTCGGCGTAACCAGACCCGGTTACCGGCCTTGGCAACCGGCCCCGGTAACCGGCCCCCGGCTCCGCGCAGCCGCCGCGATCAGGGACGATTCCCCTGATCGCGGCAGCAGAAGCGGCCGCCCGGGAGAGGGAAGCACGTTCCATGAGTGGGCTCGGCATCGGCAGAAGACAGGCGAACGCGAATGCGAACGTGAACGCGGGACAGATCCTCGCGGAAGCACGCAAGGCCCTCTTCGTGATGGTCGGATTCGTGGCCCTCGTCTGGGCGGTGCAGCTCGCCAACTGGAGCGGCGACTACGCGCTCTCCCGCCACCACGGCATTCTCCCGGGCGACATCGGCACGCTCCCTGACGTCTTCGCCGCCTCGCTGCTCCACTGGAACTGGGCACACATCGAGTCCAACTCCGGCCCCCTCTTCGTCTTCGGCTTCCTCGCCGCCTACCGCGGCGTGGCCCGTTTCCTCGGGCTGAGCGTCCTGGTGATGGTGACCAGCGGGCTCGCGGAGTGGGTGTTCGGGGACGGGGGCACGCGGACGGTCGGCGCCAGCGGCCTGGTCTACGGCTTCTTCGCGTACGTGGTGGTCAGGGGCCTGTTCGACCGGCACCTGATCGACACCCTGATCGGCGTCGTCATGGCGGCGTCGTACGCGTACATCCTCACCACGGCCGTCCCCGGCACCCCCGGCATCAGCTGGCTGTGCCACTTGGGCGGACTGGTCGGCGGGGTGGCGGGCGCGTGGCTCTTCCGGGACCGGAACGGGGCCCGTGGCCGGGGCCGCGACGGGGACGGCGACCGGGACCGTGACGGCAACGGCAAGCCGGCCCCGAGGCCCGGCCTCCCGGCCCGCACCGCCGACCACCCGCGAGCCGCCCTGCACAAGGAGCTCGACGACCTGGGGCTCTTGTAACCGCCGCTGAAGCGCTGGGTCGCCGCAGCCGGTTCAGGCCGCGTACCTGGCTCGCGAGCCGGTACGGTGCAATCCGGAGCCTGCCGCGCCCTGGAGGACGATCATGGCTGAGCAGCCGAGCGGTCCCTACGGGCCGCTGATCCCGATGCCGGAGCTGACGCCTGACGCCCTGCGGGCTGCGGTCGCCAAGATCGCCCCCAGCCGTGTCCCTGCTCTGACGCGGCACCTGTTCGAGGCCACCACCAACGCTCAGAAGAGCAGCAGTCCGGCCCCATTGCGGGCCTTCGTCCACTCATGGGCCGTCTTCGTCGCGATCGAACGCCACCCCGAGCGTGCCGCCCGGCTCCATGAGCTGGAGCGGATCGTGGATGCGGGGGAAGCGGACCCCGCCGACGCGCTCGCCGAGATCCAGGCCATACGTGAGGCGGCCGAGACGGAAGCCGGGCTGTGAACGACTGGACCTGGGAGTGGAACCCCGGCCGGTCCCACGTGGCCGGCGGCCTGCCTCCCGGCGTGGTGGCGGAGGTGGAACGAACTGGCAGCCGAGCTGGCCGCGCTGGGGCGTGACGCGGTGAAGGTCGGACGCCCGGAGGACAAAGAGGGCGGACTGAGGGAATTCGACATCCTCAGCGGACGCGGATTCTTCTCTTTCCTTGCCGTCCCCCGCCAGCCAAGGCTTATGCGCAAGGTCTCCTTACGCGCCCGCATCTGTGACGGCAGGAGTACGGCGCCCGGCCTCCCACCGGCCGCACACCTCACCTGTCCCCCGCTGCCAGCTTGTTCTAAGCCGCACCCGAATCACGGAACTCAGCTCACCCCCGCCGCACCCCCTGCGGGGCAAGTTCGCATGCGGCGGTGCGGGGCGACGACCCGGGCCCGCTGCAGGCGTAGGCCCGGGTCGGCTGCGGTTACCGCTTCTTGGTGGAGGGCTTCTTCTGCTCGTCGAGCTTGCGGGCCTCGTACTGGCCGACCTCGATGAAGTGGCGGAGGTCGGCAGCCGTGCCGCGGAGGGCCTTGTCGCCCGCGCGCTTGACGGCCTCGCCCGTGCCGGGCTTGCCCATGATGGTGAGGACGGCGACGCGGTCGTCTTCCAGGCGGGCCTGGTACTGGCCGACTTCGAGGAAGTGGCGGAGGTCGTCGGCGGTGCCGCGGAGGGCCTTGTCGCCGGCGGTCTTGACGGCCCTGCCTGCGTCCGGCTTGCCCATGATGGTGAGGACGGCGACGCGGTCGTCTTCCAGGCGGGCCTGGTACTGGCCGACTTCGAGGAAGTGGCGGAGGTCGTCGGCGGTGCCGCGGAGGGCCTTGTCGCCCGCGGTCTTGACGGCCCTGCCCGCGTCCGGCTTGCCCATGATCGTCAGAACCGCGACCCGGAGGTCCTCCTCCGACATGTCGGCGGCCTTGGCGGTCTCGCCCGCCTTCGCGCCCGTCACCGCCGCGACGGGCGACTTGGCGGCAGCCCCGGTGCCACCGGCGGCGAAGGCCGGCGAGGACAGAAGGACGGCCGGTGCGATCGCGGCAGCCACGACAACGGCGGAAACACGAGCCAGTTTCATGTAGTACCCCCACTTTTCACGATCAAGATCGTTAATGCCGTCACAGGCTATGCCAGCCTCCGGGCCCCGGCGGCGTGGGGTCGGCGTCAGAGAAGCGTCAAGCTTTACGACGCCCGGTGGCCCCCACGCCCCCGGCCAGCTCGCGCTCCAGGGGTGTCCGGAAGCGCGGAGTGACCCGTACGGTGCCCAGCCACGCGGACAGGCGGGCGGCCTCCGCGGCGATCGCGGACTCCGCTTCCCGTCCGGTGTCCGCCAGCAGCCGCCAGACGATCTCGCCGTCCGCCCGCTGCGCCCAGCCGCCGACGATGCGGCCGTTCCACCACACCGTCGGCCCGACGTTCCCGGCCCGGTCGAAGAGAGCGGGCACGTGGTCGGGGGAGAGGTACCAGTCGCGGCCGCGCCAGCCCATGGCGGTCGGGTCGAGGCCGGGGAGGAGCGCGGCCCACGGCCCGGGGGCTTCGTCCGCGGCAGGGACGTCGCCGGGCAGGACGTGGCCCGTGGCGCCGTCCGCGAGCTCGACGTCCTCGACGCCCACGTCCGCCAGCGCCTTACGCGTGTCGCCGAGCGTCCAGCCCGTCCACCACTTCAGATCGGCCTCCGTGGCCGGCCCGTACGCGGCGAGCCAGCGCCGCGCGAGCTCGGCCTTCGCCTCCCGTACGTCGATGTCCGGGATCTGCGGGACGAGCGCCCACGGGTAGAGGCTGCTGGTCCACGAGCCGCGCGGCCGGGCGCGCCGCAGATGCCCGTCCGAGGCGAGCATCCGCAGCACCCGGCTGCCGATGCTCTGCCGGGACTCGTACGGCTTGCCCGGCGACATCAGCAGCGTCTCGCGCAGCGCGGGCACGTCCTTGCCGAGCTCGGCGGTCGTGGCCTCGCCGCGCGCCGCCAGCGCGTCCAGCACCTCCCGCTCGGTGCGGGCGAGCCGCTGCTCGTCCCAGGGGGCGTGGCCCTCGGAGTTCTCGCGCAGGTGCTTGAGCAGCGTCGCCCGCTCCCGGAGCGCGATCGCGCGGGTGGTGGAGGAACTCACGTACGGGGCGAGCTCCGTGGTGACGGCGAAGAGCGTGCGCCGCATGGACAGCAGCTTGACGAGCGTCACGTCCTCGTACAGCGCCCGCTCCACCTCGGCGGGGAAGGGCTCGGCCAGCCGCGCGCACGCCGACAGGTAGACGGTGGCGGCGTCGGTGGCGTGCAGCCCGACGAGGGCGTCCGCGACCTCTTCGGCGGAGCCGGCCCGGTGGGCGGGGTGGAGGAGGTGACGCCGGGCGAGGCGGGCACGGCGCTGGTCGTCGGAGAGTCGGGCGCGGGGGCTGCTGCTCATGGGGCGAGCGTAGGGGGGAACCAGGTCGGATCCTGTCCTCTAGGGGACGGGGCTCGGGGAGAACCCCGAGGCGGAGTACGGGCTGGTGAGGGCCGGGTCAGGGCGATGCCCGATGCCGCGATGATCTTGCTCCGGAAGACTCTCCGGCATGGAAACGCTGAAGAGGAAGTCCGTCGGCCGAGGCGCCCGGTCGGCCGTCGCCCTTGCCGTCGCACTCGCCGCCGCGCTCACCGCAGGGACCGCCGGCGTGGCCGGCGCCGCAACGCCGCGGCCGGACAAGAAGGCGCTGGAGGAGTCGATCGCGGGCTTCCCGAACGCGGATGTGAACGGCGCGCTGGTCCGCGTCGCCGGCCCCGGCGGCCACTGGTGGGGCACCTCCGGCGCGGCCGACAAGGCCACGGGCGCGTCCGTGCGCTCCGACTCCTCCTTCCGCATCGGCAGCATCACCAAGCTCTTCACCGGCACGGTGCTCCTGCAGCTCGCCGCCGAACGGCAGGTCGACCTGGACGCACCCGTCCGCCGCTACGCCCCCGGCCTCCTCCCCGACGCCTTCCGCGACGTGAAGGTCGCGCAGCTGCTCGACCACACGAGCGGGCTCCCGACCCCGTCGCCGCTGACCTACGGGGACGGCTCCAACAGGTGGTTCGTCGAGAACCGCTTCCGGTCGTGGACGCCCACCGAGATCGTCAAGGCGGCCGTGGACGGCAAAGAGCCTGCCTTCCCGCCCGGCAAGGCCCAGCAGTACAACGGCATCAACACGCACGTGGCCGGGCTGATCATCGAACGCGTCACCGGCCGCACGTACGCCGAGGAGGTGCGCGACCGCATCACCCGCCCCCTCGGGCTCCGCCACACCTACGTCCCCGCGGCCGACGACGTCACCCTGCCGCAGCCCCACGCCCACGGCTACCGCACGGTGGACGGCTCGCTCGTCGACGTCACCGAGCAGAGCCCGTCCTCCTGGGCGGAGGGCGGCATGATCTCCACCGCGGCGGATCTGGACCGCTTCATCACGGCGCTCCTCGGCGGGCGGCTCCTCCCGCCGTCGCAGCAGAGCCGGATCCTCGACCTCCCGGACGTTCCCAACGCCCCCGGCAACCACCACTGCGCGAGCCTGACCGATCCGGCCGACCGCGGAAAGGCGTGCTTCAGCCGCATCGGCCTCATGCGGACGACGCTCCCCGACGGCACGGTCGTCTGGGGCAAGACGGGCTCCGAGCCGGGGTACACCAACGGAGTGTTCGTGAAGAGCGACCTGTCGCGGCGGGTGGTGTATTCGCTCAATTACAACAACCCGCCGGGTTCGAGCGAGCTGAAGTACGTCCTGGGGATAGCGAAGGCGGCGTTCTCGAAGCCCCGGAAATAAACGAAGAGAGCCGGATGTGCATGACATCCGGCTCTCTTACTGCGATGTGCGCTCGGCAGGATTCGAACCTGCAACCTCTTGATCCGTAGTCAAGTGCTCTATCCGTTAAGCTACGAGCGCTCGGCGTCCGAGTGGAAATGGCACCCGTCGGCGTTGCGGGAACAATATTACCCGACGCGGAGGGGTGCTTTTTACCGCCGCGGTTCCCGCGGTTCCCGCCACGCTCGGTGATGATCTCGCTACGGCGTTCGCCGTAGCTCTCGTACGACAGATCATGATGTTGCGGCAGCGATGGTCTGAGCGGTGACGCAGATCGGCAACTCCACGCAGGAAACGGCGGGTTGGGCCCTTTGCCCGCCTGTAATGTCGTCGCCAGCGCTTCGAGCGCGCCCCCCTTCCAGAGGACCCTTTCGTCGGGGCACTCGCGGGGTGTCCCGATACGGGCTCCCTCCGGTGCGGTCGCCGGCTATCGGCTGCAGGGAAAGAAGGGGGGCGCCGATGGGGCGTCACCGCAGGAAGCCTCTGCACGAGCGGGTCGCAGCTGTGATCCGGGAGCTGTGGAGGTGGTGCACCGGACAATGACCGGTGGTAGCCGCTGGACGGTGGCCGCCAGTCCTCCGAACACCTGAGGACTGACGACCGGAAGCCGTCTACCTGCGGTTGGCCCTCGTTCACGGATAGCCGCCGTGGCGGGGGCCACTTGCTATGCCCGAAGAAGGGGGGCGCCCCCTTACGGTATCGGCCGAGCCCGCCGTGCGCGACCCTTTCAGTCATCGCCGTCCGGCGCGCCGAGGGTGCCGCGCCTCAGGGCGCGGGTGAAGGAACGATACGGCTCGGCGGCGACGCGCAGAGTCGGCCCGTCGGGCCGTTTGGAGTCGCGTATGAGTATGGGGCTGCGTAAGCGTGTGCGGGTGCCCTCCGGGAGGGCGATCTCCACGCAAGTCTCAGCAGAGCCGGAGCTGTAGCTGCTCTTCTTGAACCTCACTGCGTCTCCTTGGCGATCCGTGCGATGAAGTCGCGGGACGCCTCGGGATCCAGTGCTTGGGTGCGCAGGCGATCGAACGCGACGTCGTAGCGTGCGACCTGGCCGTCTTCCTCAAGGTAGTGGGACGTCGTGAGCGGCTCCACAGCTACGACAGGAGAGCCGACCTCGAAGTGGAAGACCGTGTAGGCGCCGTCCAGGCCCGTGTGCGTGCCCGCCTTGAACGGAATGACCTGCAGCTCGATATTTGGATTCCGGGAGATGGTGAGCAGCTGCTCAAGCTGCCCGCGAAGGACGGAAGGTCCGCCCAGCTCCCGCCTGAGGCATGCTTCGTCCAGTACGCACCGCAGTGCGAGTGACGACGAGGTCAAGATCTCCTGGCGCTTCAAGCGCAGCTCGGTGAAGGCTCTTACCTCACGGGCTGTCTTCCATACGCTGCCGCCATCGATGACCGCATAGGCGTAGTCGGCCGTTTGCAGCACCCCTGGCATGACAAGCGCCGCGTAGAGGTCAATGCGGGTGGCGATCTGCTCCATGTCCAAGAAGTCGGCCAAGCGCTCGGGGACGATGTCCTTGTACTGCGCGTAGATGTTCTTCCGGCGGCTGTCGTTGGCGAGCTTCGCGATTTCCCTGGTCTCTGCGATGCGTGCCGCTTCAGTGACCCGGTAGGCGGTGAAGAACTTCTCCGGATCGGTGTTCTGCCTGCCGTTCTCGACCTTGCTCAGGGTCGGGATGGACATGCCCAACAGCTTCGCGCCCTCGGCGAGGTTGAGACCGGCTCTCACCCTCAGCGTCTTCAGTGCTGCGCCGAGCCTCCGGCGCAGCAAGGTCGGCGTGATGTCGGCCAAGTGATCACCTCCTTGCGAGACGACTCTAGCGACAGCAACTTCCCTGGCTTGTGCGAGCGTTCACTCGATCGTGCCAACCAGCGGTGAAATTTTCACCGCGACTCGCGTCGAGCGACAAGATGTGGCTGCTACCAAGGGCACTCGGGGAGGCATGAGGCGATGACGTACAGGATCGGCGCGTTCGTGGTGGACACGCGAGAGGGACGGGTCGCGCAGGTGATCGGGGTGGCGGGGAGCCGCGTCACCCTGCGTCGTCCCGGCGGGGGCCTCGAATGGGAGGTGCCGTTCGCTTCCCTGCGGCTTGCGACGCGGGAGGACCGGGAGGCGGCCGGGTTGTGGCCGGCCGGGTCGCGGCCCATGTACGGGTGCGGGGACTGCGCGCAGCTGGCGGCTGCCTATAAGGAGGCCGCCGCCGGGGACGATCCGGTCACGACAGGGGACGCCCTGGTGCTCCAGCGCCGTCACTGGCGGACTGTGCATATGGGGGGTGCGTGACCGTGCGGAGAATCTGTACGCACCGCGGGGGCTGGTCGGCCCGCACTCGGGGCGAGGCCCGCTGCCGCGATTGCGGGACCGTCCGCTTCACCGAGTACGCGGCCCTGAGGCCGCCGGGCCTCCCACACGCCCAGACCCCGCCCCGCCGTACCGCCCTCGCCGCGGACCGCGCCGCCGCCCGGCGCGTGCCGCTTGTCGCCCGGCGCAGGACCTGGTGGGGGCTGTGACCGGCTCCCCGGGAACCCCTCCGCTGGCGTAGTGCAACGGGTGGTGTTTGCCTGAAAGAGGGGTCACTATTCCGCGGACGTAGGAGGCGAGGGCCATGGGCGACACCACAGCTACGGGCCCGGCGCTGAACCAGCTCAAGGAACATCTGGACCGGGCCTCGAACGCAGTGAACGACGTGCTGGGGCTGCAGAGGCTCACGCCCGGAGCAGCCGAGGATGTTGCTGCCGCTGGGCAAGGGAGCGGCATAAGCATCGGGTGCAGCAGCTACAGCGTGGGCTGCGGCGGCGGCGGTCGGACGCTCCAGTAATAGCAGCGGCCCGGTGAACGCGGTCAGTCGTCGGACGCGCCGAGGCCCTCGCCCGGCCTCGGCGTACCTAGGTCACCGGCAGGCGTCATGAACCGTTCTGCCGCCGCCGGGTACCTCTACTATTTCGCTCACCCGGAGTTCTATGAGGTCCCGGATCGCCACCCCTTGACGGACGAATACCGGTCCCTTCTGCGCGAACGCCTTCCGGACTCCTGGCGGCTGGAGCGCGGCGACGTATGGCTGCACGCCCTGCCGCCGGACGCGGACACCAACGCGGTCGCGGTGGCCCAGGGATTCAAGATTCACGTTTCCGCCACCACCGCCTGCGCACCGCAGCTGCTGGAGCTCGTCGTGCCCGTGTGCGTCCGGGAACGGGTCGCTTTCAAGGCCGCAGGGGATCCCGCCCTGCTGGATCTGCTCAATTCGAAGCTTCAAGCCCGCGGAAGCTCGGGCAAGTTCATGACGCTGTACCCGCCGGACGAGGAGACGTTCCGTCGACTGCTGGACGCGCTGTACCGCCGCACGAAGGGCCGGGCGGTGGCAGGGCCGTACATCCTCTCCGACCGCCGGTACCGGGACAGCCGGGTGCTCTTCTACCGCTACGGAGGCTTCCGCCCCCTGTACGGACTTCATGTCGACGGTACGCGGAGCACGTACGTGGTGTCGCCGAGCGGTGAATACGTGGCCGACGAGCGCATGCCGTACTACAAGTTGCCCCCGTGGGCCCATGATCCCTTCGACGGCAGTGGCGGCAGTGACAGTGAGGTGACCGCTGCGACAGCGGCGCCGTCGGAGGAATCCGACGGCGCCCTGCTCAACGACCGGTACCTGATCGACGGCGCCGTGATCTTCTCCAACGCCGGCGGGATCTACCACGGCCTGGACACCGGCACCGGGCAGGCCGTAGTCGTCAAGGAGGCCCGTCCCGGCACCAATTGCTGGGCGGTCGACGGGGAATGGTGGGACGCGCCTCGTCTGCTGCGCCACGAATACGAGATGTTGTGCAGGCTCGACGGGCTGCCCTTCGTCCCGCGGCCGGTCGAGCTGTTCCGGGAGTGGGAGCACACCTTCCTGGCCGAGGAATGGGTGGACGCCGCCGGGTTCCACGACTTCTGGGCGCGTGAGGAGATCATCCTCGCTCCGTACATCCGGCGGCCCGGTCGCCTGGAGCGGTTCCTGCCGGTGTTCCGGCACGTGGCGATGACGCTCATCGGCATGGTGACCGCAGTCCACGAAAGGGGAGTTCTGCTCGGGGACCTCTCGCCGCAGAACATTCTGATCGACCCCGACACGCAGCGGATGTGGTTCATCGACTTCGAGAGCGCGATCCGGGAGAGCGGCGAGAACGAGCCGGCCGCCTACGCGGCCCGCTGGGGCACGCCGGGCTTCATGCGCCCGGAACGGACGAACCCCGGCGGCCGCCTGGAGCGGCGGGACGACTGGTACGCCGCCGGAATGATCCTCTACGGCTGCATCGTGCCGGTCACCTCCCTCTTCACGCTGCACCCGGAGGCGGCCGAGCTGTTCCTGGACAGATTCATGGCGCTGGGCGTGCCGGCGGAGGTGAGATCCGTGATCGACTGTCTGTGCCGCGGCGCGGCGGCGGAAGCCATGGACATCCTGACCGGCTGGAGCCCCTGAGTGACCGCGGAGGTGCCCGGCGGCCGGCTGCGGGCGGATGTGGCGGACACCGTGGACGGCATGGCCCGGTACCTGCTCGGCACCGCCGACCGGGAGCGCTCCGACCGGCTCTGGCCCGCCCATTTCCTGGTCTTCGCCACCAACCCGCTGAACGTGGCCTACGGCGCGTGCGGCCCGGCGCTGTTCCTGCACACCGCGGAAAGCGCCGGGGAACAAGTGGGGCTGCCGGAGGACATCCGGGCCTGGATACGGAACCGGCCGCTGGACTTGGAGTCGTATCCGCCCGGGCTGTTCCTCGGGCTGGCCGGCATCGCGGAGACCTTCTGGCGGATCGACCTGCCCGATGAAGCCCTGGACGCCATGGCGCTGCTGTACCGCTCCCCCCTGCTCGAAGCGGAACCGAGCCTGTTCCTGGGGGTGGCCGGCTGGGGGACGGTGAGCCTGCGGTTCCACGCCCGGACCGGCGAACAGGTGCACCTGGATGCGGCGGTGCGTGCGGGCGAGCACCTGCTGGCGACGGCGGAGCGGCAGGACGACGACACCTGCTGCTGGCCGTACCGGGCCGAGGGGCGGGTGCACTACGGACTGGGCCACGGGGCGAGCGGCATTGCGCTGTTCCTGTTGCGACTTTCCCTGGTGACCGGCCGGGACGACTTCCGCTCCGCCGCGGTCCGGGGCCTGGAATTCGACTTGGCGAACGGGAGCGATACCGAGCTGGGCATGCAGTGGCGCCGTTTCGAGAACGACATGGTGCGATATCCGTACTTGATCCACGGAAGCGCAGGGATCGGCAGCGTGCTGCTCCGGTTCCACCGGATGCTCGGCGACGAGCGCTACCTGGTCCTGGCGCGCCGTATCGCAGAGGACGCATACCTCACGTACTCCTTGCTGCCGAGTCTCTTCGAGGGAATGGCCGGCCTCGGGGAGTTCCAGCTGGACATGTTCCGGTGCACTGCCGAACGGGACTATCTTCACCGGGCATTCGACATTGCCGAGACGATGCTGATGTTCCGCGTCGAACGTCCGGAGGGGATCGCGTACCCGGGGCGCGTACTCAACCGGCTTTCGGCGGACTACGCGACCGGTGCGGCCGGGGTGGGCCTGTACTTCACCCGTCTGCTGCGCCCGGGCGGGATGCCGTTCCTGGACGCCTGACCCTCACGAACCTGACCCTCACGAAAGTGAGCGCGGCGTACGCGATGAGGGCGACCGACACGGCCAGGACGACGCCCCACGGGAGCAGGCCGGCCGCCGCCAAGGCTGCGCACAGCGGCAGGGTGAGAAGCATCGGGAGGATCCGGATCAGGGCGGTACGCAGGGATGCCGCGAGGGGTGTCACGAGAGGTGTCACGAGGGGGCTCCTTGGCGGGCGAGGTCCAGGTAGCCGGCCAGATCGGCCCAGCTTTCGGTGGCGGCGGGCGGTTCGCCGGACATGGCCTGCGGGGCGTCGCGCCAAGCGCTCCGGACGGCCGTGGAGGTGGTGGTGTCACCGCCGGTGAAGAGGGCGCCCAGTTCGTCCATGCGGGCCACCAACCGCCGGACCCGGGGGTCCGTGGGAGGGACTCCGGCCGTACGGAGCCGGTCGGCCCGGCGGTACAGCTCGGGCCACTCGACCTCCAGGAGATAGTGCGCAGCGGGACCCACGGCGGCGGCCCGGTCCTCCAGGAGGCGGAGGCCGTCGGCGTCGAGACGGTCCCGGAGGGCGTGTGCGCGGTCCGGGGCAGTGGCGCCGGTGGTCCGCAGGGCGTCGAGGAGGGCGGTGGTCGTCGGGGCGCGGCCGGCCGCCAGTTCGGTGTCCAGGCGCCGGAGACGGTCCCGCAGGGAGGTGAGCGCGGCGAGGGCGGCCTCCACGCCGGACAAGTGGTCCCGTACGAGCCGGGCCGGGTCGACGCCGCTGTCCAGGCAGACGGCGATGGTCTCCAGACCCAGGCCGAGGCTGCGGAGGGCCAGCACCTGGTAGAGGCGGACGAGATCGTCCTCGGTGTATTCGCGGTGCCCGCCCGGCGTGCGCCGGGAGGGGCTGAGGAGGCCGATGGTGTCCCAGTGGTGCAGCGTGCGCACGGTGAGGCCGCAGGCCTCGGCGAGTGCGCCCACCTTCCAGGTGGAGGCGGCGGAAGCGGTCATGAGACCACGATGCATCCTGACGCGACGTGAGGTTCAAGCGCCGGCCTGATGTGGTTCAAGCGGCCGGCCTGGCATGAGGTTCGAGCGGCCGCCTACGGGCCTGTCCTCCCGCGCCGTCGCGCAGTAGGGTGCGGCCGCCGCCCTCTTGAGGGCGCCGCGCAGCCCCGTACCGCTCCGTACAGCTCTGCACAGCCCCGTACCGCCCGTACCGCCCCGCACGGACCGACACAACGTTCCCGCGCAGGAAAGGGCAGTCGCATGAGGAAGAGATACAAGAGACACAGACGCATCGGCCGGATGATCGCGTCCCTCGCCGTCGCCGCGCTGTTCGCCGCCGCTCCCGGGGTCGCCACCGCTACCGCCGCCCCCGCCCCCGCACCGACGGCAGCCGATAAGAACCTCAAGGTCACCGTCTTCGGATCGTCCATCGCCTCCGCCCGCAACGCCGACGGGCGGCTTGCGCTCTTCGGGACCAACAGCGGCGACGGCGTCTTCCACCGCGTCCAGAACTCCATCGGCGGCTCGTGGTCCTCCTGGTCCCAGTTCGACGGTGCGCTGCGGGCCGTCGCCGCCGAGACCAATGCCGACGGCCGGGTCGAGCTGTTCGGGGTGACCGGCGCCGGGACCATCTTCCACCGCTGGCAGACGTCCCCGGTCGGGGCCTGGTCGGGCTGGGAGCAGATCGGCGGGCTGCTCACCTCCATCGCCGCGGCCCGCAACGCCGACGGCCGCATCGAGCTCTTCGGCACCAACAGCAACGGCAACGTCTTCCACTGCCGGCAGACCTCCATCGGCGGCCCCTTGTCGGACTGGGCCCTGTTCGACGGCGGCCTGACCCAGGTCGCCGCGGAGACCAATGCCGACGGCCGTATCGAGCTCTTCGGCGTCAACAGCGGCGGAGCCATCTATCACCGCTGGCAGACGTCCCCGGGCGGCGCCTGGTCGAACTGGGAGCAGATCGAAGGCTCGCTGACCTCCATCGCAGCCGCGCGCAACGGCGACGGCCGGCTGGAGATCTTCGGTACCAACAGCGGTGACGCCATTTACCACCGTTCCCAGAACGCCGTCGGCAGCAGCTCGTGGTCGCCGTGGGTGCAGTTCGACGGCGGGCTCAGCCAGGTGGCCGCGGAGACCAATGCCGACGGCCGTATCCAGCTGTTCGGCGTCAACAGCATCGGATACGTGTACCAGCGCTCGCAGACCTCCATCGGCGGCCCCTGGTCGAACTGGGAGCAGATGGACGGGCTGTTGAGGCCCTGAACCGCCCCCCAGGCTGTTCGTGTCTCCGCCCCCTCCCCGGGCGGAGACGCGTCCGACAGCTGGCCGGAACCGGCCCGTTCCGGCAGCCGTGGCCCGGGGAGGTGTGGGGCAAGATGGGCTTATGGGGACCTTCGCTGCGCACGATGGTCTGATCGCCGGCCGGTACCGCCTGTCCGGGCGGATAGGGCGCGGCGGCATGGGCACCGTATGGCGTGCCACCGATGAGCTGCTGGCCCGCCAAGTGGCCGTCAAAGAGCTGCACATGGACGACTCCGGCCCCGGCACCTGCGCCGCCGGTCTCTCCGACTGCGACCGCACGCTGCGCGAGGCCCGCGCCGCCGCGCTCATCAGTCACCCGAACGTGGTCGCCCTGCACGACATCGTCGTCCAGGACGGCCGGCCGTGGATCGTGATGGAGCTCGTGGACGGGCGCGCGCTGTCCGAAGTGCTCGCGGCGGAGGGGCCGGTGGGCCCGCGGGAGACGGCGCGGATCGCGATCGCCCTGCTGTCCGCCCTGCGCGCGGCGCACGCCCGCGGCGTTCTGCACCGCGACATCAAGCCACCCAACGTCCTCCTGGAATCGGCCACCGGCCGCGTCGTGCTGACGGACTTCGGCATCGCCCAGGTGCGCGGCGCCACGACGATCACCGAGACGGGCGCATTCGTCGGATCGCCCGAGTACACCGCGCCGGAGCGCATGTCGGGCGGCCCTGCGGGCCCCGCGGCCGACCTGTGGTCCCTGGGGGTGCTGATGTGCGCGGCCCTCAGCGGAGTGACCCCCTTCCGGCGCGACTCGCTGGGCGGCATCCTGCACGCCGTCGTCCACGACGAGATACGCCCGCCCGCAGCCGCGGCCCCCCTGCTGCCCGTCGTCCAGGGACTGCTGGAGCGCGATCCGGTGCACCGCATGGGCGCCGACGAAGCGGAGCGGCTGCTGCACGCCTATCTGGCCTCCGGGTGGGTCGATGACGGCCTCGTCAGGCCCGCGTACATCCCGCGCGTGCGCACCGTCCTCATGGCCGCCGTCGCCGTCGTCACCCTGGCCGGCACGGGAGCCGGCCTCGCCGTCGTGCTGGCCGAGCGCGGTGCGGACGCCGACGGCGACCGGCCCGCGCAGGTCTCCAGCGGGACGCCGGCCCGCTCGCCCGGGCCGCCCGTCACGCGCGAACCCCCGGTGAGCGCGCCCGTACGGCCCCCGGAGGGGTACCACGCGGTGCAGGACCCCGCGGGCTTCGCGCTGGCCGTGCCCGACGGCTTCACCCGCTCCTTCGAACCGCCGCGGGTCTTCTACTACTCGCCCGACCGGCAGTTCCGCCTCGGCATCCTCATCCAGGACCCGCGCGCCGGCGGCCCCGCGGGCACCCTGCGCGCCGCGGCCGCCGCAGCCCCGGACCGCTACCCGGGCTACCGCTCCGCCACCGTCCGTGAGACCACACACAAGGGATATCCGGCAGCCGCCTGGGAGTTCACGTGGGACGGGCCCGAGGCGGAGTCGGGCGGGACGGTGCGCACGTACGACACCTGCTGGGAGGAGGGAGGGAAGATGTACGAGGTGTGGGTGGCGGGGCCCGCGGGGAAGGCGGCGCAGGCCCGGCGGCACGCCCAGGCCGTACTCGACTCGTTCATACGCATCCGGCCGGTATCCAGCCCCTAAGGACGCATGCGGCAGGGTTTGCGCCTTCGAAGGTGCGCCCGCCCGGCCCCCCTTGGTAATGATGGGGCCATGACGAACGACGGGGGACGGCCGACCAGGCCTGCCGGGGCGAACGAACCCACCAGCTACGACCTTCAGCCACCGAGCGCGCCGGTCGCGGCGAACGGCGGCGCACCTGCCGCCCCCGGGAGCGTCCACCCGCCCGCCACCGGGACCGTCTACACCCCCGGCGCGCCGAACCCGTACGCCGCTCCTGCCGCTGCCGCTGCCGCTGCCGCTGCCGTTGCTGACGGCTCCGACCACGGCGCAGGCCGCCGCATAGGCAACCGCTACCGGCTGATCTCGCGCCTCGGCCACGGCGGCATGGGCACCGTCTGGAAGGCGCACGACGAGGTCGTCGACCGCGAGGTCGCCGTGAAGGAGCCCCGCGTACCGGACCACCTGCCCGCGTCCCTGCGGGAGAACGTCCACCACCGCATGCAGCGCGAGGCCCGCGCCGCGGCCCGCGTCGCCCACCCCTCGGTCGTCGCCGTCCACGACGTCGTCGTCGAGGACGGCCGCCCCTGGATCGTCATGGAGCTCGTCCGCGGGAGTTCGCTCGGCGACCGGCTGGCGGAGGGCACCCTGGACCCGCGCGAGGCGGCCCGCATCGGCCTCGCCGTCCTGAACGCGCTCGGCGCCGCCCATGAGGCCGGCGTGCTGCACCGCGACGTCAAGCCGGACAACGTCCTGCTCGGCCGGGACGAGCGCGTCGTCCTCACCGACTTCGGCATCGCCCAGATCGAGGGCGAGCAAGGCCTTACGGAGACGGGCGCGTTCGTCGGCTCGCCCGAGTACGTGGCGCCCGAGCGCGTCCTGGGGCAGCGGCCGGGACCCGAGTCCGACCTGTGGTCGCTGGGCGTCGTGCTGTACAGGGCGGTGGAGGGCGTCTCCCCGTTCCGCCGCTCCAACGCGCAGGCCACCATGCAGGCCATCCTGTCCGCGGAACCGCAGATGCCGTCGCGCGGTGCGGGTGTGCTGGGCGCGCTCGTCATGGGGCTGCTCCACAAGAACCCTGCGGCCCGGCCCGGTACGGCCGAGATCAGACGGACGCTGGAGGCGCTCGCCCGCCCGGCGTCGTCCGAGGAGCCCGCCTTCGGCGCGACCCGCCCCCCGCAGGCCACCGGCAGCAAGTGGGTCCCGCCCGTCCTGCACGGCAACCGCAAGGCGCAGTGGGGGCTCGGCGCCGGCGTGGTGGCCGTGGCGACGGCCGCCACGCTGCTGATCGTCAACCCGTTCGCCGTAGGACCGGCCATCCCGCTGCACTGGAAGGTGCGCGACGAGCCGGAGATCGTACGGGCGTCGATGGCGGTCCCCGAGGAGTACGAGAAGTCCATCAACAGCGACATCAACTGGGTCTACTTCCAGGACCCCAGTGACGTGTTCGGCATCTCGCTGGACAAGGACACCGCGGAGCAGCGGTCCAAGAGCACGGGAAGCGACGAACCGAAGGACATCGGCACGCCGGAGGAAGAGGCCAAGAGGCTTATCAAGCGGTACACCACGGACTCCGGGACCAAGCTCACCGACGCCAAGGCCACGACCGTCGAGGCGTCCCCGCACGACGGCATGAAGGCGGCCGAGGTCGTCACCGTCTTCCGCAGGTCCGGAAGCAACGAGACCGACCCCAAGAGACGCCTGCGCACCGAGATCATCGTCAACGACGCCAAGACCGTGTCGTGGACCCTGGAGGTCCGGATGCCCGAGAAGGGCGAAGGGCGCAAGGCGGGCGACAAGCTCTTCGAGGACGTCCTCAAGTACCTGAAGATCCAGGACAAGTGAGAAATCCCTGATCAATGACGTGATCGGGCCGCGCGATGACGTGATCGGGTTACCGACGGGTATTCAAGCGGCCGTGGTCCGTCATACGCTCCCCGTATGACGGACTCGCGGCACAGCGCACCGGAAGTGGCGGCAGTGACGACGGCGGAGGCGGACCCCGTATCCGGGCCACCCGCCGAAGGGAACGCCGCCGAAGGGAACCCTGCCGAAGGGAACCCTGCCGGGGGGAACGCCTCCGGAGGCAACCCCGTCGCCCCGCCCGGCACCCGCACCGTCGAGGACGTCGTCACCCCCTCCACCGTCGCCCGTCTCACCCGCGGCGTCATCGGCTCCGGCAGCACCGTCAGCCACGCGCCCCTCACCGGGCGGAAGCTCGCCGACCTGCCCGAGTCCACCCCGGAGGACGTGGCCACCGCCTTCGCCCGCGCCCGTGAGGCGCAACTGCACTGGGCCGCGGTGCCCGTGGGCGAGCGCGCCGCCGTCCTGCTGCGCTTCCACGACCTCCTCCTCGACCGGCAGTCCGGGATCCTCGACCTCATCCAGGCCGAGACCGGCAAGGCCCGCCTCCACGCCCACGAGGAGGTGCAGGCCGTCGCCGTCGCCGCCCGCCACTACGGGCGCAAGGGGCCCGCCTACCTGCGGCCCAAGGGCCACACGGGCGTCGTGCCCGTCCTCACCAAGGTCACCGAGCTGCGCCACCCGCGCGGCGTCGTCGGCCAGATCGCCCCGTGGAACTACCCCTTCGAGCTGTCCGTGGGCGACGCGCTGCCCGCCTTCGCCGCCGGCAACGCCGTCGTGATGAAGCCCGACACCCAGACCGCGCTCACCGCCCTGTGGGCGCGCGAGCTGCTGATCGAGGCGGGGCTGCCGGAGGAGGTCTGGCAGGTCGTCCTCGGGGAGGGCCCGGTCGTCGGCCCGGCCGTCGTCGCCCACGCCGACTACGTCTCCTTCACCGGCTCCACCCGCACCGGCCGCGAGGTCGCCCAGGGCGCCGCGGCCCGTCTGATCGGCTCCTCGCTCGAACTCGGCGGCAAGAACGCCATGCTGGTCCTCCACGACGCCGACGTCGAGAAGGCCGCCGCCGGCGCCGTGCGCGGCTGCTTCTCCTCGGCCGGACAGCTGTGCATCTCCATCGAGCGGCTCTACGTGCACGCCTCCGTCGCCGACGCCTTCCTGGAGCGCTTCACCGCCCGCGCGAAGGCCCTGCGGCTCGGCACCGGCCTCGCCTACGGCGCCGACATGGGCTCCCTCGTCTCCCGGCGGCAGCTGGAGGCGGTGACCCGGCACGTCGAGGACGCCGTCGCCCGCGGCGCCACCGTCCTCGCGGGCGGGCGGCCCCGCCCCGACGTCGGCCCGCTCTTCTACGAGCCGACGATCCTCGAAGGCGTCGAGCCGTCCATGGCCGTGTGCGCCGAGGAGACGTTCGGGCCCGTGGTGTCCGTCTACCGCTTCCGGGACGAGGACGAAGCCGTCGCCCTGGCCAATGCCACGCCGTACGGTCTCAACGCCAGCGTCTGGACCGCGGACGGGCGGCGGGGCCGGGCCCTCGCGGCGCGGCTGCGCGCCGGCACCGTCAACGTCAACGAGGCCTACGCGGCCGCGTACGGCAGCGCACAGTCCCCCATGGGCGGCATGGGGGACTCGGGGCTGGGCCGCCGGCACGGCTCCGAGGGCATCCTCAAGTACACCGAGGCCCAGACCGTCGCCCACCAGCGCGTCATGCCGCTGGCTCCCGCCTTCGGGCTGGACGATGAGAAGTACGCGGAGTTCATGACGCGCAGCCTGCGGGTGCTGAAGGCGCTGCGCCTGCGCTGACGGGGGCGCATTGCCGTCGAGTCGCTGCCGCCGCGCGCGGCCGGTCAAGGCGAGTACACCGGGTTCGCCCAGTACGGACAGTACGGAGGTCATGGTGACAGCGTTCGACTACGACGTGATCGTCGTCGGCTCGGGCTTCGGCGGCGCGGTGTCCGCCCTGCGCCTGAGCGAGAAGGGCTATCGCGTGGGCGTGCTGGAGGCGGGCCGCCGCTTCACGCGCGAGACGCTGCCCAGGAACTCCTGGGACCTGCGCAACTACCTGTGGGCGCCCGCCCTCGGCCTCTACGGCATCCAGCGCATCCACCTGCTCGGCAACGTCATGGTCCTCGCGGGCGCCGGCGTCGGCGGCGGCTCGCTCAACTACGCCAACACCCTCTACGTACCGCCGAAGGCCTTCTTCCGGGACCGGCAGTGGGCCGGCATCACCGACTGGGAGGAGGAGCTGCGGCCGTACTACGACCAGGCGCGCCGCATGCTCGGCGTCCGCCTCAACCCGACGATGACGCCCTCCGACGTCCACCTGAAGGCGGCGGCGGAGCGCCTGGGCGTGGGGGAGACCTTCCGCATGGCCCCGGTCGGGGTGTTCTTCGGCGACGGCGAGGACGGCGACGGCACGCACCGCGCACAGCCCGGCGAGGAGACCGCCGACCCCTATTTCGGCGGCGCCGGGCCCGCCCGCCGTGCCTGCACCGAGTGCGGCGAGTGCATGACCGGCTGCCGGCACGGCGCGAAGAACACCCTCAACGAGAACTACCTCCACCTCGCCGAGCGCGCCGGCGCCGTCGTCCACCCCATGACCACGGTCGTCGCCGTGACCGAGCACCGGGAGGGGGGCCACCGCGTCGTGACCGTCCCGACCGACAAGCGCCGGGGGAGCGTCCGCCCGAAGGTCCTGCGCGCGGAGCGGGTGGTGATCGCCGCCGGCACGTACGGCACCCAGACGCTCCTGCACACCATGAAGGACAAGGGCCTGCTGCCCCGCATCCCCGACGGACTGGGCCGCCTGACCCGTACGAACTCCGAGGCCCTGGTCGGCGCGCAGACCGACGACCGCCGCTACGGGAAGGCGCACGGCGGGGCCCGGCCGGACTTCACCCGCGGCGTCGCCATCACCTCGTCCGCCCACCTCGACGAGCACACCCACATCGAGCCCGTCCGCTACGGCAAGGGCTCGAACGCGATGGGTGCGATGTCCGTCCTCCAGGTGCCGGTGGCCACGCGGGCGCCCCGGGCCGTCGCGTTCGCGGCGCGCTGCGTACGGCACCCGCTGCAGCTGCTGATGTCGCTCTCCAACCGGCGCTGGTCCGAGCGGACGATCATCGGGCTGGTCATGCAGTCGCTCGACAACTCCCTGACCACGCACCGCAGGAGCAGGGGCCCGGGCAAGGGTCTGCTGACCGCCAGGCAGGGGCACGGGGCCCCCAACCCCAAGCAGATCCCCGCCGCGACGATGGCCGCGAGCATCGTCGCCGAGGAGATCAACGGCTTCCCCGGCAGCAATGTCGGCGAGCTGATGGGCACCCCGCTGACCGCGCACTTCCTGGGCGGCTGCCCCATCGGCGCCGACGCCTCGCAGGGCGTCGTCGACCCGTACCACCGGCTGTACGGGCACCCCGGCATCACGGTCGTGGACGGCGCGGCCGTCTCCGCCAACCTCGGCGTCAACCCGGCGCTCACCATCACCGCCCAGGCGGAGCGGGCCATGTCCCTCTGGCCGAACAAGGGCGAGCCGGACCCGCGGCCGGAGCAGGGGCAGGCGTACGAGCGGATCGCGGCGGTCGCGCCGGTGAAGCCCGCCGTGCCGGAAGGGGCGTACGGGGAACTGAAGTTGGAACCGGGGCGGACGGCCGGGGCGGAGGACCCGCTTCAGCCGGGGCACCGCCCGGCGCTCCGGCTGCTGCCGCTGCTCCCGCCGGACGGGCAGGGGCAGGGGCAGGGGCAGGGACGAGGGCAGGGGCAGGGGCAGGGGCGGGGGTGCCGCCCGCCCGGGCGGTGACTCGCCCGGGCAGCCGCTTGAAGGGGGTCGCCGCTTGACGGGGGCCGCGCTCCTGCCGTCGCCTACCGGGAATCGCGCCCGCTACCGGGAGTCGCGCCCGCGCCCGCGCCGTGCGACGGCCACCGCTCCGGCTCCCGCCACGACCGCCGCACCGGCGACCCCCAGCAGCACGGGGGTCGAGGACGACGAGCCGGTCGTGGCCAGCTCGCCCGTCGCCGGCAGTTCCGACAGGCCGCCCTGCGGCGTCGGCTTGTCGGCGGCCGCCGTCACGGCCTTCCCGGGCCTGGTGGTCGTGCCCTCGGAGTCCTCGCCGGTGGTGGGCTTGCTGCCCGCGGCCAGGACGTCGAAGTAGTAGTACGCGCCGGCCGAGTAGCCGCACGTGTTGTTCCGGTCGGAGAAGAAGCCCGTCTGGAACGCCCCGCCGAAGCCGGCCGGCGCCTTGGCGTCGATCTTCAGGCGCAGGGACGCCTCCGCGAACGCGCGCGGCTTGAGGTTGCGCGTCTCGGCGAAGTAGCCGTAGTCGGCGGGCAGGGCCTCCCACCGGTGGGCGCCGGGGTTGTACCACTGCACGGTGACGTACTTCGTGGTCTCGTTCTCCAGGTTCTTGCGGTCCCAGGACCACAGCTCCATGGAGGCGGACAGGGAGGCGATGACCTTGCCGGACGTGTTGGTCGCCCGGTAGGTGAAGGCGTGCCAGCCGGAACCGGCGACGATCTCCCGCGGCAGGCCCCGGAGTTCGGTCGTCACCCACTTGTCCTGGGTGTGGTCGCGGCAGGTGTCCGTGCCGGGAGAGGCCGGGGCGGAGCTCTTCGACGCGCTCGGCGCGGGGGAGGAGGAGCCCGATGCCGACGGGGAGGCGGACCGGGACGAGGCACTGGCGGATGAGGACGCCGAGGCGGATGAGGACGCCGAAGCAGATGCCGACGCGGAAGAAGACGCGGAGGCCGATGCCGATGCCGACGCAGATGCGGACGCCGACGCAGATGCCGATGCGGAGACCGAGGAGGAGGCCGGGGAGGTGATGGTGGCCGGCCCGTCCCCCGTCGCGAAGGCGTGCGGAGCCACGAGGACCGTGGCCGGGCCGATGACGGCCGTGGCGGCGGCGGCCGCCAGCGCGCGGCGAAGCTTCATGGAATTACCCCATCCGGATCCGGAGTGAAAAAGGCCGTCGCGGTGGGGGGAAGTCGCGGTGTGGCCGTGCTGTGTGGCACGTACATGAGCATCGTAGGGGGCGCGGTCACGGCCGGGCCGCCGGGGGCGGGCGGGTGATGGATGTCACAGCGCGCGCCGGTGTCCCCGTATCCCCGGAGTATCCCCGGAAACGGCGAAGGGCCCCGGGCCGCCTCCGCGGGGGCGTGCGGGCGGCCTCGGGGCCCTTGACTGCCGGCACCGAGGTCAGGGCAAGGTCGGTGCCGCGGAGCGGCGCCGGGGGGAGCGCCGCGGGTCATGGGGTGGTGCGGGGCGTACGTCCTCACTGGTTCGACCAATGGCGGTTCGGGACCAGGAGGTTGGTGCTCTCTTGGCATCGTGCGGGATGGGCCGGACCCGGCGCAACCGTTTCGACCGGATACGGTCGGTTCCAGGCGTCCCCGGAACCGACCGTCCTTTCGTGGCAACCGGGCTGCTGTCCCCTGCTGACCGGTCGCCGTGCACCGGAGTGAGGTCCCACGACGCGCGCACTCGCACGTCTCACACTCCGGTGGATCCGCCCTGTCGGTGCCGGGCGCCCAGGTGAACAGGGGCGGAAGCCACGCGTGGATTTCAAGTGGGCCGCTCCTGGCTGGCGCGGGCATCCGGCTCAACGATGCGGGCCGCCGGGCGGTCACGCGCCGTCCGGGTGATGTGACGGCCCGGCGGTCCGAACCCGCATGCGGCACCTGTACAGATCCCCAGGCGTCAGATGCGGCCCCGGCACAGCTCCAGCAGCGTCATGGCGAGCGTGGTGCCCGGCTTGCCGAGCTGGCCGCTGTAGTGGCCGATGATCTCCATCTCGCGGGAGAGGTTCACCCGGCGCCCGCCGGAGGCGATGCGTTCGTGCTGGATCACGGCCGAGACGGCCATCCGTTCCTGGATGAGGCCGATGATCCTGCCGTCGAGATCGTCGATCCGCTGCCGGGCGCCGGTGATCACGCCGGCGGCCTCGTCGGTGCGGGCGCCGGTCTCGGCGGTGGGGGTACGGGTGCCGGTCATCATGCTCGTGGTCATGTCTGATCCTCCAAAAAGGGGCGGCGGCCCCCCGGAGCGACAGGACCCGGGAAAAACGACAGGCGCCCCGGGCCTTGTCGGCCCGGGGCGCCTGTCGAAGTCGCTTGTCAGTTGCTCAAGCAGCACGACCATGGCAGCCGGACGGGCCGGTTGCCATAGGTAAAGACGAAGGTCTGGTGCTTGCGCATGGGGGACAGTATGGCCCGCGGGTGCCGCCGGGGCCAGCCGCGGTCCGGTCCGGTTTCGGATGGTGAGACAAAAGCAAGCACCCGCGCCCCGGTAGAATCGACAAATACAGACCCCCTCCTCCACCGCCGGAAGGCCGCTCCCGTGTCAGCAGCACCCCCCGCCGCCCACGACAACACCGCGGAGCCGGTGCTCGTTGTCGACTTCGGCGCGCAGTACGCCCAGCTCATCGCCCGCCGAGTCCGCGAGGCGCGGGTCTACAGCGAGATCGTGCCCAGCACGATGCCCGTGGCCGAGATGCTCGCCAAGAACCCGAAGGCGGTCATCCTCTCCGGCGGCCCCTCGTCCGTGTACGAGGAAGGCGCCCCCCGTCTGGACGACGCCCTCGGCCTCTTCGAGTCCGGCGTCCCCGTCTTCGGCATGTGCTACGGCTTCCAGCTGATGGCCACCACGCTCGGCGGCACCGTCGACAACACCGGCGCGCGCGAGTACGGCCGCACCCCCCTGCACGTCTCCAAGACCGGCTCGACCCTCTTCGAGGGCACCCCGGCGGAGCAGTCGGTGTGGATGTCGCACGGCGACGCCTGCTCGGCCGCCCCCGAGGGCTTCACCGTCACCGCGTCCACGGACGTCGTGCCGGTCGCCGCCTTCGAGAACGACGAGAAGAAGCTCTACGGCGTCCAGTACCACCCCGAGGTCATGCACTCCACGCACGGCCAGCTGGTCCTGGAGCACTTCCTCTACCGCGGCGCGGGCATCGAGCCGACCTGGACCACGGGCAACGTGATCGAGGAGCAGGTCGCCGCCATCCGCGAGCAGGTCGGCACCAAGCGCGCCATCTGCGGCCTGTCCGGCGGCGTGGACTCCGCGGTCGCCGCGGCCCTCGTCCAGAAGGCCATCGGCTCCCAGCTGACCTGCGTGTACGTCGACCACGGCCTGATGCGCAAGGGCGAGACCGAGCAGGTCGAGAAGGACTTCGTCGCCGCGACGGGCGTCCAGCTCAAGGTCGTCGACGCGCAGGAGCGCTTCCTGAGCGCCCTCGCCGGCGTCTCCGAGCCGGAGGCCAAGCGCAAGATCATCGGCCGTGAGTTCATCCGCGTCTTCGAGCAGGCCCAGGCCGAGATCGTGGCCGAGGCCGGCGCCGGCGGCGAGGACGTCGCCTTCCTGGTCCAGGGCACGCTCTACCCGGACGTCGTCGAGTCCGGCGGCGGCACCGGCACCGCCAACATCAAGTCCCACCACAACGTGGGCGGCCTCCCCGAGGACCTGGAGTTCGAGCTCGTCGAGCCGCTCCGCCAGCTCTTCAAGGACGAGGTCCGCATGGTCGGCCAGGAGCTCGGCCTGCCGGACGAGATCGTCCAGCGCCAGCCCTTCCCGGGCCCGGGCCTCGGCATCCGCATCGTCGGCGAGGTGACGAAGGAGCGTCTCGACCTGCTGCGCGAGGCCGACGCCATCGCCCGCGAGGAGCTCACCGCCGCCGGTCTGGACCGCGAGATCTGGCAGTGCCCGGTCGTGCTCCTGGCCGATGTCCGCTCGGTCGGCGTCCAGGGCGACGGCCGCACGTACGGCCACCCGATCGTGCTGCGCCCCGTCTCGTCCGAGGACGCCATGACGGCCGACTGGACGCGCATGCCGTACGAGGTGCTGGCCCGCATCTCGACGCGCATCACGAACGAGGTCGCCGATGTGAACCGCGTGGTGCTGGACGTGACCAGCAAGCCGCCGGGCACCATCGAGTGGGAGTAGTCCTCCCGTAGACCCACACAGGTCGAACGCCGGTGCCGCCGCTCATTCGTTTGGGCGGCGGCACCGGCGTTTGTGGTGGGTACGCTGGCCGTACGGCCGAGAATCCCGTCTATGGGAGGAACCATGACCGCCGAACCGTTGCCCGAATCGCCGCTCCCCGAGCCCGAGCGACCGGCTGCACCGCGCTGGCCGGTTCCGCCGCCTGGCGGATTCACCGTGGATCATCTGTTCAGCTTGCCCGACCTCCCGCCGCACACCGAGTTGATCGACGGGAGTCTGGTCTTCGTGAGTCCTCAGCGGGATTTTCATGCGCTGACCGTCTACTTGCTGGAGAGCGGCCTGCGTCGCATGGTGCCCGAGGGCCTGAAGGTCAAGCGGGAGATGACGGTCGTGATCAATCCGAAGAACGGTCCGGAGCCTGATCTGTCTGTGGTGCGGTCGGAGGCGGTGACAAGCCGACGTCAGACTCGCTATGACGCGAAGGATGTCGTACTCGCCGTCGAGGTGGTCTCTCCCGACTCGGAGGCCCGCGACCGGGATGCCAAGCCTCGCAAGTACGCAACCGCCGGCATCCCGCACTTCTGGCGAGTTGAGATGGTGGGCGAGGAGGACCGGCCCGTGGTCTACGTATACGAGCTCGACCCGGCCACGAAGTGCTACGTCATCACGGGCGTTTACCACGACCGCCTCAAGGTCACCGTCCCCTTCGACATCGACATCGATCTCACCGAGATCGACCGGCTGTAGCCGACGGCGGAGCCCGGCGCGACCAGGCTCCGCCAAAATAGTGGCGCGATGGCGAGACGAGACGTATCGTTTCCATCCTGAGGTGCGCGCCCCGCGTACGAACCCCAGGAAGGAACCCGCCATGCCCCGGACCGAAACCCGTACCCGTACCGTCGAGGTCGCCCCCGGCGTCCACCTCTGGAGCGACGAGCGCGGCGCAGCCGACGACGCCACGCCCCTGCTGCTGATCATGGGCGCGCAGGCCTCCGGCCTCGGCTGGACCGAGGAGCTCACCGACGCCCTCGCCGCCCGCCACCGGGTCATCCGCTACGACCACCGCGACGCCGGCCGCTCCACCTGGTCCTTCGACCAGCAGCCGTACCGCATCACCGACCTCGCGGACGACGCCCTCGCCGTCCTGGACGCCCACGGCGTCGAGCGCGCCCACATCGTCGGCCTGTCGCTCGGCGGCATGCTGGCCCAACTGCTGCTCGCCGACCACCCGGACCGCATCCTCAGCGCCACCCTCATGGGCACCTGTGCGCTGAGCGAGAAGCCGCTGGTCGAGGCCGACGGCACGGAGACCGCCGTCGCCGACCTGCCCCCCATCGACCCGCGCGTCCTGGAGATGTGGGCCCGGCCCGTGGAGGACAACGGCCTGGAGGCCGAGCTGGACCGGCGGGTGGAGCACTGGCGGGTCCTCAGCGGCGAAGAACTGCCCTTCCACGCCGATGAGATGAGGGAGCGCGAGCGGCGAATCATCGAGCACTCGGGGCGTTACGACGTCTCCACCGCCCACGGCCGCGCCGATTACTCCGGCATGGACCGTACGGAGGAGCTGGCGCGCAACACCGTCCCCACGCTGGTGACCGACGCCTCCGCCGAGCCCGTCTTCCCGCCGCCCCACCCGCGCCACATCGCCCAGGTGATCGGCAACGCCCGGACGGTGGCGATGCCGGGCATGGGGCACGCGCTGCCGCGCGAGTGCCTGGGGCCGCTGGCCGAGGCGATCCTGGAGCACACGGAGGCCGCGGAGGCGGCGGAGGCCGCGTCGGCGGCGCCCGCTGCGTCGTAGCCCTGTTCCCGGCGGGTACCCGGCGGTAGCTTCCGTCTCGTACTCACGGAACGGAACGGAACGACCGGAGGGACGCCGTCATGTCGCAGACATCATCAGGACCGGCATCAGGACCAGCATCAGCACCGGCACCGGAACCGATCCCCACCGAACAGCTCCACTTCGCCATGCCCCCGAAGCACGAGTCCGTCGAGGACGAGCGGCGCCACCGCAAGGAGCGGCTGGCGGCGGCGCTCCGCCTCTTCGGGCGCCTCGGGTTCGAGGAGGGCGTCGCAGGGCACATCACCGCGCGCGACCCCGGGTTCACCGATCACTTCTGGGTCAATCCGTTCGGGATGTCGTTCAAACACATCACCGTGAGCGATCTGATCCTCGTGAACCACAAGGGGCAGGTCGTCGAGGGCCGCTACCACGTCAACCAGGCGGCGTTCGCGATCCATTCGCAGGTCCACAAGGCGCGGCCCGACGTCGTCGCCGCCGCGCACAGCCACTCCACGTACGGCCGGGCGCTGTCCGCGCTGGGGGAGCTGCTGGAGCCGATCACCCAGGACGCCTGCGCCTTCTACGAAGACGTCTCCCTCTTCGACGACTACACGGGCGTCGTGGTGGACGAGGAGGAGGGGCACCGGATCGCCACCGCGCTCGGGCCGCACAAGGCGGTCGTCCTGCGCAACCACGGGCTGCTGACCGTGGGGGACTCCGTGGACGCGGCCGCGTGGTGGTTCATCACGATGGAGCGTTCCTGCCAGGTGCAGCTCGCGGCGAAGGCGGCGGGGAAGCCCGTCCTCATCGACCAGGCGAGCGCCCGGCACACGCGCGACCAGCTCGGCAACGACCTGGCGGCGTGGATCAACTACCAGCCGCTGTACCAGCAGATCACGCGGAGCGAGCCGGAGCTGCTGGGCTGATCCGGGGGCCTGGCCGAGGAAGGCCCCGACCCCCTCCTGTCGGCGGGGGTCGCTCGTTCTTCCGGGCGCCGTTTCGGGGCATTCGCCCTGCTTACGATGGTCAGGAGCCGGGGCGTAGCCGCCTCGGCTCCGTCGTGTCGTCGTGTCGTGGTGCCGTCATGCCGGAGGGCCGTCGCGCCCGGAAGATCAGCACCTGAACCTGGTAGGAGAACCATGCGTCGCCTCTCCCGTTGCGTCGGGCTGCCCGCCGCCCTGGCCCTCGCCGGCATGGCCGTCACCGGATGCGGCGGCGGCGCCGAGGCGGAGGGGAAGCCGGGCCGGAAGGCGTCCTCCTCGTCCGCGCCCGCGGCGTCGCCGGCCTCGCCCTCCCCGGGCCCCGTGACCGAGAAGCCCGCCCCTCCGGCGAAGATGCTGCCCGGCGCCGCGCGGACCGTCCGGCCCGAGATGGCTCCCGCCAACGGCGAGAAGGTCGGCGTCGGCCAGCCCATCGCCCTCGTCTTCAAGCAGCAGAAGGTCTCCAAGGAGCTGCGCGCGGGCATCGAGGGCCGGCTGAAGGTCTCCACCTCGCCGAAGGTCGCGGGCGCCTGGCACTGGAATGAGACCAAGGGCGACACCCGCGTCCACTTCCGTCCCGAGAAGTACTGGCCCGCGGGGACCAAGGTCACCCTGGATGCCGGGCTCGCGGGCGTGCAGCTCGCCGAGGGTACGGCCGCCGCCGGCGACCGCACCGTCTCCTTCACCGTCGGCGACTCGATGGTCAGCACCGTCGACCTCAAGGCCCGCAAGCTGACCGTCGTCCGCAACGGCAAGACGCTGCGGACGATCCCGGTCAGCGGCGGCGACGAGAGCAAGGGCTTCGGGACGCGCGAGGGCATCAAGACGATCCTCGCCAAGGAGGGGCGGGTCGTCATGGACTCGCTCTCCATCGGCATCCCGCGCAACCACCCCGACGGCTTCTACGGGTCGTACGACTTCAGCATGCGCGAGACGGTCAGCGGCGAGTACGTGCACGCGGCTCCCGACAACGCCGAGTCCTTCGGCAAGGAGAACGTCAGCCACGGCTGCATCGGCATGTCGACGGAGGACGCCAAGTGGCTGTACGGGCTGAGCCTCAAGGGCGACGTCGTCCAGGTCACCGGCAGCACCAAGCCGAAGCCGATGGACCGCTTCGGCAACGGCTACGGCGACTGGAACATCGACTGGCAGGAATGGCTGGAGGGCAGTGCCCTGGGCATCCGCACCGGTGTCGGGGCAGGGGCAGGGGTCGGGGCCGGGGCCTGACGGCGGCACCGGCCCCCGGTTTCCGTCCCGCTAATCGCAGGCGCCGCGCACATAACTGATGTCATTGATGAGCAGGATTTCCCCGGTGGGGCCGGGACTCACCTGCCATGTCGAAACGACAGGGGCGGTCCGGCCCTGGAAAAGGACCTGCATGGTGTGCCCGCTGGTCGCGACGACACCGACGGCGACACCGATCTGCCGGTTCCGGGCCACGAATTTGCCGTCCCGGGAGAAGCTGTAGGTCCAGTGCCCCTCGGGGGCGCTGTCGAGCCCGCCGCACCAGTCCCCCACGAGGACCTCTGCGACCGCGGACTGCTCCGCGGAGCTCTGTGTTTCTTCCGGTACCGCGGTTGCCGCGGTGGCCGTGGCGGTCGTGGTGGCCGTGGCGGCTCCGGAAATCAGCAGAGCCGAAGCCAGTATCAAGACGGAACGACAGCGCCCTGGGCGGGCGGATATGTATGTCATTTGACACCCCCGATGGGTGGAAACCTTAACAATGAGCCGTCTTGATCGCATCGATTTCGCCCGCGGTGGATTTATTTCGTGCGCGTTCATGCGGTTTCATGCGGGAGATTTAATTCCGGTTTCAATTCCGGTGGACTTGTTTCACGGGAATTCGACCGGCCGACCGGCAGGGGTGGGGGCCGGGGCGGGGCCGGAAGGTTATCCACAGGGCTGAACGCCGGCCGCTGTTCGACCGTATGGTCGGATGACGACGTGGGCGGGAACGCCGGGGACGGACAGAGAGAGGCGGCGGGCGGCATGGCGACCAAGGGGCGCGGGGGACCGGAGGCGAGCATGCGGTATGCACTGCTGCCGCTGCGCATCTTCCTCGGCATCACCTTCATCTACGCGGGTCTCGACAAGCTGAGCGACTCCGGGTTCCTCGCGGACACCGGCCCCGGGTCCATCGGCGAGCTGATGCGGACGGTCCGCGGCTCCTCCGCCTTCCCGGGCCTGGTCGACCTCGCCCTGAAGGACCCCGAGGGCTTCGGCTATGCGATAGGCCTCGGCGAGTTCGTGGTGGGCGTAGGAACCCTCTTCGGCATATTCGCCCGCGTCGCCGCGGCCGGCGGCGCGCTCATATCGCTCAGCCTCTGGCTGACCGTCAGTTGGCAGACGACGCCCTACTACTACGGCAACGACCTGATCTACCTGATGGCGTGGCTGCCGCTGGTGGTGGCGGGAGCGCCGGTGTGGTCGGTGGACGCAGGGCCGCTCCGGGCCTCCCGCAACGGCCGGCGCGCGGGCCGCCGCGCGCCGCGGGCCAAGTCGTCCGCCAGGCCGGCCAGGTCTGCCAAGTCCGCCAAGCCGTCCCCCAAGCCGTCGGCGAAGCCGACCGCAAAGCCGTCCGGAGGTTCGCCGGGAAAGCCGTCCCCCAAGTCCACCGCCAAGTCCACCGCCAAGTCCACCGCCAAGCCGGCAGGCAAGGCGGCCCGGCAGGCACCCGTCAAGGCCCCACGCGGGTCCGGCGCCTCCGGCCGGCGGTAGGCGGAGGCGGTCGGTCGGGCCCGCGCCCGCCGAGGGCGGTCCGGTGCCGCGCCAGCGGCTACCGCTCCTGCCGCGTGCCCCTCCTCCGCCGGACGGCGAAGGCCACGGACGACACCAGGCCCGCCAGGCAGAAGCCCGCTCCCAGCACCGGCAGCAGCATGTACGAAGGGAAGTGCAGATCCCCGCGCGCCGCCCCCAGATACGCGGCGGCGCACACCAGCAGGACGAGCCCGACCACCAGCTTGCCCGGCTCGAAGTCATGACGACGCACGGTCCACCTCCACCTGACCGATACCGACCTTGAGCCCGATCTCCAGCGTTCCGCGGGACGGCTTCCCGGACGGGGGCTCCAGCGTCATCCGCTTCTTCTGCCCCGGCCGGACGTCGACGTCGTCGCGCGCCTCGCCGGGCAGGCGGATGTCGCCCACGCCCACGTCCAGGGTGATCCGTGCCGTGACGTCCTCCGGGAGGACCAGCTTGAGCTGGCCCGCGCCCACCTCCGCGCGGGTGGCGACCGTGCCGGCCCGCGGCCAGGACAGGCCGGTGAGGTCGAGCACGCCCACGCCGCTTCCCACGCGGTACTCCTCCCGCACCGCGGCGGCGGTGTCCGGGTGCCAGGTGGTGCGCGTCCAGTCGGTGGAGACCGACTTGGGCAGGGCGGCCGCGCCCGCCAGCAGGGCGCCGGTGAGGACGGCCGCGACGACCGTGCCGCCGCCGGTGCGCCCGTACCGGGAGCTGACGGCGATGCCGAGGCCGAAGACGGCCAGCGCGCAGGCCAGGCCGGCCTCCAGGCAGGTGCCTAGCGGGTGGTGGCGCCAGGTGAGGCCGGTGCCGAGCGCTCCGGCGACGACGGCCGCCAGGAACGTCCAGCCGCCGAGCGGCGTGTCGGCGCGGGCCGGGCGGAGCCGGGCCGGGGCTCGCTTCCGCTCGTCCTGCGGGCCGTCGTCCGGACCCCACAGATAGCCGGTCTCGGCGCCCATCGGGCCCGTCGTGCCGTCCTTGACGATGGGGTCGCGCCACCAGGAGGGGCCGCCCGGGGCGGGCGGGGCCTTCGTCTCGGGCGGGGGCGCGGCCGTCTTCTGCGCCTTCTGCGCCGCGGCGACGGCGGCCTCGCCCTCGGGCTCGTGCCGGTGGTACGACCAGTAGGCCGCCCCGGCTATCACCGTGGTCAGCAGCAGCGCGAACGACATCACCGCGCTGTTGTTGAGCATCGACAGGAACAGGCCGCAGCCCACCAGCGCGCACAGCACCGCCGTCAGCGCCGGGCCCTCCACACGGCCCGAGAGCATCCTCCGGGCCTCGTTCTCCTCCTCCCCCTCCAGGGGGATCAGCAGCCACGCGAAGCTGTAGAGGATCAGCCCCAGGCCGCCGCTCACCGACAGCACGCCGAGGACCACCCGGAAGATCACGGGGTCGACGTCGAAGAAGCGGCCGAGGCCGCCGCATACGCCGGACACCACCTTGTGCTCACGGCTGCGCCGCAGCGGCGGCCGGGCAACCTGGGGATCACCGTGAACCGGACCCGCCTGATGCGCGTCCTGGGTGTTGGGTGTGTCGGTCATATGGACATGGTGTCAACCGGAACGCGCTTGTGGCACACCCGGCAACCCTGGCCGTTCCCTGAGATCGCCCCTGAGAAGGTGCCGTATATCGTGTCGCGACACAGGACAGCGGGGGAACCGGAGGACTACAGGGTGGATGGGTCAGTGTCCGGGCAGGCGGTGTCCGGGCCGCGGCCGGACCACGGCCGGCTGGTCGCCGGGCGGTACCGCCTCCTCGACCGGATAGGCCGCGGCGGGATGGGCACGGTCTGGCGCGCCCAGGACGAGCTGCTGGACCGTCAGGTCGCGCTCAAGCAGCTCCACGTCTCGCCGTACCTGGACGACGACGAGCTCGCCACGCTCTACGAGCGCACCCGCCGCGAGGCGCGCAGCGCCGCCCGGATCACCCACCCCAACGTGGTCGTCGTCCACGACGTGGTCGACGACCACGGCCTGCCCTGCATCGTCATGGAGTACGTGCCCTCCCGGACGCTCGGTGACGTCCTCAAGCACGGGACCGTCACCCCCGAGGAGGCCGCCCGCATCGGCCGCGGCATGATCGCGGCCCTGCGCGCGGCCCACGCGGCCGGGGTGCTGCACCGCGACGTGAAGCCGGGCAACGTCCTGCTCGGCCACGACGGCCGCGTCGTCCTCACCGACTTCGGCATCGCCCAGTCCACCGGCACCTCCACCCTCACCAAGACCGGCGAGATGGTCGGCTCGATCGACTACATCGCACCCGAGCGCGTCAAGGGCGCCAAGCCGGGGCCCGCGTCCGACCTGTGGGCGCTCGGCGCGACGCTGTACCAGGCGCTGGAGGGCCGCCCGCCGTTCCGCAAGGACACGGCCGTCGAGACGGCCTACGCGATCGCCATGGACCCCCTGGAGCCGCCGCGCCACGCGGGCGAGCTCACCCGCCTCATCGAGACCCTGCTCGCGAAGGACCCCGCCGTACGGCCCCCGGCCGACCTGGCCGAGCAGATCCTGCGCGAGCCCGCCGCCGAGGCGGACACCGCCTACTTCTCCGCCGTGGAGCAGCACCGCGCCCCCGGGCCCGGCCCTGGCCCCGGCCCCTGGGACGACGCGGCCGACGGCGGCGCCACGGCGACGGGGCCGGTTGCGGCGTCGGCACCCTCCGCGCCTGCGGCGCCGCCCCCGCCGGCGGCATCCGCTGCTCCGGCGCAGTCCGCGGCCCCTGCGCCGCCCGCCGCCCCTGCCGCCGACGTCACGGCTACGGCCACAGCCCCGGCCCATGCTCCTGCTCCGGCGCGGGCTCGTGCCGGAGCACCCGCTCCTGCCGGCAGCTCGGACACGACCGTCGCGGGCACCGGCCGGACCGGTCGCAGTTACCGTCCCGTCCTGTGGAGCGCCCTGGCGCTCGTCACCGTCGCAGGCATCGCGGCCGGCGCGTACTTCCTGACCGGGGATCAGGAGAGCGACGACCCCGCCCCCCGTGCCGCAGCAGGCCAGGAAGCCTCCGCGAGCCCGGGCACGAAGGAGAGCCCGGCCCCGTCGCCGGTGCCGGACCCGCCGCGCGGCTACCACCTGGTGACGGAGAAGGCGGCCGGCGTCTCCTTCCCCGTCCCGGACGGCTGGAAGCGCGGGAAGCTCAAGGACAGCGACGAGATCCTCTACGTCGACCCGAGCGGGCTGGTCGGCCTGCGGGTCTCGGTCCTCGACCTCGCCAGCAGCAACCCCCTCCAGCGCTGGAAGGACGACGAGGCGAAGTCCGTCAAGGAGGGCAAGCTGCCCGGCTACCACCAGCTGCGCATGCAGAGCACGGAGTTCCGCGGGCTGCCCGCGGCCATCTGGGAGTTCACGTGGCAGGGCCGGGCGCGCGAGTACCAGGCCGCCGACCTCGGGTTCGGCCGGCCGGGCGAGAAGGAGTACGCGATCTACCTCTCGGCGCCCAAGGCCGACTGGCACAAGCACAGCCAGGTCTTCGACGTGGTGCGCGAAGGGTTCCGGCCCGACGCCCGGTAGGAATCCCGGGCTCATCCCGGTCCCGTCCCGGGCCCGTCACCAGTAGGGGTCCCGTCAGGGGCGAACCCTGATGCCGAGGCCCCCGCGGACATGTGACGATCAGTACATGACCGCCCCCGCCCGCCCGCAGCACCCCGACGGCCCGCCCCTGCGCAAGCTCTACCGCAGCGCCGAGGGCCGCATGCTCGGAGGTGTCGCGCGCGGGCTCGCCGGGCACCTGGGCCTGCCGGTCTCCTGGGTGCGCCTGGTCTTCGTCGCGCTGCTGCTGGCCCAGGGCATGGGCGCCGTGCTCTACGCGGTGTTCTGGTTCGTGGTGCCGCTCGGCGTGGGCGGCGTCGAGGCCCCGCGCCCGGTCCCCGCCGAGACGGGCGCCGACGGCCGCCGGCGTCTCTTCGCCCGCAAGCCCGACCGCGGGCAGGTCGTCGCGCTCGTCGCCCTGGTCATCGGCGCCGGGATCTTCGTGGACAACCTCCACCTCGGCCGCGCCGATGCCTATATCTGGCCGCTGCTGCTCGTCGGCGCCGGCGTCGCCCTCGTCTGGCGCCAGGCCGACAACGCCCGCCGGGCCCACTGGATGGAGGTCGGCCGCAGCAAGCGGGTCCTGCCGCTCGCGCGGGGCGCGGCCGGCGTGGCCCTCGCCGCCGCCGGCGTCACGGGCATCGTCGTCCTCCAGGGCTCCGCCGAGCACCTGGGCACCGTCCTGCAGGCGTCGCTGGCCGTCCTGGTCGGCATAGCGCTGCTGGCCGGTCCCTCCCTCGTCCGCATGACCCAGGACCTCTCCGCCGAGCGCACGATGCGCATCCGGGCCCAGGAGCGCGCCGAGGTCGCGGCCCACGTCCACGACTCCGTCCTGCACACCCTCACCCTGATCCAGCGCAACGCCGAGGACGCCCGCGAGGTCGCCCGCCTGGCCCGGGCCCAGGAGCGCGAGCTGCGCGCCTGGCTCTACCGGCCCGAGGGCCGCGGGAAGGACGAGGCCGAGCAGCCCGACACCCTCGCCGAGGCCGTCAAGGCCACCGCGGCCGAGGTCGAGGACCACCACGGCGTGCCCATCGAGGTGGTCGTCGTCGGCGACTGCCCGCTGGACGAGGGCCTGGCCGCCCAGATGCAAGCCGCCCGTGAGGCCATGGTCAACGCCGCCAAGTACGGTGGCGAAGGCGGCGCCGTCCAGGTGTACGCCGAGGTCGAGGGGCGTACGGTCTTCCTCTCCGTGCGCGACCGCGGCCCCGGCTTCGACCTGGACGCGGTGCCGGACGACCGCATGGGCGTCCGCGAATCCATCATCGGCCGGATGCAGCGCAACGGCGGCACGGCGAGACTGCGGTCCGTGCCCGGTGGGGGAACCGAAGTGGAGCTGGAAATGGAGAGGGCGGAGAACGCGTCATGACGACCGAAGAGACGGTGCAGCGCCACGCACGGGTCGTGCTGGTGGACGACCACCGGATGTTCCGTACGGGCGTGCAGGCCGAGATCGGGGCCACCGACCGGACGGGCGTCGAGGTCGTCGGCGAGGCCGCCGACGTCGACCAGGCGGTCACCGTCATCACCGCCACCCGCCCCGAGGTCGTCCTCCTCGACGTCCACCTGCCCGGCGGCGGCGGGGTCGAGGTGCTGCGCCGCTGCGCGCCCCTGATGGCCGACCCCGAGCGCCCGGTCCGCTTCCTGGCCCTGTCCGTCTCCGACGCCGCGGAGGACGTCATCGGCGTCATCCGCGGCGGCGCCCGCGGCTATGTCACCAAGACCATCACCGGCGCGGATCTGGTCGACGCCGTCTTCCGCGTCAAGGACGGCGACGCCGTCTTCTCCCCGCGGCTGGCCGGCTTCGTCCTCGACGCCTTCGCCTCCACCGACGCCCCGCCCGTCGACGAGGACCTCGACCGGCTCACCCAGCGCGAGCGCGAGGTGCTGCGCCTGATCGCCCGCGGCTACGCCTACAAGGAGATCGCCAAGCAGCTCTTCATCTCGGTGAAGACGGTCGAGTCGCACGTCTCGGCGGTGCTGCGCAAGCTCCAGCTCTCCAACCGCCACGAGCTGACCCGGTGGGCGACGGCCCGGCGCCTGGTCTGATCGCGGCGGTCTGATCCCGGCGGTCTCACCCCGGTCGGCTGATCCGGGCCGTCCGGTTCCGATTTCGGATAAGCCCGGGTCCCGCCGGGCGCGGGGCGGAACCCCGTCGGCCCACTCGCACTCTTGAACGGACGAGAGGCTCTCACTCACGCAGGGCCCCGGCCCCGCGCGGGGCCCGAGATCCGAAACGAGAGCCCGATGAGCCTGACGGGGACCCCCTTCCTCCTCACCACGGTCGCGCTGGTCGTGGTGGCGCTCGTGCTGCCCCTCGCGCTGTGGGGGAGGATCGGCGGCCCGAAGCTCGTACGGCAGGCGGCGCGGCTGCTGATGCTGCTGTTCGCCCAGGTCACCGCCATAGCCATGGTCTTCGTGATCGTCAACAACGCCAACGGCCTCTTCGACAACTGGGACGACCTCCTCGGCACCGGCGACCACGTGCGGGCCGCGGCCGACCTCGGCCCGGACGGCACCGGCGGCAAGAACCTCGACGCGGCTCCCAAGAACCCGCAGAAATTCAAGCCCGCGTCCGACAAGCGCATGGGCCCGGGGGTGCAGGAGACCCAGTTCAAGGGTCATATATCGGGCGTGGAGGGCGAGGTCTACGTCTGGCTGCCGCCGCAGTACGACGACCCCGCGTACAAGGACAAGAAGTTCCCCGTGGTCGAGGTCCTCCCGGGCTTCCCCGGCTCCGCGAAGGCCTGGTTCGGCACGCTGGAGGTGGGCAGCCAGCTCAAGCCGATGATGGAGAAGGGCGAGGTCGAGCCCTTCATCATCGTGGCCCCGCGCACCACGCTCCTCGGCGACGTGGACACCGGCTGCGCCAACATCCCCGGCAAGGTCAACGCCGACACCTGGCTCAGCGTCGACGTCCGCAAGATGGTCACGGACACCTTCCGTGCGCAGGAGAAGCCCGAGGGCTGGGCCGTCGCGGGCTACTCGGCGGGTGCGCACTGCGCCACCAGGCTGGCCGTCGCCCACCCCGACCGCTACCGCGCCGGCGTCAGCCTCTCCGGCTACAACGACCCCGCCGGCGAGCCCGCCTCGCTGACCGCGAAGACGCCCGAGCTGCGCGACGAGAACAACCCCCTGAAGATGCTCCAGCGGGCCAAGACCCCGCCGCACGTGGCACTGTTCGTCTCGGGCGCGGAGGGCGACGGCTACCAGGGCGGCATGGCGCTCAAGCAGGCGGCCAAGCCGCCGACGACCGTGTACGTGACGAAGGTCCCCGCGGGCGCGGGCGGCCACGGCACGGCCGTCTGGAAGCGGCAGGTCCCCGACGTCTTCCGGTGGCTCTCGCAGCAGATCAAGCCGTAGCCGCACGGCCCGCCGGGCGCGGAGGTCACACCGGCCGGGACGCCCCCGCGAAGGGCATCTCGTCGACCGGGGCGACCCGGACCGGAGCGCCCGGGTGCGGAGCGTGGATCATCTGCCCGCCGCCGACGTAGAGCCCGACGTGGCTGATGCCCGAGTAGAAGAACACCAGGTCACCCGGGGCGAGGGCGCTCCGGGAGATGCGCCGACCCGCGTTGATCTGTGTGTACGTGGTGCGCGGCAGCGAGACGCCCGCTGCCTGCCAGGCGGCCTGGGTGAGCCCCGAGCAGTCGAAGGCGGCGGGGCCGGTCGCCCCCCACACGTACGGCTTGCCGAGCGCCGAGTAGGCGAACGCGACGGCCCGCGCCGCCCGCTCCGTGGGGGCCTGCATGCTGCCGCGCGGGGCGGCCGAGCGGTCGGCCCGTACGGCCGTGACGGCTCCTGCCGCCCCGGAGACGTCCCCGCGCTCGACGGCGGCGCGCTCCTCGTCCGGCAGCTCGGCCAGCACCCTCCTGGCCTCCGCGAGCTTGCCCTCGACGGTGCGCTTGTGGCGGGCGAGGCCGGCCTGCTCGTGCTTGAGCTCCGCGAGGCGGGCGTCGGCGGCGGTGCGGACCTCCCGGATCTCCCGTACCTCGCGCTCGTACCGGCTGACGGCGACCGCCTGCCGGCTGCCCGCCTGGTGGGCCAGCGAGGCCCGCTCCAGGTACTGGCCGGGGGAGGAGGAGAGCATCAGCTGCACGCTCGGGGGCATCCCGCCCTCTCGGTACTGGGCGGTGGCGTAGGAGCCCAGGGCGTTGCGGGCGGCGTTGAGCCGCTCGGTCCTGCGGGCGGCCCGGTCCCGCAGCTCTTCGAGGGCGGCCTCCGCGCGGTCGGCCTTCTCCTTGGCGCCGTTGTACCGCTCGGTGGCCTCCTCGGCCTCCTGGTAGTACCGGTCGACCTGGGATCTGAGCTGGGCCGTGGAGGGCGGGGGAGCGGCCTGTGCGGTGCCGTCGAGGACCGTGGCGGTGGCGGCGCCCGCGAGGGCGAGGCCGGCCGCGGTCCGTACGGTGCTGCTGGTGAGCGGGTGCTGCCTGGGCTTGCGGTGCGCTGCTGCCACGCCGGCCGTCACTTCCTTCCAGACCTGCTGTTCCTGCCCGGCCCGCCGGGCTCTGTGACCGCGCCGGACGGTGCCCGGCGGCGGTCCGTCACGAGGGGGGAGAGCGAGGACCGCCGCCGTCTGCGCCAGGACGCTATTCCGCAAGGTCACGCTCCAGAACACAGATGACCGGTAGTGGATGAAATCGATCAGGGGGCGATGGCCGGTGATCATGTGGACCCTGCCCCCGCGGATGGATATATGCCGCCCCTGACCGAAGTGGCGATTGCGCCCCACCTGCCTGCCGGTGGGTGATATGGCCCCGGCTAGGGTCGGGCCTCATGGACGTACTCACTCACGCCGTCGTCGGCCTGCACATCGTCGGCATCGGCGCGCTGCTCGGCGGCTTTATGACCCAGATGAAGGCCATGGGCAGGGGCGAGGCGCGGATGGTGCCCGCCATGCTGCACGGCGCGCTGACCATGCTGGTCACGGGCGTGGCGCTGGTGGGCCTCAACCAGGCGCAGGACCACACCCTGAACACGGTCAAGATCGGCACGAAGCTGGCGCTGCTCGTCGTGATCCTCGGCCTGGTCTACGTCAAGCGCGACGACGAGAAGATCCCGGCCCCGGTGTTCGGCACGGTGGGCGCGCTGACGGTGGCGAACATCTTCATCGCCGTGATGTGGGTCTGACCGCACCGGTCGTGTGGGGGTGACCACTGTCGCCGGGAATCGGGGCCCGGCTGTCAGTGGGGCGGCCTAGACTCGGGAGGCGATGAGCAGCCTCTTTGACGACAGCTTCCTGGCGGACCTCGGCCCCGCGGACGAGGAGCACCCCCCTCCCCCGGAGGACGCGGCCCCGGAGCCGGTGCCGGACGATCTCTTCCAGGGCGCCTTCGACGTGCCCGTCCCCCGCGAGGCCTTCTACCGCGACGGCGCCCACCGCCCCGCCGTGGATCCCGCCGCCCTGCTCGACGGGATGAACGAGCAGCAGCGCGCCGCGGTGGTGCACACGGGCTCCCCCCTGCTCATCGTCGCCGGCGCCGGCTCGGGCAAGACGCGCGTGCTCACCCACCGCATCGCCCATCTGCTGGGCGCCCGGCATGTGCACCCCGGCCAGATCCTCGCGATCACCTTCACCAACAAGGCCGCGGGCGAGATGAAGGAGCGCGTCGAGCAGCTCGTCGGCCCCCGGGCCAACGCCATGTGGGTGATGACGTTCCACAGCGCGTGCGTGCGGATCCTGCGCCGCGAGAGCAAGAAGCTCGGCTTCACGTCCTCCTTCTCGATCTACGATGCGGCCGACTCCAAGCGCCTCATGGCGCTCGTCTGCCGCGACCTGGACCTGGACCCGAAGAAGTTCCCGCCGAAGTCCTTCAGCGCGAAGATCTCCAACCTCAAGAACGAGCTCATCGACGAGGAGGCCTTCGCGGCGCAGGCTGCTGGGGGCACCTCCCGGACGGAGTCTGGGGGAGGCTTCGAGAAGACGCTCGCCGAGGCGTACGCGATGTACCAGTCGCGGCTGCGCGAGGCCAACGCCCTCGACTTCGACGACATCATCATGACGACGGTGCACCTGCTCCAGGCCTTCCCCGATGTGGCCGAGCACTACCGCCGCCGCTTCCGGCACGTCCTGGTCGACGAGTACCAGGACACCAACCACGCGCAGTACACCCTCGTGCGCGAGCTCGTCGGCACTGCGGAGTCGGCTCCGGAGGAGGGCCCGGCCGAGCTGTGCGTCGTCGGTGACGCCGATCAGTCGATCTACGCCTTCCGCGGCGCCACGATCCGTAACATCCTCCAGTTCGAGGAGGACTACCCCGACGCCACGACGATCCTGCTGGAGCAGAACTACCGCTCCACGCAGACGATCCTCAACGCCGCCAACGCCGTCATCGAGCGCAACGAGAGCCGCCGCCCGAAGAACCTGTGGACCGAGGCCGGCGCCGGCCCGGCCATCACCGGCTACGTCGCCGACACCGAGCACGACGAGGCCCAGTTCGTCGCCGACGAGATCGACCGCCTCACGGACGCCGGCGACGCCAAGGCCGGGGACGTGGCCGTCTTCTACCGGACCAACGCCCAGTCCCGTGTCTTCGAAGAGATCTTCATCCGCGTGGGCCTGCCCTACAAGGTCGTCGGCGGCGTGCGCTTCTACGAGCGCAAGGAGGTCCGCGACGTCCTGGCCTACCTGCGCGTCCTCGCCAACCCCGAGGACACCGTCCCGCTGCGCCGCATCCTCAACGTGCCCAAGCGCGGCATCGGCGAGCGCGCCGAGGCCATGATCGACGCCCTGTCGCTGCGCGAGAAGATCAGCTTCTCGCAGGCGCTGCGCCGCGTCGACGAGGCCTACGGCATGGCCGCCCGCTCGACGAACGCGGTCAAGCGCTTCAACGTCCTCATGGAGGAGCTGCGCACGATCGCCGAGTCGGGCGCCGGCCCCGCCACCGTCCTGGAGGCGGTCCTGGAGCGCACGGGCTATCTCGCCGAGCTCCAGGCCTCCACCGACCCCCAGGACGAGACCCGCGTGGAGAACCTGCAGGAGCTCGCGGCCGTGGCCCTGGAGTTCGAGCAGGAGCGCGCTTCCGAGGAAGGGGAGAACCCCGGCACGCTGGCCGAGTTCCTGGAGAAGGTGGCCCTCGTCGCCGACTCCGACCAGATCCCCGACGAGGACGCGGAGGGCTCGGGCGTCATCACGCTGATGACCCTGCACACCGCGAAGGGCCTGGAGTTCCCCGTCGTCTTCCTCACCGGCATGGAGGACGGCGTCTTCCCGCACATGCGCGCCCTCGGCCAGACCAAGGAGCTGGAGGAGGAGCGCCGCCTCGCCTACGTGGGCATCACCCGCGCCCGCGAGCGGCTGTTCCTGACGCGCGCGAGCATGCGCAGCGCGTGGGGCCAGCCCTCGTACAACCCGCCGTCGCGGTTCCTGGAGGAGATCCCGGACCAGTACATGCAGTGGCGGCGCACCGGGCCCGCGAAGCCGTCGGCGTCGGTGAACGCCATCGGCTCGGGGAGCTCGGGCGGCGGTGGCCTGGGCTCCGGGATCACGTCGGGCTTCACGTCGCGCAAGGCCGGCCCGTCCGGCTTCGCCACGCGCCGCGCCAAGGACCGGCCGGTGGTGGCCCTGGCCATCGGCGACCGCGTCACGCACGACTCGTTCGGGCTCGGCACCGTCGTCGCGGTCAAGGGCAGCGGTGACAACGCCGAGGCCACGGTCGACTTCGGCGAGGAGAAGCCGAAGCGGCTGCTCCTGCGGTACGCCCCGGTCGAGAAGCTGTAGGCCCGGGACGGGGTCCGGGCTTGGGTCTGGGCCTGGGCCCCGGTCCTTCCGGGGCCGGGGCCGGTCGCCTTCGTCCTGTTCGTCCTACGTCGGGTCGTAGCCGTGTGCGCGCAGCCACGGCAGCGGGTCGACGGCGGAGCCGCCCGGCCGTACCTCGAAGTGCAGGTGCGGCCCGGTGGAGTTGCCGGAGTTGCCGGAGTAGGCGATGACGTCGCCGGCCTTGACCTGGCCGGAGCGGAGCTTGGTGCTGCTGAGGTGGCAGTACCAGGTCTCGACGCCGTCGGGCGACGTCACTATGGCCATGTTCCCGTAGGCCACGTTGTACTGCGTGCGGACCGTGCCGTCCGTGGCCGCCATGACCGGTGTGCCGTAGCTGACCGGGAAGTCGATGCCGGTGTGCACGGACATCCAGTTGACGCCGGCCTGGCCGTACATCGCGCTGAGGCCGTGCTGCGCGACGGGGAGGGAGTACTTCGGGCGCTCGGCCTCCTTGCGGGCCGCTTCATCCGCTTTACGCTTCTTCTCCGCTTCCTGGCGCGCCTTGAGGTCGATGCGCTCCTGGGTGCGGTTGGCGCGGGTCGCGAAGTCGTCGGCGCCGTGGCTGAGGCTCGCGAGCTGGGTGTCCAGCTTGCTGTTGGCGACGGAGGGCGCGGGCGCGCTGTCGGGGGCGGAGGCCGCCTGGGTCTGCTTGCCGTCGCTCTGCCCGCCGGAGACGGTCGCGGCGGCGATCCCGGCGACCCCTATGACGGCGACCGACGGCACGGCGACGGTCAGCAGGGCCTTGCGTCTCGGGCGGTAGCCGGTACGGGCGGGTGCGCTCCTGCGGCGGCTGCTGCGGGTGTGGGGGTCGCGGGGATCGCGGGGGGCGTCGTCCGGGGCGGCTTCGTCGCGGGCCGGGGGGACGAACAGCATGGCCTGCGTCTCGGCGTTCGCGACGGCGCCGGCGGGGGAGGCGTCGTCCTCGTCGGGCGCCTGCCGGTCCGCTTCGTCCGCCGAGGGCAGGGAGCTCATGGAGCCTGTGGAGTCCATGCCGGAGAGGTCCGTCATGAGGGTGGGAGCGTGCTGCGGCTCGCTCTGCGTGCCCTGTGTGCCCTGTGTGCCGTCCACGGCGGCGTAGGCGCCGGCGTCCCAGATCTGGGTCTGGCCTGCTCCTGCCTCCCACTGGCCGCCGGTCCCGGTCTCCCACTGGCCCGAGGTGTCCCACTGCCCGGAGGTGTTCGCGTTCCACTGACCCGAGGCGTCCGCCCCGCCGGAGTTGTCCCAGGAGGTGAACTGCCCGGTTCCGCTCGTGTCCCAGGCCTGCGCCGCCTGCTGGTCCGGGGCGGGGGCCTGCGCGGGGAACCCGGTCTGGCCGGTCAGCTCCCAGTGGCCGGAGCTGTCGTAGGCGCCGTTCGCGCCCCAGGCGCTCGGCGTCATGGCGCTCGTGTCCCACTGTCCCGTGGCGGGCGCGGTGATACCGGCGGAGGTGTCCCTCCCCCGAACTTCGTCCGGGAGGTGCCCCCAGCCCGTGGCGTCGGCCTGCCCGGTGCCGTAGGCGCTGAAGTCCCAGATCTGGGTCTGGCCGGTGACTCCGCCCCACTGACCGGTGGTGTCCCACTGGCCACTGGTCTCCCACTGACCGCTGCTGTAGCCGTCGTACCCGGTGTAGTTGTGCGGTGCGCTCTGCTGACCGTACGACGCGTACTGCCCGTAGGAGCCGTCCTGAGCGGGGTCGGACGGGCCGGGGCCCGCCGCCGGGTGACGGTCGTTCACCACCACTTCTCTTTCGCCGAGGGAGGAGAATTAGCGGCGACTGTACCCGGCGGTATGGGACGGCGACAATCTTCGTCTCGTTTCGGGCGGCCGGGGCCCGGGCATTTAGCCGCCTTTTGGCGGACTGAACCCCGGAAAACCGATTTGACGTTCGATCCGCGTTCGGTTTTCGGCCGTCCGGAAGGCCTGTGGGGCAAAGGTCCGCGGACCACCGGCGGATCAGGCGACGGACGCCGCCCCCGACGCATCGTCCTGCGCCTCTTCCGTGGTCAGGGCCTGTCGTATGCCGGCGGCCACCTCCCAGTGCACCGGCAGGGCGAGGTGCCCCACGCCCGTCACCCGGACATTGCGCGCGCTCAGATCCGGGTGGTCGATGCGGGCGCATTCCACGGGCACCATCAATTGGTCCAGGTCGCTCCAGAAACCGATGAATTGCGTTGCGCAATCCGGTGCGGGGCCCGCGAGTTCGGCGACGACGTCCGATCCCGGGCGCATCTGGCGCACCAGGGGATGTGCGGGCAGGAGCGAGGCCGCACGGGTGCCGGCGTGCGGCGTGCCGAGCGTGACCAGGGTCCTGATGCGGGCGTCGCCGCCCATCCGCTGGACGTAGTAGCGCGCGATCAGGCCGCCGAGGCTGTGCCCCACGACGTCGACCCGCTGGTGCCCCGTGCGGGCGCAGATGTCCTCGATGTGGCGGCCCAGCAGACGGGCCGCGGTGCGGATGTCGCAGGTCAGGGGCGAGTAGTTGAGCGATTCGACCTGCTGCCAGCCGTGCCGGCGCAAGGATCTGCGCAGCAGGACGAAAACCGAGCGGTTGTCGATGAAGCCGTGGAGGAGCAGAACAGGCAGATGACCTTCTTGTCCTGTTTCAGCTGATTCATGCAGTCCGGGTGTGTCGGGCGTGTCGCCGGCGGCCGGGAGCGCGGGCAGCGCCCGCCGCGGCGGCGGGCGCTCCTGCACGACACCGGTCGGGTACAGCAGCAGATGGCCGGTGAGAATCGCGAGCTCCAGCACCGTGGACCGGACGAGCGCGGTCGACGGGCGCAGCAAGGCGGCAAGGATGGTGATGAAGGGCAGGGTCCTCATGGCCGACCTCCCGAACGGCACCCGGGAAGCGCGGCTGTCGTCCCCCGTGTGCGCCCACGGGCAGCTGCGCGCGACCGGCCGCACCGCTGTGCCGTGCGGCTGTCGGCACAGTGGTGCGGCGGCCTCGCCGCGGCTCCCCTCGCGACCGCCCGAAGACTCGCCACCCCGGCGACGCGGGTGGCTGGGCGACCCGTAAGACGCGGAAGCGCGCGGACGGTGCGTAGCGACGTGTTGTCCCACGTGTGATTTCCCCCTCGCTCCGCACCGCGAAACGGCCGCGTGCGGGATGCTGGAGATAACGTTCGTTCACATCCCTGGGCGCCGGTTACCGGCAGTCGTACATGGAGGCAGTGATGGGAGTGACCGGTCCGATCCGCGTAGTGGTGGCCAAGCCCGGGCTCGACGGCCACGACCGCGGCGCGAAGGTCATCGCACGGGCGCTGCGCGACGCCGGCATGGAGGTCATCTACACCGGCCTCCACCAGACCCCCGAGCAGATCGTGGACACCGCCATCCAGGAGGACGCCGACGCGATCGGCCTGTCCATCCTCTCCGGCGCCCACAACACCCTGTTCGCCAAGGTCCTGGAGCTGCTGCGCGAGCGCGACGCGGAGGACATCAAGGTCTTCGGCGGAGGGATCATCCCCGAGGCGGACATCGCGCCGCTGAAGGAGCAGGGCGTCGCCGCGATCTTCACCCCGGGGGCCACGACGGCCTCCATCGTGGAGTGGGTCAACGCGAACGTCCGCCAGCCGACGGAGGCCTGACGGGGCCTGACGGGGCCTGGCGGAGGCCTCCTGGCGGAGCCGGTGGGTCACCCCGCCAGCTCCTCCCGCATCGTGGCCCGCAGCCGCAGCGTGCTCACGAGGCGCTGAAACGCCTCCGCCCAGTAGGCGGCCGCCCCGGCCGTGCCTGAGCCGGGTGTGCCTGAGCCCGGTGACTCCTTCGGGAGCACGGTCAGCGCCTCCAGGCGGTCGGCCTGCGCCGGGTCCAGACAGCGCTCGGCCAGGCCCATCACCCCGCTGAAGCTCCATGGGTAGCCGCCCGCGTCGCGGGCGGCGTCCAGGGCGTCCACGATCGCCCGGCCCAGCGGCTCCGCCCACGGCACCGCGCACACCCCGAGCAGCCGGAACGCGTCCGAAAGGCCGTGCGCCGAGACGAACTCCGCCACCCACGCCGCCCGCTCGTCCGGTGGCAGCGCCGACAGCAGCTTCGCCGGATCCCTCCACGAAGTGCCCTCGGCCGCGGGCGGCGACGATGCCGGGCCGAGCAGCGCCCGCGCCCACTCCGCATCCCGCTGCCGGACCGCGGCCCGGCACCAGGCGGCGTGCAGCTCGGGCTGCCAGTCGTCCGCTACCGGCAGCGCCACGACCTGCGCCGGGCTGCGGCCCCCGAACCGCTCGGGCCAGGCCGCCAGGGGAGTCGCCTCCACGATCTGGGCCAGCCACCACGAGCGCTCCCCGCGCCCGGACGGCGGCTTCACGACGACGCCGTCGCGCTGCATGTCCTTGTCGCACTCGTGCGGCGCCTCCACGGCGATGCGCGGGCCCTCGCCCTCGCCCGTGCGGTCCAGGGAGACGCAGCTGCGGGCCCGCTCCGCCATCCGGGCCGCGAGCGCCGAGCCGGGCAGCGCCGACAGCAGCTCCGCCGCGGTGGCCCGGACGTTGCGGCTCCGGTCGGACAGGGCCCGCTCCAGGAACGGCTCGTCCTGGGCGGACAGCCCCTCGCGCAGTGCGTCGAGGAACATCAGGCGGTCCTCGGCCCGCTCCGTCGCCCATGAGCCGGCGAGCAGCTCGCGGGCGGCCGCGGGGTCCCGCTGACGTACGGAGGCGAGGAGCGCGGCCCGCTCGGCGAACAGCCCCTCCTCCCAGACCCCGGTGTCCCCGGTGCCCGGTGTGCCCCCGGCGTGCCTGGTGTCCGCGGCGGGGCCGGTCCGCAGGGCGTACTTCCACTGCGGGTTGAGCGCTGCCAGCCACCGGGCCCGGGACCCTCCGAGCACGAGCGCCTCCGGCCGCAGATCGCTACGGGACCTGGCCGCCTCCAGGAGGGCGGGCAGCAGAGCGGGCGGCGCCTGATAGCCGTGCCCGTTGGCGGCGGCCAGCCACTGGGGCAGCAGCTCCGTCAGATCCGGGGCCGCGCCCCGGCGCCCGCCGCTGCCCCCGCCCCGGTCGGCGAGCAGCAGCGCGAGGCGCCGCCGGGCCGCCGGGGGCAGCGGCGGCCGGGCGTCCTGCGGCGCCGGAGCGGGCCGGGCCTGCGCTGCGGCCGGCACCGCACCGGCGCGCCGCTGCACGGTCTCCACCGCGGCGGCGTCCAGCAGCGCCGCGGCCGTGTCCTGCCCGGCGCGCGCCTGTACGGGCGGCACGCGGCGGCCGGCGCCGAGCAGAGCGGAGGTGACGAGCTCGTCCCAGGTGCGGTTCATGTGCTGCCTTTCGCCTTGTGCCGGTGGTCTTGTGTCGGTCGTCTCGTGCCGGGCCGCCCGGCACCGCCGGTGGGGTAGTGGGGTGGTTGCCCGCCGCTGCGGCGGGGACGGAATGCCGGGGCGAGGCTTGGCCGGGTGGCCGGGTGGCCGGGTGGCCGGGTGGCCGGGTGGCCGGTGGTCTCGGGCGGTGGAGGCCGGGTCTCTTGTTCCGCCGTGATGGTGATCAGCCCCCACGGCGGTGTCCGGCGGTGCCGGGCTGCCTGAGGCGGATTCGGCACCGCCGGTGCGGTTGTGAGTGGTTGTTCGCCGTTGCGGCGGGGTGTGATGCGGTGGCCGGGTGGCCAGGTGGCCGGTGGTGGTCTCGGGTTGTGGAGGTCGGGTCTCTTGTTCCGCCGTGATGGTGATCAGCCCCCACGGCGGTGTCCGGCGGTGCCGGGCTGCCTGGGGTGGGTTCGGCACCGCCGGTGGGGTTGTGGGTGGTTGCTCGCCGTTGCGGCGGGGGTTAGGTGCGGGGCGAGGCTTGGCCGGTGGCCGGTGGCCGGTGGCCGGTGGCTGGTGGCCGGTGGTGGTCGTTGCGGGTGGAGGGGCGGGCCCTTGTTTCCGGCTCGGCGGTGATCAGTCGTAGTGGCCCTGCCCCGGGAGTCGCTCCCGTCAGAGGGCTACCGGCTCCGGGGCCCACGTGGTCAGGGGGACGGCGCCCCTGTGGCCGTATTCGGCGAAGAGCGTGACCGGGGCGCCGCCCGATATCGATGCCAGCTGCCACAGGCCCGTACCGTCGCGGTGCCGGGGATCCACGGGCAGGGCCGCCCCGACTCCGCCCTCGCCCTCGCCGTCGGCCAGTTGCCAGTGGCCGTCCGGGCCTTGGAGCGGGACCACGCCGTCGAGGACGACCGGCCACGCCTCCAGCCAGGGGTCGTCGCGCAGGGCCTCCCCGTACGCGGAGAGGGCCGCTTCCACGCCGCCGCCCGGCGGCGGGCCGGCGCTCTCCACAGGCGGAGCGTGACGCGTGCCGAGCACGGCGCGGAGCGGGCGCGCCGCGGGGTAGTAGACGAGGTCCGCGTCCAGGGACAGGCCCACGGGCAGCGACAGTTCCGGCGCCCGCCCGGCCACCCCATAGGAGAGCAGCAGGGCCATCCGGCCCGAACTCCGGCCGTGGAGCCAGATCCGGCGGGTGACCAGCCGCCCGTCGTCGCCGTCCCGCTGCGCCAGGACCAGCCAGTGGTCGCGCACCGGCGGTCCGGATGCGAGCAGGGCCGCTGCATCCGTGGTCAGGCCGACCCGCGACCGGACCGTCGCGGCCAGGGGCTCCGGCAGCTCCTCCAGGCGCAGCCAGCCCTGGTTGAGGGTGTGCAGCAGGGCGCACTCCTCCAGCAGGCGGCCCGCCCAGTCGGCCCCCGAGCCCGGCAAGGACGCCAACTCCCGTACGCGCGAAGCCAGGCCGGGCGCCTGGGCGTCCACCATGCGGGCCGCCGTCTCGTCCCACTGCCCGTACCCCGCACCCTCCGCGGCCGCCAGCCCTCCGCGCAGCAGATCCGCGAGCCGCTGCTCCAACTCCGTGACGCCCGCGGTGATCCACTCCGCCCGGCGCTCCCCGCGACGCCGGGCGGCCTCCTCGTCCACCGGTGCGGATGCGGCCGCGGCCGGGCCCGCAGCGGCCTTTTCGGCCCGCTTCCGGCGCCGGTCCAGCCACTGCTCCGCCCAGCCGGGCGGAGGGTCCTGCGCGACCGGCACCGCGGCCTCGCCGGAAGCCCACAACAGCAGCAGTCCCAGCGCGTGCTTGCACGGGAACTTGCGGCTCGGACAAGAGCAGTTGAAGCCAGGCCCGCTCTTCTCCTCCCCCTTCCCCTCCCCGGACAGATCCACCACCGTGCGGTACGGCTTGCTGCCGCTGCCCGAGCACTCCCCCCAGACCGCGCCCCCGCCCTCCTCCGGGCGCGCCCCCGCGCCCGACCACGGACCGGGCGCCGCGAGCTTGCTTCCTGCTTTGCGTGATGCGGCGTCAGGCGCCAGCGCGAGCACCGATTCCGCCGTCCATCGATCCCCCTGCGGATTCATGCCCAAAACGCTAGGGCCACCCACTGACAATCGCCCTGACCTGCGGATTCGACACGTCCCGGTCCATTGTCAGTGGGGTGGTGCAGGGTGGTTCACGCATCCCGGAACCGCACACCGAGGGGGACTTGTCACCGTGCCCGGAACCGAAGCCCAAGCCCGATCCGAAGCCCGATCCGAAGCCCTGCGCCCGCATGCCGAGCACGCCTTCGCCGAGGAGCTCAAGGCCCTCGCCGCCGCCGACGACCGGCCCCGCCCCGAGCGCTGGCGCCTCTCGCCGTGGGCCGTCGCCACCTACCTGCTCGGCGGCACCCTGCCCGACGGCACCGTGATCACGCCCAAGTACGTGGGCCCGCGCCGCGTCGTCGAGGTGGCCGTCACCACGCTCGCCACCGACCGCGCCCTGCTCCTGCTCGGGGTGCCCGGCACGGCGAAGACCTGGGTCTCCGAGCACCTGGCCGCCGCTGTCAGCGGCGACTCCACGCTGCTCGTCCAGGGCACGGCGGGCACCCCGGAGGAGGCCATCCGCTACGGGTGGGACTACGCCCGGCTCCTCGCCCACGGCCCCAGCCGCGAAGCGCTCGTACCCGGCCCCGTCATGCGGGCCATGGCCCAGGGCATGACCGCCCGCGTCGAGGAGCTCACCCGCATCCCCGCCGACGTCCAGGACACCCTGATCACCATCCTCTCCGAAAAGACCCTGCCCATCCCCGAGTTGGGCGAGGAAGTGCAGGCCGTCCGCGGCTTCAACCTGATCGCCACCGCCAACGACCGCGACCGCGGCGTCAACGACCTCTCCAGCGCCCTGCGCCGCCGGTTCAACACCGTCGTGCTGCCCCTGCCCGCCACGCCCGAGGACGAGGTCGACATCGTCTCCCGGCGCGTCGACCAGATCGGCCGCTCCCTCGACCTGCCGTCCGTGCCCGACGGCACCGACGAGATCCGGCGCGTCGTCACGGTCTTCCGGGAGCTGCGCGACGGCGTCACCGCCGACGGCCGCACCAAGGTCAAGTCGCCCTCGGGCACGCTCTCCACGGCCGAGGCGATCTCCGTCGTCACCGGCGGCCTCGCCCTCGCCGCCCACTTCGGCGACGGCGTGCTGCGCGCGGGGGACGTGGCCGCCGGCATCCTCGGCGCGGTCGTCCGCGACCCGGCCGCCGACCGCCTCGTCTGGCAGGAGTACCTGGAGACCGTCGTCCGCGAGCGCGACGGCTGGAAGGACTTCTACCGCGCCTGCCGGGAGGTCTCCGCGTGACCGGCCCCGGCCCCGGCCCCTTCCTGCTGGGCATCCGCCACCACGGCCCCGGATCCGCACGGGCCGTGCGGGCGGCCCTGGAGCAGTGCCGGCCCGCGGCGGTCCTCGTCGAGGGCCCGCCCGAGGCCGACGCCGTCATCGGCCTCGCGGCCGACGAGGGCATGCGGCCGCCCGTCGCCCTGCTCGCCCACGCGGTGGACGACCCGGGCCGCGCCGCGTTCTGGCCGCTCGCCGAGTTCTCCCCGGAGTGGGTGGCGATCCGCTGGGCCCTGGAGCAAGGGGTGCCCGTACGGTTCATCGACCTGCCGGCGGCGCACACGCTCGCGCCGGGCGGGGACGACGGGGAACGCCTCGCTCCGGATCCCGCCGGCACGGCACCGGGACCGGACGGCCCGAAGGCCGGCGCGGGCACTCCGGGCGACGCCGTCCCCCGTCTCGACCCCCTCGCCGCGCTTGCCGCGGCAGCCGGTTACGACGACCCCGAGCTGTGGTGGGAGGACGCCGTCGAGCACCGCCGCAGCGCGGACGGCGGCGACGCCCTCGTGCCCTTCGCCGCCCTCGCCGAGGCCATGACCGAGCTGCGGACCGCTTTCGGCGAGGGCGACGGGCCGGACGGCGCGCGGGACCTCGTCCGCGAAGCGCACATGCGGCTCAGGATCCGGGACGCGCGACGGGAGTTCGGCGCCGGGATCGCCGTCGTCTGCGGCGCCTGGCACGTCCCCGCCCTGGCCGCGAAGCGGACCGTCGCCGCCGACCGGCAGGCCCTCAAGGGCCTGCCGAAGGTCAAGGCGGCGATCGGCTGGGTCCCCTGGACCCACCGGCGCCTCTCCCGTCACAGCGGCTACGGCGCCGGGATCGACTCGCCCGGCTGGTACGGCCACCTCTTCCACGCCCCCGACCGCCCCCTCGAACGCTGGATGACGAAAGCCGCCCGGCTGCTGCGGGACGAGGACTTCCCCGTCTCCTCCGCCCACGTCATCGAGGCCGTCCGCCTCGCCGGCTCCCTCGCCGCCCTGCGCGGCCGCCCGCTCGCCGGGCTCACCGAGACCACCGACGCCGTCAGGGCCGTGATGTGCGACGGCTCCGACGTGCCCCTCGCCCTCGTGCAGGACCGGCTCGTCATCGGGGACGTCCTCGGCGAGGTGCCCGAGACGGCTCCCGCCACGCCCCTGCAGCGCGACCTCTCCCGCCTCCAGCGCAGCCTGCGCCTCAAGCCCGAAGCGGCCTCTCGCGAGGCGGAGTTCGACCTGCGCAAGGACACCGACGCCGCGCGCAGCCGGCTGCTGCACCGCCTGCGGCTCCTCGGCGTCGACTGGGGCGAGCCGGTGCGCTCCCGCGCGGGGACCGGCACCTTCCGCGAGACCTGGCGGCTGAGCTGGGAGCCCGAACTGGCCGTCAAGGTCGCCGAGGCCTCCGCCTGGGGCACCACCGTGCTCGCGGCGGCCACCGCGAAGGCCGAGGCCCGGGCCGTCGGCTCCGCCGCCCTCGCCGACGTCACGGCCCTCGCCGAGCACTGCCTGCTGGCGGAGCTCCCCGGCGCCCTCCCGGCCGTGATGCGCGTCCTGGCCGACCGCGCCGCCCTCGACGCGGACGTCGTCCACCTCGCCGAGGCCCTTCCCGCCCTCGTCCGCTCCGTGCGCTACGGCGACGTTCGCCGCAGGGACACCGCCGCCCTCGGCAAGGTCGCCGCGGGCCTTGCCGAACGCATCTTCGTCGGCTTCCCGGCGGCCTGCGCGGGCCTCGACGCCGACGCCGCGGAGGCCATGAGGGGCCATGTGGACGCGGTCCATCAAGCGGTGACCTTGCTGGCTCCGGAGACCGCTCCGGAGACCGCTCCGGAGACCGCTCCGGAGACCGCCCCGGAGACCGGCGCGCCCTCCGGCCTCCGCCACCGCTGGTCCGGCGTGCTCGGTGTGCTCGCCGGGCGGGACGGGCTGCCCGGGGGCATCCGGGGGCGGGCCGCGCGGCTGCTGCTCGACGACGGACTGCTGCCCGACGGGCGGGCCGCCCGGCTCATGGGGCTCGCTCTGTCCACCGGCACCGAGCCGGCGCAGGCCGCCGCCTGGATCGAAGGGTTCCTCGGCAGCGGCGGCTCCGGCGGCATGCTGCTCGTCCACGACGAGCGTCTGCTCTCCCTCGTGGACGACTGGCTCACCGGTGTGCCCCCGGCGGCCTTCACCGACGTCCTGCCCCTCCTCCGGCGCACCTTCTCCGCCTACGACCCCGGCGTGCGCCGCACTCTCGGTGAGCTCGTCCGCCACGGCGGACCGGCCGGCGGCAGCGTCACTCGCCCCGGAGCCCGGCCCGCGGCCGCGCCGCCCCTGGACCCGGGCCGGGCGGCCGCCGTGCTGCCCACCCTCCGGCTCCTCCTCGGCCTCCCCGATCCCTCTGCCCCCGATCCCTCTGCCCCCGGCCCTGCCACCCCCACCACCCCAGGAGCCGCACGATGACCTCACCTCGTACGGCCACGGATTCCCGTACGGCCGCAGAATCCCGTACCACCCCGGCCGACGAGCGCCTGCGCCGCTGGCGCCTCGTCCTCGGCGGCGACGGCGCCGCGGACGGCACCGGCCGGGCCCTCTCCGGCACCGACGCCGCAATGGACCGCACCCTGGAGGCGCTCTACGGCCCGTACGGCCCGGGCCCGGGTGCCGGCGGCGGGCGGCCCGGCGGCCCGCGCGAGGTCGGCCTCGGCGGCTCCGCGCCGCGCGTCGCCCGCTGGCTGGGGGACATCCGCACGTACTTCCCGGCATCCGTCGTTCAGGTGATGCAGCGCGACGCCGTCGACCGGCTCGGCCTCTCCTCGCTCCTCCTGGAGCCGGAGATGCTCGAAGCGGTCGAGGCCGACGTCCACCTCGTCGGCACGCTGCTCTCCCTCCACAAGGCGATGCCCGAGACCACGAAGGAGACCGCCCGCACCGTGGTCCGCAAGGTCGTCGAGGACCTGGAGCGGCGCCTGGCCGGCCGCACCCGCGCCACCCTCACCGGCGCCCTCGACCGCTCCGCCCGGATCAGGCGCCCCCGCCACCGCGACATCGACTGGGACCGCACCATCCGGGCGAACCTCAAGAACTACCTGCCCGAGTACCGCACGGTCGTCCCCGAGCGGCTCGTCGGCTACGGCCGGGCCGCACGGGCGGTGAAGAAGGACGTGATCCTCTGCATCGACCAGTCCGGCTCCATGGCGGCGTCCGTCGTCTACGCCTCCGTCTTCGGCGCCGTCCTCGCCTCGATGCGCGCCCTCGACACCCGCCTCGTCGTCTTCGACACCTCCGTAGTCGACCTCACCGACCAGCTGACCGACCCGGTCGACGTGCTCTTCGGCACCCAGCTCGGCGGCGGCACCGACATCAACCGCGCGCTCGCCTACTGCCAGTCACGGATCACCCGCCCGGCGGAAACCGTCGTGGTCCTCATCAGTGATCTCTACGAGGGCGGGATCCGCGAGGGCATGCTCAAACGGGTGGCGGCCATGAAGGCCTCCGGAGTGCAGTTCGTGACGCTGCTCGCACTCTCCGACGAGGGCGCTCCCGCCTACGACCGCGAGCACGCGGCGGCCCTGGCGGCCCTCGGTGCACCGGCCTTCGCCTGCACCCCGGACCTCTTCCCGGAGGTGATGGCCGCCGCCCTGGAGAAGCGCCCGCTGCCCGTGCCCGGCACCGCCGCCTGACCGGCCGCCGCGCACGCGCCGGTAGGCCGGATGCGTACGGATTCCGTCGCGATCTGTGAGCGTAATCACGGCCGGAGTGTGAGCTCTGATTTAGGGCCTCCCCGCCTGCGGGGATAACCTGCGAGACGGACATGCCGCGTCAACGGTGAACGTGTGCCGCCCTCGCCCGTGCTACCCCGGGGCGCAACCCCCGGACCCCTGCGGAGATCGCGTCGTCACGCCGCCCAGCGGCACGCCCGCGCAGACAACGAACCGCGATATCCATGGAAAAGGGACGGACGCGCGTGGACCTGTTCGAGTACCAGGCGAGGGACCTCTTCGCCAAGCACGGTGTACCGGTGCTGGCCGGTGAAGTCATTGACACGCCTGAGGACGCCCGCGCGGCGACCGAGCGGCTGGGCGGCAAGTCGGTCGTCAAGGCCCAGGTCAAGGTCGGTGGCCGTGGCAAGGCCGGTGGCGTGAAGCTGGCCGCCACCCCGGACGAGGCCGTCGCCCGCGCGACGGACATCCTCGGCATGGACATCAAGGGCCACACGGTCCACAAGGTGATGATCGCCGAGACCGCTCCCGAGATCCTCGAGGAGTACTACGTCTCGTACCTCCTCGACCGCACCAACCGCACCTTCCTGGCCATGGCCTCGGTCGCCGGCGGCATGGACATCGAGGAGGTCGCCGCGACGACCCCCGAGAAGCTCGCCAAGGTCCCGGTCAACGCCAACGAGGGCGTCACGATCGAGAAGGCCCGCGAGATCGTCGCCCAGGCGAAGTTCCCGGCCGAGGTCGCCGAGAAGGTCGCCGAGGTCATGGTGACCCTGTGGAAGACCTTCGTCGCCGAGGACGCGCTCCTCGTCGAGGTCAACCCGCTGGCCAAGGTCGCGAGCGGCGACGTCATCGCCCTCGACGGCAAGGTCTCGCTCGACGAGAACGCCGACTTCCGCCAGCCGGAGCATGAGGCGCTCGAGGACAAGGCCGCGGCCAACCCCCTCGAGGCGGCCGCCAAGGCCAAGGGCCTGAACTACGTCAAGCTCGAGGGCCAGGTCGGCATCATCGGCAACGGCGCGGGTCTCGTCATGAGCACCCTCGACGTCGTCGCGTACGCCGGTGAGAACCACGGCGGCGTCAAGCCCGCCAACTTCCTCGACATCGGTGGCGGCGCCTCCGCCGAGGTCATGGCCAACGGTCTCGAGATCATCCTCGGCGACCCGGACGTCAAGTCCGTCTTCGTCAACGTCTTCGGTGGCATCACCGCGTGCGACGAGGTCGCCAAGGGCATCGTCCAGGCCCTGGAGCTCCTCAAGAGCAAGGGCGAGGACGTCTCCAAGCCGCTGGTCGTGCGCCTCGACGGCAACAACGCGGAGCTGGGTCGCAAGATCCTGTCCGACGCCAACCACCCGCTGGTCCAGCGCGTGGACACCATGGACGGCGCGGCCGACAAGGCCGCCGAGCTGGCTGCGGCTAAGTAAGGGACGAGGACTCCACAACCATGGCTATCTTCCTCACCAAGGACAGCAAGGTCATCGTCCAGGGGATGACCGGCGCCACGGGCATGAAGCACACCAAGCTCATGCTGGCCGACGGCACCAACATCGTCGGTGGCGTGAACCCGCGCAAGGCCGGCACGAGCGTCGACTTCGACGGCACCTCCGTGCCCGTCTTCGGCTCGGTCGCCGAGGCGATGGAGAAGACCGGTGCCGATGTCACCGTCGTCTTCGTCCCGCCGGCGTTCGCGAAGGCCGCCGTCGTCGAGGCGATCGACGCCGAGATCCCGCTGGCCGTCGTGATCACCGAGGGCATCGCCGTCCACGACTCCGCCGCCTTCTGGGCGTACGCGGGCTCGAAGGGCAACAAGACCCGCATCATCGGCCCGAACTGCCCCGGTCTCATCACCCCGGGCCAGTCCAACGCCGGCATCATCCCGGGCGACATCACCAAGCCCGGCCGCATCGGTCTCGTGTCCAAGTCCGGCACGCTGACCTACCAGATGATGTACGAGCTCCGTGACATCGGCTTCTCCTCCGCCGTCGGCATCGGTGGCGACCCGGTCATCGGTACCACGCACATCGACGCGCTCGCCGCGTTCGAGGCCGACCCGGAGACCGAGCTGATCGTGATGATCGGCGAGATCGGCGGCGACGCCGAGGAGCGTGCCGCGGACTTCATCAAGGCCAACGTCACCAAGCCGGTCGTCGGCTACGTGGCGGGCTTCACCGCGCCCGAGGGCAAGACCATGGGCCACGCCGGCGCCATCGTCTCCGGTTCGTCCGGCACCGCCCAGGCGAAGAAGGAGGCCCTTGAGGCCGCCGGTGTGAAGGTCGGCAAGACCCCGTCCGAGACGGCCCGCCTCGCGCGCGCCGCGCTGGGCGCCTGAGCCTGACGGTTCCCGTGCACGGGCCCGCACCCCTCGGGGGGTGCGGGCCCGTGCCCGTTCCGGGCTCGGACCCAGCAGGGGTGATTGTGTGTCAAATAGGTTTATCCGTGCATCAAAAGCGACACGACGGTCATTTACCCGCTACCCGAACGAAAGGCGTGTTCTTGGCAGCATGACCATGTGACCCACGATGCCGAGCACAGCCCGTCGTTGCCCTCGCCCGGCCGGCCCGGCGCCGGTGCGCCGCCACCGGCGGGCACGGTGCTCGTCGGCGGGGCGATCGCCGCGGGCCTCGGGCTCGGGGCACTGGCCGTCGTGGTCCTGCTGCTGTGGATCACCTCGCCCTACCCGGACGGCGGCGCGGGCGAGGCCCTGCGCTCCGCCGCCGGCCTGTGGCTGCTCGCCCACGGCGCGGACCTCGTCCGCACCGACACGCTCACCGGGGCGCCCGCCCCCCTCGGCCTGACCCCGATGCTGCTGACCGTCCTGCCCTGCTGGCTGCTCTACCGCGCCGCGCGGCACGCCCTGGAACCGGCGGAGGAGCCGGAGGACGACCACGACGACCTCCTCCTGTACCCCGAAGCGGTGCCCTTCGAGGAGCTCACGCCCGAGGAAGTCCTCGCCATGAGCCCGCCCCTCGCGCCCGTTCCGACGGAACCGCCGGTCCCGGCGGAGCCCGGGCCCTGCCCCGCCCCGCGCAAGGCCGCCCCGGCCCTTCTCGGCGGCTATCTGCTCGTCGCGGTGGGAGCCGTCCTCTACGCCTCCTCGGGCCCGGTACGGGTCGAGCCGCTGAGCGCCCTGCTCCACGTGCCGGTCGTCGCGGGGGCGTCCGTCGCGGCCGGGATGTGGGCCGCCGCGGGACGCCCGTACGGCACGCTGCCGCCGGTCCTCCGCCGGGCCCTCGCGCCGGTCCCCGCGCGCCTGCGGCACTGGTTCACCCGGCCCCGGTCGGCCGCGGCCCTGCGCGCGGGGACGGCGGGCACCGTCGTCCTGCTCAGCGGGGCCGCCGTCCTCCTCGCGGCCTCCCTCGCCGTCCACGCGGGCGCCGCCCGCGAGTCCCTCCTGCAGATCACCGCGGCCTGGTCGGGCCGCGCCGCGGTGCTGCTGCTGTGCCTCGCGCTGCTGCCCAACGCCGTGGTCTGGGCCGCGGCCTACGGGCTCGGGCCGGGCTTCGCGGTGGGCACGGCCGGGGCCGTCGCGCCCCTCGGGATCACCACGTACCCGCTGCTGCCGTCCTTCCCGCTCTTCGCGATCCTCCCCGCCCCGGGCCCCGCCGAGCCGCTGCCCCTGGCCGCCTCCGCGGCGGTGAGCCTCGCGGCCGGGGCCACCGTCGCCTACGCCGCCGTGCCGCGCCGCAGCGCGGACCTGGCCCGGTCGGGCCTCGGCGAGACCGCAGCCATCGCCGCCCTCGGCTCCTTCTTCTGCGCGCTCGTGATCACCCTGCTGACCTACGCGGCGGGCGGCAGCCTGGGCGCGTCCGTCCTCGCCACCTTCGGGCCCTCCTGCCGGCTGGTCGGCGCGGCCGCGCTCGCCTGGACGACCGTCGTGAGCGTGCCCGGGGCCATCGTGCTGCGGTGGCTGCGGCGGCGCATCGCCCTGGGCGACACGTCAGCGGAACCACGGGTGACCGCCGCGTCGGCCCCCGGCCTGGGGGTCGTCGCCCTGGCCGGGGCCCCGTCCGCGCGGCCTGCCGCGGGCACCCACCGCCGGGTGCCGCCCGGGCGGGCCGACCGGCCGCGGAAGGCGCGCCGGGCACGCGCCCGCTGGTGGACCGGCGCTCCTGCCGCCCGGGCGGTGGGCTCCTGGCTGGGCTTCGGCGTGGGTACGGGTGCCCGCGCGGCGGGGGCGGGGGTGCGGGCCGACACGGCGACGCTGTCCTTCGCCCGGCCCGGAGCAGGGCCCGCATGGTCGGCCGAGCCGGGCGCCACGGCCGTGGAGGCGCTGCCCGTACGGGGCGCACCGGCGGGGTCCGCCCCGGTGGGCCTCGCCGCTCCGGCCGCCGCGCCCGCATCCGGCACGCAGACCGTGCGGCGCGGGTGGTTCGGGCGCCGGCGGGCGAAAGAGAGCGGACGGCGGGGGAGAGGCGCGGCCCAGGTGCCGGCGTTCGACGCGGCGGCCTGGCACGACACGGGCGCGCGGCAGGTGCGGTGGGCCGCGCTGCGGGAGTCCGGGGGCGGGCTGATGCCGGCGTTCGAGCCGCGCGACGCGGGGCCCCCGGACCGGGGCTGAAAGGCTTCAGCCCCTCGTCCCCAACAGCTAGTCCCGCGTCCCCAGCAGCGGCCTCAGCTGCTTCGGCAAGTGCTTCTCGCACGCCTGCTGGGAGCTCTGGGTCAGGGCGTCGTCCACGCACGTGTAGTAGTCGCTGTAGACGATCTGGAAGACGAACGTCGCCGCCGCGATGGCCAGCGCCAGCCCGCCCGTCACCAGGCCGCTGACCGCCGCCGTCGTCTGCGGGCGGAAGGCGCCGGGCGGCGGGGCGGGGGCCGCCGGGGTGTCGGGATCCTGCCGCTGCGGGCGGGACTTGGCGCGCAGCGCGCTGACGCCCCAGTAGACGGAGAGGGCGCCGAGCAGCAGGGCGACGTAGGGGATGCTGAACAGGGCGAAGAAGAAGCCCCACATGCCTGCGAGGAGGGCGTAGCGGGCGCGCCGCTGGGCGGGGTCCGTGGGGTCCCAGCGCAGGCCGCCGTTCCCGCCCGGGCCGCCTGCGGGGCCGCCCGGGCCGCCGCCGAAGCCGCCGTCGTGGCGGCCGGGCTGCCGGCTGCTCCACTGGCTGCCCCACGCCGGGGGCTGCTGCCGTCCGTCGCCGGAGCCGTTCCCGTCCTCGCCTCCGTCCTGCGAGCCGTCCCCCTGCCCGCCGCCCCGGCCGTCCGCGTGGCCCTGCGGCCCCTGCGGGCGCTGCCGCGGCTGCCACGGCTGGTCGGGCTGTCCCTCCGGCGGGGGCGCGAAGGGGTTGTCCCGCTGCTCGCCGGAGGAGGACGGCGTGGGGCGGTCGTGCGACATGCGGGCGTTCCTCATCGCACCGCCGCCGGGGGTGCGGGTGGGCAGCGCGAGGGGGTGAGCCGCGTGACGGCGTCGGTCCGGCATGTGGAGTGTGTCTTCCCCTTGTGTCGTCGTCCGGCACGCCCAGGATGTGCGCCGTCCAGGATGTGTGCCCGCACGCCCGGGACGTACGGCACATCCCCGGCGTCCGTGCCTACCGCACTCCGAACGTACGGCGTCGCGCCCGGATTCCGTGCACGTGGCCCGCGCTTTTCCGTGCGCTGCTTCCAGACGCTACCTTCCGCGCGCGCCCCCGTCCCGCGGGGGCCGTTCGGTGTGCCGGTATCGTTGCTGGCGGTCGGCGGGTTCGTAGAGTCCCCCGTATCCGGCGACGCCCTCGTCTCGTACGACCATACAAACCGTAGGGCCGTGCACACCGTACGCCCATCACACCGCTCAGACCGCTGACACCGCTCCGCCCGCGAGAAAGGGCCCCACCGTGGCCTCCCCGCCTCCCGCGCCCCCCGCCCGCCTCGTCGTCCTCGTCTCCGGCTCCGGCACCAATCTGCAGGCCCTGCTCGATGCGATCGCCGCCGACCCGGAGGGCTACGGCGCCCGGATCGTGGCCGTGGGCGCCGACCGGGACGGCATCGCCGGCCTGGAGCGGGCCGAGCGCGCCGGGATCCCCACGTTCGTCTGCCGCGTCAAGGACCACCCGACGCGCGACGCCTGGGACCGCGCGCTGACCGAGGCCACCGCGGCCCACGAGCCGGACCTCGTGGTCTCGGCCGGTTTCATGAAGATCGTGGGCAAGGAGTTCCTGGCCCGCTTCGGGGGCCGCGTGATCAATACGCACCCCGCCCTGCTGCCCAGCTTCCCCGGCGCCCACGGCGCGCGCGACGCACTCGCGTACGGCGTCAAGGTGACCGGGTGCACCGTCCACTTCGTCGACGACGGCGTCGACACCGGCCCGATCATCGCGCAGGGCGTGGTCGAGGTCCGGGACGAGGACGACGAATCCGCACTGCACGAGCGGATCAAGGAAGTCGAGCGCGATCTGCTCGTCGAGGTCGTGGGGCGCCTGGCCCGCAACGGCTACCGCATAGAGGGACGAAAGGTGAAATTCCTGTGACCGCCGAAGGTATGAAGCGGCCCATCCGCCGCGCGCTGGTCAGCGTCTACGACAAGGCCGGGCTGGAGGAGCTCGCGCGCGGTCTGCACGAGGCGGGCGTCGAGCTCGTCTCGACCGGCTCGACGGCCGGCCGGATCGCCGCCGCCGGCGTCCCGGTCACCCGGGTCGAGGAGCTCACCGGTTTCCCCGAGTGCCTGGACGGCCGCGTCAAGACGCTCCACCCGCGCGTCCACGCCGGCATCCTGGCCGACCAGCGCCTGGACTCCCACCGCGAGCAGCTCGCCGAGCTGGGCGTGGAGCCGTTCGAGCTGGTGATCGTCAACCTCTACCCGTTCCGGGAGACCGTCGCCTCCGGCGCCTCGCCCGACGAGTGCGTGGAGCAGATCGACATCGGCGGCCCCTCGATGGTCCGCGCCGCCGCCAAGAACCACCCCTCGGTGGCCGTCGTGGTCAACCCCGGCCGCTACCAGGACGTCCTCAAGGCCGTCGCCGACGGCGGCTTCGACCTCGCGCAGCGCAAGCGCCTGGCCGCCGAGGCGTTCCAGCACACCGCCGCCTACGACGTGGCCGTCGCCAACTGGTTCGCCGAAGGCTACGGAGCCGACGAGGGCCCCTGGCCCGACTTCATCGGCGTCTCCTACGAGCGCAAGCAGGTCCTGCGCTACGGCGAGAACCCCCACCAGCCCGCCGCCCTCTACACGGACGGCACGGGCAAGGGCCTCGCCTACGCCGAGCAGCTGCACGGCAAGGAGATGTCCTACAACAACTACGTCGACACCGAGGCGGCCCGCCGGGCGGCGTACGACCACACCGACCCCTGCGTCGCGATCATCAAGCACGCCAACCCGTGCGGCATCGCCGTCGGTTCGGACGTCGCCGAGGCCCACCGCAAGGCCCACGAGTGCGACCCGCTGTCCGCGTTCGGCGGCGTGATCGCCGTCAACAGCCCGGTGTCGGTCGCCATGGCCGAGCAGGTCGCCGAGATCTTCACCGAGGTCATCGTCGCCCCGGCCTACGAGGACGGCGCCGTCGAGGTGCTGGCCCGCAAGAAGAACATCCGCGTGCTGCGCTGCGCCGACGCCCCCGCGGCGCACGGCGAGTCCCGTCCCGTCGAGGGCGGCGTCCTCGTCCAGGCCAAGGACCGGCTCCAGGCCGAGGGCGACGACCCGGCCAACTGGACGCTCGCCACGGGCGAGGCGCTCTCCGCCGACGAGCTGGCCGGGCTGGCCTTCGCCTGGCGCGCCTGCCGCGCGGTGAAGTCCAACGCGATCCTGCTGGCCAAGGACGGTGCGACCGTCGGCGTCGGCATGGGCCAGGTCAACCGCGTCGACTCCGCGAAGCTGGCGGTGCAGCGGGCGGGCGAGGAGCGGGCGCGCGGCTCGTACGCCGCCTCCGACGCCTTTTTCCCCTTCCCGGACGGGCTGGAGGTGCTGACGGCCGCGGGCGTCAAGGCCGTGGTGCAGCCGGGCGGTTCGGTCCGCGACGAGCAGGTCGTGGAGGCCGCGAAGGCGGCGGGCGTGACGATGTACTTCACGGGCACGCGCCACTTCTTCCACTGAGGCCGCGGAACGGCCGGAGGCCCGTACCCCCGATCACGTCGGGGGTACGGGCCTCCGGGTGGTCCGCCGAAGCGTCGCTCAGAAGCGCGGGCGGCGGAACCACTCCGCCGTGGCCTGCTTGGCCGCGAAGATGATCACCAGGATCGACAGGATGAACGTGATCAGGCCGAGTCCGTAGGCCCAGGAGCTCAGGAGTCCGCCGATGATGCCGAAAGACGCGTAGACGATCGAACCGACGCGGACGCCATTGCCGCCCTTGGCGTAGCGCACGGCGAGAATGATGCCGATAACGGCGAACACCAGGGCGAGCAGGATGAAGAAGCCGAGGACGCCCTTGCCGATGTCGACGGCCTTGTCGACGTCGACCTCGTCGCCCTGCGCGGTCCGGACCGTCCGGCCCGGGCCGACCTCGTCGGCCTTGTCCTTGATCGCGGCGATCAGGGTGCCGAAAAAGCCCGCCAGAGCCACGTGCACTGCGGCGATGCAGTAGAGCATGATGCGCGCGGCCTTGGTGATGCCCGGCATTACCTGCGGGCCCTGCGGCGCACCGGCGTAACCGCCCTGCGCCTGCGGGTACGCGGCGTACGGCTGGCCGGGCTGGGCGCCCTGAGGCGCTTGCGGATATCCGTAACCGGGCGCCTGCTGGGGCGCGCCGTACGGGTTGTTCTGATCGCCGAAGCTCATGCTGGGGATTTCCTCCGTCGGTGTCGTGCGGGGACGGCGCAGGCATTCGGAGGAGAGTTGTGTCAGCGGCTCGCCCCCGATTTGCACGCGCGGCACGCGGATCATCGTTATCGGGCCACTGACTTTTGTCCAGCTGATACCCGTATCGTCGGGGCCGCAGGGGCTCCCGGGAATAACCGGTGCGAATTCGTCACCAACCGCGGACCGCCCTGATTGGAACCATGGCCACTCCATCCGCGAGGATGGGGTCATGACCGCCCAGATTCTCGATGGCAAGGCCACCGCAGCAGCGATCAAGTCCGAACTCACCGTGCGCGTGGAGGCGCTGAAGGCCAAGGGCGTCCAGCCCGGTCTCGGCACCCTCCTCGTGGGCGACGACCCCGGCAGCAAGTGGTACGTGGCCGGCAAGCACCGCGACTGTGCCGAGGTCGGCATCGCGTCCATCCAGCGTGAACTGCCCGCCACGGCCACGCAGGAGGAGATCGAGGCGGTCGTCCGCGAGCTCAACGACAACCCCGACTGCACCGGCTACATCGTCCAACTCCCCCTCCCCAAGGGCATCGACACCAACCGGGTCCTGGAGCTGATGGACCCGGCCAAGGACGCCGACGGCCTGCACCCGATGAGCCTCGGCCGCCTGGTCCTCAACGAGACCGGCCCGCTGCCCTGCACCCCCAACGGCATCATCGAGCTGCTGCGCCACCACGGCGTCGAGCTGGGCGGCAAGCACGTCGTGGTCGTGGGCCGCGGCATCACCGTCGGCCGCTCGATCGGCCTGCTGCTGACCCGCAGGACCGAGAACTCCACGGTCACCCTCTGCCACACCGGTACCCGTGATCTGTCGGCGCACCTGCGCCAGGCCGACGTCATCGTCGCCGCGGCGGGCGTGGGCCACCTGATCAAGCCGGAGGACGTCAAGCCCGGCGCGGCCGTGCTGGACGTCGGCGTCAGCCGCGACGGCGAGGGCAAGATCATGGGCGATGTGGACCCGGCGGTCGCCAAGGTCGCCGGCTGGGTCTCGCCCAACCCGGGCGGCGTCGGCCCGATGACCCGCGCCCTGCTGCTGGTCAACGTGGTGGAGGCCGCCGAGCGCGCCGCCGGAAGCGGCAATGCGGGCTGAGAAGGAGCCGGGCGAGCCGGGCGCGGGAGCGGAGCCCGGCGCGGGCAAGGAGCCGGGCGCGGGCGGCAAGGAACCGGGCGCGGGCAAGGAACCGGGTGCGGGCAGGGAGCCGGGCGCGGGCAAGGGGCGCCGCTTCCAGCTCACGCGGGACACCGCCCGCCCCGAGGGGGGCGGGCGCGCCGCCCCCGGGGACGCCCCGGCGCCGGCGCGCCAGTGGCCGCTGCTGGCGGTCATGGGCGTGACGGGGCTCGGGCTGCTGATCACCGCCTTCGACGCGTTCCGGGTCGGGACGCTGCTGATCGGGCTGGCGATGATCGGCGGTGCGGTGCTGCGCTGGGCCCTGCCGTCCGTGGGCATGCTGGCCGTGCGCTCCCGGTTCACCGACATGATCACGTACGGCGGGCTGGGCGTGGCGATCCTGCTGCTGTCCCTGATGGCGCAGCCGCACCCGTGGCTGAAGGTGCCGTTCCTGGAGGACATCCTCCACTTCACGGTCTAGACCCGACCGGGTTTGCCCGATTTCGAGTAGCTTGATGACGAGGTGATCCCTTTCCTGCCCCGCAGGGCGGGAAAGGGCCGGTGCTGCCCGCGAGAGGGACGTTCCCCGTCATGGCCAAGATCAAGGTAGTGGGCCCGGTCGTCGAGCTCGACGGCGACGAGATGACCCGGATCATCTGGCGGTTCATCAAGGACCGGCTGATCCTGCCCCACCTCGACATCGAACTGAAGTACTTCGACCTGGGTATCGAGCACCGTGACGCCACCGGCGACCAGGTGACCGTCGACGCCGCGCACGCCATCCGGCAGCACGGCGTCGGCGTGAAGTGCGCGACGATCACGCCGGACGAGTCGCGGGTCGAGGAGTTCGGCCTCAAGGCGATGTACCCCTCGCCCAACGGCACCATCCGCAACATCCTCGGCGGGGTGATCTTCCGCGAGCCGATCATCATGGCGAACGTGCCGCGGCTCGTACCCGGCTGGACGAAGCCGATCGTCGTCGGCCGTCACGCCTTCGGCGACCAGTACCGCGCGACCGACCTGAAGATCCCCGGCGCGGGCACCCTGGCCGTGACCTTCACCCCGAAGGACGGCACCGAGCCGCTGGAGCTGGAGGTCTACGACTTCCCGGGCCCCGGCGTCGCCCTGGCGATGTACAACCTGGACGCCTCGATCCGCGACTTCGCGCGCGCCTCGTTCCGCTACGGCCTGGGCCGCGGCTACCCGGTCTACCTGTCCACCAAGAACACGATCCTGAAGAAGTACGACGGCCGGTTCAAGGACCTCTTCCAGGAGGTCTTCGACGCCGAGTTCAAGGCGGACTTCGATGCGGCCGGGCTGACGTACGAGCACCGCCTCATCGACGACATGGTGGCGGCCGCGCTGAAGTCGTCCGGCGGCTACGTCTGGGCCTGCAAGAACTACGACGGCGACGTCCAGTCCGACTCCGTCGCCCAGGGCTTCGGCTCGCTCGGCCTCATGACCTCGGTCCTCATGACGCCCGACGGCCGCACGCTGGAGGCCGAGGCCGCGCACGGCACCGTCACCCGCCACTACCGCCGCCACCAGCAGGGCAAGGCGACCTCCACCAACCCCGTCGCCTCGGTCTTCGCCTGGACCCGGGCCCTGGCCCACCGCGGCAGGCTGGACGGCACGCCCGAGGTCGTCGCGTTCGCGGAGACGCTGGAGCGGGTGTGCACGGAGACGGTCGAGAGCGGGCGGATGACCAAGGACCTGGCCCTGCTGGTCGGTGCGGAGACCCCTTGGCTGACCACCGAGGAGTTCCTCGCGGCCGTCGAGGCGAACCTGCAGAGGAAGCTCGTGCCGGCAGCCGTGTGAACGGCGTGCCGGCAGTCGCGTGAGCGGCCGCGGTGGCCGGTCCTCCACCCCCGTGGGGGGACCGGCCACCGCCCCGCCCATGAGTTTCATGATCGCGAGTTCGGGCTTCAAGATCTTCAAGCCTGCTGTGGCCCGGGGGTGACGGTTCTGCGACGAGTTCGCCGTCGCGTATCAGTTGTGCAGCAGATGTGACAAGGGCGCATGGCGGGACCCCTGATTAACCCAAATGCCACGATGCGCCCCGCCGATGGGAACTGCCATGCTGGATTGCGGCATCCCCCTGGGTAGCCAGCACCGAGGCTGCGGAAGGGGCGCCGCGGCACGGCCGGGCGCGGCACGGCCGGTGCAGCGACACAGCACGGCCCGGTACGGCAACACAGCACGGTGTACAGCACGGCACAGCACGGAAAAGGGTCACGGCACGGGAAGAGCACCGCAGACATCGGGGGACAGGGGAGTGCAATGCCTCGTTGGAGGGCGCTACCGGAGGAACTCGACCCGGAAGTGCGCGAATTCACCGAACAGCTGCGCAGACTCGTGGAGCGCAGCGGGCTGAGCGTCGGTGCCGTCGCGGACCGCACGGGCTACAGCAAGACGTCGTGGGAGCGCTATCTCGGCGGGCGGCTGCTGCCGCCGCTGGGGGCCGCCGAGGCGCTGGCCGAGGCGACCGGGACCGATGTGGTCCACCTGAGCACGATGTGGGAGCTCGCCGAGCGGGCGTGGAGCCGCAGCGAGCTGCGGCACGACTCCACGGTGGAGTCGGCCCGGATCGCCCGGGCGCGGGCCGCGCTGGGCGAGTTCGGACCTCCGCAGGGCGCGCCGCAGGCCGCCTCTCAGGCCGCCCGCGCCGGCGGGCAGCCGGGGGCGGTGATCTCGGAACCGCTGTGCCACGAGGCGGCGCGCCGGGCGGCAGCCGCGGAGGAGAGCCCGGCCGCGGGCCCCGCAGGAACCGCCGGCCCGGTAGGCCCCGCAGTCGCTCCGGAACCCTCCGGGCAGGCCCCGCGGCCGCCCGTCCCGGGCTCGCCGCAGCCGCCCGACTACCGGGCGAACGCGATCCCGGCCGACGGCCCGGCACCCCGCCGCCGCGCGGCCCTCTTCGTCACGGGCGTCGTGGGCGCGCTCCTCGTCGTCGCCGCGGCCGTCCTGCTGCTGGGCGTCGGCGACGGCACGGGCGGGGACTCCGGCAGCGTGCAGCCGCTCGCCTCGCCCTCCGCCGTGCTGCCCGCCGGGGTCAAGTGCACGGGCGCCGAGTGCAGTGGCAAAGACCCCGAGGCCATGGGCTGCGGCGGCGGCCGCGCGACGACGGCCGGCTCCGCGACGGTCGGCACGTCCTACGTCGAGGTCCGCTACAGCCAGGTGTGCGGCGCGGCGTGGGCGCGGATAACGCAGGCGGCCCCGGGCGACGCCGTCCGGATAGACGCGGCCGCGGACGGTGCCGCGCCCGCCCGTACGGAGTCCGGCCGGGTGGTGCGCGACGCCGACGGCTACACCCCGATGGTCGCGGTGTCCGGGCCGGGGAAGGCGAAGGCCTGCGCGACGCTGACCTCGGGCTCCAAGGGGTGCACGGTGGCGCGCGCTCCCTCCGCTCCGGCGGGGTGAGCCGGGCTGAGCCGGGCTGGGCCGTGCCGAGCGACAGGCCCGCCGGTGCCCCGGCGCGCCACGGTGAGGCGTCCCACACGGGGGCGGGGGTTCGGAGCGGGCCGGGTCGGATAGCCTGACGCCGGATCTCTTGATACCGAGAGAGATCCTCACTCATGGGCAGGGACACCCAACCCCAGTTCGCAGCAGGAGATCGCCATGACCCGCACTCCCGTCAATGTCACCGTCACCGGTGCAGCCGGCCAGATCGGCTACGCGCTGCTCTTCCGCATCGCCTCCGGTCAGCTCCTCGGCGCGGACGTGCCGGTCAAGCTGCGCCTGCTGGAGATCCCGCAGGGCCTGAAGGCCGCCGAGGGCACCGCCATGGAGCTCGACGACTGCGCCTTCCCGCTGCTCCGCGGCATCGACATCACCGACGACCCGAACGTCGGCTTCGCGGGTGCGAACGTCGCGCTGCTGGTCGGCGCCCGTCCGCGTACCAAGGGCATGGAGCGCGGTGACCTGCTGGAGGCCAACGGCGGCATCTTCAAGCCGCAGGGCGCGGCCATCAACGCCCACGCCGCGGACGACATCAAGGTCCTCGTCGTCGGCAACCCGGCCAACACCAACGCCCTCATCGCCCAGGCCGCCGCGCCGGACGTCCCGGCCGAGCGCTTCACCGCGATGACCCGCCTGGACCACAACCGCGCGCTCTCGCAGCTGGCGAAGAAGACCGGCTCGTCCGTCGCCGACATCAAGCGCCTGACGATCTGGGGCAACCACTCGGCCACCCAGTACCCGGACATCTTCCACGCCGAGGTCGCCGGCAAGAACGCCGCCGAGATCGTCAACGACGAGGCGTGGCTGTCCGACACCTTCATCCCGACCGTCGCCAAGCGCGGCGCGGCCATCATCGAGGCCCGCGGCGCGTCCTCGGCCGCCTCGGCCGCCAACGCCGCCATCGACCACGTCCACACCTGGGTCAACGGCACCGCCGAGGGCGACTGGACCTCGATGGGTATCCCGTCGGACGGCTCCTACGGCGTCCCGGAGGGCCTCATCTCCTCCTTCCCGGTCACCTGCAAGGACGGCAAGTACGAGATCGTCCAGGGCCTGGAGATCAACGACTTCTCCCGCGGCCGCATCGACGCCTCGGTCCAGGAGCTGGCGGAGGAGCGCGACGCGGTCCGTGCACTCGGCCTCATCTGACCGGCACACGCCGCTGACGGCACGTCGCTGACAGCACGCCACTGACAGGGGGCCTCCCGCAGCCACGGCTGCGGGAGGCCCCCTGTTTCGTCAGTACGGTGCCCGGCCGGGGCCCCACCCGAAAAACCTTCCCAGTCCACAGCTCGACATTCGCACTGGTGCGCGTCGAGGCACTCGTACGGTGTCGAGTTTCGGCCCGTCATCCGCTCCTTATGGGGTCGGTGACGGGCCGGTTGGCTTATTGTGAGTTCTCCGAAAATCCGTCAACTCCTGCATATTCGCAGGTGAGTTCGACGATCGGGGGATCAATGTCCTTATCCGCCGGATCCACAAGAGCCGATCAGGCCAACTCGCCCGGCCCGGTGAAAACGACCGGTACACCGAGGCCCGACTCACGCAGTGAAGCCACCCGCCTGCTCTGTGCGGGGGCCTATCTCGACCTCGACTTCCGCCGCCGCGTCATCGAAGAGCTGGTGGAGCACGAGGAACGCCCCGTCGCACCGTCCCTCGGCATCGACGTCGTGCCGGTGCTCACCCACGCGCTGCGGGCCCGCTCGCAGGACGTGCTCACCGCCGTGCTGCTGACCGGCCTGTGGGCCGCGTTCTTCGCCACCGGGTTCGTCACCGACACGGGCAGCCTCCCGGAGGCCCCGCTTCCGTGGGCCGGGCTCTATGCCGTGGTGTGCGTGGTGCACTGGCTCGGGCAGGCCGCCGCCGGGCGCGGGAGCGCCGTCTACGCCGTCGACCGCACCACCCTGCGCCGGGCGCTCAAGGGTCACGCCTCGCTGCGCGCCTTGCGGGCGGTCGGCCCGCCCGTGCTGCAGGTCGCCTACTGGGCCGCGGCCCTCGTCGCCCTGTTCGAGGGCATGGGCAGCTGGGCGGCCCTGCTCTTCCCGCTGCTCCTCGCGCTGCCGGTGTGGATGCACCGCCAGCGCGTCGCCTCCGTCATGCGGCTGGAGCTCGGCCGGGAGGCGTTCGCCCACCACCCCCGCGCGGTGCCGCGTTCGCGCTACCACCGGCGGATCGCGGCGACGATCGACCGCGAGCAGTACGCGGGGCTGACGATCTACGACCCCTCCCGCCCGTTCATCGGCATGGGCCGCCCGTACGAGCCGTGGTCGTTCGTCCTGGAGCTCAAGCCCCGGGACGGGGCGAAGGGTGACCTCCGGGTGCCGTTCACCGCGCGCGCCGTCGTCGACCTCATCCGGCCCCGCCTGGAGGCGCTGCGCGACTCCGCCGCTGCCACCAGCCGCGACCGGCTGAAGGACCTGGAGGTCGAGGAGTTCGTCTACCTGCCGGTCGGCCCGCACCGGCCCGAGGTCCGCTACGACGAGCCCGTGGTCCGGCGGCACCTGCAGGACGCCGTGGACGAGGGCGGCGAGGCCCGCCGCTACTTCCTGCGGGTCCGTGTCGGCGCCTGGGACGAGCAGGTCGTCGTGTCCGTGCTGGTCAGGGTGCACACCCAGGGCGGCATGCTGGTCCTGGAGGTCGTGCCACACGTCCTGACGCCGGTCAAGCCGGAGTTCCGCGCGGTCGACGTGATCGCCGCGCGCGGCGAGGACGACATCCTGCGCGACGGCGCCCGCGCCCTGCTGTCCGCCCCCGCCGCGGGCTTCGCCTCCGCGGTCTCGGCGCTCCGCACGGCCGTCGCCGGCTTCCGCACCTGGCTGGCCGACCCGCGCCGCGCGGTTCCGGACGGCCCCGCGGGCTCGGTTCGGGAGATCGCCGGGGTGCGCAGCGTCTCGCTGTTCCAGGAGATGGACATCAGCCGCTACGTGAAGACGGTCCAGGACCGGATCGCGAGCGGCGTACGGGACGCACTGCGCTCCCAGGGCTATGAGACCGACCAGTTCGAGCAGCAGATCGTGCAGGTCAGCGAGGGCGGCGTCTTCATCGGCTCGATGAGCGGCGGCGCCGTGGCCGCGGGCAGCGGCGCCCAGGCGAGGAACACCACGAAGGACGGGGGATCATGACGGAACAGCGGAAGAACAGCGGCGGTGGCGGCATCGCCATCGGCCGGATGACGGGCGGCGCGGTGGCCGCCGGGGACCGCGCGCAGGCGGAGAACCGCGCCGAGCGGGCCGGCCCGAACACTCCCGGAGACGCCGGATTAGCCGGCGTACCGGCTGAGACGCCCGGCGACGGCGGCATCGCGGTCGGGGAACTCTCGGGAGGCTCGGTCGCCGCGGGCCGGCAGGCCCGGGCCGTCGACTCCGCCCGGGACGCCCTGGCCGTGACGCCCGAGCTGCTGGAGGCCGTTGCGGCACTGCGTCGGCAACTGCCCCTGCTCGTACGGGCCGAGGGTGACGGCGTCGACGCGGTCGGCGACGAGCTCGCCGGCCTGGAGGACGAGGCCCGCCGCACCGGCCGCACGCAGCGCGGCCGCCTGGTGCGGCTGCGGGCCCTGCTGAGCAGTGGAGCCACGGCCGCCGGCGGCCTGGCCTCGGCGGCCACGGTCGCCGAGGCGGCCGGCCGGCTGCTGGCGTGAGGGGGCGGGGCACATGAGCCGCTGGGACGCTGATCTCCAGCAGTGGGTGGAGGACGAACCGCCCGGACGGAGACCGCACGCAGCACAAGGGGACGCCGCACGCGACCCCGACCACCTCCACGACCCCGACCACCTCCACGACCCCGACCACCTTCGCGACCACGATCACCTCCACGACCCCGACGAGCCGGAGATCCATCTGCTCCCCGGCCCCCTGGACGGCCTGCCCGAAGGGCCGTCGCACGCGGCGATCCTGGCCGGTGCGCTGGCCGGGGTGGTCCTCGCGGGCGGCCTGGGCGTCGGCGCCTGGGCCCTGATGCGGGACGACGGCGGCGGTACGGGCGCGGACGGCTCCGGCAGTGCGTCGCCCGGTGTGAGCGCGAGCGCCCCGCCGTCGCCGGGCCCGTCGGACGGCAGCATCTCGGGCACCACGGGCACCACAGGAAGCATGGGCACCACAGGCACCACGGGCTCCCTGGGGATGACAGGAGGGATGACCAGCGGGAGCACGGGGTTCACGGGCGGTTACAGCCCGGGCACTCCGAGCGCCCCGAGCACCCCGCCCAGCGCCTTCTCCGGATCCGGACCGGGGTCCGCGCCGGGGTCCGGGCCCGGATCCGGCCTGGGATCCGGTCAGGGCGCCCCGGCCGGATTCCGCCGCACGGAGGACCCCTCGGGCTTCCGCGTGGACGTCCCGCAGGGCTGGGAGCGCACCACGGAAGGCGCCAGCGTCTTCTTCAGGCGGGCGGACGGCAACAGCCTGATCCAGGTGTTCACGCTCGACGGGCCGGAGCCGACGCCGTACGCGTCGCTGGAGGAGGCCGAGCGGGCGGTGTCCCGCAACAAGGGCTACCGCAAGCTGTGGCTGACGCAGGAGACCGGCCCCACGCCCGGCGCCGCCGAGCTGGCGTACAGCTACATCCGGCCGGACGGCACCGTGCGGCGCGTTGTCGACCGTGCGTTCAACGGCCCCGACCACCGGCAGTACGCACTGCTGGTCGCCGGGCCGTCCGACGAGTGGCCGTCGCACCAGGAGATCTACCGGGTACTGATGGGGTCGTTCTGCCCCTCGGGGTACTGCGTGAACACGGGCGGCAGCAGCGACGCTCAGTGACCCGTGTCACTCTTTGTGAAGAAAGAGGCATAGCTTTTCGCCTTTTGGTTAGGCGCGTCCCGTTGCCGCCCGAGCGTCCTGCCCGGCGGCAGCGGGACAGACCAGGAACCGGAAGGCAGAGAAGACATGTCGTCAGCCGAGACCATCCACGTCGACGGGGTGTGGCGCGCCGCCGCGTCCGGTGCCCAGCGGGAGGTGCTCGACCCCGCGGACGCCAAGACCCTCGCCGTGGTCTCCGAGGGCGGCGCCGACGACACGGACGCCGCCGTCGCCGCGGCCCGCCGCGCCTTCGACGGCGGTCAGGGCGCCTGGCCGCGGACTCCCGTGGCCGAGCGGGCGGCGCTGCTGCGCCGCGTCGCGGACCTCCTCCAGCGCGACCGCGAGGAGATCGCGCTGACCGAGAGCCGGGACACCGGCAAGACCCTCGAAGAGGGCCGCACCGACGTCGACTGCGTGACCGACGCCTTCCGTTACTTCGCCGACCTCGTCGTGAACGAGGGCGGCGGGCGCGTCGTCGACGCGGGCTCGGACACCGTGCACAGCGTCGTCGTCCACGAGCCGGTCGGCGTCTGCGCGCTGATCACCCCCTGGAACTACCCGCTGCTGCAGGCCAGCTGGAAGATCGCCCCCGCGCTGGCGGCGGGCGACACCTTCGTCATCAAGCCCAGCGAGGTCACCCCGCTGTCCACCGTGCTGCTGATGAAGCTGCTGGCCGAGGCGGGTCTGCCGGACGGCGTCGGCAACCTCGTCACCGGCGCGGGCGACCCCGTGGGCGCCCGCCTCTCCGAGCACCCGGACGTCGACCTCGTCTCCTTCACCGGCGGCCTCGCCTCCGGCACCAAGGTGATGCAGGCCGCGGCGCCCAGCGTGAAGAAGGTCGCCCTCGAACTCGGCGGCAAGAACCCCAACGTGGTCTTCGCCGACGCCTGCGCGACCGACGAGGACTTCGACACCGCCGTCGACCAGGCCCTCAACGCCGCGTTCATCCACAGCGGCCAGGTCTGCTCGGCCGGCTCCCGCCTCATCATCGAGGAGTCCGTCCGCGACCGCTTCGTGGCCGAACTCGCCCGCCGCGCCGCGAAGATCCGCCTCGGCCGCGGCACCGAGGACGGCGTCGAGTGCGGCCCGCTGGTCTCCGCGCAGCAGCTCGACAAGATCGAGGCCTACGTCGCCTCCGCCCTGGCCGAGGGTGCGACGCTGCGCTGCGGCGGCGCCCAGCCGGAGCCGAACGAGGTGCGCCCCGCAGGCGGTTACTTCTACTCGCCGACCGTCCTCGACCACTGCCACCGCGCGATGAAGGTCGTCCGCGAGGAGACCTTCGGCCCGATCCTCACCGTCGAGGTCTTCCGCACCGAGGACGAGGCCGTGGCCCTGGCCAACGACACCGAGTACGGCCTCGCCGGCGCCGTGTGGACCAAGGATGCGGGCCGCGCCCGCCGCGTCGCCGGCCGGCTGCGCCACGGCACCGTCTGGATCAACGACTTCCACCCCTACCTGCCGCAGGCGGAGTGGGGCGGCTTCGGCAAGTCCGGAATCGGCCGCGAGCTCGGCCCGGCGGGCCTGGCCGAATACCGCGAGGCCAAGCACATCTACCAGAACCTTGCGCCCGAGCCGGTGCGCTGGTTCGCCGGCTGAGCCAGCCTCATTCCGTAAGCGAAGAACCTTCCTGCCCCGAGGAGTACCCCCATGCCCCCCGCAGCCCAGAAGATCACGGCCGACTACGTCGTCGTCGGCGGCGGCACCGCCGGATCGGTCATCGCCTCCCGCCTCGTGGAGGACCCCGGTGTCTCCGTCGTCGTCATCGAGGGCGGCCCCTCCGACATCGACCGCGAGGACGTGCTGACGCTGCGCAAGTGGCTCGGCCTGCTCGGCGGTGAGCTGGACTACGAGTACACCACCACGGAACAGCCCCGCGGCAACTCGCACATCCTGCACAGCCGCGCCAAGGTGCTGGGCGGCTGCTCCTCGCACAACACCCTGATCTCCTTCAAGCCGCTGCCCTCCGACTGGGACGAGTGGGAGAGCGCGGGCGCCGCCGGCTGGGGCGCGAAGGACATGGACCCCTACTTCGGCAAGCTCCGCAACAACATCGTGCGGGTCGCGAAGAAGGACCAGAACGCCATCGCCTCGGACTGGATCGAGGCGGTCAAGACCGCGCTCGGCGTCCCCGAGGTCACCGGCTTCAACGACAAGCCCTTCGACGAGGGCGTCGGCTTCTTCGACCTCTCCTACCACCCGGAGAACAACAAGCGCTCCTCCGCCTCCGTCGCCTACCTCCACCCCCACATGGAGGCCGGCGACCGGCCCAACCTCCGCCTCATGCTGGAGACCTGGGCGCACAAGCTGGAGCTGGACGGCACCCGCGCCAAGGGCGTGCACGTGCGCACCAAGGACGGCGAGGAGATCTACGTCGAGGCCGGCCGCGAGGTGCTGGTGTGCGCCGGCGCCGTCGACACGCCCCGGCTGCTGATGCACTCCGGCATCGGCCCGAAGGAGGACCTCGAAGCGCTCGGCATACCCTGCGTGCTCGACCTGCCGGGCGTCGGCGAGAACCTCATCGACCACCCCGAGTCGGTCATCGTCTGGGAGACCGACGGGCCCATCCCCGGCAACTCCGCGATGGACTCCGACGCGGGCCTGTTCGTCAAGCGCGACCCGGAGCACCAGGGACCCGACCTGATGTTCCACTTCTACCAGATCCCCTTCACGGACAACCCCGAGCGCCTGGGCTACGAACGCCCCGAGCACGGCGTGTCCATGACCCCCAACATCCCCAAGTCGCGCGCCCGCGGCCGGCTCTACCTCACCTCCGCGGACCTCGAGGCCAAGCCGGCCCTCGACTTCCGCTACTTCGAGGATGAGGACGACTACGACGGCCGCACCCTCGTCGACGGCATCAAGCTCGCCCGCAAGGTCGCCGAGGCCGAGCCGTTCAAGAAGTGGCTCAAGCGCGAGGTCTTCCCCGGCCCGGACGTCACCGACGACGCCGAGATCAGCGAACTCGTCCGCAAGGCCGCACACACCGTCTACCACCCCGCCGGCACCTGCCGGATGGGCGCCGCCGACGACGCCCTCGCCGTGGTCGACCCCCAGCTGCGGATCCGCGGCCTGGAGAACATCCGCATCGCGGACGCGTCCGTCTTCCCGACGATGCCCGCGGTCAACCCGATGATCGGGGTCCTGATGGTGGGAGAGAAGTGCGCGGAAATGCTTGTAGCAGGCCCCGGCACCGGGGGTGACCCCCGATGAACGGCACCGGCGCCGGCACAGGCGCAACCACCGAGCAGATGCCCGAGCAGACGCCCGAGCACGCGCCGCAGGCTGCGGCCGACGCACCGGCGGTCTTCAGCGTCCGCAACCTGTGGAAGGTCTTCGGGCCGAAGGCCGACCGTGTCCCCGGCAGCGACCTGGCCGCCCTCTCCGCCGAGGAGCTGCGCGAGCAGGCCGGCTGCACCGTCGCCGTCCGCGACGTCTCCTTCGACGTCCGCCAGGGCGAGGTCTTCGTCGTCATGGGCCTGTCCGGCTCCGGCAAGTCCACGCTCGTCCGCTGCCTGACCCGGCTCATCGAGCCGACCTCCGGCACCATCGCCATCGACGGCGAGGACGTGTGCGGCATGGACAAGGGTGCCCTGCGCGACCTGCGCCGCCACCGCGCGGCCATGGTCTTCCAGCACTTCGGGCTGCTCCCGCACCGCTCCGTCCTCGACAACGTCGCCTACGGGCTGGAGATCCAGGGCGTCGCCAAGGCCGAACGCCGCGCCAAGGCCGCCGAGATGGTGGAGAAGGTCGGCCTCGCGGGCATGGAGGACCGCCGCCCCGGCCAGCTCTCCGGCGGCCAGCAGCAGCGCGTGGGCCTCGCCCGCGCCCTCGCCGCCGACCCCGAAGTCCTCCTCTTCGACGAGCCGTTCAGCGCCCTCGACCCGCTCATCCGCCGCGACATGCAGGAGGAGGTCGTCCGCCTGCACCGCGACGAGGGCCGCACGATGGTCTTCATCACCCACGACCTGTCCGAGGCGCTGCGCCTCGGCGACCGGATCGCGCTGATGCGCGACGGCCGCGTCGTGCAGTGCGGGACGCCGGAGGAGATCGTGGGTTCCCCGGCGGACGACTACGTCCGCGACTTCGTACGGGACGTCCCGCGCGAACAGGTCCTGACCGTCCGGCGCGCGATGCGGCCCGCCGCCGCGGGCGAGTCGGAGGAGGGCGAGTCCCTCGCCCCCACGACGACCGTCGCCGAGGCGATCGAGACGGTGGCCCGCACGGGCACGGCGGCCCGCGTCGTCGACGGCGGCCGCTGCGTCGGCGTCGTCGACCACCGCAGCCTGCTGGGCGTGGTGGCGGGCCTCGACTCCTCGCGGAAGGCGGCGGCATGACCGTACACACAGCTCCGCCGCAGATGAAGACGGCGCCGCCAGGCCGGGACGCCACGGCGCCGCACCCCGCGGCACTCTTCCTCCGCGCCCTGTGGGCCCGGCCCGCCGCCCGCAAGCTGCTCGTCCTCGCCGCGGCCGCCGCCGTCCTCGTCCCCGTGGCCGCCGCCGCCCACGGCAGCGGCACCTGGCCCTCCGCGCTCACCGTCGACCTGAGCAAGCCCCTGACCGGGGCCAGCGACTGGATCATCGACAACCGCGACAGCCACTGGGCGTTCCTCTACTTCTTCGGGCACATCAGCGGCGCGATCATCGCCGCCGTACACGCGGTCTACACCGTCCTGCTGGCCCTCGGCTGGGCCGGAGTGACGGCAGCGGCGGCGCTGATCGCCTGGCGGGTCGCGGGCGTACGGGTCGCCGTGACCGCCACCGCCTCGTTCGCCGCCTGCGGCCTGCTCGGCATGTGGGTGCCCACGATGCGCACCCTCGCGCTGATGATCGTCGCGGTCGCGGTGTCCGTCGCCGTCGGCGCGCTCCTCGGCCTCGCCGCGGGCCTGTCGGACCGTACGTTCCGCGCGCTGCGGCCCGTCCTCGACACCATGCAGGCGCTGCCCGCCTTCGCGTACCTGCTGCCCGTCGTCCTCGTCTTCGGCATCGGCGTGGCCCCGGCCGTCCTCGCGACCGTCGTCTACGCGGCGCCGCCCATGGCCCGCCTCACCGCGCTCGGCCTGCGCTCGACCGACCAGGGCGTCCTGGAGGCCGTGGAGTCGCTCGGCGCGACCGGACGGCAGCGGCTGCTGACCGCACGCCTGCCGCTCGCCCGCCGCGAGCTGCTTCTGGGCGTCAACCAGACCATCATGATGGCCCTGTCCATGGCCGTCATCGCCTCCGTGATCGGCGCGGACGGCCTGGGAGACCGCGTCTACCAGGCCCTGTCGACGGTAGACGTCGGCAGCGCCCTGGCCGCAGGCATCCCGATCGTCCTCCTGGCCATCGTCCTGGACCGCACGACGGCAGCCGCGGGCGCCTCCGGTCCGCCCTCGTCGTCCGCACGCCGGCCGTGGGTGGGCTGGGCGCTGGCGGCCGTGGTCACCGCGTCTTTCACCCTCGGCGGCAGGATGCTGGGCTCGCAGACCTGGCCCGACGGCTGGACCGTCGCCATCGCCGCCCCGGTGAACACCGCCAAGGACTGGATGGTCGACCACCTCTACACCGGCCTCCCCGGCATCGGCGGCACCGCCGACCTCGCCGCCCACTACACCGGCTGGATCCTCGACCCCCTGCGCGACGGCCTCCAGGCCCTCCCCTGGTGGGGCGCCCTCCTCCTCGTGGCCGCCCTCGCCTGGCTGATCGGCACGTGGCGCACGGCCCTGACGGCAGTCCTCTCGCTGGCCGCGATCGGCGTGCTGGGCCGCTGGGAGCTGTCCATGGACACGCTCTCGCAGGTGCTGGCCGCGGTCGCCGTCACGCTCGTCCTCGGCTTCACGATCGCCGTGCCGGCCGCGCGCAGCCCGCGCGTGGAGCGGCTGCTGCGGCCCGTCCTGGACGTCTTCCAGACCATGCCGCAGTTCGTGTACCTGATCCCCGTCGTCGCCCTGTTCGGCATCGGCCGGGCTCCGGCCGCCGCGGCCGCGGTCGTGTACGCGCTGCCCGCGGTCGTCCGCATCGCGAGCGAGGGCCTGCGCCGGGTGAACCCCGGCGCCATGGAGTCCGCCCGCTCGCTGGGCGCGACCGGCGGCCAGCAGCTGCGCCAGGTGCAGTTCCCGCTGGCCCGCCCGCAGCTGCTGCTCGCGGTCAACCAGGCCGTGGTGCTGGTGCTGTCCGTCGTCATCATCGGCGGCCTCGTCGGCGGTGGCGCACTCGGTTACGAGGTCGTGTTCGGCCTCGCCCAGGGCGACCTGGCGACCGGTCTCACCGCGGGTGTGGCCATCGCCTGCCTGGGGCTGATGCTCGACCGGGTCACCCAGCCGACGAAGGGAGCGCGTGATGGCGCGTAAGACGATGGTGGGGGCGGCCGCGCTGTGCGTCCTGGCCGCCGCCACGACCACCGCCTGCGGCGCCGCCGACATGACCAAGCAGGCGTCCCCGTACGCCGCCGCGGCGGGGACGAAGACCGTCACCCTGTCCGTGCAGTCGTGGGTCGGCGCGCGGGCCAACACGGCCGTCGCCAAGTACCTGCTGGAGCACGAGCTGGGCTACCGCGTCGACACCGTTCAGGTCGACGAGGTGCCCGCCTGGGACGCCCTCAGCCAGGGCCGCGTCGACGCGATCATGGAGGACTGGGGCCACCCGGAGCAGGAGAAGCGGTACGTCGAGGACAAGAAGACGATCGCCCCCGGCGGCGACCTCGGCGTCACCGGCCACATCGGCTGGTGGGTGCCGAAGTACTTCGCCGACGCCCACCCCGACGTCCTCGACTGGCGCAACCTCAATAAGTACGCGTCGCAGCTGCGCTCGCCCGAGAGCGGCGGCAAGGGCCAGCTCCTGGACGGCTCGCCGTCGTACGTCACCAACGACAAGGCGCTCGTAAAGAACCTCGGCCTGGACTACAAGGTCGTCTTCGCGGGCTCCGAGGCGGCGCAGATCACCCAGATCCAGCAGTCCGCCAAGGACAAGAAGCCCTTCCTCACCTACTGGTACGAGCCCCAGTGGCTCTTCAACGAGGTGCCGATGGTGGAGGTGAAGCTGCCCTCGTACACGCAGGAGTGCGCGGACAAGGGCGCGGCCGACCCGTCGACGGTGAACTGCGCCTACCCGACCTCGCCGCTGAAGAAGTTCCTCAACGCGGACTTCACGCGCAACGGCGGCAAGGCGGCCCGCTTCCTGAAGAACTTCCAGTGGTCGAAGGACGACCAGAACGCCGTCTCGCAGATGATCGCCGAGGACAAGCTCAGCGCGGACGAGGCCGCGAAGCGGTGGGTGGAGAAGAACCCGGACGTATGGAAGAAGTGGCTCCGGTAGGGAGACGGAGACACGGAGACACTGAGCGAGCGGCGCCGTACCCCCGTGGACGGCGCCGCTCCCGCATGCACGCCGGGGTTCAGGCCGAGTACGCGCCCGGGCCGAGGCCCGTCGTCACGCCGATCCGGTTCCACGCGTTGATCGTGGTGATCATGGCGATGAGCTGGGCGAGCTCCTGCTGGGGGAAGTGCTTCGCCGCTCGCTCGTAGACCGCGTCGGACACTCCGGAGGGCAGCAGCGTGACGGCCTCGGTCAGGGCGAGCGCCGCCTGCTCCTTCTCGGTGTAGAAGCCGGCCGCCTCCTCCCACGCGTTGAGGAGGTAGATGCGCTCCTCCGACTCGCCGAGCTTGCGGGCGTCCTTGGTGTGCATGTCCAGGCAGAAGGCGCAGTGGTTGAGCTGCGAGGCGCGGATCTTGACCAGTTCGACGAGGGAGGTCTCCAGGCCCTTCCGGGCCGCCCGCTCCAGGTTCAGCATCGCCTTCTGCACCTCGGGGGCGTGCTCGTGGAGCAGCATGCGGGGGGCGTGGTGGTGGGTGGTGGTCTGTGCGGTCGCGTTCGTCATGGCTACGACACTAGGCCGGGAACAGCCCACAGGTATGGTCCATTCCCATGGAGAAAACACGGGCCACTTCGGGGGGTGCCGGCGACGGCGCGGGTGTGGACTTCCATCTGGACCTGAGCGGGCCGGGCGGTGTGCGCGCCTCCCTCATCCGCGCCCTGCGCGAGGCCGTCCGCAGCGGCCGGCTCGCGCCCGGCAGCCGGCTGCCCGCCTCCCGTACGCTCGCGGCCGACCTCGGCCTGGCCCGTAACACCGTCGCGGACGCCTACGGCGAGCTCGTCGCCGAGGGCTGGCTGACCGCCCGCCAGGGCTCGGGCACGCGGGTGGCCCGGCGGGCGGCGGCGCGGGCGCCCGAGCGCCGGACACCGCCCGTGCGGACGCCGCGGCGTCCCGCCTACAACCTGCGCCCCGGGACCGCCGACGTCTCCGCCTTCCCGCGCGCCGCGTGGCTCGCCGCGGCGCGCCGGGCCATGGCGGCCGCCCCGAACGACGCCTTCGGGCACGTCGACGAGCAGGGCCGGATCGAGCTGCGGACCGCCCTCGCGGGCTATCTGGCGCGCGCCCGCGGCGTGCACGCGGACCCGGAGCGGATCGTGGTGTGCGCGGGCTTCATGCAGGGGCTGGGCCTGGTCGGCCGGGTGCTGCGGGAGCGCGGCATACGCGAGATGGGGGTCGAGGAGTACGGGCTGTGGTTCCACCGGGAGACGCTGGAGCGGGCGGGGCTGCGGTGCCTGCCCATGCCGCTGGACGGCCACGGCGCCGACGTCAGTGTGCTGGAGGGCGGCAAGGCGGACGGCCGGTCCGTGCTCATGACCCCGGCGCACCAGTTCCCCACCGGCGTGCCCCTGCACCCCGACCGGCGCGCCGCGGTGGTCGACTGGGCGGCCCGTACCGGCGGGACGATCCTGGAGGACGACTACGACGGCGAGTTCCGCTACGACCGGCAGCCGGTCGGCTGCCTGCAGGGCCTCAGCCCGGAGCGCATCGTCTACTTCGGCACCGCGAGCAAGGCCCTCGCGCCGGGCCTGCGGCTCGCGTGGATGGTGCTGCCGGAGCACCTCACCGGCGAGGTGCTGGCCCACAAGCGGGCGGGGGAGTGGAGCTCGGGGGCGCTGGAGCAGCTGACGCTCGCGGAGTTCATCACGTCCGGGGCGTACGACCGGCACGTGCGGGCGATGCGGCTGCGCTACCGGCGGCGGCGCGACCGGCTCGTCGAGGTCCTCGCCGAGCGCGCCCCGCACATCAAGGTCACGGGCATCGCGGCGGGCCTGCACGCCGTCCTCGAACTCCCGCCGGGCACGGAGCACCCCACCCTGCAGGCCGCGGCGTGGGAGGGCCTGGCCCTGGAGGGCCTCTCCCGCCTCCGCTGCACCCCGCCCCCGGCCTCTGTCTCCGACGGCCTCATCGTCGGCTACGGCACCCCGCCGGACCACGCGTTCCCGGGCGCCCTGGAGGCCCTGCTGAGGGTGCTGCCGCCGGCGGAGTGACGACCGGTCCCCTCAGGCCGTCTCCGCCGGCCCCTCGGCGCCGCCCTCCCCGAAGCGGGCCAGGGCCAGGGCACCCGCGACCGCCAGGGCGAAGCCCGCGGCGGCGAGCGGCGTCAGGCCCGGGCGGGTGCGGTCGCCGAGCCAGACGATGCCGACCAGCGCCGGGCCCAGGGTCTCGCCGATGACCATGCCGGCCGTGGCCGCCGTCACCGAACCGCGCTGCAGGGCCGACGTCAGCAGCAGGAACGCGGCGCCCCCGCCCAGCAGCAGCGCGTACGCCGCCGGGTTGCGGAGCAGCGCCCCGGGGGAGAGGTCGTCGATCAGGCGGACGGTCACCTCCACCACGCCGAAGCCGAAGCCCGCGCCCAGCCCGAGGGCCGCTGCACGGGCCCGGCCCGGCAGCCGCCCGGCCGCGGCGCCCAGCGCCAGGACACCGGCCGCGACGACGAGGGTTCCGGCGCGCAGGGCCGTGGAGCCCGTGCCGTCCCCCTCGGCGCCGGACGCCAGCCCGAGCATCGCGAGTCCCCCGCAGACCACGGACACCGCGGCCCACTCGATCCCGCTGAGCCTCACCCGCAGCACCCGCGAGGCCACGACCGCCGTCACCGCGAGGCTCGCGGCCAGGGCGGCGCCCACGGCGTAGATCGGCAGGGTCCGCAGCGCGACGAGCTCCAGCGCGAAGCCCGCCGCGTCCAGCGCGAGCCCGGCCAGATAGCGCCACTGCCGCAGCACCCGCAGCAGCAGGACGGGGTCCACCCCCGAGCCGCTGCCCGGCGCGGAGGCCCGTGCGGCGACGGCCTGCAGAACGGACGCGGTGCCGAAACACACCGCCGAACCCAGCGCGCACAGCATCCCGAGGAGCATCGTCCGACTGTAGGCCGCCCCGCCGCCCGCCGTACGGAAAGGCCCTTTAGGGTGAGGGACCTCGTCGCACGCGAGTGCGAGAGAAGAGCGGCAGAGGCAGAACATGACGGGGGTCATCTGCATGACGGAAAAGACGGAAACGACGGAAAAGAAGGGCAGGGCGGGCAGGACGGGCGGGACCGGCAGGACGCGGCGCAGGCTTCGCTCGTCCACGGTCATCCTCGGCGGGATGGGCGCGCTCGCCGCGGCCCTGACCTCCTGCGGCTCCGAGCCGGACAAGCGCTGCGTCGACCCGAACAGCTACGACGCCGCGCGCGGCGGCTACCGGGTCCTCGACTCCAAGGCGTGCAAGAGCAAGGGCAGCGGGAGCACCACCGGCACCACCGGCAGCAGCAGCGGCAGCAGCGGTACGAGCGGCACCGGCCGCTGGTACTACAGCTCGGACAAGTCCGGCGGCTATGCCGAGCGCGGCACCTTCAGCAAGAGCCAGGCCGTCGACCGGGGCGGCTTCGGCTGCTCGAACTCCGGCTCCGGCGGCGGCTGATCCCGTGCGCCGCCACCGCACCGAGCCCCGCCCCGGCTGGCAGGCCACCGTCGAGGAGCAGGGCGTGATCTACCCCCTGACCCGCCTCCCCGACGGCTCCCTGCGCCCGTACTGGGACGAGAGCGCGTACTACTCCTTCACGCTCGACGAGGTCGAGGAGCTGGAGGAGACCGTCGCCGAACTGCACGAGATGTGCACGGCCGCCGCCGCGCACATCGTCGAGCGCGACCGCTTCGCCGACCTCGGCCTCACCGATCCGGCGCTGACCGCCCTGATCGCCGAGTCCTGGCGCCGCCGCGACGAACTCCCGTCCGTCTACGGCCGCTTCGACCTGCGCCACGACGGCCGTGGCCCGGCCAAGCTGCTGGAGTACAACGCCGACACGCCCACCTCCCTGGTGGAGGCGGCGAGCGCCCAGTGGTTCTGGATGGAAGACCGCTTCCCCGGCCTCGACCAGTGGAACTCCCTGCACGAGCGCCTCGTCGACGCCTGGAAGCGGCAGGCGCCGCTGCTGCCGCCCGGCGCGCCGCTGTACTTCGCGCACTCGGCCGGCGACGAGCTCGGCGAGGACCTGATGACGGTCGCCTACCTGCGCGAGACCGCCGAGCAGGCCGGCCTGGACACCCGGGCGATCTCCATGGAGAACGTCGGCTGGGACGCCCTCTCCGGCCGCTTCGTCGACGAGCGCTACGCCTTCATCCGCTCCTGCTTCAAGCTCTACCCGTGGGAGTGGCTGGCGACCGACCGCTTCGGCCCCCACGCCCTGGACACGCTCGACAACGGCGGCGGTACGGGATCCACGCTGTGGATCGAGCCGGCGTGGAAGATGCTGCTGTCCAACAAGGCGCTCCTGGCGATCCTGTGGGAGCTCCACCCGGGCCACCCCAACCTGCTCCCCGCCTACCTCGACGGCCCCCGCGAGCTCGCCCGCACCGGCGGCTGGGTCGCCAAGCCGCTGCTGGGCCGCGAGGGCGCCGGCATCACCGTCCACGAGGCGGGCGCGCCCCCGGTGCTGCGGGACGAGCCGTGCTGCTACCAGCAGCTGTGCCCGCTCCCGGACTTCGACGGCAACCGTACGGTCCTCGGCGCGTGGGTGGTCGACGGCGAGCCGGCGGGGTTGGGCATCAGGGAGTCGGCGGGCCTGATCACGGACGAGTACGCGCGGTTCGTCCCGCACGTGATCGAGACATGACCGACGCGTGACCGGCTGAGCGCTCAGAGCTCCGGCGCGGACAGGTGCAGCACCTCGTACCGCTCGGTGCAGTCGTCGTCGAGCGGTACGGACTCCTGCCACAGCACGAAGCGCAGCAGCTGCCAGTGGTGCGGGTCGACGGCGAGCGCGGCCGTGTGCACGGCGTCGTGCCCGGCCGCCAGCTCGCGCAGCGCCTCCGCCTCCGCCGCGACCGCCTCGGTCAGCCCCTCGGCGGGCAGCTGCGTCAGCCGCCGGGACGCCGCCCGCGGCACCGCGCCCCGCGCGGGCCCGGCCTCGCAGGCGATCCCGGCCCAGTGCCGCACGACCGGGCGGCCGAAGTCCCGCACGATGCCCTCGAATCCGCCGCCGCCGACGAGGAACTCGCTCATCGCGGCGGTGTCGTTCCACAGGTAGAACGGCGCGTACTGGTTGACGGGCGAGCCGTTCACGCCGCGCTCGCGGATGACGTAGGCCTTCAGCGCCATGCCGGCGCGGTCGTCGAGGGCGTGGCCGCGGGTGGCGACGCGCTCGCGGATGATCCCCATGTCGTAGTCGGCGGGGAGGGTGATCTCGTACTGCTTTGCGTACACGGTGTGTTGTGCCTTTCGCGTGCTCAGACTATGGGTTCGGCCGGGTAGCCGGCATCGGTGACGGGCTCGCCGCGCTCGGCCTCGGTGCCGTCCTCGGCGGCCGTCAGGACGGCCAGGTGGGTCATGGAGGTCGTGGGCCCGGCGCCGTGCCAGTGCCACTCGCCGGGGGCGATGACGACGCGGTCGCCGGCCCGCACGACCTCGACCGGCCCGCCCCGGCGCTGCATCAGCCCGGTGCCTTCGGTGATGTGCAGGACCTGGCCCTCGGGGTGACGGTGCCAGTGGGTGCGGCTGCCGGGCTCGAAGCGGACGTCGTCGATGCGCAGCCGCGAGGTGGGCCCCGCGACGGCGATCGGCGTGGCGTGGACGGTTCCGGTGACCCACTCGGGAGCGGCGGTGTAGGTGGCGGGCGGGTCGCGGTGGATCAGCATGGGGTGCGCTCCAGGAGAGTCAGGAGAGTGACGGATCAGGAGGACTGCGCGGCGAGAAGCCCGAGCACCCCGTCGACGGCCTGCTCGAACGGCGCCGTCGAGCCGGCGGCACGGGCCAGCACGTAGCCGCCCTGCAGGACGGCGACGACGGTCGCGGCGGTGACCGCCGGGTCGAGGCCGGCGGACAGCTCGCCGCACGCGACGCCCTCCGCGAGCACCTCGGCCAGCCGCCCCCGCAGCCAGACGAACGTCTCGTCCACGGGCGCCCGCAGCGCGGCGTCGGCCATCACGTCCGGATCCTGCGTGAGCCGCCCGACGGGGCACCCCTTGAGGACGTCGCGCTCGCGCCGCAGATAGGCGGTGATCCGCTCCACGGCCGTGCCCGGCCCGCCCAGCTGCTGCTCGGCCTTGCCCCGCATCTCCTCGGCGGTCCGCCGGATGGCCGTCAGCGCGAGGTCGGGCTTGCCGCTGAAGTGGTGGTACATGCTGCCCTGCCCGGCCCCGGCGCGCTGCTGGATGGCCTTCGGGCTCGTACCGACGTAGCCGCGCTCCCACAGCAGCTCGCGGGTGCTCTCGATGAGGCGTTCCGAGGTTTCCGAGGTGCTCATGGTGGGAGTGTACATACTAGTAGGTACAGAAGATCAACTCCGGATGTGAAAGGAGGGCCCGGCGTGCACTGCACGCCGAGCCCTCCTTTCCTCCGCACCCCTCCGTCAGGAGCCCAGCACCGCCCGCAGCTGGTCGAGCCCCCAGTCCAGGTCCTCCTTGCTGATCACCAGCGGCGGGGCGATCCGGATCGTGGACCCGTGGGTGTCCTTGACCAGTACCCGCCGCTCCATCAGCCGCTCCGAGATCTGCCGGCCCGTGCCGTGCGACGGGGCGATGTCGACGCCCGCCCACAGGCCGCGCCCGCGCACCGCCTCCACCGCGCCGCCGCCCACCAGCAGGTTCAGCTCCTGGTGGAGGTGCTCGCCGAGCTCCGTGGCCCGCTGCTGGAACTCGCCGGACTTCAGCATCGTGATGACCTCCAGCGCCACCGCGCAGGCCAGCGGGTTCCCGCCGAACGTCGAGCCGTGCTCGCCGGGCCGGTACACGCCGAGGATCTCCCGGGACGCCACCACGGCGGACACCGGCACCACGCCGCCGCCCAGCGCCTTGCCCAGCACGTACATGTCGGGGACGACGTCCTCGTGGTCGCACGCGAACGTTCTGCCGGTGCGGCCCAGGCCGGACTGGATCTCGTCCGCGATGAACAGCACCCCGCGCTCGGCGGTCAGCCGCCGTACGCCCGGCAGATAGCCGGCCGGCGGCACGAGCACCCCGGCCTCGCCCTGGATGGGCTCCAGCAGCACGGCGACCGTGTCGTCGTCCACGGCCTCCTCCAGCGCGGCCAGGTCGCCGTAGGGGACGATCTCGAAGCCCGGCGTGTACGGGCCGTAGTCCGCCCGGGCCTCCTCGTCCGTCGAGAAGCTGATGATCGTGGTCGTGCGGCCGTGGAAGTTGTCGGCCGCCACGACGATCTTCGCCCGGCCGTCCGGCACGCCCTTGACCTTGTACCCCCACTTGCGGGCGGTCTTCACGGCCGTCTCGACCGCCTCCGCGCCCGTGTTCATGGGCAGCACCATGTCCTTGCCGCACAGGGCGGCGAGCTCGGTGCAGAACTCCGCGAAGCGGTCGTGGTGGAAGGCGCGCGAGGTCAGCGTCACCCGATCGAGCTGCGCCTTCGCGGCGTTGATCAGACGCCGGTTGCCGTGGCCGAAGTTGAGCGCGGAGTACCCGGCGAGCATGTCGAGATAGCGCCGCCCCTCGACGTCCGTCATCCAGGCGCCCTCCGCATACGCGACGACGACCGGCAACGGATGGTAGTTGTGCGCGCTGTGGGCCTCGGCGGCGGCGATGCTGCGTTCCGTGGAAGTCACCGTGTGCTCCGTTCGTGTACGGGCATGCGTGTGCGGGCATTGCTGTGCCCCGTGTTCCACCTTTCTACTACTCACGGCCCCACCGTCGGACGGAGTCGGGCACCGCACCTGAGAGAATGTGCGCATGGCCCTCGATCGACCGCGCGCTCTCTCCGGCATCCAGCCCACCGCAGGCTCGTTCCACCTGGGGAACTACCTCGGTGCCGTCCGCCAGTACGTGTCTCTGCAGGAGACCCACGACGCCTTCTACATGGTGGTCGACCTGCACGCGATCACCGTGCCGCAGGACCCCGAGAAGCTGCGGGCCAACACCCGCCTCGCCGCGGCCCAGCTGCTCGCCGCCGGCCTCGACCCCGAGCGCTGCACCCTCTTCATCCAGAGCCACGTCCCCGAGCACGCCCAGCTCGCGTGGGTGATGAACTGCCTCACCGGCTTCGGCGAGGCCTCGCGGATGACGCAGTTCAAGGACAAGTCCGCCAAGCAGGGCTCCGGGGCCACCACGGTCGGCCTGTTCACCTATCCGATCCTCCAGGTCGCCGACATCCTCCTCTACCAGGCGAACGCCGTCCCGGTGGGCGAGGACCAGCGCCAGCACGTCGAGCTCACGCGCGACCTGGCCGAGCGCTTCAACGGCCGCTTCGGCGACACCTTCACCCTTCCGGCCGCGCACATCGTCCGCGAGACGGCGAAGATCTACGACCTGCAGGACCCGTCGGCGAAGATGAGCAAGTCGACGGCGAACCCCAAGGGCCTGATCAACCTCCTCGACGAGCCCAAGGTCTCCGCCAAGAAGATCAAGAGCGCGGTCACCGACACCGACACGGTGATCCGCTTCGACCCGGAGAACAAGCCCGGCGTCAGCAATCTGCTCACCATCTACGCCACGCTCACCGGTACGGGAATGGCCGATCTGGAGCAGAAGTACGAAGGCAAGGGCTACGGTGCGCTGAAGACGGACCTCGCCGAGGTCATGGTGGAGTGGGTGACGCCGTTCCGCGCGCGCACGCAGGAATATCTCGACGACCCCGAGACGCTGGACTCCGTCCTGGCGAAGGGCGCCGAGAAGGCCCGCGCGGTCGCGGCGGAGACGCTCGCCCAGGCGTACGACAAGGTGGGCTTCCTGCCCGCCAAGCACTGAGGGCGGCCGGGCCACCGGAAGCGCTCCGGGCCCCTGGTCCCGTCCCGTACGGGACCAGGAGCTCTGGCACGGGGTGTGGCACAGCCGTCACACTGGCCACGGGGACATACAGGCGCGCAGGAGGGAGAACGCAATGGGGACCGTAACGCTCGGCGTTTCGATCGCGGTCCCGGAGCCGTACGGAAGCTTCCTCCAGAAGCGCCGCGAGGGCTTCGGGGACCCGCACGCACACGGCATCCCCACGCACGTCACCCTGCTGCCGCCCACCGAGGTCGACGCCTCGTCCCTGCCCGCGATCGAGGAGCACCTCGCGCGGGTCGCCGCCGAGGGCCGGCCGTTCCCCATGCGCCTGTCCGGCACCGGCACCTTCCGCCCCCTCTCGCCCGTCGTCTACGTCAACGTGGTCGAGGGCTCCTCCTCCTGCGCCTGGCTGCAGAAGCGCATCCGGGACGCCTCCGGGCCCGTCGCCCGCGAGCTGCAGTTCCCGTACCACCCGCACGTCACCGTCGCCCACGGCATCGCCGAGGAGGCCATGGACCGGGCCTACGAGGAGCTGGCCGGTTTCGAGGCCGCCTGGACGATCGACGCCTTCGCCCTCTACGAGCAGGGCACCGACGGCGTGTGGCGCCTGGAGCGCGAGTATCCGTTCGGGGAGGGGGAGGGGACGGCGCCGGCCGTCCCCCAGCAGACCGGTGTGCGACCCCCCGCTCCTTCGCGTTAGCGCAGCTCGGAGCGGGCGTATCCGCCCGTCCGGGTGGTAGACGTACGCCATGGACTGGCTGACGCGGCTCCCCGGCATCGGGCCCCTGATCACCCGCCTCATGCGGACCCACGCGTGGCGCTCGTACGAGACCCTGGACCGGGTGAAGTGGACCCGCCTCGCCGCGGCGATCACCTTCACCAGCTTCGTGGCCCTCTTCCCCCTGCTCACCGTCGGCGCCGCCGTCGGCGCGGCCCTGCTCAGCGAGGAGCGGATGCGGGACCTGGAGCGGCGGCTCGCCGAGCAGGTGCCCGGCATCTCCGGCCAGCTCGACCTCAGCGGCCTCGTCGACAACGCCGGGACGGTCGGCCTTGTCGCCGGAGCGCTGCTGCTGTTCACGGGCATCAGCTGGATCGGCTCGCTGCGGGAGTGCCTGCGCGCGGTCTGGGAGAAGGAGGAGAGCCCCGGGAACCCCGTCGTGCTCAAGCTCAAGGACGGGGCGCTGCTCCTCGGCCTCGGCGGCGTCGCGCTCGTCTCGCTCGGCTGCTCGGCCTTCGCGTCGGCGGCCGTGGACTGGGTGGCCGCCAAGACCGGGCTGGACGGCATCGGCGCGCTGCTGACCGCGGCCGGCTTCTGCATCGCCGTCCTCGCCGACTTCCTGCTGATGCTCTACGTGCTCTCCCGGCTGCCCGGCGTCCTGCCCCCGCGCCGCCGCCTCGTCGTCGGCGCGTTCCTCGGGGCGCTCGGCCTGGAGCTGCTGAAACTGCTGCTCGGCGGCTATCTGCGGGGCGTGGCGGCGAAGAGCATGTACGGGGCCTTCGGCACGCCCGTCGCGCTGCTGCTGTGGATCAACTTCATGGCGAAGCTGGTGCTGTTCTGCGCGGCGTGGACGGCGACACGTCCTGCGGACGAGCAGCCGCAGGAAAAGGCCCGTACGGCCTGAGGCCGGCCCGGCACCGCCGACTGCCGCCGTCCTGGTTTCGCGCCGCGGCGGCGGCAGGAAAGCGGCTGCCGCCGCGGCGGAAAGGACAAGCCCGCCGCCACGGCGAGAATCCCCTACGGCGAGGGTCCGGCGGAATGCGGAACCGCCGGACCGGCGACGTACCGGCTACCCCTTCGGCCTCGGCCAGCGGCGGTGGACGACGAACGCTCCCGCGGCCAGGGCCGCCACCGCGCCGCCCGCGATGCCCACGGCCGTCCACATCCCGCCGGAGCCCGAGCTCGCCACCGAGGCCTGCGAGTGGTCCCCGCCGGCCTTGCCGGCGCCGCCCTTGCCGCCCGCGGCGCCTCCCTTCGGGGGAACCAGCATGCCGACCGGCTTGACGTGCCCGGCCGCCTCGAAGCCCCAGTCCAGCAGCCGCGCGGTCTCCTTGTAGACCTCGTACTGCTCCTGGATCTCCGGGTTCATCACCGTCACCAGCAGCTTGCGCCCGTCGTGCTGGGCGACGCCCGTGAAGGTGTTGCCCGCGTTCGTGGTCGAGCCGTTCTTCACCCCGGCCATGCCCTTGTACGGCATGCCGCCCGGCATGCCCTCGCCCGTCAGCAGCCGGTTGGTGTTGACGATGCCGAAGCTCTCGCGCGGCTTGCCCGGCTTCTCCTCGCCGGGGAACTGCGCCGACACCGTCGAGCAGTACTCCCGGAAGTCCGCCTTCTGCAGCCCCGAACGGGCGAACAGCGTCAGGTCGTACGCGCTGGAGACCTGCTCGTCCGCGTCGTAGCCGTCGGGGGTGACGACGTGGGTGTCCAGCGCCTGCAGGTCCTCGGCGTGCGCTTGCATGTCCTTCACGGTCTTGGGGATCCCTCCGTTCATGGACGCGAGGACGCGCACCGCGTCGTTGCCCGAGCGCAGGAACACGCCCAGCCACAGGTCGTGGACGCTGTACGACGAGCCCTCCTTGACCCCCACGGCGCTGCTCCCCGCGCCCATGCCCTCCAGGTCGGAGGGATCGACCCGGTGCGTCTTCGTCCGGGGCAGCTTCGGCAGCACCGTGTCGGCGAAGAGCATCTTCAGGGTCGAGGCCGGCGGCAGCTGCCAGTGCGCGTTGTTCGCGGCGAGGATCTCGCCCGACTCGGCGTCGGCCACGAGCCAGGAGCGCCCGCTGAGCTCCTTGGGCAGCTCCGGCGCACCCGGCCCGAGCTGCACCTGCGGTCCCGGCCGGCCCAGCATCTCGCCGCCCACGGTGGACATCCTGACGGGCGGCCTGCGGGGCGCGCCCCGGCCGACGCCCTTGCCGTCGTCCTCCCTGGCGGTCGCGCCCTCGGGCGCCCGGGCGCCCGAGGGACTGGGGCTCACGCTCGGGCGGCTCGGGGTCGGGGAGGGGGTGGGATCGGCGAGGGCGGGGGCGGCGGTCATCAACGGGACGAACAGGGAGGCGGCGGCCGCGAGCGCGGCCCCGTGACGTCGTCGCGTCGCGGCGGCCCGCGTGGGGCGTGATGTCGTCGTCGGCACGTCCGTGAAACTACCCCGCCACCTGGGGGTTCCAGTCGCCGCCTCACTGGCTCGGATGACGGCCGGGGACCCGATAGGACTAGTGCGCTGACCCGAACGCATACTGAAACCCATGCCGAGCACTACGTCCGACGCCGCCCCCGCCGCGTCCGGGGCCTCCGCCGCTCCTGCCGCCGCCCCCGCCGTCCTCTCCCGTCCCGTCTCCTGGTTCCTGCTCGCCTTCGGCGCGTGGAGCTGGGTCATCTGGGTCACCTTCGCTAAGAACCTATGGAAGGACGGCAGCGGTCTCGCCTTTGACGACGCGGGTGATCCGACCGCGTACTTCTGGGTGCACCTCGCGCTCGCCATCACCTCGTTTCTTCTGGGGACGGCCGTGGGGCTGATCGGGTTGCGCGGCGTCAGGGCGCTGCGGCGCACGTCATAGGAGCGACGAGGGCGCCGGGGCGGTACCTGCCAGGCACCTGCCCTGTACCTGCTCGGCACCGGGCCGGTGCCGGGCTGGTCAGAGCCGTCCCAGCTCCCACAGCCGCCACTGCCCGGTCCCGTCCGAGAGGTACTGCGTCCCCGAGACGGACGCGCTGCTCAGCACATAGTCCTTCTTCTGCCACAGCGGCAGCACGGGGACGTCCTGGGCGATGATCTCCTGGATGGCCCGGAAGTCCTTCGAGACGCGGCTGCGCTGGGAGCTGTCCTGCGCGGTGCTGATGAGCTGCTCCACCTTCGGATTGGCGTAGCCCGTGCGGAAGGAGGAGGAGCGGCCCACGAGCGGGGTGGTGAAGTTGTCCGGGTCGGGGAAGTCGGCGAGCCAGCCGACGCAGTACGCGTCGTAGTCGCCCCGGGCGTAGCCCTGCCGGAACTCCGTCCACTCCACGTGCCGCGTGGTCACCTCGAACAGCCCGGTGCCCTCCAGCTGCCGCTTCAGCAGCGCCGCTTCCTCGTCGGTGGCGGCGCCCTGCGAGTACGTGAGCGTGAAGCGGACGGGGGTGGTGATGCCGGCGCGGCTGAGGATGCCGCGTGCGGATTCGGGGTCCGGCTGGGGGTTGAGGTCGAAGAACGACGTGGTGTGGCCGGTGAGGCCCTGGGGGATGAGGGAGTACAGGGGTTCGACGGTGCGGCGGTGGACGTCGCGGGCGAGGGCCTCGCGGTCGACGACGGCGGCGATGGCCCGGCGGACCGCCGGCGGCTTCAGCGGCGAGTCGTCGCGCAGGTTGAAGAACATGGAGCGGGTCTCGGAGCCGGCGCTCTCCATCAGCTTCACCCCCGTGTCCGACAGGGAGTGCGCGGCGATGTCGGCCGGGGGCATCAGCCGCCCGGCGACGTCGAGGGAGCGTTCCTTCCAGGCCTTGCTCATCGCGGCCGAGTCCCGGAAGTAGTGCACGGTCACCTCGCCGCCCCGGTGCTTGACGGCGCCCTGGTAGTGCTTGTTGGGCCGCAGCTCGGCCACGGAGCGCGGACGGTAGCTCTTGAGGACGTACGGGCCGGAGCCGTCGGCCTCGGTGCCGGGGCGCAGCCTGTCGGCCGGATAGCGCGTGCTGTCGACGATGGCGCCGGCGCCGGTGGCTATCTTGAACGGGAACGTGGCATCCGGGACCCGCAGCCGGAAGGTGATCGTCCGTCCCTCGGTGCCGACGGACTCCAGGGTGTCCAGCAGGGACTGCGGTCCCTGGGAGGACTTGATCCGCAGGATCCGGTCGAAGGAGAACTTCACGTCCCTGGTCGTCAGTTCGTGCCCGTTGGCGAACGTCAGGCCCTCGCGGAGCTCGCACTGGTAGGTGCGTAACCCCTTCCCCTGGAAACCGCAGCGGCTCGCGGCGTCCGGCACGGGGGAGCCCGTGCCCGGGGTGTAGGTCAGTAATGACTGATAGACGTTGCTGAACAGCGCCCAGGAGCCCGCGTCATAGGCGCCGGCGGGGTCGAGGGAGGTGACGGTGTCCGTGGTGCCGACGGTGATCGGCCCCTGGTCCTCATCCCCCGGGGAGACCAGCTGACAGCCCCCCGCCCCGCCCGCCAACAGCACCGCAGCCACCACGGCCGCCCCCGCCCGAAGCCCACGCATCCCCGCGCCCCCTCCGCCCAGTGATGCGCCACACTCAAACACAGGAACGGCCGTACGTCCGGGAAATCGGCCAAGTGATCGTCAGAGTTCCTTGCGGGCAAGGAAGTCGAGGATCAGCTTCTCCCACTCGCGCGGCTTCTCGGCCATCGGGATGTGGCCGGTGTCGATCTCCGCGTACTCCGCGCCGGGGATCCCGTCCGCCAGGAAGCGGGAGTTGGCGGGGGAGACGAGGGTGTCCTGCAGGGTGGCGATCACCAGGGTCGGGACGGAGATCCCGGCCAGGTGGGCGGTGTTGTCGGCGGTGGCGACCACGGCGGCCTGCTCGGCGGCCCCGGCCGGGACGCCCGCGGCGAGCAGGTCCAGGAAGGCCGGCAGGTGCTCGGCGGGTATGGCGTTGTAGAAGTCCTCGCCGAAGCCGGACAGGGCCACGAACCGGGCGAAGGCCTCGTAGTCGCCCTCGGCGAGCAGCTTCTGCCAGAGGTACAGCGAGGCCAGCGTGCGGTTGTCCGGCTTGGCCAGACCGGCCGTCAGGACCAGGCCGCGCACCCGGTCCGGGTAGCGGGCCGCCGTCCGCACGGACACCAGGGTGCCCAGCGAGTAGCCGAGGAGGGTGAAGGTGTCGAGGCCGGCCGCGTCGGCGGCGGCCACGATCCCGTCCACGAGGCCGTCCAGGGTCAGCGGGCCGGTCGCCCGCGGCGTCGCACCGGAGCCGGGGTAGTCGGGGGCCACCACGGTGTGGTGCTCGGCGAGGGCCGGGATCACCGGCGTGTAGTTGCCCTCGATGCTGCCGCCCGCGCCGTGCGCGAGGAGGATGCCGGGGCCGGAGCCGTGGACGGTGGTGGCGAATGCGGGAATCTGTGTCATGGCCAAGAGGTTGCCGTATGACACCAGTGTCAAGGTCAAGTCCTGATGGGGGAGAACCGCCCATGCGCATCGGAGAGCTGTCCCGCCGTACCGGAGTGAGCCCCCGGCTCCTGCGCTACTACGAGGAGCAGGGCCTGCTCCGCTCCGAGCGGGACACCAACGGCTACCGCAGGTACCACCCGGACGCCGCCGAGCGCGTCGGCCGCATCCGCGAGCTCCTCGACGCCGGCATGACGACGGAGACCATCCGCACGCTCCTGCCCTGCGCCCAGGGCGGCCCCGGCCTGCTCACCTGCACCCACTCCGTCCGCGCCGTAGACGACCAGCTCGCCCGGGTGGAGGAGCAGATGGCCGAGCTCCGGCGCCGCAAGGAGGCCCTGCTGGGCGTCACCGAGGCCATGCACACCCGCCGCCGCGAGGACGAGGCACTGGCCCTGCAGGCCCTGCGCTCGTCCTGAACCGGCGGGCACGCCGAAGGCCGGGCCCCGCTTCCCCCTTCGGGGAGGAGCGGGGCCCGGCCTTCGGCGGAAGCGGACCGCAGGTCAGAAGCGGCGCGTGATGAGCGCTCGCTTCACCTCCTGGATCGCCTTGGTGACCTCGATGCCACGCGGGCAGGCGTCCGTGCAGTTGAACGTCGTGCGGCAGCGCCACACGCCGTCCTTGTCGTTCAGGATCTCCAGGCGCTGCTCACCGGCCTCGTCGCGCGAGTCGAAGATGAAGCGGTGGGCGTTGACGATCGCCGCCGGGCCGAAGTACTGGCCGTCGTTCCAGAACACCGGGCACGAGGACGTGCACGCGGCGCACAGGATGCACTTGGTGGTGTCGTCGAAGCGCTCGCGGTCCTCGGCGGACTGCAGGCGCTCGCGCGTCGGCTCGTTGCCCTTGGTGATCAGGAAGGGCATCACGTCGCGGTAGGCCTGGAAGAACGGCTCCATGTCGACCACGAGGTCCTTCAGGACCGTGAGGCCCTTGATGGGCTCGACCGTGATCGGCTTCGACGGGTTGAGGTCCTTGATCAGCGTCTTGCACGCGAGGCGGTTCTTGCCGTTGATGCGCATCGCGTCGGAGCCGCAGATGCCGTGCGCGCAGGAGCGGCGGAACGTCAGCGAACCGTCGACGTCCCACTTGATCTTGTGGAGGCCGTCGAGGACCCGCTCCTTGGGGTCGATCTCGACCTCGAAGTCCTGCCAGGTGACCTCGTCCGAGACCTCCGGGTTGAACCGGCGGACGCGGAAGGTGACCGTGATGTAGGGAGAGGCCGCGGAGTCGGCCTCGACCTTGTCGAGAGTCGCGGTGCTCATCAGTACTTACGCTCCATCGGCTGGTAGCGGGTCTGGACGACCGGCTTGTAGTCGAGGCGGATCGAGTCCTTGCCGTCCGCGTCGACCTCGCGGTACGCCATGGTGTGGCGCATGAAGTTGACGTCGTCGCGGTTGGGGTAGTCCTCGCGGTAGTGACCACCGCGGGACTCCTTGCGCGCGAGCGCGGACACGGCCATCACCTCGGCCAGGTCGAGCAGGTTGCCCAGCTCGATGGCCTCCAGCAGGTCGGTGTTGAAGCGCTTGCCCTTGTCCTGGACGGACACGTTCTTGTAGCGCTCGCGCAGCTCGGCGATCTTCTCGACGGCCGTCTTGATGGTCTGCTCGGTGCGGAAGACCATGACGTTGGCGTCCATGGTCTCCTGCAGCTCCTTGCGGAGCTCGGCGACCCGCTCCTTGCCGGTGGAGTTGCGCAGCCGCTCGACCTGGTCGGCCACGAGCTGCGCCGGGTTCTCCGGCAGCTCGACGTAGTCGGCCTTCGCCGAGTACTCCGCGGCGGCGATGCCCGCGCGGCGGCCGAAGACGTTGATGTCGAGCAGCGAGTTGGTGCCCAGGCGGTTGGCGCCGTGCACGGACACGCAGGCGACCTCGCCGGCGGCGTAGAGGCCGGGGACGACGGTGTCGTTGTCGGCCAGCACCTCGCCCTCGACGTTGGTCGGGATGCCGCCCATGGCGTAGTGCGCGGTGGGCTGGATCGGGATCGGGTCCGTGTAGGGCTCGATGCCGAGGTAGGTGCGCGCGAACTCGGTGATGTCCGGGAGCTTGGCGTCCAGCTGCTCCGGCGGCAGGTGGGTGAGGTCGAGGTAGACGTGGTCGCCCTCGGGACCGCAGCCGCGGCCCTCGCGGATCTCCGTGTAGATGGAGCGCGAGACGACGTCACGGGACGCGAGGTCCTTCATGACCGGCGCGTACTTCTCCATGAAGCGCTCGCCGTCCTTGTTGCGGAGGATGCCGCCCTCACCGCGGGCGCCCTCCGTCAGCAGGATGCCCATGCGCCAGATGCCCGTCGGGTGGAACTGGAAGAACTCCATGTCCTCCAGCGGCAGGCCGCGGCGGTAGCAGGCCGCCTGGCCGTCGCCCGTGAGCGTGTGGGCGTTCGACGTCACCTTGAAGAACTTGCCGGTGCCGCCGGAGGCGTAGATGACCGCCTTCGCCTGGAAGATGTGGATCTCGCCGGTGGCCAGCTCGTACGCGACCACGCCCGCCGACTTCTTGACGCCGTCGACCTCGGTGATCAGCTGGTCCAGGACGTAGAACTCGTTGAAGAACTCCACGCCCTCCTTGACGCAGTTCTGGTACAGCGTCTGGAGGATCATGTGGCCGGTGCGGTCCGCGGCGTAGCAGGACCGGCGGACCGGGGCCTCGCCGTGGTTGCGGCTGTGGCCGCCGAAGCGGCGCTGGTCGATGGTGCCGTCCGGGGTGCGGTTGAACGGCAGGCCCATCTTCTCGAGGTCGAGGACCGCGTCGATGGCCTCCTTCGCCAGGATCTCGGCGGCGTCCTGGTCGACCAGGTAGTCACCGCCCTTGATCGTGTCGAAGGTGTGCCACTCCCAGTTGTCCTCCTCGACGTTCGCGAGGGCGGCGGCCATGCCGCCCTGCGCGGCGCCCGTGTGGGAGCGGGTGGGGTAGAGCTTGGTGAGCACCGCGGTGCGGCTGCGCTTGGTCGACTCGATGGCCGCGCGCATGCCGGCGCCACCGGCGCCGACGATGACGGTGTCGTACTTGTGGATCTTCATGGTGTCGTCAGCCCCGGGCTCTAGCGGATGTTCGGGTCGAAGGTGAAGATCACCAGCGTGCCCAGCAGGACGGTGAACACCGTGGCCGCGTACAGCAGGTTCTTCAGCCAGAAACGGGTCGTCGCGCGCTCCGCGTAGTCGTTGATGACCGTGCGGAGGCCGTTGGCGCCGTGGAGCATCGCGAGCCAGAGCATGACCAGGTCCCAGGCCTGCCAGAACGGCGAGGCCCAGCGGCCGGCCACGAAGGCGAAGCCGATCTTGCTGACGCCGCCGTCGAGGACGAGCTGGATCAGCAGGTGGCCGAGGACCAGGACGACCAGGACGATGCCGGACAGCCGCATGAACAGCCAGCCGTACAGCTCGAAGTTGGTGCGGGTCGTCTTCGGGCTCTTCTTGGTGCGCTTGCGGGGCGCTTCGATGACCGGGGCCGGGTTGTCGACGCCGAAGCGGGAGGCGTCGGCCGCGGCGGCGGTGGCGGGGGTGGTTTCAGCAGACATTTCGCGACTCAGCTCCCGAACAGCGTGCGCAGCGTGTGCTGGAGCACGGGGTAGAAGGCGCCTGCCATCAGCACAGCCCAGATACCGACGACCCACCACAGCATCTGCTTCTGGTGCCGCGGTCCCTTGGACCAGAAGTCCACCGCGATGATGCGGAGACCGTTGAGCGCGTGGAAGAGGATGGCGGCGACGAGGCCGTACTCCATCACGTTCACGATGGGCGTCTTGTACGTCGCGACCACGTCGTCGTACGCCTCGGGGGAGACGCGGACGAGAGCGGTGTCCAGGACGTGCACGAACAGGAAGAAGAAAATGAGGACGCCGGTGACTCGATGAGCCACCCAGGACCACATGCCTTCCCGGCCGCGGTACAGCGTTCCAGCCGGCACGGAAAACCCTCCGGGAGCGGGGATCAGGGCCTGCCGGCTTCTCTGTCGGTCGGGCCCGGCCGGGTACGGTCCACCGGCCCTGGCCATCGTAGCGACGCCTTGTCGGTTCGGCGTCCCGGGGTCCGCAGGTGTGATCAAACAGGCATGTGCGCGCACGTCAAGGGCCGGAAGGGGTGCCTCCGGAGAAATTTCCGCACCCGGTCCGACCTGCGGCGTCCGGCTGAATGGGTGTTATGTCCCGCACGGCCGGACGGTACGCGGCCGCATGGGCGGGGTGTCCGGCGCCAGCCGGGCGAGCCGGCCGCGGGCGAGCCGGGCGAGCTCGGCGGCGGTGACGGCGGCCTCCTCGGCGGGGGTGGAGGCGAGCCGGGTGCGCAGGGCGGCCAGGGCGCGGTCCAGGGCGTCGTCCGGGCGGCTGCCGTCCAGACAAAGCACGAAAACATGGCCGAACCGGGCCTCGTAGGCGGCCTGGGCCTGGCGCAGGGCGCTGCGGGCCGCCTCGGTCGCGGCAGCGGAGGCGGAGGAGGTGGCGGAGGTGGCGTCGGGCGCCGCGGTAGTGGGGGAGCCGGGCGGGTCGCCTCGGCCGGGGTGGCCGGGGCGGTCGGCGCGGCCGGGGGTGGTGAGGAGGTGCGAGGGGGCGGTCTCGTCGGCGAGCGCCTCGGCCAGATCGGCGGGGGCCAGGGCGCGGGCGGCGTGCTCCGCGGTGTTCAGCAGGGTGCGCAGGTCGGGGTAGGGGCGCAGGTCGGCGAGGTGGCGGGCCCAGCGGCGGCTGCCGCAGCAGGCGAGGAGGGCGGCCTCGGCGGCGCCCGGGGTGGCGGAGTTGAGCCGGTCGAGGCCGTGGCGGTCGAGGTCGTACAGCGTGACCTCCGAATCTCCGGCAGCCGGACCCGGTGACGCCGGGCGGCCGACGAGTCGAATGGGGCCGCCACCGTAGCGATGCATATCGGCCACGGTGCGGCGGATGGATGAATTTCCTTCGGACGGGGGCGGATTCCGGCACGCGGTGGACATGGGCGGATCGCCGTATGGGGAAAGAGGACTACCTTCGCCCCATTCGGGCCGAATGAGCCGCAAAGACTCCGGAAGAGGAGGCTTGCTCCATGGGACTGCGCCTCAGGATGACCCGGGCTTCGGCCGTCCGGGGGACCGTCTGCGCCGGCGTCCTCCTCGCCACGATGACCCTCATGGGCTGCCCCCGCGAGACCGGCACCCGGCCGGGCGGGGACGACTCGCGCTCCCCCGGGACCTCCGCCTCCTCCTCGTCGTCCGCCTCGTCCCGCTCGCCCGCCCGGCAGTCCTCCGCGCAGGTCCCCGTCCCCGCCGGCGTCCCCCGCGCCATCCCCGCCGTCCGCTCGGCCGAGGCCGCCCCCGGCCCCGGCTGGCGGCCCGCCGACGGCGCCCGCGTGGTCGCCTCCGGCCCGCTCGCCGACGAGGGCCGCCGCCTGGCCGGCGAGCTCAGGCTCGGCTACGCGGCCGGCACCGCCCGCCCCGGCGACGTCGAACTCGTCCTGCGCCCCGGCACGGGCCAGGGCCCCCTCGCAGCCGAGGCCTACGAGCTGACCGCCCGCGACGGCAAGGTGCTCGTCGCCTCGGCGGGCGAAGCCGGAGTGTTCTACGGCACGCGCACCCTCCTGCAGGCCGTGCGCTCCGGCGGCGGGCTCCCCGAAGGCGTCGTGCGCGACGCCCCCGACCGCGCCCAGCGCGGCCTCCACCTCGACATCGCCCGCAAGCACTTCACCGCCGAGTGGATCGAGGCCCGGCTGCGCGAGCTGTCCGCCCTCAAGCTCAACCAGCTCGCCCTGCACTTCTCCGACGACCAGGGCTTCCGCATCGAGAGCGACTCCCACCCCGAGATCGTCTCCCCGCAGCGGCTGACCAAGGCCGAGGTCCGCCGCATCGTGGCACTCGCCGAGTCCCTGCACATCACCGTCATCCCCGAGATCGACTCGCCCGGCCACCTCGGCGCCGTCATCGCCGCCCACCCCACGCTGCAGCTGCGCGACGCCGCCGGAAAGCCCGTCCGCGGCGCCGTCGACATCGCCAACCCCGACGCCGCCCGCATCGTCGACGACCTGCTGCGCGAGTACGCCCCGCTCTTCCCCGGCCGGTACTTCCATCTCGGCGCCGACGAGTACCGCGCGCTGATGGCCAAGAACCCCGAGGCCTCCTACCCGCGCCTGGCCGCCCGCGCCAAGGAGAAGTACGGGCCGCACGCCCGCGTCCAGGACCTGGCCACGGGCTGGCTCAACGACCGGGCCGCCCTCGTGCGCACCCTCGGCAAGAAGGCCAAGGCGTGGAACGACGGCTTCTTCCGCGGCGGCGTCGTGACCGCGAGCAAGGACATCGAGGCCGAGTACTGGACGGGCAAGGAGATCGGCGCCCGCCCCCCGCAGGAGTACCTGGGCGAGGGGCGCACCCTCGTCAACCTCAACGACGAGTACCTCTACTACGTCCTCGGCGAGCCCAACCAGTTCCGCTACCCCACCGGGCAGCGGATCTACGAGCAGTGGTCGCCGCCCGTGCTGCGCGGCACGGCGCCCGTACCGGGGCAGGCCGGGCCGGACCGGGTGCTCGGCGGGCGCCTCGCCGTCTGGTGCGACCGGCCGGAGGCGCAGAACGCCCAGCAGGTCGCCGACGGCATCCGGCTGCCGCTGGCCGCGGTCGCCCAGCGGCTGTGGGACGCCCGCAAGCCGACGATGACGTGGCAGGACTTCGCGACGCTGGATGCGAGGGTCCGGTAAGAGCCGGACGCGGCGGTTGCGGTGGATACGTGAAAAGCCCGCCGCAACCGCAACCGCAACCGCGACCGGCCACGACGGCGAGATCCGGCGGAATCCGCGATTACCGGCACAGCGCGGGCGCCCGTTGCGCGGGGCGCAGCCCGGCACGTGCGGCACCGCCGTCCGAGGGCCTAACCTCCGGGAGGAAGCACGCGCATCAGAACGAGGGCCCGATGAAGATCGAATTCCTGCTGCACAACGCGTACGGCATCGGCGGCACCATCCGCTCGACCGTCAACCTCGCCGCCGCCCTCGCGGACCGGCACGAGGTCCGGATCATCAGCGTCAACCGGCCCGTGGACGCCCCCGAGCTGGCCATCGACCCGCGCGTACGCCTCACGCCCCTGGTCGACCTGCGCGAGGGCACCGACGGCGACGAGTACGAGGCCCCGCTCAACCAGCAGGCCAGCGAGATCTTCCGGGACGAGCGCATCGACAACGGCCGCATGGCCGCGACGGCCCTCACCGATCAGCGCGTGCGCGACCACCTCGCCGCCACCGACGCCGACGTCGTCATCGCCACCCGCCCCAAGCTCATCGGCTACCTCGCGAAGTACGGCTCCGACCGCTATCTGCGCCTGGGCCAGGAGCACCTCACGCACGAGGCCCACGTCCCCGAGCTGCACGCCGTGATGGACCCGGCGATCGCCGCCCTGGACGCCTTCGCCACCGTCTCCGAGGCCGACGCCGGGCACTACCGCGAGGCCCTCCCCGACGCCCGCGCGCGCATCCTCTCCATCCCCAACGCCGTCCCCGCCCCCGTCGCGGAGCCCTCCGACGGCACGTCCCGGCTGATCGTCTCCGCCGGCCGCCTCGTCGCCGTCAAGCGCTACGACCGGCTCGTCGCCGCCTTCGCCAAGATCGCCGCCGAGCGCCCCGAGTGGCACCTGCGCATCTACGGCCGCGGCCCCGCCAAGGCCAAGCTGCGCAAGCAGATCGAGGAGCTCGGCCTCTACGAGCGCATCACGCTCATGGGCGCCCGCTCGCCCATCGAGACCGAGTGGTCCAAGGGCGCCGTCGCCGCCGTCGCCTCCGACGCCGAGTCCTTCGGCATGACGATCGTCGAGGCCATGCACGCGGGCCTGCCGGTCGTCGCCACCGACTGCCCCTACGGCCCCCGCGAGATCCTCACCGACGGCACGGACGGCGTGCTCGTCCCGCTGGCCGGCCCGGAAGGGCACGAGCGGGACGCCGTCGACGCCTACGCCGACGCCCTGCTGAAGATCACCGGGGACGCCGGGCTGCGCGCCCGCCTCGGCGCCGCCGCCCGCGAGACCGCCGCCCGCTACGAGCCCTCGCGCATCGCCGCCCGCTACGAGGAGCTGTTCGAGGAGCTGCGCCCGGGCTCCACGACCACCGCCGAGAAGAAGAAGGGGCTGTTCGGCGGCCTGTTCGGCGGCGGCCGCAAGAAGCAGCCGGCCGTGGCCGCCCCCGCCCCCGGCGAGATCGCCCACCCCGAGGCCCGCTGCGCCGTCGCCGCGGACGGCTCGCTCGTCGTCCGCCTGCGCGCCGACCAGCTCACCGCCGCGGACACGCACGTGCTGCTGCGCCACCGCGGCACCAAGGGCAAGGAGTCCGTGCGCGTGCCGCTGCCCGCCCGCCGCGAGCCCGGCACCTGGGTCGAGGCCCGCCTCGACCGCACCGCGCACACCCTGCCCGAGGGCCGCTGGGACACCTACGCCGAGCGCTCCGGCGACAAGTCGCGCCGCCGCCTGACCGCAGCGCTGGTCGAGCAGAAGGCCCTGCTCGGCCTGGACCTCGCGCAGACCGCCGCCGGCGCTGCCGCCGTGGTCCCGTACGAGACGAGCGACGGCTTCCTCGCCGTCCGCACCTGGCTGCGCCCGCAGCACGCCGAGGCCGCCGAGGTGCGGGTCGGCGAGGACGGCATCCGCATCGCGGTCCGTGCCCACGGCACCTCCCTCGGCGAGGGCGCCGAGCTGATCGCGCGGCTGCGCCACGGCGACGGCTCCGCGGCCGACGTGCGGGTGCCGCTGGAGAACGGCTCGGGGAGCCTGCCGTACGAGCCGATGCAGCAGCGGCACAAGCCGGACGAGGAGCAGGACCTTTGGGACCTGTGGGTGCGGCCGCAGGCAGGGGCCGCGCTGGTGCGCGTCGGCCGGCTCGCGGGCGACTTCGCCGACCGCAAGGGCATCGACACCTTCCCGGGCGCCGTGCGCGGTGAGGTGCGGCTGCGGCCGTACTTCACGGTGACCAACGACCTGACGATCACGGTGAAGGACGTGGCGCAGGAGGACGCGGCGTAGCAGGACGCGGCGTAGGCGCGCGCGTAGGAGGGGCGCAGGCCCTCGCGGCAGGGGGAGGGCGGGCCGGAACGGAGGACGGCCGGGGCCGCCACCCCCCACAGGAGAGGCCCCGACCGCCGTCCGGTGCGGACCCTGGTGGGGCCCACACCTCCTACAGCGCCGCAGGCCGTCAATCCGTCACACTGTCATACCGGGGTGCCGGGGGCCCTTTCTGGACGAAGCCGGGTCACTGCCCGTAACGTGCGGGTCCGCGCCGCTCCGGCGTGCGCCTCTCTCGCTCGTCGTCCCAGTGGCCAGGTCCGGATAAACCGGACCAGCGGGAAAATCGGTCACGTTCCAGGGGGTTCTCACCTATGTATCCGTGCGGTCACTGCCGCGCCGCCGCCGTCGGCCCGGACGGCCGCTGCGCCGCCTGCGGTGCCTACCAGCAGCAGGCGGCCATGGCGTCGGCGCCCGCGCCCGCCTACGGGTACCCGTACGCCCCCGCGATGCCGCAGGCCCCGATGCCCGTCGGCGGCGTCGACCTGCGCCGCGGCATGCGGATCGCGCTGATGACCGCGCTCGGAGTGAGCGTGGCGGCGCTGCTGTTCGTCTTCTGGACCGACACCCAGACGCGCATGGCGCTGCAGGACGTGCTGGACAACGGCGTGACCTCCACCACGCAGGAGGACCTGGAGGACGCGGACGCCACGGCCACGATCGCGTCGCTGCTGTACGTCCTGTCCCTGGCGGCCTCGGCCACGCTCTGGGCCATCTGGTTCCGCCGGGCCCGGATCAACGCCGAGTTCTTCGCGCCCGGCAGCCACCGCCTCGGCATCGGCTGGGCCGCGGGCGCGTGGTTCACGCCGGTCGTCAACTTCTGGTTCCCCAAGCAGATCGTCAACGACATCTACAAGGCCAGTGCCCCGCAGGGCGCCTCCAAGGGCCTGCTGAACTCCTGGTGGACCGTCTGGCTCGCCTCCGGCGTCTGCGGCGTCCTCTCGTCGGCAATGAGCTTCGGAGCCTCCGCGCGGATCGCCGCCAAGGGCTACGACGGCTCCACCTGGCGCGAGGACGCCGAGGCGCTGAAGAACTCGGCGACCCTCTCCGGCCTCGGCACGCTGCTGATGGCGGTGGCCGGCGTCCTCGCCATCCTCGTCGTCCGCCAGCTGTCCCGCCTGCAGGAGCAGCGCGCGATGTCGGGCGCCGGCGGTCCGGTTCCCTCCGGTGTGCCGTACGGCGCGCCCGGGTATGTCCCCGGGCAGCAGCCCGGCGGCCCCGCGGCCGGCTGGCCCCACCCGCCGCAGAATCCTTACGGCAGCGGGCCGGCGGGCTACTGAGCCACGGAATCTCCGAGTGGTGCAGGATGAGGGCGTGCAGGGGGACGACGCCGAGCTGACGGCCGCGGTGAACGCGGCCCAGGGTGGGGACGAGACGGCATTCCGTACGGTCTACCGCTCCGTCCACCCCCGCCTGCTCGGCTACGTACGCACGCTCGTCGGCGAGGCCGACGCCGAGGACGTGGCCTCCGAGGCATGGCTGCAGATCGCCCGTGACCTCGGCCGGTTCGCCGGTGACGCCGACCGCTTCCGCGGCTGGGCCGCCCGGATCGCCCGCAACCGGGCCCTGGACCACATACGGATGCGCGGCCGGCGCCCGGCCATCGGCGGCGACGAGAGCGAGCTCGCGGGCCGGGCCGCCGACGCCGACACCGCCGGGGAGGCCCTGGAGGCCCTCGGCACCGGCAACACCCTCGCCCTGATAGCCCGGCTCCCCCAGGACCAGGCCGAGGCCGTCGTGCTGCGCGTGGTCGTCGGCCTCGACGCGAAGAGCGCCGCCGGGGTGCTGGGCAAGCGCCCGGGAGCGGTGCGCACCGCCGCGCACCGCGGGCTGCGCCGGCTGGCCGAATTGGTGACGTCGGGAACGGACGGGGTCGACGGGACGTCCGGGACTGTGGGGACAAGCGGAACGGCGCCGGCGCCCGGTGGCGCCGACCGGCCGGCGGGGAAGCCGGTCACCGACACCGTCCCCCAGCAGCGGCGGGCACACCCCGGGGCTCCCCCCGGAGCGAATGCTTCTGCCGGTGTGACGCAAATGCGTGCGCGGACGCAGAAGGACATGTGATGGCGGATGACCACCGGTACGACTGGCTGGAAGACTGGCTGGACGACGACGCCGTGGAACGCTTGCTGAGCGGAACGGCGGCCGTCGCCCCGGCCGGCGACTCCGCCGACCCCGCCGACCCCACGAACGGGTCCGCTGCGCGGGCGGCTTCGGGGGCGTCCGACTTCGCCGGTGCGTCCGGCATCTCTGCTGTTGCTTCCGGCGCCACGGCCGTTTCCGGCACCTCCGGTGCCTCAGGTACGGCAGACGCTGCGGGCGGTCCCGGGGCTCCCGGCGTATCCGGCGTATCCGGTGCCTCGGCGACGCCCGATGCGCCGGGCGGCCCCGGCACTTCCGGCGCCTCGGCCGCCTCCCGTGGCTCCGCTGCTCCGGCAGCGGCAGGTGCCTCTGAAGCCGCGCCCGGTGGGCCGGTCGGCACAGCGCCCGGTGCATCTGCCGCAGCCGCAGCCGCAGCCGATGCTGCAGCCGCGGCCGGCGTCGGTGCCGCGGCCGGTGCCGCACCCGGCAGTCCGGCCGATCCCGTATCGGGCACCCGGCCGGAGGGCCACCCCGTAGCCGGTGCCGCAACCGGCGGTCTGACCGACACCACCCCCGGTGCATCCGCCGCGGCCGCAGCCGACGCCGCACCCGGCGGTCGGGCCGCCACCGCACCCGGTGACCCGGCTGGCTCCGTATCCGGCGCCCGGCCGGACGGCCACCCCTCACCCGGCGGTCCGGCTGACCTCGCATCGGGCACCCGGCCGGAAGGCCACCCCGCATCGGGCGCCCGGCCGGACGGCCACCCCGTATTCGGAACCCGGCCGGACGGCCACCCCGTGCCGCCCGAGGCCGAGCGGCTCGCTGCCGTGCTCCGGTCGCTGGTACCGCCGCCCGCCCCCGCCGACCGGGCCCTGCCCGGGGAGGACGCGGCGCTGGCGGCGTTCCGCGCGGCGCGGGTCGCCGAGGAGGCGCCCGCTTTCGCCGCCGGGCCCGAGCCCGAGCCCGCGGTGCGGCTCGGCGTGCCCGCGGGCCGTCCCGCGACCGGGTCCGGTTTGTTCTCCCGCTGGCGGCCCGTCAAGGCCGCGCTGGCCATGGCGCTGGCGGGCTGTGCGATCGGCGGCGTCGCGGTGGCCGCCGGTGCGGGCGTGCTGCCCGGGCCGTTCGGCGGCTCGGGCGGGCAGCCCGCGGCGGCGCCGAGCGTGTCCGCCTTCGGTGACGACCGCGCCGAGAGCGCGTCCCCCGACGGCAGCAGGTCGCCCGGCGGCAAGCCGTCCCGCGGCCCGGACGGCAGCCCGAGCGGCACCGGCAGGCCCGACGGCTCCGGTTCGCCCACGCCCGGCTCCGGCCGGAGCGCCGCGCCCGCCGACCGGGACAGGCCCGGGGGCTCGGCGTCCCCGTCGCAGCGCCCCGGCCAAGGCAAGGGTGAGGACAAGGGCGACGACGGCCGCGGCGACGGCACCAAGGCCGGCCCCCTGGCCACCCGCCTGTGCCGCGACTACCTCGCGGCCCAGCAGCGCCGCGACAGCGTCGACGAGGACGCCGTCCGGACGCTGGAGCGTGCCGCAGGCCTCGGCGAGGACGCCGACCTGCGCGCCTTCTGCGAGAACGCGGTCAAGTCGGCCGACGGCGGCGACCCCGCCCGCTCCGGCACGATCTCCGGCTCCGGCGACGGGCGCTCCGGCGGCGGAAAGGGCTCCGGCAAGGCCGGCGGCACGGGTGACGACGGCGGCGACTGGGACAGTCCGGGCCGTCTCACCCGCCTTGTGCCGCCCGTCCGCAGCGATCCCCGTTTCACCGTTCCGGCCCCCGGTGTGACGTTTTCCGACCCCACGGCGCTGTAGGTAGTGAGCCGACTGGTCATCGGCTGCGCACGAGCCGGAGTTCCCCCCATACCGTCGGCTCATGCGCATCGGCGCGGGCGGGGCTCTTCCCCCGGCTCTGCCCGCGCCCCCCTCTTTCTCACCCGTGTCGGGGCTGCCCCGTGCGTCCCGGTCGGCGCATCCTGTCTGCAGGATGTGCCGAGCGGCAGCGGGAGCAGCGGGAGGCGGGACGCCCATGGCGCGCGAACCGGACAGCGGCAGGCCCCACGGCGTCAGGCCCGGCGGCGCCGATCCTGACGGCGGGGGAGCGGGGCGGCCCGGCGCGGTGCGCCCGCCCCGGCTCAGCGAGTCCGGGCAGGCCTTCGAGCCCGTCTACGGGCCCGGGGCCCTGGACGGCTGGGATCCCGCGGAGCGCCTCGGCGCGCCCGGCGCGTACCCCTTCACGCGGGGCGTGTATCCCACGATGTACACCGGCCGCCCCTGGACGATGCGCCAGTACGCCGGCTTCGGCACCGCCGCCGAGTCCAACGCCCGCTACCGGCAGCTCATCGCCCACGGCACCACCGGCCTGTCCGTCGCCTTCGACCTCCCCACGCAGATGGGCCACGACTCCGACGCCGAGATCGCGAGCGGCGAGGTGGGCAAGGTGGGCGTCGCCGTCGACTCCGTCGAGGACGTGCGGGTGCTCTTCGACGGCATCCCGCTCGGCGAGGTCTCCACCTCGATGACCATCAACGCCCCCGCCGCGCTGCTGCTGCTGATGTACCAGCTCGTCGGCGAGGAGCAGGGCGTCCCGGCGGACCGGCTCACGGGGACCGTCCAGAACGACGTCCTCAAGGAGTACATCGCGCGCGGCACGTACATCTTCCCGCCGAAGCCGTCGCTGCGGCTGGTCGCCGACACCTTCGCGTACTGCGGCGCCGAGCTCCCCAAGTGGAACATGATCTCGATCTCCGGCTATCACATGGCCGAGGCCGGCGCCTCGCCCGCGCAGGAGATCGCCTTCACCCTCGCCAACGGCATCGAGTACGTGCGCACGGCCGTGGCCGCGGGCATGGACGTCGACCGCTTCGCCCCGCGCCTGAGCTTTTTCTTCGTCTCGCGCACGACGCTGCTGGAGGAGGTCGCCAAGTTCCGGGCGGCCCGGCGGATCTGGGCGCGCGTGATGAAGGAGACGTTCGGCGCCCGCGACCCGAAGTCGCAGATGCTGCGCTTCCACACCCAGACGGCGGGCGTCCAGCTCACGGCGCAGCAGCCGGAGGTGAACCTCGTGCGCGTCGCCGTCCAGGGCCTCGCTGCCGTCCTCGGCGGCACCCAGTCCCTGCACACCAACTCCTTCGACGAGGCCATCGCCCTGCCGACGGACAAGGCCGCCCGCCTGGCCCTGCGCACGCAGCAGGTGCTGGCGTACGAGACGGACGTGACGGCCACGGTCGACCCCTTCGCCGGCTCCTACGCCGTCGAGTCCCTCACCGACGCCGTCGAGGAGGCCGCCGTGGACCTCATGGGCCGGGTGGAGGACCGCGGCGGGGCGGTCGCCGCCATCGAACAGGGCTTCCAGAAGGCCGAGATCGAGCGCAACGCGTACCGCATCGCGCAGGAGACCGACAGCGGCGAGCGGGTGGTCGTCGGCGTCAACCGCTTCCGGCTCGACGAGGAGGAACCGTACGAGCCGCTGCGCGTCGACCCGGCCATCGAGGCCCGGCAGCGGGAGCGTCTCGCGCGGCTGAGGCAGGAGCGCGACGGCCGGGCGGTGGAGGCGGCGCTGGCGGCCCTGCGCAAGGCCGCCACCGGGACGGACAACGTCCTGTATCCGCTGAAGGACGCCCTGCGGGCGCGGGCGACGGTCGGGGAGGTGTGCAACGCGCTGCGGGAGGTGTGGGGGACACACGTGCCGGCGGACGTCTTCTGAGCGCAGTTCTTCAGGAGCACTGTGCTCCGTAAGAGACACTGGAGGGTATGTCCGCTCCCCGCCGCGCCTGCCCCGTATGCACCCGCGAGATCGCCGTCGTCGGCGGCCGCTACGCCCGTCACGACCCTCCGGGCCGCCGCCCGGCCTTCTCGTACGAGCTGATCTCCTGCCCGGGTTCGCGCCGCTCGGCCCCGCTGCTGGCGACGGAGCCGCGTCTGTTCGACCCGGAGGAGCCTCCGACGGACGGGCAGCAGCAGCTGTTCTGACCGGGCGGCGGCGAGCCTCGCGGTCCCGGCCTACTTGGAGCGCTGAGCGGGGGCCTCGGGGGACTCGGGGGCCTCGGCCTTGCAGAGGGTGTCCCCGGCCGGCCGCTGACCGGTGACGAGGAACCGGCTCACGGCCCGGTCGCTGCACGCGTTGCCGGTGTCGAGCCACACGCCGTGACCGCCGGCGTCCACCGAGAGGAGGCGGGCACGGTCACCAAGGGCCTCGCGCATCTTCAGCGCCCCGCGGTGCGGCGTCGACGGGTCGCGCAGGTTCTGCACCATCAGGATGTTGGACGGCCCCTGGGACGTGATGCGGGTGGGCTTCTCCGCGGGCCGGTCCTTCCAGAAGGCGCACGGAGTGATGGACGCCGGCATGCCCGCGGTGAGCGGATACCGCGCGCGGTCGGCGGCCACGGCCCGCTCGTACGAGGAGACGTCGCGCGGCCAGGCCACGTCGTTGCAGACGACGCCCGCGAACACCGCCGCATCGCGCTGCGAGAGCGGCTCGGGGTAGGGGTCGGCCACGGTGAGCGGGCCGTCACCGCCGCTGCGGGCGGCGCGCATCAGCCTGGCCACCGTCGGGTAGCGCTCCCGGTCGTACAGGCTCATCTGCAGGGACTGCCGCAGGACGTTGCCGGTCAGCCGGTGGCCGGTGTCCTTGAACGTACGGGGCTTGCGGTCGAGCTCGGCGGCGAGGGCGAGGAACATCGGGCGCACGTCCTCGGCGCGCTCGGCGAGCCGCTCCTCGCCGCGGGCGGGGTCGGCGGCCCACCGGGCGAAGTCGGGGAAGGCGTCCTCCGCGGCCTGCGACATGTTGGCCAGCCAGCCGCGCGCGACGCGGGTGGGGTCGGGGTCGGCGCTGCTGTCGAGCACCCAGCGGTCGGTGCGCTCGGGGAACATCTGCGCATAGACGGCACCGACGTAAGTGCCGTAGGAAACGCCGACGGCGGACAGCTTGTCCTCACCCAGCGCCTTGCGGAAGCTGTCGATGTCCCGGGCCTCGTTGCGCGTGGTGAGACTGCGCAGGACGTCACCACCGTTACGGGCACACGCCTCGGCGACCCGGCGGGCCCGGGCCACCCCTTCCGAGATGTCCCCGTCCGGCCGCGGCCACGCCCGGAAGTCGACCAGCTGCCGGTCGTCCGCGGAAACCCCGCAGTCGGCTCCGGTGCTACCCCCCACGCCGCGCGGATCGATCCCCACGACGTCGTAGACCCCCTTGGTCGCCTTCCGCACCTTCTCCCCCTGCTGCGCCACGTCCCCCACTCCGGACCCTCCCGGCCCGCCGGCTATCAGCAGGAGAGTCCCGCGGCGGGCCTTGGGCCGGTCGCTCCGCAGCCGGGAGACGGCGATGTCGACGGTGGGCCCGCCGGGTTTGCGGTAGTCGAGGGGGACGGGGAGGGTGGCGCACTCGGTGCCGGGGGCGCTGTTTTCAGCGGTACAAGGGCGCCAGTCGAGTCCACCGGGGTGCGGGGTGGAGGCCGCATGGGCGGGGACGGTGAGAGCGGTGGCGCAGGCGGCGGCGGACAGGGCCAGGAGCAGGCTGTTACGGCTACGGGATCTCATGAGACCAAGGCTGTCCGACGCGCCATCGACTGCCCATGAGGCCAACTCCCCGGGCGGAGGTAGGGATATCCACACCCGTAAGGGTCGTGAGGGTCGTTCCCGAGAACCGCTTCTGAGGCCCGTTCGCCCTACTTCCAGGGGATGTTGAGCCAGGGGCTGGCGGGGTCGGTGGTGAGAATGCGGTGTGCGTCGACCATCTCCTCGTACCACGGGCCGAACTCCTCCTCGTCGAAGTGCAGGCAGCGCCCGAGGATGTACCCGGCGGAGAATTCCTCCCAGGAGCGGTAGGCGCCCTGGGCGGCGCGGCCTGCGCGGAGGACCGCTTGTTCGGCTTCCGGCAGGGTGCAGAAACGCGCTCCGAGCCCCCAGCGGGCCATTCCGGAGGCACGTCCGTAGTCCCAGGCCTCCGTGGTGCGGATGAAGGAGCCCTCCGGCAGCAGTCCGTCGGCGCGGAAGCGGGCCTCGTAGCGGGCGATGCGCCCGATCATCCGCCGCACTCCCGCGGCCTGCGACTCGGCCTCGGCTGCCGAGACGGGCTCCGCGGGGATGACTCCCTCGGGGGTGATCCGGGCTTCGCCGGCCTCGGCGATGCTGCGCCGGAGCACGCGCTCGGCACTCTCACGCCAGTGCTCGATGGCGACGGCCCCGGCGAAGTCCCGGGCGAGTACGTGCCGAATGCGCAGCACGAACTGCCACACGCCACTGATCACGTCCGCGTTGAGCAGCCGCTCCTGGGTGCTGAACCAGTCCTCCCGGCTGGTGACCCCCCAATACTTCTCAAGCCGGTACCGCTCGTGGTGATAGCCCGAGCCGTGATAGGCCATGGAGTTCCACAGCTCGCCGTTCTTCACGAACAGCAGCGCTGCGCAGGCCAGTCCGTGGGCGACCGGACCGTGCAGGGGCCCGCCCACGTGGAGGGCGCGCAGCTTGCCGTGCGCGTGAGAATGGCCGCAGGCGCTCTGCGCGTTGCGAGCGCGTTCGTGGTGCTGCTGCCAGACGGCCCGGTGAGCGGGTGTCGTCGGCAGGAAGGCTTCACAAGGACTACCGGGATTGACCGCCAGGAACGGCGGGTCGCCGGCCTCCCACGCACGGGCGTACCAACCCAGAGAGCGCGCCTCGAAGACCGGATCGGCGACGGGCGCCGGCAGCATTCCCTCGGTGAAGACCGCCAGGCACTCGGTCTGTGTCTGCGGGTTCCAGTACGGCGAGAAGAACACGGTGTCGGGCGCCGCGTCGGCTCGCTGCCGCGAGATGGCCAGGAACAGATCGGCCCCGCCCAGCACATCGAAGTAGGCGGGCCAGTCACCACGCATCTTCGCCTCGTACAGGCCACGCTCGACGGCGGTCGGCGCCTGCCAGGGGGGTGGGGGTGCCACGGCCTGCGGCGGCGTACTGACGGGCCCCTCCCCGGTGTTCATCATGCCCATGGTCGAAAACTCTATCGATTGCCATGGTGGGAGAGCTTCTCGCAGTAGCGCCCGGATCGCACCCTCGGGTCACTTATCCGCTGCGCACTGTCGCCGGCCGGTTGATTTACGGGCCCGAAAGGCCGTCACCTACCCATCCCCTGCTGCCAGCCTGTTCTGACCCGCCCTCAGCCCACGGATCTCAGCCCCGGCCGGTTCCTGCCTTGAGGGTACGTATCAGGGTGCCGAGGGCGCGTGGGGTGGCCCGCACCACGGTGGCGGGGGTGTCGCTCTCGCGGAGGGCGATCGCCTCGCCTGCTGCGGCGACCTCAACGCAGTCGTTGCCACCGTCCCCGGTTCCCGAGTATGTGGACTTCTGCCAGGTGATCATATGCGCCTTCCCCCTAGAGCTCGCGTGCGATCCGAAGGATGAAGTCACGTGACTCCGACGGACTGAGTGCCACGTTGCCCAGCTTGCTCCAACGATCGCGGTACCTGGCAAGTTGTTCCTCAGCGTGAAAGAAGAGGTTGCCATGCATTTGATCCACCTGGACCGTATCGAAGGTGGCCACCCGATCGGCTACGTAGAGCATTGAGTACCCCATTCCCGCGAAGCCCTCAACCTCGAACGGAAGCACCCGAATCGTGGTGTCAGGCCATTCGAATGCTGCCAGCAAGAAGTCGAGTTGGCCGCGCGCAACCTTGCGGTCGCCCACCCTCATGCGTAGCGCGGCCTCGTGCACGATCACCGTGAGCGTCGGCCGATCATTGCGCTCAAGCACCTTACGACGCTGCAGCCGAAATTCGACGGCCGTATCTAGGTCACACAACTCAAGGTCACTGGCCACGTAGGAGAAGAGAGCGCGCATGTAGTCCTCAGTCTGCAGCAGCCCTGGCACATTGACGACCTGCACATTACGCAGAGCGCTCGAATGCCATTCCAGTTCGGCCAGATCCAGTGCAGACTTCGGCATGCGTCCCCGGTACGTCTCCCACCACCCCCGTGTTCGCTCCGCAGCCCGCTCTGCAAGGGCGTCGATCAGGGCGGCGTCCTGTACGCCGTAGTGCGCTGCCAGGATCCGCGTCCGATCCCCTCCTGCCGCAGCGTTGCCCGCCTCCACGTGGGACAGCCACGCCTGGTCGCGCCCGACAGCGGCAGCAGCGTCCCGTGCCGAGACGCCCGCCCGATCGCGCAACTTCCGGAGCTCGGCGCCCAGTCGCGCCTGCCGGGCCGTGACGATGGTCCGCCTCGCCATGTCGTCCTCTTTCTCGCGCGCTTGCGGCGCCAATGTGTCACAGCGAGCCCCGATGGGGCGAACTTCACGGGATCGGTTGCGCAGTCCCAAAAATGGCACCTACGTTGAGTGTCGCGCAGCTCACACCGTGAGCTCACCGTCCCGTCCCGGAAGCGCACCGCCCCGCCCTGCCCCCACGCAGTGGCGACCGCGGCAATGACACCGGGCCTCAGGCCACTTCACCCCACCCCGCCGGAGGCGACATGCTGCTCCTGCCTGCCCCGAAGCCGGTTCACCTCGCCCATGAAGAGATCGAGCCGTTCGAGTACCGCCTGCGCGTTCCCAACGACGCCCGGGCCGTCCCCATCGCTCGCGGTGCCATCCGCGCCGCGCTGGCGGCCCATGGTCTGAGTGAGCTGATGGGACGCGCAGAGCTGTTGGCGTGTGAGCTGCTCACCAATGCGATCGTGCACACCGACGACGCCGCCGAACTCCGTATCTCCTGGTCGCAGTGGGAGATCCTCACGCTGACCGCCTGGGACAGCGGCGTTCTCCCACCGGCTCCACCTGCCACCCCTCACCCTTACGACGACAACGGCCGCGGCCTGACGCTCCTCCGTTCGCTCGCCGACAGCTGGGGGCACTTCGCCTCGCCGCACGGCTTTACGTGTCGCCCTTCCAAGGCCGTCTGGTGTTCGATCACGCGCAGGCCGGCGTCGCCTCCGCATACGTAGGGTCAGGCCACTGCTCGAACCAGCGTTCCTCCGCCTCCAGTTGGGCGGCAAGGGAGATCAGGCGGGGCTCGCTGTCTGCCGGGCCGAGGAGTTGGGCACCCAGGGGCAGCCGGTCCCGGGCCGTGAAGCCCGCCGGGACGCTCATGCCCGGCCAGCCGAGGACGTTCCACGGCCAGGAGTACGGGCAGGCCGCGATCATCGCCGCGTCCGTACGGCTGCTGGACAGGTCCGACAGCTCCCCGTTGCGCAGGGGCGGCACTGCCGTCGTCGGGGTCAGGATCACGTCGAAGCGGTCGAAGATCTCCCCTACGCGGCGCCGCAGCGGCTCCTCCGCGGCGCGGGCCACGCGCAGGACCCCGCCGCCCAGCAGCAGTCCGCCGCGCGCGTTGACCTTCGTGCGGGTGTCGAGCAGGGCCGGGTCGGGGACGCGCCCGGCCCACTCCCGTACGCCGGACATCGAGCGGGGCACGAACGTGAGCCCGATCAGCCCGTAGCGCGGTTCCTCCTCGATCACCTCGTGTCCGAGGGACGCGAGCCGCTCCGCGATGCGAACGGTCGCCGCGCGCGCCTCGGGGTCGAGCCACTGGCGGGCGGCGGCGAAGGCGGGGCGCAGGGAGAGGGCGATCCGGAGCCGGCCCGGGTCGCGCTCGGCTGCCGCAAGCACGTCCACGGGCGGCGGCCGGTGCAGGTCCCCGGCGTGGCTGCCGCTCGCCGCCTGCAGCAGCAGCGCGGCGTCGGCGACCGTACGGGCGAGCGGGCCGTGGCAGGTGATGCCGCGGAAGGCCTCCGGCTCGGGCCAGGTGGAGATGCGGCCGCGCTGCGGTTTGATGCCGACCAGGTGCGTCCAGGCGGCGGGGATCCGTATCGAACCGGCGCCGTCCGAACCGAGCGCCGCCGGTACGAGCCCCGCGGCGACGGCTGCCGCGGCGCCGCCCGAGGAGCCGCCGGGCGTGTGCTCCGTACTCCATGGGTTGCGCGTCACGCCGAACGCGGGGCCCTCCGTGACGGGCCACTGCCCGAGCTCCGGCGTGTTCGTCTTGCCGACGATGACCGCGCCCGCGGCCCGCAGCCGCCGCACCGCCTCGCTGTCCGCCGATTTCGGCGGGAAATCGCCCGCGCAGCCGAAGGCGGTGGGCTCGCCCGCGACATCGACGTCGTCCTTCACCGCCAGGGGAACCCCGAGCAGCGGGAGCCGCCCACCGGCCTCTCCCGCCGCCAGCCGCCGGTCCGCCGCGTCCGCCTCGGCGAGTGCGGCCTCGCCCCGTACGCGGCGGAACGCGTTGAGCAGCGGCTGCGTCTCCGCGATGCGGGCCAGCGAGTGTTCTACGAGCGCTCGCGAGGTGACCTCGCCTGCGGCGAGCGCCCGCGCTTGTTCCGCCAGCCCACTATCCGTCAGATCCGTTAAGTGCGTTACATCCGTCGAGTCCGTCATTCGGCCCCTCCCCCGTAGCTCGGAGCCCTTCGCTCCGAATACCGTGAGTGCACCTCTGGCCTCATTTTGTACCCTTCCTCTGGCTTGGGGAGGCGAGAGTGACGTCATCGACGGCGTTGACGGACGAAATACGCGCACTGCATGCGGAGGAGGGGCGGCCGGCTGCACTGGTCGGCTGGTTCCGCAGGGCGGCGGTACTGGTTCCGTCGGACGGTCAGGACGGTTTGTGGTCCGCCGAGTACGGCGGGATTCGCTGGATCTACGCGTTCACGGATGAGGCCGCGCTCGGACGGTTCGCCCTTGCTCAGGGCGCAGACGGGACGACCGACTGGCCGTACCGTACGGTGCTGGGCGCTCGGCTGCTGGACGTGGTGGTGCCGGCCGTCGGCGTCCCGGCCGGTGTCGCTCTCGACGTCGGCAGCCCGTATCCCATGCTGTTCCCGCCGGTGACCGGGATCGTCCCGGACGCGTACGCCGTCAATGCGGACGTTGACGTCAATGCCGGGGCCGGGGCCGGGGCCGGGGCCGGGGCCGGCGTCGGGGAGGGCGCCGCATGACCGCCAACGGCAACGGCAACGGCAGTGCTGGCGCTGGCGCTGGTGGCAACGGCCTCGCCGCCGACTCCGCCGCACTCGACAACATCACCAAGGGCATCAACGGCGCCATCGGCGAACTCAAGTCCCTCGGCACGCCCGGCGAGGCGGCGGTCGGCCGCGGCTTCGACGAACTCGCCCTCAGCGGCGTGGAGCTGGGACACGAGGGGCTGGCCGCGGCCTTCAAGTCCTTCTGTTCCCGGTGGGACTGGGGAGTCCGCGCCCTGGTCCAGGACGGCAGCCAGTTCGCGCAGCGCGTGGGGCTCGCCGCGGGTTACTACCACGAGCAGGACGCGTACATCCGGGACACGTTCAAGGTCGGCGTGAACGCCGTCATGGGCAACCCGCACCTCGCGGAGGAGGACGTCGAGAAGAAGTCGATGTCCGAGATCCTCGCCGACAACCCCGTCAACGACTTCAGTCACCCGGACTACAGCGCCGAGTCCTTCCGCAAGTCCGAGGAGGACAGCCGCCGGGTCTGGGCCGAAACCGTCCGCGACGCCTCCACCGGCGCCGCCAACGGCTTCGGCAAGGGCCCGCTCGGCCGCCAGGGCACCGAGGCCGCGAACAAGCTGGCCGACGAGCTGGAGGGCCGCGGCTGATGGGCGTCTTCGATCCCCTGGTCAAGGGTTTCGACAAGGTCGGCGAGGCTGCCGAAAAGGGCCTCGACAAGATCGAGAAAAAGGCGGGTGAGGCCGTCGAGTGGGGCGCGGACAAGGCCGCCAAGGGGCTGGACAAGATCGGCGCCCACGACGAGGCGCTCGCCGTCAAGTACCTGGGCGACCGCACGGCCTCGGAGATGGGCGCCGAGATCAAGGAACAGCAGCTCGGTCAGACCGAGAACCCGCTGGCCCTGATCCACGGCGAGCCCTGGGGCATCGAGGCCGCCGCCAAGCACCTGCAGGGCTTCCACAAGGCCTTCAACACCGCGCACTCCGGCCTCCAGCGGGTCCACTCCGGGGAGTGGAAGGGCGAGGGAGCGCACGGGTTCGACACCCATTTCGCGCCGGAGCCGAAGAAGTGGGCGCAGGCCGCGGACGCCTGCGAGAGCGCCGCGAGCGCGCTCACCTCGTACGCGCACACCGTCCGCTGGGCCCAGAAGCAGGCGGTGGAGGCCGTCAGCCTCTACAAGCGAGGTACGAAGGCCACGGAGAAGGCGGTCAAGGCCCACAACGACAAGGTCGACGCGTACAACGCGAAGGTGAAGGCGGGTGAGAACCCGGGCGAGCGCCCCGGCACCTTCCAGGACCCCGGCGCCGCCGACATCAAGGAGGCGCACCGCATCCTTGACGAGGCCCGCAAGCAGCGCAACACGGCGGCGGGCGAGGCGAAGTCCCGTATCGACAAGGCCGTCGAGGCCGCCCCGAAGGAACCGGCCTTCCACAACCGCATGAAGGGCGACGTCCAGGACTTCGCGGCGGGCGCGAACGTCGAGCTCCTCCACTTCGGCGGCGGCGTCTTCCGGTCCGGTACGGATCTGCTGAAGTTCACCCGCAGCCTCGATCCGCTCGACCCGTACAACGTCACGCACCCTGCGGAGTACGTCACCGGCATCAACAACACCGCTGCGGGACTCGTCTCCCTCGCGTCCCACCCCGAGCGCATTCCGGGGGCGCTGCTCGGCCCCGGCTGGGGCTCGGACCCGTCCGAGGCGGGCGGCCGGCTCACCGGCAACATCTTCATGGGCCTCACCAGCGGCGGCATCGCCGGAGCGGGCTCCCGCGCGGGCGTGAGCGCGGCGAGGACGGGCGCGCAGGCCGGAGCGCGCGCCGGGGCCAGGGCGGGAGCGCGGGCCGGGGCCAGGGCGGGAGCGCGGGCCGGGGCGAAGGCCGGGGCGCGGGATGCCGGGGAGGAGGGGGCGGAGAGCGCGGCGCGGCGGGCGGCGAAAGAGAAGCCGCAGGAGCCGAACACGGACCCCAAGAAGGTCGAATCCGGCGGCACGGACCCGGTGGACATCGCGACAGGCCGCATGTTCCTGCCGCAAACGGACGTCACCCTCCCCGGCGCGCTCCCTCTGCTCGTTTCCCGGCATGTGAAGTCCGGTTACGACTGCGGCCGGTGGTTCGGCCCCTCGTGGGCGAGCACCCTGGACCAGCGGCTGGAGATCGACGCCGAAGGCGTGATTTTCGTCGACGAGCACGCTCGGCTGCTGGAGTACCCGCATCCGGTCCCGGGCGTCGCCACGTATCCGGCGAAGGGCCCGCGGTGGCCGCTGGCGATCGAGCCCGACGGCACGTACAGCGTGACCGACCCGGAGACGGGTCACACCCGGCACTTTTCCCCCTACGGCCTCCCGGGGGAGGGCCTGGCCCTTCTGCACCAGCTGAGCGACCGCAACGGCCACTGGATCGCCTTCGAGTACGAGGCGGACGGCACGCCGGTCGCGATGGCCCACGACTCGGGCTACCGCATCCGCATCACCACGGACGCGGAGGCCGGCCGCATCACCGCGCTGCACCTGGCGGACACGGCGGACACGGCGCTGATCCGCTACGGGTACGAGGACGGCAACCTCACGAAGGTCGTCAACTCGTCCGGGCAGCCGCTGCGCTTCGCCTACGACGGGCGCGGCCGGGTGACGTCGTGGACCGACCGGAACGGCACGCATTACACGTACGCGTACGACGACGAGGACCGTTGCGTCTACGAGTCGGGGACCGAGGGGCACATGCGGTGCACCCTTGAGTACGGGCTTCCGGATCCGGACAGCGGCCTGCGCATCACCCGTGTGACCGACGCGCTCGGTCACACGACCGCCTACACGATCAATCGGCGCTCCCAGATCGTCTCCGTCACCGATCCCACGGGCGCCACGACGCTGTCCACGTGGGACCGTCACGACCGTCTCCTCTCTCGCACGGATCCCCTGGGTCACAGGACGGAGTTCCGCTACGACGAGGACGGGCGCCTGGCGTCGGTGTTCCGACCGGACGGGCGGCGGCTCTCGGTCACGTACAACGCACTCGGCCTGCCCGAGACGACGACCGGAGCGGACGGGGCGGCCTGGCGCCACGCGTACGACGACGCGGGCAACCGTACGTCGACGACGGACCCGGCGGGCGCGGAAACGTTTTACGCGTACGACGACGCCGGCCACCTCACATCGGTGACGGATGCGCTGGGCAACACCACTCGTCTCACCTGCAACAGGGCCGGTCTGCCCACCGAGATCACCGATCCCCTGGGCGCCGTCACCAGCTACCGCCGGGACTCCTTCGGCCGCGTGACGACCGTCATCGACCCGCTCGGCTCCACGACCCGCCTCACCTGGACGGTCGAGGGCCGCCTGGCCCGCCGCATCTCCGCGGACGGCGCCGAGGAACGCTGGACGTACGACGGCGAGGGCAACTGCACGACGTACACCGATGCGGTGGGCGGGGTCACGCGCTACGAGTACGGCCCCTTCGACGTCATGACGGCCCGGACCGGGCCGGACGGCGTACGGCACGAATTCACGCACAACACTCGCCTCCAGCTCACCCGCGTCACCAACCCGCAGGGCCTGACCTGGGACTACGCCTACGACCCGGCCGGCCGCCCGGTCGCCGAGACCGACTTCGACGGCCGCACCCTTACCTACGCGCACGACCCGGCGGGCCGGCTCGTGGCCCGTACGAACGGGCTGGGCGAGACGATCGCGTACGAGCACGACGTGCTGGGGCGCGTGGTGCGCAAGGACGCGGCGGGGGCGGAGACGACGTACGTCCATGACGCGGCGGGCCGCCTGATGGAGGCCGTGGGCCCGGACGCGACACTCGTCTACAGCCGGGACCGCGTCGGCCGCATCAAGTCGGAGACGACGAACGGCCGGACGCTGACCTTCGCGTACGACGCACTCGGGCGACGCACGCGCCGGGTGACGCCGGGCGGGGCGGTGAGCACGTGGACGTACGACGCGGCGGGGCGGCGGACGTCGCTGACGGCGTCGGGGCGCGTGATCGACGTCGAGCACGACGCGGCGGGGCGGGAGGTGGCCCGCCGCTTCGGAGAGGGGGTGACCCTGACGTCGGCGTGGGACGCGGTAGGCCGCCTGGTGTCACAGGGCCTGGACGGTACGGGGGAACTGCTCCAACACCGCGCCTACACCTACCGCCGCGACGGCCACCTCACCGGCATCACGGACACCGCCACCGGCTCCCGCACCTTCGACCTGGACACGGCGGGGCGCGTGACGGCCGTCCACGCCCCGGGCTGGACGGAACGCTACGTCTACGACGAGGCCGGAAACCAGACGGAGGCGACGTGGCCGGCGGCCCACCCGGGCGCCGAGGCGCAGGGCGTCCGCACGTACACGGGCACGCGAATATCCCGCGCGGGCGGAATCCGCTACGAACACGACGAGCAAGGCCGCGTAACCCTCCGGCAGAAGACCCGCCTCTCGCGGAAGGCGGACACCTGGCGCTACGAGTGGGACGCGGAGGACCGCCTGACGGGGGTGGTCACCCCGGACGGTACGAGATGGCGCTACGCGTACGACCCGCTGGGCCGCCGCACAGCCAAGGAACGCCTGACGGAGTCGGGCGAGGTGGCGGAACGCGTGGACTTCACGTGGGACGGCGCGATCCTGACGGAACAGACCTCCTGGTCGCCGTCCCTGCCGAACCCGATAACCCTGACCTGGGACCACAACGGCCTCCACCCGATAGCCCAGACGGAACGCATATCGGCGGCGGACGCGCCCCAACGCGAGGTGGACCGGCGCTTCTTCGCGATCGTCACCGACCTGGTGGGCACACCGACGGAGCTGGTGGACGAGACCGGCCGAACGGCCTGGCGCACCCGCTCGACCCTCTGGGGCACGACGGCGTGGTCACGCGACAGCACGACGTACACCCCTCTCCGCTTCCCCGGCCAATACTTCGACCCGGAAACCGGCCTCCACTACAACTACCACCGCCACTACGACCCGGAAACGGCCCGCTACACCTCCCCGGACCCCTTGGGCCTGGCCCCGGCCCCGAATCCGGCGACGTACGTCCACAATCCTCATACGTGGATGGACCCGCTGGGGCTTGCGCCGGACTATGAAGAACATGGCGAACACCTGTTCCGGGGCACCACTCCGGATTTCGGTGGGAGTCAGGGAACACAGAAGTGGGGTATCACTCCCACGTCAACAGATCCTGGAGTCGCCACTGCGTTCGCGACGCATTCGGAACAGTTTGGTGAAGGTGTCGTCCTGGGGGTACCTAGAAGTTCCCTTGAAGGAATTCCCACGCATAGGGGTTACATCTCCGCGGAAGCAGAGGTTGGCGTCGAGCTTCCCGCCTCTGAGCTCGCTCAGCGTGCCGGCTTCGCCGTACCTGCCGCCAAGGCTCGTGAGATCCTCAGTGGCATGGGGATCGACATCCCCAGGAGAATCGGCATAGGCGACTTGGATCAACTTCTGCGAGATATACCGAAACTGTCGCCTGAGCAGATTAACCAGTTCGTATCGGAGGCTTACCGCCATGGATGAAAATGTCGAAAACGTTCAGCTTCGAATCTTGGAGGTTGTTGCCTCAGGTGAGGAGGGGGCGGTGTGTATTGTTCGCTGCCTTTCTGGGATGGCGTATCCGGGAATGACGTTTTCTGTATCTGGTGGAGTCGGAGAAGGGGCGGCATGCTCGTTTTTGAGGCTAGAGTGGATTGAGCGGTATGACTTCCGTACGGATATTCTTGACGCGCCACATGCGGCAAAAGTGAATCTGTGCGGACCAATGGCATCGCAGCTGAACCCCGACGCGACGGTCTCGTCTGTCGCGAGGTCGGGCTGATGGTTGATCATGGCCTGTGGTTGACGGTGTCGAAACTCGTTGGCAGAGCCCGGCGAGGAGGTTGGCGACGGGGCGTGCCCGGACTGTGGTCAGCGTCAACTCGCCGAAGATGCACGTCGGTTGGGTGAACTCGGCCGACGGCAGTGCAGCGGCATCCGCTGTCGCGTCGGTTTCCGTTGGGCCTGGCTGACTCGTCACTCGGTTGCGTTCGGTTGCCGGATTGATGTGGCGCGCATGCGGACGCGTTTTCCTGCCGGGCATCGGCCCGTATCGGTAGGAGACCGCACCCGCATGCATCCTGCAGGCGACGGCCGGCCTCGTCTCCGGCCGGGCCGGCCCCTCGCCGCGCCGGAGGCGCTACCGCCCCGCCCCCCGCGTCATCAGCAGCAGTGCGCCGATGGCGATGATCGGGGTGATCACGATGAGGGCGAGGCCCATGGGGTTGCGGTGGTTGTAGACCCAGCGGCTGCCGTAGCGCTGGCGGATGAAGAGCGGCTGGTCGTCACCGGCACGGCCGCCGGCGTCGCCGGCATCGTCGCCATCGCGGTCACGGGCGTGGTCGTTCTCGGGGCGCATGAAACCAGGCTACGGACGGCCGTTCGATGTGGCGATCATTTTGTCGCACCTCTGTTGTTTTGTGGCGCGGCCGGGACATCCCCGCTATGGCGCGAGGATGTCCAGCTCCGCCATCGCGCCCGCCGTGATCTCGCGCGTCAGCGCCTCCGCGCGGGCGGCGTCCCGCTCCCGTACGGCCTCGGCGACGCGTACGTGGAGGGTGACGGCGGCCGGGTCGGGGTCGGTGAACATCACCTGGTGCTCCGTGCGGCCGGTGAGGACCTCGGCGACGACGTCGCCCAGGCGGGCGAACATCTCGTTGCCGGAGGCGCGCAGGATCACCCGGTGGAAGGCCACGTCGTGGACCAGATAGGCGGCGAGCTGCTGGCCGCGTGAGGTGGCGACCATGCCGAGGGCGTGGCGGGTCAGCTCCTCGCACTGGTCGGCCGTCGCGAGGCGGGCCGCGAGTCCCGCCGCCACCGGCTCTACGGCCGAGCGCAGGACCGTGAGCGAGCGCAGCTGCCGCGGCCGGTCGGCGCCGGCCAGCCGCCAGCGGATGACCTGCGGGTCGTAGACGTTCCACTCCTCGGTGGGGCGGACGGTCACGCCGACCCGGCGCCGGGAGGCGACCAGGTGCATGGACTCCAGGACGCGTATCGCCTCGCGGATGACCGTGCGCGAGACCTCGAAGCGCCGTTCCAGCTCGTCGGTGCGCAGCACGCTGCCCGGCGGGTACGCGCCCGCCGTGATCGCGGGCCCGAGGGACTCCAGCACGCGCGCGTGCAGCCCCTGCCCCTGGTTTTCCATGGGGCAAGCCTACGGTCCGGCCGCGATGGCCCCGGTGCGGCAAATTAAGTATGACGTTTGAGTCACAGGGTCTTGAATATGTCGTACGTAATGGGTTTCAGTGTGGCCCACACCCCCGGTCACCCCGGTCGACGAAGACGTCGATGAAGACAGTGAGGCCCCTGATGAGCAGCCGCCCGGCATACCCCCACGTCGTCGTCGTGATGGGCGTCGCCGGTACCGGCAAGACCACCGTCGGCCCGCTCGTCGCGGAGGCCCTCGGAGTCCCGTATGCCGAGGGCGACGACTTCCACCCGGCCGGCAACATCGCCAAGATGTCCGCCGGGATCCCGCTCGACGACGCCGACCGTGCCCCCTGGCTCGACGCCATCGGCGCATGGGCCGCGGGCCGGGCCGGCCGCGGCGGGGTCGTCAGCTGCTCCGCGCTCAAGCGCGCATACCGGGACCGGCTGCGGGCCGCCGCGCCCGGGCTCGTCTTCCTTCACCTCACCGGCGACCACGATCTGATCGCCGGCCGCATGGCCGCCCGCAAGGGCCACTTCATGACCACCCGGCTGCTGGACTCCCAGTTCGCGACCCTCGAACCCCTCGGCGCGGACGAGGCAGGCGTCGACGCCGACGTCGAGCCCGCGCCGGAGGTCATCGCCGAGCGGGCCGTTCAGGCCCTGCAGCACCGGCAGGGCCTGCAGCAGTTCTGATCACTTCCCCCTCCCTCCTTCCACCCTCCCCCTCCCTCTCCCCCCTCCAAGGAAGCCCCGTGAGCACTCTCAGCGTCGAGATGCTGGCCGCGGCCCCCGCCGGACCGATCACTTCGGCGGGTCACGCACAGCTGGGGATCGCCGTCCTCGTCGGCATCGCCGTCATCGTCCTCCTCATCACCCGCTTCAAACTGCACGCCTTTCTCTCCCTGACCATCGGTTCGCTGGTGCTCGGAGCCGTGGCGGGCGCGCCGATGGACAAGGCCATCGCGAGCTTCACCACCGGGCTCGGCGCGACGGTCTCGGGCGTCGGCGTCCTCATCGCGCTCGGCGCGATCCTGGGCAAGCTCCTCGCCGACTCCGGCGGCGCCGACCAGATCGTCGACACGATCCTGGCGAAGGCCGGCCCGCGCTCGATGCCGTGGGCGATCGTGCTGATCGCGGGCGTCATCGGTCTGCCGCTCTTCTTCGAGGTCGGGATCGTGCTGCTGATCCCGGTGGTGCTGCTCGTCGCCAAGCGCGGCAACCACTCCCTGATGCGGATCGGCATCCCCGCGCTCGCCGGGCTGTCCGTCATGCACGGCCTGGTGCCCCCGCACCCCGGCCCGCTGGCCGCCATCGACGCGATCGGCGCGAACCTCGGCGTGACCCTCGCCCTGGGCGTGCTCGTCGCCGTGCCCACCGCCGTGATCGCCGGACCGCTGTTCTCCCGGGTGGCGGCCCGCTGGGTGGACGTCACGCCGCCGGAGAAGCTGATACCGCAGCGGCCCTCGGCCGACCTGGAGCGCCGCCCCGGCTTCGCCGCCACCGTCGCCACGGTCATGCTGCCCGTCGTCCTCATGCTCGCCAAGGCGCTCGTCGACATCGTCGTGGACGACCCCAAGGACCACGTCCAGCGCGTCGCCGACGTCATCGGCTCGCCGCTGATCGCCCTGCTCGCCGCCGTCCTCGTCGGACTGTTCACGCTCGGCCGGGCCGCCGGCTTCGGCCGCGACCGGCTCGCCGGGACCGTCGAGAAGTCCCTCGTCCCCATCGCCGGCATCCTGCTGATCGTCGGCGCCGGAGGCGGCTTCAAGCAGACCCTGATCGACGTCGGCGTCGGCCGGATGATCCTGGACTTCTCCAAGGACTGGTCGGTCTCCGCCCTGCTGCTGGCCTGGCTGATCGCGGTCGCCATCCGCCTCGCGACGGGTTCGGCGACGGTCGCCACCATCTCGGCCGCAGGCCTCGTCGCCCCGCTGGCCGCCGACATGAGCACGACCCACGCCGCGCTGCTCGTCCTGGCCGTCGGCGGCGGCTCGCTGTTCTTCAGCCACGTCAATGACGCCGGGTTCTGGATGGTGAAGGAATACTTCGGCATGGACGTCGGCCAGACGATCAAGACATGGTCGCTGATGGAGACCGTCATCTCCGTCGTCTCCCTCGTTCTCGTCCTGCTGCTGTCGCTGGTCCTCTGACGGCGCGCGGCGCGCGGTCTGCGGCGCCGGTCCTCCGGTCCGTTGCTCCTCTCGGCCGTGGCTGCGCTCGCTGCTCTGCGTTGCTGCCGCTCCGATGGGCATATCGGACCTTAGGCTTCGCATATGCGCACTGGAAGACCTGTCGCCCTGCTGCTCGGCGCCTCCCTGCTGGCCGCCGGCTGTACGAGCACCCCCTCCGCGAAACACGCGGATGCGAAGAGCACCCCGAACGGCGGCGCCACCGCCACCGCGTCCCCCGACGCGGCGGCGGGGCCCCTCGGCGCCTCCGACCTCCAGGGCCGCTGGTGGACCTGGGCGGCCTCCAGCCCCAGCGGCTCCAACCCGGTCGAGGACCGCGACGGCAGTCTGTGCGCCCAGGGCCAGAAGGACGGCGTCTGGTTCCTGGCCGGCACCTTCGGCGAGCGCGCCAAGCGCACGTGTGCCGTCCCGGCCAAGCGGCGGGTGGCCTTCCCGCTCGTGAACCTGATGAGCGATCAGGCCGGCTGCTCCGAGTTCATGGCCCCCGCCAAGGGCACCGCCACCCTCGACGGCAAGCCCCTGCGGGCCGAGCGCTACGACGCCACGCCGGTACGGGTCACCGCCGCGGAGGGCAACCCCCTCACCGACGGCGGTGGCAGCTTCCGCACCCACGCCTGCGGGCTGTGGGTGCAGATGGAGCCGCTGAGCCCCGGGAACCACACCCTGGAGATCCGGGGCTCCTCGGGCCGCTTCGCCGTCTCGGTCGACTACACGCTCAAGGTCCCGGCGGCGGGATCGGCGACGGACCACGACGCGGTCTGATCCGGCCTGACCAGTGTGAGCCGATCCGGGCCGGACCGATCCCGGCCGGGCAGGTTCGGGCAGATCCGGACCAGGCAGGTCCGGGCCGGTCCAAGTCGATCCGGCCCGGACCCCGCGCGGCTCAGGCCCGTATCCCCGACACCTCCGCCAGGTACGCCCGTACGTCCGCCGCGTCGTCCGTGGCCAGCCCGACATAGCCGTCCGGGCGGACCAGGAACAGCCCCGAGCCGTACGCCGCCTTGGCGTGGCCGCCGGTATCGATCAGATCCGGGGCGGCCCCGCCGATCCGGTACGTACGGACCCACTCCGCGTCCGCCACCGCCGCCGCGTCCGGCCCGCCCACGGCCTCCGCCCCGGTGAGGTCCAACAGGGTGAAGTGCGGGCCCCGGAAGGCGTCGAACAGGCTGAACGGCGCGCCCGAGGCGTCGGTGCAGGGTGCGTCGGGCGCCCGGTCACCCGCCCGCAGCCCGTCCTCCGGCAGATCCCGGCGCAGCTCGCGGGCCAGCGGGCCCGTCCGGTAGTTGAGGGTGAGCTGGTGGGTCTCCTTGCCGCGCCGTGACATGCCCCGCTCGAAGCCGACGTTGCGGTCCTGCCCGTGGACGCGGGTGCTCAGCTCCAGCACGCCGGCGGCCACCTGCATGCGCTCGGTGTCGTACGTGTCGAGCAGGGCGTCCGGCGCGCCGTGCCGCAGGACGGCGCCGAGCTTCCAGCCGAGGTTGTAGGCGTCCTGCAGGCTGGTGTTGAGCCCCTGCCCGCCGGCGGGGGAGTGGATGTGGGCCGCATCCCCCGCGAGGAAGACCCGGCCGGAGCGGAAGCGCGCGGCCATGCCGGCCTTCGGCTGGAAGGACGACGCCCAGATGACCTCCTCGGGCAAGAGGCCGGTGAGCCCCGTGCGCTCGGCGATGAGCCGGGTCAGGGCCTCGGGCGTGGCGTCGCGCGCCGGGTCCGGCGTGTACGAGGTGTCGGCCCAGAAGGCCATGACCTGGATGGTGTCCGTCGTGAGCTCCAGCGGGCGCAGGCCGAGGAGCCCGCCGGGGGCGGTGGTCCACATGTGCCAGTGGCCGCGGTCGATCCCCGCGCGCTCGAAGCCGGTCATCCGCACGTCGGCGACCATCGCATGGCGCTCGTCGACGACGTCGACCTCGAAGGGCACGCCGAGCGCCTTCCGCACGGCGCTGCGCCCGCCGTCCGACGCGACGAGATAGCCGGCCCGCACCGTCTCCACCCTGCCGTCGGCGTGCCGCAGCTCGGCCGTGACGCCGTGCTCGTCCTGCGTGAAGCCCGTCAGGGCGGTGTTGAAGTCCACCCGGCCGCCCAGCTCTTCGAGGCGCTCGTACAGCACCTCCACCGTGCGCCACTGGGGGCACATCATCGTATTCGGGTAGGGCACGCCGGGCGAGGGGTCGCCGGGCTCGACGAGGGACCACTCGCGCCCGCGCTCGGTGCCCTCCCACGACTGCACGGGCGGGATGGGTCCGGCCGAGGCGAGCAGGGCCGTGATGGCCCCGAGGTCGTCCATCACCTCCAGGCTGCGCGGCTGGAGGCCCGTGCCGCGCGAGCCGGGGAAGCCGCGCGCCTCCTGCTCGACGAGCCGGTGGCGGATGCCGCGCCGCGTCAGGTCGATGGCGAGGACGAGGCCGGTGGGCCCGGCGCCGGCGATGAGTACTTCGGTCTCGGTCCCGGTCTCGGTGAATACACCGGTGGACACATCGGTGGATGCAGGCATGGCCATGCGATCCGCCCCCCTTAACGTCGTTAAGTACGTTGCCCCCCCAGGGTGAACTGAACGTTGTTAAGCTGTCAAGGTGGCAACTCGCATCGACCGTGCCCAAGTGGCCGAAACCGCCCTCCGCCTGCTCAACGAGGTGGGCCTCGAAGGCCTGACCCTGCGCAGGATCGCCCAGGAGCTGGGCGTCCAGGCCCCGGCCCTCTACTGGCACTTCAAGAACAAGCAGGAGCTGCTCGACGAGGTGGCCACCGAGATGTTCCGGCGCATGAGCGGATCCCTCACCGCCGTCGACACCAGCACGTGGCAGGAGTTCCTGACCGGCTCGGCCCGCGTGATCCGCAACTTCCTGCTCGGCTACCGCGACGGTGCCAAGGTCTACAGCGGCACGCGCTTCAGGGGTGTCGGCTACGCGAGCCCGGTGGAGGGGATGATGCGGGTGATCGTGGACGCGGGCTTCACCCCGAAGGCCGCCGCCCGCGCCTGGTTCACGATCAACACGTACACGATGGGGTACGTGATCGAGGAGCAGTCCGTCTACCCCATCCCCGGCAGCGGCGAGCGCGACCCCGCGTACGAACTGGCGGAGCGTGCCCGGAAGCTGGAGGGCTATCCCCTGGCCATAGAGGCCGGAGAGGTGTTCTTCAACGATCTCGACGCCGGCTTCGAGGACGGCCTGCACGCCGTCGTCGCCGGCATCGAGGCGACGCTGCTACCGCCGTCCGGCGGGCCCGCCGGGGTCGAGTGACCTGCGCAGTACGGGCGTGAGCCGCCGCTCCACGCCGCGGTGCAGCAGCCAGGCCAGGCCCAGCATCAGGGCGACGGTCAGGCCCAGCGTCGCGTACGAGGGGATGCGCAGGCTGCGGTGCAGGGCGCCGATCACCACCCACCCCAGGTGCTCGTGCACGAGGTAGAAGGGGTACGTCAGCGCGCCTGCGACCGTCAGCCAGCGCCGGTTCATCCAGCCGAGCCTGCCCAGCGCGACGGCCGCGACGGCCGCGTACCCGAGCGCCACGACGGCGACGATCACGTACGGGGAACGGTACGAGAAGTAGTGCGGGTTCGGCGGGTGCCACAGCCCCGCCACCGCGTAGTGCTGCCCCACCAGGAAGCTCACGGCGACGATCCCCCAGTGCAGGAGGTCGTGCCCGAAGCGGTGGATCAGGTACAGGCCGATGCCGCCGATGAAGTACGACGAGTACTCCGGCATCACCACGACCCGCAGGAACTCCACGTGCGAGGCGGTCGTCACCACGGTCGCCAGCGTCCACACCGCGCAGAACAGCACCACGCGGCGCCGCGTCGCCCCCGGCAGCACCACGAACAGCGCGAAGAGCGCGTAGAACCGCAGCTCCGCCCAGAGCGTCCAGCACACCCCCAGCACGCGCTGCGCGCCCACCGGCTGCTGCAGCATCGTCAGGTTCACGAGGGTGTCGCTGAACGAGACCGTCTTGTACGTGACCCACGGCAGCGCGAACGCGACGGTGACCAGCAGGATCGCCGCCCAGTAGGCGGGATAGAGGCGGGCGGCGCGGGAGGCGAAGAAGGAGCGCAGGGGGCGTCCCCAGCCGCTCATGCAGATCACGAAGCCGCTGATCACGAAGAAGATCTCGACGCCGAGACAGCCGTAGGCGAACGCACCCGACAGGGTGGGGAATTCATGCCGCGGCGAGACGCCCCAGGCGCGGCTGACATCGCCGTCCCGGCCGCCGTAGTGGTACAGCGCGACCATCAGCGCGGCTATCAGGCGCAGGCCGTCGAGGGCGCGGAGGCGGCTGCCGCCGCCCGGGGTTTCCTGTAAGGGCTTCGGCTGCCCGTCAGGGGCCTCTCGGCGCTGCCGGGGGAGTGCCGGGGCCGTCATGTCGTCACCTTCGTTTTGGCCGGTGCCTTCGCCTTGGTCAGGCGCCGCTGCAGGGCCCGCGCCCTCCGGGCGACCCTCCGTACGGTCGGGTTGCGCGGGAGGAAGGACAGCTGGGACGGGATCGCGCCGGGGAGCGCCAGGGCGGTGAGGCGGCGGCGCTTGAAGTAGCGGCGGGTGCGGGGGGTGAGGTGGGTGGTGAGGTAGCGCTCGGCGGCGGTGCGGAGGCCGGGGTAGATCTGGGGTTGCATGGCGAAGCCGACCGCGGCCAGGAGGTCGTTGAGATCGGCTTGCTCACCGTTGTCGGCCGGCGAGGCTTCAAGCGGGGGCAGTGTGGCGTCCACCAAGGTCACCGGCACCCGGTTGCTGTTCTGGTACGGGCTCAGGCGTTCCAGGAGGAGGTCCGTGCCCGTGTGTGCCGCCGGGAGGCCGTAGAAGGCCGTCGCCGTCACCAGCGCCGTCGAGAAGCAGCCGGCCACCAGTGCCGGGCGCAGCCGCTGGTAGGCGACCTCGGCCAGGACGGGTGCGTCGAGGACCGTCAGGCCGACGCCGAGCCGCCCGGCCTCCTCCTCCAGCATCCGCGACCAGCGGGCCGGCGCCGCCGGATGGGGCTTGAAGACGAGCTCGCGGTGCCCGCGCCCGGCCGCGCCGCGCAGCATGCGCACGTGCAGCCGCTCCTCCTCCTCGGGGGTGAGGATGTCGAGCGCCGACAAGTACTGGCCGAGCAGGAGCGCGGCGCCCTCGGGGGCGTCGAGGGCGGGTGCGGCGTCGGCGAGTTCGGCCAGCACCTTGGTGAAGACCTCCGTGGGGACGATCTCCGGTGCGACGCCGAACTCCGAGAGCAGCAGCGGCCGCAGGCCGGGCACGAGGTCGAGGTGGAGCAGCCGGCCGACGCGGGTGCCGATCAGCGGGTCGAGCTTGTTGCGGGTGGGGCCGTAGCTCATCAGCCCGTCGGCGTAGAGGTCCAAGGGGGCGTCGGGGAAGCACTGGACGATCGCGAGCGCGGGGCTGACCTGGAGGGACTCGACGGCGAGGGAGACGTCGTCATCACCGAGGCCCCACAGGAGCCGCAGGTGCCGCTCCCACAGGGGCGCGTCGTCCGGGCGGGGCGACCAGCCGGACGGGTGGAAGGGGCGGACGGCCTCGTTCCAGGACAGGACGCCGTCGAAGCGGGTGCGCAGCCGCTCGAAGCCGGGGGCCTCGTCCAGGGCCGGGGTGGTCTCGGGGACGGCCGCGGTGTTGGCGACGAGCAGCAGCCGGCGGTCGGCGGGGGTGAAGCACCCGGCGTCCAGGGCGGCGGCGAGCGTCGCGGCGCCGTACAGCGTGGAGGCGAGGAAGATCTGCGTGCGGCGGCGCGGGGGAGGGGGGAGCGCGGGCATCAGGCGGCCGCCCCGGAACGGCCAGGAGCTCCGGAAGTGCCTGAGGCCCCGGCTCCCGCCCCGGCCGGCCGTCGCCTCAGCCTCCGCAAGCGGATCGCGCGGTCGTAGTCCATGGAATTCACGGCGTCCTTGACGAGTTCCGGTGGCAGGCGGCGCAGTGCGGCTGCGCTCTTCGTACGCAATGCGCGGGCCACCTGGGGCTCAAAACGTTCGATATTCATCAGGTGATGGGCGATGATTGCGCAATATGTTCGAACGGCTTTGGGGAGGAATTCTTCCGCATTCTCGTCCCGGGTCGTCTCCTCGATGACCTGATCGAATGCGCGCAGGAAATCGAGCTGGCGTACGTCCCCGATCTGGGTGAGTGAAGTGGCGACCCCGCGCCGGTAGAAGACGCCCAGCAGTCCGGCGACCGCGAAAGTGCGCGCCTCGCGGTGCAGGCGCCAGATCCAGGGCCGGTCCTCGGCGGTGCGCAGGCCGTCGGTGAAGTGCAGCAATCCGGCGTCCAGCAGCCGCCGGTGGTAGATGCCGGCCCAGGCGTACGGATAGTCGACGGACGTCGAGCGGTCCGCCGGCAGGATCGCGCTGCGGGGGTCCAGCACCACCCCGCGGCGGCCGTGCGGCACGCGCTGCACGGTGCGGGTGCGGCCGGTGCACTGCACGTGGTCCGTGCGGACGAAGTCGACGTCCAGCTCCTCGATGAACGCGAGGAGCCGTTCGTAGTGGCCGGGCGCGAGCCAGTCGTCGCCGTCCAGAAAGGTCAGGTACTCGCCGCGCGCGGCGTCCAGCCCGGTGTTGCGGGCGGTGGCGAGGCCGCCGTTGCGCTCGTGGCGCACGACCACGGCCCCCGGCAGCTCGCGCCCGGCGCGCTCCAGCAGCGCCGGCGTGCCGTCGGTCGAACGGTCGTCCACGAGAATGAATTCGAAATCCTCACGGGCATTCGCACGCAGACTCCTCAGCGCATCGGGCGCAAAGGTCTGAACATTGAAGAACGGGACGATGACGGAGAGCTTGACCACCCCGGCGACATTAGGCGGCCCCCCGGCATTCGTCTTGTCCGCGGGCGGGCGCGGAGGTGAACGAAGCGCGGCGGAATGATGAACCCGCCCCGCCCCCGGGCCGATTCGCCGATCGTCGGTGTGCTGTTTACCGGCTGTTGCCCTCGCGTTGGGCAACGAAACGGAATGGATTTCTATCGTCGGCGACGTGCCATCACGTACCGAACCTTCGCTGCGGATCGCCGTGCTCGCCGACTCCGACACCCGGTGGAAATGGGGGGCGCTCACCGCGCACCGCCTCGCCCCGGGCGCACGGCTCGACGGCCGCCTCCTGAGGGGTCGCGCGACCCCCACCGCCCGCCAGCTCACCGAGGTGGGCGTGGCCGCGGCGGAGATCGGCGAGGTCACCGGGACGGAATTCGTCCGCTCGGCCGGCCGCGACCGGTACGACGTCGTCGTGCTCGCCTGCGTCGGCGGCGCCGTCCAGGCCATGCTGCACGGCCTCGCCGCGGCCTGGGAAGGCGACCCCGAACCCCGCAGGCCCGTCGTGGTGACCGGCTACGTGGGCGTCGTCTACGAGAAGCTCACCGACGGGCTGCTGCTGCGCCACGGCGCGGACCTCGTCCTCGCCAACTCCCCGCACGACGCGGACCGTTTCCGCGAGGTCTACGAGGGGGTGGGCGCGGACGCGGACTGCGTCACCGAGTGGGCGCTGCCGTTCCTCGGTGACCGGGCTGGCCGGGCTGACCGGGCCGACCGGCACGACGCCGCCACCCGCGATCAAGTGCGGCCGTTCACCGTCGTGTTCGCCGCCCAGCCCTCCGTGCCGGAGAGCCGTGCCGACCGCGTCTACCTGCTGCGGCGCGCCGTCGCGCACGCCCGGGCGCACCCGGCGCGCGAGGTGCTCATCAAACTCCGCAGCAAGCCCGGGGAACACACCACACACATCGAGGAACTCCCGTACCAGAAGCTCGCCCTGCGCCTGCCCGGCGGACTCCCTCCCAACTGCCGCCTGGTCTACGGGCACATGGGGGACGTCCTCGACCGCACCGACCTCCTGGTCACCGTGAGTTCCACCGCGGCCCTGGAGTCCCTCCACCGCGGGATCCCCACCGCCGTCCTCACCGACCTCGGCATCCGCGAGGCCCTCGGCAACCACCACTTCCTCGGCTCGGGGTGCCTAGCCTCCTGGGACCGGCTCGACGCAGGCCACCTGCCCGAGGCCGATCCGGAGTGGGCCGCCCGCCAGGGCGTCCCCTCCGACGGCTACGAATCCGGCTCCGGCCCGGGCTACGGCTCCGGCCCGGGCTACGGCTCCGGCCCGGGCTCGGGATCCGGCCCTGCCTCCGGCTCCGGCCCCGGCCCCAGCTCCGGCTCCGGGGAGGCCGTCTTCGCCGCCGCCCGGCAGCGCGTCGCGGACCTCGCGGCCCGGCCCGTCCTCCCGCCCCTCGCCCCGTACTACACCGCAGCCACCGCACCCGGGTACCTCCCCGCCGTCCTCGCCCGCCACGGCCTCGACCACCGGGGCCGGCCCCTTCCCGGCCGGGCGGGAGCACCCCGCGAGGAGAGCGCCCTGCGCCGCGCGGGCCGCGCCGCCCTGCGCGACGCGGCCCGCGGCGCCTACCGCCACGGCGTCCAGCGGGTGGCTCCGCTGATCCGCCGAGCGGGGGAGCTGTGACCGCCGAAGCCCACGCCCCGAACACCACGAACACTCCGAACACCACGAACAACCCGAACACCCGGAACACCCGGAACACCCGGAACACCCGGAACACCCGGAACACCCGGAACACCCGGAACACCCGGATACGCAAGGAGCCCGTCATGCAAGCCGCCCCGGCCGTCCTGGCCGTCATCCCCGCCCGCGGCGGGTCCAAGGGCGTCCCCGCGAAGAACCTCGCGGCCGTCGGGGGCGTGCCCCTCGTGGCCCGCGCGGTCCGCGCGTGCCGTGCCTCCCGCCTCGTCACCGACGTCGTCGTCTCCACCGACGACCCCGGCATCGCGGCCACCGCGCGCAGCGCCGGAGCCGTCGTCGTCCAGCGCCCCGCGACGATCGCAGGGGACACGGCCACCAGCGAGGCGGCCGTGCTGCACGCGATGGACGCGTACGAGGCGCTGTACGGCACCGGGGTCGGCACGGTCCTGCTGGTGCAGTGCACGAGCCCGTTCCTGACCGGCGGGGACGTCGACGGCGTGGCCGCGGCGGTCGTCGAAGGGGGCGCGGACAGCGCGCTGACGGTGGCGCCCTTCCACGGCTTCGTGTGGCGCGAGGGCGAGGGGGCGGAGGGGGGTGCAGGAAGCGGCGTCAACCACGACAAGGCCCACCGCCCCCGCCGCCAGGACCGCCCCCAGGACCTCCTGGAGACCGGCGCCGCCTACGCCATGCGCGCCGACGGCTTCCGGGCCGCCCGGCACCGCTTCTTCGGCCGCACCGAGCTCGTCCGCTCCGAGGCCGCCCGCGTCCTGGAGATCGACGACCCGCACGACCTCGACCGCGCCCGCGCCCTCGCGCCCCTCCTCGACGGCCCCGACCCCGCCGCCCGCCCCACGCGCGCCGACATCGACGCCGTCGTCATGGACTTCGACGGCACCCAGACCGACGACCGCGTCCTCATCGACGCCGACGGCCGCGAACTCGTCGCCGTCCACCGCGGCGACGGCCTCGGCATCGCCGCCCTGCGCCGCGCCGGGCTCGCCCTGCTCATCCTCTCCACCGAGGCCAACGCCGTCGTCGCCGCCCGCGGACGCAAGCTGCGCGTGCCCGTCCTGCACGGCGTCGACCGCAAGGACCGCGCGCTCAAGCAGTGGTGCGAGGAGCAGGGCGTCGCACCCGACCGCGTGCTCTACGTCGGCAACGACGTCAACGACCTCTCCTGCCTCGGGCTCGTCGGCTGGCCGGTCGCCGTGGCGGACGCCCACGACACCGTGCGCGGCGCGGCCCGGGCCGTCACCGCCGCGCGCGGCGGCAGCGGCGCCCTGCGCGAGATCGCCACCTGGCTGCTGGGCCCCGGCCTGGCCACGCCCTGAGCCCGCCGGGACGCACGACCCCGGCCCGTCAGGGTTCACGACCTCCCCTCCCGTCCCCGTACCGCGAAGGAACCGCCCCGCATGAACTCCCTGAGCCCCCTGAACTCCCTGAGCTCCGTGCTCACCGCCCCGTACGCCCCCGTCCGGACCCTCGGCGCCAAGACGGCCGGCCCCGGCCACCCCGTCTACGTCACCGGCGAGATCGGCATCAACCACAACGGCGACCTGGACAACGCCTTCGCCCTCATCGACGCCGCCGCCGACGCGGGCTGCGACGCCGTCAAGTTCCAGAAGCGCACCCCCGAGATCTGCACGCCCCGCGACCAGTGGGACATCGAGCGCGACACACCCTGGGGCCGGATGCGCTACATCGACTACCGCCACCGGGTGGAGTTCGGCGAGGACGAGTACCGCGCCATCGACGCCCACTGCCGCGAGCGCGGCATCGACTGGTTCGCCTCGCCCTGGGACACCGAGGCCGTCGCCTTCCTGGAGAAGTTCGACGTCCCCGCCCACAAGGTGGCCTCCGCCTCCCTCACCGACGACGAGCTCCTGCGCGCCCTGCGCGCCACCGGCCGCACGGTGATCCTCTCCACCGGGATGTCCACCCCGAAGCAGATCCGGCACGCCGTCGAGGTGCTCGGCAGCGAGAACATCCTGCTCTGCCACGCCACCTCCACCTACCCGGCCAAGGCCGCCGAGCTCAACCTGCGGGTGATCCACACCCTCCGCGCCGAGTACCCCAACGTGCCGATCGGCTACTCCGGCCACGAGACGGGCCTGCAGACCACCCTCGCCGCCGTCGCCCTCGGCGCCTCCTTCGTCGAGCGCCACATCACCCTCGACCGCGCCATGTGGGGCTCGGACCAGGCGGCCTCCGTCGAGCCGGGCGGGCTGGCGCGGCTCGTGCGCGACATCCGCGTCGTCGAGGAGTCCCTCGGCGACGGCGTGAAGCGCGTCTACGACAGCGAGCTCGGCCCGATGCGCAAGCTGCGCCGGGTCGCGGGCGTCGTCGCCGAGGCCGGCGACCGCGAGCCGGCCACGGTCTGACGGGCCCCAGGTGACCCCGAGCCCCGCCCCCGAGGGCGGCCCCGAACCGGGTCCACGGGCCCGCCCGCCGGGCTCACGAGCGACCCCGAGCGCCGCCGAGGGCGGCCTTGCGCCGGGCCTACGGGCCCGACGGGCGCCTCACTCCCGCCGCGCCGGCCGCCGCGCCGGCGAGCAACCACTCACCACGCCACCGGCGGCGCCGAAACCACCGGATGCCGTTCCGGCGCCGGAAGCCGTTCCGGCACCGCCGGACACCGCCGTGGAGGCCGATCGCCGTCGCGGCGGCACGAAGGAGCGGAGCCCGGGACACGACAGTGCCGGCCCCGCCCAAGGCGAGCCGACGGCCTCGCCGGAGCCCGCCCCCACCCCCGCCCGCCCCCGCACCCTCGCCTTCGTCGAGAGCCCCGTTCAGCTCCTCAACGTTCTCGAATGGGCGTACGTGACGGGGGTGGGCGAGCGCCGGGCCCGGCCGGCCTCCACGGCCCGTCGCCCCGGTCCGCCCCTGGCGTGCGGCGTCCCCCGGCAGCCCGGGCCGCGCGATCAGGACGCCGCCGCCGGCCCCGGCTCGTCGCCCGTCCGCCCCGAACCCACCGGCCTCCTCGTCGTCGTCCTCGCGCCCCACGACCCGATGTCGCGCGGCCAGCTGCGCCGGATGGCCGAGCTCGCCCGCGATCAGGGCCACGACGTGCGCTGGGAAGAGGCGCGGGGCGGGCCGACGGCGCCGGTGGCCACGGTCGGCGGCCTCGCGGGCGCGCTGCGCCGGGCGCACCGGATCGTGATCGGCGACCCGTTCTCGCGCTACGTACAGCTGCTGCTGACGATCACCCGCGCCCGGGAGCTGGTGGTGGTGGACGACGGCACGGCCACCATGGAGTTCGTCGCCCAACTCGGCCGGGGCGAAAGCCTTGTACGGTGGCACCGGCGCGGCAGTAGAGGGGCGCGCGATCTCCTCTTCGCGCCGGTCTCTGCTTCAGCGCGCCGGATGCTCACGCCCAACGATCGCCGGAGCGTAGAGGTGTTCACCTCGATGCCGGTCGAACCGCCACCCGGCGTACACGTCAAGGCCAACGACTTCGCCTGGACGCGCGCGGCCTTCGGCCCGCCCCGGCTCACCGGGGGCACGGACCTCGTGGGCACCTCCCTGGTGGAGACGGGGGTCGTCGACCCCGATCGCTATCTGGAGGCCGTCGCCTCCCTCGCCCGCGCCCACGGCGCCACCCGCTACTTCGCCCACCGCCGCGAGAGCGCGGAGAAGCTGCGCCGGATAGCGGACACGGTGGGGCTGGAAGTCGTACGGCCCGAACTCCCGCTGGAGATCGTCGCCCGCCGCGGCCCCGTCGGCCGCACCGTCCTGAGCTTCCCCTCGACCGTCGTGCACACGCTGCCGCTGGCCCTCGCGGGCACCGGGATCACCGTCGCGGTCTGCGACATCGACCCCGTTTGGCTCACCGAGCACGCCTCGCCTCGGGCGGAGGGATTCCTGGCCGAGGTGACGGACACGGCCCGGGATGTGCGGCGACTTCCGGCCAGCCCGCTGACCGCTCCCTGAGCCGTAAAGACTGGTCATACCCCTCAAGTGAGCCATCCATGCGGCTGAACTTTTCTTGATCGGGGGGCAGTTGCCCCGGTAAGGGCTCTACTCTTCCCTGCGTGAACCATCTGATGCCTTGCGACGCCGGGACTGCCACTTCTCAGGGGACGGGCGAGGGGGTGCTCGCCGGTACGCTCCCCCCGGGGCTGCGCGACGAACTCATCGCGTTCCGGCGGGATTTGCACATGCACCCCGAGCTGGGCAACCGCGAGTTCCGGACCACCGCGGCCGTCAAGGCGAGACTGCAGCGGGCGGGCCTCTCCCCGCGGACGCTGTCCACGGGCACGGGGCTGTTCTGCGACATCGGGCGGGAGCCGGGCGTGCCCGCCCAGCCCATGCTGGCGATCCGCGCCGATCTGGACGCCCTGCCCATCCCGGACACCAAGACGGTCCCGTACCGCTCGACGGTCCCCAGGATGGCGCACGCCTGCGGCCATGACGTGCACACCACCGCCGCCCTCGGCGCCGGCCTGGTCCTGGCCGACCTCGCCGAGCAGGGCCTGCTGCCCAACCCCGTGCGGCTGATCTTCCAGCCCGCCGAGGAGGTGCTGCCCGGCGGCGCCCTCGACGCCATCGAGTGCGGCGCCCTGGACGGTGTCGGCAAGATCATCGCGGTGCACTGCGACCCCAAGGTCGAGGTCGGCCGCATCGGCCTGCGGCAGGGCGCCATCACCTCCGCCTGCGACCGGCTGGAGGTCACCCTGGCCGGCCCCGGCGGCCACACCGCCCGCCCCCACTTCACCACCGACCTGGTGACCGCCGCGGCCCGCATCGCCATCGACGTGCCCGCGGTGCTGGCCCGCCGGGTGGACGCCCGCTCGGGCCTCTCCCTCACCTGGGGCCGGATGGAGACGGGGCACGCCCCCAATGTGATCCCGCAGCACGCCGAGCTCTCCGGCACCGTCCGCTGCCTCGACCTGCACGCCTGGCGGGACGCGCCGGATCTGGTGCACGCCGCGATCGACGAGGTCGCGGCGCTCCACCGGGCCAAGTCGGAGATCAATTACGTCCGCGGGGTGCCCCCGGTGGTCAACGACCCCGAGGTCACCGGCCTGCTGCGGCGCGCCATGGCCGCCCGCCGCGGCCCCTCCTCCGTCGAGGACACCGAGCAGAGCCTGGGCGGCGAGGACTTCTCCTGGTATCTGGAGCACGTGCCCGGCGCGATGGCCCGTCTGGGCGTCCGCCCGGTGGGTGACACGACCCGGCGTGACCTGCATTGCGGTGATTTCGACGTGGATGAGGGGGCCATCACCGCGGGCGTCGAGCTCTTCACCGCCGCCGCATTGCTGGATGGACGCCGGATTTAGCTGTAGTCGACACCGGATTGTGGGGGCGTTGTGCGGGCGTTGTGAGCGCGTATTGCTTGCACATTGGCGTGCATATACGGGCCTCTTGATGCCGGGCCGGGTCCGGATTGAGCGTTGCAGGTCACGTTGTACGTAAAACCTGGCCGATCGGGGCCAGATCACGTTGTACGTAAAACCCATCGGGGGCGTCGACGGCCGATCCCAGGCGTCACCGGGCCGGATGCGCGTATCCCCGACGCAATCGGGTCAATAGTGGTTCGCGACGATCCGATAACGGCTTTGATGTACCCCTTTTCAGTCCATCTACGCGCGTTACGATTCCGGCGTCCAGCGCCAATGGAGGCGCTTCGAGTGAAGGGGCCCCTCGTGCGCCGGGTATCCACAATCACTGCCGCGGGTATCACCACCGCAGCTCTCGCGTTCACCCTCACCGCCTGTGGTGAGTCCTCCACCGAATCCGGTGGCGGCAGCAGCAGCAAGGGTGTCGGTCTCGCCTTCGACGTCGGTGGTCGTGACGACCACTCCTTCAACGAGTCCGCTGCTCGTGGCCTGGACAAGGCCGAGAAGGAGCTGGGCGTCAAGGGCAAGATGATGACCGCCAAGAACGGCGAGACCGAGGCCGAGCGCGAGCAGCGCCTCAGCTCCCTCGCCGACGCGGGTTACAACCCGGTCATCGGCGTGGGCTTCAACTACGCGAAGTCGATCGAGAAGGTCGCCAAGGACTTCCCGAAGACCAACTTCGCGATTGTCGACTCGGTCGTTCAGGGTCCGAACGTCGACAGCATCACCTTCGGTGAGCACGAGGGCTCCTACCTCGCGGGTGTCGCCGCGGCCCTGAAGTCCAAGACCAACAAGGTCGGCTTCATCGGCGGCGTGGACAACGAGCTGATCAAGAAGTTCCAGGCGGGCTTCGAGCAGGGCGCGAAGGCCACGAACCCGAAGATCGAGGTCACCTCCGAGTACCTCGGCAGCAGCGACAAGGGCTTCAACGACCCGGCGGCCGCCAAGGACAAGGCCAAGGGCATGCTCGACCGTGACATCGACGTGATCTACACGGCGGCCGGCCTCTCCGGCAACGGCTCCATCGAGGCCGTCTCCGGCAAGAAGGACGCCTGGGCCATCGGTGTCGACTCCGACCAGTACCAGCAGCCGGGTCTGGCCAAGTACAAGGACCACATCCTCACCTCGGTCGTGAAGAACGTGGACGTCGCGGTCTTCGACATGATCAAGAGCGTCAAGGACGGCAAGCCGCTGACCGGCACGCACCCGTACCTGCTCAAGGACGGCGGCGTCTCGCTGGCCACCTCGGGCGGCTTCATCGACGACATCAAGGCCAAGATCGAGGAAGCGAAGAAGAGCATCGTCGACGGCAAGGTCCAGGTCAAGACCACCCCGTGACCCGGTGCCGGTCCTGACCGGCACCAGCCCGGCCGGTCCCCGCGACCGGCCGGACCGCAAGGCCGCGGGCCCGGCGGAGAGAGGACCTCTCCACCGGGCCCGTAGACACGCCCCCGGCCCTCGGCCGGGGGCACTGCGGCCAACGCTACGCGCGTAGCGTCCCGTTAACGCGTGTAGCGTCGCCCCCGCCCCACGGAGCTCATCCCGGTCCCCGCCCGGGCGGTTCCTCTTCTTCCTCCCGCTCCCTTCCCCGAGGAGAGTGCGCCATCAAAGCGTCCACCAGTACCGAAGCCGAAGGTACGCAGGCCCCCGCAGTAGAACTCGAGGGCATCACCAAGCGGTTCCCCGGTGTCGTGGCCAACCACGACATCCGCCTCACGGTCCGCCGCGGCACCGTCCACGCCCTCTGCGGCGAGAACGGCGCGGGCAAGTCCACCCTGATGAAGATCCTCTACGGCATGCAGAAGCCGGACGAGGGCACCATCACGCTCGACGGCGAGCAGGTCACCCTGCACAGCCCGAGCGATGCCATCGCGCGCGGCATCGGCATGGTGCACCAGCACTTCATGCTCGCCGACAACCTCACCGTCCTGGAGAACGTCGTCCTGGGCGCCGAGAAGCTGCACGGCATCGGCGGCAAGGCCCGCGCGAAGATCAAGGAGATCTCCGACGCGTACGGCCTGGGCGTGCGCCCCGACGTCCTCGTGGAGGACCTCGGCGTCGCCGACCGCCAGCGCGTGGAGATCCTCAAGGTCCTCTACCGCGGCGCCCGCACGCTGATCCTCGACGAGCCGACCGCCGTCCTCGTCCCGCAGGAGGTCGACGCGCTGTTCGACAACCTGCGCGAGCTCAAGTCCGAGGGCCTCACGGTCATCTTCATCTCGCACAAGCTCGGCGAGGTGCTCTCCGTCGCGGACGACATCACCGTCATCCGCCGCGGCACCACCGTCGGCACCGCGGTCCCCAGCGAGACCACCCCCAAGCAGCTCGCCGAGCTGATGGTCGGCAGCGAGCTGCCCTCGCCGGAGACCCGCGAGTCGACGGTCACCGACGTCGAGATGCTGAAGGTGGACGGCCTGCACCTGTCGGCGACCGACCCCGACGGCGTGGTCCGCGCGGTCCTCGACGGCATCTCCCTGACCATCCACAAGGGCGAGGTCCTGGGCATCGCCGGTGTGGAGGGCAACGGCCAGGCCGAGCTCGTCGAGGCCATCATGGGCATGCGCGACCCCGACGGGGGCACGATCACCCTGGACGGCGCCGACATCAGCCACGTGGCGACGCGCAAGCGGCGCGAGAGCGGCATCGGCTACGTCCCCGAGGACCGCCACCGCCACGGCCTGCTGCTGGAAGCCCCGCTGTGGGAGAACCGCATCCTCGGCCACGTCACCGAGAAGCCCAACAGCAAGCGCGGCGTCCTCGACAACAAGGCCGCCCGCACCGACACCGAGCGCATCGTGCGCGAGTACGACGTGCGCACGCCCGGCATCGAGGTCACCGCGGCCTCCCTGTCCGGCGGCAACCAGCAGAAGCTGATCGTCGGCCGCGAGATGAGCCACGCGCCCAAGCTGCTCATCGCCGCGCACCCCACGCGGGGCGTGGACGTCGGTGCGCAGGCGCAGATCTGGGACCAGATCCGCGAGGCGCGCCACGAGGGCCTGGCGGTGCTGCTGATCTCCGCCGACCTGGACGAGCTGATCGGGCTCTCCGACACCCTGCGGGTGATGTTCCGCGGCCGCCTGGTCGCCGACGCCGACCCCGCCACGATCACCCCGGAGGAGTTGGGCTCGGCCATGACCGGCGCCGCAACCGGCCACCTCGAGCACACCGAGGACGGCGAAGAGACCGCCACCGGCGGCGAAGAGGCCGCTGAAGAGACCGCTGAAGAGAACGCCACCGACGAGGCCGCGGGGGAGGGTGACGAGAAGTGAAGAAGTTCGACAAGAACAAGGTGATCCTGGGCTTCGCCGCCCCGGTCCTGGCCATCGTGGCCGCCCTGGTGCTCACCTCGATCATCATCGCCGCCACCGGCAAGGACCCGTTCCACGCCTTCGAGGTGATGGTCGACTACGGCTCGAAGAGCGACAGCCAGGTCTGGATCATCAACAAGGCCACCCCGTACTACCTGTCCGCGCTGGCCGTCGCCATCGGCTTCCGGATGAACCTCTTCAACATCGGCGTCGACGGCCAGTACCGCATCGCGGCCTTCTTCGCCGCCGTCGTCGGTGGTGCGCTCACGCTCCCCGGCATCATCCAGATCCCGATCATCATCATCGTCGCGATGCTGGTGGGCGCCCTCTGGGCGGGCATCGCCGGTCTGCTGAAGACGACCCGGGGCGTCAGCGAGGTGATCAGCACGATCATGCTGAACGCCATCGGCGCCTCGGTCATCGCCTACTTCCTGAAGGACGGCCGTCTCGCGGAGAAGGAGGGCAACCTGGTCCACACGCCCTACCTGCCCGACGCCGCGCACTTCTTCGAGATCCCGACCACGCCCAAGCCGATCTACGGCTTCGTGGTCGTCGCGGCGCTGGCCGGCATCGCCTACTGGTTCGTGCTCGGCCGCACCCGCTTCGGCTTCGACCTGCGCACCGTGGGCCAGTCCGAGTCCGCCGCCCACGCCTCCGGCGTGAGCGTCAAGCGCATGGTGATCACCGCCATGCTGCTCTCGGGCGCCATGGCCGGCCTCGTCGGCATGCCGACCCTGCTCGGCGTCTCGTACAACTACGGCACCGACTTCCCCACCGGCATCGGCTTCACCGGTATCGCCATCGCGCTCCTGGGCCGTAACCACCCCATCGGCATGGTGGCCGGTGCGCTGCTCTGGGGCTTCCTCGACCGCACCAGCACCCAGCTGGAGTTCGAGGGCTACGCCCAGGAGGTCGTCGGCGTGATGCAGGGCGTCATCGTCCTGTGCGTCGTCATCGCCTACGAGATCGTGCGCCGGTACGGCCTCAAGATGCAGCAGCGCAAGGTCGGCGAGGAGCTCGCCGCCCAGGCCCGTAAGAGCGACAAGGCGGAGGTTTCCGCGTGAGTACGACCTTCACCGCCGCGGTCTCCAACGCACTCAGCGGCAAGAACAAGCCCGGACGGCGCAAGCTCTCCTACCCCGTCGTCCTGCTGATCATCGCGGGCGCCGTGCTCCTGCTCTCCGCCCTGCGGGCGATCACGGGCGCCCATGACCTGACCTCCTCCGGTCAGTACGGCTCCGCCCTCGCCGCCGCCGTGCCGATCGGCCTCGCCGGTCTGGCCGGTCTGTGGTCCGAGCGCGCGGGCGTCGTCAACATCGGCCTCGAAGGCATGATGATGCTCGGCACCTTCTGTGCCGGCTGGATCGGCTGGCAGCACGGCCCCTGGGCCGCGGCGCTCGCCGGCGTCATCGGCGGCGCCCTCGGCGGCCTCGTGCACGCCGTCGCCACGGTCACCTTCGGCGTCGACCAGATCATCTCCGGCGTGGCCATGAACATCCTGGCGCTCGGTGTCACGCAGTACCTCGCCAAGCTGTGGTTCGGCGCGGAGGGCAGCGCGGCCCAGCAGGCGGGCGGCAACGACAAGCAGTCGCCCGTCATGGACAACATGCCGGACTTCTCCGTCCCCGGCCTGTCCGGCTGGCTCGGCGACATCGAGAAGCACCACTGGTTCGTCGTCTCCGACGTCGCCGGCATGGTCCGCGGCCTGACCACCGGCGTCTCGTGGCTGACGATCGTCGCCGGTCTGCTCTTCGTCCTCACCTTCTACGTGCTGTGGCGCTCGGCCTTCGGCCTGCGTCTGCGCTCGTGCGGTGAGAGCCCGGTGGCCGCCGAGTCCCTCGGCGTCAACGTCTACACGTACAAGTACGCGGCCGTGGTCGTCTCCGGCGCCCTCGCGGGCCTCGGCGGCGCGTTCCTCGCCATCGGCACGCACATGTACTCCGACGGCCAGACCGCCGGCCGCGGTTACATCGGTCTCGCGACCATGATCTCCGGCAACTGGCGGCCGGGCGGCGTGGCCATGAGCGCCGGCCTGTTCGGCTTCATGGACAGCCTCCAGCTGCGCGCCGGCGGCCCGACCGTCCACGCGCTGCTGCTGCTCCTGGCCGTGCTGCTGATCGGCTTCGCCGCGTGGCGGCTCAAGGCCGGCAAGGTGCAGGCCGCGGTCATCGCCGGTGTGATCGGCGCCCTGCTGGTCGTCTGGTACGTCACGACCGACACCGTGCCGCTGGAGCTCGTCGTCGCGACTCCCTACCTGGCGACGCTGCTCGTCCTGTCGGTGTCCTCGCAGCGCCTGCGAATGCCCAAGGCGAACGGCAAGCCCTACCGGAAGGGCCAAGGAAAGTGACCTCTTCCCCCAACTGGGAGGAGCTGCGCGGGCAGGCCCGGGACGCGATGTCCCGGGCCTACGCCCCGTACTCCGACTTCCCCGTCGGCGCGGCGGCCCTCGTGGACGACGGCCGCACCGTGACCGGCTGCAACGTGGAGAACGCGGCCTACGGCGTCGCCCTGTGCGCCGAGTGCGGGCTGGTCTCCGAGCTGTTCGCCACGGGCGGCGGCCGGCTCGTGGCCTTCACCTGCTGCGACCGGCACGGCAACGTCCTCATGCCCTGCGGGCGCTGCCGCCAGCTCCTGTGGGAGCACGGCGGCCCCGAGCTGGCCGTGGACACGACCACCGGCATCCGCCCGCTGGCGGAACTCCTGCCGGATGCGTTTGGGCCTGCTGACCTGAATCGTTAAAGATGTCCCCAAGCGCCGGAGGGGTTGCCGATGCAACCCCTCCGGGTCACTTTCCGGCCCCGGGAAGACCTGAGGACTACGAACTTAAGGAAAATGTGCTGATGGACGCCATTTCCGTGATCCGCGCCAAGCGCGACCGCGCCCGTCTGACCGACGAGCAGATCGACTGGGTCATCGACGCGTACACCCGCGGCGAGGTCGCCGACGAGCAGATGTCCGCGCTCGCGATGGCCATCCTGCTCAACGGCATGGACCGGGCCGAGATCGCCCGCTGGACCGCCGCGATGATCAAGTCCGGCGAGCGCATGGACTTCTCGTCCCTGCCCGTGCCGACCTCGGACAAGCACTCCACGGGTGGCGTCGGCGACAAGATCACGCTGCCGCTGGCCCCCCTCGTCGCGGCCTGCGGCGCGGCCGTCCCGCAGCTGTCCGGCCGCGGCCTCGGCCACACGGGCGGCACGCTCGACAAGCTGGAGTCCATCCCGGGCTGGCGCGCCCTGCTCTCGAACGACGAGATGATGGACGTCCTGCGCAACGTCGGCTCCGTCATCTGCGCCGCGGGCGACGGCCTGGCCCCTGCCGACAAGAAGCTCTACGCCCTGCGCGACGTGACCGGCACGGTCGAGGCGATCCCGCTGATCGCGTCCTCCATCATGTCGAAGAAGATCGCCGAGGGCACGGGCTCGCTCGTCCTGGACGTGAAGGTCGGCTCCGGCGCCTTCATGAAGAACATCGAGGACGCGCGCGAGCTCGCCTCCACGATGGTGGGCCTGGGCACGGACCACGGCGTCAAGACCGTGGCCCTCCTGACGGACATGTCCACCCCGCTCGGCCTCACCGCGGGCAACGCCCTTGAGGTCCGCGAGTCGGTCGAGGTCCTCGCGGGCGGCGGCCCGGCGGACGTCGTCGAGCTGACCATCGCCCTGGCCCGCGAGATGCTCGACGCGGCCGGCATCAAGGACGCCGACCCGGCCAAGGCCCTGCGCGACGGCACCGCCATGGACCACTGGCGCCGCATGATCCAGGCCCAGGGCGGCGACCCGGACGCGACGCTGCCGGTGGCCCGCGAGCAGCACGTCGTGAAGGCGACCGCCTCCGGCGTCCTCACCAAGCTGGACGCCTACGCCGTCGGCGTCTCCGCCTGGCGCCTCGGCGCGGGCCGCGCCCGCAAGGAGGACCCGGTGCAGTTCGGTGCGGGCATCGAGATGCACGCCAAGCCGGGCGAGAAGGTCACCGAGGGCCAGCCCCTGATGACCCTCCACACGGACACCCCGGAGAAGTTCGACTACGCGCTGGCCGCGCTGGACGGCGGCGTCGAGATCGCCCCGGCGGGCACGGACTTCACGGCGAACCCGATCGTGCTGGACCGCATCGCGTAAGTGCCGTCACGCCGGTACTGAGAAAAGCCCCCGCTTCGGCGGGGGCTTTTCTTTTTATCCCACCCCGGATATCCCAGGCGCGCCACTCGTCCGAGTGAAGTTCTTGCGCCACCCCTGGTTGAGGTTGACGCGCGGCAGTGTCCTGAACGCGTCGCCGTAAAACATGTGCCGAATATCTGAACGTCTGACCGCCCGAACCGCCGAACAGTCAACTCCTCGGAAAGGAAGGGAAGATGAGCAGAAACAGGCTCACCGTCGTATCGGCCCTCGCGCTGACCGCAGCGGGGCTCCTCGTGGCCGCCGCCGGAACGGCTCAGGCAGGCGCCTACGACGACATCAACATGCAGAAGCAGGAAAAGACCCAGTGGTGCTGGGACGCCTCGGGCAACACCATCGCCGCGTACTGGGGCTACAACTACACCCAGACCCAGTTCTGCGACCTCGCCCATGCCGCGACCGGCGTCAGCTGCGCCAACCAGCCGGCCACGCTCGGCGACATGGCGGGCGCCTGGGGGCGCATGGGCTTCAGCAACACCGGTACGGGAGTGAGCAGCTCGCTGTCGTTCAACGAGGTCTCCAACGAGGTCAACGCCGGCCGGCCCATGGGCGTGCGCATCGGGTGGACGTCCGGCGGCGGCCACATGAACGTCGTCTACGGCTACGACGAGTCGGACAACACCATCGGCGTCGGCGACCCGTGGCCGGACACCCAGACGTACACGTGGTGGAAGTACGCCGACTACGTCAGCAACAGCTCGTTCAAGTGGACGCACAGCCGCGAGAAGATCACGGGCTGAGGAGGAGCATCATGCGTGACACCGGAAAGCCCCGCACACGCAAGGCCGCTCGCCTCTCCCTCGGCCTGGCCCTGGGCGCGTCGGCGCTGCTGACCGCGGCGACCGGGCCGGCCCTCGCCGCCCCCGCCCCCGTCGACATCCCCGACTACCAGGCGGCCCTGGACGCGGTGAGGTCGCAGGCCACCCACAACGCCGTCTGCCGGTTCCTCAGCGTGCCGCTGCCGGACGGCGGCCCCCGCGGAGCCCAGACGATCCCCGCCCGGACCGACCCGTGCGAGGGCGTGCCGTCCTTCACCGTCAAGCTCCCGGCCGCGCTGAACGAGATCACCCCGGCCTTCGCCGCCGGCACGGCCAGACCTGTCCTCGCCGAAGCGCTCCGGATCGCCTACGTGGTCTCCCCGGTCAGCCCCGACAGCGGCAGCGGGCGCAGCGCGACCGTCCTGCTGGCCGCCACCCAGGGCGGCGGATGGCACCTGGCCGGCGTGCGCGAGAGCGACAGCGACGGCACCTACCCCACCAAGGGGGCCCTGGGGGCCACGGTGTTCTCCGAACCGCAGCTCCACGCCTGGTACCAGCTGAAGCTCGACGGCACCGTCGAGCCCCTCAACGACGCGGCCAAGGCCGGCCTCGACGGCCGCACGTCGGTGTCCCTGGCCGACTACCAGAACCTGGTGAAGGGCCGCTACGCCGACAAGCAGCCGGGCTCGGAGTACGACACGAAGGGCTTCTCCAGCGGCTTCCGGCCCACCGCCCCGGCCCACGACGCCTCGTCCCCGGCCCCGCTGATCATCGGCGGCTCCACCGCGGCGCTCGCCCTGGCGGGCGGCACCTTCGCCCTCCGGCGCCGCCGCCGGGCGATGTGATCGCCGGGTGACCTACTCGTACGGGTGAACGGGGCCGGCGGACTTCCGCCGGCTCCGTTTCGTGTGCACCTTGTCTGATGACCCGATGGAGTGAGCGGAACCGTTGTCATGTCGACCCCGTATATCCCGTGTCAGACTGCGGGCATGACGCAGCGCGCTCTCCGCCTCACGGCGGCCGTCACGCATGAGGACGACTGGTACGTGGCCCGTTGCCTCGATGTCGAGGTGACAAGCCAAGGCGAAACGATCGAGGAAGCGCTGGACAATCTGCGCGAGGCGCTTGAGCTCTTCTTCGAGGACGAGCCGGTGCCCGAAGTGCACGATGTCATCACCGCTCCGGTCGAGGTCCGGGTCGCATGACCCCGGCCCTGCCGCGCGGGCTCTCGGGCATGCAGATCGCGAAGGCACTTGGGCGAGGCGGGTTCGAGCATGTCTCCACACGAGGCAGTCATGCCGAGTACCGCGCCGGTGACCGTACGGTGATCGTGCCACTGCACCCCGACCTTGCGCCGGGCACTCTGCGTTCCATCCTCCGGCAGGCCGACTGGAACATCGACAAGTTGCTGGATCACCTGTAGCGGGTTGGCTCAGATGACGAAAGGGGCCGTTTCCCCGCCAGGACAGGTGGCGGGGAAACGGCCCCTCCGGGTCCGTACGGCCGCCGGGCTACGCCCGGACGGCCGCCTCGCGGCGGCGTTCCACGAGCGCCCGCCGCGTCGCGTACAGCGTGATCGACGCCGCGCCCACCATCGCCAGCAGGCCCAGCACCACCGTGCCGTCCCAGCCCCCCGCGCCGAAGGCGAGCGCGCCGAGCGTGCCGCCGACCGACGAGCCCAGGTAGTACGCCGTCTGGTAGAGGGCCGACGCCTGGGCGCGGCCCGTCTTCGCGGCGCGGCTCACCGAGGACGACGCCACCGCGTGGCCCGCGAAGAAGCCCGCCGTGATGAGGACCAGGCCCGCCAGGACCGCGAGCAGCGACGACGACAGCGACAGCAGCAGGCCCAGCGTCGTCGTGCCCACCGCCAGGTAGAGCGCCCCGCGGCGGCCCAGCCGGCCGACCAGCTTGCCGGCCGCGGCCGACGACGCCGTACCGACCAGGTAGATCAGGAAGATCGAGCCCACGACGCCCTGCGGGAGGGAGAAGGGCGCCTCCGCCAGCCGGTAGCCGATCACGGTGTAGACCGCGCCGAAGACCGTCATGAACAGCGCGCCGATCGCGTACAGGCGGCGCAGCAGCGGGTCGGAGAGGTGCCCGCCCACCGTCCGGGCCAGGCCGCGGGCCGAGACCGCCGCCGGCTTGAAGTGCCGCGCCTTCGGGATCATCACCCGGAACGTCACCGCGCACACCACCGCGAGCGCACCCACCGCGGCCAGGCCCGCCCGCCAGCCCCACGCCTGGGCCACCCAGCCCGCGAGGATGCGGCCGGTCATGCCGCCGATGCTGTTGCCCGCCACGAACAGACCGATCGCGCCGACCAGCGCCTTCGGCCGGACCTCCTCCGCGAGGTAGGCCATCGCCGACGCCGGTACCCCGGCCAGCGCCGCGCCCTGCACCGCGCGCAGCGCGACCAGCCAGCCCAGGCTCGGCGCGAGCGGCACGAGCAGGGCCACGAACGCGGCCACACACAGCGAGGCGGTCATCATCGTGCGGCGCCCGAAGCGCTCGGAGAGGGCGCTGAGCGGGATGACCGCGAGGGCGAGCCCGCCCGTCGCGGCGGAGACCGTCCAGCTGGCCTGATCGGCCGTCACTCCGAGGCCGGCGGAGATGGCCGGCAGCAGTGCCTGCGTGGAGTAGAGGAGGGCGAAGGTGGCGATGCCCGCGGCGAAGAGGGCGAAGCTCATCCGGCGGTAGCCGGGGCCGCCCGGATCCAGCCGGGTGTCATCGTCGGTCGAGTGAGTGAAGTGAAGGGACGACAGAGCAGAGGCACCCGAGCGCACGATGACGCTGGATGCCCCGGTATCGGCAGGAGGCATGCCAAAACCGTAGGCAGCCTGGGCTGATGCGTCCAATGCACAGAATGGCGATAATCGATCCTGTGTTGCATGAGTACAGGTCACGGCGGTCCTTGTCACCGGCCGGCAACGAAAAAGACATCCCCGTAACAGCCGATGTCGAGGCCGATTCGTGGGCGGTCGCCCTCACGCCGCGGCTCGCGCAGTTCGTCGCCGTCGCCCGGCACGAGCACGTCACGCGCGCCGCGCAGCAGCTCGGCATGCCGCAGTCCACGCTCAGCCGCTCGATGGCCCGCCTCGAAGACGACCTGGGCGTCGCCCTGTTCGCCCGCCACGGGCGCACCGTCTCCCTGACCGCGGCCGGCCGCACCTTCCTCGCCACCTGCGAGCGCGCCCTGTCCGAGGTCGACCGCGCCGCGGAATCCGTACGGGCGGACGCCGACCCCGCCGCCGGCAAGGTCGCCTTCGGCTTCCTGCACACCCTCGGCTCCGAGACCGTACCCGAGCTCATCCGCGCCTTCCGCGCCGACCATCCGCGCGTCCGCTTCCAGCTCGTGCAGAACTACGGCGAGTCCATGCTGCAGCGGCTGCGCGACGGCGAGCTCGACCTGTGCCTCACCTCGCCCGTGCCCGACGCGCCGGACCTCGTCTCCCGCCGCCTGGACGAGCAGAAGCTGCGCCTCGTCGTCCCCGACGACCACCCCCTCGCCTCCCGCAAGCGCATCCGCCTCGCGGAGGCCGCCTCCGAGCTCTTCGTCACCCTCGAACCGGGGTACGGGCTGCGGCGCATCACCGACGCCGTGTGCGCGGAGGCCGGGTTCACCCCGAAGATCGCCTTCGAGGGCGAGGAGGCGGAGACGCTCCGCGGCCTTGTGGCCGCGGGCCTCGGAGTGGCCCTCCTGCCCCCGCCGGCCGTCCCGCGGCCCGGCGTCGCCGAACTGACGGTCACGGCGCCGCGCGCGTTCCGCGAGATCGGGGTGGCGTGGCTGGACGGCCACCCCGACACGCCGCCGGTGGCGGCGTTCAAACGGTTCCTGCTGTCGCGCAGGGGGCAACTGCTGCCCCGCTGATCCGCGACCGCCCCCGGACCGGCGGTGCCGAACACGCATGGCCCCGCGAAGCGGACCCGCGGTGCCGAACCGCCCTCAATACCCCAGACTCGCCCCGAAGCCGGAGGCGAGCGGCATGCGCAGGCCCAGCGGCGGCGGAGCCGCCAGGGCGTCCGCGACCGGGCGGGCGAAGTGGTGGCCGAAGAGGGCGCCGCGGACGAAGTCGGCCGCCAGGGCCTGGACTTCCGCGCGGTGCTGCCGCAGGCCGTGCCCGTCCGAGTGGACCTCGAAGCGGCACACGTCGCGGTTGACCTTCTTCGCCCGCTGGGCGAGGCGGAACGACAGGTCCGGGTCCGTGCGCTCGTCGTTGGTGCCGTGGACGATCAGCACGCGCCGCCCGCACAGCTGCCGTACCGGATCGGGCTCCGGGAGGAGCGCCGGTTCCGGCAGCCAGGGGGCGATCGCCAGGACCGAGGTCACCGCCGGATGCCCCGCGGCGAGGAGCGCGGCCCGGCCGCCCATGCCGGTGCCGATCAGGCAGACCGGCACGTCGCCGTAGCGCCGCACCACCTCGTCCGCCGCCCACTCCGCATCCCGCACCGGGTCGGCCGCCGAACCGTTCCACCCGCGCCGCCGGTAGTGGACGACGTGCGTGACCAGCCCCTCCTCCGTGCTCGCCCGGGCCAGCCGGCGGGCCAGCGGCCGCTGCGCCGCGAGGGTCAGCGCGGAGGGCTTCCCGGTGCCCTCGGCGCGGCCGCCGGGGAGCAGCAGCACCACGCCGTGCACCGTGCGCCCGGCACCGAGCGGCTTCCCCAGCCGCGCCGTGGGCGGCGCCGTATCCCGCTTCTCCCGCGGGGGATTGGGCCGTCCGTGCGTTCCTTCCGGGTCCCGCTGAGGCAACGCTTGCTGAGCCATGGCAGAAACGATGGCAGAAGGACCGGTGGTGTCCACCCCGCCGACGGGTCACCGTTCCGTATCGTTCGCCGATATCTACGCGCGTAGGGGCTAGAGTGCCGAAATGACGACCGAGACCATCTCCCAACCGAACCCCGAACAGATCCGTCGCGCCCCCAAGGTCCTGCTGCACGATCACCTGGACGGCGGACTGCGCCCGGGCACGATCGTGGACCTCGCCCGTGAGACGGGCTACACCGGTCTTCCGGAGACCGACGCGGACAAGCTGGGCGTCTGGTTCCGCGAGGCGGCCGACTCCGGCTCGCTGGAGCGCTACCTGGAGACCTTCGCGCACACCTGCGCCGTGATGCAGACCCGTGACGCCCTCGTCCGGGTCGCCGCGGAGTGCGCCGAGGACCTGGCCGAGGACGGCGTCGTCTATGCCGAGGTGCGCTACGCACCGGAGCAGCACCTGGAGGCGGGCCTCACCCTCGAAGAGGTCGTGGAGGCCGTCAACGAGGGCTTCCGCGAGGGCGAGCGCCGCGCGAAGGCGAGCGGCCACCGCATCCGCGTGGGGGCGATGCTGACCGCCATGCGGCACGCCGCCCGCGCCCTGGAGATCGCCGAACTCGCCAACCGCTACCGCGACTCCGGCGTCGTCGGCTTCGACATCGCGGGCGCCGAGGCGGGCTTCCCTCCCACCCGTCACCTGGATGCGTTCGAGTACCTCAAGCGCGAGAACAACCACTTCACCATCCACGCGGGTGAGGCGTTCGGCCTGCCGTCGATCTGGCAGGCGCTGCAGTGGTGCGGCGCGGACCGCCTCGGTCACGGCGTCCGCATCATCGACGACATCGAGATCGGCGAGGACGGCAAGGTCAAGCTGGGCCGGCTCGCCTCCTACGTCCGGGACAAGCGCATTCCGCTGGAGATGTGCCCCACCTCGAACCTGCAGACCGGCGCGGCCAGCTCGTACGAAGAGCACCCGGTCGGACTGCTCCGTAAACTGCATTTCCGGGCGACCATCAACACCGATAATCGCCTGATGAGCGGCACCAGCATGAGCCGGGAATTCGAGCACCTGGTGAAGGCCTTCGGCTACACGCTGGACGACATGCAGTGGTTCACCGTCAACGCGATGAAGTCCGCATTCATCCCATTCGATGAACGTCTGGCCATGATCAACGACGTGATCAAGCCGGGTTACGCCGAGCTCAAGTCGGAATGGCTCTTCCAGTAGGCCCGTACGGGCCCTTTCTGACCAGCGAAGTTTTCACCGGCCGCAACGGACGGTGAATCCGCGGGGAATACCGTGCAACGGCCGGGACTTTCGGGTCCCGGCCGTGTCACTGATTGCGGCGGCCGGGAAGTCGCGGCTAGGTTTCAGTGCCGCTCAAGAATCCCCCGTCGCGAGGACAGAATTCAGATGAAGCTCGGAACCTTCAGGACTCTCGGTGCCGCCGCCCTCGGAGTCGCCTTCGCCGCCGCCGCGGCGGGGAGCGCGCAGGCGGCCGGCAGCGCCGGTGCCGTCGAATCGCTCACGACCACCGCCCGCACCACGACGGCGGGACTGCCCATCCAGCAGGTCGCCCAGGTCGCCCCCGCGGGCGGGCCGGTCGTCTCCGCGGCGGACCGCGCGATCCAGAGCGGTGTGCTGACGGCCCCGGCCCAGGCCGTGGACCGGGCCGTGGCGCCGCAGCTCCCGACGCAGGACCTCGCGCCGAAGAGCGCGACCAAGGCCGCCCCGGCCACGACCACCGCCCTGCCGACCGAGAACAAGGGCAACGGCGGCCTGCTGGCCCCGCTGTCCGGGCTGCCGCTCGGCAGCCTGCCCATCAACGGCATCGGCTGATCCCCGCGAGCCGTCCCGCTCGCAGGAGCCGTACGACGGCGGGCCGTCTCCCGGAACCGATGTCCGGGAGACGGTCCGCCGTTTTGCATACAGGAAGCTTTTATCAGGGACGCTTACCGGGAATTCCTACCGGTCATGCCGGGAACCCCTACCGGGAATTCCTACCAGGAGTGCGCGGCCCCGCCGTGGCCCTGGTGCGCGTTCTCCGAGGGCAGCAGGATCCACAGCGCGATGTAGAGCAGGAACTGCGGGCCGGGCAGCAGGCACGAGAGCAGGAAGATCACCCGCATCGTCGTGCGGGACATTCCGAAGCGCTCGGCCAGACCGGCGCACACCCCGGCGATCATCCTGTGGTTGCGGGGACGGACCAGCTTGGCGGACATGACGGCGACTCCTCGTCTCAACGGGGGACCGATACGGCGCGGGAACGTTTTTCCCGTCTCTCCCGTCGGCTTCCCGATGACTCCACGTTATGTCCGCGGGCCCGGCCGGAACGTCGGCCTACGGGGCGATCCCGACCCTGGGGATCGTAGGGGTGACACCCTGAGGGGTCTCCTCCCGTCGTATGGGCTCCGGCCGCGGTCCCTCACTCCTGCGACGGAGACGGGCCCTCACCGCAGGGACGACGGCCAGGTGCACGGCCGCCACCCCCGTCACGTTCAGCAGCAGCGCATCCACGTCCAGCACCTGGCCCACGACACCGCTCTGCACCACCTGCAGCGCCAGCGACACCATCGCGCTGGTGAAGACGGTGCGGGTCAGCGAGCCCAGCGACGACGCCGCCAGCCGGCCCCTGGCCCAGGGCAGCAGCACCCCCAGCGGGGCCAGCGGCAGCACCCCGGCCCCTATGGCCCGCGTGGCCTCCCACGGCCCGAGGGCGAGGTCGGCACGGATCGTGGCCAGCGGCTCCAGGTGCGCGGCGGACACCCAGGGCACCGTCAGCGGGCGCAGGGCGAGCCACACCACCGCCAGCAGATGGGCGAAGAGCAACACGCAGCCCGCGACGCGGTAGCGGTATCGGAGGGCGGGCGCGCCGCCGTAACCATGACCCTGCACGCCCCACATGACGCGGTGCGCCGGTCGCACGGTTCCGGCCGACGGCGACGGAGAGTGGCGACGGAGCGCGGACACGGAGCGTCACCGGTGAATGCGGAGCCCGTGGGCCCGCCGTGGCCCTAGGAGACGGGGGTTCCCGTGATGTCCGCGCTGTCGGGGTGCACCCTGAGCTCGTCGGTGCAGGCGTAGCTCTTGGGGCGCTCTCCGGACGGCCCGCCGAGGATCACCGACCGCTTGCCGTCGGCCGCGGCCGTCCCGGCGTATGTGCACACGAGCTGGGCCAGGCCGACCTGCGGGAGCTCGCCCGGCTCCCGGGCGAGCCGCAGCGTCCCTGCGGGGTCGCCGGGCCTGGGCCCGGCGACGGTCAGCCGCTGCGGCACGGCCGTGGACATCCCCGCCCCGGCCTCCTCGTTCGAGGGCGCCTTGCGCAGCTCCTCCAGCAGCACACGGGCGACGGCCACGCTGTCCTCGGAGGTCTCGGCCACCGCACGCGTGACGGGCACCAGCTGAGAGGTGCACTCCAGCTGGACGGTCACGGTCGCGGCGCCCGAGGGGATGGCGGGCTCGGGCCGTACGACGCACGAGGCACGCGAGGGCGCGCCGCCCGCGTCCACCGGCACGGCGGTGCCGCGGATGCCGCACGCCGTGGCCGAGCCCAGCAGGGCGAGGGCCAGGGCGGTGCTGCGCAGGGTCTTTCTCACTGCCCGCCCTTCCCGTTCTTCCCGGTCTTTCCGCTCTTCGAGGTCTTTGCGCTCTTCGCGTTCTTCCCGTCCGCCGTCCCGTCCGCGCCGTCCCGCTCCCCGGCCGGCTGCTCCTCCAGGCCCGAGACGTCCCGCGGCAGGGTCAGGGTGAAGACCGCGCCGCCCTCGGGGGAGTTGGCCGCGGTGATCTCGCCGCCGTGGATGTGGGCGTTCTCCAGGGCGATGGACAGGCCGAGGCCGCTGCCCTCCGACCGCGGCCGGGACGCGCTCGCCTTGTAGAAGCGGTCGAAGACGTGCGGCAGCACGTCCTCGGGGATGCCGGGGCCGTGGTCGCGTACGTCGATGCGCAGGGCGTCGTCCTCGGTGCGCACCGAGACGCGCACCGGCGAGCCGCCGTGCTTGAGGGCGTTGCCGATGAGGTTGGCCAGGATGACGTCCAGGCGCCGCGGGTCGAGCCGGGCCACGATGCCGCGCTCGGCGTCCAGCTCGACGGCGTCCAGCCAGGCGCGGGCGTCGATGCAGGCGGTGACCTGGTCGGCGACGTCGACGTCGTCCAGCACGAGCCGGGCCGTGCCCGCGTCGAAGCGGGTGACCTCCATCAGATTCTCCACCAGGTCGTTCAGCCTGCGGGTCTCGCTCACCACGAGCTGCACCGCCGGGGCGATCATCGGGTCGAGGTTGTCCGCCTCGTCCTCCAGCACCTCCGTCACGGCCGTGATCGCCGTGAGCGGGGTCCGCAGCTCGTGCGACATGTCGGCGACGAAGCGGCGGCTGGCCGCCTCCCGGGCGCTGAGCTCCTCGACGCGCTTCTCCAGCGACTCCGCGGTCTTGTTGAAGGTGCGCGACAGGTCCGCCAGCTCGTCCGTGCCCGACACGCGCAGCCGGGTGTCCAGCTTGCCCTCGCCGAGCCTGCGGGCGGCGTCGCCGAGCCGCTGCACGGGCCGCAGCACGGTCGACGCGGCGGCCTGCGCGAGCAGCGCCGAGCCGATCAGCGCCAGGCCCGTGGCGATGCCCAGCGACCAGGCCAGCGAATTGAGGTCTTCGCGCTCGTTCTCCAGGGACTTCAGCAGATAGCCCGTCGGGCCGCCGCCGATCACCTTCGCGCCGCCCACCAGATACGGCTTGCCGTCCAGCGTGATGCGCTGCCAGTACAGGTGGTACGCGTACCGGTTGGAGTCGTCCACACGCCGCTCGCGGCCCACGGCCGCCTGCAGGGACTTCGGCACGACCTTGAGCGAGAACAGATCGCGGTCGGAGGGCGCGGCGCAGGCCCGGCCGCCCTCGCCGCTGTCGATCAGCAGCACCTCGTACTTCTGCGACGTGGCCGCCATCCGCTCGGCCGCCGCCTGCAGCTCCTGGCAGGTCGGCCCGAGCGGCAGCGTGCCGGTGTTGTCCTGCAGGGACTTGCGGAAGTCGTCGAGGGCCGCGTCCTGGGTGCGGGTGAGCACCGCGTCGCGGTTGAGCCAGTAGGCGATGGCGGACGCGGAGACGGCTGCGGCCAGGGCGACCAGGGCGAAGACGAGCATCAGCCGCAGCCGCAGGCTTATCCAGCGCAGGCTGAGCTTCATCACGTTACGGGCGGCCGCCCAGCGTCGTACGCGTCCGGTCACTGCGGGGCGTCCAGGCGGTAGCCGACGCCGCGCACGGTGCGGATCAGGGTCGGGGACGACGGGACGTCCTCGACCTTGGCCCGCAGCCGCTGCACACAGGCGTCGACCAGCCGGGAGTCGCCGAGGTAGTCGTGTTCCCAGACCAGCCGCAGCAGCTGCTGGCGGGAGAGGGCCTGGCCGGGCCGGCGGCTGAGCTCCAGCAGCAGCCGCAGCTCGGTCGGCGTGAGCTGGAGCTCCTCGCCGTTCTTGGTGACCGTCATCGCGGAGCGGTCGATGACCAGCGAGCCGAATGCGGCCGAGTCGTTGGTCTCGCGCTCGCCGCGGCGCAGCACCGCACGGATCCGGGCGTCCAGCACCCGGCCCTGCACGGGCTTGACCACATAGTCGTCGGCGCCGGACTCCAGGCCCACCACCACGTCGATGTCGTCGCTGCGCGCGGTGAGCAGGATGATCGGCAGCTGGTCGGTGCGGCGGATCCGCCGGCACACCTCGAAACCGTCGATACCGGGCAGCATCACATCCAGCACGATCAGATCCGGCCGCTGCTCGCGCAGCAGTTTCAGGCCGTCCTCGCCCGTCGCCGCGGTCATCACGCGGTGACCTTGGCGGGACAGGGAGAACTCCAGAGCCGTGCGGATGGCGTCGTCGTCCTCGATCAGCAACAGGGAAGGCACGGTGGTCATTCTGGCCTACGTCAGGCAGGTAGTTCGACCGCCGCCCTCCGCGCACAGCCCCGCCGCCTGTTGCAGGGCTGTGACAGTCGGCGGACAACGCGATGAAACTGGCCCGGCAGGCTTTTGGTCATCGGGCAGCGGAGCCCGGTACGGAAATCGGACCGAGGCTGGCTCCACCGACGGGGGGCGCGAGATGAACACACTGCACAGCACCACGACCAGCGCAGTCATTCGCACGCGCCTGCACGACGCCGGGCGGAGCCCGGAGAAGTCCGGTGCCGTGGGCGGGCGGGGGTGCGCCCGCGGCACCGGACGTGTACGGCCGCCCTACATGGTGGCGATCGACGCGGTCACGTACGGGGAGCCCAAGGGAGCTGCGGGGGCGGCTCCGGGGGCCACGGGGGAGAAGAAGGCGGCGTCCAGGGCCGAGGCGGAGTTCACCGCCTACGTCCAGGAGCGCCGGGCCTCCCTGTACGCGACCGCGTACCACCTGACGGGCGACCGGCACGAGGCGGAGGACCTGCTGCAGAGCGCGCTGTTCTCCACCTTCCGCGCCTGGGACCGGATCACGGACAAGGCGGCCGTCGGCGGCTACCTGCGCCGCACCATGACGAACCTGCACATCAGCGCCTGGCGCCGGCGCAAGCTCAACGAGTACCCGACCGAGGAACTGCCGGAGATGCCCGGCGAGGGCGATGCGATGCGCGGCACCGAGCTGCGCGCCGTCCTCTGGCAGGCCCTCGCCCGGCTGCCCGAGCTGCAGCGCACGATGCTCGTCCTGCGCTACTACGAGGGCCGCACGGACCCGGAGATCGCGGAGATCCTGGACATCAGCGTGGGCACGGTCAAGAGCAGCATCTGGCGCTCGCTGCGCCGCCTGCGCGACGACGAGGTCATCGGCTCCGGCCGGGACCAGCTGGAGTCCTTCGGCGAGCTGGTCGCCTGAGAAGGCAGTACGCAGGAGGCAGTAAGAAGCAGTAAGAGGCAACAAGGGGCCCTGAACGGGGGGCGCTCGGGGGAGCGCGGACAGGGCCGTGGGGGAGCGGAAGCGGGTCGGACAGCCGGGGGGCCTGTCCTGACCCGCTTCTGCGCGTCCGGGACGCGGGCGCCGCAGCGCACGCGCCCCGCAGTGCACCTACGCGCCGCTCAGATCTTGACGCCCTCGCGGCGCCCCGCCGCCGCAGCCGCGATCCGGCCCATCGCCGTCTCCCTGCCGCACGCGTACGCACCCAGCGCCGTCTGACGGGCCACGATGCCGCGCTCGGCGCGCATCAGCCGCAGGCCGCGGCGGACCAGGTACGGCACCGGCTTGCGGGCCTCGCGCAGGTCGCGCACCAGGCGGCGGCGGAAGGTGGTGGAGGGGCGGCCGCGCAGGCACAGGGCGTCCGCCAGCACGCCCAGGTCGCGGCAGCGGTCGATGATGTCGGCCGCGAAGATGCCCTCGGCTATGAACAGCGGGGTGCGCCCGATGTCCAGCACGCTCGCCCCGGTGATCGAGCTGCTGGAGATGTCGTACAGCGGCACGCTCGCCCGCGACGTCCGGCACAGGGTCTCTATCGCGGAGACGGCGGCGTCCGCGTCCCACGAGAGCGGGGAGTCCCAGTCGGTGCCCGAGCCGTCCGCGAGGAGCGGCAGCGTCGGGTCCGTGCCCTCCTTGTAGAAGTCGTCCAGGTTGAGGACGGGCAGACCGGTACGGGCTGCGAGGGACGATTTTCCGGAACCGGAGGGACCGGTCAGCAGGATGACGCGCGCGGGGGCCAGGTGGGGAGTCACGGGACACCAGTGTGAGGCATTGAGCCGGATGGGGGATCCCCATGGGTTGCATGGTGCGCACAGCGTCACCACTCGCATACTGTGCGTTGTCGTTCGCCCGCACTTCGCGACCTCTCACGACCCCGGCAGGTGGCCATGGCTTCGCACGCTCGACATGCACGCTCCGCCAGCAAGGAGTCGAGGGCGCTCCGGCGCCGGATGCTCCTGCGCGTAGGGCTGACCGTCTCGGCGGGTGCGGCCTTCGCCGCGGGCGGCGCGGCCTCCGCGAGCGCCGACACCGGCATGGACGCCGCCCCGAGCACCGGCATGGCGCGCGCCCAGCTCGGCGAGACCAACATCCCCGCCGCGATCGAGGGGGCCAACAAGGGCCTGGGAGCGGGGGCAGAGGCGATCTTCGACACGGCCAAGACCCTGCGGACCAACCCCTTCGCCGGCACGCCCGTCGACCCGTTCGACAACACGGTGGGTACGAAGGTGGGGAACATGCAGCCGGTCACCACCAAGCCGGCGACGGCGCCGATCTCCAAGGGCGGCAGCCTGACGGACCTGCCCGTGGCGTCGAACCTGACGTCGCTGCTGCCGACGGGGCGGCCTGCGGCGCCCCCCAAGGGGCACTGAGTGACGCACTGAGTGACGCACTGAGTCCGGACATGCCGGAGGCCGGGGCGGGTCGTAACCCACCCCGGCCTCCGGCATGTCAGCTCGGGCTGCTCCGGATGCTCCGGCTCAGTACGACGAGCCGCCCGCGCCCAGCGACCCCGTCGGGTGCCAGACCGTGCGCGTCTCCAGGAACGCCGTCATGCGGTCCGTGCCGGGCTGCGCCGCCCAGTCCACAGGCTGTGGACGCAGCACGCGCTTGAGGTTGTCCGCCGCGGCGATCTCCAGCTCCTTGGCGAGCTCCGCGTCCGCACCGGCCAGGTCGATCGCGTTGACGTCCTGGTGCGCGGCCAGCGACGGCGCGATCTCGGCCGCACGGCCCGACAGGACGTTCACGACGCCGCCCGGGACGTCGGACGTGGCCAGCACCTCGCCCAGCGACAGGGCGGGCAGCGGGGCCTTCTCCGAGGCCACCACGACCACGGTGTTGCCGGTGGCGATCGCCGGGGCGATCACCGACACCAGGCCGAGGAACGACGACTCCTGCGGCGCGAGCACGGCGACGACGCCGGTCGGCTCGGTGGAGGAGACGTTGAAGAACGGGCCCGCGACCGGGTTCGTCGCACCGGTGATCTGGCTGATCTTGTCGGTCCAGCCCGCGTACCAGACCCAGCGGTCGATCGCGGCGTCCACCTGGGCCGCGGCCTTCGCCTTGGACAGGCCCTCGGCCTCGGCGACCTCCGCCACGAACTGGTCGCGGCGGCCCTCCAGCATCTCGGCGACGCGGTAGAGGACCTGGCCGCGGTTGTACGCGGTCGCGCCGGACCAGCCGCCGACGGCCTTGCGGGCCGCGACGACCGCGTCACGGGCGTCCTTGCGCGAGGACAGCGGGGCGTTGGCCAGCCAGTTGCCCTTGGAGTCGGTCACCTCGTACACCCGCCCGCTCTCGGACCGGGGGAACTTGCCCCCGACGAACAGCTTGTAGGTCTTGAAGACAGTCAAGCGCTCAGACATCGAGGTACGCCTCCAGGCCGTGGCGGCCGCCCTCGCGGCCGAATCCCGACTCCTTGAAGCCGCCGAACGGCGACGTCGGGTCGAACTTGTTGAACGTGTTGGCCCAGATGACACCCGCGCGCAGCTTGCCCGCGACGGCCAGCATGCGCGAGCCCTTCTCCGTCCAGATGCCGGCGGAGAGGCCGTACTGCGAGTTGTTCGCCTTGGCGACCGCCTCGCCCGGGGTGCGGAACGTCAGCACCGACAGGACCGGGCCGAAGATCTCCTCGCGGGCGATCCGGTGGGCCTGGGTGACGCCCGTGAACAGCGTCGGGCGGAACCAGAAGCCGTTCTCCGGCAGCTCGCACGCCGGGGCCCAGCGCTCGGCGCCCTCGGCCTCGCCGCTGTCGGCCAGCTCGGTGATCCGGGCCAGCTGCTCGGCGGAGTTGATCGCACCGATGTCGGTGTTCTTGTCCAGCGGGTCGCCGAGGCGCAGCGTGGACAGACGGCGCTTGAGGGAGTCCAGCAGCTCGTCGTGGATCGACTCCTGGACCAGCAGGCGCGAGCCCGCGCAGCAGACCTGGCCCTGGTTGAAGAAGATGCCCTGGACGATGCCCTCGACGGCCTGGTCGATGGGCGCGTCGTCGAAGACGATGTTGGCGCCCTTGCCGCCCAGCTCCAGCGTGAGCTTCTTGTCCGTGCCGGCGACCGTGCGGGCGATGGCCTTGCCGACCGCCGTGGAGCCGGTGAACGCGACCTTGTCGACGCCCTCGTGCGCGACGAGCGCGGCGCCCGTGGTGCCGTCACCCGTGACGATGTTGACGACGCCCTTGGGCAGGCCCGCCTGGCGGCAGATGTCCGCGAAGAACAGCGCCGACAGCGGCGTGGTCTCGGCCGGCTTCAGGACGACCGTGTTGCCCGTGGCGAGCGCCGGGGCGATCTTCCACGCCAGCATCAGCAGCGGGAAGTTCCACGGGATGACCTGGCCCGCGACGCCCAGCGGGCGGGGGTTCGCGCCGTAGCCCGCGTGGTCGAGCTTGTCGGCCCAGCCCGCGTAGTAGAAGAAGTGCGCGGCGACCAGCGGGAGGTCCGCGTCGCGCGTCTCCTTGATCGGCTTGCCGTTGTCCAGGGTCTCCAGGACGGCCAGCTCGCGGCTGCGCTCCTGGATGATCCGGGCGATCCGGAAGAGGTACTTGGCGCGCTCGGCGCCGGGCAGCGCCGACCACTTCTCGAAGGCCTTGCGGGCGGCCTTCACCGCGCGGTCCACGTCCTCCGCGGAGCCCTGGGCGACCTCGGAGAGCACCTCCTCGGTGGAGGGGCTGATCGTCTTGAAGACCTTGCCGCCGGTCGCCTCGGTGAACTCGCCGTCGATGAACAGGCCGTACGACGGGGCGATGTCGACGACCGCGCGCGACTCGGGTGCGGGTGCGTATTCAAATGCCATGTCGGTCAGTCCACCGTCACGTAGTCGGGACCGGAGTAACGCCCGGTGCTCAGCTTCTGCCGCTGCATCAGCAGGTCGTTGAGGAGGCTGGAGGCACCGAAGCGGAACCAGGTGTTGTCCAGCCACTCCTCGCCCACGGTCTCGTTGACCAGGACCAGGAACTTGATCGCGTCCTTGGTGGTGCGGATGCCGCCGGCCGGCTTCACACCGACCTGGACGCCGGTCAGCGCGCGGAAGTCCCGCACGGCCTCCAGCATCAGCAGGGTGTTCGCCGGGGTGGCGTTGACCGCGACCTTGCCGGTCGAGGTCTTGATGAAGTCGGCGCCCGCGAGCATGCCGATCCAGGACGCGCGGCGGATGTTGTCGTACGTCGACAGCTCGCCGGTCTCGAAGATCACCTTGAGGCGGGCCTTGTCGCCGCACTCGGCCTTGACGGCGCGGATCTCTTCCAGGACGTCCATGTAGCGGCCCGCGAGGAAGGCGCCACGGTCGATGACCATGTCGATCTCGTCGGCACCGGCCTCGATCGCATCGCGGGTGTCCGCGAGCTTGACCGGCAGCGCGGCGCGGCCGGCCGGGAACGCGGTGGCCACGGACGCGACCTTCACGTCCGTACCGGCGAGGACGGCCTTGGCCGTCGCCACCATGTCGGGGTAGACGCAGACGGCGGCGGTGCGCGGCGTCGTGCGGTCGGTGGGGTCGGGGTTGACGGCCTTGGCGGCCAGGGCCCGGACCTTGCCCGGGGTGTCGGCACCCTCGAGCGTCGTGAGGTCGATCATCGAGATCGCCAGGTCGATGGCGTACGCCTTCGCCGAGGTCTTGATCGAGCGGGTGCCGAGCGAGGCGGCGCGGGCCTCCAGCCCGACCGCGTCGACCCCCGGGAGTCCGTGCAGGAAGCGGCGCAGCGCACTGTCGGAGGCGGTGGCGTCCGCCAGCTCCTTCAGCCGCCCCGCGGCGTCGTTGCCGTGTGCGGGAACTGTGGTGGGCATGGTCACCAGATGAGCATATCTACGCGCGTAGCGTGTGCCAACCCCCTGCGGGAGGCGGGCGCGGTTCGGGGCGCTGCGGACGGCTCGCGCCGCGGTGCCGCCGCCGTGCCGCCGCGGTGCTGAGAGCCTCCGCGGGAGGCGTCAGGCAGAATCTGCCCATGACGAGCCCTAGCCCCGAACAGGAATACGCCGACAGGCGTTACCGCTCGCCCGCCGGCATCGCCGGCGGCGTGCTGATGCTCGCCCTCGCGGGCTGGCTGGGCGGCGACGCCGCCGTCCGCGGCGAGGGCCGTACGCCCTGGCTCGCGCTGGCCGGGCTGCTGTGCGTCGTGCCGCTGATCATCGCTTTCACGCTGCGGCCCGCCGTGTTCGCCGGGGCGTCGCGGCTGTTGGTGCGCAACCCGTTCCGGACGATCACGCTGCCGTGGGCGGCGGTGGACGCGGTGCGGGCCGGGTACTCCAGCGAGGTGCTGGCCGGGGGCTCCACGTACCAGCTGTGGGCCGTGCCGGTGTCGCTGAGGAAGCGCAAGCGCGCGGCCCGGAGCGGGGCGGAGGCGGCCCCCGCCGACCAGACCGTCACGGAGCTGCAGGAGCTCGCCGAGCGGAACGCTTCGCGGGAGGACGCGGGCGGGGAGGTCGTGGTCCGGTGGGCCTACGAGATCATCGCGCCGGCTGTGGTGGGGCTGGTGTTGTTCGTGGTGTTGCTGGTGGTCGACTGACAGCCGTTTCCCCGAGGAGGGAAGGAGGGGGTCCGGGGCACAGCCGCGGACCCCCTTCGCGGCATCAGATGCCCGCGGCCTTCGACAGGTCGGCCTTGATCTCGGCCAGAACCTCGGCGGCCTTGGCGCGCGCGCCCGCGAGGGCGGCGGCGTCGGCGACCGGGACCACTACCTCCAGGTAGCACTTGATCTTCGGCTCCGTGCCGCTCGGCCGCACGATCACCCGCGCGGCGGAGACCGTCCCGGACTCGTCACCGGCGAGGTGATAGCGGAGGCCGTCCGTCGGCGGCAGGGACTCCGTGCCCTTCGCCAGGTCCTCGGCGGACGTGATGTGCAGGCCCGCCAGAACCGTCGGCGGCTGCTCGCGCAGGCGGCGCATCGCGTCCGCGATCAGCGACAGGTCCTGGACGCGCACCGACAGCTGGTCCGTGGCGTGCAGGCCGTGCTCGACCGCCAGGTCGTCCAGGAGGTCGGTCAGCGTCCGGCCGGACTCCTTGAGCTCCGCGGCCAGCTCCGCGACCAGCAGGGCCGCCGTGATGCCGTCCTTGTCGCGGACGCCCTCGGGGTCGACGCAGTAGCCCAGCGCCTCCTCGTAGGCGTAGCGCAGGCCGTCGACGCGGGCCAGCCACTTGAAGCCCGTCAGCGTCTCCGTGTACGGCGTGCCGGTGCTCGCGGCGGCGATGCGGGACAGGAGGGAGGACGAGACGATCGTCGTGGTGAACGTGCCACGGGCGTTCTTGTGCACCAGGTGCGTGGCGAGCAGCGCGCCGACCTCGTCGCCGCGCAGCATGCGCCAGCCCTCGGGGCTTTCGGCGTCGGGCACGGCGACGGCGCAGCGGTCCGCGTCCGGGTCGTTGGCGATGATGATGTCCGGCTGGGCCTCGCGGGCCGTGGCGAACGCCAGGTCCATGGCGCCCGGCTCCTCCGGGTTGGGGAACACCACGGTCGGGAAGTCCGGGTCCGGCTCGGCCTGGGCGGCGACGACGGTCGGGGCGGGGAAGCCGGCGCGCTCGAAGGCGGCGGTCAGGACGTCGCGGCCGACGCCGTGCATGGGCGTGTAGACGACGCGCACGTCGCGGGCGGAGCCGCCGGTCAGGACGGCGTCCGTGCGCTCCAGGTAGGCGCCGACGATGTTCTCGTAGCGCAGGGTCTCCCAGCCGGCGGAGGGGCGGGGGACGTCGTCCAGGCTGCGGACGGCGGCGATCTCGGCGGCGATCTCGGCGTCGGCGGGCGGCACGATCTGGGAGCCGTCGCCCAGGTAGACCTTGTAGCCGTTGTCGCGCGGCGGGTTGTGGCTGGCCGTGACCTCGATGCCGGCGACGGCGCCGAGGTGGCGGATCGCGAAGGCGAGGACGGGGGTGGGCAGCGGCTTGGGGAGGAGGGCGGCCTTGAGGCCTGCGCCCACCATGACGGCCGCGGTGTCGAGGGCGAAGTCCGCGCTCTTGTAGCGGGCGTCGTAGCCGATGACCACCGTGCCACCGGTGTGGCCCTGCTTCTTGAGGTAGGCGGCGAGGCCGGCGGCGGCGCGGATGACGACGGAGCGGTTCATGCGCATGGGGCCGGCGCCGAGCTCACCGCGGAGGCCGGCGGTGCCGAACTGGAGGGTGCCGGCGAAGCGGGCGGCGATCTCGGCGGTGTCCCCGGCCTCGATGAGCCGGGCGAGCTCTTCGCGGGTGTCGGGGTCGGGGTCCTCGGCGAGCCAGGACTTGGCCTGGGCGGTGAGGGCGTCGTCTCGCTCCACGGTGTCTCCTACGGAGGGTTCGGGATATGGGTTCTGGGTGCCGCGGGCCGGGGTTCGCGGGGCGGGTTCGCGGGCGGTCGTCCGTGGGTCGGGGGCGGGGTGGGCCGGGGCTTCCGGGGCTGCATGATTTACGGGCCCTCTGGCCCAAGCTTTGGGTGCCCGGAACGCGGGCCCACAAATCACGCTTTACGCCCCTTGCCAGCCCCGGCCCACCCCGCCCCCTCCCGCGCGTACGCAGCCGCGGGCCGGCTCGGGCCGCCGTTTCCGGTAGCGAACCTTGCGCTTCCGGTAATGGGCGGGTGGGTGGGCGTGTCGCGCGCCGAAGGCGCGCGGGGAACGCCAAACGGCGCCGCACCCGGGTGTGGGGAACGGCGCCGTACCGGCTGGGTCAGAGCTTCGGGAGGACCCGGGCCAGGAGCTGGCCCATGCGGGACGCGGAGTCGCGCCCGGCCTGGAGGACCTCTTCGTGGTTGAGGGGCTCGCCCGTCATGCCCGCGGCGAGGTTCGTGACGAGGGAGATGCCGAGGACCTCGGCACCGGCCTCACGGGCCGCGATGGCCTCGAGGGTCGTGGACATGCCGACGAGGTCGCCACCGAGGGTGCGGACCATGCGGATCTCGGCCGGCGTCTCGTAGTGCGGGCCGGGGAGCTGGACGTAGACACCCTCCTCCAGGGTCTCGTCCACCTCCTTGCACAGCGCGCGCAGGCGGCGGGAGTAGAGGTCGGTGAGGTCGACGAAGTTGGCGCCGACGATCGGCGAGGTCGCCGTCATGTTGATGTGGTCGCTGATCAGCACGGGCTGGCCGGGGCGCATGCCGTCGCGGAGGCCGCCGCAGCCGTTGGTGAGGACGACGGTCTTGCAGCCGGCGGCGACGGAGGTGCGCACGCCGTGCACGACGGCGGCGACGCCGCGGCCCTCGTAGTAGTGCGTGCGGCCGAGGAAGACCAGGGCGCGCTTGTCGTTGATCTTGTACGAGCGGACCGTGCCGGCGTGGCCCGCCACGGCGGCGGCGGTGAAGCCGGGGAGCTCGGTGACCGGGAACTCGGCCTCGGGAGCGCCGAGCGCCTCGGTCGCGGGGAGCCAGCCGCTGCCCATGACCAGGGCGACGTCGTGGGTCTCGGCGCCGGTCAGCTCGCGCAGACGGGCGGCGGCGGCGTCCGCCGCGGCGTACGGGTCGGCCTGGATGTCGGGAGTAACTGATGCGTTCACGCGGACGAGGGTAGCCGCTTATCGCCTACGCGCGTAGATGTCACTGCTCACGGTGTTCCGATTGTTGCTTTGTGGGTTGTGACGAGACGTAGTCGTCACCTCCCGGCCCCGGCCGTCAGCAGGGGCGCTTGCGCAGCTCCATCACATAGTCGTGGGGTGCGCCCGCCGATTCCGCCGCGTCGGCGATCTCGCCGAGGTAGCGGGCGGAGGGCAGGCCGCCTTCGTAACCGTTCAGGACGTAGATCCATGCGGGCTCCTCACCGTCCAGAGTGTGCACGCGGACGCGCATCCGGCGGTAGATGTCGAGGCCGACACCCTCCCAACGGTCCATCGAGTCCTCGTCCATCGGAGCGATGTCGTAGAGCGCGACGAAGACCTGGGAGCGGGGTGCCTCGACCACGGTCGCGAGCGCGCCCTCCCAGCCGAGCTGCTCGCCGCCGAAGGTCAGCCGCCAGTCGGCGAGCCAGCCCGTGCCGCGCAGCGGCGAGTGGGGTGCGCGGCGGGACATCAGCCGCGCGTCGAGGTTGCCGGCGTACGCGGCGTAGAGCGACATGGTTTCGAGGGTACGGGAGTGAGGCGCGACGGCATTTGGGATGGCAGTCTCGAAGGGAGGTTCGTCCGGAACCTCCTGCCGGTTCTCGCACGGATTGCCGTATGCATACGGGTACGGATCCGCTGGAGAGGCCCCGGGAGAAGTCACTTCGACGGATACGGGACAATGGAGTACGTGACTCGGATCGTGATCATCGGTGGCGGACCCGGCGGCTATGAGGCGGCGCTCGTCGCCGCGCAGCTCGGCGCGGAGGTGACCGTCGTCGACTGCGACGGTCTGGGCGGGGCGTCGGTGCTCACCGACTGTGTCCCCTCGAAGACGCTCATTGCGACGGCAGAGGTGATGACGACCTTCGACTCCTCGTACGAGGAGCTCGGGATCATCGTCGCCGACGACACCCCGCACATCGAGCAGGCGGCCCGGGTCGTCGGCGTGGACCTGGGCAAGGTCAACCGCCGTGTGAAGCGGCTGGCGCTCGCGCAGTCGCACGACATCACGGCGTCCGTCACCCGCGCGGGTGCACGCGTGCTGCGCGGCCGGGGGCGGCTGGAGCCGAACCAGGCGCCGGACGGCTCGCGCCGGGTGATCGTGCGGGCCGCGGACGGGTCCGAGGAGACGCTGGTCGCGGATGCGGTGCTGGTCGCCACGGGTGCGCACCCGCGGGAGATCCCCGATGCGCTGCCGGACGGCGAGCGCATCCTGAACTGGACCCAGGTGTACGACCTGGACGAGCTCCCCGAGGAGCTCATCGTGGTCGGCTCGGGTGTCACCGGTGCGGAGTTCGCCGGTGCGTACCAGGCGCTGGGGTCCAAGGTGACGCTGGTGTCCTCGCGCGATCGCGTGCTGCCGGGTGAGGACCCGGACGCCGCGGCCGTGCTGGAGGACGTCTTCCGGCGCCGTGGCATGAACGTCATGGCGCGGTCGCGGGCGCAGTCCGCGAAGCGGGTCGGTGACCGGGTCGAGGTGACGCTGGCGGACGGCCGCGTCATCACGGGCACGCACTGCCTGATGGCGGTCGGCTCCATTCCGAACACCGCGGGGATCGGGCTGGAGGAGGCCGGGGTCCGCCTCAAGGAGTCCGGGCACATCCACACCGACCGGGTCTCGCGCACCAGCGCGCCGGGCGTCTACGCCGCCGGTGACTGCACGGGCGTGCTCGCGCTCGCGTCGGTCGCGGCGATGCAGGGACGTATCGCCATGTACCACTTCCTGGGTGACGCGGTCGCGCCGCTCAACCTGAAGGCGGTCTCGGCGAACGTCTTCACCGACCCCGAGATCGCGACCGTCGGCTACACGCAGGCCGACGTCGACAGCGGGAAGATCGACGCCCGCATGGTCAAGCTGCCGCTGCTGCGCAATCCGCGCGCGAAGATGCAGGGCATCCGGGACGGCTTCGTGAAGCTGTTCTGCCGGCCCGGCACGGGCATCGTGGTGGGCGGCGTCGTGGTCGCCCCGCGGGCGAGCGAGCTCATCCACCCGATCTCCCTCGCGGTCGACAACAGCCTGACGGTCGAGCAGATCGCCAATGCGTTCACCGTTTACCCGTCGCTCTCCGGTTCGCTGGCGGAAGTCGCCCGGCAGCTGCATTCGCGGAAGACGCAGCGCGAGGCGTAAACGCTCCGCAAGGCGTAAACGCTCCGCGAGGGTTTGGGGATTGATTGTTGCGCTGAGTGGCCGGGAGGCGCCGGTCGTTGAGACCGGGCCTCCTATACCACTTTGAGCGTTCCGGAGCGGACAACTTCCGTTAATTGCTGCAACCTGCTGAAAACGGATGGTCGTTGGCGTTACTGTCGGTTTCGTGTTCGCTGCAGAACGTCGTCAATTGATCCTCGAAATGGTGCGGGCCAACGGGGCGGTTTCGCTCCGTGAGCTCGCCCGCGTCGTCCAGACCTCCGAAGTGACCGTGCGGCGGGACGTGCGCGCACTGGAGGCAGAAGGACTGCTCGACCGCCGGCACGGCGGTGCGGTGCTGCCGGGCGGCTTCACCAGGGAGTCCGGCTTCCCGCAGAAATCCCATCTAGCGACCGCCGAGAAGACGGCCATCGCCGATCTCGCGGCGAGCTTCGTCGAGGAGGGCGAGGCCGTCGTCGTCGGCGCCGGTACGACCACGCAGGAGCTGGCCCGCCGGCTCGCACGCGTACCGGGACTGACCGTCGTCACCAATTCCCTGCTCGTCGCCCAGGCCCTCGCCCATGCCAACCGGGTCGAGGTCGTCATGACGGGCGGCACGCTCAGAGGATCCAACTATGCGCTGGTGGGCAGCGGCGCGGAGCAGTCCCTGCACGGGCTGCGGGTCACGCGGGCGTTCCTGTCGGGGAGCGGGCTGACCGCGGAGCGGGGCCTCTCCACGTCCAACATGCTCTCCGCGAGCGTGGACCGGGCGCTGGTGCAGGCGGCGGCGGAGGTGGTGGTGCTCGCGGATCATACGAAGCTGGGCACGGACACCATGTTCCAGACCGTCCCCACGGATGTGATCACGAGACTCGTGACGGACGAGCCGCCGTCCCACGACGACCGCGCCTCGACGGAGCTGCAGGCTCTCGCCGACCAGGGCGTCCACATCTCGGTCGCCGGGCCCGGCGCGGGGTCGGGCCAGGGGCCGGGGCCCGGGCCGACGGGGGCGGTGTCGGGCGGCGGCGAGCAGGTGCCGCCGCAACAGCGCCGCCGGGACGTCCCACCCTTGCCGGGCCAGCGCCGCACGCACGGGGGTCACCACCCCATGCCCCCGGGCCAGCAGGGCCCGCCGGGCGCGGGCCCGTCGTCGCCGCAACTCCGCAGCGCGGGGTCGCTGGGCGCTGAGCCTTCGACGGGGACGGCGAGGGTGGCGGACCTGGCGCCGAGGCGGCGTTAGCCCGCCGCAGTAGCAGGGAACGACGACGGCGCGGTCCGGCCGTGCCGACAGGCCTCGGGCCGGCCGGGCACCGCCGGTCTCCGCCGTGGGGGCGGGTCGCCGTTGCGGCGGGTGGTTGGTGGCCGGGGCCGATTGCTGTCCGGCCGTCGGCCGGTGTGTTCTGGCTGGGCCCAGCACCCTGTTTCCGCCGCGGTGGCGAGGTGCCACGACGGTGCAGGCCGGCGGTGCCGAGTCGGCCTCAGGTGGGTTGGGCACCGCCGGTCTGCGTCGTGGGGGCGGGGCGCCGTTGCGGCGGGTGGTTGGTGGCCGGGGCCGATTGCTGTCCGGCCGTCGGCCGGTGTGTTCTGGCTGGGCCCAGCCCCCCTGCTTCCGCCGCGGTGGCGAGGTGCCACGACGGTGCAGGCCGGCGGTGCCGAGTCGGCCTCAGGTGGGTTGGGCACCGCCGGTCTCCGCCGTGGGGGCGGGGCGCCGTTGCGGCGGGTGGTTGGTGGCGGGGGCCGGTTGTTGTCCGGCCTTCGGCCGGTGTTCCGGCTGAGGCCCGGGGTCTATTCAGCTGGGCTGCGCCCGCTCCGCCGCGGCGGTGAGGTGCCACGAGGGTGCAGCTGGGGGCACCTCCCAGCGGTAGCTGGGGGAGGTGCCGCGTCGGCCGTGGAGGGTCAGCTCTCTTCCGGGCAGGGCTTCGTGGCCAGGCCCTGTAGCGTCAGCGTCAAAAGGCGGTCCGGGAGTTGCGGGTCGTCCGGGGACTGTTCCGCGGCGAGTGAGATCGCGTTCGTCAGCTGCATGACGTCGACGATGTCGACGTCGGGGCGGACCGCACCCGCCGCCTGCGCCCGCGCGAGCAGCACGCTGCCCGCCTCCCGCAGGGGAAGGCTGCAGCGCGACATCGCCGACGCCTCGTCCGCCTGGGCGGCCAGCAGGGCTCGCGAGAGCCCCCGGTACGTGCTGGCGTGTGCCACGCACGCCCGTAGCCAGTCCACCAGCGCCCGGCACGGCTCGGGGGAGGCCAGGAGTTCGCGGGAGCGGGTGAGGAGCCCGTCGACTTCGCCCTGGAAGACGGCGCTCATCAGCGCCGTGCGGTTGGGGAAGTGGCGGTAGAGCGTGCCGATGCCGACCCCGGCCCGGCGGGCGATGTCCTCCAGGGAGGCGTCCGTGCCGTGCTCGGTGAACGCGGTCCGCGCCTCCGCGAGCAGCCGCTCGTAGTTGCGCCGGGCGTCCGCGCGCATGGGGCGCGGCGTCGCCTGTGTGATCTCCGTGGCCATGGCTGCCGAGTCCTCCCTTTCGCTCCCCGCCTGCCAAGGATGCCACCGACACGCCTGTGGGCCCCCGCCGAGTGATCGGCGGAGGCCCACAGGCATGCAACGGCTGTTGCGTCAGTCCTTGATCTCGCAGATGACGGCGCCGGAGGAGACGGAGGCACCGACCTCGGCGGTGATGCCCTTGACCGTGCCCGCGCGGTGGGCGTTGAGGGGCTGTTCCATCTTCATCGCTTCGAGGACGACGATCAGTTCGCCTTCGGCGACCTCCTGACCTTCCTCGACCGCGACCTTGACGATCGTGCCCTGCATCGGCGAGGTCAGCGCATCACCCGATGCCGCCGAGCCGGCCTTCTTCGCCGCACGGCGCTTCGGCTTCGCCCCGCCCGCAGCCGCCGTACGCGCCAGGGTCATGCCCAGCGAGGACGGCAGGGAGACCTCCAGGCGCTTGCCGCCGACCTCGACCACCACGGTCTCGCGGCCGGCCTCCTCGCCCTCCTCCTCGCCGGCCGCGGCGCCCGCGAACGGCTCGATGGTGTTGACGAACTCCGTCTCGATCCACCGCGTGTGCACACGGAACGGATCGGCAGTGAACGCGGGGTCGGTGACCACGGCCTGGTGGAACGGGATGGCCGTGGCCATGCCCTCCACCTTGAACTCACCCAGCGCACGCGCCGCCCGCTGCAGCGCCTGCTCACGCGTGGCACCGGTGACGATCAGCTTCGCCAGCAGCGAGTCCCACGCCGGGCCGATCACACTCCCCGACTCCACACCTGCATCCAGGCGCACGCCCGGACCCGTCGGCGCGTCGAAGCGGGTCACGGTGCCGGGGGCGGGCAGGAAGTTACGGCCCGGGTCCTCACCGTTGATACGGAACTCGAAGGAGTGCCCGCGCAGCGGCGGGTCGTCGTAGCCGAGCTCCTCGCCGTCGGCGATGCGGAACATCTCCCGCACCAGGTCGATGCCGGTGACCTCTTCGGTGACCGGGTGCTCGACCTGCAGACGGGTGTTGACCTCCAGGAAGGAGATCGTCCCGTCCTGCCCCACGAGGAACTCGCACGTGCCCGCGCCCTCGTAGCCGGCCTCGCGCAGGATCGCCTTCGACGCCCGGTACAGCTCCGCGTTCTGCTCCGCCGACAGGAACGGCGCAGGCGCTTCCTCGACGAGCTTCTGGTGGCGGCGCTGCAGCGAGCAGTCACGCGTGGAGACCACGACGACGTTGCCGTGCTTGTCGGCCAGGCACTGCGTCTCCACGTGCCGGGGACGGTCGAGGTAGCGCTCGACGAAGCACTCACCCCGCCCGAACGCCGCGACCGCCTCACGCACGGCGGAGTCGTAGAGCTCGGGGACCTCTTCCAGGGTGCGGGCGACCTTCAGGCCACGCCCGCCACCACC
>NZ_BMUT01000007.1:0-191848 GCF_014650335.1 Streptomyces hiroshimensis
CCGGGGTGAATGGCATCCGCCCCCGACTCGGCCGCCGCGGCAAGCACCTTGGCCACATCGAGGTAACTCGTCGCCGGGGTGTCACCGCCCAGCGCATACGCCTCATCAGCAGCGCGGACATGCAGCGCGTCCCGGTCCGGATCCGCGTAGACCGCCACACTGGCAATCCCGGCATCCCGGCACGCGCGAGCTACGCGGACAGCGATTTCGCCACGGTTGGCGATGAGCACCTTGCGCACGATGGATGTCCTCTTTCAAAGACGATCGGAAGTCAAAAGACGATCGGAAGTCATCGGATGTCGGTAGACCTAATCAGAGAACGGTCGAGTGGTGATCGATGAGGTCATCGTGTGCGGGGCGGCGTCGTCAGGCCGGCGGGAGGGGACGGGCTCAGGCCTGCCCGAAGCGGAAGCCGACGCCGCGGACGGTGATGATCCAGTCGGCGGATCCGAGCTTGCCGCGCAGGCTGCTGACGTGGGTGTCGATCGTCCGGCCGGGGCGGGACCAGGAGTCCTCCCAGACCTGGGCCATGAGCTGTTTGCGGGAGACGACCTTCTCCGGCCGGGAGGCCAGCAGGTGGAGGAGGTCGAATTCCTTGCGGGTGACGTCGATCCGGCGTCCGCCCAGGCGCACTTCGCGCAGGTCGGGGTCGATGGTCAGCGGCCCGCTGGTGATGACCTGCGCCGTGGGGCGCACCGCGGGGCGCGCACGGCGCATGACGGCTTCGATACGGGCCGTCAGCTCGCGGAAGCCGTAGGGCTCGACGACGTAGTCGTCGGCGCCGGCCTGCAGGCCGAGGACCCGGTCGAGCTCACCGGCCACGGCGCTCACCGCGATGATGGGGACCTCGCTGGCGGCCCTGATGGCCCGGCAGACCTCGAGGCCGTCCAGGTCGGGCAGTTCCGGATCCAGCAGGACGAGGTCCGCCGAACGGTACTCGTCGAGGGCCGCCTCCCCGGTGGCGACCGAGAAGGTCTCATAGCCGTGGCGCCGCAGTCTTCGGGTGAGTGTCTCACCGACGTGCGCGTCGCTTTCGATGACGAGGATCCGCAGGGTCTCACCCAGCCGCGCCAGGGCAGGGGATCGGTCCGCGGGGTGTTCCGCCCTCGGCCGCGGCACACGGCCCCCAGGACCCTCGCCCGGGTGCGCGTCGAGGAGAGTGCCGACCTGCTGATTCATCGCTGCTCCTGCACGTCCGCGCGGCGACGGTGCCGCGAACAACCGTTCACTGTGAGAGTACAAACCGGACTGTCGGTTTGTCAACGGGCTATAGGGCAAGGCGATGCCTCCACCCACAGAAGCCTCATATCGGTCATCAACGGATGGCGCCGACCGGGAATCCGGGTCAACTTGCCTCACAAAAAGAGGGTTTATGAGCACTCACAAGAGGGGAACCCGACCGCCACCACCTCGCCGGTCGCCACAGTACGCAACATGAGAGGTACAGGCCGTGCGGGACCTTCGAGCGCCAGATACTCCACATAAGGAGCATCTCGGGCGGCGACAGTAGAAATAAAACCAGTTAGTTGGTTTCATGTTGCTCATGACGTCGTCCTCCAGGAGTTGCCGGTGACGAAGCAAGAACGGGCCATGAACACCCGGCACGCACTGATCCGCTCCGCAGCCCAGGCCTTCGATCAGTTCGGCTACACCCGCGCCAAGCTCGCCGGCATCAGCGCCGGCGCCGGGGTGAGCTCGGGCGCCCTGCACTTCCACTTCGACACCAAGGCCGCCATGGCCGCAGCGGTGGAGTCCGAGGCCGCCCGGACCCTGCACGCCCTGACCCGGCACGCCCACCGCAAGAGCCCCTCCCCCCTGCAGGCGCTCATCGACTCGTCGCACGTCATCGCCCAGCAGCTGCGGTGGGACGTCGTGGTGCGCGCAGGCTTTCACCTCAACTGCCGTACCGCACACCACTCCGAGACGAATCTGCGCCAGGAATGGCTCGAGTGCGTACGACACACGCTGGAGCGGTCGGCGACCCACGGGCAGACGCCGCCGCAGGCCGTGCGCGAGGAGCTGACCGCCGCGGTCGTTGGCGCGACCGCCGGATTCGAGGCCTTGGCGCGTCACGACCGCACCTGGCTCTCACGTCACACCCTGACCGGCCTCTGGCACACTCTGCTGCCGCAGCTGGCCACACCCAAGGCCCTGGCCCAACTGCAGCCCGCCGGCACGGAGTCCGTCATCCACGCAACCGGCCCCACTGCCGACCGGCCCGCCGCGGCCCACGCGCTCCGCGGCTGAGCTCCCGCAGCACCCTCCCGAAAAAGAGACCGGCGGCCACGGCACCGCCACCACAAGGCCCGCAATGTCCGTTGCGGGCCTTTGCCGTGCCCGGAAAGACACAGAGAAACCAACCATGCGGTTTCTCACGCAGACGAGCTCGATCGCCGCCCCGGCCAGACATTCGCCCAGGTCACTCGATACGTATGGGATTCCCGTCGACCCTTGACAAACAGGATGGCCGGTTTGTTAGCGTCCCTGACGTCGGATCACCCGAGGGCCTCACTGTCACGAGCAGCGGCTCCGGGACAGCTTTTCGATGCCGCGCAGGGGTAACGAGGAGGGCTCGTACCCATGGCACCACGCGCCCGCGCCGGCATCGGCCATAGGACACAGGGGGAAAGCGTGGACGTCGTCACCCGTGGCAGGGCGGAGGGCTCGCCACTCCATGCGGCAGCGGTCCTGCACAGCCCGCCGCCCGCACATCTTCTACGCGTTCTACGCGCCCGGCGTCACCGCCGGGCCACTACTTCGGTCGTCAGGAGGCGGCGGATGCCGTTTCCTGACGGCGTTCCTGCTCGCGCTGGGCCTGGTGCGCCTCCCAGACCCTCGTCCCCCGGTCCGGGGCCGTGTCCAGCGCCCGCAGTGCACCCGGCACCGCGACACCCGGCAGCATCGTGTCGTAGAGCAGCGCGACCCGCTCCTCCAGGGAGTCGCCCCCGTCGAGTGCCGTCGACAGGACCTCGACGCCCGTCCAGGCGCTCACGAACAGCGTGGCGATCCGGTCCGCGTCCACGTGGGGCAGCAGCTCCCCCTGCTCCTTCGCCGCGGCCAGCTGTCCCGCGATGAAGGCGATCCACGCCGGCCAGGACGTGCCGAAGAGGTCCCGCGCCTTGCGGTCGGCCGACAGCCGGATCGCAGCGCTCAGCAGCGGCTCGCGCGGCAGCCGGTGCGCCAGCACCATGCCGACGTCCACCCACTCCTGCAGGCGCGACTCCTGGGGCATGACGCCTTCGGTGGTCAGAGCCTCACTGAGGACGCCGCGCGCCAGCTCCTCCTTGGAGGCGAAGTGGAAATACAGCGCCCCCTTGGTCACGCCCGCGCGTCCGAGGATCTCCGCGATCGTCGCCGACTCGTACCCGTATTCGTCGAAGACCTCCCCTGCCGCCTCAAGGATGAGACGGCGCGTATGAATCGCCCGTGCCTGCTTCGCCATTGATTACCTCCCGATCACCGACAGTCAACCGCCACAAGACCGCTCACCCGGCGACATCCACAGTCCGCCCCGGTGCGGCGAATCCGGGGTCTTCCTCACCCGGCCCACCGGGTGACCGGCCCTCATACCCTGCCACCCACCCAAAAGCAAACCGGATAGTACGTATCTTATCACCGAGCCGGCTAACCACCGGGACGCACGAATCCACTCCGAGGAGAGACGTGTCTCAGATCCTGCTCAGCCCCGCTCCCCGTGCCGACGAGAGCACCCCGCAGCCCGCCGACCGGTCCGTTCCGTGCCGGAACATCCGAGTGCAGGCCGATCAGATCGACGCGTCCGGCCGGCTCCACGCCTCAGCCGCAGACCTTAGCGCCGAGACCACGCGGGAGGGCAGCGGCGGCAGCGGCGCCGGCGACGCCTCCGGCGGCCCCGGAGCCGACGGCGGCGGCCGCGTGGCCAAGGAGCTGGTCCACCTGAGCTTCGACGACGCCGTGTACCTCACCGGCTGCGAACAGCAGGATGCCACCCACTACACGGTCTCCGCGCTCTGGCCCGCCCACACGACCCACCGCATACCGGACCACGGCACCCACTACGAGACCCTCGTGGTCGCCCAGACCATTCGCCAGGCGGGCCTCTTCCTCGCCCACACCTCTTACGCGGCACCCCTGGACCACGCCACTCTCCTGCGCACCTTCTCCTACACCCTCAACCCGGATGCCGTCGTCGACACCCACCGGGCGACACCGCTGCACATCAACATCACGGCCACCCCCACCACAACGCGCAACAACCGCACCACCGCCCTCCACCTCCGCATGACCATCACCGCTGCCGGGTCCACCTCCGGGTCCACCGGCGAGCCCGGCGACACCGCCGAAACCGTTCTCGCCACCGGCGAGACGGCCTTCGAGTGGATTCCCCCGGCGGTCTACCGCCGTCTGCGGGGTGCGTACCACCGGCCGCCCACGACTCTGCCGCCCGTCACACCGCCGCTCCCGCCCGCGCAGGCCGGTCGCACCACGGCCGACGAGGTCGTGCTCAGCCCCACCGCGCAGCCCCGCACGTGGCAGCTGCGCCACCCCTTCGACAACACCGTCCTCTACGACCACGCCGTCGACCACGTCCCCGGTCTCGTGCTCATCGAGGCGGCCACCCAGGCCGCGTACACCATCACCGAGCCCGTCGGCAGCACCGGCACGTCCTCAGGTGCCGCCGCCGGCACCGGCTCGTGCGCCTGCGACCCGTCCGCTGTGGACGACGGCGCCTACCGTCCGCAGCCCACCACGACGCACACCACGTTCCACCGGTACGCGGAGTTCGACGCCCCCATCACCATCACGATCGACACCCGCACGGCTTCGCGCACCGTCACCCGCACGACGGTCGGGTACCAGAACGACGAGCCCGTCTTCACCACCACGCACACCGCTCCCGCGCCCGCGCCTGCTCCCGTCGCCTGACGGGCCGGGCGGACCACAGCGCAACACAGCGGAACACGGGCGGAGCCCGGCGGCCGGACCGGGCCGCCGGGCTCCGCGCCGCGTCACACCATCGTGAATCCGCCGTCCACCGGCAGGACCGCGCCTGTCACGAACGACGCCCGGTCGCTGCACAGCCAGGCCGCGGCCTCCGCGATCTCGGCCGGCTCGGCCGTGCGCGCCTGCGGCGTCAGGCGGTGGAGCTCGGGCTCGATGTGCGGGTTCCGCTCGAACCAGCCGGCGATGATCTCGCTCCGCGTCGTCCCGGGCGCGACCGTGTTCACCCGGATGCCGTGCGGCGCGTACTCCGCCGCAGCGGCCTTCGTCAGCCCGATCACCGCGTGCTTCGACGCGATGTACGGGGCGGCGGCGGGTATCGCCAGCATCCCGGCGACGCTGCTGTTGTTGACGATGGAACCGCCCGCCCCGGACTCCACCATCGCCGCGAGCTCGTGCCGCATGACGTTCCAGACACCTCGCACGTTCGTATCCATGATCGCGTCGTAGGCGTCGTCCTTCATCAGGTGCATCGGCTCCTGGTCCCAGCCGATTCCCGCGTTGTTGAACGCGGCGTCGAGACGCCCGTGCCGCTCCACCGCGAACTCCACCGCCCGCCGCGCGTCACCCTCATCTCGTAGGTCGCCCACGACGAATGCGGCGTCACCACCGCCCCCGCGGATCTCCTCGCACAGCGCTTCCAGGCGCTCGCCCCGGCGTGCCGTCAGCACCACCGCGGCCCCCTCACGCGCAAACACCTTCGCCGCGGCGGCGCCGATGCCGCTGCTCGCCCCCGTCACCAGAACACACTTACCGGCAAGAAAACCCTGATGTTCAGTCATGGCCGGAATCCTGCCATCACGCACCGGCCGCTCTCCCCCGGCCCCCGCCCGCCACCCGAGTGGCGCACCGGTGGCTCACAGGCGGGCGGGAAAGGGAAGGGACTCCGGTGTGCCCGGGCTTCGTGACCCCCTGACGATGCTGGTGAGGCGCGGCAGGGAGCCCGCGGTCGTGCAGACCGTCCGGTCCACCGCAGCCGCGGTGATCTCCTATGTCGTGGCGCTGGAGCTGAGCAGCGAACCGGCCCCGCTGACCGCGCCGCTCACCGCGCTGCTGGTCGTCCAGGTCACCCTGTACGCCACGCTCACCACAGGGGTGCGCCGGGTCAATTCCGTCGTGGCCGGCGTCCTGATCGCGATCGGTTTCAGCGTGCTGGTCGGGCTGTCCTGGTGGAGCCTCGGGCTGATCATCCTGGCCTCCCTCGTCATCGGGCGGTTCGTGAAGGCGGGCGAATTCGTCCCCGAGGTCGCGATCAGCGCGATGCTCGTCCTCGGGGTGACGCAGGTCGCGGAAACGGCGTGGGACCGGGTGCTGGAGACCCTGATCGGCGCGGTCGTCGGGATGTTGTTCAACGTCCTGCTCGTCCCCCCGGTATGGGTGCAGCCGGCAGGGGAGGCCATCGAGGATCTCGCCCGCCGGATGCGCCGGCTCCTGCAGGACATCGGCGAGGAGATCAGCGGGCACACCCCCGTGGAGAAGGCCGCGGCCCGGCTGCACGCGGCCCGGCGCCTCGACCACGACATCGTCCAGGTGGACGCCTCGCTGCGCCAGGCCGAGGACAGCCTCCGCCTCAATCCGCGCGTCAAGGAGGGGCTCCTCTACCGGGTCGTGCTGCGCACCGGGCTGGACGCGCTCGAGATCACCGCGGTGGTGCTGCGCGTGACCTGCCGGACCCTCACCGACCTCGCGAGCCACCGCAGGGAGGAATCGCTCTTCCCCGAAGAGACCGCCGCCGCGCTCCGGGAGGTCTTCACGAACATGGCCCTGGCGGTCGAGAACTTCGCCGTCGTCATCACGACACACGTCACCGCCAGCGCCGAACACGCCGAGGAGAACCTCACGCGCGAGCTGGAGGCCGCCCGGACCACCCGTGACCGCGCCGCGGACCTCCTCCTCCACCAGGTGCAGGAGCACCCGCGTCAATGGCAGCTGCACGGGGCGCTCCTCGCGGAGATCGACCGCATCCTCGACGAGCTCGACGTCGAGAAGCGCACCGAGCGGCTGACGGAGGAACTCGACCGCCACTCCCGGGAGCAGCGCGAGCGCTACCCGCGTCTCCACCGCATCGCCCAGCGCCTCCGCAGCAGCCGCTACGGCCGTCGCAGCACGCTCAAGTAGCCGTCGCAGCACGCTCGAACACCCGGTCGCGGCACGCTCGAACAGCCACCCGTCCGCCCCTACCCGGCCGCTTTCGCCGGCAACGTTCCGCAACCCTGGCGTGACGCGGCGCGGCGATCTACGATCACAGGCGGCTTGGGCATATGTGCGAGGGGGGCTCGTGGTGCTGCCATTGACCGCCTTGGGGTATGCAGTGCCGGCCCGCCGGCCCGCCGCCTCCTCCGGGGGGCCGCGGTGACCCGGCGCGGCTACCGGGTCATGTGCCCGCCCGTCCCTACGACCGCGGGAGAAGCGACTGAGATGCACTGGAGGCATCTGCGCCGCCGATGCCAGAAGGTGATCGGCCGGATTCCTGTGCCGGACCCTTTCTCCGCACAGGACCTGTGCGAACGCCTGGCCGCCGAACGTGACCGGCCGCTGCGTCTACTGGCTCTGCCCACACCGACCGTCCCCGGGACGCCGTCGGGAATGCTGCTGTCCGTCGAGACCGAGGACTTCATCCTCTACGACGGGCAGACCAGCCCGCTGCACCAGGAGCACATCATCGTCCATGAGATCGGGCACCTGGTGTGCAACCACCGCTCCGCGCTCGACGACACCCGGCTCCACCGCCATCTCGACATCACCGATCCCCATTCGGTGCGCCGGGTCCTGCCGCGGATCCGCTACGGCGACGAGCAGGAGCAGGAGGCGGAGATGATCGCCACCCTGATCCTGGAGGCGGCCGGGCGGGTGCCCGCGCCCACGCTGCTGTCGGGGATGCTCGGCGGCCTGGAGTCGGCGATGGGCCTGCGGGTGGGCCGTCCGACGGGGGCGTCGTGCTCACCTGGATAGAGAACGCGGGCATCGCCGCCCTGTGGACCGCGGCCGTCGTCAGGGCTCCGCAGGCCGTCCGGCACCGCGAGCAGCGGCCCCTGTGGTTCGCCGTCGTCATGATCGCCCTGGCGATGTCCCTGCACCTCGAACCCGTGACGGCCGTACTGGCGCGCATCGTCCCCGGGGCGCACTGGGTGGATCTGACGACCCATCTGTTCAGCATCGTCGACGCGGCGGCGGTCCTGTGGTTCATCCACGGGGCGGCCGGCCGCCATCGTCACACGCACCTGCTGTTCGGCACGGCGGCCGCCGTCATGACCGCCCTCGTCCTGCTGGACGTGCTGGGGCCGCCGCACGCGCGCAATCAGATCGCGCCGTCGCGGAGCACGGCGAGTGTGCCGGACGCCTACTGGTGGGTCTTCTTCGCCTTCCACCTCACGGCCGACACCTTGTGCGGCTTCGTGTGCTGGAGCCACGGCCGGCACGGCACGCCGCGCCTCCTGCGCTACGGGCTGCGCCTGTTCGGCACCGGCATCCTGCTGGCTTCCGCGCTGTGGTCACTCAAAATCGTCTATCTCCAGACGCGTTCGCCGGTGTTCGCGCCGCTGTTCTCGCCCGTCACCGGGGCCGAGGCGGCGTTCATGGCGCTCGGCGTGGCGCTGCCGGTGTTCGCCCGGCTGCGCACCCACCTGCAGTACCGCAGGTCCTACCGCGGTCTGGAACAGCTGTGGCAGGACCTGACCACGCATACGCCGGACGTCGTCCTGCGGCCTGCCAACCGCATCGGCGCGGCGGCCGTCCCCCTTCAGCTGCGTCTCTACCGGCGGGTCATCGAGATCCGCGACGCCATGATCGTCCTCCGTAACTACATTCCCCCGGCCACCCTCGACTCCATCCGCGTGCGCGTGGGCGGGCAGGCGCTGCCGGAACACCTGGTGGACGCGCACATCACGGCGTGCTGGCTCACGGCGGCGCTGCAGAACAAGCACGACGGGCTCAAGCCCCACGCCCAGACCGCCAACCTCACCGGGCCCGCGGCCGGGGACGACGCCCGGTCCTCGGCACGCAGCCTGACCCATGAGATCGACCACCTGCTGCTCGTCGCGTCCGCCTATCACGCGACCACGGCCGCCTCGCCGCGCGCGGGGAAATGAGAAGAAGAGAAGGGACGGCAGAACACCGTGCTCATCGCCTTCACCCTGACGCCCGTCGGCGTCGGAGAGAGCTTTCGCGACGAAATCGCCGACGCCGTGAAAATCATCCGCGAATCCGGGCTGCCGCACCGCTCGGACTCGATGTACACCATGATCGAGGGCGAGTGGGAGGAGGTCATGGACGTCGTCCGGCGGGCCACGGAGGCCGTCGCCGCGAGGGCGCCGCGGGTCCAGCTCGTCCTGAAAGCCGACCTCTGGCCGGGGATGCCCGGCATGCTGGACGGAAAGATCAGCACGTTCGAGCAGCACGTGGCCGGCCGCGACGCAGCGGCTCCGGCGCCGGACGGCACGGCCTGATCGGTGCGCGCATGGCGTCGAGTGGCCATCCGTGTTGCGATGGAGGGAGCAGACCTGCCACGACGGGAGGAGCGATCATGGCACGGAACAAGCCGCTCAAGGCCCGCGACATCATGACGGCGGGCGCGAAGTGCGTCGGCCAGCACGAATCGCTGCTGGACGCGGCGAAGATGATGCGCGAGCTGCACGTGGGCGCGCTGCCCATATGCGGTGACGACGACAGGCTCCAGGGCCTGGTCACCGACCGGGACATCGTCGTCCAGTGCGTGGCCGACGGCGTGGATCCGGCGAGTGTGGAGGCGGGTTCGCTCGGCGGAGAGCTGCACTGGATCGACGCGGACGCCCCTGCGACGGACGCCCTGTCGTCCATGGAGCAGCACCAGATCAAGCGGCTGCCGGTGATCGACGTGCAGAACGGACACCGCCTGGTCGGCATGATCTCGGAGGCCAACCTCGCACAGAACCTCTCCGACAAGCAGATCGCGGAGTTCGCGACGCGGGTGTACGCGGGCGCCCACTGACCACGCGCGTCAGGGGGCGAGGGCGGGCACCCGCCGGCTCTCGGCCGGCACCCGCTAGCTCTCGGGGCGGGCCAGAGCGAGCGTCCCGAGAGCCGTGGGTGCCACTGCCGCCCTGAGGTGGGTCATGGCTCTCTCGCACAGGCCCGCCGCATCGGGGTCGGTGGAGGTGACGCTGAAGAACATCCGGCCGCCGAAGCCGATCAGGATGACCAGCGGGGCGCCGGAGAGGCTGGTGTGGGCCACGCCGTGGAAGGCGGTCAGGCGCAGGTCGCCGTAGGTGTCCGGGATGGACATGCGGATGTTGCTGAGCGCCACGTCGAAGCGCGCCCCTCTCTTCTCGCTGCGGTGGAGCAGCGCAGTGATCATCTTGTGGGGCAGGGGCATGAGCCGGAAACCGGCCACGAGGGGGCGCAGTTCATCCGGGTGCAGACGGCGGTGCAGACGCTCCTTCACGTCACGGGCCCGGTGCCAGAAGCCGTCGTGTGGTCCCGGTTCGACGGGGAGCACGAAGCTGGCGGCGTAGAGGCCGACGGACTCCTGGGGAGCGGGCACGAGGATGCGGCGCAGGTCTGCCGCGACAGCGAGACGGGAGGGCCTGGAGTCCTGCCGGGCCCGGGCGAAGGCCGTGCAGAGGGCGGCGTGCACGGTGGTTTGCTCGGCGCGGCAGCGGTCGAGCAGCGCGGTCGTCTCAGCCTTGTCCAGCGTCCAGGTGCGGCAGGTCAGCGGTGTGGCGGGGCCGCAGGCCCGGACCGGTCCGGTGGCCTGGCCGGGGATGCGCAGGGACCGGGAGAGCTTGACGAGGTCGGAGGGGCGGACACGAGGTCCGGGCAGGAGACCGTCCGCGGGCGGCGCGGCGACCGCCGGTTGTTCCGTGGCGGGTGCGGCCAGGTGCTCGAGGATGTCGCGGATCACGATGGCGGCGGAATGGCCGTCCGCCACGACGTGGTGGAAGGCGGCGATCAGGTCGAACGACGTCCCGCCGTCGATGAGGACGAACCGCGCCAGGGGGCCGGTGGCGGGGTCGAACGGGCGCTGGAGTTCCTCCTCCATCACGCGGGTGAGGGTCCGTCCGGCGCCGGCGCGCACCACGCGCAGGGGCGTTTCGGGCACGTCTTGTGTGGTGAGCCAGGCCCGCCAGGGGCCGGTGCGCTCCACGCGGGCGCCCAGGAGGGGGTGCCGCGTGCGGACGGCTGCCAGTGCGTGCCGCAGCCGGCCGGGAGTGGTTCGTCCCTCCACGTGGACGGCTGCGACGACGGTGGCGGGCAGTGCTTCGCCCGCCGCCCAGACCACGCGTTCGTACGGGGAGAGACGTCGGCGCACGGTCATGTGCTGCTCCGGATGTCGAGGGGTGCGGGACTCGGCGTGGTGCGGAGTCCGTCGGGCCAGGTGATGCGGGGGGTGAAGGTGGGAAGGGTGCCGGGTGCGGTGGTCCAGGAGGGGTGCCGGGCCTCGCCGACCTTGTCCGGGTTGAGGATGCCGGTGCGGCCCAGGGTGCGGGCGGCGGCCAGGGCCAGGGGGACGGGGAGGTGCACCACCCGGGGCGGGCGGCGGCCCATGGCTGCGGCGACGGCCGCGCCGATGTCGCTCCACAGGTGTTCCATGCCGTCGCCTGCGTGGTAGACCGCGCCCGGCGTGCCGGATTCGGCGGCGGCGAGCAGGGCCCGGCACAGGTCGTCGACGTGCAGGAGGGAGTAGCGGCGGGGCCCGCGCCTGCCGACGGCGGGGAGCAGTCCCGTCCTGGCGGCCGCGGCCAGGCTCGGCAGGAAGTGGCGGTCGCCGGGCCCGTAGACGATGGGGGGCCGCACGGTGAGGGCGGGCAGGCGGGTGTCGGCCTCCTGCAGGGCCTGTTCGCCGCCGAGTTTGCTGCGGCCGTAGGCGGATACGGGGGCGGGCGGGTCGTTCTCGTGGCGCAGCCGTCCGGGACCGCTGGCAGCCAGTGAGGAGCAGTAGACGAGGCGGGGCGGGTGGGGCTGGGCGGCCAGGGCGGCCACCAGGCGCCGTGTGCCTCCGGTGTTGACGGTGGTGAGGGCCTGGGGGTCGGCGGCGTGGGTGAGGGCGGCGAGGTGGACGACGACGTCGGCGTCGGCGGTGGCCTCGCGGAGCCCGGTGCCGGTGACGAGGTCGACGGTCGCGGTGCGCGCGCCGGGGACGGGCCGCCGGGGGTCGCGTACGAGCGCGGTGACGTCGTGGCCGAGCGCGGTCAGGTGCGCGACGAGACGGGTGCCGATGAATCCGGTGGCGCCGGTGACGGCGTATCTCATCGGGCGGTGGCCGGGCGGGAGGCGGGGGTGACGGCGAGGGCGCGGTGGTAGAGGCGGTGGGTGCGGGTGTGGACGGCGCCCATGGCCCGGGCGTAGCGGGCGGCGTCCTGGTTGTCCTCCAGGATCCAGGAGTACTCGTTCTCGGTGTATCCGAGGCGGGCGGCGGCCTCCTGGGCCCGGCAGAAGAGGGCGGCCATCAGGCCGCGTCCGCGGTGTTCCTTGGTGATGCCGGAGGTGGAGGCGCGGGTGCGGGTGATGCGGCGGCGTGCGAGGGTGGCCCGGATCAGTCCCAGGGGCAGGCCCCATGTGGTGAGGCGGCCCCGGGCCGCGGCCAGCGCCTGGTTGGCGTCGGGGAGCCAGAGGGTGAACCCGGCGGGTTCGCCGTCGACTTCGGCGATCTGCAGCAGGTCGGGCTGGATGAGGGGCTTGAGGCGGCGGCTGAGGTGCCTGAACTCGGCGTCGGTGAGGGGCACGGAGGCGTAGTTCTCGGCCCAGGCGTCGTTGTAGATGCGCTGGACGGCCGCGAGGTCGCGGTCGTAGTGGCGGGGGTCGAGGGGCCGGATGCGTACGCCGGGGGCGGCCAGCGCGCGCCGGGCGGCGCGGCGGATGACGGCGGGGGCCTCGCCGTCCTGCGGTACGGGGCCGGTGAAGGTGTGGAGGTCCTTGGCCTTGGTGAAGCCGTGTTCGGTGAACAGCTCGGAGTAGTACGGGGGGTTGTGCGGCATCTGGACGGTGGGCGGCCCGTCGAACCCGTCGACGAGCAGGCCGCATTCGTCGTTGGTGGTGAAGCTCAGGGGTCCGAGCATGCGGTCGGCGCCCTGTTCGGCCAGCCAGCGGCCGGCGGCGGTGAACAGCGCACCGGCGACGGCCGGGTCGTCGACGGACTCGAAGAAGCCGATGTGGCCGGTGCCCGCCCGGTGGCGCTGCTGGAAGCGGGGGTCGATGTGGGCGGCGATCCGGCCCAGGAGGACGGGCCCCCGGTGGGCGATGAAGAGCTGGACGGTGCCGGTGGTGTGGAAGGGGTTGCGGCGGGGGTCGAGGCAGGCGCGCAGGTCGTGCTCGAGAGGGGCGACCCAGTGGGGGTCGTGGCGGTAGAGCTTGTAGGGCAGCCGGATGAAGGCCGTGGTGGCTGCGCGGCCCCGCACGGGGGTGATGGTGGGGTCGGTCATCGTGCGGTCTCCGGGGCGGGGGCCTGGCGGGGGCGGGCCAGGACGGGGACGGCGGGGGCGGGCGTGAGCCGGCGGGCGGCCGCGAAGGCGTCGGCGATGCGGTCCACATGGGTGTCGGTGTGGGTGGCCTGGAGGGTGACGCGGATGATGCAGCACCCTTCGGGTACCGCCGGGGGGCCGACGGGGTTGGTGTAGACGCCTTCGTCGAGCAGGCGCTGCCACAGCCCGACGCAGGCGGCGGCGTCCCCGGCCCGGACGGCGATGACGGGCCCGGCGGGTCCCGCGTCGCTCTCCCCCAGGACTGCTGCGGAGCCCGTGTCGTAGCCCAGGCCCGAGAGTCGTTCGCGGAGGCGGGCGGCGAGGGTCAGGACGCGGTGGCGCCGCCAGGGCTCGGCGATGCTGATCTCCAGGGCGCTCATGGCGGCCGCGAGGGCGGGCGGGGGCATGGAGGCGGAGAAGAGGATGGCCCGGGCCGCGTAGCGCAGATAGGTGATGACGCGGGTGGGCCCGGCGAGGAATCCCCCGGTGGAACCGAAGCACTTGGAGAAGGTGCCGGTGAAGAGGTCGACCCGGTCGTGGACGCCGAAGTGCTCGGCGGCGCCGCGCCCGGCGGGCCCCAGCAGCCCGATGTCGTGGGCGCCGTCGACGATGGTGCGGGCGCCGTGGCGGCGGGCCGCGGCCGTCAGCGCGGGCAGGGGGGCGAGTGCGCCGTCCATGGAGAACATGCCGTCGGTGACGACGGCCTTGGCGGCGGCGGGGTCGGCGTCGGTGAGCAGCCGCTCCAGGTGTACGGGGTCGCGGTGGCGGTAGCGCAGACGGTGGGCGGCGCCCAGCCGGATGCCGTCGATCAGCGAGGCGTGGTTGGCGTTGTCGCTGAGGACGACGTCGCCGGCGCCGAAGAGGGCCGCGAGGGCGAGGTTGGACTGGAAGCCCGTGGTGACCACTGCGGCGTCCTCGGTGCCGAGGAAGTCCGCTACGGCGGCCTCCAGTTCGCCGTGGAGCGGGAGGGTGCCGTTGAGCGTGCGGGCGCCCGAGCAGGAGGCTCCGTAGGTGCGGAGGGCGGCGCCTGCGGCGGCGGTGACCCTGGGGTCGGTGGCCAGGCCGAGGTAGTCGTTGCAGCCGGCCATCACGACCTGGCGTCCGTCCATGACGGCCTCGCCGTCACGGGCGTGGAGGGGGCGGTAGTAGGGGCGGACCGGTGTGGCGTGGACGGCGCGCAGGAAGGGGGACGCCAGGGGCTTGTCGAAGAGGTCGGCGGATCGGTTGCTGTCGGGCATGGGGGCGTGGGGCTCATTCCGTCGGCGGGAGGGAGCGGGGCGTGTGCACGGGGTGGGGCACGGGAGGAGCGGGGTGGTGCGGGGGTGGTGCGCCCTGCAGCCTGCCCTGCGATGACGCGCGGAGCCAGGACGTCGGGGCCGCTTTCACTCACGCGTGGTCGTCATTGGCTTTTCCGCTCGTAGCTCTATACGATCGCGCGCCTCCCGGACCGGGGATGCACCGGCGCCGTCGGCTCATGCCGGGTTGCGGGGTGGTGGGGCCGGGCGCAAGGTGAGCGTAAAGATCACCCGTCTTGCCCGAAGGAGTTCGTTCATGGGTGCTTCCCGCAGAACCGCTCTCATGGTCTCCGGTGTTCTCTGTGGTGCGCTGACCCTGGGTGCGGCCGGTTCCGCCGGCGCGTCGGCCGGCTTCCCGCCCCCGATGCCGCCCACGACGCCCGTGGTGCTCAAGCCGTCGGCCGCGGACCCCGAGGCGCTGCGCGAGGCGGCCGCCGGCGGGGCCCGGGCCATCGATCGCAATGTGATCGGGCAGCGGGCTGCGGAGGCCGTCGAGGAGTGCTCCGCGGCCGCGCCGGAGGCCGGGCCGGCCGGGGACGCGGAACAGGGCGAGACGTGCACGGCACTGAAGGGACACCTGGAGGAACTGCACCGGGCCCGGGCGGCGCTGGCCGAGCAGGCCAAGGCCGCCCGGCCGGACGTGAAGAAGATGACCACGGCCACCACGGACGCCGCCGCGGCCACGGCGTACCTGGCCAAGGACGGCGTCGACGTCTCCGATCTGGCCCGCGGCCCGGGGCGCAAGGGCGACCGGTTCGACCGCCGCGAGTCCTCGGGGCTGCTGTCGGTGGTCACGTGGCTGCTGGGCGGTCTGGTGCACACGGTCGGCGGTGTCGTCGGCGGACTGGCGGGCCTGGTCGGCGGGGTGCTGCAGGGAATCCTGGACTGAGCGCCGGCGGAACCGGAAGGGCGGGCGGCGCGGGCTCCGGCGGGGCCCGCGCCGCCTGCCGCACCGCCGCACCGCCCTGCCGCACCGGCCCCGCCCGGCATCCCTCGCCTCGTGAGTCCCCATGAGTCCCTGTGAGTCCCAGGGCCCCTCTATCTCTTGACACTTCAGAGGTTGTCATGGACATTCTCACCGCTTGGACCGGTCCAATCCCCGGCCGCCGCCCCCGGCGGCGCCGCGCTCCCACCCCCCCCACCGCACTCCCCTGCGCCCTGCCCGGAGGAGCCATGAAGAGATCCCGTTCCCGCCGCTCGCGCACCCGCAGCGCCGCGGCCCTGCTGTCCGCGTTGTCCGCCCTGGCAGCAGTGGCCGCCCTCGGCAGCGCGGCACCCGCGGCCTCCCACCCCCGGCCGGTGCAGCCGGCGGCGTCCGCGGACCCCGCTCCCACCCCCTCCCCCGGCGCCCCGCACCGGGGGACGGTCGCCGGCGCCCGCGCGCCCGGCCACTCCACCGCCCGCGACCGGGCCGTCCGCATCTTCGCGGAGGGCCGCCGGGCCGCCACGTCGGCGGGTTCGCTGAGCAACCACGCGCGCCCAGCCCGCGACGGGACCGCGACCCCCGAGGCCGACCTCACGCACAACTGGTGGGGCGTCTTCCCCCAGCCCGGCACCCACGACGGCATCGTGGCCACCCACAGCGTCGACGCCTCCTACCGCGTCTCGGACAGCGAGAACTTCACCTACTCCCCCACCACCAAGGCGCAGAACTCGTGCATGGAAGTGGTCACGGCCTACTGGAGCAGCGGCAACGAGATCTGGGCCTGGGACTGGTGCTCCAGCCCCGGAGGGCCCGCCAAGGTCCTCGCCGTCGACGCCGCGTTCCTCTCCACGTACACGAACGGCGCGACCGGGCGCCCCGCCTACAGCGTGCAGATGGTCCAGGACGACGCCTCGGCGAACCAGTGGTCCGCGTACCTCTACAACTACCGTACGGCCGGCTGGGACCTGCTCTTCCGTAACGCGGGCAAGGACCGGAGCGGGCTCGCGCACGGCTGGGACATGTTCGAGATCTATGCGAGCGTCAACCCCGCGACGGGCACGGGCTACTACTGCAGCGAGGCCAGGAACACCGTCTTCGACTCCAGCTCCGTCGCGCTGCGCAGCCGCGGGACGTGGAAGCCCGCCCGGCCGGCCGACTCGCCGTGGACCGAGACCAGCCCCCAGGGCCGTGACTTCCTCTGCCCGCCCCTGAAGTTCCTCCAGGCCGGCGCCAACGACCACTGGACGGTCCGCCAGTAGCCGTCCCGCCGGGGCATCCGCCACGGAAATCCCCGCGCAGCTACGCGCCTACGCCGCTACACCGTTACGCCCCTACGTACAGTAATCAACCCGCCAGAACTCCTGAGCGGACAGCGGCGAAAACCGAAGGTGCGCCAGGGGAAGAGGACTACCCGGCCTCGGCCGCTGTCACACGCTGCGTCACCGGAGCGGGGGAGAGATCCGCGGATCCGCCCTCCTCCGCCCGGTGCGTCCCCCGAGAGTTGCACTCATGAGCCTCACCACTGCAGGCAAAACTCCCGGACCCGTCCGCTTCTACCTGGCGTGCGACCACCACGGCTGCACCACGCACACCACCTTCGACCTCGTCATCCCCGACCCCGGCCCCTCGCGCGACGACGACCTGTGGGGACACCTCCTGCACCACACGTACACGGCCACGCCCCACATCAAGGAGCTCGGCTGGAGCTACCTCCACGGAAACGGCTACACCTGCCCCACCCATCAAGTGCCGGCCCTGCCCAGCGCCTCCTGACGTCCTGCCGTCCTGACGTCCCGTCGAGGCGCCTCCCGGCTCCGGCCCCTGCCAGAGGGGCCGGGCCCGGGCCGGCGGAGACTCCCCCGCGACCGCACCCGGCCCCGGCACGGGAGCACGCCCCCGCAAGTGGCATGCTGACGGCGTGAGACCGGAAATCCATGTCACCGTCGCCCCTGAGCTGCAGCTCTTCGTCAACTCCGAGCTTCGGCGGAAGCGGGCGCCCGTCGCGATCGACGCGTCGTCGTCGCTGGGCCACGTCGTCGAGTCGCTGGGCGTTCCGCTCACCGAGGTCGGCCGGCTGCTCGTCGACGGCCGCCCGGCCCGGGCGGCCCACGTCCCCGCGGCCGGGGAATCCGTGGAGGTGCGCCCCGTCGAGCGCCCGCAGCAGGTGCCCGGCGCGCCGCTGCGCTTCCTCCTCGACGTGCATCTCGGGACGCTCGCACGCCGGTTGCGCCTTCTGGGCGTCGATGCGGCCTACGAGAGCGAGGACATCGGCGACCCCGCCCTCGCGGCGCTCTCCGCGGCGGAGCGCAGGGTGCTGCTCAGCCGTGACCGCGGACTGCTGCGTCGGCGCGAGATATGGGCCGGTGCCTACGTCTACAGCGACCGCCCCGACGAACAACTGCGCGACGTCCTGAGCCGCTTCATGCCGGTGCTCGCACCGTGGACGCGGTGCACCGCCTGCAACGGGCGGCTCGCGGAGGCCGAGAAGGACACCGTCGCGGAGCGGCTGGAGCACGGGACGCGGCGGACGTACGACGTCTTCGCGCAGTGCACCGCCTGCGAGCGCGTGTACTGGCGCGGGGCGCACCACGAGCGGCTGGAGACCATCGTCGAGGACGCCGTGCGGGAATTCGGCGGACCGGCGGTCTGAGCCGCCCGCCGGGGCGTGCCGTACCGCTGAGGGCGGCTTGACGGAATGTAGCGTGCTGTCCGGATTCCGCAAGCCGGTTCCGACTCCGGGAGCCGGTCGTGCACGGGAGCCGGTCGCGTCCGGAGGACGGTCATGCTCAAAGGATTCAAGAACTTCGTCATGCGCGGCGACATCGTCGCCATCGCCGTAGGCCTGATCATCGCACTGGCCCTCAGCACGCTCATCAAGGCGTTCACCGACTTCATCGTCAACCCGGTCATCGCCCGGGCCCAGGGAGGGCATTCGATGGGGCTGGGCTGGCAGCTCGGCCGGGCGGGCAACAAGAACACGTACCTGGACCTCGGCTCGTTCCTCTCCGCGGCCGTCTACTTTCTCGTCTTCATGGCCGTGGTGTACTTCTTCATCGTCGTCCCGTACAAGCACGTGCAGGCGCGGCGCGGGGTCGTGGTCTTCGCGGATCCGGGCCCGCTCAAGACCTGCCCGGCCTGCCTGTCGGAGGACCTCCCCGCGGCGGCGCTCAAGTGCCGCTACTGCGGCAGCGAACAGCCGCCGGCGGCGGCGCCGGCCGGGAGCCCAGCGCCCGGGACCCGCTGAGGATCGGCCCTGCGGAAGGCTCCGGCCCGGCGGAGACCCGGCCCGCCGGGGTCAGGGCCAGGTGCGGTTGCGGGCCTCGGCACGGGCGCGGCGCTCCTCCGTCCGGGTGCGGCGCTCCTCCGCGGCGCGCCGCACCCCCTCGGCCCGTCGCTCCGCGTAGCCGTTGGGCTCCACGACATGGAAGCACTGGCCGCAGACGTAGCCGCCCTCGGGGCCCTCGATAACCGGATTCAGACAGTCCTTACACAGCATCACGACAGCATTCGGCCGGGAAACAACGACATCACCCATTATTCCGCCCGCCTCCCGCGACGACAGCACAATCCGTCGCCGTCAGCCACCCGGAGTAACCGGCGCGGTGCGCGGTACCACTCCCCTATATGCGTCCTATAGGGGAGTGGTGAGGCGGGCGGACGGACCGTGAAGGCGGGCGGCAGCCGGTGACGGCGGCTCAGCCCATCGCGGCCCGGGTGGCGGGGGCGTCGTCCAGGGTGCCGCGGTTGACCTCCTTGCACAGCGGGACGGCGCTGACGTTGCCGACGTAGGCCGCCGAGACCCAGGTGGGGCGGTTGCGCAGCAGGTACCAGACGTCGTTGCCGCCGACCGTCTGGGCGTGGACCTTGCAGCGCAGGGTGATTTTGGCGCCGCGGGCGAAGGTTCCGCGCACCGACGAGTCCGTGCTGGGGTACATGCGCTCGTTGACGCCCGTGGGGCTGGTGATCGTACCGGCGGGGCGTTGCGGGACCGGCGGGACGCCGGGGCCCGAGGCCGCCTGGGCCGAGCCGGCGACCAGCAGCGAGCCGGCCAAGGCGGCCGCAGCGATGGCGTCCGTCGAGATCTTCTTGCTGCGGGCTGCGATGGTCCTGGGCATGGGGGCTCCCTGTGTAACGGGGTGGATGAAGCAATGCCGACGTACCACGCCGCAATCTTTGATAAACCAGGGCAATTCACTCTCACCCCTTCGTACCACTGCCGGTCCGCTCCGCTCCATGACGGAACGTCAGGGACCACAGGGGTCAGCAGGGGTGTGGAAGGGATGCGGAAGGGGTGTCAGGGGCTCAGCCGGACGGAGGCGGCTCCTTGCGGGCCCGGCTGGGTTGCACGCGCTTCGGCTCGCCCTTCATCTTCGGGTGCTCCGGCGGATAGGGCAGGTCCCCCAGGCCGTGCTCGCGCTCGTCCCGGTCGGCCAGCTCCAGGGCGGCCTCCAGCCCGCACGGCCGGTCCTCCATGCCCGCGTGCAGGTCGCCCACGGCCTCGAAGCGGGCCGGCATGGTCGCCAGGTCGAAGTCCTCGGGCACCGCGTCGCCGGCCACCTCGTCCCACGTCAGCGGAGCGGAGACGGGGGCGTGCGGGCGGGGCCGCACCGAGTAGGCGCTGGCGATGGTGCGGTCACGGGCGGTCTGGTTGTAGTCGACGAAGACCTTGGCCCCGCGCTCCTCCTTCCACCACGCCGTGGTGATCTCCTTCGGCGAGCGCCGCTCCAGCTCGCGGGCGACGGCGATGGCGGCCCTGCGCACCTGAACGAACGTCCACCGCGGCGCGATGGGCACGAACACGTGCAACCCGCGCCCTCCGGACGTCTTGGGCCAGCCGATCAGGCCCAGGCCGTCGAGCACCTCCCGCAGCCCGAGGGCGGCCCGGACGGCCTCCGCATAGCCGGTGCCCGGCTGGGGGTCGAGGTCGATGCGCAGTTCGTCGGGGTGCTCGGTGTCCGTCCGGCGCACGGGCCAGGGATGGAAGGTCAGGCAGCCCAGGTTCGCGGCCCACAGCACGGCCGCCGCCTCGTTGGGGCAGATCTCGTCGGCGTAGCGGCCGCTGGGAAAGGCGATCCGCCCGGTCGGGATCCACGCGGGCAGGTTCTTCGGCGCCCTCTTCTGGAAGAAGGACTCCCCCTCGACCCCGTCGGGATAGCGCTCCATCGTGGTCGGGCGGTCCTTGAGCGCCCGGACGATGCCGTCGGCCACGGCGAGGTAGTAGCGGGCCAGGTCGTACTTGGTGAATCCGCGCTCGGGGAAGTAGACCTTGTCCGGGTGCGACAGCCGTACCGTGCGCTCCCCGACGGTGAGCTCCAGCGCCTCCTCTGCCATACCCCTCACGCTAGAGGCCCGCGCCGCACGGCGCCTGCGGGCGGCGGTGCGAAGAGCGCGAGGCACGCGAAGAGGCGGCCGGGGCCCGGGGCCCGCACAATCGCGGTCATGGATCTCCCCGTGATGCCCCCGCTGCAGCCGATGCTCGCCAAGTCCGTGGCGAAGATCCCGCCCGGCATGCTGTACGAGGCGAAGTGGGACGGCTTCCGGGCCATCGTCTTCCGCGACGGCGACGACATCGAGCTGGGCAGCCGCTCCAGCAAGCCTCTGACCCGCTACTTCCCCGAGCTCGTCGACGTCTTCCGCGAGCAGCTCCCGCCCCGCTGCGTGCTCGACGGGGAGATCGTCATCACCCGCGGCGGGCGCCTCGACTTCGACGCCCTGCTCGAACGCATCCACCCCGCCGACTCCCGCGTCCGCCATCTGGCCGAGGTCACCCCGGCGAGCTTCATCGCCTTCGACCTGCTCGCCCTCGGGGAGGAGTCCCTGCTGACGACCCCGCAGCGGGACCGGCGGGACGCGCTGACCTCGGCGCTGCAGGGCGTCCGGGCCCCGGTCCACATCGCGCCGGCCACCTACGACCTGGAAACGGCGCACGCGTGGTTCGAGCAGTTCGAGGGGGCCGGCCTCGACGGGGTCGTCGCGAAGCCGCCCGCGTCCCCGTACCGGCCCGGTGAGCGGGCCATGGCCAAGATCAAGCACGAGCGGACCGCCGACTGCGTCGTCGCCGGGCTGCGCCACCACAAGAGCGGGCCCGTCGTCGGCTCCCTGCTGCTCGGCCTCTACGACCCGGCCGGCCGGCTGCAGCACGTGGGGGTCTGCGCCTCCTTCCCCATGCGCCGCCGCCAGGAGCTGATGACCGAGCTCGACCCCTTGCGGATGCCCACGGCGGAGGGACACCCGTGGCAGGAGTGGGCCACCGAGGAGGCGCAGGCCGCGAGCCGGATGCCCGGCGGGCCCAGCCGGTGGACCGGCACCAAGGACCTGTCCTGGGTGCCGCTGCGCCCCGAGCGGGTCTGCGAGGTCGCCTACGACCACCTCCAGGGCGACCGCTTCCGTCACACCACGCAGTTCCGCCGCTGGCGCCCCGACCGCGAGCCGCACCAGTGCACGTACGCCCAGCTGGAGGAGCCGGCGGACTACAAGCTGGCCGACGTCCTGCGGCTGTGAGGGCCGCGCGGGGCGCCTCGCCGGTGTCCCCTGCTCAGAGCGTGCGCAAGGCGGGGAGCAGCTCCCTCTTGGCCCAGTCCAGGTACGGGGCCTGGTGGTCGCCGCCGATCTGGACGAGGGCGACCTCGGTGAACCCCGCCTCGGTGTAGGCCCGCACCGCCTCGACGAAGCGGTCCACGTTCGATCCGCAGGGGATCGCCTTCGCGACCTCGTCCCTGGTGACGGAGGCCGAGGCGGAGGCGAAGGCCCCGTCGTGCGGCAGCTCGGAGTTGACCGGCCAGCCGAGCCCGAACCAGCGGAACTGCTCGTGGGCCCGCTCGACCGCCGCGCCGTGGTCGGTGTCGTAGCAGACGGGCAGCTGTCCGATACGGGGCTTGCCGGCGCCCCCGTGATGGTCGAACGCCTCCAGCAACTCCCTCCGGGGCTCGGTCGCGATGACCACGTCGGCCAGATGGCCGGCCAGGCGGCAGGAGTGCTCCCCCGAGACGGCGATGCCGATGGGCGGGGCGGGCTCGGGCACGTCCCACAGCTTGGCGTGCTCGACGTCGTAGTGGGTGCCGTGGTGGGTGACGAGCTCCCCGTCCAGGAGCGCCCGGATGATGAAAACCGCCTCTTCGAGCATCTCGTGCCGGACGCTGACGCCGGGCCAGCCGCGCCCGACGACATGCTCGTTGAGGTTCTCGCCCGACCCCAGCCCGAGGCGGAACCGCCCCTGCGAGAGCAGCTGCACCGTGGCCGCCTGCTGGGCGACGACCACGGGGTGGTAGCGCGTGGTGGGACAGGTCACGAACGTCATGAGCGGAATCCGGGACGTCGCCTGCGCCGCGGCGCCCAGGACGGCCCAGGCGTTGGGTGAGTGCCCCTGGGCCGCGAGCCAGGGGAAATAGTGGTCGGAGGTGACGGAGAAATCGAATCCCGCTTCCTCCGCGCCCACCACATGCGCGACGAGCTCACGGGGGCCTGCCTGCTCGGTCATCATCGTGTATCCGATGCGCACCATTGCGCCTCTCCTCCGATTTCCCCTTTTTCAGACCCCGTTCGGCGTAATCCGACGTGTCTGACGGGTCGACACCTGTCACTCTGTCTGGAATGGACAGATCGGCCGATATGAAATATTGGGGGATCGATGTCATACACGTCCCGGCGACACACGGCCCGGCCCCGCAGGGCCCGGATGTCCATGACGGGAACGCCGAGAAATACGAGAAAGCCGAGAAGGCCAAGAAAGGGAGCATGGCGCTGCGGTGCGGTCGTCCTGGTGTGCGCAGGTGCGCTGTCGCTGGCCGGGACGGCCTGCGAGGCGCTGACGGAGGACGACGACAACCTCGATGCCACGTCCCCGTTCTGGGTCGAGCCGCGGGGGCCGGCGGCCCGTCAGGTGCGGGTCTGGCAGGAGCAGGGGCGCGAGGACGACGCCGTCGTCCTGCAGCGCATCGCGAAGGAGCCCATGGCGGTCTGGCTGACCGGTGACGACCCGAAGGCGCAGGCCGAGAGCGTCACCCGGCAGTCGGAGCGCAGCGGAGTCATTCCCGTGCTGGTCGCCTACAACATCCCGCAGCGCGACTGCGGTCAGTACTCCTCGGGCGGTGCGCCCGACGCCGCCCACTACCGCGCCTGGGCCGCGCGCGCAGCGGCCGGTATCGGGGCGCGCCGGGCCTGGATCGTCCTCGAGCCGGACGCGCTCGCCCAGTGGGCGTCGGGCTGCGTCCCCCAAGCGGCCGCCAAGCAGCGTCTGGCGCTCATCGCCCAGGCCGTGCGGATTTTCAAGTCCAAGCCCGGTGTCTCCGTCTACATCGACGCCGGCAACCCCGGCTGGATCCGGGACCACAACATGATGGTGACCGCTCTCACCGAGGCGGGGATCGCGGAGGCCGACGGGTTCGCGCTGAACGTCTCCAACTTCCACACGACGGCCGTCACCCGCGCTTACGGCGACCGTCTCTCCGCCCTTCTCGGCGGCGCCCATTACGTCATCGACACGAGCCGCAACGGCAACGGCCCGCTCCCCGTACCGCCGGAGGACGGGAAAAAGAAGAAGGACGAGCACAAGAAGGAGAAAGAAAAGGAGAAGGAGAAGGAGGACGGCAAGGAGGCCGGGAAGGAGCAGCAGCCCGTGCCGCAGGCCGCCGGGGCCAGGAGGGCCGTGGGCACACGGGAACCCGAGGACGTGGAAGAGGCGGAACCGGAGGAGGGAGAGGAGGAACACGAGCCCGAGTCCTGGTGCAACCCGCCCGGGCGGGCCCTCGGCACACCGCCCACCACCGCCACGGGAAACCCGCGCATCGACGCCTTCCTGTGGATCAAACGGCCCGGGGAGTCCGACGGCGCCTGCCGCGGCGCCCCGCCCGCGGGCCGCTGGTGGGCCGAGTACGCGCTCGAACTCGCCCGCGCCACGCCCTCGCACCTGGCGCCGCCGTCCCTGGAGCCCGGGCAGCCGGAAGTCCCCCTCCTGCCGTCCGTGCTCCCCGCCGACCCGCCGAGCGCTGCGCCGGGCGGCGGCGCGGAGTCCCCCGCCGCCCCTGCCCCCGCGCCCGTGCCCGCTCCGGTCCCCGCACCCGCCACGGCGCCGACGGCCGGAACGGCCCAAGGATCCGCTCCCGCCGCGCCGCCGGCGGCCCCGCCGGCCGGGCCGCCCACGGACCCGCCCGCCGAAAAGCCGGTTCCGCCGGTTCCCGGCACGGGCCCGGCAGGGCCGGGGCATCATGGGTGAGTGACTGGCCGGGCTGGTCCGGGGCCGACGCGGAGGGCTGCGATGAACCCTGACGGACGGAGCAACCAAGCGGTGGTGTTCATCGCCGGCGCAGGGCACTCCGGCACGACGCTCCTCGGACTGCTGCTCGGCACGCACCCATCGGTCTTCTACGCGGGAGAAGCCTGGAACAGCACGCGTCTGGGCGCCGTGAAGGACGACGGGCAGAGGGTCCAGTGCACCTATTGCGGCGCCGGCTGCTCCGTGTGGGCCGGCCTGCGCCCGGGCAGTGACGGCCTGGGGCTGCCGGGTTCACCGGACCTCTACGAAACCCTGTCCGTGCGCTCCGGTCGCCCTGTCGTCGTCGACTCGGCCAAGGCGGTCGCCTGGATCGAGATGCAGGCGGCCGCGGTGCGGGATGTCGTCCCGGCCCATCTGTTCCTCCTGGGCCGGGACGGACGGGCTGTCGTGAATGCGCAGCTGCGCAAGTACCCCCACATCCCGGCGCGCGAGCACGCCGGGATGTGGGCGGAACAGATCCGCGCCTCGGAACGGCTCGCCGCCCGCTGGCCGGGCCCCGTGTCCCGCCTCCATTACGAGGACCTGGCCACGAGGACCGAAAGCACGCTGCAGCGGCTGACCGCCTCGCTCGGTCTCGCCTTCGAGCCCGCGATGCTGGATCCGTGGAACAGCGAGCAGCACCCGCTCGGCGGCAACCGCGGCACCCATTCCCTCCTCGCCCGTTCACGCGGCTCCCGCGCGAACGGCGCGGCGCCGGCGGACTTTCCTCTCGACGCGAGCAAGCGCGAGCACTATTCCCGGCATCCGCCCGCCGTGGTGCTCGATCTGCGGTGGCATCAGGAAATGCCGGCGGACGCCTTGGCGGCCTTCGACGAGGTGGCCGGCGAGGCCAACGTCCCCTACGCGAGGTAGTCCGGCGCATTCGGCGATCCGCACCGGTCTGGAATGATGGAGCCGTGGACGAAGAGGTCATCCCGGTGCTTTATGTCGAAGACGCGAGCGCAGCGGTCGCGTGGTACACCCGGCTCGGTTTCACCGAGCAGTGGGAACACCGCTTCGAGCCGGGTCTCCCGGCATTCGTCGAGGTGGCGCGCGGGCCGGTGCGGCTGTTCCTGTCCGAGCACCAAGGGGACGCCCGGCCCGGCACACTGATTTATCTGCGGGTCCGCGATATCGACGCCGTCGCCGCCGAGTTCGGCGTCCCTCCCGTTTCCGCCCCTTGGGCGCGCGAGATCGAGTTGCAGGACCCCGACGGAAACCGGCTGCGCGTGGGCACTCCGGCCCATTGACGGCCGGCGGCCCTCCTCCGTCCAGTTGACCGAATATCGACGTTTCGGTCCGGTGAACCGCGGCTACGCCGCTTCCCGACTTGGAGCTGTTGATCGCTGGCACTACCATCCAAGTGGTTGCCTAAGTCAACTGCTGGCAATCGCATTGCCGCATCAGGAGGAATCACCCATGACCGCCACGGCGCAGCAGTTCCGCACATATGTGGAGCGGAACCTCGACATCCTGGGAGCCGAACCCACCAGGACGGCCGTCGTTCACCACGACCGCCGCGTCACCGCCGGCGAACTCCGCGACCTCGTCCACCGGATGGCACGCGCGCTGCTCGCCCAGGGCGTCGAGCGCGGGGACACCGTCACGCTGCTCAGCGGAAACCTGCCCGAGACGATCGCCGCCCGCTACGCCGCCAACCTGATCGGCTGCTCGGTCAACCACCTCTACAACAAGCTGGCGGCCGACGTTCAGGCCAACATCATGCGCGACGTCGAGACGCGCGCGCTGATAGCCGACCCCGCCTACGCGTCACGCGCCGCCGAACTGGCCGGCCTGACGGAGGTGCGGACCGTCCTCGCGCTGGGCCCGGCCGAGGTGGGCACGGACCTGCTGGAGCTGGCGGCCGGCCAGTCCGCCGAGCCTCTCGGCGGTCTCGCCCGCCCCGGGGACATCTGCATGATCCGCCACACCGGCGGCACCACGGGCCACCCCAAGGCCATCTGCACCGCCTTCGAGAAGCTCACGGGCTTCCAGGACGACGTCGACGAGATCCTGGAGCCGGAGGGCAAGGACGAGGACGAGGACGGGATGCGGCAGCTGGTCTGCACGACGCTCGCCCACGCCGCCGGCCTGCTGGCCGACGTCACCCTGCGCACCAGCGGCGGCACGGTCGTCCTGCTCGACGACTTCGACCCCGCGGAGGTCCTGGCGGCGATCGAGCGCGAGCGCATCACCCACATGTTCCTGCTGCCGCCCCTGCTGTACCAGCTCATGGACCAGCCGGAGGTGGTGCACACCGACACCTCCAGCCTCCGCAACATCACCTACGGCGGCTGCCAGTCCTCCCCCGCCCGGCTCGCCTCCGCCGTCCGGCGCTTCGGCTCCGTACTGACGCAGTTCTACGGGCAGAACGAGGCGGGCGGCATCAGCGTCCTCGGCCCCGAGGACCACGACCCGGAGAACCCGGAGCGGCTGCGGACCGCGGGCAAGGCCATGAAGGGCGTCGAGATAGCGATACGCGACGAGTCCGGCCGCGACCTTCCGGCCGGTGAGCACGGCGAGGTCTGCGTGCGCTCGGAGCACATCATGCAGGGGTACTGGAAGCAGCCCGAGCTGACCGCCGAGGTCCTGCGCGACGGCTGGCTGCACACCGGCGACATCGGATTCCTGGACGACGAGGGCTACCTGACGATCGTCGACCGGCTGAAGGACATGATCGTGGTGGTCGGCGGCCACGTCTACACCACCGAGCTGGAGGACCTGCTCAACACCCACCCGCAGGTCCTGCAGAGCGCCGTCTTCGGCGTCCCGGACGCCAACCGCATGGAGCAGGTGTACGCGGCGGTGGTGGCCGCCCCCGGCAGCGAGCTCGACGAGAAGGAGCTGCGCGAGATGGTGTACCGCGAGCGCGGCGCCATGTACGAGCCGGCTCACATCTCCTTCATCGACGCCCTGCCGCTGACGGACGCGGGCAAGCCGGACAAGAAGCTGCTCCGGCGCGAGGCGGAGACGGAGGCGGCGGAGGCCACGGCCGCCCTCTGACCCGGCGGGCCGGCCGCCGGGCAGCGGTCGGCCTCTTCGGCGAAAACAATTCGGCCGTCACACGCTTCGTGAGCAACAATCACCACGACAACGGAGCACATCCGGCCATCACCCTGAAAGCCACAGATCGCACCCATGCAGTTCCAGCCAGCCGATGTCGTCGCCCGCGCATCGTTCCGCCTTCCGGCAGCGGACTCCGCGGAGGCGGCCGTACGGACGTGCCGCCCCCTGCAGGACGAGCTCCGGCCCCTGGCCGTGGAGGCCCGGGCCGCCGGCCCGGACGAGCCCGGCGAGGGCTTCACCGTCGAATTCCTCCTGAAGCTCCCCGCACCGCAGAGCGACGACGTCGAGGGGGTGCTGCGCACGGCCGCCGCGCCGCTGCTCGCCCGCCTGGGCCTGGACGCCGGAAAGCTCGACGTCGACGTCGAGGACCGGGACGCCATCGTGTGGGCCGGCGACGAAGCCCTGTCCAAGGGCGGGACGGCCTGCGGTGCGTACGTGGTGCATCTCCGCATCGGCCGCGACCCCGACGAGCCCCACGAGCTGCTCCCCGAGGGGTCGCTTACCGACGAGGAAGCCAGGGCGTTGACCGAGACGCTGAATTCCCTCTTCGAGCAGCGACCGGTGGAGGAGCATTGATGTCCACTCCCGCATGGTGGGACGAGCTCATGAGCGTCAGCGACGCCCTGGCCGCGGCCGACCGCGCCGAGGTCGCGTACTGGCGCGGCGGCGCCGAAGACGGTCGCGAGGACAGTCACGAGGACGACGTCCCGCCGGTGACTCTCCGGCTGGCCGCCCTCGGCCGGGAGTTCGCCTCGCATGCCCATGAGCTGACAGCAGAACAGCAGCACCGGTTCCTGGGCGTTCTCGAAGACGTCCTGCGGACCGGGAGCGAGGCGGACGGCACCGCCGTGGCCACGGGGTTCTTCGAGTCGCTGCTCAACGCATGGAACGGCGGCTTCGACCTGCAGGCGGCCTGGGCCGGCGTCGGGGCCGAGTCACAGGCCTGCTGCCTGGACTTGAACCAGTTCTGGGGGATCGAGTCACCCGAGTGGATGCTGCCCCGGGTGGCCTGACGGCCACCCGGATCGCCGGCCTGACCGCTGCGCGTCAGGGTGCGGGGTCGAGGGCCGCCCGCTCCGCCGCCTGCTCGGCGCGCAGCTGGGCGGCCACCGCGTCCGTCCGGGCCCGCAGCGCGAGGACGCGCTCGCCGGTCTTGGTGCCGTGCAGCGGGGGCTCCGCGGGGAGCACGGGGACGCCCTTGGCCTGAGCCGTGACCACCAGGCTGTGCATGACCTCGGGCTGCTGGGCCAGCAGGGCCGTGCTGAACATGTTGGCCCGCAGGGTCTTCTTCATTCCCAGCGCGCCGCGGTAGGTGATCTCACAGGCGACGTTCACGGTCTCCAGCCGCTGCTCGCCCGCCTGCTCCAGCGCGGCGAGCATGACGGACGCGAGCCCCTCGACCACCTTGGTGACGACCCACTTCCGCCCGGGGAGCATCGGCAGGAGGTCCCGGATCCGGTCGATCTCGGCGTCGAGCGCCTCCGTCGTCATGGCGCTGAAGGCGTCGTGCAGCTGGAGGCCGACGACCTTGCCCCACGGGATGTCCTCGCCGTCGAAGCCGACCGACTCGGGCCCGAAGCGCAGCGCGCCGATGCCGTCCAGCGAGCGCAGCGCCTTGGCGGTGACGGCGGGGACCTTGGGGTGGCGGCAGATCAGGGCGCCGAGGGAGAACTCCCACTCCTCGGGGGCGGGAGCGGCGGGGGCGGGCAGTGAGCGCAGGACGGAGAGGACCCAGTCGCCGGAGGCGTTCGTCCCGGCGCGGCCGGCGTCGACGCCGCGCTGCACGGCGTGGGCGACGTCCTTGCCGAAGGAGGTGGCCGCTGTCCCCACCTGGTCGCCCAGGCTCTTCACCCGGTTGAGTATGCCCATGCCCTGACCCCGTTTCACCTGCGATGTTCGTGTGGCGGCGACACTTTACCCAGAGATCGCGACAGGCCGCGTTCACTGCCCCGCGGGGGGCGGGAGGGTCCGGCCGGCCGGGTCGGCGATCAGGTCGTACGTTCACCTGCGGAGCGGCCGTGCTCACCTGCACCAGGGGTCTCGACTAGCCTGAAGGCACAATGAACCGTTTGATGACGCCATGGGGCGAGCTGGGCCTGACGCGTTTCCCCGAGGACCCCCGCGACCAGCTCCGCGCCTGGGACGCCGCCGATGAATATCTCCTCAGCCACCTGGCGGGGAGCGCGGAGACCGCCGACGGCCCCACGGACCTGTCCGGCACGGTGGTCGTGCTGGGCGACCGGTGGGGCGCGCTGACCACCGCCCTCGCCGGGCACGGCCACGGCCCCGTGCAGATCACCGACTCGTTCCTCGCCCAGCAGGCCACCCGCCGCAACCTCGAGCGCAACGGCGTCGCGCCCGGCGCCGTCACCCTCCTGTCGACGCAGGACGCCCCGCCGGAGCGCATCGACGTCCTGCTGGTCCACGTGCCCAAGAGCCTGGCGCTCCTGGAGGACCAGCTGCACCGGCTCGCCCCCCGGCTGCACGCCGGGACCGTCGTCGTCGGCACGGGCAAGGTGACCGAGATCCACACCTCGACGCTGAAGCTGTTCGAGCGGATCGTCGGCCCCACCCGCACCTCGCTGGCCGTGAAGAAGGCCCGGCTCATCTTCTGCTCGCCGGATGAGGCCCTCCCCCGGGCCGCGAGTCCCTGGCCGTACCGCTACTCGCTGCCGCTGGGCATCGGCCCGGCCTCCGGGCTGACGGTCACCAACCACGCCGGCATCTTCTGCGCCGAGCGCCTCGACATCGGCACCCGCTTCTTCCTGCGCAACCTGCCGCAGCGGCACGGCGCCGAGCGCATCGTGGACCTCGGCTGCGGCAACGGCATCGTCGGAACGGCGGCGGCGCTGGCCAATCCCCGGTCCGAGGTGGTCTTCGTCGACGAGTCGTACCAGGCGGTGGCGTCCGCGGAGGCCACCTTCCGGGAGAACGCGGGCGCCCGGGCGGCGGCCGAGTTCCGGGTGGGCGACGGCCTGTCGGGGATGCCCGCCGAGTCCGTGGACCTGGTGCTCAACAACCCGCCCTTCCACTCCCACCAGTCGACCACCGACGCGACGGCCTGGCGCATGTTCACCGGGTCGCGTGCCGCGCTGCGCCCCGGCGGGGAACTGTGGGTCATCGGCAACCGCCACCTCGGGTACCACGTGAAGCTGCGCCGCCTCTTCGGCAACTGCGAGATCGTGGCGAGCGACCCGAAGTTCGTCGTCCTGCGGTCCGTCAAAAACTGAACTTTCCACGCCGGGCGACCCCACTGGCGGGCAGTGATCCAGATCACTGCCCGCCAGTGGTTTAAGACTTCTGGGGGCCCCTGCACCCATGGCATGATCATGCCGTTACCGGCGGGTAGCCGTCCGGTTCACCCGTCCATGCCGTGTGATGCGGGCCGGAGTGCGTACCCCTCCGGTCTGCCCCCACCTCACGCTCCCGAGGATCGAATTTGCGCAAGCCCGCACGATTCATAGCTTTACCCGCCATCACTGCTGCCTCCCTGCTCGCCACCGGGTGCTCCGCGGCCTCCGGGCCGTCCGGCACTGACACCGGCGCCGGCACCGAGCAGGCTGCAGCGGCCCGCCCGCCTGCCGCGGAACCCCAGCTCGCCGTCCGGGCCGCGCCCGAGGGCGCGGGCGCCCCGACCGCCGTGGCCCGCCCGTCCGGCTCCGGCAAGACGGCGCAGAAGTCCTCGCTGAAGGTCGCCTCGTTCGACCGCAGCAGCGGACGCGCCGTCATCTCGAGCGCGGCCAAGCCCCCCAAGGGCCTGGCCCCCGGCCGCACCCCCACGCCCTCCGGCTCGGCAGGGGCCGGGAGCAGCGCCGCTCCCGAGAAGAACAATCAGGTGGCCGTCGGCGACATCATCGCCAGCGCCCCCGCCCCCGGTGCCCCCGAAGGTGTCCTCGCCAAGGTCACCAAGGTGCTCGGCAAGACCGAGAAGGGCACCGAGGTCAACACCACGCCGGCGACGATGGGCGCCCTGCTGGGTGACGCCAAGGCCGGCGGATCGGTGCCCGTGGACCCGTCCACGGTCGGCGTCGAGCCGCTCGTCAAGGGCGTCAAGGTCTCGTGGGCGAAGACCGGGAACGTGCACTTCGGGCCCAAGGGCGCGAAGCTGCCGCTGGGCAACCTGCGGATCGACCTCGGTACGTCCATCGCCACCGCCAAGGACGCTCCCGCGTCCGCCTCCGCGTCGGCCTCGGGCTACGTCCAGCTGGCTCCGGAGGTGAACTTCGCCTACGACGGCGGCGGTTCCGGCTTCGGCGGCGCGCCCGCCAGCGCCGCGGTCTCCCTGTCGGGCGACTGGTCCTCCCAGTGGGAGCTCAAGGGCCAGGCCGCCGCCTCGACGGAGGGCAAGCCGCTGCGGCTGCCGTTCGCCAAGCTCAGCGCCTCGCCGGTCATCCAGGTCGGCGCGGTGCCGGTCGTGGTCAACCTCGGCCTCACCTGCTACCTGCAGGTGGACGCCGACGGCCACGTCAACGTCGACGTCAAGGAGGACCTCAAGGGAGGCTTCCGCGTCGGTGGCGAGTACACCAAGGGCAAGGGCTGGTCTCCGGTCAACACCTCCGACATCACGGCCACTTCGCCGCAGGCGTCGGTGGAAGCGGCCGGCAAGGTGAAGGCCACGCTCGGCGCCGAGGCGTCCGTCGGCCTCTACGGAGCGGTCGGCGTCACGGCCGACGTCGCCCCGTACCTGCGGGCCGAGGTGGACGGGCGGGCGACCGCAGCCGCCAACGGCTCGGCTTCGGCCACCGGCAAGTGGGCCGCGTACGGCGGGCTGGACCTGGCCGGAGTCCTCCAGCTCCAGCTGAAGATCTTCGGCACGCCGATCTTCCAGAAGCCCATTCCGCTGGGCTCGCTCCACAAGGAGTGGAAGCTGGCGGGCGGCGAGGGAACCGTCTCGACGGCGGGCCGCCGCAAGTAGGTCCCGCACAGGCGGCAAGAAGCACCGGTACACGCTCCTGCAGCGCGTACCGGTGCTCTTGTCTTCCTCTCCTGTGCTCCTACTCCTTGGACGCGCGCAGCGAGTAGACCATCGGGACGCGCGGGCGGCCCTCCGGGAGGCGGTAGACCGTGCTCGCACCTCCCCGGCTGCCGCTGGTGTCCTGCGCACGGACCATGTCGTCGAGGAACTCGAACAGCGTGAAGTCGTGCTCGTGCAGGAACTCCAGCCGCAGCCCCGCGGCGCTGACCGCGCTGACCACGTCGCCCATCGTGTGCAGCCACTCCACCGAGCGGTTGTGCCGCGTCGGAGCGCTCATGTCGGCGTACGAGCCCGGCTCGTCGTAGGTGAGCGGTCCGCGGGTGAAGTAGTCCTCGGCGAAGGCCCTGCCGTCCTCGCCCAGGCACATGGCCACGGGGTGGAACTCCGCCAGGTACAGGAAGCCGCCCGGCGCGACGAGTGCGGCGGCCGTACGGGCCCAGCGCGCCAGGTCGGGCAGCCAGCACAGGGCCCCGAAGCCCGTGTAGACGATGTCGAAGGTCTCGCCGTGCAGCGCATCCGGTGCGTCGTACACGTCCGCCTCGACGAACCGGGCCCGCTCCTGGCCCACTTCCGTCGCCAGCTTGCGCGCCGCCTCCACCGCCGGGCCGGAGAAGTCCAGACCGGTCACGTCCGCGCCCGCGCGCGCCCAGGACAGGGTGTCGGTGCCGATGTGGCACTGCAGGTGCAGCAGGCGCTTGCCGGTGACGTCCCCGACCTCGTCCGGCTCGAAGCCGCGCAGGTCGCTGCGGCCCGCCTTGAACCCCGCCAGGTCGTAGAAGGCGCTGTCCGTGTGAAGAGGCACCCGTTCGTCCCACAGCGCGCGGTTGGTCTCGCGCCAGTCCTCCGCGCGGGCCGTCCGCCCGCTCTCCGTCTGTCCGCTGGTCGTCGTCACCGGCGTGACGCTAGCGGGGCCGCTCGCGGGCACGCCAACGGTTTTCCCGGACGGGCCGCCGGCCCCGGGCGCGGGCGCACCCCCCAGTGCGTGCGCCCGGAGGCCGTGCGGTGGCACGGCCCGGGCCCGGCCCCCGTGTCCACGCCCGCGTGCGGATCAGGCGGGCGTGGACAGGCTCGCCGGGCCGTCGGGCCGGCGGCACCGTTCCCCCGTGAACCGGCGCGGTGCAGCGCCGGTCAGAACACGTTATGTCCCGGCGGGCGGGCGCGGACACGTCATGGATGCACGGTTGTGCGCCGCTTTCTGTCACGGGTGCACGGTTTCCGTCACGGGTACACGGCTACACAGCGCGGAGCTTCACCTCTCCCGGCTTGCCGCCTCACGCGGCGCACAGAACGCAGCCGGGCCGTGAGCCGAGGTCCACTTCCGCCAAGGCGGCGCACGCGAGGACCACTTCGTAGAGGTCCCCGCCGCCCGGGACGAGCCGGCGGCCCAGCAGCTCCTCGGCGCCGCGCAGGTGGTCACGCACGGTGCGCGGGTGGACGCCCAGACGGGCCGCAGCCCCCTCGACCGCCGTGTTCTCGGCGATCCACGCGCGCAAGGTCCGGCGCAGGTCGCGGTCGGCGGCCGCGAGGCGCCCGAGGAGCTCCTGCGCCCAGTCGCGCACGGCACCGGTCGCCAGCAGGCGTTCCAGGCCGGCCGGCGGCACGCCGTCCTGCACCACCGCGCCCGGGGCGGGGAGCGGCATCTGCAGCGCCAGGTGGAGTGCGGCACGGGCGCGTACGTCCGCGAGGTCGGCGCCGAGCAGGGCGGCCGTCCTGTCCATCCGGGCACGGACGGTGTTGCGGCTGATGCCGAGGATCCCGGCCGCGTTGACCGCCGTGAACTCCAGCCCCAGGCCGACCGTGGCGAGCAGCGGGCCGCGCCCGTGGTGCGGCAGCGAGTCCAGCGGCTGCAGGACGCGGGCCGCCCAGGCGCCCGCCGCGGCCGGGTCGAGGAGGGCGGTCAGCCGGGTCTGGGGCAGGTGTTCGGCCACCCGGCCGGGCCGGAAGCGGGCCACGGCCAGGGCGCGCGCGGCTTCGCCGTAGGCGTCGGCAAGCTGTGCGAGGGGGTGGAGGTCACTGGCGCCGAGGAAGACGCCGGGCCGGGCTTCGACGATGCGGTGCAGCGCAGCCGCGACGCCGCGCTGGCCCGTGTCCTGGGCACCGTCGTCATGCGTCGTGGGGGCGACGACGATGAGCTGGCTGTCGTACGCGGCGCAGCGCACGGCCAGGACGCGTCCTCCGGTGGCCTCCTCGCACTCGCGGAGCAGGAGGTCGCGCCGGTGCCCGGGAAGTTCGAGGACGAAGACGCGGGCCGTCTCGGCGTCGAGCAGGCCGGGACCGAGGCCTGCGGCGGTGCGCTGGGCGAGGGCGACGTCACCGCCCATGAGGAGCTGGAATACGGCGAGCCGCAGGCACGCCATGGCGTGCTCGGCGCTGCGGCGGTGGTCGTCGGCCTCGTGGGCGCGGAGCAGCAGGGCGAGGACTCCGGCGGCCTGGGCGAGGAGGGAGGCGGCCTGTTCGTCGAACGGCCGGGGCAGGGCGGCGGCGAGGACGGGGTGAGGAGCGTGGCGCCCGAGGGCGACGAGCCGCAGGTGTCCGTGGCGGTCGTCCACGGCTGCCGCATGGAGCCGGCCGCCGGCCACCTGGCCGAGCAGTTCGCCGGCGCGCTCCTCGACGGCTGTACGGGCGTCGGTGCCGGCGAGGGGTTCGCCGTTCCGGCCGGTCAGGGTGACGGGTCCGCCGAGGCCGTCGGCGAGCCAGGCGACGAGGCGCCGCACGGCCGTCTCGTCGTCGCTCTCGCCCGCCCGGGCGAAGTCCAGCAGCCGGGTCAGCCGCGCCGTGTGTTCCCGTGCCTGCCGCAGCCGTTCGCCGCTGCCGTCGTCCGTGGCCACCGCGCCCACCTCTTTTCCAGCTTTTTCTCCCTTTTCCGCAAGGCTACTTGAGGGGGCGCGAGGGGCTCGCGCCGCTGCAGGGAAGTGCGTTGGCCGCGTGCGCGCCGGGGGGTGCGTGCCGTGGCGCGGCCGCCCGCGCGCACTGCGGGAGAGGCGTACGGAGCGGCGGTTCGCGCGTTGTGCTGGGTAGGCAGGAGCAGGACGTCACGGATGACACGGACGTGACTGCCGGTGAGCTCCGTATCCATATCTGACGGCGGTCCGGCTCCGGACCGCCGGGCTCCGGCAGGGGAAGGAAGACACGTTGATCCGTCTGGCGCGGGGGGCTACGGGATTCCGGGCGCCGCACGAGGCCCCACTGCCGCGGACCGAGGCGGCGCTGTTCCGGGCCGCCTGTTTCACCGCGGCCATGGAGGCCCGGGGGCGGGCCGGCGAGATGATCCCCAGTGAGATGCAGACCTTCCGCCACGCGACCCTCACCGACGGGTACGGCCGTGCGTTCACCGCCCTGGGCCACGCCCATCTGCCCGTGGTCGCCTTCACCACCGACGCGGTCAGCGAGGGCAAGCCGGTGCCCGGCTTCGCGGACCCGCCGCTGTGGGCGCAGGCCTTCGAGACGGCGGGACTGCGGGTGATGGGCGTCAAGGAGCTGATGACGCCCTTGGAGGAGGTCGACGTCACGGACCTGTCGCCGGCCGAGCTGACCGAGATCCGCTACTGGAAGCCCTCGTGCCTGGGAGATGTCCTGTTCAACTGGTGGGACTGACCGGTCGGGCCGGCTCGGCCGACCGGCCGCCGGGGCCCGGTCCCCGCTCGTCCCGGCGCGGGGACCGCGGTGTACGGTCTGGTGTCCGTCGGCCGGAGGACGGTGAAGGCCGCAGAACCAGAAAGGCGGAGGTGGCGTCGCGATGACCCCTCGCCGCAGTGCCGGTCCCGGCGCGCCGACCTTCACGGAGCAGGCGCGCCGGCAGCAGATCATCGAGAGCACCATCGACCTGATCTCCACCCGGGGCTACCCGGCGACGTCGCTGTCGGCGATCGCCGAGCGGGCCGGGATCTCCAAGGCCGCGGTCCTCTACCACTTCTCCTCCAAGGACAACCTCACGCGCGCGACGCTCGCGCAGGTGCTGGAGCACTTCACGGCGTACGTCGCCGAGCGCGTGGAGCGGGAGGCGGATCCGCTGGACGCGCTCGTCGCCTACGTCCGGGCGATGGTCGGCTACCAGCAGGCCAACCGGCGCCATGTGCGGGTCATCACCGAGATGCTCCTCGACGACGAGGGCGGCACGCAGCTGAAGACGCCGGGCCGGCACGACACCGGCGGCCGCTGGCAGGCCCTGGCGGAGCTGCTGGCGGCCGGGCAGGCGACGGGCCGGCTGCGGGCTTTCGACACGCAGGCGGTGGCGCTCGCGATCGGCGGGGCGATCGACGGGGTGGTCTCGCACTGGCTCGCCCACCCGGACGTCGACCTCGGCGCGGCGGCCGAGGAGCTGGTGACGTTCACGCTCCACGCGGTCCGGGCCCCGGAGTAGGCCGGGCGCCCGCCGCGCGTGTGCCTCCGCCCCGGGGAAGGTGTGCGCCTACGCCCTGGCGAAGTCCGGCGCGCGCTCGGGCCGTATCCCCACGCCGCCCAGGTAGGCGGTGACCGTGCGCAAGGGTGCCGCCCGGCGCAGGAGGCGCATCGGCAGGGGCAGGGTGGCGGCGTTCAGGGTGCCGTCGAGGGCGCTGCGGATCAGCTGGTGCTCGCCCAGCTGTGACTGCTGCACCACGGCCGTCGGCAGCCTTCGCCGCTTCTGCACCCGTGCCAGGTCGTGGAGGCGGACCGAGCCCTCACGCAGCGGGCGGGCGAGGATGCGGGCGGCCGCCACGGCGTCCTGGACCGCGAGGTTGACGCCGACTCCGCCGACGGGCGACATGGTGTGGGCCGCGTCGCCGATGCAGAGCAGGCCGCCCGCGTACCAGCGCGGCAGGCGTCCCATGCTCACGTCGAGCAGCTTGACGTCGTCCCAGGAGCGGATCGCGCCGGTCACGCCGGCGTCCCAGCCGAAGAGGCCGCCGAGCCGGTCGCGGAACCACTGGATGTCGTGGGTGCTGCGCAGGTGCGCGTCGCGGCCCTTGGCGATGAGGTAGGAGGTCTGGAAGTAGGCGCCCCGGTCCATGGTGACCGCGGCCTGCCCGCCGCCGAAGCGGGCGAAGACGCGGCCGTCCTTGATGCCGCCGCGGGGTGCGTCCACGCGGACCTGCCAGACGTCCATGGGGACGTCGAACTCGTCCTGGACGAGGCCGGCCTCCCTGCGGACGACGGAGCGGCGGCCGTCGCAGCCGACGGTCAGGGCGGCCGCGATCTCGCCGGGCGTGCCGTCCTCGGCCGTGTAGTGCACGCCGGTGACGCGGCCTCCTTCCTTGCGCAGGCCCGTGACCTCGGCGCACATGCGCAGGGTGAAGGAGGGCTCGGCGGCGGCCGCGCTCGCCAGCAGGTCGAGGAAGTCCCACTGCGGGACCATGGCGATGTACTTGTGGCGGCCGGGGATGCGGCGGAAGTCGGCTGCAACGACGGTGGTGCCGGCGATCTCCATCCGCATCTCCTCCAGCTTGGGGAAGGGCAGCTCCGCGAACCGCTCCCCGAGGCCGAGCTCGTCGAGCAGCCGCAGGGTGGAGGGGTGGACGGTGTCGCCGCGGAAGTCGCGCAGGAAGTCGCGGTGCTTCTCCAGGACGGTCACCCGGACCCCGGCCCGGGCCAGCAGCAGCCCCAGCATCATGCCTGCAGGTCCGCCGCCCACCACGCAGCACGTCGTGCTTTCCATGCTTCCCGCCTCTCGTCGCGCATGACTCTGCGCGTCACTCCGCGCATGACTCTGACCGATCGGTCAGCAATCTAACCGATCGGTCAGTCGATGCCTCCGGGAGGGTCCGAGAAGCCGTCAGAAACGCGGTCCGGCCGCCGCCTTCACGCCGTCAGCGCCTCGCCCTCCGCCGCGTCGGCGCGCGCCGCGGCCGCGGCCGCCAGCTGCTCCATGGACAGGTTCAGTACGGAGGCCAGCGCCACGATCGTGAAGAAGGCGGGCGTCGGCGCGCGACCGGTCTCGATCTTGCGGAGCGTCTCCGCGGACAGCCCCGAGGCAGCGGCGATCTCCACCATGCTGCGCTCGCCGCGCGCTTCGCGGAGCAGGGCGCCGAGCATCTCGCCGCGCTGCCGCTCCCAGGGGGTCAAAGGGGTCCTCACCATGAACCCGATACTAGACCGTGATACTAATACCGGTATAAGAATTGCCGGTATGGGAACCGGCAGTACGCCGAGGGGGTTCGGAAACCATGGTGGAGATCAAGACCGACGGTGAGCTGGAGGCCATGCGCGCGGCGGGCCGGGTCGTCGCCCATGCGCTGGCCGCGGCCCGTGACGCCGCGAAGGCGGGCGTACGGCTGCGGGAGCTGGACGAGGCGGCGCGGGCCGTGCTGAGCGAGGCCGGGGCGAGCTCCCCCTTCCTGGGCTACCGGCCCTCCTTCGCCCCCACCCCCTTCCCCGCGGTGATCTGCGCCTCGGTCAACGACGCCGTCGTGCACGGCATCCCGGACGACTACGCGCTGCGCGACGGCGACCTGGTCAGCATCGACTGCGGCGCCCGGCTCGACGGGTGGACGGGCGACTCCGCGGTGAGCTTCATCGTCGGCACGCCCCGGCCCGCCGACACCGCCCTCGTCGACGCCACTCAGCGGGCCCTGGACGCCGCCATCGCCGCGGCGGTCGTCGGCAACCGCATCGGGGACATCTCCCACGCCGTCTCCGCCGTCGCCCGCGCCGGGCGCTACGGCATGCCCGAGGATTTCGGCGGCCACGGCATCGGCCGGCAGATGCACGAGGACCCGCACGTCCCCAACTGGGGCCGCCCCCGCAGGGGTCTGCCGCTGCGGCACGGCCTGGTCCTCGCGATAGAGCCGATGCTCATGGCGGGCGGGCGCAACGACTACCGCGCGGACCCCGACGGGTGGACGCTGCGCACCACCGACGGCAGCCGCGCCGCGCACATCGAGCACACCGTCGCCATCACGGAGGACGGCCCGCGGGTGCTCACGCTGCCGTGAGGCTGCCGTGAGCCGGTCGTAAGTCCGCCGCCGCCCGCTCAGGCGGAGAACTGCCGCATCAGCCGCACTCCTTGGGCCGCCGTCATGTGCGGCAGGTACGCCTTGCCGATGGCACGGGTGATGGCGGGGAGCGCGGCCGGGTCCGGATAGGCCATGTACATGGGGCGGTACTGCGGCTGGAACTTGGACTTGAAGGTCAGCAGCGACCGGAAGCCGTAGACCGGTTCGAGGACCTTGCCCCCGTAGTCCAGGATCCGCTGCAGCGCCGCCGGCGGCTCCTCCGTGGCCTTGCGGGCGAGCGGGGCGCCCGAGAGGCTGAGGAAGCGGGCGCCCTCCTCCTGGAAGCCCAGCGCGGCCGAGGCGATGAGGAATTCCATCGAGCCGCGGAAACCGGCGGCCCGGCGGCGCATGAAGTCCAGCGTCCAGCCGACCGGCCGGCCCTCTTCGTACACCGGCATCCAGCTGGTGATCCCGTGCACCGTGCGGTCGCCGTCCACGGCGATCAGGCAGCGCACCGACCGGTCGTCGAGCTCGTCCAGGCCGCCGAGGGTGAAGCCCATCTCCGGCAGTCCCTTGTCGGCGACCCACTCCTCGGAGATCGAGCGCACCTGGTCGGTGAGGGCGACCGGGGCGTCGGGGTAGGACCACCACTCGGCGGTGATGCCCTCCTTCTTGGCCTTGTTGAGGGCGGTGCGCACGTCCTGCCACTTCTTGCCGGTGAAGGCGAGGTCGGGCAGGGGCACGACGGTGTCCTCGGCGACCTGCACCGAGCGCCAGCCCAGGGCCTCCGCCGCGGTGCGGCACTCCTCGCCGACGCTGTAGAAGCACGGCGTCCAGCCGCGCTCGTCGCAGTGGCGCGAGAAGCCCGCGACGGCGGCGGCCCGCGCGTCCGGCGCGCCGAAGGGTTCGCCGGTGGTCAGGGCCACGGTGGCGATCACGCGGTAGGCCACGGCGGCCCGGCCCTTCGCGTCGAACCAGTAGTAGTTGCCGTCCCAGGTGGTGAGGTAGCTCAGCGTCGAGCCGCCGTGCGCGACGAGGAGTTCGCGGGCGCGCACGGCGGCGTCGGCGTCGGTGTGCAGGCGCGGGCGGCGGAAGGTGACCAGCAGCGCGATCAGGGTGACGAGCCAGAAGAGGAGGCCGCAGTAGTGGAACAGGGCCTGCGCGGTCCTGCCGACCGGGACCGGCCAGTCGGTGAAGGTGGCGAGCAGCGTCGGCGGCAGGAACTCCGACGCCAGACCGGAGAAGAGCACCGAGGGCGTGGCCTCGGGGTCGTACTGGTCGCGCACCGCGTAGCCGATGCCGACGTACACGGCGCAGGCCAGCACGAGCGCGCCGCCGGTCACGGCCGCGAGTCCGCGCGTCGCGGAGCGCGGCAGCCGCAGGTCGAAGCGGGCGCGGGTGACGATCAGGAGGACGACGATCAGGACGGGCAGCAGCATCTGCTCCGCGAAGGCCTGGGCGTAGGTGGAGCGTTCGGCGGGCTCGGCCCATCCGGCGGGGTGGCTGAGGAAGTCGTGCAGCCACCAGGAGAAGAGGGCGATCCAGGCGAGGTGGACGAGCACGGCCAGCGCCCAGGCGAGCCTCAGCCCGCGGCGCAGTCCCTCGGCGAGGACGAGCATCAGTGCGGGGACGAGCACGGCCATGACGGTGGCCGGGGAGTCGTAGAAGTTCCGCAGGGCGTGGACGAAGTGGCAGTCCTCCTTGGAGGCGGCGCAGGCGTCGGCGACCTCCTGGCCGGTGGGCTGCACGGAGACGTAGATCTGGAAGGAGTTGAGGGGCCCGTAGGCATCGCGGTAGAGGATCGCGACCATCGGGCCGATGGCCGCGGCGGCCACGACGAGCGCGACGAGGACGCGGGCCTCGGTGTGGGAGGAGTGCCGCAGGCGCCAGGGCCCGGTCCGGTGGTACAGCAGGGCGCCGATGACGAGGCCGACGACGGCACCGCCGAGGCGCAGGACGCCTTGGAGGTGGCCGACGTAGAGGGCCATGACGAGGGCGAAGGCGACGATGCCGAGGCGGGTGCGGCGCCGCCACAGGGCGGTGAGCCGGTAGCTGAGGACGCCGCCGACGGCGAGGGCGCCGACGGTCGGGGAGACCGCGAGGTAGCCGGCGAGCTCCTCCAGCCACCACTCCCCCGCGAGGTTGCCGGCCTGGACGATGCCGACGCCGAGGAGCGTGCCGAGGATCTGGCCGCCGAGGAGGACGGCTGCGGTGCGGGCGACGCCCAGGCGCCGCTCGGAGGGGGTGACGAGCAGCAGGATGATGACGGTGGCGCCGATGTAGCCGCCGAGCCCGGGGCACCACAGCAGGGAGCTCGCGGGGGTCCACCAGCGTCCTTCGGCGAGTGCGGGGACGCCGGCGCCGACGTGTTCCATGCGGTGCCGGCCCGGCCCGCTGCCGAGGCTTCCGGTGACCGCCCCGACGATCCACAGCACCGCGAGGAAGGCGAGGGTGAAGGGGGCGTGCCGGACGGGGACCAGCAGCCGGTCGAGGGTGACGCGCCAGGGGTGGGTGCTGTCGCCGGTGGTGGGCGCGGGCGGCGGGGCGGTGGTCTCGCTCATCGGGTCAGCCCCGTCTCCCGGGAGATCCACGGCAGTTGCCTCTCCAGGCCGGGCCGCCAGACCTGCCAGCTGTGCCCGCCGGGGAGCAGGACCCACTCGGCCCGCATCCCGGCCTTGACGGCCGCGTCGTAGACCTTCCGCTGCTGCGGCCGGTAGGTGCTGTCGCTGCTGCCGGCGACGAAGGCGGCCTTCGTATCGGGGAAGCGCTGCCGTGCCATGACGTCGAGGGGGTTGACCGCGGTGAAGGCGGCCTCGTCGCCGCCGAAGGCCTTGTCGACGGTCTTCTGCCGGCTGCCGAGCGTGGGCGCCTCCTGGCCGGAGATGTCGTTGACGACCCCGTAGACCTGGGGGGCGTTGACGCCGAGCTGGATCGAGCAGGTGCCGCCGAAGGAGATGCCGGAGATCACCCAGGAGGTGCGGGCGGCGGCGACCTGGAGGTGGGAGCGGATCCAGTCGGGGACGTCGGCGGCGAGGTAGGTCTGGACGTTGCCCAGCCGGGAGTCGAGGCAGAGGGTGTTGGCGAACTGGGAGCCGAGCGGGTCGACGACGACGACCACGGGCGCGAGGCCGCGGTGCTCGCGGGCGAAGGCGTTCATCATGTCGACGAGCCGCCCGGAGTTGATCCAGTCGTCGGGAGATCCGGGCTGGCCGGCCATGAGGACGACGACGGGGAGCAGGGGGCGCGGGATGGCCCGGTAGGCGGGCGGCAGGTAGACGTAGGCGCTGCGGGCGTCGAAGCCGGACCGGGTGCCGGGGACGGACGACTTGGACAGGGTGCCGTTCTCCGGCATGCCGGGAGGCGGGCGCCAGACGTCGGCGACGGTCTTGCCCGCGGGGACGCGCAGGGCGGGTTCGGTGCGGCCGGTGGCTTCGGTGATGCTCGTGGTCTTCGTCAGCCAGGAGTTGAGGGCGGAGCGCGCGGTGGGGTACTGGTCGAAGTGCCGGTTGACCTCGGAGGCCCCCAGGAGCACGACCAGGAGGCCGGCGAGGGCGGCGCCGGCCCGGTACCGGGGGCGCAGCAGCGGGATGCGGAAGGCGGCGAGGCAGACCCCGAGGACGGCGATCCCCGCCCAGATCACCACGCTGAGGGGCAGGGGGTCGGGGAAGGGCTGCCACCAGTCGTCGACGGCGGTCCGCAGGAGCCAGGTGAGGACGGCGGCCAGCAGGACGGCGAGCGGGGCCCACCGGGTCCACCAGGTGCGGCGGCGGGAGAAGAGGAGCACCGCGAGGGCGCACAGACCCACGGCCAGCAGGGTGACCGGAATCCATCCGCTCACCAGGGACCAGTCCAGCGGGCCTGCCGCGATCCGCATCCGACGCATCTCCCTGAAAATGCTACATATCTCCATAAAGGCAGCAACTCGGGAACGCACGCCGGCAGCAGCTCGGCAACGCACGCCGCGGCTCTTGCCAGTGGCCGGGCCCGGTGGGAGATTCTCGGTGGCCCCGTCCGGCCGTTCAGCCGAATGCGTTCTCCTTCACAAGAGATGCCTCCATAGGAGATGCCTCGTGTCCACGACGTCGAAAGGGAGCGGCAGAGCCGGCGCACTCGCCCTGCCCCAGGCCCCCGACGGATTCCGTAAGGTCCTCAAGGCGTTGCACGCCCGGGCTCCCCTGCGCAGCGCCCGGCTGCCCGCGGAGCCGCCGTGGCGGAGCCGGTTCGTCTCGACCGGCGCCGCCGGGCCGGTGACCTCCCTGCAGGAGTTCGGCTATCGCGAGGAAGAGCTGTGGCACTGGAAGGGGCGGGCCGACGCCGCCGCCCTCGCAGGACCGTGGCGCGTCCTGACGGACGAGGGCCTGGACTGCCTCGCCACGGTGTGCGGGCAGCTCGAAGTGGCGGCGCAGGACGCCGGGTTCACCGCGACGCGGCGGCTGCGCGCCGCCGACCTGCTCTCGCCGTTCATCGCCCGCATGATCCGCGACCGGGACTTCCTCCTCGTCTGCTCCAGGCTGGTCGGCATTCCGCTGATCCCCCATCCGCTCCGGTTGCCCACGGCCCAGATCAATTACGGCGAGGGCCGCGGGCGGCAGGGCGGCGTCCGCTGGCACCGCGACGGCATGGACTACGTCTTCACCATTCAGCTGAGCGGCTACGAGGACTACGAGGGCGGCCGGTTCACCTACTTCCGGGGACGCGCGGACGAATTCCCCGGCCCGGGGCGGGAGGATTCCCGGTTCCGCGAGGCGGACTGCGGGGAGCGCGGCGCGACGCTGTTCCTCCACGGCAGCCGTATCTTCCACGCGGTCACACCCGTGACGAAGGGCCGCCGGGTCACCCTGGTGATCTCGCTCTTCTGCCCTTATTTCGCGCGCCAGGATTCGAATACGTTCTGGCATCTGGCGGCCGACGACGGGATTGCCGCCACCGTTCCCGGCTGGCTGCGCCTGAAGTGGCCGGTGCGGAATCCCGCCGTGGATTACGGCCTGCGCGCGGGCAGCCCGGTCATCACGTGGGACGACCTGCGCTAGGCCCGGGGCGTGCACGAAGGCGCGTCCGGCGGGCGCCGGGCGCGCGCGGGCCATCCGGCGCGCTCCCCCGCGTACGCGCACGGCCGCAATGCCGCGGGCAGGGAAGAGCGCCGGGCGGCGCAGGAAAAGAGTGGGCCACAGATCAACTTCCCTCCCGGCGCCGTTCCCCTCCCGGACCGTAACGGCCCGTAAAGCGCTGGCATTTGATCCATGCCATGCACATGCATATCCGGCAAGGGGAGCGGAAGGGCCGCTTTTCGCATGATGCCTGGTGAGGCCGGAATCCCGCACTCACCACACGGCCGCCCGCACCCTTTTCGAACAGGAATCCATGTCATCCGTATGGTCATCACATCGCCCTCGATCAAGTAATACGCTCCGAAAAAAGTGGCCGGAACAAATATCCCTCGGCCCAACCCGGCCATGATTCGCTGACCGCGTATGTACGCATACCGCCCGACCACGGCGAGGAGAGACTGATGGCCGAAGTCAAGAAGATGATCACTCCGACACCCACGGCGTCGTCGCGTCCCTGCGGGTTCGTCTCGCCCGACAAGGGCAACGCACCGACGATCACGCCGGTACCGAAGGCGGAGTCGGTCTGTACGGACGCCTCCGGGACGAAGGCGCCGGCCACGCCCGCCTAGCCGTCCCGGCGCACCGGTTCCGACGGGCCCGCCGCGATCCACGCCCGCGGCGGGCCCGTTCCACGAGCGCGCTCCCCGGCCCGGAGCCCGCGGCACGGATGACCTGCCGCGCCCCCGGCCACGTTCGATCCCGCACCGTTTCCAGGAGGAAGTCCACCGATGTCGGCTCCGGTTTACCAGTCCTCCCGCTACGTCCGTACGATGCGCACCGCCCAGGACCGTGACTTCGCCCGGTTCGGCGGCCGGCTCGACGCCTACGACGGCACCGAGCGCACGGTGGCCTTCCACTCCCTCTTCGGCAACGCCCGCCTGGTGGACCGCGATACGGTCGAGCTGCTCCGCGAGGCCGCCGGCGGCATCCCCCTGGACCTGCTGCGCGAGCGGGCGGGCCGCGAGGCCGTGGACAGCCTGATCGAGGCGCAGTACCTCGTGGAGGCCGGGCACGACGAGGCGGTGCAGATCGACGAACTCCTCGCCGCCCGGGGCGAGGCGCTCGGCAGCGGCGTCTTCCACTCCTCGATCCAGCTGGTGCTGACCAACGCGTGCAACTTCTCCTGTCAGGGCTGTTTCGCCTACAACTTCGACGGCGGCGTGGAGGAGCGCAACACCTCCGGGGAGTCCGTCAAGCCCGGCCCGGTCCTGGTCCAGCTGCGCACCGCGCGCGGCGACAGCGCACCGACGCTCGCCCGCGGCGACTGGAACGAGGGCACCGACGGCGCCCGCAACCCCTCGATGCACATGTCCCCGCAGGTGGCGGAGAAGACGCTGCGGGAGGCGGTGGCGCTGCGCAAGGCCAACGGCGGCGGCGAGCTCACCGTGTCGTTCTTCGGCGGCGAGCCGACGCTCGCGCGGGGCACCATCCTGCACATCCTGCGCACCTTCGGGCACTTCCACGACGGCGTCTCGCTCTCCTACGACATGACGAGCAACGGCTCGCGCATCGACGCCGAGCTGCTGCAGGCGCTCGCGGAGTACCGGGTCTCCACCACCGTCTCGATCGACTATCTCGTCCCCGAGACCGGCGAGTTCCGCGGCGGGCAGCAGCAGCGCACGCCCTGGCCGGTGGTGCGCAAGGCCATCCTCGACATGAAGGCCGCGGGCGTGCCCGTCAGCATCACCACCGTCCTGTCGCAGTACACGTGGGACAAGTGGGGCACCCCGCTGATCGACTTCGTCGCCGAGGCCGGGCTGGACTCCCTGGACGTGATCGTCTCCTTCCAGGCCCGCGAGTTCTTCGAGCGGCACAGCCCGCACGACGTGGCGCAGAGGCTGCTGTCGGCCGTCGACTACGGGCGCGAGCGCGGAGTGCAGCTCAGCGGCTACTGGTACCAGACGTTCCAGATGATCGCGGACGAGGCGAAGTGGGCCGCCCAGGCGGACTACAAGACGTGCCCGGCCGTGGGCCGGCAGCTGTCCATCGAACCCAACGGCAGCGTGTTCGCCTGCAAGGCGACGGCGCGCAAGCTGGGCACCATCGACGACTGGCGGGGCGTGTTCAACTCCTCGGCCTACCGGGACTACGGCATGCGCGCCTACACCAACGGGCCCGGCTGCCAGGGATGCGAGCTCCAGGGCACGTGCTCGGGCGGCTCTGCGGGCGCCCTGGAGGAGGAGAACGGATCCATCCAGATCATGTCGCCGGGCTACTGCGCGTACATGCGCGAAGTCGTGCAGGGCCTGCTGGAGCGCCACCACGCCCAGTTCTGCGCGGGCGTCTGAGGAGCCCGGCCGATGCCGACGATCGGTCTCAACTTCGGGCACGACGGGGGCGCGGCGCTCGCCCAGGCACGGGGGCTCCACGTCATCGAGGGCGAGCGGCAGGTGGGGCTGCGCCACGTGTGCGGCGGCAACGCCCGCTTCGCCGGGGAGATCGGCGACTGGGTGAACCGGCTGCACGCGCTCGCGCGCGGCCCGGTCACCGCGGTCGCCGTCGCCGACTGGTACACCCCCGCCTGCCGGATCCTGCCCACCGGGCTCGTCGAGCTCGTCTCCGAGGACATCACCTGGAGCCGCCCGGGCGACGCCCTGGCCACCTCCGTGCTGCGCCCGGTCAAGTCCGTGGACTGGCCGCTCGCCGACGGACCCGCAGGCCCCCTGCCCGTGGTCGCCGTGCGCCACCACTATGCGCACGCGGCCCTGGCGTACCACACCTCCGGGGCGGCCAAGGCCCTCACGCTCGTCCTGGACGGCACCGGCAACTACGCCGAGTGCGGCATGGTGTGCCTGGGTGACGGCCCGTCGCTCACCCCCGTCCTGTCCTTCAACAACCGCACCGGCCCCCGCTTCGGGCTGGTCTACGAGGCGCTGGCCCGCAGGGTGCACGGCGGGCAGTTCGACACGGGCAAGCTGCTGGGCCTGGCGGCCACCGGCGCGACCGATCCGGAGCTGCTGCCCGTACTGCGCACGATGCTCGCCGGGGAGCGCGCCCGGCGTACCGCACCCGGCCTCCTCGCGCCCCTCGGCGGCGAGGCGCCCGCGGGCAGCGCCCTGCGCTACGAGGACACCTGGTATCCGTACGACGAGGACGCGGGCGGCTACCTCGACGGGCTGCTGGCCGACGCCACCGACGACGACGTGGTGCACTCCTACGGCGGGGTGTTCCCCGACGAGATCCGCACCCCGCGCGGGCACCGGTACCTCGTGGGCCACAGCCCGGGCGACCCCGTCTGCCGCACCCTGGCCGCGACGCTCCAGACCGCCGTGGAGGTGGATCTCGCCCACCTCGTCACCGGGCTGCACGAGCGCTGGCCGGACTATCCGGCGCTCTGCTACGCCGGGGGCTGTGCCCTGAACATCACGGCGAACACCTGCATCGCGGAGAGCGGCCTGTTCACCCGGGTCTCCATCCCCACCTGCTGCGACGACTCCGGGATCGCGCTGGGCGCGGCGCTGGCCGTGGCCGCGCCGGAGGACCGGCCGGCGGCCGGCGGCGCCCCGCCGGGGGCGGCGCTGGCCTACTGCGGCCCCGGGCTCACCGTGCGCGACCCGCTGCGCACCGGGCGGACCCGTCTGACGCTCGCGAGCGACGCCGCCCTCGTCGACCACGTGGCCGGGATGCTTGCCGGGCGCAAGTGCGTGGCCTGGCTGGGCGGCGGGATGGAGACCGGGCCGCGCGCCCTCGGGCACCGTTCGCTGCTCGTCTCGCCGCACTGGACCGGCGCCCGGCGCCACGTCTCGCAGACCATCAAACGGCGCGAGTGGTTCCGCCCGGTGGCCCCGCTGTGCCCCGCCGAGGTGGCCGGCGCGTACTTCACCGGCCCGCTCGACCACACCGACAGCATGCTGTTCGCGGTGCGCGTCCGCGAGGAGGCCGCGGAGCAGCTCGCCGAGGTGCGGCACATCGACGGCACCGCGCGGCTGCAGACCCTGCACGCCGCCGAGCACCCGCTGCTGCACCGCCTGTGCCACGCGGTGGCCGGTCACACCGGGCTGCCGATCCTCATCAACACCAGTGCCAACGGCGGCGGACGGCCCATCCTCAACGACCTCGGGGACGCACTGGAGCTGCTGGACACCACGGCGCTGGACGCCGTCGTCCTGCCCGACGAGCGGGCCGTCATCACCTGACGGCCCCGGTGCCCGCCCCGCCCCGCCCGCAGAGCACGAACACGAACACGAGTCACAAGGAGCACCGGACATGGCGAGGACCCAGCTCAGGGACATCCGCAAGGAGCTGCCCCTGCGTGTGCTGTCCCCCGAGGACTGGGAGCACTGGACCACCCGCGGCTACGTCGTCGTCCGCGAGGCCGTGCCCGCCGGCAACGTGGAGCGGCTGGCGACGGCGCTGTGGGAGTTCGAGGACATGGCTCCCGGCGACCCCTCCACCTGGTACGCGGGCCGCACGGACAACCAGCGGCTGCCCGGCCACAGCGGGCTGGTGGAGATCTACAACCACCAGGCCATGTGGGACAACCGGCAGACGCAGCGGGTGTACGACGCCTTCGTCGACATCTGGGACACCACCGGTCTGTGGGTCGTGATCGACTTCGCCAACGTCAACCCGCCGAACCGCGGCAGCCGTGCGTTCGGCGGGTTCGTCCACTGGGACGTCGACACCTCCCGGCGGCCGCTGCCCATCAGCTGCCAGGGCGTGCTCTCGGTCAGCGAGGGCGACGAGGAGATCGGCGGCTTCCAGTGCGTGCCCGGCATCTTCGAGAAGCTGGACGGCTGGCTGGAGGAGCAGCCGCCGGACCGCGACCCGATGACGCCGGACATCACCGGATACGAGATCGAGACGCTGCGCGTGGACCCCGGCGACCTGATCATCTTCAACAGTCTGCTGCCGCACGGAGTGCGCCCGAACAGCTCCGCGGACCGGGTGCGTATGGCACAGTACATCTCCATGGCGCCCGCCCTGGAGGACGACGCCGCGCTCCGGGACAGCCGCGTACGGTTCTGGCGGGACCGGATCCCGCCGCATGAGCACGAGCACCACGGAAGCCCTCGCAAGAAGGAGCGCGAGCTCTACGGGCGCGCCGAGCTCACTCCGCTGGGCGAGCGGCTCCTGGGGCTCACGAGTTGGTCGTGACCGCGCCGGGCGGCGGGGCGGCGGTGCGCGGCCTGACGCGGAGTGAGATCCCTTGACCGAGACCGGGGCACCGGCCCGCAAGCCCGTGCTGGGCAGCCGCTTCCGCTGGCTGTGGTCGTCGTCCGTGGCGTCCAACGCCGGGGACGGCGTCACCCGCACCCTGCTGCCGCTGCTGGTGGTCGCGAGCCACCCGCAGCCGATGGTGGTGGCCGGGCTCACGGCCGTCAACATGCTGCCGTGGCTGCTGTTCGCGCTGCCCGCGGGCGTCCTGGCGGACCGTCACGACCGGCGGCACATCCTGCTGGTCAGCAACGTCACGCGCGCGACCGCGCTGCTGGCGGCCGTCGCGGCGTTCGCGGCGGGCACGTCGCTGGCCGTGCTCTACGTGCTGTCGTTCGTCCTCGGGATCGCCGAGACCCTGGCGGAGACCGCGGCGCCCGCGATGCTGCCCGACATCGTGGAATCGGAGCACCTGGAGCACGCCAACGGCAGGCTGTTCGCCCCCCAGATCATCCTCAACGAGATGGCGGGCCCGCCGCTGGCCGGCCTCCTGGTCGGGGTCGGCGCGACGCTGGCGCTGGCGACGGGCGGTGCGCTCTACGGGCTCGCCGCGGTCCTGCTGCTGGGCCTGGCCGGCGTCAAGGCGGCCCCACGCACCGCTGCCCCGCCCGGCACGTCCGCGGCCCGGTCCCTGTGGCAGGACCTGCGCACGGGGGTCGCCTTCGTGCTCACACGGGCGGCGCTCACGCGCACGCTGGCCGCCAGCGCGCTCTACGGCCTGGTGTACTCCGCGACGTTCTCGATGCTGGTGCTGCTCGCCTACCGCACCCTCGGCCTGCACGCCACCGGCTACGGCCTGCTGCTGACCGCCGGCTCCGTCGGCTCGATCGCCGGGACGTGGCTCGCGCCGCGGCTGGCGCGGAGGCTGCCCACGCTCGTCCTGGCGCAGTGGTCGCTGATCCTGTCGGGCGCGGCCTACGCGGGGCTGGGCCTGGCGGGAAACGTGGTCCTCGCGGGGGCCGCGATCTTCTGCAACGGCATCTTCATGATGAGCTGGAACATCCCGGTCCTGTCCCTGCGCCAGCGGTTCGCGCCGCCGGAACTGCAGGGCCGCGTGATGAGCGTGTCACGGCTGTGCTCGTGGGGAACGATGCCGATCGGAGCGGCCCTCGGCGGCCTGCTCGCCCGCACCACGTCCGTCACCACCGTCTTCGTCTCGTCCGGGGCCGTCCTGATCCTGGGATCCGTCGCCCTGCTCGCGCCGCTGCGCCAGGACATGCTCACCGGCGAACAGCCGGAGTCCTCCCGCGTACCGCATCGAGATCAGCAGCAGCACACCGACACCGAAAGAGGAGAGCATGACCGCGGAAGCGTATGACACCGTGATCGTCGGCGGCGGCCCGGCGGGCCTGGGCGCCGCGCTGTACCTGGGCAGGTCGCGCAGGCGCGTCGCGCTCGTCGACTCGGGCGACGCCCGGAACATGGCGGCGGGCGTCATGCACAACGTGCTCACCAACGACGGGGTGACCATCGCGGACTTCCGGGCCCGCGCCCGCGCCGAGATCTCCCGCTACGGCGTGGAGTTCCTCGACGACGAGGTGATCACCGTGGCGCCCGAGGGCGACCGCCTGGTGACGACGGCCAAGGAGGCCGGGGCGCTCAGGAGCCGCACGGTGCTCTACGCCGCCGGCGTGCGCTCGAAGCTCCCGGACGTGCCGGGGCTCGCCGCGCTGTGGGGCAAGGGCGTGTTCGAGTGCCCGTACTGTCACGCGTACGAGGTGCGGGACGGGCACTTCGGCGTGTACGGCGGTGCGGTGCCCGGCGAGTGTCTCGCCGCGACCCTGACCGCCTGGACGTCCTCGCTCACCTATCTCTCGGACCGGCGGGAGCTGCCCGAGGAGGAGCAGGGGTTCCTGGCCGCCTCCGGGGTGAAGATCGTGCCCGAAAAGATCGCCGCGGTGGCCGCGCACCCCGACGGCGTCGCCGTCGATCTGACGGACGGCAGCGTCCTCACGTTCACGGCCCTCTTCCTGCACACGGACACCGAGCCGCGCGTGGAGCCGCTGCGCCCCTGGCTGCAGGCCGCCGACCTCACCTCGGTCCAGACCGACGAGCGCGGCCGGACCTCGCTCCCCCGCCTGTACGTGGCCGGTGACCTGGGCAAGAACATGCAGCAGGCGGCCATGGCCGCGGCCAGCGGCGGGCTCGCCGCCATGGCGATCAACGCCGACCTGGTCCGCGAGGACCGGCCCGGCGCGCTCTACGACCTGCCGCCCGCCGCCCACTGACACGCCGGCCCGCCGCCTGCCGCCCGGACACCCGAGGAGAGCCCTGCCCCATGAAGTCCCCGCGCGCCGAACTCGTCCCCCACATGGAGCACTACACCTTCGTCCTGGAGGACCAGCCCTACATCGGCTTCTTCCAGTACGGCAACGAGCGGACCCCGGTGTACTCCACCGACTCCTGCGGATTCCGGGTCACCCACACGGCGGACGGGCCGGCGACGGTGGCCGACGGGCGCCCGCCGGGGCCCGTCCGGCTGCTGGCCGGCAGCTCCGCGGTCTTCGGCGTGGGGGCGAGCGGGGACCACGCGACCGTCTCCTCCCGGCTGGGCAGCCATCACGCCCCCGGGCTGCCGTGGCTCAACTTCTCCGGACAGAGCCTGAATTCCGCGCAGGAGCTGATGCTGCTGACGCTCTTCCAGCACCTGCTGCCCGAGGTGGCGGAGATCGTCCTCTTCTCCGGCGTCAACAACCTCGTGCTCAGCCGCCTGCCCGCGGCGCAGCACGGCCGGCACGGCGCCTTCTTCGAGTGCGGGCCCGCGCCGGACGCGTCCGCGGTGCCGGGCCCGGCCGAGCGGATCGCGCACGCCACCGGGCTGACGGTCCGTCACCTCGGCGGGTGGAAGCTGCTGGCACGGGCGCTCGGGGCGCGGCTGACGTTCGTCCTGCAGCCGCTCGCGCCGTGGGTGCGGGAGGAGCCCGCGCCCCAGGAGAAGGCGCTGTTCGACGAGCTGGACGACGTCTCCAACTGGCGCCGCCTGCACAACGACATCGCCTCGATGGACGTCGGCCGGGCCTACGCGGCGGCCCTGCGCGAGGGCTGTGCGGCGCTGGAGGTGCCGTTCCTCGACATGAACGAGGCCCTCGGGGCGGCGACGGGGCCTGCGGACTGGCTGTTCGTGGACCGGGTGCACTGCGTCGACGCGGGGTACGACGCGATCGCCCGCGTCCTCGCCGACCGCCTCGGCCCGGCCTGAGAACACACAAGAACGCACAGCCTGAGAGGAGGGACCGTATGGCACTGCTCCGCAGGATCCTGGCACGGCTGCTGCGCCGCAAGCGGGCGCTGAAGCCGCAGCCGGCGGACGACGCTTCCATCTATCCCATGTTCTGATCCGGGGGCGCCGCGTGACGCAGCTGGTTCTCGGCCTGTCGGCCTTCTATCACGACAGTGCGGCCGCGCTGGTCGCCGACGGCGTCCCGGTCGCGGCCGCGCAGGAGGAGCGGTTCAGCCGCAGGCGGCACGACCCCTCCTTCCCTCACGAGGCGGTCGGCTACTGCCTGCGGGAGGCCGGGGCGGAGCTCGGTGACGTCGCCGCGGTCGCCTACTACGAGGACCCGGCGCTGAAGTTCCGGCGGGTGCTCGCGACATACGCGGGGGCCGCGCCGCACGGCCTCCCGTCGTTCCTGGACGGGCTGCCGGCGTGGCTCGGCTGGAAGCGGCACGCCACCCGTGCGGTGCGCGAGCACCTCGCGGGGCCGGAGGGCCGGGCGGTGCCGGAGGTCGTGGCGCGGCGCCACCACGAGTCCCACGCCGCGTCCGCCTTCTTCGCGAGCCCCTACCCGTCCGCCGCCGTGCTGTGCGTCGACGGCGTCGGCGAGTGGGCGACGACGACCCTGTGGCAGGGCGTGGGCACCCGTCTGCGGCACCTCGCCGAGCTGCGCTTCCCGCACTCGCTGGGGCTGCTGTACTCGGCGTTCACGTACTTCTGCGGCTTCAAGGTCGACTCGGGCGAGTACAAGCTGATGGGCCTCGCGCCGTACGGGACGCCTCGGTTCGCGCCGCTGATCCGGGAGCGGCTGATCGACGTCAAGCCGGACGGCTCGTTCCGGCTGGACCTGCGCCGGTTCGAGTACCTGCGGGGGCGGGTGATGACCGGCCCCGGTTTCGAGGAGCTGTTCGGCGGTCCGCGGCGGCTGCCGGAAGGGCCGCTGACCGAGCGGGAGTTCGACCTGGCGGCATCGGTGCAGCAGGTCACGGAGGACGTGGTGGTGCGGCTGGCGCGCACCGCGCGGCGGCTGACCGGGGAGCCGCGGCTGTGCCTGGCCGGCGGCGTCGCGCTCAACTGCGTGGCCAACGGCAGGCTGCTGGAGGACGCGGGCCTGACGGAGCTGTGGGTGCAGCCCGCGGCCGGTGACGCCGGGGGTTCCCTCGGGGCGGCGCTCGCCGAGGCCCACGAGCGGGGAGCGCCCCGCCCGCACCTCGGCTCCGGGCACGACGCGATGGCGGGCGCGCTGCTGGGCCCGGCGTACTCGGACGACGAGATCGGCGCGTACCTGGACGCCCACGGCATCCCGTACGAGCGCCCGGGCTTCGACGGCGTGGCGCGGCAGGTGGCCGGTGCGCTGGCGAGCGGTGCGATCGTGGGCTGGTTCCAGGGCCGGATGGAGTTCGGGCCGCGGGCGCTGGGCTCGCGGTCCATCCTCGCCGACCCCCGCGACCCGGGCATGCAGTCGGCGCTCAACCTGCGGACGAAGTTCCGCGAGTCGTTCCGGCCGTTCGCGCCCGCCGTGCTCGCCGAGGACGCGAAGGACTGGTTCGACCTGCGCCAGGAGAGCCCGTACATGCTGATCGTGGGCAGGGTCGCGGCCGCGCAGCGGCTGACCGCCGAGGTGCCGGAGGGGGTGCGCGGCCTGGATCTGCTGCACGTCCCGAGGTCGACCGTCCCGGCGGTGACGCACGTGGACGGCTCGGCGCGGGTGCAGACCGTGGACGGACGCCACCCCCGGCTGCGCGAGCTGCTGCTGGCGTTCAAGGAACGCACCGGCTGCCCGGTGCTGGTGAACACGTCGTTCAACGTGCGCGGCGAGCCGATCGTCCGTACGCCGCGCGAGGCCTACGCCTGTTTCATGCGGACCAACATCGATCTGCTGGCGCTGGGCGGGTTCCTGCTGCGCAAGGAGGAGCAGCCGCCGTGGCACGAGGAGCGGGACTGGCGTGACGGGATCCCGATGGACTGACTGCCGGGGAAGGAGGTGTGACGCCGTGCGGACGGTGCTGCTGACCGTGGTGTACTACCTGGCCGTCACCCCGTGGGGCTGGTGCCGGCGCAGGGTGCGCGATCCGCTGGCGCGGCGGTGGCGGCCGCGCGCGGAGACCTACTGGCACTTCGCGCCCGGGGACGGGGCGGGCACGGAGGCGGGGGCCGCCCGGAAGCGCTGACGGGTTGCGGGCGGGCCGGGTGTGGCTGATGGTGGACATCAATCATGACGCACGTCACCGGCCCGGACGGTCAGCCCCAGGCGCCGCGCCTGCCGCACCGCGCGCGGCTCCTCGTCGTGGCGGCGTACGTCCTGCTGGCCGCCGCCGTCGGGATGGACCTGGCGGAGAGCCCGGAGTGGACGGTGTCCCCCGTCCTGGCCACGGCGCCGGTGCTGGCCAGCATCGGGACGCGGCGGCCGCGGGTGCCGCTGTTCGTCGGCCTGGGCGCGCTGGCCCTCGTCGCCCCGCTGGCGCTCGCCGACGACGAGGTGCCGATGCTCGTCCATCTGACGTCGGGGTTCACGGTGCTGGCCATCACGTCCGTCAGCACTGCGAACGTGGTGCTCGTCGCCACGCGCGAGCGGGAACTGCTGGAGTCGCGATCCGTGGCGGAGGCCGCGCAGCAGACCCTGCTGCGGCCGCCGCCCGAGCGGCTGGACGGGCTGCGGGTGGCGGTGCGCTATCTGGCGGCCGCGGCCGAGGCGCGCGTGGGCGGGGACCTGTACGAGACGCTGGTGACGCCGTTCGGGACGCGGCTGCTGCTGGGGGACGTACGGGGCAAGGGGCTCGCCGCGATCGACACGGCCGCGGCGGTGCTGGGGACGTTCCGGGAGGCGGCGCAGGTCGAGTCCTCCCTCGCTGCCGTGGCGGGGCGTCTGGACGCCGCGATGGGCCGGCGGCGGCCCGGCGAGGAGTTCGTGACCGCGGTCCTGGTGCAGGTGGCCGGGCCGGGCCGGGCGGAGCTGGTGAACTGCGGCCATCTGCCGCCGTTGCTGGTCCGGGCGGGCCGGGTGCGCGAGGTGCCGGCGCCGGTGCCCCAGCCGCCGCTGGCGCTGCTGGGTCTGGTGGACGACGCGTACCGCGGGCAGGCCTTCGTGTTCGAGCGGGGCGACCTCCTGTTGCTGTACACCGACGGGGTGACGGAGGCGCGGGATGCGGCGGGCCGCTTCTACCCGCTGGCGGAGCGCCTGGCAGGCATGCCGGAGACGGCCCCGGCGGCGCTGCTGGACCGCGTCGTCGCCGACCTGCTGGCCTACGCGGGCGGCGAGCTGTCGGACGACGCTGCGCTCCTCGCGGTGCGGCGGGAACAGTAGAGCCGTTCAACGAGTCGTTCGACGAGTCGTTCGACGAGCCGCTCAACACAACGCCGGTATCTGCCTCTTGGCGGTTCCGCCTGCGGTGCCTAGCGTCGTTGGCATGCAGACGATCACCTTGGGCGGAGTGGACATCACCCGCATCGTGGAATGGCACGCGCCGGTCGCACCCACTCCCGCCATCTTTCCTTCCAGCACCCCGCGGATGTGGAAGGAGAACGAGTCGTGGCTGGCGCCGGACTTCTGGCGGCCGGCCACCGACCAGCTGGTGTGCAACGTGCAGACGTGGGTGCTGCGCAGCGAGGGCCGTACGGTCCTCGTGGACACCGGCCTGGGCAACGACAAGGAACGGCCGCACATGCCGGACTGGTCGCATCTGAAGACCGGCTATCTGGAACGGCTGGCCGCCGCCGGGGTCCGCCCCGAGGACGTGGACGTCGTCGTCAACACCCACCTGCACTCGGACCACATCGGCTGGAACACCCGGTTACGGGACGGCGTATGGGTGCCGACGTTCCCGAATGCGACGTATCTCGTCGCCCGGGCCGACTTCGACTACTGGAACCCGGAGGGGCCGCACACTCCCCGGGGCGTCCTCGGCGACCTGAGCCTCGCCGAGGGCGTCGCCGAGGTGTTCGAGGACAGTGTGCTCCCGGTTCAGCGGGCCGGGCAGCTGGTGCTCTGGGAGGGCGGGGGCCACCGCATCGACGCGGGCCTGAGCCTGCAGGCCGCTCCCGGGCACACGCCGGGCTCGGCCGTGGTGCGGCTGGAGTCGGGCACGGAGCGGGCCCTGTTCATCGGCGATCTGGTGCACAGCCCGCTGCAGATCGCCGAGCCCGACTGCGACACGTGCCTGAGCGAGGACCAGGCGCAGGCCACCCGCTCCCGGCGGCGGATCCTGGAGGAGGCCGCCGACACCCGCGCCCTGGTGTTCCCCGCGCACTGGCCGGGCCACGGGGCCGCCGAAGTACGCCGGGAGGGCGGGAAGTTCGCCCTCGCCCGCTGGGCGGCGTTCGACCGGACGGAGGACGGGGACCCGGGTCCGGCCTGACGCGGCCGGCGGTCCCCGGCAAAGCCGGCGGGCCGGCCCTTCCGGAAGGGCCGGCCCGCGGTGTCACAGCGCAGGTGTGTCACTGCGCAGGTGCGCTACTTGCCCGACGTCTTGCCCGCCCGGATCGTGAAGGGCAGGTCCTGGTGGAAGAAGGACGAGTCGCCGTTGCCCACCGTCAGGCCCGCATCGGCCTTGGTCACGTCGCGCGGGGCCGATCCGGCGACGGCGACCCGCAGCCGGTAGGTGGCGCTTGCGCCCGGCGCCAGCGGGCCCTTGGTGACCGGCAGCAGCGCGGCGCTCATGCCGGGGTCGCAGCCGCCCGCGACGAGCTGCACGCGCTCCCAGCCGTGGCCGGGCCGGTACTGCTGCAGGACGAGGTCCTTGGGTGCCAGGGCGTGGCCGGTGCCCGCGCCGTAGGCGAAGTAGGAGGCGTACAGGGAGGGGTAGGGGCGGTCGGTGGTGTTCTTCACCGTGAGGGTGAAGGGGGCGCTCGCCGCGCCGCCGCGGTTCAGCCCGGCGCCGCTCTTCCAGCCGCCGACCGAGACGTCCGGCCGGGTGGCCTTGGCGGTACGGGCCGGGGCGCTGTAGGTGCGGCCCTTGCCGTCCTCGACGGAGGTGGTGACAGTGACGGTGCCCGGGCGGTCGAGGTCCTGGAGGCGCAGGGCCACGCTGTGCGGGCGGGCGGCGCTCGCATCCGTGGTGAGGGGGAAGGTGAAGACGCCGTGCGTACCCGAGCCGGAGGGACGGGTCTTCAGGTCCGTCCAGCTGTGGGTCTTCGGCACGTAGCGCTGGATCACGAGGGAGTCGGTGCTGAAGCCGCGGCTGCGGACGTCGAGCCGGACGGTGCCCTTGGAGACGGGCGTGCGCAGGGTGACACCGGAGCGCGACCACAGGCCGATGGGCAGCTGGGAGGGCAGGCTGAAGGAGATCTTCTCCGCAGCGGTGCCGACCGCGGCCGCCGGCGGCTCCGCCGTGGCGGCACCGGCGGCCGCGGCCTCGGCGGCGGACGGCAGGCGCGCCTCCTGGTCACTGCCGCAGGCCGGTGTCGTCTGCGTGCTGCCGGCGGCCGGTATGGCCGCGGCCGTCCCGGGCGTCCCCGCGACGAGGATCAGCCCGGCCGCGAGCGCGGCCACCGATCCCATGGCGCCCCGCACCGCCGGCGACCGCCGCTGCGCGACTCTTCGTGACATGTACCGCCCCCTGCTTCCGGGTCGTACGCACACTCGTGCGTCTCTGACGTACGAGATTGTCTTCCGTAGCTGATGGTTCCCTGTGCCACCGGAAATACCGCGGAATCTCGTAGTTGTGCCGCGCATCGGTCCCGCGCGACACCCCGGATGCCGCAAGCCCGGGGCGAAAGCATGCCCCGGCGCGGTGCGCCGGGGCAGCTCTGTGCAGTGGTCCGGGGGATGTGAGTGCGGATCAGACGGCGGCCTGCGCCTGCATCTGCGTGAGCGCGGCGGCCAGCTGGTCCACCTCCTCCGCCGTGTTGTACAGGGCCAGCGAGGCCCGGGTCGCGGCCTCCAGCCCGTAGTGCCGCAGCGAGGGCTGGGCGCAGTGGTGGCCGGCGCGGACGGCGATGCCGTCCTGGTCCAGCCGGCGGGCCACCGTCATCGGGTCCTGGCCGGCGAGCGTGAAGGTCAGCACCGCGATCTTCTCGGCCGCGCTGCCCAGGACGGTGAGACCCGGCACCGCGGCGAGGGCCTGCTGGGCGTGGCCGAGCAGCGCGGTCTCGTACGCGGCGACCGCCTCGCGCCCGAAGGAGGTCAGCCAGTCGATGGCGGCCTTGAGCCCGACGACGCCGGAGATGTGCCCGGTGCCGGCCTCGAAGCAGTGCGGCACCGGGGCGTAGGTGACGCGGCCGAACTCCACCTGGTCGATCATGTTGCCGCCGCCCTGCCACGGCGGCATGGCGGCCAGGACCTCCGGCTTGCCGTACATCGCTCCGATGCCCGTGGGGGCGTACAGCTTGTGCCCGGAGAAGACGTAGAAGTCGCTGTCCAGGTCCTGGACGTCCACGGGGAAGTGGGCGACGGCCTGGGCGCCGTCCACGAGCACCTTGGCGTTGTAGCGGTGGGCCAGCGCCGTCATCTCCTTCACCGGCGGCACCGTGCCCAGCACGTTGGAGGCGTGGCTGATGGCGACGAGCTGGGTGCGGAAGGAGAGCAGGTCCGCGTAGGCGTCCTGGTCGATGCTGCCGTCGGGCAGCAGCGGGATCGGCACGACCCGGGCCCGCCGCTCCTTGGCGATCATCTGCCAGGGGACGATGTTGGAGTGGTGCTCCAGGGTGGAGACGAGGATCTCGTCACCGGGGCCGAGGTTGGCGCGTCCCCAGCTCTGGGCGACGAGGTTGACGGCCTCGGTGGTGCCCCGGGTGAAGACGATGGTGTCGGGTGACGGGGCGCCCAGGAAGCCGGCGACGGCGGCCCGTCCGCCCTCGTACATCTCGGTGGCCTCGCGGGCCAGGGTGTGCGCACCGCGGTGGATGTTGGAGTTGGCGGTGGCGTAGTAGGCGGCCAGGGTCTCGATGACCTGGCGGGGCTTCTGGGTGGTCGCGCCGTTGTCGAGCCAGACGACGGGGCGTCCGTTGACGGGCCGCTGCAGGACGGGGATGTCCTGCCGGGCGGCCTCGGGGGTGAAAGCGCCGCTGCGGGTGGCCGCGCTGCCCGCGGTGGGCTGCCGGGGCACGGACGGCGGCGTCATGCCGGGCGCCTGGACGCCCGGTGCCTGCAGGCCCGGCACCTGCCAACCCGGCATCGGGGCCATGCCCGGGGCGTGCGCGCCCCACGACATGTCAGGAGTAGTCATGGTACTTGGACACCTCGACGTTCTGGAGCACGGCGAGGGCGTCCTCGACCAGCACCGCGGCGTTGAAGTAGGCCGTCATCAGGTACTGGGTGATGCCCTTCTGGTCCATGCCCATGTTCCGCATGGACAGGCCCGGCTCCACCTCGTCGGGCACCTTCGAGGGGCGCAGGCCCACCACGCCCTGCTCGGCCTCGCCCATGCGCATCAGCAGGATCTCGGTGGTGCCGGCGCCGTTCGGGCCGGTGATGCGCACCTTGTCGGAGGGCAGCAGCGGGACGCCGCGCCAGGTCAGCAGGGGGCCGCCGAAGCGGTTCTCGATGACCGGGGGCACGCCCCGGCGCGTACATTCGCGGCCGAAGGCGGCGATGGCGCGCGGGTGGGCGAGGAAGTAGGAGGGCTGCTTCCAGACCTTGCTGAGCAGCTCGTCCATGTCGTCGGGGGTCGGGGCGCCGGTGCGGGTCTGCACCCGCTGGCCCGGGGCGACGTTGTTGAACAGGCCGAACTCGGGGTGGTTGAGCATCGACCGCTCCTGGCGCTCGCGCAGCGCCTGGACGGTGAGGTCGGCCTGGGCCCGGGTCTGGTCGATGGGCTCGTTGTACAGGTCGGCGACGCGGGAGTGGACGCGCAGCACGGTCTGGGCGAGCGTCATGTGGTACTCGCGGGGGACGTCCTCGTAGTCGACGAAGGTGCCCGGCAGGTCGGGCTCCCCGACGTGCCCGGCGGTGAGGTCCACCGGTACCTCGGAGCCGGGGGCGGCCCGCTCGCCGGCGTTGAAGGCGGCGAGGGCGGCGCCCAGGGCCTCGTCCCGCTCGGCCAGCCGGGCCAGGTCGGCGCGGTCGGCGCAGAGCGCGGTGCCGGGGGTCAGAGCCTGGACGCGGTAGGGCGCGGGGCGGCCGTGGGACCAGGAGTCGAGGTCGAAGAACTGACCGTCGCCGACGACCTCGAGGAGCGCGTCCTCGCCGTAGCGGCCGGTGGCCCGCTTCTCCGCGCGGCCCTGGACGAGGACCCACAGCCTGCCCGTGGTCTCGCCCTCCTGGACCAGGGTCTGCCCGGCCTCGAAGGCGACCTCGGTGAAGGAGGAGGCCAGTTCGCGCAGGAGGTCCTCGCCCGCCTCGCGCAGGTAGGGGATCTCCCGCAGGTCCTCCGGGACGACGTGGTGGGCGTCGTCGTTCCTGTACGTGGTGATCCGGTCGTCACCGAGTATGAAGGTCCGCCGGCGGTTGACGCGGTAGACGCCGGACTCGACGTCCACCCACGGCAGGGCACGGAGCAGGTAGCGGGGCGTGATGCCGCGCATCTGCGGGGTGGTCTTGGTGGTGGTCGCGAGCTGCCGTGCCGCGTCCGGGCTGAGACTCAGCCGATCGTTCATGAGGACCTCCTCGGTGTGGGTAACGAGGATGATCGTCTTGTTGGAAACATTGCGTTCACAAGACTGCAGCAATGTGTCATGGCTTTAAATCACTGCCGGTTGACGAAGCGACAGATTCGTTCAGGAGTGAACTCGCCCTGTCCGGTGGGTTCCTGATCAGGTTCGTTTTCCGGACGGACTCCGGGACGCGCGGCCGGACGGGGAGCTTCCGAAGTACTGCACCCTCGCGCACAATCGACCGGATCCGATCGTCACGCGCCGCTGTCATGACGGCACTCGCCGCGATCTCCGAGCGAGGCGGCCAGCAGGGCGAGCCATACGCCGACGAGCACCAGATGGGCACGCTGCGGGATGCCGTGCCAGCCCGGCCGGCCGATGAGCGGGCCGACCGTGGCCAGGGCGGTCGTGAGGGCCACGGCCAGGACCCACGGTCCCCAGCGGCGGATCAGCGGCCAGCGGGTGCCGCCCGCCGCGGCCGTCACCATCAGCGCCATCGAGGCGAACAGCGCCGCGTGGGCCAGCGCGCTGGTGGCCGTGTGCCAGGGATTGACCACCTCGCAGGCCCTGTTCACCGAGGGTGCACAGTGCATCGGCACGACGACGTCCGCCACGGAGGAGGAGGCGAAGGCGACCAGTGCCCAGCGCCCGGCAAGCGCCCACCGGCTGCTGCCCGGGGGCCGGGGAAGCGGAGCCGCGCCCACGGCCACGAGCACGGCGGTGGCGATCTCGATCGTGCCGAACAGCACGTGGAAGCGCTGGTCGGCGGCGTAGAGCTCGCTGACATAGGAGTGCCGGGCATCCAGGCCCGTCGGCAGGAGGAACTCCAGCAGCCAGGCGTTGTACGCCACCGCCGCCGCGGCCAGCAGCCACGCCGGGCGCGCTTCGCGCGGGACCGCCCGGGCCCCGGCGGCGGCCGGGGCCGGGCCGGGGCCGGCCTCGTGCAGCCGGGAGGCGGGCGGCGCGTCACGCATCGGAGGCGGTCTCAGGCCCGCCGCCGGACGGCCCGGTTCATGGCGCCCCTCCGGATCCGGCGTTCCGGTTCTGCGGGCCGTACCCGCCGGGACCCGGCTCGGTCGGCTGATTCGGAGAGGGCGGCGGGGCCGTGGGCGACGACGGCGGGGCGGACGACGGCTCCGACGGCTCGCTGCTGCTCGGCTCCGCCGACGTGGGCAGGGCCGGACCGGACGTCACGCCGCCATTGGGGGGCGGGATGCGGCGATCCTGGCTGCCGTCGGTGCCGACCGGCCGTTCGAACCACTCGCCGGTGCGCGGGTCGTAGATGATGATCACGACGATGACGGTGCGGGCCGGGGCGACGGCGACCGTCTGGGACGACTTGTATGTGCTCCAGGTCTGTCCCTTGGTCTTCTGGCTGCCCTTGATCGCGACGGGCGGTCCGAGCGGGTTGCCGCAGGCGCAGCGCACCCGGGGCACTCCCCGGTTGTCGGCCAGGACGGCCGTGCCGGCCTGCAGGACGGACTGGTAGGCGGTGGCCGAGCCGTTCTTGTAGCCGTGGTTGGTGACGCGGGTGTCGGAGCGCAGCTGCACGGGGGTCAGGCGTCGCAGATAGTCGGGGATCTCACCCGGCTGGATGTCCGCCGCGCTCGCGAAGGCGCGGGACTTGGCCTGGTCCTTCGTCAGGTAGCCGATCTGCCGTTCGACGTCGCAGCTCGATTCGTCCTCGCTGCCGCCGTAGAGGCCGGGGCTGGAGCCCTCGACGGTGCGGGTGCCGCCCGGGGACGGGACGACGGGGGCCGCGGTCGCCTCCTTCGCGCCCGTTTGGTTGGCGGTGGAGGGGGTGAAGGGGTCCTTGCCCTCGGCCGAAGCGGGCTGCAGGAAGACCTCGCCGCCGCCCTCCGGCCGGAGGAAGAAGACCGCGAGCGCCGCCACGACCACCACGGCGCCCGCGACGAGGGCGACTCTGGGACCGGAGCGCCACCAGGGGCGGCGGGGCTCGGAAAGCGGTCCGCGGGGCGGGCCGGAATCGCCGGGCGGCGGCGGGCCGGAACCACCGGGTGGCGGCGTGCCCGGGGGGCCGCCCGGGGCGCCGCCGGACGTGGGCAGGTCCGCCCGGGTCGGCTCGGGCGGGGTGGGCGGGCCCGCCCGGCCGGATTCGCTTCCCCCTCCGGAGAGGGGGCCGGACGGCGGACCGGTGGGGCGGTCTGATGACGGTGGTTCGGACGACACGGGCCCTGCTCCTCCGTTTGGTCCTCTGCTTAAGTCCTGTGCTCAAGTCCTGCGCTGGGATTGCGCCGCCCCCGTGATCATTGTGTGCCGCAGACCGGCACGGTCCGCAAGCGGGGTTCGCCCGGGGAGGGGGCACGGGAGGGGTGCACAGGAGGGGTGGCCCGGGAGCGGATTCCCGACAGGTGGAGCGGACCGCCCGGGCGTACGTTGAGCTTCCGGGCCTCCTCCGCCGGAGCCCGGGCACCCGACCCCCGACGAGGCATGCGGAGGCAGTGTGAGCCAGCCGCCCAAGGGCGTGCCCTCCTTCGTCCGCCCCTGGTGGGACGCCTTCGCGGCCGTGGCCGCCGCGGTGGCGGCGATGTTCGCCGTCGCCGCACTGGGCCTGTGGGCCGCAGGCGCCGACGGGCTGCCGGGCGCGTTCCCGGCCGTGACCGCGGCCACGGTCGTCTCGGCCGTGGGCGGAACGGTGGAACTGTCCGGCGGCGCGGGCGTCCTGGGCCGCACGGGGGCCGCTCTCGACGTCGTGCCGCTGTCGGTGACCCTGGCCGGCGCAGTCGTCCTCGCCGTCCTCTTCCTGCACCCCCTGCGGCACCATGCGGTGACGGACGGGCGCGAACTGCTCGCCCGCGTCGCCCGTACGGCCGTACTGTGGCTGATCGCCCTGCTACTGATCGCCCTCGGCGCGCGGCACACCTTCCGGATCGACCTGGGCGACTCGCTCCTCGGCGACATCGGGGAGGCTCTGGACATCTCCCCCAGCGTCGGCTTCCGCGTGGCCGTGGGGCCCACCCTCGGCTACGGGCTGCTGTGGCTGCTCGTGCTGCTCGCCGTGGCGGTCGCGGCCTCCCGCAAGACGCCGCTGCCGTCGCGGCTGCTGCGCTTCCAGGACCCGGTGCGGCCCGCCGCGTTCGCCGTACTGGCGCTGCTGCTCGGCTACGTGCTGCTCGGCCTGGCCGTCGGGCTCGTGGCCGCCGCCACGCGCGGCGACCCGGCGGGGACCATGGCGGCGCTCCTGCTCGGTCTGCCCAACCTGGCCTGGCTGGCCCTGGGCCTCGGCCTGGGAGGTTCCTGGGACGGCCGCGTGCCGGGCACCTCCCTCGGGCTGCCCATGCCCAAGGCGCTGACGGCGGTGCTGCGCGAGGGCGGTGACGGACCGTCCACGGTGAACATCTCCTCACTCGCAGAGCACGACGGGCGGGTGTGGCTGCTGGTGGCCCTCGCCGTGGTCGCCCTGCTCGCGGCGGGGTTCCTGCTGGCCGTACGGTCGCCCGCGGCGATGCGCCCCTGGGAGCATGCGGTGCAGATGGGAGTGGCGCTGGCCGTCACGCTGTTCGTCATCGGCCTCCTCACCCGCATCTCCGCCCGCGTCGGACTGTCGCTGCTGGGCATCGGCGACCTGTCGTCCTTCGGCGGCGAGGTCACCCTGCGGCCGCACCTGCTGACGCTGACGGGCCTGGGCCTGCTGTGGGGGCTGGTGGCGGGCTACCTGGGCAGCCTGCTGTCCCGGAGGGTCGGACGCCGGGGCCTCGCGGAGGAGGCCGGGGGGCCGGAGCGGGGTTAGGCGGTGCGGTGCGGTCCCTCACCGCCACCGCTCCGGGAACACCACCGCCGCCCACCGCGGTGGCTCCGGGACTTCCTTCGGCCTGCGGTCCCTATCGTCAGTCCCCGTGCCCGTACCTGTGCCCGTATCCGTATCCGTATCCGTATCCCGCTTCGCCGTCGCGATTCGCAGGGCCGACACGAACTGCAGGCAGCTCTCGAAGCGTTCGTCCGGCGTCTTCGCCAGGGCTTTGGCCAGGACATCATCGGCCGCGGCCGGCAGCCCGGGCACCCGTTCCGACAGCCGCGGCGGCGCATCGTACTGGTGCGCCCACAGCAGCGCCATGTCGTCCTCGCGCCGGAACGGCGGCGCTCCCGTCAGCATCTCGAAGACCACGCACCCCAGGCTGTACACGTCGCACCGCCCGTCGACGGGCTTGCCCGCGATCTGTTCGGGGGCGACGTAGTCCAGCGTGCCCACGAGTTGACCCACGCTGGTGTACCCGGTCAGGGACAGGGACTTCTTCGTCAGGCCGAAGTCGGTGAGGTACACGTGCTCGGGGTGGTCGCTGTCGGTGCCCTCGGCCACGAGGATGTTCCCCGGCTTGACGTCCCGGTGCACGAGGTCGTGGGCGTGGGCGGCGTCGAGGGCGGAGGCGACCTGGCCCGCGATGCGGCACACGGTTTCCGGCGGCAGCGGCCCCTCACGGTCGAGCAGGGCGCGCAGATCCTGCCCGGCCACGTATCGCATGGCGATGAAAAGCTGCCCATCGGCCTCCCCGGCGTCGAACACCGGGACGATGTGCGGGTGGTCGATGGCCGCGGCAGCCTGCGACTCGTGCACGAAGCGCTTGCGGAAGGTGTCGTTGCGTGCCAGATCGGGGGCGAGCAGCTTGAGCGCGACGTCCCGGCCGAGCTGCAGGTCGCGGGCGCGGTAGACGACGGCCATGCCGCCGCGCCCGATCTCGCTCTCCACCTCGTATCCGGCGATGCGGCGGCCGATCAGCTCGGTGGGGCGCTCGCCTGCCGGGGCCATCAGCCCTCACCGCCGGGCCCGGCCGGGGACGCGACCGCCGCCATGGCCGTGCCGTCGCAGTAGCACCACATGTCCCGTTCGGCGTCGTAGAGCCAGACGGCGTCGCCGTCCACCACGGCCCCGATCCGCAGTCCCCGGGTCGTGCTGCCGAAGGTCTCCCCGTCCATGTGCCCTGCGGCGAGGTCCTCCACCGCCTTGCGGTACTGCTCCAGGGTCTCCTGGACACGGGCGAGGAGGGCCCGCGCGTCATGCGTCCGCTCGGGCAGGCCTCCGGCCCCGGGCGGTCCCTGCGGAAGCGAGACCAGGAGCCGGGCGTCGGTCCACGCACCCCAGCCGTTGGAGCAGCGCACCTGCCCCCATTCCCCCCGGCGCTCCACGAGCCGTACGGGCAGGAGCGGGTCCAGGGGATGGGTGGGGACGGTCCCGTCGGGGGCGGTCCAGGTGGCGAGCCCGCCGGGGGGCACGACGTGGGTCGGCAGGAATCCGGGGATGCCGGAGGCGCTGCCGGGCGAGCGGGGAACCGTGCTCATGACATGACTCCGACTCCGTCACTTCCGCATGACCGCGGGCTCGTGGCGGCGCAGAAGGCGGGCCACCAGGAAGGCGAACACGAGGGACAGGACCACCATCATGCCCATGTCGAGCAGCCAGGTGCCGACGGCGTGCCGGAAGAGCGGGTCGCCTCCCCCGGCCGACGGCGGGAGCTGCCCGGTGGCGGGCGGGATGTGGGTGAAGTCGATGGTGGAGCTCATGGCCGCCATCGCCCAGCGCGAGGGCACCAGCCAAGCGAGCTGCTCCAGCCCCGCCTTGTTGTTGAGCTCGATCATTGCGCCGCAGAAGACGAACTGGACCAGGGTGATGAACACCAGCAGCGGCATGGTGACCTCTTCGCGGCGGACGATCGCCGACACGAGGAGGCCCAGCAGCATGGAGGTGAACGACAGCACCGTCAGGGCCAGGGTCATCTCGGCCAGGGGCGGCATGAGGACTCCCTGCCCGCCGGGCGCGCGGGTGTCCACCCCGCCCAGGCCGACGATGGACAGGACGATCGCCTGCGCCACCGTGATCAGGCCCAGGACGAGGATCTTCGACATCATGTAGGCGGACCTGGACAGGCCCACGGCGCGTTCGCGCCGGTAGATGCCTCGTTCCTTGACGAGTTCGCGCACGGCGTTGGCGGCGCCCGTCAGCACGCCGCCGATGCACAGGGTCAGCAGGACCGTGTTCGCCTTGCCGGCGGAGGCGAAGCGGGTGCCCGAGGACAGCCGGGCCATCGCGCCGGTGACGAACGGCAGCACGATCATGATGATCAGGAAGGTGCGGTCGGTGCTGAGCGCCCTCACGTAGCGGCGCATCAGCGTCCACAGCTGGGCGCCCCAGCTCTGGGGCTTGGCGGGCGCGGGCACCGCCTCCGGCGCCTGCGGTGCGGCGAGCTGCGGCTGTGCGGCGGCGGCGGCCTCGACGTACCGCTGGTACTGGTGCGAGGCGCGGTACTCCCCCGGCCAGTCCCGGTCCTTGTCGTTCTCGAAGGCCTCGAACGCCTCGGGCCACTCCTTGAACCCGAAGAAGCCGGGCGTGTCGCCGGGCGGTCCGTAGAAGGCGGTCCGTCCGCCGGGGGCGAGGACCAGCAGCCGGTCGCAGACGTCGAGGCTGAGCACGCTGTGGGTGACGACGATGACCGTGCGGCCGTCGTCGGCGAGGGTGCGCAGCGTGTTCATCACCGAGCGGTCCATGCCCGGGTCGAGGCCGGACGTCGGCTCGTCGAGGAAGAGCAGCGACGGCTTCGTCAGGAGTTCCAGGGCGACGCTGACGCGCTTGCGCTGGCCGCCGGAGAGGCTGTGGATGGGCTGATCGGCGCGCTGTTCGAGGCCCAGTTCGCGGATGACCTCCTCGACGCGGGCCAGGCGTTCGGCCTTGGCGGTGTCGCCGGGGAAGCGCAGTTCGGCGGCGTAGGACAGGGCGCGGCGCACGGTGAGCTGGACGTGCAGGATGTCGTCCTGGGGGACGAGCCCGATGCGGGCGCGCAGCTCGGCGTAGTCGCGGTAGAGGTCGCGGCCGTCGTAGAGCACCGCGCCCTGGTCGGCGGGGCGCAGCCCGGTGAGGGCGTTGAGGAGGGTGGACTTGCCCGAGCCGCTGGGGCCGACGACGGCGAGCAGGGACTTCTCCCCGACGGGGAAGGAGACGTCGTCGAGGAGCCGCTTGCGGCCTTCGCCGGCGTCGACGTGGACGTACAGGTCCTGGACGTCGAGGGAGATCTCGCCGCTGTCGACGTACTCCTGGAGCTGGTCGCCGACGAGGCAGAAGGCGGAGTGGCCGATGCCGATGATGTCGCCGGGGAGGACCGGGGCGCGGTGCACGGGCCGGCCGTTGAGGTAGGTGCCGTTGTGGCTGCCCAGGTCGACGATCTCGTGGGAGCCGTTCGGCCCGGTGCGCAGTTCGGCGTGGCGGCGGGAGACCACCAGGTCGTCGACGGCCACGTCGTTCTCGGGGCCTCGGCCGATGCGCACGGTGCGGGGCGGCAGGGGCCGTACGGAAGTGGGCTGCCGGAACGTGCCGGTGGCGGCGGGCAGGGCGACGGACGAGGGGCGCTCCGCCGGGGGCGCAGGCGGGGGTGGCGGCGGGACCGGGGCCGGGGCGGTCCTGAGGACCGCGGTGGGCCCGTCGGCGGGGTTGCCGAAGCGCAGGACGGTGCCGGGTCCGATGTCGAGGACCTGCACGCGCCGGCCTTCGGCCCAGGTGCCGTTGGTGCTGCCCGTGTCCTCGACGGTCCAGTGGCCGGCGACCGGGCGCAGCACCGCGTGGTGCCAGGAGACGCGGTCGTCCTGCAGCACGATGTCGCTCTGGGGATCGCGCCCCACGAGGTAGGAGCGGACCGGGGTCATCGTCTGCGAACCGCCATCGCACTCGATGACGAGTCCGGGGGCGGAGGGCGCGACCGGCCGATCTCCCATACCGGTAATTTTACGGCGGGCCGCCCGCCCCCGCCTTTTGGTGACGGGCGCCTGCGGCGGCGGAGGAGGGAGTGGGAGATGGCGGTGGAGCCGGAGCGGCTGCCCGTGTTCGTCTACGGGACGCTGCGTCCCGGGCAGGTCAATCACCGGCACTACCTCGGCGGTCGCACGGTGGCCGCGGAGCCGGCGCGGCTGCGGGGTGCGGTGCTGTACGAGGGGCCCGGCTATCCGTACGCCGTGGCCGAGCCGGACGGCGAGATCCGGGGGGAGCTGGTCTTCGTCGAGCCGGGCGCGTACACGGCGGTGCTCGCGTCCCTGGACGAGCTGGAGGGCTGCGGTCCGGGCGGGGCCGGGGAGATGTACGTACGGGTGAGGCGGCAGGTGCTGCCCGAGGGCGGCGGGGCGGTCGGCGCGTGGGTGTACCTGGCGGCGGACGCCACGGCGCGGCGGCTGCGGGCGGTGGGGACGCGGGTGGCGGGCGGCAGCTGGCCGCACGGCTAGAAGCGGGCCCTGGCTACTCAAGGAGACGCCTGTCTCATATGACGAGACACCGGCCGCCTCCGGCAACCCCTGCGCCGAACACCCCCTCTTCACCTGCAGTTCGACGCCGCGTCACGGTCCGGGCACCTTACGTTGAGGCATTGTTAACAGTTGATCAACTGTCCGGACATCACGCCTATCTGATCTTTTCATGCCCATGCCAGTACGGGCAGAGTCCTCCGCGGGACCACAGGTTCCCGCGGTGCGCGAGTGACGGCACCGCGTGCCTACAGGCGGCCGGCTGACCACCGAACCGCCCTAGACGCAAAGGGCGCTGAACTTGCGTACAACCCCCACAACCCACAAGCGAATACTCACCGCCGCCGTGGCGGTCGTGGCCGCGGCCACCATGGCGGGCACGGCGTCCGCCACGCCCCAGCCCGCGAACAAGAAGGTCGCCGACACCACGCGGGACCGGGCCCGGGAGTCGGCCGCCGACTCGTCCATCAGCGCAGCCACCCTCGCCGCCAACGCGGAGACCGTGAAGGCGGCCACCGCCGCGGCACTCGCCCACGCGGACGCCACGGGCGTCGGCAAGAACGAGACGCTCCGCGTCAAGGACACCCTCGTCGACCCCGAGGGCAAGCGCCACGTCCGTTTCGTCCGGGCCATCCAGGGCGTCCCCGTGGTCGGCGGCGACCTCGTCGTCCACCTCGACGCCAAGAAGAACTACCTCGGCGTCACCCGGGCGATCCAGCACCGGGTCTCCGTGCCGTCGGTCACCCCGAAGCTCACCGCCCCGCAGGCCGCGGCCAAGGCCGCGAAGTCCGTGGACGGCAAGGCCGCCAAGACCGAGCTCGTGGTCGACGCGCGTAGCGCCGAGCCGGTGCTCGCCTACCGCGTGACCGTCACCGGCGGCGGCAAGGCCGAGACCGGCGTCAGCCACAGCGTCGTCGTGGACGCCGGCAGCGGCACGGTCATCAGCAGCACGCCGCTGAGCGACGGCATCATCTCCCCCCGCCTGAAGGCCAAGCTGCGCAGCGAGGGCCAGCAGGCCAAGCCGCGCACCGGCGCCAGGACCACGCCGCCCGCCAAGGCGCAGTCCGGCACGGAGTTCCCGGCCCAGGCGAACGGCACCGGCGCCTCGCTGTTCGCCGGCAGCGTCCCGCTGACGACCACGCAGACGGCCAAGGACTCCTTCACCCTCAAGGACCTCAGCCGCGGCGGCGGCGAGACGCGCGACGCCGGAGCCAAGGAGCTCGACTCCTTCGCGGCCGGCAAGGAGTTCACCGACGCCGACAACCGCTGGGGCAACGGCACCGCCACGGACAACGCCACCGCCGCCGTCGACGCGCAGTTCGGCATCACGAGCACGTACGACTACTACAAGGCGACGTTCGGCCGGAACGGCATCAAGAACGACGGCTCCGGCCCGCGCGCCCTGGTGCACTTCGGCGACAAGGTCGGCAACGCCTTCTGGTCGCCCGAGTGCGGCTGCATGCTCTACGGCGACGGCGATGGAGAAACGTTTAAGCAGCCGCTGGTGGCCCTGGACGTCACCGGCCACGAGCTCAGCCACGGCGTGATCGAGGCGACGGCCGACTTCCAGCCCACGCGGGTGGACGCGCGCCAGAACCAGTTCGGCGAGGCGGGCTCGCTCAACGAGTCGCTCGCGGACATCTTCGGTGCGGGCGTGGAGTTCCGGACGAACAACGCCGGCAACCCCCCGAACTACCTCCTCGGCGAGAAGCTCGGCCTGGAGCAGAAGTTCCTGCGCCGCATGGACAAGCCGTCGCTGGACGTCCTCGAGGGCACCGTCGACTACTGGGACAAGGACTCCTACGACCGTGAGGTGCACGCCGGCTCCGGCGTCTCCTCGCACGCCTTCTACCTGCTGGCCGAGGGCAGCGGCAAGAAGACCATCGGCGGCGTGGAGTACGACTCCCCCACGTACGACGGCTCGGCGGTGACCGGCATCGGCCGCGAGAAGGCGCAGCAGATCTTCTACCGCGCCCTGACCCGCTACATGGTCTCGACGACCGACTTCCACGAGGCCCGCACCGCCACGCTGCAGGCCGCCGCGGACATCCACGGCGAGAAGAGCGCCGAGTACAAGGCGGTCGACGCCGCCTGGGCCGCGGTGAACGTGACCGCCGCCAACACTCCCAAGGAAGGCCCGGCCGTCAAGCGCTGACGGCTGCGAGCGTCCCCGCCCGGCCGGTTCCCCCGGCGCACCGTGCGCCGGGGGAACCGGCCGGGCCTGTGTGATCCACAACCCATGGCCCGGCGAAGTGGATGTTGTTATGGTCGACGCCACCAGAGGGTTGGGTGTTCAAACTCACCCGGCGCGCCACTGGTCGACGACAAGGGGGAGCAAGTGCCGGCATACGCAGAGACCGCGGAGAACGCGGCGACGGTCACGGACGCCGAGGAGCTCAAGGCTCTGAACGCGGAGCTCGCGGCGTCCCTCGAAGGCGGTTTCACCAGCGAGTACGCCGAGGTCAACGGCGTCCGGCTGCACTATGTGACCGGTGGTCAGGGCGAGCCGCTGGTGCTGCTGCCCGGCTGGCCCGAGACGTGGTGGGAGTACCGCAAGGTCATGCCCGCGCTCGCGGCCCGCTTCCGCGTGATCACCGTCGACATCCGCGGCATGGGCGGCTCCAGCAAGCCGCAGTCCGGCTTCGAGAAGAAGTCCATGGCCCGCGACATCCTGGAGCTCGTCCGCCACCTCGGCCACGAGAAGGTCAGCATCGCCGGGCACGGCATCGGCGCCATGGTCGCCTTCGCCTACGCCGCGAACCACCCGGAGGCCACCGAGAAGGTGGCGATCCTCAACACCACGCACGCGGACCAGAGCTACTACAAGTTCCCCATGCTGCCCAACCCCGGCGACAAGGGCCCGCACCGCTGGTGGCTCGCCTTCAATCAGGTGGCCGGATTCCCGGAGGAGATCCTCACCGGCCGCTACCGCCACATCATCGACTACATGTTCGGCCTGAGCCTGGTGAACCCGGAGGCCATCACCGACCGGGACCGGGACATCTACGCCAAGGCGTACTCGTCGGCCGAGGCGATCCGGGCGAGCAAGGGCTGGTTCCAGTCCTACCAGCAGGACATCGCCGACTTCGAGTCGTACGACAAGATCTCCGTGCCGATGCTCGGCCTCGCGTACGGGACGTTCTTCGAGTACATGAGCCAGGTGTTCCCCCAGCAGGGCACCGACGTCCGCATGGCCGAGATCGAGGGAAGCCGCAACTACCTGGTCGAGGAGCAGCCGGAGGCCGTCACGCGCGCCCTCCTGGAGTTCTTCGGCTGAACGACCCGGCCCGCGGCGGACGCCGCGCGCCCGGGCTTCGCGGCCCGGCGCAGCGCCCGCCGCTCCGCCTCGCTCGTTCCGCCCCACACGCCGCTCTCTTGCCCGGACTCCAGCGCCCATCGCAGGCATTCCTCGCGCACCGGGCAGGTGCGGCACACCGATTTGGCGTCCTCGGTCTGAACGACTGCGGGACCCGTCGTTCCGACGGGGAAGAACAGCTCGGGGTCCTCGTCGAGACAAGCGCCGTACTGTCGCCAGTCCATGCGGCGATCCATGAAACCATCCCTTCGGTCGGGTCGGGTGAGTGCATCGGCTGAGCGGGTCCCCCTCTCTCTACTCCGCGTTACCCGAGATCCGTGAGGTATCCGTGCAATCGCCTGTGCAAAGCCGGCAGAGCGGCGACCCGACCTGACAGAGCGGACAGTGCAGAAGGGTGTGACGTCCGGCTGCTCGGTAGGTAGTGGTTCCACGCGTTCCGCGCCCACGCCTCCCTTGAGCCCCAGGACGGTCAGCATGCTCGCGCCACCTCCTGCTCCCACCGGTTCCCGGAAGAGCCCGCCCACGCCCGCCGAAGCCGCCGGCGCCGATGCCGGCGCCGGTGCCGCCCTGCCGCGCGGGCTCAAGCAGCGCCATCTGTCCATGATCGCGCTGGGCGGTGCCATCGGAGCGGGCCTGTTCGTGGGCTCCGGGGTGGGGATCAGGGCCGCGGGCCCCGCGATCGTCGTCGCCTACGTCCTGGCCGGCGGCCTGGTGCTGCTGGTCATGCGGATGCTGGCGGAGATGTCCGCCGCCGATCCGGCGACCGGCTCCTTCTCCGTGCACGCGGCCAAGGCGCTCGGCCCCTGGGCCGGTCTGACGGCAGGCTGGCTGTACTGGTCGCTCCTCGTCGTCAGCGTCGCCGCGGAGGCGATCGGGGCGGCGGACATCATGACCGGCTGGCTGCCCGGCGTGCCCGGCTGGGTGTGGATGACGCTCTTCATGGCCGTGTTCACGGGCAGCAACCTCGCCGCCGTCCGGCGCTTCGGCGACCTCGAATTCTGGTTCGCCGGCCTGAAGGTCACCGCCATCTGCGTCTTCCTCCTGCTGGGGGCGCTCGCCGTCTGCGGGCTGCTGCCCGGCACCGCCGCGCCGGGCACCGCCCACCTCACCGGCCACGGCGGCTTCCTGCCACACGGCCCGCACGGGCTCGCCCTCGGCCTCGTCGCGGCCGTCTTCGCCTACGGAGGGCTGGAGACCGTCACGATCGCGGCCGCCGAATCCGCCGACCCGGTCAGAGCGGTGGGCCGCGCCGCCCGGACCGTCGTCTGGCGCATCTGCCTGTTCTACATCGGCTCCATGGCCGTCATCGTCACCCTGCTGCCCTGGGACAGCGGCACCGCGCACACCAGCCCGTACAGCGGCACCCTCGAGCGCATGGGCGTCCCCGGCGCCGGGCACCTCATGAACGCCGTGGTGCTCGTCGCCCTGCTGTCGGCCATGAACGCCAACGTCTACGGCTCCTCGCGCATGCTGTACGCCCTCGTGCACCGCGGTGACGCACCCCGCGCCCTCGGCCGCGTCACGCCCGGCGGCGTCCCGCGGAACGCCGCCCTCGCCTCCGCCGCCTTCGGCTTCGCGGCCGTCGTCCTCAGCGTCGTGTGGCCGGACACCGTCTTCCGCTTCCTGCTCAACGCCGTGGGGGCCACCATCCTGATCGTCTGGTTCCTGATCGGCCTCTCCCAGCTGCGCCTGCGCCGCCGGCACGCCCGGCGCGGGGATGCGGAACCGCCCGTGCGCATGTGGCTGTTCCCCCATCTCACCCGGCTGACGCTGCTCGCGATCGGCGCCGTCCTGGTGGTCATGGCCTTCGAACCGGACTCCCGTACACAGGTCTTGTGCACGGGAGCGTGGGCGGGGCTGCTGGTCGTGTGCGGTCTGCTGAACGGGCGCCGCCGGAGCCGGGAGCGGCAGACCGCCGCACACGCCGGGGCCGGGCGGCGGGCCGGGTGACGGGCCCGGCTCCCGGCGCCGGGTATCACGCCGGGAGGGCGGCCCCCTCCTTGCGGTACCGGCCCGGCGCCACCCCGTACTCCCGCTTGAAGGCCTTGGCGAAGGCGAACTCCGAGGTGTACCCCGCCCGTTCGGCGACGGCGCGCAGCGGAGCGTCGCCCTCGCGCAGCAGCCGGCCCGCCGTCGTCATGCGCCACCAGGTCAGGTAGGCGAGCGGCGGCTGGCCGACCAGCGCGGTGAAGCGGCGCGCGAAGGCGGCGCGGGACAGCGCCGCCCGGGCGGCGAGTTCCCCGACCGTCCAGGGGCGTGCAGGGTCGTCGTGGATGGCGCGCAGTGCGGCCGTGACGGCCGGGTCGCTCAGGGCCGCCGCCCACCCGGACGGCCCCTCGGGGCGCTCGGTCAGCCACCAGGCGCGCAGCAGGTAGAGCAGCAGGGTGTCGAGGAGCGCGAGCACGACGGCGTCGGAGCCGGGCTGGGGATCGGCCAGTTCGGCGCCGAGCAGGTCGACGGCGGAGCGCAGCCGGTCGTGGGCACCGATGCGGGCCGGGAGGTGGACGAAGGGCGGCAGGTCGGCGAGGAGCGGGTGGGCCCGCGCCTTGTTCAGCCGGTAGGCGCCGCAGAGCATGAGGGTGTCGTCGCCGTGGACGGGCCCTCGGTCACGGAGCGCCGGCCAGGAGCCGTCCGCGTTCAGCCGGGCGTCCTCCAGCGGGGTGTCGGGGTGGTCGGCGAGGCCGTGCCCGTACCCGTGGGCCAGGAAGACGACGTCGCCCGGGCCGAGGCGGACGGGGCCGGCGCCGTCGGGCGGCAGCAGCCAGGCCGAGCCCTGGAGGACCACGTGGAAGCCGGCGCCGTCGGAGGCGGGGAAACGGACGCCCCAGGGCCCGCGCTTGACCGAGCGTGAGGAGTGGGGGTGCCCGGTGCGCATGGCGGCGATCGCATCGCTCAGTACGTCCATGACGGCACCCTACAGCCGTGATCGCACCCTGCCACCATGATCGGGAGACGCTGGGACATAGTCAGGAGGCTTTCGGATATGGATCGTCTCCCGGGCCCTCCGTACGGTCGTTTCCATGACAACTTCTTCCGTACACAAGGCAGTCACCGAGAACGTCACCAAGGACGTCGCCAAGGACATTGCCAAGGACGTCACCAAGGCGGTTCTCTTCCATGAGCTCGGCGGTCCCGAGGTCCTCAGGATCGAGGAGGTGCCGCTGGCGCAGCCCGGGCCCGGCGAGGTCCTCTTCCGCGTCGAGGCGATCGGCCTCAACCGGGGCGAGGCCCTGTTCCGGGCCGGCCGCTACTACTACCAGCCCACACTGCCCGGCTCCCGGCTCGGCTACGAGGCCGCCGGTGTGGTCGAGTCGGTCGGCGAGGGCGTGACCGGGTTCTCTCCCGGCGACGCGGTGATGTCCGTTCCCACCTTCGACTTCGGCGTCCACGGGGTGTACGGCGAGCGCGTCGTCCTGCCCGAGGCGTCACTGGTGCGCCGGCCCGAGGGCGCGGACGCGGTGACGTCCGCGGCGATGTGGCTGACGTACTCGACGGCGTACGGCGGCATGGTGGAGACCGGCGGCCTTGCCCCCGGCGACCATGTGGTGATCACGGCCGCGTCCAGCGGCGTCGGCACGGCCGCGATCCAGACGGCCCTGCGGATCGGCGCGGTCCCGATCGCCGTCACGCGCGGCGACGCCAAGCGGGAGCGGCTGCTGGAGCTCGGCGCCGCCCATGTGATCAGCGCAGGCTCCGAGGACCTCGTGAAGGAGGTCAAGCGGATCACCGGTGGCCGGGGCGCGGACCTGGCCTTCGACGCGGTGGGCGGCCCCGGCTTCGCCGCCCTCGGCGACGCCCTCGTGCCCGGCGGTACGGCGGTGATCTACGGCACGCTGGACCGGCGCCCCGTCCAGCTGTCGCTGAACTGGCCGCTCAGCGTCCACGGGTACTCCAACGGCGACCACTCCCGGGACGCCGACTACCGCCGCCGCTCCGCCGCCTTCATCGGTACGGGCCTGGCGAGCGGCGCGCTGGCGCCCGTGATCGCCGAGACCTTCGACGGCCTGGAGCGCATCACGGACGCGCACCGCCTGATGGACTCCAGCACGTTCACCGGCAAGATCGTGGTGAAGGTGTGACGGTCCCGCAGCCGCGACGGCCCGGGCGCGGCCCGTGAACAGCCGCCGCGCGGTGCTGCAGGCCCCTCTGCAAAGAGAGGCCTTCCGCCGCCCCGCAGCCACGGGGGCAGGGGCGCCGCGTGATCGTTTCCGGCCGCAACGCAACCCCCGGATCGGGTGAGCGGCCACGGTGGAGTGAATCGCACAAACAGCGACCGGCCCGCGGCCCAGAGCCTGCGGGCCGGTTGACGCCTCCTCGAATTCCCGAGCGACGAAACGCCCTTGGAGGGCCGTGACGCCCACGATCAGGGGTCGTTTTCCCGATCGCCCGTCCGATCCGTACGTCAACGAGGAGGCGCAGTGCATCACCATCACGAGGGCCCCACGCGCACCAGCGGGGTGCATCCGCCATTCGAACACCGCCGGCCGGCAAGGCATGCGGGCTCCGGCGCCGCCACCGCCGGGAGGTGGCCGTCATGACGCAGCGGGCGCGCTATACGTGCGTGGTCGACGTGATGGTCCTGCTGCACCGCGACGACGGCCGCGTCCTGCTGCTCCGGCGGGCCGGGGACGTGTACGCCACCGGTCTCCTCGCCCCGCCCGGCGGGCACCTGGAGGACGGCGAGACCCTGGCCGACGGCGCGCTGCGCGAGGTGGCCGAAGAGGTCGGCGTCGCCGTCGACCCGGCCGATCTGGAGTTCTGCCACCTGATCCACCACCGTGATCCCGAGGGGCAGGCGCGGATCGGGGTCGTCTTCACCGCGCAGCGGTGGTCGGGCGAGCCGCGCAACCTGGAGCCCGGGAAGTGCTCCACGCTCGTCTGGGCCGACCCTGCGCGCCCGCCCGCCGACTGCGTGCCCAGCACCGCCGCCGTCCTCGCCAGGTTCGTCTCCGGGGCGCTGCTGTCCACCCACGGCTGGGACGGCGAGCCGGGAGGAGCGGCATGAAGCTGAAGCAGAGGAACCTCAAGCGGGGCGGGCGAAGTACGGGCGTCGCGGCGGACGACGGCGCGCCCGGGAGCCGGTCGGAGTCGGAGCAGCTGCTGTTCGGCGGCCCGTTGCTGTACGACAACGGGTGGACGCAGCACGAGAGGGCGTACTTCGAGATGTCGCTGTGGGCGATGGCCATGCGCCTGCCCGGCCTCGTCCGCTCCACGGTGCACCTGGCCAGGAGGGCCGACCGCCGGTCCTTGACCGTCGTCGGCGTATCCGAGCTGGCCCGCGGTGTGGGACAGGCCGTGGGACTGGTCGCGGTCAACAGCGTCCTGACCGCCGTCCTGGCCTCCGGGACCATCGGGCAGCGCCTGCTGGCGGCCGTCCCGGCGATGGTGGTGGTGACGCTCGCCGGGGTGGTGAGTGCGCTGGCGACGTCGGCTTCGACGTCGGGCACGGGCCGGCTGGAGCCGAAGGTCGAGCGGGTGGCGACCGAGCAGTACCTGGAGCGTGTGGTCCGGGTCGAGCTGGCGGCCATCGAGGACGCGGGCTTCCACCGGCTGCTGGATTCGGCCCAGTACGGGGCCGCCTCGGCCCGCCGCATGATCAGCTACTGCACCGGCGTCATCGGCTCGCTGGTGTCCTTCGCGGCCGCCGCAGGCGTGCTGACCGTGCTGCATCCGGTGCTGCTGCCGCTTCTCGTGCTGATGACCGTGCCCCGCTCCTGGGCCGCCCTGCGGAACTCGCGGTCACGACATGCGAGTTACCTGCGCTGGGTGCAGCACTCGCGGGCCGGGCGGCTGCTGAGCCAGACCCTGATGCGGACGGGGCCCGCCCCCGAGATCCGCGTCCACGGCGTCGGGCCCTTCCTGGTGGATCACTTCCGCAGCATGTCGCAGGACTCCGAGGCCGAGCAGTCACGGCTGGCCGACAGCGCGGCCCGGGTCCGGCTGATCGCGTCCGCGCTCACCGGGGCCGCCATGGCCCTGACCTACCTGGCGCTGATCGGGCTGCTGGCGGCAGGGGTGATGGACCTGTCGGTGGCGGGCACGGCGGTGCTGGCCACACGGACCGGCGGACAGAGTCTGTCCACCCTCGTCCTGCAGGTCAACAACCTCTACGAGGAGGCCTGTTACGTGCAGGACCTGGAGCGCCTCTACCGGGAGGCGGCGGAGCGGGCCATCCCCGACGGCGGGCTGCCCGTACCCGAGCGGCCGGCGCTCATCCGCTTCGAGAACGTCACCTTCCGCTATCCCGCGGACGGCGCCGACGGCTCTGAGGACCCCGAGGGCTCCCGGGGCTCCCGGGGCGCCGAGCGGCCGGCGCTCCGGAACGTGAGCCTGGACATCCCCGCCGGAAGGATCGTGGCACTCGTCGGCGTCAACGGCTCGGGCAAGACGACCGTCGCCAAGCTCGTGGCCGGCCTGTACCAGCCGGACGCGGGAAGCATCCTGTGGGACGGCGTGGACGCCGGCGCGCTGGACCGGGCGCAGCTGTTCTCGCGGATCGCGATGGTCGGCCAGGACTTCCACCGGTGGCCCTTCACGTGCCGCATGAACATCGCCATCGGCCGCACCGACCGGCCGCTGGACCAGAAGGCACTGGAGGAGGCCGCCGCCCACGCGGGCGCCGACAAGGTCGTGGCGGAGCTGCCGAAGGGCTGGGACACGCTGCTGTCCAAGGGTTACAAGGGAGGCCACCAGATCTCCGGCGGCCAGTGGCAGCGGCTGGGCATCGCCCGTGCCCGCTACCGCGACGCCGCCGTCCTCGTCGTCGACGAGCCCACCTCGGCCCTGGACGCCCGCGCCGAGCTGGAGGTCTTCGAGCAGATCCGCAGGCTCGCCGACGGCGGGCAGACCGTCGTCCTGATCACCCACCGTCTCGCGTCCGTGCGGCACGCCGACGTCATCCACGTACTGGAGAAGGGGGAGCTCCGCGAGAGCGGCACGTTCGAAGACCTGCTGAACATCCCCGGGGGCGTCTTCCTCGGCCTGTACGAGATGCAGCGCGCGCAGTTCCGGGACGCGCCCGTGCCGGAGCAGCGGCGGACGGCGTAGGCACGGGCGGTGGGTGCAGGTGCGGGGTCAGCTGCCCGTCCGGTACTGGTGGCCCATGCGGCTGGTCTGCTTGTGCACCACGGGGGCGCCCGCGGCTCCGCCCTGCCCCGCAGCGGCGGCCCACACCTGGATCAGGTACTCCTCCACAGGGGCGTCGTCGTCGCGCGGTTCCGGCTCGTCGCGGTGCCGGCCTGACACGCGGATGCGGTAGTCCCCGGGGCCGGGGAGGGGGAGCGAAGGCTCTTCGTCCAGGGAGCTGTTGCCCCGGCCGATCTCCATCGGCTCGCCGGTCGGCCAGTGCACCTGCACCTCGGCCACGTCCTGCCAGGCGTCGGCGAGCAGCTGCGGCGGGCCGTCCCAGAGCTCGGCCGTCACCGTGACGTCGCCGGTCTCGGTCGCGGTGATGACGGCTGCGGCCGCGCCTTCGGGGCGGGTGTCGACGAGGCCGTTGACGGAGTAGTCGGGTTCGAAGTCGGCCATCGACTGGTCGAGCAGGTCGATGCGGCCGGCGTCGACGAAGAGCAGCGGATCGGTCACGCGGGCTATCAGGGTGGCCACGGCGGGTGGTTCCTTTCAAAGGGCGGGAAAGGGGGCACGGGGAAGAAGGGAAGGGGCAGGCCCCGGACGGGGCCTGCCCCTTCATCTTGACGGAGGGCTTACGGGTTGGGGTCCTGCCCGCAGCCCACCGGGCCCATCAGCGAGGGCTCGGCCACGGTGGCCGGGCGCACGGCGCCGTGCGGCTTGACGACGTCCACCCAGAACGCGTCGTTCTCCAGCACGCGCTGGCCGTTCAGGTACGACTTGCGCAGGCTGCCCTCCTTCGAGTTCTGCCGTGCGTTGAGGAACTGGCACGAGTAGTCCTTGTTCCGCGACGCGCCTTCGAGGGTCTGCGCCATGGGGTACTCGTCGCACGACTGGCCGCCGCTGTTCGGCGGGCGGGGAACGCCGCGCACGCACGCCTCGCGCCGGTTCTCCCGCTGGATGGCCTGGTCCATGGTGCGGTGCAGGGGGTTGCCCGCACCCTTCTTGCCCCAGTGCCCCTTGAGGTTCCGCTGCGCCCAGTCGACGTGCCAGGCCACGGCCGCGACGTCGTTGTCGGTGACGTCCAGCTTCCAGCTCGGCGTGTACTGCGGGTACACACAGCCGCCCGTGCGGGCGTCGGTGACGCGGGCGGTGCTGTCGCAGCGCGGCTTGAACGTCGGTCCCAGCCGCATCGTGCCCCTGTCGTGCCGCGGCGCGGTGATCGTCGCCTCGGGGTAGACGGACTCGATCACCTTGTCGCGGCCGGGGCTGCCCGCCTCCATGTCGAACGTCCACGTCACGCCGGGGAAGAGGATCTTCGTTCCGCCCGGCGTGGACGTACAGCCGTTGCAGCGCAGGCCCACCGTCATCGAGACGGCGGCGGCCTCGGGGATCGTCGGATTGGTGAGCTTGACCGCCACCTTCTGCTTCCACTTGTAGCGGTTGCGCGGCTCCAGCTCGGCGGTGGCCTTGACGCGGACCTTCGCGGTGCCGTTCGGCCTGCCGTTCAGCAGGAACGTGATCGACGTGTCGTAGTGCGCGCACGACTGGGTGCGGTTGAAGTCGTAGTACCCCACCGGGCAGTCGAGCACGGCTGCTGCGGCGGCCTCACCCGTCCCGGTGTCGGCACGCCGGCTGTCGGGTACGCGCTGGAGCTCCGGGGTGTCGGAGACGATCGTCCGGCCGGTGTCCTCGGCCGGGGCCTGGTCGGCACTGGCCGGTATCGACGCCGCCAGCGGCAGCATCAGGGCGGCTGCGCCCACGGCTGTCGCCGCGCGCACCCTGGTCACGATTTTCCTCAACTTGCTTCCTCCCGTTGCGTCCTGACTGATCATCAGTCAGCCAGTTGACATGCTCACGATGTTGGCCACGTGGGCGACGAGAGGTCAACGGCCTTCCGGGTGAGGCGAAAGGTTCGAGACAGAAGCTGTGAGTTCCCTGTGAGCCGGTGTGTCGAGTGGACACACCGGGGGTTCAGTGATTCGATCACCGCCGTCAACGCGCGTAGAGCCGCTGTCACCGAAATGCCCGCCCGTATGACGCCCGCATCCGGCGGCCGACGGCTCATCATTCAGCACCATGGACATGGGCTTCCCGACCGATGCGCCGACTCCCCCGCCCACCGGCGGACCGCCTCCGCCGCCGACCGGCGACCGCAACGGGCCGGCCGTCTCCCGCGAGGAGTTCGACGCGCTCTTCGCGAGAGTCCGCACGTGGGGCCGCTGGGCGCCCGCCGACCGCGGGGCCTGGAACCGGGTGACCGCGGACCACGTCCGGCGGGCCACAGCCCTGGTCCGGACGGGCACCGTCGTGCCGATGGCGCGGCCGTGGGACACCGAACCCGGCCCGGACAACACCAGGCCCGCCCTGCACTACATGTCCGACCTCGGCGACGTCGAGGCGCCCGAGCCCGCCGCCCACAAGGACTTCATCGGCGCCGACTACCACGGCAAGGCCGTCAGCCACCTGGACGCGCTCTCGCACATGGCCTACCGCGGGCGCTTCTACGGCGGCGGCACGGCGCGCGACCTCGTCGGGGCCGCAGGCACCCGCTTCGGCGAGGTCGCGGCCCTCGGTCCCCTGGTGACCAAGGGGGTGCTCCTCGACCTGCCGGCCGTCCTGGGCCGCACTTGGCTGGAACCGGGACAGGCCGTCCACGCCGCGGACATCGTCGCCGCGGAGAGGACGCACGGCGTCACGATCGGCGAGGGCGATGCGGTGCTGCTGCGGGTCGGCCGCTTCCTGCGCCGCCGGGAGCTGGGCGCCTGGGACCCCGACGCCTCCTGCGCGGGCCTCCACGTGGACGCCGTGCCCCTGCTGGCCGAGCGCGGCATCGCCCTGCTCGGCAGCGACGGCGACAGCGACGTACGCCCCTCGCCGGTCGAGGGGCTGCACTCCCCCGTCCACACGCTCGCCATCGCCGCGATGGGGGTGCCCTTGCTGGACAACCTCGACCTCGAAGAGCTCTCCGCGGCCGCCGCCGGGACGGGCCGTTACGAGTTCCTACTCCTCGTAGCACCCCTGAACATCCCGGGCGGCACGGGCTCGCCCGTCAACCCGGTCGCGGTGCTCTGACCGGTCGCGGTGCCGACGGCCCGGTCCGGCTCGGCTCGACCCGCGCGCCGGGCATCACGGACTGTGACCGGCCGGGCGCGCACCCGTGAATCGTTCCGTTATGTCGGCAAAGTTCTAAAATGGAACAACAGTGCAGCCGCTCCCTGGTACGGGCGGCCATCGGCGCACGTACCGATGAGGGAAGTGATCCGGATGGGGCTCGTGGCGGACGACATCGGCCCCGTACTCGCCCGCGAGCAGTTCCTTCGCGGCGGGACGGTCGAGGACGCCGTGCGCAGCCCGATCCTGAACTCGTGGCAGCGTTCCCGGGCGCTGGGGCTCTCGCCCGAGGGGTGCGAGCTCCCCTACACCCAGGATCTCGATCTCGACGGCCGCCTCGTCCGCGCGGCCGCGCCCGTGATGAGCCGGCTGCAGGCCATGTTCGACGGCAGGAGCATGAACATCTCGCTCGCCGACGCGCGCGGGGCGGTGCTCCAGCGCCGCTTCGGCGAAGCCTCCATGGTCAGGCACCTGGCCGCGATCCAGAGCGTCCCGGGCTTCGTGTTCGCCGAGAAGTACGGCGGGACCAACGGCATCGGCCTGGCGCTCGCGGAGCGGCAACTGGTCAACATCTACGGCGCCGAGCACTTCGCCGAACGCTCGCAGGCGAACGCGTGCGTGGCGATCCCCGTACGGGACCTGCTCAGCGGGCGCATCGAGGGAGTTCTCTGCTTCGGCTACCCCTACACCGACGCGGACACGGCGCTGGACGTCGTGATCCGCAGGGCGGCCGACGCCATCGAACGGCGGCTGCTGGGACAGAGTTCGGCGCGGGAGCGCGCCCTGCTCAAGGCCTACCTCGACGCCAGGCGCCGTGCGCCGGCCGACGGCTCGCCCGTCAACGGGCAGCTGAGCGAGCTCGCCGCGAGCGGCCTCGACTGGCGCGACCAGATGATCCTCAAGGAGAAGGCCGGCGAGCTGCTCGCCTCGGCCCAGCGGGCCGCCGTCGAGGTCGTCCTGCCCGGCGACCGGCGCGTCACCCTGCTGAGCCGCCCGGTGACGAGCGCCTCCGGGGTGGAGGGCCTCGCCGTCGAGGCGGTCATCCCCTCGCGGCACCAGCGCCTCGCCGTCTCCCCCGAGGCCGGTGCACCCCCCGGCCTCCTGGCGCAGCAGACCCTCACCGACGTCGCCACGCTGCCCGGGCACCCTCCCGGCCACGTGCCCGGCCGGGCCGCCCCGACGGCCCACAGGCCCGGGACACCCGCTGCATCCGGCGCACCCGCAGCATCCGGTGTACCCGGCGGTGCCGGCCCCGGCCCTCCCGCCGACGGCGGCACGACCAGCGGGCTGGTGCTGGTGGGCGAGCCGGGCGTGGGGAAGTACGCCGTCGCGGCCCGCCGCCGCCTGGAGCTGCTGGCCGAGGCCAGCACCCGTATCGGCACCACGCTGGACGTGGGCCGCACCGCCCTGGAACTCGCCGAGATGGCCGTCCCGCGCCTGGCCGACTACGTCACCATCGACCTTCCCGCGGCGGTGCTGCGCGGCGACGAGCCGGCCGACCCCCTCAAGGACCTCCACCGCACGGTGGTCCACGGCATCCGCGACGACTGCCCCTTCTACCCCGCAGGCGAACGGGTCGACCTCAAGCCGACCACCCCCCAGCTGCGCTGCCTGACCAGCGGGGAGACCATCCTGGAGCCCGATCTGAGAGCCGCCCCGGGCTGGATCTCCCAGCACCCCGTGCGCGCCCAGCGCCTCCTCGCCCACGGCGTCCACTCCCTCATCGCCGTCCCGCTCCTCGCCCGCGGCATCGTCCTGGGCATAGCGAGCTTCTACCGCGCCCAGGACCCCGCCCCCTTCGGCGACGACGACCGTTCGCTGGCGCAGGAGCTCGCCACGCGCGCCGCCATCTGCATCGACAACGCCCGCCGCTACACGCGCGAGCACAGCATGGTCCTCGCCCTGCAGCACAGCCTGCTGCCGCAGGGCTTCCCCGAGCAGAGCGCCGTCGAGGTCGCGCACCGCTACATGCCGGCCGAGTCCGGCGTCGGCGGCGACTGGTTCGACGTCATCCCCCTCTCCGGCACCCGCGTCGCCCTGGTCGTCGGGGACGTCGTCGGCCACGGGCTGCACGCCGCCGCCACCATGGGCAGGCTGCGCACCGCCGCGCGCACCTTCGCCGAGCTGGACCTGGCTCCCGACGAGGTCCTCACCCACCTCGACAACCTCGTCGGGCGCCTGGACCGGGAGGAGTGCGGCGAGGACCCGTCCAACGGCAACACCGGCATCATCGGCGCCACCTGCCTGTACGTCATCTACGACCCCACCACGCAGCAGTGCACCATGGCCCGGGCCGGCCACCCCCCGCCCGCGCTGGTCCGTCCCGACGGCACCGTCACCTTCCCCGAGCTGCCCGCGGGCCCGCCGCTGGGGCTGGGCGGCCTCCCCTTCGAGAGCGCCGGATTCCTCCTTCCCGAGGGCAGCCAGCTCGTCCTCTACACCGACGGGCTCATCGAGGACCGTCACCGCGACTTCGACGTGGCGCTGGAGCAGCTGCGCCGGGCCCTGTCCCACCCGAACCGCCCGCCGGAGGACACGTGCCGGGAGGTCGTCCAGAGCGTGGTCCCCGAGCACCCCGCCGACGACATCGCCCTGCTCGTCGCCCGCACCCACACCCTGGACCCGCACCGGATCGCCGTCTGGGACCTGCCCGCCGACCCCGCCCTCGTCTCCTCCGTCCGCGCCGCCGTCACCGCCCGGCTGACCGAGTGGGGGCTGGAGGAGATCGCCTTCACCACCGAACTGCTGCTCAGCGAGCTGGTCACCAACGCCGTCCGGTACGGCACCGGCCCCATCCAGGTGCGCCTGCTCTACGACCGCGCGCTGACCTGCGAGGTCGCCGACACCAGCAGCACCGCCCCGCACCTGCGCCACGCGGCCACCACCGACGAGGGCGGCCGCGGCCTGTTCCTCGTCGCCCAGCTCTCCCAGTGCTGGGGCACCCGCTACACGGCCGAGGGCAAGGTCATCTGGGCGGAGTGCGCCCTGGAGGTGCCCGGTGGCAAGTCCTTCGCCGCCGGGGCGTTCCTCGACGGACTCGGCGGCCTCGACGGACTCGACGACATTCCGGCGATCTGACGGCCCGTCCGGCAGCGGGACCAGAGATGGCCGTAACATAATGAAATGCGGTAATTGGCCCTGATAGGTCCCGGAGGAGTCCGTGCACGACGCTCCTGACATCCGTCCTCTCCCGGGCCGCGGCCCCGAGCCCCTCGTCCGCATACGCGGCCTGAGCAAACGGCTCGGCGGCACCCCGGCCCTGGACGGGGTCGACCTCGACATCCGCTCCGGCAGCGTGCTGGCCCTGCTCGGTGCCAACGGCGCCGGGAAGTCCACCCTCATCAAGGTGCTCGCGGGCGTCCACCACGCGGACGCGGGCGAGGTGACCGTCGCCGGGCACCCGCTCGGCACCGAAGCGGCCTCCCGGTCCATGTCCTTCATCCATCAGGACCTGGGCCTGGTCGGCTGGATGACCGTCGCCGAGAACATCGCCCTGGGCACCGGATACCCGCGCCGCGCAAAACTGGTGTCCTGGCGGCGGACCCGCCGGCGGTGCGCCGAGGCCCTGGGCATCGTCGCCGCGCACCTCGACCCGGACGCCGTCGTCGCCGACCTCACGCGAGCCGAGCGCTCCCTGGTCGCCATCGCCCGCGCCCTGTGCACCCGGGCCGCACTCATCGTCCTGGACGAGCCGACCGCCAGCCTCCCGGCGGCCGACTGCGACCGGCTCTTCGGCGTCCTGCACGCCCTGCGCGACCACGGCCGCGCCGTCGTCTTCGTCACCCACCGGCTCGACGAGGTGTACAAGGTCGCGGACACGTTCGCCGTTCTGCGCGACGGCCGCCTCGTCAGCCACGGCCCGCTCGCCGGCTACGGCCCCGCCCGGCTGGTGCACGACATCGTGGGCCACGACATCACGGGCCACGGGCCGGGCGGCCACGGCATCGCCGCCCCCGCCCCGGGCCCGGCCGTCCTGAGCCTCGACGGCGTGCGGACCGGGAACACCGGGCCCGTCAGCCTGCGGCTGCGCCCCGGCGAGATCCTCGGCATGGTGGGCCTCACCGGCGCCGGGCACATGGAGCTGGGCCGCGCCCTCGCCGGCTCCCGGCCGGTCCTCGGCGGCCGGATCCTGCTCGGCGGGCGTCCGTACCGGCCGGGCACGACCGCCGACGCCGTCGGCGCCGGCGTCGGCTTCGTGTCCAGCAACCGTCAGGAGGAGGGCTGCGCCGCCGAACTGACCGTGCGGGAGAACTTCCTGGCCAACCCCCGGGCGGCGGGCCTGCAGGGCGCGCACTGGATCAGCCCCGGGCGCGAGCGCGCCAGGGCCGCCGCCCTGATCGAGCGTTTCTCGGTGCACCCCCGGGACAGCGAGAGGCCGATCGCCACCCTCTCCGGCGGCAACCAGCAGAAGGTCATGATCGGCCGCTGGCTGGGGGCGACCCGGAGCCTGCTGATCCTGGAGGAGCCGACCGCCGGCGTGGACGTCGGCGCCAAGGCGGCGATCTACCGCCTGCTCCGGGACGCACTGGCCCGCGGTCTCGCCGTCCTGCTCATCTCCACCGACTTCGAGGAGGTCGCCGACGTGTGCCACCGGGCGCTGGTGTTCGCCCGCGGAACCGTGACGGCGGAGCTGAGCGGCGAAGCGCTCACGGTCACCGCGCTCACCCACGCCGCGTCGGACATGGCCGCCCTCACCGGGGCACCGTGACGATGACCCCGCCCTCCCCTTCCTCTCCCCCGCCCCCTCCTGCGCCGTATCCCTCCCCTCCCCGGCACCCCTGGGGCCGCTTCTTCGGTCACCTCCTCGGCGCCTACGGCCTCCTCGCCCTGACCGCCCTGCTGTTCCTGGCCTTCTCCCTCGCCCTGCCCGGCACCTTCCCCACGCTCGACAACGTCTCCGCCGTCCTGTCCGGCCAGTCGATCCCCGCCATGCTCGCGCTCGGCGCGACGATCCCCATCGCCACCGGCAAGTTCGACCTGTCCATCGGCTACGGCCTCGGCCTCGCGCACGTCATGACGATGCAGCTCGTCGTCGCCGAAGGGTGGCCCTGGCCGCTCGCCTGCCTCGTGGTGGTCCTCGGCGGGGCGGCCGTCGGCGCGGTCAACGGCGTCGTCGTCGAATTCGCGAAGATCGACTCCTTTATCGCCACCCTCGGCACCGGCAGCATCATGTACGCCTTCACCGGCTGGATCACCGACGGCGCCCGGATCGTCCCCGGCCCGCACGGCCTGCCGGACGCCTTCACGGCCCTCTACGACTCCCGCTTCCTCGGCCTGCCGGTCTCCGCCTTCTACGTCCTCGCCCTCACCGCCGTGCTGTGGCTGGTGCTCGAACGCCTGCCGCTGGGCCGGTACCTCTACGTCATCGGGTCCAACGCCCGCGCCGCCGACCTCGTGGGCATCCCCTCCCGGCGCTACGTGATCTACGCCTTCACCGGATCGGGGCTGGTCGTCGGCATCGCCGGTGTGCTGCTCGCCGCGCAGCAGCAGACCGGCAACCCCAGCGTCGGCATGGACTACCTGCTGCCCGCCTTCGTCGGCGCGCTGCTCGGCTCGACCGCGATCAGGCCCGGCCGCGCCAACGCCCTGGGGACCCTCGTCGCCGTCACCGTCCTGGCCGTCGGCCTCGCGGGCATCGGCCAGCTCGGCGCCCGGTTCTGGGTCACCCCGCTGTTCAACGGCAGCACCCTGCTCCTCGCGGTCGGCCTCGCCGGCTACGCCGCGCGGCGGCAGCTGCGCCAACGGCGGACGCAACCCTCCCGGACGCCCCGTCAGCCGCCCGGAGCCACCCCGTGACCACGTCCCCTGACCGCCTCCTCCCCCTCGGCTGACGTCCCGCAAGGAGCGCCCGTGCACGCGAACCGCAAGACCACCCTGGCGGGTGCGGTCGCACTGGCGGTGGCGGTGGCGGCAGGCGCCGCCACCGCCGGCTGCGAACGCGGCGCGTCGACGGGCGCCGCCTCCCCGCCCCCGGAGCCGACGGCGGCCGGCTGCCCCGCCGCCCTGGCGAAGGCCCGGGCGGCCACCCGGCAGGCCGAGAAGACCGACGCGGCATGGGACGGCCCCGCCACCGGCCCCCGGGCGGTCCGCGGCAAGAAGATCGTCTACGTCGCGCAGACCATGACCAACCCCGGTGTCGCAGGCACCGCCCACGGCGTGCAGGAAGCCGCGAAAGCCATCGGCTGGGACGTCCGCGTGATCGACGGCCAGGGCACGCCCGCCGGGATCCAGGCGGCGTTCAGCCAGGCCATCACCCTGCGGCCGGCGGGCATCGTCATCGGCGGCTTCGACCCCCACCTGACGTCCCAGCAGGTCGCGAAGGCCCGTACCGACCGCATCCCGCTCATCGGCTGGCACGCGGTCGGCTCCCCCGGCCCGAGCAGGGACGCCGGTCTCTTCACCAACATCACCACCCGGGTCGAGGACGTCGCGCGGATCAGCGCGGACTGGGTCATCGCCCACTCCCACGGCACCGCCGGAGTCGTCGTGTTCACCGACGCCTCGATCCCCTTCGCCAGGAACAAGTCCGAGCTCATCAAGAAGGAGCTCGCCACCTGCTCCGGAGTGGAGCTCCTCGCGGAGGAGAACATCCCGATCTCCGACACGAGCAGCCGCACGCCCCAGGAAGTCTCCTCCCTCCTCTCCCGCTTCCCGGACGCCTGGACCCACTCCGTCGCCATCAACGACGTCTACTTCGCCGACGCGGCCCCGGCCCTGCGCGCCGCCCGCAGGAAAGGCGGCGGCCCCCCGTACAACATCGGCGCGGGCGACGGCGACCCCTCCGCCTTCCAGCGCATCAACAGCAAGCAATTCCAGACCGCCACCGTCCCCGAAGCCCTCACCGAACAAGGCTGGCAGACCGTCGACGAATTCAACCGCGCCTTCTCCGGCCGCCCCGCCAGCGGCTACGTCGCCCCCGTCCACATCACCACCGCCGCCAACAGCGCCGGAACCACCTCCTGGGACCCGCCCGGCTACCGCGCCGCCTACCGGAAGATCTGGGGCAAGTAGGAGAAGGGGAATGGCCGAACCGAGGGCAGGCTTCCAGACCTGGACGTCAATGGGTGCACCTGCTTTGGGGCAATACCGGTCCGCGAGGGTCACCTGCGCTCTTGGTCGTGCCGGTGGTCCCGACGGTCCTGTCGCGCCCAGCGGCCACGCCGCTGCTGACGGTAGCGGCGGTCCCAACGGTCCAGCCGATCCCTGCGGTCCCGGTACTCCTGATAGTCCCGGCCGTGCCGAAAAAAGCCCGGGCGCCCGGCGTCGCCACGGCCGTACCGGACGACACCGAAGATCAGCACAGCTGCGGCCACCCACAAGAGGGGGTGGAGGAATCCGAAACCGACCAGTGCTACGACGAGGATGAGAAGGACGGACAGCATGATGGCCTCCACGGCTCGGCCGGGTGCCCTGGACCACTTCCCCGGCCTACGGGCCCGGCGCGCCGACGGCCGCGGACCGCGCCGCAGTCTTGACGTCGGGAAAGGCCAGGAGGAACCGGCTCGGCCCGCCGGGCGCCTCCCGCACAAGTCCAGGGAACGGACCGGATCTCAACGCTGCCGGGGGCTGGGGCCTCACTGCACAACGTAGCCCCTTCGGGAGCCCGCCAACACCCCTGCACAGAGCCGGCTTTGACGGCCCGGCCTACGCGCCGGTCTCGCCGACACCCTCGCCCGGCTCCTCACCGGCATGGTCTCCGCGTACCAGGTGGGCTCCCCCACGGGCGTAGCGCCCCGGCAACCGGACGATCAGGCCGGGGTGCCGTTGCCGGCCGAGCAGGCCGGGCGTCGGTGACGCCGTGCGGAGCCTCACTACCGGTGACATGGTGATAGTGATCCATCAGTCCGAGCCTCACGAGGGAAGTGACCATGGAAAACGCCGATCAGTCCCAGGACAAGGAACGTCACCTGGCCGACGAGGCCAAACACCCTCGCCCCGGCGAGAAGGCTCGTACGAAGCACGCGGAGCATGTGGCGCGCGACAGAGTGAAGCAGACCAAGGAGGACGCCGAGGACAGGGCTTCCGAAGCTGACGCGAAGACCCGGGACCCCCGCGAGTAGACCCCGCACCAGGTACGACCCCTGGAAGGAGGGATCAGCGCCGCGGTCCCCCCCCCGGCACATCAGGGACCTTGTGCCGCCGGCCCATGGCGGACGCCCGGTGCGAGCACCAGGACCGGTGGCACAAGGCGGAGGCCACGGGGATCAGCCCTCGCAGAAGGCAGGAGCCCGAGGGCGGTGCGGGAGGTTCCGGCACCTATGCGCATCACGCGCCTCCTCGGAGCGGAAGGGATCTCGCGCTGCCGGGGACCGGGGCCTCACCGCGCAGCGTAGCCCCGCCCTCATCCCAGGAACGTCCCTGAAGCCACCACAATATGACACCTATTCATGTTCGGCGAGCAGGACTAGCTTGCGCGGTGCAGCCCCGGCCCCCGGCAGCAGCGAGCACTCACCTCGCGTCCTCGGGCGCACGCTGCGCATCGGTGCCGGAAGCCTCCTCAGGACGGCCGGGGACGGCCCCGCACTCGCCGTCGCCACGCGATTCCGGCCCGGCACCGGCGCTCTCCTCGCGGGCAGCGCTCCGCCGCCCGTCCGCGTCGCACGCATCTGACGGCAGGCGGTACTCATGTACGCGCTGATCATCCCTGCTCTGACCCCTTTCGTTCTGCTCGCCGGTGTCATGGGCCTGTCCTGGTGGGAGGATCACGTCCTGCCACCGGCCGACCCGACGGAAGCCGCCAACGCCTCATCGCGAGCCCCATCGGCCCCGGCTCACAGGCCGGAACGCGCCACTGCTGCACATCCGTTGACAGGGGAGAGCGCCGGGCGTTGACTGACTCTCACGGCGTAGGGCTACGACGCCCCGGCATTCTCCGGGCGACGCCCCCCGTCCAGCTTCGCCCGGACCTCGCGGAACTCAGGGAATCCTCACCTGTGCCCATCGGAGGTCCGGCCGTGAACATCTGGATTGTCCTCCTCCTGCTGACTCTGCTGTTGTTCGGGCTCGGCTTCGCCATGCACCTGCTGTGGATCGCCGCGGGCGTCGTACTGATCGTCTCGGTCTTCGGCCTCGGCCGCCGCACCCGTAGCCGTGGCGGGTCCCGCTACGGCCGCGCCCGCCGTTAGCCGGCCTCAGGCTTCGGCCCACCCACGAGAACGACGCCTGCACATCCCGATGAACGCGAAAGGGACTGCCATGAGTCTGGGAAAGAAGTTCAAGGACAAGACACAGGTGCTCAGCGGAAAGATCAAACAGAGCATCGGCCGGGCCACCGGGAACAGGCGGCTGGAAACGGAAGGGAAGACGGACCGCGTCGCGGGAAATCTGAAGCAGTCCGGCGAGAAGGCCAAGGACGCCTTCAAACGCTGACCCCGACCGCCCCGGGTGGCGCCCGCGCCGCGTGGGCACCACCCGGCAGGCGCAGATGCGAGGTACGACCGACAGGAGCTGACGGGAATGAAACAGAGCGGCTTACGAGCCGGGTGCCGACGAGGGCAGCCATGTCCACCGTTGTGATCGCTGCCTCGATCATCGTGACCGTCACGGTTGTGGCCGCCGTCCTCTTCACCGGACGCGGCCGGGCAAGTGGCGGGCACAGGCTGAAACGGCGCTTCGGCCCCGAGTACGCCCGTGCCGTCGCCCGCCACGACGGCAACATCAAGGAAGCCGAGCGGGAACTCGATGAGCGCGTGCAGCGGCACGGGGCCCTCAAAAAGCAGCCGCTGCCGCCCGGGGCCCGCGAGCAGTACGTGGTCCTGTGGGCCCGGATCCAGGAGTGGTTCGTCGACTCGCCGTGGGAGGCGGCCGCCGGGGCGGATGTGGTACTGGCGCGGCTGGCGAAGGAGCGGGGCTTCCCCGGCGGTGAGGAGTTCGAGGAACAGCTGGCCGCGCTCTCCGTCCACCACGCCGGGCAGGTCCACGGATACCGCAGGGTGCACATGGCCGTGCACGGCCGGGCCGGCACGGAGGAGATGCGGGAGGCCGTGGTCGAGGCCCGGGACCTCTTCGACGAACTGCTCACGCAACGACCGGACGACTCGGGCCGACGACAGCCGCAGTCCTCCGAAGACCGCCACCACGCGCCGAGGGGCTTGGCCGGCGTCACGCGAAGGGATAGGGGCACGTGATGATGTACGACCAAGAACGCGCACAGCAACCCCCGGCCAGAAGCCGGCCCCCCGCTGAGCCACGCGCCCCCCACACGCCTCCCCCCGAGCCGGCCCGGCCACCGCTCGGACCCGTCACGGATGCCGACGGTCCCGGCCGCGTCCCGGGCTGCGGACGGCTGTTCCCGCAGGACTCCCGGGACAAACTGACCACGCGCCTCCAGCAGGCCGTCAGCACCTTCGTCGACAGGCCGCGCCTGGCGGTGGAGGAAGCCGGGGGCGCCTTCGACGAAGCCGTCGCCTGCCTCACTGACGCCCTCGCGGAACGAAGGCGCACCCTCCGTGCGAACCGGCAGGGCCAGGACACCGAGGCGGAGACGGAGGAACTGCGGCTCGCACTACGGCAGTACCGGGAGATCACAGAGCGGCTGCTGCGTATGTGAGCCGTCACCGCTTCGCCGCGCCCTGAACTGCTGCCGACCGATGAGTCGCCGCAGCAGGACGCGCCCGGCCGCCCCCGCCTCCGTGAGTCGCAGCGGCGGCCGTCCTCCGCCCTGCATACAATCGTTTCTGCAGAACACAGTGCAACGGCCCCTCAGCGCACGGCAACCCCGTCTTCCGGCTCCCGCGCACGGCCGTCACGAACGGAACCCGCGACACAGCCCCCGGTGCACCGCCGCCCCAGGGCCGTTCGGCCCATGGCGGACGGCGCTCGCGGCAGATCATGATCGAGGCAGCGCAGCGGCACACCGGCCGTCGAAGCGGTGCGCCGACCGTCGACGGGAGCCGGTTGTGGACCAGACAGAGGCGTTCTCCCCGGACAGGCCGATCCGGGTCTTCCTCCTGGACGACCACGAGGTCGTCCGGCGGGGCGTCCACGACCTGCTGGACGCCGAGGACGACATCGTGGTTGCCGGCGAGGCGGGCACCATCGACCAGGCCCTCGCCCGGGGGCCCGCCCTCCGCCCCGACGTCGCCGTCCTGGACGTACGGCTGCCGGACGGCGACGGCATCACGGTCTGCCGGGAGCTGCGCTCGCGGATGCCGGGGCTGGCCTGCCTGATGCTCACCTCGTTCGACGACGATGACGCCCTCCTGGACGCGATCATGGCCGGAGCCGCCGGGTACGTCCTCAAGCAGATCAAGGGCTCCGATCTCGTCTCCGCCATCCGTACCGTCGCCTCGGGCCAGTCCATGCTCGACCCGGCCACGACCACGCGCCTGATGAGCAGCCTGCGCGGGGACGGTGAGGACGCCGGACCCGGCGACGGGCGGCTCGCCGGTCTCTCGCCCCGCGAGCGCGACATCCTCGCCCTGATCGGGGACGGGCTCACCAACCGTCAGATCGGCAAGAAGCTGTTCCTGTCCGAGAAGACCGTCAAGAACCACATCTCGCGGCTGCTCGCCAAACTCGGCGTCGAGCGCCGCATCCAGGCGGCCGTCCTCGCCACCCGGGCCGCCGGACCGGGTGGCGCGGGCGGCCCGGGTGAACACGGCGACGGGCCCGGTGGACGGTCGTAAGCCGGCCGGGGGATCGCGTTCCGGGGCGACGGGGACTCTCCCGGCTATTCCGTCGGGAGGGGGACGCGCCAGGTCAGAACCGTGCCGCCGCCGGTGGGAGCGGAGAGCACCAGCCGCCCGCCGTGCCGTTCCGCGCGTTCGGCGAGGTTGCGCAACCCGCTGCGGCGCCCCTCGCCGGGTATGCCGACGCCGTCGTCGGTGACGGTGAGCACCAGGTCCCGGCCGTCGTTGACCACGGCGACGCCGATGGAGGTCGCGTGCGCGTGCCGGACGACGTTCGTCAGGGCCTCCTCCAGGACCGCCACCGCGTCGTCGGTGACGGCGCGCGGCACCCGGGTGTCCAGCAGGCCCTCCATCCGCAGGCTCGGCGCGAAGCCGAGCAGCGTGGCGGCGCCTCCGACGGTCTGCACCACGCGGGTACGCAGCCCGTGCTGGGGCGCGGTCTCCCGCGAGCGCAGGCCGAAGATCGTCGCTCTGATGATCTTGATGGTCTCGTCGAGGTCGTTCACCGCGCGCTGCACCCGCTCCGACGCCTCCGCGTGGTCGATGAAGCGGTCGGCGCTCTGCAGCGTCATCCCGGTGGCGAACAGCCGCTGGATCGCCAGGTCGTGGAGGTCTCGGGCGATCCGGTCGCGGTCCTCCAGCAGGGTGAGCTGTTCGGCGTCCGCCCGCCGCTGCGCCAGCTCCATGGCCATGGCCGCCTGCCCGGCGAAGTTCAGCAGGGGTTCTATCTCCTCCTGCGAGAAGACCGGCCGCCCCGCCCCCCGGGCCAGGAACAGCACACCGATCACCGTCTCGCCGGACTTGATCGGCACCGCCACCGCCGGGCCCAGCCCGGTCAGCGACTTGGGCACGGCGGAGACCCGCGGGTCCTCCTCGACGCTGAGGCTGCAGACCGGCTCGCGCCCGGAGAGCACGAGCCCGACGAGCGAGCCCTCGACGGGGAGGGCGAAGCCGCGGATGGCGTCGGCCAGTTCACCGGTGGCGACCTCGACGGTCAGCGCGGATCCGTCGTCCAGCGGCAGCGAGACGGTCGCCAGCTCGGCCTCGGTGATCTCCTTCGCCAGCTCGGCGATCTGGGCCATCACGTCCTGCCGCGGGCTGCCGGACATCAGGCTGGTGGTCACCCGGGCGCTGGCCCGCAGCCACCGTTCGCGCCGCGTGGACTCCTCGTACAGCCGGGCGTTGTCGATGGCGACGCCGGCGGCGACGGCGAGCGTGGAGAGCACCGCCTCGTCCTCGGCGTCGAAGTCCGCCCCGTCGCGCTTCTCGGTCAGGTACAGGTTCCCGAACACCTGGTCGCGGACGCGGATGGGGACGCCCACGAAGCTGTGCATCGGCGGGTGGCCGGGCGGGAAGCCGTACGAGGCGGCGTGCTCGGAGATCTTCGGCAGCCGCAGCGGCGTGGGATGCCGGATCAGCTCCCCGAGCAGGCCGTGGCCCGAGGGGAACGGCCCGATCGCCTCGATCTGCTCGTCGGTCAGCCCGACCGTGAGGAACTGCGAGAGCGTACGCCCGTCGGGGCCGATGACCCCCAGCGCGCCGTACTGGGCGTCCACCAGCACCACCGCGGCCTCGATGATCCGGCGCAGCACGTGCTCCAGGTCCAGTTCGCGCCCGACGGACAGCACTGCTTCCAGCAGGCTGTGCACCCGGTCCCAGGTACCGCGTGCGGTGTCGAGCCGCGCCTGGAGCTCTCCCAGCAGCTCGTCCAGCCTGAGGTGCGGCAACCGCACCGCCCCGCCCCCGGTGGCCTCCAACGCGCCTCCTCACGATCAGATGAGGTGTGCCTCGTCAGGCCACCGTATCGGTCCCGGGGCGGGGCAGAAACGGAGCGGAACGGACGCCGGTGCCGGAACGGCCCCGGCCGGCTGTGTCTTACGGCGCCATCTCGTACGCCCCGGACAGCGCCTCGACGCGCTCCCAGACGCGGGCCGAGCGGGCGTCGTCGACGACCGGGCGGCGGACCGCGCCGAGGGCCCAGCGCTGCTGCTCCTCGGTGGCGGAGTCCTTGCCGTGCAGTTCGACGGCGTGCGCGGAGAAGTCGCGGACGAGGACGGCGAACAGCTCGTCGAGCACGTCCCGGTCGAGGCCGGTCAGGCGGGCCTGCTCCAGGATCAGCTGGCCGTGCACGACGAGCGCGAACAGCTGGCCGACGGCGAGGAGGAGGTCGAGGTCGCGGCTCTGCTCCTCGTCGGGGGCGGCGGTGGTGACGAACGCGCACAGGGCGTCCGCCTGCTCCCGGAAGCGGCCGACGTTCGGCACGTCGGCGTACGCGTCGTAGGCGGTGCGCCAGTCGTGGAAGCGGATGGCGCCGAGGCCGCGGGCCGGTCCCTGGCGGAAGAGGAAGTCGTCGTCGGCCGCGTCGAGGCGGGTCGGCACGGGCGCGTACTCGGCCGGGTTCAGCAGGTGGTTGCCCATGAACTTGAGGATCAGCGCGAGGTTGACGTGGACCGTGCCCTCCAGCTTCGGCAGGCCCCGGATCTCGGTGGCGGCCTGGGCGAAGTAGGTGTCCTTCTCGAAGCCCTTGGCCGCGATGACGTCCCACATCAGGTCGATGACCTTCTCGCCCTCGGTGGTCACCTTCATCTTCGTCATGGGGTTGAAGAGCAGGTAGCGGCGGTCGTCGGGGCCGGCGGAGCGGAAGTAGTCGACGGCGCGGTCGCTGAACAGCTTCATCCCGACGAGGCGGACATAGGCGTCGGTCAGCTCGCGGCGCACGTGCGGGAAGGCGGTGACGGGGCGGCCGTAGAGGATGCGGTTGTGCGCGTGGGTGACGGCCTCGTACATCGCGTGCTCGCAGATGCCGATCGCGCCGGTGCAGAGGTTGAACTTGCCGACGTTGACGGTGTTGAGCGCGGCGTCGAAGGCGGCGCGGCCGGTGTGCAGGACGTCCTCGGCTGCGACCGGGTAGTTCTCCAGGCGGAACTCGCTGACGTACTTCGAGGAGTCGACGACGTTCTTGACGAGGTGGTACGCCTCGTGGCGGCTGTCGGCGGCGAAGAAGACGTAGCCGTCGGGGCCCTCGACGTCGGTGCGGCGGCCGAAGACGGAGACGAGCCCGGCGGCGTTGCCGTTGCCGATGTAGTACTTGGAGCCGCTCGCCCGGAAGCCGCCGTCGCCGTCCGGCTCCAGGAGCATGTCGGTGGAGTAGATGTCGGCGCCGTGGCTCTTCTCGGACAGGCCGAAGGCGAACACCTCGCCCTGGGAGAGGAGTTCGGCGGCGCGGGCGCGGGCGGCGGTGTTGTCGCTCTGCCAGACCGGGCCGAGGCCGAGGATGGTGACCTGCCACGCGTACCAGTAGTCGAGCCCGTAGAAGCCGAAGATCTCGTTGAGGGCGGCTATGCGGGCGGTGTCCCAGCGCTTGTCCTCGTTCCCGCCGGCGGCGGAGGCCGGCGTCAGGAAGGTGGCGAACAGGCCTTCCTTGGCCGAGAACGCGAGGAAGTCCGCCAGCCAGGTGCGCGAGCGGTAGTCCTCGATCAGCTTGCGCTTGCCGCGCTCCTCGAACCAGTCGACGGTGGCGCGCAGCAGCCTGCGGGTCTCGGGGTCGAAGTGCGCGGGGTCGTAGGTGCGCGGGTTGAAGAGCAGCTGGTCGGCCATGAGGTTCGCCCTTCCGGCGTGGAGGTCGGAGAGTGTCGGGAATTCCGGCGTGGAGGTCGGAGAGTGTCGGAGAGTGTGGTCTGCAGGTCAGTGCCCGGCCCGGAGCCGGTGGAGCGTGGCGAGGACGTCGTCGAGCCAGGCGATCGTCATCCGCTCGTAGGCGATGCCGCCGCGCAGGACGACGTGCTGCAGCTCCTGCCCGGCATCGCCGGGTGCTGCGGGCGCCTCGGGTCCGGTGAAGTCGCGCAGCTCCCCCGCGAGATAGTGCGCGAGCCGGTCGGAGTGCGCCCGGTGGTGCCGCTCGACTTCGCGGATCAGCGCGGCCGGGTCGTCGAAGGCCGCACCGCGGATCTTCACGGCGAGGTCGTGCCGGACGCTCTCGGGTTCGATCGGCTCGTGGAGCCAGCCGGAGAGGGCCGCGCGCCCGGGGCCGGCGACGGAGTACTCCTTCTTGTCCGGCCGGCCCTGCTGCGGCACCTCGCGCACGTCGATCCAGCCGTCGCCCTCCATCCGCTTGAGGACGCGGTAGATCTGCTGGTGGGTGGCGGTCCAGAAGTACCCGATGGACCGCTCGAAGCGCCGGGCCAGCTCATAGCCGGAGCCGGGCTTCTCCAGCAGGGAGACGAGGATCGCGTGCTCGAGCGCCATACCCGGATCCTGCTATGCAACTCGTTTCATATACAAGCACCGCCGCCCGGGTGAGACGCGGCTCACTCGGGCGGCACGCGCCGGGGGGCTGGGTCCCTCAGGGGCGCGGGATGTTACGCAGGTTCGAGCGCGCCATCTGGACCATCCGTCCCACGCCGCCCTCCAGGACCATCCGCCCCGCCGACAGGGCGAAGCCGCTGACCATCTCCGCGGTGATCTTCGGCGGGATCGACAGGGCGCTGGGGTCGGTCACGATGTCCACCAGCGCCGGACCCTTGTGCCGGAAGGCGTCCCGCAGGGCACCCCGCACCTGCTTCGGCTTCTCCACGCGCACGCCGTACGCGCCGGCGGCGGTCGCGATGGCGGCGAAGTCGGGGTTGTGGTTGGTCGTGCCGTACGACGGCAGGCCGCCCACCATCATCTCCAGCTCGACCATGCCCAGCGACGAGTTGTCGAACAGCACCACCTTCACCGGCAGGCCGTACTGGACCAGCGTCAGGAAGTCGCCCATCAGCATGGAGAACCCGCCGTCGCCGGACATCGAGACGACCTGCCGGCCCCGGTCGAGGAACTGCGCCCCGATCGCCTGGGGCAGCGCGTTCGCCATCGAACCGTGGGTGAAGGAGCCGATGACGCGGCGGCGGCCGTTCGGGGTGAGATAGCGCGCGGCCCACACGTTGTTCATCCCCGTGTCGACGGTGAAGACCGCGTCGTCCGCGGCCTCCTCGTCCAGGATCGAGGCCACGTACTCCGGATGGATCGGCGTGTGCTTCTCCACCTTCCGCGTGTACGCCTTCACGACGCCTTCGAGGGCGTCGGCGTGCTTGGCGAGCATCTTGTCGAGGAACTTCCGGCTGCTCTTGACCTGCACGCGCGGCGTCAGGCAGCGCAGCGTCTCGCGGACGTCGCCCCACACCGCGAGGTCGAGGGCGGACCGCCGGCCCAGGTGCTCGGGCCGCACGTCCACCTGCACGATCTTCACGTCGTCCGGCAGGAAGGCGTTGTACGGGAAGTCGGTGCCCAGCAGGATCAGCAGGTCGCACTCGTGGGTGGCCTCGTAGGCGGCCCCGTAGCCGAGCAGGCCGCTCATGCCGACGTCGTAGGGGTTGTCGTACTGGATCCACTCCTTGCCTCGCAACGCGTGCCCGACAGGGGCCTTCACCCGCTCCGCGAACCGCATCACCTCCTCGTGGGCGCCCGCCGTACCGCTGCCGCAGAACAACGTCACCTTCCCCGCCTGGTCGACCATCCGGGCGAACGCGTCGATCTCCGCGTCCCCGGGCCGCACCGACGGCCGGGCCGTGACCAGCGCATGCTCCCCCGAACGGGCCGGGGCCTGCTCGCCCGCGACGTCGCCGGGCAGGACGATGACGCTGACGCCGCCGCGCCCGACGGCGTTCTGGATGCCGGTCCGCAGCACCCGCGGCATCTGCTGCGGGTTGGAGACCAGCTCGCAGTAGTGGCTGCACTCCCGGAACAGCTGGTCCGGATGGGTCTCCTGGAAGAAGCCGGTACCGATCTCGCCGCTCGGGATGTGCGAGGCGAGCGCGAGCACGGGGGCCATGGAGCGGTGGGCGTCGTACAGACCGTTGATGAGGTGCAGGTTTCCCGGGCCGCAGGAGCCCGCGCAGGCGGCCAGCTTTCCGGTCAGCTGGGCTTCGGCCCCCGCGGCGAAGGCGGCCGCCTCCTCGTGGCGGACCTGGACCCAGTCGACGGCGGCGTTGCGGCGCACCGCGTCCACGACCGGGTTGAGGCTGTCGCCGACGACCCCGTAGAGCCGCCGTACCCCGGCACGCGCCAGGATGTCGACGAACTGCTCCGCCACCGTCTCCTTCGGCATGAAACCGTCCTCCCGCATCGCGTCGCGTCGCGTCGCCGCCGCACGGGCCGGTGTGCGGCCGGGTCCCTCCGCCTCTGCCCCCATCAATCCACAGAACACCTGCCTGTGCATCCCTGGCGCGGAAAGCCCGTGCATCACTGGCGCGGGGAGAAAGAAGGCCGGGGAGGCCGGGTTACTGCCGCCGGTACACCGAGCGCTGAAGGAGGTTCTTGGCCGGGCCGGTGGTACGCCACTGCACATGCCATTCACCGGGTGAGACGACCGTGAACGTGCCGTCGTAGAGGTCACGACCGCAAGGGTGGCGGGGAGTCCAGCGGCCTGTGCGCAGGTCCAGGTCGTGGAAGGGACGGCCGTCGGCGAACATCACGTCGGCCGTGCCGTCCGGCCCGGGCACCAGCCTGAGCGTCCGCCCGGCCCGGTTGACCGTACCGCCCCAGCTCAGCTCGCCGTCCTCGACGTGCAGGACGTACGCACCGTCGTCGGACGGCCGGAAGGCGGCCGTGCCGTGGAACGACCCGCCGGCGCCGGTGTCGAGGTCGGCCAGGGAGCGGTCGACCGTCCACCGCCCGGTCAGGTAGGCCACGGCATCGGGGACCGGGTAGCTGCTTTCACCCATCACGCGGCCCGGGCCTCCCGGCGGTAGCCGCCCGGGGCCCGGCCGTATTCGCGTTTGAAGGCCTTGGCGAAGGCGTACTCGGAGCCGTATCCGGTCCGGGCCGCGACGGTCGTGAGCGGGGCGTCGGACTCGCGCAGCAGCTTGGCGGCGGTCGTCATGCGCCAGCGGGTCAGATAGGCCATGGGCGGTTCGCCGACGAGGGCGGTGAAGCGTCGGGCGAAGGCCGCGCGCGACAGGCCCACGCGCTCGGCGAGCGACTCGACCGTCCACTGGGCCGCCGGGTCCGCATGGACGGCGGCCAGCGCCGGGGCGACGGCGCGGTCGCCGAGGGCGGCGGCCCAGCCCTTGGCCGCCGTCGGGGGCTGGTCCTCGAGCCAGGCGCGCAGGATGTAGAGGAGCAGCGAGTCGATCAGGGCGGGGACGATGCCGGCCGATCCGATGCGCGGGTTCTCCAGTTCCGTGCCGAGGAGCTGGACGGCGGCGCTCAGTTCGGGGTGGCGTCCGTGCCGGGTGGGGAGGTGGATGATCTCGGGGAGCTGGTTCACCAGGGGGTGGGGGCGCCCCTGGTCCAGGTGGTAGTTGCCGCACAGCAGACTCGTGCTGGGACCATCGCCGCCGATGGTGACCGTCCCGAGGGGCGAGCCCGGCTGAAACTGCTCGGGCCGCTCCGCCTCGGCCGGCGTGGAGGGGTGGTCGGCGAGGATGTGCCCGCGGCCGTCGCGCAGGAAGATCACGTCGCCGGGGCCGAGGGCGACGGGCTTCAGGTGCGGAGCGTCCCCGAGGGGAACGAGCCAGCAGGTGCCGTGCAGCACCACGTGGAAGCCGGCGCCGGCGACCGGGGGAAGGCGCAGGCCCCAGGGGGCGCGGCCGTGGGTGCGTACGGACCTGGGCTGCCCGGTACGCATCGAGCCCAGCGCCTCGGTCAGGATGTCCAACGCCGTCTCCTCTTTACCCTCGTTCCCGTCACCGGCCGGGCGGCCGCCCGGCCAGCCTACGTCCCGGCCGTGTCAGTCGACGGTCAGGACGATCTTGCCCTGGGTGCGGCCCGATCCGACGAGCTCGTGGGCCTTGGCCGCCTCGGCCAGCGGGAACGTCCCGGAGACGTGGGGACGGATGCGGCCGGCGTCCACGAGGGCGGCGATCGCCTCCAGCGAGGCGTAGTCCGGTTCGACGGAGATCCCGGCGAAGTGCCGGCCCGCGGCCTCGACCTGGGCGGCGAGCTCCTGGTTCCAGTGCTCCATGATGCTGACGAGCGTGCCGCCGGGGCGCAGGACGGCGAGGGAGCGGGCGCCCTCGGAGGAGGAGTCGAAGACGACGTCGGCGTCCTTGACCGCTTCCGTGAAGTCGGTGGTGCGGTAGTCGATGACCTCGTCGGCGCCGAGACCGCGTACGAAGTCGTGCTTGGGGGCGCTCGCCATGGCGATCACATGGGCGCCGCGGGCCTTGGCGATCTGTACGGCGAAGTGGCCGACGCCGCCGGCCGCGCGGTGGATCAGCACCCGCTGCCCTTCGGTGAGCCGGGCCGCGTCCACCAGTCCCTGCCAGGCCGTGAGCGCGGCGAGGGGGATGGCCGCGGCGTGCACGTGGTCGAGGCCGGCGGGCTTGCGGGCCACCTGGCGGGAGGGCACGGCGACGTATTCGGCGTAGCCCGTGGCGGCGCGCGGGAAGAAGGGCATGCCGAAGACCTCGTCGCCCGGCTTGAAGCGGGCGCCGGGGCCGGCCTCCTCGACGACGCCGGAGATGTCCCAGCCGACGCCGAACGGCGGCTCGCCGAGCAGCGGGTAGGCGCCGGAGCGGACGGCCAGGTCCACCGGGTTCACGGCGCTGGCGTGGACGCGGACGAGGACCTCGCCGCCGAGCGGGGTGGGGCGGTCGGTCTCGACGGCCTCCAGGACCTCGGGGCCTCCGAAGGACTTCTGGATGACAGCGCGCATGGTGGTCTCTCCCTGTGAGGGGCCGGGGCGGTGTCCCCGGGCGGTTGATGTGCTCAACATTAGGGAGATCGAATGAGCGGATGAATATCCCCGAGTCTTGGAATGATGTCCCATCGTCTTCACAGCCGGGATCCTGGGCCATCTCCGGGGGCGGCTACTCCAGGGCACACGGCGACCGCACTCCGGAGTGTGGGATTCCCCTCAGCGACACCGCTTGAACAGTCAAAAGAGTGTGGGGTTAGCATATGAGCGCCGCCTAGCTCGATCGAGAGATGGACCTGCACCTGTGACTGTCAACGAAGACTCGTTCACAAGCTGGAAGAACCGCGAGGAGATCGCGGAGTCGATGATCCCGATCATCGGGAAGCTGCACCGGGAGCAGGACGTCACGGTCCTCCTCCACAGCCGCTCCCTGGTGAACAAGTCGGTGGTCAGCATCCTGAAGACCCACCGATTCGCCCGGCAGATAGCCGGTGAGGAGCTCTCGGTCACCGAGACGCTGCCGTTCCTGCAGGCTCTGACCACGCTGGATCTCGGCCCTTCCCAGATCGACATCGGCATGCTCGCCGCGACCTACAAGGCCGACGACCGCGGCCTGTCGGTGGCGGACTTCACCGCCGAGGCCGTCGCCGGCGCCACGGGTGAGAACAAGATCGAGCGGTGCGACGGCCGCGACGTCGTCCTCTACGGCTTCGGCCGCATCGGCCGCCTCGTCGCCCGGCTCCTGATCGAGAAGGCCGGCTCCGGCAACGGCCTGCGGCTGCGCGCCATCGTCGTCCGTCAGGGCGGCGACCAGGACCTCGTCAAGCGCGCCTCGCTGCTGCGGCGCGACTCCATCCACGGCCAGTTCCAGGGCACGATCACCGTCGACGAGGCGAACAGCACGATCGTCGCCAACGGCAACGAGATCAAGGTGATCTACGCGGGCGACCCGTCGGAGGTCGACTACACGGCGTACGGCATCAAGGACGCCATCCTCATCGACAACACCGGCAAGTGGCGCGACCGCGAGGGCCTGTCCAAGCACCTGCGCCCCGGCATCGACAAGGTCGTCCTGACCGCGCCCGGCAAGGGTGACGTGCCCAACATCGTGCACGGCGTCAACCACGACATGATCAAGCCGGACGAGCGGGTCCTGTCCTGCGCGTCCTGCACCACCAACGCGATCGTCCCGCCGCTGAAGGCGATGGACGACGAGTACGGCGTGCTGCGCGGCCACGTGGAGACGGTCCACTCGTTCACGAACGACCAGAACCTGCTGGACAACTACCACAAGGCCGACCGCCGCGGCCGTTCGGCGCCGCTGAACATGGTCATCACCGAGACCGGTGCCGCCTCCGCCGTCGCCAAGGCGCTGCCCGACCTCAAGGCGCCGATCACCGGCAGCTCGATCCGCGTTCCGGTGCCGGACGTCTCGATCGCCATCCTCAGCCTGCGGCTCGGGCGCGAGACCACCCGCGAGGAGGTCCTCGAGTACCTGCGCGACGTCTCGCTGAACTCGCCGCTGAAGCGCCAGATCGACTTCACCACCGCCCCCGACGCCGTGTCCATGGACTTCGTCGGCTCGCGCCACGCCTCGATCGTCGACGCCGGCGCCACCAAGGTCGACGGCGACAACGCGATCCTCTACCTGTGGTACGACAACGAGTTCGGTTACTCCTGCCAGGTCATCCGTGTCGTCCAGCACGTGTCCGGGGTGGAGTACCCGACGTTCCCGGTGCCTCAGGTCTGATGCGTCAGGTCTGATGCCCGAGGCCTGAGGCCTGATACCTCGGGTCTGATCGCGGGACCTCACCGCTCCGGCGTCCCCAGGACGCCAACACCCGGGCGGCCACCTCAACGGCGAGGTGGCCGCCCGAGGCCTGTCCCCGCACCCGGCCCCAGTCGGGCAGGCCACACCAGGTGGGTACGCTACGCGCGCACAATTGCGCGAATCCGAAGGGCGCCGTCATGCCTGGCCCGCACACCACCCCGGCACCGTCCGGTCCGCCCCGCGACCCGGAGGGCGAGCCCCGGCGGCGCACCCCCTGGTCGAAGGCCTGGAAGATCGCGGTGCCGGTCGCCGCAGTGGGCCTGCTGGGTGCGCTCCTGTCCGACCCGCCCGGGGAAGCCACGCAGGACACCGCGGCGGACACGAAAGCAGCCGGCGCGAAGCGGTCCCACGGCATGACGTCCGGCACGACGGGCACCCGGGCGGCGACGAGCACACCGGAGCCGGCAAGGCAGCCGGTCCCCGACTACCGCGGCCAGAACCTGGACGCCGCGTACGGAAAAGCCCGGAAGGCCGGGTTCCTTGTCAAGTCCCACGATGCGTCCGAGAAGGACAAGTTCATCCGGGGCCGCACGCCGTGGACGGTCTGCTTCCAGGAGCCGGGCAGGACCGGTACGCAGGCGACGCTCGACTTCGCCGTCGTGCCGACGGATGCGCCGTGCCCGGAGGAGGACGGCCGGCCCATCCCGTGGCCCACGATGCCCGATCTGGTCGGGAAGACGTGGCGGACGGCTCGCGTGGAGATCACCGCCCTGGGGATACCCGCCGACCATGTCCGGGCGCAGAAGGCGTACCGCAACGACAAGCTGCCCGGCGAAGGCGAGTACGACGACTGGCGGGTGTGCGCGCACGACCCCGCCAAGGGCGAGAAGGCCGTGAGCGGCACACGGGTGACGCTCTACCTGTCGTCCCAGGACAACGGCTGCCCGGAGCCCGACCGGGCGACCGGCGCGGCCCTGGACCTGCCGGACCGGGACGACGACGGCGACCCGGACTACCGCGACCCCTTCCCCGGCGATCGCAACCGCAACACCGCCTTCCCGAAGGGGATCCCCCGCCTGGGCGACTCCGACGGCTCCAACGGTTCGTCCGGCGGCTCCCACGGCGACGGACGGATACTCTGCCGCCACACCCGTTTGTGCTGACGGGGGCGGGGGTGCGGGGCGGGCTCCCAGGCCGCCGTGCCGTGCTGCTACAGCGTGCGCGACAGCAGGTAGGAAGCCTTCGCGTCCCCCAGTTCCATGAAGCGCGCCAGCGTGTACCGCTCCAGCGGACCGCTGGTGAGCCGGCCAGCCAGGTCCTCACCGCCCGGCGGCAGGGCCGCCTTGCGGTCGAAGCCGTCACCCAGCAGCCCCGGGCCGGCGTCCTGCCTGCCGTAGCGGTATCCGGCGCCGCGCGCGAACGTCATCTTCGGCCGGGCGAGGATGTAGTCCGGCAGGTCGTCCTTCATGGCCCTGCGCAGCGCGGCCTTCGACAGGCCGTCGCGGAGCAGGTCCTGCGGGCCGAAGCCCAGCGCCGTGCGGACCACCTCCGGCGCCAGGAACGGCGTGCGTACGTCCGTACCCGTGGCCGCGGCGAGCCGGTCGAGCCGCCGGCAGCTCGTACGGTGCAAGTTGCCCAGCTCCCGCAGCCGGTGGCGCTCCGTCTCCGCCGGGCTCTCGTCGGCACTGCGGTAGCCGCCGAACAACTCGTCGGAGCCTTCGCCCGTGAGCACGGCTCCGTCAGCCGCTGGGCGAAGTCCAGGTCGGGTGCGTCCGGGGTCGCCACCGTCACGGCGCGCACCCGCGGGTTGACCTGGTGGGCCAGGGTCAGCACGGTGGGCTGTCCATGCCGCCGGAGAGCAGGAGGACGTACTCACCGGCCGGCACCCGGGCCCGTACCGCATCGGCAAGCGCCGTGCGCAGCCGGGCGTACGGGTCGGCAGTGGTGGGCAGGCTCGCTGCATCGGCGCCGGGGCCGTCCGGGGAGCCGTCCGGGAGACCGTCCGGCGCAAGAAGCGACGAGTGCCGGCGGATGTCCACCACCTTGCCGTCCTCCAGCACGGCCACGTGGCCCGGCGGCAGCACGTCGATGCGCTCCACGCTCTCCAGCTCAGCCGGGCCGGCGAGCTGTGATGCACCCAGGAGCAGCCCGTCGGTCGTCCTGGCGAGGTGGAACGGGCGTACCCCGAGGGCGTCGCGGGCCACGGTCACCCGGCGCGCCGCGACGTCGGCGCCTCAGGACGACACCGCAGTCCGGAGCCTCGGGATCCTGCGAGGGTCTGCCGGGTTCAGAGTGACGCAGTGTCATAGGACCTCCACCAATGGAGCAGCACATCACCGCTTCGAAATGCTCAAGCGGCGCCGGGCGGTCACTCTGGGTCTCGTACCGTGAAGGAGCCGTAGGAGAGAGCATTCGTGACCCTGCAGTCGTTCTCCAAATGGGCGATCGGCATCATCAGTGCCGTGCTGGCCCTCGGGTTGCTCGCTCTCTTCTTTTGCATCTGCCTCTACATCGTGAGTACGGCGGACACTCCGCCGCGGCTTGCGGATCCCGCCCCGAGTGGCCCGCCGTCTCATGGCCCCGATGGCGCTCTGCCGTCCCAATTCCGGGGCGCCTACGATCCCAGCGCCCGCCTCCTGGGCCTGCTCGCCATCGTGTCGCCGCTGCTGACCACGATCGTCGGCTTCTACTTCGGGCAGCGCGCCGGCGCCGCGAGCGGCGAGGCCGCCAGGTCCGAAGCCGAGAAGAAGCGGGCGAAGATCACCTCCGCACTCCAGGCGGAGCAGCAGAACGGCGCGCTGAAGGTTCTTCGCGACAAGGGGCTCGTCGACCCGCCGAACAGCTGAAAGGTGGCCACCGCCGTCGATTCCGATCTGTCGGCCTCGGCCCCGGCGTCAAGGCTGCAGGCGCCCGTGCGTCCAGGCCTGTGCGTCCTGCGCCGTGCGCTCGTAGGCGAGGCGGCGGTGCAGGCGGTCGGGGCTGCCGTACCAGAACTCGATGGCCTGCGGGACCAGGCGGTAACCCGTCCACTCGGCCGGACGCTGCACCGGCCCGCCGGACTCCGCGAGCTCCCGGGCCCGTTCGCGCAGCGCTGTCTCGTCGTCCAGCGGGCGGCTCTGCCGCGAGACGGCGCTGGTCACCCGGGCGGCGAGCGGACGCTGGGCGAACAGGGCGTCGGATTCCTCGGCGGTGAGCTCCTCGACCGTCCCGGACACGGTGATCTGCTGGAGGGTCTCGCGCCAGTAGAACGTCATCGAGGCCCCGGGGCGGGCCTCCAGGTCCCGGCCCTTGCGGCTTCCCTTGAAGCTGGTGAAGACCAGCCCGCGCGCGTCGAGGTCCTTCACGAGCAGGACCCTCGTGGAAGGCAGCCCGTCCGGGCCGACGGTCGCCAGCACCGCCGCGTAGGGCTCCCGCACCCCGCGGCGCAGGGCGCCGGCCATCCAGTCGCGCAGAAGCGCCACGGGGTCTGCGGGCGGCGCATCGAATTCGCGCAGGTGCAGTGAAGTGTCACCGCTGAGGGCCTGCACGCTTTCGGTCATCTCCTCGTTCTCCTTCAGGCTGCCGCGGGGCACGGGCATGCCGGGATTCTGCGGGCTTATCGGGGCGTTGCGCGCCTATCGGGGTGTTGCGGCTATCTCCGCCAGCAGCTCGGCCAGCTCCTCCGGTGCCGCGAGGAACGGCGAGTGCCCGCCGGGCAGATGACGCACCGTCCCTGCCCGTTCGGCCATCCGCTTCTGGTGCGAGGGCGACAGGCTCCGGTCGTCGTCGCAGACGATGTAGGTGGAGGGCAGGGTGTGCCAGCCCGCCTGCGTCACCGGTTCGGTGAAGGACCGCGCGCTCTGGGGTACCAACCTGGCCAGCGCCTCCTCCCGCGCGGCCTGAGGCAGGTCCCCGTACAGCGCGTCCGAGCCGTTCTCAGGGGCCGGGTAGGTGCCCTCCACCGAGTCCGGATCGGCGTGCGGGACCCCGAGGAAGGAGAAGGCGCTCTCCCCGGTGTCGAGCTGAAAGGCGGTCAAATAGACGATGTGCGCGACGTTCGCGGCGCCGGCGGTCGCCTGCGTGACCGGGACGCCACCGTAGGAATGCGCCACCACGACCACCGGTCCGCCGACGCCGTCGATCGCCTCGCGGACCACGCGTGCATCGTCGGACACTCCCGGCAGCCGCCCGCTCGACCCCTCGGGGACGGCGCTCGGCAGATCGACGGTGCGCGCGCCCCAGCCGCGGGCCGCGAGAGAGACCTGCACCTTCTCCCAGCACCAGGAGCCATGCCAGGCTCCGTGGACCAGGAGCAGTTCGGGACGGCCGGACGCGGCCGCCTCGGAGGACGCTGTCGCCTCGGAGGACACGGAAGGAACGGACGACGCGGAAGGTATCGGCATGATCGTCAACCGTTTCACGCCCGGCCGCCGTTGGCCAGCGGATATCCCCGTCACCGGCCCGATCTCAAGGGGCGTACGGCGCTCTCCACGGCCACGGCTGCATCATGGCCGGCCGGAACCCGGCTGCTCCGGCTTCGCAGAGCGAACACGCAGAGCAGGAACAGCGACAGGGCAGGCAGCGCGATCGCGAAAGCGAGCATGGAGGAATCCGGAGAACCCGGAATCCCGGTCAGAGCGGTGTAGCAAGCGCCCGATGCCATCTGCAGGAAGAAGAACAACCCCGAAGCCGCCCCGGCGTACTCGCCCTCGTATCGCATCATCCCGGCCTGACAGGTGGGGAACAGCGCTCCCACGCCGAGCATGCATACGGCCATCGGCAGAACGATGCTCAGCGTGCTGTGCGGCCACAGGCGCACCGTGACCGTCATCAGCAGGGCGGCGCCCATCGCCACCGCGGCGGCCGTACGCGCGATGAACTCCAGCGACCGTGTCCTGCCCAGTCGTTTCGCCGTCGTACTGCCGGCCACGTAACCCGTGATCACCAGCGTGTACAGCGCTCCGTAGAGGGTGGGCGAGGCGCCCAGCCGCAGCTGGAGGAGATCGCTGGAGTAGGTGGTGAAGGTGAAGTAGGTGCACCAGGCGAGGCTGATGGCACCGGCGAAGACCGTGAAGTCACGGTTGGCGAGAACCGTGCGGTAGGCCCTGCCCAGTCCGGCCAGGCCCCCCGGCGGGCGCACGGGGCCGGCCGGGGTGCCCGCGGCTTCGGCTGCGGCGCCGTGATCCGCCGGAAGGAGCTTGACGACCGCGACGATGATGACTGCTCCGAGTACGGCCATGAAGGCGAACAGCGCGCGCCAGGAGGTGTGTTCCACGGCCAGCCCCGCCAGCGGCGGCGACGCGGCCGGGGTCACCGCGATCACGGTGGAGAGCGCGGTCAGCATGGGCAGTCGCTGCTCGGCAGGCAGCGTCCGCTGCACCCACAGCCGCGAGATCACCGTGCCGGTACCGGCGCCGAGCGCCTGCAGCACCCGGCCCACCACGAAGACCCCGTACCCGGGAGCCAGCAGACAGAGCAGGGACGCACCGGTGAACACGGCGAGCCCGGTCAGCTGAACGCGCCTGGAGCCGTAGCGGTCCGCCAGGTTGCCGGTGAGGATCATGCACACCGCGTACGCGGCCATGTAGCCGACCAGCGATCCACTGGTGCTGCCCGGCCCGACCCCGAACGACCTGCCGATGGCGGGCAGGGCGGGAACATAGGCTGCCAGTGCCAGCTGGGGCACGAAGACCAGTGACATCAGGCAGACGGCCACCCCGCGCGGCAGCCCGGTCTGTTTCATGCGACGGCCCCCACCAGAAGACGGTCCGAGGCCGGTACGAGCTCTTCCGCCACTCTGGCGGCCTGCCGCGCGACCAGCTCCATGGAGCTCGTGTGGAAGTGCTCCCCCGAGGCCAGGTCACCGATCACATAGAGGTGGGGGGACACCGCTCCGGCGGAACCCCGCACCCGGTTGGTCTCGGGATCGACCCGGATGCCGCCCAGCGGGTGGGAGACGAAGGTGCCGTTCCGCAACAGCCGGGACGTCAGCGAGGAGGCGGACGCGGCGGCCGTGTTGTTCGTACGTCCGACCGCGTTGACGATCGCGTCGTAGTGTTCGGTGCGGCCTTCGGCGAACGTCGCCGTGAAGCCGCCGCCTGCAGCCGCCGTGACATGGGTGATGCCCCGGGCGAAGCCGAGCCGGCCTGCGTCGTGGAGACCGAGCAGCCGGTTCGCGTTCGTCACCGGCATCGGGCTGCGCAGGCAGTTGTACGTCCGGTAGTGGTCCCGCAGGAACAGGCGGCGGCTCGCGTCCGGAAGGGAGCGCCACAGCTCCGAATAGAACGGACTGAGGGCAGCGACGCAGCGCTGTGCAAGGCCGCCGGGCAGCGGATTCTCCAGCCGGTGGCGCAGCAGTTCGGGCGCGGACCAGGAATCGGTGTACGGGCGCAGCGCCTCGCGGATACCGGTTCCGCGCGACCGCAGGGTGGTGTCGACGAGTTCGAGGACACTGTGGAGGCTGACGCGGCCGTGAGCGAGCAACCGGCGTGCACCGTCCAGCAGTTCCGGCAGCTCGCCGGTGCCGAGGTCGGTCCGTACGTCCGGGATTCTGCCGGACCGCGAGGCGAGGGTGATCCGGCGCTCGTGCCCGGCGTCCGCCAGGACGACTGCCACGTCGATCGCCGTCAGCCCGGCCCCCAGCACGAGCACCTCCGCACCCGGGTCGACCTGGCTCAGCGAGCTGACGAGGGGGTACGGCTGGGCGACGAACCCGGCGGCCCCGGTGAGCCCGAAGACGTCGGAGGGCGCGATGGTACCGATCGCGAGGATCACCTGGTCGGCGACGAAGCGCTCCCCGTCGTCGGTGGTCAGGATGTGGCTGTCGCTCTCCCCGGTCGCCCCGGCCTCCACGGTCAGGTCGACGACCGCCGACGGCACGAGCGTCACCTGCGCCCCGAGCAGCCGCAAGTCCTCCCGTGACTGAAGGAAGACGCTCTCCAGGTACTGGCCGAACAGCGAGCGGGAGACGAAGTGCGAACGCGGCGTGTGCCGCGCCTCGGGGTTCGTGTGCTGCGCACCGGGGTTGCCGCGCTCGCGGGCGGAGGCCTGCCGGTAGAGCCAGCGGCGGAACTGTCCCGGGTCGCCGTAGTCCACGGACATGGAGGAATAGGGCCGGTTGAGCAAGGCGGTCTCGACGTCCTCGGCATAGGCGATGCCGGGGCCGAAACTCTTCCCTGGTTCGAACACGATGACATCCGCCGCCGCGCCGGCAACGTCGCCGGACAGCCGTCGGGCGTACGCGGCGAGGAACGCGGTGCTGGCGGCACCGCCCCCGACGACAGCGATGGTTCGTTTCTTCAACACTGCGACTCCGGTGTGTGGTGGCCAAGGCCCGCGCTGTGAGAGACCGTTCGGTGTCGACGAGTACGGACGCGAGAGACCACGGCGTTCCTTGTGACGGCGTGGCTCTGCGGCCGCCGGCTCCACGGGAGCCCCGGCCTGCGTATCGAGCCGCCCCCCACCGCTCACCTGGTCCGAAGCGTCGCCGTACCCGGACGGCCGACGATCACCTCACCAGTTCGAGCCGATGTACCGCAGTGACGGAGGCCATAGTTCCTCCATCAGGTTTCCCCACCCTGGCCCTGGCCCCGGCCGCGGCTCCGGATCCGGCTCATGGAAACTGTTCGCTCGCTTCGGAACCGTGTGCCGTCCATACAGCCGTCGATGCATTCATCCATGCATCGTCTGCAGCGCGAAGGCGGACAGACCGGTGCCCGTGCCTGCGGAATCTCTTCCGAGTGCCGCAGGCACGGGCACCGAACCTGATCCGGACAGCCTTTGCTGCAACAAAGGCCATCCTGTGTCCCCTGTTTGTGTCGAGTGGCAACGGCCGGGGAGACCGCGTGGAAGGGCCGTGGCACAGCACACGGCGGAGAGAGGTCAGGTATGCACGGGAGCACCGCGCGGCGAGCAGGATGCCGCTCTGCTGCGAACCGGACGGCCCGACCCGGTGGTTATGGCGCAATAGCCGGTACGCTGGCCGACCGGATCGAGGAGAGCAAGGGGCGGCAGGGCCATGTCTGGCCGCACTGACGTCATGTCAGCCCCCCTTCGCCTTTCGGCTAGCCGTACGTCGGCCGGGAGCGGATGGCCTTGCCCGGCACTGTCCGCTCTCCCGATATGACGTAACCATCCCCCTCGGGACGGTCTCCCGCAACGACGGAGCGCGCCGGGAATAGGGACTGCGACCGCCTCGCCGCGAAACAATCGGACGCCGAAGGCCCGTTGACCGGCGGCGCAGCCCCCGCTAAGCGTTCTCTCAGATCGGGACAGGGTGAAACAACCGCGCGTGCACCGTCTGGACGCCGCGCGTGCGCCGGGAGGAAGGTGAGACCTTGAGGTACTGGTCTGTTCCGGCTCTGCAAGGCCGAACGGACGCTTTCGGTACCTCGTGTCGAGTGGCAACGGACCCGAGGAGACCACTTTGGACATGCGTACGCCCGCCCAGTGCATCGAGAACCCCGTCACGCCCGGCAGCTTCCTGCTGCCCGGCACGGCCGTCGTCGTCATCGTGGTCGTGCTGGCCGCGGCCGTGGCGCTGACGCTGCTCGGTCTGCCTCTGGAGTCGGTGGTGGCGGTTCTCGCCGTCGCGAGCACCGCGGCCGTCGGCATCATCCGCCGCACGGCCGCCGTCTTCGCCGCCCACCGCGTCTGAAGGAGGCGTCCGTGGGGTGCCGCACCAGCGCCCCGGTGACGCCTGTCCCCGTGGAGACGCTCGCGCAGTGGCTGCGGTCACTGCGCGAGCAGTCGGGGCAGAGCTACCGCCGGATGGCGCAGTACGCGACCGAGAACCTTCACCAGCAGGTGCCGTACCTGCGCTTCTTCCACGCCGACCGGGGTGTCCGGCTCCCGGCGTGGTCCACCGTCCGCGTCTACGTCCGCGTCTGCGGCGGCGACGAGCAGCACGCGTACCGCCTGTGGAAGCGGGCCGCCTCGGCCGGGGAGCACCGGCCGTCCCGGCCGCCCCTCAAGCCGGAGTTCATCCGCCGGCCGCTCGACATCGTCGACGCCATGCGCGCCATGCGCGGCACCCGGGGCGAACCCGGCTACCGTACGCTCCGCGAGCTCGAACTCCTCGCGGGGCCAGGCCGGTTGCCGCGCTCTACGCTCAGCGCGGTCCTCAGCGGCCGCCGCATGCCGTCGAAGGAACTGCTCCTGACCTTCGTCGGCCTGACGGCCGGCATCGCCCCGGGCTCGCACAAGTCGCTGCTGTGGGCGGAGGCATGGGAGCGGGCGGACCTCTATCGCAGGGGCGCCGCCTCGTGAGCCGGTCCCTGAGCCGGGCGGCAGCCCTGGAACTCAGTGGCGTTGCTTCCGGCGGGGGCCCGGCGGGCCGCCCGTACGCACGGCCCGTTCCGGCCACCCACACCCCCGGGGGCTGTTGCCGGAGCACCTTCGGGCCCGGACACTGATGGCTGGCGAGACAACCATCAGCGCACGCGAATGAGGGTGCCCGTGACGCCGTCACTGTTCCGGATGCTCGACTGGCACGAGCTGATAGAGGCCGAGCGACAGCAGCCCGGCGCCCGTGTCTTCGTCTCCGACTACAACGGCGGGCACCCGTTCGTCGAGGAATTCCTCGGCGAGCTCGCCGACACCTCCCCCGGGCGCCTGGCGGACATCACCCGCTACTCCGGCCTGGACGAGGACGTCCGGCTGCGCGCGAAGATCGCCGCGGTGCACCGGCAGTACGACGGAGCCGACTGCACGCCGCGCAACGTTCTTCCGGGCGGCGGCTCCAGCAGCCTCCTCGGTACGTTCGCCACCTGGCTGCTGCTGACAGGACGGCGGCGGGTTCACTACGTCCCGCCGGTGTACTACAAGCTCGCCTACCTCTTCAGGCGCATGGGCATGGAACCCGTTCCCGTCGCCCGCAGCCACGCCTACCAGCCGGAATTCGACCTGCGCCTGCCCGACGAGCGGACCGTGCTCGTCCTCACCGACCCGGTCTGGTACGCGGGGAGAAGAGTCCCGTCCACGGTGCTGAAGACGATCGGGGCCTGGCAGCAGGAGACGGGCTCGCTGGTCTTCGTCGACGGGACCTTCCAGTACATGCGCTGGGACGGGGAACGCGGCGAGGAGTCGGCCGCTCACCTGCCCGGCGATCTCACCCTCCGTATGGTGTGCCCCACCAAATACCTGTCGATCCACGGCTACCGCTGTGCGCATCTACTCCTCCCCGAGCGGCTGCGTGAGGAGCTGGCCGAGCTGCATATGAATCTGCATGGTGATGTGGCCGTTTCCGACCGCCTCTTCGCGCACCGTGCGGCCGACGTCATGCTCGGCGAGGGCAACGGCGCGCTGATACGGCACGTCCGTGACCGTCACAGGGTGCTGGTGGACAGCGGCGCGCTCAGCGCACGGATGCCGGTCGAGGCCGGCTTCTTCCTGTTCGCCCGGCCGTGGGTGCCGCACCGCTGGTTCCTGGCGATGGACGGGAAGTACTTCGAACTCGACGGCCATCCCGGGTACATCCGCATCAACCTGCTCAACCGCCCCGGTACCGAGGCCTTGATGGCTACGGTCGGCCAGCCGGCCGGTCAGCGGGTCGGTCGGCAGATCGGTCAACCCACGACGGTGTGACGGTCCGTCCAGACCCGCGCCGAGATCCGCGCCAGCAGACGGGCGGCCGGATCATCGACGTCGTGCCCGTTCGCGAGAGGGCCGCTGTAGCAGACGGCGATCGCGTAGGGCTCGGCGTCCTGCGGATAGACCACGGCGGCGCAGTGCCGCAGTCCGGGGAACCAGCCGTTCTTGCTCGCCAGCCGGGTCCCCGGCGGCAGCCCCGCCGCCACGTCCACGCGGTGGACGTTGCCCTCCAGCTGTCCCAGCACCTCCGGCTCCAGCGACTCCAGCAGCCGGACCAGGTCCCCGGCGGTGACCTGGTTGTGGACGCCGACCGCGCGGGCGGGGTAGTCCTCGATACCGCGCGGACTCGCGCTGCCGGACGCCCCGGCCCGGCACCACACTCGCGCCACGGCGTCGTGACCGACTTCGGCGAGGCAGAGGTTGGTGGCCAGGTTCGAGGAGTACGTGACCATCCGCCCGGCCAGCCAGCGCAGCGACGCGGTCGCGCCGAGGAGTTCCCACGGTGCCGGATCGCTGTCGTACGCAAGCGAGTTGGCGTAGGTGGCCGAACCGATCAAAGAAGTGAAGCGATTGACCACAGGGACATGCGCGTCCAGGTCGATCCCGCTGCGGTGAAGCGCGGCCAGCACCGCCACCTTCATCGTGCTCGCCGCGTCGTGCGGCACGTCCGGGTTCCGTGCGACGACGGGAGCGCGCCGCCAGGGCGCCACGACTACGGAAAGCACGCTACGACTCCAGGACACGCGGCGCCCGACAACCCGAAAGAGGAAACGCCAGGGCGACCGGGCCACGACGGCTCCCGGTCGCCCCACCACCTTGCCCCTACGGCTCCTCGGTCGGGATCGGGCCCAGGTATTCCAGGGTCCACGTCTCCTGGAACTCGGGCTGCGGCTTCACGAGCACGATCTGCGCACCACGGTGCCCGGCGCGCAGGGCGAGACCGTTGTCGGACAGGATCTTGAGTCCGCCGATGACCCGCTCGAACGTGAACTTCGTCCACTCGGCGCGCGGAACGCTGTTCACGAAGAGCTTCTCCTCGTGGGCCACGAGACCCGCGGCCGGGTGGTAGGCCAGGTGGATCACGTAGGGCGACCCCGGGACTTCGTGCTCAGCGACGTCGATGATCCACTCCTGCTCGATCGGCAGGGGGTTGAGGCGGTCGGTGATGACAGGAGCGCCGTGCTTGACGGCGTACTCGGTGGCCGTCAGGAGGGAGGTCGGTCCGATGATGTGAGCGTGGATCTTGTACTTGCCGGGCTTGACCGGAATCGGGGCCATGCGGGGCACGTCCTCTCTCACGTTTCCGCTACCGGCGGCGACCCCGCCGGCACACGCCCTCCACCTTCGCGGCGGGTTCACCAGCTGCAAAGGGCGGTATATGGCCAAGCCCATTACGGCGGGGAATGATCGATCACAGTTGCGAATACGGCACCTCGGGCCGGGACACGGGGCATGCGCGCGCTCAGAGCCGCAGGATGGTCACGGTAGTCGGACCGGACGCCGAGGTGAGGCCTTGGGAGGTTGTGCAAGCGGTCTGCTGGGAGGCGAGCAGGGTCACTTCGGTGACCACGGTCGCGCCCTTGAACGCCCCTTCGGTGATCTTCCCCGTGCTGACGGTGACGACGTTGCCGTTGGGGCGCACCGCCGCGACGCTGCGGATGGTGGCGGTGGAGGTGCGATCGGTCCCCCGGTCGTTGCCTCCCTTCCCGTGGAGGGCGGAGTTCTTGCTGCCCGCGCCCTCCCGTCCCTCTCCCCAGTGGAACGTGAGCGTCCCGGCGGCCGGGCCGAGCAGGCACGACAGCGTGCCCGAGGAACTGCCTCCGAAGGCGGCCGAGGTGAAGGCGGGGTCCGTGGAGAGGGGGCACCCCACGAGGGCCTGCGAGGTGATGGAGACGGCTCTGGGGAGGAGGGTCAGCCCCGGCGAGTAGGTGGCGGCGACGGTGCCGGCGCACTCCAGGAGCACCGCGCCCTTGTCGTGGCCGGCGCCGCCGCCGTGAGCGTTGGCCTGTGCCGGAGGCGCCGTCGGCACGAGGGCGGCGACGCCGAGTGCCGCCGCCACGGCCGCCGTACGGGTCCTGCGCAGTCGACTGGGGTTCACAAGGGCCCTCCCTGCTTGTGCGCTACTGCTGTTTGCCGCTGCTGCCGGCTGCTGCTGTTTGCCGCTTTTCAGGTGCGGTGTACGTCGACGGAGACGGTGCTCTGCTGGTGGTTCGCCACCGTGTACACGCGGCCGTCGTTGCCGAGGCCGCAGGGGGCGAGGTCTGCCGGCGCGCGGGTGAGGTGGGCGCCTTCGACGCGGACGTACGCGATCTCGGGGCATGCGTCCAGCACCGCGGCGCCCAGTTGGTAAAAGGTGTGCTGGCTGGATCGGCTGGTGTGTCCGGTGAACGCTTCGGTGACGGCCCTGCCGGCCCGGAGACGGCAGGCCCGGAAGTCCGCTTCTGCTGATTCGTGTCGCCAGGTCACGTCCAGGCGGGCCGCGAAGACACGGTCGGTGGCGGCCCGGGTGGTGGTGTAGGCGTCGCGGGCGAAGCCGGTGAAGGTCGCGCCACCCGTGACGAAGAGCTCGATGCCCTGCAGGCCGCCGCGCACGGTCGGTTCGCCGGCGGACGGGAAGGCGACGTGGGCGTGGTGGCGGGGTTGAGAGCCGGGGCCGAAGTGGCCTGGGCCCTCTGCCTGTCCATCGGTCCCCAGAGGGTCGAGCTCCGTACAGGAGATGGACACGTCGGCGGTCCTGGGCGGGTGGTCGGCGGTGAGGAAGTGCTCGGCCAGGGCCAGGGCGAAGGCCTCCGGCTCCGCGCCGGTGTGCCGTGCGCCGAAGGCCAGTACGGCATTTGCGATCGAACTGACCGGGATCAGCCGCGTGTTGTCGCCGTCGCGGTAGACCTCAGGGTGATCCATTCCCAGCCGGACATCGGCGCGGAGCGCGCGGACTCTGTGCCGGGAAAGGGATCGATCCACGAGCAGGAATTCGATTCCCGATTCTCCGTAGACGTGATCGCCGATGGCGTGGCCCATCGTTCTCCGTTCCGCCGCGCGGTGCTCGGATGCCGGGTTGCTCGGATGCCCGGACACCTTCCCAGTCGTCGGAGAAACTGGTCAATGAAACCCATGGAAGTACGACAATCACATGGACTCCCCTGGGGTTGATACTCCAAGAGGCCGTATGGACAAGGTGGTTGCCCGGTGCCAGCCTTGGGGCGTCGTCGACGGGTCCCCGCGAAGGGAATGCCGTATGGCCAGCCCCTCTTTTCTTCCCGATGCGGTCCAGGTGGCCGTGGTAGGCGGCGGTCCCGTGGGCCTGCGACTGGCGGCGGAGCTGTCCTTGCAGGGGACCGAATGTCTCGTCCTGGAACGGGATTGCCGCATATCCCGCGTCACACGGGCGCTGGTCCTGCATTCCCGCACACTCGAATTCCTCGACATGCGTGGAATCGCTGCACCTTTCCTCGATCTCGGCCATCGGTACCGTCACTATCCGCTGGGATCCGCACATGCGACAGTCCCCTTCGCGGGGGTCGACAGTCCCTTTCCCTGCGCGCTCGCCCTGGCTCAGCACCGGACGACACATCTCTTGGAGCAATCCGCCCTCAAGAACGGCGCGCTCGTCGTCCGTGGAGCGGAAGTCACCGGCGTACGCGAGGACGACGCGGGAGTCGTGCTGACCGTACGGCAATCGGGTCGGACGCGCCCGATACGAGCCGCCTATGTCGCCGGATGCGACGGCGCGCACAGCACCGTCCGCAGGCTCGCGGGGATACCGGCCCACCGCATCGTCCACCCCTACGACGTCGTGTCGGTCGACGCACGGCTCGACTCCCCGGGCCCGCCGCCGCAGCAACAACCCTGGGGGCGCTGGGGACGCGACGGCATGGCGCTGTTCCTGCCGTTCGGGGACGGGCGCTGGCGCGTGATCCTCTACCCCTACCGCCCGCTTCCGGCGCGGCGCCACACCCCCGGCGGACCCGCCGACATCGACACCGCTCTGGCCCAGGCACTGCTGCGCCGCATCACGGGGCAGGGCCTCGCCCTGCGCGAAGTCGAGTGGTTCAGCCGCTACCGGTGCGAGCACCGCCACGCCGCCCGGTACCGCCACCGTCGCGTGCTGCTCGCCGGCGACGCCGCGCACGTCCACCCGCCCACCGGGGGCCAGGGCCTCAACACGGGAATCGCCGATGCCATGAGCCTCGGGTGGCGGCTGGCCGCGGCGGCCGCCGACCCCCGGTACGACGGGCTCCTCGACGCCTACGCCCGGGAACGCCGGCAGTCCGCCGCCCGCGTCATGCGGCTCACCGGCGCCCTGCTGCATGTCAATGCGACACCCGCGTACTGGGGCCACGCCCTGCGCGCCGCCGCTCTGGCAGGCGCGCGGCTGCCGCCCGTACGCCGTCGGCTCGCCGTCGTCCTGGCCGGGCTGCAGGGCAGGAGCGAGAGCCCCGGCGGACGGGTAAGCAGCGGTGCGCCGGCTCCCGACGTACCGCTCACCGACACCGCCACAAACCCCCACCGGCGGCTGTTCGAGGCCCTCCGCACCGGCGCCCACGTACATCTCGTACCGCCCTGCGGCACCCCGGATCCCCGTGCGGCGGCCATGACACTGCCCCTGCTCACAGTGCACACCGACGCGTACCGGCAGCCGCACATCGTCCGGCCCGACGGACACTTCCTGTGAGGCGCGTGCCCGGTTCACCGTTCGTCTGCCACCTCGCCTTGCTGTGCGGAGCCCTGGCCATCGCGGCCCCCACAGCAGCTGTACCGGCTTTCGCCGATGCCCTCCGAACGAGCCCGGCCCTCACTCAGTGGTGCGCCGCCGGCTACCAACTGACCAGCGGCCCGCTGCAACTCGGCGCGGGACACCTCGCCGACCGGTACGGGGCGCGCCGCGTCCTGCCGGCCGCGCTGGCCCTGTTCGCCACCACGAGCCTGCTGGCGGCCACCGCGGGCCACGGCCCCGGCCTGCTCACCGCCCGTCTGGCCCAGGGCGCCGCCGGCTCCGTCCTCTCACCCGTCAGCCTCTCGCTCCTGATCGGGCTGAGCCCGGACGAGAACGAGGAACGACGTGCCGTCGGCGGCTGGGTGGCCACTGCGGCCACCGCCTCCTGCCTGGGACCACTGCTCGGCGGCCTGCTCACCAGCGCGCTGGGGTGGCGCGCGGTGTTCGGCGCCCTCGCCCTCCTGGCCGTCGTCACGGCGGCCTGCGCCCTGACCCTGCTCCCCGGCCGGACGCCGCACAGCCCCCGCCCTGAAGGGCGGCTCGACAGCCCTGAAGGGCGGCTCGACGGCGTGGGCATCGCCCTGTGCACCGCAACGGCCACGATGGCGCTGATCGCCCTGACCGCTCCGACAGCCGGTGCCCCACCGATCGCGGCACTCACGGCAGTCGCGGCGGCAGGAGTCCTGCTCGCCGCCCTCCTGCACCGGGCCCGGCACCACCAGGGCTTCGTCCTCGACAGCGGACTCCTGCGGCGACCGGCGACGCGCCGCGCGCTGTTCGTGCTGCTGGTGCTCTTCTGCGCGAACTCGCTCTTCACCTACCTGACGTACTTCGAACTCACCCGGGCGCACGCCCTCGACGCCCTCCAGGCCGCGCTGGTCACCCTGCCGGCCGTGGCCCCCGCGGCATTCACGGGCCGCTGGGCCGCCCGGCGCACCGCAACCCCCGGCGCCGGCCCCCGCCTCATGCGCGCCGGGCTGCTGTGCATCGCCGCCGGCCTCCTCGCGGGCGGCCTCGGCGGCGGGCCCGCAGCCCTGTGGCTGCCGGCCGGCTCCTGCGCTGTCATCGGCTGTGGCCTGGGCCTGGCCAATGGCGCCGCGATGACGACGGTGGCCATGGGCGCATCCGGCACCACAGGGGCAACGAGCGCCGCCGCAACGGCCACCACGTTCGCCATGCTCGGCAGTGCGTGCGGACCCGCCCTCGCCGGAGCGGCGACCAGCGCGGCCGCCCACCTGCCTGCGACCGCCCCGGGCACGCCAGCCCACCTGGCGCTCTGCTCGGCGGCCCCGGCCCTCGCCCTGACCGCCGTCGCCCTCACTCGCTCGCACGGCACGAAAGACCCCGCAGGGTGGGGTCCGCTACCGCGTCGGTGGTGATCTCAGAGGCAGCGGGTCACCTCACCTGCGCGGCAAATGCCTCGTACGCCCGCTCATCGAAGAGGACGAAGCGGACCTCCTCCACCGACGTCTCCGTCTCCGCCTCCCGGACCGTCTCGACCGCGATGCGGGCCGCGTCCTCGACCGGCCACCTGTACACACCCGTCGAGATCGCCGGGAAAGCGACCGTCTTCGCACCCAGCTCGTCCGCCACGCGCAGCGACTCACAGTGGCAGGACGCCAGCAGGTCCGAGCGATCCTCCGAGAACGACCAGACCGGGCCCACGGTGTGTGGGATTTCCCCAGCCCTCAGGCAGCCGGCGCCCCAACCCGAGCCCTCTCGATCCGAACCGAGTGATCGTCAGGACGGTCACGCCGGACTGGATTGCGCCCGCGTGCCACTGCCTCACAGGGGGTGGCACACGGGCCTACCGCTGGTGCTGCTTGATCCAGTCGATGGCGTCCTGCACGGTGGTGATCGTCTCGGCCTCCTCATCGGGTATATCCGTGGTGAACTCAAATTCCAGAGCCGTGCCCAGCTCGACGACGATGCGCTTCACGCGCTCCTCGATGGTGGACACTCCGCAGCCTCCTGCGCTGACGTGCACGGGTGCGGATACGGGTACGGGTACGGGCAGAGATTGAGCTTGCCCACCCTCACAATTGTTCACGCTCCGGTGAAGCCGCTGGTGACCGTCTTCGCCAGGACTCATTGCCACTGATAGCCCGGAGCATGAAGTGTCCGCGTGACGGGATTGCCCACTTGGCCCGTCGAAGAGGCCTCAAGGCGGTGGCAGCTCTCGTCAGTCGTATGGCCGATCCGACGAGAGCTGCCTCAGCGGATCAGCCTTTCAGGCTGTAGAAGTGGATTGGTGTGTTCGGCCTGAACCCGATGCGCGGGTACACGGGGGCTCCGGCGGCGGTGGCGTGCAGCGTGGCGCGGGTCAGTCCGGTGGCCCGCGCGCCTTCGTACAGCGCTTTGCGTGTGACCGCTTCGCCGTAGCCGTTGCGCTGCCACTGCGGGTCCGTGGCGACGAATGCGACGAACAGGCGGCCTTGTGCTTCGACCGTGGCGGCGCAGGCCACTGGTTCGTCGCCTCGCATGGCGAGGTAGGCGTACACCTCGTTCTTCCAGAGCGCGGATCCGACCAAGCCGTCGCGGCCCTCCTCCAAGGGGAACCCGTACGCGCGTGATTGGAGGTCGGCGTAGGCCTGCAACTGCTCGTCGGTGCGCACCCGGGTGAACGTCAGGTCGGGGTGGGCCGGCTCGGGGATGGGGAGCAGGTCGCCGGCCATACCCGTACCCGGGAAGGCGTACTGGAGGCCGGCCTGCTCGGCTGTCGTCTTCAGCGCCGAGCGGGCCTCGTCGTCGAGGAGGTCTTCGAAGAGCCACACGAAGCCCGGGTGCCTCTTTGTCCGCATGATGTCCGCGGCCTGGTTCAGACGGTGCCTGACGAGCTCTGCTCCCGCTTCCGCCTCGGTCAAGGTGATGCAGTTGAAGAACCCGAACCGGCTGTCGGCCCAGCGAACGGTGATGCCCGGAAGGTCGCGCACGTCCGCGTCTGCGTCGCGGTCGAGCACCATGGTCCGCCAGACCGTGGTGAGCTGCTGTACCGATTCGATGGACTCCGCGGAAACGGTCACGGTGCCTCCATGACGTGTTGTGTTCGGTAAGGCTCCTGAGCATGTGGTGGATGCCCTTGGTGCCTCGGTGCCGGAGCGGGGCACTCCGTAGGAGCGGCGTCCGAAGCGCCGCCACAGGGCGGCCATGGCCAGGGCCACCAGCAAGGCGACGGGGGTGTAGTTGAAGGTCGTGGCGGTGACCGGGCTGGACTGCGGCAGCAGGAACAGCACTGTTGCCCCGGCTGCCCAGAGCACTGCTACCCAGCCGATCGGCCGGCTCCAGCGGCCCAGGTGCCAGGGCCCGGGGGTGAACCGGTCTCGGTGGCGCAGTCTCAGCAGCACCGGGATGGCGTAGGCCGGGGTGAACCCCACGACGGAAATCGCGGTCACCGCCGAGAACGCCGTGGCGGAATACAGGGACGGCAGGGCAAGCACGAAGGCGACACCGACTGCGAGCCCGACAGCGTTGGCCGGGACGGCCGTACGGCGGCTGACCTTCTGCCAGTGCGCCGAGCCGGGCAGGGCGCCGTCCCGGGCGAAGGCGTAGATCATGCGGCTGGCGGAGGCGGTTACGGTGTAGCCGCACAGGAACTGCGCAACGATGATCACCAGCAGCAACGCCTTCGCCGTGGCCACGCCCAGAGCGTCCAGGAAGATCTGCGCCACCGGCACCCCGGTCCGGCTGCCCAGCGTCGCGGCGTAGTCCTGGACGGCGAACAGCAAGGCGATCAGCAGGATGCCGCCGGCGATCCAGGACACCGCCACCGAGCGGATGATCCCGCGCGCCGCGGCCACGGAAGCGCCGCTGGTCTCCTCGCTCAGATGGGCCGAGGTGTCGTAGCCGGCCAGGGCGAAGCACGGCAGCAGCATGCCCAGCAGGATCACGTACACGGGGTTCGACCAGCCGGTGTTGTTGGTGAACTCGGAGAACACGAAGCCGGCCGGCTGGTGGTGAGAGGGGACGAGCGTCAGGGCGCCGACGATGACGACGGCCCCGGCCAGGTGCCACCACGCGCTCAGGGAGGTCAGAACGTTCATCAGCAGGGTGCCGAAGAGGTTCAGGACCGCGTGCAGCGCGAGGATGACCGCATACATGACCAGCAGGGACTTCGGCGTCGGCACGTAGTCGAACTGCAGGTTCGCCCAGGCGGCGGTGAAGGTCGCGATGCCGTAGTCCTGGGCCGCGATCCCGCCGAGCAGTCCCAGAAGGTTGAGCCAGCCGGTGTACCAGCTCCACCGTTCACCGCCGAGCCGGCGGGCCATGTAGTACAGGCCACCGCTGGTGGGGTAGCGAGAAGTGATCTCGGCCAGCGCCGCGGCCAGGCACAGCACCAGCGGCCCCACGGCGAGCCACCCCCACACCACCACTGCGGGCCCGCCGCTGTTCAGGCCGTAGCCGAAAAGCAGCAACGCCCCGGACATGATGGAGATGACCGACAGGGAAGCGGAGAAGTTACCGAAGGCGCCCATGCGCCGGTGCAGTTGCTGGGTATAGCCGAGCTCCTTGAGTATGCGCTCGTCGTCGTCCGGCGGCTCGGACCGCTGCCATCGTGCATGAGCTGATGTACGCATCGAGACGACAACCTGCTCTCCCTCGCTCCACGCCCTGCACCAGTGAACGAGGGCGGGATTGCTTCCGGCAAGGCTATTCCGGATCGGTGCATCGTGCCCGGCAATCGCTGGACGGCCGCCATCTCGTGCGAGGTGGCGGCCGACCAGGGGTCTTGCGTCAGGGGGCTCAGGCGTGGGCAATCCTTCAGACCGTGCAGCCATCAAGGCAGCTGCGAGACGAATGCCTCGTACGCGCGCTCGCCAAACAGTACGAAACGGAAGCGCCGGCAACCGGTGGGAGGTGGAGCCCCCTTCCCTCAGGACCGAAGGCTCAGCCGGCCCCGATCTGAGCAGCCACAGAGGCGTGCGCTTCACAGTCCCGTCACGCCGCATCGTCATTTTGAAAGGGACTGGAGATTCCACGACGCACAAGCAGGTTGACGAGCTCATACGGCCCGAGGCCCGGATCAAGTGGTGCACCGCCTCCCTGATCCGCCCGCCCGGACAGGTCATCGTCGACGCCTTCGACCAGTCCGAAGCCCGCGACCCCTGTCACCTGCGGCCACAGGTCGTACTGGCCGACGGCGCCCGCCACCAACTCGATCTGATCAATACCGAGATCGCCCCCCCGGGACGTCACAGTGCACGTGCCGCTGGACCTCGTTCACGTCGCCGAGTACGTGTGGGCCGCCGCCCAGATGCTCGCGCACGAACGCCTCTACCCGACACCAGGCCAGCAGAACTACGACCTCACCGCTTGATCCGGGCCTTCTCTTCAAAAGATCCGCACCTGAGCTCTTTCAGCGTGGTGACGCTCTCTTTGCCGTTCTCGAGGTGCCCGGCGAGACGGCGGACGAAGGAGGGGATGCCGTCCACGGTGATAGTGATGTCGTACCAGCCGTGGCCGGCATCGGCGTTGTGGGGCAAGGGAAGTGTCCTGCCCGGGTCCACGGTGTGGAACTCGCTGCGGGCAGGGTCGAGGTGGTCGTCGATGTAGACGGTCAGGGGGCGGTCGCCGCGGTTGGTCAGATTGATGTCGAGAGTGTGCGTAACTGCGGCGACAGCGGTGGTGACGGCGAGGGCGGCGCCGGGTCCGCGGCGAGGCCCTGCGAAGTCGCGGCGGAAACCGTTGGGGCCGATGACGGTGAAGCGGTAGGCGGTTGAGGCGCCGGGCACGGTGACGCGTGTGGGTTCGGTGATGTCGAAGTGCTGGGGCTTGGGGTACTCGTCGGCGTAGGGGTAGAGGGTCAAGTGGGCGCTGGCGCTGCCGGTGTTGGCGAGGGTGAGGACGAGATCTCCGGTGGCGGGGTCAGGGGCGCAGTGGGTGTCGGGTTGGTAGGGCAGGGGGCGGGCCCGCCGTGCGCCGACGGGTGCGGGCGGCCGGGAGCCGGTGCCGAAGTCGAAGACGGAGAGCAGGTCTCCCGCGACCGTGCGGCGCCAGGTACTGATCAGGGGTTGCCTGACGCCCGTCCAGGTTTCGAGGAAGCGGACCTGGGAGGTGTGGTCGAACACCTGGGAGCAGATGTAGCCGCCACGTGTCCAGGGTGAGACGACGATAAAGGGGACGCGGATGCCCAGGCCCAGTGGGTTGCCGTCGACGAACTCGTCGGTGTACGCGTCGGGTGGAACGGGCGGGGGCATGTGGTCGAAGATGCCGTCGTTCTCGTCGTAGCTGATGAGCAGCACGGTGGAGTCCCAGACCTCGGGGTTGGCCGCGAGCGCCTCCAGGACCTGGTAGACGATCTTCTGGCCGTCGCGGGGGAGGGAGTTGCCGGGGTGCTCACTGTCCCCGGTGGGCGGGACGATGTACGAGACCTTGGGCAGCGAGCCGGCAAGGACGTCCGCGCGCAGCTGCCGAATGAAACCGCGGGTGATCCCGGACGGGTTCGGCACCGCTCGGTACAGTCCACGTTCGTACAGCATCCGGTCGTCCGCGTCGGGGATCGAGGCGGCGGCGTCCGCCAGTTTCCGCACCCATACGGCGCGTTCGACCGCGGTCTGTTTGGCTAGGTCCTCATAGAAGTCGAACAGGTTGTTGTGCTTGCTCTCGGCCCTGGCCAGCACATCACGGAAGATCTTCTTGAACGCTGCGAAGAACTCCAGGTTGTTGTCGTAGAAGTTGTCCCATTCCTGGTACACCTTCCACGTCGTGCCATGCGCTTGGAGCAGTTGTGGGTAACTGGTCCACGGGGTCTTCCCGTCAGCGGCCCATGCGTATGCATCAGGCCGGCCCTCCAGATCGTGGGCACGTGCGTCGATTGCCCGGTGGGCGCTGTCGGGCTGCCGCCCGGTGTAGCCGCTGAAGAAGTAGTTGCGGTTCGAGGACGTCTCGCTCATCACCGAGCAGTGGTAGGCGTCACACAAGGTGAAGGTCTCGGCCAGCTCCCGGTACAGAGGCACGCCGCGCCGGCGGTAACGGCCCATGGTGGCGACTCCCTTGGCGGGGAGCCACGCGTCGTACCAACCGTCGTGCCACGCCTGGTGGCCCGTCGCCCAGTGGTGCTCGGTCGAGGTGTCCTGACTGCCGTCGGAAGCCAGCGGGTAGGGGCGGAGCACCCCGCCCTTGCCGTCGGGCTGGTCCAGGACCGTGAGGCCGTCACCGTCGCGACGCTTCACGACGTTCGGGTCGTCCAGGCCCCGGGCTCCGGGGAAGTCGCCGAAGTAGTGGTCGAACGAGCGGTTCTCCTGCATCAGCAGGACCACGTGCTCAATTGCGCGCAGGCCGCCGGGACGCGGCGGGCGGGCGAGCGCCTCGCGAACGGAGCGCGGAAGGACAGAGGTTGTGGCGTTCACAGCTGGTCTCCTCGCGGTCACGTACGCCGGCCCCCTGGCGGGCAGCGGGCACATGCCTGGGCATGGACTCACACCGTGCCTGATGACTGCACGTTCTTGAAGAACGCCCGGTTATTTCCGGCAAACCATCGATCAGCGGAATATGTACCGGTGCCGTGGCGGGTGACCTTGGTCAGGTCATGCCGCCAGCGAGGTGAGTCACTGGGGGTTGAGAAACCGGCGCGCCCGGTACTCAGTCCCGCGTACTGCCCCCGCAGCCTCAGTCACCCGATCCGTCATCACGGGGCACGTGGTCGGATGGCCGAACCCGTTCGGGACGGCTTGTGGCGCCTTCGCCGCTGGCTATGCTGCCGATCGCCCGGCGGGCCCTTCTTGAACCGGAGCACCGCGAGAGGAAACCGATGGACTACATCTGCGATCTCCAGGTCGTGAACGGGAAGGACCGACAACCCCCCAAGGACTGGACCAGGATCCCCACCAACCTGAACGAGGGTGCCGGCGGTTCCTTCCTGTACTTCGCCTTCAAAACCAGCGACGACCGCTCCCAGGCCATCACCGACATCAGGTTCTGCCAAGGCGACAAGCCGAAGCCGGACCCCGGGTACCAGCTGATCGACACCGATCTCAACGAGAAGACCACCAAGCACGGCAGTGCCATCTGGGCGGCCTTCACACATGACCCGGTCGCTGGAGCACCCCTGACCGAGCTGGATGTACATGCCGGCGACATGATCGGCTACCAGCCCGAACTCCCCTGGTTCAGGATCGACCAGGACCTCAATCACAACGCCGGCGGAAAGTACGTCTACCTGCTGTACACGACTGTGTGAAAGCGGCCGTAAGCCCGCACAGAATGGAGCAGCTGCCCATGCCCGTTGAGACTCCTGCCCCCGATACCCCCGAAGAGGCGTCGGCTGCGGACGCGGTCTACGTTGCACCTGCAGGTAAAGCATCCATTGCCGCTGCTGACATCCTCGTCAGCGAGTTCATGGCTCGGGCGGCTCCGAACTGCACTTACTGGGCCACACAGAACTGGAACGCGGGAGGCAAGTTCGGCGGCTATGGAGGGTTCCAGCAGAGCCCCAGTGACGGCCGAAAGATCATCACGTCCCTGTGGGATCACAAGGATGTAAAAGGGTGCGTCGAGCTCTTCTACCGCACCCCCGAGGGAGAGTCCCAGCCCTTCGGGGGCGAAGGCACTGGCCGGCAGCTGATCACCCCCTATCCCTGGGAATCCGACAGCTGGTACCGCTTGGTGTTTCGCTGTTGGGACGATGACGCCCCGGGCCGCGGTACCTGCCTGGGCCAGTGGGTCTACGCCGTGGACGGCTCCATGGCCGGCAAGTGGTTCGCTGCCGGGGCCCTGCGCTACCCCACTCGCAGCGAGCGGTTTTCCTGGGGGCTTGGGCTGTTCCAGGAGGACTGGTGCAGTACCGGGAAGGACCATCGAGAGTTCCGCCTGCGCAATTGCTGGTCCCGGAATGCGGGCAATGGGCAGTGGGAGCCCTGGACCGAGCTCAAAGTCACAGGAAAGAACATCAACAAGGACTGGGACGGCGGCTTCGAGGGCAAGGACTACTGCTGGGGCGCAGCCGGCGGTAACACCGTCACCCCTCCTGAAAAGGTCGAGCACGGGGTCGACGGCACCCTGGACTTCACCTGGAATCCGCAGAAGGACGATGCCACGACGGTGACCTTCGGCAACCCGCGCTATCAGGAGAGCCACGCCTCCACGATCACCGTGCCGTGGATCATCTCCAGCGACCAAGTCCCGCAGCTCAGCTACGAGTTGCAGATCCTCGACAAGGACGGGAACAAGATCCCGCACGTCGAGCCAAAGAAACGGACCGACCCGTTCTGCCATCGGGCGTTCGTCACAGTAGGCGACAACGTCAAGCCAGGCAGCCCGTACAAGGCCCAGTTGACGGTAGAGAACGTCTACGGCAGGACTACAACGATCAGCAAGCCCTTTACCGCGTAGGAGTCGCCTCGGCGACGTCGATAACTGGAACGTGATGGCCATGGACTACGGCCACCCGGTAGCCGATATGGGGCGGGCGGCGATCGACGCCGGCACCCACCTGTACGAGCAGCTCCGCAACATCTATCCGCAGCATGCCCCGGACTGGCTGTGGAAGAAGGTCGGCATCACGCCCATGATCGGGTTGAACGACGTGCCCCAGGAGACCTTCACTCTGGACAACGCACGGCACCTGGCCGACTGGGCCATCGAGAAACACATCGGCAGGCTGGCCCAGTGGAGCGTCCAGCGGGACCACCCGTGCGACAAGACGTACGTGGACCTCCACTGCTCCGGCGTCCCCGAGCAGACGGACTACGAGTTCTGCCAGATCCTGGGCAAATTCACCGGCTGACCGGTGGCGAGGTCTCGCTGCTCGCCGAGTCCGTCGACAACCAGGACACCAGCCTCCGGGGCGGCCTCAGGCGTGGTCAATCTGCGGACCGTTCAGCCATCAAGGCATCTGCGACGCGAAGGCCTCGTACGCCCGCTCGTCGAAGAGGACGAAGCGGACCTCCTCCACCGACGTCTCGGTCGCCCGCACCGTCTCCACCGCAATGCGCGCACCGTCGTCGAGCGGCCAGCCGTAGACGCCCGTGGAGATCGCCGGGAAGGCGACGGTCCGGGCGCCGAGCTCGTCGGCCGCCTTCAGCGACTCGCGGTAGCACGAGGCGAGAAGGTCCGAGCGGTCCTCCTCGTGGGTAAACCGTGGACCCACCGTGTGGATCACCCAGCGGGCCGGGAGGTTGCCTGCGGTCGTGGGTACGGCCTTGCCTGTCGGGAGGCCCTTGCCGTAGTGGGAGGCGCGTAGGTCGCGGCAGGCGTTCAGGATCGCGGGGCCGCCTGCGCGGTGGATGGCGCCGTCGACGCCGCCGCCCCCGAGGAGCGAGGAGTTCGCCGCGTTGACGACGGCGTCGACGTGCTGCCGGGTGATGTCGCCCTGAACGAAGGTGATCGTGGCCATGGGGCCATCCTCCCTTGCGGGAGTGCCCGGGGTCGTTCATTTCGGCGGCACCGGAAGGCGGGACCGGGAGCGGGCCCGGTCCCGCCCGGGTGGGTCAGATCGGGTACTGGACGCTGCGCACCGGCGGGTTCGTCAGCTGACGGCCGGCTCGGAGGACGCCCGCGCGCACCGTGCAGTGGCGGTCGGTGAAGTAGACCAGGGCGCGGTTGGTGCCGTTGGAGAGCCGGCGGATCTTGGCCCGGCTCTCGGTGAGCAGGCTGTAGCACTTGCCGTTCTGCGGGTCCTTCTCGCGCCTGCTCACGTCCTCGCGGAGACAGGCCACCCCGGTGATGCCGGTGCCCGCTTTGCAGCGGGAGTAGTCCACTGTCAGCGTGCCGTTCGCGGCGTGTGCCTCGGGTGAGGCGGCGAGGGTGGTGAGCAGCAGGACGGACACAGCGGTGCCCAGGGCGCGGCGGATACGCACGGGAGTCCTTTCGTGGTGACGGGACGGTGCCTCCAGATATCCACGGGCGCTGATCCATCCGGCGGAATCACCCGTCGGTGGGCGCGGCATTGCGTCGTGCCCACGAGGCGGGAATGCGCGTTCGGGCGACCGGCGTATCTCGGCGTGATCTCGGGGTGGTCACGCTTCGGCCCGGATCAGGACGTATCGACGGACCGGTTTTGACGGAGCGCGACGAATATAGGTAAGGCTTACCTACTTCTTATCCCGCGCTCCTTATCTCGCGCTTGTCATCGTGTCCTGGGAGGTCCCGTGCCGGCTCCTCAGTCGCAGCCGCAGCCACAGCCGCTGCGCCTGTACGACTCGTGGTGGACGGTCGCAGCCGGTGCGCTCCTGGCGTGCCTGGCCCTGGCGGGCTGCCTCTGGGTCTCCCTGCACGTGCGCGCCGACGAGGCGCTGCACACCGGGGCGCTCTTCGTGCACCTCGCGTCCCTGGCCCTCGGCTTCGGCGCGGTGCTGGCCGCCGACTGGTTCGGGCTGCTGTGGGTCACCCGGCGGATCCCGCTCGCCGACGCGCTCGGCGCCGCCGGGCGGCTGCACGTGCCCATCTGGGCCGGCCTGGCGGGGCTGCTGGCCAGCGGCGCCTTCCTGCACCCGGACCCGGCCTCCCCGCTCACCCGCGCCAAGCTCGTCATGGTCGTGGTCCTCACCCTCAACGGCCTCCAGGCCGGGCTGCTCACCCGGCGCCTGGCCCAGCACTCCCCCGCCCCGCCCGGCCGGGGGCTGCTCGCCTGGGGCGCGGGCACGGCCCTCGTCTCCCAGGTGTGCTGGTGGGGATCCGTCGCCATAGGCTTCTACAACTCACGACACTGAGACCGGCGTCCGTAAGGCGCAGGCCGCAGAGTCCTGCGAACGCCTGCGGGGCTACGCTCCGGGGCGCCCCGCGGACACGCCGCCGCCCCCGGAGCTCTCCATGGCCCAACTGGCCAGGATCCGCAGCGACTCGGCGGACGGCGAACCGGGCTCGGCGTGGTAGGTGACCAGCTGCTGGTTCTGGTCCGCGGGCAGGACGAGCGTCTCGTACGACAGCGTCAGCGGCCCCACCACGGGGTGGTGCAGCTCCTTCACCCCGAACCCCTTGTCCTGCACATTGTGGGCGGCCCACAGCGAGCGGAACTCCGGGCTCTTGACGGAGAGCTCGCCGACCAGGGCGGCGAGCTTGGGGTCGTCGGGGCAGCGGCCGGCGTCGAGGCGCAGGAAGGCCACGATGTCGGCGGCCTTGCGGTCCCACTCGGTGTACAGCTCGCGGGTGGCCGGGTCCAGGAAGATCTGCCAGGCCATGTTGCGCTGCCCCGCGGGCATCGCGGCGAAGTCGCCCAGGAGAGCGCAGGCCAACCGGTTCCAGCCGATGATGTCCAGGCGGCGGCCGATGATGTAGGCCGGGGTGTTGTCCATGGTGTCGATGAGGTGCTGCACCGACGGACGCACACGCTGCGGGCGGGCTGGCCGGCGCGTCTTCTTCACGCACGGGTTCACCAGGTGGGTGAGGTGATCCCGCTCGGCAGCGGTCAGGCGCAGAGCGCCGGCTATCGCCTCCAGCACGCCGGAGGAGACGTTCTGGCCGCGCCCCTGCTCCAGGCGCGTGTAGTAGGCGACGCTGACTCCTGCGAGCTGCGCCAGCTCCTCGCGCCGCAGCCCGGGCACCCGGCGCCGCCCGCCGTAGGGCGTGAGGCCCACTTCCTCGGGCTGCAGGCGGGCCCGGCGGCTGCGGAGGAAGTCGCTCAGTTCGGTGCGCTGGTCCATACCCACCAGTATGCGGGCGGCCGTGCGCCCCAGGGTGGTACTGCCAGTGGTAGGAACCGCAAGCGTAGTCTCAGCCGGGTTCTGGCTGGGATGTGCGGTCGGGCGCAGGATTTCCACCATGACGACACACACCTCTGTTCCCGCATACGCCGCCCCCTCGGCGAAGGCCCCCCTGGAGCGCATCACCGTCCAGCGCCGGGAGCCGGGTGAGCACGACGTCCTCATCGAGATCAAGTACTCGGGCATCTGCCACTCCGACATCCACACCGCCCGTGGCGAGTGGGGCGAGGGCGGACACTTCCCGATCGTCCCCGGCCACGAGATAGCCGGTGTGGTCGCCGCGGTCGGCGCAGGCGTGACCCGTCACCGGGTCGGCGACCGCGTCGGCGTCGGCTGCTTCGTCGACTCCTGCCGCGAGTGCGACAGCTGCAAGGCCGGGCTCCAGCAGTACTGCACCGGCAAGCTCGGCATGGTCGGCACCTACGGGCGCGCAGGCCGTGACGGCGAGGTCACCCAGGGCGGCTACTCCACGCACATCGTCGTGGACGAGAACTACGTCCTGCGCATCCCCGACTCCGTCCCGCTGGACGCGGCGGCGCCGCTGCTGTGCGCGGGCATCACCCTGTACTCCCCGCTCGCCCACTGGCAGGCGGGCCCCGGCAAGAAGGTCGCGATCGTCGGCCTCGGCGGCCTGGGCCACATGGGCGTGAAGATCGCGCACGCGATGGGCGCGGAGGTCACCGTGCTCAGCCAGTCGCTGCGCAAGCAGGAGGACGGCCTGCGGCTGGGCGCGGACCACTACTACGCCACCTCCGACCCGGCCACCTTCGAGACACTCGCGGACAGCTTCGACCTGATCGTCAACACCGTCTCCGCCGATCTCGACCTGGACGCCTACCTCGGCCTGCTCAGGACGGACGGCACGCTCGTGCAGGTCGGCGCCCCGGAGCGGCCGCTGCCGGTGTCGCCCTTCGCCCTCATCACCCGGCGCAAGTCCCTGGCGGGCTCGATGATCGGCGGCATCCCGGAGACCCAGGAGATGCTCGACTTCTGCGGTGCGCACGGCATCGGCGCCGAGTTCGAACTGATCCGGGCCGATCAGATCAACGAGGCGTACGAGCGGGTGCTGGCCAGCGACGTCCGCTACCGCTTCGTCATCGACGCGGCGACGATCTGACCCACCGCGGCCCCAAGGCGGCCGGTCCGGCGGTCGGCCGCCAGCTGCTGGCTGCCGACCGCCGGCCGCCGGCCGCCCCGCATTGCGCCGGGCCGCGACCCCGTACGCCGGTGGGCACTGGCCACAGCGTCGCGCGGTGCCCCCGCTGCGGTGGAAGACTGAGACGCGTCGGGGGGACGCCGTGCGCCGCACCCGCGGTGACGGTGCCCCTCACGCGTATCCGTCGAAGGGGCACCCACCATGCTCAGCACAGACTTTGTGACCGGATCACCCAACTGGCTCGACCTCGGCAGCCCGGACACGACCGCGTCCGCCGAGTTCTACCGCCGGGTCTTCGGCTGGGACATGCAGTCCGCCGGGCCCGACACACGCGGCTACGCCTTCTTCCAGCAGGACGGCAAGGACGTCGCGGCACTCGGTCCGCTGACCGAGGAGGGCGCGAGCCCCGCCTGGACGGTGTACTTCCAGACCCCCGACGCCGACGCCACCGTCAAGGCGGCCGAGCAGGCGGGCGGCGCCGTACGCGTCCAGCCGATGAACGTCATGGACGCCGGCCGGCTGGCCTGTCTCACCGACCCGGGCGGCGCGGAGTTCGCTCTCTGGCAGCCGCGTGCCGTCAAGGGCCTGGAGCGAGTGTGCGAGCCCGACACCCTCCTCTGGGTCGAGCTCCACACCGCCGACCCGGCGGCCGCCGGGGCCTTCTACCGCTCCCTGTTCGGGTGGGGCACGGAGGAGAAGGAGTTCAGCGTCGGCACGTACACGCTGATCTCCCTGGCGGGCAGTAGCGGGCCCTACGCGCCCTTCGGCGGTATCGCCCCCGCGCCCGGCGAAGGCGAGGGCGAGGGCTACGGCCGGGAGTCCCGCTGGATCCCGTACTTCCTGGTCACGGACACCGATGCGACCGTCGCCAAGGCGCAGGAGAGCGGCGGCTCGGTGGTCGCTCCGGCCGCGGACATCGAGGACGTGGGCCGGATCGCCTGGCTGGCGGACCAGTTCGGCGCGGTCTTCGGCATCCTCAAGCCCCTGCCGCGCGAGGCCTGAGCCCCGGACCGAGGGCCGGCTCCCGGACGACAGACATCGCGCCAGTCGGCTCCCGGACCGCCGGAGCCACCACGGCGGACGGCTCCCGGGCCACCGCGGCGGACGGCCTCCGTCCGCCGCGGATCCGCTCCCGGCCAGGGCCGGGGCCGCCCGCTCAGCTGCCGCCCTCGGCCTCGGGGGCGGCGCCCTCCTCCTCCGCGGCGCCTTCGGCCGCCTCGGCCGCCTCGCCCTCTTCTTCTTCCTCCTCCTCTTCCTCCGGCTCGGTCTGCGCCGCGACGATCTGCAGGACGGCGTCCTCGCCGTCGACGGCGAGGGTCGTGCCGCGCGGCAGCGGGATGTCCTTGGCGTGGATGGTGTGACCGGCCTCCAGGCCCTCGATGGAGATGGTGACGCCCTCCGGGATGTGCGTGGCCTCGGCTTCGACCGGGAGGGCGTTGAGGATGTACTCCAGCAGGTTGCCGCCGGGGGCGAGCTCGCCCTCGGTGTGGATCGGGATGTCCACGGTGACCTTCTCGCCCTTCTTGACGATCAGCAGGTCCACGTGGGTGAGGAAGCCGCGCAGGGCCTCGCGCTGGACGGCCTTGGGGATGACGAGTTCCTTCTTGCCGTCGATGTCCAGGCGGATCAGCACGTTCGGAGTCCGCAGGGCCAGCAGCAGAGCATGCCCGTCCAGCACCACATGCCGCGGCTCGGCGCCGTGCCCGTAGATGACGCCGGGGACCTTGTCGTCCTTGCGGATGCGGCGGGCGGGACCCTTGCCGAACTCGGTACGCGTCTCGGCGGTCAGCTTCACTTCAGCCATGCCTGCACTCCTCGCGGTTCAGTCGTCTGCAGACTCTGTTAACCGCCCGCCGGAGCGGTGCCGCCCCGGCTACTCCGTACGGGAGCGATATCGGGCTGATTTCCATCTGATGGCAGATGCGCGCCCCGGATGGCGGGCGGACGCCCACCGGCAAACGCCCGCCGGCGGATGCGCACCGCCTTATCCGGAATCCGTCCGCCGACGCGGACGCGATCGGGCAGACTTTGCGGGCACCGTGCAGACCCCGTCACACCGTCACACCGTCACACCGTCACACCGCCATGAAGTCGTGAAGTCGTGAAGTCGTGAAGTCGTGAATGCGAGGGGACACCCATGAGCGGAATGCGAAGATTCAGCCGGAGAGCCCTGTTACGGACCGGCCTGGGAGTGAGCGGCGGCGCGCTGGCCTCCCAGCTCCTCCCCCGCCTGCCCGGCCCCTCCGGCCCGGGCGCGGAGCCCGCGTGGGCACCGGCCGCGGCCCGGCAGGGGCTCTTCCCCGAGTGGAGCCGCTTCGCCCGGCTGGCCGACGGCACGTTCGACGAGGACGCCGACCCGCTGCGCGACATGCAGCCGGTGATCGCCGCGCTCAAGTCGCAGAACGTCAATGTGATCGAGCTCGACACGGTCCTGTCGAACTGGCTCACGCCCCCGCAGTTCACCGCGCACATGGGCAAGGTCAAGAGCTTCGTGGAGCTGGCCCACACCGCCGGGATCCGCGTCGTCATGTACTACCCGTCGATGGAGCTCATCAGCGTCGGCGGCGAGAAGGGGCCATCGTTCTACAAGAACGGCGAGGGCAAGTCCTGGGTGCAGCGCTCCCTCGACGGCAAGCCCAACGTCTTCTACGGCAGCCTGGTCGTCTGGGTCGACCCCGGTGACGAAAGCTGCTGGCTCAGCCCCAACTCCCCCTGGCGCGACTACTACCTCGGCCGCATCAAGGCCCTCGCCGCCACGGGCGTGGACGCCATCTGGCCGGACGTCCCGATCTACTTCGACGGGGCGCTGAGCTGGTGCGACGCCTCCACCTGGGCGGCGGACGCCTTCAAGGCCGACACCGGCCTCGCCCTCCCGGCCAAGGCCGACTTCACGAGCCTGCCCTTCCGCCGCTACGTGGAGTGGCGCCACCGCAACCTCAACCAGTGGCAGCTCGACATCGCCGCCGCAGGCCGGTCGGTCAACCCCGACCTGGTCACCTTCATCGAGACCGTCAGCATGGACTACCAGTACGCCACGCTGGTCGGCCTCGACGGGGCCTACCTGCGCAAGGCGGAGGGCGTGAGCCACGTCTGGGAGGTGGACATCCTCGGCAACTACGACGGGATGCGCCACGCCACGGCGACCGACTGGACCTGTCTGATCTCGATGTACAAGTACGCGCGGGCCGCGAGCGGGGCGAAGCCCGCCTGGGCGTTCTCCTACGGCTGGAAGGCCGACGACGCGTCACTGGTGATGGCCGAGCTGCTGGCGGCCGGCTGCAATCCGTACGAGGTCAAGAGCCCGTTCAAGAACGAGACCACCGACAAGGCTATGCGCACCCGCATGTACGCCTTCGTCGCGGCCAACCAGGAGAAGCTCTACAACGCCGCGCCCGCGGCCGAGGTCGGCGTCTACCACTCCTCCGCCTCCCGGGACTACGTCAGCCCCGCCGCCGGCACGGGCATGTACGCCAACACCAAGGTGCCCTCGGGCGTCAACGACTGGTGGGCGGGGGGCAGCGCCGACGAGAGCTGCACCAAGCAGGCGTGGCTGGGCGAGTTCCGCGGCACGGTCAAGGCGATGGTGTACGCCCACATCCCCTTCGCCACCGTCACGAGCCCGCACCTGGCCGCCGCCGACCTGGCCCCGTACCGCGTGCTGATGCTGCCGAACCTGCAGGCCGTCTCGGACGACGAGGCCGCGGTCCTGCGGGAGTACGTGGCGGGCGGCGGGACGGTCGTGATCACGGGTCCTGCGCCCACCGCCCTCGACGGGACGGGCACGGCCCGCAGCGAGTACGCGCTGGCCGACGTGCTGGGGTTCCGTAAGGGCGACACGCTGCCCGCGAGCAAGCAGAATCGATTCGGCTCGGGGACGTGCTGGTACGTCAAGAACCTGGCCGGCCTCAGCTACCTGGCGAACACCGACCAGGCGAGCGCCGACCAGCTCCTGGTGCCCGTCCTCGCGGCCGCGCCGCCCTCGGTGCGGCTCACGGGCGACCGCCGCATCCACATGGAGGTGAGCCGGCTCGGCGACGACACCGTCGTCCAGCTGGTCAACTTCACCTGCTTCGGTGACGCCCCGGCCGCGTTCAAGACCACGCCGGCCGCCTGCTCCGTGGCGCTGGAGGTGCCGGCGGGCAAGCGAGTGCTGTCCGCCACGGTGAGCTCCCCGGACGGCGCCTCGCCGGCCCCGCAGCCGGTCACCTGGCAGGTGGCGGGCACCACCGCCACGGTGTCCTTGACGGTGGGCCAGTACTCCCTGCTGACGGTCACTACCACCACCGGCTGAGCCCCGGGCTACGGCCCGCCCGCCCGTCCGTCCGTCCGTCCGAAGGTTATGGCCCGTCCGTTCCGGGGGCGGGGATCCGCCACAGCGCAGTCGGCCGGTCCTCGTCCCCCGGGTGGGACTCGAAGGCGATCCACCGCCCGTCCGGCGACCAGCTCGGCGCGCCGTCGTAGGAGGCGTCATCCCTGGTCACCCGGACGGGGCGGCCGCCGTCCAGCGGGATCACGAAGATCTGCGGCACCTCCAGGCCGCCGGCGGTGGAGGAGAAGACCACCTGCCGGCCGTCGGGCGACCAGCTGGGGTCGGTGTGCTCGCCGGCACCGCCGGTGAGCCGCCGCAGGCCGCTGCCGTCGGCGTTCATCACGTACAGCGCCCAGTCGCGGCTGCCCCGCTCGCGCCGCTGGAAGACGAGCCGGTCGCCTTTGGGCGACCAGTTGGGCTGGCGGTTGTCCGTGCCGGTGGCGGGGCCGTCCAGCAGCCGGGTCCGTCCGCTGCCGTCCCGCCGGACCTTCCAAAGGGAGCCGAGCGCACTGCCGCCGTCCCCCGTCGACTGATCCGTCCCGCTCTCCGTGCTCTCCCGGCCTTCCCGGCCCTCCCGGCTCTCCTGGAAGACGATCCACGAGCCGTCCGGCGAGAAGCTGGGCTCCAGGTAGCCGGAGTCGCCGCCGTGCTCGGTGACCCGGGCGGGCCGGCCGCCCGGCGGCAGCACCCACACCTCGTCCCGGCCGCTCTCCCGGTCCGAGGCGAACGTCACCCCGGCCGACGGGTGCCAGCTGGAGCCGGGCAGGTTCACCGCGGCCTTGTCGGCCTCGTCGAGCAGCGTGCCGGGGCGGCCCGGTGTGCCGCCGCCGCGCAGGGGGAGCACGCGCAGCGCAGCGGCGCCCTCGTTGTATCCGCCTTCGAAGAGCGTGAAGAGCACGGACTTGCCGTCCGGCGAGAAGGCGGGGTTCTGCGCGCTCGTGTGGCCCTTGCCGCGGTAGAGCAGCTCCGCGCCGTCGGCCCGCGCGGCCGCCCGGCCGCCGGACGGGCCCGGCGGCTCCGCGTGCTCGGAACCGCTGCAGGCCGTCAGGGCGAGGGCGGCCAGGAACGCTGTGACGATCAGGCGACTGCGCACCCGGCCGACCCTAGTGGAGCCGGTGCGCGCCGGAAACCGGAACGACCGAAGCCGACGCTCACCCTTGTGGGTTACGGTCCAGCCGCGTCGGGATCAGCGCAGTCAGCGAGCGAATCGGCGAGAACGTCGACGAGAACCGTACGGTGGCCCGCGCGCCGGATTGCCCGCGGCGGCGAGCCGCGACGACCATGAGGGTGGCTGACGCTGCCCGCTGGGAGTACTGATGAAGAACCCGTCCACGGCGAACCGGCACGTGCTGTGGTTCTTCCGCGGGTTCGGCACCCCCCACCGGCGGCTGCTCGCCCTCGGGACCGGCCTGCGGCTCTGCGAGATGGCCGCCGATCTGGTGACCCCGTGGCCGGTCGCCGCCGTCGTGGACCGCGTACTGGGCATGGACGGCTCGCGCAACCCCCTCGCCTCCCTGCTCGACGTCTTCGGCCGGGACGGGACGGCCATGCTCACCACGGCGGCCGGGCTGGTGGTGCTGGTGGCCCTGGTGTCCGCGGCGTTCGACTACGCGGGCGACCGGACGATGAACGGCGTGGGCGAGCGGATGAGCGTGGCGATCCGCTGCGAGACGTTCGCCCACCTGCAGCGCCTTCCGCTCAGCTACCACGACCGGCAGACCGTGGGCGAGTCCACGAGCCGGGTGATCACCGACTGCGGGAACATCAAGGACAGCCTCGTCGCGTTCTGTTCGGTGCTCTTCCCCGGCGTCCTCTCGGTCACGGGTTACGCGGCCGCGCTGCTCCTGCTGGACTGGCGCTTCGGCCTGATCGGCGTGGCGGCCGTCCCGCTGGTCCTGCTCCTCGGCGTCCGCAACCGGCGGCGCGGGCAGCGGGCCGCGCGGCGGCGCAGGGAGGCGGAGGGCGAGCTGACCGGGCTGGTCGCCGAGGCGCTGCAGGGCATCCGGACCGTGCACGCCTTCGGCCGCCACCAGGCGCACGACCGGGACTTCGCGGCGCGGAGCCACGGGCTGCTCAGCGCGGGGCTGGAGGCCGCCGACGTCCAGGCGCGGCGGGCGCCGCTGCTGGAGTCGGCGACGGCGGTCGGCACGGCGGCGCTGCTGTGGGTGGGCGGCGTGGGGGTGCTGCGCGGGTGGTGGAGCACCGGCCATCTCGTGGTCGCGCTCAGCTATCTGACGGGCATGGTGGCTCCGCTGCGGGCGCTGTCCAAGCTCTCCGGCACCTTCGCGCAGGGCCGGGCGTCGGCGGAGCGCATCGCCGAGATCCTCCGGGAGCCGTGCCCGCTGCGGCGGCCGGTGCGGGCCGCTCCCCCGGGCCTGCCAGCCCGCGCGAGCGGCCGCATCGACTTCGAGGGGGTGTCGATGCGCTACGGGGACCGTCCCGCGCTGCACCGCCTCGACCTCGGCATCGGCGCCGGCGAGCGGATCGCGCTCACCGGTCCCAACGGGGCGGGCAAGTCGACGGCGCTCGCGCTGGTCGCGGGCCTGTACCGGCCCACGTGCGGGACGGTGCGCATCGACGGGACGGCGACGGGCGACCTGCCGGAGGAGTGGCTGCGGCGGCAGGTGACGGTCGTGCTCCAGGAGACGTTCCTGTTCGCGGGAACCGTCGCCGACAACATCCGCTACTCGCGGCCGGACGCGGGCCCGCGCGAGGTGCGCGCGGCCGCCGAGGCGGCGCTGGTCACGGCCTTCACCGACGACCTCCCCGACGGGCTCGGCACCCGGCTCGGCGACTGCGGCGGCGGGCTGTCGGGCGGGCAGCGCCAGCGGGTGGGGATCGCACGCGCCCTGCTCGCCGACGCGCCGATCGTGCTGCTGGACGAGCCGACGTCGGGGCTCGACGCGGAGGCGGAACGGCTGGTGGTGGCCGCCCTGGGGCGGCTGGTCACGCACCGGACGGTGGTCATGGTCACGCACCGGCCCGCACTGCTGGAGACGGCGACGGGCGTGGTGGCGCTGGCCACGGACGACGAGGTGCGCGGCGGGCTCTCCCCTGCCGGCCCCGTGGCGTGACCGGGCGGCCCGGGCTACGCAGCGGCCGGCAGCACGTTGATGAGCGCCCCGTCACGGCCGAGGCCACGCCCGGGGACGAGTGGCAGATCACGAAGGCCCGCCTGCGCTCAGCCCCCTGGCCATCCCTTAGGGCTGCCGCCCGGCCGTCGTCCGGGCGGTCGGCGGTCGGCGCGCAACCGGCGTGCGACGGCTGTACGGAGCCGTGTGGCGGCCGAGGGGCGTCCCGGGACGCTGTCGATCAGCTCCTGCACGACCTGGTCGTAGGCCGGGTCCGCGTAGTACGCAGTGTGTTTGAGCAGCGGCGCCTCGGGCTTGTCGTCCTGGGCGACGACCCGGTACGGGTCGCGCAGCTGGATCTCGGGGCCGATACACCGGAGCCAGAGATCGCCCTTGTCGCTCGGCTTCGGCATGACCTCGGCCCCGTCGAGAGCGGTCCAGGCGCCGAGTTCCGGCCGGACACGCCCCGTTGCGGGACGCGCCAGGACGGGACCGCCGAGGTAGTCGCTCCAGCGGTGGAGGTTCCGCCAGCGCCCGCCCAGCTTTTCGTACACGTCCCGCAGCACCGGATAGCCCGCGTATGCGGGGAACAGCCGGGCGTAGGCCCAGGTCAGCTGTGAACCGTGCGTGAGCAGTGCCAGCCGGTCGAGCGCGCGCGGCTTACCGGCGGACCGGAGCGCGGCGGTCTGGAGTACGGCGGCCGCACAGATCAGGCTTCCCTGGCTGTGGCCGGACAGCACGACCGTCCGGCCCTCTGCCGTCTTGTCCTGGATGCGCCGGGTCAGCGACAGCACCGCCCGGCCGCCGTAGGGAGGCGGCACGATCGGGTGCGCCAGGCGCGGCCAGAACGCCAGCAGGTCCCACAGCACACCGACTCCCCGTCGCCACTGCGGGCTGCGGAAGGCTCGCATGCCCAGGAACACCAGGCCGGCCGCCAGCCCCGTCAGCGCCCACGCCCCGACGTCGTCGGCCAGCCCGAAGAACTTCACGCCGAGCAAGACGCGGTGGTAAAGGGCGTCCTTGATCCAGGTGAACCCACGGTCCTTCCCCAGTACCAGGGATTCGCAGGCGGAGTAGCCCTGCAGGAGCGCACAGACCAATCCGGTGAGGGCGATCACCAGCAGGACGGTGGGCAGCCGGTACTTCACGGCAGCGAGGCGCCACGCCTCGGCGATCCTCGCCACGGTGCGGTCGGGGAGCTCCGTTGGAGACGTGCCCGGGTAGTCCTCCCGGACTCGGTCTCGGAGGTTGCGTACCCAGCCGGGGCGGAAACACCACACGCAGATTCCGCTCACCACGGCTGCCGCCACCACCAGTGCCCACAGCAGCGCGGTGACATGGAAGACGGTGGGAAGGACGAGCAGCGGCTCGTCATCGGGGGGAGTCTCCTCCGGCTGGACGAGGCTGCCCAGCAGCCGGGCGGTCTGGATCGCGGCACCGGCCGTGAATCCCGTGGCCAGGAGGACCGCAAAGCTCGCGAGCACGGGGCACGCCAGCCCGCCCCACATGGGCCGCTGCCCCTTGACCAGACCTTGGGTCGAAATGACGCCGCGCAGCAGGCAGGTGGTCACCAGCAACGCGAGCAGCAGCACCGCACAGGCCAGGTAGAGAGCGTTAAAGGCCCACTCGAAACCGGCCAGATTCGCGGGTTCCTTGCCGGTGGCCTGGCGGGTGGCGTGCGGCCCGAAGAAGACCGCGAGCACCATGACGGCAAGCAGAGCCGCCCACATACTCCGGCGCAGTATCAGGCACGGCATCGGGATCTCGATGGCATCGCGGCCGGTGGGGTCGTACTTGAGCTTCTCGCCCCGGGGGTGGTAGCCGACCGCCGTGAGGACGACGCAGAGCAGACCGACCACTGCGGCGAAGCCGAACATCGCCCAAAGGGCGTCGTCCTCCCAGCCCTCGGCGGTCCGCAGACCGGCGACCGGCTTCACCGACGCGTAGGCCACGAGCATCGCGAGCAGGGCCACGGCCGCGGTCGTGTGGAACAGCCGCAGCATGGGGGCACGCGGCGAGGTGGCCCAGAACGGCTTCTGCGCGAGAGCGCCCACGCCGTCCGGCCACTCCTCCGGCTTGGCGGCCGTGGGCGGCGGATAGACGTAGACCTGCCGGCCGAAGCGGACCAGCAGCCAGATCAGGGCGGCCGGTGCGGCGGCGCCCAGGGGCAGCCGCCACGACCAGCTGGTGGGTTGCTTGCTGGACAAGGGCAGCCAGCTGTTACCGGACGTGCAGAGCATGTCGTTGCCGCATTGAAAGGCGATGAGATCGATCGCCACGAAGGCGACCGCCGCCGTGAGCAACAGCGTCAGTACGAGTCCGAGCAGTCGCAGCACCGCATCGGCCGTCCGCCGTGCCCCGCGTCGTTCTTCGGTCCGCGGATCCCCGGGGGTACGGACGAGCATCGGAAGGGTGTAGCGGGCGAGGTTCAGCACCCCGAAGGGGGCCAGCAGCAGCCACAGCGCCTTGGACACCGAACCGGAGGTCATGTTCCCCCAGTGGAAGGCCTCCCTCACGGGCGGCTCCACCGGCGGCTCCGACCGCCGCAGGAACCGTGCCGTGTCGTCACCGCCGACAGGTCGCAGCTCGGCGATCTGGAGGACGTCCGCGGGCGGTGTCCCGCTGACACCGTGCACGCGTATTTCGACCGCATCAGGCACATTCCCAGGATCGAGGACCCGGGCCGGTCGTGCCACACGGCGCTGATCCTGGCGGACTCCGTGGCCGGTGAGCCCTTGCGCTTCTGCAGCAACGCGGCCGCCGCCGCGGGTGGCCGCGCCGCGGGAGCCGGGCATCGCCCTGTGCGAACCGCCGCCCGCCGCGTGCTGACCGGCTTTCGGCCGCCTCGCCCCCGCTGACCGCACGTCAGTGACGGCGCACCAGATCACCGGGGTCGGTGTTGGCGCCGCAGAGGACGACGGCGACGGTCTCGTCCTCCTCGGGCGTGTACGGGCCGCCGGGCGCCGTCAGGGCGGCGAGCGCGGTGGCCCCGGCGGGCTCGACCGCGATGCGGTGTTCCTCCCACAGGGACTGCCGCGCGCCGACGATCGCCTTGTCCGGTACGAGGACGGAGGTGACGTCCGCGTGGCGGGCCGCGGCCAGGGCCGTCTCCGAGACGCGGCGGGCTCCCAGGGCGTCCGCCGCGACGGAGTCGACGGTGACGTCGACGACGCGCCCGGCCTCCAGGGCGGCGTGGAGGGCCCGGCTGCCGGCGGGTTCGACCGCGACGGTCCGGATCCCGTGGTGCCGCGCGGCCGTGGCGACGCCCGCGAAGAGGCCACCGCCGCCCACCGCGACGACGACGGTGTCCAGGCCGGGTACGCGCGTGCGGATCTCGTCCAGGAGGGTGCCCGCGCCCGCGGCGATCAGCGGGTGGTCGTAGGCGTGGCTGGCGAGGGCGCCGGTGGTGCGCGTGAACTCCTCGCAGGCTGCGAGCGCTTCGGCGTACTCGGTGCCGGCGAGGCGGACGTCGGCACCGTAGCCGCGCAGCCGGGCGACCTTCACCTGCGGGGCGTTCTCCGGCAGGAAGACGGTGGCGGGCACGCCCTGGCGCTGGGCCGCCCAGGCGCAGGCCAGGCCCGCGTTGCCGCCGGAGGCGATGGTGACCCCCGCCCGCGGCAGGGTGCCCGCCTCGCGGTGGGCGGCGAGGAAGTTCCAGGCGCCGCGCGCCTTGAAGGAGCCGGTGTGCTGCATGAACTCCATCGCGAACCACACCCGGCCGCGGGCGGTGGGATCGGCCGGCGCGACGGCGACGGGGCGCGTGTGACCGGCGATGCGGGCGGCGGCCTGTTCGACGTCGCCGTGGGTGAGGTCGTGCACGGGATTTCCCCTCGGGGCGCAGGCGGGGACCGGGCGGGAAGCGCAGGGCCGCAGCATGGCGGAAGCGTGAGTGATACAGCGTACGATACGCTGTATCACATGCCACGGCAATCTCCCTCCCTCGCCCGGGCGACCCCGGAGCTCATCGCCCGCACCGCCCTCGCGATCATCGACGAGGAAGGCCCCTCGGCCCTCAGCTTCCGCTCCCTGGCCGAGCGGCTGGACGTCTCCCACGCGACGATCCACCGCCGCTGCACGGACCTGGGCGGGCTGATCGACCTGTGCACCGACCACCTCGCCGCCGAGCTGCCCGGGATCCCGCCGGGCACCGGCTGGGCCGAGGCCACGGAGCGGCGCTTCCGGGGGCTGTACGAGCTGCTCACCGCGCACCCCGGCCTGGTCGCCCTGCGCGGCTCGCGCCCCTGGCTCGGCCCCCAGCTGCTGGCCCGCCTGGTCGAGCCCGCCCTCGCCGACAGCATCGCCGCGGGGATGACACCGGAGCAGGCGTTCCACGCGTACCGGCGGATGTACCTGCTGACCCTCGGCAGCGCCACGTTCGTCGACCACCGCGCCCCCGGACGGACGGTCACGAGCACCCGCACCGCGCTGGCCGCGCTCGACCCTGCGGAGTTCCCGGTCCTGACCGGGAACACGGACGTCATCCTGCCCGCCATGACGGACCATGAGGTCTACTACGGCGCCCTGCGGCAGCTGATCCGGGCGGCACACCCCTGAGCCGCACGAGTCGGCCGGGAAGACGGATGCGTGTTACCGCGAGGGTTGGGGAAGCAAATCCGGCTGCTCTACGATGGAGCGCATGACGAAGCCGCGCCCCTGTTCGATCGCCGACGCGCTCGGCGTGGTCGGCGAGAAGTACTCCCTGCTGGTGCTGCGTGAGGTCTTCTTCGGAGTCCGGCGCTTCGACGCGATCGCCCGCAACACCGGGGCCCCGCGCGACATCCTGGCCTCCCGGCTGCGCCGCCTGGTGGAGGCGGGGGTGCTGGAAAAGGTTCCCTACAGCGAACGGCCCGCGCGCTTCGAGTACTGCCCCACGGAGGCCGGGCACGATCTGCGGCCGGTCCTCATCATGCTGATGAGCTGGGGCGACCGGCACCTGGCGGATGTGCCGCCGACCGTCTTCGAGCACTCCTGCGGTGCCGACCTCGACCCGGCCGTCGTCTGCCGGTGCTGCGGCGAGGAGGTCGACAGCTCGGCCATCACCGCGCGCTTCCAGGTGCCGGGCTGGGGCGTCGAGGGCGCGGCCTGACCCGCGGCCTCGTTCCGGGCCTTCCCGGAGCAGGGCTTCCCGGAGCAGGCCGTCCCGGTCACCAGTCGGCGACCCGGTAGTCCTTGAGGTGCACGCCCGAGACCGGGTCGCCCGCCTCACCGCGCACGATCGGGTCGTACACCCGGGCCGCGCCGTCCACGACGTCCAGCGGGGTGCGGAAGCCGTGCGCGGCCATCCACTCCTTCTTCGGCGCCGGGTTCTCGTCCGTGACCCAGCCGGTGTCGACGCTGCACATGTGGACGCCGCGGGCGGCGAGTTCCCGGCCGCTGGTGCGGGTGAGCATGTTCAGCGCGGCCTTGGCCATGTTGGTGTGCGGGTGGCCCGCGGTCTTGTTGCGCACGGCGAAGCGGCCCTCGACCGCCGTCACGTTGACCACATAGCGCCGCGGGTGCGGCGAGGCCAGCAGGAGCGGCAGCAGGCGATCGCACAGGAGCGTGGGAGCGAGGGCGTTGACCAGCTGGGTCTCCAGCAGCTCGGCCGGATCCAGCTCGCCGAGGCGCGCGGACCAGGAGTTGGCGGCGGACCGGTCCGGCACCAGCCCGGCCTCGTCCACCTCCGCGGCGGCCGGCAGGACGAGCCCGAGCGCCGCCGACGCGCCCGCGCCGTCCCCGGTCCCCTCCAGCGCGTACGGCGTCCGGAAGCCGGGCGCCTGCCACAGGGCCGTCTCCGCCTCCCGGCCCGCGGGCAGCGGCCGGGACTCCCCCGCCGCCAGCGGCGCGTACGCCTCGGGCGGGCGGCGGATCGTCTGTGCGGCGTTGTTGACGAGGATGTCCAGCGGCCGGCCCTCGTCCCTCAGCCGCTCGCACAGGCCGAGCACCTGGCGGGGGTCCCGCAGGTCGATGCCGATCACGGTGAGCCGGTCCAGCCACGCCTCGCTGCCCTCGGCCGCGTGGAAGCGGCGGACGGTGTCGCGCGGGAAACGGCTGGTGACCAGCAGCTCCGCGCCGTCGCGCAGCAGCATCAGGGCGAGCTGGAAGCCGATCTTGACCCGGCCGCCGGTGAGCAGGGCCAGGCGGCCCGTCAGATCGGTGCGCAGGCCCCGCCGCTCGGTGTTGTCCGCGGCGCAGGCGGGGCAGAGCAGGTGGTAGAAGGCGTCGGCCTGCCGGTAGGGGGTCTTGCAGACGTAGCAGCGGCGCGAGCGGCCGTAGGTGCCTGCCGCACCGGGGGCGTCCAGGGGTGCGTCCTCGCGGCGGGCGAGGGCGCCCGTCGCCGTGGCGGCGACCACGCGGGCGTCCGCCTCGGCCTGTTCCTGGCGCCGGCCCTTACGACGGCGATGCCGCCCGTCGCGTACGAAGGACGAGGCGACCTGCTCGGCGCGCAGCCGCACCGGGTCGTCGACGGGCAGTTGTCGCAGGCGGCCGACGGTGCGGTCGAAGGCTGCGAGCTCGTCCTCGGTGAGGTCGCCGATGCCGGTGGTATCCGCCGTATCCGCCGTACCCGTCGCACCGGTGGTGCCGGTATTGCCGCCCACGTCCGCGTCGTCCCCGCCCCGTCACGGAGCCCCGGGCTCCGCCTCGTTCACGTTCTTGAGCCTGCCCGTACGGCCGGATTCGAACCGGCGTCCTCCGACCTGCCAGGTCGGCGCGCCTGCCGCTGCGCTACGTACGGGCATTGGCCAGCACCTTACCCATCGTTTCGGCGACGGCCAAACGGATATCGGAGCAGGTCAGACGGCAGGCAGCACGCGCCAGGCCGGCTCCAGGGGCAGCACGTGACCGGTGACCGACCGGAGGTCGTCCCCGACCGCGGCGCGGGAGTGCAGGGACGGCAGGTGCCGGGCGGCGTAGCGCTCGTGGGCGGCGCAGCCGGACCACAGGGTGGTGACCAGGTACCGGTGCGTGCCGAGCCGGGTGACGGCACCGGCGAGCATGCCGCCCGCCGCCGCCATGCCCGGCGCCCACACCCGGCGCTGCACTTCCAGGAAGTGCTCCTCGCGGCCGGGCAGCAACAGGCAGTCGGCGACGCGCAGCAGGGCGGCGCTCTGCAGGGCACCGGGCAGGTCGGCCATGTCACCCGCCATCTCGTGGACGACCTCCCCGGCGGCGGTCTCGATCGCGGTGCAGCTGTCGGCCTGCCGGTTGCCGGCGACCACCGCGTCGTGCCGCTCGCGCATGAACCTCCCGTAGGCGTCCGCGCCGGTCCACAGGCCAGCACGTGAGCGCGGCCGGTGGCGGGGTCCCAGCCGCCCACCTGCCCGACCAGGCCGGGCTGGTCGCCGATGACCGACCAGGCGCGCTGGGCGGCGGAGAATCGCTCCCGTGCGGCCGCCGGCACACGGCAGCCGATCCATTTGCCCCACATCGGCGGCAGGCCTCCCGGCAGTACGACGAACAGCGAGCTGACGCGAAGAATCATCGGCCGCCCACCTCGGTGGGCGTCAATCCGCCGGGGGTCCCGACCGGCCTGGGCCTGCGACGTAGGACCGGGGAAGTCGGGGTCGCCCCGTGGGCGTCACCGAGGCCGATCGGCTCTAGACTTCAAGGGATCTCCTGTTCATGCCCATTGCGCCGGGGGCCGCCGTGAGCGAATTCGCCGAGGCCATGCAGCAGCGCGTACAGCAGGCCCGGGAGGCCCTCGCGGAGGCCGAGTCGGCCGGGGACGCCTACGAGGTCGCCGTGGCAGCGGATGAGCTGGAGGACGCCCTGCGTCTGGCCCGCGCCCACGGCGTCGACACCGGCTAGTCCACGCGGGCTAGTCCACGCGGGCTAGAGGTCGTTCCCCGCGTACGAGAGGTTGAAGCTCTTGTTGGCCAGGGGGAAGTCGGGGACGATCGTGTCCGCCAGGGCCACGGGCAGGGCGGGCCAGTTGAAGAAGGACGGGTCGACGGTCTTGACACGGGTGAGCGCGTCACCGGCCCCGAGTTCGACCCGTGTGGTGATGGTGCCGCGCCAGCCCTCCACGATGCCGACGCCGGCGCGGCGGGTGCTGCGGGCGAACAGCGCGGGCCAGGCGAGCGAGGTCCCGGTCGTCCGGCCCGCCGTGAGCCCCGCTGCGAGCCGCTCGGCCATCGCCAGCGACGTCTCGATCTCCTCGGCCCGTACGAGGAAGCGGGCCAGGACGTCCCCGGTGGTGTGGACGGGGATGGTGAACGCCCCGGCGTGGTCGTGGAAGGGGTGGCTCACCCGGGCGTCGGCGGACAGGCCGCTGGCCCGGGCCACGTAGCCGAGGCAGCCCAGGTCGCGGGCCGCGGCGATGCCGAGGCGGGCGGTGCCGGTGAAGCGGTCGCGCACGGTGCTGTGGCCGAGGGCGAGCGTGACGATGTCGCGGATCTCCCGGCCCAGTTCCGCGAGCCGGGCCGATCCGGGCACGGTGTGCAGGACGGAGCCGCCGGGTACGACGCCGCCGCGCAGCAGCCGGTGGCCGGTGACCTCGTGGTTGAGGCGCAGCAGGCGCTCGCGGACGTGCTGGGCGCGGGCGCTGAGGATGCCGTGGCCGACGTCGTTGCAGAGGGCGCCGAGGTCGGCGACGTGGTTGTGGAGGCGTTCGAGTTCGAGGAGGAGCGCGCGGGCGCGGCGGGCGTCCACGGGAACGTGCGCGCCGGTGGCCTCCTCCACGGCGAGGCAGTAGGCGAGGGCGTGGCCGACGGCGGTGTCGCCGCTGATGCGTTCGGCGAGCGGCAGGCCCTGCTCGGGGGTGCGGCCCTCGAAGAGCTTCTCGATGCCTTTGTGGACGAACCACAGGCGGGCCTTGAGCTTGATGATCGTCTCGCCGACGACGGAGAAGCGGAAGTGGCCGGGTTCGATGATGCCGGCGTGGACGGGGCCGACGGGGATCTCGTAGACGCCTTCCCCCTCGACCTCCAGGAAGGGGTAGGGGCCCTCGGGTTCGGCGAAGGGCGGGGGCGGCCCGGCGTCGGGGTGCATCGGGTACCAGCCGCGCGGCCAGTGGAAGTGGCGTACGAGGCGGTGCGGGAGCGGGTGATCCAGCGGCACGATGCCGTGCAGGTCGCGCATCTCGCGCTCGAAGCGGCCGGCGGGGAAGGAGAGGTGGGCGAGGGTGGGGAGTTCGGGGGCCTTGGGGTCGAGGCGGACGTGCAGTTCGGTGCGGGTGTCGGGCGGCCCGGCCACGAAGAGGTAGACGACGCGGACGGCCCGGCCGCCCGGCTCGTCGGCGCTGTCGTGGTGGGCGGCGACGAGGGCGAGGCGGTGGCCGCCGCCGAGCAGGTCGGCGGCTCTGCCGGGGAGGTCGGCGGGGCCGATGTCGGTGACGGTGCGGTGTGCGGTGCCCGGTTGCATGGTCAGTGGCCTCCGATGATCTCGCCGGCCTCGGTCAGGAGGGCGGTGAGGGGGCCGGTGGTGACGCCGAGTGCCGCGCAGGCGGCCAGTCCGGCGACCAGGGGTGCCGCGGCGTCCGCGCCGAGCGGTACGGGCTCCTCCTCGTCGTCCTCGCCCGGCGGTGGTCCCAGGAGCATGCGGGAGGTGCGCGCGGCCAGGGCGGCGAAGGCGATGAGCATCAGGACGAGGGCGGCGGCGACGGCCCAGCGGGGGCCGGAGAGGAAGCCGGCCCGGAAGAGGCCCAGTTCGGAGGCGAAGAGGCCGAACGGCGGGAACCCCAGCAGGGCGATGACGGCCGCGGCGAAGGCGGTGCCGAGGCAGGGCGCGTGGGCGAGCAGCCCGCGGATCCTGCCGATCCGGGTGGTTCCGCACAGCCGTGCGATGTGGCCGGAGGCGCAGAACGCCACCGTCTTGGCGAGCCCGTGGCCGGCCATGTGCAGCAGGACCGCGGACAGGGCGAGCGGGCTGCCCACGGCGGCGCCGAGGGCGATCAGGCTCATGTGCTCCATGCTGGAGTAGGCCAGCATGCGCTTGCAGTCGCGCTGGGCCAGCAGGAGGGCGGCGGCGAGGGCGAGGGTGGCCAGGGCGACGCCGGCGAGCAGGGTGCGGGTGAAGCCGGCGCCGAGGGCCGCGTCCGCGATGACCTTGTAGCGCAGGAGTGCTGCGAAGGCGACGGAGAGCAGGACCCCGGACATCAGGGCGGAGACGGGCGCGGGGGCCTGGCTGTGGGCGTCGGGCAGCCAGGCGTGCAGGGGGGCGAGGCCGGCCTTGGCGCCGAAGCCGAGGACGACGAGGCCGGTGGCCAGCCGGGTGACGGAGGGGTCGAGCCGGTCCGCGCGGGCGGCGAGGATCTGCCAGTCCAGGGCGTACGCCTCGGGGATGCCGGCCTGGCGGGCCGCGTAGTAGAGCAGCACGGTGCCGAGGAAGGCCAGGGCGATGCCGGCCGAGCAGATCACCACGTACTTCCAGGCGGCTTCGACCGAGGCGCGGGTGCGCCGGTGGCCGACGAGGAAGGCGGTGACGATGGTCGTGGCCTCGATGGCGACCCACAGGACGCCGAGGTTGGCGGCGAGGACCGCGGCGCTCATGGCGGCGAGGAAGGCGTGGATCAGCAGGTGGTAGCGGCGGGCGGCGGGGAGGTCGGTGCGCTCGTGGGCGAGGTGGGCGGGGTTGGCGGCGCAGGCCAGGCAGGCGACCGCGCCGACGGTGAGCAGCATCCACACGGTCAGCGCGTCGGCGCGCAGCAGCCGCCCGTAGGCGGTGACGGGCCCGTCGTCGGGGACGGTGCAGGCGAGGACGGCCCCGCAGGTGAGGATCGCGAACGGCGAGACGAGCCCCAGGCGCCCGGTGAGCGGACGCGGCACGGCTCCGGCCGCCTCGGGGCGCGCGACGCGGGGCGCGTCACGGGGTCGCGGGGGGACGACGCCGACCCGTCCCGTGCCGGAGCGGGGCGGTACGACGGACCCCGCACCGCGGCGCTCGGGTGCGGCGGATCCGTCCGGCCCCGGGCCCGGCCAGGCGGATGTCACGGAGCCCGGGCCCGGGCGAGGGGAGCCGTCGGGCCCGGTGCCCGGGCCGGGAGGAGCGACGGATCCCGTACCGGGCCCAGCAGGCGTCGCGGTCCCCGGGCCGTCGCCCCGGGTGCCCGTCGGGCTCCCGTGGTGCACGGACTCGTCCGTCCGGCCGCCCGGACGGAGGACGAGGGTGGCCACGGGCGCCGCGGCGCCGCGCCGGCGCGGCGTCCGGTGGGCGAGGGCGGCGACCCCGGCGCGCGCCTTCGCGCCGCGCAGGCCGGAGGCGGCGTACGCGGCGGAGGTGGCGAGCGGTACCGCGATGGGGGCGGTCAGCAGCAGTGCGGTGGTGGCGTGCGTCATCAGTCGCGTAGCTCCCGCAGGTCGTCGATGCCGGTGCCGCCGAAGGCGGCCCGCATCCGGGTGGTGAGGATCTGCAGGACGAGAACGGCGAGGAGGACGTCGAAGGACACGCCGAGTTCGACGATCAGGGGGACTCCGGAGGCGGCGAGGAAGGCAGTGGCGGTGATGCCGTTGTCCAGCAGCAGGAAGCCGACCACCTGGGCCAGCGCGCGGCGGCGCGTGACCAGGGTGAAGAAGCCGATGAGGACGACGGCGAGCCCTACGGGCAGGGCCCGCGTCGCCGGTGTGGGGTGCAGTTCGACCAGCGGCCGGGACACGGCGTAGGCGAGGAGGGTGAGGAGGGCCGCGCTCAGCAGGGACGCGGCGACGTTGACCAGGGGCCGCGTCTCGCGCGTCTCGCTGACGTCCTCCTGGTAGTGGGGGTAGGGGCGCCGCGGGGTGCCCGCGGTCAGGGCCCGGAGCATCAGGCGGGGCAGGACCCCGGCCCGCAGCAGGCCGACGCCGGCGGCGACGGCGAGCAGCCCGGGGCGGCCCTCGTGCAGGCCGAGCAGGGCGGCGACGGCGGCCAGGGCCACGCCCTGGAGCGCGAAGACCTCGACGATCGAGGACAGTTGCCGCAGCCACAGGACGACGACGGCCGCGAGCAGGAACGCGCCGCACGCCAGGTCGAGCAGCTGGGTGTAGACGCTGTCGGTCATGTGTCCCTCACTCACTCTCCCGTGAGGAAGTAGGAGGCGGTCACCGCGAGGAGCGCCAGCAGGAAGGATCCGGCCAGCAGCTCGGGCACGCGGAAGAGCCGCAGCTTGGCCCAGAACACCTCGGCCGCGGCGAGGGCCGCGCCCAGCAGGGCGACCTTCAGCGCGAGCAGGACGAGGGCGAGGGCGAGGGCCGCCGGGGAGGCGGTCGTGGCGATGCCCCAGGGGGCGGACAGCGAGGCGAGCAGGCCCAGCAGCACGGTCAGCCGCATCTGGGAGCCGAGTTCGACCAGGGCGAGGTCGGGTCCGGCGTACTCCAGCACCATCGCCTCGTGGACCATCGTCAGTTCCAGGTGGGTGGCCGGGTTGTCCACCGGCAGCCGGCCGGTCTCGGCGAGGACGGCGACGGCCAGGGCGGCGGTGGCGAGCAGCCCCGCCGGGGAGGCGAGGCGGACCGGGTCGTGGATGCCGCCGGAGACGATGGCGGACAGGTTCGTCGACCCCGTCGGTATCGACAGGGCGAACACCGCGAGGAGGATCGTCGGTTCGACGAGGGCGGCCACGGTCATCTCGCGGGAGGCGCCCATCCCGCCGAAGGCGGTGCCGGTGTCCAGCCCGGCGAGGGCCAGGGCGACGGTGCCGAGTCCGAGCAGGGCCACGACGAGGATGAGGTCGGCGCTGCCGCTGACGGGCGTGACGGTCGAGGCCAGCGGGACGAGCGCGGCGACGACGGCCGTGGTCGCGACCAGCAGCAGGGGTGCCGTGCGGAAGGCCGGGCCGGTGCCCACGGGGGTGATGGCCTCCTTGCGCAGCAGCTTGCGCAGGTCGCGCCAGGGCTGGATAACGCCGGGCCCGGCCCGGCCCTCCATCAGCGCCCGTACCTGCCGCATCAGCCCGGCGAGCAGGGGTGCCCCGGCGACCACCAGGGCGACCTGGGCGGTCACCGCGGCCGTTCCGGTGGCGGTCATGGTGCCGTTCACGGCGTCTCCTCGTGCGAGGTGGCGCTCACCAGCCGACCGCCAGGGCCAGCAGGAGAGCGACGAGACCGAAGAACCCGTAGCCGAGGTAGCGGTGCACGCTGCCGGGGGCCAGCCGGCGCGCGGCCCGGCCCACGGCCAGAGCGGCGGCCAGGACGGGGCGGTAGAGGCGGTGTTCGATCCGGTCGGGGACGATGCGCTGGAAGCGCACGCGTTCCACGAGGTAGGCGGATTCGCGCACCGGGGTGACGTTCACGTCCTGCTCGGGGTCCAGGACGTCGTCGAAGACCCGCTGCAGGGGCTCGGCGAAGGAGGTCGCGGTGTACGACATGCGGGGGGTGGGGGCGCCGCCCCCGCAGTCCCACAGCCGCGCGTTCGTACGGCGTCCGCGACGGGTCGTCAGGCGGATGAGGGCGGCCGCGGCGACGACGCCCGCGAGCAGCGCCGCGGTCACCCACAGCGGGGACAGGGAGGCGGCGACCCTGTCCAGCCGCAGTTCCAGGCCGCCGCCCGCCAGGGGGCGGCCGCCGTGGAGGCCTGCCGCGGCGACGGCTCGTGACAGGCTGTTGCCCAGGGTGCCGGGGACGAGCGCGAGGGCCGTGCAGCCGATGGCGAGCAGGCCCATGCCGAGGTGCATCAGGGGCGGGCTCTCCTCCGCCGAGGCCGCCCCTGCGCTGCGGGCCCGGGCGAAGAAGCCGACGCCGAGGGCCTTGACGAACACGGCGGCGGCCAGCCCGGCGGACAGGGCGATGACCGCCACCGCCAGCGGCAGCACGATGGCCGTGGACACCCCGGGCACGGTCATGCCGTGGATGAGGGACTGCAGCAGCAGCCACTCGCTGAGGAAGCCGTTGCCCGGCGGGAGCGCGACCGCGGACAGCGAGGACACCGCGAAGAACCCCGCGGTGGCCGGCATCCTGGCGCGCAGCCCGCCCATCCGGTCGAGGTCGCGCAGCCCCGTGGCCCGTACGACGGAGCCGGCCGCGCAGAAGAGCAGGGCCTTGAAGACCGCGTGGTTGGTGACGTGCAGGAGGGCCGCGGCCAGGGCGAGGGCGGCGGGGACCGGATAGCCCGACGAGGCGAACAGCCCCGCCGCGCCCACCCCGATGAGGACCAGGCCCAGGTTCTCCGACGTCGAGTAGGCGAGCAGGCGCTTGAGGTCGGAGGCCATGGCCGCCTGCAGGATGCCGTAGACGGCCGACAGGGCGCCCGTCGCGAGGACCAGCAGCCACCCCCAGCCCGGTCCGCCGCCCAGCAGTTCGAAGTCCACGCGGATGATGCCGTAGGCGCCCAGGTTCACCATCGCCGTGCTCATCAGCGCCGAGACGTTGCTCGGCGCCTCGGGGTGGGCCCGGGGCAGCCAGGGGTGCAGGGGCACCATGCCCGCCTTGGACGCGAACGCGGCGGCGACCAGGACGAAGACCGCGCCGCGCGCGCCGGGCGACATGCCGGCCGCCCCTTCGCGCAGCTGCGCGAACGTCTCGCCGCCCGCGCCCGCGGCGAAGAGCGCGAGCCCCGCCAGCAGCAGGACGAGCCCTACGTGCGTCATCACCGCGTACCACACGCCGGCCTCGCGGACGGTGGAGCGCTCGCGCTGCTCGGCCAGGACGAGGACCAGCGACGTGACCGCCATGCCCTCCCACAGCAGCAGGAAGGACGAGACGGAGGCGGCGGCCGGGACCAGGACCAGGGTCAGGGCGAACACCGGCAGGGACGACTGCACGCCGCGGGAAGCGGTGCCGCGCGGGCCGCGGCCGCAGGCGTAGCCGATCCCGTAGACGGCGACCGCGAGCACCACGGCACCGGCGACGGCCATGAACAGGCCCGAGAGGGCGTCGACGGCCAGGTGCAGCCCGGCCAGGGGCAGCAGGCCCGGCAGGTACGCGGACCAGCGGGCGCCTCCCAGCGCCGCGACCCCGCCCGCCATCCCGGCGCCGCCCAGGCCCGCCGTGCACAGCCCCACGGTGACGATGCGGGCCCGGGTGGGCAGGAGCATCCCCGCCAGCACTCCGGCACCGGCGAGGCCCGTGGCCACGACGGTCGCGGACTCGGCTGGGCTCATGCGGCGTTCCCTGCGGGGGCGGCGGCGCGGGGGCGGGTGCCGACGCGGGTGCCTATCGGGCCGCCGCCGGCCGCGGGTCTCCCGCGGCCGTACGCGCTCACCGGCCCGTCACGGCGCGCAGCGCCGCCACGATCTGCTCCGGCTCCGGCGGGCAGCCCGGCACCCTCAGGTCGACGGGGACGACGTCCCCCACCGCGCCCTCCACGCCGTGGCCGCCGGCGAACTCACCGCAGTCGACGGCGCAGTCGCCGACGGCGACCACCAGGCGGGGGCGGGGCATCGCGGCGACGGTGCGGCGCAGCGGCTCGGCCATGTTGCGGGTGACGGGGCCGGTCACGAGGGCCACGTCGGCGTGGCGGGGCGAGGCCACCAGGCGGGCCCCGTAGCGCTCGGCGTCGTACACCGGCCCGAAGGCCGCCGCGATCTCGATCTCGCAGCCGTTGCAGGAGCCTGCGTCGATGCAGCGCACGTGGGCCGAGCCGGCCAGCTCCGCGGCGCCGGGCGGCAGGTCGCCCGCCGGGCGCGGCGGGGCGTCCTCGGCCACCCGTCCGGTTTCACGGATCTTGCGCAGCAGGCTCATGCGGGTTCCCTCACCTCGGCGTCGGTGTCCCTGTCGGTGTCCTTCACGAAGGTGTGGCGGCCGTCTCCCGCCGTCACAGCGCGCAATCGCGCCGAGAGACGGCCGCCGGTCGGAAGGGCCGCGACGGCCCGCGCGGACGGCGGTCGGTAGCCCGGTCCGGCGCCCCGCGGATTCCGCCGTCGGCCGGTTCCGGGCCCGCCGGCGCTCCGGGTGGGATCGTCGTACGGCCTTCGGCAGCCCTGCTTGCATGAGGACTGGTCTGGCCGGGTCAACGGCCGCGCGGGGCCGCGGTCACGGGTGGGGAGGGGCCCCGTCCCCTGGGTGTGACATTGCGGACGCCTGGGACGGATGAGTCGAATTCACTTGTCACGCACGGGCGGAGATTCGCGCCCCGCCCTGACGGACGGTCCGGCCACCGAACGGCGCCGGGCCCGGCGCGCACGGCTCCGCCGGGGTCCGGGGTCCGGGGTCCGGGGTACGGGGCCCCGTTGCACGGCAGCCTGCGGGGAACGGGCGCACGCCCTTCAAATCCGCCGCGACGGCGAACAATTCCCACGACCGTGACCGCCGGTGCCGCACACGCCTCAGGCCGGCGGGCTCGGCACCGCCGGACGCCTCGCCGGGGGTGCTCGCCATCGCGGCGGAAACAGACGGCCGACCCCGGCCGAAAGGAACGACAGCCCGCCCAGAACGGGCACATGCACCCACGAACCCGCCGCCACGGCGCGCAACCCCCAAGGCCGTGACCGGCGGTGCCGCACACACCTCAGGCCGGCCGGCTCGGCACCGCCGGACACCCCGCCGGAGGTTGCGCGCCATCGCGGCGGAAACAGACGGCCGGCCCCGGCCGAAAAGCACGGCAGCCTGCCCGGAACCGGCGCGTGCGCATGCACCTACGACACCGCCGCCACGGCGCGCAACCCCCACGGCCGCGACCGGCGGTGCCACACACACCTCAGGCCCGCCGGCTCGGCACCGCCGGACACCCCACCGGGGGTTACTCGCCGTCGCGGCGGAAACAGATGTCCGCCCCCGGCCGGAAGGGACGGCAGCCCGCCGGGAAACGGGCGACCCGGGGTCAGAGGGCCGGTTCGGCCGGGTGGGGGTGCAGGGGCGCGTTCCACGGTGTCCGGGGGGCGTGGGCGCCCGCCGCCGTGCGCAGGGTCAGGTCCGCCAGGGCCTCGGGGGCGCCCGCCTGGCCCCGTACGCCGGGGAAGGCGTTGACGTCGACGATGAGGGGCTTTCCGGCGACGTCGAGCAGGTCGACGCCGTACACGTCCAGCGCGAAGACCTCGCCGACGCGCCGCACGACGTCGAGCCAGCCCGCGGGCAGGGCGTCGGTCCGCAGCGGCTCGGTGCCGGTCCGGACGGGGGTGGCGAGCTCCGAGCGGCGCAGGCCGGCGAAGACGTGGTCGCCGACGACCCACAGCTTGTGGTCCCAGCCGTCGTTGGGGGTGAAGCGCTGCACGACGACGGGCTCGTCGCCCCACTCGGCCGCGAGCACGGCGAGCCGTACGGGGTCGTCGACGCGGGCCACCAGGTCGTGGCGGCGGCTGTGGCGGCTCTTGATCACGACGGGGTAGGACAGGTCGCCGCGGGCGGCCAGACGGGCGAGGGAGGGCTCGGTGGCGGTGGCCACGAAGGGGAGGCCGGCGCGCAGGGCGACCTCCGCCATGGCGGTCCGGTCCTGGCACTGCTCGGTCGAGCCGGCCGAGTTCAGCACGGGCGCACCGCGCTGTTCGAGGCGGCGGGCGAAGGCCAGGGCGCGCGGGGTCCGGGTCTTGAGGAGGTAGACGTCGGCGAGGTCGCCGGGCCCGGGGTCGGGCGCGGTCGCGGGGTCCAGCGCGTCGACGCGGTGGCGGGCCGTCAGCAGGCCGGTGGCCGCCGCCAGCAGCGGGTGGTCGGGGGACGGAGTGAGCAGGCCTATCTTCATGCATCGCCGCCGAGGGGGCCGACGGCGGGCGCGGACGGCTGTGCCGACAGCAGGGCGGCGGCGCCGGCCGCGGCGGCGCGCGGGCGGGTTCCTCCCGCGTCGGCCAGCCGCAGGATCGCCCAGGCGACGCGGGCCACCGCGTCGGGGACCTGACGGAAGCTGGGGAAGTCGTTGACGTCGACGACCACCGGCCCGTCGGGGCCGAGGACGACGTCCACACCGTAGAGGTCGAGGCCGAAGACCTCTCCGACGCGCGCCGCGATGGCGGCCACTTCGGCGCTCAGCGGCACCTGCCGCTCGCTCGCGGGCTGGTCGGGGTGGAGCGGCGAGCAGCGCTCGGTGGCGTAGAGCTCGCCGTCGACGCAGTAGACCTTGAGGTCGACGCCGGAGTTGGGGACGTAGGGCTGGGCGATGAGCATGCCGCCGTCCGCGCCGCGCTCGGCGTCCTGGGACGCCTGGTGCGCGAGCCGGTCCGGGGAGGGCACGAGGCGCACGGCCCGGCCGGAGCTGCCGTCGGCGGGCTTGACGACGAGGGGGTACTCGGCGGCGGGCACCTGCGCGAACTCCTCGATCCGCATGGCCGCGTAGGTCACGGGGACGGGCAGGCCGTGGGCCTCCGCGGTCACGGCGGCCAAGGCCTTGTCGCGCACGCCGCGGATGGCGCGGGCGTCGTTCACGGTGGTCAGCCCGGCGCCGGCGGCGGCTTCCAGGAGGGTGAGCCCGGGGCCGCCGGAGACCGTCTTGAGGATCCAGGCGTCGTGCCGGCCCGCGCGCACCGTCTCGGAGAGCTTGAGGAGCGACCCGCCGGGCCTGAGCACGTCCACCCGGTGGCCCCAGGACCTCAGTTGGCGGATGACGTCCACCGGCATGCCGTCGTGCCGGTACTGCTCCTCCACCAGGAAGCAGAGTCTCATTGGTGCATCCTCGTAATCCCCGGACATCCGCCGACTGCGTCCGGCAGAACTGTGACGGCTCAGGATGTCATGCGGGAGGGGGCGGACATGCCGGGGGCTGTCTCAATTCCGTAGCAAACCGATCATGCGTCGTCCGTTTTTCTCCGTATCCGACCGACTGATTCCCCGTCGGGTACGGGTCGACCCCCGCAGGACGACGGACGGGCGGCGCTGCAGCGGGGCTGTGCACATCACGTCTTGATTGGCCGATACAACGGCCTCGCCGTGGCCGGGATCGCCCGGACCGCCGCGGCCGCACACCCCCCGCAGCCACGGCCCTGCACCCGGGGCGCCACGCCCGTTCGTCCGGACAACTGCAGCAGTTCAGGCCGAGATGGATGCTTCAGTGCCGATTAGTGCGGGAAAGATAGCTACAGCCTGAATTATGCGGGCGGCAGGCGGCCCCGCCGCACACCGTCCGCCGAGCGAGATGACCACTGATGGAAGCGAATTCCGACCCCCTCTCCCCCACGGCGACGGTCCCCGTCGCCGCCGTGGACGCGGGAGGCACCGTCACCCTGTGGAGCCCTGCCGCGCGGCACGCGCTCGGCTATGCGCCGGAGGAGGTCATCGGCCGCCCCGCCGCAGCCCTGCTGGCCGCGCCCCTCCCGCCGGCGGCCCTGCGGGCGCTCATGCGATCCGCGCCGTGGAGCGGCGCCCTCACGGCGCGCCACCGGGACGGCGGGGCGGTGCGGATCACCGTGCGGGCACACCCCTGTCCGGAGGGCGACGGCCGCGTGCAGTGGGTGCTCCTCGGCGCCACTCCGCAGGGCGCCCCGCCCGGCGAGCCGGACACCGTGCTGGAGGACGCCGCGCAGAAGGACGCCGCCCTCAAGGAGTGGGCGTACGTGCAGTCCCCGATCGCCACCGCCGTCTACGACCGCGATCTGCGGCTGACCGGCGCCAACGGCGAGATGGTGCGCCTGTCGGGCCGCCCCGAGGAGGCCATGCTGGGGCTGCAGCTCACCGAGATCTTCCCCGGCGCCCCCTTCGACGAGTTCGGCCGCCTGATGGCGGAGGTGCTGCGCACCGGCGAGACCTTGCGCACGGACACCTTCTTCCGGGCGCCCGGGCAGCCCCGCAAGCGCGCCTGGGCGACGTTCTTCACCCCGCTCAAGGACGGCGGCGGCCGCGTGCAGGGAGTGTCGATAGCGGCTCTGGACCGCACGGAGCCGCACCGCGCCCGGCAGCGGCTGGCGATGGTCAACGACGCGGGCGCCCGCATCGGCACCACGCTGGATGTCGGGCGCACCGCCGAGGAGCTGGCGGAGGTCACCACCGGCGCGTTCGCGGACCTGGTCAGCGTCGATCTGCTCGACTCCGTGCTGCACAGCGAGGACGCAGCGGGCGGAGCCGGTCCGTCCGGCGCGGGCCCGGACGACGGGAGCGCCGGAGGACCGGAGGCCGCCGTGGTGCGCCGCGCCGCCGCGCGATCGGTATTCGACGGCCTCCCCGAGGGGCCGCGCCGCGCCTTCTCCTACGCGCCGCACTCCCCGCCCGCCGAGGCCCTCGCCTCCGGCCGCCCCTCGCTGCACCGCGCGGAGGCGGCGGCGATCGCGGCGTGGGCGGACGGCGGCGGCCCGGCCCTCTCCCGGTGCCTGGACGGCGACGGAATCCACTCGGTGCTCGCCGTGCCGCTCGGCGCGCGGGGCGTCACCCTCGGCGTGGCCCTGTTCGTCCGGCATCCGGGCACCGAGCCGTTCGACGCGGACGACCTGCTGCTCGCCGCGGAGATCGCGGCGCGGGCCGGCGTGTGCGTCGACAACGCCCGCCGCTACGCCGTGGAGCGCTCGGTCGCGCTCACGCTCCAGCGCAGTCTGCTGCCCGGCCGGCTGCCCGAGCCGACGGCGGTCGAGGTCACCTCGCGCTATCTGCCCGCCGGCGCCCAGGCCGGCGTCGGCGGGGACTGGTTCGACGTCATCCCGCTGTCCGGCGCCCGGGTTGCGCTGGTCGTCGGCGACGTCGTGGGCCACGGGGTGCAGGCGTCGGCCGTCATGGGCCGGCTGCGCGCGGCCGTCCGCACCCTCGCGGACCTGGACCTGCCGCCCGACGAGCTGCTCACGCACCTGGACGACCTGGTGGTCCAGCTGGCCCAGGACCAGGCGGCGGAGCGGGTGCCGGGCACCGTCCGGGAGACGGGCGCGACCTGCCTGTACGTGGTGTACGACCCGGTGTCGCGCTCCTGCGTCCTGGCCCGGGCGGGCCACCCGGCGCCCGTGCTCGTGACACCGGACGGCACGGCCCGCTTCCTCGACATCCCCGGCGGGCCGCCGCTGGGCCTGGGCGGGCTGCCCTTCGAGTCCGCCGAACTGCAGCTGCCCGAGGGCAGTCTCCTCGCGCTGTACACCGACGGGCTGGTCGAGAGCCACGACCACGACATCGGCGCGGGCCTGGACGGGCTGCGCACGGCCCTGTCGGGCCCGGCCGCGCCCCTGGAGCAGACCTGCGACGCCGTCCTGGAGGCACTGCTGCCGCGCCGCCCCGAGCGGCCCAAGGACGATATCGCGCTGCTGCTCGCCCGCACCCGGGCGCTGGACGCCTCGCAGGTGCGCAGCTGGGACCTGCCGGCCGAGCGGTCCACGGTGGCCGACGCCCGCAAGTTCGCGTCCGAGCAGCTGACGGCCTGGGGGCTGGAGGAGCTGGGGTTCACCACCGAACTGGTCGTCAGCGAGCTGGTCACCAATGCCGTCCGGCACGCCTACGCCCCCATCCGGCTCCGGCTGATCCGCGAGCGCTCCTCACTGATCTGCGAGGTGTCGGACGCGAGCAGCACCTCGCCGCGGATGCGCCGGGCGCGGGTGATGGACGAGGGCGGACGGGGGCTGCTGCTGGTGGCGCAGCTGACGGAGCGGTGGGGGACGCGCTTCACCGCGGAGGGGAAGACGATCTGGGCCGAGCAGCCGCTGGCCGCCGCCGGGTGAGGCCCCGGGGCGGCCCGCCGCGGGCTGTCCCCCGGCGTTCGCCGTCCGTCAGCGTTTCTTCTGACACACCTGCACTCTCTTGAGGTGGTCGGCGACGACGGGTCTCGCCGTTCTGGCGGCTTCGCGCACGTCGGTGTTCTTCCCCTGGGCGATCTCGTCGTCGAGCATCTTGAGGGCCTGGACGTGCCCGGCCGCCGCCTGTTGCAGCCAGAGCCGGTCGTACGCGCGCGTGTGCGCCTTCTTCTGAAGGTCCTTCAGCTGCTTGCGCTGCTCGTCCATGGCCCGGTCGGGCAGGGTCACCCGCAGGCGCTTCGCCAGGTCCGTGATCTTCTTGTCCAGCCGGGTGTGGTCCTTGACGAGGATCTCCCCGGTCTTCCTGACGCACGAGGTGGTGGCGTTCTTCTTGACGTCCTTGCCCATGGCGATCTCGCCGAGGCCGCCCTGGTGGGCCATCGTCAGGAAGGAGCCGTCCTTCTCCGCCTCCGTGTCCGTCATGGCGAGCGCGACGCCCCCCGGTCCCGCCACCAAGGCGAGGGCTGCCGCTGCGGTCGTGAACCGGTGTCCCATACGCATTCCTTCACGCTCCGTTCGTCATCGGCCCGCGGCGGTTCGCCCGGCACGGGACGGCATCGGGTGGGACGTACGTGGTGACGCCCCCATCGAGCGGATGCCTGCCCGCGGGCGGGGCGCGCCGCATCAGCGCGCCCCGCAGTCCCCTCCAATGGAGCACGCATCCAGGAGCACGCATCCAATGGAGCACGGGCGGCTGCCGGTGCGTCAGGTACAGCGGGTGTGGTCGGCCGGCAGCGTCCCGTCCAGGAGGAAGGAGTCGATCCTGTCGTTGACGCACTCGGCGTCCGGTGAGCCGTAGACGCTGTGGCCGCCGCCCGTGTCCGTCATGGTGACCGCGGAGGGGCCGATGGCCCGGGCCATGCGGTGCAGCCACTGCACGGGCGTGGCGGGGTCGAATTCGGAGGTGTGCAGGAGGATCTTGGGGGCGCGGGGGGCCGCGACGTCATGCGAGCCGTCGTCGCCGGCCTGCGGCCAGCCGGTGCACAGGGCCATGTCGGCGGCCAGGGCCGGGCCGAAGACCGGGGAGGCGTCGGCGAAGTCGTCGTAGGCGCCGGCGACCTGGCCGGCGGTGTAGCGGCCCGCGGAGTCGGCGCAGGCGACCGCGGCCCGCGCCGCCGCGGATCCGTCGCGGCCGTCCTCGCGCCCGCCCTCGTGCCCGCCCTCGTGCCCGCCCTCGGCCCGGGCGGCCTCTTCCTCGGCCATGTGCGCGGACTCCCCCGGCGGCAGGTGGTAGACGAGGGACGCGAGGAGGTTGGGGGCCTCGGGCAGGCCCTCGCGGGAGCGCAGCAGGCCCATGGTGCGCGTCACGGCGGTCTCCCGGTCGAGGGTGCGGCCGTTCACCCAGGGCAGGGGCCGCTCGTCGAGGCGGTCGAACGCGGCGGTGACGTTCTCCATGGCCCGGTCGGTGTCGGAGCCGAGGATGCAGTCCTCGTCGCCGCGCCTGGTGCAGATCTCGACCGCGTGCCGCAGGGCCTTCTGGTAGGCGGCGGCCCGGGCGAGGGCGGTCCGCTTCGCGTCGGGCGCCGGGTCGTCGACGCCGTCCATGACCATGCGGCCGACGTTCTGCGGGAAGCGGTGGGCGTAGGCGGCGCCGAGCCGGGTGCCGTGGGAGTAGCCGAGGTAGTGGAGCTTGTCCTCGCCGAGGGCGGCGCGGAGGACGTCCAGGTCGCGGGCGGTGTTGACGGTCCCGACGTGGGGCAGGACGGGCCCGGAGCGCCTGCTGCACTCCTCCAGGTCCTTGGCCCGGTCGGCGAGGCGGCCGGCGAGGCCGGACCGGGCGCCCGGGTCCTCGTCGTCGTTGCGGCCCACCCGCCCCGCGGCGCCGCGGGGGCCGCAGCGGACCGGGGAGCTGGCACCGGTGCCGCGCGGGTCGAAGGTGACGAGGTCGTAGCGGCCGCCGGCCTTGCTGAAGCCGTCCGGGCCGCGGGCGCCGAGCCGCACGAGCCCGGACTCGCCCGGTCCGCCGGAGGACAGGACGAGCGAGCCGAGCCGGTGCTCCTGGTCCTTGGTGCGGTAGCGCATGAGGGCGAGCCGCAGCTCGCCCTTGGCGGGGTCCGCGTAGGTGTAGGGCACGGTCAGCCGGGCGCATTCGGGTGCGCCGCCCGCGTGCCGGGTCTCGTTCCTGATCGTCTTGTCCTGGTCCCGGGAGCAGGGCCCCCAGGAGATCTCCTGGTCGTAATAGGGGGTCAGATCCGGCCGGCCTGCCGCCTCGTCACGGCTCGCACAGCCGGTCAGACCGCCGGCCAGCAGGGCGGCGGCGAGGGGCAGGGAGAGGGAGGGTGCGAGTACGGACCTCATGCCGCGGACGGTACTTCGCCCGCTAGCCGCCTGCGTCTCCGGCGGCTCGTCCGGGTGACGGGCCGCGGCGTGTCGGCCCGAGCCACGCGGCGGCGGCCACGAGGAGCGCCGCGCCCAGGAGAACGGCCACGGCGCGGTGGGGACCCGCGGTGCCGGAGTGGTGGAGGGCGAGGGTGACCAGGGCGATGCCGAGGGCCGTTCCGAGGCCGCGGGCCATGTTGACCAGCCCGCCCCCGGTGCCGGAGGACGCCGCCGGGATCGCCCCCATGACCAGGGCGTTGTTGGCGGGGGTGAAGACGCCGAGCCCCAGGCCGAGCAGGGCGAGCAGCGGGACCAGGGGGCCCGCCGTGAGCGGGAGGGCGAGCATGGCGGCCAGGGCGGCGGCCGCGACGGCCGCGCCCAGCAGGCAGCGGCTCCGGTCGCCCAGGGCCTTGGGCAGGACGCGGTCCGCGCAGGTCGCGGCCAGGGCGAAGCCGCCCGGGAGGGCCGTCAGGACGAGCCCGGCGTGCAGCTCGGAGGAGCCCGCGCCGGTCAGCACGACGGGCACGAGCACGAGCGGGCCGAAGAGGACGAGATAGGCGCCGAGCGCCGCGGCGAGCCCGGTGGAGACGGCCCGGCGCCGCAGCAGGGCCGGGTCGACGAGGGGGTGGGCCGCCCGGCGTTCCCGCAGGGCGAAGGCCCAGGTGGCGGCTGCGGCGAGGGCGAAGAGGACGGCGACGGCCCAGGCGGGCACGGACAGGCCGGACGCCATGGACAGCCCCAGCAGCAGGGCGGTGGTCGCGACCGCCAGGAGCACCGGCCCGAGGCGGTCGGCGCCGGCCGCGGGGCTGCGGGTACGGGTGCGGGGCAGCAGGTACTGACCGGCCACCAGGGCGACCACGCCGACGGGGATGTTGACCGCGAAGACCCAGCGCCAGCCGAGCCCGGCCACCAGGGCGCCGCCGACGGTCGGGCCGAGGGCGAGCCCGAGCGCCTGCGCCGCGGCCTGCACGCCGAGGGCGGCGCGCATCTTCCCGCGCGGCGCGCTGGTGGTCACCAGGGCCACGCTGTTGGCCTGCATCATCGCGGCCCCCGCGGCCTGCACCACACGGAAGAGCACGAGGGTGACGAGGGAAGGGGCGAGGGCGCAGGCGGCCGAGGCGACGGTGAAGACGAGGAACCCGTAGAGGTAGAACAGCTTGCGGCCGTGGGCGTCCGCGAGCCGGCCGACCGGCACCAGCAGCGCGACGAGGGTGAGGAGGTAGGCCAGCGAGACCCACTCGACGGCGGCCAGCGAGGCGTGGAAATCGCTGCGCAGCCCGCCGTAGGCGAGGGTGACGATGCTGGCGTCGAGCTGGCCCATGAAGGCGCCGAAGCAGACCGTGGCCACAGCGAGCCGCCAGCCTCCGGGGCGGGTCCGTATGCGATCCGGGCGAGGCCGTTCCTCGACGAGGGCCGCGGTCCACGGCCGGGGTCGGCGGGGGTGCGGTGGCATGCGGCCGAGGCTACAGCGTCAGGGGGTCCCGGGCCCGCGGGCCGGACCGTCGAGCGCCCGCAGCGCCGCCTCCAGGGCGTCGAACGTGGTGCCGATGAGCGCGCGGTGGCCGGGGGCGGCGTCGGCGGCGCGTTCGCCCGCGAGCAGCCGGGCCATGGTGGTGGCGACGACGGTGCGGTAGGCGGTGACGGTGAGGGCCGCGGTCAGTCGCGGCACCGGGTCGCCGGGGCGGGCCCCGGTCGTCTCGGCGACGGCCCGCGCGAGGGCGTCCTCCAGCTCCTCGACGGCCTCGCGGACGCGGGCGCGCAGGGCGGGCGAGTCCAGGATGACGCGCCAGAACGCCGGGAAGGTGTCGCCGAGGCCGCCGAGGGGGTGGCCCGCTTCGGCGAGTTCGAGGAAGAGGCGGCGGACGGGCGCGGCGGCGGTCTCGCCAGGGCGCCGTTCGCGGACGGCCCGGGTGAAAAGAGCGAGCGCTTCCGGGATCCGGTCGAGGTAGAGGTCCTCCTTGCGCGCGAAGTGATTGAAGACCGTCATCGTCGAGACGCCGGCGGCCTCGGCGACCTCCGCGACGGTCACCTTGTCGAAGCCGCGGGCGGCGAAGAGCAGTGTGGCCACGTCGGAGATCCGCTGCCTTGTCCGCCGCTTCTTCCGTTCGCGCAGGGAGAGTCCGTCGTCGGGGGCGGGACCGGGAGCCGGGTGAGAGTCCATGGGGAAAACTATACCCGGCACAAACTTTTAGTCGCTATAGTCACTGCCATGGACTACGACGTTGTTGTGGCAGGAGCAGGACCGGTCGGGCTGACGCTGGCGTGCGAGCTGCGGCTGGCGGGGGTGGACGTCCTCGTCGTCGAGCGGCTGACCGAGGTCGACACGACCATCAAGGCGGGGGCCATCAACACACCCTCCGCGGAGGCCTTCTACCGGCGCGGCCTGCTGCCCGCCCTGGCCGCGATCCAGCAGGAGAACCTCGACCGCATCAGCGGCTTCATGGCGCAGCAGCAGGGCGGCCGGGGCGGCCCGGTGAAGATGCCGCCCAAGTTCGCCGGGCACTTCGCCGGCATCCCGCTCAACGGCGCCCTGCTGGACACCGCCGACCCCGACCTCGCCGGGGCCGGGCCGGCCGGGGACATAGGTTTCATCCCCCAGGAACCCCTGGAGCGCCTGCTCGGCGCGCGGGCCGCGGAGCTGGGCGTGGAAGTGCGCCGCGGCGTGGAGCTGACGGGCTTCGACGCGGACGACGAGGGCGTCACCGTGCACACGGGCGGCTCCGCGATCCGCGCGGGCTGGCTGGTGGGCTGCGACGGCGGCCGCAGCACGGTCCGCAAGCTCGGCGGCTTCGCCTTCCCCGGCACCGACCCGTCCATCACGGGGCATCAGGCGATGGTGACGATGGAGGGCGCCGAGGCCCTCGGCAAGGGCTGGAACCGGACGCCCACGGGCACCTACGCGCACGGGCCGTTCCCCGGGCGCATCCTCACCGTCGAGTTCGACGGGCCGCCCGCCGACCGCGACGCCCCCATCACCGCCGAGGAGCTGCAGGCCGCCCTGCGCAACGTCTCCGGCGCCGACGTCACCGTCACCGCCGTGCAGACCGCCACCCGCTTCACCGACAACGCCCGCCAGGCCGCGGACTACCGCTCCGGGCGGGTGCTGCTGGCCGGGGACGCCGCGCACGTGCACTCGCCGTTCGGCGGCCAGGGCCTCAACCTCGGCATCGGCGACGCGATGAACCTCGGCTGGAAGCTCGCCGCCACCGTGCGCGGCTGGGCGCCCGAGGGCCTGCTCGACACGTACACCGCCGAGCGGCACCCCATCGGCGCGTGGGTGCTGGAGTGGACCCGGGCCCAGGTCGCCCTGATGCGGCCCGAGTCCCACGCGATGGCGCTGCGCGAGGTGGTGGCGGAGTTCTCGGACACCGTCGCCGGCACCACCTTCTTCGCCAAGAAGATCTCCGGCGTGTGGCAGCGCTACGACGTCATGGCCGGGCCCGGCGACCACCCGCTCGTCGGCGGCAGCGCCCCGGACCTCGAACTCGCCGACGGCAGCAGGCTCGCCGACCACCTCCACGGCGGCCGCGCCCTGCTCCTCGACCTCGCGGACGCGCCCGGAGTCCGGGCCGCCGCCGAGGGGTACGGCGACCGGGTGTCCGTCGTCACCGCCGCCGCGCCGGAGCGCCCGGAGCTGGCGGGGCTGCTCGTCCGCCCGGACGGCTTCACGGCATGGGCCGCGGACACGGCGTCCCTGCCTGAGGCGACCGGCGCTCTGGGCGGCGCGCTGACCCGGTGGTTCGGCGCTCGGGCCGCGCTCTCCACCGGGCCGCGAGCGGCGGCCTGAGCCGCGGCCCACCGCACGGCGGCGGTCTCCTGCAAGCCGCCGCCGGTCCTACTCCGGCTCCTCCGGCCTCTCCTCGTACGCGGGCAGGCGCAGGGTGGTGAGCGCCCCGCCGTCGGCGGCGTTGGCGAACGTCAGCTCCGCGTGGATGGTCCGGGCCTGGCCGATGGCGATGGTCAGGCCCAGGCCGTGGCCCTTGGTGCCGGTGCTCGTGGGCTCGGTGCGGAAGCGCTGGGGGCCGTGTTCGAGGAGGTAGTCCGGGTAGCCCTCGCCGTGGTCGCGGATGGAGATCACCGGCCCGTCGACGGTGACGACGACGGGCGGGCAGCCGTGCCGGTGGGCGTTGACGAGCAGGTTGCTCAGCACCCGCTCCAGACGGCGCCGGTCGGTCTCCACACACGCGTCCTGCAGCACGCGTACCTCGGCCTCCATCCCCGAGGCGCGCACGGCCCGCTCGGCCAGCCGCCCCAGCAGGTGTGCGTCGAGGTCGGCCTTCTCCGTCAGGGAGTCGAGCCGGGAGATCTCCAGCAGGTCCTCGGTGAGGCGGCGCAGCGTCTGCACCCGGTCGCGCACGAGCTCGGTCGGCCGGCCCGGCGGCAGCAGGTCCGCGGCCGCCTGCAGGCCGGCGAGGGGGGTGCGCAGTTCGTGGGCCACGTCGGCGGTGAAGCGCTGCTCGCTCTGCAGCCGGGCCTGCAGGGTGCCCGCCATGGCGTCGAGGGCCGCGGCGACGGCGGCGACCTCGTCCTGCTCCCCGGCGGGGCGGGTGGTGCGCGGGTCGGCGACGCGCGCGTCGAGGTCGCCGGCGCTGATGCGGCGGGCCACGTCGGCGGTGCGGTGCAGCCGGCGGGTGACCCGCGAGACGGCGAAGACGCCGATGAGCAGGGTGCCGCCGATGGCCAGCGTGGCGGAGCCGGCGATGGCGCGGTCGAGGCCTTCGATGGTGTCCGCGCTGTGCCGGTAGTCGAACCGGGCGGCGATGACCCCCGCGTCGGCGGGCCCGGCGGCCCACATGGTCGGGGTGCCGTCGTAATCGCCGAGGGCGGTGCCGCGCTCGCCGCGCAGCGCCATCTCCTGGAGCCGTCGCGGAAGGTCGGGCGGGTTCAGGGCCGCGGGGCCGTGCATGGGGTCGCCGGCCGCGTAGGAGCGGGTGGCGGAGTCGAGCCGCGACAGGGCCTCGGAGCGCGCCTGGTGCACGGTCTGCCGGGTGACGATGACGTGCACGAGGACGCCGAGCACGGTCGCGACGACGCAGCACACGACGGCGAGGAAGAGGGTGAACTTCCCGTAGAGCGAGCCGAGGCGGGAGAGTCTGCGGAGGCGGGCCCGCAGGCCCCGCGGCCGGGCGGTCACCGGCGCCGCTCCCGCTCGCGCGGCGCGGCCGGGGAGGCGGGGGACTCGGCGCGGCGGATCTCGTAGCGCCGGAAGTCCATGTAGTGGCTCTGGGCGTTCCAGGTGTAGACCGAGCGCAGGGCGTAGTGCGGCGTCGTCCACGGCTCCCAGACGATCAGGTCGCGGCCGGCGACCTCGATGGACGAGGGCTGGGCGACGGTCGACAGGACGCGGGTGAGCTCGCCCTTGACGAGGGTGTAGGCGCGCAGCGAGAGGAAGTGGTCCTCCATCTCGATGCCGACGATCAGGTCCTCGTGGCCGTCTCCGGTGAGGTCGCTGTAGACGGGCTTGCGGATGGGACAGTTCCGCTGCTGCCCGGCGGAGCACGACGAGGTGACCTTCGCGGCGGTGCTGTCGTCGAGGGCGTCCGCCCCCGTGACGCTGTCGCGGTTGGCCTTGACCTCGGCCCGGACCGCGGCGTAGGCGTCCACCTTGTGGATGTCCCCGGAGGGGACGGGCGCGACGCCGGGGACCTTGGCGGCCGTCTCGCCGTCGTGCTGCGGGCCGCTGGGAGACGGTGCCGGCGTCGCCTGGGGCCACAGCTTGGAGGGTGCCGATGCGGGGGCCGTCCGGCCGGCGCCGACGGGCTCGCCCGCGCTCGCGCACCCGGTCGCCGCCGCCGCGAGCACGGCCAGCGCGCCGAGCGCCCGCAGGAGGCGCCGGCGGGAGGCGGCACGCGGCACGGCGCTCCCGGCGTCGGGGCAGGTGGATCGGGGCACTCGGAGGTTCCATCGTCGGCTGGCGGCGGCCCCTGTCCGGGGCCGGGATACGCCACGATGTTATGCGAGCCGCCGGCCCCGCCCTCCGGACCCGAGGCCGGCCACGGCCGGGGGCCCTTCCAGGAGGTGTCCGCGACGGGTGCCGCGGAGCCCCTCCGCCCGGCCGTACGGGCTACCTCTTCCTTCCCCGGCGCTTGGCGATGGTGGTCATGACGACCGGCAGGAGCAGCTCGAGCGCCCGGCTGACCTGGGCGACCGGCAGGCCGGTGCGTTTGGCGACGGCCTCGGCCACGGGGCCGGTGATCTTCCCGAGGACGCCGGACATCAGCCCGCCGCCCAGGCCACCGCCGAGCCCGCCGAGGCCACCGAGCCCGCCCAGGCCGGCGGCTCCGGCCGGGGTCGCGGTCGCCTCGCGCGTGAGCTCCTCGGGGAGGGCGGCGACGGTCTCCCGCACCATCCGCGTCGCCCCGTCGGCGTCGGTGCCGAGCTCGCCTGCGAGCTCCTGGATCCGGTCCTCACCCAGCTCGTCCAGTACGTCCTTCTGCAGCGCTTCATCGCCCATGGGCCCGACATTACGCGGGCCGAACAGATCTCGGTACGCAAGGTAGTGCGGCGGTCACCGTGCGGGACGGCGCGCGCCCTCGCGCCGGGGCCCGCGGAACCGGCGGCACCGGCCTCAAGATCCTTAAGCGACGCGCCTCCGGCTTTCACCTCATTGAGGGGAAATATGACCTTCCGATCTACCTGGTGGGGGCACCCGAACTAGCGTGAGTGGCCATGTCGCACCCTTTCGTACTCCCCTCCTTCTATATGCCGTACCCCGCGCGCCTGAATCCCCATCTGGAGGGTGCCCGGGAGCACTCCCGGGCCTGGGCCCGTGAGATGAACATGCTGGAGGGCTCCGGCATCTGGGACGAGGCGGACCTGGACGCGCACGACTACGCCCTGCTGTGCTCGTACACCCACCCGGAGGCGTCCGGCCCGGTGCTGGATCTCGTCACCGACTGGTACGTCTGGGTGTTCTTCTTCGACGACCACTTCCTCGACATCTTCAAGCGCAGCGGTGACATGGCGGGCGCGAAGGCCTATCTCGACCGGCTGCCGGCCTTCATGCCCCTGGACGGCGGCGAGACCCCCGAGCCGACCAATCCGGTGGAGGCGGGCCTCGCCGACCTGTGGGCCCGCACGGTCCCGTCGATGTCGCAAGGCTGGCGCCGGCGCTTCGCCGAGAGCACCCGGCACCTGCTCAACGAGTCCGTCTGGGAACTGTCCAACATCAACGAGGGCCGGGTCGCCAACCCCATCGAGTACATCGAGATGCGCCGCAAGGTGGGCGGCGCCCCCTGGTCGGCCAATCTCGTCGAGTTCGCGGTGGCCGCCGAGGTCCCCGGGGCCATCGCCGCGAGCCGGCCGATGCGGGTGCTGAAGGACACCTTCGCCGACAGCGTGCACCTGCGCAACGACCTCTTCTCGTACCAGCGGGAGACCGAGGCCGAGGGCGAGCTGGCCAACGCCGTCCTCGTCCTGGAGCGGTTCCTGGGCTGCGACACCCAGCAGGCGGCCGACACCGTCAACGACTGGCTCACCTCCCGGCTCCAGCAGTTCGAGCACACCGCCCTGACCGAGCTGGCGCCCCTCTTCGAGGAGCACGGCCTGGACCCTCAGGCCCGCCACGACACCTTCGCCTACGTCAAGGGCCTCCAGGACTGGCAGTCCGGCGGCCACGAGTGGCACATGCGCTCCAGCCGCTATATGAACGACGCCCCCGGCGGAGCGGTCAACGCCCCGGAGGCACTGCTCGCCGGGCCGCTCGGGCTGGGCACGTCCGCGGCCCGGATGTTCGCCTCGATCGCGGCGACGGCACCGGCGCGGCTGCGCAAGCACACCCACGTGCCGTTCCAGGCCGTGGGCCCCCTGCCCCTGCCGGAGTTCCCGATGCCGTATCCGCTGCGGCTCAACTCCCACCTCGACGCCTCCCGCCGCAACAACATCGCGTGGGGGCACCGCATGGGGCTGCTGGCCCCGGACCCGGCGCTGCCCGGCTCCGGGCTGTGGACCGAGGAGAAGCTCGCGGACTACGACTTCGCGCTGTGCGCCGCGGGCCTCCATCCGGGAGGGACCGCCGAGGAACTCGACCTGGCGACGGACTGGCTGACCTGGGGCACGTACGGCGACGACTACTACCCGGTGGCCTTCGGCGGGCACACGGGGGCGGCGGGCATGGCCGCGGCGCAGGCGCTCACCGACCGGCTGCTGCTGTTCATGCCGGTGGACTCCCCCGTCACCCCGCCCCCGGAGCACGTCATGGAGATCGGACTGGCCGACCTGTGGGCCCGTACGACCGCGGCCATGACCGGGGAGGAGCGCGCCGGCCTCCACGCCGCCGTCAAGGCGATGCTCGACGCCTGGCTGTGGGAACTGTGGAACCAGAAGCAGCACCGCATCCCCGAACCCGTGGACTACATCGAGATGCGGCGCCAGACCTTCGGGTCCGACATGACCCTGACGCTGTGCCGCAACGGCCTCGGCGCGGCACTGCCGCCGGAGATCTACCGCACCCAGCCGGTCCAGGCCATGGAGAACGCGGCCATGGACTACGCCATCCTGATGAACGACATGTTCTCGTACCAGAAGGAGATCCAGTTCGAGGGCGAGATCCACAACGCCGTCCTGGTCGTCGAGAACTTCTTCGACTGCGGGCGCAGGGAGGCGCTGGGCATCGTCGCCGACCTGCAGGCCTCGCGGATGCGGGAGTTCCAGCATGTGGTCGACCACCAGCTGCCGCTCCTCTGCGAGGACTTCGGACTCGACGACGAGGCCCGCGCGGCACTCGGGCAGTACGCCCAGGAGCTGCAGGACTGGATGTCCGGGATCCTCCACTGGCACCGGGAGTGCCGCCGCTACCGCGAGGAGGACCTGCTGCGCCACAAGCGCACAGCCCCGGTGCCCTCCGCGCCCCCGGTGGGCGCCCTCACCGGCCTGGGCACGTCGGCGGCACGCCTGACGACGCTGCTCCGCACCCCGGTGCGGGTGCCTGACGACCAGCCGGTCGGCTGACGGAAGCCGGTGACGCCGCCGAAGCCGGGGGCCGGTCTCACTCCCCCGTACGGCGGCGTTCGCGGAGGGCGCGGACGCGGCCGCGGCTGGCGCAGGCCGGTGAAGGGCACCAGCGGCGGCGGCCGGTGGGGTTGGCGAAGACGCCTCGGCAGTCGTGCTCGGGGCAGACGGCCAGGGTGTGGCGCTCGGGGCCGGTGAGGTGGTCGGCGGCCTGGCGGGCGATGCGCGCGAGGGCCGCTCCGGTCGTGGCGGGCGGCTCTCGCAGCAGCCGGTCCGCCGCGACGAGCCGTACGGGGTCGCGCTCCTCACCGAGGAAGCGGGTGAGCTCCTTGACGGCCCCGGCCGGTGGCGGCTGTTCTTCGGCGACGGCCAGGGCGAGGAGGCGCAGGGTCTCCCGCAGCGCGTGGGTCTGCCGGAGGTCCGCGGCGGCGGGCGGCCGGGACGGCGTCAGCTCGCTGCGGTCGAGCCACTCCGCCAGCCGTCCGGGGGTGTCCATGCGCTCGACCGGGTGCGCGCTGAAGTGGCGGCCGCTGGTGGCCAGCAGGTTGAGCCAGGTGGCTCCGCAGTCGAAGCGGAAGGCCCGGCGGTCGTCCTCGTCGGTCATACGAGCATCGTAACGGCTCACCCGTTACAGTGATCACGGTGATCGCGTAACGGGTGAGCCGTTACGCATGGAGCGGAGGAGATGCCATGGGGCCCGTCATACGGACCGTTCTCGGGGATGTTCCCGCAGAGGAGCTGGGCGTCTGCGACGCGCACGACCACCTCTTCCTGCGCAGTCCCCGGCTGCCGGGCCAGGAGCTCGACGACGTGGAGGCGGCGGGCGCCGAGCTGCGCGCCTTCCGGGAGGCGGGCGGGCAGGCCGTCGTGCAGTGGACGCCGCGCGGAATGGGGCGCCGGCGGGCCGATCTGGCGGCGCTGGCATCCGCCACGGGGATGCACGTGGTCGCCGCGACGGGGCTGCACCAGGCGGTGCACTACGAGCGGGAGCGCCTGGACCGCGACCGGGACCGGCTGGCGGAGCGGTTCGTCCGGGACCTGACGCAAGGGCCGGTCCGCGCCGGGCTGATCAAGGTCGCCGGAGGCTTCCACGGCCTCGACGGCCACGCGCGGCACGTCATGACCGCCGCCGCGCAGGCGCACCACGCGACGGGCGCCGCCGTCGCCGTCCACCTCGAACTCGGCACGGGCGCCCTGGACGTGCTGGACCTGCTGTGCGGGGAGCTGGGCGTCCCGCCGGGCCGCGTCGTCCTCGGCCACCTCAACCGCTCTCCCGACCTGCGGGTACACCTCCGGGCGGCCGGGGCGGGGGCCTTCCTCGCCTACGACGGCCCGTCGCGCGCCCATCACGCCACGGACTGGCGGCTGTTCGACGCGCTGACGGCCCTTGCCGAGGCGGGCCACGCCGACCGGATCCTCCTGGGCGGGGACACCACGACGGCGGCCGCCCGCTCGTCGGCGGACGGCCCCGGCATGCCGTACCTGCTGCGCGGGCTCCGGCCGGCGCTGGTGGCGGAACTGGGCGAGACCTTCGCCCATGGGGTGTTCGTCACGAACCCGGCCCGCGCGTTCGCCTACCCGCGCCCCTGACGGGGCGCGGGGCGCACCGTTACCTGTTGTCCACCACCGTGCGCAGCTTGCCGCTGGTCGGGGTGCGGTCCAGGGACGCGCCGTCGACCGTTTCGACGGTGAGGTCGAGCAGTTTCTCGTCGACGGCCGTGCGCAGTTCGGGGTAGCCGGACAGGAAGGCGTCCCGGGCCGCGGCGGCGTCGGTCGCCTCCGTGCGCTCCATGCGGATCGTGAGCCCCTCGCGGGCGCCGTCGTTGTCCAGGACGACCTGGAGTTCGCCGACGAACCGCAGGCTCTCCTCGGCGATGGCCACGAAGCGGCGGTAGTTGAGGAAGTACGTCGCGACGCGCATCACGTCGCCCAGCCGCCCGAGCAGTTCGAAGCGCGGGGAGTGGCTGCCGCACGGGCAGCGGCCGGGCAGGGCGCGGCCGAGGTCGCCGATGACGTAGCGGTCCAGATGCTGGCCGCGGCGGGCGCGGGTGGTGAAGACCAGCCGCCCGGTCTCCCCCGGCTCGACGGGCTCGTCGGAGGCGACGTCGAGGATCTCCAGCGTGTGCAGGTCGGCGTGGAGGTGGTGGACGCTGCCGGTGCTCTCGGTGCACTGGTAGCCCAGCGGCCCGAGGTCGGTGCTGCCGTAGGTGATGGAGTGGACGACCTCGATGCCGAAGGTCTCGGCGAGGGTGCGGCGCTGTTCCTCGGTGAAGTGCTCGCCACCGTAGAAGATCTTGCGGATGCCGCCGTACGAGCGCAGCGCGTCCTCCTGTTCGTGGAGGAGCTGCCAGAGGTAGGAGGGCATGCCGAAGAGGGTGTCGACCTCGTACGCGACGATCGCCTCGGCGGTGGCCCGGTGGTCGGGGCCCGCGGCCATGGGTATCTGGACGCCGCCCAGCCGCTCCAGGATGGAGAAGAAGCTGATGAAGCTGCCGTACATGCCGCCGCAGTAGAAGAGGTTGGCGGTACGGTCGCGCGCCGGGTCGTAGCCGGCGGCGAGCAGGCCGCGGGCGGCGGCGTGCATCTGGGTGTCGTAGTCGTCGTAGCTGAAGAGCGACAGGGCGGGGGTGCCGGTGCTGCCGCCGCTGCGGAAGTACAGCTCGGCGTCGCCGCGGGCGACGTCGCGGTTGCGCTCCTGGACGGCCGCCTTGTCCAGCAGCGGGCCGGCGGGCGCCGGGAAGTCGGCGGCGCGGGCGAGGTCGTCGAGGCAGGCGGTGGTCGCGAAGCGCTCGTCGGCCTGGACGGCGACGCGGCGGCTGTAGCGCTGGAGGGCGTAGACGCCGTCGTGGGGTTCGCCGGAGTAGCCGGCGGTCATGGCGCCGACGGGGGTGACGCGAGTGGCGCCCGCGGCCAGGACGGTGCCGGACAGCTCCGCGATGTCGGTGCGGCTGCCGGCGATGCCGGCGGTCTGCAGGTAGCGGCGCATGGGGCGCAGGGCGGCGATCAGACCCTTGCGCGGCAGGGGCTTGACCCACACGCTGCGGTGCAGCGGGGAGGCGGTGAGCGCCGGGCGGGTGTCGGCCATGACGCGCCAGGAGCCGTCGGGGGCGGCGATGACCCGCGTCAGGCCGAGGTGTTCCTCCAGGCGGGCGATGAGCTCGGTGGTGGTGAGCTCGGCCTCCTCCGCCGGGTCGAGGTCCTCCGCGGCGGCCGCCGGCATCCCTGCGAGGACGGCGGCGAAGCGCTCCGCGAAGGCGAAGACCTCGTCGGCGTCCTCGGTGTCGAGGTAGACGACCTGGGGGCTGGAGCACGCCTGCTGCTCGAAGAGGCACACGTCGGCGGCGAGGGCGGCGAGGGTCTCCTCGTCGGCCCAGGCGTCGCGCGTGAGGTAGGCGAAGGAGATCTTGTGGCCCCACTCCACGAGCCGGCAGCCGGGCGGGACGTGGGCGGCGACGCCCTCGACGGCCGCCTCGCCGCCCCACACGGCGACGGCGTCGGCCGGGGCGCACATGAGCCTCAGCCAGTCCTGGCGGCCGGAGGAGAAGCGCAGCACGATGACGCGCTCGGCGATGGCGCCCGTGGCGTCCAGGGCGGCGAGCTCGGCGAGCAGGTGCTGGGCGAGGAGGGTGTCGGCGCTGCTGGTCTTGAGGACGTTGACGTTGCCGGCGAGGAGGCCCTCGATCAGGCTGAGCGGGGCGACGGTCGCGGCGTTGCCGGGGGCGATGTGGGCGACGAGGCCGACGGGGGCCCAGGCCTCGTAGACGGTCTCCTTGGCGTCGGGGCGGTTCAGGCGCTGCGGCGCGGTGCCGCCCAGTTCGCGACGGAGCTTGCGGCCGAGCGCGTCGCGGCCGAGGAAGGCGGCGAGTTCGCCCAGGAGCGCGTCGGCGTCCTCGCCGGCGGGCACGTGGGGTGCGAGCCGGGTGCGGACGGGGTGGGCCGGGTCGCGCAGGGCGCTCGCCAGGCTGTCGCAGGCGGCCAGGACGGTCTCGGTGTCGAGCGGGGCGGAGAGCGCCTGCTCGACGGCCGCGGGCAGGGTCGCAAGGCGGCGTGCGGCCTCGTCGTCGCCGATGAAGGCGCCCTGCCAGTAGTGGTGGTTCATCGGATCCATCGAAAGTCCTGCGTCGGTCATGACATTCCCTTCATCAGCTCGGCGGCGGCCACCGCGCAGCTCTTGTTGCGGCTCACTCCGGCACGGCCGTGGATGGTGAACCACGGGGTGTCCAGCTCGCAGCCGCACTCCTCGCCGGGGAGGAGGGAGGCGAGGTCGCCCATGACGACGCTCTGGGCGGGCACGGAGGTGATGTACGGGGAGACGAGGTGCAGATAGCCCTTCTCCCCGTACGGCAGCGGTTCGAGGGTGCGGGTGGAGCGGATGAACACCCGGGACCACACCGGCGCGTGCAGGTTGTGGTGGGAGCACTCGATGTAGGGGATGCAGTGCTCGACGGAGCCGAAGGTGTCGCGGATCCGCTCGGAGGGGACGCCGAGCTGTTCGGTGACGCGGGCGTAGAGCTCGTGCTTGCCGATCTGCTGGTCGGTGTGGCCCTTCCAGCCGCCGCCCAGGATGATCAGCGAGCCCTCGGGCAGCTGCAGGGGCGGCAGGCCCATGGCGCGCATGCGCTCCAGGGTGAACCAGAGGAAGGCGGGGAAGCCCAGGATGCGGACCGGGGCGTCGTCCTCGGCGAAGCGGCGCAGCGCGGCGATGCAGCCGAAGGGGTCGAACTCGTGGCCGCCGCCGGTGTTGCGCAGGGCGTACTCGACCTGGCGGGCCGGGGCGAAGTCGCACAGGTAGTTGTCCGTGAAGGACGTGCCGAGCTTGAGGTCGCGGGCGGGCTCGTAGCTGTAGAGCAGGTAGTTGACGGGCTGGTCGGGGGTGATCCAGCCGTTGCGCTCGAAGATGCGGGCGACCATGCGCTGCGCGGAGCGGATGGTCCACTCGTCGAAGAACATCTGCGACTTCTGCCCGGTGGTGCCGGAGGAGGTCAGGTGCAGGTGGACGTCCTCGCGCGGGATGGACAGCACTTCGTGGCGCTTGAAGAAGTTGGCGTGGACCAGGGGCGCGCCGTAGGGCGCGGCCGGATCGTCGGAGACCGTGGCCGCGTGGAGGTCACGGAAGAACGGGGAGCGCTCGCGGTGCCAGGCGTGGCTCTCGGCCATGGCGGCGGCGAAGAGCTCTTCCTCGGCGGGGCCGGAGGTGTAGGGGTCGGTCAGGTCGCACAGGCGCTGGACGTGTGCGAGCGCCTCCGGGTCGGGGACGGTGACCGGGGCGAGGTGGGGGTTGAGGGGTGTCTTGAGTGTCACGAGGCAACCTCACGTGAGGGCAGATACGTCGACGCCCAGGCCGACACATAGGAATCGAGGAAGGGCTGCAGGGCCGCGTCGGCGACCAGGCCGCGGAAGTCGATCTGCTCGGTGGTCCGGGACATCACGACGTAGTCGTGGAAGCCGTCGCCCTCCCGGCGCATGGCCGGGTAGAGGGCGCTGGGGATGAAGCCCTGGGCGAGGCCGGCGGAGAGCAGGTCGTGCCGGTCCAGCGGGAGCAGCGCCTCGACGTAGCCGGCTCCGGCGCGGGTCAGGGCGCGGGTGATCGGTTCGAGGTGGGCGGCCGCGACGGCCGGGCCGGGGTGGCCGGCGACGAGGGCGCAGTAGCCTCCGGCCCGGTTGAGGCAGGCGTAGACCTCGAAGCCTCCGTCGTCGGGGACGAGCAGCACGTTGGGGGTGTGCAGGGGGTAGAACCAGTGGCCGGCGTCGGGGAAGCGCTCGCGGAAGCGGCGGCGGACGAACGCCGGCGCCTCGATCATCTCCAGGTCCGCGGCCGGGGTCGCGGCGGGGGCCGGCGCCGGTGCGGTGGCCCGGGTGTCCGCGTAGCTGACGCCCAGGCTCTGCTCCGCGGTGCGCAGGAGGGGGACGAGCGGGGCGGGCACTTCGGCGACAGGGGCGCGGCGTTCCAGCACGCCGGGCGAGTAACGCGCGTAGAGCGCGAGGCTCTCGCGGCTGTCGACGTCGACGGCGTTGGGCAGGACGCCCATGGGGCAAAAGCCGTTGCGGGCGACGACGCGCTGGGGTCCGGCGCTGACGGTGCGGACCGTGGCGTAGACGGAGTCGAGGCGGCCGGCGTCCAGCGTGCGCCTGCACAGGGCGTCGGTGAGCAGGCCGGCGAGCCCCGAGCCGCGCTGGTCGGGGTGGACGGCGAGCCCTTCGAGGCGCCCGAGGCGGCTGCCGGGTTCGCCGTGGACCGCGGCGGAGCCGGTGAGGGCGCCGGTGCGCGGGCAGCGGGTGACGAGCCAGAGGGTGTGCGGGTCCTCGATGAGGCGGGCCATCACGGCGGGGTCGGTGCCGAGCGCCGTGGGGTAGTGCGGCCCGTAGACGGCGTAGTAGAGCTGGCGCAGGTCGGCGATGTCGCCGGGGGTGGCCTGCTCGACGGCTGGGGCGGGGTTCACCGGGCGCCTCCCGCGGCGGCACCGGCCGGCTGCGGGGTCTGCTCCGCCGGCTCCGGGGCCTGCTCCGCGGAGTCGGGTGCAGGCTCCGCGGGGGCGAGCTCCTTCAGCAGGGCCAGGGCGCAGGCCGCCGGGACCAGGCCCACGGCCTGGATCAGGCACAGGGTCTGGGGCGAGAGGTGGTCGCCCAGCAGGCCGAACAGCAGCGAGGCCAGCGGGAAGGTGGCGCCGAGCACGGCCTGCATGACCGCGAAGAAGGCGGGCTTGTCGGCGGTGGGCACCAGGCGCTGGAAGAGGGCCACGAAGCGCACGCCGATGACGCCGACGCACCATCCGGTCACGGCGAGGCTGCCCGCGATGACGGGCCGTTCGCCGACGATGCCGGGGACGGCGAGGGCGAGGGCCATGGCACCGAGGCAGGCGGAGCCGACGACGGTGGGCCGTCCGGGGATGCGCGCACCGGTGAAGGAGCCGATGAGGGTGCCGGTGCCGAGGGCCGCTTCGAGCAGGGCGACCGTCGCTCCGTCGCCGTGCAGCACGGACTTGGTGTAGAGCGGCATCACGATGAACACGGCCGTGGTGAAGAGGTTGGCCGCGGTGAAGCAGATCAGGATGGCGCGGACGAACGGCAGGCCGGCGAGGACCTGGCGCAGCGTACGCGGCCCGGCCTCCTCGCCCGCCTCTCCGTCGCCGTCGCCCGCGGCCGCCGTGCGGAAGCGGACGGTCGCGATGAGCACGGCGGCGGCCGCGTAGGCCGTGGCGCACCCGGCGGCCAGGCCGGGGATCCCGGCGCGGTCGACGATGAGGGCGCCGAGCAGGGCGCCGCCGAGGCTCGCGAGGGACTGGGTGGACAGTTCGAAGCCGGTCGCGGCCTCGATGTCCTCGTCGTCGACGAGTTCGGGGACGGAGGTGGTCAGGCAGGGGTCGAAGAAGGCCTGGCAGGTGGCGAGCGCGAGGGTCGCGGCGTAGGCGGCCGCGATCGGCAGGTCGCTCGCGTAGGCCCAGACGGCGAGGGCCGTGGCCGCCACCGCGGCGCCGCCGGCCGCGGTGCGCAGCACCGAGCGGTGGGCGAAGCGGCCGATGGCCTTGGCGACGACGGGGGCGAGGGCCACGGCGGGCACGGTGCTGACCGCCATGAAGAGGCCGGAGGCGAGGCCGTTGCCGCCGGAGACCGCGTAGGCGACGAGCCACCAGGAGACGCCGACCTGGAACATGCGGACGGCCGCCTGGGTGAGGACCTGGCCGAGCCACACGGCGCCGAAGGCGCGGTTGCGCAGGACCAGCGGCAGCCGGCGGCCGGTTGCGGCCGTCGGGGCGGCGGTCATGCCGTGGGCCTTTCGTCGATGACGCGGACGAGCTTGCCGGAGCGCTGGTTGACGACGAGGTCGCGGTGGCGGACCCACTCGACGGAGAGCGGGTGGACGAAGCCGGTGGCGACGGCGTCGGGGTAGAAGGGGCGGGCCTCTTCGAGCGCGGTCACGACGGCCTTGGCGAGGACGTCCAGCCCTGCCGGGTCCTCGGAGCCGGGGTCGTCAGGGGATACGGCCAGGCGCAGCACGAGGCCGTCGCGGCCGTCCCAGCGGCGGACGACGAGCTGCATGCCCACCACGCGGCCGTCGGTGTCGGCCGCGGCGACGGCGGCCTGGGCGTCCTGGGAGTACAGGGAGACGGGGCCGACGCGTACGCCTTCCTCGGCGCGGCCGAGGATGCGGAAGACGCCCGCCTCGGGGTCGATCCACTCGGCGCGGTCGCCCGCGGGGTAGCGCAGGACGGGCATGAGGCGGCGGAAGAGCTGGGTGACGACGACGCGTCCGGGGCGGCCCGCCTCGCGGATGGGCTCGTCGGTGGCGTCGTCGAGGATCTCGACGACGGTGTGCGGGGTGAAGGCGCGGTGCGTGCGGGCGTCCGCCGCGCCGGGCACGGGGCGGCCGAGGAGGCCGGCGTCGACGCTGGCGTAGCCGAGCGTGCGGGGCTCGGCGTTGGGGAAGGCGCGGGCCAGCAGGCGGCGCTGGTCGTCGAAGAGGGCCTCGCCGCCGAAGAACAGCAGCTCGACGGCAGGCAGCTGCTCGCCGTCGGCGATCAGGTGCTCGGCGAGGCGGCACAGGGTGGTGGGGGTGCCGGCAACGACCTGGGCGGCGAAGTCGCGCAGCGTGGGGACGGTCGTCTCCAGCGGGGCGCCGCCGCCGATGGGCAGGCGCACGCTGCCCACGGGGGCGTGGGAGAGCGAGTCGAGGATGAAGAGGAAGCTGGCGTAGAGCTCGCCCGCGTAGAAAAGGTCGGCGACCCGGTGGCCGGGGCGCAGTCCGGCGTCGACGAGGCCGTGACCGAAGGCGGTCACGAACTCCTCCCACTCCTCGCGGGTGTAGCAGGAGAATTTGGGTGCGCCGGTCGTGCCGCCGGTCTTGAAGACCGAGGCCTCGTCGAGCGGGGCGGTCAGGACACGATTGCCGTGGAGGGTATTGGCGGCCCAGAAAGCGCTCTGGTCCACCACCGGCAGGTCGGTGAGGCAGTCCACATCCGGCGGGAGGTCCGCGTAGAGATCCGCATAGAACGGGGAGTTGTGACGGACATAACGTATGAGGTCCGATAGCTGATGGACGGGCATGCTGCCTTTGCCTAGCTCAGAGAATGAGGGATGGGTTCCGGCCGGGCGGGGCCAGTGTGCTCGCCGCCCGCCGGTTGACTGTTCAACGAGAGCGCGTGCACCACGCACTCGTGAAGCGCCGGCGGTCCGCCTGACGCGCGGTCACAATGATGGAACACGGCCGAACGTACTGCAAAATCGGTCGCCTGCGGACAGGTTCGGATGGCCGGAAACCGCGGTGATATAGCGGTGTTGCGGCTCACACCCGGACACCGTTCGCCACCGCGAACAGCTCCGCTCCGAGTGCGGGCCGGGGAAACGGGCCGGACGGAGATTGGCCGGAGCACCCCGCCTGGTGACCGCAGGTAACACCGCTCTGCCGACCAGCTCGCAGCCCCGCCCGGCGGGCATGAAGGGCGGGCGCCCCTTACCAAGTTGACAACTTTCACTGTGTTGTGTGGACCGGCCACGCATGGTGTGTGAACGTTGCACAAGGACAGCGGATCTCGTCAGGGAGCCGTCAGAAACTCGTCAGATACTTGTCAACGAGTATTTCCCGAGGAGCGTCAGCAGCTCCACGGACGCCCGCACGCACGCCCGTGCCCGGCTTCCTGCGAAAGCACCCCCCGATCCGGGACTTCCGCCGCTCCTTCATGCCTCTGCACTCGCCCGCACGAACGGAATTGAGACGCATGCACTTTCAAGAATCAGTAGCCCTCGTCGGCATCGGCTGCCGCTTCCCCGGCGGTATCGACTCCCCCGAATCCTTCTGGGACTTCCTGGCCGGCGGCAAGGTATCGGTGGAATCCACTCCGGAGGACCGGTGGCGCGCCTACACAAAGATTAGCCCGGAGTTCACCGAGGCGTTGCGCAGGGCCGAACGGCCGGGCAACTTCATCGGTGCCGTCGACGGCTTCGACGCGGAGTTCTTCGGTATCGCGCCGCGCGAGGTCGAGCTGATGGACCCCCAGCAGCGGCTGGTGCTGGAGGTCGCCTGGGAGGCGCTGGAGCACGCCGGAATGGCACCCCGCTCGGTGGCCGGCTCCGACGCCGGGGTCTACATCGGCACCTGCTCGGACGACTACGGGCGCCGGCTGCTGGAGGACCTGCCGCGCATCGAGCCCTGGACGGGCATCGGCGCCCAGCTGACCGGCATCGCCAACCGCGTCTCACACGTGCTGGACCTGCACGGGCCGAGCTTCGTCCTGGACTCCGCCTGCTCCGCCTCCCTGGTGGCCGTGCACCTGGCCTGCCAGTCCCTGCTGGCGGGCGAGACCTCGCTCGCGCTCGCGGGCGGCGTGAACATCATCCTCTCCCCCGCCTACACCCTCACCCTCGAAGCGGCCGGCGCGCTCTCCCCCGACGGGCGCAGCAAGCCCTTCGACGCGGAGGGCGACGGCTACGGCCGGGCCGAGGGCTGCGGGGTGCTGGTCCTCAAGCGGCTGTCGGACGCGACGCGCGACGGCGACCGCGTGCTGGCCGTGATCAAGGGTTCGGCCGTCGCGCAGGACGGCCGCACCAGCGGCATCATGGCCCCGAACCCCGACGCGCAGCGCGATCTGCTCCGGCTGGCCTGGGAGCGGGCCGCGGGCCTGGACCCGGCGACCGCGGGCTACATCGAGGCGCACGGCACGGGCACCCGGCTCGGCGACCCGGTCGAGGCCTCGGGGCTGCACGCGGTCTTCGGCGCGGGCCGGCCCGCCGACAGGCCGTGCTGGATCGGCTCGGTGAAGTCCAACATCGGGCACGCCGAGCCGGCCTCGGGCGTCGCGGGCATCATCAAGGCGACGCTGATGCTGCAGCGCGCCGAGATGGCGGCGACGGTCCTCACCAGCGAGCCCAGCCCTGACATCCTGTGGGAGGAGTGGGGGCTGCGGCTGGTGACCGAGCACCAGGTCTGGCCCAAGGGCGACACCCCGCGGCGTGCGGGCGTCTCGGGGTACGGCTACGGCGGCACCATCGGGCACGTCGTCCTGGAGGAGGCGCCCGAGCCGGCCGAGGAGAGCGCGGAGGAGCCGCTTCCGGGCCTGCCGCGGCTGTTCCCGCTGTCCTACCGGAACCGGGCGGGCGTCGCCGAGTACGCGTGCCGCCTCGCCGACTGGCTGGAGCGGCACCCCGACACCCCGCTGTCCTCGGTCGGCCACACCCTGGCCACCCGCCGCTCCCACCTCGACCACCGCGTCACCGTGGTGGCGGACGGCCGGGCGGAGCTGGTGGCAGCCCTGCGGGCCGTCGCCGCCGGGGAGGCGGGCGAGCAGGAACCGGACAACGTCGCCGAGGGCACGATCCGCCCGGGGGCGGGCGACGGGACGGTGTGGGTCTTCTCCGGCCACGGCTCGCACTGGTCCGGGATGGCCCGTGAACTGCTCGCGGGCAACGCGGTGTTCGCGGACGTCATCGAGCGCCTGGAGCCGGTGTTCCGCACCGAGCTGGGCTTCTCGCCCCGGCAGGCCATCGTCTCCGGGGACTTCGAGGCCGTCGACCGGGCCCAGTCGATGATCTTCGCGGTGCAGGTGGCGCTCGCCGAGGTGTGGCGCTCCTACGGGCACCGGCCCGCCGCCGTCATCGGCCACTCCGTGGGCGAGCTCGCCGCGGCCGTCGTCTCCGGGGCGCTGTCCCTGGAGGACGGCGCCCGGCTCAGCGGGCGCAGGTCCTCGCTGCTGCGCCGGGTGGCCGGCAAGGGCGCGATGGCCATGGTGGCCCTGCCGTTCGACGAGGTGGCCGCCCGCCTGGAAGGGAACGCCGCGGTCTGCGCCGCGATCGCCTCCTCCCCCGCTTCGGCCGTGATCTCGGGCGACGCGGAGGCCGTCGCCGCGCTCGTGCGGGACTGGGGAGCGCAGGGCGTGCCCGTCCGCGACGTCAACTCCGACGTCGCCTTCCACAGCACCCACATGGACCCGCTGACGGAGGGTCTGCGCGAGGCCCTTGCGGAACTGCGGCCGCGCACGCCGCAGGTGCCCCTCTACAGCACGGCGCTCGACGACCCGCGGGCGCAGGTGCGCCACGACGCCGGCTACTGGGTGGCCAACCTGCGCAACCCCGTGCGCCTCGCCCAGGCCGTCACCGCCGCCGTCGAGGACGGCCACCGCCGCTTCCTGGAGGTCTCGCCGCACCCGGTCGTCTCCCACTCGATCGGCGAGACCCTGGCCCACCTGGACGTGAGCGGCGGCCACGTCGCCCACACCCTGCGCCGCAACCGGCCCGAGCTGCGGACGCTGCTGCTGAACCTGGCCTCGCTGCACAGCCACGGCGCCGAGGTCGACTGGAGCGCGCAGTACCCGGCGGGCCGGATCGCGGAGCTGCCGCCGATCGCCTGGCAGCACCGCCGCCACTGGACCGACTCCGTGCTGCCCGCGGGCGCCGTCGTCGCCCACGGGCACGACGTGACCGGGCACACGCTGCTGGGCCCGCCGGTCGACGTCGCGGCCTCGACGCCGCTGCGCATCTGGAACACCTATCTGGACGACGCCGTCCGGCCGTTCCCCGGCGGGCACGCGCTGCACGGCACCTCGATCGTCCCGGCCTCGTCGATCATCCACACGTTCCTGGAGGCCGCGCCGGGGCAGGGCGGGAGCAAGGCGCTGTTCGACGTCTCGCTGAAGTTCCCGGTCGCGCTGGCGATCCCGCGCGAGGTGCAGGTCGTACAGGAGGGGCTGACGCTGCGGCTGAGCACCCGGCCGGCGGGCCCGTCCGGCACGTCCGGGCCCGGCAACTGGCTGACCCACACCACCTCGTCCACCATGGCCGCCGACGCTCCGCCGTTCCCGGCCGGCATGCTCTCCGTGGCCGTGCCCCAGGATCTGACGGCGGCGGACCCGTCGGTCGTGATCGGGCGCCTGGACGCGATCGGCGTGGAGGGCATCGCCTGGCCGTGGACGGTCGAGGAGCTGCTGACCGGCGACGGCGTCATACGCGCCCGGGTACACGCGCCCGCCGTACCCGGCGACCAGGTCACGTGGGCGCCGCTGCTGGACGCGGCCCTCGGCATCGTCCCGGTCATCTACGGCGGCCCGCCGACCGTCCGGATGCCCGCCCACATCCGCGAGGTCCGGGTGGTGGGCGAGGCCCCCGAGACCGGCTGGGTCGACATCCGGCTCGTGGACCCGGCGACGGACACCGTCGACATCGTCATCAGCGACGAGCAGGGGCAGCTGCGCGCGTGGCTGCCGGGCACCCGCTTCGGGGCCCTGCACGAGAACGGCGCGGCGGGCGGTGACACGGCGTCCTCCGGCCCGGAGCCGCTGGCCGCGGACGGGGCACCGGCGTCCGCCGAGGACGATCCGGCGCGCTGGCGGGAGCTGCCGGCGGACGTGCTCGCCGCCCGCGTCGGCGAGGAGATCACCGGTCGGCTCGCGCGGGAGATGAAGATGCCGGCCGCCGAGCTGGACCCGGAGCGGCCTCTGACCGACCTCGGGCTCGACTCGGTGATGTCGATGCGGGTCTGCGCCCAGCTGGAGAAGCTGCTCGGCGTGCGACTGCCGGTGACCGTGCTGTGGAACTACCCGACGGCGAAGGGGCTGGCGGGCTACGTCACCTCCGTCCTCGCCCCGCAGGACGAGCCGGCGGAGGTCTCCGCCGCGTAGCCGCGGGAAGGCCGCACCGGCAGCCTGTGCGCGGTGCCCCGGTGGGGCCGCGCACAGGCCGCCGTGCGGCTCGGCAGCGCTTCCGGCGGACCGCTGGACCAGCGGGGTGGACCGCTGCCGCTAGACCAGCGGGGTAAGGAACCGTTCCGGCTGACAGGCCTCGCAGGGGAGGGCGTTGCGCGCGAGGAGCTCCTCGCGGGCCTGCGCCGTGGACATGGTGGCCTCGCCCCCCTTCGGTACCCAGCATCCCGCGTGGTGCAGCTCGTGCATGTTCCGGCCGGATCCACGGTGCGTGGTGACCGGCCACACGGCATGTTCCATGTCGGCCCGGTACGGCGGGCGGCCGTCCCCCGCGCGGTGGCCGCCGGAGGCGGGCGGGTCCTCCTCCATGTACTCGTCGTCGGTGAGGAGTTGCAGGACCACGGCGCGCACCCAGTCGCGCGGGTCCATCCCCGACTCCTGCGCGGCCGCCGTGATGAGGGCGAGTTCGTCGTCGCTGAAGAGCTGCTCCATGCCGCGCGACGGTAGCAGCGCGGGGGCCCCGGCGGGTGGTGGTTGCGCAGGTCGCAGTACCGGCGCACGGAGTACCCCCGCGGTGCCCCGCGGCGGTTCCCGGCGGCCGGGAGATTAGCCCGAAGGAGTGACGCCGGGGAGTAACTCGACCGACAGGCGGCGGCTCGGCCGGCCGGCGGCGGTCTGGCGCCACCGCGCCGGCACCGATGAGATGCCCCGTGAAATGTCTGTGAGACGTCGTGAGATGTTCCCGGTCGTCAGAAGCCATCAGAGGCCGCCCGAGGGCCGGCTGACGGAACGGAGACAGAACCGGATGAGCTGTTTCCGATCAAGAAATCCTGACCGAAGATCCCGATCCGCCCGGATCGCACGGTAAGAACTGACGCGCCAAAAGCTTTTAGCTTCCAAACGAACAGATCGGATGGTTCGGTACCGCCGTCAAATGATCTCGGTACCCGTACCGGTACGGACCGTGCTGTCCACGCTGCTCTCCGCACCCATGCTGTGACTGCGCCCTGGGGTTCGGGGCGTGCTCGCTCTACGGGAGGAAGCAGTGCCCAAAACACTCCATGGGGAGGACACCCCGCTGCACGGGACGCCGGTGGAACCGCCGGAGGGGTCCGTGGGCGTCAGAGCCCGCGTCGAGATCCCCGTGCAACGGGCCGACGGGGCCTGGACGCCCGGCCAGATGGTGACGTTCACCGGGCTCGGCGACGGGCTCGAGCACGTGGCGGTGCAGTTCGGACCGATCGCGGACGTCCCGCTGGTCCGGCTGCACTCCGAGTGCCTGACCGGTGACGTCTTCGGCTCCGCGCGGTGCGACTGCGGTCCTCAGCTGACCGAGTCCATGCAGCTGCTCGCCGCCTCCGGAGGCGTCCTGCTCTACCTGCGCCAGGAGGGCCGGGGCATCGGGCTGTACAACAAGCTCGACGCCTACCGCCTGCAGGACCAGGGCCTGGACACGTTCGCCGCCAACCGCGAGCTGAACTTCTCGGACGACCTGCGGGACTACCGCTCGGCCGCCCAGATGCTGCAGGCGCTCGGGGTGTCGCGGATCAGGCTGCACACCAACAACCCCGACAAGGCCGCGCAGCTCGCCTCGTACGGCGTCGAGGTCGTCGAACAGGTCCGTACCGGAATCTTCCGTAACGAGAACAACGACCACTACCTGCGCGCCAAGGCCGAGTACGGCGGCCACTCGATCGAACTCGTGGAAGGAACAGCGTGATCCAGCACCGGGGACCCATCAGCGGCATCGCGGCCTGGCAGCATGCCTACGTCGCCACCGCCGGCTACGACAACCAGGTCATCTGCTGGGACCAGCGGACCGGAACGGCCATCGCCCGCTCCTTCCACGACCACCTGGCCAACCAGTGCGCGTTCTCGCCGGACGGACGCCACCTGGTGACCTCCTCCAGCGACTACACCGCCCGCCTGTGGACGGTGCCGGACCTGCGCCTGGTCGCGGTCCTCGCCGACCAGGAGGACGACGTGGAGATGTCCGTCTTCCACCCGTCCAAGGAGCTCATAGCCACCGCCTCCCGGGACCACCGGGTGCGGGTCTACGACTTCACGGGCGCCCTCGTCGCCCGCTTCACCGGCCACACCGCCGACGTCATCTCGGTGGAGTGGGCCCGCGACAGCGACGAGCTGATCTCCTCCAGCGACGACGGCACCATCAAGCGCTGGTCGCTGGAGACCGGCGGGCTGATCGCCGACCTCGACATGGACGGCATCGAGACCGACACCATCGCCATCTCCTCCGGCGGCACCATCTTCGCGGGCAACGACGAGGGTCAGATCATCGTCGTCGGCCCCACCGAGCGCTCCGTGCTGCCGGCCCACGAGGCGGGCATCAAGCGCCTGGTCCTGGACGACGCCCGCAACCTGCTGGTCAGCCTCAGCTACGACCGCACCATGCAGCTGTGGGACGTCGCCTCGGGCGTCCCCGAGCGGCGCGACACCACCGCCCTGCCCGACGACGTCTGGCCCCGCTCCTGCGCCTTCGCCGGCGGCTCCCGGCTGGTCTTCGCGACCTTCGGCGCCGGCTACCGCGGCTACGACTACGAGGGCAAGGCCTGGGACGCCGCCGAGGTGCCGCCCACCCAGGGCGTCAACGCCGTCCTGCCCACCGCCTCCGGCACGCTGACCATCGGCGACGCGGGCATCGTGCACCGCGGCGACACCGGCGTCGTGCACCACGAGGGCGAGGTCGTGGCCCGCACCGGCAGCCTGTGCAACTTCCTCACCCCGCTCGGCGGCCTGGTGCTCTCCGGCGGCCAGCTCGGCAAGGTCTTCGACGCCCTGACCGGCCGTGAGCTCCACCAGCACCGCTCCCCGCTCAACTGCGGCGCGGCCTTCGAGCGCGACGGCGCCTCCTACGCGGTCGTCGGCGCCTACACCGGCGAGGGCCTGCTGCTGCGCCTGACCGGCGCCGGCGAGGCCGAGCACGTCGAGGACCTGCCGCTGCACACCAACGCCGTCAAGGGCGTCGCGGTCTCCGGCGACCTCATCTTCTCCGTGGCCGCCGACGCCTCCGCGACCTGGTACCGCATCTCCGACCTCACCAAGGTCGCCACGATCGAGGACGCGCACGACCGGATCGCCAACGGCTGCGCGGGCCTGGGCGAGGGCTGGTTCGCCAGCGTCAGCCGCGACCTGAAGCTGCGTATCTGGGACCCGCAGCAGCGCGCGGAGGTGCTCGACACCCCGCACACCCACTCCATCAAGTGCGTCGCCGCCTCCGGCGACGGCCGCGTGGTCGCCTCGGGTGCCTACAACGGCCGCATCGCGCTCTACGACCGCACCGCCGGCGAGTGGACCACCGTCGTCCGCCCGACCACCGCGGGCATCTCGTCCCTCACCTGGGACGCCGAGCGCAAGGCCTTCGCCGCCTCCTCCTACGACGGCCAGGTGTACTACACGCCCGTGATCTAGCACGGGCATCAGCACCGGTCGCGGGGGGGGG
>NZ_BMUT01000007.1:191863-412151 GCF_014650335.1 Streptomyces hiroshimensis
GCGAGGACTGCTCGCCCGCCTCCCCCGCGACCGCCCCATGCCCACGACGGCCCCATGCCCACGACCACGTCGGCACCACCGACCACGCCAGCACCACCACAGCACAGCGCAACCAGAACACGACAGGACCGTGCACCGATGGGCGCAAGCCACTCCATAGCCGACCGGTATACGGTCGAACGCACCGACGCCGCACCGCTCGACGAGACCCGCTACGCCGCCGTCCTGCACAGCGACTTCCGCGACCACTACGCGGGCGGCCGCGACGTCTGGACGGACGAGGAGGCGATGCGGCAGGCGCCGCGCCTGCTCATGGACGCCCTCCGCGCACGGCCCGGCGCCGGCGCGGGCACCGGCCCCGGCAGCCCCGCTCACGTACTCGACATCGGCACCGGCCACGGCCGCGACGCCGGACTCCTGCTCGCCGCCGGGCACCATGTGACCGGCATCGACCTCGTCGCCTCCCCCGAGTGGCAGACCCTCGCCGGCCGCCACCCCGGCCGCGCCCGGTTCCTCGCCACCGCCGCCCTCGACCTGCCGGGCACCGAGCAGTACGACGCGGTGCTGGACAACGGGTGCTTCCACCACCAGCACCCGGGGACGTACGGCCCGTACCTGCGCCACGTCCACGAACTGCTGCGCCCCGGCGGCCTCCTCACGCTCTCCGTCTTCCACGCGGCGGACGGCAGGGGCGGCCTCTACGCCAACGAGGGCAGCCGCCTCTACCGCGAGTTCACCGAGGACGAGCTGACCGGGCTGGCCGCCGGCCACGGGTTCGCCCTCGTGGACACCCGCCGGGTGCCCCGCGCCGTCGGGAACCTCACCTATCTGGTGAGCACGTTCCGCCGCACCGAAGGCGGCGGGCGGCCGACCGGAAGCCCCCTCCGACCGTCCATCCGACCGTCCACGGGAGACCAGTCATGACCAGCAGCACGCCGCCGGTCGTCCTCGCCAATCCCAACACCCTCACCGACCGGGCCGCGATGGGCCTGCCCGACGCCTTCGTCTCGCGCGGCCCGCAGTACCTCCTGGCCGGCCACCGCGACCTGCTCGCCGCGGAGCCGGACGCCCTCGTCGCGGTCGCGGAGGACCCCGCCGAGCCGTTCGCCCGCCGCCACGCCGCCGGCACCGTCCTCGGCCTGGTGGGCGACCCGCGGATCCGGCCCGAGGACCCGCCGATGGCCGACGTGCCGGCCGCCCGGGTCCGCCTCGGCCTGGAGCCCGGGGAGGTCGGCGCGGTCACCGGCCGCTGGCGCCACGCCGGGGTCGAGGAGGAGTGGATCGCCAAGGAGGCCCCCGTCTACGAGGCGGACCTCGCGGCCTTCCGGATCGCCCTGTACCCCGTGACCAACGCCGAGTACCGCCTGTTCCTGGAGGACACCGGCCGCACCGGGCTGCCGACCGCCTGGCGCTTCGGCGTCTACCCGGAGCAGCTCGCCAACCACCCCGTGTGGACCGTGACCCCCGAGGCCGCCGACGCCTACGCGGCCTGGCTCGCGGCCCGCACCGGGCGCGCCTTCCGGCTGCCGACCGAGGCCGAGTGGGAGTACGCCGCCTCCGGCGGGGACGGCCGCGACTTCCCCTGGGGCGACGACTTCCGGCCCGGGGCCGCCAACACCGTCGAGGAGGGCCCCCTGGCGACCACGCCGATCGGCGTCTTCCCGGCCGGCCGCTCGCCGTTCGGCGTGCACGACCTCGCGGGCAACGTCGAGGAGTACGTGGCCGACGACTACGCCGCCTACCCCGGCGGGGAGGAGATCGCCGACGACCTCGCCGTCAGCCAGGGCGTCTACCGGGTCGCGCGCGGCGGCAGCTTCACCCGCTTCGGCGACCTCGCCCGCGTCCGGCGCCGGCACGGCTGGTACAAACGCGAGATCTACGCCATGGGCTTCCGCCTCGCGGAGACGCCGTGACGGCCGCGGACGGCGCCACGCGCGCCGAACTGGAGGCGATGCGCCGGGCCCTCGCGCTCGCGGTCAGCGCGCTGGGCCGCACCAGCCCCAACCCCGTCGTCGGCTGCGTCCTGCTGGACGCGGACGGCGCCACCGTGGCGGAGGGCTACCACCGCGGCGCCGGCCACATGCACGCCGAGGTCGAGGCCCTGGCCGCGGCGGGCCACCGCGCGCGCGGCGCGACGGCCGTGGTCACCCTGGAGCCGTGCGCGCACCAGGGCCGTACGGGGCCCTGCGCGGACGCCCTGCTCGCGGCCGGGGTGAGCCGCGTGGTGTACGCGGTGCCGGATCCCGTCCCCGGCCACGCGGGCGGCGCCGAGCGGCTGCGCGCCGCCGGGATCGAGGTCGTCGGCGGCGTCCTGCGCGAGGAGGCGGAGCGGGCCAACGAGCTGTGGCTGACCGCCACCCGGCTCGGCCGGCCGTGCGTGACCTGGAAGTTCGGCGGGAGCCTCGACGGCCGCTCGGCGGCGCCCGACGGCACCTCGCGCTGGATCACCGGCCACGAGGCCCGCGCCGACGCCCACACGCTGCGGGCCACACACGACGCGGTGCTCGTCGGTTCGGGGACGCTGCGGGCGGACGACCCGCACCTCGGGCTGCGGCACGGCGTGACGGGCAAGCCGCCGCTGCGGGTGGTGCTGGACCGCACCGGCGGCATCCGGCCGGACGCACGCGTCCTGGACGACGCGGCCCCCACCCTCGTGGTCGTCGGCGAGTCGGCCGCCCCGCCCGTACTCCCCCACGGCCACACGGTGCTGGCCCTCCCCGAGCCCGGCGGGCGGCTGGACCTCGCGGCGCTGACGGACGCACTGTACGAGCGGGGGGTGCGCTCCGTGCTGCTGGAGGGCGGCGCCCGGCTGGCCGCGGAGTTCGCGGCGCGGGGCATGCTCGACCGCGTCGTGGCCTACGTCGCCCCGGTGCTGCTCGGCGGTGACGGGCGCGCGGTGCTCGACGGGTTCGGCGCGGGCACCCTGAGCGAGGCGCTGCGCCTGCGGCTGGACGCGGTGGACCGGCTCGGCGACGACGTCCGGATGGTGCTGCGCGCCCGTCCCTTCCCCGGCGGGGCGGAGCCGGAGGAGGCGTCGTGACCCCACGGGTCGCGGTCGTCTACCACAGCAGGCGCGGCACCATGCGGGCGCTGGCCGGGGCCGCGGCCGCCGGGGCGCAGGCGTACGGCGCGCAGGTGCGGCTGGTGCAGGTCGCCGACGACCAGGCCGCTCCCGCGTGGCCGGAGGAGGAGGCGGGCCCGGAGGACGTGCTGTGGGCCGACGGCCTGGTGCTGGCCTCGCCCACGTACTTCGGGAGCGTCTCCGCACCGTTCAAGCGGTTCCTGGACAGCACATCGAAGCTGTGGTGCGACGGGCTGCTCACCGACCGCGTCGTGACGGGGATGACGGCCTCGACCTGTCTGCACGGCGGCCGCGAGGCCACCTTGCTGACGCTCTATCAGACAGCGCACCACTGGGGGTCCTGGACTCTCGGTGCCGGGTCCGCCGGGCCCGGCGATCCGGTCTGCGGCGGCGCGGACGGCAACCCGTACGGGCTGGCGGTCGCCGCGCTGCGCGACGGCAGCGTCGCCGAGGACGACCTGGCGGCGGCCTGGGCGCTGGGCCGCCGTCTGGCCGGTGCGGCGGCCCGCGCGCAGGGCGGCGGCCGTCCCGCCCCGGGCGGCGCGGTCCGCGTCCGGATGACGGTCGTCCACTGCGCCGAGGACGAGACGGTGCGGCTGCTGGCGCAGGAGTGCGCGGCCGGGGCCCGGGAGCTCGGCGCCGAGGTGCGGCTGCGCCGGCTGGCGGGGCCGGGCGTGCGGCGGGAGTCGGGGCTGCCCGGCCCTGCGGGCGGGGCCCCGCCGGCGGCCGCCGTCGGCCCCGGCGACGTGGCGTGGGCGGACTCGGTGGTCTTCGGCGCCCCGGCACGGGCCGGCGCCGTCGCCGCACCGCTGCTGGGGTTCCTGCAGTCGCTGGAGCCCCCGGCCGGGCCGGGGCCGCTCGCGGGCAAGCCCGCCGGCGGTTTCGTCGCCACCGCCCGGGCGCACGCGGGCAGCGAGTCGGCGCTCCTCTCCCTCCACCACGTGCTGCACCACTCCGGTGCGGTCGTGGTGCCGCCGGGCTACACCGATCCCGTGGTGTTCGAGGCCGGCGGCAATCCGTACGGCACGTCGCACGCCCGGTCGGCGGGGGACCTGCCGACCGTCCAGGCGCTGGCGGCCGCCCGGCATCAGGGCCGGCGCATGGCCCTGGCCGGCGACCGGCTGCGCCGCCGGCCCGCCCCCGGCGCCGGCGCCCTCGACACCCCCCTCGAGAAGGAATCCACATGACCGTGCAGCAGTACGACGACATCGGCGAAGCCTACGAGGGCTTCAAGTCGCTGCCCATGGCCCGCTACCCGGAGTCGGGCAGCTTCCTGCGGATGGTCGGGGACCTGAGCGGCAAGTCGGTCCTGGACCTGGCGTGCGGCACGGGTTTCTACAGCCGGCAGGCCAAGCGGCTCGGCGCCGCGGAGGTCCTGGGCGTCGACGTCTCCGACTCGATGGTGGCCGCCGCCTGGTCCATCGAGAAGCGCGACCCCCTGGGGGTGCGCTACCTGGTCGGCGACGGCGCCGACCTGCCCCTGTTCGGCCGGCGCTTCGACGTGGCGACCGCCGTCTACCTCCTCAACTACGCCGACGACGCGGCCACGATGGAGTGGATGTGCCGGGGCGTGCACCGCAGCCTGCGGCCGGGCGGGGAGTTCTTCGTCCTCACCCAGGCGCCGGACTTCCGCTTCGACGGGCCGCCGACGGAGAAGTACGGCTTCCGCTACGAGCCGGTGGGCGAGGGCGAGGTGGGACCGCGGGTGCGGATCACGGCGCTGGTCGATTCGCCCGTCGAGTTCGTGACCAACTACCCGCGGCGCGAGGTGTGCGAGGGCGCGCTGTGGGCGGCCGGTTTCCGGGACGTCACGTGGGTGCCGCTGGAGGTGCCGGAGGACGGCATCAGGACGTACGGGGCGGAGTTCTGGGAGGACTTCCTCGCCAACCCGCCGCTGGTGATGCTGCGCTGCATGGCCGGCTGAGATCCCTGACGGCCCTGACGGCCCCGGCGGCGGTGCTCCGCCGCCGGGGCCGTCCTTCGTGCGCGTTCAGAGCAGCCACGGCCGGAAGTCGTCCGCGGGCGGCAGGCCGGAGTGCTCCCGGGCGGCCGCGGCGGTGCGGTGGACGTGGAACAGCAGCCGGACGGCCGCACCCGGGTCGCTGAAGGCGACCTGCCCGTCGGGCTCTTCGCGCAGGACCCGGTCGACGCGGGGCACGACGGTGCGCGGGCCGATGAGGGTGGCGCCGGCGGTGAAGAGCATCCGCTCGGTCTCGCAGTACGCATCGGGCTCGGTCGCGGGGGCGGTGGAGGTGGTGATGACCGCCACGGGCTTGCCGATGAGCGGGGAGCCCTCGGTGGGCCAGGTCAGCCAGTTGAGCAGCGTCCGCAGGGAGGCGGGCGGCGCGGCGTGCGTCTCGGGGGTGGTGATGATGACGCCGTCGGCGAGCGAGGCCATCTGGCGCAGGGCGTCGGCGACGGGGTGCGAGGGGGCGATGATCTCGCTGCTCGCCCGGGCGAGTACGGACGGCGCCGTGCTGACGACGAGCCGGGTTCCGGAGGCGCCGGGGGCCGAGAGCGCGCGCAGCAGCGGGTCGCCGTAGGGGTCGTCGTCGGCCGGGGCGCTCAGCCCCAGCAGCAGTACGTTCTCCACGGTCGGTCTCCTTCCTTGACGGGTGGCGGCCTTGGGGTACGGAGGCCTTGGGGACGGGGGCCCTGGGGGAAGGGCCTCGTGGGGGGGGTGTGGGCGTGCGGGTGCGAGTGCGGGTGTGCGAGTGCGGGTGTAGAAGGAGCGGGGCCGGCCGGTCAGCCGGCCGGGGCGGGGCGCAGGCGCCGGGAGACCAGGACGCCCGCCAGGGCGAGCACCGCGGTGAGCGCGAAGGTGAACAGGAGCCCGGCCCGGGTGGTGGCCCCGTGCTGGTGGGCCATGGCGACGGCCGCGCCGCCGATGCCGGAGACCAGGCCCGTGGCGAGGGTCTGGGCGAGCTGCAGGGAGCCGCTGACGAGGCCCTGTTGTGCGGCGGGGGCCTGTTCGAGGGTGTCGGTGGTGGCGGCGTTGAAGGCGACGCCCATGCCGATGCCGCCCAGGGCCCAGCCCGCGACGGCGACCAGCGGGGGCACGGCCTCGACGAGGACGGCGGCGGCCATGACGGCGAGACCGGCGAGCAGGACGGCGAAGCCGAGGGTGACGCTGCCGGTGCGCCCGCCGCCCCGGCCGTCGCGGCGGGCCTGCCAGGCGGAGCCGAAGACCCAGGTGATGGCACCGGCGGAGAGGCCGAGGCCGGCCAGGGAGGCGTTCACGCCGCGCAGTTCCTGCAGGCCGAGCGGGAGGAAGGCCTCGCTGCCGAAGTAGACGCCGCACAGCAGGAAGCGGATGCCGATGCCGGCGCCGACTCCGGCCCGCAGGCCGAGCGTTCCGGCGGGGGTCACCCGGCGCAGGGCGGGCACGGCGACGACGAGCCCGGCGAGGGCGAGCGGGATCAGCAGGGCGAGGCTCTTCAGGAGCAGTGCCTGGAGGAAGAGGGCGGTGCCCGCGGTGAGGAGGATGCTGGCGGCGAGGGGGCTCTTCCACCAGGGTCCGGAGGGGGCGGCGGGAGCGGCGGAGGGGCGGTCGAGCCGGCGCAGGCCCGGGAGGGTGAGGGCGGCGGCGATCGCGATCAGCGGGAGCATGAGCAGGAACACGCCGCGCCAGCTGGTGAGGTCGGAGAGGGTGCCGGCGATGACGGGGCCGATGAGCGAGGGCACCGTCCAGGCGGAGGAGAGCAGGGCGAACATCCGCGCCCTGAGGTGTTCGGGGTAGGCGAGCCCGATCACGGTGTAGGCCATGCTCATGACAGCCCCGACTCCGAGGCCCTGGAGGGCGCGGCCGAGCAGGAACAGCGGCCAGGAGGCCGCCGCGCCCGCCACCGCGCAGCCGAGGGCGAAGACGAGCATGCCGACGGCCATGGAGCGCACGGGCCCGCCGCGGTCGGCCGCGCGGCCGGCGACCACCGTGCCGACGATGTTGGCGAGCATCAGGGCCGACAGGCCCCAGCCGTAGGCGCCGAGCCCGTGCAGGTCGTCCGCGATGTCGGGCAGGACCGTGGCCACGCCCAGGGATTCGAACGCGACCATGCTCACGGAGAGGACGACGCCGAGGGTCAGTGCCCGGTAGGCCCCGGAGAACACGCTCTCCGCCGGCCTCTCCCCCGCCTTCGCCGCCTTCGCCGGCGGAGAGGATCCGTCCGCGCCGGGCGGCGCGAGCGGGGCGCCGGACTCCTCCGCCACCTGGTTCACATCCTGCGACACGACGACCTCCAGCACAAAGTTTCGTTACGTTCCGGGACGGAATCAATTGCAGCTTACCTATACTGGCCGCATGGTGAACACCCCGAACGGCGCGGTGGCCGAAGCGCGGGAATCGCGCGGAGGCGGTCCGCAGCGCACAGGAAGGCCACGGGACGGCCGCATCGACGCGGCCGTGCCCGCCGCGGTGATGGAGATCCTCAATGAGTCGGGCTACGGAAACCTGACGCTCGAAGCGGTGGCCGCCCGGGCGGGGACCAGCAAGCCGGCCCTGCGCCGGCGCTGGCAGTCCCGCCAGCACCTCGTCGTGGACGCACTGGTGACCACGGTGGGCGCCACCCCGACCCCCGACACCGGCTGCACCCACTGCGACCTGATCGCCGGCATCGGCACGCTCAGCCAGGCCTTCGGCACCACGATCGGGCGGCGTGTCCTGCCCGCCCTAGTGGCCGACCTGGCCGACCACCCCGAGCTGGAGAGCCTGTTCCTGGAGCGCTTCTTCCACACCCGCCGGGCTTCCACGGCCGAGGCGCTGCGGCGCGGCATCCGGAGGGGGGACCTCCGCCCCGACGCCGACATCGACCTTCTGCTCGACATGCTGGCGTCCACCACGTACTACCGGGTGCTCTTCGGGCACCTGCCGGTGACCGCGACGCTCGCGGAGGACGTGGTCGAGGTCGTGCTCAAGGGCGTGGCCACCGAATCCTGGCGCGGACGCCACCGCCACGGGGTCTTCGACGGTTTCTGACGCGCGGGGGGGCAGCGGAGGCCGGGCACTGTGACGGCCCGGCAGGTACGAGGGGAGGGAGAGACTGTTGCTCAGCCGCGACAGCGAAATGACGGCCCTGGAGGGGGCCTTGTCCGCCGCGGAGGCGGGCATGGGGGCCAGCCTGCTGCTGGAGGGCGGCATAGGCGCCGGCAAGTCGCACCTGGTGCGCGCCGCGCTGCGGACCGCCCGGAGCAGAGGCTTCGGTACGGTCTCCGCGCGCGCCAGACCCGGCGAGCACGACCGCGCCCACGGCGTCCTGCACCAGATCCGCGACCAGCTGCCCGGCGCGGACGGAGGGCCCGAAGGCCCGCGGGAGGCGGACGGCGCGGGCGGGGCCGACGAGGCCGCCGCAGTGCACCGGCTGATCACGGCCGCCGCGGCCGGCGCTCCCCTGCTGGTCGCGATCGACGACCTGCAGTGGACGGACAGCGCGTCGCTGCACTGGCTCGGTTATCTGACGGCCCGTCTGGAGGGCCTGCCCGTCGTGCTGCTGGCCACCCTCGGCACGGACCGCCCCGATCCGGCGGGCGAGGACGGGGGCGGGGGCCGGCAGAGCGCCGAGTCCGCGGCCGGCGTCGCCTCGTTCTTCCACCGCCGCGTGGTGCTGCAGGGCCTCAACGCCGACAGCGTCGGCTATCTGCTGACCTCCTTCCTGGGCGAGCCGGCGGACGAAGCCCTCACCCGCGCCTGCCGCACGGCCACCGGAGGCAACCCGCTGCTGCTCCAGGCGCTGCTGCGCGAGCTGCGCCGCGCGGGCCTCACGCCGGGGGAGCTCTCCGCCGACCGCGTGGCCGGGCTGGGCCCGGTGGAGGTCGCCGAGACCCTGCTGACCCGGCTCGTAGGCTGCTCCCCCGAGGTCGGCGCCGTGCTCGACGCCGTGTCGATCGTCGCGCCCGGGGCGAGCGGCCCGCTCGTCTCCCGGCTCGTCGGCATCGGCGCCGGCGAGGCGGGAGACGTGCTCTACCGGCTGGTGCGCCGCGGCATCCTGACGGAGGGGCAGGACGGCATCGGCTTCGCCCAGCCCGTGGTCATGGCCTCCTTCCGGGCCCGGATGCCGCCCAGCGAGCGGGCACGGCTGCACGCCGAGGCGGCCAAGGCCCTCTACGCGGGCAGCGCCCCCCGCGAGCGCATCACCGCGCACCTGCTGCCCGGCGCCCCCGTGGGCGAGCGCTGGGCCCTGCGGCTGCTCGTGGACGCGGCCGACGCGGCCCTCGCGGGCGGCGCCCTCGCGCAGGCCCGGGTGTGCCTGGAGCGCGGCCTCGCCGAGTGCGGTCCGGAGGAGGAGCCGGGGCTGCTGCGCCGGCTCGGCCACATCGAGCTGGCCGACGGCCCCGAGGCGGCGGTGGCCCGGCTGCGCCGCACGGTGGACCTGATCCGGGGCGACACCGAGCACCGCGCCATGGCCCTGCTCGACCTGGCGCAGGCCGCCGCTCTGACCGGCGACGCCCCCGAGGCGCTGCGCATCGTGGAACAGGAGGCGGCCGAGCTGGACCGTCCCGGGGCGCCGAAGGAGCTGCGGGCGGGCTTCCGCGCCGTGCGCGGCCTGCTGGAGCTCCTCGAAGGGCGCGGGATGCACCAGGCCCCGCCCTCCTCGTCCGCCCCCGCGCAGCTCAGCGAAGTCGCCCGGAGCCCGTGGGTGCGCCGGGCCGAGGCCGCGCTGGCCGCCGTGAGCGCCCAATGGAGCGGCACGCAGCGCGCCGAGGCGCTCCAGCAGGCCCGCCTGGCGCTCAGCGAACCGGCCTCCACCGTCAACGACCACGCGCTGATGCGGCTGGGCCTCGTCCTCGTCCTGGCCCGCTCGGGCGCCGAGGAGGAGGCCCTGGAGAACTGCGCGGCCCTGCTGAGCGCGGCGACCGCGGAGGGCTCGCGCACCGTCGCGGCGCTCGCCCGGGCCGTGCTCGCCGAGTGCACCTACCGCGCGGGCCGGCTGACGGAGTGCCTGGACGCGGCGCACGAGGTGCTGGAGCGGGGCCCGGAGCCGGCCGGGCGCGAGTGGCTGGGCTCCGCCATGGCCCGCGGCTGGCTGGGCAGCGCCCTGTACGAGTCCGGGGACCTGGACCAGGCGCAGCGGGTCCTGCTGGAGCCCGGCCTGGAGGGTGCGGTGCCCGCGGTGACGCTGCCGGGCCTGCTGTTCCACCGCGGACGGCTGCAGGTCCGCCTGGGGCGGGTCGGGCCGGGGCTGGCCGACCTGGAGGAGTGCGGGCGGCTGCTGCTGCACCGGGGCTGGACCAACCCGGCGCTGTGGCCCTGGCGTTCCGAGGCAGCCCTGGCGCACGCCCGGCTGGGCGACGAGGAGGCGGCCCGGGAGCTCGTCCGCGAGGAGCTGTCCCTCGCGCGGGCCTTCGGCGCGCCCCACGCGGTGGGCGTCACCCTGCACGCGGCGGGGCTGCTGGCTCCCGGCGAGGAGCGGGCGGCGGTGCTCACCGAGTCCGTCCAGCTGCTGCGGGAGGCGGGTGCGGCGCTCGACGAGGCGAGGGCGCTGCGCGACCTGGGGCGCGAGCTGATGCGCACCCGCAAGGCGCGCCAGGCCCGGGAGCACCTGCGGGCCGCGGCCGCGCTGGCCGAGAAGTGCGCGGCGCACGTCCTGGTGCAGGAGCTGCGCCAGGACATGGTCGAGGCCGGGGCGCGCCCGCGCCGCGACACCGAGATCGGCCCCGCCTCCCTCACCCCCGCCGAGCGCCGGACCGCGCTGCTCGCGGCGGAGGGGCTGACCAACAAGGAGATAGCCGGGCGGCTGTACGTGACCCGGCGCACGGTGGAGATGCACCTGAGCCGGGTCTACCGGAAGCTGTCGATCTCCGACCGCCGCGCCCTGCGGCTGGTGACGGGCGATCAGCCGCCGCCGTCACCTTCGTGCCTGCATCCGCAGCACGAGGCGACGGAGTCCTGCGCGTGACGGCGGCGGCCGGCGCCCTCCTGCGGGTTTCCCTGCGGGAGCCGCCGACCGGTCAGGGCCGTACGGCGACCGCGTCGGCCTCGAAGAGCATGCCCGGCAGGGCGAGCCCGGCGACGAACCCTGCGGTGGACGGCGGCTCCTGCGCGGCTCAGCGGCCTTCGCCGGGCGGCGTGCCGCAGCTCGGGCCGCCCGGACCGCCGATCCGCACCGAGCTGAAGAAGTCCCGGTAGGTGGGGAAGAAGTTACCCTTGCCGGTCGGGCCGGTAGAGGTGCCGGCCGTGCAGCCGCTGTAGTTCTTGTCGGACCAGAGGTAGACGGTCGAAGCGGTCCGGTTCCAGTCCGACTTGCCGCGGTCGTTCATGCCGAGCGCCGCGAGATCCGGCGCGCTCGCCCTGAGTCTGATCATGTCGCCGGTGCCGTCGAGGCCCGAGAACATGCAGTAATAACCGTCGGGGCACCGGTCGTACCCGCCGGCCGCATGTGTCGTGGAGACGGGCAGCACGACGGCGGCCGCAGCCACCACCGGCACGAGAAGGCCGCGCATCACATTCCTCATCCGCCCGACGCTAGAGGGAATCGACCGCACCGGGGAGACCCCGCGAGCTCGCACATCCGTCCCGGGTACGCCGACCGGATGCACCCCGCCCCCGATCCGTTTGAAGGAGGCGCCGACCGGAACATAACTCTCCGTCAGATCCAGTGGAGAGGGTCCTTCGTGAGATGTCGCCGGGCGTGCCGCCGGGCCGCGGGAGTGGCGGTCGCTCTGACGCTGCTGACCGGCGGGAGCCCGGCCGCGCCCGCCCCGCAGCGCCTGCGGTGGGGGCCGTGCCCGGCGGAGGTCGCCGCGCCCGCCGGCAGCGGTCTGCAGTGCACCACGGTCCGGGTGCCGCTGGACTACGCGGAACCGGCGGGCCGCAGCGTCACGATCGGCGTCTCCCGGCTCGCGGCCACCGGCCCCGGCCCTCGGCGCGGGGTCCTCCTGCTCAATCCGGGCGGCCCCGGCGGCCCGGGGACGCCCATGCCGCTGTGGTTCGCGGCCCACGTCCCCGCATCCGTACGGGCCGGCTACGACCTCATCGGTTTCGACACGCGCGGCCTGTTCACCAGCACCCCGGTCTCCTGCCGGCTGAGCGCCGCGCAGCTGCGCCACGCGCCTGTGTCCCTGCCCCTCCCGCACCGGCCGTTCGCCGCCACCGCCGAGCTGCACCGCAGCATCGCGCAGTCCTGCGCCCGGCACGCCGGGGACCTGCTGCCGACGATGCACACGGCCACCATCGCCCGGGACATGGACCGCATCCGGCGCGCGCTCGGCGAGGAGCGCATCTCGTACTACGGCGTGTCCTACGGAGCCCACCTCGGCGCCGTGTACGCCGGCGCCTTTCCCGGCCGCACCGACCGCGTGGTCCTGGACAGCGCGCCCGACGCCCGGGCCGGCTGGTGGAAGGCCCTGCGCGCCTTCGGGCCGGGCAGCCAGCAGCGCTTCCCCGACCTCACCGCGTACGTGGCCGAGCGGGAGGCCGCCTACCACCTGGGCGCGACGGCCGACCAGGTGTCCGAGACGTACGCCCGGCTGCTCGCGGAAGCCGCCGCCCGCCCGAAGAAGGTCGGCCAGTACACCGTGGACGAGAACGTCCTGCGGCAGATCACCCTGCAGGCCCTGTTCGCGGACGCCTCCTTCCCGCAACTCGCGGACGTGTGGCGCTACCTGGCCCACGCGCCCGGTGCACCCGACGAGGCCAAGGCGGAGAAGGCCCTGGTGCCGCTGCAGGCGGCCGTCCCCCTGGAGCCGCGGATCCAGCAGATCGTCCTGCCGACGACGCTGGCCGTCCTCTGCCAGGACACCCCGTGGCCGCGTTCGGTGGAGACCTACCGGCGGGCGCAGCGGCACGACGCGTGGCGCTACCCCGTCGCCGGGGCCATGACCGGGAACATCTGGCCCTGCGCCTTCTGGCCGTACCGGCCCCAGGAGCCTCCCTGGCGCATCGGCGGCCGGGGCCCGCGCAACATCCTCATGCTGCAGAACCGCCGCGATCCCGCCACCCCGTACGCGGGGGCGCGGGCCGTGCGGAAGGTGCTGGGACACCGGGCGGTCATGGTCGACGCCGCGCAGGGAGGGCACGGCGTCTACGGGTTCACGGCCGACCCGTGCGCCAACGGCGCGGCGACGGCCTGGCTGACCCGGGGCACGCTGCCCCGCACCGACCTGTCCTGCCCCGCGCGGGGTACGGGCCGGTGAGGGCCGTACGTCACCGCAGGCCGCCTTCCCGCTCTACCGAGGCCGTGAACCGCTCGTCGTAGGCCCCGGCCAGGTCGCGCAGCGCCTGCGGGCAGTCGCCGTTGTACGAGGGGCCGTGCATCAGGCCGAGCGTCACCGGCTCCAGCCCGCCGAGCCGGCGCATGGCCGGGGCGGTGGCCGCCGTCAGGCAGGTCGCCCCGAAGACGTCTTCGGCGGCGACGGCCGGTCCGACGATCTCCGCTTCCGTGAGCGCGGGCGCGGCCCGGGCTGTCGTCTCGGTACCGGCACCCAAATGCTCCGGGGCGTGTTACGGGGCGGTCCGTGATCCAGCTGCCGCGCGGCGAGCGGAATCGTGGAGTCCTGGACGTCCGGATGAAGGAGACGCGCCCCATGACCGACGCCGCCGACGGCCGCGCCGCGCACCCCGCCCACGACGATCTGCAGTACGACCGCATCGGCGGCGACTACGAGCTCGCCAAGCTGCTCCCGCTCACCCGGTTCGTGGAACGGCCCAGCGTGCTGGGCCTGCTGGCCGACGTGCGGGGCAGGAGCGTCCTCGACCTCGCCTGCGGCACGGGCGTCTACAGCCGGCATGCCCGGCGGCTGGGCGCGCGGCGCGTGCTGGGCGTGGACATCTCGCCGAAGATGGTCGAGGTCGCCCGGGCCACGGAGGAGCGCGAGGCCCTGGGCGTCGAGTACGCGGTGGGCGACGCCACCGAGCTGCCGCGGCTGGGCGACTTCGACGTGCTGCTCGCGGCGTACCTGTTCAACTACGCCGACTCCGCGGGGACGATGGAGCTCATGGCCCGGGCGTGTGCGCGCAACCTGCGCGAGGGCGGCCAGCTGCGGGCCCTCGTCGCGCACCCGGACTTCGACTTCGGCCGGTCGCTTCCGCAGAGGTACGGCTTCTCCTTCCGGCAGGCGGCGGACCCGGAGCACGACGGCCGGATCCGGGTCACCGCGCACACGCGGCCCCCGGTCAGCTTCACCGCCTACCTGCCGTCCAGGCGGGTGTACGAGGAGGCCTTCACGGGCGCCGGCTTGCGCGACTGCTCGTGGGGCCCGGTCCAGCTGTCCCCCGACGGCGTCCTGGAGTTCGGGCCGGAGTACTGGGACGACTTCGCGGCCAACCCGCCGTGGGTGCTCTTCCGCTGCGTCAAGGGCGCCGGAGACGGCCGCGGGTGAGCGCGGAGACCGAGACCCCCCGGCCCATGGATTTCCTGCTGCCCGAGCGCCTGGACGAGGCGCTGGAGGCCATGGCCGCCCGTGCGGGCACGGTCCCCGTGGCGGGCGGCACCGATGTCATGGTGCGGCTGGGCACGGGCCACGAGCGCCCTGCGGCCGCCGTCGACCTCACCCGGATCGTCTGCCTGAGCCGCTGGGAGCGGACGGCCGGCGGGATACGGCTGGGCGCCACGGTGCCGTACACCCGCATCGCCGGGGAACTGGCCGCCCCGCTGCCCGGACTGGCGGCGGCCGCCCGCACGGTTGGCTCCCGCCAGATCCGCAACCGCGGCACCGTGGGCGGCGCCCTGGGCACCGCCTCCCCCACCGGCGACGTCCACCCCATGCTGCTGGCGTGCGGCGCGGAGGTGGAGCTGGTGTCCGTGCGCGGCGCCCGCCGGGTGCCGGTGCGGGACTTCTACACCGGCCCGGGCCGTACGGTCCGCGCTCCGGACGAGCTGATCCGCGCGGTGCGGGTGCCCGAGGCGGAGGGCCCGCAGGCCTACGCCAAGGCCGGGCGGCGCGGCGCCGTGGTGATGGCGACCTGCTCGTTCGCGGTGGCGCTGTGGCCCTCGCGCGCGTGGGTGGGCACCGGCATCGGCTCGGCGGCTCCGGTGCCCCGGCCGGCCCCGGAGGCCGAGCAGTTCGTCGCCCGCGAGCTCGGCGAACTGCGGCTGTGGCAGACCCGGGGACCGCTCCCGGACGACGTGCTCGCGCGCTTCGGCGAGCTGGCCGCGGCGGCGACCGCACCGGCCGACGACGTGCGCGGCTCGTCCGCCTACCGCCGGCACGCGGTGGCCGTGCTGGCGCGCCGGACCCTCGGCCGGGTGTGGGACGACTACCGCGCGCACCGGCGGACGGAGGGGGAGCCGTGCACCTGACCTTGACGGTGAACGGTGAGCGGCACGACGCCGAGGGCGTGGCCGGGACGGAGAGCCTGCTGTACGTCCTGCGGCAGCGCCTCGGTCTGTACGGCGCGAAGAACGCCTGCGAACAGGGCCAGTGCGGCTCGTGTTCGGTCCACCTGGACGGGGTGCTGGTCTGCGCGTGCCTGGTGCCCGCGCCCCAGGCCCACGGCCGGAGCGTGGAGACGGTCGAGGGCCTGGCCGGCGAGGACGGGCCGCACCCGGTGCAGGAGGCCTTCCTGGCCTGCGGCGCCGTGCAGTGCGGGTTCTGCACGCCCGGCATGCTCAAGGCCGCCGAGGACCTGCTGCGCCGCTGCCCCGACCCCGGCGAGGCGGAGATCAAGGACGCCCTCGCGGGGAACCTGTGCCGCTGCACCGGCTACCGGCACATCCTCGAGGCCGTCCGCCTGGCCGCCGCCCGCACACGAGCCCCGGAGTCCCGCCCGTGACCGCATACGCCCCGCACACCCGCCGCGTTCCCGGCGCGGTCGGCGACAGTGCGCCCCGCCCCGACGGGCCGCTGAAGGTCCGCGGCGCCTTCGCGTACTCCTCCGACCTGGAGGCGGAGGACATGCTGTGGGGCACCACCTTGCGCAGCCCTCACGCGCACGCCCGGATCCTCGCCGTCGACACCTCCGCCGCGCTGGCCCTGCCCGGTGTCCGCGCGGTGCTGACCCACCGCGACGTGCCCGGCCGCAACCTGCACGGCTCGATGGTCGTCGACCAGCCGGTGCTCGCCGTGGACACCGTGCGCTACGAGGGCGAGCCGGTCGCGGTCGTGGCCGCCGAGGACCCGGAGACGGCCCGCCGCGCCGCGGAACTCGTCGGCGTCGCCTACGAGGTGCTGGCGCCGGTCACCGACGCCGGGGCGGCCCTCGCCCCGGACTCCCCCGCCGTGCACCCGGGCGGCAACCTCCTGCGGCACGTCCCCCTGCGCCGCGGCCGCGCCGCGCGCGGCGAGCCGCTCACCGCCGACGTGGTGGTGCGCGGCGTCTACGAGGTCGGCATGCAGGACCAGGCGTTCCTGGGCCCCGAGTCCGGCCTGGCCGTGCCCGGCCCGGACGGCGGGGTGTCCCTGCACGTCGCCACACAGTGGCTGCACGTCGACCACGACCAGGTGGTTGCGGCACTGGGCCTGCCGCGCGAGAAGGTGCGGCTGCACCTGGCGGGCGTGGGCGGGGCGTTCGGCGCGCGCGAGGACCTGTCGATGCACGCGCACGCCTGCCTGCTGGCGCTGCGGACCGGCCGCCCGGTGAAGATGTGCTACACCCGGAGCGAGTCCTTCGTCGGCCACGTGCACCGCCACCCGGCGAAGATGGCCTACGAGCACGGCGCCACGCGCGACGGCAGGCTCGTCTACGTCAGGGCCTCGATCGTCCTCGACGGCGGCGCCTACTCCTCCAGCTCCCCCGCCGTGGCCGGCACCGTCGCCACCTGCTCCCTCGGACCGTACGAGGTACCGGACGCCGAGGTGGACGTGCGCGTCGTCTACACCAACAACCCGCCGTGCGGGGCGATGCGCGGCTTCGGCGCCGTGCAGGCCTGCTTCGGCTACGAGTCGCAGATGGACCGCCTCGCCCGCGAACTCGGCATGGACCCGGTGGAGCTGCGGATCCGCAATGCGGTCGCCGAGGGGTCGGCGGTGGCCAACGGCCAGGTCCTGGACCACCCGGCGCCGGTCGCCGAGCTCCTGCGCCGGGTGCGGGAGCGGCCGATGCCCGGCCCGTCGCTGCCGCAGGGCGGCCACCTGACCGGCACCACGTCGCGGGGCGAGTCGGTCGTGCGCGGCGTGGGCTACGCCGTCGGCTTCAAGAACGTCGGCTTCGTGGAGGGCTTCGACGACTACTCCACCGCCCGGGTCCGGCTGGAGGCCGGTGGCGGGCAGGTGCGGGCGGTGGTCACCAGCGCGGCGGCCGAGGTCGGCCAGGGCGTGGTGACCGTGCAGGCCCAGATCGCCCGCACCGAACTCGGCGTCGAGCAGGTGACGGTGGAGCCCGGGGACAGCGCCTTCGGCTCGGCGGGCCCTTCGTCCTCCTCCCGTCAGACGTACGTCACCGGGGGCGCGGTCAAGGCGGCCGCCGAGGCGGTGCGGGCCCGCGTCCTGGAGCGCGCGGACCGGCTGCTGGGCCGGCCCGGCAGCGCCACGGGCCTGTCCGGCGAAGCCGTGACCGGCGCCGGCGGGAAGGTGCTGTGCAAGCTGGCCGACGTGCTGGGCGACGAGGCCGTCGAGGAGACCGTGGAGTGGCACCACCGGCCGACGTTCCCCCTGGATCCGGAGACGGGGCAGGGCGACTCGGTCTTCCAGTTCGCCTTCGCCGCGCACCGGGCGGTGGTGGACGTGGACACCGAGCTCGGCCTCGTCCGGACGGTCGAGATCGCCACCGCGCAGGACGTCGGCAAGGCCGTCAACCCGCAGGCCCTGCTGGGCCAGATCCACGGCGGCACGGTGCAGGGCCTGGGCCTCGCGCTGATGGAGGAGATCCGGGTCGAGGGCGGCCTGATGCAGAACCCCTCGTTCGCCGACTACCTCATCCCGACCGTCCACGACGTGCCGGCGATGCACGTGGACGTGCTCGAACTGGCCGACCCGCACGCCCCCTACGGCGTGCGCGGCGTGGGCGAACCGCCGAACATCTCCAGCCCCGCCGCCGTGGCGGCGGCCGTGCGCGACGCCACCGGCCTGCCCCTGCCGCGCATCCCGCTGCGCCCGGAGGACGTGGCGGGGCTGACGGGCACGGACGACGCCCTCCCCGAGCCGGCCACGGCCGGGGCCCCGCCCACCGGAGGAGACCCCCCATGACCCGAGAGCGCACCGCTGCGCAGTACGACGTGATCGGAGCGCGCTGGGAGGACGCGCGGTCGCTGCCCACCGTCCACCCGGAGCGCGCGAGCTTCCTGGCCCTGCTCGGCGACGTGACCGGGCTGGACGTCCTCGACCTGGCCTGCGGCGACGGCTTCTACACCCGCCAGGCGAAGATGCTGGGCGCGGACCGGGTGGTGGGGGCGGACGTCTCGGAGGAGATGGTCGCGGCGGCGCGGGCTGCCGAGGAGCGGGCGCCGCTGGGCACGCGCTACGTGGCCGCGGACGCCGCGGACCTGCCGGACCTCGGCCGCTTCGACGTCGTGACCGCGGCCTACCTGCTCAACTACGCGCGGGAGGAGGCGACCCTGACGGCCATGTGCCGCGGCGCGTTCGAACGGCTGCCGCGGGGCGGGCGGTTCATCGGGGTGACGCAGAACCCGCGCTTCTCCTTCGAGGGGCCGCTGCCCGACACGTACGGCTTCGCCTTCGAGCCCCTGGCGGCCTCGGACTTCGGCACCCGGATCCGGGTCACCGCGGCGCTGGAACCGCCGATCACCTTCGAGACGTGCCTGATCCGGCCGGAGGTGTACGAGGCGGCGTTCGCGGCGGCGGGGTTCACGAAGCTGTCGTGGGTGCCGCTGCACGTGCCGCGGGCGACGATCGAGCGCTTCGGGGCCGCGTACTGGGAGGGGTTCCTGGCCAATCCGCCCGTCGTCATGTTCGAGGCCGTCCGCTGAGGGCGCGCCGGCGGCCCCGGTGTCCGCGCGGGCACCGGGGCGGGCGGGTCAGCCGGCGGCGGCCAGCCGGGGCGGCTGAATTGCCGTCAGGAGTTCGTGGAGCCGGTCGAGCCCGTCGGGGCGGACCGAGTAGCAGATCTGGGTGCCACGGCGGCGGGTGACCACGAGGCCGGCTTCGCGCAGCACCTTCAGGTGCTGGCTGATGGTCGGCTGGGTGACCTCGAAGAGCTCGGTGAAGTCACAGGCGCACGTCTCGGGTTCGGCCGCCAGCGCGCGCATGATGCCGAGCCGCACGGGGTGTCCGAGCGCCCGGAGCATGGCGACGTCCGTCTTGTCCTCCGCAGTGTCTCTCACGTTTGACAGGCTATCAAACAGCGCCTATATAGTGGATCTCCTAAATAGCACATTGCCTATGTATCGCTGGTTCGGAGGTCCGATGACCGACAAGACCGAGGCGCCCGCCGCCGGCCCCGCCGGGGGCGATGGCGTCCTCTCGCCGCAGTACCGCGCGCTGTCCTTAGGGCTGATCACCTCCGTCACCCTGGTGGCCTTCCTCTGGCTGGGCGTCGCGACCGTCCTGCCCGAGGCCGCCGAGGACCTGGGCGGGGTCCACCTCTTCGGCTGGGCCTTCACCGCCTTCATGCTCGCCAACCTCTTCGGCACCATCGCCGCCGGACAGGGCGCCGACAAGGCCGGGCCCACCCGCCCGTACGTGCAGGCGTTCATCGTCTTCGTCATCGGCTGCGTGGTCGCCGCGGTCGCCACCAACTGGTGGATCCTGCTGGCGGGCCGCATCCTGCAGGGCCTGGGCGTCGGCGGCGTGCTGGCCCTGGCCTACCTGATCGTCGGCCTCGCCTACCCCGACGCGCTGCGCGCCCGGATGCTCGCACTGGTGGCCTCGGCGTGGACCCTGCCCGCCCTGCTCGGCCCGGCCATCGCCGGTGCGATCGCCGGCGCCACCAACTGGCGGGTGGTCTTCCTGATCCTCGTCCCGCTGGTGCCCGTCGCCGCCCTGCTCACCCTGCCGGCGATGCGCAAGCTCCGGCCCACCGGCGACGGCACGCCGGGCGAGAACCGGCTGCCGCTGACCGTGCTGCTGGTGCTCGGTGTCGGTGCGCTGCTCGCCGGGCTGGAGAATCGCAACATCGCCGTGCTCGTGCCGCTGGTCGTGGTCGGCATCGCGATCACCCTGCCCGTGCTGCACAAGCTGCTCCCGGCGGGCACGCTCACCGTCCGCCGCGGCATGCCCGCCGGCATGGTCGTGCGCGGTCTGGTCAGCGCCGCCTACTACGGGGGCGAGTCCTTCTTCCCGCTCAGCATGACCCGCGTCCTCGGCCTCAACACGCTCGGCTCCGGTCTCGCGCTGTCCGCGGGCGCCCTCACCTGGGTCAGCGGCGCGTGGCTCCAGGCCAAGCTGGACACCCGCAGCGGCGGCAAGGGCCGCCACGCACGCGTGGTCCTCGGCTTCGTCCTGCTCGTGGCCGGCGACGCGCTGATCGCCCTGGCGGTCGGCACCGGCCTCAAGAGCGTCCCGCTCGCGATCGTCGGCTGGGCGATCGCCGGTCTCGGCATGGGCTTCGTCTACCCCGCCGTCACCACGATCGTCCTGTCGCTGGCTCCCAAGGGCAAGGAAGGCTCGGCCAGTTCCAGCCTGCAGCTGTGCGAGACCCTGTCCGTGGCCGTGATGACCGGCCTCGGCACGGCCATCACCGCGTACGGCTCCTCGCACGACTGGAACGACAGCCGCGGGCTCGGCATCATCTACGTCATCGCCGCGGTGTGCGCGTTCCTCGGCATCGCCGCCGGGCTGCGCACCGCCGTCCGCAAGTTCGCGGGCGGCGGCGGGCCCGGGGAGGAGGCTCCCGCGGCCGCGGCACCGCTGCAGGAGCCGGAGCGAACGTCCTGATCCCTCCCGGCAGGGACCCGGTTCGGTACGCGGCGCGGAAAAGCTTCGGTCGCTGTACCGGGCCGGTCCGTGCTGTGCGCGCCCGCCCCGGCCGTGATGCTGGAGTGGCCCGGGGCGAACGACGCGCCGGGTGTGCATCTCCATGGGAGGCAACCGTGCCCGAAGTGCTGAACCTCGACGTACTGAACGGCGGTACGTGGAACCCGGCCCCGGCCCCGGCCCCGGCGGAACCCCACCGGGGCGGGGCCCGCGTCCGCTCCCGGGTGGAGATCCCGCTCCACCTGGCCGACGGCTCCTGGCAGACCGCGCCCGTCATCACCTTCGACGGGCTCTCCGACGGCCTGGAGCACATCGCGGTGTCCTACAGCCGCGACCCCGGCGTCCCACTGGTCCGCGTCCACTCGGAGTGCCTGACCGGCGACGTCCTCGGCTCGGGCCGGTGCGACTGCGGGCCGCAGCTGGACGAGTCGCTGCAGCGGGTGGCGGCGGACGGCGGCATCCTGATCTACCTGCGCCAGGAGAGCCCGGCCGGTGCGGACCCCAGCCTCTACGACAAGCTCGACGCGTACAGCGTCCAGGACCGCGCCCCGGGCGGCGCCGGAACGGGCCACGGCCTGCGCCTGGCCGACGACGCCCGCGACTACCACGCGGCCGCCCAGATGCTCCGGGCCCTGGGGGTCGGCCGGGTCAGGCTGCTGACCAGCAACCCCGACAAGGTGCGGCAGCTGAGCTGGTACGGCATCGCCGTCGAGGAACGGCTGGACTTCGCCGGCCGGCGCGGCGCGTGAGCCGCCGCACCCGGCCGACGGCGCGCGAACGCACCGGACGTCTCAGACGGCCGCCCTGTCCCGCACGCCCGGGCGGGCTTCGGACCAGGCCCGCTCCGCGGGGTGTCCGGAGCCTGCCGAGCCGCTCTCCTGGAGCTCGGCGAAGTACTCCGCCAGGCCGGAACGGCCCGTCACCGCCAGCTTGCGGTAGACGCGGCTCAGGTGCAGCTCCACGGTGCGCTGCGTGACGAAGAGCTTCCCCGCGATCTCGCGGTTGGTGAACTTGGCGACCGCCATGAGCGCGACCCGGCGCTCGGTCGGGGTGAGGGCGTCGATGCCCATCTCGGTCGGCCGCCGGGGCCGGGCCCCGGCGACCAGCAGCTCCTGACGGGCCGTCTGGGCCAGCACGGCCGCCCCGCACTGCTCGGCCAGGGACTGCGCGCGCCGCAGGTGCTCGCGCGCCTCGCCGAGCCGGCTGGACTTGCGCATCAGGATGCCGAGGTCGGTGAGCACCCGCGCCAGGTCCAGCCGGGCGGAGGACTCCTCCAGGACCTCGACGGCCTCCCGCAGCGCCCCCTCGCCGCCCAGGCCCTTGGCCAGCAGCCCGGCCGCCCGCAGGGCCCGGCCCGTGGCCCGGCGACCGCCCCACCGGCGGGCGCGGGCGAGCTCGTCGTCGACGAGGACGAGCGCGGCGTCGCGCTCGCCGAGCGCCGCGTGGACGAGGGCCGCCTCGGAACGCCAGGACAGCACCGCGGGGTTGAGCTGGCCGGCGGCGGCCAGCCGGCGGCCGCACTCCAGGAGGTCGGCCAGCCCCGCCCGCGGATGGCCGCAGGCCACGCGGAGCCGGCCGCGGTGGAAGAGCAGGGCCGCGAATCCGGCGCCCTCGGGCACGTGGCCGTCCAGGGCGAAGTCGCTCAGGGCCCGGTTGGCCTCGCGCAGCTCGCCGGTCTCCAGCAGCGAGGCGACGACCGCCGCCACCGCCTGGCCGGTGCGGCTCCAGTGCCCGGAGGGCGAGGCCCCGGCGGGCTCCAGGGCGCTGCGGGCGTCCTCCAGGCAGCCGGGTATGTCACCGGTGCGGTAGCGCACTTCGGCGCGCATGCTGTGGGCGATGGTGAGCAGGGTGCGCGAGCCCTCGGCCTGCGCGCGGTCCAGCAGCGCCCGGCACTCGGACAGGGCGAGGTCGAGCTCGTCGGCGCGGGCGAGCACCTGCAGGGGCACGGTGCGGGTCGCGATGCGCCAGTCGAGGCTGGTGTGCTCCTCCTGCAGCGCCTGCCGGGCCTGGTGGACGGCCCGGTCCCGCTCCTCGCCGCGGCGGGAGGAGCGCAGGGCGGCAAGGCTCAGCCGGGTGTGGCGCTCACCCGGGGTGGCGCCGGCCTCCAGCGGGAGCGGGTCGGCCACCCCCGCGCAGTCCGCGCCGGCGGCCGCGTCGGCGTCTGTGCCGGCGTCCGTGTTGACGGCGTTCAGCTCACGCAGCAGGCAGCGCTCGGCCCGCAGGACCTCCGCGGAGGGCTCCTCGGCGCTGCGGGCCTCCGCCACCCCTTCCAGGAGGACGCGCTCGGCCTCCTCGGGGCGGCCCAGGAGCTGCAGGGCGTGGGCGATGCACAGCCGGATGTCGGCGCGCCCGGCGGTGTCGGGCTGGAGGTCGAGCGCGCGCCGCAGGTGTCCGACCGCCGCGGCCGGGTCGGCGGCCAGCTCGATCTCGCCGAGGGCGCGCAGCAGCTTGGCCCGGCACAGGCCCTCGCACTCCTCCAAGCCGCGCTGGAGATAGGCCCGGGCCCGGTCCGGGTCGCCGCGCTGGATCACCTCTCCGGCGGCCGTGCGCAGCACGGAGCAGGTCCAGTGCAGGCCGAGGGTGCTGCGGACGCGCAGGAGCTGGTCGGCGACGCGCTCGGCGGGGGCGCCCGATTCGTGCAGGAGCTGGGCGGCGCGGGCGTGCAGGGCGTCGCGGCGGCTGGGCGGGATACGGGCCAGGACCGCGGTGCGCAGGACCGGGCGGGCGAAGCCGACGACGGTGCCCTGCCCCGTGAGGGCGCCGGCGCGGACGAGGGCGTCGACGATGTCGGCCGCGCCCAGGGCGTCCAGCCCGAGCAGCCGGGCGATCATGGGGGTGGTGGGGGAGCCGTCGAGGACCGCGGTGGCCTGGAGCACCGCGGCGGCGCCGGGGTAGGCGCGGTCGTAGCGCGGCAGCAGGGTGTCGGCGACCTCCACCGGGGCGAGGTCCCCGATGCGGCGCGCGGCCTCGGCGTCGGGCCGCAGGCCGTGCAGGCGCATGACGCGGAAGAGGGCTTCGAGGAGGTAGGGGCTGCCGCCGGTGGCCGCGTGGCACGCGGCGACGAAGCGGGGGTCTGGCGCGCCGTCGGCGGCGTCCGGGACGGTGAAGGTGTCGGCGGCGATCCGGGCGGTGTCCTCGGCGGTGAGGTCCCTTAACAGGACCCGGTGGCGGAACGAGGAGAGCACCTCGGCCAGCACCGGGTCGCCGGGGGTCTCGCCGAGGGCGACGGTGGCGACGAGGGCCACAGGGGTGTTCTCCAGGCGGGCCATCAGATAGCCGAGGCAGCGCAGGGATGCGGCGTCGGCCCACTGGAGGTCGTCGATGGCCAGCATCAGCGGGGTGCCGGTGGACAGCAGCCGGGCGAGCGGGTGGACCGGGCGGGGGCCGGGCGCGGCGTGCGGGGCGTAGGGGGCCGGGCAGTTCAGGTGGGTCTCCCACGGGACGGCGGCCCGGCCGCCGGGGCCGTCCCCTCCCGCGCCGGCGTCTTCCAGGATGCTGCGGGCCCCGGCCATGAGCTGCTGGGCGATGCTGTACTCGACGTCCTGCTCGGAGGCGCGGGCGCGTGCGGAGAGCAGGTGGAGGCCGTGTTCGCCGGCCTGGTCCATGGCCTGGCGCAGGAGTCTGGTGCGCCCCATGCCGGCCGTGCCTTCGATGAGGATGCTCTGGCCCCGGCCGTCGCCGGCGGCTTTCAGGATGTCGTGCACGCGCGTGCCCTCCCCGTAAGGCGGCGGGGCCGTCCCGGAGCCGCATGCCACTCCCCCGGGTCCCCCGTGTGACGGCCCGGTCTTTGCTGCCGTGACGCCGTGGGTAGTGATGTGTCTCAGGAGGCCGGACCGTGAAGTCGAAGACGTTAACTCGTATGAACAAGCGGACCAATAGTTGGTTCACCGTAGCTTATGGCGATACAAGAAGGGACCCTAACTTGAGAGTTGGGGCATTTCAACCGCATGACAGAGCCGCGGGTGCCGCGCGGTAACGCGGCACCCGCGGCCCGGCGGAGCATCACACTTACGGAAGGGCGGGGCCACCGCGGAAGCCTCCGCGGGACCCGGCGGGCGCTAGGCGCGCCTCGTGCCCTGCTCCAGCTCCCGGAGCTGGCGGATCATGTCGGCGGCCATCCGCTTCCCCTCCGGGGAGAGCGCCGCGAGGTCACCGCGCAGATAGACCGCGCTCACCCCGGCATCGGCCATGGCCTGGTCCAGCTCACGGCCGGCCAGGACCTCCTCGTCGATCATCCGCCGGGCCACGTCGTCCTCGGTGAAGTAGGAGACGGGCACGTCGAAGTACGCGGCCAGCGCGCGCAGGTGCCGCAGCGTCGGATTCGTGCGCTCCCCGCGGTGCAGCTGCCACAGATACACGCTGGAGAAGGTCTCGCCGGACTGGGCGGCGATCTCCGCCGCCAGCTTCTTGTAGGACGGCTTGCCGTTCTCGCTGGGCCCGGCACGCATCGTGAGCAGGTGATCGAGCTTCTGCGCCACCGTCAGCCGGCGCCGGTCCGGACCGTCCCTCTCTTCACTCATCGTCTGCCAACCCCCCTCTGCACGGCACCAGTTTAGGCACGACGGGCCTGGTCGTGCGCCCCCGGGGCCTGTCCCCGGCCGCCCCCTCCCGCTTCGTCGAGCCGCCGCCTGCGCTCCTGTTCCTTGCGGGCGAGCGCCATCATCTCCTTCACCTCTTCGGAGGGCTCGAAGTCCTCGTCGTCCTCGTCGTCGTGGACCAGCCCCTGCTCGCGCAGCTGCCGGTCGTGCACCTTGACGGGCGGCTGGGGGTCGTGGTCGGAAGGGCGCGGCCCCTCCGGGCCGTCCGGCCCGATGCGCACCAGGCGCTCGATGCGCACCACGCGGAAGCGCCGGCCGGCCACCTCGGCCTCCGGGCCGCACTCGGCGTCGAGCCGGTCGGCCGCCCGGGCGTACTCCTCGCGCTCCTTCTCGTCCAGCCGCCGCAGCACCGGGGCCATGACGCGCAGGTCCATCGTGAGGGCGTCGCGCGCGGCCTGGGGCGTGGGGCAGCCGGTGGTCACGGGCTCCCACCGCCCGCCGGACCGCTCCGCGATCATGTAGGCGGCGGGCAGCAGCACGCCGCCCGGGTGCGTGGCCGTGGCCCGCAGGGAGTCGGCCCGTACGTCAGGAGGTGCGGTGCCGGGTCCCTGGACCAGCGACAGCAGCTCGGCCTTGAGGATGCCCTCGGACATGCCGGTGGCCGTGAGGGTGTCGAGGATCATGCCCTCGACGGGGTCGGGCACCTCGTGGGACCGGCCGGGACCGGCGGGGTCGGGGTCGCAGGGGCGCGGGGGCTCGGGCCCGTCGGGACCCGTCCGGATGAACTGCTCCGCGCGCACCACCCGGTGGCGGCCGCCGCGCACCGTCATCTCGTCGAGGACCTCCCAGTCCAGCCGTTCGGCGGCCGCGCCGTACTCCTGCGCCGCGGTGCCGTCGCCGGACTCCTCGGCGTCGCGGGCGGCCCGGCGGAAGAGGGCGGCCATGGTGTCCCGGGAGTCCTGGGGCGCGCGGTCGCCGATGTGGGTCAGCACCTGCCAGCCGCCCTCCTCGCGCTCGCGCACGACGCCGAAGACCGGCCCGCCGCCCCCGAGGATCTCGGGGTACGCCTCGCGTGCCCGCCACGCCTCCTCGTCCGCCAGGGCGGCGACCGGGGCATCGGGCGCAGCCATCCTGATCTGCCGGTACCCCGGCACTCGCTCGCTGTGATCGGACATGTACTCAGCATGTCGCGCAGGGCCGCCCCCGCGCAGGAAAACGCTCTTCCCCCCGCGTGCTTTCCGGGTACCGCCATCCGGGTACTGGGCACGCGCCATCCCGGTACCAGGGCCGGCAGCAGGGAGCCGCTCACCTGCTCCCGTCGTCCAGCAGCCGGGCCGCCACGCCGAGGTCGGCGATCAGGCCCGCGTACGCGCCGGCGCGGGCCGCCGCGTCCGCGCGCAGGACGGCCGAGGGGTGGATGGTCGCCACGAGCGTGCCCCCGGCCTCCCCGTCCCCGTCCGGCGGCAGCACGAGGGGGACGCCGCGCTGCTGTGTCACCCGGAACGACGAGCCGAGCAGGGACTTGCCCGCCGTCGCGCCGAGGGCGACGACCACCTCCGGGCCGATCAGCCGCAGTTCGGAGGCGAGCCAGGGGCGGCAGGCGCTGATCTCGTGCAGGGTGGGCGCCTTGTGGATGCGGCGTTTGCCCCGCTCCTGCCGCTCGAACTTGAAGTGCTTGACGGCGTTGGTGACGTACGCCTCCGCCGGGTCGATGCCGGCCTCCGCGAGCGCCCGGGTCAGCACGCCTCCGGCCGGTCCGACGAAGGGCTCGCCCTTGCGGTCCTCCTGGTCGCCCGGCTGCTCGCCGACGAGCACCACCCGGGCGGAGGCCTCGCCGGAGCCGAAGACCGTCCGGGTGGCCTCGCGGAACAGCGGGCAGCCCCGGCACCCGGCCGCGGCGTCCCGCAGGCCCTGCAGGTCCGCGCCGACGGGTACGAAGGGCCCCGCGTCGTAGTCCTCCGGACCGGGCATCAGTCGCCCGACACCTTGCCGAACTCGGTCATGAAGGCCGCGCAGAACGCCTTGAGGTCGGCCGGCTTGCGGCTGGTGATCAGGGCGCCGGGGGCGCAGGTGCAGACCTTGACCTCCTCGTCCACCCAGGTGCCGCCCGCGTTGCGGATGTCGGTGCGCAGGCTGGGCCAGGACGTGAGGGTGCGGCCGCGCACGACACCGGCCTCGATCAGGGTCCACGGAGCGTGGCAGATCGCCGCGACCGGCTTGCCCGCGTCGAAGAAGTCCTTGACGAAGGAGACGGCCCGCTCGTCCATCCGCAGGAAGTCGGGGTTGGCGACGCCGCCGGGCAGCACGAGTCCGTCGAAGTCCCCGGCCCGCGCCGTGGTCACGTCCTCGTCGACGGCGAAGGTGTCGGCCTTGTCGAGGTGGTGGTAGGCCTGGATGCGGCCGGGCTTCGTCGACACCAGCCGCGGCGCGCCGGAGGCCTCCAGCACGGCCCGCCAGGGTTCCGTCAGCTCGACCTGCTCGACGCCCTCGGGTGCCGCCAGGAATGCGATCCGCATGGTCATGAAGCGTCCTTCCGTCGGTCTTCCGTCGATCCGGTCCGCCGGCCGGGTCCGTCAGTCCGGCAGCTGCGGCAGCACCTTGCTGCGGTAGAAGTCGAAGAAGCCGCGCTGGTCGGGCCCGATCTGGTTGACGAAGACGGTGTCGAACCCGGCGTCGGCGTACGCGACGAGCGCGGCCAGGTGCGCGTCCACGTCGTCCCCGCAGGTCACCGCGTCGGCGACGCGCTCCACCGGAACCAGCTCACTCACCTGTTCGAAGTGCCGGGGCGTCGGCAGGATCTGGGGCAGCTCTCCGGGGAGCTGTTCGGTGGCCCACAGGCGGTGCGCGGTGCGCTCGGCCTCCTCGCGGTCGGTGGCCCAGCACACCTTCAGCCCGCCGTGCACGGGCTTGGTGCCGCCCCCGCTGCGCCGGAAGCGGTCGACCGCCTCCGCGTCGGGGGCCATCGTGATGAAGCCGTCGCCGATGCGCCCGGCCAGCTCGGTCGCGGTCGGCCCGAACGCCGAGACGTCGATGGGCACGGGTTCGTCCGGCACGGTGTACAGCCGGGCGTTCTCCACGGTGTAGTGCTTGCCGTGGTGGCTGACCTCGCCGCCCTCGAAGAGGAGCCGCATCACCTGGACGGCCTCCTGCAGCATCTCCAGCCGGACCGCCGCCTGCGGCCAGGCGCCGCCGAGGATGTGCTCGTTGAGCGCCTCCCCGCTGCCCACGCCGAGCCGGAAGCCGCCGCCGAGCTGGACGGCGGCCGTGGCCGCCGCCTGGGCCGTGACGGCCGGGTGCAGCCGCATGATCGGGCAGGTGACGGCCGTCCGGACGGGCAGGGAGGTGGCCTGCGAGAGCGCACCGATCACCGACCAGACGAAGGGGCTCTGGCCCTGTTCCCCGTTCCACGGGTGGAAGTGGTCGGAGATCCACAGGGAGGTGAAGCCCGCCTGCTCGGCCATGCGCGCCTGTTCGACCAGGTCGGCGGGGCCGTGTTCCTCGGTGGACAGGAAGTAGCCGTATTCCGTCATCGGGGGTGTCCTCCTGGAGGGCGGGGCTTCGGACCCTGGGTAACCACAACGGGAGACGGGGAAACCCCCGTGGCTCAGTCCCGGCGCCGCCGCAGGACCGTCCGGACGGCGGCGGCCGTGCCGAGCAGCGCCGCGGCCGGGAGCAGGAGGGGGTGCCGGGCGAGGGCCGCCTGCGGGGAGCCCGCGTGGGACTCCGCGTCGAAGGCGCCGTGCGCGCCGTAGTCGCCCCCGCCGGTGTCGTCCACCGGCTCCCACAGGTTGTGCGGCCGGTCCGCCCGCACCTGCTCGTCGGTCTGCTGCGCGTCGATGCCGGTACGGGCCAGGTAGCGGTCCAGGAGGCCGGGGGCCGCCTTGTCGGCGAGGATCGTCGCGACGGTGGAGGCGCCGACGTAGTACTGCTTGCGCCGCGGGTGCGCGGCCGCGTGGACGACGGCGCGGGCGGCGACCTCGGGCTGGTAGACGGGCGCCACGGGCCGGGGGTGGTTGGGCAGCCGGGACAGCACCCAGGAGAACTGGGGCGTGTTGACCGCGGGCATCTGCACGACCGTCACGCGCACGTTGCTGTGCCGGGCGAGCAGCTCGGTCCGTACGGCCGAGGTGAAGCCGTTGACGGCGTGCTTGGCGCCGCAGTAGGCGGACTGCAGGGGCACGGAGCGGTAACCGAGCGCCGAGCCGACCTGGACGACGGTGCCCGCGTCGCGCGGCAGCATCCGGCGCAGCGCGGCCCGCGTGCCGTGGACGCAGCCGAGGTAGGTGACGGCGGTGACGCGCTCGTACTCCTCCGGCTCGATGCGAGTGAACGGGGCGAAGACGGAGACGAAGGCCGCGTTGACCCACACCTCGATCGGGCCGAACGCGTCCTCCACCGCGGCCGCCGCGGCCTCCACCTGGGCGTGGTCGGCCACGTCGGTGGGCAGCACCAGGGCCTTCCCGCCCAGCTCGGCGACCTCGGCCGCGGCGGCCGCCAGCCCGCCCTCGCCCCGGGCCAGCAGGGCCACCCGTGCGCCCCTGCGCGCGAACATACGGGCCGTCGCGCGGCCGATCCCGGCGCTGGCGCCGGTGATGACGACGGTCTGGCTCATGGGGCTCCTTTCCCTCGAACGGGCGGTCACCGGAGGTCACCGGACCCGGTACGGTTCGGCGCGGCCGGCGAGCAGCACCAGGCCGTGCCCGGGTGTGCCCTCCGCCCCGGGGCGGATGCTTCCCCCGCCCGGGTCGAGGGCCCCGGCGAAGAACAGCGACTCGATCCTGGTGTGGTCGTGGAACCACTCCAGGTGGCGCAGGTTGGGCACGGCGGCCGCGGCGTGCGCGTGGACGTGCGGCGCGCAGTGCCCGGAGATCTGCAGGCCGGCCGCCTCGGCGAGGGCGGCGGCCCGCAGCCAGACGGTGATGCCGCCGCAGCGGGTGGCGTCGGCCTGCAGGCAGTCCACGGCCCCGGCGGCGAGCATCGCGCCGAAGTAAGGGAGCGTGTAGCCGTACTCGCCGGCGGCGACGTCGGGCATGACCGCGTCGCGGATCCGCGCGAGACCGGTGAGGTCGTCGGAGGAGACCGGCTCCTCGAACCACAGGACGCCGTGGGCGTCGAGGTGCCGGGCCACCCGGACCGCCTGCTTGCGGGTGTAGGCGCCGTTGGCGTCCACGTAGAGCTCGGTGCCGTCGCCGGTGCTGCGCCGGGCGAGGGCGACGCGGTGGCGGTCGCGGTCCTCGGCCCCGCCCCGGTCCTCACCGATCTTGATCTTGACGCGGGGGATGCCGAGCCCCTCGGTCCAGCCGCGCAGTTGGCGGTCCTGGCGGGCGTCGTCGTAGGTGGTGAAGCCGCCGCTGCCGTAGACGGGCACCTCGGCGCGGCTCGCGCCGAGCAGCCGGACCAGGGGCAGGCCGAGCAGCCGGGCCTTGAGGTCCCACAGCGCGATGTCCACGGCCGAGAGGGCGCCGGCGACGAGGCCGGGCCGGCCGGTGTTGCGCACGGCGCGGCTCATCGCCTCGTTGGCCGCCGGTACGTCGGAGGCGCAGCGGCCGGTGACGACCTCCGCGAGCTGACCGGTGATCACGTCGGCGGTGGCGGGGGCGCCGTAGGTCCAGCCGGTCCCGGTGGTGTCGCCGGACCGCACGGTCGCCAGGATCAGGGTGGTCGCGTCCCAGGCGAGCGTGCCGTCGGCCTCGGGGGCGTCGGTGGGGACGGTGTAGACGGCGGTCGTGACGTCCTCGACGGCGGGGTCGGCCGCGCCCGGGCGGGTCACCGGCGGGCTCCCGCGGGCGAGCGGAGGCCGCCGCGCGCTCCGGCGGCCAGCCGTCCGGCGGCACGGTCGACGAGCGCCATGATGGTCAGGGCGGGGTTGGCGCTGCCCTGGGTGGGGAGCACGCTGCCGTCGGTGACGAGCAGGTTGGGCACGGCGAAGGTGCGCAGGTCGGCGTCGACGACGCCGCTCTCGGGGCCCGCGGCCATCCGGCAGCCGCCGACGAGGTGCGCGTACCGGTTGATCGTGATCACCTCGGTGGCGCCGGCCGCGCGCAGGATGTCCTCCATGACCGTCCGCGACGCCCGGATGAGCATGCGGTCGTTGTCGCACTGGCTGTAGGAGAAGTGGGCGACGGGCAGCCCGTAGCGGTCCTTCTCCTGCGAGAGGGTCACGCGGTTGTCCGGCAGCGGCAGCAGTTCGCACAAGGCGCCCAGGGTCGCCCAGTGGACGTAGTCGCGCATGTAGGTGCGCAGGTCCTCGCCCCAGTGGCCCTGGGCGGCCACGTGCTCGGCCCAGACGATCGGCAGCGGGGAGACCGTCTGCAGGGAGAAGCCGCGCTTGTAGGGCTTGGCGGGGTCGGTCTCGTAGAAGTCCTCGGAGGAGACCTCGGGGGGCGGTGCCTTGTAGGCGCGCACCTCCTCGGTGAAGCGGCCGGAGGTCTGCGGTGCGCCCTGCACCATCACGTATCGGCCCACCAGGTCGAAGTCGTTGCACAGCCCGTCGGGGAAGCGGCGGCACGCGGAGTTCAGCAGCAGCCGGGGCGTCTCGATGGAGTAACCGGCGACGGCGACCATGCGGGCCCGCTGCAGCCGTTCCCGGCCGTCGCGCACGTACCGGACACCGGTGGCCAGGCGGCCCTGAGCGTCCAGCTCGATGCCGGTCACCATCGACTGGGCGCGGATCTCCGCGCCGTGGGCCAGCGCGTCGGGCACGTGCGTGATCAGGGTGGAAGCCTTGGCGTTGACCTTGCAGCCCTGCAGGCAGAAGCCGCGGTAGACGCAGTGCGGGCGGTTGCCGAAACGGCCGTTGGCGATGGCGACCGGGCCCACCCGCGCCTCGATGCCCAAGGCCGCGGCCCCGCGCAGGAAGACCTCGCCGTTGCCGCCGACCGGGTGCGGCGCGTGCGGGTACGCGTGCGGGGCGCCCCACGGCCAGTACTGGCCGGCGACGGGCAGCTCCTGCTCGATCCGCTCGTACGGACCGCGCAGCTCCTCGTAGTCCAGCGGCCAGTCGGCGCCCACGCCGTCGTCCGTGAGCGTCGAGAAGTCCGAGGGGTGGAAGCGGGGGGCGTAGCCGGCGAAGTGGGTGGTCGAACCGCCCACGCCACGGCCGGAGTTGTTGGCGCCGAGCGGCACCGGGTCGCCACCGGAGACGACGCGCGGCTCCGTCCAGTACAGATGCTGCGACCCGGCCTCGTCGCTGACCCAGTCGGTATCGGGGTTCCAGAACGGGCCGGCCTCCAGGCAGACCACGGACCAGCCGTGGCGGGCCATGCGCTGGGTGAGGGTGGCGCCGCCGGCTCCGCAGCCGATGACGACGAGGTCTACCTCGTCGTCGTCATCGTGGCGGCGCATCCCCTCGACGAGGGCGTGGTCGAAACGCCGGTCGCCGCGGGGCAGGAGCCAGGGGGAGGCGTTGCGGTCGCGGAGGCGGCTCGTCGGTGACGCGGTCAGGCGCAGTGTTTCGGCCGCGGCCCGGACCGCGGCGGCGGGGCCGCGACGGCGGTCCGTTGCACGTTCAGGTGCGGCCCAGTGGTCGGGTTGTGCCCACCCGTCCCGCCTTGCGCGACGCCTGCCCACAACCGGGTCGGCGTCCGACTTTGCCACGGGGTCCACCGGGTGCCGGTCCGGCGCTTCCCACGGTTCCCGCAAGCCGAGGCCGAGCCGTACGTACCCCCGCGGGTACGCCGGCCCCCCGAAGCCGATCTCGTTCCACGCCCACGGGTGGGAGTAGAAGGCGGTGGCGGTGTACCGCGTCCACAGGCCCCACACGTGGCCGGCCGGCATCCCGTGCCAGCGGTCCGGGCCGGTGGCGCGCACCGCCCGGATCAGGCCGGCCTGCCGCTCACGCGCCAGGCCGCCGAAGGGGGCGCCGTACCGGGCGCGGGCGTCGTCGTCGAGGGCGGCGAGGGAGCGCCGCCACGCCTCGTCGTCCTCGGGCATGTCGGCGAACCGCCAGCCGTCGGTCTGCAGTTCGGCGAGCCGCGCGTCGATCATCTGCAGGACCGGCACCCTGGGGTCGTCCCACTGCGCCAGCAGGTGGTCGAAGAGCGGCCGGGCCACGGCTTCCTCGGCGAGGGTGAAGAAGCGCAGGTCCGGCTGGACGGCCGTGCGGGAGAGGACGATGCCGGAGGTCGCCGCGTCCCACGTGCCGGCCTGGGCGAGCACGTCGTACCCCGCGAACCTGGGGTTGTGCCGCCCGGGCGTCGTCACCGTCACTGCTCCCTGCGCAGCAGGGCGGCCAGCAGGCCCATGCCGCCGACCATCGTGACCAGCAGCGGCGCGAACAGGGGCGGCCCCAGCTCGACGTTGCAGCGGGCCATCGACCAGCCTCCGGGCTTCTGGGCGATGCCGCGCAGGTGCAGGTACGTGCCCTGCAGGCCGTTGGCGGCGATGGCCGCCGAGGCCAGCGGCAGGGCGGTCTTCGCCATCCGCTCGCTCGCGAACCCGGCGACGCCCGCGGCCGCGCCGACGGGTCCGAGCAGCACCGGCCACCACATCACGCGGTTGCCGAAGCTGGCGCGGTCGTGCTCCAGGTAGATCTCCGCGGCCGTGACGAGGGAGCCCGCCGCCGTCAGCAGGGACAGCGTGCGCTCGAACCTGCCGTGACGGACGTTGCGCACCATGCGGTCCAGGGCGTACGGCGCCGTGCCGCCCGGCGGCCGGCCCCGCCGCTTGCGCGGCGAGCGGCTCATCCGCCGTCACCCGCCCCGTGCCCGCGGCGCTTGTGGCCGCCGGGTAGCATCTCCTGGATCTTCGCCTTGAACCCCTGGCGGACCACGGCGGCGCGGTCGCTGTCGCCCTTGAGGACGGATGCGGCCGCGGCCTCGATCTGGTCGAGGGTCGCGTGCGGCGGGATCGGCGGCACGGCCGGGTCGGTGCGGAAGTCGATGACGAAGGGCCGGTCGGCGGCGAGGGCCTGCTCCCAGGCGGGGACGACCCCGCCGGGCTCCTCCACGCGGACGCCGCCGAGCCCGATCGAGCGGGCGAAGTCCGCGTAGGGCACGTCGGGGATGGCCTGCGAGGGCAGGAACTGCGGGGCGCCCTCCATGGCGCGCATCTCCCAGGTGACCTGGTTGAGGTCCTGGTTGTTGAGGACGGCCACGACGAGGCGCGGGTCCTGCCACTCCCGGTAGTACTTGCCGGCGGTGATGAGCTCGGCCATGCCGTTCATCTGCATCGCCCCGTCGCCCACCAGGGCGATGGCCGGCCGGTCGGGGTGGGCGAACTTGGCGCCGATGGCGTAGGGGACGCCGGGCCCCATGGTGGCCAGCGTGCCCGACAGCGAGCCGCGCATCGTGCCGCGGATGCGCAGGTGGCGCGCGTACCAGTTCGCGGCCGAGCCCGAGTCGGCCGTCAGCACCGCGTTGTCGGGCAGCAGCGGGTCCAGCGCGTGGAAGACGTATTCGGGGTTGACGGGGTCGGCGGAGACGGCGGCGCGCCGCTCCATCACCTCCCACCAGCGGGCGGTGTTCTTCTCGATGCCCTTCCGCCAGTCGCCGTGCTCCTTGGGCTTGAGCTGGGGCAGCAGTCGCGTCAGGGTCTCGCGCGCGTCGCCCACGAGGTTGATCTCGAAGGGGTAGCGCAGCCCCACCATGAAGGGGTCGACGTCGATCTGGACCGCCCGCGCCTGCCCGAACTCCGGCAGGAACTGGGTGTACGGGAAGCTCGACCCGATGACGACCAGCGTGTCGCAGTCGCGCATGAGCTCGTAGGAGGGGCGGGTGCCCAGCAGCCCGACGGAGCCGGTCACGTACGGCAGGTCGTCGGGGAGCACGTCCTTGCCGAGCAGGGCCTTGGCCACCCCGGCGCCGAGCACTTCGGCGAGCTGCTCGGCCTCGGCCCGCGCGCCGCGGGCGCCCTGCCCGACGAGGACGGCCACCTTGCGGCCCGCGTTGATGAGCTCCGCCGCCCGGGTGATCTCCGTGTCCGCGGGGACCGGCGCGTACGGCGCCACGCCGAGGCTGGAGGGCACCATCTTGAACGCGTGCTGCGGCGGCGCGTAGTCGAGCTCCTGCACGTCGGCGGGGATGATCAGCGCCGTGACCGTCCGCCGGGTGTACGCCGTGCGCATCGCCCGGTCGAGGACGTTCGGCAGCTGCTCGGGGACGGTCACCATCTCGCAGAAGTCGGAGGCGACGTCCTTGAACAGGCTCAGCAGGTCCACCTCCTGCTGGTAGGAGCCGCCCATTGCGCTGCGGTCGGTCTGTCCCACGATCGCCACCACGGGCACGTGGTCGAGCTTGGCGTCGTAGAGGCCGTTGAGCAGATGGATCGCGCCCGGGCCGGAGGTCGCGGCGCACACCCCCACCTTGCCGGAGAACTTGGCGTACCCCACGGCCTCGAAGGCGGACATCTCCTCGTGGCGCGACTGGATGAACCGCGGGTCGTCCTCCGCCCGGCCCCATGCCGCCAGCAGGCCGTTGATGCCGTCCCCCGCATAGGCGAACACCCGGTCGACGTCCCATTCCCGCAGGCGCTGCAGCAGGTGGTCGGACACCTTCGTGGACATGGGACTCCCTTCACCCGGAGTGCGCGGTGGCCGCGGAGCGGGTACGGGCGCCCCGCCACAGTGCTACGGGTGACCGGTCCCGGGCCGGGGAAACGCGGGCGGGGGCGAATCCCTCGTACGGATGTGTGGGGTCACTCCTTCGTCCTGTAGCGGTGCAGCGCCCAGCCGGGCAGCCCGAACCAGCACAGGATCAGCCAGGCCACGACCACCGCCACCAGCCAGGGGACGGCCGCGTTGTGCAGCGCGATGCGCAGGATCAGCAGCAGGGCCGAGGTGACGGTGCACAGCAGCAGCACGATGCCCGCCATCGTCAGCCGGGCGGCCCAGGTGACCGTCTGCGGCTTGATGCGCCGGCCGCTGACGATGCGGTGGAAGGAGACCGGGCCGATCAGGGCGCCGGTGGTGGCGGCGCCGAGTACCACCGTCACCACGTAGATGGTCCGGTCGGTGCCGCCGAGGGCGGCGAAGCGCGGGGTGAAGACCACCGTGAGCAGGAAGCCGAAGAGGATCTGCACGCCCGTCTGGGTGACCCGTACTTCCTGCAGCAGCTCGCCCCAGCGCCGGTCCGCGCGCTCCTCGGGCGTCTCGTGGCGCCCCCGTGACCCGGCCGGGGTCTCGGGGGGCTCGGGCCGGTCGGAGCCGTCGTCGTGCGGTCCGCTCGCTGCCATGCCGTCCTTCCGCATCGCCCCGTGTCCCGGGGTACCCCCGCGCGCGCCGGGCATGCACCCGCCATACCTCGGGCCGGCGCGGGTACACGCGGTGCGACACGCCCCGGGCGACGTCCCGCGGATCGCGGGGCCGGCGGGCCGATACTGGGGCATTCCCGCGGAAAGCGGAGGTGAGCGGATGCTGAACGGCATCGTACGGGCCGCGGCGGAGATCCTCGCGTGGTGGGCCGGGCTCACCGCGGTGTGGACCCTCCTCATCAGCCGGGCCGACACGCTGGAGATCGCCGTCGGGGCGGCCGCGGCCCTGGTGTCGGCGTGGGCCGCGCGCGGCGCCCGCCGGGCCGCGGACCGGTGAACTGGTGGCTGGCCGCTGCCCTCGCGCTCGTCACCGGAGGCCTGGGGCCCTGCCTGTGGGGTGCGGCGCGCGGCTCGGCCGGGCGGCGCGTGGTCGCCCAGAACATGGCGACGCTCCTGCTGTGCCTCGTCTTCCTGCTGCTGGCCCAGGGATACGCACGGCCGTCCTACGTGGACCTCGCCCTGGTCGTCGCCGTGCTGGGGCCCGCCGGGACCCTGGTCTTCACCCGCCTCCTCGGCGACGAGATCGGCGAGAATCCTCCAGGACTGCGCCTGCTCACCCCCGCCGTCCTGGTCGGCGCCCCGGCGACCGTCGTCCCCCTGTGCATCGCGACCGGTCCCGGCCGGGCCATGGGGAAGCTGGTCCTCATCGGCCTGCTGCTGATCGCCGGAGGGATCGTCACCTCGGCGGCGGTGCGCCGTGCATGACGCGCTGATCGTCGTCGTGCTGCTGCTCGTCGCCGCCGCGGCCACGGGCGCGGTGCTGCAGCGTGACCCGGCCCGGCAGGCCGTCGTGCTCTCGGCGCTCGGCCTCACCCTCGCCGTGCTGTTCACCGTCCTGCAGGCTCCCGACGTCGGTCTCGCGCAGCTCGCCGTGGGCTCGGCCGTCACCCCGCTGATGATCCTGCTGACGGTCCGCAAGGTCCGGCGCAAGGGGCGGCGGGAGTGACACGCCGCCTGCGGCTGTGGGTGCTGACGGCCGGGCTGCTCGCGACGGCCGCGCTGTACGTGGCCGCCTGCACGGACCTCCCGGCCTTCGGCGGCTCCTGGCACCCCTACGGCGACCGGGCGGTGCGCGCCGCGCTGCAGCAGCACACCGCGAACGCGGTCTCCTCCGTCAACTTCGACCAGCGCGCCTTCGACACGCTCGGCGAGGAGACGGTCCTGTTCTCCAGCGTCCTCGGCACCGTCGTCCTGCTGCGGCGGACCCGCGGCGAGAAGCGCGTCGCCCCCGGGCCCGCGGAGGTGCCCGCCGCGCTGCGCCGCTACGGCCTCCTCGTGCTGCCGGTCACCCTGCTCATCGGTCTCTACGTCATCGCGCACGGCCAGCTCAGCCCCGGGGGCGGCTTCCAGGGCGGCGTGGTCGTCGCCACGTCCCTGCACCTGCTGTACATCGCCGTCGACTACAAGGCGCTGGAGCGCATCCGGCCGCTGGGGCTGTTCGAGCTGGCCGACGGCACCGGGGAAGCCGCCTACATTCTGCTCGGCGCGGCCGGGCTCATCGCCGGCTCGGCCTACCTCGCCAACACCCTGCCGCTCGGCACGTTCAACACCCTCTCCTCGGGCGGCACGGTGCCGCTGCTCAACGCCGCCGTCGGGGTGGAGGTCACCTCGGCGGTCGTCGTGCTGCTCGCGCACTTCCTCGGCCAGGCGCTGGAGATCGAGAGCGAGGACGGCGCGAAGGACGGAGGACGGGAAGCGTGAGCCTGCTGCCCTACCTGATCGCCGGCTGGGTCTTCCTCGTCGGCGTCCACGGCATCGCCACCAGCCGCAATCTCATCCACGCCGTCGGGTGCCTGGCCGTCACCCAGTCCTCCACCTATGTGCTGCTGCTGGCCGTCGGCTACCGCAAGGGCGCGACGGCCCCCGTCTTCTCCGACCTGCCGGTCGACGCGCCCGTCGTCGACCCGGTCGTCCAGGCCCTCGCCCTCACCGACGTCGTCGTGGGGGCGACCGTGACCGCCCTGCTGCTCGCCCTCGTCGTCCAGACCGCCAAGCGGCACGGCACCGTCGACCCCGACGAGCTGTCCGAGCTGAAGGGCTGAGCCGCAGTGGACCGCCTGCTCCCGCTGATCGTCGTGGTGCCGCTGCTGGGAGCGGCCGTGCTGGTGGCGGCGGGGCGCCATGTGCCCCGGCCGGTGGCGGAGGCGGTCGCGGGCCTGGCCGCCGCGGCCTCCGCCGCCCTCGCCGCCGCCGCGCTCGCCGGCCCTCCGGAGGTCTCCTGGGTCGGCGCCTGGCGGCCGCAGGACGGCCACAGCGTCGGGATCGTGCTGGTCGGCGACCGTATCGGGCTGGGCCTCGCCGCGCTCACCTCGCTGCTCGTCGTCGCGGTGCTCGCCTACTCCTGGCGCTACTTCGACGAGCCGCCGCACGGCCACGGCGGCGCCTTCCCCGCCCTGGTGCTGCTCTTCCAGGGCGGCATGTGCGGCTTCGCGCTGACCGGGGACCTCTTCGACGCGTTCGTGTTCTTCGAGCTGATGGGCGTCGTCGGGTACGCCCTGACCGGCTACCGCGTCGAGGAGGCCCGGCCCGTGCAGGGCGCGCTGGTCTTCGGCTTCGTCAACTCCCTCGGCGGGTACGCCACTCTGCTCGGCATCGGCCTGCTGTACGCGCGCACGGGCGAGCTCGGCATGGCGCAGGTCGGCCGGGAACTGGATCAAGCAGCCGACGCGGCCGGGCACGGCGCGGACGCCCTGGTCGTCGCCGCGTTCGTGCTGGTGCTGACGGGGCTGCTGGTCAAGGCCGCGGCCGTGCCGTTCCACTTCTGGCTGCCGGACGCGCACGCCGTGGCGCCGACGCCGGTGTGCATGCTGCTGTCCGGCGTCATGGTGGAGATGGGCGGCTACGGGGCCGCGCGCGTGTGGACGACCGTCTTCGGCGGGCCCGGCGGCGTCCCTGCGGCCGGGGCCCGGCGCACCCTCCTGGTCCTGGGGGTGGGGAGCGCGCTCGTCGGTGCGCTGATGTGCTGGCAGCAGCGGCACGTCAAGCGACTGCTGGCCTTCTCCACGGTGGCGCACACCGGGCTGTTCCTCACCGGCATCGCCCTGCTGACCCCGCACGGCGTCGCCGGCACCGCGCTCTACGTCCTCGGGCACGCCGGGGCGAAGGCGGCGCTGTTCGCGTGCACCGGCATCCTGCTCGACCGCCACGGCAGCGTCGACGAGTGCGAGCTGCACGGCAAGGGCCGCGGCATCCCGTTCACCGGCCTGCTCTTCGCGGCCGGCGGGCTCGCGCTCGCCGGGCTGCCGCCGTTCGGCACCAGCCTGGGCAAGGCGCTCGTGGAGGAGCGGTCCCCCTGGCTGCCCGCCCTGTTCGTGCTCGTCTCGGCGGTGACCGGCGGAGCGGTGCTGCGGGTGGCCGCGCGTGTCTTCCTCGGGGCGGGGCAGGCGGGACGTGAGGACGACGAGGGGCCGGAGACCACCGGCGGGGAGGAGGAGCCGGAGACCGGCCGCCGCGTGCGCCGCCCTCCCGTGCCCATGGTGACGGTGGCGGCGCTGCTGCTGGCCGGGGCGCTCGCCGTCGGCACGGTGCCCGCGCTCACCGGCGCCGTCTCGGCCGCGGCGGAGGCGTTCACGGACCACGCCGGCTACGCGGCGGCGGTGCTCGACGGCCGCCCCGCCGGGCGGCCGGAGGGCCCGTACGACTGGTGGACGTGGACCGGCGCGGGCCTGGGCCTGCTGTCGGCCGCGCTCGCCGTCGCCCTCGCCGCCCGGTCCGTGGGCCTGGAGTCGCGGGCCGTGCCCTGGAGCGCACCGCTGCGGCGGCTGCACTCCGGGCACGTGGGCGACTACGTGGCCTGGACGGTGGCCGGCATCGGGCTGGTCTCGCTGCTGGCCCTCTGGTGAGCCCGGCGCCCGTGCCGGGCCGACCGGTTGCAGGTGACCGGGGCCGCGGGCAGGGTGGGAAACCGATACATACCACACCAAGGACGGACATCATGCCGCGAGGTTCGAGTCCCAAGCGTGAACGGCAGTACGAGCACATCAAGGAGAGCGCCGAGGAGCGCGGGGAGAGCACCAGGCGCGCCAAGGAGATCGCCGCGCGCACCGTCAACAAGGAGCGGGCCCGGTCCGGGGAGTCGAAGACGGCGAGCAGGTCCTCGATCCAGGACATGTCCTCCTCGAAGCGGGGCGGGCAGCGCTCCCACAGCGGCTCCGAGGGCCCCACCTACGACCAGCTGTACGCCGAGGCCCAGCGCCGCAACATCCACGGCCGGTCGCGCATGAACAAGGCCGAGCTCAAGCGGAAGCTGGGGCGGTAAGCCCGGACCCCGCCCGGCCGCCCCGGCAGCCGCCCTACGGGGTCTTGTACAGCGGCCCGGGCCCCGGGGAGCCGCCGGGGGCCTGGATGATGGGCACCGGCTTGTTGTGCGGCCAGCCGCCGGAGGCGTCGTCGAAGCTGAGATCCCCGCTCGCGGCGGGGACCACGGCGGCGTCGTGGAGGTTGGTGAGCTGGTTGAAGACGTCCTGCACGGTCGGGGTCTCCCGGCCGGTCTGGCCGGTGACCATGCGCAGCGCCCACACGGCCGTCAGCACGGAGTCGTGGTGCATGACGGCATAGCCGTCGGTGAGCTCGGAGTCGGGGAACTTCAGGTCGCGGAAGCTCTGGAGGAAGGGCTTGAAGCCGCCGGGCGCCTCGATCCCCTTGATCCACTGCTCCGTGCTGGTCGCCGAGGCCTGCAGGATGGTGATCCTGCTGTCCTTGAGCAGCCCCATCACGTCGTTCGCCTGCTGCACGGCGCCCTGGGAGCCCGTGACGATCGTGATGGGCTTGTCGTGCCCGCACTGGCTGCGCGAGGACAGCGACCGCACGAGGTCGGCGAGGTCGCGGCCGCGGCCCGCGTAGAAGACCAGCTCCGACTTGGTCAGGCAGATGTTGTTGAAGGCGTTGAAGAACAGGCTGGGCACGCCTTCGGTGCGGGGGCCGGTGGTGCCCACGAAGGAGACGCGGCGCTTGTCGATGTAGTCGGCGAAGACGTCGTCGTACGCCTTGCGCATGGTCCGTACGTAGTTGTCGTCCCGGCTGTCGAAGACCAGGTAGCCGCGGCGCTGTTCGGCGGGCAGCCGGTCCAGGCGCTGCCGCAGCGCCTTGGCGTAGTCGGTGTTGGACGGCGAGACCTTGAACAGGCGCTCCGAGTTGACGTTGGTCGCCGTCAGCACGGCGCCGATCGCCGGGATCTTCCGCTGGGCGAGCTCGTCGGCCGCGCTCTGCGTCTCGGGCACGCTGACGCCCATGCCGGCGACGGCCACGAGCGGGTGATCCCCGCCGGTCATGTCCGCCAGCCGTCCGACGACGGGCCGCCAGTGGAGCTGGTTCCTGCCCTCGCTGGCGAGGACCAGCTGGATCTGCGGGGTCCGCCCGTGGACGCCGGTGGCGTTGACCGCGGACAGGGACGGGCAGGCGTTGGCGCGGCACTGCGCGGCGTAGGCGCCTTCGAGGCTGCTTTTGATCTCCTCGATGGGCAGCACGCTGCTGTCGCTGGCGGTCATCGGCGTCAGCAGGCCGATCTTGACGTAGGGGACGGGGGTCGTGACGGCGACGGGCTTCTCCCACTGGTCGCGCACGCGCCGGTTCTCCGCGGCGATCTTCTCGGTGACGTCCTTGAGCCGGGGGTCGAAGGCGTAGGCGGTCTCGTTGACCACGCCGACGCACTCGCGGTCCCTGCCGGAGCCGGCCCATACGAGGCCCGGCACGTCGTCGGCGCAGCGGTCCTCCTCGCCGCCCGTGCCCAGCAGCCAGAAGGCGCCGCCGGCGAGGAGGGCCAGGGCGAGCACGAGCGCGGCGAGCCCCGGCCACCCCTTCCACCAGGGAGGCAGCGGGTCGGCGGGGCCGGGGGTCACGGGCATGATGCGGCTCCTTGCGGACGGCGGTGGTCACGCGCCACGGCGCGCTCAGATGTACTTCGCGGCCTCGTGCCTGAGCCCCACCCTGCGGGGGTCGGAGTGCATGGCCAGGCTCTGGAACATCGAGCCGATGGTGTCGTTGAGTTCGGGGCGTGCGGCGGGCAGCCGGTTGCGCGGGTCGCCCGCCAGCCACAGGGCGGCCACCAGCATGGTCAGGGCGCGGCGTTCGGCGAAGGAGCGGGGGGCCAGCTCCGCCGAGATGCGGTCCACGCGCAGCGTGGCCGTCCGCTCGGGCAGGACCGGCGTGCGCAGGGGCGCGGCCGTGACGGCGTACAGCTCGTAGAGCCAGGCGTCGGTGTCGGGCAGTTCCGTCAGGCTGCGGGCGAGGTGGTCGACGACGTCGTCGAGCTGGCCGAGGGCGAGCGCGTGGTAGCGCACGTCCAGCGGGTGGCCGTAGAGCATGTGCCAGACCTGCAGCTGTTCGTGGGCCTCGTCCCAGCGCGACCGGCTGCGGGCGAGCTCCTGCAGGAGCAGCAGGCGCAGCCACGGGTGCAGGACCGGCCTGCCGGACAGCGGGCGGGGGTGGGAGTTCTCCAGATAGCCGGAGCCGCGGCCGCCGCGGGCGCCGGCGTCCTGGGGGACGGGGTCGACGAGCCACAGCCGGGTGCCCGTCTCGCGGGCGAGGCCGTTGCGCGTGCGGAGGGTGAAGGACTCCAGCAGGTCGGCGTCCCAGGCGGCGTCGAACTCGCGGGCGGCGGAGCACACGACGAGCGCGGCGCGCTGTTCCTCGTTCATGCCGTCCAGGAGGTCGCGCAGGATGACGCGGTCGAGCGGCGGGGCCTCGGAGTCGTCGCCGGCGGAGGGGACGGGGGTGGCGAGGATGCCGCGCAGCAGCACCTCGGCGTCCCCGCGGCCGGGGATGCGCGCTGCCGCCTCCAGCAGCCGGCCGGCGCTCCAGGCGTGACCGCGCGTCAGCCGGTGGGCCAGCGGCGGCGCTTCGGGCAGGCGGTCGGCGATGCCGGCACCGAGCTGGGAGACCTCGGCCGCGGTGAGGTCGCGCAACTGGACGCAGTACCAGTGCCAGGAGGCGTCGGGGGGAGGGTCGGGGACGGACCGTTCCCAGTCGGCGTGGGAGGCCTGCTCCGGCGAGCGGATCCACACCCCGGCCGGCCCGCGGGCGAAGGGGCCGGGGATCCTTCCGGTGTCGGAGGCGGTGGCGACGGCCAGCAGCGGGTCGGGGACGCCGCTCTCGTCGCGCAGCCGCACCAGCAGGTCGAGGAAGTCCCGGCCGCCCTCGGCGTCGACGTTGTCGAGGAGCACCACGCAGTTGCGGTCGCGGCGGCGGCGTGCGTACTCGCCGCGCAGGTCGGCGAGGAAGGCCTCGCACAGGCGCCGGTCCACGGCGGCCCGGTCGACGTCGGTCCGGCTCTTGCTGAGCCGGTTGAGGGCGACGAGTTCGTCCACCGGGGTGTGCGGGCCCGCGTACCAGGAGAAGCCGGTGCGCCGGGCGATGCCCAGCGGCAGCCGCGGTGGGCGGCGGATGAGCCCGGCAAGCAGGCCGATGCCGGGGATCTGCAGGAGGTTGAGGTCCTGGAGGAGGCCGGCGACGTCCGCGGCACGGTCGGCCGCCGCATTGTTCTCGTGGGCGTCCTGCAGGGCGTGGCGCAGCTGGTGGCCGGCCCGCCGGGAGTCGTTGGCGTCCAGCGAGAGCCCGGGGTCGACGACGAGCAGGCCCAGGGTGAGGCGGGGGAAGAGCAGGGAGGGCTGGCGGGCGAAGCGGTGCGAGAGCCCGTAGGCGAGGCGGCCCGCGACCTCGTGCGGCCTGCGCGGCCCGGCGGAGGCGAAGTCGTAGAAGGCGTGCGGGCGGTGGGAGCCGAGATAGCCGAGCCAGGCCAGCGCTGCGGTCCGCCCGCTGCCGCGGGTGCCGACGAGCACCACCACCGGCAGTCCGCGCCCGCCCCGCCCCGCGCGGCCGTCCTGGACCTTGGTGCGGCATTCCTGGTAGAGCGCCTCGATGCCCTCGATCCCCAAGGGCCGTCTCACAGGCTCCGGCACGTCACTCAGCCCCCCTCGGGTCGGCGCGTGTCACCACCGACCGTGCTGAAAATGCTGCCACGCGGGTGCCGTTCGCGGGAGCGTTCAGTCGCAACTGATAAGGGGGACCGGTGGTCCGGCGCCCCCCGGGCGGGGGCGCCGGTCCGTCAGCGGCGTGCGGTGGTCTTCGCGGTGTCCTCGGCGGTCGCCGCGGGGGCCGTGCCGGCCCGGCGGCGCCGTGCGAGCGGATATCCCAGACCCAGCAGGACGAACCAGACGGCGATGACGTAGAGGGCCACGCGGGTGTCGGAGTCCCAGACGACCAGGACGGTCACGAAGGCGAAGGCCGCGAGCGCGATCCAGTTGGTGTACGGGGCGCCGGGCATGCGGTAGGAGGAGGCGGCCGCCCGGCCCTCCGCCACGGCCCGGCGGTAGCGCAGGTGCGTCACGAGGATGATGCTCCACACCGTGATGGCGCCGCCGGTGGAGACCGCCGTGATGTAGGCGAACGCGTGCTCCGGGTCGATGGCGTTGATGAGCACGCCCAGGGCCATGACCACCGCCGAGATGACGACCGCGGTGGCGGGCACGCCGCGCTTGCTGAGCCGGCCGAGGGCCGCGGGGCCGTGCCCGTTCAGCCCGGCGGTGCGCAGCATGCGGGCCGTGGCGTACAGCCCGCCGGCGTTGCAGGAGGACAGCGCCGAGGTGAGGACGACGAAGTTGACGATGCCGGCCGCGGCCGGGATGCCGATCTTGGTGAAGGCGGCGACGAACGGGCTCGTGCCGGGCTGGAACTCCTGCCAGCTGACGACCGAGAGGATGACGAAGAGGGCGCCGAGGTAGAACAGGCCGAAGCGCAGCGGCAGGCTGTTGATGGCGCGCGGGATGTTCTTCTCGGGGTCCTTGGTCTCGCCCGCGGTCACGCCGACGAGTTCGACACCGAGGTAGGCGAAGAGCACGATCTGCAGGGTCATCAGGGAGTTCCACACGCCGTGCGGGGCGACTCCGCCGTCCGCCCAGAGGTGGCTGACGGACGCGGTGTCGCCGGCGTCGCCGAAGCCGATGATGAGCACGCCGAGGCCGATGAGGATCATGCCGACGATGGCGGTGACCTTGATGATCGCGAACCAGAACTCCAGCTCGCCGAAGATCTTCACCGAGATCAGGTTGGCGCAGGCGAGCACCACGAGGGAGATCAGCGCGGTCTTCCACTGGTCGAAGCCCGGGTACCAGTAGTTGACGTACTGCCCGGCCGCGGTGATCTCGGCCATGCCGGTGGTGACCCACATGATCCAGTACGTCCAGGCGGTGGCGTACCCCCAGAACGGGCCGAGGAAGCGGTGGGCGTAGTCGGCGAAGCTGCCGGAGACCGGGTTGTGGGTGAGCAGCTCGCCCAGGGCCCGCATGACGAGGAAGAGCACGGCGCCGGCGGCGGCGTACCAGATGATGAGGCTGGGGCCGGCCTGCGATATGGCGGTGCCGGCGCCGAGGAAGAGGCCGGTGCCGATGGTGCCGCCGATGGCGATCATCTGCATCTGCCGGGAGCCCAGGGTGCGTTTGTACCCCTCGGTGCCGGCGCCCGGGTCCCCCGTGGTTCGCGAGCTCACTGTCGTGAGGTCCTCTCTGTCTGCCAGTAATGATCTGTCTGCCGGTCAATGAACCGTCAGTACAAGATCCCTCAGGAGCGCCGTCGTGACCAGCATGTTCACCGGCTTGTTCCAGAAGCGGCCTGCCCTGTTCTAGAAGTAGCCTTCGCGCTTGCGGTCCTCCATGGCGGCTTCGGAGAGTTTGTCGTCGGCTCTGGTGGCGCCGCGTTCGGTGAGGCGGGAGGCGGTGATCTCGGTGATGACCTCCTCGATGGTGGCGGCGTGGGAGTCGACGGCGCCGGTGCAGGACATGTCGCCGACCGTGCGGTAGCGCACGGTGCGTATCCGGCTCTCCTCGCCGTCGCGGGGCCCGCCCCAGGCGCCGGGGGCCAGCCACATGCCGTCGCGGGCGAAGACCTCGCGCCGGTGGGCGAAGTAGATGGCGGGCAGCTCGATCTTCTCGCGGGCGATGTACTGCCAGACGTCGAGCTCGGTGAAGTTCGACAGGGGGAAGACGCGCACGTGCTCGCCCGGGGCGTGGCGGCCGTTGTACAGGTGCCACAGTTCGGGGCGCTGGCGGCGCGGGTCCCAGCCGCCGAACTCGTCGCGCAGGGAGAACACCCGTTCCTTGGCGCGGGCCTTCTCCTCGTCGCGGCGGCCCCCGCCGAAGACCGCGTCGAAACGGTGACCGGCGATGGCATCCAGGAGAGGGACGGTCTGCAGGGGATTACGGGTGCCGTCGGGGCGCTCGCGGACCCGCCCGGTGTCGATGGCCTCCTGCACGGAGGCGACATGCAGGCGCAGCCCGTGCTCGGCGACCGTACGGTCACGGTAGGCCAGGACCTCGGGGAAGTTGTGCCCGGTGTCCACGTGCAGCAGCGCGAACGGCAACGGCGCGGGAGCGAAGGCCTTCAGCGCCAGGTGCAGCATCACGATCGAGTCCTTGCCCCCGGAGAACAGCAGCACCGGCCGCTCGAACTCCCCCGCCACCTCACGGAAGACGTGCACCGCCTCCGACTCCAGCACCTCCAGGTGCGCGAGCACCCGCGGCACGTCGTTCGCACATGTGTCCCCGGAGGGGCTCTGCGGCTCCATGCCGTCCATCCTGCCCACGGTCACCCCTCGGCGAGCACGATCACGTGGTCGTCTTCGCCGAGGGCGAGGGCGGCGGCCTTGGGCGGGTTGAGGAAGACCCCGTAGAAGGGCGGCCGGTCGCCGAGCGCGCGGAGCCGGTAGCCGATGGCGGTCTCCCCGCACTGCCGGGCCGCCTCGATGACCGTCGCGAAGTTCGCCTGCGCGCCCGGGCGCAGGTAGCGGGGCGCGGGCTTGAGGTAGATCTCGGAGCCGGCGGGGTCGAAGAGGTCGGCCAGCACCTCGTGGAGGCCGGGGTTCTCGGCCAGCTGGGTCAGCAGCAGGCAGACGAGCTTGGTGCTGACGATGAAGTCGTCGGCCTTGGTGACCTGGGCCACCTCGCGGTTGCTGTCGTCGTTCATCTCCGTGACGATCGAGTACGGGTCGCCCAGGCGGACCTCGATGTCGCGCAGGTGGAGCAGGGTGACCAGGGTGCGGTCGTCGGCGAGGTCGGGCGGGACGCTCTCGTCGGAGAGGACGACGACGTGCTGGTAGCCGCCCGGGCCGAGGGACTCCAGCGACCGCCTGCTGGTGGGCTCGCAGGGGCGGTGGCGGACGGTGAGGTTCTCCCGCGGGACGCTCAGGGCTTCCACGGGCCACCGGGGGGCGGCGATGTCGAGGACGGAGCCGGGCCGCACGAGCTGGTCCAGCAGGCTGACGATCTTCGGTGCGCGGGAGTTCCAGCCGATGAGCAGGGTCCGGTCGGGGGCGGGCGCAGGGCCCGGGAGGCAGGAGATGGCCGTGCGGACGACGGGGGCGCAGGTGTCGGCGAGGCGGATGAGCAGGTCGTCCTCGGCGACGACGGCCATGCTGTCCCCGTCCCGGATCACGGTGTCCATCGGGGGGTTGACCAGCACCTCGCCGTCGGGCCTGCGCAGGCCGATGGGGATGCCGAGCTCGTAGGCGTGCAGCGCCTCCCCGTAGGTGGTGCCGGTCAGCGCCGGTTCGGGCCGCAGGTAGATCTCGTTGCCGACGAAGCTGAGCAGCTCGTCGCAGACCGCGGAGAGCCCCGCCTGCCGGTGGGACTGGACGACGAGCCGGACGGCGAAGTCCTCGGCGTCGACGACCAGGCCGGTGTCCCCCGCCGCGAGGCGCGCCACCGAGAGGTTGTCCGAGTCCTGCACGGCCGCGACGACGTGGGGCCGGCGGCCGCGCCAGGTCCGGTTGTTCAGCAACAGCAGCACCTTGATGACGCTGGTGTCGCGGTCGTCCCCGACGGGTGGCAGCACCATGACCGACCGGGCGGTGTCGGGGCTCACGAGTTCGAGGTCGGCCCGTTTGAGGGGGTTGCCGGAGCGGCAGATGACGTGCGTGCGGCCGGTGTCGGGGACGCGGGTGCGGATCTGCTCCTCCATGGCGACCTTGTCGCGGTCGGCGAGGATCACCACGCACGAGCGGCGCTTGCTCTGATTGGCCTCGACCAGCTCGGCGACCACCGTGAAGACCTGCTCCGACCAGCCCAGGATGATCGTGTGCCCGCGCTCGACGAGCCGCGAGCGGCCCTTGCGCAGCTGCTGGAGCCGGATGTCCAGGCCGGTGGTCAGGACGCCGATGAGCGCGCTGACGATGAAGATGCCGCCGATGGTCACCAGCAGCATCAGGGCCAGGAACACCGGTCCCCCGGTGTCGCCGCCCATCGTGCCCGGGTCGAGGGTGCGCAGCATGCTCATCCAGGCCACTCCGGCCCAGCCGCCGTTGGCCTCGGTGTCCTCGTCGGTGCACAGCACCACCAGGACGGTGATCGAGGCGACCAGCAGCAGCGAGGCCAGGGCGAGCCAGCCGATGAGGGCGGGGGTCCCGCGGTCCATGGTGGCGTCGAACCAGTACCGCAGCCGTTCCCGCAGCGTCGCGCGCGTCATGTCCGCTCCCCCTCCGCTCCGGGTGGATCATCCCAGGCGGAGCACGCCCCGGTGGCAGAATGGGCGGGTGGACCTCCTTCCCCATTTCCACCGTGAGGTACGGGCGTTCGAGGCCGTGGCCCGCAGGGTGTCGGAGGCCGGCGGGGCGCCGCCGGTCCCTTCCTGCCCCGGCTGGTCGGTGTCCGACCTGGTCGTGCACCTGGGCAGTGTGCACCGGGGCGTCACGCACATCGTCAGGGACCGTCTCCCGGGCCCGCCGGACGCCTCCGGCCCGGCCTTCGCGGCCGGCCTCCCCGAGGACACCGCCGACTGGCCGCGGCCGGAGCACGCGCCCAACCGCGGGCCGCTGCCGCAGAGCCTGGCCGACTGGTTCGCACAAGGGGCGTCCGCGCTGGAGGAGCTGTTCCGCACCCGCGCTCCGGAGGAACCCGCGTGGACGTGGTCGCGGGAGCAGACCACCGGCTTCTGGCTGCGGGTGCAGACCATCGAGGCGGCCGTGCACCGCTGGGACGCGGAGAACGCCCTGGGGACGGCCCGGCCGGTCGACGCCGCGCTCGCGGCGGACGCCGTGGACCACTCGTTCGAGGTGATGGTGCCGTGGAGCCGTGCCCGTAGCGCCGCCCCGCCCGGCTCCGGGGAGCGGTACCGCTTCCGGCGGACGGACGGCGCCGGGGTGTGGACGGTGGGCTTCGACGGGGACGACGTCCGCGTCGGCGACGGGACAGGTGGCCACGCGGCCTGTGACGTCGAGGTGTCCGGCACGGCTTCGGACCTGATGCTGTTCCTCTGGGGGCGGGTTCCCGCCGGCCGGCTCACGGTACAGGGGGACCGAAAGCTCCTGGAGCGCTACGCCGTTCTGGTCCCCCCGGTCTGAAAACCGCGGGCGGGCCCCGTATTCCTTGACCCCGCCCGGTGGGGCTGGTAGACCCCAGGCACCTGAATGCACGCCGGGGCTGCGGGAGTTGAGTGATGGAGATCATCGACGATTTCGGTCTTCCGGTCGCCGTGATCGGTGCCGGTGAGCTCGCCTCCGCCCCGTGGGCCCGGGCCGCCCCGGAGTCCGTGGCCGTCGTCCGGATGACCGACCCGCCGCCGGAGCTCCACGGTGAGCTGGCCCGCCGCGGCTTCGTGCGCAAACCGTCGACGGTGACGTGGCGGGCCGCTCTCGGCGGCGGTGAGGAGGAATTCCTGCGGCGGATGCCCCGGAAGTCCCGGCAGCGCATCCACCAGGCGCGCCGGACGATCGCGCGGGAGGACCTGCGGGAGGTGGTCGAGGACCGCATCTCGCCCGAGGGCCTGGACCTCTTCCTCGACCTCTACGAGGAACGGGTGGCCGGGATGCCCTACGGCGTGGCCTTCGCGCGCAGGCACCGGGAGACCATCCTGTACGGCCCGGAGAAGTACTTCGCCGTGTTCCTGTACCGGGGGGAGGCGCTGGAGGGCGGCACGCTCGCGCTGGAGTGCCCGGACGAGAGCGCGGTCAGGCTGCGCTGGTCCGCCGTCACCGAGGCCGCGCGGCAGGCGTGTCTGCCGCGCGCGCTGTACTGCGCGACGATGCGGGTGGCCCGCGAGAAGGGCTACGCGTGGGCCACCCTCGGCGACGACCCCAATCTCTACGGCCACATCCCCCGGCCGGGGCTGTTCACCTTCAAGGCGAGCATGGCGTTCGAGGCGGTTCCGTCGCAGGACTTCGCCGATCCGGGGGGCTTCGACGAGGCCGATCTGGTGCTGTCACTGGACGCGCTGACGCAGCCGGTCCTGATGCTCGGCTACGCGGACGGCGTGGACGGCGGGAACGGCCGCGCGCCGGGCCGCGAGGACGGCCGGGCGGGGCGCGGGCTGCGGGCCTTCCTGGTGAGCGGCTCTCCGGTGGACGCCGAGCCGTACAGCGCTCCGTTCCTGTCCGGCCCGGCCGTCGTGCAGCAGCTGCCGGGCGGGCTCAGGAAGTGATCCGGCCGGTGCCGCCGGCCTGTGTGGCGTCGCACCGCGCGGGGCCGGTGCCGGAGCAGCGCCGGTACGGCGGGGCGGGGATCCCCCGGGCGCGCAGCCGGGCGGTGTCGTCGAGGTGGAAGTCGGGCCGGGGCCGGCTCTCGTCGTAGTAGCGGTGGAAGACGGGGGTGAGCGCGCCGGACATGGGCGGGACGATCCACGACCAGTCCGCCGGGCAGCTGCGGCCGGCGAGTTCCTCCCGGGCCAGGTGGCGCAGGAAGCGGGCGGATTCGGTGTGGTGGTCGGCGACGGTCACCCCGGCGGTGTCGAAGGAGTGCAGGACCGCGCGGTTGACCTCGACGAGCGCCTGGTCGCGCCAGAGGGTGCGGGTGCTGGAGGTGTCCAGGCCGAGCCTGCGGCCGACCTCCGGCAGGATGTCGTACCGGTCGGCGTCGCAGAGGTTGCGGACGCCGATCTCGGTGCCCATGTACCAGCCGTTGAAGGGCGCCGCGGAGTAGGAGAGCCCGCCGATGCGCAGCCGCATGTGGGAGATGGCGGGGACGGCGTGCCAGCGCAGGCCGAGCTCCGCGAACCAGGGCAGGCCGGGGTGGCTGAGAGGGACTTCGAGCACGTCGTCCGGGGGGATTTCGAACATCTGCAGGGCGTTTCCCCGGGTCTGGACGATCAGCGGCAGCACGTCGAAGCGGCCGCCCGCGCCCTCCCAGCCCAGCCGGGTCGCGAGCTCCGTCAGCCCGAACCCGTTGGGGTCGCCGGTGTAGCCGCCCTCGAAGCGCAGGTAGCCGGCGTAGCGGACGAGCTGCTCGTTCCATATGAGGACGGGCGGGCCCTCGGCGTCGTCCTGCGGGAAGACGGTGATGACGGGCCTGATCCGCCCGGCGTTGGTGGCCGTGCGTAAGTGGGCGAGGCACTCGGCGGCGACGTCCGCCGCGTTCGTGACGTGTCTGCGGTCGCGGACGCGCAGGCTCTGCCAGTAGAGCCTGCCGATGCAGCGGGCGGAGTTGCGCCAGGCGGCCTTGGCGCCGAAGACGAGCTCCTCGGCGGTGTGGCGGTAGGTGCCGGTCTCGGCTATCTGCCGGCGTATCGCGATCAGCCGGGTGTGGAGGGCGGCGTCGTCCAGCCCGGACTCGTCGTGGAACTGCCGGACGAAACGTTCTGCTTCACCCTGGTCCACCACGGCCGCCCGCGGGTGCCGCCCGTTTCGCTGATCGGTCGTCATCGAGCCCCCACCTTGCGCCGGCCGCGGCCGGCTTCGGCCCGGACGGCCGGGAAAAGACCTTCGGAATGCGCGCCGGGACATCGTATGCGGCGGCATGGCGGCGGCCAAGGAGTTCTGCGGGACGGCCGCCGGGCCGCCCCATCACCATGTCCGATGACCGCCAGACAGGGGGCCGCCTCCTGGGAACAATGACCACGTGCTCGACTTCGACAGCTACTACCGGGCCATGGCCAGCCGCGACGCGCGGTTCGACGGGTCCTTCTACGTCGCGGTGACCACCACCGGCGTCTACTGCCGTCCGGTGTGCGGCTCGCGGACACCGAAGCCGGAGAACGTGCGCTTCTTCCGGATCGCCGCAGCGGCCGAGGCCGCGGGGTTCCGGGCGTGCCGCAGGTGCCGGCCCGAGGCGGCGCCCTCCTCCCCCGAGTGGAACGTGCGCGGCGACCTGGTGGCGCGGGCGCTGCGGCTCATCGCGGGCGGCGCCGTCGACGAGATCGGGGTGGCCGGGGTGGCCCGGCAGCTGGCGGTGAGCGAGCGCCATCTGCACCGGCAGCTGGTCGCGGAGGTCGGGGTCGGCCCCCTCGCCCTGGCGCTGAACCGCCGCACCCAGGTGGCCCGGCTGCTGATCGAGTCCAGTGCGCTGCTGCTGTCGGAGGTGGCCCTCGCCGCGGGCTACTCCAGCGTCCGGCAGTTCAACGACGGGATGCGCGCGGCCTTCGGCTGCTCGCCGACGGAGCTGCGCAGGGCCTGCGGGGCCCGGGCGGACCAGCGGGCCGGGGACCGGTCCCCCGGCCGGTCCGGTCCGCTGGTGCTGCGCCTGCGCTACCGGCCGCCCTTCGACGGCGCGGGCATGGTGGCGTGGCTGCGCGAGCGGGCCGTGCCCGGCGTCGAGGAGACCGACGGCAACCGCTACCGCCGCACGCTGCGCCTGCCGCGGGGCAGCGGGACCGCCGAACTCGACCTCACCGTCGCGGCGTCCGCGCGCGGACGGACCGGGCAGCAGCACGTGACGCTGCGGCTCACCCTCGCCGACCTGCGCGACGTGACGGCCGCCGTCCGGCGCTGCCGCGACCTGCTCGACCTCGACGCCGACCCCGCGGCGATCGGGGACGCCCTGCGCCCCGACCCGTGGCTCGGGCCGCTGGTGCGGGCCGCGCCGGGCTTGCGGATGCCCGGGTGCACGCACGGCTTCGAGCCGGCCCTGCGGGTGGTCCTCGAACAGTTCGCCTCACTGACGGATGTGCGCGCGGTCTGCACGCGGATGGCCGCGCACTGCGGCGAGCCGGTCACGGCGGCCGGGGAAGGCCGTCCCTGCCGGCTCTTCCCCTCCGCCGGGGCACTGGCGGACTCCGATCCGGCGGCCTTCGGCCTCGCCGGGAGACCGGCGGCCGCCGTACGGGCCCTGGCCGGTGCGGTGGCCGCCGAGAAGCTGTCCCTCGAACGGGACGCCGACCGGGAGGAGACAGCGGCGCGGCTGCGCGAGCTGCCCGGTGTGAGCGAATGGGCCGTGCAGCGCATCGCGATGCACGCCCTGGGCGACCCCGACGCGTTCGCCCCGCAGGACCCGCAGGTCCGGGCCGCGGCGAAGGCGCTCGGCCTGGCCGGGGGCCGCGGAGCCGGCCGGCTGGCGGAACACGCCCGGGCCTGGCAGCCCTGGCGCTCGTACGCGGCACTGCACCTGCGGGAGGCGGCGCCCCCTCGGTAACGCGCCCGATAAGGGGCGCGGGGCGGTGTTACATCTGCGGCTCCGCCGCGTGGGCGCGACCGGCCACCAACGGCCCGCAGCCGACCGACTGTCCACCGGGCGGAGCCCGGAGCCTGAGGAGAACGATGACAGCGCAAGGCATGCGCAGCTCAACTCTGCCCACACCCCTCGGCCCCTTCAGCCTGCTGACCGTCGAGGACGGAATCCTCGCAGCGGGGTTCACGCCGGACCCGTCCGCTCTCCTGCCCGAGCTCCCCGCTCCGTGGCGCGGCCGCGAGCCGGTGCCGACGGAGGTCCCCGAGCCGTACGCGTCCGCGCTCGCCGCCTACTTCGCGGGCCGGGTCGAGGCGATCGACGCGCTGTCCGTCGTGCAGAGCGGCAGCGGATTCCGGATGGCGGCGTGGCGGGAGATGCGCCGGGTCCGGCCCGGTACGACGGTCAGCTACCAGGAGCTGGCAGCGTCCGCGGGGAGGCCGGGCGCGGCGCGGGCCGCGGGCGCCGCGTGTGCGGACAACCTGGTGCCGCTGATCGTCCCCTGCCACCGCATCCGCCGTTCGGACGGCACGCTCGGGGGCTACTACTACGGCCTCGCGGTCAAGCGGTGGCTGCTCGATCACGAGAAGGGTGCGGGCAGCCGGTGAACGCGTACTGGCGGGTGCTGAGGTCGGGGGACTTCGGGCGGCTGTGGCTGGGCGCGTCCGTGTCGCTGCTCGGTGACGGGATGACGTTCCTGGCCCTGGCGTGGCTGGTGCTCGACGAGGGCGGCACCGGCCGGCTGGGGCTGCTGGGGGTCTGCTTCACGGCCCCGGTCGTCGTGGGCGGCCTGCTCGTGGGGCCGCTGCTCGACCGGTTCGACAAGCGGACGCTGCTGATCGCGGACAGTGTGTTCCGGGCCGCGTGCGTGGCGTCGGTCCCCCTCGCGGCGGCCGTCGGCGGGGTGCCGGTGTGGCTGCCGTTCCTGGTGGCGGTGGTCTACGGCCTGCTCAAGATGGTGCCGCTCGCCGGGTTCCCCGCCGCGATCCCGCAGCTGGTCGGGGACCGCGACCTCGACACCGCGAACGCCCTCGAATCGCTGAGTTTCAGCGTGGCGACCGTCGTCGGCCCGGCCGTGGCCGGCGTGCTGGTCGGGGCGGTCGGCGCTCCCCAGGTGCTGCTCGTCGACGCGGCGTCCTACCTGGTCTTCGCGGCCCTGGTGGCGACCGTGCGCCGGCCCCTGTCGCCTCCTCCGCGGGCGGGGCGGCAGGCGCCGAAGGCGTCGCTGAAGGCGGTCGCGCGCGACCGGGTGATCGTCTCCACGACGGTCGCCTTCATGCTCTTCAACATCGCCGACGGGATGCTGATCCTGGTCGTCGGGCCGTGGCTGGCGAAGAACGAACTGCACGGCGGGGCGTCGGTCCTGGGTGCGCTGACCGCGGCCGCGGCGGCCGGGGAGTTCCTGGGCGCGGCGGTGGCCGGCGGGGGCCGCCTCGGGCCCGCCTCGGTGCGCCTGATCGGGCTGTTCCAGACGGGGGCCGCGCTCGCCTTCCTCGCCGTGCTGGGCTCGCCCCTGGAAGCGGTGGTCGGGGCGGGCTTCTTCGCGGTGGGCCTGCTGAGCGCGCCCATGACCGTATGGGCGCAGTCGCTGCGGATGCGGCGCATCGCGCCGGAGCTGCACGGGCGGGCCTTCGCCGGGCTGCGCACGCTGATGACGGGAACGGCGCCGCTCGGGGCGGTGATCGCCGCCCCGCTGCTGGCGGGCGGCAGCCTCGCCGCCGCGGCCGTGACGATGGCCTGCTGTGCCGGGCTGCCGGGCCTCTACCTGCTGCTGTCCTCCGGGGGCACCGGCTCCGCGCCCGCCGCCGCCCCCGAGGCGGTTCCGGAGCGGGCCGACACCGGCTGAGGTGTGCTCACCGCTGTACTCACCGCCGTGCTCACCACCGTGTGCACCGGAGGGCGGCGCCCGAGGAAGCCGCGCAGGGCGAACTCCCAGCCGTAGGCACCCGCCAGCGGGAAGACCACGAGGTCCCCGGCGCGCAGCCGGCCGACATGGATGCCGCGGGCGAGGATGTCCTCGGGGGTGCACAGGGGTCCGGCCAGGGAGACGGTGGTGTCCCGCAGGGTGGGGCGGGGGCAGGCGTACGGCCATCGCCCGACGTCCACGACGGCGGCGTCGAGGGCGACTTCCAGCAGTGCGGGCAGCATGAAGTGGTTGATGCCGCCCGCGAGGACGGCGAACCGGCTGCCGGCCACCTCCTTCACGTCCGTCACCTGGGCCGCGTAGTAGCCGCTGTCCGCCACGAGCCAGCGCCCGGGTTCGAGGACCACCCGTACGCCCGGCGGGGGCGGGGCGGCGCGCAGCCGGGCGGCGAACCTGCCGAGGTCGAAGGGTGCCACGCCGCGCGGCGCGACGCCGAGGCCGCCGCCCGCGTCGAGCACGCGCAGGGCGAAGCCGTGCTCGCGGGCGGCCCGGACGGCCCAGTGCAGCCGCGCGCGTAGGTGATCGGCGTGGGCGTCGGCGTCGAGGTTGTTGGAGACCACGTGGAAGTGGTAGCCGACGAGGTCGAGGCCGGGCAAGGAGCGGGCGACGGCGGCCGCCTCCGGCAGGTCGTCCTCGCCGATGCCGAACTGCGTGGCGTGGCCGTCCATGCACAGCGCGCCCTGCAGCGGGCCCGTGGCCGCGTTGACGCGGAGCACGACCGGGACGCGGCGGCCGGCCCGGTGCGCGGCGGCGGCGATCCGGTGGAGTTCGAGGGTGCTCTCGGCGCTGACGAAGTCCGCGCCCGCCCGGACCGCGGCCGTCAGCATGGCGTCGGTCTTGCCGGGCCCGGTGGCGATCAGGGCCCGGGCGGAGGCTGCGCGGGCGGCACCGGCCTCACCCTCGGAGGAGACGTCGAATCCGTCGGTCCCGGGGGCGAGCGCTTCGAGCGTGGCCGGGAAGGAGTTGGCCTTCACGGCGTAGAAGACCTCCGCCCAGTCCGGGAGCCGGGCGCGCAGCAGCGCCGCCCTGCGGGCCGCCGCTGCCGGGTCGTGGACGTAGGCGCACAGCGGCTCCGGCCCGGCCTCCTGCGCGAGCCGGCGCAGCCGCTCGACGACCGGGCGAGGCAGGGCCGAGGGCGGCAGGGCCGGGCGGACGCCGGTGCCGGGCGACCACTGCTGGGCGGGCCAGGGGACCGCCGGGGCGGACTGCGGGACGGGCTGAGGGACAGGCTGAGGGACGGGCTGCGGGGCGGGCTGCGGGGCGGCCATCAGAAGTACGTCTCCAGGGGGCCGGTGCGCCGGATGTCCAGCGTGGCGCAGTGGAAGGCGCCGCCGAAGGCCGTGTAGTGCTCGAACGAGCAGGGGACGGGGTCGAACCCCCACTGCTCGAAGGCCTTGATGAGCGGTGTCTGGGACCGTTCGACGACCACGTGGGCGGGGTCGAGCATGAGCACGTTCAGGCTGCTCCACACGCTCATCAGCCCCCGCTGCATCACCGGGGTGACGACCGGCTCCGGGGGGATGAGCACGTCCCAGGACCGGAAGGCGGAGGGAAGCCCTTCCGGATCGATGAACTCGGGGTTGACCAGGACCTTCCCGGGTGCCAGGGGCAGCAGGGAGGTGTCGATGTGCATGGCCCGCGGGTAGCGGGAGACGACCTCGTGGACGCGGTACTCCGGTCCGAGGTGGCGGCGCAGCCACTCCAGGCCGAGGGCGTTGGTGACGTGGCTGCGCTCCATGAACAGGTCCCGTCCGCAGCGCATGACGTCGGCCGCGTCGAAGACCGGTTCGGCCTCGGTGACCAGGTACGTCATCTCCTCGCCGGGCGGCGGGATCTCGTAGCCGGGGCGGTACTGCGCGTCGAGGAGGCGGGGCTTGGGCGCGGCGGTCCAGCGGGCGCCGCGCTCGAAGTACTCGGCGAGCAGGCCGCGGTAGGGCCAGGTCTCGAAGTACCGGTTGCGGTCGGCCATCGGCACTTCGATGATCTCGTCCCCGACGACGAGCAGGAGGTCGCGCGGGTTCGCGGCGGAGATGCCGTTGGCGACGGCCCAGGCGGGGGTCGCGAACGGGCGGGAGGTGTCGGGAGGGTCGGGGCGGCGCACGGTGACGTGGGCGTCGTGGAGGATCCCGATGAGCTCCTCCAGGCCGCGCTCCGCTTCCTCCACCGCGTCCTGGGGCATCCGGGTGCCGGCGGAGGCGCCGAGGTGCTCCTGCGCCGCGGGCGGTACGGAGATGCGGTCGAGCACCTCCCACGACGACGTCATCGCGCCGTCGACCCTGCCGACGACGACTTCCTCCAGGGGGTCCCATTCGTTGTGCGAGGAGACCACGGGCATGAGGGGGCTTCCTTCCGTGCGGGGCGGCGGGACGACGAGGACGGGGCTAGCGGGTCATGCAGTTCTCGTCGCTCGCCCGGCCGCCCTGGTAGGCGATCTCCCCCTTGAGGACCTTGCGGTAGAAGCTCCAGTACGAGGTCTCGGTGACGAGGATCTTCTCCTGCATGGCGGCGTGCAGCTGCGGCACGTTCACCATGGGGACGCCCTGGTGGTAGTGGTGCGCGGTGTGCAGGTTGTTGTAGTTGGTGAGCCAGCGGGCGAATGTTGAGGCGTGGATGGTCCTGGTGTTGCCGAGGACGTTGTCGTCGGTCTGGGTGTTCAGGCCGAAGTGCTCGGGCATCTCGATCAGGAAGTGGGCCGCCTCGCTCACCAGGAGCGCGGGGGCGAACCAGGCCAGGACGACGAACCAGTCGCGGGTCAGCACACCGGCCGCGACCGCACCGGCCAGCAGGACGAGCAGCAGGGCGTACTCACTCTGGATCGCCCGTGCGGCGCGCGGCCGCTCGACGCCGGGGATGGGGCGCCGGGCGGCTCCGCGGCCGAGGTTGCGCAGGACGTCGGCGTAGCGGCCGGGGTGGAACGCCGCGAGGGCGAAGCCGTGCACGCTGTCCAGGCCGTGGAAGCGGTAGTTGAAGAACTCCTGGTTGCGGGGGGTGCCGAGGAAGGCGTGGTGCCGGAGATGCTCGTACTTGTAGTGCGAGTACGAGCTGAACATGAACACCCCGCAGACGAAGCCCCAGGTCCGGTTCGCCCACCGGGCGTGGAAGGCGTGCTCGTGGAGGCACTCGTGCTGGAGCTCCACCAGGTAGGCGTACATCACGCCGAGGACGAGGACGGCGGCCACGCAGGTGACGGGGTTGCGGAATTCCAGCAGGGCCGTCCAGCAGACCACGATCACGGCGAAGGCGACGGCGATCTTGGCGATGAAGCGGCGCGGGCGGCGTTCGAAGTACGACGCCGGCAGGCCGCGCCGGGTGTCGGTGCCGCGGACCGGCGCCAGGGCCACGTCGTGGGAGCCGTCGAGGGAGCCGTCGAGGCCGAGCTGTTCCCCTTCGCGGGGAGCCGTGCGGGACATGGCTGTTCCTCCTTCTGCCGGGGGGTGGGGGCGCTCCGCGGGTTACGGATGCGCAGGGACGATCAGCCGGCCGGCCGTCAGCGCCGTGGTCACACAGGGGGCCTGTGCGTAGGACTCGCGGCCGATCGGGTCGCGGGCGAGTGCCGGGCGGGCCGGGGCGCAGGCGGCCCCGGCCTCCCGCAGGAGTGCGTCGGGCGCGCCCCGCACCCGCAGGAGCCCCCTCCCCCGGGCCTGCTCCGCACCGTCCACCAGGCAGTACGCCGCGAGCCAGTCGGGACGGCCGTCGGCGCAGCGGCCGCAGGGCGTGAGGGAGTCGAGGAGGAGGGCGCGCGGGGGGAAGGCCTTGCGGGGTGGGCGGTCCGCTACGGCCGGGGGGCGGGTGCCGGTGCCGAAGGTGCCGTGCGGCACCAGCCAGCGGTCCGGTTCGGCCAGCAGCTCGCACGCCCGGCAGAGGTCGGCGTGCGGGCGCCCGGTCGCGGTGACGAGCCCGTGGAGGGGGAAGTCGTGCGGCGGATAGGGCGAGGAGCACCCGCTGCCGGGCGCGCCGGCGGTGCCGTCCTCCTCGTGTGCGGCGGCGGTCAGCGCCAGCAGCGCGGCGGGGCCGAGGACGACGGGGTCGCCGGGGCGGACGTCGCCGGGACCGGCGGCGGCCGCCCAGGGCAGGGAGCGGGGCGGGTCCGTGCCGTCCTGCAGGTGGAGCACGCGGTCGCGGTCGCGGACGAGGAGGTACGTACGCGCGGATACGGCCACGCGGCGGCCGTCGCACGTGACGTCCGTCGTGATGCGGCCGGCCTCCACGAGCAGGCCGTCCTCGCCGAGGGCGGGTGCGGCGCGGCCGCGGAGGGCGCGGTGGACGGCGAGGGCGTGGCGCCCCGGGTCCGGCTCCTCGCCGGTGCCAGGCGGCGCGGTCGTCGCCGACAGCCTCCATGTGCCGCTTTCGCCGGACGCGGCGGTCATGGCCAGCCGGGTGCGCGTCTCGCCGGTCCCGGCGTCGAGGCGCGCGATGTCGTGGCTGCGGGTGACGGTGACGGCGGGGGTCATGGTGTGCACCGCAGGCGGGAGAGCCGGAGGGCGGGCGCGCACATGCCGACGTCGAAGAGCAGCTGGCCGTCCTTGCCGCACAGGGCGTTGTCGCCGAACTCGGCGTGCGCGCCCGTCTCCACGACGCGGGTGAGGACGTCGGCGCGCTCGCGCAGGCGGCCGCGGACGTATTCGCCCGTGCGGCGGCCGGAGCGGATCAGCTCGCCGAGCACCAGGCGGGCTTCGAGGGTGGCGCCGGTGCGGATCCCGTCCGCGAGCCGGTGGACGAGGAGCCCGTGGCCGGCGTTCTCGACGAGCGCTCCGGTCTCGGCGTCGCCGGGCCGGCAGACCACGTTCGACATGCGGGGCACCGGCCGGTGCAGCACCGATGCGGCGCGGCTGTTGGCGGTGGGCATGGCCGCCTCGGCGGCGGCGCTGGAGAGGCTGTGCAGCTGGCGTACGAGCCTGCCCTCGTGCACGATCCGCTGCCGGCCGAGGCAGACGATGCCTTCGTCGTCGGTGTCGTAGTGGGCCGGTCCGCCCTCGGCGAGCGGGTCGTCGTCCAGGGTGATCAGCTCACCGGCCACGCGGCAGCCGAGCCGGTGGGCGAGGGCGGGCGTGCCGCCGGGGGACGCCTCGGCGAAGTGGCCCGCCGCCTCGTGCAGCAGGACGCCCGCGGCCTGGGGCATGAGCACCGCCGCGCACTCCCCCGGCTCCGCGGCCCGGGCCGCGTCGACGGCGGCCAGCAGCCGGGCGGCCGACTCGCACCACGCCGGGTCGGTGAGCCGGGGCAGCGCCGGGCCGCGGCCGCTGCGCCCGACGGGGACCTCGTGCCCGCCGGGCGTGAGCAGGCCGCCGGTCAGGGACCAGACGCGGCGGGCCTGGGGGGCGGTGGTGCCGTGCGCCGTCCCCGCGACGACGCGGACCGAGGAGACCTGCGAGAACTGCAGGTCGGCGCGGCCTCCGAAGCGGTCGCGGAGGGCGGTGAGGGCGGCCAGGACCTCGTCGTGGTCGTCCGGCGGCTCGGGCTCGGGGAGGCCGGTGCGCCAGGGGGCGGGCGGGTCGCCGGAGAAGATCCGCGTGCCGCGGCCCGGGCCCCGGTCGTGGCGGCCCATGCGGGTGGACAGGCGGTGGGCCGACGTCCCGCGGGGGCCGGCCGTCACCAGGCCGCCGACGGCGCGCTCGCAGGCGACGGTCTCCCCCGCCGGAGCCTCGGCCGGTATCGCCGGGGCGTCAGCGCGTATCGCCCGGGCGTCAGCGGGCATCGGTGTCGCCGTTGACCGGTGCCTCCAGCAGCAGGCCCATCCCGGCCAGCGAGCGGACCAGCTCCAGGCCGCGGCGGAGCGTGGTGTCCGGGTCTCCGGCCTCCTCGGGGAAGACCTCGGCGATGAGCTGGCGCGCGGTGCGCCGGCCGTCGGCGCGTTCCAGCAGGTCGCGTGCGCTGCGGCCGAGCTGGATGGTCTCGATCTTGTCGCTCGCGCTCTTCCGGGTGACGACGTAACTGCTGCCGTTCGCGGAGCCCTTGCCGTCCTCGGCCGCGGGTTCCTCCGCCGGGCCGCGCAGCATCCGGTGCAGGTCGTGCGGGAACTCGGCGCTGAGGAAGTCCCCGGCGCGGAGGGCGGATTCGGGGCCGACGCTCGGTGCGGCGGGGCGCGGGGGCGGCTCGGGCAGGTCGGCCGCGGCCAGCCGCATCATCTCGTAGCGCACGAGGGACGCGGCCGGCGAGTCCTCGATGCCGAGCCGGACGGTCTCCTCCTGGGCGAAGACCAGCAGGTCGCGCGCCTCGCTCTGGTGACGGAAGCGGGTCCCCGGCGCGTGCTCGGCGTTGTACTCCTCGATCCAGGCGACCCAGCGCTCGTACCAGTCCATGGGCGAGTCGTAGTACGGCAGGAGCCGCGGCCACAGGGACGCGAGAACGACGACGTGGCCCGAGAGCTCCTCGGCGGCGTCGATCAGCGCGTCGCCCACTTCCGGGCAGGCGAAGCGGTAGTCGGTGCAGAACATGTCCTTGTGCTCGCGCCGGTACTGCTGGATCTGTGCCATGGGCCGGTCGGTGACGGGGATGTCGTAGTACTCGGCGGGCCGGTTGAGGGTGGGCGCGTACTGCTTGTACATGGGCGACTGGTGCAGCGGCACGAGCGTGAAGAGCTGGCTGCGGCCCTGGCCCTCCTCCAGGAACTGGAAGAAGCGGGTGAGGGTCTCGGACATGGTTTCGCGGGTCTCGGTCGGGTAGCCGACGATGAAGCCGGTGACGGGACGGATGCCCGCGGCCTTCGTCGCCCGGACGACCTCCAGGGACCGTTCGAGATCGAGGTTCTTCTTGATCCAGCGCTGCATCTTCGGCGAGCCGCTCTCGATGCCGTAATAGATCTCCTCGCAGCCCGCCGCGCCCATCTTGTCCAGGAGTTCGGCGTCGATGAGGTCGGTCCGGGTGCTGCAGCCCCAGGTGACGCCGAGGTCGCGGGCGATCACGGCGTCGCAGAACTTGTGGGCCCAGGGGCGGTCGCAGGTGAAGATGTCGTGCGAGAAGTTCACGCTGGTGCGGCCGAAGGCGTCGCGGACGTACTCCAGCTGCCGGATGATGTCGTCGATCGGCCGCATGCGGAACTTGCGCTCCCAGAAGGGTGCGGTGGCGCAGAAGGAGCAGCGGAAGGGGCAGCCGCGGCCGACGTCCAGGTACAGGCGGGCGCCCTTGGACATGTCGTAGGCGTAGTAGGCGGGCCAGGGCAGCTCGGCGAGGTCCTGGAACAGCGGCCGTTCGGCGTTGACGACGGCCCGGCCGTCCTTGCGGTGGGTCAGGCCGCGGACCCCCGAGGGGTCCTGGCCGGCGTGCAGGGTCTCCAGGAGCTCGGTGAAGGTCGCCTCGCCCTCGCCCCGCACGATGAAGTCGGCCCAGGGGAAGCGGTCGAGGAACTCGGCGCTGATGGGGGTGACGGCCGGCCCGCCGAGGCAGATCCGGGTGTCCGGGGAGCGCCTGCGCAGGGCCTGCCCGAGGAGGACGGTGTGGACGAGCGAGTCCGCGTCGGTCATCAGGCCGACCAGGGAGTCGCCGGCCGCGAGCACGGACCGGGCGAGGCCGTCGTAGAGGGCGTCGTCGTTGGGGACGGCGCCGTCGAGCAGCAGCTGATTGGTCTCGACGACCTCGATCGCGGCGGGCGCCCCGGCCGCGTCGGCGGCGGCCTTGAGGGACAGCAGGCCGACGGGGACGAAGTTCTGCATGGGCGGCGGGTCGCCGGGCCGGGTCCGCAGGGACATCCCGCCGTGGTTGAGGTGCGGGCTGGTGGCGAGCGCGACCTTCATCATGAGCGCTCCCCGGGTACGGTGCTGTGTTCGCCGCGGCGCAGTTCGACGCGCGGCTCGGCCATGATGCGTTCGCGGAAGAGCTCTTCCCGGCGCAGGATGCTCTGCCGCTGGAAGTCGCTGGTGCCGCAGCCGTCGAAGGTGCCGTTGAGGATGCTGGACTGGCTCGGGCAGCGCCCGGTGCAGAAGTACTTGTCGTCGTTGATGGGGCAGCCTTCGCAGGTGTCGCGGTAGTTGTCCCAGGTGATCTTTCTGACGAGCCAGTCCTCGCTCTCCCAGATCCCGGCGAACGGCGTCAGCTGGACGTTCCCGCCGCACAGCACCTTGTTCCCGGCGCAGGTGCTGCACGGGAAGACGTCCCCGGCGGAGTTCACGTAGCAGACGCCGCGCCCGCTCATGCAGCGGCGCGTCGCGAAGACCATGGTGTAGAGGAAGTCCAGCACCTTGCCCGCGCACAGGCCGAGGGTGCGGTCCTTCTCGCGGCCCCACTCCTCCTCGTCGATCCAGAACCGGGCGGTCCGCTCGACGTCGTGCATCGAGCTCGCGAGGTCGTGGTGGAGGGCGCCGCGGCCCATCGGGATGAACGGGACGCTGCGCAGGCTGACGTCGTTCTCCTTCGCCCAGCCGATGATGACGGGGAGGTCGTCGACGTTCTCGTGGGTCGTGGTGGTCATGATGCTGGTGTTGAATCCCCGGTCCCGGAGTTCGGCGAGCCGGCGCGTGACGTAGGCGAATTCGCCCTCGTTGCGGTATTTCCCCTGTCCGTGCAGGCCGTCGATGCTCATGCTGATGATGACGTCGTCCTGCGGTATGCGGGAGAGGATGCGTTCGCCGAGCGTCGTGCCGTTCGTGGCGATGCCGATGACGAATCCCAGGTCGTACGCGCGCTGCACGATGTCGCAGAAATCGGGGTGCATGGTGGGTTCGCCGCCGGTCACGATCAGCGAGAAGACACCCATGGCCGCCCATTCGTCGAGCAGCCGCATGATGAGCTCGGTGGGCAATTCCGAGCTGCGCGCCCGGCCGCCCTCGACGAAGCAGTGCGGGCAGCGGAGATTGCAGGAGCGGGTGATCTCCAGCCACACCATGGCGGGTGCCCGGAAATGGAAATCCGTCTCCACGGAGAGTCTTTCGACGAGGTGGTCCGTGCACCGTTCGGGTGGTTCGCCCGCACGCAGCAGGGCTTCGGCGCCCTCGTCGTACATGGCCACCGAACCGTCCGGGAACGCGGCCAGCCAGCCGAAGTCCTCCCGGCGGTAGCGAATCAGCGGCCGGGTCCTCGGTGGCAGCCGCCGGGCGTATTCGGGCGTACAGGACGAAACGTGCTGCAGCAACGTACCCCTCCATCGTCTCCGTCGTCGTCCGTCTCCCTCGCGCGGGACGGACGCTCCCTCGCGCGCGGCACGGACGTGAACCGCCGGGACCCTCGCCCGGTGAGCACGAGAGCCCCGGCGGTCGTCGGGTGCTCCGGTCCCCCGCTGCTACTTGGGGGTACCGACGGTGCTGGCCGTGGTGGCCGTGCGCTCTTCGATGACGGAGATCTCCTCGACGGCGCGCTCGGGCGAGTCGGGGACGGACGGCATGTCCTGGGGCGAGATGTGCAGGTGGGCGATGCGCAGCTCACCACGCGCCCCGCGGGTCACCACGAGGGTCTCGCGCAGGTACTGCTGCTCCTCGCCGAGGGCCACCCGGCAGTGCAGGCTGACGAGGGCCGTGTCGCCGAGGATCCGGATCTCGGGCGAGAGCAGCTGGCTGCGCCGGGCCGGGCCGGCGGAGAGGGTGAACACCCGCTGGAATTCCTCACGGCTGTCGATGCGGGTGGGCGACGACAGAATGAAGAAGGTGGCGTCGGGGGCGAACAGGTCGAAGTACCCCTGGTCGCAGCGGTCATATGCCGACCGGTACTCCTCGAGGAGCTGCTGGACGGCTTCCCTGGTGATGGCGCCCGCGGTCACCGTGGGCACGAAATCTATGGTCATTGAGCGATTCCCTTGTTTTTCGGCTGCTCCGGCTGCGTCGACTGCATGAGGGACCGGAAAGGGACGTCGTGCGGGAGCACCCCCAGCGGAGGCTGAGGGAGGGTACCTGCGGAGAATTTCTCACTCTCGCCCTTGCATCAGATCGCAAGGCTCACCCAGTCGCTCGCATGTTCGCTGGTACCCGACTATCACCGAGGGTGAGTGGGCTGTCAATACCCGGGAACTCCCCGGGAAAGGCGCCCAGTTGGGAGGTTTGATCGCGGCCTCGATCAGCGGTTTTCGGCACGGAATCCGATATTCACGCGGGGCGTGAATTCGGGAATCCCGTTCCGCATACAGGACCGCCCGCCCCGGGCGCCCGGACGGCCGTGGCGCAGATCTGGCGCCACGGGCTGGACGACCGGCCGCGACCGGCCCCGGCCCGCAGGCCCCGGGCGGTTTGCGCATGGCGCCACGGCGGTGCGAGGATGACGCCATGGAACTCATGCGGTATGTCGACAATCTGCGCCAGGAACTCCTGGTCGCAGCCGAGGCGGGCGACGCGGAATCGCGTGAGGTCGCCGAGCGTCTCGTCGCGCCGCTCTCCTCCGCCGTCCGGCTCGTGCTGCTCGACGCCCTGTCCGCCGCCGCGGACGAGATCACCAGCGATCTGGCGCCGGGCTCGGTCGAGGTCCGGCTGCGCGGGCTCGACCCGAGCTTCGTCGTCACGCTCCCCCCGGCCGACCACGGCCCCGGCGACGCCGAGGGCGGCTTCGAGCGCCCGCACGCCGGTGCGGTGCCCTCGCTGCCCGCCGCGCCGCCGGCGCCCGCGGGCGGGGAGGACGGCGCGACGTCCCGCATCAACTTCCGGCCGCCCGAGCACCTGAAGGCACGGATCGAGGAGGCCGCCGGGCGCGAGGGCCTGTCGGTCAACGCCTGGCTGGTCCGGGCGGTGTCCGCGATGCTCGACTTCGACGAGCAGGCGCGTCGTCCCGAGCGCCGCGCGCCGCGCGGCGGCCAGCACTACACGGGCTGGGTGACCTGACCCCGGCCGGTACCGGAGCACGACCACCCTTCCGACCAGCGGGGACGACACCATGCCTGTTTTCGAGACGCCGCACCCCATCACCGTCTCCGTCGACCTCCCCGTCGGAGACGTCCGCCTCCGGGCGGGCGACCGCACCGACACCGTGGTCGAGGTGCGCCCGAGCGATCCGGGCAGCGCGGCGGACACGAAGGCCGCCGAGGACACCCGCGTCGAGTACGCCGGGGGCCGGCTGCTCGTCAAAGGGCCCAAGCCGCGCGTCTTCGGCCGGGCCGGATCCGTCGACGTGACGATCGGCCTGCCGTCGGATTCGGAGGTCCAGGGGACGGGCCAGATGACCGCCTTCCACTGCAGCGGGCGTCTGGGCGAGTGCCGGATCAAGACGTCGACGGGCGGCATCCACCTCCAGGAATCCGGCCGGCTCACCGCCACCACCTCGCTCGGCGACGTCACGGCGGACCGGGTGGACGGCACCGCCGCGATCACGACCGGGACGGGCGGGGTACGGGCCGGCGCGCTGACCGGCCCGGCGGTGATCAAGAACTCCAACGGGGAGACCTGGGTCGGCGAGGCCTCGGCGGACCTGCGGGTGCGCTCGGCCAGCGGCAGCATCGCCGTCGGCACGGCGCACGCGGACCTGGAGGCCAAGACCGCCCACGGGGACATCCGCGTCGGCGAGGTCGTGCGCGGCTCGGCGGTGCTCGCCACGTCGAGCGGCCAGATCGAGATCGGCATCCGCCCCGGCACGGCCGCACGCCTCGACGTACGGACGAAGTTCGGGCACGTCCACAACCTCCTGACGGCCTCCGACGGGCCCGGACGGTCGGATGAGAGGGCCGAGGTGTACGCGACCACGTCGGTCGGCGACGTGACGGTCCGCCGCGCCGGGGGCGCGTGACGCGGACGGCGCCGCCGTAGCCCGCGCCTCCACGTCCAAGGCACCGCGTCTAAGGCACCGCGTCTAAGGCACCACCACGATCTTGCAGCCCTCCCCGGCCCGGAAGCGGTCCATCGCCTCGGGGTACCGCTCCAGCGGCAGCCGGTGGCTGATGAACACCCCGGGGTCGAGGACCCCGGCCGCGAACAGCTCGGCGGCCCGCTCGTAGCTGTGGAGTACCGCCATGGATCCGGTGATGGTGATCTCGTGGTGGTAGATGCGGTACGGCTCGATGGTGGCCGTGGCCGCGAGCTCGCTGACGCCGAACTGCAGGAACGTGCCGGCCTTGGCGACCCGCCCCAGGCCGTCCTGGATGGCGGCGGCGTTGCCGGTGGCGTCGATGACCACGTCCCAGCCGCGCGCCTGCTCCAGTTCCTGCGCCGAGGCGGCGGTCCGCGTACAGCCCAGGGCGCGGGCCGTCGCCAGCCGCGCGGGGTTGACGTCGACGACGTCCACGGAGCCGGCCCCCGTGCGCTTGGCCAGCTCCAGCATCATCAGGCCCATCGTCCCCGAGCCGTAGATCAGCACGTCGGCGCCGAGCCGGCTGCCGAGCACGTCGTAGCCGCGCACCGCGCAGGACAGCGGCTCGATGAGCGGCGCGTCGCGCACGTCGACGTGCTCGGGCAGGCGCACGCAGTTGGCCGCCGGGGCGAGGGCGTACTCGGCGGCACCGCCCGCCGCGGTGACGCCGATCGCGCCCCGGCGGTCGCACAGGTTGCCCCGCCCCATGCGGCAGTAGCGGCACTCCTGGCAGTAGAGCGAGGGGTCGACGGCCACCCGGTCGCCGACCCGCAGCCGGGTCACGCCGGAACCGGTGCCGACGACCTCCCCCGCGAACTCGTGCCCCGGTACGACCGGCAGGCTCGCGGCGCACCCTCCCTGCACGATGTGCAGGTCGGTGCCGCACAGCCCGCACGCGGCCACGTCGATCACGACCTCGTGCGGGCCCGGGGCCGGGTCCGCGAGCGTGGCGATACGGATCCGGCCCGGGGCTTCGACGACGGCGGCCTTCATTTGACGGCTCCTAGGGAGAGGCCCTGGACGAGCTTGTCCTGGGCGGCGAAGCCGCCGGCCAGGACCGGCAGCGAGATGACGACCGAGGCGGCGCAGACCTGTGCGAGGAAGAGGCCCTGGCTGGTGATGAACCCGGTCAGGAAGACCGGCGCGGTCTGCGCGGTCACCGCGGTCAGGGCCCGGGCGAAGAGCAGCTCGTTCCAGCTGAAGATGAAGCAGATCAGTGCAGTGGCCGCGATCCCCGGGCCGGCCAGCGGGGCGACCACCCGGCCGAGGACCGCGGGCAGCCGGGCGCCGTCGAGTCGGGCGGCCTCGACGAGGGAGACGGGGATGTCGGAGAGGAAGGACTGCAGCATCCACACGGCGACCGGCAGGTTCATCGACGTGTGGAGGACGACGAGCAGCCAGATGTTGTCGAGCAGCGAGGTGTCCCTGGCGAACAGGTACACGGGCAGCAGCCCGGCCACCACCGGCAGCATCTTCGTGGAGAGGAAGAAGAACAGCGCGTCGGTCCACTTGCGCACCGGACGGATGGACAGCGCGTAGGCCGCGGGCAGCGCGAGGGTCAGGACGAGCACCGTCGACGTCACTCCGGCCGTGGCCGAGTTGATCAGCGCGGGCCAGGGGCTCGTCCCTCCCCCGGCCCCGAAGAACGTGCGGTAGCCGTCGAGGGTCAGGGAAGCGGCGACCGACGGGGGGTTGGTGGCGGCGTCGCTCTCCGAGTGCAGGGAGGTGAGCACCATCCAGGCCACCGGCAGGAAGAGGACGAGGCCTGCCAGCCAGGCCAGCAGCCCCGGCAGGAGGCCGCGGCAGCGGGCCCGGCGGGCCTCCGGCGGCAGGGCGGCGGCGTCGGCATCGGCGGCGGTCATCCTCGGGACACCCCTCCCCGGAACAGGGACGAGACCACGCGCAGGGCGAATGTCGCGATCACGGCCGAGCCGGTCACGACGAGCACTCCGGCGGCGGAGGCCTGCCCGTACTCGTGGGCCTGGTAGAAGGTCCGGTAGATCGCGTACGGCAGATTCGCGGTGCCCAGGCTCCCGGAGGTGACGGTGAACACCGCGTCGAAGTTCTGCACGATGTGGATCGCGCCCAGGAGCGTGCCCAGTTCGAGGTACCGGCGCAGGTGAGGCAGCGTCACGTACCGGAAGACCTGCCAGTCGCCGGCGCCGTCCAGCCGGGCCGCCTGCACCGTCTCCGGGGAGCGGCTCTGCAGCCCGGCCAGCAGGATGAGCATCATGAACGGCGTCCACTGCCACACCAGCGCGGCCTCCACCGCGGGCAGCGGCATCGAGGAGATCCAGTCCGGCTGGGGCGGGCTGTCGACGCCGAAGAGCCGGCCGGCCCAGGTGAGGGCGCCGTTGAGCAGCCCGTACTCGGGGTTGTAGAGCACGTGCTTCCACAGCAGGGCGGCCGCGACGGGCACGAGCAGGAAGGGTGCGATCAGGAGGGTGCGCACCAGCCCGCGGCCGCGGAACGAGCGGTCGAGCAGCAGGGCGAGCAGCAGTCCGAGGACGAGACTGGTGACGACCACGGAGGCGGTCAGGACCATGGTCGTGACGACCGCGTCCCGCAGACCGGCGTCGTGCACGACGGCGGTGTAGTTCGACAGGCCGGTGAAGCGGCGCTCGCCGGGCCGGAGGGCATTCCAGTCGAAGAGGGAGATGACCAGGGTGGCCGCGAACGGCAGCTGGGTGACCGCGATCAGGAACACCAGCGCCGGCAGCAGCGGGGCACGGGTGGCCCAGGCCCGCAGGGCCGGGGGCTTCGGCCGGGGGCCGGCGGTGCGGGGCACGGCTCCGGCGCGGGCTGCGGGCGCCGCCGTCAGCGGATCGGTCATCGGTTGCGGTACTCCTCGCCGATCTTGGCCGCCATCGCCTGGGACTTCCGCAGCGCCTCCCCGACGGACCGGCGCCCGGCGATGGCGGCGCTGATCTCCTGGGAGACCCTGGTGCCCAGGTCGGAGAATTCCAGGATGCCGACGAACTGAATGCCGGGGGCCGGGCGCGGCTGGGTGCCCGGGCTGCGCGGATCGGCGCTGCCGATGGCCTCGCGGGTGACCTCGGCGAAGGCGCCCGCCGCCTTGCGGTAGTCCTCGTTCGCATAGGTCGAGGCCCGCTTGCCGGCCGGCGCGGCGGCCCAGCCGGCCTCCTTGCCCACCAGCGCCTCGTACGCCTTGCCCGACGCCCAGGAGATGAACTTCCACGCCTTGTCCGGGTGCCTGGCGGCCTTCTGCACTCCCCAGGCCCAGGTGTAGAGCCAGCCGGAGGACTTCGTCCTGTCCACCGGGGCCGGTGCGTAGCCGATCCTGCCCTTCACCGGGGACCCGGCGGCCTCCAGCGATCCGGCGGCGGCCGTCGCGTCGTACCACATGGCGGTCCTGCCCTGGGTGAGGCTGTTGAGGCACTCGGCGTAGCCGGCCTGGGCGGCTCCGGCCTCACCGTGCTTGCGCACGAGGCCGACGTAGAACTCCGTCGCCCTGACGAACTCCGGCGCGGTGAGCTGCGCCCGCCAGTCCTCGCCGAACCAGGTGCCGCCGAAGGTGTTGACGACGGTGGTCAGCGGGGCGATCACCTCTCCCCAGCCGGGCTGGCCGCGCAGGCAGATGCCCTTCATGCCGGGCCGTGCGCCGTCGGCCTTCGCGGCGAGGCCTGCGACCTGCTCCCAGGTGGGGCGGGCGGGCATGGTCAGGCCTTTCTCCGCGAAGACGTCCTTGCGGTACATGAGGAAGGACGACTCGCCGTAGAAGGGCTCGGCGTACAGCCTGCCGTCGTCCGCCGTCAGCGAGTCCCGGACCGGCTTGAGGATGTCGTCCTGGTCGAAGGCGGTGTCCTGTGCCGCGTACGCGTCCAGGGGGAGCAGCCAGCGGTTCTTCGCGTAGAAGGGGACTTCGTAATTGCTGATGGTGGCCACGTCGTACTGGCCCGTCTGGTGGGAGAAGTCCTGGCCCGTCTTGTCGCGGACGTCGTTCTCCGGGAGCAGCGTGTAGTTCACCTTGATGCCGGTGGCCTTGGTGAAGTGCGCGGCGGTCAGCTTCTGCAACTGCGCCATCTGCGGGTTGTTGACCATGAGCACGTTGAGGGCGTCGCCGCCGAAGGCTGCGGTGCCGCCGGCCCCGGCGCATGCGGCGAGCAGTCCGGACGCTGCGGCGGCCGCGACGAGCGCCCTCGGGCCGCGTGGGGTTCGGTGGGTCATCGCAGGGCTCCCGGTCTGGGGTGGAGGCGTCCGGTCGGGTTCCAGGGGCGCCGGTCGGCAGGGGGCCGGTCATACGCGGATGACCTGGGGGCCCATGAGCGAGTAGCGGTGCGCCTCGGCCAGGGGCAGCGCCGTGTCCGTGATGATCGTTTCGAAGTCGGAGACGTCCGCGAACCGGCAGAAGCTGCCGGCCCCGAACTTGGTGTGCACACCGGCGAACACCCGGCGCCGCGAGACCCGTACGGCCTGGGCCTTGACCTCGCCGACGGCGGGGTCGGGCGTGGTCAGCCCGTACTCCCGGGAGATGCCGTTGGCACCGATGAACGCCAGGTCGATCACGAACCCGGCGAGCATGCGGGTGGCCCAGTGGCTCACGGTCGCCAGGGTGCTGCCGCGCACCCTCCCGCCGAGCAGCAGGACGGTGACGAGTTCGGCGGACGCCAGGCTGCTCGCCGCCGCGAGGGAGGCGGTGACCACCGTCAGGGGACGGTCGCGGGGCAGTGCCTGCGCGATCAGCTGAGGGGTGAACCCCTCGTCGACGAAGACCGTCTCGGCGTCCCCGACGACCTCCCCGGCGGCGGCCGCGATCCGCTGCTTCTCCAGGACGTGCATGGTGGTCCGGAAGGCCAGCGTGGTCTCGTAGCCCGCGCTCTCCACGGGATACGCGCCCCCGTGGGTGCGCCGGACCAGCCCGTGCTCCTCCAGGACCCGCAGGTCGCGGCGGACGGTCTCTCTCGACACACCGAAGTCGACGGCGAGTTTGCCGACGTCGACCATTCCGTTGCGCCGGGCCAGTTCGAGCATCCCCCGTCTTCGCTCTTCGGCTTCCAAGGTGCACTCCCTGCCGCGTGGTGGTGGCACCGCGATGCCCGTACGGGCCTCCGGGTGCGTTTCTACAAGTGCCCGGGTGGAGTGGGCATGCCCGGCGCAGGGGAGTTCCTGCCCGGATCCGCCCGCCGGGGAACGCGAAGCGATGCGGCGGGACCTGGCCTTCGCCGGCCGGCCCCGGCGTTCCCGCGCCCGGTCGCGGCGGTGCGGGCAACCGCTTCATGACCGTCCCGCTCCTTCCGCTTTCCCGTCCGGCGGTCGGAGAGGGGGTGGGCGGAGCGCCGGGTCCAACGACGACAAGCGTGGCCGGTATTCAACCGGGCCGTTCCGGCGCGCCCCGGCCTCTCAGGCGTCCCTGGCCGCCCCTTTGCGGGTTGTCATTTCTTTTCGGCGCGTCGTTCCGGGCACCCCTGAACCCCGGTACGGGCATTCGCCGTGCCCGCTCGGTCATCGCCCGTGCAAAGCGCCTGCGTTCAGGGCCGGTTGATGATTCGGCCAACCGTCCCGGCGTTGATTGACGCTGCTTGAGGGCCGGTGCCACGCTTTCTTCATCGTCGATGACGCACACCGGGAAGATGTGAAGAAGCAAGTGAAGAAGCGCATGCAGAAGCAAGTGAAGGAGCAATCGCGGTGAAAATCGTAAGGAATCGTCCCGGCCCCCTCACCGGCCTCGACGTATTCGTCGGCGGACCGATCCAGCACGCCATTCTCCCCGGCGGGTTCACCGCCTCGCTGCAGGATGCGATCTCGACCGCGATCGCCGTCGTCGAAGAGAACGGCGGGAACATATTCTCCGCCCACGTCGTGGAGAAGTTCGGTGCGGAGACCGATTCCTTCACCCCGGAGCAGGTGTCGGTGCGCGATTACCGCTGGATGCGGAAGTGCGACGTCTTCGTCCCCGTTCTCCCCCTGCTGGACGACAAGACGCTGCACCGGACGGACGGCACGCACGTGGAACTCGGCTGGGCCACGGCCATGGGCCGCCCCGTCGTCCTCATCACCCGGCAGCCCTTCGCCGAATCGGCGAGCCACCTTCTCAAGGGCCTGCACCGTGTGGGCTCCGTACACGCCGTCGACTTCGACGAATTCGCCGGGAAGCCGGACCTGCTGATCGACGCCATCGTGTCGGCCACCGGACAGCAGCAGAAAGCCGTCCAGGCCGGCATCCCCGCCTGACACCTCCCGGAGGACCGTGTGTCCGCTGTTCACGTACTGGGCCTGAGGATCAGGAACGCCGTGATCGTCGGGTCCGGGCTCCTGACGGACCAGGAGCGCAACATCCGCAGGCTCCTGGAGACCGGCGCAGGAGCCGTGGTCACCAAGACCATTCACCCCAGCCCGCCGAGGGGGCTGGACGAGCGGCTCGTGCGGCTGCCCGTGGGCATGCTCAACAGCACCACGTACTCGAAGCGGACGGTCGACCACTGGCTCATGGTGCTCCGCTCCTTCGCCCAGGACGACCTGCCGGTCATCGCCTCGCTGCACGCCGACACCCCCCGCGAGCTGGGCGCGCTGGCCGCCGAGGTGCAGGCCACGGGGTGCCGGGCCCTGGAGCTCGGCATCTCGTGCCTGAACGAGGGGCCGGGGCTCACCGACGACACTCCGGAGCGGGTGTACGCCTACGCCGCCGCGACGCGGAGCCGGACCTCGCTGCCCTTCTCGGTGAAACTGGCCATCGGCGAGGGCCTGGAGGCCCGGGTGCGTGCGGCGCTGGCCGGCGGGGCCGACGCCGTGACCGTGAGCGACACGATCCCGGGGGCGGCCGTGGTGCCGGACACCGGCGAGCTGGAGCTGGGCGGCACCTTCGGCTATTCCGGCCCCGGCATCAAGCCGCTCGTCCTCGCGGCCGTCTGGCGCCTGCGCAAGCGCGGCTTCGATCTGCCCGTGCTGGGCTGCGGAGGCGTCGCCTCGGGCCGCGACGTCGCCGACTACCTGAGCGTCGGCGCCCAGGCCGTGCAGGTCTACACGGCGCTGCACACCGACACGTACGCCACCTTGGACCGCATCGTCGGCGAAGCCGCGGGCCTCGCACAGGGCCCCCTGGAGGCGGCCACATGAGCAGCCTGCTCCCGGACCCCTGCTCCTCCCCCGCTCCCGTCTCCGGTTCCTTCGCCGATCTCACCAGCTCCTGCGTCGAGGAGCGGGTGGCCGCGGCCCGTACGCTGGTCTGGCCGATCGGGGCCACCGAGCAGCACGGTCCGCACCTCCCGCTCTGCGTGGACACCGTGCTCGCCGAGGAGTTCGCCCGGCAGCTCGCGGCCGACCTGGGCGGGATCACCCTGCCCGTGCAGTCGGTCGCCGCCCGCTCGCTGCCGCAGAGCGGCGGCGGGCTGTCCTTTCCCGGCACGGTGTACGTGAACGGCGACACCCTCATCCGGTTCCTCCGCGACGCCCTCACGTCCCTGGCCGGGCTGCCGTTCCTGCGCCTGATCGTGGTCAACGGGCACTACGAGAACGAGCCGTTCATCTTCGAGGCCCTGGAGCAGGTGCGGCAGGAAGGGCTGGTCGAGGAGCAGGAGATCTTCGCCTTCAGCTGGTGGAGCCTCGTCCAGGAGTCCTGGCTGACGGCGGAGTTCCCCGCCTTCCCCGGCTGGCACGCCGAACACGCCGGGCTGACCGAGACGAGCCTGATGCTGTACCTGCGGCCCGACCTGGTGGGCGCATCCCGCCCGGACCACGACCGCCCGCCGCGCAGCGGGGTGTACCTGCATCCCGTCGACACGGAGCAGACCACCACCGGCGGGGTGCTGTCGCCCACGTCGGGGGCGAGCGCCGCCTTCGGGGAGAAGCTGTTCCGCCATGTGACCGCGGAGGCGGCCGCCCTGGTGCGCGGCGGCGAGGGCCTGCTCTTCGCCCGCTCCCGGCCGGACCGGCGCGAGGCGTCCACCGGGAGCGGGCCGGCATCCACCGGGAGCGGCGCGGCATCCACCGAGAGCGGAGGGAAGACGCATGACGCGTAAGTTCCACCTCGCCTTCATCTTCAACTTCACGCCCGACGACTGGCAGGGGCCGTTCGGTACGGGCGGGTCCCCGTGGGACGGAAAGTTCCACACCGAGGTCGCCCGGGCCCTGGAGCGCGCCTGCTTCGACTACGTGATCGTCGAGGACAAGCTGATGGTCCCGGAGAGCTACGGCGGCTCCACGGAGGCGGCCCTCCGTCAGGCGATGTCCGTTCCCAAGCACGATCCGGTGCCGCTGGCCGTGGCCATGGGGCTGGCCACCTCGCACCTGGGCATCGTCACCACACTGTCCACGATGGCCTATCCGCCGTTCATGACCGCACGCCTGGCCTCGACGATGGACAGCATGCTGGGCGGGCGCTTCGGGTGGAACATCGTCACCAGCGCGGAGACCCTGGCGGCGCGGAACTTCGGCATGGACGAGCTGCCGCCGCGTAACGTCCGGTACGAGATGGCGGACGAGTACGTCGACGTGGTCCGGCAGCTGTTCGCCTCCTGGGACCGCGACGCCGTCGTCCTGGACCGGGAGAAGGGGATCTACGCCGACCACACCAAGGTGCGCCCGATCCACTTCAGGGGCAAGCACTTCAGCGTGCGCGGCCCGCTGAACACCGTGCCCTCGCCCCAGCACCGCCCCGCGTTCGTCCAGGCCGGCGCCTCTCCGCGCGGGCGGGTCTTCGCCGCACGGAACGCCGACTCGATCATCGCCATCGCCAACGGCGTCGAGGGGATGCGGAAGTTCCGTGACGACGTGCGCCGCCACGCCGCGGACTTCGGCCGCGATCCGGACCGCATCAAGGTGCTGTTCTGCGTCACGCCCGTGCTGGGCGAGACCGAGCAGGACGCCCGCGACAAGCACGCCCGCATGGTCTCCTCACCGCAGTTCATCCACGACATCCTGGCCCAGACCTCCGCGCTCACGGAGATCGACTTCGCCCGGTTCGACCTCGACGAGCCCCTGCCGTACCGGCTGGAGACCAACGGCGAGCAGGGCTCCCTCGACCAGCTGCAGCAGTGGGGCAGCGGCAAGACCCTGCGCGAGCTGGTCGTGGACGGCGCGGGCGGGCTGGTGTCCTCGGTGGACCTGGTCGGCACGCCGGATCAGGTCGCGGAGCGCATGGGCGAGGTGATGGAGGAGGCCGGGGGCGACGGCTTCATGCTCACCACGCCCCTGCTGCGGCTGAACCGGCGCTACATCGCGGAGGTCACCGACGGCCTCGTCCCCGCGCTGCAGCGCCGCGGCCTGACCCGTGCGGCCTACGAGCCCGGCCGCACGCTCAAGGAGAACCTCAGGGAGTTCTAGGGAGTTCCGACGGCCGTGGCGGTGGGCTGCTCCTGCGCGGAGCGGTCCGCCGCGCGGTACGTGTCGCGGTACCAGCGGCCCCATGTGTCGAGCTGGTCCGCGATGGCGTCCAGGCTCCGGCCGGCCTCGGTCAGCGCGTACTCGACGCGCGGCGGCACCTCGCGGTACACGGTGCGGGTGATCAGCCCGTCCGCCTCCAGCTCGCGCAGCTGGCGCGTGAGCATGCGCTGGGTGATACGGGGCAGGGCGCGCTTGAGCTCGCTGAACCGCAGCGTCCCCGTGAGCAGTTGTTTGAGGATGGCGAGCTTCCAGCGGCCGCCGAGCACCTCCATCGCGGTCTCGATCGCGCAGTACTCCGGCGTCTCCTGGCTGCTGTCCCGCACGGGGACCACCTCCAAGTCGGTGGGCAGAGTCGATATGCAGAGTCGGTATACAGAGTGGTACTACGGCACATTCATGACCGTTCTTGTATGCCGCGTGGGTAGCGTCCCATAGTGCGGGTATGGCGAAAAGCGAGGCACCGGCACGCGCGGAAGCGGGAACGGAAGCGGAGTCGCCGGTCACCCCGGGCAGACGCCGGGCGGTCCTGGCCGTGCTCTGCACGAGCCTGCTGCTGTGCGGCATCGACCTGACCGTGCTCCACGTCGCCGTACCGAGCATGAGCAGGGACCTGCACCCGAGCGGAGTGCAGCTGCTGTGGATCGTCGACGTCTATTCCCTGACGCTCGCCGCCCTGCTGGTCACGTGCGGCACGCTGGGCGACCGCATCGGCCGCAAGCGCATGGTGCTCGGCGGCTTCGCCGTGTTCGGCCTGGCGTCCGCGGCCGCCGCGTTCTCCGCCTCGACGCCCCAGCTGATCGCCGCGCGGATCGCCCTCGGCGTCGGCGCCGCCATGATCATGGCCTCGACGGTCGCCGTCATCAGGGTCGTCTTCACCGACGCCCGTGAGCGGGCCGTCGCCATCGGCATCTGGACGGCGGCGCACAGCGTCGGCGCGACCATAGGACCGCTGGTGGGCGGGCTGGTGACGGAGCGGTGGGGCTGGGGCGCCGTCTTCCTCGTCAACGTGCCGATCGTCCTCGTCATCCTGGCCGTCGGCGCGCGCGTCATCCCCGAGTCGAGGAACCCCGCGCCGCGCCGCTGGGACCTGGCGAGCGTCGCGCTGTCCGTCACGGGCCTCGGCGGCGTCGTCTACGCCCTCAAGCAGGCCGGCGAGCGTCTGAGCGTGGACTGGGCCGTGGTTGTCGCCGCCCTCGGCGGGGCCCTGTTGCTTCACGCCTTCGTACGGCGGCAGCGGCGGCTCGCCGAACCCCTGCTGGACTTCTCGCTGTTCGCCGACCGCCGGTTCTCGACGGCCACCGTGTGCGTCATCAGCTGCTTCGGCAGCTACGTCGCCCTGCTGTTCTTCCTCACGCAGTGGCTGCAGCAGACCGGGGGCTACTCCCCCCTGCGGGCGGGGCTCGCGCTGATGCCCCTGGCGGGCGCCAACGCCGTCGGCGCGACGACCGCGCCGTGGCTGTCGGCCCGGTGGGGCAACCGGTGGTCGCTCACGGGAGCGCTCACCGTCTTCGCGGGCGCCCTGGCGGTACTGACCCTGGTCGGGGAGACGGCCCAGTACGGCACGCTCATCGGGCCGATGCTGGTGGCCGGGTACGGGGCCGGCATCGTCATGACGCTGGGCGCCGACTCCATCATGAGTGCGGCGCGGCCGGAGCGCTCCGGCGAGGCGGCCGCGATCCAGGAGACGTCCTTCGAGCTGGGCGCCGGCCTGGGGGTGGCCGTGCTGGGGACGGTGCTGACCGCGACGTACCGCGTGGCCCTGCCCGCGTTCCCCGGGCTCTCCCCCGAGCAGCGGACTTCCGTCGAACAGTCGTTCAGCGGGGCGGCGGAGACGGGGGACGGGCTCGGTGCGTCCGCGGCCCGCGGCGTACTGGGCGCCGCCCGGCGGGCCTACGACGAGGGGTTCACGGCGGTGTCCGCCGTCGCCGCCGCGTGCCTCGCGGTCACGGCGGTCCTGGTGGCGCTGGTGCTGCGCCCGCGCCGAGAGGGCCCGTAGGCGCGGCCTCGGGCGGGGCTCCGCGCCGGGCCCGCCCTCAGTCGGTCAGGACCCTCACCACGGTCCGGATCACGCGCCACACCCAGCCCAGTGCGCCGATCTCGATCGCGGTGTCCGCGGCGTCGACGGCCAGATCGGCCCGCTCGGCCCGGTCCGGGCGCCGGCAGCGCCGGCACGTGCGCCGCCAGAAGCGGCCGTCCCTTCCACAGCGCCTGCACGCGCCCCCGCGGTTCCACATGGGCATGATCATCCCACGGGCGGCCCCGGGACCCCGGCCTCGCAGGCGTCGTCGATTCCGTGGGTGTCCCACGCGGGGAACGGGTCCGCGGCAGGGAGGCCTTCGCCGTCCTGCATGAGGCAGCCCGCCAGGGCGGCGCGGAGTTCGTCGGCGCGCAGGCCGGTGCCGATGAAGACCAACTCCTGGCCCTGGGCACTGCCCGGCTCCGAGCCGGCGTCCGCGCCCGTGTCCGTGTCCCGGAATCCGGAGGGCTCGAAGCGGGCGACAGAGCCGGCCTGCGACCACAGGCCGGTCACCCGGGGCCGGCTCGCCAGCCGGAAGAAGCCCTTGGAGCGCAGGACCCGGCCGTAAGCCCCGCTGTCGAGGCCTACGGTGACGAACTCCCACAGGCGGCCCGGGTGGAACGGGGTGCCGGAGCGGAAGACCGTGCTGGAGATGCCGTACTCCTCGGTCTCCGGGACATGGTCCCCGTTGAGCTCCATGACCCAGCCCGGGGCCTGCTGCGCCCGCTCCAGGTCGAACAGCCCGGTCCCGAGGACGTCGCCGAGGTCCACGCGCCCGTGGGTGGCGGTCACGACCCGGGCAGGCGGGTTGAGCCGGGCGAGGGCGGCCCGCAGCCGTCCGGCGCTCTCCGCGTCGACGAGGTCGAGCTTGTTGAGCACGATGACGTCGGCGAATTCGATCTGGTCCATCAGCAGGTCGCTGACGGTGCGCTCGTCGCCCTCGTACTGGTCGAGCCCGCGTTCGGCGAGCCCGTCCCCGCCTTCCAGCTCAGGCAGGAAACCCGCGGCATCGACGACCGTCACCATGGTGTCGAGGCGCGCCAGGTCGCCGAGGGTGGCGCCGTCGTCGCGGGGGAAGGCGAAGGTCGCCGCCACGGGCATCGGTTCGGAGATGCCGCTGGACTCGATGAGGAGATGGTCGAAGCGGTCCTCGCGGGCGAGGCGGCCGACCTCCTCCAGCAGGTCGTCCCGCAGGGTGCAGCAGATGCACCCGTTGGTCATCTCGACCAGGCGCTCCTCGGTCCGCGACAGGGCGGCCTCACCGCCGCGCACGAGCGCGGCGTCGATGTTGATCTCGCTCATGTCATTGACGATCACGGCGACCCGCAGGCCCTCGCGGTTGCTCAGCACGTGGTTGAGCAGGGTGGTCTTGCCCGCTCCGAGGAAGCCGGAGAGAACGGTGACGGGCAGTCGTCCGCGCATGCCCGTCAGCCTTCGGGGCGCAGCAGCCCGCGCTCGTAGGCCTTGACCAGGCGCTGCGGCACCAGGCGGGCGACGCCGTCGACCGTGAGGGGCACCAGCTGCGGCGTGACGGCCTTCCACTGGGCGCGGCGGTGGCGGGTGTTGCTGCGGGACATCTTCCGCTTGGGAACGGCCATGGGGTTCGGGGTCCTCTCCGGTCGGTACGGACCCGACGCTATATGAAAATGGATCCCATTACCAACTGTGGAGGCGATCTTCCGCCGCGCTTGCGTGGCATTCACGCCAAGCGGCCGCCTCCGGCGCCGGGACCTGGCAGGGTGACCGGCAGTCGTGACGAGTGAGGTGGTCGGGCGTGCCCGGTAAGTCCTGGCTCCGGTTCGTGATGGCGGCGCTGATCGTGCTGGCCGTCCTTCCGGACACCGCCGGCGCGTCCTCGCCCGGCAGAACCCCGGTCGTGCTGTTCCCCGCGTTCCGCCTCACCCGGCTGCAGGTGAACGTCGAGCGCCAGACGGCGGCGCCCGGCTGCCCCCGGTCGGGCACCTTCCAGGACTGGTACCGCAACGATCACCCCAGCACCGTCTTCAGCCAGGTCTGCCAGGACCGGCTGCTCACCCTCCGCTACGACGGCGACCGGTCGAAGCCGATGCCGGAACGCTTCTCGGAGCAGCCCGGGGTCACGGTCCGGATCGCCGGCCACGGCAGGACGGACAGCGCGCCCTTCTACGAGCCGCTGTACCGGGCGCTCGAAGACCGGGGGTACCGGCGCGACGCCGACATCCGGGTGGCGGGCTACGACGCCCGGCTCACCCCGGACATGGGCGGCTTCCTGGAGCGGACCCGCAGGCTCGTCGAGCGCACGTACAGGGAGAACGGCAACCGCCCCGTCCACCTCGTCGGCCACTCCAACGGGCCGCTCTACGCGCAGTACCTGCTGACCCACACCTCACGCGCGTGGCGCGACACCTACGTCCACGGCTTCACGTCCCTCGCGGGGAACCTCCCCGGGCAGGGCCTGCTCTACCCAGTGCTGTTCACCGGCCTGAACGCCCAGGACTTCGGCTACCCGGCGACGCGGGAGAATGCCGTCAGCAGCGCGCTCATGTACCTCACCGCGCCCTCGACGTACATGAGCGCCTCCGATCCCGCGGTCTTCGGGAACCGGGAGGCCGTGGTCCGGGACACCTCGACCGGCCGCTCTTACACGCCGCGCGACTACCGGAAGCTGTTCGCCGACGCGGGCCTGCCGGTGGCCTCGGAGCTCGCCGATCACTACCTCGGCTTCGTCCGCTTCACCGGCCCCCGCTGGTTCCCCGGCGTCGATGCGTACGCGGAGAAGGGGTCCGGGCTGCCGTCGGTCGTCGGTGCACAGCTGGACGGACTGAAGCCGGGGCAGGTGATCACCACCGACCGCTTCCTCCACCGGGACGGCGACGGCAATCAGGAGGACATCACCAACGAGGCGGTCGAGGCCTGGCGGGCCATGCCCTGCCACCGCTTCAGCCTGACCGACAACCCCGGCATCGAGCACTTCGCCCTGCCCGGCGACCGGAACGTGCTCGGCCGCCTGCTCACCCGCCTTGCGCAGCCGCGCTCGCGGTGCCTCAGCGGGTGAGGGAGGCGCACGCCCGGGTCACGACTTGCGGCGGGGCTTTCCGCGCTGGGCGCCCTTGGAGCCGGCCGCGCCGCCCCGGGGGGCCTTGCCGCCGGACTTGCCGGCCGCCGGCTTGCGCTGCGCGCCGCCGCCCGTGCCGGGGCGCTTCTGCTTGGGCTGCGCCTTGCCCTGGGTCTTGGCCTGGGCCTTGGTCCGTTCCTTGGTCTGCCCCGCCTGGGGCAGGGGTCGGCCCCGCGAGCTGTTGACCGTCCGCCCGCGGACGATCCCGATGAAGTGCTCGACCAGGTCGGTGGTCTCATCCTGCGGCCACGACAGGGCGACGCGGGATTCGGGGGCGTCCGACAGCGGCCGGTAGGTGAGGTCCTTGCGGTGGTGCAGGCGGGCGAGCGACTGCGGCACGACGAGCACGCCCACCCCCGCCGCCACCAGCTCGATGGCGTCCGCCGTCGTGGCGGGACGCTCGATCGCGGGCTGCCCGGGAAGCGTCTCCCAGCCCAGGACGTCGTCGAGGGGATGCAGCACGATCTCGTCGGCCAGATCCTCCGGGGACACCTCGTCGACCGCCGCCACGACGTGGTCCTTGGGGATCACGACCACGGTCGTCTCGGTGTAGAGGGGGATCGCGCTGAGGTCCTGCCGGTCCACCGGCAGCCGTACGAAACCCGCGTCGGCGTCGCCGCGCCGCAGCGTCTCGCACGCTTCGGCGGCGGGCACCGCCACGAGCGTCAGTGGGACTTCGGGCAGCCGCTCGTTCCAGATCCGCACCCACTTGGTGGGTGTCACTCCAGGGACATACGCGAGCCGGAACGAAGGGGAGTCTTCCGAGCCTGTCACCCCGCCAGGTTACCGGTCGTGGTCAGAGGTAGCTCACATGCTCGATACCCTTGACAGCATGACGTCGCACAAGACCACCCAGACCATGAAGCCCGCGACCGCGGCGAAGAAGCTGGGTGTGTACCTCCAGGCCACCCCCGCAGAGTTCCAGGAGGGTGTCGTCTCGCGCAGCGAGCTCAACGCACTGCAGGCCGATCCGCCCCAGTGGCTGCAGGAGCTGCGCCGCAACGGCCCGCACCCCCGGCCCGTGGTCGCGGCGAAGCTCGGCGTCTCCATCGCGGGCCTGGCCCGCGGCGGGGTCACGGAAGCCCTCACCACCGAGCAGATCGACGCTCTGAAGGACGCGCAGCCCGAGTGGCTGCAGCGCGAGCGCGCCGTCCAGGCCGAGGTCCGCAAGGAGGCCGCGCGCATCAAGGAGAAGAACGCGGCCCGCGACGGTCAGGCCGACGGCCCGAACGCCTGACCCCTCCGTGACCTTGGTCACCCGCCTCACCTGCCTCACGCGTCGGCGCCGGTCGGGGCGCACGGCCGTCGGCCGGTAAGCCTCCGGCCGGCCGCCGGGCCGTGAGGATCAAGGAACGCGGGGACGTCAGCGGCGCAGGTCGCGGGAGAGGTCGATGAGCCCGCCCGCCAAGGTGACGACGACCTGTTCACGGAACTCGTCCGGCGTCAGCTTCACCGGGGTGTCGGGGCCGGTGTGCCCGGTGATGACACCCGACGGCGCCTCCGCCTTCGCGGCCTGCTCCTCGGATATGCCGTCCAGGGAGTGGGCTACGGCTCCGGACACCGCGCTCTGCATCGACTTGGCCACGCTGAGGTCGTCGACGGAGAACCCCACGTAGGCCGCGATCACCTTGCCCGAGCCGTCCACCACGCGGATGCCCTTGGCGATGGCGTTCCCCCCGCTCACCGTGAGCGTCGGGATGCCGTCCTCCGACTGCGTCAGTGAGAGCGTGCCGCGCTTGATCGCCGGATTGGCCATGGCGTCACTTGAGCCACCAGGCACATCTGCCGCACTGCGGTCGGCCATGATGCTTCCCCTTCGCCGGAGTGTCGGGACGCGCTCTCCCTACTACCCCGGCAGCCGGGCGCCGATACGCGAGGCGTAGAACCGTTCAACGGGGCTACGCGTACCGATATGACTACTTCTCACCTCGTCGGTCCCGAAGGGCCGAGGGCCGGGGTCCGCCCTGTCGCCGAGGTCCAGCAGGCCCATCGCCGGCTCGACCGGAAGGCGGCGGGGCCGGTCCGGCAGACGCAGTACACGCGCGGCGCCCTCACCGCGTACCTCTGGGCTCTGGGCCGGGGACAGGTGTCCCCGGTGACCGGCGGCCGCTGCGACGGGCGCCCGGACCTGCCCGCCCTGACGGCCGAAGCGGACGCCGCCCAAGCGCAACTGGAGGACTTCACGCAGCGGACCGTGCCCAGGGACTACGTTCACGGAGTGCTCGACACCCTGGCCTGGGTGTGCGGCCACAGCGACGCCCGTCCCTGACCGGGGTCAGGCGGCCCGGTGCACCGGCCGCGCCGCACCGGCCTCGGGGTTCTCCCACCAGCGGTCGTTCCCGGTCAGCTCCTTGCCGAGATCGCGCTCGGCGGACCAGGAGACGACGAGCATGGTGCGCACCGCCCCGTCCTCCGCCAGCGGCACCGTCCGGTGCATCGTGGTGTCGCTGCGCAGCAGGTAGAGGTCCCCCGAGGCGAGCCCGTAGGTGTCGATCTGCCGCTCGCACAGGGTCTCGTTGATCCGGGGGTCGTTCTTGTCCCAGTGCGTGTGCGGCACGGCCTGGACCATGCCGCCGCTCGCGATCGGGGGCATGCGCAGCGCCCAGTTGAACGCGAAGCTGTAGTCGTCCCAGTGCCAGCCGTGGGTGTCCGACGCGAACTCCTGGTGCGTGATCAGATAGCGCTCGTCATCGGACACTTCCGGAATGATCCGCTCGCGAGTGATGCCCGCCAGGAAGGTCAGCAGGACCTCCGAGCCGGTGACGGCGCGGATCAGGTCGCTCTGCTCGACGTCCTGGCTCTTGACCACGCTCAGATTGCGCGGTGTGCCGCCGGTGGTGCCGAGCACGAGGTCGCGGCGCTCCTTGTGCTCCCGGATGAGCCGGTCGGCCTCGGCGCGCACGGCGTTTATCAGCTCTTCGGGGACGATCCGCATGTGCGCGTCGAACTTCACGAAGCCGGTGCGCTGGAAGCGGTCCGCCAGCTGCTGCACCCGCTCCGGCGTGTAGTTCTCGGCCAGGAATTTCCCGAGCGTCTCGTCGATCTCGCCCACGTTGATCTCGCTTACGGTGATCTCGTCTGCGTTGATCTCGCCTGCGTTCATGGCGCGTTCTTCTCCTTTGCTGAGGGGTCGGGTTTCGTTTTCCAGCCGATCGCCGCGGCCAGGAGGGCCACGGCCGGTACCAGCAGGAGCGCCGTGCCGCCGCCCTGCGCGGCGGCGACGTGCGCACCCGCCGCCGCCCCCACCGCCCCGCCGGCCTGGTTGAGGCTGCTGAGCCAGGCCATGGTCTCGGTGACCCTCCCCTCGGGGGCGAGGTCCCCGGCGAGGGTGTACAGGGTGCCGAAGGCGGAGCCCACGACCGCTCCGGCCACCGGGCAGACCAGGAGGACCGTCAGCGGCGACAGGCGCGCGGCCAGGGCCAGCAGGCCGGCCCCCGCCGCGAACGCGCAGAGCAGTACGGAGATCCGCGGGCCGCGCGACAGCAGGGCGGGGGCGGCGCCCAGGGCGAGGCTGCCCAGGATGCTGCCGACGGACATGGCCCCCAGGTACAGGCCCGCGTACCCGGCCGCGCCGGAGGCCTGGGCGTGGAGGGGCAGTACGACGTCCACGACGGTGATCGCGACGACGAAGAGGCCGTGCGCGGCCATCAGGCGGCGCAGGGGTGCCGAGGCCAGGGGCCCGGCCGCCCGGTGACCGGGACGGGCCGGGCGCGGTGCGAGCGGGAAGCCGGTCAGCACGCCGACCGCACCGGCCATGAGGGCCGCGATGGCGGCGAACGGCGCGAATCCCGAGACCGACAGGCTGAGCCAGCCGGTCAGCACCGGGCCGGTGATCAGGGCGGCGTTCGTCAGGGTGGTGTCCAGGGCCATCGCGGTGGGCAGCGTCCGGGCACCGGCGCTTGCGAACCAGACCGAGCGCATCATGATGCCGACCGGGGGAACGGTGGCTCCCACGACCGCCGTGAGGCAGCAGATCGCGACGGCGGACACCCCGTGGGCCACGGCCAGGAGCAGCAGGGCGCCGGCCGTCAGGTATCCGGCGAGGCAGACGGGCAGCACCACGCGGGGCGAACGGCGGTCGGCGAGCCGGCCGCGCAGGGGGGCGGTCAGCCCCTCCCCCACCGCCAGGCTGCTCACGGCCAGGCCCGCGACGCCGTAGGAGTACTCCCGGCCGATGAGCAGCAGCAGGCTCAGGGGGACCATGCCGGCCGGGAGCTTCGACGCGAGGGCGGCCGCCGCGATCCGCCGGAAGCCGGGGGCTCCCAGCAGGTCGCGGTAGCCGGCGAGCAGCCGGCGCGGTGCGGGCTCGGTCGCCGCGGCGGGCTCGGCGGGCTCGGCGGACATCAGTGCGGATCCGGGGCGATCTCCAGCCTGACGGTCGCCCTGATCTCGGCGAGCACGCGCTCGACCGTCTGCTGATCGGGGCCCGACACCCAGGCGCCGACGGGAATGGTCTTGACCTCGTGGGTGACGGGGACGTGGTCACCCGGCTCGTAGGAGACCAGCACCTTGTCGACCAGCGGATGGCTGCGGACCTGCTCCAGCCCGTGCACGGCGACGAGCGTGCCGGGGGCGTCGTCGTTGCGGACGGCGATGGCCCCGAAGAGCGCGCGGCTGCCGATCGGCTTGTCCATGATCTCCGGGCGGCGCCCCAGGTAGCACTGGAGGGAGTCGTGGAAGGGCCGGATGTCGGTGTACTGCTCCCACTGGTCCGTGGCGGGGCCGCCGGGGAGCCTGGCCCCCAGCTCGATGAGATGGACCCCCCGGGCGTTGACCTTGACCTCGGTGTGGCTGGGTCCGCGGTGCACGCCGAAGGCGGTGAGCAGGTGCGTGACGTGTTCCGCGACCCGGTCCCAGTCGGGGTCCTCGGGGACGGCCTGGACGTTGTCCCAGAGCGGGAAGTCGTAGTCCCGGGAATCGGGCTGGCGGTACTCCCACATGTCCACGACGCGGTGGTCGCCGTCGCTGCTGAAGCAGTTGACCGCGAACTCCCGGCCCCTGACGTACTCCTCGACCAGCCACTCGTCCGGCCAGCTGAAGAGGCCGTTCTCGTCCTCGATCCTGAGGTTCTCGGCGGCCTGCGCGTCCCTGACCAGCGTGACGCCGTTCGCGCCGGCGTCCATGGTGGGCTTGACGATGACCGGGTAGCCGATCTCCGCGGCCGCCGCCGGGACCTCGGAGAGCTCCCGCACCCGGCGGAAGGCCGGGATGCGGACGCCCGCCCCGGCCGCGTGGGCGCGCATCGCGGCCTTGTTCCGCCGGGCCCACGCGAGGGAGACGTCGTTGCCCGGCAGCCCGAGGGCGTCCGCGACGACGTCGGCGAGGTGGACCGCGGACTCGAAGGCGGGGACGACGGCCCTGATCTCGTAGTCGAGGCTGCCGAGGGCTGCCAGCGCTTCGGAGGCGTCCGAGGCGTAGAGGGACAGGTCGTCGCCGTCGGTGTGGTCCGGCCAACGGGCGTTCAGTTCGCGGACCCCCAGGGTGTACAGGGCGACGACGGCCAGCCCCATGTCCGCGGCCGCCTTCTTGTAGCCCTCCCCGCTCTTGAGCGGGTCGACCAGGAGGACGGCGGGTTTGCACTCGTTCACGGTGTCCCTCTCACGGGAGTCGTCTCGGCAGGGCTCGCGGCGGGCACGGGCGCGTCATGCGGCCGGTGCCCGCATGCCGGGGTGGTGGGCCGCGACGACCTCGGGAAAGGCCCGCAGCATTCCCTTCATGACGTTTTCGCCGTAGCCGGCGAACAGCGGGTTGGCGGGGTCGTCCTCGACTCCGCCGGCCGCGCTGACGTAGGGGCTCGGCAGCGGCCGCATGGCGGCGTGCAGCTGCGGGTTGTAGAAGAACGGCGCGGAGTAGCGGTCGACGCCGGGGGCGGGCCGGCGCACGCGGTGGGTGGTGGCCCGCAGGTAGCCGCGGGTGGCGACCTCCAGGAGCTCGCCGAGGTTCACCACGAACGCTCCCGGGACGACGGGGACGTCCACGAACCGGCCGTCGCCGACGTCGACCTGCAGTCCGCCCTTGTCGTCCTGGAGCAGCAGGGTGAGCAGGCCGTAGTCCTTGTGGACGCCCACTCCCTGCTCCTCCTCGCCCGCCGCGGAGGCCGCCGGCCCCGGGTAGTGCAGGAGCTTGAAGTGCACGTGCGGGCTCGGGGCCACGACGTCGTCGAGGAAGTCCGCGGGCGTGTCCAGCGCCTCCAGGATGAGCCGGAGCAGCCGGTGCGAGACCCCGGTCAGCCGGTCCGTCCACTCCAGCACCGCGGGGCGCAGGCCCGGCAGCGCGGACGGCCACTGGTTGGGCCCGGCGAGCCACAGGTAGGAGGGGTCGCCCGGGCCGGGGCGCAGGGCCGGGCACTCCGGTCCCACGTCCAGCTGCCGGCGCTGGTCCGGCAGGCCCTGTGTCCGTTCGCGGCCGAGCTCCGAGTACCCGCGGAAGTAGGGCGACTTGAGGATGCTGAGCTCGTCCCGCTCGGATTCGGGCAGGGCGAAGAACTCGCGGGCGAGTCCGAGCAGGGCGTCGGCGCCCTCGACGCCGTGGCCCACGAGCTGGAAGAAGCCGATGTCGTGGACGGCCGCCCGCAGGGCGTCCAGGAATGCGGCGCGGGATTGCGCACTCCGTTCGGCGTCGCGCAGGTCGAGCACGGGGAAGATCTCTGGCAAGGCGTGTCCTTCGTCGGTGGGTGGGGCTGTCTGCGGGTGCTCCCGCCTTCCGGTGTCAGGCGGTGCCCTGGCTTCCGGTCAGGCGGAGCCCCGGACGAAGGTCAGCAGTTCGGAGCGTGCGGGGCTGTCCTCCGCGAAGGCTCCGTGGAAGGAGGTCGAGGTCATCCGGGCACTGGTCCTGATCCCGCGCATGGTCATGCACAGGTGCTCGCCCTGGCCGATGACGGCGACGTCCTGCGCTCCGGTGATGCGCATGATGTCGTGCGCGACGTCCGAGACGAGGCGCTCCTGGACCTGCAGCTTGTGGGCGTGCTGGTGGGCGATCCGGGCGAACTTCGACAGCCCGAGCAGTTGCTCGGCGGACCGGTAGGCGATGGTGAGGGAGCAGTTGAAGGGGAGCAGGTGGTGCTCGCACAGCGACCACACCTCGATCCCCGAGACCAGCACCATCTGCCCCGAGGAGGTCGTCTCGAAGAGGGTCTCGATGGTGCCCGGGTCGTAGTTGGTGAACTCCCGCCACCAGCGGGCGTAGCGCGCCGGGGTGTCCTTCAGGCCGTCCCGCGTCGGGTCCTCGCCGATCTCCAGGAGGAGCCGGCGCGCGAGGCGCTCCAGGGGATCCGCGTCGGTCTCGCCGACGATGCCCCGCAGCTCGGCGTCCATCTCTGTGTTGAGCATCGCTCAGACACCTCTCTTGTGTCCCCAGACCAGGGTGTGCAGCCTGGTCGTGATGTTCCAGCCGCGGTCGATGACCTCGGATACGAGTACGTCCATGTGCTTGCCGATCGCCTCGCTGCTCTGCCCCTCGGGCATGATCCAGACCGATCGGATGCCGTACTCCCCGACGAGGCCGGCGACCTCGTCGAGATCGCTCGTCCCCCGGCAGACGAACTTGAAGGTGCTGGAGGGAAGCCCCGCCAGCCTGTGCAGGGCGGCCGGCACGATGCGCCGCCCGACCGGGTCTCCCGCGTGCGAGAGCTTCGGCGAGACGTTGAAGCGCACGCCGGCCGCGATCAGGTCCTCGTCGGGCTCCCTGGTGCCGTTCGTCTCGATCTCGATCTCGACGCCACGGCCGGTCAGTTCGCCGACGAGCGGTACCAGCCGCTTCTGCTGGTTCAAGGGCTCGCCGCCCGAGATCACCACCATGCCGGTGCCGAAGGCGAGCAGCTTTTCCGCGACTTCGCCGACGGGCATGAGATGGAGCTCGGCCTTGGGATCGAACGCGGTCGCCGCGTCGCTCTCCCCCGCCCAGTCCCAGGTGTACGGGGTGTCGCACCAGTGGCACGAGAGGTTGCAGCCTCCCAGCCGCAGGAAGGCGCACCGGCGGCCGATGGACCGGCCTTCGCCCTGGAAGGCCGCTAGGTGGGGCCGAAGATCTCGTTGACGACGAGTTCCGGTTCCACAGGGCACCACCTCCTTTTCTTGTCGGGACTCTTCTGGTCAGGCCCTTCTGGTCGGGCCCTTCAGCGGTGAGCCGGGGTCAGGGCCGGTACTCGGCCCAGGTCTTCGGCGTCTCGGAGACGCGTACGGCCGTCAGCTCCGGGTAGACCGTGAACCACTGTTCGTAGATCCACACCGCGAGGTTCTCGGCCGAGGGGTTCTGCTCCTTGACCACGTCGTTCAGGTGCCGGTGGTCGAGCAGCTCGTCGATCCACTTCTTGAGCTCGGAGAGCTCCCCGTAGTCCCGGACGAAGCCGGGCGGGGTGAGCCGGTCGCGTCCGGCGCTCAGCTCGACCTCGACGACGTAGTTGTGGCCGTGAAGGCGGCCGCACTGGTGGCCTTCGGGCAGTCCGGCCAGCTGATGGCTCGCCGAGAAGGCGAACTGCTTGGTGATGCGCAGGGTCATGATCCACCGTCCTGATAAATCGTGGGGTCTTGTACTCCGGCGTCGCGGAAGGCTTCCTGCCGTTCCCAGCAGGGTGCGCAGCGGCCGCAGTGGGTCTCCTCGCCGCGGAAGCAGGTCCACGTCCGGGTCCACGGCACGCCGAGCCGCTCGCCCAGCAGGACGACGCCGCTCTTCTCCATCCCGGACAGGGGCGCCAGCAGGTCGAGGTCCGGGTGGGCGTATCCGCGGGTCGCGATCCTCTCCATGGCGATGAAGGATTCGAGGAACGCGGGGGTGCTGTCGGGAACCGAGGTGACGTCGCCCGCTATGACGCCGATGGCGACGGCCTCGGCCTTCTCCACGACGGCGATCGCGAAGGCGACGGCGAGGAGCAGGGCATTGCGGTTCGGAACGATGTTCGGGCTCTCCCCGTAACCGCTCCAGGTCTGCTCGGGCACGTCGACCGAGGGGTCGGTGAGGGAGGAGCCGCGGAACATGGCGCCGACGGCGCGCAGGTCGGCGACCTGGTGAACGGCGCCGAGCCGCTCGGCCGCGGCGGCCGCGAAGTCGTGCTCCTTGCGGTGCCGCTGGCCGTAGTCGACCGACAGCAGGTGTACGTCGTTGCCCTGCTCCTTGAGCTGGTGGGCCATGGTCACGGAGTCCATGCCCCCGGAGACGATGGCGATGATCTTCGACAATGGGTGTCCTTGCTGAGGGGTGGGTGCCGGCCGGTGCCGGCGGGTGGGCCCGGCGACGGCGTCGTCAGGCGAGCGGGGTGCCGTGGACGGTCACGGCCGCGGCCGCCTCGTCCAGCGCTGCCGCGCAGCTCTGCTCCGTCCCGGCCACCGCGATGACGAAGGCGTAGCGGGAGCGGACGGGGTCCTTGGGCGGCAGCCGGAGTTCCTTGCCCGGGCCCGCCAGGACCTGGACGTCGTGGGTAGCGTCCGGGAGCCGGTCGCGGTCGACCTCGACGGACGCGGTCGTCAGGTCCCGGTCGGGGTAGAGGAAGCGGATGGCGGCGACGGCCGACCGCGTGGGTTCGGTGTCCGGCACCGCGCCGACGGCCAGGTCGGCCGCGATCAGGCCGATGTCCACGCCGGTGGCGAGCCCGCCCAGGTAGGGGATGCGGTCTCCGCCGACCCGGGCGTTGATCTCCACGACGCGCGGTCCGTCGCCGGTCAGCCGCAGCTCCGTGTGGGTGACGGTATCGGTGAGCCCGAGCGCGGTGTGCGCGTCCTGGAGGACCTTCAGCAGGCGGGGGTCGTCCAGGAGCGGGTCCCCGGCCAGGACCAGGTGGCCGGTCTCCTCGAAGCCGGGGGCGTATCCGAGCGACTTGCGGGCCACGAACAGGGCGGTGACGCGGCCGTCGCGGCACACGGCCTCCACGCTGATCTCCGGGCCGTCGAGGAACTCCTCGATCAGGATCGGGCGCTCGTACGTGGCGACCTCGTCGAACCAGATCCGGCCGGCCTCCTCGAAGGCCTCCTCCAGCTGCTCCGGACCGGCCGCGAAGGTCACGCCGCAGCTGGCCGAGAGGGCGCGCGGTTTGACGACCACCGGATAGCCGATCCGGTCGGCGGCCTCCCGGGCCTCTTCGAGGCCGGCGACGGCGATCGACTCGGCCTGCGGGACCCCGGCGCGCCTCAGCGCCTCGCGCCCGGCGTACTTGTCGCGGCAGGCGCGGACCGCCTCGGGCGGGCTGGTGCGCAGGCCCAGCGCGGTGGCCAGCCCGGCGGCGGCCTCCACCCGCGTCTCCTCGTAGGTCAGCACCCCGGAGAACTCCTCCGAAGCGGAAGCGGAAGCCGAAGCCGAACCGGCCCGGGCGAGGGCCGTCATCGCTTCGACGTCCAGCGTGTCCACCACGCCGTGGCCCTCGATGTAGGGGAGCTCCCAGGTCGGAGGCTCCGGGCAGAACAGGTGCACCCGGTACCTGGTCGCCATCGACCGGAGCATGTACTCGCGCCAGACCTGCCCGCCGCTGCCGATCAGCAGCAACAGCGGCCTTTCGGCGGCGTCCACGGCGGGCGTGGTGTCCGCGGCGTCGGCGAGCTCCACGGCGAACTGCGCGACGGACTCCTTCGCCCGGGCCAGGGCGGTGTCCGCGTCGGCTCCGGTGGCGAAGGCGAAGCCCGCCCGGTCCTCCGAAGTCCGGACCGGAGGAATCACATCGCCCACCGCCGCCGTGAGGACGGCGTCCTCCACTCCCTCGCAGGCCAGAGCCTCCGCCACGCCGCCGACGGCCGTCACCCGGCCCTCCGGAGGCGTGCAGAACCAGATGGCCGCGGCGCCGGCGAACGGCTCCCGCACCATGTCCACCGGCTCCCCCGACAGCCACGAGAACGTGAGCTGGTGGATGTCGAAGCCCGTGGCGAGCCGGACGAGCTCGACGATCGCGTCGCCTCCCGGGCGGGTGTGCGTCTCGATGAGACGGGGCCCCCGTGCGGTGAGGATCATCTCGGTGTGTCCCGGGCCCTCCTGCACGCCGAGGGCGGTCAGCACCGCCTTCGTCTCGTCGGCGAGCGCGGCACGTTCCGCGGGCGTGATGCGCGCGGGCACCACATGGCCGATCTCGACGCGGTTGTCGTTCGTGAACTTCTCGGTGACGGCCAGGAGGTGGTGCTCGCCGGCGGTGCTGTGGGTCTCGACGCTGAATTCCCGGCCCACGAGGAACTCTTCGACCACCCACGAGGCCGCGCCCTCCCCGTCGCCAATGCCTTCCCTGTCGCCGGTGCCGCTGAAGTCCAGCTCCTCCGCCGCGCTTTCGAGCTCCGGCGGGTCGCCGATGACGTGGATGCCGCTGCTCCCGCTCCCCCGGGCCGGCTTGAGGATCACCGGGAATCCGTGGGCCGCGGCGAATTCCCGGAGGTCGTCCCGGTTCCGCACCGTCGCGGCGGCGACCTGCCGCACGACCGTGCCCCGCAGGACGTCGCGCATGAGCGCCTTGTCGTTGACGGCCGAGATCGTCCGCAGGGCGTTCGCGCCGAGCCCGAGTACGTGGTTGATCTGCGCGACAGCCTGGAGGTACGTGTCCCCCGCTGTCAGGGCCAGGTCGAACGGCGCCGCCTCATGCAGCGCGATCGCGGCACGGACGGCCTGCTCGGGCGTGAGCCCGGGCACCGCGGTCACGGCATCGGCCAGATCGTGGTGGCGCTGGGTCACCGAGGACTCCGGGCCCATGTAGGTGATGTGCAGGCCCGCGTTCCGGGCCGCCTCCAGCACCTCCGTGCGCATGCCCCCGATGATCAGGACGCTTTTGACGACAGAATTCCGTATCACTCCGCGATACCTGCGATCTCTTCGTACTTCGCCTGGAGGTGCTCCGGGCGGCCGGCCTGGACGGAGTGGAATCCACCGATCCCGAACAGCCCGCTGCGCTTGCGGGCGGCGAGCTTCTCCTCGAAGACGGCGCGAGGCATTCCTTCGGTGTAGTAGGACTTGCTGTGGATCGGCAGCTGGATCCTCACGTTGGCCTCGGGGTCGCGCACCGTTCCCGGCGGGTCCTCGCCCCTGGCGACCTGCTCCATCGCCTCGAAGTACCGGCGGCGCAGCATGGTGATGCCCGCGTCGCTGCGCCCCAGCTGCTCACGGGTCCGGTCCGTGACGGCTCCCTGGCCCGCCCAGGTCGCGAAGTCCTGGTTCAGGGTGTGCGACATGATGACGTCACCGGTCGCCGGGTCGGTGTAGGGGCCGTACCAGTACGGGACCGTGTCGGAGCCCTGCTCGCCGGTGGGCGCGTCGTCCGGGAGCACGGAGTACTGCCAGGTGATGTTGAGGGTGCGGCGCTCGTCCACCGGCACGCGGAACTCGATCGTGCTGCCGGAGACGAGGGTGTACGGCCACAGGCAGAGGATTCCTCCGTCGGCCACGTTGCTGGTGCGTGCGTACTCGCCCTTCGGGGCGTTGACCGTGTCGACCACCCGGCCGTTGACGAATCCGTACGCGAACTCCAGGAATTCGATGTCCAGATGGGTCGCGACGTAGTCACGGGCGTCGGGATTGCCGCGCACCACGTTGCCGTTCGAATGCAGCCATTCGAAGTGGACCGGGTCGACGCCGTTCTCGTGGCACTGGAACCAGTTGCACGGGAGTTCCGTCATGATGACCTCGACGAAGCCGTGGCTCCAGCTGAAGGGTTCGAAGTCCGGCAGCAGCGGCGCGGGGTCCGGGCCCAGATAGGCCCAGACGAGACCGCCGAGGGTCGCGGTGGGGTACGAGGCCGTGCGGACCTTGTCGCGAAACCCTCCGGACGGGCCCGCCTCCTCGAACGGCTGGCTGACGCAGCGGCCGCTCGCGTCGAACGCCCATCCGTGGTAGGCGCAGCGCAGGGCGTCGCCGTCGACCCAGCCGAGGGCGAGGTCGGCACGCCGGTGGGGACAGTGGCGGGAGATCAGGCCGTGGCCGCCGTCCTGCTTGCGGAACAACAGGAGGTCCTCGCCCAGCAGCTTGACCGGCTTGACCCGCCGTTCGCGCAGCTCCATGGCCGGGGCGACCGGGTGCCAATACCTGCGCAGCAGTTCACCCATGGGCGTGCCGGGGCCCACTTCCGTCAAGGTCCGGTTCTTCTCCGCTGACAGCACTGTGATCCTGTCTTTCGCGCCGTGAAAACGAATGGGGAAAGGAGCATGGAAAGGAGGGGAAAGGGGGAATCAGGGGGGGGTGGAAAGGGGGTTGGGAAGGGGATTGGGAAAGAGGTGGCCGGAAAGGACCGTGGAAGCGAATTCCGTTCTTTCCTGTGGACAGCCTGTGGCGCGACGCCACCGGTGTTCAAGGTGTTGCCTGTTGTCCGAGCGGTTGGGCAACGGCTGACAACGGCGGCACCGGAGCGGGTGCCCCGGGCCGGAACACGCCTCTCACCTGCACGGACACGGTCGGCTGAGCTGACGTAGGGTGAGAAACGGGGCGGCGCGCACGGCAGGGCGGCCGACAGGAGTGCCGGGGGGAAACGGGTGCTGATCGGGGAGCGGATCCGGGCCCTGCGCACGGAGCGCGGGTGGTCGCTGGCGCAGCTGTCGCAGCTCGTCAACTACAGCAAGAGCTATCTGAGCCGGGTCGAGAACGGCACCCGTGCGGTCTCCCCCGAGGTCGCCCGGCTGTGCGACCGCGTGATGGACACGGACGGCGAGCTGACGCGGCTGGTCACGGCGGCGGAAGCGTCCGCGCTGGGCTGCCGCGAGCCGGAGGCCCGGACGTCGGAGGCCCGGACGGCGGACGCTCGTACCGAGGAGGCCCGTACCGAGGAGGCGCGGGCGGCGGGGGGCCCCCGGCGTCCCGTCCCCGCGCAGCTGCCCGCCGCCGGGGAGATGTGGGGCCGGGACGGCGAACTGGCCCGTGCGGAGGCGCTCCTCGCGCGGCACTCCGGGCCGACGGTGCTCGTGGTGGACGGGATGGGCGGCGCGGGCAAGACCACGTTCGCCGTCTCGCTGGCCCGGCGCCTGGGCCCGTCGTACCCCGACGGGGCGCTCTTCACCGACCTGCAGGCGCACGGCCCGGACGGCAGCCCGGCGGTGCCGGGCGACGTGGCCGCGGGGCTGCTGCGTGCTCTCGGGGCGGCGCCGGAGGACGTCGTCGTCGATCCGGCCGAGCGCGCGGCGCTGCTGCGGAGCGTCCTGGCGGAGCGCCGCGTGGTCATGGTTCTCGACGACGCGGACTCGGCCTTGCAGGTCGCGCCGCTGCTGCCCGGCACGGGCCACAGCCTCGTCCTGGTCACCAGCAGACGGCGGCTGACGGGCCTGAGCGTCCGGCACGACGCGATGCGCCTGAGCCTGGAGCCGCTGTCCGCCGACGAGGCCGTGCTGCTGCTGCGTCGGGCGCTCGACCGGCGCGCGGTGTCCCCGGCAGCGGTGCTTCCGGCTCCGCTGTCTCATGAGGCCGTGCCGGCCGGCTCCCCCGGCGGCGATGTCGTGCTGGCCGCCATCGCGCACCGCTGCGCGTACCTTCCGCTGGCGCTGCGCATAGCCGCCGAGCGGGTGGCCGACCGGGGGGAGGTCTTCGCCGCCGCGCTGGCCGAGGAGCTGGGCCGGGCGAGTTCGCGGCTGGACGCCCTGGCGGTGCCGGGAGAGGCCGAGACGGCGGTGCGCCCGGTGTTCGCCTGCTCGTACCGGACGCTGCCGGAGGAGCAGGCGCGGGCGTTCCGGCTGCTGGCACGTCACCCGGGCGTCGTGGCGGGAGTGGACGCCGTGGCGGCCCTGCTGGGCGAGCCGTCCGCCGTCGCGTCACGCCTGCTCGGCGAATTGCACGCCGCCCATCTGGTGGCGGAGGTCGCGCCCGGCCGGTACCGGATGCACGACCTGCTGCGGGAGTACGCGGGGGAACGCGCCGAGGCCGAGGAGTCCCCGGAGATCCTGGCGGCCTGCACCGGGCGGGTGCTCGGCTGGTACCTGCACACCGCCGAGGCCGCTGCCGACCAGTTGCTCGGGCTCGGACGCCACCGCGTGCCGCTCGATCCGCTTTCCGAAGGGTGCCGCCCGCTGCGCTTCGCGTCCGTCACCGCGGCACTGGAGTGGTACGAGGAGGAGCGCGTGAACCTGCTGGCCTGTGCGCGGGCCGCCCGCGCGGCGGGCAGCGCGGTGGCCTGGCAACTGCCCCACGCGCTCTGGAGCTTCTCGTTCCTGCGCCACCACCATCACGATCAGCTGCAGGCCGGGCGCATCGCCCGCAGCGCCGTCGGCGCAGGCGCGGGGGCGCCGCTGGCCGAGGCGTGCGCGGAGCTGGTCCTGGCCAGCGCTCACGCGGGTCTTCGGCAGCATGCGACGGCGGACGGGCACTACCGCCGGTCGATCGAGCGGTTCGCCGCGGCGGGGGACCACACCGGCGAAGGGGGCGTGCTCCTGGGCTACGCCTTGTCCTGCATGCGGCAGGGCCGCGTCGCCGAGGCGAACGGGCACGTCGAGCGCGCCCTGGAGCTGTTCACGGCGGCCGGCAGCGGCTGGGGCACGGCGATGGCGCTCATCGGAGTGGGCGAGGCGCTCCTGGCGCAGGGCCGGCCGCGGGCGGCGCTCGCACCGCTGTCCCGGGCGCGCGAGCTGCACCGCACGCACGGCTCGCTGTGGCTGCAGGCGTCGTCCTGGACGCTCACCGGGACCGCCTACCGGGAGCTGGGCGAGCACACGAGCGCGGAGGACTGCTACCGCGCTGCGCTGGAGCTCCACGGCCGCACCGGGATGCTCGCCGGCACCGCGCAGGCCCTGCACCAGCTCGGCATCTGCCTGAGCCTGCAGGGCCGCGCGCAGCAGGCGCGGCGGGCCTGGCTGCGGGCATGGGCGATCTACGAAGCGCTGACGGATCCGCGCGAACAGGACGTCCGGCGCTCCCTCGCCGGGCTGGCGCCCTGCCGCGCGGCGGCGGGCGGCGACGGTCCGGGACAGCCTGCCCGCTCACGAGCCGGGCGCCCGGCACTTCCCGCCCCCTGAGACGCCGGCCTCGCGCGGCTGGGCCCCGCGATCCGCGAGCGGCACACCAGCCCCGGGATTGGCTGACCGACACCAGCCGCCCGAAGGGCACTGCGGCTCCTGCTGTGACAGAGCGGGCACCATGCAGGCAGGTGGGACGGCAACCGCCCAGCTCACCTGCATGTTCACGCCATGTACGCTCCCAGCCATGCGATTTACGGCGAGTGCCCTTCTCTTCGACAGTGACGAAACGCTGGTCTCCTCCCTGCAGTCGGTCCAGCACGTCTGGAGCCGGTGGGTCGAGTCGTACGGCATGACGCTTGAAGAGGCCATGGCCCGCGTCGAGGTGCACGGCCGGCCGGCTGCCGAGATCGTCGCCGCTCTCCTGCCCGCCGAGAAGGTCGCCGAAGGGCTCCGGCGTCTGGTCGATGCCGAGGTGGCCGACGCGCTGGCCGGTGGCGTGACGCCCGTTCCCGGGGCGGCCGCATTGCTGGCGTCGCTGCCGGAGGACCGCTGGGCCGTGGTGACGTCCAGCAGCCGGCGTGTGGCCGAGACCCGCCTGGCCCAGGCGGGCATTCACCCCAAGTTCCTCATCACGTCGGACGACGACATCACCCACTACAAGCCCCACCCCGAGCCGTTCCTGCTGGCGGCCGAGCGGCTCGGGGTCGACCCGTCCCGCTGCGTCGTCGTCGAGGACGCGCCTGCGGGTCTTGCGGCCGGACGGGCGGCCGGCATGGCGACCGTCGCCTTGACGACGACGCACCGCCCGGACCAGCTCCGGGCGGACGCCACGGTCGCCGACCTCACCGCCGTGTCCGCGCGGGTCGACGAGGCCGGAGACCTGGAGATCACCGTCGGCTGAGCGGGCCGCTCGCCCCGGCCTTCCCCGGCCCGCCCGCCCAGCCGACTGCCGACTGCCGACCGCCTTATGAGACCGTCAGCTCGGCAATGCCCGTACGGGACTTGGCGGCGGCATCGCCGCGCACGACCACGCGTACGTACCGCGCAGACTCCTGCTTGCCCGTGTGCGCGTCGGCGGCGGCGTCGCGCCAGTGCCGGCCGTCGGGAGAGATCCGGACATCGTACGAGGCCGGCGCCGGGCCGTTCCAGGTCGGGGTGACCTTGGTGACGGGTACGGGCTTGCCCAGGTCGGTCGTGAGGGTGCCGGTCGGCCCGTCCGGGACCCAGGCCGTGGACGTGTTGCCGTCGACGGCGGCGGCCGCGTACATACCGGGTTCCTCGGAGGAGGCGGTGACGGGGGTGCACCGGGCCAGGTTGCCGGTGGGCGCGAGGTCGGGGCGGCGGGTCTTGAGAACGGCCGGGGCGCCCTTGGTGAGGATCTGTTCGCCCTGCGGGGTGTCGAGGGTCATGGGCGCGCCGTCGGTGAGCCGCACGGTGGTCTCGTGGGCGCCGAGCTCGATGTCGTACGTGCGGCCCTGCCAGCGCAGGCCGCGCAGGGTGACGCCGCGGCCGAGCTGCGGGGGCAGCATCGGGTCGAGGCGGAGCCGGTCCTCGCGCATCCGCATGCCGGTCAGGCCGTTGGTGAAGGTCTGCAGGAAACCGCCCTTGCCGGTGAGGAAGTCGTGCGCGGGCGAGCCGGCCAGCGGGTCCTCGGCGCCCGCCTTGGCGCCGCGGGCCTCCGAGAACTGCGCGAAGGGGCCGCGGACGAACGGCCTGATGGAGCGCTGCAGGTAGGTGTACGTCGAGCAGCCGGGCTCGCCCGTGCCCGCCGCGGCGATGGCGTGGACCGAGTCCGTCATGGCGGGGCCGTCGGGGTCGGTCCGCTGGGCGTAGTAGTCGAGGGTGCTCGCCGCGGCGCCCTCGGGCATCGGCCACTCCAGGGGGTACATCAGCAGCACCGTGTCGGCCTGCTTGATCTTGCTGCCGCTGTAGCCGTCGTACTGCAGGAAGACCTTGCGCTGCGCGTCGTAAGGGATCCGGATCCGGTCGGCGATCGCCGTCCACTCCTCCGGGGCGCGCTCGCCGAGCAGTTGCGCGACGCGGGTGGCGTGGCGCAGCGCGGTGACGGCTCCGGCGTTGGTGAACACCGCATCGTCGACGCCGTTGCTGTACTCGTCGGGGCCGGCGGTGTCCTTGATGGAGTAGCTGCCGTCGGTGTTGCGGGTGACGCGCCCGGCCCAGAACTCGGCGATGCCCTTCATGACCGGCCAGCCGCGCTCGCGCAGCCAGCCGGTGTCACCGGTGGCGAGGTAGTACTGCCAGGTGGCGAGGGAGATGTCCGACTGGAGGTGGATCTGGGTGCGGCAGTGGGGCGGGTCCACACTGTGGCACTCCTGGGCGAGGTCGCCCTTGCTGCCGCTGTTCCAGGGGTAGAAGAGCCCCTGGTAGCCGAGCTTGCGGGCGTTCTCGCGGGCTCCCGGGATGGTCCGGTAGCGGTAGTCGACGACGGTCTTGGCGAGTTCGGGCGAGGCGGCCAGCAGGGCCGGGTACATCCAGGTCTCGGCGTCCCAGAACACCAGGCCCGCGTAGTTGTCGCTGGTCAGCCCGGCCGGGGCGATGCTGTTGGCGGCGCCCTCCCGTGTGCTGGACAGCAGCCCGTACCGTGCGGAGCGCACCCATGCCTGCAGGTCGCGCTGCCCCGGCACCTCGATGTCGGCGCGCCACAGCCGGGCCCATGCGGCGGAGTGGGCGCTCAGCAGGCCGTCCCATCCGCGCCGGGCGGCGCGCAGCGAAGCGGCCGTGGCGTCCTGGCGGGGCGAGCGCGAGGTCAGGGCGGTGTCGACGCCCACGTACTTGGTGAGCTCGTACGCGTGGCCCTCGCGGACGGGGAAGGTGAGCGACTGCTGTGCGCTCAGGTCCTTGGCCGCATCCGCCGGGCGGGCCTTGGCCGTGCGCACGCCCTGTCCGGCGCGCAGGGTGGAGGCGACGGCGCCGTCGGTGTCCGTGCCGTCGGTACGGAAGGCCACGTCCATGGTCCGGCCGTCGCGGCCTGCGGCTGTGGCTGTGGTGCGGTCGCCGCCGCCGGTCTGCCGGATGCGCCGGGCGCCGCGCCCGTCGAGCAGGTCGGTGACGGTGGCCTCGCCGCTCCAGCGCGGCGTCATGCTCAGCCGGACGGCGCCCGCGTGCGGGTCGTTGCGGTCGGCCAGTACGTCGTAGACCAGGTCGGTCTTCCGCCCGTCGGCGGCGGTCCAGGTCAGGGAGGTCCGGACGATGCCGCAGTGCAGGAAGAGGGTCTGACGGTAGCCGGAGATACGACCCGGCTTCGTCGAAGAGTTGAAGGTATCGGCGTGTTGGCCGCCGGTGCCGACGGTGAGCCCGGTCCAGGTGGGCAGGGCCGCGACGGCCTGCCGGTCCCCGGCGGTCTGCGGGTTGTGCGCGTAGAGCCCGGAGACGAACGAGCCGTCGTAACTCGGGGTGAAGAGCGGCCAGCCGGTCTTGGCGCTGCTGTCGGTGTAGCCGGTGCCGTTGGGCGCCACGCGCTGCCCCAAGTAGCCGTTGCCCACGTAGGCGTGGTGGGTGTCGTCGGGGTCGATGCGGCTGGTCCCGAGAGTCCAGCCGTCATCCGTCCGGCAACTGCCGGACGGCGGGGCGACGGAGGCGGGGGGACGGTCGGCGGTGGGGGGTGGTGGTGCTGGCGCGGCGGCCGCGGGCGGCACCGAGGCAACGAGCACGCCTGCGAGCAGCCATGCGGACAGGCGGACGGGGCGCGGCCGCGCGTCGGGAGAGTACGTCATTGGTCTCCGTCGTCTTGTTCTCCGGCGAGAGTCCCGAGACCATAATTTTCATGAACGATAAACGTCAATACCCTCGGTAACTCATAAGGTTCTTGAAGGCGAGGCGATGCCCGACCCTACCAACAGCTCGATCCTGGCCCGGGCGACGGCGGCCCGCTCGGTGAGCTGCGCCATCAGGGTCCCGGTGTCGACGTGGTCGAGGGCCTGTTCACCGAGGACGCCCGCCGTGCTCCACGGGCAGGCGGTACTCCGCGCCGGCCTCCGGGATGCGGGCGCCCGTGGCCCGCAAGTGGCCGACCCGCGTCTGGTGGGCGGCTCCGCGCATCAGATGCTCCGCGACCACCGCGGCCTCGCGGCGGGCAGGCTCCGCCAGGGCCGTGCCGGCGGTCCAGACGTTGAACGCCCCCATCGCCGGGCCGCACCAGATCTGCCGGTCCCCCGCGCGCTCCGGTGCTCCGGTGACGGCCCACCGGGAGGTCATACCGAGGTACCAGCGGAACACCATGGCCATGCGGTACTTCGGATCGCGCTCGGCCCGGGCCAGCCAGTCCGGATGGTGTTCCTTCAGGTACGCGGCCGTGTCCGCCCACGTCCGGTCCAGCGACCGGTGCAGCACGCGCTCCTCCAGACGCCTGCGCTCGGTGTCCGGCAGCTCGTCGAGGCCGCCGTGCTCGTGGTAGAGGCGGTACAGCAGCCCGGCCCGGGCGGGAAACATCGTGCCGCGCCCGAGCACCTGCACCTGGATGCCCTGCTCGAACATGTCGGCGGCCGGTGCCATCACGCAGTCGGCGATCCCGGCCTCCGCCAGCAGCCCCTTGACCGCCGCCGACGTGTCCGCCTCCACTGCGGCCTGGTTCACCGAGCCGGTGACCACGTAGTCGGCGCCCAGCGCGAAGGCCGCCGCCACCGCGTGCGGCGAGCCGATGCCGCCCGCCGCCCCCAGATGCACCGGCGGCAGCGCGTCGCCGTACTCTCGCGCGACCCGCGCCCGCACCCGTGCCAGCGCGGGCAGCAGCACCGTCAGCGGCCTGCGGTCGGTGTGACCTCCCGAGTCGGACTCGGCCGTGACGGCGTCGGCCACCGGCACCGAACGGGCCAGCTCCGCCTGCTCGGTGGTCACCCGGCCCTGGTCCCGCAGCGCGCGCACCAGCGCCTCCGGCGCCGGCCGCAGGAACATCTCCGCCGTCTCCTCCCGGGAGACCTTGCCGATGACGCGGTGCTCCGCGCACACCCCGCCCGTCCGGTCGCGCCGCAGCCCGGTGAGGCGGTATCGCACCAGCTCCGGCGTGAGCCGGACGAACGCCGACGCCTCCACGCACCGCACCCGGTGCCGCAGGCACAGGTCCACCACGATCCGTTCCAGGTGCGGCGCCGCCGGGCTGTGGATGAGGTTGCACGCGTACGGGCCGTCGCCCGGCTCCCGGGCCAGCTCGCCCAGCGCCGCGTCGATCCGCCCCTCCGGCAGCCCCGCCGAGCCGAACGCCGCGAGGGCGCCGGCCCGGGACAGGGCGGCCACCAGGCGCGTACCGGCGATGCCGCCGGCCATGGCCCCCGCCATGTAGGGCAGGCGCAGGCCGTGCCGGTGCAGGAAGCCGGGCGAACCGAGCCGCTCGGGCGGCATCGCCCCCGCGGTGGCCAGCACCTCCGCTCCCCGCGGCGGCACCTGGCACATGCCCACCCGGCCGCCGCTGCGCACCAGGTGGCAGGGGACCTCCAGCGACGACAGCACCCGGTACACGCCCTCGGGATCGCTGTACACACCTTCGGGGGCGCCGGGCACGCTCCCGGGGGCGCCGGGCACGGCAGTCGTGCGGTCCATCAGGCGCTGCCCTTCCGGCCCGTCGGCTGCGCCGGCCGGTTGCCGAGGACGATGTTCCGTACGTGGTAGATCCGCAGGTCGTCGCGCCACACGCTGCCGTCCGCCCGGATCAGCAGCCGGTCCCGCTTCCGGGTCACCTTGCGGATGTGCACCTCGCCGCGGACCTGCCGGTGCTCGCGCAGGATCTGCGCACCGTAGGTCCAGGCGAGCTCCTCGCCGGTGACCAGGCCGAGCTCCGGGCCGGGCAGGCCGTCGGTGAGCCCGGTGTGGAGGGCGAACGCCTGCACCAGCTGGAACAGCATCTGCACGCCGGCCGAGCCGGGCATCACCGGGTCGCGGAAGAAGTGGTGGTCGAAGTACCAGTCGTCGGCGCGCACCGGCTTGGTGCACAGCACGTACCCCGCTCCGTGTTCGCCGCCGTCCGGGACGAGCACCAGGTCCTCCAGCAGTGCCAGCCGTCCGGTGCCCAGCCGCGCGTCGCCCCGCGCGTCCAGCCTGCGCAGCCCGTCCGGCGGCGCGCCCTGCCGGTCCAGCCACGGGGGGACGCAGCGGCCGTTGTCCATGCCCTGCTGGAGGTCCAGCACTGCCTGGGTGAGGTAGCCGTGCAGAGCTTCGCCCTTGTAGAACGGCTCGCCGACCGTGCTCAGTTCGAAGCGGTAGCGGTGCAGCGTCGCGCCCGGCAGGTCGGTGACCGACAGCACGGTGATGCGCTGGGTGACGGTCGTGCCGCGGGGGTCGGCGTCGCGCAGCAGCGTGCCCTTCCCGTTGAGGTTGCGGCACACGTAGGGCTCGTCGGGGTGCTGGAGGGCCACGTCCAGGGCCAGGGCGCTCAGCAGGCCCGCCGGCTGCAGCGAGATCTCCATCAGGGCCAGGGCCGGCACCGATCGCGCGCCGTTCTCCCGGCAGTACCAGGGGTCGGGCGGCATGTCGTACTCGGTGACGCCGCACGCGCCCGTCCTGTCCGCCGCCGTTCCCTTCTTGACGTCCACCCCGCGGTCGATCATCAGGAAGTCGCCCCGGGGCAGGCGAGGGCGTACCGGGCACAGCGAGGCGTCGTACTTCCCGCTCGTGGCGGCCAGCTGCGCCACGTCCCCCTCGGACGCGTGTGCCATGTGCAGTTCGGTGGAGTACGCCGGGCTGCCGCCGGAGGTCAGCCGGATGCCCGCATCGCCGACGTGGAGCCAGGGGTCGAGCTCGGGCCTGCCGTACAGCGCCACGCCCACGTCCCGCAGCCGGGCCACCACCTCTCCGTCCGCGGCCGTGACCTCCGCGTCGGCGGTGACGAAGGGGCGCGGGATCCAGCCCGTTCCGCTGACCTCCACGCGCAGCGTCAACGGGCCGGCGGCCGGGCCGATCAGCTCCACGTGGGCCGTGGCGTCCGGCAGGGGTACCGCGTGCGCTCCCGGCAGGCACAGGTGGACGCCTCGGTGGAAGAGGAACACCCGCAGGGTTTCGGTGACGGCACCCAGCAGGAAGGGCCAGGAGTCCCCGTCGGCAGCCGGGCGGGTGGTGGCGGTCAGCGATCCCTGCTTCCAGTGCCCGCCGCGCGGCGCGATCCCGCTGACCTCCTCCAGCAGCCGCTCGGGCCACTGTTCGGGCCGGAGTTCCGGCGCCACGTGCTGCTGGCCGAAGGCGCTGCCGAGGACCGCCGCCCCCTCACCGCGCGCCAGTGCGTCGAGGTCGCCGGCCGACAGCCGGTCGACGGACGTACGGGCCGGGGGCTTGAACTCCCGCGGGTAGCGGGCGGTGCAGGGCCGGTCCGACGGGCTGCCGCTCGCCGGGCCGGCGGACACGGTCAGGAGCCTGCGGTCCTCCTCGTCGTGCACGTCGCAGTGCGCCGGGCCGCCGGTCCCGCCGGTCCCGCCGGGGTGGTACGACGTGCGCAGGGGCACCGGCACCGGCCCGGAGGGCGGCAGCCTGTGCCATGTGACCTCCACGTGCCCGGACGTCGAGGGCCCGGTCCCGCGCAGCCGCGCGGCCGCCGCGTGCACGACGGCAGCCGGGCCGCCGAGGCGGGACCAGTCAGAGGGGGACGGGGTGAGGGCGGCTCCGCGAGACGGAGGCGCGGGCTCCGAATCCCGTGCCCTGCCCTTCGCGTTGGCCGACCAGTCCGCCTTCAGGTTGCTCAGGGCGCGGCCGAAGTCCAGGCCGCCGGGGACTTGTGACGGCGGCGGCGCAGGGCGATCCGGTACCTGCCGGGGCGCCGCAGGCGGAGAGGCCGGAGAGGTCACGCGCCGCATCTGCCAGGCGCTGATCGCCCGGTGGGCTTCCACGACGGCCGCGTGCGCCCGCTGCACCTGCTGCGCCATGCCGACGGCGAGGGCGTCCGGGTCCGCGAAGCCGCCGCGGACCCGCCCGTCCGGTTCGGGTGCCTCCGTACCCGGGGACGGAGGCGCGGCAGGGGCGACGGTGGCGACGGGCTCGGGCACGCGGCCCACCGGCGTGCCCTCGAAGCCGAGTTCGTCCATGACAGCCGCCCTCACCCGGTGCCCGTACGGCCGGTCACCGCCGCGGTGGAAGTGGAGACGGAGGAGGTGAGCAGGCGGACCGCCTGGACCTCGTTCACGTCCAGCATCCGCAGCCCGGTCCACTTCTGCAGGACCCGGCCGCCGGGTTCGCACGCGGTGACGGTGCAGTATGTGTCCAGCACGGACGTCCTTCCGGCTTCGGCGACGACCACGAACGGCTCGTCGTCGGGCAGGGGTGCGTAGAGGTCGACGCGTTCGGCGCTCACCGGGATGCCGCCGCTGCCCTTGATCCGGTGGGTGATCAGCGCTGCTCCCTGCAGCAGGAGGTCGGAGAGCGCGGGGCTGAACAGCCGTCCGGCGTACGCCCCGGAGGCGAACGCCGGATCGCGCAGCCGCGCGGACAGCACGAGCCGCTCCGCGTCCTCCTCCAGGACGTCCCGCAGCCCGGCCAGGGACGGCCCGTGGAAGATGGTCCGCTCCGTGTAGCAGGGGTGCGGGGTGCCGGTGGGCTCGTAGCGGGGGAGGTCGAGGCGCGGTGCTTCCCCGGGCTCCTCGGCACACTCCACGAGCACCTCGACGTGCGTCTGGCCGTCCTTCCCGTCCGCGTGGTGCATCCGGGCCCGGACGACGCCGGCATCGGCGTCGGCGTCGCCCTGCTCGGCCGGCACCAAGTGGAAGCCCACGGTCCGCGGGTGGTGGCCGTCCAGGTACAGGCCGCGGACGATACGGAGGTCCTGGCACCGTACGGCCGGCATGATGCCGCCCCGGGCACGCTCCACGGTGTGCAGGACCGCTCCGAGCAGCCCCGTCATCGGCACCAGCGGATGGCCCGCCACGCGGTGGTCGCGCAGCATCGGCTCGTCCTCCAGGCCCGTGAGCGAGCGTACGGCGGTCAGCCCCTCGGCGGGCAGGCTGTGGGCCCTGCTCAGCCAAGGCGCAACGGGCCCCACCACGGTCACCTCGCCGGCCGGATGCTCCGGCCCCATCAGGTCGCGGAAGTACGCCGTCCCGGCCTCGCGGGAGAGCACGGGCACGCCGGCCTCGGCGAAGAGCCGGTGCACGCCCTCGGCCATGCCGCCCTCCCACGGCCCCCAGACGACGGGGGTCGCCCGCAGGGCCGGGTACGCCGCCTGCATCGCGCAGACGTGGCGGACCATGGCCTCGTTGGCGAGGGCGTAGTCGGCCTGCCGTACGTTGCCCCACAGGCCCGCCACCGAGGCGAACACCACCAGGTGCCGCAGCCGTTCGGCGCCGAGGGCGTCGAGCACGTGCTGCAGGCCGGAGAGCTTCGTCGCGATCACCGGTGCCGCGGACTCGGCCGTCATCTCGGCCAGCGGCCGGTCACCCAGCACACCGGCCGCGTGCAGCACGCCCGTGATGCGGTCCGCGTACGGTGCCAGCGCCGCCCGTACGGCGCCGGCGTCCCGCACGTCGGCGCTGATGTACTCGGCCCGGACGCCGCGCGAGCGCAGCGCCTCCAGCGCCGACCGGACACCGTCGTCCTCCCCGGGCCGCCGCCCCATGAGGACGTACCCGCACCGGTGGTCTTCCGCCAGAGCGTCCAGGCACCACGCCGTGATGCCGCTCGCGCCGCCCGTGACCAGCAGCGTGTCGTCCTCGGTGAGACGGGGCGGGCCGCCGGGGGCGTGCGGCAGGAGCCGCTGCGGGGTGTCCGACAGGGCCGGAGTGCGCCGGTGCCGCCCGTCCCGGCCCACTTCCAGGACGTCGGTGGCCACGTCCGCGATCTCCTCCAGGAGCGCCTCGCCCACCGCGTCCGGCGCCATGTCCGGAGCGAGGTCGAGCGCACGGCAGAAGACCGGGTACGCCTCCAGGGCGACGGACTTGACCAGGCCGGCCAGACCTCCGGCGAGGGCGGCCACGGGCTCTCCTCCGGCGCCCGCGTACCCCGAGGACCCGTCGAGCTGCGTCACCGTGACGAACGCCGCCCGGCGGCCCGCCCGCGCGGCGTCCAGCAGCAACGCCCTGGCGCGCTTGGCGAACAGAAGGCCGTGGGTCAGCCGGGCGACCGCCTCGTCGGCGCTCGTGATGCGTGAGCGGCTCACCGGCAGCAGGCACAGGTCGATGCGCGAGGCCTTGCCGAGGGCTTCGGCGACGCGGTCGCGCAGCTCACCGTCCGACCAACTGTCCAGCGGCCGGGCGTCCGGGCCTCCGGCGGGCACGCCGGGAACGGTCAGGCGCAGCACGCTCCAGCCGCGGCCGTCCAGCGCCTGCCCGAGGGCGGCACAGAGCTCGCCGCCGTCGTCGAGCATCAGGGCGCACGGCTGCTCGTGGTGGACGCCGGCGAGGACGTCCACGGGCGGCAGGGGCCGCAGCGAGACGTACGCCCGGCCGAGCGGCACGCCGCCCGTGTGCCGCAGACCGGACCGCGGTGAGGTGAACAACTCCTTGAGCATCGTGCTCAGGTCGCCGACCGTACGGGCCTCACTGAAGCGGAAGAGCTCCTCGCGTTTGATCACCGGGTACCGGCGCCACACTTCGGCACCGATCTCCACCTGCTTGAGGGAGTCGATGCCCAGGTCCTCCTGGATGTACATGTCCGGTTCCAGCATGCCGACGTCGTAACCGGTCTTGTCCGCGACGATCTGGCGAAGCACCTGCTCCGCTTCCATCGGGTCGATGTCCGAGAGCTCCTGGACGGGGCTGTCGAGCATCCTGTCGCCGGCCATCAGCGCGGCCAAAGCCGACCGGTCGTTCTCCTCCGGGCCGGTGCCGGGCGTCCCGGCGGCGGCGAGTGCCCGTTCCGCAGTATTTGTCGCTTCCGCGGCATCCGTGACAAGGGGCGGTGCGCCGGGGACCGGTACGGCACCCGAACCGAGGTCAGCATCCACCCGGCCGTTCGTCACCGGCAGTACCGGGGGCGCCCCTGCTGCCGCCGGCGTCCCTGCTGCCGCGCCCGTTCCGCCCAGAATCTCGGCCACCACCTCGCCCGCCCGGGTGTGGGCCTCGCCCACGGCCAGGCTGTGCTCGGTGATCGCGCCCACCGTCATGGCCAGGGCCGCGTCGAGGCCCTGCCCGTTGCCCGTCCGGGAGCGCAGCAGCTCCCTCAGCTCCCGCTGGGTCGCGAGCTGGCCGTCGAGGTAGCGGACGTGAGCGGCGAGGTGGTCGGCGGCGGCCCGGGACAGCGGATCGGTCCCTGCGGGGGCCGCCATTCCGTCGGCGGCTGGCACGACCTGCCCGGCGGTGGGCACGAGCGGCCCGGTGGCAGGCACACCGGCCCGGCCCTCCCCCTGCCGGAGCCGCTCCTGACGGGCCTTGACCGCGAAGTTCGGCCCCTCCAGCAGCCTGGCCACCGCCGACGGTGCCGGGCGCTCCTCCGGCGCCGGGGCGTCGTACCGGTTGATGCCGGCGACCGGAAGTCCCAGCACGGCCAGGCGCAGGGCCGCCTCCTTCAGTACGGCGGCGCTGTCGGGACCCTTCTCGCCCCGGTCACAGGGGACCGCCACCACCGCGTCGGCACCGAGCGTGCTTTCCACCAGGCGGGTCAGCGTGCTGCGGGGCCCGAACTCGACGAAGACCCCGAAGCCGTCGGCCCGCATCTGCCGCAAGCGCCCGGCGAAGTCCACCGGCCGCAGGAGCTGCCCGACCAGGGTGCGCCGGTCCGCGTCCGGCCCCTGCCCGTAGCGCGCACCTGCCGCACCGGCGTACACGGGCACCTCGGGCGCGGCGAAGTCCACCTGCGCACAGGCGTCGGCGAGCGGGCGGGTCGCGTGCTCGACGAGCGGCGTGTGGAACGCGGCGGCCACCGGCAGCCGCTTCGCCGGGACGCCCTCCCGCAGGCAGTGGGTCACGAAGCGCTCGACGGCCCCGGTGGGGCCGCCCACGACCTGCTCGTCGGGGGCGTTCCGAGTGCACACCGACAGCTCCGGGTGGTCTGCCAGAATGCCGGCGACCGCCTCGTCCGCAGCCCGGACGACGGCCATCGCCCCCGCGTCCGACCCCGCCTCCGGCCGTTCCTCCATCGCCCGTCCCCGGGCCCATGCCAGGCGCCGGAAGGCGCCGTCGTCCAGCACGCCGGCCGCCCACAGCGCCGTCAGCTCACCGAAACTGTGCCCCAGAACGCCGTCCGGGGCGAACCCCAGCTCCCGCAGAAACCGGTACTGCCCGGCCGCCAGGGCCCCGATGGCCGACTGGGCGTAGGAGGTACGGTTCAGCCGCTCGCGGGCCGCGCGGGCGGTGTCCTTGTCGCCCGGAGGCGGGAACACCGTACGGGCCAGCGTGTCCCCGGGCGGGGACAGGGCGTTGGCCTTGTCGAAGGCCGCCCGCAGGGGCGGAACCGCCAGCAGCGCCCGCAGCCCCATCTCCGGGTACTGGTTGCCCTGCCCCGTGAACAGCGCCGCCGCCTTCGTGCCGGCCGGCAGTGCCCTACGGCGGTAGTGCACGCCCTCGGCGAGCCGCCACGACTCTTCCTCCGCGCCGTTCGTACGCAGCCGTTCGACGGCGGCGGCCAGCAGGTGCGCCCGCTGCTCGTCGTCCGCCGCGACGAACCCCAGGCGGGCGTGCTCCTGCGGCACGGTGCCACCCTCGGCCGGATCCACGCCGGCTTCGAGGAGCGACAGCAGCTCCCCGGGGGTGGGGGCGTGCCACAGACAGGCGCGCGGCACGAGGTGCAGCACCCGCTCCTCCCGCATGCCGCCTTGGTATTCCTCCAGCACTGCGTGGTAGTTCACCCCGCCGAACCCGAAGGCGGATACGCCCGCGCGCCGCACCGGGCGGCCGGGGTCGCGCACCCACGGCCGGGCAGTGGTGTTGACGTAGACGGCGCCGTCCGGTGTGACCGCCGGGGCAGGCGACTCCACGTTGACGGTGGGCGGCAGCAGCCTGTGGTGCAGGGCCAGCGCCGCCTTGATCATCCCTGCCGCGCCGGCCGCCGCCTTCGTGTGGCCCACCTGTGACTTGATGCTGCCCACGGCCACGTGCCGGCTGTCCCCGGAGGCCTTCATGAACTCGTTGAGCGCCGTGACCTCCACCTCGTCGCCGGTGGGGGTGCCCGTGCCGTGCGCCTCCACCAGCTCCACCGAGTCCGGCGGGCACCCGGCGTCGTCGTACGCCCGCCGGAGCGCCGTCAACTGGCCGTCCTTGCTGGGCGCGTAGATGCTCCTGGCCACGCCGTCGCTCGAACTGCCCAGGCCACGCAGCACCGCGTAGACGCGGTCCCCGTCGCGCTCGGCGTCGGCCAGCCTCTTGAGCGCCAGCATCCCGATGCCCTCGCCGATCAGCGTGCCGTCGGCGGCGGCGTCGAAGGGACGCACCCGGCCGCTGAAGGACAGCGCCGGCGTCTTGCTGAAGCACATGAACGACACGATGGAGTTGTCCGCGTCGCACCCGCCGGTGATCATCAGGTCGGCGCGGCGGCACACCAGCTCGTCGACCGCGGCCCGCACGGCCGCCAGCGAACTGGCGCATGCGGCGTCCACGGTGTGGTTGGCCGCCCGCAGGTCCAGGCGGTTGGCGACCCTCCCCGAGACGACGTTCCCCAGGATCCCGGGGAACGAGTCCTCCGTCCACGGCGGAAGCTCCTGCAGGTAGTCGCGCGCTGCCCGCCGCGCCTCCTCCTCGGCCAGGCCGCGGGCCCGCATCGCCTTGACCAGCAGGGGCGCGAGCAGGCGGGCCGCGAGCGGCATGAGGGTGGTGTTGGTGCCGCACACGCCCAGCACGACGCCCGTACGGCCCGGGTCGTACCACCCGTCGCGGCCGCACGCGCCGTCGCGCAGCACGTCGCGTGCCACCACCAGGCTCAGCAACTGGACGAGCCCGGTGGAGTCGAGCGTCTTCGGCGGCATGCCGAATTCCATCGGGTCGAACGTCACGGGGGTGAGGAAGCCGCCGCGCCGGCCGTAGGTCTTGTCGGGAGCGAAGGGGTCGGGGTCGTAGTAGTCCTCCGGCTCCCACCAGGCGGGGGGAACCTCCTCGGTGCAGTCGCGGCCCGCCACGATGTTGTCCCAGAACGCCCGGAGGTCACGGGCCTTGGGGAACATCCCGGCCAGCCCCACGAGGGCCACCGGGTCCCGGGAAAGGCGACGGTCGAGTTCCTGAGGCATCACGCGATCCCCCCCTGCCTTTTACCTCTTGCCCCCTGGCAGTCATCCCGTACTACCGTCACATGGCTGCCCGGCCGTCGACACGGAGACGCCCCCATCACCCGTTCGGGTGAACGCCGGGCTATTCGTGCGGGGTGTCCCGGGGCACCCGTGCGCGGCGCCGGGCCCCCTCAGGCCCGGCGCCGGGTGCCCGGGACGTTCAGCTCCGGCCATAGGCATGTACGGCCCGGGACGTTCAGCTCCGGGCGTCAGCTCCGGCCGTAGGCACGTACGTATGGAACCCCCTTCCCGTCTTGCGCCCGAGGAGGCCCGCCTGCACCATCCGCTGCAGCAGCGGGGGCGGGGCGTAGAGCGGCTCCTTGAACTCCTCGTAGAGGGACTCCGCGATGGAGGCGACCGTGTCCAGCCCGATGAGGTCGGCGAGCTTGAGCGGGCCCATCGGGTGGGCGCAGCCCAGTTCCATGCCGGCGTCCACGTCGGCGGCGGTGGCGAACCCTGATTCGGCCATGCGGACGGCCGAGAGGAGGTACGGGATGAGCAGCGCGTTGACGACGAATCCGGCCCGGTCCCGGGAACGGACGACCGTCTTGCCCAGGGTGGCGGCGAAGTCCTCGACGGCGGTGACGGTCTCCGGCGCGGTGTGCAGGGAGGCGACCACCTCCACCAGGGGAAGGACGGGCACCGGGTTGAAGAAGTGCAGGCCTATGACACGGTCGGCGCGCCGGGTCGCCATGCCGAGGCGCATGACGGGGATGGAGGAGGTGTTGGTGACGAGGATCGCCTCCGGGTCCTCGACGATCTTGTCCAGGGCGGCGAAGATCTCGGTCTTCACGTCCGGGTTCTCGACCACGGCCTCGATGACGAGGTGGCGGTCGGCCAGGTCGTCGAGGCTGCCGGTGAAGACGAGACGGGCCAGGGCGGCCTCGGCGGACGCCCGGTCCAGCTTGCCCTTGCCGACGGCGCGGGCGAGGGACGCCGTCACACGGTCGCGCGCGGCGTCGGCGGCGGTGGCATCCGCCTCGCAGACCACGGTGTCGAGTCCGGCGCGGGCGCAGACCTCGGCGATGCCGGCTCCCATCTGACCGCCGCCGACCACGCCGATCCGTCGCAGGGACGCGTTCACGAGCGCACCTCCTCGGGCTGACGGGCCAGTCGCCGGACGAGGTACCGGCCGTAGGCGTCGGGGGTGAAGAACGCCGGCAGTTCCCTCGCCAGGGCGGTGCGTTCGAAGAGGTCGCGGGCCTGCGCGGCGCGGGCCTGCGGCTGCTCCCCGGTCAGGGCCGCGGTTTCCGCGTCGAGGAGGGCGAGCACGGTGTCGCGGTCGACGGCGCCGTGGCGTATCCACTGCCATATCTGGCAGCGGGCGATCTCGGCGGTGGCGGCGTCCTCCATCAGCCCGTGGAGCGCTACGGCGCCGCTGCCGCGCAGCCAGGCGTCGAAGTAGCGCAGGGCGACGGCGACGTTCGCGCGGACGCCTTCCCGCGTCGGCGGTCCGCTGATGCGGCGGACGGCGAGCAGGTCGGCGGCGCTGACGTCGACGTCGTCGCGGGTGCGGTCGATCTGGTGCGGCCGGCGGCCCAGGACCGCGCCGAAGACGTCGCGGCAGACGGGCACGAGGCCGGGGTGGGCGACCCAGGAGCCGTCGAAGCCGTCCTCGGCCTCGCGCTCCTTGTCCAGCCGCACCCTGGCGAGCGCCGCCTCGTGGGCCTCCTTGTCCCGGCCCGGAACGTGCGCCGCCATGCCGCCGATCGCGTGGGCGCCGCGCCGGTGGCACGTGCGCACCAGCAGCTCGGTGTAGGCGCGCATGAAGGGGGCCGTCATGGTGAGTCCGGCCCGGTCGGGGAGGACGAAGTCGGGGCGGTGCGCGAAGTTCTTGATCACGCTGAAGAGGTAGTCCCAGCGGCCCGCGTTGAGCCCGGCGCTGTGCTCGCGCAGCTCGTAGAGGATCTCCTCCATCTCGAAGGCCGCGGTGATCGTCTCGATGAGGACGGTCGCACGGACGGTGCCGCGCGGGATCCCCAGCAGGTCCTGGGCGAGGACGAACACGTCGTTCCACAGGCGGGCTTCGTAGCGGTTCTCGAGCTTGGGGAGGTAGAAGTAGGGGCCGTACCCGGCGTCGATCTGCCGCCGGGCGCAGTGGAAGAAGTACAGGCCGAAGTCCACGAGCGCGGCGGGGGCGGGGCGGCCGCCGACGGTCAGGTGCTCCTCCGTGAGGTGCCATCCCCGGGGCCGGACCATGATGGTCGCGAGCCGGTCGCCGAGCTCGTACCGCTTGCCTTCGGGGGTGGTGAAGCCGATGCGCCGCTCGATCGCATCGAGCAGGTTCAGCTGGCCGCCGATGACGTTGTCCCAGGTGGGCGAGGTGGCGTCCTCGAAGTCGGCCATCCAGACCTGCGCGCCGGAGTTGAGGGCGTTGACGGTCATGCGCCGCTCGGGCGGGCCGGTGATCTCCACGCGGCGGTCGGTCAGGCCGGGCGCGGGCGGTGCGACGCGCCAGACGGGGTCGGTGCGGACGGCGGAGGTGACGAGGGGGAAGTCGAGGGCCGCGCCGGAGGCGAGGAGCAGGGCCCGGCGGCGGCGCTCCCTGAGCAGTTCGGTGCGCCGGTCGGCGAAGGCCGCGACGAGGCGGCCGGTGAAGTCCAGGGCCTCGGGCGTGAGGATCTCGTCGTGGCGCTCGCCCGGCGGGCCGAGAACCTCGACGCGGCCGGTCGGTTCGGTGGTGGGCATGCGGGGTCTCCATCGGCGGAGCGGTGGGGGCAGGACGAGGACGGGTCGTCCTCGCCCTCGTCCTGCCCTCGTCTGGGCGTGAACCGGCGTGGTGCCGGGGCGGGGTGGACGTGAACCGGCGTCGTGCCGGGGCGGGGCGGGCGGCTCCTAGTGGAACTGCTCCTCCTCGGTGGAGCCGGTCAGCGCGGTGGTGGAGGAGGCGGGGTTGACGGCGGTCGAGACCAGGTCGAAGTAGCCGGTGCCGACCTCGCGCTGGTGCTTGACGGCCGTGAAGCCGTCGGCCTGGGCGGCGAACTCGCGCTCCTGCAGCTCGACGTAGGCGGTCATGCCGTGCTCGGCGTAGCCGCGGGCGAGGTCGAACATGCCGTGGTTGAGAGAGTGGAAGCCGGCGAGGGTGATGAACTGGAAGCGGTAGCCCATCGCCCCGAGCTCGCGCTGGAACTTGGCGATCTGGTCGTCGTCCAGAGCCGCCTTCCAGTTGAACGAGGGCGAGCAGTTGTAGGCCAGCATCTTGCCCGGGTACCGGGCGTGGAGGGCCTCGGCGAACTCGCGGGCCTGCGCGAGGTCCGGCGTGCCGGTCTCCACCCAGATGAGGTCGGCGTACGGGGCGTAGGCGAGGCCGCGGGCGATCACGGGCGCCATGCCGTTCCCGACCCGGTAGAAGCCTTCCGCCGTGCGCTCGCCGGTGCAGAACCGCGCGTCGCGCTCGTCGACGTCGCTGGTGATGAGGCTGGCGGCGAGCGCGTCGGTGCGGGCCACGATCAGGGTGGGGACGTCGGCGATGTCGGCGGCGAGGCGGGCGGCGTTGAGAGTGCGGATGTGCTGGGCGGTGGGGACGAGGACCTTGCCGCCGAGGTGTCCGCACTTCTTCTCGGAGGCGAGCTGGTCCTCGTAGTGGATGCCGGCCGCGCCGGCCGCGATCATCGCCTTGGTGAGCTCGAAGGCGTTGAGCGGGCCGCCGAAGCCGGCCTCGGCGTCGGCGACGATCGGCGCGAGCCAGTCGACGGCGGTGCCGGTGCCGGTGCCGGTGCCCTCGGCGGTGGCTATCTGGTCGGCGCGCAGCAGGGCGTTGTTGATGCGCCGCACCACCTGCGGCACGGAGTTGGCGGGGTAGAGGCTCTGGTCGGGGTAGGTGTGCCCGGCCTGGTTGGCGTCGGCGGCGACCTGCCAGCCGGACAGGTAGATCGCCTGCAGCCCGGCCTTCACCATCTGCACCGCCTGGCCGCCCGTGAGCGCGCCGAGCGCGTGGATGTAGTCACGCTCGTGCAACTGCCGCCACAGGCACTCGGCACCGCGGCGGGCCAGGGTGTGCTCCTCGCGGACGCTGCCGGACAGCCGGACGACGTCCGCCGCGCTGTAGGTGCGCTCGATGCCCTTCCAGCGAGGGTCCGTCGCCCACCGCTGCGCCAGTGCTTCCGCCGCCGTCTGTGCCTGCGCCATGTTCGTCTCCCGGTGTCGCGTTCCGGAGCGTGTCCTGAACCGCGTCGAAGTTCCGTCGATCCTGCGATCTGTCAATCCTGCGAAGGGAAGCAGGGGAATCCGCCCCCTTGAAAAGTCATGTGAAAAGTCATGGCCCGCCGTGCCTGGGCCGGGGTACGCAAAGGCTCTGCCGCCTCGGCTCTCCTCGGTTCCTGCGGGCCTGGCTACGACTCTGGCAGTGGCACTGAGTGCCATCAAGGGTGGCCTTCTGCCAAGTGTTGCGAATCTTCTCCGCGCGTTCCGCCAAGTCTGCGAAGGTTCAACTCCGCACTCGAAGACGGACAGAAGACCGACGCAAGACGGACGCAAGACGGACAGGAGTCGACGGTGAGCAAGACGTACGCAGGAGCCCGGCTGCGGAGGCTGCGCGAGGAGCGGCGGCTCAGCCAGGCCGAGTTCGCCCGCGTCCTGGCCATATCCCCGAGCTATCTGAACCAGATGGAGCACGATTCCCGGCCGCTGACCGTCCCCGTCCTGCTGCGCCTGACCGAGGCGTTCGGCGTCGACCCCGCCTTCTTCTCCGAGACCGACACCACCCGGGTCCTGGCCGACCTGCGCGAAGCGCTCGCCGACGAGATCTCCGCCGCCCGCGTCTCCCCGTCGGACCTGTCCGAACTCGCCTCCCGCCTGCCCGCGATCGCCTCCGTCCTGCTCGACCTGGGCCGCCGCAACCAGGCCCTGACCGAGCGCCTGGCGGAAGCCTCGGACGGCCGGGGCGGCGCACCCGGCCCGGCCGCGCAGCGCTCCCCGCACGAGGAGATCCGGGAGTTCTTCTACCGCCGCCAGAACTACCTCCACGACCTCGACGTCGCCGCCGAGAAACTGGCCGCCGGCCTCGGCATCCGCCCCGGCGGCGTGCTCCCGGCCCTGACCACGCGCCTCACGCAGCGCCACGCCGTACAACTGACCACGGACTCCGGCCGCCTGCACCACTACGATCCGGCGCGCCGGACCCTGTACCTCTCCAACCGGCTCCGCCCCGGCCAGCGGGCCTTCCGGATGGCCACGCAACTGGCCCTGCTCGAATTCGCCGACGAGCTGTCGGCGCTCGCCTCGGAGGACTACGACGAGGGCTCCACCACGTGGTCGCTGGCGCGGATCGGCATCGCCAACTACGTGGCGGCCGCGCTGATCCTGCCCTACAGCGCCTTCCACGCGACGGCCGAGGAGCTGCGCTACGACATCGAACGGCTCACCGACCGCTTCGGAGTCGGCTACGAGACCGTCTGCCACCGGCTCAGCACGCTCCAGCGTCCGCGGCTGCGGGGCGTGCCGTTCTCCTTCGTCCGCGTCGACCGCGCCGGCAACATGTCCAAACGCCAGTCGGCGACCGGCTTCCACTTCTCCCGCGCGGGCGGCACCTGCCCCCTGTGGAACGTCTACGAGGCCTTCGCCGCCCCCGGCCGCATCCACGTGCAGATCGCCTCCATGCCCGACGGGCAGCGCTACCTCTGGACCGCCCGCACCGTGACCCGCCAGCGCGGCGGCTGGGGCGAGCCCGGCAAGACGTTCGCCATCGGACTCGGCTGCGAGATCCGGCACGCCGCCCGCCTCGTCTACTCCGACGGCCTCGACCTCGGCAACGCCTCCGCCGCCACCCCCATCGGCATGGGCTGCCGCATCTGCGAACGCCTCGACTGCCCCCAGCGGGCCGTACCCCCGCTCGGCCGCCCCCTCGCCGTCGACGAGAACAGCAGCACGTTCGTGCCGTACCCGGTGGCGGACGAGTGATCGCGCCGCGGTCAGGCGGACACCACCCCCGGACGGCGCACGCTGAGCGCAGGCTCGGAAGTGTCCACTCCATACTGTCCGAGGTTGAGAACGACGCAGTCACACACCCGATAGGTCAGCAGCCCGCCCGTCCCCATCCGAGGAGCCCCGCATGAAAATGTTGATCAACGTCCCCGAGACCGTCGTCCCCGATGCCCTGCGGGGTATGGCCGCTGCGCATCCCGAGCTCAGCGTCGACGTCGAGCGGCGCATCGTCGTGCGGCGGGATGCGCCCGTGGCGGGGAAGGTGGCGCTCGTGTCCGGGGGCGGGTCCGGGCATGAGCCGTTGCACGGGGGGTTCGTGGGGGCCGGGATGCTGGATGCCGCGTGTCCCGGGGAGGTGTTCACCTCGCCCGTGCCCGATCAGATGGTGCGGGCCGCCGCTGCCGTGGACAGCGGCAAGGGCGTGCTGTTCATCGTGAAGAACTACACGGGTGACGTCCTCAACTTCAACATGGCCGCCGAGCTGGCCGAGGACGAGGGCATCCAGGTGGCGAGCGTGCTCGTCAACGACGATGTCGCCGTCACCGACAGCCTGTACACGGCCGGCCGGCGCGGTACCGGTGCCACGCTCTTCGTGGAGAAGATCGCCGGCGCGGCGGCCGAGGAAGGGGCGCCGCTGGAGCGGGTGGAGGCGATCGCGCGGCGGGTGAACGAGGCGTCGCGCAGCTTCGGCGTGGCCCTCGCCTCCTGCACCACTCCCGCCAAGGGCGGTCCCACCTTCGACCTGCCCGCCGGGGAGCTTGAGCTCGGCGTCGGGATCCACGGTGAGCCGGGGCGGGAGCGCCGCGCGATGATGACGTCGGGCGAGATCGCGGACTTCGCCGTGGACGCCGTGCTGGCCGATCTGCAGCCGAGCGGCCCCGTGCTGGCGCTGGTGAACGGGGCCGGAGCGACGCCGCTGCTGGAGCTGTACGGCTTCACCGCCGAGGTGCACCGGGTGCTGCGCGAGCGCGGCGTGCCGGTGGCGCGGACGCTCGTCGGCAACTACGTCACCTCCCTCGACATGGCCGGTGCCTCGGTGACGCTGTGCCAGGTGGACGAGGAGCTGCTGCGGCTGTGGGATGCGCCCGTGCAGACGCCCGGGCTGCGCTGGGGGCGCTGACCCGCCGTTCGGCGTCCCCCGCTTCAGCGCCGCGTACTCCTCGAAGGCGGTCCGTTCCTTGCTCGACGGTGACAGCCGCTACTTGACGTTGACCGCCGCCCACGTGGCGGCGACCGTCGCGTACTCGTCGCCGTTCGTGCCGTAGAGGTCGGCCGCGGCGCGCAGGGTCGCGGCGCGGGCTGCCGCGTAGTTGGTGTTCGAGGTCATGTACACCGTGAGCGCGCGGTACCAGATCCGCTCCGCGGCGGACCGGCCGATGCCCTTGACGGGCTTGCCGTCGTACGTGGGGCTGTCGTAGGGGACGCCGTTGATGACCTTGGGGCCGCTGCCCTCGGCGAGCAGGTAGAAGAAGTGGTCGGCGGGGCCGCTGGAGTAGTGGACGTCGATGCCGCCGATGCCCGGGTACCAGTAGTCCTTGGAGCGCCCGTCCTTCGAGGGCTTGTCCATCCAGCCGGTCGCGGTGTTCCCGAAGATGTCGGTGCCCTCGCCGGTGAGGTAGTCGCCGGGGTCGTTCGGGTTGTTCGCGAAGAACTCGGCGGCCGCGGCGAAGATGGTGCTGGTCGCCTCGTTGAGGCCGCCGGACTCGCCGCTGTAGGTCAGGTTGGCGGTCGCCTCCGTGACGCCGTGCGTCATTTCGTGGGCGGCGGTCTCGATGGTGATGAGGGACCGCCCGTTCCCGGTGCCGGTGCCGTCGCCGTACGTCATGCAGCCGCTGCCGGAGGACCAGAAGGCGTTGGCGTAGTGGTCTCCGTAGTGGACCCGGCTGCAGGTACCACGGCCGTTGCCGTAGACGCCCTTGCGGCCGTGCGTGCCCAGGTAGTAGTCCCAGACGACGGCCTGGACGTAGTGGGCATCGACGCCGGCACTCTGCCGGCCGCCCTCGCACCATACGTTGTCGGCGTCGGTGAACAGCGTGCCGCTGCCGGTGGTCGCGCCGTTCATGTCGTACGTCTTGTGGTTGCCGCGCTTGGGGTCGTTGAGCTCGTAGAGGCCCGTGGTGGTGTTGCGGGTGGTGTCGAGCGTGACGTTGCCGTAGGAGCTGCAGCCGCGGCCGGTGGCCGGCTCGCCGGCGGACCGGGCGCCTGCGGGGCCGGCGCTCGCGGGGCCGGCCTGCAGTCCGGACACGAGGAGGACGGCGGCGGCCGGGAGAGCCAGGGCGAGGGCGAGGGGCTTTCTGCGGGACTTTCCGAGCGGCATGGCGGCACCTTCTTCGGCTTCTTCGGGCTGCGGGGGTGCGCTGCGACGGTGAGGGGCTGTGCCTGTGGGGGAAACGTGGGCAGGAACGAGCGTGCCACCGTATGCCGCTTCTTGTCAGGATCCCGACAACAAATGTCAGTTGTGCGGCACCTGCGATCCGTTCGGCCCGTGCGGCGCGTGCCGGAGATAGGCGAGGACGGCGCTGACGCGCCGGTGCAGCTGTGGTATTTCGGCGAGGCCCAGCTTGGCGAAAGTGGAGTTGACGTGCTTCTCGATGGTCGACTCGGACAGCCGCAGGGACTCGGCGATCGCCCGGTTCGTCTTGCCCTCCGCCATGTGCCGCAGGACGTCGAGCTCCCTGCGGGTGAGCCGCGACAGCGGGGCGTCGGCGGCGCGGGCATGGCTGCCCATCAGCACTTCCACGATGCGCGGGTCGACCACGGAGCGCCCGGCGGCCACCTCGCGCAGGGCGCGCAGCAGTTCGTCGACCTCGCCGATGCGCTCCTTGAGGAGGTAGGCGAGACCGTCGGTGCCGCAGCGGAAGAGGTCGAACGCGTAGTTCTCGTTGGCGTGCTGGGAGAGCACGACGACGCCGATGCCCGGGTGGCCGGCGCGGATGGCGTGCGCGGCGGTGATGCCCTCGGTGTGGTGGCCGGGCGGCATGCGGATGTCGGCGATGACGACGTCGGGGCGGAACCGCTCGACGGCGTCGAGGAGTTCGACGGCCGTGCCGACGGCGGCGACGACGTCGGCCTGGCCGGTGTCCTCCAGCAGCCGCCGGGTGCCTTCGCGCACCAGGTAGTGGTCCTCGGCGATGACGACGCGCAGGGGGCCGGACAGGTCAGGCACGGGTCTCCTCCCTCACTCGCTCCAGGAGCCGGGCGCGGATGGTGGTGCCGGCGCCGGCGCCGCTGGTGATCGTGAGCTCGCCGCCCACGGCCTCGATGCGGTCGCGCATGCCGGTGAGCCCGGATCCGCGGGTGGTCTCGGTCGGGAATCCGGTGCCGTCGTCGCGGACCTCCACCAGGAGCCGGCCGTCGCCGCGGGCGATGGAGATGGTGACGTGGGTGGCTCCGGCGTGTTTGAGCACGTTGGTGAGCGCCTCGGAGACCAGGTAGAAGGCGGATTCCTCGATGTCGAGGGCGAAGCGCAACCCGCCCAGCGACTCCGCGCTGTGGACGGTGACGGGGATGGGCATCCGGCGGGCGCAGGAGGTCACGGCGGCCACGAGGCCCTGGTCGGTGAGGATCGGCGGGTGGATGCCGTGGGCGAGTTCGCGCAGCTCGTCGATGACGCGGTAGGCGTCGTCCTGCATCTCGGTCAGGGCGGCGTCGATGTCGCCGCCGCGGTGCAGGCGGTTGCGGGCGAGGGCCAGTTTGGCGACGAGGGCGACGAGTTCCTGCTGGATGCCGTCGTGGAGGCGGCGCTCGATGCGGCGGCGCTCGGTGTCCTGGGCGTGGACGATGCGGGCGCGGGAGGCGTCGAGCTCGGCGGCCTGGCGCTGCACCTCCTCGACGCGGGCGCACAGCTCGGCGGTGAGGCGTACGTTGTGCACGGCCAGGGCGGCCGAGCGGGCCAGGGTTTCGCCGATGTCGTGGTCCTCGGGGGTGCAGCGGCCTTCGGCCTTGGGTCCGTAGGTGATGAGGCCCAGGACGTCCTCTCCGTACAGGAGGGGGAACTCCCCGAGGGGCGCGGCGCCGGCGGGCCGTTCCCCGGCTTCGGCGGCGGACACGGGCAGGCCGTCGCCGCCGAGCCGGACGGCGACCCACTGCAGGTTCAGGCCCTCGCGCAGGCCGGTGGCGAGCTGCGGCGCGAGCCGGTCGAGGTCGTAGGCGTGCTCCAGCGTGGTACCGAACTGGACGAGGAGCTCGAACCTGCTCAGGCGCTTGCCGAAGACGCGGCGCTCGGCGAGGGCGTTGAGGCGGGCGCGCAGCGGCTGGAAGAGGGCCGTGGCGACGACGGCGACGAGCAGGGACAGGCCGATGGGGAAGTACTGGCCCGCGGTGAGCCCGAGGGTCAGCGCCATGCCCAGGTACCAGCTGTTGATGATGAGCCACAGGGATCCGTAGACGGCCGAGCGGCGCAGCACGAGGTCGACGCCGAGGAGGCGGTGGCGGAAGGCGGCGTAGACGATCACGAGGGAGACGGACACGTACGGCAGCGCGCCGAGGACGGCGCCGACGAAGTAGAGCACGCCCTGCTCGCCCTGCCAGGAGCGGAAGAGCCGGGAGGCGGCCCGGGCCAGCAGGATCGCCGCGCCGGGGGCGGCGAAGGGCAGCAGGGCGGCGACGTCCCGGCGGCCGGCGGCGTGGGCGCGCAGGCAGCGTACGACGAGGAGGACGGCGCCGAGGCCCGGCATCCACGCCTCGGGGTAGTAGAAGACGATGTAGTGGACGGTGAGCTGCGACATTCCGGTCAGGGGCAGCAGGAAGGGCAGGGCCAGCAGGCCCCACAGGGCGCGCAGGATCCGGCGCTCGTAGGGGAAGAGGACGGCGCCGTCGGGCAGCAGGGCGAGCAGCCGCACCAGGAGGATGCTGACGATCAGGTCGAAGGACTGGCTGAGGATCTGGAGGCCGAAGTCCGCGGGCAGGAGGAGGGCGTAGGGGCGCGGGCGGAGGTTCCAGCCGAAGGCCCGGATCAGCAGGCTGGTGCTGTAGCGGATCGCAATGGTCACCGAAAGCCAGGTACCGATCAGCAAGAGGCGCCTTGCGACCGGACTTGACGGTGCGTGCCACCAAATGAACAGACCGGCGAAATAGCACGGGAGAACGGAACCCAGGATCCACGGCAGCGTATACCGATTCTGCAACTGCGTCGTCCCGATGAGCGTTGCCCAGAGCATGCACAGTCCGCCGCATACGGCGATGATGCGCATCCCCCCGCTTCGGGCTCCTGCCATAAAGGACATTATCGCGGGCCGTCCCAACGGCAGTCCAGAGAAGTAATCCTCCGACGTGCATGGCGGAAAACCTCCATGCGCATTGGAGGGCCCCGGGGTGCCCAGGAAAGACGGCGCCCAGCAGACTCGGAGCATCGCATCAGGGAAGTCGCGGTACGGGGGAGACCGGACCCGGGCCGGAGCGCCCGCCGGGGCGCCCGGGCCCGGTCTGCCGGCCCGCCGCCGGCCTTTCGGCTTCTCCGAGTTCTTCGGGTCCTTCGAGTGCTTCGAGTCCTTCGAGAACGGGGTGGCTGCCATGAGTCGTTCCTCCGGTTCTGAGTCCGGTCCTGAGCCTTCTTCCGAGCCTCGCGTTGAGTCCGGGACCGAGGACGAGCCTGAGTCCGGGACCGAGGCCGGGCCCGAGGTGGTCGTCTGGGACACCACCTACGCCTGTCCCCTGCGCTGCTCGCACTGCTACTCGGAATCGGGCCGCCGCCCGTCCCGGCAGCTGAGCCCACCGGACATGCTGCGGGTCGCCGACGCCCTCCTCTCGCTCGGCCCGCGGGTCGTCGCCCTGTCCGGCGGCGAACCCCTTATCGTCCAGGGCATCTTCGAGGTGGCCGCGCGGCTGCGCGACGCAGGGGTGAAGATGTCCGTCAACACCAGCGGCTGGGTGATGAACCGGGCGCTGGCCGAGCGCCTCGCCGACCACTTCGACGAGGTCATCGTCAGCCTCGACGGGGCGACGCCCGAGGTGCACGACCGCATCCGGGGCCGGGCCGGCTCCTTCGACCGCGTCATGGCCGCGCTGGCGCTGCTGGACGAGGTGGCGCAGGAACGCCTGGCGGCGGGGCGGAAACGCCTGGTCTTCGGCATCGACTGCGTGGTCATCCGCAGCAATTTCGGCCAGCTGGAGGACTTCGCCGCCGACATCGCCCACCGCTTCCCCCGGCTGCGCAGCCTGGCCTTCAATTCGGCCGTTCCCGAAGGGCTCGCCAGCCGCCGGGAATTCTGCCGCCGCGAACTCCTCGACGACGCCCAGGTGGCCCGGCTGACCGGCGCGGAACAGCTGGCCCGGCTGCGCGAGCTCGCCCCCGCGTCGGTATCGGTCTTCACCACGGACAACTTCAATCTCGTCATGAACCCCGAGCGGGTGTCGCGCCGCGTCGACACCCTGGTGATGCAGGTGGAGCCGGACGGCAGGGTCCGCGGGATCCCCGTCTACGAGGGGACGGTCGGCAGCCTCCTCGAGGAGCCCGCGGCGCTGCTGTGGAAGCGCACGCTGGCCCGGCTGAGCGATCCGTTCGTGGTGGAGACCCTCTCCTCGGTGCACTCCATGCAGACCTGGGCCGAGGCCGTCCGGCGCATGGACCTCCACTTCGGCTCCCGGGAGGACCTGGCGAGGATCGCCCGGCGCTCGGTCCGGACCGATCCCCCGGAATTCGCCGCCTTGATGCGATGAGCGACGCTGTTACGCGATGACCGGCGTTGCGAAATCGTGGTTGCGCAATGGGCTTTTCCCATCGATCGGCGTTACGGACAACAGCTGCGGGTGCGTGATATCCGGTCAGAATTCTCCTCGGAATGGAATTCCTCGCCGCAACCGAACGGAGGGGCCGCCATGATGAAACTCAAGGACTACGACCGCTTCTACCGGGCGGACCCCGACTTCTTCGAATTCCCCGAGCGGCTCGACGACGTCGGGGAAAGGCTGCCCGCGGCGCTCCGTACGCCGCCGAAGGGCTGGGACCGCACGGACGCCGGCTGGTGGGTGACCCTGCGGCCGCGGGCGGCGACAGCGGGACCCGGGGCGAGGGGGACACGGGCGAAGGCGGCGGAACTCCCCGCGCAGGGATGGCGGATCCACGTCTCCGTGACGCTTCCCCACCTGCCGCGGGCGGCGGAGATCGTCCGCGGCTTCTGTCTCCGGAGCGGCATCCCCTTCGACCTCGTCCGCAGCGTCCCCGCCGCCCGGGCGCTGGGGGACGAGCACGCCGAGCGCCTCACCGGCGGCGACCTGATGACGCTCTACCCCGCCGACGAGGCCGCGCTGGCCGGTGCGCTCACGGAGCTCACCACCTTGCTGGAAACGCTCCCGGGCCCGTACGTCCTGGGCGGCCTGCGACACCGTTCCGGCCCCCTGTACGTGCGCTACGGCGCCTCCGGGACGCGGCGATGTCCCGACGGCGCCGGAGGCGGCGACGGCGGGGCCTATGCGCCCGGTGACGAGCCCGTCCTGGTCCCCGCGCTGGAGCGCCCCGACGGGAGTCTCGTCCCCGAGAACCGCCGCCCGGTCTTCCGCTGCCCGGACTGGGTGCCCCTGCCCGGGATCCTCGGCCCGGATCTGGAGGCGCTGCACGCCGCGCCCGACGGCCCGTTCCCCTACCGGGTGCGACGGGCGCTGAACGTCACCAACGGCGGCGGCACCTACCTCGCGTCCTGCACCAGCACCAGCGCCAGCACCACGGTCGTCCTGCGCGAGGCACGGCCCCACGCCGGTCTCGACCTGCGCGGCGAAGACGCCGTCACCCGCCTCGCCCGCGAACGCGCCGTCCTCGCGCAGCTGGCGGGCCTGGACTGCGTTCCCCGCGCCCTCGGCCACCATGTCCACGCCGGGCACCACTTCCTCGCCGTCGAGCACATCGAGGGCCGCACGCTGGCCGAGGCCGCGGCCGCCGGATTCCCGCTGACCTCGGACGAACGAGCCGCCAAGGAGGCACCCGGGTACGCGGCGTGGGCCCTGGAAACCGTGGACCGCATCGCCGACGCCCTGCGCGCGCTCCACGCCCGGGGCGTGCGCCTCGGGGAGCTCAACCCGAAGAACGTCCTCCTCCGTCCCGACGGGCGCGTCGTCCTCGTCGACTTCGAGACCGCCACGGACCTGACCGACGGCCGGGCTCCGGCACTGGGCGAAGAAGGTTTTACGGCTCCGCCCGGCCTGCGGGGCGCGGACGCGACGGCCTTCCTCCTCGACTCCCTGCGGCTGTGGCTGCTGCTGCCCGTCCCCTACCGCAGCCCTGCCACGGTGCGTGTCCTCACCGCGGCCGTGGACGAGCTGTATCCGCTGCCCGCGGGGTTCGGGGGCAGGCTGCTGACCGGGTTGCAGCCTGCATACGGAAACGACGCCGCCGCGGAGAACTCGGAGGACCACGCCGGGATGCTCGCCGCGGAGCGCCCCGACTGGCCGACCGTCCGGGACTCCCTGGTCGCCGGCATCCACGCCATGGCCACACCGGAGCGCGAGGACCGGCTCTTCCCCTGTACACCGACCGGCCCTGACGCCCTGGGCGGTTACGCGTTCGACTACGGCGCGGCCGGGGTCCTCTACGCCCTGCACCGGGTGGGCGCGCAGGTGCCACCGGAGTACGTCGCATGGCTCGTGGCCGCCGCCGAGCGCGACCGCGATCCGCGGCCCGGCCTGTACGACGGACTGCACGGCGTCGCCCTGACCCTCGACCTGCTCGGCCACCGCGAGCAGGCCCTCGGCGTCCTCGCCCGCTGCCGCCCGCTCGACGCGCAGGTGATCCGCCCCGACCTGGCGGGCGGCAAGGCGGGCATCGCCCTGAACCTGCTGCGGTTCGCACGGCTCACCGGGGACGCAGCGCTCCACGAGGGCGCAGTGCGTACCGCCGCTGAGCTGGCCGGGCTGGTCACGGCCGGTCCGCTCGCCGCCCGGCGCGGTGTCCCCCCGCCCTGCGGCCTCCTGCACGGCGCGGCGGGGATCGCCCTGTTCTTCCTGCACCTGTACGAGGAGACCGGAGCGACGCGCTACCTCGATCTCGCCGACCGCGCGGTGGGGTACGACGCCGACCGGTGCACCGTCCGGCCCGACGGCGCCCTCACCCTCTTCGACGGCACGCATCACCTGCCGTATCTGCACGGCGGGAGCAGCGGGCTCGCCTTCCCCTTGCAAGGCCTGCTGAGGCACCGGCCCGGCGGCGGCAGGGCCGCGACGCTCGCCGCCGTCCGGCACACCTGCCGTGCCCTGTACGTGCGCAACTCCGGGCTGCTGCGGGGGCGGGCGGGTGCGATCGCCACGCTCGCGGCGCTGGACGGCCCTGTGGCCGCCCGCGGGGACGGCCCCGGACACGGGGACGAATCCGCGGTGCTCACCCAGATCCGCCGTCTGGCCTGGTACGCGCACTCCTACCGCGGGCACCTCGCGTTCCCGGGCTTCCGGATGCTGCGGCTTTCGGCGGACCTCGCCACCGGTTCGGCAGGCGTCCTGCTCGCCCTGGGCTCCGCGTTCGAGGGTCACGGCCCCGCCCTGCCGTACCTCGACCCGCGGCCACCGACCCCACGAGCCGAAGAGCGGAGGTGATTCGGATGTCGGAGATCCTGGACCTGCAGGAGCTGGAGGAGGAGACCCCCTCCCTGTGGCCCTGTGCCAACAGCTCGCACAGCTCCCTCGGCATGGCCTGACGCACCGTTCCGCCGCGCCGCGCCGCCGGGCCGCGCCGGAACGTGCCGGATCCATGCGATGCACCGCCCCGAGAGGAGGTGAAGCACATGTCGGAGATCCTGGAGCTGCAGGAGCTGGAGGAGGAGACCCCTTCCGTGTGGCCCTGCGCCAACAGCTACGAGAGCGCTCGCGGCGTCGCCTGACGCTCCGTTCGCCGTAGAGACTGCCGGCCGTGGGCTGCCCGCGGCCGGCAGGTCGGAAGACGTCGGCAGACACCGGAAGGCACCGGAAGGCACCCGAGTCCGGGAGGGAAGGTCACCATGCTCGCTCAGGGTCATCTCGTCGCGGACCCCTTCTTCGTGGAGAGCCTCGACCGCATCGAGGACGCCGCCGACCGCTTCGCCCGCGCGGCCGGTCCGCCGCCTCCGGGCTGGCAGCGGGCCGAGCGCGGCGGCTGGGTCAACATCCACCGCCCGGAGGCCCGGCTGCCCCGGCAGGGCTGGAAGATCCACGCCTCCGCCACGGCCGCCCGGGCGGAACACGTGATCGACACGGTCTGGGACTACTGCGCCGAGCGCGGCATCTGCTTCAAGTTCCTGCGCAGCGCCACCGTCCTCAAGCAGGTCAACAGCAAGCAGGCGCCGCGCTCGGCCGGGGGCAAGCTCGTCACGGTGTACCCCTGTGGCGAGGAGGAGCTGGAGCGGACGCTGACGGACCTCTCGGCGCTGCTGCGCGGCATCGAGGGCCCGTACGTCCTGAGCGACCTGCGCTGGGACGAGGGCCCGCTGTACGTGCGCTACGGCGGCTTCAGCCTCGCCTACTGCTTCTCGCACGAGGGCGAGTACGTACCGGCGGTGGAGGGGCCCGGCGGCGTGCTCGTGCCCGATGTGCGGGGCACGTCCTTCCGGGTGCCGCCGTGGGTGGAGGCGCCCGCCTTCCTCGCCGCCCGCATCCGGGAGGCCAAGGCGAGCGCGCCGGGCGGGTTCCCGTACCGGGTGGAGAAGGCGCTGCACTTCTCGAACGGTGGCGGTGTGTACCGCGCCGTGGAGGCGGAATCCGGCAGGCGGGTCGTCCTGCGCGAGGCGCGGCCGCACGCCGGTCTGGACGACAGCGGCACGGACGCCGTCGCGCGGCTGGAGCGCGAGCATGCGGTGCTGCGGCGGCTGGCCGGCCTCGACTGTGTGCCTCAGGTGTACGCACGGACGCGGCACTGGGAGCACCACTTCCTCGTGGAGGAGCTGATCGAGGGCGAGACCCTGCAGGAGGCGGTCGGCAGGCGGCACCCGCTGTTCCGGCACGGCTCCGGCGAGGAGGAGGTCGCCGCGTACACGCGGTGGGCCTGCGACGTCCTCGGGCGGATCGAGAAGGCCGTGGCCGAACTGCACGCGCGCGGGGTCGTCTTCGGGGATCTGCAGCCCGGCAACGTCATCGTGCGCCCCGACGACAGCGTGTGCCTGGTCGACTTCGAGACGGCCTTCGCGCGGGACTCCGCCGACGCCGGCCTGCGGCCGGCCCTGGGCACGCCCGGCTTCACGGCCGCATGGGCCCGGTCAGGTCCCGCCGTCGACACATATGCGCTCGCCGCCCTCGCCCTCGCGCTGTTCTGCCCGCTGACGCCGCTGCTGCGCTTCGACCGGGACAAGTACGCGCAGCTGGCGGGCTGGGTGGAGCGGCGGTTTCCCGTACCGCCCGGCTTCGGCGAGCGGCTGCGCAGGGAGCTCGCACCGCCGGTCTCCGCAGAGGGCGCGCAGGACGCACAGGCCACACCGGGCGCACCGACCGCCCCCGTATCGTTCACAGACGAATCGTTCGCGGACGACTCGCTCTGGCCGGAGGAGCGTGCGGCCGACGGGCGGGCCGCGCTGGACTCCCTCTGCGAGGGAATCCTGGTCAGCGCGACGCCGGAGCGCGAGGACCGGTTGTTCCCCGGGGACGTACGGCAGTTCGACGAACAGGGCGCGTCGCTGGCGTTCGGCGCGGCCGGGGTGCTGCACGCCCTGTACGTCACGGGACGGGCGGACCACCCTGCGTTCGGCGAGCATGTCGACTGGCTGGTGCGGGCCTGCGAGCGCACCCGCTGGCCGCGGCCCGGGCTGTACGACGGGCTCGCCGGCATCGCCTACGTCCTGGAGGAGCTGGGCCGGCCCGGCGAGGCGCGTGAGGTGCTCACGCGGCTGGACGGGATCGGCCTCCAGGGGTGTGGTGCGGGCCTGTTCGGCGGAATCGCGGGGATCGGGCTGACCCGTCTGCACTTCGGCGAGGCGGACGAGGCGGCGCGGCTCGGCGCCCGGCTGGCGCGTGCCCTCACGGGCCGGGAGCCGATGGCGGGCAAGGCGGACGCCGCCGGCCTGACGCACGGCTGGTCGGGACCGGCGCTGCTCTTCACCGGGCTGTATGCGACGACGCGTGACCAGGAGTGGCTGCGGCACGCGGAGACCGCGCTGGCCAGGGACATCGGCCACTGCGGCGCGCCGCGCGAAGGGCAGGTCCACGTCCGGGAAGGGCAGCGGTGGCTGTCGGCCCTGGACCGCGGCAGCGCCGGAATCGCCCTCGCCCTGGACGCGTACCTGCAGCACCGCGACGACCCGCACTTCGCGCTCCTCCGCGACCGTATGCGCGACAGCCTCGGCACCGAACTCCTCCTCTCCCCCGGCCTCCTGGACGGCCAGGCGGGGCTGCTGTACGGCCTCGCCCACCTTGCCGGCCCCGACTCCGCACTGGTCCCGCACCTGCGGAGTCTGGGCCTCCACTGCGTACGGTTCCGAGGGCGGCGGGCCTTCGCGATGGACGGGCTGCTGCGCCTGTCCATGGATCTCGCCACCGGTGCCGCGGGGGTCCTGCTGGCGGTGCACACCGCGCTGGCCGGCGGCCCGGCCCGGACGCCGCGCCCGCCCCTGCCCCTGCTCCCGCTGCCGCCGACGCCGACGGCGTCACCGGATGCGCCGCTGCAGGCGGAGCTGTGAAACCCGGGTCGGCCGGGCTCCCGGCCCCGCGCTCCGACAGCCTGCGCCGCAATCGCGACTTCCAGCTGCTGTGCGCCGGGCAGGGCCTGTCGATGCTGGGCTCGGGCGCCTCGGCCGTCGCGCTGCCGCTGCTCGTCCTGCAGGCCACGCACTCGCCGTTGCACGTGGGGCTGGTGGAAGCGGTGTGGACCGGCGCGCTGGCCCTCGCCTGTCTACCGGCGGGCCCGGTCGCCGACCGCTTCGACCGCCGTACGGTCCTGCTGGTCTGCGAGACGGGCCGTGCGGCGGCGAGTGCGGCCCTGGCGGCCGCGGTCCTCACCGGTTTCTCATCACTTCCGGTGCTGCTGGCCGCGGGGGTGGTGCTGGGGTTTCTGACGGCGCCGTTCAACGCCGCGGTCCTGCCGGCGGTCCGGCAGATCGTGCCGGAGAGCAGACTGGCCACCGCTCTCGCGGTCAACCAGGTGCGGGGCCAGCTCGCGTTCCTGCTGGGGCCGGTGGCCGGGGGCGCGCTGTTCGAGGCGGGGGCGAGCTGGCCGTTCTGGCTGGACAGCGTCTCCTACGCGGTCTCCGCCGGATGCGTCGGCGCACTGCGGACGCGGACACGGCCGCCCCCACCGGAGGCCGGGCACGAGGGCCTGTGGCGGTCGTTCACCGTAGGCGTCGGCTTCCTCTGGAACGAACGCCTGCTGCGCCGGCTGACCCTGATCGCATCGGCGCAGAACTTCGTCTTCGACGGGGTGTACCTGGCGATCGTGGTGATCAGCGCGCGGCAGGGGGCGTCGGGGCTGTCCGTCGGGATGCTCACCGCCACGTCGGCGGTAGGGGCGATGGCAGGGGTGGTCCTCGCCCCGAAAGCGGGCCGGCTCCTGCCGCCTTCCAGGGTCCTGTTCGCGACCGGTGTGCTGTGCGCGCTGCTCGTCGGCGCGATGGCCCTGACGGCGAGCGCGCCGGTCCTCGCCGTCCTGCTCGCAGGCTGCACCCTGGCCGTGGCCGTCTCCGGTTCGGTGCTGACGGTCGCCCGCCTGCTGCGCACCCCGGCACACCTGCAGGGCCGGGCGAACAGCGCCATCGGACTGCTGTTCATGGCCACTCCCCCGCTCGGCTCGTCCCTGACCGGCCTCTTTCTGGACGAACTGCCCGGCTACGTCCTCTTCCTGCTCTTCGCCGCACTCCTGGCCGCCCTCGCCGCCGCGTCCCCGCGCGACGCCACCCTCGGCACAGCGGACGCCCTGGACCGTTCGAACGGTGTAGGTCACACTCGGGCGCATGCGATGGACTGACATCCAGCAGATCGCGGCGCAACTCGCCGCAAAGCACCCGGACCGCAAGCCGCTCACCGTCGAATTCCCCGAGGTCCGCGACCTGGTGGTCGGACTGGACGGGTTCGGCGACGACCCGGCCCGCTACAACGTACGCATTCTGGAGTCCATACAACTCGCGTGGAGCGACAGAAAGGGCCGACCTCCGCTGTCTTCGTAGCTTCGTAGCTTGTAGCTCCATTTCCCAGCTGCTGCCGGCCTTCGTCGCCCCATCCGCCCCTGCAGGAACACACGAACAGCGGGGCGGATGGGGACCATGCCCGCACTCGCGTACGCGGCGGGGCCGCCGTTACCACCTGCCCGCCGGTGGCGACGCGCACCGAACCGGACAACGTAGGAAAACTCCGCGCCACATCTTTGTCGCGCACCTGTCAACTTTGAGCGCGAGCTGGCACCATCCTCTCGATTCACTCCTGCATCAACGGGCAGTCCGCCCTGGGATGTCCGATCCCTCGCCGGGCCGCGGCCCGGCGCCCCTGCTAGGAGACAGAGTTGAGACGCTTCACCACCCCCCGCAGCCACACCGTCCGCACCACCGCCCTCCTCGCCTCCGCCGCCCTGTGCGCAGTCGCCGTGCAGACCGGCGTGGCCGGCGCCCAGGCCGAGAGCGGCCCGAGCGCCATGGCGGTCCGGATGACCCCCGATCAGCGGGCCTCCGAGATACGCAGCGCACAGGACAACGCCGCTGCCACCGCCGGGAAGATCGGCCTCGGCGCCAAGGAGAAGCTGGTCGTCCGGGACGTCGTCAAGGACGCGGACGGCACCGTGCACACCCGCTACGAGCGCACCTACGCCGGACTCCCCGTCCTCGGCGGCGACCTCGTCGTGCACCAGGATCCGAGCGGCCGCACCTCCGTCACCAAGTCCACCGAAGCAGCACTCTCCCTCACCTCCACCGATGCAGCGCAGCCCGCCTCCGCGGCGGCGAAGGCCGCCCTGTCGGCCGCTTCCGCGCAGCACACCACGAAGCCCTCGGCGGGCACGCCGCGCAAGGTCGTCTGGGCCTCCGCCGGCACGCCGGTCCTCGCGTACGAGACGGTCGTCGAGGGCGTGCAGCCCGACGGCACGCCGAGCGAGCTGCACGTCATCACCGACGCCGGGACCGGCGCGGAGCTCTTCCGCTACGAGGCGATCGAGACGGGCACCGGCACCAGCCAGTACAGCGGGACCGTGCCGCTCACCACGACCAAGAGCGGCAGCAGCTACCAGCTCAACGACAGCGCACGCGGCGGCCACAAGACCTACGACCTCAAACAGGGCACGTCCGGCACCGGCACGCTCTACAGCAACGCGACCGACACCTGGGCCGGCGGCCGGCTGACCGCGGGCGTCGACGCGCACTACGGCGCGGCCGTGACCTGGGACTTCTACAAGAACACCTTCGGCCGCAACGGCATCCGCAACGACGGCAAGGGCGCCTACTCGCGCGCCCACTACGGCAACAGCTACGTCAACGCGTTCTGGAACGACTCGTGCTTCTGCATGACCTACGGCGACGGGTCGGGCAACAAGAAGCCGCTCACCGCCATCGACGTCGCGGGCCACGAGATGAGCCACGGCGTCACCGCCGCGACCGCGAAGCTGGTCTACAGCGGCGAGTCCGGCGGGCTCAACGAGGCGACGTCCGACATCTTCGGCACCGCCGTCGAGTTCTACGCCAACAACTCCTCGGACGTCGGCGACTACCTCATCGGCGAGAAGATCGACATCTTCGGCAACGGCAAGCCGCTGCGCTACATGGACAAGCCCTCCAAGGACGGCAACTCCGCCGACAACTGGTCCAGCGGCGTGGGCGGCAAGGACGTCCACTACTCCTCGGGCGTCGCCAACCACTTCTTCTACCTGCTGTCCGAGGGCAGCGGCAAGAAGACCATCAACGGCGTGCAGTACGACAGCCCGACGGCCGACGGCTCCAAGGTCACCGGAATCGGCCGGGACAAGGCCGCCAAGATCTGGTACAAGGCGCTGACCTCGTACATGACGTCCAACACCAACTACAAGGCCGCGCGCACCGCGACGCTGTCGGCCGCCGGAGCGCTGTACGGCACCACGAGCACCGAGTACAAGACCGTCGGAGCGGCCTGGAGCGCGGTCAACGTCAAGTAGACCCGCGTCCTCACCACCCCGCTCGACCCGCTCACTCCGGGCCCGCCCACCTCCACGGGGCGGGCCCGGACCCCGTCCCGGAGGGCCCGGATCCCGCCATATACCCCGCTCCACATGTGCCGAGAGAATTTGCCAAAACTCTCCCCTCACAGCACTCCCATCGATTACCTTCCGTCGCAGCGATGACGCCACTGGTAATCGGGCACGGGGGGCTGGAGAGGATCGTGTGACCGGTATCGACGGGTGCCTGGCCGAGGCCATGACCATCCCGGGCGCACGGGGCGCAAGCCTCGTGGACTGGACGAGCGGGCTCGCGCTGGGCGAGGCGGGTGAAGGCCCCGGGCGCGACCACGAGAGCGCGGCCGCCGACGCCGCGGAGCTGGCCCGGCTCGCCTTCGAGAACAGCGCGTTCACCGCAGCGGACACCGCGCGGACCGGGCCCGTCGAGGACCTGATCGTCACCGCCCGCGGCAGCTACCACCTCCTCCGCTTCGTGGAGACGGAGTTCGACAGCAGCGTCTTCCTCTACCTGTGGCTGGATCGTGCCGAGGCGAACCTCGCCGTCGCCCTGTTCCGGCTCAAGGGGCTCACGGAACGGCTGGTCCTGGCATGACGGGCGGCATACCAGGCATATCAGCTGCATCAACTGCATCAGCTACAGCTACAGCTACAGCTACAGCTACAGCAGGCATACCCACCCTGGACCGGCTCGCCGCCGAAGGGGCCACCGGCGCGCTGCACGGCTGCGTCGGCGCGCTCTACCTCACCGACGGTGCCGTGGTGCACGCCGAGAGCCCGGTCGTGCCCGACATGGGGTGGCGGCTGACTGCCGGCGGACGGCTGTCCCCGGAGGCGTGGGAGGAAGCGGTCGCGGAGGGCGGGCCCGGCTACCGGGCGGGCAACCTCCTGGTGGAGCGCGGCCGGCTCAGCCGCGGCGAGCTGGAACTGTGCCATCTGAGCGCGCTGTTCGACGCCGCCTATTTCGTCCTGTCCCCGCTCGACCGCTCCCAGCACGCACCCGACCGCTTCCTCGGCGAGGCCCGCCACTGGCTCGGCCCCATCCGCCCCGTCCCCGTGCCCGTGCTCCAGCGGGAGGTCGGCCGCCGGCGGAGGCTGCTGGAGCGGGCCTGGCCGTGCCCGGAGGTCGACGCGGCGCCGGTGGTGCCCGTGAGCGACGGCGACCGGGGCGGCCCGGGCCCGGCGAGCGGGCGGCAGGCGGTGCTCGCGGCGGCCGACGGCGTCCGTACGCCGGTGCAGATCGCGCGGGCGCTGGGGCGTTCGGCCTTCGCCACCCTCCTCGACGTGCGGCGGCTGGCGGCCGCCGGCCTGGTCCGCACGCCCCGCGCGGACGCCCCGGCCCTGCCGGGACCGCCGCCTCCCACCGCTCCGGAGATCTCCCTGCTGTACCGGATCCGCGACGCTCTGGAGGCTCTGTGACCCCCTGTCCGACCGGCACGACCGTGCCGTACGCCGCCCTGCACCTGCCGATCCCATGATGAGGCGCGCTTTCAGACAGCTCGCCGGAAGGAGACAGCCGATGACCGCCGCACCCGAGGTGCTCACCGAGCTCCAGGGGTTACGCGCCCGGGTCCCGCACCTGACCGGGGCGATGGTGGCCAGCACCGACGGGCTGGTGATCGCGCACCTGGTCACCGGCATGGAGCCGGACGGCGTGGCCGCGCTGACGGCAGCGGCGCTCGGAGTGGGCGCGCGGCTGACGGACGCCGTGGGCCACGGCGGCTTCCGCGAACTGCTCGTCAGCGGCGAGCGCGGCTACGTGGCGACGTACGCGGCCGGCTCCTCCTGCGTACTGACGCTCCTGGCCTCGGCCGACGCCAACGTCGGCCGGCTGAACCTGGAGGCCCGCAGAGCCGGGGCCCGCATCGCCCCCTTGATCGACGGAGCCCTGGAGCGCCCGCGCCAGGCGCCCGTCCCGCCCCCTCCCCGGACCTCCCCTCCCCGAATACCCCCGTCCCGTACACCCCGTCCCGACAACCAGAGCGGAGTCACCTCATGACGAACACCGAAACGGCCCTCAAGGACGCGATGAGCTCGATCGAGGGCGCCCTCGGCGCGGCCCTCGTCGACTACGGCAGCGGCATGGCGCTGGGCACCCTCGGCGGATCCCAGTCCCTCGACCTCAACGTGGCCGCGGCGGGCAACACGGATGTGGTCCGGGCCAAGCTGCGGACGATGGAGATGCTCAACATCCAGGACTCCATCGAGGACATCCTCATCACGCTCAGCGGGCAGTACCACCTGATCCGCCTGCTGACCGGCCGCGGCGGCAGCGGTCTCTTCCTGTACCTCGTACTGGACGCCCGGCGCGCCAACCTGGCGATGGCGCGCCACCAGCTCAAGCGGATCGAGGCGGAACTGGAGGTGTAGCGGCGGTCCTAGCCGCGGTTGCCGCTCCCGTTGCGGTCCAGCAGCGAGATGCGCTCCGCGATGTGCGACAGCGGGTTGTTGCCGTTGGCGGTCACCGAACCCCTGGTGCACTGCTGCTGCTCCTGCGACGTGAGCACCGGGACGTCCTGCAACCCGACGTTGACGAGCAGCGGGAGGACGGACTGCCCGCCGATCTTGCCGACGCCGATGCAGAGGTCGTTGAGCGAGTCCTGGACCGCGGTCGTCTGCGGGCTCATGTAACCGCCGGTGACCGTTTCACCGAAGCCGGTTCGCGCGCCGTTGGCGTTGGCCACCTCCCGGCCGTCGCCGGCGGCCGCCGCGGGCGCGGCGATCATGCCGACCGCCGAGGCCGTCAAGGCCGTTGCGGCCATCACCTTCTTCAGCACTTCTGCACCTTTCGCTCAGTCCGCGCCCTCGGGGGAACGCCCGCGGGGGAACGCGCCCTGAGTAACTCCCCCATGCCGTAAATGTTCCGGATTGTCACCCATTCGACCTCCGCCCGACGCCGGGCGCTTGCCTTCACCATGCGTAGTCGACAAGATGCGGTGCGTCACCAACCGTGCGGGCTCGTCGGTGGAGCCCGGTCCGCCAGGAAAGGTCGTACGCGTGCATCCGGAGGGCTCAGAGGGTTCGGCGGAGAACGACCGGGCCGTGGCCGTCGTCGGGGCGGCCTGCCGTCTGCCCGGGGGCATCAGCGACCTCGCGGGGTTGTGGGAGGCCCTGGAGCAGGGGCGGGACCTGATCACGCGGGTGCCCGATGACCGCTTCGAGACGGCCCGCTTCGTGGACGAATCGGCGCGGCGCGCAGGCAAGAGCTACACCGCGGCGGGCGGTTTCCTGGACGACGTCGCGGGCTTCGACGCCGGCTACTTCGGCATCTCGCCCAGGGAAGCCGCGCAGATGGACCCCCAGCAGCGGATGCTCCTGGAGATGACGGCCGAGGCCCTCGACGACGCCGCGATCGACCCGGCCGCGCTGGCCGGCTCGGACACCGCCGTGTACGTAGGGGTCTCCGACGCCTCCTACGGCGCACAGCAGATGCTGCGGATCGAGGGGGTCGACGCCTACACGATGACGGGCGGCGCGGCGTCGATCGCGGCGAACCGCATCTCGTACGCCTTCGACCTGCGCGGCCCGAGCATGGCCGTCGACACCGCATGCTCCTCGGCGCTCGTGGCGCTGGACCGGGCCTGCCGGACGCTGCGCGAGGGCACCAGCCGTACGGCCGTCTCCGCCGGCGTCAACGTGCTGCTCAGCCCTTACCCGTACGTCGGCTTCTCGCAGGCGTCGATGCTCTCGCCGCACGGCAGGTGCGCGTCGTTCTCGGCCGCGGCCGACGGCTACGTGCGGGCCGAGGGCGGCGGGGTCGTCGTCCTGAAGCTGCTGCGGGACGCGCTGGCCGACGGCGACCGCATCCACGGGGTGATCCTGGCGTCGGCCGCCAACAGCGACGGCAGGACGGCTGGGCTGGCGCTGCCGAACCCGCGGGCGCAGGAAGCCCTGTTGACGTCGGTGTACGAGCAGGCGGGCGTCGATCCCGACGACGTCGTCTACCTGGAGGCGCACGGCACCGGGACACCTGCCGGGGACCCGGCCGAGTGCGAGGCCATCGGCCGGGCGCTGGGGGCGCGCCGCCGCACGGGGGCCCTGCCGATCGGCTCGGTCAAGTCCAACCTGGGCCATCTCGAACCGGCTTCGGGGATGGCCGGGCTGTTCAAGGCGCTCCTGGTGCTCCGGCACGGCCGGATCCCCGCTTCCCTGCACGCCCTGCCGCTCAACCCGGGCATCGACTTCGAGGGCCTGGGGCTCGCTCCGGCCACGGAGGCCCGCCCGGTCGGCGAGGCGCAGGGGCAGGGGCGGCCGGTCGTGGGCGTCAACTCGTTCGGTTTCGGGGGTGCCAACGCCCACGCCGTCGTCGCGGCCGCACCGGCTGCCCCGCGGCGCGCCCGGCATGCCGCGGGCCGGGCGCGCACGCTGCCGTTCGTGGTCTCCGCCCGTACGCCGGAGGCGCTCGCGCAGGCGGCGGCACGGACGGCGGAGCGGCTGGCGCAGACGGGGCCGGACGACTTCTACGATCTCGCGCACACCAGTTGCGCCCGGCGCGGGAAGCACCCGTACCGGGCGGCCGTTCTGGCGGACGGGCCGCAGGAGGCGGCGCAGGCCCTGGGGCGGCTGGCCCGCCGCTCCGCGCTCCCCCCGCAGCCGGCGCCGGCGGGCCCGGCCGCAGAGGCCGTCACCGGCGAGGCGGTCCGGCAGGGACGGATCGCGTTCGCGTTCTCCGGCAACGGCTCCCAGTGGGCGGGCATGGGGGCCGACTTGCTCGCCGCGGAGCCCGCCTTCCGGGCGGCCGTGGAGGCCGTGGACGAGGTGCTGGCCCCGCGGCTGGGCTGGTCGGTGGTGCGGGAGCTGACGCAGGCCTCGCCCGGGCGCCTGAAGGCCACGGAGGTGGCCCAGCCGCTGCTGTTCACGCTGCAGACCGGCGTGGTGGCCGTGTTGCGCGCCCACGGCATCACGCCGTCGGCCGTGCTGGGCCACAGCGTCGGAGAGGTCGCGGCGGCGTACGCGGCCGGGGCGCTGACCCTCGACCAGGCGGCGTGGGTGATCGCCGAACGCAGCCGGGCCCAGGCGGCGGTGGCCGGGTGCGGGCGGATGGCGGCCGTCGGCATGTCCCGGGAGCAGGCCGCCGACCTGCTGGCCGGATACCCGGGGCTGGAGATCGCCGGCGTCAACACCCGGCGGGACGTGACGGTCGCCGGTCCCCAGAAGCAGCTCTACCGGCTGCTGGGGGACCTGGCCGGGCAGAGCGTGGTGTGTGCCGAACTCGACCTGGACCACGCCTTCCACAGCGCCGCCATGGACCCGCTGCGTGAGCCCCTGCACGAGGCCCTCGCGGGCCTGAGCCCGTCCCCGGTACGCGTGCCCCTGCTGTCCACCGTCACCGGCGAGCCGCTGGAGGGGCCCGAGCTGGACGCGGACTACTGGTGGCGCAACGTCCGCGAACCGGTGCTGTTCGCGGACGCCGTCGAGCAGGCACTCGGCCGGGGCGCCGACGTCTTCCTGGAGGTCGGGCCGCAGCCGGTGCTGCAGAGCTACCTGCGGCGCATCACCGCCGCCCACGACGCGCCCGGGCTGCGGGCGGTCACCCGTACCCTGCGCAAGGGCGACGACGGCGTGCGCGCGCTGCACACTGCGGTGGCCTCCCTGCTCGCGGCCGGTGCCGAGGCCGACTGGAGTGCGCGTTTCCCGCGCCCGGGGCGGGTGGCCTCGCTGCCCGCCTACCCCTGGCAGCGCGAACGGCACTGGAGCGGCGGCCCTGAGTCCTGGGTGCGCAGCAGCGGCGAGGGCCGTACGGAGCACCCGCTGCTGGGCGAGCGCATGCCGGCGCCGCTGCCGGTGTGGCACGGGGCGGTCGAGCCGGCCCGGCTGCCGTGGGTGGCCGACCACCGGCTCGCCGGGTCCGTCGTCATGCCCGCGACCGCCTACGTGGAGATGGCGCTGGCGGCGGGCCGCCAGGTGCTGGACACCGCGGTGGAGGCCGACCATCTCGAGTTCGTCCGGCCGCTGTTCGTGCCGTGGGGCGAGCCGGGCACGGTGCACACGCAGGTGTCGTTCGACCCCGAGGACGGGGTGGTGCTGATCAGCAGCACGGACGACCAGGTCACGGCGCAGCGCAGGCACGCGCGCGGGCGCGTGCGTGCCCGGTGGGGGCAACCCCCGGCCCCGGTCGACCTGGCCGGGGCCCGGGCCCGGTGCGGCCGCCGTGTGGGCGGCGAGGAGCACTACCGGCAGGTCGGTGAGGCCGGCCTCGGCTACGGCCCGTCCTTCCAGGTGCTCACCGAACTGTGGGCGGGCGAGGGCGAGGTCGTCGCCGCCTACGGCGATCCCGGGCCGCTGGAGGGGCTCGGGGTCAGCCCGGCCCTGCTGGACGGGGCGGTGCAGACGGGGGCGCCCCTGCTGGACGACGAGATCCTCGCGGGCTACACGTATCTGCCCGCGGCGATGGATGCGGTGCGCGTGTGGCGCAGCCCGGCGCCCAAGGGTGCGGTGCATGTGCGCGAGCGGGGCCGGACGGCGACCGAGGTGTGCTGGGACATCACCGTCACCGACGAGGACGGCACGGTCGCGGTGGAGCTGAAGGGTTGCCGCATGCGGCGCCTGACCGGGGCGCGGCGCACGCCGGTGACCCGCCAGGAGACGGTGCTGCGCGCCGCACCCCGGCCCGGCGCTCCGCAGGGGACCGGGCCCGTGGCGGCCCCGCAGGAGATCGCCGAGCGGGCCGCGGGCCGGATCCTGGCCCTGCGCCGCGACTGGCGCGCGGCCGGATACCCGCGCTTCGCCGCCCGGTTGCAGCAGGCTGCGGCCCACGCCTATGCGACCGCGCTCCCCGGGCTGCTGCCGGAGGGGGAGGGCTCGTTCACGGTGGGCGACCTGGTCGCGGGCGGGATGCTGCCGAGGCACCGGCAGGCGATGGAGCTGATGCTGACCGCCATGACGCAGTACGGGCTGGTGCGGCAGGATCCGGACGGCCGCTGGCTGCGGGAGGCCGCGCCCCGGTGCGCGATCGGCATGCTGCGCGAGGCGCTGCGGGACCAGCCCGCGTTCTCCACCGAACTGACGCTGGTCGTACGCCAATTCCTCCACCTCGGCGACGTCCTGCGCGGCACGCGCGACCCGCTGGACCTGCTGGGGGTCGAGGGCGCCACGTCGTCCCTCGAACAGCTCTACGACGTCGCGCCGGTGCTGCGCTTCCACAACCGTGTCGCGCAGGCCCTGGTGCGGGAGATCGTGGCGAGCCTGCCGGACGACCGCCCGCTGCGGGTGCTGGAGATCGGTGCGGGCACCGGCGGGACCACCGCGGCCCTGCTGCCCCTCCTTCCGGCCGGCCGCACCCGCTATCTCTTCACGGACGTGTCGTCGTCGTTCTTCGCACGGGCCCGGCAGCGCTTCGCCGCGTACGACTTCGTGGACTACCGCGCCTTCGACGTCGACGCCGACCCCGCGGGCCAGGATCTGCCCGGCGGCGGATTCGACCTGGTGATCGCCGCCAACTCCCTGCACACGAGCACCGATCTGGAAGCGGCCGTGCGCCGGGTGGCGGCGCTCACCGCCCCGGGCGGCCGGCTGCTGATGCTGGAGAGCCACGACCCGCTGTTCCTGCTGCCCTTCTTCGGCACGCTGGAGAGCTTCTGGAACCGCACGGACACCGGGCTGCGGCCCCGCTCGCCCCTGCTCGGCCGCGAGGAGTGGGCCGAGCTTCTCGCGCGGTGCGGATTCACCGGCACCGTACGGACCGGTGACGACGCCGAGCCCGCCTGCGAGGACTTCTCCGTCTTCCTGTCCGCCCGCGCCGACCGTCCCGTGCGGCCCCCCGCGCTGCCCGCTGCCGGCATCGGCACCGCCTGGGTCCTGGCGTCCGAGGCCCCGGAGGAGGACGGGCTGGTGGGGGCCACGGCGGGCCTGCTGCGTGCGGCCGATGCCGTCGAGGTGCACACCACCGTGGCCGGCGAGGACCCGGACGCGTGGGCGCCGTTGCTGTCCCGGGAGACGGTGATCGTCCTGGTGCTGGCCCCGGCCGGCGCCGACGACCCCGTCGAGGTGGTGGAGCGGGCGACCCGGCGCAGCGCGGTGCTGCGCGCCCTGGCGGTGGCGTGCGGGCGGCTGCACGGTAGCGAGAGCATCTCCCTGTGGCTGGTGACGCGCCCCTGCGGAGCCGTACCGGAGCCCGGACCGGCCGATTCCTCGCCCGCCGATGCCGCCGCGTGGGGCATGGCGCAGTGCTTCGGCAACGAGCAGGCGGCGCTGACGACGCGGCGGCTGTCCCTGGCACGATGCGGCGACACGGCGGCCGACGCCGACCGTCTCGCCCGGGAGCTCCTCGCCCCGTCGGACGAGAGCGAGGTCGTCCTGACGCGTGGCGGCGGCCGGTTCGTCCCGCGCGACCGGGACTTCCCCCGGCCCCTCGTGCCCTCCTCCGCGGTCGGCGCCTTCGCCCTGGAGGTCCGCGAGCCCGGGCTGTCCTTCCGGCCGGCCTGGGTGGAGACGCCGCGGCCGGCGCCGGGCCCCGGGCAGGTCCTGATCGCCGTGCGGGCGGCGGCGCTGAACTACCGCGACGTGGTCCTGGCCACCGGTGCCCTGGCCGGCGAGGACTCCGCCGACGGGCGTTTCGAGGCGGCGTACGGGCTGGAGTGCGCGGGGACGGTCACGGCCGTCGGACCGGGCGTCACAGGGATCGCCGTGGGCGAGTGGGTGTTCGCCAGCGGCTCGGACTGCCTGGCCTCGCACATGGTCACCTCCGCGGACGCCGTGGCCCGGATCCCCGACGGGACGGGCTTCGCCGAGGCGGCCACCCTGCCCGCGGTCTTCCTGACCGTCCACTACGGCCTGGGCTGGCAGGCCGGGTTGTCGGCCGGGGAGACCGTGCTCGTGCACGGCGGGGCGGGGGGCGTGGGGCTCGCGGCCCTGCAGTACGCGCGGCTGCACGGCGCGCAGGTCATCGCCACGGCCGGCAGCCCCGCCAAGCGCGACCTCCTGCGCGCCCTGGGTGTCGAACACGTCCTGGACTCGCGCAGCCTGGCCTTCGCCGGCCGGGTGCGGGAGCTGACCGGCGGGCGCGGCGTCGACGTCGTCCTCAACTCCCTCGCGGGCGAGGCGGTTTCCCGCAGCCTGGAGCTGCTCCGGCCGGGCGGCCGCTTCGTCGAGCTCGGCAAGCGCGATATCCTGGAGAACAACCGGCTGCTGCTGCGCCCCTTCGAGCGCGATCTCGCCTTCTTCGGTGTCAACCTCCTCGCGCTGCTGGCCGACCCCGGGCGGGCGGCCTCCCTGTTCGCCGAGGTCAAGGAGCGCATCCAGGCAGGGGATTACCGTCCGCTGCCGCACACGGTCTTCCCCGCCGCCCGCGCCGAGGAGGCCTTCCGCCTCCTGCAGCACTCCCGGCACATCGGCAAGGTCGTCGTCTCCTTCGACCCGCTCGACGAGCCCGCCCTGGTCGAACCCCTGGCCCGCGCCCCGCGCTTCGACCCCGGCGCCACCTACCTCGTCACCGGAGGCCTCGGCGGCTACGGCGCGGCCACCGCGCACTGGCTCGCCGACCACGGCGCGCGCCACCTGGCCCTCGTCGGACGCAGGGGGGCGCGGACCCCGGGCTGCGAGGTGCTGCTCGCCGATCTGGAGAAGCGCGGCGTGCGCGCCGTGCCCTACGCGGCGGACGTCGCCGATCTGCCCTCCATGCGGCGTGTGGTGGAGGAGATCGACGCGGGCGGACACCGGCTGCGCGGCGTGGTGCACTGCGCGATGCACCTCGACGACGCCCCGCTGGAAGAGCTCACCGACGACCGGTTCCGCGCCGTGCTGGCCCCCAAGGCCGGGGGCGCGGCCGTGCTCGACGCGCTCACGCGCGGCCGGGAGGACCTGGAGCTGTTCCTGATGTTCTCCTCCGTCGCCGCACGCGTCGGGCAGGTCACCCAGGCCCCCTACGCCGCGGGCAACCTCTTCCTCGAAGCTATGGTCCGCCGGCGCCGGCGCGACGGCGAGGCAGGGCTGGCCGTGGGCTGGGGCGCCCTCGGCGGTACCGGCTACGTGGCCCGCAACGGCCTCGCCCGCGCCCTGGAGAGCGGCGGCCTGGAGACGCTCTCCCCGCGCGAGGTGTTCGACGCGGCCGGCGTACTGCTGAGCGACGGCACGGAGGTCGCGGGGGCCGGCCGGTACAACTGGGCGCGGCTGCGCGGCTGCCTGCCCGCGCTCGACGCGCCCCGGTACCGGCAGCTGGTTCCCGAGCCCGACGAGGAGACCGGCCGTACCCACGAGGAGATCGTGCAGGCCCTGTCGGCGATGAGCCCCGCGGACGCCCTGCACGCGCTGGCCGGGAACCTCGTACGGATCCTGGCCGACATCCTCCACCTCGACCCCGGCCGTATCGACCCGTCCCGGCGGCTGGAGGACTACGGCGTGGACTCCCTCATGGCCGCCGAGCTCCTCGCCACGCTGCGGCGGCGCTTCGACGTCCAGGTGCCGCCCATGGAGCTGATGCGCAGCGGCGGCACGGTCCTCGACATGGCGCGCATCGTGCAGCTGCGGCTGGGCCTGGGCGCCGGCACGGCCGCCCTGCAGCCCGCTGCTCCTGACAGCGGGTCCGCGGCCGCGCCCCGGCCCGGCGTGCCCACGCAGCCCGGCCCGGCCGCGGACCCGGCGGGCCAGGCGCCGTGCTGACGTCCCTGGCCCGCTACTGCGCCCGCCGCCGCCGGCCGGTCCTCGTCCTGGCCGCGCTCGCCGCCGTGGCCTGCGCCCTGCTCGGGCACGGGGTGGCGTCCCGGCTGGCGAGTGGCGGCTGGACGGCGCCGGGCTCGCCCTCGGCCCGCGCCGAGGCCCTGCTGACGGACCGTTTCCACGCGGGCGCGCCCGATGTCGTGCTGCTGGCCCGGGCGCAGGACTCCGTGGACGCTCCCGCGGCGCGTGCGGCAGGCCTGGCCCTGGCCGGCCGCCTGTGCCGCGAGCCCGGGGTGACCGGTGTCGACTCCTACTGGACCGGCCCGGTCGCCCGCGGCTCGTGTCCTACGACTCCTACGACGGGAGGCGGCAGGGCGCCGGGAGGCGGTGCCGATGTGGACGATGCCGCGCTGCGCTCGGACGATGCCCGGACCGCGCTCGTGGCGGTGCGCCTGGACGGGGACGGGCGCACCGGCCGGGCGGCCGTCGAGCGCCTGTTGCCGGCCGTCACCGCGCCGCACGGCCCTCTGCAGGTGCAGGCGACCGGGCATGCCGTCCTCGACCGCGCCCTGGAGCGCTACAGCGAGCGGGACCTGCTGCGTACTGAACTGATCGCCCTTCCCGCCACGTTGCTGCTGCTCGTGTTCGTCTTCGGGAGCGTGGCCGCGGCCTGCCTGCCGCTCGCGGTGGGCGCGGTCGCCGTGGCCGGAACGCTGGCCGTGCTGCGGGGCCTGACCGCCGTGACCGAGGTGTCGACGTTCGCGCTGAACCTCACGGGCGCCGTCGGCCTCGCGCTGTCCGTCGACTACAGCCTCTACCTGGTGGCGCGCTACCGCGAGGAGATCGCCTCCGGAAGCCCGCCGGAGGCCGCTCTGGAGGGAGCGGTGCGGTCGGCCGGGCGGATCGTCGTCGTCTCGGCGGCGGCCGTGGCGCTGTGCCTGCTCGGCCTGCTGGCGTTCCCGCTGTACTTCCTGCGGTCGTTGGCCTACGCCGGGGTCAGCGTGGTGCTGCTCGCGGCGCTCGCCGCCCTGGTGCTCGTCCCCGCGGCGCTGGCCTGCTTCCCCCGGGCGATCGGCCGGGGCGACCTGTTCGCGCGCTGGCGCAGGGCGCCGGGCCGCGCCGGGGGCGGATGGCGGCGGCTGGCCCTGCGCGTGATGCGCCGTCCCCTGCTCGTCACGGCGCTCGCCACCGGGGTGCTGCTCGTCCTCGCGCTCCCCTTCCGTCAGGTCGTGTTCGGTTTCAGCGACGACCGGGTCCTGCCCCGCGACGCCCCCGAGGTGCGGGCGACCCAGGCCCTGCGGGACGGCTTCCCTCAGCTGCGCAACCCCGTCGAGGTGGCCCTGCCCGGGTGGCGGCCCGACCGTCCCGGGCGCATCGCGGAGCTGGACGCGTACGCCCGGCGGCTGTCGGCCCTCCCGGGCGTCCAGGGGGTACGGACCGCGACCGGCTCGTACGTCCTGGGCCAGGACGTCCCCCTCGCCTGCCCGGCCGAGGCCTCCCCCGCGCACGGCACGCTGCCGGGCTGCCCGGCCCTGCGCCACTTCACCTCGCCGGCGGGCACCTGGCTGGCGGTCAGCGGCGCGGCGGAGCCGTACGCCCCCGCGTCCACCGCGCTCGTCGCCCGGCTGCAGGCGGCCCGGGCGCCGACGCCTGCGGCGCCGCTCGTCGGCGGGCCCACGGCGCAGTTCCGGGACGCCCGGGACACCCTCGCGCAGCGGCTGCCGTGGGCGCTGGGGGCGATGGCCGTCGCCACGTTCGTGCTGCTCCTGGCCTTCACCCGGAGCGTGTTCCTGCCCCTGAAGGCGCTCGCGGTCAACCTGCTCAGCCTGACTGCGACGTTCGGCGCGATGGTGTTCGTCTTCCAGCAGGGACACTTGAAGTGGCTGGTGGGGGACTTCACGGCCACGGGCACGGTCAGCGTCGTCATGCCCGTCGTCGCGTTCTGCCTCGCCTTCGGGCTGTCCCTGGACTACGAGATCCTGCTGCTGGCCCGGATCGGCGAGGCCCACGCCCGCACCGGCGACACCGTACGGGCGACGGCCGCCGGGCTCCAGGCGGCGGGGCCGCTGTTCACCGCGTCCGCCGCGCTCGTCCTGACGGTGCTGCTCGCCCTCGCCACGGCCGAGGTCGCCCTGATGAAGCTCCTCGCCGTCACGACCGCCCTGTCGGTCGTGCTGGACGCCGCGGTGATCCGCCCGCTCCTCGTACCGGCCGTCATGCGGCTCGCCGGCCGCGCCAACTGGTGGATGCCGGCGCTGCCCCGGCGCGCCGCGCGCACCGTACTGCCACAGCCGTCGCCGTCCCCCGAAACGGCCGGCGCGTCACGCCTCGGCACCTCCGGCGCTTCCAGCACCTCCCGGAACAAGGAGCGTTCATGACCGACTCCACGACCGAACCCCATGGCCCACTCCATGGCCGAGGAGCCCTCGTGACCCCCGCCCGGCCCGTCCCGCTCGCCCGGCGCCTCCTGACGATCACGGTGTCCGCCCTCCTCGCCCTCGGCACGACGGCCGCCGCCGGGCGGACCCAGGAGGCCACCGCGCAGGCGCCGGGCACCCGTCTCACGTGCTCCGTGCGGACGGTGCCGGGCAGGCCGCTGACGTTCAGCCCGCCGCTCGGGGCCATGGCGCGACCGGTCACCGCCACCGGGGCCGTGCTGCTGGACGGCTGCTCCTCGCCGGACGGGAGCGCGCCGCGCATCGCCTCCGGCCGGCTCGACTTCCGCGGCAGCGGGCGGGCGAGCTGTACGCGCGTGACCGGCGCCCGGGGGACGGGCCGGCTCGTCTGGTACGGCGCAGCCGGCCGCCAGGGCCGGGCCCTGGGCACGTCGGCGCTCACGCTCACCCCGCACCCGGGCGCCTCCTCCGTCGCCGCGGGCTTCCTGTCCGGCACGGTCGCGTCCGGGATGCTCGCCCACCGGCAGGTCACGGGGCACGTCTCCGCCGCGGGCACCAGCCGCTGCCTCACCCGGGGGCTGCCGGCGGTCGAGGCCGCGGGCCGCGTCTCCTTCTCCTGAACGCTCTCCGTGCGCGCCGCCCCTGAACGATCTTCCTACGTGATACGGCAGTTCACGGGGGAGGCGGCCCGCCCCGGGGTAGCGGCGCGTGCGGTTCCGGCGGCAAGGTGGGGGTGCACCAGGAACACGGAAGCGGGAGGGGACGTCCGGTGAGCGGACTCAACAAGGGGACGGGCAGCCTCAGCAAGGGGCTGGGCAAGGTCCAGGTGTCATTGAGATGGGATCCGAGCCCTATGGGCATGCCCGACAACGACCTCGACCTCATCGCGGCCACGTACACCGCGGAGGAGCCGTACGGCAAGCCGGCCTATCTCGTGCACTTCGACAGCCGGTCACCCGACGGCACGATCCTCCTCAACCGTGACAGCCGCACCGGCATGGGGCTCGGCTCGGACGAGGTCATGACGCTGGAGTTCGACCGGCTGTCGCCCTCGTACGCCCGGGTCGTCGTCGGGGTGGCCATACAGCAGGGCGGCGGCCGCAAGACCTTCGGCGAGGTGGCCAACACCGGCGTCCGCGTCACGGAGGGGTACACCGAGCTGGCCGCGGACGACTTCACGAGCGTCGCCGAGGCGACGGCGGCGACGGTCGTGGAGTTCGTACGCACCGGTCAGGGCACATGGGAGTGCCGCCGCGCCGTGCGAGGCTTCGACGCCGATCCGGTGGCCTTCGCAGCGGTGATGGGCAGCGCCTGACCCGGACGGGAGCGCCGCACGGCACGCTCACACGCGCGCTCGGGCGGCACTCCCCCGTACCGGGTCCTGCCGGCCGGCCCAGGGCTCGCTCAGGCCGGCCCGGCCTCTTCGATGCAGGCCTCCTTCGTTCCGGGCCTCCTTCGACGCGGGCCTCCTTCGATGCGGGCCTACTTCGACCCAGGGCAGAACTCCGCCTTGAAGACGTCCCCGGCGGCGTCCGTGTCGCTCAAGGTGTCGGTGTTGAAGTTGAAGACCAGGCTGTGCCGGGTGTCCGCCGAGACGAAGGCGACGCTCTGCGTCCCGACGAACAGTCCGGTGTGCCCCCACACTTCCGTCCCGCAGAGCGTGAAGCGGAACAGCCCCAGGCCGTACGCCGCGCCGGAATCCTCCCCGGTGGGGACGGTCGTCTTCAGCTCCCGCTGCTGCGCCGGCGGCAGCAGTCCGCCCTGCAGCAGGGCGGTGAGGAAGCGGTCGAGGTCTTCCGGGGAGCTGATCAGGTCGCCGGTGGCCCGGATCAGTGAGGGGTCGAAGTCGGTGACGTCGTGCATCCTGCGGTCCGGGTCGTCGGTGAACCAGCTGTAGCTGCGTCCGGCGGGGGCCGGGACCGTGCGCTCGTGGCGCGGCAGGCGGGTGGAGTGCAGGCCGAGCGGTGCGATGATCCGGCGCTCGACCTCCTCCTCGTAGGACCGTCCGGTCGCCTTCTCCATGATGAGGGCGGCGAGGACGTAGCCCGTGGGGGTGTACGCGTAGCGGGTGCCCGGTGCGAAGTTCGGCGGGTGGGCCGTTGCGGTCCGCACGATGCGCCGGGGTGTCCAGCGGTCGTAACGGTGCTCCAGGAACGCGGTGGTGGTGAGGTTCTTCAGGACCCCGGGGTCCTCGGTGTAGTCGAAGAGTCCGCTGGTCTGCTGGAGGAGATGGCGCAGGGTGATCCTGCGGCCGTCGTTGCCGTGCCCCTGCACCATGCCGGGAAGCCACTTCTCGACGGTGTCGTCCAGAGAGAGCCGGTGCTCGGCCTCCAGTTGGAGGATGACGGTGGCGATGAGGGGCTTGGTGATGCTGCCGGCGCGGAAGCGGTCCCCGGGGAGCCTCGGCCTCTTGGTGTACAGGTCGGCGACGCCGGCGGAGCCGTTCCAGGTGCCGTGGGAGTCCCGGGCCCGGGCCAGGGCGCCGGGGACGCCCGCCTTGACGGCGGTGTCCAGGGCGGCCTGGGTGCGCTCGTGTCCTCCGCCGCGCGCGGCGGGCAGGACGTGGACGGTGGCGTCCGCCGGAGCGGATGCCGGCACGGCCCCCGCCGGATCGGGTGCAGGAGCGGCCCCCGCCATCGCGGCGGCCGTCAGGAGTGCGGCCAGCACGGCTCGCGCCGTACGGACCGTCCTCGGTGGACGCTTCGTCATGACAGCCCTCCTTCAGCGGGGGTCGGTGGTGTCGGTGCGCGTTCGGGTCCGGGAGCGGGGCGGTCAGAGCACGGCGCTGCTCACCTCCTCCGGCGCCGCAGGCATGCCCCGGTCGTTCTGCAGGGACCACAGCTCCCGGAAGAGGCCGGGGGCCTCGACCAGTTCGGCGAAGGTGCCCAGCTGGATGACCCGGCCGTGGTCGAGGACGACGATGCGGTCGGCGACGGCGACGTTGGCCAGGCGGTGGGTGACGAGGACGACGGCCCGTTCCTGGGCGACCTTGCGCAGCCCGGCGAAGATGCGGTGCTCCGCCCGGGCGTCCAGGGCGCTGGTGGGTTCGTCCATGACGAGCAGGCCCGCCGGGCGGTAGAAGGCCCGGGCGATGGCGATGCGCTGCCACTGGCCGCCGGAGAGCTCCACCCCGCCGTACCACTCGCGGGCGAGGAGGGTGTCGAGCCCGCTGCGGAGCTCCTTGACGACTTCGTCGGCGCCGGCGTGCGCGGCCGCCTGGAGGACGACGCCGTCCCCGTCGTACGCCTGCCCGAGGGTGATGTTGTCCCGGGCGGACATGGGCCAGTGGGCGAAGTCCTGCGGGACGACGGCGGTCTGCCGCCACATGGCCTGCGGGTCGAGCTCGCCGGAGTCGACGCCGTCCCAGGTGACCCTGCCCTCGGTGGGCAGGTACAGGCCGGTCAGCAGCTTGCTGAGGGTGGTCTTCCCCGAGCCGTTCTCCCCTACCAGGGCCACGACTTCGCCGCGCCGCACCTCCAGGCTGACCTCGTGCAGCGCGGGGCGTTCGGAGCCGGGGTAGCAGAAGGTGAGGGACTCGGCCCGGACCGCCTCCGGTGCCGCGGGGGTACGGGTGCCGCGCTGCATCCGGTGGCCGCCGGCCTCGTCGATGAACTCGGCCCAGTCGTCGAGGTAGAGGCCGGTGCGGAACAGGCGGGCGCCGTAGGAGACCATGCCCCGCAGGGACGAGCCGACCGACCGCAGGGCGAAGACCGCCGTGCCGGCCGAGGCGAGCGACATGCGCCCGGTGCCCAGCAGGAGGGCGAGGGCCGCCCACACCAGGCCGGAGGCGAGCCCGCCGGCCACGGCGCCCGCGAGCGCGTACCGCGCGCCCCGGTGGACCGCCTTGTCGGTGGTGGTGTGGATGCGGTTGCTGATCGAGCGGTAGCGGCCGAGGAGGAACTCGGCCATGGTGCCCGAGCGCAGCTGGTCGGCGAATTGCTTGTCGGTGACGTGCCACCTCAGGTGGTTGAGCACGCGGCGGTCGCCGCTCAGGGCACGGGACGTCTGGTAGTGGACCCGCGCCCCCTTCACGCTTGCGAGGCCCTGCGGAAGGGTGGCCAGCAGGAGCAGCGGCAGCAGGACCGGGTGCAGGAGCGTCACCACGCCGGCCGCCGCGATCAGCGACGCGATGCAGGCCATGAGGTCCTGGGACTCGGTGAGCAGGTCCTGGGCGACGTCCGCGCCGCGGTCGGCGGCTTCGCGCTTGTCGTTGAAGCCGGGGTGGTCGTAGGCCGCGAGTTCGGCGTTGATCGCCGCGTCGAGCATCTGCAGCTCGGCCTCGCGGGAGATCCGGGGTGCCAGCCGGCTGGAGATGTTGGCGACGGCGATGGCGAGCAGGGCCCGGGTCCCGGCCGCCCCGGCGAGGAGGGCGAGCGAGGGCAGCGCGTCCACGAGCCGGTCCTCGATGTGGCCGGAGGTGATCAGCGCCGTGATCGTACGGCTGGTGGCCAGCAGGCCGAAGGCCTCGAACGCGCCGGAGAGCACCTGGCAGACGAGCAGCGTCAGGACGGCGCGTCTGTCCACGCGCCAGGCGAGGTCCAGCGCCTTGCGGACGAGCTGGGGCAGGCGCCTGCTCATCGCCCGGGCGGTGAGCGGGCTCTTCTCGAAGGCGGTCAGGGTCGGGGAGCGGAAGCGTAATTCCTCATGTACCTCGGTGGTCTCGGCGGGCAACGTGATTCCCCTTGGTTGCGGGTGTCGACGGTCCGGTTCCGATGGTGAGCGCCTGCACGATGCCGTATGGCGCGGGCAAGTTCAGGGTGAACGCCCTTAATCCACTCGAAGGTGGGCCTTTTGACTGACCCCTTCGGGCCGAGCATCCTTCGGATTTTGACGCGCCCCTGTCAATCAAGGGAGGCGCGTGGCACTCTGCCTCACGCACCTTCCGGTATCTGGTACTTGCCGTATCCGCACCGCAGAAGGAGTACGCGTGAGACGATCCCGCCGTACGACCGCAGGTGTGCTGCTGGCCGCCTGCGCCCTGGTCGCCGCAGGTACGCAGGCCGCTACGGCCGACGCCGCTCCGGGCGGAGCCCCGGACCCGGCCGTGCACACCGCCGCGGCCTCGCCGGACGCACAGCATGCCGTCGGCTCCTACTGGACGCCCGAGCGGATGCGCGCCGCCGTCCCGCTCGACCTGCCCTCCGTCGCTCCCGGCAGCCTTTCGGCGCCGCCTGCCCGGGGCGATGTCCTCACCGTCGCCGCCACCGCCCCCGCTGCCGGGTCCCTCGCCGCCGGGTCCCTCGCCTCCTTCCCGCAGGCGGGCGGGCCGTGGACCGGCGGCGGCGCGGTGGCCAAGACCTCGGGCCGGGTGTTCTTCACCATGCAGGGCCGCAACGCCTCTTGCTCGGCCGACGCCGTCACCAGCCGCAACGGCAGCACCGTGATCACGGCCGGGCACTGCGTCAAGTACCAGGGCAACTGGCACACCAACTGGACCTTCGCCCCCGGCTATCACGACGGGCAGACGCCCTACGGCACCTGGGCGGCGGCCAAGACGCTGGCCACACCCCAGTGGGTGGCCAGTGAGGACATGAACTACGACGTGGGCATCGCCGTCGTGGCCCCGCTGGGCGGCAAGCGGCTCGCGGACACCGTCGGGGCGCAGGGTCTGCAGTTCAACGGCGCCTACAACAAGCCCATGTACTCCTTCGGGTTCCCCGCGGCGTCCCCGTACGACGGCACGAAGCTCATCCACTGCAGCGGGAACTCCACCAAGGACTTCCTCCTCACCAAGGATCACGGACTGGGCTGCAACATGACGGGCGGCTCCAGCGGCGGCCCGTGGTTCGCGTCGTTCGACGAGGCCACCGGCACCGGTCTGCAGGCGTCGGTGAACAGCTTCGGGTACACGTTCCTGCCGAACACCATGTTCGGCCCGTACTTCGGCGACGAGGTCAAAGCCCTCTACGAACAGGCTCAGACGAGCTGACACCACATGCATGCAAAAGGGCCCCCGCCGTGAGGCGAGGGCCCTTCTCGGTGCGCCACCAGGGACTCGAACCCCGGACCTGCTGATTAAGAGTCAGCCGCTCTAACCAACTGAGCTAGCGGCGCGAAATGAATACTACCGTACGAATGATGGTGCGTTACCCCCGGTCCCGGACGGGCCGCTGCTCTCGGCCCGGCCGTGGTCGACGATCGGGAAGGCGAGCAGGGCCAGGCCGAGACACGCGGCTACGAGACCCTGGACGACGACGGTGATGAAGGCCCGCGCGAACGCCAGGCCGACGGCCGCGACGAAGGCGAACGCGGCGAGGACGGCGAAGAACGCAAACAGCTGTCCGGAGGTGTCGGGCGGCGGGGGCGCATCCCGCTGACCCCCGTAACCGGCGTTGTGGCCCCACCCCTCGATGCCCACGACGTACAGGCAGCCGATGCTCGCCACGACCTCCAGCGCCAGGAGGCCGAGGGCGATCAGCAGATCCGCGTACCAGGGGATGCCGGCGCTTGCGCCGGTGCGGGAACGGTGCGGGACCACGGCAGGGGGTGCCACGGGGAGAGGTGCCATGACCTCAGTGTTTCCCGGGGGCTGCGGAGGTGGCATGAGTACGCGTACTCATGCTCACCCACCTGTAAGCCGACGCTCATCTGCAAGGCGGCGCTCACGCTCAAGCCGGCGCTCATGCGACGCCGCCGAGGGTTTCCAGGCTCACCCGGACGAGGCCCAGGTCGGTGTCGGCGATCTCCTCGAACGCGGCCCGCGACAGGTCGATGCAGCGACGCGTGTCCCTCGGACCCCGGTCGTTGATCCTCACCATGACCGAGTCACCGGTTTCGGCGTTGGTGACCCGTACGCGGGTGCCGAACTTGAGGTCCCGGCTGGCGGCGGTCATCGCCTCCGGGTCGAAGGGCTCGCCGCTGGCGGTGGGCCAGCCGTCGAGCATCTCCTCCGGCGCGCCGTACCACGAGGCGGTGCAGGTCCGCACGTCGCGGCCGTCGGCGCGGGCCGGGAGGGGGACGGTGCAGGCCAGGACGGCCGCCAGCGCCATCACCGTGGCCGAGGTGCGGCGGCCGGGCGTCCTGCGGTACGTCATGGGGGCCTCGGTCCGTCCTCGGATCCTCAGGTCTGGAAGATCGTGTCCGCTGCGGACGGATTCCAGTCCTCCGGGCGCGGCAGTGCAGCCGATCAGCGGCATGCGACGGCATGCGGCGGCACTGCGGCGGTGGGCAAGCGGAAGGACCGGCAGGGGCGGACGCCGCCCCCTGATGTCCGTCCGCGTCGCCGCTGCACACCTGGTCAGACCATGGATGCTCTCTACCCCGACTCCATTGGCATGAGCTTTACTCAACGCAACTGGCGGCGTCGGCGTCCTTGCGGTCACGAGAGCGGAGGCGGGTGGGCATGGGTGGAGAAGAGCCTGCGGAAGGCTTGCGGTTCAGCGTCCTCGGTCCACTGCGCGCCTGGCGCGACGGGACCGAACTTCCGCTGGGACCGCCCCAGCAGCGGACCCTGCTCGCGATGCTGCTGCTCGACCTCGGACGCGCCGTCACCACCGCCCAGCTGATCGACGGCCTGTGGGCGCAGGAGCCCCCGGACCACGCGCTCGGCACCATGCGGACCTACGCGTACCGGCTGCGGCGCGTCCTCGGCCACGACACCCTGCTCTCCGTCGCCGGTGCGTACCGGATCCCGGAAGAGGCCGTCCGCCTCGACTGCCGGCGCTGGGAGGAACTCACTGCGGAGGCGCAGCGCCACCGTGCGTCGGGCGACTACAGCCGGGCCCGCGACGCCGCCGAGGAGGCGCTGGCCCTGTGGCGGGGCGAGGCGCTGATGTCGCTGCCCGGCCCGTACGCGCAGCGGCAGCGCACCTGCTGGGCCGAGCGCAGGACGGAGCTCCTCGCGCTCCGTCTGGAGCTCGACCTGGCCCTCGGCCGGCACGGCGCCGCCCTGGAGGAGCTCGCCGACCTGACCAGTCGTCACCCACTGCACGAGCGCTTCACCGAGCTGCGCATGCTGGCCCTCTGTCACGCCGGACGGCAGGCCGACGCCCTGGCCGCGTACGCCGCGATGCGCAGCACTCTGGCCGAGGAAGTGGGCGTCGACCCCGGGCCCGCCGTGCGCGAGCTCCACCAGCGGATCCTGGCGGGCGATCCCGTGCCGGCCCTGTTCCCCGCACCCGACGCCGCCGCGCACGAGGCCCGGCCCCTGACGCCTTCCCCGGCGCACGCTCCGGCACCGCTGCCCACACCACGGCAGCTCCCCTTCGGCGCGGCCGACTTCACCGGGCGGCGGCAGGAGGTGGAGACGGCCGTCGCCGCACTACGCGCCCCCGGCGTCGTGCCGGTGGTGGCCCTGTCGGGCCTCGGCGGAGCCGGCAAGACGGAGCTCGCCGTCCACATCGCGCACCGCGTCTCCGAGGAGTTCCCCGATGGCCAGCTCTACGCCGACCTGCACGGGGACTGCGGACGGCCCGCGCCCCCGGAGGAGACGCTGGAACGATTCCTGCAGGCCTTCGGCGTCCCCACGCAGACCATGCCGGCCGGTGTCACCGCGCGGGCGGCGCTGCTGCGATCCGTCCTGGCCGGGCGGCGGGTCCTGATGCTGCTGGACAACGCCAAGGACGGCGAGCAGGTCCTGCCGCTGCTGCCGGGCAGTCCCGGCTGCGCGGTCGTCGTCACCAGCCGGGCCCGCCTCGCGCCGCTGCCCGGTGCGCGCTTCCTCAGCGTCGGCGTCCTCGATCCGGCCGAGGCACAGGAGCTGTTCGCCCGCATCGCTGGGGAGGAACGGACGGCCGGCGAGACGGAGGCCGTACGACAGGTCCTGGAGATGTGCGGCCATCTGCCGCTAGCCGTCCGCGTCCTCGCCTCCCGGCTCGCCTGCCGCCCCTCCTGGACGATCGCGGGCGTGGCCGGCCGGCTGGTGGACGAGCAGCACCGGCTCGACGTCCTGCGCAGCGGCGGCATCGAGGTCGAGGCGACGTTCCGGATGAGCTACGAGCAGCTCGATCCGGCCCAGGCGGAGGCCTTCCGGATGCTCGCCCTCCCCCGGCTGCGCGACCTCCCCCTCGACGTCGTCGCCGAGGTGACCGGACTGCCCCGCTGCCGGGCGGAGGATCTGGCGGAGTCCCTCGTGGACTGCTCGCTGCTGGAGACCCCTGCACCCGAGCGCTACCGCTACCACGACCTCGTACGGGCCTTCGCCCGCACCCTGACACCCGCCGACGCCCCCGTGCGCGACCTCGTCCTCGGCCGGCTCCTCGGCCTCTACCGCGAGGCGCTCGCCGGGCGGCGTCCCTGGGCGAACCCGCGTGACATCGCCACTCTCCTCCTGCAGTGCGCCCAGGAGGCACCCGCCGGGCTCAACCTGACGGACGCCTCCACGCTCCTGCTCGACACCACCCTCACGCACGACTGCGGGCACGGCGCCCTCCGGCTCGGCCGCGCGGCCAACGCCCTGCTGCGGCACACCGTCGACCGCGGGGACGCGCCCGCCGAGGCCCGCGTACGCCTGGCCCTCGGCCGGCTCCTCGTCGAAGTGGGCTCCGCCACCCCGGCCCAGGCCGAGCTCCTGCGGGCCCTGGAGCTGTGCGACACGCACGCCCTGCCGCCCGTCCTGCGCGCCCACGCCAACACCGCCCTGGGTATGTGCTTCACCCACGTCGGCCGCCACGGCGACGCCGCGGAGAGCTTCCGGACCGCCGCCGCCCTGCACCAGGACGCCGGCGACCACGACGCGGCCGTGCCCGAACTGCTCAGCCTGGCCCAGGCCCTGGCCAGGAGCGGCCGGGTGCCCGACGCCCAGCGCACCGCCGACTCCGCCCGCGTCATCAGCCGCAGCCTCGCGAGCCCCCGGCTGGAAGCGATGGTCTCCCACACGCTCGGCACCATCGCCGACGAACTGGACGACCACCCGCGGGCCGCCGGACACTTCCGCGCCGCCCTGGCCCTGATCGACCCCGCCGACCACCGCCGCACCGGCCGCACGCTCCTCGCCCTGGCCCGGGCCCTGCGCAGCGCGGCACGCGCCGAGGAGTCCGCGGAGGCGGCCGCCCGTGCCGCGGACGCCCTCGCCGCCGACGGCGACCAGTACGGCACCGGCCTCGCCCTCGCCGAACTCGGCCACGCCATGGCCGACCGGGGCGGCGGCGAGAACGCCCAGCGCGCCCGTGACCACTGGACCCGCGCCCACGCCCTCCTGGCCGCCATCGGCGCTCCGGAGGCCTCCCCCCTGCAACGCCTCAGCGGCGCACCACGACCTCCGCGCCGCACGACACCGTGGCCGTCATGGGCACCGCGCGACACGGTCGCCTAGAGACGACCGGTTGCGCGTAAAGCGGGCACTGCTTCCTTCTCGGTGCGGCTTGCTGCGGGCGGTCACACTCTGGTCGGCACCCCCGCGTTCCCCAGGATCTCGCGCACCGGCAGGGCCGTGCTCCGGGCGGCGGTCAGGCCCGAGGCCGTCAGGTGGGCGTCCACGATCCGCAGGCCGACCCCGTACCCGGCGTAGTCCGGCAGCCCCACGGGCTCCTGGCCCATGCGCTGTGCGGTGGCGTCGCCCAGCACGTACGCGGCCAGGTTCTGCATCCCGGCCACGTCGATGTCGTCGGTGATCTTCGCGTAGGCGCTGTCCAGGCCGGCTCCGGTCAGGGCCTGCGACCACGGGCCCAGGGCCTGTTCGCCGGCCAGTTCCCGTACGAACGCCTCGGCCAGCCCCTCGGCGACGACGTGTTCTCCCACCGTGACGGTCATCGGGTTCCAGGTGACGTTCGCGTAGCGCACGTTGTGGTGGAGCTCGTGCGCGGCGCCGTAGCCGATCTTCTCCAGGCTCGTGTCGGTGGGCCACACGATCAGCTGGATCGCGCCGGGGATGCCGCCCACACCGAAGTAGCCGGCGCTGCCGCCCATCAGCTGCTCGTCGTCGGGGTTGCCGAGCACCACGACGACGTGCACGGTCTCGGCGTGCTTGATGCCGGGCACCGCACCGCTGATCCGCTCCCACGCGGAGGCGAGCGTGTCCTCGATGCGGGTCCACACGCCCGCCTCCTGCATCCGGCGCACGGCCGGCAGGTACCGCGGGTCATCGTGCTCGAGCCGGAAGCCGCTGCTCTGGCGGTGCATCTCGACCAGGTCGACCTCGCCCATCACGGGGGCCAGGACGCTCTGGAGCGGGCTGAGCATGTCTCGCAGGGCGTCGGGCCGCTCCTCCAGCGGTCGCTGAAGGAGGTCAATCATGGCGGACGCCGTGTCGTGAACAACAATCTTCATGTCCCGGACCGTAGGGCCTCCTGTTACAGGAGGGTCAAACAGCGCGGGTTACAGCGAGGCGCTCCCGGAGCGCGTGTAGGCGGCCGAGGCCACGATGTACGTGAAGCCGCCGAGCGCGCTCAGCACGGTGAAGGGACCGCCGAGTTCGTCGCGGGCCAGCTCGTAGGCGACGCCGCACACGAGAGCGGCGACGAGGACGTTCCCGGTCATCGCGGCCGCCCGCAGGTTGATGAGCTGCCGGCGTTCGTCCTCTTCGTGCCCGCTGAGCTGCGCGGCGACGTCGCTGCGGGATGCGGACAGCGTCACGGTGAGCCCGTAGCCGATGCTGATCGCCGGCAGGAGGACGGCCATCATGATGTCTCCGCGCAGCGCCATGACCAGCGCCATTGCGACGCCCGCGACGGAGGTCAGGGCGAGCACGGCCCACCGGGTGGGCGTGCGACCGGTGCTAGGCCTCGTCGGCATGGAAGATCTCCTCAACGGGGAGCCCGAAGTATCGGGCGATTCGTATGGCCAGTGGCAGCGACGGGTCGTAGCGGCCCTGCTCGATGGCGTTCACCGTCTGCCGGGAAACCCCCAGCGCCGTGCCCAGTGCCTGCTGGGACAGCCCTTGGAGACCGCGCAGCCGGCGGACCTCGTTTCGCATGAATGGAAAGTAAGCTTTACATCCCCGGGTGTCAACGGTCTGCTGACAGCGGCTCGTTCGGTGCGAGGGAGGGCGCGATGCGGACCCCGTACTCGCGGCGCAGCACGGAGAGGGCGGCGAGGTAGCCGGACATGCCGTGGACGCTCGGTCCGGGCGGCGTGGAGGCGGAGCACAGGTATACGCCCGGCAGGGGCGTGGGGTAGGGGTCGATCTGGGGCACGGGGCGCAGGATGCTCTGAGTGAGTGTCATGGCGCCCGATCCGATGTCGCCGCCCACGTAGTTCGGGTTGTACGCCTCGTATCCGGCGGCGGTGATGCCTCGCTGGGCGAGCACGGTGTCGGTGAACCCGGGGGCGTAGCGCTCGATGCGGGCGCGCACGAGGCCGACCGGGTCGCGCGTGTCGCCGTGGGGTACGTGTGCGTAGGCCCACACCGGGCGTTTGCCGGGCAGACCGCGTCCGGGGTCGGCCGTCATGGGGTCGACCACCAGCACGAAGGGCTCGTCGGTGGCGATGCCCTTCGCGGTGAGGCTCTCCTGGCGGAACATCTCGCGCTGTGTGCCGCCGAGGTGGACCGTACCCGCCCTGCCGACGTCCGGGTCGGTCCAGGGGATCGGGCCGGAGACGAGGAAGTCGGCCTTCGCGGCGCCGGGTCCGTAGCGGAAGCGCGCGAGGCGGCGCTTGTAGCGGTCGGGCAGCCGGTCGCCGGCGATCTGCAGGAAGGTCTTCGGGCTGGTGTCGAGCAGCACCGTTGCGGCGTGGCCGAGTTCCCTCAGGTCGGTGATCCGCCGGCCGGTGTGGATGACTCCGCCGTGGGCCGTGATGTCGTCGGCCATCACCTGGGCGATACGGCTGCTGCCGCCCCGCGGTATCGGCCAGCCCGTGCCGTGCGCGAGATGTCCCAGCAGCAGGGCGACCGCGCCGGCGGCGAGGCTGGGCAGCCTCCCGACGGCATGCGCGGCGACACCGGTCAGCAGCGCCCGGGCCCGCTCCGTACGGAACAGGGCGGGCGCGAACGGGCTGCCGTGGGCGAGCACCCTGGGGGCCAGCACGAAGGGGGCCAGGAGATCACCGGGGATGCCGCGCTGTCCGGAGAGGATCAGGTCGACGACACCGGTGCTGCGGCGGAGCAGGGGCTCCATCGCCGCCCGCCAGCGGGCTCCGTCGGGTCCCAGGTGCTCGCAGGTGGCGTCCAGGTCGCGGAAGGCGAGGGCGGCGGGGGCGCGGTCCAGCGGGTGGGCGTAGCTGATCTCGGGGTGCAGGAGGTCCACGCCGCGCGCGGACAGGTCGAATTCGCGGAAGAAGCGGGAAGCCGCGGCCATCGGGTGGACGGCCGCACAGACGTCGTGGACCACATCGGCGTCGAAGAGCGCCTTGCCGCGCAGGCCGCCGCCGATGTCCCGGGCCGCCTCGTAGAGCTCGACGCGCAGTCCGGCACGGGCCAGGGTCACGGCGGCGGCCAGGCCGTTGGGGCCTGTGCCCACCACCGCCGCGTCTGTGCGGTTCACGGGATGCCTCGCGTTTTCATGAGAGCTCGGCTGCGATGACGAGCAGGAACAAGGACAGAAGGCCTGCCGCGTACCGCGCTCCCAGGAGCGCCGCTTTGAGGGGTGGCGGATCCTTGCGGGCGCCGTCCGCCGGGGGGAGCCGCAGGACGGCCCACCAGCAGCCCACCGCGAGGAGGACGCCGCCCACGGCCCACAGCCATGGCGGCACGGAGACCCAGTCTCCGATGCGCCGCGCCAGGCCGAGGAGGGCGACGCCGAAGGCGACGCTCAGGACGGAATGGACGCGGTGGACCCTTCTGGGGAATCTCCGCCGGGCCACGTAGAAGACGGGACATGCGGCTCCGGCACAGCACAGCACTGTGAGCAGGATGGGCGTGGCGTCGTGCGTGGGGTACGACCTCTCCGGCATGAGCCCCAGCAGGTGTTGGCCGATGGCATCGACCGGCTGGTCCGTGTTGGAGAGGACGACCACGCCCTTGCCGCTGGACCGGTCGAAGCCCATGTAGGAGGTGAATCCGCCCGTTTCGCCGTCGTGCCAGGTGATGTCGCGGCCTTGCAGGCGTGTGGTGTACCAGCCCAGCCCGATGCGTCCCACGGCGCCGGCGTCGAACTGTGGTGTGGCCGCTCCGGAGCCTGGTGCCGTGCCGAGCATCACGGCCCGCATGAGACCCGCGAGGTCTCCACTGGTCGACCAGAGGTCTCCGGCGGGTGTGTAGCCCGACGCCAGCCAGTGCTGCATGCCCGCGCCGTTGGCCCGGTGGCCGACGGCGCTGTTCGGCGGTATCTCGCTCTCGGAGCGCACGGTTTGGGTGTGGCTCATGCCCAGCGGTACGAGGAGGTGTTGCCGCAGGAGTTCCTCGTAGGGCTTGCCGGTGACGCGCGCGGCCGTCTGGCCCGCGAGCGCCATGCCGAGATTCGAGTACCGGAATCTCCCGGTTCCGCTGGAGGAGGCTTGGCGGCCGGCCGTGACGACGTCGTCCGGGGTGATGCCCCGGTACGGATCCATGCCCAGGGTCCGCAGCTCCGCACCGCGCAGGAGCACGTCGAGGCTCGACGGCATCAGGTCGACTCCGGCCCGGTGGGTCGCCAGGTCCATGAGCGTGGCCTCCCCCAGCGTCGGGTCGCTGAAGGGCTCATCGGGCAGAAGCCTTTCCAGGGGAACGTCCAGCCGAAGGGTGTGCCGGGCGGCGAGTTCCGACAGGAGCATGCCGGTCATCGCCTTTCCCAGGGAGCCGGCCTCGAAGACCGTGGACTCGTCCACGGCAGTGCGTTCCCGGTCGCCCGAGTCGCCCAGGCCGGCCAGACGGATCCCGTCACGGCTGATGACGGCCACCGACAGCCCGCGATAGCCCCGGCCGTCACCGGCGGCCTCGCGCACCTGGGCGGCGAGGGCGGTGTCACCGGTCGTCGCGCTGCCGAGAGCCGCCGGGCGGGGGGCGAGGAACATCCCCGCCCCCGCACCCGCCAGCACCGTGAGGCCCAGCAGGGCCATGCGGCGGCGCCCATGCCGCCGTACGCGCATGCGCAGCGCCCCGACCGCCCCGCCGTCCCGTGCCGCGCGCGCCTGTTCAGTCGGCATGAGTCGTCGGCAGGCGGCCGCCGAACTTCGCTGCCAGCGCTCGTGCCGCACCGGCGAGGCGCCGGTAGTGCTCGTCCCCCATGATGACCAGCTCCAGAGCGATCATGGTCAGGGAGAACGTGATGAGCCCTGCCATGTGAATGGCGATGCCCAGGTGCAGCAGGACGCCGCAGGCGACGGCGAAGGGCCGCAGCCCGCGCTTGAGGAGCAGGAACGAGAAGCCGAGCTGGAAGAACACCGTTCCGTACGTCATCGCCACGACCAGTGTGGCGTGCTCGTAGAGGAAGTGGTTGACGCCCGGCCAGCCGAACTCCGCGCCGCGGAGGATGTAGTAGAGCGCGGTCCCGTTCTGCCAGCGATCGCCCTGGACCTTGTACATGCCCGAGACGAGGTAGATCGTGCACACCTGGAGGATGACGGCCAGGAGTCCCGCGTGGTGCAGGAGCGATCCGATCCTGTACCTCATGGATCCGGAAGCAGGCGAAGTGCGTGCCGGCTTCTTCCGCCGGCGTGCCCGGGCGTCGAGCGAGAACCGGGACCCGCAATCGACGAACAGAATGAAGACCAGGACGATGACGGTCGCGTTGTCACCACCGTCCAGGAGCAGGGGATTGCGCTGCTGCAGCGACCACAGGAAGACGTAGTGGACCACTGTCATCACACGGGTTTTCCACCCCAGCATGAACAGCAGGGCGGCCACCGCACCGGCATGGAAGACGACTTGGAACCACGTTTCGGACTTGCTGAGGGCGTACAGCGAGAACGCCTCGTCGTCCGCGTCGATGAAATTCTGCCAGGGCCATACGGCTTCGGGGCCCCAGAGAAAGCTCCGGTCGGAGTAGTCTCGCAAGTAGAAGTAGAGCCCGGCTGCGCCCAGGAGGATTCTCGTGAGAGCCGCCCCGATGAGGGCGTGCCGCTTGCCGCTGAACTTCTCGAACCAGGCGTAGAACAATGCCTTCGGGCCGGACGGCGCGGGGTTCGAGGCGGAGCCGGTGGAAGAGCTTGCGGGCGAATCCTTCTCCGCCGCCGCTTCAGTCGTCGCTTCGGTCATTGTCATGGCGCGACCTTGATCGGCTTCATCCACGGCAGGTCGTAGTAGGAAATCTTGCCCTTGGCGTCCCGCGCGTAGCGCTGCGAGAACCTCGGAAATTCATTGGAGACGATGCGCACCTGCACGGATTCGACGCCGGTCCCCCACAGCTTCGCCGCGCAGGCGCTGGCGAACGACTGGGCGTAGCGCACGGCCGACTCCCGGTTGTCCTTCTCGTTCTGCGTGAGCGGAGGATCGAGATCCTTCAGCTTTTCTTCCTCGGGCTCTTTCCCGGGCTCTTTCCCGGGCGCGCTCTCCGGCCGGTTCTTCTTCCGGATCTTCTCGAGCTCGGTGTCGCGCCAGGAGTCCAGCTGGGTCGGCACGCCGGAGGAGAGGCGGGATTCTCGCGACGGCCAGAACCGGGCGTCGTAGAGCTCCTGAAGGCCGGGCGAGGTGGCGTCGGACCACTGCGTGGTGACCGTCGATCCGTCGGGCTTCCGCATCTTCGCCCTGACCAGCACGCCCAGGTCCTTGTCCACGGGATCCGGCGCGAAAAGGTGCCAGTCCTGGCCGAAATACGGCAACATATAGGAGGAAATCTCCTTGTTGTACTTCTCTTTGACCGGGTTGAACGGCGTGTGGTAAATGGCCGTCATACCGAAGTGGAACGCCAGGGCCAGAGATATTGCGGCACCGGCCGCCAGCAATGCCCTCCGCCTGGCTCTGCTCCACTGCGTGAGCGGCATTTCTTCGGGATGGGAGTCTTCCACTTTTCCAGCTGCTTTCCTGGCTGCGCTGCGCCCGGGTGGCGGAACCCGGTGAAGGGGTCCGCCACCCAGGACCGATCGTGCGGTGCTACTGCGGTCAGTCGAAGGCGCGGGACAGACCGGACCCGCTGATCTCCGGAACCGAGGTGGCGCCACCGCGGCGGAACTGCTTGGCGCGCGGCTTCATCATTCCCGCGGCCACCTTCTTGCCGGTCTCCCAGGCCGCGCTGGCCACGACGCCCGCCGCCACGTTCTTGGCGAACGCCGCGTTGCACTGCGGCGCGAGGTCGCCGTCCGGGTCGACGATGTTCTCGGACTTGGTGGCCGCCTCCTGGAAAGCGGCCACGGTGGTCTCGCTTCCCGAACGGGCGGAGGACGGCGATGCGGACGCGCTCGTCGCAGTAACGGCCGAGGCGCAAACGGCCACGGCGATTCCCGCGACGACGAGCTTCACACTCTTCATTTTTTATATCTCTCTCAATGGGTGCGATTTCACCAGGTCACTGCCCACCGGGCCCGATTACGGGCAGCAATAGGTGGCCGACAGGGTGTGACATTACACGGAGAAGATGATCTTGGACAGTGGCGGGCATCACAAGACGGCAAGGAATTGCGTAAAGGTTTGCAGGCACGCCTGAATCAGGGGTTCCGGTTTAAAAACCCCGGACCTCGCCATGAATTTGTTGCACATTAATCTATTCCACTGTGCGGGCCCCCGGACGCAGGAAGCGCCGGAGCTTCTGCAGCGGCCATGTGTTGATGACGTCGTCCTTCGTCAGCCACCCGCGCTGGGCCGTGCCCACGCCGAAGCGCATGTACGGCAGGTGGGTCACGGAATGCGCGTCCGTGTTCACCGCGAACTTCACGCCGTAGCGCTTGGCGCGCAGGATGTCCTCGTCGCACAGGTCGAGCCGTTCGGGGTGGGCGTTGATCTCCAGGGCGGTGCCGGTGCGGGCGCAGGTTTCGAAGACCGCGTCGAAGTCGGCGTCGATGCCCCGCCGTTTGCCGATCAGCCGCGTCGTGGGATGCCCGATGATGTTGACGTGCGGGTTCTCGCAGGCGCGCAGCAGGCGGCGGGTGAGTTCGTCGCGGGTCTGGTTGAAGTGCGAGTGCACCGAGGCGACGCACAGGTCGAAGCCTTCGAGGAAGGCGTCCGGCCAGTCCACCTCGCCGTCGGGGCCGATGTTGAGCTCCGTGCCGTGCAGCAGGCGCATTCTGCGGTGTCTGCCGTCGAGGGCGCGGACGCGGTCGCGCTGGGCCAGGATCTTCTTGTCCGTCATGCGCTGCATATAGAGGTTCGGGGCGTGGTCCGTCACGGCGTAGTACGCGTATCCGCGCCCGGCGGCCGCGGTCACCATGTCCTCCAGCGTGGCCACGCCGTCGGTGAGGTCGGTGTGGGTGTGCAGGTCGCCGCGGATGTCGTCCTCGGTGACGAGGTCCGGCAGCTCGTCGCGCAGTCCGGCCGCGATCTCGCCGCGGTCCTCGCGCAGGGCCGGAGGGATCCAGGGCAGGCCGAGCCGCGCGTAGACCTCCGCCTCGGTCTCCGAGACGATCTTCTTGCCGCTCTTGGCGTGGAAGAGGCCGTACTCGGACAGCTTGTACTTGTGGCGGACCGCGATCTCGCGGACGCGGATGTTGTGCGCCTTGGAGCCGGTGAAGTACAGCAGCCCCGCGCCCCAGGCGTCCGCCGGCAGGACGCGGAGGTCGACCTGCAGGCCCTTCGTCGTGCGGATCGAGGTCTTCTTCTCACCGTGCGCGATGACCTCGGCGGTGATCGGCAGCTCGGTGATCGCCTCCATGAGCGGGGCCGACCGTGCGGCGGCGACGAGGATGTCGACGTCCCCGATGGTCTCGCGCATCCGCCGCAGCGACCCCGCGTACGTGCACCGCTCACATCCGCTCACCCCGGAGAGGTCGGCGACGACCTGTTCGGCGACGTCCATGGCGGCGTTCAGCAGGATGCGGTCGCCTGCCTGCTGCATCAGGGCGATGCCGTGGAGGATGTTCTCCTCGGTCTTGGCGCCGAAACCCTTGAGGTCGCGGAGCTTCTTGTCGTGGACGGCGTCGAGGAGCTCGTCGACGGAGGAGATGTGGAGTTCCTCGTAGAGGAGCATGGCCTTCTTGGGGCCGAGCATGGGGATGGTGATCAGCTCGCGCACTCCGGCGGGGATGACCGCCCTGGCCTCCTCGACCATGGAGAGCCGGCCGGTCCGCAGGTATTCGAGGACCTTCTCGGCGATCGACTTGCCGACGTTGGGGATGTCGAGCAGCCCCTTGAGGTCGAGGCGGGAGACATCGGCGTGGTGGCCGCCGATCGCGCGGGCGGCCTTCTCGTAGGCGCGCGCCTTGTACGCGTCGCCGCCGGTGATGGTGACGAGGTCGGCGTACTCCTGCAGCAGCGCCTCGACCTCTTCGTTGGGCCGGGCCATGGGTCTGCTGTTCCCGCTCGGCGCGGATACGACACATTCCGCACAGAAAGTCACTGTTTCCGCAAAATTTCTACAATGAAGTGAGCGGGGGCGAGGAGGTGGTTGAACCGTGAAGCTCGCACTCGCCGGGGACACCATGCTGGGCCGGGAGGTCGCCGGACGCCTCGCCACGGACCCGCCGGAGAGCCTGTTCGCCGACGAGGTGGTGGCCGTGGCGCACGAGGCCGACCTCTTCGTCCTCAACCTCGAATGTGCGGTCTCCGCGCGCGGCGAGCGCTGGCGGGACCCCTTCAAGCCGTTCTTCTTCCGGGCGCCGCCCGTGGCGACGGAAACGCTGCGGCACCTCGGCGTCGGCTGTGTGAACCTGGCCAACAATCACGCCCTGGACTACGGCCCCGAGGCCCTGCTCGACACCTTCCGCCATCTGGCCGACGCCGGGATCGCCTGGGCAGGGGCGGGCCGCGATGAGGAGGCGGCGCGGCAGCCGGCCGTCCTGGAGCGCTGCGGCCTGCGGCTGGGCGTCGTCGGGATCACCGATCACCCGCGCGACTACGCGGCGGGCCCGGACCGGCCGGGAGTCGCCTACGCACACCTGGAGTCCGGCGCCCCGGCCTGGCTCCTGCGGACCGTCACCGCTCTCGGCACGGACATCACCCTCGTCACGCCGCACTGGGGCCCGAACATGACCTCAGGCCCGGCCGACTACATCCGCCGGGCCGCGCAGGAGTTCCTCGCGGCGGGCGCCACCCTCGTCGCCGGGCACTCCGCGCACGTCTTCCACGGCGTCCGGGACCGCGTGCTCTACGACCTCGGGGACTTCATCGACGACTACGCGACGGACGAGCGGCTGCGCAACGACCTCGGACTGCTCTTCCTCGTCACGTTCGACGACACCCGCCCCGTACGCGTGGAAGCGGTGCCGCTCGCGCTCGACTTCTGCCGCACCCGGCTCGCGGACGAGGCCGAAACCCGGTGGATCGCCGGCAGGTTCCACCGGGCCTGCGCGGCCTTCGGCACGGACGTCGCGCAGGAGAACGGCCGCCTGGTGGTGGAGTGGGCCGGGCCTGCGTAGCCACCGGCCGTCTCACTCCCCGGCCACCGGCCCTCACACGTCCCCCGTACCGTCCGTTCGGCTCGCGTCGCCGCGCTTGAACAGCCGGGTCCGCCGGGCGTCGTCGACCGAGCGGAACAGCTGGTGGGGAACGGTCGTCCGCTCTCCCCTGAGCGGATAGTCCCCGTCGTGGACGATCCGCTCGTAGTCGCCGCCGCGCACCCAGCGGTCCAGCTCCGCGGCCCGGACGACCAGCAGGGGGTGGGTGGTCGACGGCATCATCCACTTGACGACGCGGTTCTTCACCCCGGTCGTATGGACCTCGAACTCGGCGGCCTGGTCCAGGAAGGCCCGGGGGTTCATCTCGGCGGTCCGGCTGCCGCCCGCGAGCTTCATGAAGGTCCGTACCGCGACGTCCGTGTCCTGGCCGACCAGCAGACCGGCCCGGTCACCCGACAGCTCGGCCTTCCTGCCCCAGTCCTGCAGCGCCAGCTCGAAGCCGCGTGCCACGAAGGCGGCCACGGGCACACTGCTGAACCCGCTGAGGCCGATGCGCGTCAGGATCCAGGCCAGCCCCTGGTACAGCGCGTGCCCCGAGATCGCGTGACCCAGCTCGTGACCGATGACGAAGCGGATCTCCTCCTCGTCCAGGGAGTCGATCAGGTCGCTGCCGAGCACGATGAACGGGCGCTCGAAGCCGATGGTGACGGCGTTGAACCCGAGATCCCTGTTGACGTACAACTGCGGCGGTTCGGCGACGTCCAGAGTCCGTGCGGCGTCCTCCAGCAACAGGTGGAGCCGGTGGAACTGGGTCTCGCCCACTTTGACCGCGGAACCGAGGTGGTACAGCCGCACGGCGGCCTCGGAGGTGGAGCCGACGATCTTCTTCAGCAGCTCGTCGAAGCCCTTCACCTTGTGCACGGTCGTCAGCGCCACCTGCGCGGCGGGATGCTCGTACGCCTGGGAGGAGATCCGGGGGAAGCGGACCCGGGACGCGGAGGGGACTGTCACGACGGTTGACCTCCTGACAAGGGCAGCAGCACGCAGAGGCCGCCGCCGTGCGATGTGGTGCACCGGGGGCAGGGCACCGGCAGCCGGGCGACGGTCATCGTGGTGCCCTCCGCCGTCCGCCACACGGGGGTGAGCTCCATGCACCAGGTGCCCGAGAGCCGCCGCTCGGGCGGCTCGTCCAGCCTGAGCAGGGCGTGCCTGCGGGGCTCCGCGACGGGTCCGGCGCCGGGGAGGGCCGCACACCCGGCCCTGCGCACGTGCCACCAGAGGCGGGCGGCGACGGGCGCGGGGTGGACCACGAGCGTGCCGACTTCCCTGCCCTCGAAGCCCAGGACGGCTTCCCGGAAGCCGTCCTCGGTCCGCGAGGACCAGTCCAGGCCCAGTGAGCAGAGCCAGTCCCCGCCCTCGCCGGCGGCACCGCAGCCGGGCGAGACCAGCACCAAGGCGCCCTCCTCGGCGGCTGCTTGCACCCTTGCGTAGGACGCGGCCGCCGCGGAGGCGGCTGACGCCGCGGGCACAGTGCCCCGTTGCGTCGCCGTGCCTCGTCGCGTTGCAGGGTTCCCTCGCGTTACGGATGCAGTGTCCCCTCGTGTTACGGGCGCGGTGTCCGCCCGCGGAGACGACGCCGGCGGCTGCACACCCGCCAGGCCAGCACGGCCACCGCCACGCACCCGGCGGCCGCCGCCGGCGTCCAGGCCCGCCATCCGCTCGCCCGGGCGGACACGGCCCGGGCTGACGCTTTTCCCTGGATCGCCACCGGATCGGGCCGGAACCTCTCGCCTGCACTGTCGGCCAGCACGATCAGCCGTTCCCCGGACCGCGGCCTCGGCACCTCCTCATAGCGTCCGAGGCTGTTGAGGAGCAGGGCCCGCCCCGGGACGGTGCCGGCCAGGAGGGCGCGGACGTGTGCGTGGAAGCCCGCCCGCGCCTCCTCTCCGCACAGCGCGGCGACCCAGGAGCCCTCGGGCAGGGAAGACACCTTGCCGGACAGCGTCTTGGCGGACGACGAGGTACCGGGGCGCTCGACGGCAGAGCTCGCGTAGGCCTGCACGGCGGCATCCAGCAGGGCTTCGGCGGAGCACCGGTCGGCGAACAGCCCGGCCACGGCCTCCTCGTCGAAGACGCGGTCCAGGCAGGCCGCCGCCTCGGGTGCGGTGGGCGCGCCCGCCTGGTCGCCCGCGCGCTCCTCGATCAGGGAGGCCGTGAACGCCGTGCCCGGCTCCTCGCCGCAGGAGCCCTCCAGCGCGAGCGAGAGCCGGATCGGGGTGCCCGTCACATCGTCACGCGAGGTGGGCACGCCCCCGACGTAGGCCCGCCAGCGCCCGTCGCCCGCCTCGACCAGCAGCACGGGATAGTCGAAGTCGGCGCATTCGCCGTACTCCTCCCACCACCGCTTCTCAGGAGCCTGCGGGAAATAGGCGTAGTCCTCCTGCCTGCGCCGGCCCCTCGTCAGTACGTGTGCCCGCACGGTGGTTCCTCCTTCCCCTCGGCCGCCACGGCTGCCGGTCACAGTTCACGGACGCGCGAGCCGAAGGGGCGCGCGGCGAGCTCGTCGACCATGCGCTCGAAGTGCTCCAGCTTGCGCTGGGCACGCCGGGCCCGCGCGCCGGTGGCGCGCCGGTTCTCCGCCAGCTGGGCCTGCGTGCCGTCGAGCCACCTCCTGACCCTCTCGATGAAGGGGCGCCGGATCTGCGCCTCCTCCTCGACCTGCCTGTGGGCGTCCGTCGCCTCTTCGGCGAGCGCTTCTTCCGCCGTCCGCCGGGCTTCGGCAAGGACGCGGCAGACGGCGATGAGGATGTCCTCGGCGCCCACGACGGAGATCTCGCCGGGCTGCCGTACCCGGAACTCGGCCGAGAGCTGGAGGCCGTCGCCTTCGTCGTCGGGCACCCAGGCCGGGTCCCCGGCGAGCTCCACACAGCCGAGGGTGTCCAGCGGGCAATAGAGGATGCGGGCGTGCGGGGCGTTCATCCGGACGATGTCGCACATCCGGGAATAGGTTTTGCTCACGGCCTCGGCGAGTTCGGCCGCGCGGTCCTGCGAGCCTCCGTTGTCGGCGAAATAGCTCTCGCATTTCATGGGCACCAGGAGCAGCAGGGCCGGCTCTTCCTGCGCGTACTGCCGTTCCGTGGCCCAGTCCTCCGCCACGGATTCCACTTGGGCGATCTTCAGCAGTTCGGGAATGGCCCGGTGCTGTTCCGCGTGCCGGGCGGACATGAGCACCGGGGAGTCGACGGGGACCAGCAGCACCGTGCTCTGCGCCATGAATTCCCGGCAATCGCGCCACGTGTCCTCCGGGCGCTTGGTGTCCTGCCCCGGGCTCAGCCAGCCGCCCGGGAAGTCCAGCAGCGTGAGGTGGACGGCGACGCCGGCGATCCCCGACTCCAGGGCCAGTTTGTAGTACGACGCGCGGTCGGTGCCGCGCAGCGCCTGCTTGCGGAACGAACCGGCCCGGACGGCGCCTTCCAGTTCGTTGCGCCGCCGCATCACGGCGTCTTCCGTCCAGGTGTCGCGGGTGCGCAGCGCCGCGGGCAGCCGCGCGAGAATGCGCGGTGCGTCGGTGATGAGCGATACGATCAACGAGGTCTTGCCGACCCTGCTCGGGCCCACCACGCTGACGCCGAAACCGAGTTGCCCCTGTGGTCCGGCCGGAAATGCGTCCACTGCTCTCTGCCCCCGTCCCCCGGATCCGCCCCGGAGAGAAGCGGGGCGGGTCACCCAGCATTGCACCGGGAGCGCTCCGGAGCGCCCTGCTTACCGAAGGCGCGGTGTGAAAGCGCGGCGCACGGTGCGCAGCGGGGGCGCACTATCGAGCGAATGCGCCGACCGGTCGGGAGTCACCCGGGACTCCGCGGCCCCGATGGCGATATTCCGTGCCGGGTATCTGCTCCCGCGGCGAGGAAAGCCCTACCATCAGGCAGACATTCGCTCCGGCGCGCGGGCGACAGAGAGGCTCGGGGGAAGCGCATATGGAGGCGCTCGATTTCCATGTCTCCGTTTACGCCACCGGGGGCGTGCAGTTCGCGACGATCCGCACCGACGGCGGCAGGAACACCACGGTGGAGGGACCGCTCGTGACGGACTCCCCCCGGGTCCGCAGGCTGCTCGCCAGGGTCGCCGAGGCCGTGGGGCTGTCGTCGTCACGGCTCCCCGCCCTCCCCGCCCTCCCTGATGTGCACGAGGAATCGGTGCGTGAACTGGGCGGGCTGCTCTTCGCGTCGCTCTTCGACGCCGACGCCCGCAGTCTGCTCCTGGCGGCCAAGGACCGGGCGGAGCGCGAACGGCTGCAGCTGCGCGTGGTGCTCAACGTCCAGACCGCCCGGCTGGCGCAACTGCCGTGGGAGTTCCTCTACGACGAGGGCGCGGGGGAATACCTCGCGCTGGAACACCCCGTCGTGCGGGAGCCCCGGCTGCTGACCCAGGAGCGCCCCCTGGCCGTGACCGTGCCGCTGCGCGTCCTGGGCATGGTGGCCCTGCCGTCCGACCGTCCCCGCCTGTCCGCCGCGCAGGAGCGCCGGCAGCTGGAGGACGCTCTGCTGGGTCTGCTCGCCGACGGGGTCGTCGAGCTGTCCTGGGTGCCCGGCGAGAGCTGGCGCGACCTCAAGCGCGCCTCGGAGGCCGTGCAGCCGCACGTCCTGCACTTCATCGGGCACGGCGGCGTGGACCCCGCGACCGGCAAGGGGACGCTGTCGTTCGCCCGCGAGGAGACCGGCGAGCACAGCGATGTGGGGGCGTCCGACGTCTCGCTGCTCTTCCAGGACTGCCATGCGCTCCGGCTCGTCGTGCTCAACGCCTGCCGGACCGGGTACGCCGATTCGCTGGACCCGTTCTCCAGCGTCGCGGCCTCCTTGCTGCGCAAGGGGGTGCCGGCGGTGACCGCCATGCAGTTCCCCGTCAGCGACCGGGCCGCCGTCGAGTTCAGCCGCACCTTCTACGCGGAGATCGCCGGGAACCAGCCCGTGCACCACGGCGTGACGGCGGCCAGGCGGGCCATGCGGATCGAGCTGGAGGGGTCGCTGGAGTGGGGGACGCCGGTTCTCTACCTCCGCTCCGAGAGCGGGAGGATCTTCGACATCGCCCGACCGGCGGCGCTGAGCACGACGAGCCGGAGCGCCGAACCGCGGGAGCCCGGGGGCGCTCCTGCTCCCGTGCCCGTCCCTGTTCCCGGCCCCGCTCCCGCTCCCGCTCCCGTGCCCGGCCCTGCTCCGGAGCCAGCGCCCGGACCGCCCCCGGGGCCTGCCCGCGACGCGCGACGCAGGCGCCCTGCGCGACAGGCTTCTCCCGCCGCTGCGGCCGTGCGGCCCCCCGGGGCGGGCGCCGCGCCCGTCCGCCCGGTCCCGGGCCCACCTGCCCGCCTCCGGCCAGGGTTACGGCACGTCCGTACCGTCCCGTCCGCGTACGGCGTGCATTCGGTGAGCCTCGCGCCGCAGGGGCGGCTGCTGGCCATCGGCGGTGACAGCCGCTCCGTACGACTCGTCGACGTCCTCCGCGGACGCGAAGAGCACACACTCACCTGGGACCGGCTCAGCTCCGGCGCCCGGTCCGTGGCCTTCAGCCCGGACGGGTCCGTCATCGCCGCCTCGGGAAGGCGCTCCGTACGGACGTGGGCGATCGCGGACAGGAGGCCGCAGGCCGTCATCGACCCCGGCGGCGACGCCGTCACCGGCCCTCGCCGGATCGCCTTCAGCCCGGACGGCAGCCTCCTCGCCGTCGCGGGGTGGTCGAGCGCTGCCCTGTGGAACGCCGCGGACGGAAGGTTCGCACACCGGTTGCCGGTGCGCGCACCGGTCACCGATCTGGCCTTCAGCCCCGACGGGCGCCAGCTCGCCACCGTCGACAACGGGGGCCGGTGCGTGCTGTGGGACACCCGTGGCCGGTTCACCCCGATCCGCACGTTCTCCTCTCCCGGCCCGCTCGGCGCCGTCTCTTTCAGCCCGGACGGCCGGCGGTTACTGACCGCGGGCGCCGGAGGATGCGCCCTCGTCCGGCGGGTGACGGACGGCGTGGAGGTCCGCAGGGTCATGCACCCGGGAACCCTCCACGCCGCTGCCTTCAGCCCCGACGGACGGCGGCTGGCGACCGGAGGGGAGGACGGCAGGGCATGCCTGTGGTCCGTGGAGCGCACGACGGCGGACGAACGCCCGTGGGTGATCCGCCACGACGGGCCGGTCATGTCCATCGCCTTCAGCCGCGAGGGCCGGTTCGTGGCCACCGGCAGCACCGACCGCAGTGTCCAGGTATGGCAGGTGCAGGAAGAACAGAACGAACAGATCCAACAGAACCAAGGGGAAGAGTGAGGGGACCGGATGGCTGAACCCGTGACCATGACCGCGCGTGTCTACTTCGATGCCGGGACCGGCGAGGAAGAGCGCAAGGCGCTGACCGACGGGCTGGCAGGGCTGGGGCTGAAGACGTACAGCGCGACGCTGGACGTCTTCAGGGGCGAGCCGCTCACCTGGCTCGTGCTCGTCGTGCTGCCGCTCAGCGGCTTCCTGCAGAACGTCGGGCAGCTCCTCGCCCAGGACGCCTGCACCGCTCTCAAGCGCATCCTCGGAGGTGCGCTGCGCCGCACCCCGGGCGAGCCGCCTGCACGGCACCGCCCGCTCCTGCTGGAGGACGTGGACTCCGCCGCCCGGATCCTCGTCGAGGCGGACCTGCCCGTGGCCGCCTACCAGCAGCTCCTCGAACTGGACTTGCAGCCCTGGACGGGCCGGACGCTGTCCTACGACCGGGAGCGCCACTGCTGGAGCGGTTCGGCGGGCGAGTAACCGTAGAGTCCGCAAGTAACCGTAGAGTCCGCGAGCAGCCGTAGGGTCTGCGGACCGTACCCCCGCCGGGTGGCCGTCGCCGCCACCCGGCGCTGCCGCCCGGCGCCACGTCCGGCGCCACACCCCCACCCCCCCGCTCCTCGTGCCGCACAAGGGCTCCCCTTCTCCGGGCCCGTCCGCTACGTTCGCCTCGCGTACCGCGACCCGTCACACCGACGACACGGTCCCTTCCCCGGCGCTCGCTGCTCTTGGAACACCCGGATCCGGCCCCGACTCCCAAGAGGTCCTCAGACTCATGCCTGAACTCAACCGGCGGCGATTCCTCCAGATCGCCGGCGCGACCGCAGGCGTCGCGGCGCTGTCGAACAGCATCGACCGCGCCGCCGCCATCCCCGCCCGCCGTCGCGCCGGCTCGATCCAGGACGTCGAGCACATCGTCGTCCTGATGCAGGAGAATCGTTCCTTCGACCACTACTTCGGCACGCTGAAGGGCGTGCGCGGCTTCGGTGACCCGCGCCCGGTGTCCCTGCCCAGCGGCAAGCCGGTGTGGTACCAGTCGGACGGGTCCAAGGAGGTGCCGCCCTACCACCCGGACGCCGAGAATCTCGGCATGCAGTTCATCGCCGGCCTCAACCACGACTGGGCGGGCGGGCACAGGGCCTGGAACCAGGGCCGCTACGACCAGTGGTTGCCCGCCAAGGGCACGGGCACGATGGCCTACCTGACCCGGAAGGACATCCCCTTCCACTACGCGCTCGCCGACGCGTTCACCGTGTGCGACTCCTACCACTGCTCGTTCATCGGGGCCACCGACCCCAACCGCTACTACCTGTGGACGGGGCACACGGGCAACGACGGCAAGGGCGGCGGCCCGGTCCTCGGCAACGAGGAGGCCGGCTACGACTGGACGACGTACCCCGAGCGGCTGGAGAAGGCCGGCGTCTCGTGGAAGATCTACCAGGACGAGGGCGACGGCCTGGACAAGGCGGGCTCCTGGGGCTGGATCGAAGACGCCTACCGCGGCAACTACGGCGACAACTCCCTCCTCTACTTCAACAACTACCGCAACGCCAAGCCCGGTGAGCCGCTCTACGAGAAGGCGCGCACCGGCACGAACGTCAAGAAGGGCGGCGGCTACTTCGACGTCCTCAAAGCCGACGTCAAGGCGGGCAAGCTGCCGCAGATCTCCTGGATCGCCGCGCCGGAGGCGTTCTCCGAGCACCCGAACTGGCCGGTCAACTACGGTGCCTGGTACATCTCCCAGGTCCTGGACGCCCTGACCTCCGACCCCGAGGTGTGGAGCAGAACAGCCCTGTTCATCACCTACGACGAGAACGACGGCTACTTCGACCACGTCCTGCCGCCGTTCCCGCCCGACTCCGCCGCCCGGGGCGCCTCCACCGTGGACGCCTCCCTCGACGTCTTCGCCGGGAACGCCCGCTACGGCGCCGGCCCCTACGGCCTGGGCCAGCGCGTGCCCATGCTCGTGGTCTCGCCGTGGAGCACCGGCGGCTTCGTGTGCTCGGAGGTCTTCGACCACACCTCGGTCGTCCGCTTCATGGAGCGCCGCTTCGGGGTGCGCGAGCCGAACATCTCGCCGTGGCGGCGTGCCGTCTGCGGCGACCTGACCTCGGCCTTCGACTTCCGGCTCTCGGACACGAAGCCCGCCGCGCTGCCCGGCACCGCGGCCTACGAGCCGCCGGACCGCAAGCGGCACCCGGACTACGTGCCGAAGCCGCCGTCCGGCCCCTCCCTGCCCAAGCAGGAGAAGGGCTCGCGGCCGGCGCGCCCGCTGCCGTACGCCCCGCTGGTGGACGGCGCCGCGACCCCGTCGACCGGGCGCTTCACGCTCACCTTCGGCGGGGGCGAGGCGGCGGGCGTGTGCTTCACGGTCACGTCCGGCAACCGCACGGACGGCCCCTGGACGTACACGGCGGAGGCCGGAAAGAAGCTCTCAGACACCTGGAACACGGCCTACTCGAAGGGCACCTACGACCTGTCGGTCTTCGGCCCGAACGGCTTCCTGCGCACCTTCCGCGGGCCGGGCAAGGCCTCCGGCCCGGAGGTGACCGCCCGCCACGACGCCCGCACCGGGGGTGTCACCCTGACGATGACGAACGCGGGCGGCACCGACTGCCACCTGACGGTCACCGACGCCTACGGCGGCAGCCGCGAGACCTTCACGGTGCGCGCGGGCGGGCGGCTGGTCCATGCGGTGGACCTGCGCCGCAGCAAGCGCTGGTACGACCTGACCGTGGTCTCGGACGCGGACCGCACCTTCCTGCGCCGCTTCGCCGGGCACGTCGAGACCGGCGAGACGGGGGTGAGCGACCCGGCCATCGCCACGGTCTGAGCCCGGCCCCGGCGCCGCCGGGGGTCCTGTGCGGCGGGTGACGGGAGCCGCCACTGCGGCGGCTCCCGTTCGCGCCGCGGAAGAGAGCGGGGTAGACATGGGATATGGCCCGAAACCGGGACCGCTCCTCGGGGCCCTCGGGCCACTGGTTCACCGGTCGGCGCCGAGACAGCAGGCGTGAGCCGGTGCAGTCGCGCAACGGCTCACGGGTGCCGTCGGCCGGACGTCTCCGGTCGATGGTGCGCAGCCGCAGCGTCGCCGGTCAGATGTTCCTGCTGCAGCTGCTGATCGTGCTGCTGCTCGTCGTCGCCGCGGTGGTCACGTTGGTGCTCCAGGCGCGGAGCGACAGATTCCAGGCGGCGCGCGATCGATCGCTCGCCGCCGCACAGACGTTCGCCCACAGCCCCGGCCTGGTGGCGACCCTGCACGGTCCGGACCCCAGCAAGGTGCTCCAGCCGCTGACCGAGGCCGCCCGCAAGGAGGCCGGCGTCGACTTCATCGTGGTGACGGACCGCAACGGCATCCGCTACACCCATCCCCGGCCCGAGCTCATCGGCAAGCAGTTCATCGGCACCATCGGGCCGTCGCAGGCCGGGCACGTCACCATCGAGAGCGTCAACGGCCCCCTCGGCGAGGAGGTGCAGGCCGTGGTCCCGGTCGAGGACGACCACGGCAACGTCGTGGGCCTGGTGTCGTCCGGGCTGAAGGTCAGCTCGGTGAGCAGCGCCGTCGACCGTCAGCTGCCGCTCGTCCTCGCCGCCGGCGGCGCCGCGCTCCTCCTGGCCACCGGCGGCGCGGCCCTGGTCAGCCGGCGGTTGCAGCGCCAGACGCACGGCCTCGGCCCGGCCGAGATGACCCGGATGTACGAACACCACGACGCGGTCCTGCACGCGGTGCGCGAGGGCGTCGTCATCGTCGGCGGCGACGGCCGCGTGATGCTCGCCAACGACGAGGCGCGCCGGCTCCTCGGCCTGCCGCAGGACGTGGAGGGCCGGGCCGTCACCGGGCTCGACCTCGACCCCCGGATGGCCGAGCTGCTGGAGTCCCGGCGCGTCGCCAACGACGAGGTGCTGCCCGTCGGGGACCGGCTGCTGGCCGTGAACAACCGGCCGACGGACCGCCGGGGCGGGCCACCGGGCAGCGTGGCGACCCTGCGGGACTCCACCGAGCTGCGCGCCCTCGCGGGAAAGGCCGAGGCCGCGCGCGAACGGCTGAAGCTGCTGTACGACGCGAGCGTGGCCGTCGGGACGACCCTCGACGTCCAGCGCACCGCCGAGGAGCTCACCCAGGTGGCCTCACCCCGGTTCACCGACTACGCCACCGTCGACCTCGCCGAGCCGGTCCTGCGCGGCGACGAGCCGCGGGCGGGCGTCGGCAGCGACGCGCCCGAGCTGCGGCGGGTGGCGCTCAGCGGCGTCCGCGACGACCACCCCCTGTACCGGGCGGGCGAGCTCCACCGCTTCGCCGCGCCCACCCCGCAGGCGACGGGCTTCGTCAGCGGGCACGCGATCCTCGTACCGGATCTGGCGGCGTCCGCCGGCTGGCGCACCCAGGACGTCGTGCGGACGCAGGCCATACTGGATTACGGCTTCCACTCCCTCATCACCGTGCCGCTCAAGGCGCGCGGCGTGCTGATGGGCATCGCCAACTTCTGGCGGACGGGGGACAGCGCCACCTTCGAGGAGGACGACCTGTCCCTGGCCGAGGAGCTGGCGGCGCGGGCCGCCGTGTGCATCGACAACGCCCGGCGCTTCACCCGCGAGCACGCCATGGCCGTGACGCTGCAGCACAGCCTGCTGCCGCGCGGCCTGCCCGAGCAGAACGCCCTCGACGTCGCCTACCGCTACCTGCCGGCCCAGGCCGGGGTGGGCGGCGACTGGTTCGACGTGATCCCGCTGCCCGGGGCCCGGGTGGCCCTGGTCGTCGGCGACGTCGTCGGCCACGGCCTGCACGCCGCCGCGACGATGGGCCGTCTGCGCACCGCCGTGCTGAACTTCACCGCCCTGGACCTGCCGCCCGACGAGCTCCTCGGGCACCTCGACGAACTGGTCGGGCGCATCGACCTGGAGTCCGCGGGAGTGGACGGGGAGGACGCGATCGCGGGCGCGACCTGCCTGTACGCGATCTACGACCCGGCCACGGGCGTCTGCGCCATGGCCCGGGCCGGCCATCCGCTGCCGGCCGTCGTCCACCCCGAGGGCAGGGTGGAGTTCCCCGAGCTGCCCGCCGGGCCGCCGCTGGGCCTCGGCGGGCTGCCCTTCGAGGCCGGGGAGCTGCAGCTGCGCGAGGGCAGCAACCTCGTCCTCTACACCGACGGCCTCATCGAGGACCGCAAGCGCGACATCGACGCGGGCCTGGCGATCCTCAGCTCCACGATCGCCCACGCCGGACGGACGCCGGACGAGATCTGCGAGGAGGTGCTCAAGGCCCTGCTCCCGGCCCGGCAGCGCGACGACATCGCCCTGCTCGTCGCCCGTACCCGCATCCTGGACCCCGACCGCACCGCCGAGTGGGAGCTGCCCTCCGACCCCGCGGTCGTGGCGCAGGCCCGCGCCGACGTCACCCGGCAGCTGACCGAGTGGGGCCTGGACGAGGCCGCGTTCACCACCGAGCTGATCCTGAGCGAACTGGTCACCAACGCCATCCGGCACGCCTCGGGCCCGGTCCGCGTCCGTCTCGTCCGCGACCGCGCCCTGATCTGCGAGGTCGCCGACGGCAGCAGCACCGCCCCCCACCTGCGCTACGCGGCCGCGGAGGACGAGGGCGGCCGCGGCCTGTTCCTCGTCGCCCAGCTGGCGGAGCGCTGGGGGACGCGGTACACGCCGGAGGGGAAGGTGATCTGGGCGGAGCAGCAGCTGGCGTGAGGGGCACAGCACGGACCCCGCAGGACACAGCAGGACACAGCGCAGGACGGGCTGGTTGCTCCAGCCCGTCCTGCGCGTCCTGGGGTTCTGCGGGGCCTGCGGGGGCCTGCACCTGTCCTTACGCGGTCAGCGACCGCGCAGGTTCTTCTTGACGTTCTCCGCGGTTTCCTGGACCTTGCCCGTCACCTTCTCGGCGCGGCCCTCGGCCTCCAGGCGGCGGTCGCCGGTCACATTGCCCGTGGTCTCCTTGAGCTTGCCCTTGAGCTGCTTGGCCTTCGCTTTCCCTTTGCCCATGACCGGGCCTCCCTGTGTGTGCAGTGAAGGGTTTCTCCCGGAGTCCACCCTGTGGCGGGTCCATCGGGTCCGCAACCGCAGCTTCACGGGGCCGTGACCCCCGCGTCCTGCAGCCGGCGCAGGGTCCAGCCCCGGCCGCGCGGGTCGAGGGGGCGGGTGGCCGCCGTGAAGGCTTCCGCGGCGCGCCGGTAGGAGAGGCGGCCGCGCGCGGTCGTGAACAGGGGGCCTTCGACGCGGCCGAGGGTGAGCAGCGGGAGCAGCCGAGCCGAGCCGTCGCCCCAGTGCAGCTCGGGGGCCGCGCCCGTCCTGGTGCGGCGGCCGGGGAGGTCGAGGTCGTCGACGTCGAGGGCGAGGAGGCGCTCGATGGGGGCGCGGGTCTCGTGCAGCAGGTGCCAGAAGGTCTGCTCGCGCAGCGGGGCGGGGAGTCCGAGGACGGCGCGGACCTCGTGCGGGCCGGGTTTCGCCGTTCCGTCCCGTGTTTGCGGTACGGGCAGAGGCCGCAGTCCGGCGGTGGGGTCGGCGGCGGTCAGCCAGCCCTGGGCGCGCCACCAGGCCACCGCGCTGCCGAGGGCGGACAGTTCGCGGTTGGCGGTGCGGGCGCCGACCGATGCCGAGCGGGCGGCGAAGGCGTCGCGCAGGCGGGCGGCCGTCCGGGGGGCCTCCAGCAGGGTGAGCGGTACGGACGGAGGGACGGCGTTGCGGCGGTCGTCGCCGGTGGGCGGCGTGCGGTCCACCAGGGCCCAGGCCCAGGTGGCGAGGGCGATGCCGTAGACCCGCCGGGAGCCGGTGCCCAGGCCGGAGGCGGCGAGGTACCGCTCGACGGCGACGGCGTACTCCACGGGATGGTTCACATGACTCGCATGACTCACGTGGTTCACCTGCTTCAAGGCGCCCCGCCCTCCCCCACGCTCGATCGGCGATCGACAGCTGTCGACCGCAGTAAACAGGATCCGCAACGGTCCTGCATCCAGCATAAATTGACAAGGCTCGACTCAACTTCATTTCGCCGGGTCCTAGCGTGTCCCTCCGCGGGCCCTGCACCCTGCCTGCATGTCACTTGATCTCCGTCCGGCGGTGCTGCGCGAGCGGCACTTCCGTCTCTTCTTCACCGGTTACGCCACATCGCTGCTCGGGTCGTCGATGGCCTCGATCGCCCTGTCCTTCGCGGTCCTGCAGTCCGGCGGCGGGGGCACCGAGCTGGGGCTGGTCCTCTCGGCGCGGATCCTGCCGCTCGTGCTCGTCCTGCTCGCGGGCGGCGTCGTCACCGACCGGCTGGGCAGCCGCCGGGTGATGCTGGCGGCCGACGTCCTGCGCTGCCTGACCCAGGCCGGGCTGGCCCTGGCCCTGCTCGGCGGGATGCCTGACCTCGGCACCCTGCTCACCCTCGTCGCCCTCTGGGGCGCGGCGGAGGCCCTCTTCACGCCGGCACTGGAGGCGTACGTGCCCCGCATGGCCCGCGACGAGTCGCTGCCGGACGCCAATGCGCTGCTGGGCATGGCCCGTTCGGCGACGTCCGTCGCGGGTCCCGCTCTCGCGGGCGTCCTGACGGCGGCCGCCGGTCCGTCCTGCGTGCTCGCGCTCGACGCCGCCAGTTACGCGGTGAGCGTCGTCGTGCTGCTCCTGCTGCCCCGGCCGGAGGGGAAGGCGGCCGCGCGGGCGTCGTTCCTCGCCGAACTGCGGGAGGGCTGGACGGAGTTCCGCTCGCGCACCTGGCTGTGGGTGACCACGGCACACGTCTGCCTGTTCAACCTGTTCGTCTGGGGGCCGCTGCTGGTGCTCGGCCCGGTCGTCGCCGAGCGGCGGCTCGGCGGCGCGTCGTCGTGGGGGCTGGTCATGGCGCTGTACGGGGCGGGTGCGGTGGCCGGCGGCGTGGCCGTGCTCGGCCGCCGGCCGCGCCGGCCCCTGCTCGTGGCCACGGCCGCCACCGTGGGCTGGGCGCTGCCGTCCGCCGCCCTGGCGACGGGGCAGCCGCTGCCGTGGATATGCGCCGGGGCGCTGGTCGCCGGCGTCGGCTCGGCGGTCTGCGGCACGCTCTACGCCACGGCCACACAGCGGCAGGTGCCGTCCGGCACGCTCGCCAGGGTCAGCGCTTACGGCGCGTTCGGGGCGTTCGCGCTCGGGCCGGTCGGGCTTGCCGCGGCCGGGCCGCTGTCGGTGCTCGTGGGGGCGTCGGGGGTCCTGGGGTTCGGCGCGGTCTGGCAGCTCGCGGCCGTGGCCGTGGTGCTGTCACTGCCTGCGATACGGGCGGCGCTGCCGTCCGCCCCGCGCCCGTAGGCCCCCTCCCCGCGCAGTTGCCCCGGTCGCTGCGTGCTCACTTGCGCAGCCAGGAGCCGGAGCGCTCCAGCCAGAGGTCGAGCAGGGGCTCGTCGCCGAGGATCTCGACTCCGCCGCTGCCGCTGGGGGTGGGGCGCCGGTAGAGGAACAGCAGCAGGTCGGTCAGGGGGCCGCGTACGGACACGGCGGCCTTCGCGTGGGCCGCGCGCCGCCGGGCGGTGCCGCCGGTGAGGTCGACCAGCCACTCCCCCGCCGTCGTGTCCGGCGCCGGGCCGGTGGCGTGGAAGTACAGGGTGCGGCCGGGCCCGAGCAGCGGGGGCGCGCCGGGCGCCGCCTCCGTGACCTCGGGGCGCGAGGCGAAGTCCATCCACTCGTCCAGGGCGTCGAGCGCGAGCTCCTCGTCGAGGTCGAAGTCCGTACCGGCGGCGAGTGCCGCGTCGGCACGGTGGACGGCCGTCTCGTGGGCCATACGGCGGGCCCAGAAGGCCGGGGGCCGCTCCTCGGCGACGGTCCCCGCCCCCGCGTCCGGCCCGGCCTCGCGCAGCGTCCCCACCAGCCGGGCCGCGCCGTCGGCGAGCCAGGAGCCGAGGGCGGCGGCGCTCTCGTCCGCGGAACGGGGACGGGAACGGGCGCCGGCCACGGTGCCGGGCCCGGGTTCCCCGGTTGCCCTGGTTGCCCTGGTGCGCACGATCTCCTCGGTCCGGCGGTGGGTGCCGCCGAGGTGGCGGAGGAGCCGGCCGAGGTCCCAGCCCGGGCACGAGGGGACGGGAGCCCTCGTGTCGGCGCCTTGGATGCGTGACCTCAACAGGTCGGTCTGCGTGAGGATTTCGGCGCAGAAGCGGTCGAAGCTCAGGAGACTCATGGGGCCACGGTACGGTCCGGGGCCGCCCGGCGGGGGCCCGGACGGCGACGCGCCGCGGCCGCGCTTGCGCTGGAGCGCGCGCGAGCTGCTCCCGCAGGCGCGCGCCTTCGACCTGGCGGCGCCGACGTGGCTGCGCGGCCGCCCCGGGAACATCGTCCCGATCGTCGCGGCGACCAAGGAGAGCCGGCCGGCCGACAACCTGGCCCCGGCGAACGGGATCCTCTGGGGACTTCCCGCGGCCCCTTAACGGCGCCGGGGACGGCGCTGCGCCTCCCCCGCGCCGGGCTCCGCCCCCGGCTCGCCGCCCGCCGCCTCTTCGGGCGCCAGTTCGGCGTCGCGCCACTCCTGGGTCCGGGTCGGCCGTCCCGACCGGGTCAGATCCTCCACTTCCCTCTTCAGCTCGTCGTCCCGCTTGGCGCCGTGCTTGCTGCTTCCCCGCTCCATCGTTCGTGCCTCCTGCTGATCAGAGGTGCCGGAACCCGTCGGGTGCCCGGACTTCTCCCGGCTAAACCGGCCACCGGACCCTCCCCCGGAACCAAGATTTAGTTAGGTTAGGCTTACCTCACTTTCTGCAGGTGAAACGTGAGAACCGGGAGCCCTTTATGAGGCTGGGTCCGCTGACGGTCCGTACAGGAGAGGACCGTCCGGTCCTCCCGGCACCGGGCGGCGTACGGGTGGCGAGGGCCGCCGACGCACCCGGGCTGTACGCCCTGTCGGAGCCCTTCATGCGGACCGGCGCGCTGCGCCGCCGCACACCGCACGTCTATGCGGCCGGGTTCGCCGAGTTCTTCGTCGCCGAGGACGCCCACGGGGTACTCGAAGGGTGCGTCGCACTGAGGACGTTCCCCCGGAACGGCCTGCCGGTCACCGGAGCGGCGGTCACCGAGGTGGCGGGCGTGCTGCACAACTTCTGCGTGCGGCCCGGCCGCCAGCGCCGCGGCATCGGCTCGCGGCTGCTGACGGCGCTGCTGCTGCACGCCTCCGACCGGTCGGTGACCGAGGTGTTCGCGGCGACGACGGGCGACGGCGAGGCCTTCCTCCGCAGCGGCTTCCGCGAGAGCGACACTTCCCGGGCGCCGCACACGTGGGTGGCGGCCCTGGACCCGGCCCGCGGCTCCCGCATCTTCGCCCGGCCCCTGCCCGGAGCCGCGCTCCCCGAGGGGAGCGGTTCCCTTCAGCCCTGGCCGGCGCGCCACTGCCGGGCGAGCACGTACACCAGGTAGCAGCCGCCGACGACGCCGGTCAGGACGCCCACGGGAAGCTGCGTGGGGGCCAGCATCCGCTGGGCGGCAAGATCGCTGGCCGCCAGGAGCAGGGCCCCCAGGACAGCCGACGGCGCGAGGTTGGGGCCCGGGGAACGGGTCAGCCTGCGCACCACCTGGGGTGCGACGAGGGCGATGAAGGGAACGGGGCCCGCGACGGCCGTGGCCAGCGCGGTGAGCCCCAAGCCGACGACGAGCGCCGCGGCCTTGACCCGCTCGGTCCGTACGCCCAGCGCCGACGCCGTGTCCTCACCCATCTCCAGCATGCGCAGCGGCCGGGCGAGGAGCAGGGCCGCGGGGGCGAGGACGGCGAGTGCGGCCGTCATGGTGCCCACGTGCTGCCAGCCGCGGCCGTTGAGACTGCCGGTGAGCCAGACCTGGGCGCTCTGCGCGTCGGTGAAGGACGCCTTCGCGATCAGGTAGGCGTTGGCCGAGGAGAGCAGTGCGCTCACCCCGATGCCGACGAGGACGAGCCGGAAGGTGGCCGCGCCGCCGCGCCAGGCGAGCAGGTAGACGGCGGCGCCGGTGACCGCGCAGCCGGTGACCGAACCCGCGGCGACCGAGGCCGTGCCCGCGCTCAGTACGAGGATGGTGACGAGGGCGCCGGTGGCGGAGCCGACGGTGAAGCCTATGACGTCGGGGCTGCCGAGGGGGTTGCGGGCGACGTTCTGGAAGAGCGCGCCGGACAGGCCCAGGGCGGAGCCGGTCAGAAGGGCCGTCAGCAGCCGGGGCAGCCGCAGCTCTTCGACGATGAACGTGTACGCGGGGTTGCCGTCGCCTGCGAGGACGCGCAGGACGTCGGGCACGGGGATGCGGAAGTCGCCCGTGGTGAGCGTCCATACGCCGGTGGCGGCCGCGGCCAGGAGCAGGGCGAGGCAGACGGCCGTGGCGCGCGGGTCCCAGCGCACGGAGAGGGCGGGGCGGCCGCCGGGCGGGGACAGGCGCAGGGCGCGCAGGCGCGTGATCCGCGGGGGCGGGCTCTGCGGCTGCGGCGCCGGACGGGGGCGCGCAAGCGGGGTACGGCTGGTCACAGTTCGCTGATCCTCTTGCGGCGGACGAGTGCGATGAACAGGGGCGCTCCGAGGAACGCGGTGACGACTCCGGCCTCCAGCTCCTGCGGGCGCAGCACGATGCGGCCGAGGACGTCGGCGGCGAGCAGGAGGGCGGCGGCGAGGACGGCGCTGTAGGGCAGGACCCAGCGCTGGTCGGGCCCGGCGATCAGCCGTGCCACGTGCGGGACGGCCAGTCCGACGAAGGCGATCGGGCCGACGGCGGCGGTGGCGGCCCCGCACAGCAGGGTGATGGCGAGCATGGTGGCGAACTGGGTGCGGCCGGGGTGGGCGCCGAGTGCGCGGGCGGTGTCGTCGCCGAGGGCCATGGCGTTGAGCGGCCGGGCCAGCAGCGCGGCCAGGAGGGTGCCCGCGGCCAGGAACGGCAGCACCTGCCGGAGCAGGGCCCCGTCCGCGCCGCCGAGGGTGCCGATCTGCCAGAACCGGAAGCGGTTGAGGGTGAGCGGGTCGAGCAGGATCAGGCCGTTGACGACCGCGGTGAGGACGGCGGTGACCGCCGTGCCTGCGAGGGCGAGGCGTACGGGGGTGGCCCGGGAGCGGCCGCGGGTGCCCAGCAGGTGGACGGCCGCGGCGGCGACGGCCGCGCCCAGCAGCGCGCACCACACGTAGGCGCTGAAGCTGCCGAGGCCGAGCAGGGCGGTCGCGGCGGCGACGGCGGCCGCGGCACCGGCGTTGACGCCCAGCAGGCCCGGGTCGGCGAGCGGGTTGCGGGTGAGTGCCTGCATGAGCGCGCCGGACAGGCCCAGGGCCACGCCGACGCCGATGCCGAGGAGACTTCGGGGCAGCCGGGAGGTGCGCACGACGATCCAGTCGTCGTTGCCGGGGTCCGCGTGCAGGAGGGCGTGCAGGACGTCGCCGGGCGGGATCGTCTTCGCGCCGATGCCGATGCTCAGGACGGCGAGGACGGCGACGAGGGCGGTGCAGGCCAGCAGCCCGGCGGCCCGCCGCGCGTGCTGAGCGCGGCGGGCCGGGGGCCGCCCCTCGCCTCCGGCTTTCTGCACGGGACGGGGGCCGTCGGTGGTGGTGGGTGCGGCAGTGGTGCTCACGCGTGCTCGTGCTCTTCGTCCGAGTGGTGGTCGTGGTTCTCCACGCCGCGCTTCCAGTAGCCGTCGATGTCCACCTGCTCCTTGGCCATGCCGAGGTCGCGGCGCAGGTAGCGGCGGATGGGCTTGAGGGTGCCGGCCTCGCCGGCGATCCAGGCGTAGCCGAGCCCGCCGGCGGGCAGTTCGGCGGCGCGGACGGCCCGCTCCAGCAGGTCGCTCGTGCCGGCCGGGGCGTCCCCGCGGTGCAGCCAGGTCAGGGTGCAGTCGGCGGCGGTGGTGAAGTGCTGTTCGTCCTGCGGGCCGGGCACCTCGGCGAAGGCGAGGACGCGTACGCCGGCGGGCAGCATCTCCAGCCAGCGGCCGAGCGCGGGCAGGGCGGTCTCCTCGGCGGCCAGCAGGTACCAGTCGTGGACCATCGGCAGGATCTCGGAGCCGCGCGGGCCGAGGACGCCCAGCCGCATGCCCGGCTCCGCCTGCGCGGCCCAGGCCGAGCCGACGCCGTCGCCGTGCAGGACCATGTCGACGTCCAGCTCCTGCGCTTCGGGGCGGTAGTAACGGACGGTGTAGTCCCGGGTGATGGGCTCCACGGGGGCGTCCATCCAGGTGTCGTCGCGGATGACCGGCTCGACCGGCAGCTCGGCGCCGGACTCGGCGAAGCAGAGCTTCACGTGGTCGGTCGGCGCCTGCTGGCAGAATCCTTCCAGCGCGGGGCCGCCGAACGTCACCCGCACGGTGGAGGGGGTGAGCCGGTCGACCTTGCGCACCTCCAGCAGGCGGTACTTGAGCGGATGGCGGACGATGCGCATGCGCGGCGGGAGCATCTCAATGGTCATCGATCATCCCAATCTGGCCGGGGTGTGCCGCGGGACCGGCACCGCGTTGCGGTGGCCCCCGCGCGGGCGCGCGAGGGCCACCGGGCGTCACGTGTACGGCCGGAGGACCCCTCCGAACCGAAGTTAGGCAACCCTAACCTAACTCATCGTGTAGATGCCATCGTTCCCGTGGATGCCATCGTTCCCGCCACCCGGCCTCCGTCGAGCGCGATCACCCGCGGCAGCCGGGCGATGGTGGCCGGCCGGTGCGCGACGACGACGATCGTGCGGTCGCCGCGCATCCCGTCCAGGGCGTGCTCCAGCCGGCCCGCCGTCACCGGGTCGATGTCCGCGGTCGCCTCGTCCAGGACGAGCACCGCCGGATCGGCCAGCGCCGCCCGCAGCAGTCCGACGATCTGCCGCTCCCCCGCCGACAGCCGGGAGCCGCGCATGCCCACCTCGGCGTCGAGGCCGCCGAGGTCGCGGATCCACTCCTGAAGTCCCAGCTCGGCCACGGCCCGTTCCATCTCCGCCCGGCCCGGGACGCTGTGCACCAGCTCCAGGTTCTCCGCCACCGTGCCCGTCACCATGCGGACTTCCTGCGGCACCAGCACCACGCGCCGGCGCAGCTCCGCCTCCGGGATCTCCCGCAGGTCGACGCCGGCGAAGCGCACGACGCCCCGGTCGGGCGCGTAGAGGCCGCACAGCAGCTTCGACAGCGTCGTCTTGCCCGAGCCGGTCTCGCCCACCACGCCGCTGCGGTCGCCCACGGGGAAGCTCAGAAAGACGTCGCGCAGCACCTCGGTGCCGTCGCGGTAGGAGTAGCCGAGGTCCTCGCAGGTCAGTTCGCCGCGCAGGGGAAGCTCCGCCGCCGGGCCGTCCTCCCGGGGCTTCTCGTCCACGGCCCGGTCGGTGGCCGCCAGCAGGTCCAGCAGCCGGGCCAGGCCCGTACGCGCCGTCTGCACCTCGCCCACGAGCTGCGAGATGTCCGAGAAGGAGTCGAAGAGGTTGCGGCTCGCCAGGACGAAGACGACGACCGTGCCGACGCCCATCGCGCCGCGCGAGACGGACCAGCCGCCTACGAGAAGCAGCACGACCAGCGCGAACCCCTCGATCAGGCCGACCAGGTCGATACGGTTCTCGACCCGGATCGCGCGCCGGGCCGCGCCGACGGCCGCGGTGTTCTCCCGGTCGAAGCGCCGCAGCCAGCCCGGCAGGCCGCGGGCGCTCTGCAGCGCCTCCCGCACGTTCAGGGTCTCGGTGAACGTCGCCGCGACCGTGGCCTCCGCCGCCGCCTTTCCGCCGAAGGCGCGCGGCGCGGACCGCTGGAACCAGCGCATCACCAGCAGCGTCAGCGGCACGAAGACGGCGAGCTGCACCAGCGCCAGCTGCCACGAGTAGCCGAAGAGCACGACGAGGGTGAAGAGGAGGGTGGCCGTCGCCGACACCAGCCTGCGCAGGTGCATGCGCACGAAGGAGGCCAGGGCGGCGACTTCGCCGGTGGTGCGGCGCAGCAGGTCGCCTGTGCGGTGCGACTCCAGGAACCGCAGCGGCGCCGACGCCAGGTTCGCCACGCACTTCTCGCGCAGACTGCGTACGACGTTCTCGCCGGCCTTCGCCAGCAGCAGCTCCCCGGCGCGGGCGAGGCCCAGCTGGAGGACCGCGAGGAGGACGAGGACCACGGCGGCGGTCAGCAGCCCGCCGCGGTCCCGGTCGAGCAGGGCGTCGGTCGCCCGCCCGATCAGCGGGGCGACGGCCACCAGCGCGGCCGAGTCGGCCAGCCCGACCACGACGGCGACGGCGAGGGCGCGCCGGTGCGGGCGCAGGTAAGGAGCGGCGCGACGCAGCACGCGCCGCTCGTCGGGCTGCTCGTCGAGCAGAACCGGCTCAGCCACGATCGCCCTCCGGGGTGGTGACGGATACGGGTGCGGGTGCCGCCTCGGAGGCGGCGAGGCCGTCGTCGGCCGGGTCGGTGACGTTGTCCCTGCCGGGCCGCGCCTCGGCACCGGCCGTGCGGGCGTCGCTGTCCGCGCCGGCGTCTGCCGGACCGGCACCGGCGCAAGTGCCGGTGTCGGGCCGGGCGTCAGTGCCGGTGTCAGGCCGGCCGTCAGTGCCGGATTCGATGCCGGGACGGGCATCGATGCCGGCTCCGGGGTGAGACCGCGCCACGGCGACGGTGCCGGGCCGGGCGCAGGCGTCAGCCGAGCCGGTGTCGCTGCCGGCATCGGCGTGAGACTGCATGTCCGTGCCGGTGCCGGGCAGCACATCGGCATCGGCCGGGCCGGAGCCGGCCTGAGGCCGGGCGACGGCGCCGGTGCCGGGCCGGGCGTCGGCCTCTGGCGAGTGGGCGTCCTTGCCGGTGGCGTCGGCATCGCCGGCGTCACCTCCACGCCCCGCGGCCGTCAGTGTCACGACGCGGTCCGCCGCCTCCAGGACCGCGGTGCGGTGCGTGGCGAAGACGATCGTGCGGCCCGCGGACCACGCCCGCAGGCGGTCCAGGATCAGCCGCTCGGTGGTGGTGTCCAGGGCGGACGTGGAGTCGTCCAGGATGAGCACCTCCGGCTCGCCGAGCAGCGCGCGGGCGATGGCCAGCCGCTGGACCTGCCCGCCCGACAGGGCGGTGCCGCTCTCGCCGAGTTCGGTGGCGTAGCCGTCGGGCATCGCGGCGATCTGCTCGTGGATGCCGGCAGTTTCGCAGGCGGCGCGCAGTGCGTCGTCCGGCAGGTCGCGGCCGAGCCGCAGGTTCTCGGCGACCGTGCCGGACAGCAGCATCGGCCGCTGGGCGACGTACGCGATCCGGCCGCGGATGTCGTCCAGGGCCGCCTCGCGCAGGTCGGTGCCGCCGTAGCGGACGACCCCCGTGCCGGGGTCGTCGAGCCGGGCGGGCAGCCGCAGCAGGGTGCTCTTGCCGGAGCCCGTGGCGCCGTTCACGGCGACGAACTCCCCGGCGCGGACGGTCAGGTCGAGCGGCGCGAGGACCGTGACGCCGTCGCGGACGGCGCTGACGCCTGCCAGTTCCAGGTTCCCGCCCGGCGCGAGGGCCACCGGCTCGGCCGGGTCGGTGACGGTGGCCTCGATGGACAGCGCCTCGTCGATGCGGGAGGCGGCCACGTCGGCCTGCCCGCGGGCGAGGAGCCGGTCGACGAGGACGCGGGTGGCGAGGGTGATGCTGGCCATCCAGGAGGTGAAGGCGACCAGGCCGCCGATGGTCAGCCGGCCGTCGAGGACGGCGAGCCCGCCGAAGCCCACGCCGATCGCCACGGCCATCCGCGGCACGAAGGGTGCGACGGATGCCCAGGAGGCCTCGATCCGGGCCGCCTTGACGGTGCGGTCGGTGACGGCGGCGCTGGCCGTGTCGTGCCGGGCCACCAGCGGGCGGTGGCCGCCCGTGCCGCGCAGGCCGGTGCCGAGCTGGAGCAGGTCGGCCACGGCCTCGGCGCGCACGCCGTGCGCCTCGGCCAGCGCGCCGCTGGCCGCGCCGAAGCGGCGCGGGAAGTACAGGTTGACCCAGACCAGGAGCGGCAGCATCCCCAGCGTCACCAGCAGCAGCGACAGGTCAAGCACCCCCATGCCGGTCAGGACGCCGACGAACGTGGTGGCCAGCACGACCCAGACGGCCAGGCCGTGCACCCACTCGCGCACCAGGTCGGTGTCCCGGCCCGCGCGCATGGCCAGGTCGCCGTGGCCGCGCGAGGCGAGCGCGGCCCGGTCCAGGCCGGCCAGGTGCCGCAGCAGCCGGGAGCGCAGGTCGGCTCCCACCTTGGCGTCGGCGGAACCGGCCCAGTACTGCCAGCCGTAGAGCCCGGCGAACTGGATGCCCGCGGCGCACAGGGTGGCGGCCGCCCACACCAGCAGCGCGTGGTCGTCCTTGGCCGTGACGCCGTCGTCCAGCGCCTTCTGGATGCACCACGGGACCGCGAGGAACGCGATCTGCCGGACTCCGGCGGCGGCCATGGCCGCGCCGACCGTCGCCCAGTGCGGCCGCAGGGCGCCGCGCAGCAGGGCGCGGGCACGCCGTCGCCGTTCGGGCGAGAGGTCCCGTGGGCTCTCCTCTTCCTCCTCCGGGGAGCCCGTCTCCGGGGCGTCCTCGGCGGGCGGGACCTCCTCGGCAGTCGGCGGGCCCGGGGGCTCGTCGGCGGTGCCGGGGTGGTGCTCCGGCTTGGCGTGTTGGGTGCTCACGACGTCAGGTATCCGCTCTCAGCAGGTCGGCTCGGCCGCGGCGGGCGGACCGGGCGGGTGCCCGGCCCGCCCGCGGCGGCGGGTCTTCGGGAAGGGCCGGTCAGGACCGGGCGACGAGGCTCGCCGGTCGCATGTCGGTCCAGTGGGCGTCGACGTAGTCGGTGCAGGCCTGCAGGGAGTCCTCGCCGTGGACGGCCGTCCAGCCGTCGGGGACCTCGGCGAAGGCCGGCCACAGGGAGTGCTGGTTCTCGGCGTTGACGAGAACGAAGTAGCGGGCGTCGTTGTCCTCGAAGGGGTTGGTGGTGTTGCTCATGGCGCTGTGCTCCTTTTACGGGTTTACGGGTTTACGGGTTGACGGGTTTACGGGATCGGGATCAGGGAGGGTCAAGTAGTCATGGGCGCGGCTTCCCGGAAGCGGGCGGCGAGTTCGGCAACGGTGGGCGCGGCGAACAGGTCGCCGATACCCGGGCCGTCCTCGCCGGTGCCGAAGGCCTCGCGGATGCGGTGCAGCAGGGTCATCGCCAGCAGCGAATGGCCGCCGAGCTCGAAGAAGCTGTCGTCGACCGCGACTTCGGGCAGCCCGAGGACGTCGGCGAAGACGTCGCACAGCGTCTTCTCCGCCACGTCGCGCGGGGCCCGGCCCGTGCCGCCGGCGGCCATGTCGGCGGCGGTGGGCGCGGGAAGCGCCTTGCGGTCGAGCTTGCCGTTGACCGTCAGCGGCAGCGCGTCGAGGAAGACGAAGGCCGACGGGACCATGTACTCGGGCAGGGACTCCGCCAGCGCACGGCGGACGGCGGCGGCGTCGATGCCGTCCGCGGAGGCGGGGACGAGGTACGCGGCGAGGCGCTTGACGCCCGGGGTGTCCTCGCGGACGACCACGGCGGCCTGGGCCACCGAGGGGTGGCCGGTCAGGGCGTCCTCGATCTCGCCGGGCTCGACGCGGTAGCCGCGGATCTTGACCTGGTCGTCGGCGCGGCCGAGGAAGTCCAGCAGGCCGTCCCGGCGCCACCGTACGACGTCGCCCGTACGGTACATCCGGGCGCCGGGCTCACCGAAGGCCGCGCCGAAGGGGTCGGCGACGAACCGGCCGGCGGTCAGGCCCGGGCGGTCGAGATAGCCGCGCGCCAGACCGACGCCGGACACGTACAGCTCACCGGGGACGCCCACCGGCACCGGCCGCAGCGCCGCGTCCAGGACGTAGGCGCGCGTGTTCCAGATGGGGCGGCCGACGGTCGCGGTGTCGCTGTCGAGCGTGCCGCCGCCGAGCGTGTTGATCGTGTACTCGGTCGGGCCGTAGAGGTTGTAGCCCATGAGGCCGGGCGTCTCGCACAGGCGCGTCCACAGCGACTCGGGGACCGCTTCGCCACCGAGGAGGACCAGGACAGGGCGGTGACGGTCCTCGTCCAGCAGACCGCATTCCACCAGTGCCTGGGCGTACGACGGCGTCACGTTGATGACGTCCACCGCCTGCTCGGCACAGTACGCGGCCAGTCCCTCGGCGTCACGGCGCAGCGACTCGTCCAGGACATGCACCTCATGGCCTTCCACCAGCCACAGCAGCTCCTCCCACGACATGTCGAAGGAGAACGAGACCGTGTGCGCGATGCGCAGCCGCCGGCCGTCGGCGGAGGCGACGACGGGGTCGAAGATGGCCTCGCGGTGGTTCAGGAGCATGTTCGTCAGACCGCGGTAGGGCGTGACCACACCCTTCGGGCGACCCGTCGAGCCCGACGTGAAGATGACGTACGCGGCGGCGTCGAGATCCACCCGCGCCTCCACCGGCCCGTCCGGCAGACCCGCCAGCTCGGCCACGACAGCAGCGTCGTCCAACTCCACGCGCGGCACCCCGTCGACCTCCGGCATACGGGCGCGCGCCGTGGAATCGGTGAGCAGGACGACGGGTTCCGTCTCCTCCACCATGTAGGCGAGGCGGTCCACCGGGTAGTCCAACTCCAGCGGCAGATACGCCGCACCGGCCCGCAGCACCGCGAACAACGCCGCCACCATCTCCAGCGACCGCGGCAGCCCCAAAGCCACCACCTTCTCCGGCCCGGCGCCCCGCGCCAGCAGCAGCCGGGCGAAACGGTTCACCCGCGCATCCAGTTCCGCGAACGACCAGACACGGTCGCCCGCGACCAGCGCCACCGCCTCCGGCGTACGAGCGGCCTGCTCCGCCAGCAGGTCCGCCACCGAGGCGTCCGGCAGCTCGCGCCCCGTCTGCGCCCACTCCCCCAGGACCGCGCCCCGCTCCCACTCCGTGAGCACGTCGAGGGCGCCGATGCGGCGGGCCGGGTTCTCGGCCACCTGGGCGAGGAGGGACAGGAGCCGCTCCACGAGGGCCTCGGCGGTGGAGCGGTCGTAGAGGCCGGCCGCGTACTCGAAGGCGATGTCGATCTCCTCCGTGCTCGGCGTCTCCTCGAAGTTGAAGTCGAGCTCGAACTTCACGGCGCCCAGTTCGAACGGAAGGATGCGGCTCTCCAGCCCGAGGAGCCGGCGGGCCTCGCCGTCGCTGTTCCGGTATCCGAGCATCACCTGGAACAGCGGGTGACGGCCGGGGACGCGCGGCGGGTTGACGGCCTCGACGAGGCTGTCGAAGGGCAGGTCCTGGTGGGCGAAGGCCGCCAGGTCGTGCTCCCGGACGCGGCCGAGCAGCTCGGCGAACGTCGGGTCCCCGGACAGGTCGTTGCGCAGCACGAGCGTGTTGACGAAGAAGCCGACGAGCCCGTCGAGCGCGGCGTCCGAGCGGCCCGCGACCGGGGCGCCGAGCGGGATGTCGTCACCCGCGCCGAGCCGGTGGAGCAGGGTGGCGACGGCCGCCTGCAGGACCATGAACGTCGTCGTGCCCGTGGCCGCGGCGGCGTCGCGCAGCCCGCGGTAGACGGCCTGCGGCACCTGGGCCCGTACGGTGTCGCCGCGGAGGCCGGTGGTGCCCGGGGTGCGCGGGTGGTCGGTGGGCAGGGCGAGCTCCTCCGGGAGCCCGGCCAGCGCCTGCTTCCAGTACGCGGCCTCGCGGCTGTGCAGGCTCTGCTCGTCCGCGGGGTCGCCCAGCAGATCGCGCTGCCACAGCGTGTAGTCCGCGTACTGGACGGGCAGCGGCTGCCAGTCGGGGGCGGTGCCGCCGACACGGCCGGTGTACGCCGTGGTGAGGTCGTCCACGAAGGGCAGCATCGACCACTCGTCCCCGGCGATGTGGTGGAAGAGCAGCACCAGGACGTGGTCCGTGGGGCCGATGTCCAGCACGGTGACGCGCAGGGGCAGTTCGCGCGCGAGGTCGAAGCCGTGCCGTACGGCCGCCTTCACGTCGGTCTCCAGCGACGCCTCCGTGGTGGCGACGACGTGCAGCGCGTCGGCGGGGGCGGGCGCGTCGAGGATGCGCTGGACGACGCGGCCCTCGTGCTCGGTCACGACGGTGCGCAGGCTCTCGTGGCGGCCGGTCACGTCGGCCACGGCGAGCCGCAGCGCGTCCGTGTCGAGCGCGCCGCTGACCCGGACGACGAGCGGGACGTTGTAGGTGGCGCCGGAGCCGTCGAGGTTCTGCAGGAACCACATGCGGCGCTGGGCGTGCGAGAGGGGCAGCTCGGCCGGGCGCTCGCGGCGTACGAGGGCGGGCCGGCCGGCCGTCTCCCCGGCGGTGCGCTCGGCGAGCGCGGCCGGGGTCGGCGCCTCGAAGAGGTCGCGGATGGCGAGGTCGGTGCCGAGGGCCGTACGGATCCGGCTGACGAGACGGGTGGCCAGCAGGGAGTGGCCGCCCAGGTCGAGGAAGTGGTCGTCGGGGCCGACGGGGCCCGTTCCGAGCACCTCGCCGAACAGGGCGCACAGCTGCTCTTCCCGGGCGTCGGCGGGAGCGCGGCCGGTGCCGGTCGCGCCGAGGTCCGGGGCGGGGAGGGCCTTGCGGTCGAGCTTGCCGTTGACGGTCAGCGGCAGCGCGTCCAGGACGACGATCGCGGACGGAACCATGTACTCCGGCAGGGACTCCGCCAGCGCACGGCGGACGGCGGCGGCGTCGATGCCGTCCGCGGATGCGGGCACGAGGTAGGCCGCCAGGCGCTTGACGCCGGGGGTGTCCTCGCGGACCACGACCGCGGCCTGCGCCACGGAGGGCAGGTGCGCCAACGCGTCTTCGATCTCGCCGGGCTCGACGCGGTAGCCGCGGATCTTCACCTGGTCGTCCGCGCGGCCGAGGAAGTCCAGCAGACCGTCCCGGCGCCACCGGACGACGTCGCCCGTACGGTACATCCGCCCGCCCGGCTCGCCGAAGGGGTCCGCGACGAAGCGGCCCGCCGACAGGCCCGGACGGTTCAGATAGCCGCGCGCCAGACCGACGCCGGATACGTACAGCTCGCCCGGGACGCCGACCGGGACGGGACGCAGCCACGCGTCCAGCACATGGGCCTGCGTGTTCCAGATGGGGCGGCCGACGGTCGCGGTGTCGCTGTCGAGCGTGCCGCCGCCGAGCGTGTTGATCGTGTACTCGGTGGGACCGTAGAGGTTGTAGCCGATCAGACCGGGCGTGTCCTTCAGCCGCTGCCACAGCGACTCGGGCACTGCTTCGCCGCCGAGGAGGACCAGGACAGGGCGGTGACGGTCCGCCTCCAGCAGCCCGCATTCCACCAGTGCCTGGGCGTACGACGGCGTCACGTTGATGACGTCCACCGCCTGCTCGGCGCAGTAAGCCGCCAGTCCTTCGGCGTCACGGCGCAGCGACTCGTCCAGGACGTGCACCTCGTGCCCCTCGACGAGCCACAGCAGTTCCTCCCACGACATGTCGAAGGAGAACGACACGGTGTGCGCGATGCGCAGGCACCGGCCGCCGGCCGCCTCCACCACGGGGTTGAAGATGGCTTCGCGGTGATTCAGCTGCATGTTGGTCAGGCCGCGGTAGGGCGTGACGACGCCCTTGGGGCGGCCCGTCGAGCCCGACGTGAAGATGACGTACGCGGCGGCGTCGAGATCCACCCGCGCCTCCACCGGCCCGTCCGGCAGACCCGCCAGCTCGGCCACGACGGCAGCGTCGTCCAGCTCCACGCGGGGAACGCCGTCGACGCCCGGCATGCGGTCGCGTACGGACGAGTCCGTGATCAGGACGACCGGTGCAGTCTCCTCGACCATGTACGCGAGCCGGTCCACCGGGTAGTCCAGCTCCAGCGGCAGATACGCCGCACCGGCCCGCAGCACCGCGAACAGCGCCGCCACCATCTCCAGCGACCGCGGCAGGCCGAGGGCCACCACCTTCTCCGGCCCGGCGCCGCGGGCGAGGAACAGGCGGGCCAGGCGGTTCACCCGGGCGTCCAGCTCCGCGAACGTCCACATGCGCTCGCCCGCGACCAGCGCCACCGCGTCCGGCACGGCCGCCGCACGCTCGGCCAGCAGGTCCGCCACCGAGGCCTCCGGCAGCTCACGCCCCGTCTGCGCCCACTCCCCCAGGACCGCGCCCCGCTCCCACTCCGTGAGCACGTCGAGGTGCCGGACGAGCACGCCGGGGTCCGCGGTGATCTGTTCCAGGAGGGAGACGAAGCGCTGCGCGTGCTCCTCGACCGTTGCGCGGTCGAAGACGTCGGGGCGGAACTTCCATTCGAAGGTGAGCCGGTCGCCCGGGTTGGCCGCGAAGATCAGCGGGAAGTGGGTGGCGTCCACGTCGGTGACGTCGTCCACGCCGAGGGCATGTCCGATGCGGTCGCGCTCGCCCTGGTCGACGGGGGTGTTGCGCAGCACCTGGAGGGTGTCGAAGAGGCGGCCCGCTCCGGCGGCGCGCTGGATGGTGCCCAGGCTGAGCTGATGGTGCGGAAGGAGGGCCGCCTGCTCGCCCTGGAGGCGGGCCAGGTAGGCGACGGCCGTCTCGTGCCGGTCGAGGCGGGCGCGGACCGGGACGGTGTTGAGGAACATGCCGATGGTGCGGTCGATGCCCGTCAGTTCCGCCGGGCGTCCGGAGACGGTGGTGCCGAAGACCACGTCCTGGCGCCCCGTCAGTCCCGCCAGTAGCAGGCTCCACAGTCCCGAGAGGACGGTGTTGAGCGTCAGGCCGTGGGTCCTGGCGTAGCCGGTGATACGGGAAGTGAGGCCGGCGGTCAGCTCGGTGACGTGTTCCTCGGGCAGCAGGGCGGCGCGCTCGCGGGCCTGCGGGGCGATGAGCGTGGGTTCGTCGACGCCCGCGAGGGCGGAGCGCCAGGCCTCTTCGCCGGCGGCGGTGTCCTGGGTGTGGAGCCAGGCGAGGAAGTCGCGGTAGGCCAAGGGCCGGTCGTCGCCCGGGCCGGGCTGCGGCAGGGTGCCGCCGGCCACCAGGGCGTGGCAGCAGGCGAGCAGCTCCTGCAGGAACAGGCCGGTGGACCAGCCGTCCCACAGCAGGGTGTGGTGGGTGACGAGGATGTGCTGGCGGCCGTCGGGGGTGAGGACGGAGGACAGCCGCACCAGGGGCGGGGCGGCGAGGTCGAAGCGGGTGCGGGCCTCGGCGTCCTGCAGCCGCCGCAGTTCGGCGTCGGCGGCCTCGGGCGCGAGGGTGCGCAGGTCGGTCTCGGTGACGGGCACGGTGGTGCCGGCCGGGATGAACTGGACGGGCCGGTCGAGTCCGTCGTGGAGGAATCCGGCGCGCAGGTTGGGGTGCCGGTCGAGGACGGCGGTCACCGCGGTGCGCAGCGTCTCCGCGGGGACGGGGCGGCGCAGGGTGACAACGTCGCGGGAGGTGTAGACGTCGAGGGCGTCCTCGTCGTAGAGGGCCTCGAAGAGCAGGCCCTGCTGGAGCGGGGAGAGCGGCCAGATCTCGGTGACGCCGGGGACGGCGGCACGGACGGTCGCGGCGTCCTGCTCGCCGGGCGCGGGCAGTTCGGCGGCGGTGACGACGGCCGGGCCGGTGGTGTCGCCGGTGGGCGTGCCGTGGCCGGCCCGCTCCGCCAGCCCGGCGGGGGTGCGGCCTTCGAAGACGTCGCGCGGGCTGAGGGTGAGCCCTGCGGCGCGTGCGGCTCCGACGAGGCGGATGGAGACGATGCTGTCGCCGCCGAGGCGGAAGAAGTCGTCGTGGACGCCGACGCCGGGGAGTCCGAGGACCTCGGCGAAGAGGGCGCACAGGGCGGCCTCGGTCCCGGTGGCCGGTGCGCGGTCGTCGGCGGTCGCGCCTGCGTCCGGTGCGGCGTCGGGCAGCGCCTTGCGGTCGGTCTTGCCGTTGACGCTCAGCGGCAGCGCGTCGAGGGTCACGAAGGCGGAGGGGACCATGTACTCCGGCAGCCGGTCGGCGCAGGCGGCGCGCAGGGCGTCGGGGTCGGCGCCGGCACCGGCGGCGGGGACGACGTAGGCGACGACGTGCTGGGCGCCGGCCGCGGTGGTGCGGGCCAGGACGGCGGTGTGCCGGACGGACGGGTGGGCGGCGAGGACGGCCTCGATCTCGCCGAGTTCGATGCGAAAGCCGCGGACCTTGACCTGGTCGTCGGTGCGGCCCAGGTACTCGACGGCGCCGTCGGCCCGTCGGCGGACCAGGTCGCCGGTGCGGTACATGCGCGTCCCGGCCGGGCCCTGCGGGTCGGCCACGAAGCGCGAGGCCGTCAGCCCCGGGCGGTTCAGGTAGCCGCGGGCCAGCTGGACGCCGGCGAGGTAGAGCTCGCCCGGCACGCCCGCCGGTACGGGGCGCAGGGCCGCGTCCAGAACGTGCAGGCGGGTGTTCCACACCGGCCGGCCGATCGGGACGACGCCGGCGCCGGGCACCGCCCGGTGGTACGTCACGTCCACGGCCGCCTCGGTCGGCCCGTACAGGTTGTGCAGTTCGATGTCCGGCCACAGGGCCGCGAACCGGTCCACGGCCGCGGCAGGCAGGGCCTCGCCCGAGCAGAAGACGCGGCGGACGCCCCGGAAACCACTGCGGATCGTCTCGTCCTGCTCGGCGGCCGCGGTGAAAGCGGTCAGCATCGACGGGACGAAGTGCGCCGTGGTGACGGCGGCCTGCTCGGCCAGCCCGGCGAGGTAGTCCGGCTCGCGGTGCCCGCCCGGCCGGGCGAGGACGACGGCCGCGCCGCTGACCAGCGGCAGGAAGAACTCCCAGACGGAGACGTCGAAGCTGGCCGGGGTCTTCTGCAGGATCCGGTCCCCGGCGCCGATGCCGTAGGCGTCGCGCATCCAGTCCAGGCGGTTGACGACGGCCTCGTGCGTGACCACCACGCCCTTGGGGCGGCCCGTGGAGCCGGAGGTGTAGATGACGTAGGCGGCGTGCTGCGGGCCCGCCACGGGCTGCACGAGTGGGGCTGCGACGCGGGGTTCGTCGGCGAGCAGGACGGGCACGTCCTGCAGCCAGGAGAGCCGGGGGCGCTCGGCCGCGACGGTAAGGACGCACACGGGCGCGGCGTCGTCCGCCATTCCCGCCAGGCGCTCCGCGGGGTGGTCGAGGTCCAGCGGCAGGTAGGCGGCGCCGGACTTCAGCACGCCCAGCAGGGACACCATCAGTTCGGCGGAGCGCGGCACGGCCACGGCGACGATCCGGTCGGGGCCGGCACCGGCCGCGGTCAGCTCGGCGGCCAGCGCGCCCGCTTGCTCATCGAGCTGACGGTACGTCAGCTTTCGGCCCTCGTACACCACGGCCGTAGCGTCCGGCGTCGCCGCCAGCCGCTCGGCGAATCGCGTGACCAGCGTGCCGCCGGGCACCGGCCGGTCCGTGGCGTTCCACTCCTCGGCCAGGGCCCGGCTCTCGTCGGGGAGCAGCAGGTCGAGCCGGGCCAGCGGCGTCTCGGGGGCTGCGGCGAACAGGGTGAGCAGGTGCAGGAATCGGTCGGTGATGCGCCGGGCGTCCGCGCGGTCGAAGACGTCCGGGCGGTAGCCGAGCTCCAGGCGCAGGGTGTCGCCGGGCAGGACGCGCATGGTCAGCGGGTAGTGGGTGGCGTCGCGGGCGCCGAGGCCGGTGACGCGCAGGCCGCCGGTGGCCGCGGCCGCGCCGAGGACGCCGGAGACGTCGTCGCTGCCCGCGTAGTTCTCCACCACCAGCAGGGTGTCGAAGAGGGGGCCTTCGACGGGGGTCAGGCGCTGGATGCCGCCGAGGCCGAGGTGCTGGTGGTCCATCAGGGCGGCCTGCTCGGCCTGTACGGCGGCGGCGGTGGCGGCGAGCGTGGCGCCGGGCGCCAGGCGGACGCGGACCGGGAGGGTGTTGATGAACAGGCCGACCATGGCGTCGGCGCCGGGCAGGTCCGCGGGGCGGCCGGAGACGGTGGTGCCGCTGACGACGTCGGTGGCGCCGGTGAGGGAGCCCACGAGGACGCCCCACAGCGTGTGCAGGACGTTGCCGAGGGTCAGACCGCGGGTGCGGGCGGCGACGGTGAGGGCGGCGGTGAGGTCCGGGCCGGCCTCGGCCTCGACGTCCGCCGGTTCGGCCGGGGTGCCGAGGCCGGCGCCCGGGGCCACGGGGCGGGCCTCGGTGATGCCGTCGAGGGCGGCGGCCCAGGCGCGCCGGGCGGCGTCGGCGTCGCGGGAGGCGAGCAGTTCGAGGTGGTCGCGGTAGGGGCGTACGGGCGGCAGGGCGGCCAGGTCGCCGCGGGAGCCGACGAGGGTGAGCAGCTCCCGGACGAGGATCGGCATGGACCAGCCGTCGAGGAGCAGGTGGTGGCAGGTGACGACGAGCCGGGCGGCGTCCGGGCCGAGCCGTAGCAGGGTCAGCCGCAGCAGCGGGGGCTCGGCGAGGTCGAAGCGGTGGTTCCAGTCCTGCTCCATGGCGGCGAGGACGGCTTCGTCCTGGACGGGCCGGTCGTCGGCGAGCGCGGTGAGGTCGAGTTCGCGCAGGGGGGTGCCGACGTGGCGCTGGACGAACTGGACGGGGTCCTCGCCGTCGTCGTACCAGAAGCCTGCGCGCAGGTTGGCGTGGCGCTGCAGCAGCGCGTCGGTGGCGGCGGCGAGGTCGGCGGTCGCGAGGGGACCGTCGAGGTCGAGGTGGGACTGGACGACGTAGACGTCGCGGGAGCCGTCGTCGTAGACGGCGTGGAAGAGCAGGCCCTCCTGGAGGGAGGACAGGGGGTAGACGTCCTCGAGCGCGGATCCGGCGCCGGGGTCGTCTGCCGGGGTCAGGTCGGTGGAGTCAGTCATGGCGGCGCTCTCGGTCGGGGAGTCGGCAGGGGTCGGTGTCGGTTCGGGGGTGCGGGGGCCGTTCATCGGCGCCTGCGCAGACGGGATTCCAGGCGGTCGATGCGGGCCTGGTCCAGGGAGACCAGGCGGACGTCGGAGGGCGTGATGCCGCCCGCGCCGGGGTCTTCGGCGTGCCGGGCGAGGGCGTCGAGGGCGTCGAACCAGCGCGTGGCGAGGGCGGCGACCTGCTCCTCGGTGAACAGGGCGCCCGGCCAGCTCCATTCGACGGCCAGCTCGGGACGGCCGTCCGGGCCGGAGACGACGGCGGCGTCGATCTCCAGCGGATAGGGGGCGGGCATGGCGGCGTCGGGGGCGGCTCCCTCGGCGACGGCGGCCCGCTCCGCGTCCGGGGCGAAGGCCCAGTGGCGGGCACTCTTGGCGCCGGCCTGGTGGTCGGTGCGGCCGCGGTAGTTGAAGAGCAGCTGCGAGCCGGGGAGGGCGGCCAGGGCGGGCGCGGTCTGGGCGTTGAGGTGGCGCAGGAGGCCGTGGCCGAGGCCCCGGTCGGGGACCGCCCGCAGCTGTTCCTTGACCTGCTTGAGGGCGGCCCCGGCGTGCCGGCCGCCGGCCAGGGCGTCGGAGAGGTCCACAGCACTCACGTCCAGGCGGACGGGGTGGACGGTGGTGAACCAGCCGACGGTGCGCGACAGGTCCGGGGTGAGGCCCGCGGTGTCGCTGCCGCCACGCCCGTGGCCCTCCAGGTCGATCTGCAGGGCGCCGGTGTACGCGGCGGGCAGGGCGGGGTTGCCGGTGCGGCGCCGGTCGGCGGCGGCCAGGGCGAGGGCGGCGAGGAGCACGTCGTCCACTCCGGCCGAGAAGGCTTGCGGGACGGCGGTCAGCAGCGGCCTGGTGCGGTCGGCGGGCAGGGTCCTGCGCAGGGTGCGCAGGGTGGCGGTGGTGTCGCGGAGGGGGTCGGCGGCGGTGCGGGAGAGCGGGGCCTGCGGACCGGCCAGGGCAGTACGCCAGTAGGCGGCTTCGGCCGTGCGGGTACGGGTGTGGGCGTGCTGCAGGAGCTGCGCGGCCCAGGCGCGCGGCCCGGTCGCCTCGGGTTCGAGGGCGGGTGCGCGGCCCGCGGAGCGTGCGGCGTAGGCGTCGGCGAGCTCGGGGATGAGGATGCGCCAGGAGACGCCGTCGACGGCCAGGTGGTGGACGGTCAGGAGCAGCCGTCCGTCCGCTGCGGAGCCCGCGTCGCACCACAGGGCGCGCAGGACGGTGCCGGTGCCGGGGTCGAGTGCGGCGGCGGAGGCGTCGGCCTCCTTGGTGAGCAGGTCGTGCAGGGCGGTGGTGTCCAGGCCGGTGATGTCGGCGCGGCGCAGGGTCGCCGGGTCGGTGACGGCGGGGGCGTCGGCGGCGGGCAGGATCTCCTGGGTCCACAGGCCGCCGGTGCGGTCCAGGCGCAGGCGCAGGGCGGGGTGGTTGCGGGCGAGGTCGGCGAGCGCCTCGCGGAGCGGTCCGGTCTGCAGCCCGGCGGGGACGGTGAGGAGGACGGACTGGTTGAACCGGTCGACCGGGCCGCCGCGTTCGCGCAGCCAGTGCACGACGGGCAGGGGCGGGAGTTCGCCGTTCTCGTCGGCGGCGGGCGCGGCCGGGGCGCCGGTGGCCGGTTCCTGGTCCTCGCGGCGGCCCGCGGCGGCCAGGGCGGCCGGGGTGGGGTGCTGGAAGACGTCCTTGGCGGCGACGGTGAAGCCGGCCTTGCGGGCGGCGCTGACGAGCTGGATGGAGACGATGCTGTCGCCGCCCAGGGCGAAGAAGTTGTCGTCCTCGCCGACCTCGGGCAGGCCCAGGATGCCGGCGAACACCTCGGCCATGGCGGCGGCCGGGCTGCCGCTGTGCTGCGCGGGGGCGGCCGGGCGTGCGGTGGCGCGGGCGGGCTCGGGCAGGGCCTTGCGGTCGAGCTTGCCGTTGACGCTCAGCGGCAGCGCGTCCAGCAGGGTGACGGAGGTGGGCACCATGTGCTCGGGCAGCCGCTCGGCGAGGGCGTCGCGCAGCTGCTGCGGATCGGGGTCCGCGCCCGGCGCGGGGACGGCGTACGCGACGAGCTGCGGGGCGCCGCCGGGTGCCAGGGGGCGGGCGGTGACAGCGGCCTGGGCGACGGCGGGCAGGGCGCTCAGGGCGGCCTCGATCTCGCCGAGTTCGATGCGGAAGCCGCGGACCTTGACCTGGTCGTCGGTGCGGCCGAGGTACTCGACGGCGCCGTCGGCGCGGCGGCGGACGAGGTCGCCCGTGCGGTACATGCGCTCGCCGCTGCCGTAGGGGTCGGCGACGAAGCGGGAGGAGGTCAGTCCGGGGCGGCCGAGGTAGCCGCGGGCCAGCTGGTCCCCGGCGAGGTAGAGCTCACCGGGAACGCCCACGGGTACGGGGCGCAGGGCCGCGTCCAGGACGTGCAGGCGGGTGTTCCACACGGGACGGCCGATGGGGACGACGCCGGCGCCGGGCTCGGCCCGGTGGTGGGTGACGTCCACGGCCGCCTCGGTGGGCCCGTACAGGTTGTGCAGTTCGATGTGCGGCCACAGGGCGGCGAAGCGGTCGACGGCGGCGGCGGGCAGGGCCTCTCCGGAGCAGAAGACGCGGCGGACGCCGGAGAAGCCCGTCCGGATCGCCTCGTCCTGCTCCGCGGCCGCGGTGAACGCGGTGAGCATGGACGGGACGAAGTGCGCCGTGGTGACGGCGGTGCGTGCCGCGACCTCCGCGAGGTGGTCGGGTTCGCGGTGCCCGCCGGGCCGGGCGAGGACGACGGCCGCGCCGCTGACCAGCGGCAGGAAGAACTCCCAGACGGAGACGTCGAAGCTGGCCGGGGTCTTCTGCAGGATCCGGTCCCCGGGGCGGATGCCGTAGGTCTCCCGCATCCAGTCCAGGCGGTTGACGACGGCGTGGTGGGTGACGACGACGCCCTTGGGGCGGCCGGTGGAGCCGGAGGTGTAGATGACGTAGGCGGCGTGCTGCGGCCCCGCCACGGAGGCAGGAAGGGAGTCCGGAGCCGTACGGAGCCGGTCCGCGAGGACGACGGGCACGCCCTCCAGGTGCGGGAGCCGTCCGCGCTCGCCTTCGACGGTGACCACGCACACCGGCGCGGCGTCCTCGGCCATCATGGTCAGGCGCTCGGCGGGGTAGTCCAGGTCCAGCGGCAGATAGGCGGCACCCGACTTCAGGACGCCGAGGAGGGCGACCATCAGCTCGGCGGAGCGCGGGACGGCCACGGCGACGATGCGGTCGGGCCCGGCGCCGGCCGCGGTCAGCTCGGCGGCCAGCGCGCCCGCCTGCTCATCGAGCTGACGGTAGGTCAGGGTGCGGTCGGCGTAGACGACGGCGGTGGCGTCGGGCGTGGCGGCCAGGTGCTCGGCGAACCGGGTGACGAGGGTGCCGGCCGGCACCCGCCGCCCGGTGGCGTTCCACTCCCCCGCCAGGGCCCGGCTCTCGCCCGGGCTCATCACCTCGACGCGGTCCACGGTCCGGCCGGGCGCGGCGAGAGCCTGGTCCAGTACGTGCAGCAGCCGGTCGGCGAGCAGCTCGGCGGTGGCGCGGTCGTACAGGTCGGCGGCGTGGATGACGGTGAGGTCGGTGTGCGCGCCGTCGGCGGACTCGACGAAGGTGAACGCGAGGTCGAAGCGGGCGGCGTGCAGCGGGTCGGGCAGCAGTTCGGTGCGGGCGCCGAGCAGGGCGTCCAGGCCCGCGGCCTCCTTGCGGTGCTGGACCATCACCTGGAACAGCGGGTGGCGGCCCAGCGAGCGCTCGGGGCTCACGATCTCGACCAGGCGGTCGAACGGCAGGTCCTGGTGGGCGAGCGCGCCGAGCACGGTCTCCCGGGCCCGCTCCACCAGCTGGTCGAACGTGAGCGCCGCGGCTCCCTCGGGAGCGCTCAGGTCGTGGCGCATGACCAGGGTGTTGACGAAGAAGCCGACGACGTTCTCCACGGCCTCGTCGGCGCGTCCGGCGACCGGGGTGCCGAGGGGGACGTCGGTGCTGCCGGCCAGGGCGCCCAGCAGCAGCGCTCCGGCCGCCTGGGTGACCATGAAGGGGGTGACGCCGGTGCGGTGCGCGTAGCCGCGCAGCGCCTCGTGCAGGGCGTCGGGCAGGCGCAGCCGGACGGCGCCGCCGCGGCCGCTCGGCTCGGCGGGGCGGGGGCGGTCGGTGGGCAGGGCCAGCTCCTGCGGGATCCCGGCGAGGCGCTCGGTCCAGTACGCGGTGAGGCGCTCGGCGCCCGCGGGGTCGTCCAGCAGGTCCTGCTGCCAGAGGGTGTGGTCGGCGAACTGCACCGGCAGCGGCGGCCGGACGGGGGCGGTTCCCCGGCGGCGGGCCGCGTAGGCGGTGTCGAGGTCGCGCAGCAGCACTCCTTCGGACCACTCGTCGCCGACGATGTGGTGCAGGGCCACGCACAGGACGTGGGTGGAGGCGCCCGCGGTCAGCAGGGTGGCGTGGACCGGCGGTGCGGCGGCGAGGTCGAAGGCGCGGGCGCCGGCCGCGGCGACGGCCTCCTCCAGCCGCTCCGGGGCCACTTCGCGCACCTCGAAGGGGATGTCGGCCTCCTCGGGCGTCAGCACCTTCTGACGGGGGCGGCCGTCGGTCGCGGGGAAGGCCGTGCGCAGCGCCTCGTGGCGGGCGACGACGTCGGCGAAAGCGGTGCGCAGCGCTTCGGTGTCGAGTGCGCCGTCGATGCGCAGCGCGCAGGGGATGGTGTAGGCGGTGCTCGGGCCCTGGAGCTGGTGGAGGAACCACAGGCGGGCCTGGGCGGGCGACAGCGGCACCTCCTGCGGGCGGGGCCGGGCGGCGGGGCCGGGGCGGTCGGCGCCGGTGGCGTCGAGGCGGCGGGTGAGGGCCGCCGGGGTCCGGGCCTCGAACAGGTCGCGGACGGTGGTGTTTCGCTGCAGGGCGGTACGGAGGCGGCCGACGAGGCGGGTGGCGAGCAGGGAGTGGCCGCCGAGGGCGAAGAAGTCGTCGTCGGCGCCGACGGAGGGCAGGCCGAGGACGCTCGCGAACGCGCCGCACACCAGGGCCTCGCGCTCGTCGCGCGGGGCGCGCCCGCCGGTGCCGGCGGCGGCGAAGTCGGCGGCACCGGGCTCGGGCAGGGCCCGGCGGTCGAGCTTGCCGTTGACGTTGAGGGGCAGCGCGTCGAGGACGACGACGGCCGAGGGGACCATGTACTCGGGCAGGCGCGCGGCGAGCGCGGTCCGCAGGGCGGCGGGGTCGGCGCAGGCTCCGGGCGCGGGGGCGACGTAGGCGACGAGGCGCTTGACGCCGCTGTCGGTCGCCCGGGCGAGGACGGCGGCCTGGGCGACGGTCTCCAGGTCGTTCAGGGCGGCTTCGATCTCGCCGGTCTCGACGCGGAAGCCGCGGATCTTGACCTGGTCGTCGTCGCGGCCGAGGTAGTCCAGGGTGCCGTCCGCGCGCCACCGGACGACGTCGCCGGTGCGGTACATGCGCTCGCCGCCGCCGGTGAACGGGTCGGCGACGAAGCGGGCGGCGGTCAGTACCGGGCGGTTGCCGTAGCCGCGGGCCAGGCCGGGGCCGGCGATGTACAGCTCGCCGGGGACCCCGGCCGGGACGGGCCGCAGGCGGGCGTCGAGGACGTAGACGCGGGTGTTGGCGATGGGGCGGCCCACGAACGGGGTGGGGCTGTCGTCCAGGGCGGCGCCGAGGGTGTCGACGGTGTATTCGGTGGGGCCGTAGAAGTTGTGGCCGATGACGCCCTCCGTCTCGCGGATGCGGGTCCACAGGGCGTCGTCGACGGCTTCGCCGCCGAGGAGGAAGAGGACGGGGCGGTGACCGTCGCCGGCGCTCTCCTCTTCGCCTTCGCCTTCGCCGTCGCCGTCGAGCAGGCCCCACTCGACGAGCTGCCGGCCGAAGGACGGGGTCACGTCGAGGGTGTCGATGCGGTCGGCGCGCAGCCGGGCGGCCAGCGCCTGCGGGTCGCGGCGCAGCTCCTCGTCGTAAACGTGGAGTTCATGGCCGCAGATGAGCCAGAGCAGCTGCTCCCAGGAGGAGTCGAAGGAGAACGAGGCCGTGTGCGCGGCGCGCAGGCGGCGGCCTCCGGCGGCCTCGACGGCGCGGGCGAAGACGGTGGAGCGGTGGTGGTCGAGCATGTTGACCAGGCCGCGGTGCGGCACCTGGACGCCCTTGGGGCGGCCGGTGGAGCCGGAGGTGTGGATGACGTAGGCGAGGTCGCCGGGAGCGGGCCGCTGCGGCGTGACGTCCGCGGTGCCGTCTGCGGCGTCGTCTGCGGCGTCCTCCGCGTACAGCGTCGTGAAACCGTCTCCGGTCAGGACGGGCAGGCGCCCTGCGGTCGGACGGGTCGTCAGGACGGCGAGGGGTGCGGCGTCCTCCAGCATCAGGGCGACGCGCTCGGCCGGGTGGTCGAGGTCGACGGGCAGGTAGGCGGCGCCGGACTTGAGCGTGCCGAGGACGGCGGCGACGAGGTCCGCCGAGCGGGGCAGGGCCAGGGCCACGACCGTGTCCGGGCCGGCGCCGAGGGCGGTGAGGCGGTGAGCGAAGGCGTCGGCGCGGGCGTCGAGTTCGGCGTAGCTCCAGCGCGTGTCACCACAGACGACGGCGGTCGCGCCGGGGGTCGCGGCCGCCTGGGCCTCGAAGGCGTCGACGACGGTTCCGTCGGGGACGTCGCGCCCGGTGGCATTCCAGGTGTGCAGGAGGGTGTGCCGCTCGGCCGGGGCGAGGACGTCGAGGGAGCCGACGGTGGCCGCGGGGCGGTCCGCCATGGCGGCGAGCAGGCGCAGCAGACGCTGTCCGAGGTCGGCGGCCCGGTCGGCGGTGAAGACGTCCGGGCGGTACTCGACGGTGATGCGCGGCGCGTCGCCGGGGAGGGTGAGGACGGTCAGCGGGTAGTGGGTGGCGCCGCGGTTGCCGATGCCGGTGACGCGCAGGCGGCCCGGGCGGCCCGCGGGGTCGGCGGCGGTGAGCTCGTCGGGGTCGACGGGGTAGTTCTCGAAGACGAGCAGGGTGTCGAAGAGCGTGCCGAGCCCGGCCCGGGCCTGGATGCCGGCGAGGCCCGCGTACTGGTGGTCGAGCAGCCGCGACTGCTGTTCCTGGAGGCGGGCGAGCGCGGCGGCGACGGTCTCGTCCTCGTCCAGGGTGAAGCGGACGGGGACGGTGTTGCTGAACAGGCCGACGATCGACTCGACGCCGGGCACGTCGGCGGGGCGGCCGGAGACGGTCGCGCCGAAGACGACGTCCGTGCGGCCGGTGAGGCGGCTGAGCAGGACCGCCCAGGCGCCCTGTACGAGGGTGTTGAGGGTCAGGCCGTGGCTGCGGGCGAGCGCGGTCAGGGCGCCGGCGGTCTCCGCGGGCAGCGGCAGGTCTACTTCCCCGGCGCGCGTGCCGCTGCCCGCGGTGGTCTCGGAGGACTCGGAGGACTCGGAGGACTCGGAGGACTCGGAGGACTCGGCGGTCTCGGCGGTCTCGGCGGTCTCGGCGGTCTCGGCGGTCTCGGCGGTCTCGGCGGCCAGGGTCTCGGCGAGCAGGGTGGGCGCCGTCAGGCCGTCCAGAGCCTCGGCCCAGGCGGCGGCGTGTGCCGTGTCGTCCTGGCGGGCCAGCCAGGCCAGGTGGTCGGCGTACGAGGAGGCGGCGGGCGGCAGGGCGGAGGCGTCGCCGCCGACCGCGTAGGCGCCGATGATCTCGCGCAGCATGACGGGCGTGGACCAGCCGTCCATCACGATGTGGTGGCGGGTCAGGACGAGACGGTGACGCTCGTCGCCGATACGGAGCAGGGCGCAGCGCAGCAGGGGCGGCCGGGTGAGATCGAAGGGCGCGGTGGCCTCGGCGGTCTCGATCGCGTCCACGGCGGCGTCGAGGGCGCCGGCCGGGGCGGCGGTGAGGTCGTGCCCGGTCAGGTCGTGCTCCGTCAAGTCGTGCACGGTCCACGGGACGGTGACCTGCCCGGAGACGGTCTGCAGCGGGCGGTCGGCGCTGGTGTGGTCGAAGCCCGCGCGCAGGGCCGGGTGGCGGTCCACGACGGCGTCGACGGCGCGGCGCAGGGCGGCTTCGTCCAGCGGGCCGGTGAGGTCCAGGCCGGTGACCGAGGTGTACAGGTCGTCGGCGGCGGTCTCGTAGAGGGAGTGGAAGAGGAGCCCGTCCTGGAGCGGGGAGAGCGGCAGGACGTCCTCGGTGCCGGGGCGGGCGGCCAGGACGCGGTCGAGGGCGTCCTGGCCGATGCCGGCGAGCGGCACGTCGGAGGGGGTGAGCCCGCCGGCTCCGGGGCGTGCGGCGTAGGCGGTCAGGGCGTCGAGGGCGCGGAACCAGCGATCGGCGACCTCGCACACGGCGTCCTCCGTCAGGACGCCCTCCGGCCAGGTCAGGACGGCGGTGAGCTCGGGGCCCGCGGGCCGGTCGTGGACGAACGCGCCGATCTCCAGGGCGTGGAGGGCGGGCAGGCCGGGGTCGGCGCTCGCGGCGAAGGCGTCGCCGGAGGTGCCCCACAGGCTGTCGTCGGCGGTGAACCGGCCGAGGTAGTTGAAGAGCAGCTGCGGGGCGGGGGCGGTGGCGAGCGTGGTGCGTGCGGCGGGGTCGAGGTAGCGCAGCAGGCCGTAGCCGGCGCCGTCGTCGGGCAGTGCGCGCAGCTGCTCCTTGACGAGGGCGAGCGCCCGTCCTGCGGCCTCGCCGCCGGCGGCTGCGTCGGCGAGGTCGATGCCGTCGAGGCCGAGGCGTACGGGGAACTCGCTGGTGAGCCAGCCGACGGTACGGGCGGTGTCCGCGCCGGGCACGAGGTGGTCCTGGCGGCCGTGGCCCTCCATGCGGATGAGCAGGTCGCGCTGCCGGTCCGCGAACGCGAGGGCCAGCCCGGTGAGGAGCACGTGGTCGACGCCTGCGCGCCGGGTGGCGGGCACCCGGTCGAGGAGCGGGGCGGTGCGCTCGGCGGGCAGGGTCAGACGGAGGGTGCGGCTGGTGCCGACGGTGTCCCGGGCCGGGTCGACGGCCCGCTTCCCGAGCAGGGGCCCGGCGCCCGGGGCGAGGATCTCCTGCCAGAGCGGCAGCTGGGCGCGGACGGCGTCGCCGGTGGCGGCGGCGTTGAGGCCGTGGGCCCAGCGGCGCAGCGGGGTGCTCGCGGGGGCGAGTTCGCGCCCTTCGCAGGCGTCGCGCAGGTCGGGCAGCAGGATGCGCCAGGAGACGCCGTCGACGGCGAGGTGGTGCACGGCGAGCACGAGCCGCCCGGGGGTGTCCGGGCCCAGGTCGCACCAGGTGGCGGCGAGGACGATGCCGGCGACGGGGTCGAGCCGTTCGGCGGCGGCGTCACGCTCGCGGCGCAGGGCGTCGTCGAGCCCGCCGGCGGGCGTACCGGTGAGGTCGGCGCGGCGGAGGACGACGCCGGGGGCGGCGGCGAGGGGGAGGATCTCGGTGGTCCAGTCCCCGGGGCCGGGGGTGTCGGCTGTGCCGCCGTAGCCACCGGAGTCGAGGCCGTCGAGCACACGGGCGGCGCTCGGCTGCGCCGGGGCGGCGGGCCGCGGCCCGGCGGCGGAGTGGCTGTGGGAGTGACCGCGGGAGTCACCCGGCATCGAGGCCGGGTCGCCGTCTGCGGCAACGTCACCCGCGGCAGCGGACGGCGCGGAGGTCAGGTTGTTGCGTGCGACGCCGTCACCCGCGGAGGCAGGCTCCGAAGAGCCCGCGACGCGGCCGCGGGAGGCGCTGCCGAAGGCGTCGGTGGCGGACCCGGCCCCGCCGTCGGCGACCGGCGAGCCGGAGCCGCGGGCGTCGCCGCCCCCGCCGGTTCCCTCGGCGCCGGCCGAGGGACCGCCGTCGATCCCGCCGTAACCACCGGAGTCCCGGTTCCCCGCAGCCGGCGTTCCCTCTCCGTCGGCGAAGGCCGACGAGGTGGGGCGAAGGCCGTCCCGGGCCTCGCCCGTTCCGTCGGCGCCCCCGGCGCCGCCCGGCACCAGCCGGAGCCGCAGGGCGTCATGTCGCTCTGTCAGAGCCGCGAGCGCTCCCGTGAGGCGCTCGGGGTCGAGGCCGGCCGGGACGGTGACGACCGTCGTCTGGGCGAAGCGGCGGACGGGTCCGCCGCGTTCGCGCAGCCACTCCGTGATGGGGGTCGCCGGCATCGGGCCGGTCGCGTCCTCGCGGAGGTCGGCGGGGGCGGCGGCGCCGTCGAGCCGCTCGGCGACGGCCGCCACCGCGGCGACCGTCTTGCGTTCGAAGACCACGCGGGGCGTGATGCCCCAGCCGGCCTGGCGGGCGCGGCTGCCCAGCTGGATGGCGGAGATGCTGTCGCCGCCGAGGGAGAAGAAGTTGTCGTCGGCGCCGACGGCGTCCAGGCCGAGGATCTCGGCGACGAGTGCGGCGAGCACCCGCTCGGCCTCGGTGCGCGGCGGGCGCGATGCCGTGGCTGCGGCGGGGGCGGGCTCCGGCAGGGCCTTGCGGTCGAGCTTGCCGTTGAGGCTCAGGGGCAGCGCGTCCAGGAGCACCACCACGGGCGGCACCATGTGCTCGGGCAGGGTGGCGGCCAGGCGGGTGCGCAGGGCCTCGGGGTCGAGCGCGGCGCCGGCGGCCGGGACGGCGTGGCCGACGAGGCGGCGCGCGCCGCCGGGCGTGAGCTCGCGGGCGGTGACGGCGGCCTGGGCGACGCCGGGGAGCGCCTCCAGGGCGGCCTCGATCTCGCCGAGTTCGATGCGGAAGCCGCGGACCTTGACCTGGTCGTCGGTGCGGCCGAGGTATTCGACGACACCGCCGGGGGCCCACCGGACGAGGTCGCCGGTGCGGTACATGCGGTCGCCGTCGCCGCCGTGGGGGTCGGCGACGAAGCGGGAGGAGGTCAGTCCGGGGCGGCCGAGGTAGCCGCGGGCGAGCTGGTCGCCCGCCAGGTACAGCTCGCCCGGGACGCCGACCGGCACGGGCCGCAGGGCCGCGTCCAGGACGTACAGGCGCGTGTTCCACACCGGCCGGCCGATGGGCACGACGCCGGAACCGGCCTCGGTGCGGTGGTAGGTGACGTCGACGGCGGCCTCGGTGGGCCCGTAGAGGTTGTGCAGGGGCACGTCGGGCAGCGCGGCGTACCAGCGGTCGACGACGTCGCCGGGCAGGGCCTCGCCGGAGCAGAAGACCCGCCGCAGTCCCCCGCAGGCCGCGGCCGCGGCGGGCTCCTCCAGGAAGGCGCGGAGCATGGACGGGACGAAGTGCAGGGTGGTGATGCGCCGGTCGGCGATGAGACGGGCCAGGTAGGCGGGGTCCTTGTGGCCTTCGGGGCGGGCGAGGACGACGGTGGCGCCCTCGCACAGGGCCCAGAAGAACTCCCAGACCGAGACGTCGAAACTGGCGGGGGTCTTCTGCAGGACGCGGTCGTCCGGGCCCAGCCGGTAGGCGTGCTGCATCCAGGCGAGCCGGTTGACGATGGCGCGGTGGGTGACGACGACGCCCTTGGGGCGGCCGGTGGAGCCGGAGGTGTAGATGACGTAGGCGGCGTCGTCCGGGGTGGGGGCGCTGACGTCCGTGCCGGGGGCACTGACATCCGTGCCGGGGGCGACGTCGGCTGCGTCGGGGGCGATGTCGGCTGCGTCTGAGGCGGCGTCGGCTGCGTCGTCCAGCAGCAGCGCGGCCTCGCGGGCGGCCTGCGGGAGGCGGTCGAGGACGGCGGGGACGGTGACGACGCGGACCGGGGCCGCGTCCTCGACCATGGAGGCGAGCCGCTCGGCGGGGTAGTCGGTGTCCAGCGGCAGATAGGCCGCGCCGGACTTCAGGACGCCGAGGAGGGCGACCATCAGCTCGGCCGAGCGCGGCACGGCGACGGCGACGACCGTGGCGCGGCCCGCGCCGGCGGCGGTGAGCGTACGGGCCAGCGCGCCGGCCCGCGCGTCGAGTTCGCGGTAGGTGAGGTGCGCGTCCTCGAAGACGACGGCTGTCGCATCGGGCGCGGCCGCGGCCCGCTCGGCGATGAGCCCCGGGAGGGTGGCCGGAGGGACGGCGTGGCCGGTGGCGTTCCAGGTGTGCAGGACGTTCTCGTACTCGCCGTCGGCGAGGAGCCGGGCCCCGTCGAGGATGAGAGCGGGGTCCGCGGCGAGGCGTCCCATGAGGTCGGTGCAGCGCTCGGCGTGCGCGGCGAGGGAGGCGGCGTCGTAGAGCGCGGGGTTGGCGTCGAACTCCAGGTGGAGGACGTCGTCGGGGCTCTTGCTGACCGACACCGACAGGTCTTCGACGGGCCCGGAGGCGAGGTTGACGGTGTGTCCGGGGATGCCGGCGAAGTCCAGGTCGAGGTCGAAGGGCTTGAGGTTGAGCATCGGCCCGTGGAGGCGGTCGTCGCTGCCGACGAGGCCGAGGTCGCGCCGGATGTCCTCGCCGCGGTAGTGCTGGTGGCGGCGGGCGTCCTTGAGCTCGCCCGCGGCGCGCCGGATCAGGTCCGGGAGGGTGTCGGTGCCCTCGACGGCGAGGCGGACGGGCAGCACGTTGACGGCCATGCCGGGCACCCGCATGGTGCCGGGCCCGCTGCGGGCCATGAAGTGCATGCCGAGGACGGCGTCGGTGGTGCCGGTCATCCGGTGCAGGTAGGCGGCGACGGCGGCGGTGGCGGCCTCCGCCCAGGTGCCGCGGACGGCGGCCGCGCAGTCCAGGACGGCGGCGGAGCGCTCGGCCCCGAGGCTGGTGCGGTGCCGCAGGGACGTCCGGGAGGCCTGCGCGGTCTGCTCGGTCAGGCCGGTGACGCGGGGCCGGCCGGCGTGCCGGGCGGTCCAGTAGGCGCGGTCGTCGTCCGGCTTGCCGGAGGCGAGGTAGGCGGCGTCGGCCTCGGCCAGCCGGGCCACGGGCTCGAACGGGGAGGCGGGCACCTCCTTGCCGCGGACGAGGGCGGTGTAGACGGCGGCGACGCGCCGGGTGAAGAGGGCGACGCTGTAGCCGTCGACGACGAGGTGGTGGAAGTACTGGAACCACAGGTGGTGGTCGGGGGCGACGGTCACCAGCAGGGAGCCGGTCAGAACCGGTGCCGCACCGGAGCCGTCTGCGGGCTCCAGGCGCGGCGGGCAGGCGAGCTGGTCGCGGACGAGCTCCACGGCGGCGTCGACCGGGGAGGCCGCGCCGGTGGTGTCGAGGCGCGGCAGGTGCCAGCCGGCGGCGTCGAAGGGGACCGGGAGCGCGACGGTGCGGCCGTCGCGCTCGGCGAGCCGGACGTGCAGGCCGTCGGCCTCGGCGAGGGTGCGGCGGAGGGCCTCCTCCAGGGCGGCGGTGTCGACCGCGCCCCGGAGTTCCACGTACTGGCCGACGTTGTAGCTGGGGTTGTCGGGGTCGATCCGCTGCGCCGCCAGCACTCCCTCCTGGGCTCGCGTGAGCTCCAGGATCCGTCCTGCGTCGCTGGTCACCTCTGACATGCCGGCCTTCCGGGTCGTTCGTGGTACGGGGAGGTTGGGGGTGGTGGTACGGGAGTGAGGCGGGGGATCCGAGGCGGTCAGAGGCCCTTAAGGACCTTCTCGATCTGGTCGAGGACGTCGATCGAGGTCCCGTAGCGGTCGGCGGTGGCGTAGGTGACCGGCAGGACGCGGTTGTCCTTCGAGGCCTTCAGCAGCTTCCAGGAGGGCTTGTCCTGGAGCTCCTTGACCTCCTTGGACACCTCGCCGGTGGCGGCCGCGCGCGGTACGAGGATCACGTCGGCGTCCGACAGGACCTCGATCTTCTCCTGGGAGTAGGTGACCTCGTGCTCCTTGCCGTCGTCGGCCGCCTTGGCGAACTTGGCACCCACGTCGGCGAGGACGCGGCCCACCCACGACGTACGGGTGTCGACGATGAACTCACCGTTGCCGTAGGAGGAGGCGATGGCCCAGTTCACGGACTTGAGCTTGTCCCCGTAGGTGTTCTTGATCTTCTCGGCCTTCTGGCGGTAGTCCGTCTTCAGCTTGGTGAAGACGTCCTCCTTGCCGACGGCCTGCGCGATCTTCTCCTGCGCGTTGAGCAGGTCGACGGGCGTCTTGATGCCGAAGTAGAGCGTGGGCGCGATGCCTTCGAGCTTCTTGACGTTCCAGTCGAAGGCGGTGGCGCCCTCGACGACGATCAGGTCGGGCTTGAGCGAGGCGACCTTCTCGATGTTCGTCTCGATGCCCGAGCCGATCGAGGTGATCTTCTTGGCCCGCTCGGTCTGCGAAGGCAGCAGTTCCACGGGGTTGTTCTCGTCGATGGCGCTGGTGCCGACGGGCTCGACGCCGAGGTCCAGCAGGGCGCCGGTGGCGTAGGAGATGCTGACGACCCGCTTGGGCGCGGCGGGCACGGTGACCTTGCCGTTGGTCGCCTCGATCGCCCGGCCCTTGTCTCCCTTGCCGCCGCTCCCGGCCTCGGAGGCGCTTGAGCTGTTGCCGCCGCACGCGGTCAGGGTCAGCAGGGCGGCGGCGCCGGCGAGGGCAACGGCGGTACGGCCGCGGGCGGCACGGGGGTTCATGGTTCTCCTAGGGCGATGCGGGGGTGAGGGGCGGGCGGGGGTCAGGAGGCGGATGCGGATGCGGATGCGGAAAGGTGCCCGTACCAGCCGCGGACGGTGGGGGTGGCCTCGATCAGTTCGGCGAACTCGACGGCGTGGCCGCGGGCGCGCCACCGCTCGACGAGAGTCATGACGCGGATGGAGTCGAGGCCGAGGTCCTGCAGGTTCTCGTCGACGGGAACGTCGGCGGCCTCCTCGCCGAGGACGGCGGCGACGTCGAGACGGACGGAGTCGAGGGAGAGGGACGAGGAGAGCATGGGGATCCCTTCGGGAGAGGCAGGCAAGAGGGACGGCGGCGGAGCGGACGGGTGACTTCCGCGGAGGGGGTGCGGGCGAGAGAGGCGGTCTGGCGGCGCGAGCCGGTTCGGCGAGGCCGGGGCAGCGCGGACGGGCGGAGCGGACGGGATCGGCAGGGCCAGGGCGGTCGGACGGGGCTGGGCGGATGAGTTCGGCGAGGCCGGGGGGCGGCGGACGAGGCGGGGCGAGCTGGTTCGGCAAGGTCTGGTGGGCCCGGACAGGGACCGGACAAGGTTCGGCAGGGGTGGAGCGGAGCGGTCGTGGCCGCGGCTTCGGTCGGCGCCCGGGGTCTCGGTCCGGCCCCGAGCGTCGGCGGGCGGCCGACGGGCGGCCGGTGATTCGAAGCCGCCCCGGCATTCCCCTCCGCTGCAGCGGCGCGCGACCACGACGGCGGATCCCGGCGGTGCCCGACCGACACCGGCCGGTCCGGCGCCGCCGGTCCGCGCCGCGCGGGCTGATCGCCGTCGCGGCAGAGGCGGACGCCTCGGCCGGGTCGCCCGGGGGCGACGGTCGCGGTCCGGACCGGCGGGGCCGGATGGGGGACGGCCCCGACGTGCCGGGCCGCACCGCCCTACGGGCCGCACCGACCCCGAGGCTCAGCCGACTCGGACCGCCAGTTCGTCGGCGGGCGCCCCGGCCACCCGGTCACCCCCGTCCGCCAGGACACCGGCACCGGCGCCCGCGACGGCACCCGCCAGGACACCGCGCAACAGTGACTCGCAGATCTCCCCGGAGCGCACCGCGAGCGTGGACAGCAGGGTCGACGTGATGCCGTGCGTGTGCTCGGTGCCGCCGCCCTGGAGGTAGATGCCGGCGCGGATCCGGCCGGTGGTCATCACGCGGTGGTCTCGGTCGATGCGGAGCCGACCCTGCTCGTCGGTGAGGCATTCCTCGGCGAGCTCGCCGAGGAGCTGACGCGGGTCGGCGGGCCGGTAGCCCGTGGCGAGGACGACGGCGTCGCAGTCGAGGGTGAAGTCCTCGCCGGACGCGAGCGAGCGGATCACGGCGCGCGCTCCGCCGCCGCGGACGTCCTCGACGGCGGTCAGCCGGCTGGTGTTGAGGATGCGCAGCCGCTCCCGCCCCTGGACCTTCTCCTGGTACGCGGTGCGGTAGAGCTGTTCGATGAGCTCGCCGTCGACGACGGAGTAGTTGGTGTTGCCGTGGTAGTCCAGCAGCGCCTGCTTGACGTCCTCGGGGGCGTCGTAGAAGTGGTCGACGGCGGCGGGGTCGAAGATGCGGTTGGCGAAGGGGCTGTCGTCGGCGGGGCTGTAGCCGTAGCGCGAGAAGACGGCGCAGACCTCGGCGTCGGGGAAGGTGCGGTGCAGGTATTCGGCGCTCTCGGCGGCGGACTGGCCGGCGCCGACGACGACGAAGCGGCGGTGCGGCCGCTCGGCGAGCTCCGCGGCGTGGAAGAGCAGGTCGCGGTTGTGCCAGACATGCGGGCCGAGGGAGACGCCTTCGGGGACGCGCGGGGTGAGGCCGGTGCCGAGGACGATGTTGCGGGCGCGGCGGACACTCTCGTCGGCCGGGTCCTGCACGCTGCGGGAGACGACGTCCACGTAGTCCACGTACTCGGTGACGCCGTCGTCGCGTACGGGCCGCAGGGCGACCGCGGCCCGGCCGTAGTCGACGGCGGAGACGAACTCGCCGGCGCACCACGCGAAGTAGTCGTGGAACTCGACGCGGGTGGGGAAGAACGTCTTCTGGTTGATGAAGTCGGCGAGCCGGCCGCGCTCCTGCAGGTAGTGCAGGAAGGAGAAGCGGCTGCCGGGGTCCCGCATGGTCACGAGGTCCTTGAGGAAGGACACCTGCATGGTGGCGCCCTCGATGAGCATGCCCTGGTGCCAGCCGAAGCGCTCCTGGCGCTCCAGGAAGCCTGCGTGGATCGCGCTGCCGGGGTTACGGCGGTTGTGCTCGTCGATCGCGATGGCGAGGGCCAGATTGGCGGGGCCGAAGCCTATGCCGACCAGGTCCTCGATGGGGCCGCACCCCGTGTGTGCGGTCTCCCCGCGCCGTACCGACATGCTCATCCTTTCGTTGTGTTGCTCGTTCCCACAAGGCCGGGCCGTCGCCTGTCTGCTGCGCAGGTCAGGGGCGTGGTGGGGGCAACCCAAGAACTTGATGCTTAGGTTAGCCTAACCTAACTTTCCAGCCAGGTGGGGTGTCAAGTCCGGGGCGTCAAGTCCAGGGCGTCAAGTCCAGGGCGTCAGGCGCCCAGAATCCCCGGCAGCGCGTCCGCGAAGGCGTCCGCCTGCTCCTCGGTGAGGATGAGCGGAGGAGCGAGCCGAAGGACGTCCGGGGTCGGCGCGTTCACCAGGAACCCGGCCTCCTGAGCGGCGAGTTGAGCGTGCGCCGCCACCGGCTCGGCTAGGACCACGCCCAGGAGCAGACCCGCTCCCCGCACCTCGCGCAGCAGCGGATGCCCCGTCGCCTCGATGCCGGCCCGCAGCCGTTCGCCCGTGCGCCGGACGCGGTCCAGCAGACCGTCGGCCTCGATGGTGGCGATCACGGCGAGCGCAGCCGCACACGTCACCGGATTGCCGCCGAACGTGGAACCGTGCTGACCGGGCGTCAGCAGATCGGCGGCCCGCCCGAAGGCGAGGGTGGCCCCGATCGGCAGCCCGCCGCCCAGCCCCTTCGCGAGGGTCACGATGTCCGGTTCCACGTCCGGTTCCACGCTCGGCTCTCCGTCCGGTTCCGCCTCCGCGGCCCGGTGGGCGAACCAGTGCCCGGTGCGTCCCATGCCCGTCTGGATCTCGTCCAGCACCAGCAGCGCCCCGGCGGCCTCGGTGATCTCCCGGGCGGCCCGCAGATACCCGGGTGGCGCCGGCACGACGCCGTTCTCCCCTTGTACGGGTTCCAGGACCACCGCCGCCGTCCGCTCGCTCACCGCGGCCCGCAGCGCCGCCACGTCCCCGTAGGGGACGTGACTCACCTCGCCGGGCAGTGGCAGGAAGGGTTCCTGCTTGGCGGGCTGGCCGGTGAGCGCCAGGGCCCCCATCGTGCGGCCGTGGAAGCCGCCGACGGCGGAGACCATGTGGGTGCGCCCCGTCCGCCGCGCGATCTTGAATGCGGTCTCGACGGCCTCCGCACCCGAGTTGGAGAAGAACACCCGCCCCTCGCGCCCGGCCAGTTCCAGCAGCCGCTCGGCCAGCCGTACGGGCGGCTCGGCCACGTACAGGTTGGAGACGTGGCCGAGGAGGGCGAGCTGCCGGCCGACCGCCTCCACCACCGCCGGATGCCCGTGGCCCAGTGCGTTGACGGCAATGCCGCCGATGAAGTCGAGGTACGTCCGACCGTCTGCGTCCTCGACGGTCACGCCACGGCCGCGTACCAGCGCCAGCGGGGGCGTGCCGTACGTGTCCATCAGCGCGCCCTTCCACCGGTCCGCCAGGGCGGCTCCGCTCCGGCCGGGGGCCGGTCTCTGAGCCCGTCGCGCGTTCATGCCGGCACCCTCTCCCGGACGGCACCGGCAGGCCCGACGGCGACGGATGCCGTGGGCGGCGGTGGATCGGGGACGACGGCCGTACCCGCACCCTCGCCCGTGAAGACCTCCAGCAGCAGCGAGTGCGGGACCCGCCCGTCCAGGACGTGCGCCGTTCCCACCCCGGCGCGCACCGCCCGCAGGCACCCCTCCATCTTCGGCACCATCCCGCCGGCCATTCCGGGCAGCAGGGCCTCCAGCTCGCTCGCCGTGAGCCGGCTGATGACCTCGTCGCTGTGCGGCCAATCCTCGTAGAGGCCCTCGACGTCGGTGAGGACGATCAGCTTCTCGGCGCCCAGGGCCTCCGCGAGAGCGGCCGCGGCCAGGTCGGCGTTGATGTTGTAGACCTCGCCGTCCGCGCCCCGCGCGACGGGCGAGACGACGGGGATGCGGCCACAGGTGAGCAGCGCCTCCAGGGTCTCCGGATCCACCGCCACGATGTCGCCGACGAGCCCGATGTCGACGCGTTCGCCGTCGATGTCGGCGTAGCGCCTGACGGCGGTCATGGTGTGGGCGTCCTCGCCCGTGAGACCGACGGCGAAGGGGCCGTGACGATTGATCAGGCCGACGAGTTCGCGCTGCACCTGCCCGGCGAGCACCATGCGGACGACCTCCATGGCCTCCGGGGTGGTCACACGCAGGCCGGCCTTGAACTCCGACTCCAGGCCCAGCCGATCCAGCTGCGCACTGATCTGCGGGCCGCCGCCGTGCACGACGACCGGGCGCAGCCCGGCGTAGCGCAGCGAGACGACGTCCTGCGCGAAGGCGGCCTTCAGCTCCTCGTCCACCATGGCGTTGCCGCCGAACTTGATGACGACGGTCTTGCCGTGGAAGCGCCGGAGCCAGGGCAGTGCTTCGATGACGGTACGGGCTTTGCTGTTCGTTACGGTACGGGCTTCGTTGCTCATGAGGAGTACGCGCTGTTCTCGTGGACGTAGTCGGCGGTGAGGTCGTTGGCCCAGATGACGGCGGACTCGGCGCCCTCGGCCAGATCGGCGGTGATACGCACCTCGCGGAGGCTCATGTCGACCTTTTCCCGGTCTTCGCCGACGGAGCCGCTCCGACAGACCCAGATGCCGTTGATGGCAACGTTGAGCTTGTCGGGGTCGAAGGCGGCGGAGGTCGTACCGATGGCGGAGAGCACGCGGCCCCA
>NZ_BMUT01000008.1:0-89657 GCF_014650335.1 Streptomyces hiroshimensis
CCGGGGTGAATGGCATCCGCCCCCGACTCGGCCGCCGCGGCAAGCACCTTGGCCACATCGAGGTAGCTCGTCGCCGGGGTGTCACCGCCCAGCGCATACGCCTCATCAGCAGCGCGGACATGCAGCGCGTCCCGGTCCGGATCCGCGTAGACCGCCACACTGGCAATCCCGGCATCCCGGCACGCGCGAGCTACGCGGACAGCGATTTCGCCACGGTTGGCGATGAGCACCTTGCGCACGATGGCTCCCTCCTTGAAACAAGGTGAGTTTAGGTACTGGCGACACTCTGTGCCGAGCCGACTCCCGAGGTGAGCTTGCCCACACGGAGCGTGAACCGGAGGCCGTGTGCGCGCCAAAGTCCCCAGTTCTCCCACGGTACGCCGGGTGTGAGGGTCTCTGCCGACCTTTGCATGTGGCAGAGCTCTCGACCCGCGGCGCCGGGCGGGAAAGAGCTTTCTTTGTCGAGTCCCTACGAAGGGGTGGCCCAAAGTTTGCGTGTGCGGGAACCGGCCCGGGGGCCGGTCGGCCGGGCTCGGGCCCCGAAGGGGGTCCGGAGGCGGATCCGGGCGGGCGTCCGGGCGGGCATCCGGCGCGGATCCGGGCGCGATCTCGCGCCGACCCCTTGCCCGTACTTCTACCCGTGAGTAGCGTCCTTCCAGACGTACGTACCCGCGGTAACTCGCGGCAATCGCCCGCGGAGGGGCGGGCGAGGGGGTGGCCGATGACCCGGTTCCGCAGACCTGTCGTCGGCCTCGCCGCGCTCGCCCTCGTCGTGGAGGGCCTGGGCATCGCCCTGATCAACTGGATCCTCGGCGTCGTCGTCCGCCGCCAGCACATGTCCGTCGCCGGCAGCGACCCCGGCCTGATGGCCCTCGCCGCCTGGATCGCCGGCGGGCTCTTCGCCCTCTACCTGCTCCTGTGCGCCGTCGTCGCCCTCCGCGCCGCCCTGTACGACCGCCCGCCGCGGGTCGCGGGAAGGATTCTGTTGATCACCTGCGGCGTCGTCCACGGCCTGCTGGGCGCCTTCTGCGTCGGCCTCGTCGGCTGGGGCGCGTTCGCGGCCGTCATGGTCGTCCTCGCCCTGATCGTGTGGACGCTGATGGCGTACGACCCGGACCGCTGGGGTCAGCCGCTGGAGGCGGCGGCCCCCGCCTCACGCTGACGCGCGGCCGACGTTCAGCGCCGGCGCGCCGCCAACTTCGCCGCCTCGGCCGCCACGTGGCGCAGCGTCTCCGTCAGCTGCCGTCTGCCCCGCCGGAAGTCCTCCAGCGGGAGGGCGGCCGACACGGCCGTCATGCCGCCGCCCGCGGCCCGCCCGCCCGGCAGGGCCGGTACGGGCACCGCCACGCAGGCCACTCCCGGCGCGCACTCCTCGACCTCCACGGCGACCCCCTCCCGCCGCACACGCCGCAGCTCCGCGTCCAGCCGGTCCGGCGAGGTGATCGTCCGCGGCGTGATCGCCCGCATCCCGGTGCCGGTCAGGTAGCGCATGCGGGCGGCCCGCGGCAGCGCCGAGAGCAGCACCTTGCCGTGGGCGGTCGCGTGCCCGTCCAGGTCCCGGCCCACGCTGAAGCCGCCTGTCGACGGCTCGGCGGCGTTCGCGGCGAGGACGGCGATGTCCCCGTTGCGGTACGTACTGAAGTACGTGTCCGCGCCCGCCTCGCGCCGCGCTTTGAGGAGAAGGGCGTGGACGGCGTCGTCCAGCTGCATCTGCCGGGAGAAGGCCTGGTGCAGGGCGGGGACGCGGTAGCCGAGGGTGTAGCCGCCCGCGGTACGGACCAGATGCCCGCGGGCGGTCAGCGTGCCGAGGATCTCGTACACCGTGGACAGGCCGCACTGCAGGCTTCTGGCCAGCGCCTTCGCCGTCACCGGGCCGGGGGATGCGGCGACGGCGTCCAGTACGTCGAGGGCGCGGTCCACGGACTGGGACATGGGAGGCTCGGGTTCCCTTCGAGGCTGGGCGGGCTGTCGGCGGACCTCCCAGCCTCGCACAGGAGTGGTCAGCTCTTGACCGGCGCCTTTTCGCGGAGCAGCTCCACGAAGGCCCGCATCCACGCGGGCTGGTCGTTCCACGCCCGCGCGGACACCATGTTCCCGTCGACGACGGCCTCGGCGTCCACGAAGGTCCCGCCCGCGAGCTGCACGTCGGGCCTGCACGCCGGCCAGGCCGCCGTGCGGCGGCCCTTGAGGACGCCCAGCGGCGTCAGGGCGATCACGGCGTGGCAGATGTGCGCGATGGGTTTGTTCTGCGCGAAGAACGACCTGATGATCCGCTGGAAGTCCGGATCCAGCCGCAGGAACTCCGGCGCGCGGCCGCCGGGGATGACGACCGCGGCGTAGTCCGACGGGTTCACGTTCGCCAGCGCGACGTCCGCGGGCCAGCTGTGACCGAGCTTCTCCGTGTACGTGTCGAAGCTCGCGACGAAGTCGTGCACGACGAACTGGAGCTGCTTCACGGTGGGGGCGGCGATGTCGACCTCGTAGCCCTCTTCCAGCAGGCGCTGGTAGGGGTAGAGGACCTCCAGGTCCTCGGCGGCGTCACCGGTGGTGATCAGGATTCTCGGCATGGCTGCGGGCTCCTCGGGGGTAGGAGACGTAGCCGGATGGCTTCCGGCCTACACCGGAATATGCGCCTTGACATGTCCGAGGAAACTTGCCCAGGTGGAGTGGTTGAGGATGAGGGTGGGTCCAGTGGGGTTCTTGGAGTCCCGTATGTGGACCGGCGCGCGGTCGGGACGTCTGCCGACTTCGACGCAGTCCCCGCCGCTGTCGTCGCTGTGGCTTGACTTGCGCCAGTCGAGGGCAGCTTCCAGGCAGTTGCCGCCACTGGAGTCGCTGTAGCTGGACTTGCGCCAACGCAAGGTTGCTCTCATAGCTCTCCCGCCAACCGCTCGATAAGGCCCAGCGATTCGTCCGGGCCGAGGGCTTGTGCGCGGATCTTCGCATAGCGGTGGAAGCGGCGGGTCACCTCGGGCGGGTCGCTGATCAGGTTGCTTGTGCCCTCCACCTCCAAATAGACCAACATGCGGTGGTCCGGAGTCTGCACGAGCTTCATCGGCCCTTCGGCGCCCGCGTGCTGTCCCCGCAGCCCGCGGTCCATGGGCAGTATCTGAATGTTGACATTGGGGCGTCGCGCGTACTCGGCGAGATGGTTCAGCTGCCCGCGCATGATGTCCCAGCTCCCAAATGGGCGGCGCAGCACGGACTCTTCGAGGACCATCTCGATCAGTGCCGTCGGATCGCGGTCGAATACCGCTTTGCGCTCCATGCGAGCCTCGACCAACTCGGACACGACGACCTCCGGCAGTGGTGGATATCCGCCGCCAATGAGCGCCCGGGCATACTCCTCGGTCTGGAACAGCCCGTCGACCACGAAGTTCTCGTACGTGCAGAGCGTCAGCGCCTCCCGCTCAAGGCGCGCGAAGTCTTTGAAATGCGTCGGGTACTTGTCCAGCCGCACATACTTCTTCGCCGCCGTGAAGATGCCCATGCCGCAGCCGATGACGCCCTCTAGGCGGTCCAGCATCTTCTCGTTCGCAGGCTGGGCGCCCGTTTCCAACGCACTGACCGCTGAGCCGGTGTAGCCGATCTGAGTAGCCAGCTCTTCCTGCGTCATGCCCGCCAGCTTGCGCAGCAACCGCACGATGTCGGACGTCAGTTGTGCCGCCGTTGACGCCCGGTCCTTGTTCTCCTGGCTCGCCATTCCCCGGCCCCCGCCTTCCACTTGACTCAACTACGGTCAAGGAACGTTCGACTGCGGCGCACTGTTAACAACAGTCCACGCTCCGTGATGGAAAACCTAGCGGCCATCAGTGATGCTCGTCACATGAACCAGCAAGGTCATGTGACCGAAATCGACTGGCTGCCTGCCACCGGTCACCAACTCCGCAAGACAGGCGTCCACTTCGACGCCATCCGCATCCGCGGCAACGACGGCCGCCGTCTGGCCAATGCCATGGCCATGCTCACCCGCGGCCGGCCCGGTCCGATCATCGCGGAAGCGAACAACGGCAAGGCCATGTGCTTCCTCATGAACCCCGGAAGCATCTCCGGCCGCTCGTGGCCGGAAGGCGTCGAACGGCTCGACTACGTACTCATTCCCGCGCTTTACGGGGCCACATGGCCCCTCTCGTGGTACTGCGTACCCACCCCGGACGGGCGACTCGTGCACACGCTTCTTCTGCTCAGTACCGCCCGTGCATTTCTGGGGTGCGCCCCCCGAGTGGCGGAAGGAATGGTGACCGAGGCGCCATGACCTCGTTGGGGCGGTCATGATGAAGCGCATTGTTGCCGCCGCCGCTCTGACCGGAGCCGCGTTCGCCCTGACCGCCACCGCCGCCACGGCTGCTCCCATGCCGCAACCGCCCACCTCGAACGCGGGACCCGTCATCGCCCCGCCGGCACCGGCGCCCGGCCCGCCCGGGGAGGAACCGGCGACCAGCATCTACCCCGGGGCCACGAATCAGCTCGGCAAGCTCGATCAGCTCAACCAGCTGAACCAGCTGGGTCAGGCCGGCCAGGCCCTCGACCCGGTCCTCGGGCTCCTCGCGCCGGTCACCGGGCTGCTGCCGGGGCTCTAGGCGCTCGCCCACAGCTCCGTGATCGACATCCCCAGCTCGGCGAGGAGCTTGCGGAGCAGGGGGAGGGAGAGGCCGATGACGTTGCCGTGGTCGCCGTCGATGCCCTCGATGAAGGGGGCGGAGCGGCCGTCGAGGGTGAAGGCGCCCGCGACGTACAGCGGCTCACCCGTCGCGACGTAGGCCGCGATCTCGGCGTCGGAGGGCTCCCCGAAGCGCACGGTCGTGGAAGCGGTCGCCGACACCCGGCGGCCCGTGGCCGTGTCGATGATGCAGTGGCCGGTCCGGAGGATCCCGGACCGGCCCCGCATCGACTTCCAGCGGGCGATGGCGTCCTCGGCGTCGTCCGGCTTGCCCAGGGCCTGGCCGTCCAGCTCCAGGACGGAGTCGCAGCCGACGACCAGTGCCCCGGCCGCCTCCGGCCGGGCGGCGACCGCGTCGGCCTTGGCCTCGGCGAGGACGCGGGCCAGCTCGGCGGGGGTCGGGGCGGTGAGCGCGTCCTCGTCCACACCGCTGACGATCACCTCGGGCCGCAGCCCGGCGGCCTTGAGCAGGCCGAGGCGGGCGGGGGACTGGGAGGCGAGGACGAGGCGGCGCTGAGGGGTCATGCCCGCCATCGTAGACAACCGCCGTCCCTCTTCCCCGGCGCTACTTGGTGATCACGGCCTGCATGACCTTCTTGGCGATCGGGCCGGCGAGGCCGCCGCCGGAGATCTCGTCGCGGTCGATGCCGGAGCCCTCGGGGTCGATGAAGACGGCGACGGCGACGGGGGAGCCGTCGGCCTGCTTGGCGTAGGAGACGAACCAGGCGTACGGGAGCTTCTCGTTGTTGACGCCGTGCTGGGCGGTGCCGGTCTTGGCGCCGACGGTGACGCCGTCGATGAGGGCCTTCTTGCCGGTGCCGTTCTGGGCGGTGTTCTCCATCATCTGCTGGACCTTCTTCGCCGTGTCGGCGGAGACGGCCTGCGACATGACCTCGGGCTTGTGCTTCTCCAGGGTGTTGAGGTTGGGGTCGCGGAGCTCCTCGACCAGGTACGGCTTCATGAGCTTGCCGTCGTTGGCGAGGGCGGCGGTCATCATCGCGATCTGCAGCGGGGTGCTGTCGAGGCTGCCCTGGCCCATGCCGGTGAGGGCGGTCTGCGGGCGGTCGAGGTTCTTGGGGTAGATGCTCTCGACGGTGCCGTTGGGGATGAAGATGTCCTTGTTGTTGAAGCCGAACTTCTCGGCGGTCTCGCGCATCTTGTCCTTGCCCAGCTTGTCGGCCAGGTCGAGGAAGACGTTGTTGCAGGACCACTGGAGGCCGGCCTTGAGCGAGCCGTTGACGCACTCCTCGGTCTGGACGTCGTTGCGGACCTTGGTCGTGCTCAGCGGCAGCGGGTACGGGACCGGGGCGCTGCCCTTGGCGTTGATGTCGGTGACGATGCCGTGTTCGAGGGCGGCCGCGGCGGTGAGGATCTTGAAGGTGGAGCCCGGGGGGTAACGCTCCTTGATCGCCCGGTTGACCAGCGGCTTGTCCTTGTCGGCCTCCAGCTTCTTGTACGCCTCCTGGTCCTTGAGCGTGTTGCCCGCGAAGACCGAGGGGTCGTAGGAGGGCGTGGAGGCGAGGGCGAGGATCTTGCCGCTGCGGGGGTCGAGGGCGACGACGGCGCCCTTGTACTTGCCGAGGCCCTCGAAGGCGGCCTTCTGCGCCTTGGGGTCGATGGTCGTCACCACATCGCCGCCGTGGGGCTTCTTGCCGGTGAGCATGTCGGTGGTGCGCTGCAGGAACAGCTTGTCGTCGGTGCCGCTGAGCAGCTTGTTGTTGACGTATTCGAGCTGGCTGTTGCCGTAGAGCTGCGAGGAGTAGCCGGTGACCGGGGCGTACATCTCGCCGTCCTTGAACGTGCGCTTGTACTTGTAGTCGCCCGTGGTCTCGCTGGAGCCGGTGACGGGCTGGCCGCCGACGATGATGTTGCCGCGGGGCTGGGCGAAGGAGGCGATCTTCACCCGCTTGTTGTCCTTGTGGTTGGACAGCTCGTCGCTGCGGACGAACTGGACCCAGGTCGCCTGGACCAGCAGGGCCAGGACCAGCACTCCGACAAAGACGGATATATGGCGCACGGGCTTGTTCATGGTGTGACGCACTCCCCGGTTCGCGGCATTTCACTAGCGATGATGCGGGTGGGGAGGGTTTGGTTGCAGAGGGCCCGTAACTGTGCGTTTCCTGTGGCTCAGCCCACGCCGAGGATGATGAAGGCGATCACCATGCCGATCGCGAGCACGAGACCGGCCCGGCGGAGCATCGCCTGCGCCTCGCGCAGCTCCTCGGGGGGTTCGTCGGACGGGTCTGACCACAGCATCCCCACCATGGTCCCGCCGGGGGGTGCGGCGCGCCTGAGTACGCGTACTCAATCGCCGGGGGCGGTGTGCCGCAAGGGCGCGTACGGGGAGCGGGCCGCTACTGCGGCCCGCTCCCTTCCGTACTTCTTATGCAGGCCAGTACGTCGTGCGCCACGCCCGCGGGCCCGCCTGCGGCATGCGCGTCGCGGTCAGGCGTCGCGCCGGCGTCGACCACTCCGGGCGGGCCTCGCCCGCCTCGGGCGCGGCAGCGCTCCCCGCTGCCGCGCGGGCCTGGACCACCGCCAGGGCGGCGGCGAGCTCCTCGGGGGTCGGGTTGCCCCGGACTACCTTGATCACCGACAGCCTCCTAGAGGGGGATGTTGCCGTGCTTCTTCGGCGGCAGTGCCTCACGCTTGTCGCGCAGCGCCCGCAGGCCCCGCACGATGTGCCGGCGCGTCTCGTGCGGCATGATCACCGCGTCGACGTAGCCGCGCTCGGCGGCCGCGTACGGGTTGAGCAGCGCGTCCTCGTAGTCCGCGATCAGCTTCGCCCGCAGCTCCTCCTGCTCCTGCGGGCTCTCCGCCGCGGCGATCGTGCGGCGGTGCAGGATGTTGACCGCGCCCTGCGCGCCCATGACGGCGATCTGGGCCGTGGGCCAGGCGAGGTTGAGGTCGGCGCCGAGGTGCTTGGAGCCCATGACGTCGTACGCGCCGCCGAAGGCCTTGCGGGTGATCACCGTGATCAGCGGGACGGTCGCCTCCGCGTACGCGTAGATCAGCTTGGCGCCGCGGCGGATGATGCCGTTGTACTCCTGGTCGGTGCCGGGGAGGAAGCCGGGCACGTCGACGAAGGTGAGGACCGGCACGTTGAAGGCGTCGCAGGTGCGGACGAAGCGGGCGGCCTTCTCGCTGGCGTTGATGTCGAGGCAGCCGGCGAACTGCAGCGGCTGGTTGGCGACGATGCCGACCGGACGGCCCTCGACGCGCCCGAAGCCGGTGATGATGTTCGGCGCGAACAGGGCCTGGGTCTCCAGGAACTCGCCGTCGTCCAGCACGTGCTCGATCGCCGTGTGCATGTCGTACGGCTGGTTGGCCGAGTCCGGGATGAGGGCGTCGAGCTCGCTGTCGGTGGGCGAGACCTCCAGGTCGGCCTCCTCGGGGAAGGCCGGGGGCTCGGAGAGGTTGTTCGAGGGGAGGTAGGACAGGAGCGCCTTGACGTACTCGATGGCGTCCTTCTCGTCCCCCGCCATGTGGTGCGCCACGCCCGAGGTGGAGTTGTGCGTACGGGCGCCGCCGAGCTCCTCGAAGCCCACGTCCTCGCCTGTGACGGTCTTGATGACGTCGGGGCCCGTGATGAACATGTGCGACGTCTGGTCGACCATCACCGTGAAGTCGGTGATCGCGGGGGAGTAGACCGCACCGCCCGCGCAGGGGCCGACGATCAGGGAGATCTGCGGGACGACGCCCGAGGCGTGCACGTTGCGGCGGAAGATCTCGCCGAAGAGGCCGAGGGCGACCACGCCCTCCTGGATGCGGGCGCCGCCGCCGTCGTTGATGCCGATGATCGGACAGCCGGTCTTCAGCGCGAAGTCCATGGCCTTGCCGATCTTCTCGCCGTAGACCTCGCCGAGCGAGCCGCCGAAGACCGTGAAGTCCTGGGAGTAGACGCAGACCGTGCGGCCGTCGACGGTGCCGTAGCCGGTGACGACGCCGTCCCCGTACGGGCGGTTCTTCTCGATGCCGAAGTTGGTCGAGCGGTGCCGGGCGAATTCGTCCAGCTCGACGAAGGAACCCTCGTCCAGGAGGAGTTCGATGCGCTCGCGGGCGGTCAGCTTGCCCTTGGCGTGCTGCTTCTCCACGGCACGCGCGGAGCCGGCGTGCGTGGCCTCCTCGATCCGGCGTTGCAGATCCGCGAGCTTGCCCGCGGTGGTGTGGATGTCGTATTCCGGCTCGGACATCGGGATGCGGCTCCTGCTCGTCCAGAGGTGGGCTGGCTGAGGATGAACTGAGGCTGATGAACTGAGGCTGGCTATGGGCTGAACGGTGTTATCGGCGCTATCGGTGCTACCGGTCCGTAGCGTATCCGCGCGGGTGCGCTGCGGCAGTGCGTCGTTGGCCACACCGTTTTGCCTCCACTTCCCTCCTATGGTGGCTCTTATGACGCCTCCTGATTCCTCTTCCGACACCCCGGGTTCCGGCTCTCCGGGCTCCGCCGGCGGCCGCTGGTCCGATCTCGACCGGCCGCCGCTCAACGCCACCGCGCTGCGGCGCGGGCTGCTGCGGCCCGGCGCGCTGTGGTCCTCGGTGGACGTGGTGGGGCGGACGGGCTCGACGAACACCGACCTCGTGGCCGCCGGCGGGCCGGAGGGGGCCGTCCTCGTCGCCGAGGAGCAGTCCGCCGGGCGCGGGCGGCTCGACCGGACCTGGACGGCGCCGCCGCGGTCCGGCCTCTTCTTCTCCGTCCTGCTCCGGCCCGGCCCGGACGTGCCCGTCGAGCGGTGGGGCTGGCTGCCGCTGCTCGCCGGCGTCGCCACGGCGGCCGCGCTGTCCCGGGCGGCCGGCGTCGACACGGCGCTGAAGTGGCCCAACGACCTGCTGGTGAACGTGGGCGGGGAGGAGCGGAAGGCCGGAGGGATCCTCGCCGAGCGCAGCGGTGACGCGGTCGTCGTCGGCATCGGGCTGAACGTCTCGCTGCGGGCCGACGAGCTGCCCGTACCGACGGCGGGGTCGCTGGCCCTGGCCGGAGCGCAGGTCCTGGACCGCGATCCGCTGCTGCGCGCCGTACTCCGTTCGCTGGAGGAGTGGTACGGCCGGTGGCGCGACGCGGCGGGCGATCCGGCGCAGAGCCGCCTGCAGGAGGCGTACGCGGCCGGGTGCGCCACGCTCGGGCGCCATGTGCGGGCCGAACTTCCCGGTGGCCGTGAGCTGGTCGGGGAGGCCGTGGCCGTCGACGGGGACGGGCGGCTGGTGCTCGCCACGGCCGACGGGGTGCAGCAGCCGGTGGGCGCCGGCGACATCGTTCACGTACGCCCCGCGCCGTCAGAAGAGTGAGCTACGGCACACCTGTCGTATCGTTGTGCCCAGAACCTAAGCGAGCAGTGATCGGCAGGGCAGTGCGCACGGATCGGACAGGGGGCGGGCGGTGACCGCCGACGGTGGGGGAACCTCCCGTGCCGTGAGGGCTACGGGCGAGGACGGTGCCGGGGCCGGCGCTGGTGACGGTGCCGTAGCTGGTGACGGTGCCGGAGCCGGGCCTCGTGCCGAGGCTGCGCCCGACGGCGTCGAGGAGGAGTACGGCGACGAGGGCGCCGACGAGGGCGGCGACCCGATCGCGCTCCAGCTCGAATCGCTGATCCTCGGCGCGGAGCGTCGTTACACCCCCTTCCAGGCCGCCCGCGCGGCCGGCGTGTCCATGGACCTCGCCTCGCGCTTCTGGCGGGCCATGGGCTTCGCCGACATCGGGCAGGCCAAGGCGCTGACCGAGGCCGACGTGCTGGCGCTGCGGCGGCTGGCCGGTCTCGTGGAGGCCGGGCTGCTCAGCGAGCCGATGGCCGTGCAGGTCGCCCGGTCCACCGGGCAGACCACGGCGCGCCTCGCCGACTGGCAGATCGACTCCTTCCTGGAGGGCCTGACGGAGCCCCAGGAACCCGGCATGACGCGGACGGAGATCACGTACCCGCTCGTCGAGCTGCTGCTGCCCGAGCTGGAGGAGTTCCTTATCTACGTGTGGCGGCGGCAGCTGGCCGCGGCCACCGGGCGGGTGGTTCAGGCCCAGGATGATGCGGAGATGGTCGACCGGCGGCTGGCGGTCGGGTTCGCCGATCTGGTGGGTTTCACGCGTCTGACGCGGCGTCTGGAAGAGGAGGAGCTCGGCGAGCTCGTCGAGGCCTTCGAGACCACTGCGGCCGATCTGGTGGCTGCGCACGGCGGGCGGCTGATCAAGACGCTGGGCGATGAGGTTCTTTACTCGGCGGATGACGCCGGGACCGCCGCCGAGATCGGGCTGCGCCTCATCGAGACCATGACGCACGACGAGACGATGCCGGAGCTGCGCGTCGGAATCGCGTTCGGGACGGTGACGACGCGGATGGGCGACGTCTTCGGCACGACGGTGAACCTGGCGTCGCGGCTGACGTCGATAGCGCCGAAGGATGCGGTGCTGGTCGACCAGGCGCTGGCGGAGGAGCTGACCCGGAGCGGGGATGCGCCGAAGTCGGAGGCGGATGTGGGTGAGGGGGACGAGGCGGCTGCGGGGTACCGGTTTGCGCTGCAGCCGATGTGGCAGCGGCCTGTTCGGGGGCTGGGGATGGTCGAGCCCTGGCTTTTGAGCCGTCGGGGCGGCCAGTCGTAGGGGCCGGCTGACGGCGCATGGTGCCGGTGCCGGGGGCTCCGGGGTGGGGGTCCGGGGCCGTATATTTACGGCGCCCTCAGCCCCGCCGCATGCGCACCCGGCACCAGGCGCCACAAATACACGTCAGCGCCCCGGACCCCCACCCCTGCGCCCCCGTCACCTCCCGCCGTCGTTCGCCCTCAGCCTGTGTGTTCCTTGCGTTCCTTGACGGGTGAGCGGGTGGGTATGGCTCTGCCGGGTGGCGCACGGCATGATCGGGTCCGGCACGTTTACCTGTGTTAACCCCGGAGGGTGAGCCATGAGTGAGCAGCGTTTCGGAGAATGGGTCGTCGTCCGGCGGCATGACCATGTGGCCGAGCTCGTACTTGACCGGCCCAAGGCCATGAACGCGGTCTCCAGTGAGATGGCTTCCCGGATCGCCGAGGCCACGGCTGTTTTGGCTGCCGATGATTCCGTGCGGGTTGTCGTTCTTACTTCCACCCATGAGCGGGCCTTCTGTGTGGGGGCCGATCTGAAGGAGCGCAACTCCTTCACCGATGCCGATCTGGGGCGGCAGCGGCCGCATGCCCGGGCTGCTTATACGGGTGTGCTGGAACTGCCGATGCCCACGGTCGCTGCCGTGCACGGGTTCGCGCTGGGCGGTGGGTTCGAGCTGGCTCTTTCCTGCGATGTGATCGTGGCGGACGCGACCGCTGTGGTGGGGCTGCCCGAGGTTTCGGTGGGGGTGATTCCGGGGGGTGGGGGGACACAGCTGCTGCCGCGCCGGGTGGGGGCTGCCCGTGCTGCCGAGTTGATCTTCAGTGCGCGGCGTGTGGAGGCCGAGGAAGCGCGGGACTTGGGGCTCGTCGATCAGCTGGTGGACGAGGGGCAGGATCGTGCGGAGGCGCTGGCCCTCGCCGCGCGTATCGCCGCCAACTCCCCCGTCGGGCTGCGGGCGGCGAAGCGTGCGCTGCGGCTCGGGCAGGGGCTGGACCTGCGGGCCGGTCTGGAGGTCGAGGACGCGGCCTGGCGCACGGTGGCCTTCTCCGCCGACCGGGCCGAGGGCGTGGCGGCTTTCAACGAGAAGCGTCGGCCGGAGTGGCCGGGTTATTAGGCGCGTGCCTGGTCATTGAGCACGTAAAGCGGAATGAGTCCAACATTCTTACGCTGGAGTGCAGGGTCCGTGCCCAGTAACGGAATGTGAGGCTCTGGTGGCAGCAGGCGGGGAGTGTGACGGTCGGCTGCGCGCCGTGGTGGAGCTCGCGCAGGCGATGGCGGCCGCGCGCACCCCGCTGGAGACCGTGTCCGCCGCCGCGGAGCGGGTGATGTCCGCGCTGGACGGCAGCTTCGCCGCGGTCTCCGTGTGGGAGCGCGAGCGCGGGCGGCTGCGCGTGCTGGTCAATGCGGGGGAGCTGACCGCGGGCGAGGAGCGCTTCCCCGAGGACGAGTCGTACCCGGTGCACGACTTTCCCGAGATCGTCGAGTTCCTCCATGAGGAGTGGGTCGGTGGTGGCGCCGAGCCCCGTGCGTGGGTCGAGGACATGGCCGCGGAGGGGAACGGCGTGGGCTCGGGGGTCTACCGGCACGAGCGGGTGGCGGCGCTGCGCCGCCGGGGCCGGGGCTGCTGCGTGGTCGCTCCCGTCGTGCTGCACGGGCGGGCGTGGGGGGAGCTGTACGTGGCCCGGCCGCCCGGCGCGCCCGCCTTCTGCCGTGCGGACGCCGATTTCGCGACCGTGCTCGCGGCCGTGGCGGCGGCGGGGATCGCGCAGACCGAGCGGCTGGAGGAGGTCCGGCGGCTGGCCTTCACCGATCCGCTGACCGGGCTGGCCAACCGGCGCGCGGTCGATGCGCGGCTGGACGAGGCCGTGGAGCGGCACCTCGCGGACGGTGTGGTGGTGAGCCTTGTGGTGTGTGATCTCAATGGGCTCAAACGCGTCAACGACACCCTGGGGCACGCTGTCGGCGACCGCCTGCTGGAGCGGTTCGGCTCGGTGCTGTCGCTGTGCGGCGCGATGCTGCCGGGGGCGCTGGCGGCGCGGCTGGGCGGTGACGAGTTCTGTCTGCTGACGGTGGGTCCGCCGGCGGACGAGGTGGTGCGCGTCGCGGGCGAACTGTGCCGCCGGGCGGCCGGGTTGGAGCTGGGCGAGGGCGTCGCGTGCGGCGTCGCCTCCACCGGGGACCCGATCGGGGCGGTGGGTACGGCCCGCCGGCTCTTCCGGCTCGCGGACGCCGCGCAGTACCGGGCGAAGGCGGCGCGGGCGGCCGGGCCGGTCGTCGCCGGGCGGGCCGGTGGTCCGGCCGACCCCGTGGTCAGGCTCGCGGACCATCCGCCGGCCGTGCCGGTGGCCGAGCGGCGGCGTTTCCGGGGGCGTCGGCCGTGACGGACACCGGGATCACGGCCCCGGTCCGGCATGCGGAACGGGTCCCTACGCGTTGTACCTGACAGGCCACCCATCGGCTATGTACAGGCAGCGATTCAGTCTCTAGGGTGCCTGAATATGGATATGCACACTGTGGTGGTGGGGACGGCCGGGACGACCGCGGAAGACGTGATCGCCGTGGCGCGGGGCGCCGCGCGCGTCGTCGTCTCGGACGAAGCGCTGGCCGCGGTTGCGCAGTCGCGCCGCGTCATCGACGACCTCGCCGCCAAGCCCGACCCCGTCTACGGCGTCTCCACCGGCTTCGGAGCCCTCGCCGTCCGCCACATCAGCCCCGAGCTGCGCGCCCAGCTCCAGCGCAACATCGTGCGCTCCCACGCCGCCGGCATGGGCCCGCGCGTCGAGCGCGAGGTCGTCCGCGCGCTGATGTTCCTGCGCATGAAGACCCTCGCCTCGGGCCGCACCGGCGTGCGCCCGCTCGTGGTCGAGACCATGGCCGCCATCCTCAACGCGGGCATCACCCCTGTGGTGCACGAGTACGGGTCGCTGGGGTGTTCGGGCGACCTCGCACCGCTGTCGCACTGTGCGCTCACGCTCATGGGCGAGGGCGACGCCGAGGGGCCCGACGGCACCGTCAGGCCCGCCGGTGAGCTGCTCGCCGAGCACGGCATCGAGCCCGTGGAGCTGCGCGAGAAGGAGGGCCTCGCCCTCCTCAACGGCACCGACGGCATGCTCGGCATGCTGGTCATGGCCTGCGCCGATCTGGGACGGCTGCTGACCTCGGCCGACGTCACCGCGGCCCTGTCGCTGGAAGCCCTCCTCGGTACCGAGAAGGTGCTCGCGCCCGAGCTGCACGCCATCCGGCCCCACCCGGGCCAGGGCGCCAGCGCCGGCAACATGCTGCGCGTGCTCGCGGGCTCCGGGCTCACCGGGCACCACCAGGACGACGCGCCGCGCGTCCAGGACGCGTACTCCATCCGCTGCGCCCCGCAGGTCGCCGGCGCCGGCCGGGACACCCTCGCGCACGCCCGCCTGGTCGCCGACCGCGAGCTCGCCTCCGCCGTGGACAACCCGGTGGTGCTGCCCGACGGCCGCGTCGAGTCCAACGGCAACTTCCACGGTGCGCCCGTCGCCTACGTGCTGGACTTCCTCGCCATCGCCGCCGCCGACCTCGCCTCCATCGCCGAGCGCCGCACCGACCGGCTGCTCGACAAGAACCGCTCGCACGGGCTGCCGCCGTTCCTGGCGGGAGACGCAGGTGTGGACTCGGGTCTGATGATCGCGCAGTACACGCAGGCCGCCCTGGTCAGCGAGATGAAGCGGCTGGCCGTCCCCGCTTCGGTGGACTCCATCCCGTCCTCCGCGATGCAGGAGGACCACGTCTCCATGGGCTGGTCGGCGGCGCGCAAACTGCGCACGGCCCTGGCCGCCCTCGCGCGCGTCATCGCCGTCGAGCTGGTCGCCGCGACCCGGGCCGTCGAGCTGCGCGAGGGCCTGACGCCGTCGCCCGCCACGCAGGCGGTGCTGAAGGCCGTGCGCGCGGCGGGTGTGGAGGGTCCCGGCGCGGACCGGTTCCTCGCCCCGGACCTGGCCCGGGCGGAGGAGTTCGTACGGGCCGGGAAGCTCGTGGAAGCGGTTGAACCCGTAACGGGTCCGCTGGCGTAGCAGGGTTGGCGTAGCCGGACAGGCCTTCGGCAGAAGACCGGACAGGCCTTCGGTAGAAGAGAAGGCGAAGAAGGTAAAGAAGGTAAAAGTTGGTCAGCGGTCCGCCGTGCGCGTCCTGCGCACGGCGACCGTCACCAGCGCTCCGCCCGCCGCCAGGAAGGCAACTCCCCCGAATACGTAGGGAGTGGTGTCGACACTGCCCGAGTCGGCCAGGGAAAGCTGCTGCTCAGAGCCCTGCGCGGCGGGTGCCGCGAGACGGGATTCCGGGGCGGGCCGGTCTGTTCGTTCGACCGTCGCGTTCGCGGTCGGCATGAACCACACCGCACACAGGAGCGACCCTGCGGCGACGGCGGTCAGCAGCGGTCGGCGTGCGGTCACGGACGAATCCCCCTCGGCGCGGCTGAATTTGGGGGCACGGCACGTCCGCCGCTCCCGGGCTGACCCGATGTCAGTGACCTGATGGTAGTGATACGAACGGCCCTGAGGAAGTCACGGGTTCCCGTCGGTCACCGCCGCGCCCCGCACCTCGCAACGGCCCCGTCCCTACCAGGACCCCCGCTATCATGGCGCCCCTCCGAGGGGCTCTGCAGGCGTGGCCTTCCCCACATTCTCCAAGGGTGTGGAACGGACGAACCGGTGCAGGCGTTCCTTGAAGTAGTAGCCGGGAATCGTGCTGCCCCACGGTTCGGCTCGGGGATAGGGGCCGCAGGAGCAATGGAGAAGCGTGTGATGACGTACGGCAAGCGCCGCAAGGCTGTCGTGGCCGCGGCCGCTGTGCTCGGCGGTGTACTGACCCTCGCCGCCTGCGGCGGCGGCGATGACGACGGCGGCGGCAAGAGCAGCTCCAGCAGCAGCGGCAAGGAGCAGAACAAGGTCGACGCCGCAGCTGCGAAGGAAGCCTCCAAGGCGCAGATCAAGATCGCCCAGAAGGACGGCTCCACCAACGCGGGCATCGCGGCGGACAACGCCAAGGTCACCGTCAGTGACGGTACGCTCACCAGCGTCAAGATGACGACGGACAAGGGCACCCCGGTCGAGGGCACGATATCGCCGGACAAGACGTCCTGGCAGCCCAAGGCGCAGCTCGAGCGCTCGACCAAGTACAAGATCGTGGTCGAGGCGGTCGACTCCGACAAGCGCAAGGCCACGGAGAACTCCTCGTTCACCACCGTCTCGCCGACCAACAGCTTCATCGGCGCCTTCACGCCGGAGGACGGCTCGACCGTCGGCGTCGGCATGCCCGTGTCGATCAACTTCGACAAGCCCATCAAGGACCGCAAGGCCGTCCAGTCGCACATCACGGTGAATTCGAGCAGCGGCCAGAAGGTCGTCGGCCACTGGTTCGGTGACCAGCGCATCGACTTCCGCCCCCAGGACTACTGGAAGGCCAACTCGGACGTCACCCTGAAGCTCGACCTCGACGGCGTCGAGGGTGCCCCGGGCGTCAAGGGCGTGCAGAAGAAGACCGTCTCCTTCAAGATCGGTCACTCCCAGGTCTCCACGGTGGACACCAAGTCCCACCAGATGACGGTCGTCCGGGACGGCAAGACCATCAAGACCATCCCGATCTCGGCCGGCAGCCCCGAGAACCCCACGTACAACGGCAAGATGGTGATCTCCGAGAAGTTCAAGGAGACCCGGATGGACGGCTCGACCGTCGGCTTCACCAAGGGCGACGGCAAGGGCGAGTACGACATCAAGGACGTGCCGCACGCCATGCGCCTGTCCACCTCCGGCACCTTCATCCACGGCAACTACTGGGGCAGCGGCATCTTCGGCACGGCCAACACCAGCCACGGCTGCATCGGCCTGCAGGACAAGCAGGGTGCCGACGACCCCAACACCTCGGGTGCCTGGTTCTTCAGCAACTCCCAGATCGGCGACGTCGTCGAGGTGAAGAACTCGCCCGACAAGACCATCGCCCCCGAGAACGGCCTCAACGGCTGGAACATGGACTGGAACGCGTGGGTCGCGGGGAGCGCGACGGGCGCCTAGGCGCTCCGGGCCCGTAAACGGCTTTTCCAGGGCGGCGGCCCCCACGGAAGTGGGGGCCGCCGCCTTTTCGCCGCCGCATGCCGTGCGGCGGGAGCCGTAAATCCGCAGGACAAGCGGCATCGAGGTCCGTACCGTGCGCTGGATGAGCGAACTTCTGCGATCGGGCGGCGATCGCTCGAACGGCCGGCGCGTGACGGACGCGCATGCGGGTGTCCGGCGCGATACGGACGCGAATGTGAGTGTCCAGCGCGATACGGAAGCGCATGTGAGTGTCCGGCGTCTGAGCGCCACCCCGGCCGAGGACGAGATCGACGCCTGGCACGCCGTCGTCACGGCCGCCCACACCCACGACCTGCCGGCCGGGGTGCCGGGGCCGGGGCGGGTGGAGACGGCCGGGCTGCTGCGCATCGATGCCCCGCGCAGCCGGATCGTCCGGCTGGCCGTGCCGTCGGAGGGCGGCGGGCCCGGGTACGCCGGCGTCGCCCTCCTGCGCCTCTTCGAGGACGAGGCGAACCGCACCACCGCCTGGATCGGGCGCCTCGCCGTCCGGCCGGACCAGCGGCGGCGCGGCATCGGCACCCTGCTGTGGCAGGAGATACAGACGATCCTGGAGCGTGAGCAGCGCCAGTCGGTGAGCCTGGAGCTCGAAATCGGCGGGGAGGGTGAGCAGTTCGCCAAGAACCGCGGGTTCGTGTGTGGGCTGCAGCTGGTCCTGTACGTCCAGCGGATCGACGACGAGGCTGCCGATGAGGCCGCCGCGCCCGAGCTGCCCGACGGCTACCGCTTCGTGGAGTGGCAGGGGACGGTTCCGGCGGCCAACGCCACGTGTTACGCCGGTGTCAGGAACGCCATGGCCGACACCCCCATGGGCGAGCTGGACCAGGAGCCCATGCGCTGGGACGAGGAGAGCGCCACTGCCGCCCAGAGCCGCTTCGTGGAGCGCGGCGGCGTCCTGCTGACCGTCGCCGTCGCCGCCCCGGACGGCACGTATGCGGCCTTCACCGAGGTGGGCGTCCGCTCGCCCGGCGACGTCCGCGCGCAGCAGTACGAGACCGCCGTGGCGCCCGCCCACCGGGGGCTCGGCCTCGGACGCGCCGTCAAGTTGCGCATGCTGCAGCTGCTGCGCGAGCAGGAGGGGCAGGAGGGGCTGGGGCTGTCCGTACGGGAGATCGCCACGCACGTCGCCGACGACAACGGCCCGATGCGCGCCGTCAACAAGATGCTGGGCTACCGGCCGGAGCGGTCGGTGGGGATCTTCCAGGCGCGGGTGCCGGGGCCGGTGCTGCAGGCGCTGCGCGATGGCGCAGGGGACTCCCCGGAGCAGCCCACGGAATGGTAGCCTCCGCGCGCTGACCTGGGCGGTAACCCCTGGCGACACAGCTGTTACGGACAATGTCACGGACAATGGGCCGTATCGGCGTGCCGCTCGGGGTACCGCCGTAGCGCCGTACGCCGTATCGCAGTGACCCGCCGGTCGCGGTGATCCGTCGTGCGTCATGCAAGGAAGAGAGTTCCGTGGCCGAACGCAGGAAGCAGCAGGACCGGCAGCAGGACCGGCAGGAGGACACCGACCTCCTGGAGTCCGTCGAGGCGGCCCTGGCCTCCCTGCGGACGCACGGCCCCGAAACCCTCGACGACGCCGTCTACGCCGCCGCCTCCGCGCTGACCGCCGCCCCCGCCGGCTGGGAGGCCCTCAGCCGCGCCGTGGTGCGCACCGCCTCGGCGACCGTACGGGGCTGCTGGGAGCGCGGCTGGCAGCCCGCCGACGTCATCCGGCTCGCGCGGCGCGAGCTCACCCCGGTGGAGGTGCGCTTCGCCGTCGCGGCGCTGGCGGCCGAGGCGCGGCGGTATGCGCCCGACACCCTCGACGCACGCTGGACCGCGCAGCTGCACGAGCTGCAGGCGCACGTGTGGTGGGACGACGACGCGGCCTTCCTGGAAGGCTTCGCGCAGCGCGAGCGCCTCAGCCGCTTCGAGACGGTCGCGTGCGCGCTCGGTGCGCTGCGGCTCGCCGCCGGCCTGCCGCGGACCGGGCCGGTCGGGCCGATGCCCGGCGCCGCGTACTCCCGGCCGGGCGTGCACGTCGAGCCGCGCGTCCTGGGCCGTATCCGCGCGCTGCTGGCCAAGGCCGAGTCCACGGACTTCCCCGAGGAGGCCGAGGCGCTCTCCGCCAAGGCCCAGGAGCTCATGGCCCGGCACTCCATGGACGAGGCGCTGCTGGCCGCCCACGCGGACGGGGCCGCCGCCGACGGGCCCGGGGCCTGCCGGATCGGCGTCGAGGGCCCGTACGAGTCGGCGAAGGCGCTGCTGCTCGACGCGGTGGCCGGCGCCAACCACTGCCAGGCCGTGTGGTCCGCCGACCACTGCTTCTCCACCGTCGTCGGCTTCGACGCCGATCTGGAGCTGGTGGAGCTCATGTACACCTCCCTGCTGGTGCAGGCCACCACCGCGATGCACCGCGCGGCCGACGCCCACCACGCGGGCGGGCGCTCGCGCCGTACCCGCGACTTCCGCGAGTCGTTCCTGATCGCCTACGCGTCCCGGATCGGCGAGCGGCTCGCGGCGGCGGTGCGCGACGCGACGGCCGAGGCCGTCGCGCAGGAGGCACGGCCCGAGGTGCTGCCCGTGCTCGCCGCGCGCGACCTGGCGGTCGGCGAGACCGCCGAACGGCTCTTCCCGCAGACGACCTCGCACCGGCTGAAGGGGCGCGACGCGGACGGCTGGGCGCGGGGGGCGGAGGCGGCGGACGCGGCGGAGCTGGGGTGAGGCCGGTTTACGGCCGGGGCATGGTTACGGCCGGGGTTCTGCTTGAGGCCGGGGTTCCGCAGGCGGTTGCTGCCGGGGTCACGGCCGGGTTTCCGCAGGCGTGAAATAGGCACCCGGTGGCACCCCCACCCCCCGCCGGAACGCCGCCACGAACGCGCTCGGCGACCCGTAGCCGACGCGCCGGGCCACGGCCGAGACCGTGGAGCCCGCCGCCAGCATCGGCATCGCCGCCTGCAGCCGCAGCTGCGTGCGCCACTGCCCGTACGTCATGCCCGTACCGGAGACGAAGGCGCGCGCGAGGGTCCGCGCGCTCGCGCCCACGACCTCGCCCCACTGCGCCAGCGACCGGCCGTCGGAAGGGTCCGCGCGCAGGGCCTGCGCGATGCGGCGGGCGCGCGGGTCGGCGGGCATCGGGGCCCGCACGGTCGTCACGGAGACGGGGCGCAGGAGGTCGAGGACGACGCCCTCGGCGCGGTGACGGGCCTCCGGGCCGAGGGTCTCCGGGTCCTGCGCGAGGTAGTCGATCAGCTCGCGCAAGAGGCCGGAGACGGGGACGACTTGGGGCTCGTCCCAGGTCAGGGGGCAGCGGTCGGGCCAGAAGTAGAGGCTGCGCAGGAGCGCGGACGAGGTCGCGCCGGTGGAGTGCGGGACGCCCGCCGGGATCCACAGGGCGACGGTGGACGGCAGCACCCACGTACGGCCGCAGGCGCGCACCGCCAGGACGCCGTGGGGCGCCCATGCGAGCTGGTGCGCCGCGTGCTGGTGGCGGCCGAACCACTCGCTGCCGCCGAGGGGGAAGCTGCCGACGGCGACGGCGGCGCCGGGAGGAGCCACGACATGGGAAGCGGGTCGCTGTCCGTCTGGCGACATGAGTTGACCTCCTGGCCCGTATACGACAAGTCTCCTCCTTCCTGGCCTCGAACCATGCCGATGAACCTCATCCACCGCCGCCTCTGCTCCTCCGACCGCTGGGCCCGCGCGATCCGCGACGAACTCCTGCCCTGGGCCCTGGAGGACGTCCCGCTCGGCGCGGACTGCCTGGAGATCGGGCCGGGTTACGGGGCGACGACGCGCGTACTGGTACGCAAGGTCGAGAAGCTGAGCGTCGTCGAGACGGACGCGTCGTACGCGGCGCGGCTGCGCCTGCTCTTCGGGGAGCGCGTCGACGTCGTCTACGGCGACGGGGCCGACATCCCCTTCCCCGAGGGCCGGTTCGACTCGGTCGCCTGCTTCACGATGCTCCACCACGTACCGTCCATCGCCGACCAGAACAGCCTCTTCACCGAGGCCCACCGCGTCCTGCGCCCCGGCGGCACCTTCACCGGCTCCGACGCCCTGGACAGCAGGGCCTTCCGCCTGATCCACCTCGGCGACACGTGCGTCCCGGTCCCACCGGAGACACTGGAGGCACGGCTGCGGATGGCGGGCTTCGCGGAGTGCACGGTGACGGTGGGGAAGGGGAGTTTCCGCTTTGTGGCGAGGCGGGGGGAGTGAGGGGTGAGGAGGGGCGGTGAGGCGGCTGTGGGGCTAGGGTCGGTGCGTGAGCGCCGTCATAGCCTCGATGGTCACCGCCGTCGTCGGTGTCCTGGGTACCCTCTTCGCCCCCTTGCTGTCCCAGCGGTTGACGGCCCGACAGCGGGCGGCGGAGTGCGCGGCAGAGGCGCAAGCGCGCCGCTTCGAGGAGCGCCGGGCCGCGTACACGGCCATGAACCGAGCCTCGCGGCAGTTCCACACCCTCCTCAAGGACACGCTGCACCGCCTGCGCGACAGCGTCTACACCGACCAGGAACGCGCTCAGCTGGAAGAGGCCCGGCTCGACCACCGCGACCGGTACGCCGAGGCCCAGATGATCGCCCCGGAGGTGATCCTGACGGCGTCGCGCAACGTCAACAGCGTGCTTGCGGCAGTGGACGCGGCGGCCAAGCGGATCGACCGCGGCCATGCGCGGGAGGGCGAGACCCCGGAACGGGCGCTCGTCGCACTGAAGGAAGCGGAGCCGCGGTTGTCGGAGATGCGGCGGCTGATGCGACGCGATCTGGGAGTGGAGGACTGAGGTCGATGACCTGACAGGTAATCGACCGGGCGGGAGCCTCAGGGAAGACTGAAGTGCACCGGAGATCACAGGACTTCGCAGGAGTTCGCTGGAGTTCACCGGAGCCGCTGGAGAAACGCCCCCCTGGAAGGTGAGACATCATGACCGCGTACGCCCTGGGCAGCTTCCGTGACATCGTCGCCGCGCCTCACGCCGGCGCCGGCACCCACCGCGACATCCTCGAGTACATCGACCGCATCCAGGCCACCCTCGACCCGTTCGACGGCCGTTTCCTCGTCCACGGCGCGGAGGTCCACGTCATGGAGGGCGCCTGGCCCGGCAACATGGTCCTGATCGGCTTCCCGGACCTCTCGCAGGCCCGCGCCTGGTACGCCTCGCCTGCTTATCAGGCCCTGATCCCCCTGCGCACGGAGCACGTGGAGGGCGTGATCATCCTGGTCGACGGCGTCGCCCCGGGCTACGACCCGTCGGAGCTGGCGGCGAAGCTGCGGGGGACGACGGCCGGAGCGTGAGCCCTGCGCGTGCCGTACGGGGGTCGGCGCGCGCAGCTCCGGACCGGCCGGGTCACACTGACGGGCGTGCCCCGCGACCGCGACCTCGACCTCCCCTTCGCCTCCCGGCTGGCCGCCGCCGAGGACTGGCTGGACTTCGCGATAGAAGCCTGGCAAGAGGGCCACTGGACGCCGCAGGACACGGAGCGCCGCGTCCTCGCCGACCTCGTGGCCGCGACCAACCCCCTGCACGGCGGCAGCCTGCCGCCCCACACCGGGGACTCCCTCTACGTCCGCATCGGCCGCATCACCAACTGGGCCGGCGCCCTCCGCCTCGCCGCGCGCGCCGGCGGCTGGGAACTCTTCCCGGTGACGGGCCGGGACCCCGCGGCCCTCACCCGCCCCGCCGGCATGGCCGACCTGCTGTCGGCCGTCTACGCCCTGGCCGAACAGGGCGAAAAGTGGCAGAAGAGCCTCCTGGCCGCGGCCGGAACCGTGGACCGGGACCGGGGCCGGTCCCTGACGCAGGCGGTCGAGGACCGCCACCCGGGTTTGGAGAGGGAGTTGGCGGCGGCCGAGTGCTTCTTCAACGGCCCGGGCTCCTTGGACGACCTCCCCCTCTTCCTCTCTTGAGCCGCGCCCTAAGGTGCCTCGGCATGAACAGCCTTGCCTTGGGGCTGCTACGAGGCGGCGGGCTACACGGTCGTGGGCAGCGGTTCGGTCACCGGCCGTCCGTCGTGGCCACGCCGATCGGGCATGACACGCCCGTGCCGCCGATTCCGCAGTAGCCCGACGGGTTCTTGTCCAGGTACTGCTGGTGGTACGGCTCCGCGTAGTAGAACGGGCCCGCCGGGAGGATTTCCGTGGTGATGGGGCCGTAGCCCGAGCCGCGCAGGACCTGCTGGTAGGACTCGCGGGAGGATTCCGCCGCGGTCTGCTGGGCGGGGGAGTGGGTGTAGATCGCCGAGCGGTACTGCGTGCCGCGGTCGTTGCCCTGGCGGAAGCCTTGCGTGGGGTTGTGGGATTCCCAGAAGAGCTTCAGGAGGGCGGCGTAGGAGACGACCGACGGGTCGAAGACCACGCGGACGACCTCCGTGTGGCCCGTCAGGCCGCTGCAGACCTCCTCGTAGGCGGGGTGCGGGGTGTGGCCGCCCTGGTAGCCGACGAGGGTGGTCCAGGCGCCGTCCGTCTGCCAGAACTTGCGCTCTGCGCCCCAGAAGCAGCCGAGGGCGAAGTCCGCGACCTCCAGGCCCTGCGGGTACGGGCCGGCCAGCGGGGTGCCCAGGACCGTGTGGCGTTCCTGCAGGGGGAATTCCGGCTCCGGGCGGCCCTTCAGGGCCTCCTCGGGGGTGGGGAGGCGGGGTTCTCGGGTGGGGAAGAGCATGGCGGCGGCCTCCGGGAGTCGGTGGGGAAGATCCGGCCTCAGGACCAACGGTTCGCCGCTCCCGGCGATTCCCGGCCCGCCACCGCCATCGCCCGGTACGCCACGTACGCCGCGACCGGATCCGCCGTGTACGTCCAGGGGACGGCGCCGATGTGCCCGTCGACGCGCTGCAGCTGCTCCAGGGCCTCGGGGTAGCGCTCGGCGTTGACCAGGAACCACACCAGCAGGTGGCGGACGTGCGGGGCCACGGGGTGCTCGGACGGGGCGTGCGCGACCGCGTACTGGGCGGCCTGGATCGCGCGGGAGACGACCTCGCTGCGGTAGAGGCTCTGGACCAGGTTCACGTCGGGCAGGTGGTCGTGGACGGCGAAGAGCGGCAGGGCGGGCAGCAGGCTGCCCTGAGGCGCGCCCGCGGCGGCGCGCTGCGCGAAGGCGTCGGCCTTCTCGCGGGAGCCGTGCCACTTCGCGCTCCAGTAGCGCAGCGCGGCCAGATGCGCGCCCATGTGCTGGGGGGCGCGGGAGACGACCCGCTCCCACACCGACTGGAACTCGGCCTCGCCGGCACCCGCGCCGCGCGCCACGCCCAGCTCGACGATCACCGGCACCACATCCTCCGGCGCCAGCCGGGCGGCCTCCGCGCAGACCGTGCGGGCCTCCTCCAGGATCATGCGGTAGTCCTCGGAGGAGGGGTCGCGCAGGGCCTGCTGGACGAGGAACTCGGCCTGGACGGCCGCGCCGCCCGCATCCTCGGGCGCGACCACGCGCCAGTGCCGCAGCCACATCCCGCCCGTGCCGGGGGCCTCGGTGAGCTCGCGGACCGCCGCGCCCGCCAGGGTCTGCACGCGCTGCCAGCGCTGCTCCGCGTCATGGGTGCGCGAGAGCAGCTCGGCGGCCGGCTTCCAGTCCTGGGTGCGGCGGGCCTCCTCGACGGCGGACAGCAGCTCGGGGTCGGGGCCGGGCAGGCGGACGTCCAGCTGCTCGGGCGGCAGGAAGCCGTACGACGAGGCCGCCGCGCCGGGGGCGGCGGCGAGCCCCGCGGCCGCCCGCCTGCGGCGCAGCGCCGGCCCGGCGAGGACGGCGCTGATCGCGACGACGGCCAGCAGGATGAGCAGAAACTCCATGAGCGGTCCTGAACGTGGGTGGGGCAGCGTAGTGCTACGAATAGGCCTGTGTGAGGAACAACGCGCGGGGTCCGCGGATCGTTCATGCTCCGGTTACAAGTGAACACGGGTGTTCGGGTGTGCGGAGTACTAGGCTCGGGAAAATGAGCGATCAGCATGCATTCGAGACCCTTGCCATTCACGCCGGGCAGGAGCCGGACCCGCTGACCGGGGCTGTCGTGCCGCCGATCTACCAGGTGTCCACCTACAAGCAGGACGGCGTCGGCGGCCTGCGCGGCGGCTACGAGTACAGCCGCAGCGCCAACCCCACCCGTACCGCTCTGGAGGAGAACCTGGCGGCGCTGGAGGGCGGCGTCCGCGGCCTCGCCTTCGCCTCCGGCCTGGCAGCCGAGGACACCCTGCTGCGTACGCTCCTGGCGCCCGGTGACCACGTGGTCATCCCGAACGACGCCTACGGCGGCACGTTCCGCCTCTTCGCCAAGGTGATCAGCCGCTGGGGCGTGGAGTGGTCGGTCGCCGACACCTCCGACCCGGCCGCCGTGCGCGCCGCCCTGCGGCCCACGACCAAGGTCATCTGGGTCGAGACCCCCTCGAACCCGCTGCTGGGCATCAGCGACATCGCCGCCCTCGCCGAGGTCGCGCACTCGGCCGGGATCCGCCTGGTCATCGACAACACCTTCGCGAGCCCTTACCTGCAGCAGCCGCTCGCGCTCGGTGCGGACGTCGTCGTGCACTCGACCACCAAGTACATGGGCGGTCACTCCGACGTCGTCGGCGGCGCGCTGGTCACCGCCGACGCGGCCCTCGCCGAGGAGCTCGCCTACCACCAGAACGCGATGGGCGCCGTCGCCGGCCCCTTCGACTCCTGGCTGACGCTGCGCGGCATCAAGACCCTGGCCGTGCGCATGGACCGGCACAGCGCCAACGCCGAGCGCGTGGCCGAGCTGCTCGTCTCCCACCCCAAGGTCACCCAGGTCTACTACCCGGGCCTGCCCGAGCACCCGCTGCACGAGGTCGCCGCCAAGCAGATGAAGGCCTTCGGCGGCATGGTCTCCTTCCGCGTCGAGGGCGGCCAGGAAGCGGCCGTGGAGATCTGCAACCGCACCGAGGTGTTCACCCTCGGCGAGTCCCTCGGCGGCGTGGAGTCGCTGATCGAGCACCCGGGCCTGATGACGCACGCGTCCACCGCCGGCTCGCAGCTGGAGGTCCCCGCGGACCTGGTGCGCCTGTCGGTGGGCATCGAGTCCGTCGACGACCTGCTCGCCGACCTCACGCAGGCGCTGGGCTAGTCCCCCCTCAGCACCCGCCTCGGCACCCGCCTCAGCACCCGCAACTGCTGTTCCGCGCCGGGCGGGCCGGATCCTTCCGGCCTGCCCGGCGCAGCTGTGCTGCGGGCCGGCTGCGGGCCGGTCAGGCCGTCGGGGCCACCGGCGGCAGGGCGTTGTGGACCTCGGAGAGCGCCGTGTTGAAGCGCGTGAGCAGGGAGCAGAACGCGTCCCGCTCGTCCTCGCTCCAGCCGTCCGTCACCAGCGCCATCAGCGCGCGCCGCGACGCCCGCACCTCCTCCAGGCGGGCCTTGCCGCGCGGGGAGAGCTGGAGCACGACGGCACGGCCGTCCTCGGGGTGGGAGGTGCGCTTGACCAGGCCGGTGTCGACCAGCGGCGCCACCTGGCGGGTGACGGTCGAGGAGTCGATGCCCATGCCGGCGGCGAGCGCCTTCACCCCCATCGGACCTTCCTGGTCCAGGCGGTTGAGCAGCAGATAAGCGGCGCGGTCCATCGAGTTGCGGACCTGGCCCACGCCGCCGAGCCGCGTCTGTTCGGCGCGGCGTGCGAAGACGGCCACCTGGTGCTGGAGCGCGTCGAGGACACCTGGGGCGAGGTCGGTCGTCATGTCCGAAGGGGTGGGCATGGCCTGGGGCTCACTTCGTGCGTCGGGCAGGGAAGATTGGGGGACAGAGTACGCGGCCCGGAGGGTGCCTGGGCCGGTGCCGGGCAATCCGCTCCGCCGGTACCGAACAATCCGCTCGGTATGCATCGATATGCGCTGCGATGCGTTCCGGAATCGCCCGGGCGATATGCGTCCGTTACGACGGTCGTTACGCAAACGAGCTGCAAGACTGGCCTTATGGCCGCACGTGCAGCGGGCGGAACGGATGGCGCGGACCGGGACGGACCGGACGGGGCCGGCCCCCTGGCGGAGCCCCCTCGCGCGGTCGCACCGGTCACCCTGGACGACGTCCTCGGCGCCCGGAAGATCCTCTCGGGGGTCGTCCGCGCCACGCCCCTGGAGGGCAGCCGCCACCTCTCCGGCCTGATCGGCGCGCCCGTCCACCTCAAGTGCGAGAACCTCCAGCGGACCGGCTCCTTCAAGGTCCGCGGGGCGTACGCGCGGATCGCGGGGCTGGCGCGCGAGGAGCGCGCGGCGGGGGTCGTGGCCGCCAGCGCGGGCAACCATGCGCAGGGCGTGGCCCTGGCGGCCACGCTCCTGGGCGTGCGCGCCACGGTGTTCATGCCGGTCAACGCGCCCCTGCCGAAGATCGCCGCGACCCGTTCGTACGGCGCCGGGGTGCGCCTCTACGGACAGGTGCTGGACGAGGCGCTGAGCGCCGCCCGGCAGTACGCGCGCCGCACGGGCGCAGCCCTCGTCCACCCCTTCGACCACCCGGACGTCATCGCAGGTCAGGGCACGGTGGGCCTGGAGATCCTGGAGCAGTGCCCCGAGGTGCGCACGATCGTGGTGGCCATGGGCGGCGGCGGCCTCGCGGCCGGGATCGCGGTGGCGGTCAAGGCGCTGCGGCCGGACGTGAAGATCGTGGGCGTGCAGGCGGCCGGCGCCGCCGCGTACCCGCCGTCGCTGGCCGCCGGGCGCCCCGTGGCGGTCGCGGAGCCCGCGACGATGGCCGACGGCATCCGGGTGGCCCGCCCCGGCGCGGTGCCCTTCGCCCTGGTCCGGGAGCTGGTCGACGAGGTCCGGACGGTCTCCGAGGACGCGCTCGCCGCAGCGCTGCTGCTCTGTCTGGAGCGGGCCAAGATGGTCGTGGAGCCGGCCGGGGCCGCGCCGGTGGCGGCGCTGCTGACCGGACCCGACTCGTTCGAGGGACCGCTCGTCGCCGTGTTGTCGGGCGGCAACGTCGACCCGCTGCTGCTGCAGCACGTCCTGCGGCACGGCATGGCGGCGGCCGGCCGCTATCTGAGCCTGCGCCTGCGGCTGGCCGACCGGCCGGGGGCGCTCGCCGCCCTCCTGGAGGTGCTCTCCGCGGCCGACGCCAACGTCCTGGACGTCGGGCACATCCGCACCGACCCGCGGCTCGGCCTGACCGAGGCGGAGGTGGAGCTGCACCTGGAGACCAAGGGGCCGGGCCACTGCGAGGAAGTGCGGGCGGCCCTGCGGGCTGCGGGGTACCGGGTGACGGCCTGAGGTCCCGGTGCCACTTGACCCCTGAGGCCCCGGTGCCACTTGAGCGTGGGGTACGGCGTTCACAGGGCACGACGGCTGCGCCGAACGTAAAATCGGGCAGTACGTCACCCAGCGGGGAGAACTTCCATGCCAGGCGCCATCTATGCCGAAGGCCTGGTGAAGACCTTCGGCGACGTCAGAGCTCTGGACGGGGTCGATCTCGATGTGCCGGAAGGAACCGTTCTGGGGCTGCTCGGCCCCAACGGCGCCGGCAAGACCACCGCCGTACGCGTCCTGACCACTCTGCTCAAGCCCGACCGCGGTTCGGCCTTCGTGGCCGGCATCGACGTCCTCAAGAAGCCCGACGCGGTCCGCCGCTCCATCGGGCTGTCCGGCCAGTTCGCCGCCGTCGACGAATATCTGACAGGCCGTGAGAACCTGCGCATGGTCGGCCAGCTCTACCAGATGAGCGCCCGCGACGCGAAGGTGCGCGCGGGCGAGCTGCTGGAGCGCTTCGACCTCGCGGAGGCCGCGGACCGCATCGCCAAGACCTACTCGGGAGGCATGCGCCGCCGCCTCGACCTCGCCGCGGCCCTCGTCGTCAGCCCGCCCGTCATGTTCATGGACGAGCCCACCACCGGACTGGACCCGCGCAACCGGCAGGGACTGTGGGAGGTCATCCAGGAACTGGTGGCCGGCGGCACCACCCTCCTGCTCACCACCCAGTACCTGGAGGAGGCCGACCACCTCGCGCACGACATCTGCGTGGTCGACCACGGAAAGGTCATCGCGCGCGGCACTTCCGACCAGCTCAAGGCCCGCACGGGCGGCGAGCGCGTCGAGGTCGTCGTGCGCAGCCCCGAACACATCGCCACCGCCGACGAGGTCCTGCGCGGCTTCGGCAAGGGCGCGTCCTCGGTCGAGAAGCACACCCGCAAGGTGACCGTGCCGGTCTCCGGCGGCGCGAAGCTGCTCGCCGAGGTCATCAGGGAGCTCGACGCCCGCGGGATCGACATCGACGACATCGCCCTGCGCCGCCCCACGCTGGACGACGTCTTCATCTCGCTCACCGGGCACGCCGCGGAGACGGACGCTACGGAGACGGGCGACGCGGAGACGGGCGACGCGGGCGCGGAGACCGGCGACGGCGGGGCGTCCGGGGTCGCCGGGGCGTCCGGAGCCGCGGGGGACGCCGGAGCGCAGCAGGAGGCCAGGCCATGAGCGTCATCGGAACCCCAGCCTCCAGGGAGGCGGCCCTGCGGGTGCACGGCGGCATCGGCCGCTCCGTGCGCGACTCCCTGGTCGTCGCCAAGCGCAATCTGATCCGGATGGCCCGGATCCCCGAAGTGGTCATCTTCGGGCTGATCCAGCCGATCATGTTCGTGGTGCTGTTCAGCTATGTCTTCGGCGGCTCGATCGCCGTCGGCGGCAACACGGACCCGAGCACGTACCGCCAGTTCCTCATGGCGGGCATCTTCGCCCAGACCGTCACCTTCGCCACGGCCGGCGCCGGCGCGGGCATCGCCGACGACATGCACAAGGGGCTGATCGACCGCTTCCGGTCCCTGCCCATGGCCCGCGGGGCCGTCCTCACCGGCCGCACCCTCGCCGACCTCGTCCAGACCGCGCTCACGCTCGTCGTGCTCGCGATCGTCGCCGTGATCGTCGGCTGGCGGGTCTACAACGGCATCCCCAAGGCCCTCGCGGGCTTCGCGCTGCTGCTCCTGCTCGGCTACGCCTTCTCCTGGATCGGCGCGCTGATCGGGCTGTCGGTGCGCACCCCGGAGGCGGCCACCTCGGGCGGGCTGATCTGGCTCTTCCCGCTCACCTTCATCTCCAACGCCTTCGTGCCCGCCGACAACATGCCCACCGTGCTGCGCGTCATCGCCGAGTGGAACCCCTTCAGCGCCACGGTGCAGGCGGCGCGCGAGCTCTTCGGCAACCTGCCGGAGGGCTATCCGGTGCCGGGGGCCTGGCCGATGCAGCACCCCGTGTGGGCGTCGCTGATCTGGTCGGTGCTGATCATCGCGCTCTTCCGGACGCTGTCGGTACGGAAGTTCCGGTCGGCGACGGCCTGAGGGCGTTCACCGCCCGGAAAGCACCGTGCCCCGTACTCCCGGGAGGGAGTACGGGGCACGGTCACGTCCGTGGGGCTCAGCCGCTGTACGGCTTGGCCTCCAGGATGCGCACCATGGCCTTCTTGCCGTTCGGCAGCTCGTACTGGGCGTCCTCGCCGATCTTCTTGCCGTTGACGCCGGAGCCCAGCGGGGACTGCGGGGAGTACGTCTCGATGTCCGAGCTGGCGTACTCGCGGGAGGCGAGGAGGAAGTCCAGGGTGTCGTCCGCGTCGCCGTCGAAGGCGATGGTGACGACCATGCCGGGCGCGACGACGCCGGTGGCCGCCGGGGCCTCGCCGACCTTCGCGCTCTCCAGCAGCTGGGTGAGCTGGCGCACACGGAGCTCCTGCTTGCCCTGCTCCTCCTTGGCCGCGTGGTACCCGCCGTTCTCTCGCAGGTCACCCTCCTCGCGGGCCGCCGCGATCTTGGCCGCGATCTCGGTGCGAGCGGGACCAGACAGGTACTCCAGCTCGGCCTTGAGCTGGTCGTACGCCTCCTGAGTCAGCCAGGTGACGTTGTCGCTGGTCTGGGTCACAGGTGCTCCTCGTCGGTACTGGGGAATGCTTGGGGATACATCGCGATAACAAATGAACGCCCTACTCAGAAGGGTGCACCTTCAAAGCGGGGCGAAACCACGAGCCTAACAATTGGGTCGTGAAAGGGGGAAGAAGTAAACGGGACGAATCGCGCAAGAATCGCGTCAATGCAGGTCAGCGCGGTAAGGCGGAAGTGGGTGGAGCCCGCGTCGGCCGTGCGTCAGCGGCCGGAGGCGGCCCGGCAGCCCTCGAGCTCGGTGGCGGCGGCGTGCTTGGTGGTGCGCAGGGTGACCCGCTCGGTGAAGTGGTCCTCGCGGCGGTCGAAGGCCACGTCCTTGCGGCCGACCTCGGAGCCGTCGCTGCCGAGCGAGCGCAGGGTGCACACCCCGGCCTGATCCTTCCCCTTGCGGATCTCCACGACCGCCTGCACGGTGTCGTCCGAGATCGTCTTCGAGCGGATGAGCTGGCCGCTGACGTCCGTCTTCGTCATGTAGTGAATCCCGGACCAGGCGATCACGCCGAGCAGCCCGGCGCCGAGCACGGCACCGACGATCTTGAGCTTGCGGTCCGCACGCGCGTCCGCCGAGCGGCCGTAGCGACCGTCGGGCAGCCCTTCGCGCGCCGCAGCCATGATCTTTCCTCCGGGTCGGTGCTGGTCGGGAGAAGAGGAATGAAACGACTCCCGCTTCGGTCACTATAGGAGGCGCCCCGACACACCGATAAGACGGGCCATGACCAGTGACCGAGGACGAAGTCTTGACTGAGCAGCTGCGACTGATGGCCGTGCATGCCCACCCCGACGACGAGTCGAGCAAGGGCGCGGCCACGATGGCCAAGTACGTGTCCGAGGGGGTGGACGTGCTGGTGGCCACCTGCACGGGCGGCGAGCGCGGCTCCATCCTCAACCCCAAGCTCCAGGGCGACCCGTACATCGAGGAGCACATCCACGAGGTCCGCGCCAAGGAGATGGCCGAGGCGCGCGACATCCTCGGCGTGAAGCAGGAGTGGCTGGGCTTCGTCGACTCCGGCCTGCCGGAGGGCGACCCGCTGCCGCCGCTGCCCGAGGGCTGCTTCGCCCTGCAGGACGTGGACGAGGCGGCCGGGCGGCTGGTGAAGCTCATCCGCGAGTTCCGTCCGCACGTGGTGACCACGTACGACGAGAACGGCGGCTACCCGCACCCCGACCACATCATGACCCACAAGATCACGATGGTGGCCTTCGAAGCGGCCGGCGACCCCTCGCGCTACCCCGAGGCGGGCGAGCCGTGGCAGCCGCAGAAGCTCTACTACAACCAGGGCTTCAACCGGCAGCGCACGCAGGCGCTGCACGACGCCCTGCTGGAGCGCAGCATGGAATCCCCGTACGGGGAGTGGCTGGAGCGCTGGCACACGATGGGGCGCGAGCGCACGCTGACCACGTTCGTGCCCTGCGGCGACTTCTTCGAGATCCGCGACAAGGCGCTGATCGCGCACGCCACGCAGATCGACCCGGACGGGGGCTGGTTCCGCGTCCCGCTGGACCTGCAGCGGGAGGTCTGGCCGACGGAGGAGTACGAGCTGGCGAAGTCTCTCGTCGGCACGTCCCTCCCCGAGGACGACCTCTTCGCGGGCATCCGCAACAATTGACCCCATGATGAGCTCCCTCGCCGCCACCCAGCTGGTGCCGCTCGCCGAAGAACTCGACAAGAACAAGGTCACCCCCGGTGTCCTCGGCTTCATCGTCTTCGCCGTCATCGGCGTGGCGGTGTGGTTCCTGATGAAGTCCATGAACAAGCACATGAAGCGAGTGGACTTCGAGGAGGCGCCGGACGCCTCCGGCGCGGTCCGCGCCGACGAGGCGGCGGCCCCACGGGCTTGACGCTGCGCGCGGCTTCGACGGCTTCCTTGGCTGACGCCTGGCGGGTGCGGTCCGGCCCGGGCCGGTTCGGCCGGGGCCGGTTCGGCCGGGGTGGGCCCGGCACCGCCGGCGGCCGCCGTTGTACGTCTCGCCGTTGCGGCGGGAGGGATTTTGCCGCCGCAACGGTGATGAGCCATGTGCGTGCGCTTCGGCGGTGCCGAGCTGTCGCCGGCGGGCGGGTGGTGTCCGGCCTGGGCCGGTTCGGCCGGGGTGGGCCCGGCACCGCCGGTAGCCGCCGTTGTACGTCTCGCCGTTGCGGCGGGAGGGAGTCTGCCGCCGCAGCTGGGGGAGATCAGCCATGTGGGCGCGCTCTGGCGGTGGTGCCGAGCTGACGTCGGCCGACGGGGGCGTTCAGCCCGGTCGGTTCGGGGCCGGGCCCAGGCCCGGTGGTCGGCGAGGGCACCGTAGGGCCGGACACGGCCCCACGGCCACCCGCCCGGGAGGGCGCACCGTGCGCAAGGATGGGCGCATGCCCAACCGCCTGGCGCACGAGACGTCCCCTTACCTCCTCCAGCACGCCGACAACCCGGTCGACTGGTGGCCGTGGTCGCCCGAGGCCTTCGACGAGGCGCGGCGCCGGAACGTGCCGGTGCTGCTGAGCGTCGGCTATTCCAGCTGCCACTGGTGTCATGTGATGGCGCACGAGTCCTTCGAGGACGACGCCACCGCGGCCCTCCTCAACGAGCACTTCGTCTCCGTCAAGGTCGACCGCGAGGAACGGCCCGACATCGACGCGGTGTACATGGAGGCCGTCCAGGCCGCCACGGGCCAGGGCGGCTGGCCCATGACGGTCTTCCTCACCCCCGAGGCCGAGCCGTTCTACTTCGGCACCTACTTCCCGCCCGCCCCCCGGCACGGCATGCCGGGCTTCCAGCAGGTCCTGGAGGGCGTGCGGGCCGCGTGGCGCGACCGCCGCGAGGAGGTCGGCCAGGTCGCCGGCCGCATCGTGCGGGAGCTGTCCGAGCGCACCCTCGCCCTGGGCGTCCCGGCGGACAAGGACGCGCCGCCGCAGGCGCCCTCCGCCGAGGACCTGCACGCCGCGCTGCTGGCGCTGACCCGCGACTTCGACGCCGTGCGCGGCGGCTTCGGCGGGGCGCCGAAGTTCCCGCCGTCCATGACGCTGGAGTTCCTGCTGCGCCACCACGCCCGTACGGGCTCCGAGGGCGCCCTGGAGATGGTGCAGGCGACCTGCGAGGCGATGGCCCGGGGCGGCATCTACGACCAGCTGGGCGGCGGATTCGCCCGCTACTCCGTCGACGCCGAGTGGGTGGTCCCGCACTTCGAGAAGATGCTCTACGACAACGCCCTGCTCTGCCGCGCCTACGCACACCTGTGGCGGGCCACGGGCTCCGAGCTCGCCCGCCGCGTCGCCCTGGAGACCGCGGACTTCCTGGTCCGCGAGATGCGCACCGACCAGGGCGGCTTCGCCTCGGCGCTGGACGCGGACAGCGACGACGGACAGGGGCGGCACGCCGAGGGCGCCTACTACGTGTGGACGCCGCAGCAGCTGCGCGACGTGCTCGGCGAGGAGGACGCCCTGCTCGCGGCGGCCCACTTCGGCGTCACCGAGGACGGCACCTTCGAGGAGGGCGCCTCCGTCCTCCAGCTGCCCGACTCCGAGCAGCTCCTGGACGCCGGCAAGCTCGACTCCGTGCGCCGCAGGCTCCTCGCGGCGCGCGAGCAGCGGCCCCGCCCCGGCCGCGACGACAAGGTCGTGGCCGCCTGGAACGGGCTCGCGATCGCCGCGCTGGCCGAGACCGGCGCCTACTTCGACCGGCCGGACCTCGTCCTGGCCGCCACCGACGCCGCCGACCTGCTGGTCCGTACGCACATGGACTGGCACGCCCGGCTCTTCCGCACCTCCCTGGACGGCACGGCCGGTGCCCACGCGGGCGTCCTGGAGGACTACGGCGACGTCGCCGAGGGCTTCCTCGCGCTCAGCGCCGTCACCGGCGAGGGCGTCTGGGTGGACTTCGCGGGCCTGCTCCTGGACACGGTCCTCACCCGCTTCACCGGCGCGGACGGCACGCTCTTCGACACCGCCGACGACGCCGAGGCGCTCATCCGCCGCCCGCAGGACCCCATGGACAACGCCACCCCCTCGGGCTGGACCGCCGCCTGCGGAGCGCTGCTGACCTACGCCGCGTACACCGGCAGCAACACCCACCGCGAGGCCGCCGAGCGGGCGCTCGGCGTCGTCCGGGCGCTGGGCCCGCGCGCGCCGCGCTTCATCAGCTGGGGCCTGGCGGTGGCGGAGGCCCTGCTGGACGGGCCCCGCGAGGTCGCCGTCGTGGGGCTGCCCGACGACCCGGCCACGGCCTCCCTCCACCGCACGGCCCTGCTGTCCACGGCTCCCGGCCTCGCCGTCGCCGTCGGCGCCCCGCCGCCGGCGGGCGAGCCCACCGCCGTGGAGGTGCCGCTGCTGGCGAACCGGCCCCTGGCGGACGGACGCGCGGTCGCGTACGTCTGCCGGGGCTTCGTCTGCGACGTGCCGGCGACGGACCCGGGAACGCTGACCCAGCGCTTGAGCTGAGGGATTCCCATGCACCTCTTCGCGACGGCCTCTCCTGGCCGGGGCAAGGGGCTCGCAGGTCCTTGAATCCGCCGCCGCGGTGCGCAACCACGACAGTGGAGTCCGGCGGTGCCGTGCAGGCCGCAGGCCGTGCGTGGCGCGCGCCCGCATAGCCGAACGGCCCGCATCGCCCGCCGCGAGGCCTACAGCGTCAGGCCGCGGCCCAGGACGTCCAGCGTGCGGCCGACGAGCGCGATGACGTCCTCCTGCTGGCCCTGCTCGACCCAGTGCAGGAGGGCCTCGTTCATCGCGGCGAAGATCGCGACGACGACGATGCGCACCTCGACGTCGCCGGCCGCGCGCCCCGTGCGCTCGGCCAGGACGGCGCAGAGCATGGGCCCCGACTCGCCCATGCCCTCGGCCGCCCGGCGGCGCAGCGCGGGCACCTCGCTCATGAGCCGGGCGCGCTGGCGGAACTCGTCCATGTCGTGGGCGAGGATGTGCCGCATCGAGGCCATGGCGGCATGCCGGAAGGCCTCGACCGGGGGCTCCTCCGCGGGGCGCGCCCGGAGCGCGGCCTCCAGGGCCGGGTCGTACTCGTCGGTGAGGACGATGTCTTCCTTGGTGGGGAAGTAGCGGAAGACGGTGCTGGGGGAGACGTCGGCGGCTTCCGCGATCTGGTCGACCGTCGTCGCGTCGTACCCCTGCTGCCCGTAGAGGCGGTAGGCGGCGCGGCGGATCGCCTGACGGGTCTGGATCTTCTTCCGCTCGCGCAGGCCGAGCCGGGGCCCGGTCTGCGCGACGGAAGGCGTTTCTGCGGAGGCCATGGCTGCATTCTCAGGCATCGGCCTTGAGGGGAACCACTTCGCGGGTGTCCGTGGGCGGCGGCGCGGCGGCGGGCCTGCCGGGCAGGAAGGCGGCGGTGAGCAGCGCGGCGGCGACGGCCCCGATGCCGCAGGCCAGCAGGGCGAGGTCCATGCCGTGGACGAAGGCGGCGTCCGCCGACCGGGCGAGGGCCGTGTCGCCGAGCCGCGCGGCCACCGCGTGCGCGGCGACCACGGAGTCGCTCGCGGCCTCGGCCGCGGCCGGCGGCAGGCCGCGGGTGTCGAGCCGGCCGGCGAACGAGCCGGCGATCAGGCTGCCGAGCACCGCGACGCCGACGGCCCCCGAGAGCTGACGCAGCGTCATCAGCAGGCCGGAGCCGCTGCCCGCGCGGTCCCGCGGCAGGGCGCCGAGCGCGCCGTCCATGGCCGGGATGATCCCGAGGCCGAACCCGAAGCCGGCGAGCGTCAGCCACAGGGCCGCGAACCCGTAGCCGTCGTGGGCGTCCGTACGGCTGCCGGTCAGGGCGGCGACGGCCAGGACGAGCAGGGCGCCGGGGATGACCACGCGGGATCCGAGGCGTTTGACGAGGGGCCCGGCGGCGCGCGAGGCCACGAGGAGGCCGCCCATCATCGGCATCATCCGCAGCCCGGTGCCGAAGGCGTCCTGGCCCTGGATCGTCTGCAGGTACTGGGGCACGACGAACAGCAGGCCGGTGAGGGCGAAGGTCACCAGGGCGGCGGCCAGCGTGTTCCACCGGAACGCACGGTGCTGCAGCAGCGTGACGTCCAGGACGGGCCGGTCCGCGCGCCGCTCGCGCAGCACCAGGGCGGTGATCAGGACGACGGACGCGGCGAGCGCACCGATCACGAGGGGCGAGGACCAGCCGCGCGACGGGCCCTCGTTGACGCCGGAGACGAGGGCGGCGAGGCCGGTGACGGTGAGGGCGGTGGACAGCGCGCTCAGCCGCGGCGAGGCGGGGTCCCGGGTCTCGGGGAGCAGGAAGAGGCAGGCGGCGATGCCGAGGACGACGAGCGGGACGTTGACGAGGAAGACCGACCCCCACCAGAAGTGGTCCAGCAGCCAGCCGCCGACGAGCGGCCCGAGCGGCAGGCCGAGCGCGGAGGCGGCGGAGACCGCCCCGAGCGCCTTGGAGCGCTCCTCGGCGGGGAACAGCGACGGCAGTACGGACATGGCCAGCGGCATGATCAGCGCCGCGCCGGCGCCCAGGACCACGCGGGCGGCGATGACCTGGCCGGGGCTGGTGACGAAGGCGCCGAAGAGGGAGCCCGCGAGGAAGATCCCGAGGCCGGCGAGGAGCATCCGGCGGCGCCCGAAGCGGTCGCCGAGCAGGCCCGCGGGGAGCATCAGGGCGGCGAAGACGACGAGGTAGGAGTCGGCGATCCAGGTCTGTTCGGCGGCGTCGGCGCCGAGCTGGGCGGCCATCGCCGGCAGGGCCACGTTGAGGATCGTGCCGTCGAAGCCGAGGACGAGCATGCAGGCGACGAGGGCGCCGAGCGCCCACCAGCGGCGCGGGTCGGGACGGGTGCTCATGGCACACCTCCGGTAGGGAAGAGTTGGAGTCAAGTGACAGTAACTCTCAAAAGAGAGGGGCTGTCAATCAAGAGCTCCCTTCGGTAGGGTGAGAGGCGCCCGGAAGGCCACGGGGGTGTCGTCCGGGTGTGGCCGCGACCTGGGGGCGGACATGAAAAATGGCCGCGACCTCTGCGGTCGCGGCCATCCTGCGAAGGCGGGTGACGGGTGACGGGCTCAGGCGTGGGTGTAGGCCACCAGCGAGATGCCGACGTAGTGCACGATGAACGCCGCCAGCGTGAGCGAGTGGAAGACCTCGTGGAAGCCGAACCAGCGCGGTGAGGGATTCGGCCGCTTGATCCCGTAGATCACGCCGCCGGCGCTGTAGAGCAGCCCCCCGATGACCACCAGCACGAGGACGGCGATGCCGCCCTTGCGCAGGAAGTCGGGGAGGAAGAAGACCGCGGCCCAGCCCATGGCGATGTAGCAGGGCGTGTAGAGCCAGCGCGGGGCGCCGACCCAGAAGACGCGGAAGGCTATGCCCGCCGCGGCGGCCGCCCAGACGGCCCACAGTAGCACCTGCCCGCGGCCGCCGGGGATCAGCAGCATCGTCAGCGGGGTGTACGTGCCGGCGATGATCAGGAAGATGTTCGCGTGGTCGAGGCGGCGCAGCACGGCGCTGACGCGCGGGCTCCAGTCGCCCCGGTGGTAGAGGGCGCTGATGCCGAACAGCGACCCCGCGGTGAGGACGTAGACGGCGCACGCGATCCGGCCGCGCGTGCTGTCGGCGAGTGCGGTCAGGAAGACGCCGGCGATCAGCACGGCGGGGAACATCCCCGCGTGCAGCCAGCCGCGCAGACGCGGCTTGGCGGGGACCGGCGTGTCGGCGGGCACGGGGGCGGCGGAGGGCGCAACGTCGGCGGGGACGGCTGCTGCAGCCGCGGCGCCGGCGGGCGCGGGGGGCGCGGAAGGCGCTGCGTCGGGCGCGGGAGTCATGGCCGACATGCTACCTACGCCACCGTAGGTTACGGATCAGTATCGCGTGGCGATGGTCACGGGAGCGCCCCCTGGACAGAATGTCAGCGGAGTCGGATGATCAAATGAGTGCGGGCGGCACCGGATGAGCGGTCACGAAGTATCTGGGTCGCAGCCCCCAAGGGGCACCATCCAATGAAGCGGATTCGCGTGCGCGGCAGGCGAATCCGTTCAACCCTCAACATCTACGCCGGCCAGTGTGGATTCCGGCGGGACGGAGCGATCGTGGCGCGCAGCAGTGCGGCTCCCACCACCCCCACCCAGCACCAGGAGCTGATCTCCTGGGTCGACGAGATCGCCGCCCTCACCCAGCCGGACCGCGTGGTCTGGTGCGACGGTTCCGAGGCGGAGTACGAGCGCCTGTGCGAGGAGCTCGTCGCCAAGGGCACCTTCAAGAAGCTCGACCCGGTCAAGCGCCCCAACTCGTACTACGCCGCCTCCGACCCCAGTGACGTGGCCCGCGTCGAGGACCGCACGTTCATCTGCTCCGAGAAGGAGGAGGACGCCGGTCCGACCAACCACTGGAAGGCCCCCGCCGAGATGCGGGAGATCTTCGCAGGCAAGGACGACCAGGGCGGCATCTTCCGCGGCTCCATGCGCGGCCGCACCATGTACGTCGTGCCCTTCTGCATGGGCCCGGTCGGCTCCCCGCTGTCCGCCATCGGCGTCGAGATCACCGACTCGGCCTACGTCGCCGTCTCCATGCGCACCATGACCCGCATGGGCCAGGCCGTGCTCGACGAGCTCGGCACCGACGGCTTCTTCGTCAAGGCCGTCCACACCCTCGGCGCGCCGCTCGCCGAGGGCGAGGCCGACGTCCCGTGGCCGTGCAACACCACCAAGTACATCTCGCACTTCCCCGAGGACCGCGAGATCTGGTCCTACGGCTCCGGCTACGGCGGCAACGCCCTGCTGGGCAAGAAGTGCTACGCCCTGCGCATCGCGTCCGTGATGGCCCGCGACGAGGGCTGGCTCGCCGAGCACATGCTCATCCTCAAGCTCACCCCGCCTCAGGGCGAGTCCAAGTACGTCGCCGCGGCCTTCCCGTCCGCCTGCGGCAAGACCAACCTCGCCATGCTGGAGCCCACCGTCTCCGGCTGGACCGTCGAGACCATCGGCGACGACATCGCCTGGATGCGCTTCGGCGAGGACGGCCGCCTCTACGCCATCAACCCCGAGGCGGGCTTCTTCGGCGTCGCCCCCGGCACCGGCGAGCACACCAACGCCAACGCCATGAAGACCCTGTGGGGCAACTCCGTCTTCACCAACGTCGCCCTCACCGACGACGGCGACGTGTGGTGGGAGGGCATGACCGAGGAGCAGCCCGCCCACCTGACGGACTGGAAGGGCAACGACTGGACCCCGGCCTCGGAGACCCCGGCCGCCCACCCCAACGCCCGCTTCACCGTCCCCGCCTCGCAGTGCCCGATCATCGCGCCCGAGTGGGAGGACCCCAAGGGCGTGCCGATCTCGGCCATCCTCTTCGGCGGCCGCCGCGCCTCCGCCGTCCCGCTGGTCACCGAGTCCTTCGACTGGCAGCACGGCGTCTTCCTCGGCGCCAACGTCGCCTCCGAGAAGACCGCGGCCGCCGAGGGCAAGGTCGGCGAGCTGCGCCGCGACCCGTTCGCCATGCTGCCCTTCTGCGGCTACAACATGGGCGACTACATGGGCCACTGGGTCAACGTGGGCAAGGCTGCAATCTCCAAGGGGGACCAGTCCAAGCTCCCGAAGATCTACTACGTCAACTGGTTCCGCAAGGACGCGGACGGCCGGTTCGTGTGGCCGGGCTTCGGCGACAACAGCCGCGTCCTGAAGTGGATCGTAGAGCGCCTCGACGGCAAGGCCGAGGGCGTGGAGACCGCCATCGGCGTCCTGCCGACCCGCAAGGCGCTCGACACCGAGGGCCTGCGGATCTCCGACGAGGACCTCGACCTGCTGCTCTCGGTGGACGAGGAGGTCTGGCGCGAGGAGGCCTCGCTGATCCCCGAGCACCTGAACACCTTCGGCGACCACACCCCGAAGGAACTGTGGGACGAGTACCGGGCGCTGGTGCAGCGCCTGGGCTGATCCGGCCGGTCCGCGCCGCCCTTTCCCGGGTCCCCGGGGGAGGGCGGCGTTCGCCATGTGGCCCGGTGACCGGGGAAATTGATGCACCGTCGGCAGAAGAGTGCCCCCTGCATGCTGTTACCGTTCCGGTAAGCGTGTCCGGAAATACCGTCAATGACACGCACTTCTGCCTGTGGGGGGCTTTTCATGTCGTTGTTCAGACGTTGTGCATCCGTCCCGCTCGTCCTCGCGCTCGGTGCGAGCGCGCTCACCCTGGCCGCCGCGCCCGCGCAGGCCGCACCGGCCGGCCCCGCGGCCGACACCGTGACGAAGCTGCCGGTCCGGTCGTTCGGCCGGATGGTCGTCGACGAGGCGCACCAGCGCGTCTTCATCACCGAGAGCAGCAACTCCGGCACCACGGCGGAGAAGCTCCTCGTCTACGACTTCCGCGGAGAGCTGGTCAAGACGCTGGACGACGTCACGTCGGCCACCGGGATGACGCTCGGCGAGGACGGCCGGACCCTGTACGTCGCCGTGTCCGGCGGGGTCTACGAGTACGACACCGAGACGCTCACGAAGAAGATCAAGAATTCCTTCCCGTGGGCGGGGTGCGACCGGGAGATCGCCTTCTCCGGCGACAAGCTCTGGTACACCCACCACAAGTCCGGCGACTGCAACGGCGGGAACGAGGAACTGTGGAACGTGACCGGGCCCGCCGACGACGAGACCCGTAACCGGGACTTCGTCTACGGCATGCCCGGCCCCTGGCGCCTGGCCGCCTCGCCCAAGCTGCCCGGCAGGATGGTCCTCGGCACGGACGCCGGCCCGGCCAGGCCCAACCCGTCGCTCTACCTCCTCGACACCTCCGGCGAGAAGGTCAAGCTCCTCGCCGACCGGTCTTTCGCGCTCCCCTCGTCCGGGGCGGGACTCGACCTGAAGGACATGGCGTTCACGCCCGACGGCACCCGGCTGGCCGTCGCCGACGCCAAGGGCGGCCACCACCTCCTCAACAGCGCGGACCTCTCCGACGTCAAGACGGGCTACCGGCCGATGGCCGACGGATCCGTGCCCACGGCGGTGGCGTTCAGCAGCGACGGCAGGCTCGTCGCCCGTGGGGCGGCCACGCCCGGCGACGGCGCCGACCTCGTCGTGCAGAACGCCGACCCGGCCACCGGCACCCAGCAGCGCACCTACGCATTCGACAAGGCCGACCAGGGCGACCAGGTGGCCCAGCACGGCCTGGCCTGGGGCGAGAAGTCCGGCGCCCTCTTCGCCGTCACCACCAACGCCGAGCGCAGCGGCTACTGGCTGCGCGTGCTGCACAACCCGCAGCCGCTCCACGACGCGCGCTTCGCCGGAGAGCTCGGCATCGGTACGCAGAAGCCCGTCGCCGGGGGCCGGTTGAAGATCACCGGGCGGCTGGAGCTGGACGGTCCCGCGTCCGGCACTCCCGCCAAGGTGAGCGCGGTGCGCGAGGACGCCGACGGCAAGCACGCGGTGGGCGAGGCGACCGTGGCGGAGGACGGGACGTTCACCGTCGAGGACACGCCCTCACGCGTCGGGCAGGCGGTGTACACCGTCTCCTTCGCCGGTGACGCGACGCACAGGCCCGGCAAGGACGCCACGCTCACCGTCCAGGTGGCCAAGGCGGCGTCGGCCGTCACCCTGTCCGCGCCCGGGCGCGCGCGGATCGGCCACGCCCTGGACTTCACCGGGAAGCTGACCTCGAACGGCGCAGCGATCCCGGAGGGGCAGCTCGTCACCGTGACCCGCAAGACCCCGCTCGGCACCAAGATGCTGGGCGCGGCGCCGGTGGCGGCGGACGGGACGTTCCACATCGTCGACACGCCCTGGACGGCCGGCTCCACGACGTACACCGTCACGTGGAACGGCGACGGCACCCACGAGGGCTCTTCGGCGGCGGCCACGGTGAAGGTCGGCCTCCGCGACTGAGACACCTCTTGAGGTCACTCCTCCGGCCCCGGACATCCGGCCCCGGATCACTCCTCGCCGGAGATGCCGAGCGCCGTCGCGTGAACGCGAAGGCGCTCGGCGGCGAGGGCCTCGCCGGGGGCGTCGCCCGCGGTCGTCGCGACGACCAGCGCCTGCCCGGCGAGCGTGTGGGCCCGCTGGTGCAGGGCGGTGACGCGGGCGGGGGTGGCCTCGCCCGCGGAGGGGGCCGCACGGAGCGGGCCGTGGCCGCGCATGCGCGTGATCCGGTCGGCGAGCCGCTCCGCGGCCTCGTCCAGCGCACCGGAGGGCGCGAGGGCGCGGAGCTCGTCGGTCACGGTCAGCAGCGCGGTGAGATGCCCCGCGAGGCGGATGTCCAGCTCCTCCTCGCGGGAGCGGTGCAGGCCGCGCATGCTGCAGTTCTGTGCGGCCATGGTGTGGACCGATTGCGTCCGGATCGGCTCGTACATGGATGGCCTCCTGGGAATGCCTCAGAAGGCCATCCTAACTTGGACGGCGTCTAAAGTTGTCTTGCTTATAGAAAGATGCCTGCGGGAAGGCGATCCGCTACGGCTGCCCGTACCCGTCCAGGAAGTTCCCGATCCGGGTCACCGCGTCCGCCAGGTCCTTGGCGCTGGGCAGGGTGACGAGGCGGAAGTGGTCCGGCTCGGGCCAGTTGAAGCCCGTGCCGTGGACGACCATGATCTTCTCGGCGCGGAGCAGGTCCAGCACCATCTGCCGGTCGTCCTTGATCTTGTAGACCTTGGGGTCCAGCCGCGGGAAGGCGTACAGCGCGCCCTTCGGCTTGACGCAGGTCACGCCCGGGATCTGCGTCAGGAGGTCGTGCGCGACGTCGCGCTGCTCCAGCAGCCGGCCGCCGGGCAGCACCAGGTCGTTGATCGACTGGCGGCCGCCGAGGGCCGTGGCCACCGCGTACTGCGCGGGCATGTTGGCGCACAGACGCATGTTCGCCAGGATCGTCAGGCCCTCGATGTAGCTGTCGGCGTGGGCCTTGGGGCCGCAGACCGCCATCCAACCGCTGCGGTAGCCGGCCACCCGGTAGGCCTTGGACAGGCCGTTGAAGGTGAGCGTCAGCAGGTCGGGGGCGATGGCGGCGGTCGGGGTGTGCGTGACGCCGTCGTAGAGGATCTTGTCGTAGATCTCGTCGGAGCAGACGATCAGGTTGTGGCGGCGGGCGATCTCGGTGAGGCTGCGCAGCATCTCGTCGTCGTACACCGCACCCGTGGGGTTGTTCGGGTTGATGATGACGAGGGCCTTGGTGCGGTCGGTGATCTTGCGCTCGATGTCGGCGAGGTCCGGCATCCAGTCCGCCTGCTCGTCGCAGCGGTAGTGCACGGCGGTGCCGCCGGCCAGGGAGACCGAGGCCGTCCACAGCGGGTAGTCCGGCGCCGGTACGAGGACCTCGTCGCCGTCGTCGAGCAGGGCCTGCATCGACATCTGGATCAGCTCCGAGACGCCGTTGCCGAGGTAGACGTCCTCGACGGACAGGTCGATGCCCTTGGTCTCGTAGTGCTGCACCACCGCGCGGCGGGCCGAGAGCAGGCCCTTCGCGTCGCCGTAGCCGTGGGCGTCGCCCACGTTGCGCAGCATGTCCTCAAGGATCTCCGGCGGGCACTCGAACCCGAAGATGGCGGGGTTGCCGGTGTTCAGCTTGAGGATGCGCTCACCTGCCGCTTCCAGCCGCATGGCCTCCTCGAGCACCGGGCCACGGATTTCGTAGCAGACGTTGGCGAGCTTCGTTGACTGGATCACCTGCATGACGGCCACCATACGGGGGCCGCGGGCGGCGTGCGCGCCCTTTGCGGGCGCGCCGGAGCCGCCGCGAAGGCGCCGCGAAGCCGCTGATCACGGCGCCGCGGTGCGCCGGACGGTCCGGCCGGCCAGGACGTCCGTCCGCCGCCCGTCTTCCATCACAAAGCGTCCGGCAATCAGGACATAAGGAATGCCGGTCGGAAGCGTCCGAGGGGCTTCGAAAGTGGCACCGGCGGCGACCGTCTCCGGATCGAAGAGAACGAGGTCGGCACGGTGCCCGACGCGCACGAGGCCCCGGTCGGGCAGCCTGAGACGGGCTGCGGGGCGTGACGTGAGATGCGCCACGCACTCCTCCAGGGAGAGCACGCCGAGCTCGCGCACGTACCGGCCCAGGTAGTGCGGAAACGTGCCGTAGGCGCGCGGGTGCGGCTTGGCGCCGTGCAGGATGCCGTCGCTGCCGCCGGTGTGCACGCGGTGCCGCATGATCGTGCGGACGTTCCCCTCGTGGCCCACGTGCTGCAGGATCGTCGGCCCCAGCCGGTCCGCGATCAGCAGCCGGCGGGCGGTGGCCCACGGCTCCTCGCCGCGCTCGCGGGCGGCGCGGGCGACCGTCCTGCCGACGTGGGCCGCGGCGAGGGCCGGATCGGTGACGCCCGAGATCTCGATCGCCTCCCAGTCGATGGGCACGCCGTGGCAGCCGTCCGCGCCCTCGACTTCCATGGCGTGCCGGATCTTCTCGGCCGTCGCTTCGTCCCGGAGCCGGGCCAGGACCGCCTCCGGGCCGCCCTCGCCCGCCCAGCTCGGCAGCATCGCCACGAGCGTGGTGCAGCCGGGGGTGTAGGGGTAGGTGTCGAGGGAGATGTCCGCGCCGTCCGCGAGCGCCGCGTCGAGCAGGGCCAGCAGCTCGGGGGCGCGGCCCTCGTTCACGCCGAAGTTCATGGTGGCGTGGGCGAGGTGCAGGGCGCAGCCGGCGGCGCGGCTGAGGGCGATCATCTCCTCGTACGCGGCGAGGGCGCCCGCGCCGTACGAGCGGTGGTGCGGGCAGTAGTAGCCGCCGTACGCGGCGACGACGCGGCAGAGCTCCGTCAGCTCGGCGTCGGTCGCGTACATGCCGGGCGTGTAGGTCAGCCCGGAGGAGAGCCCGACCGCGCCCTGCGCCAAGCCCTCGGCGACGAGCCGCTTCATACGGCCGAGCTCGCCGGCGGTGGCGGGCCGGTCCTCCCAGCCGACGGCCAGCGCGCGGACGGTCCCCTGGGGGAGGAGGTAGGCGGCGTTGACGGCGATGCCCTCGCCCAGGCCCTCGTCGGCGAAGCCGCGGTCGAGGCGGTCCAGGTACTCGCCGACGGTGCGCCAGGAGAAGTCGACGTCCGAGCCGTCACCGTTCCAGCCGGTGATCTGGGCGCGGACCCCGGCCAGCGTGCGGTCGTCGACGGGCGCGTACGACAGGCCGTCCTGGCCGATGACCTCCAAGGTCACGCCCTGGGCGGCCTTGGCCTCGTGAGAGGGGTCGCGCAGGAGGGCGAGGTCGCTGTGCGCGTGCATGTCGATGAAGCCGGGGGCGAGGGCGAGGCCGTCCGCGTCCACGACGCGGTGAGCGGCGGCGGTGGGCCGGGGGCCCTCGCCCGGGCGCCGGATCTCGGCGATCCGGCCTCCGGCCAGGCCGACGTCGGCCCGGTAGGAGGGCCCGCCGGACCCGTCGATGACGCGCACGTTGCGAAAGACGGTGTCCATGAGCGGGTCCCTTCGGCGGTCGGCGTTCGGCAGCCGTTGCGGTGGGAGTTTGTGCCCGGTGCCGGGAGGTGTTGAGAGGCTGCGCCTCTCTTTTCCGCCGCGGCGGTGATCAGCCACGACGGGCCGGTTCGGCGGTGCCGTTCCGGCCTGTCGTGCCGACCCGGCCCGTCGGGCTGAGCCGCGCAGCGCCCGGCACGGGCAGGGGCAGCCCGGCCCGGGGCTAGAAGAACGTGCGGACGTAGTCCGTGACCGTGCCGTCCTCCGTGGCGAGCGGAATCAGCTGCCACTTGTCGAACACCGTGCACGGGTGCGACAGCCCCAGCCCCACCCAGTCCCCGACCTCCAGCTCCACGCCCTCCTCCAGCTCCACGAACGCGTGCTGGTCGGCCAGCCCGATCACGGTCATGCCCCCGGCCTCCCGCACCGGCCGCACCGAGCCGTCCCGCGCCGAGCGCACCGCCCGCACCACCGGCAGGTCCAGGTCGTAGGGGACGTCGCGCTTGCCCGCGTTGAGGTAGGCGCGCCCCGGCTCCGGGCGGGAGACGACCTGGGCCCAGAGGCGGAAGGCGGGGCGCAGCTCGCCTTCCTCCGGATGCCGGTTGAACGGCGTCTTCCGCCGGTACGCACCGTCGTCGTGCGTGATGTACGCCCCCGACCGCAGCAGCCTCAGCACCGGGACCGACAGCTCCGGCAGTTCCGCGAAGACCTCGGCGACCGCGTCGAACCACGCGCTGCCGCCCGCGCTGACGACCACCTCTTCCGCATCCGCGAACCGCCCCGCCTCGTCGAACCCGACGGCCAGCGCGGTCAGCCGGCGCAGCCACGCGCGGACGAGGTCGCCGTCGGCGCCCGGGATCTCCGCCTCGTAGCCGCCGACCCCGGCCAGCCGCAGGGTGCTCACGGAGGCCACGGCGTCGGCCACGGCCGTGCACTCGGCCTCGGTGCGGGCGCCCGTGCGGCCGCCGACGGCACCCAGCTCGACGACGACGTCGAGCGGACGGGAGGCCCCGGCCTCGCGGAGCGCGGCGTCCATCAGCTCGACGCCGCGCACGGAGTCGACGTAGGTGAAGAGGCGGAACTCCGGGTCGGCATCCAGCTCGGCGGCCAGCCAGCGCAGGGCGGCGGCGTCCACGACCTCGTTGGCGAGGAAGACGCGGCGTATGCCGTAGGCGCGGTAGACGCGGACCTGGGAGACCGTAGCGGCGGTGATCCCCCACGCGCCGTGCGCGATCTGACGCTCCAGCAGCTGCGGGGCCATGGTGGTCTTGCCGTGCGGGGCGAAGGCCAGGCCGTGGCCGGTGGACCAGCGCTCCATGAGGGCGAGGTTGTGGTCGAGCGCCTCGGCCGAGAGGGCGAGCACGGGCGTGGTGAAGCCGCCCGTGAACAGCGAGCGGCGCTCGGCGGCCAGCGCACCGACGGTCAGGCCCTCGGCGTCCGGGGGCAGGCCCTTGAAGCGGTGGTCGACGCGGGTGTCCGCGAGGCGGGTGACGGCGTCGGTGGTCGCGTCGGCAGCGGCAGCGGTGGCGTCGGCGGTGGCCATGGAGCCTCCCGGGGAGTCGTGTGTACGTGTGGTGCGTGTGTACGCGTCGTGCGTCGCGCCTGTTGCGCATTGTGCAATGCCCATTGCGCACAGCGCTGGCTGCTGTCTAACATCCGGCCAAGTACGGGGTCAACGGTCGTCTCACGCCCCGGGAGCGACCGTGACAGGACGCGTACACAACCGGACGCGTACACCACCGGACCGAGGAGCGAGGCCGACCGTGACCGCAGCCGCCGCCCCGCCGCCCGTCCGGGAGGCCGCCGACGTCGTATGCCTCGGCGAGTCGATGGTCGCCTTCCGCCCCGCGCGGCCGGGGCCGGGCCCGCTCGCCGACGTGCCGTCCTTCGACCGGGGCATCGGGGGAGCGGAGTCCAACGTCGCCTGCGCACTGGCCGCCGCCGGGCACCGGGCGAAGTGGGTGGGCCGGGTCGGCGCGGACGCCTTCGGAGACCACCTGGTCGCGGCGATCGCCGCGTACGGCGTGGACGTCTCCGCGGTCCAGCGCGACCCCGGACGGCCGACGGGCGTGTACTTCCGTACGGCGGGGGAGCGGGGCGTGGGGCTCCCTGCGCCGCGGGGATCCCTGCCCGGGCCTCTCCCCGGGCCTCTGTCCGCACCCCAGCCCGCACCCCTGTCCGGGCCCCTCTCCGAAGTCCTCTACTACCGTTCCGGATCCGCCGCCTCCGCCATGTCGCCGGACCTCGTCCGCCGCGCGAGCGCATGGTCCGGCCGCATCCTGCACCTCACCGGCATCACCGCCGCGCTCTCCGCCGGCTGCCTCGCCCTCGTACACGACCTCACCGAGCGCGCCCCCGGCCGCCCCCTCGTCTCCTTCGACGTCAACTACCGCGTGGCGCTGTGGCGGGACGCCCCCGGCGACCCCGCCCTCCTGGCCGCCCTCGCCCGCCGGTGCGACCTCGTCTTCGTCGGCGAGGACGAGGCCGAGGCGGCCTGGGGCGTCCGCGGTGCCGCGGCGATACGGGCCGCGCTGCCGGAGCCGCGGGTACTCGTCGTCAAACACGGAGCCGCGGGGGCGACGGCGTACGTACGGGCTGCCGACCCCTCGTGCCACGGCGCCGGTGCCGGCGCCGCGTACGCCGCGTACGCCGACGCAGTCGTCTTCGTCCCCGCCCTCTCCGTCGACGTCGTCGCACCCGTCGGCGCCGGGGACGCGTTCGCCGCCGGCTTCCTCTCCGGCACCCTGCGCGGGCTGAGCGTCGAGCGGCGGCTGCGCCACGGCCACCTCATGGCCGCCGCCGCACTGGCCTCCCCCGGCGACCTGGCCGCCCCGCCCCCGCGCGACCTCGCCGACCGCCTCGCGGCCCTCGGCCCCGAGGCGTGGGGGAGGCTGCGTCTCGGCCCGGGCTGGACCACGGACCGGCCGGCGGCCGCCCGCACCGGACCAGCCACACCCACCGGGCCAACCACACCCGCCAGCCCTACCGACCTCAGCCCCACCGACCCCGGCCCCACCGGCGCGAAGGAACGCACATGAGCCAGACCGTCGACCGCGCCCTGCGGATCCTGCCGCTGCTCGCCGAGGGGCCGGCCAACCTGGAGCAGGTGGCGGCCCGCCTCGACGTCCACAAGTCGACCGCGCTGCGCCTGCTGCGCACCCTCCACGAGCACGGCATGGTCTACCGGCAGCAGGACCAGCGCTACCGCCTCGGCACCCGCCTGTTCGCCCTCGCCCAGCAGGCCGCCGAGAACCTCGACGTCCGCGAGATCGCCCACCCGCACCTCGTCGCGCTCAACGAGCGGTGCGGGCACACCGTGCACCTCGCCGTGCACGAGGACGGCGAGGTCCTCTACATCGACAAGGTCGAGAGCCGCTACCCCGTACGGATGTACTCGCGCATCGGCAAGCCCGTCGCGATCACCGTCGCCGCCGTCGCCAAGCTGCTCCTCGCCGACCTGCCCGAACCCGAGCGGCGCGCCGTCGCCGAACGGCTCGACTACCCCGCCTACACCGCCCGTTCGACGCCGGACGCCGGTGCGTTCCTCAAGGAGCTCGCGACCGTGCGCAAGCAGGGCTGGGCCACCGACTTCGGGGGCCACGAGGAGTCCATCAACTGCGTCGGCGCGCCGATCCGCGGTACGGACGGGCGCGTCGTCGCCGCCTGCTCGATCTCCGCGCCCAACGTCGTCGTCGGCTCGGGGGAACTCCTCGAACTCCTCCCGCTGCTGCGCCGCACCGCCGACGCCATCAGCGCGGAGTACTCCGGCACCACACCGCCACCCCTGCAGAAAGCGAAGCCATGACCGAGAAGACCGCCGTCACGCCCGCCACCCACACCGCCCCGCCCGCGAAGTTCTCGCACGGGGTGAAGAAGGGCAACATCCTGCAGGTCGCCGGGCAGGTCGGCTTCCTGCCGGCGGTGGAGGGGCAGCCTCCGACGCCCGCCGGGGACACCCTGCGCGCCCAGACCCTGCAGACGCTCGCCAACGTCAAGGCGGTCCTGGAGGAAGGCGGCGCGACCTGGGAGGACGTGATCATGATGCGGATCTACCTCACCGACACCGCCCACTTCGCCGAGTTCAACGAGATGTACGACGCGTACTTCGCCGACCTGAAGTCCGTCCCCGCCGCCCGTACGACCGTCTACGTCGGCCTCCCCGCCGGCCTGCTCGTCGAGATCGACGCACTCGCCGTCCTCGGCTGACGGCCGATCGCAGATCTTGCGCGTGCTCTCTTGGCAGTGCGGGATTATCTCATCGTTGAAGGCGTTCTGCCGGTATTTAGCCAATGTGGTGATAGGCGCCAACGGCATGGTCTTGACTGTCTTCGGATCGAGGGGGTGGGCCAGGTGATCCGTGCATACAAGTTCCTTATGCGGCCCACCGTGGGTCAGCAGGGTGCGCTTGCCGCGATGCTGCGCCATCATTGCTCGTTCTACAACGGCGCGTTGCAGGAACGCCGTGATGCCTACCAGCACGTCTCGAAGACGACGGTCCGTTACGGGCAGCAGTCTGCACAGCTCAAAGAGATCCGGGCGTTCGACCCGGAGTGTCAGGGCCGCTGGTCGTTCAGTTCCCAGCAGGCGACGCTACGGCGTCTGGATAAGGCTTTTTCCGCATTCTTCCGCCGTGTCAAGGCCGGGGAGAAGCCTGGATATCCGCGCTTTCGTGGCGTAGGCCGGTTCGACACAGTGGACTTTCCCAGGGACGGGGACGGCTGCCGGTGGGACTCCACTCCGCACGACCCGGTCACCCGCGTCCGGTTGCAGGGTGTCGGGCACGTCAAGGTGCATCAGCACCGGGCTGTGGCCGGCAAGGCGAGTTCGTGCCCAACCCCCGTCACGGCCAGCAGGTCGCCGCGCAGCTCGAAACCGCACAGCAGGCGCTCTCCCGGTGCAAGCGCGGATCGAACCGCCGCTGCAAGATCGCCCAGAAGCCGGCACGGCTGCACCGCAAAGTCCGCCGCCGACGACTCGACCACGCCCACAAGACCGCGCTCACTCTCGTGCGTGAGCACGACTTCATCGCGCATGAAGACCTCAAGATCCGCAATATGAGCCGGGCTCCCGCACCGAAGCCCGACCCCGGCCAGCCGGGCAGTTTCCTGCCCAATGGGGCGGGCGCAAAGGCCGCGCTCAACCGCTCAATCGCCGATGCCGGATGGGGGTGTTCCTCGCGATCCTTAACGCCAAGGCGGAAGGCGCCGGACGGGTAGTGATGGCGGTGGACCCCCGCAATACCTCCCGGCGGTGCCCCGAATGCGGGCACACCGCCAAGGAGAACCGGCCCACCCGGGAGAAGTTCCACTGTGTTTCGTGCGGCCACACCGCGCACGCGGACACAGTGGGCGCGATCAACGTTCTACGGGCCGGGCTGGTCCGTCGCGAAGCCCAACCGGCATAGCGAGAAGCCACCCTCCTTTAAGCGGGTGGAGGAGTCACGACGCACGCCTTCCTGCCGCCGCGCCCCGGCCTGGTGGCCGCCGCCGGGCTGCTGCACGTGGATCTGGGCCGGATGATCCTCACGGGCGGTCTCGGTATTCGCCTCGCACGTCAACGACGGAGGCTTCTGGATGGTGGCCAAGTACTTCGGCATACCGGAGCGGGAGACGCTGAAGTCGTGGACGGTGCTGGAGTCGGTGCTGTCGGTGCTGTCGGTGGCGGGGTTCGCGATGGCGGGGATATTGAGTGTGGTGGTGGGATGAAGGGCGATATATCCTCAAGATCGACTTAATCGACTTAGGGGCATGCCCGCACCACGGGCATGGCGTCGGGGATATGGGGGCAGAAGTGAAGATCTTTGCCAAGCTTGCGACCGTGGCCGCAACCGGTGCGGCGCTCGTGCTGACGGCGCCGGGCACCGGCCAGGCGGCCGACCGGGGCGACCTGCTCGTCAACTCGATGAGCCGCAAGTGCCTGGAGATCGAGAACTCGAGCAAGAGCAACGGCGCCCTGGCCCAGCAGTGGACCTGCAAGGGCCAGCCGGGCTCCGTGTGGAAGTTCGTGAAGGTGGCCGGCTCCGGCGCGGGCACCCAGTTCCAGGTCGTGAACGCCAACAGCGGCAAGTGCCTGGAGATCGCCGACTCCCGTAAGGACAGGGGCGCCCCGATCCAGCAGTGGACATGCGTCAAGGGCGTCGCGACCCAGCTCTGGTACGAGGAGAACGGCTTCCTCGTCAACAAGAACGCCTGGCAGGCCGTGTCCATCCCCGTGTCGGAGACGGGCGGGCCGAACCTGAAGGACGGCGTCAAGGCCGAGGCGGGCCCCGGCCGGTCGTGGGACCACTGGGACCCGGCGTTCCCGCCGGCCCCCGCCGAGCTCCGCCGGGCTCGCTGACCCGGCGGAGCCGGTCGTCCACCGGTCATCCGTCCACCGGTCATCCAAGGGGCGCCGTACCGCAGGCTACTGCTTGCAGTACTGCGCCTCCTTGCCGATGACCCGGTACATGCAGTCCGACGCCTCCAGCAGCTGCAGCACCGCGTCGCGGTTGCGCGCGGTCTCCCGGTCGATCACCTCGTCGGGCGGGTAGAAGCCGCCGCCGGACCCGCTCTCGTTCGGATACATCTCGAAGGTGTACGAGAAGATCCGCTGGTCTCCCCAGAGCCAGTCGTCGATCGTCCCGTCGGTGATGTAGAGGTCGCTCGACTGCTCGGGCGTGTAGCCGTTGCTGGCGGCCATGGACTTGCCGAGGGTCGCGTAGACGTCGTGCTCGTCCTGGGTCATGCCGGGCCCGGTGTCGTCGTAGGTGTAGCCGAACGGCCACAGCACCAGCTCGCTGTACGTGTGGAAGTCGATCCCGGCCTTGATCTGCTGCTTGCCGCCGACGATCCGGCTGCGCGCGAAGTCGGCGACGACCTTCACCTCGGGCGCGGACTCGGGTGCCGAGCCGCGGTAGGTCTCGGAGCCGGTGCTGCCGGAGGAGCCGTTGCAGCAGCCCCACTTGAAGTTCCAGTTGCGGTTGAGGTCGGTGCCCCGGCTGCCGGATCCGGCGTTGGGCTGGCGGTTCTTGCGCCAGCTGCGGTACGAGCCGGTGGCGATGTCGTATTCGCCGCCGTCGGGGTTGACGTCGGGCACGACCCAGATCTCGCGGCTGTCGACCATCTTGGTGATCCGCGGGTCGCTGCCGTACTTGGAGCCGAACTCCTTGAGCAGGTAGAGGGCCATCTCGACGGTGAGGTGCTCGCGCGCGTGCTGGTGCGCGGTGAAGAGGACCTCGGGTTCGTCCTCGTCGGTGGCCACGTTGTCGCTGATCTTGACGGCGACGATGTCGCGGCCCTCGTAGGACTTGCCGATGACCTTCTTGCTCATGATGGAGGGGTGTGCGGCGACGTCGGCGTCGATCTCCGCCATCGCCTCCCGGTAGTTGTGGTAGCCGGCGTCGGCCGGAGGGAAGTCGTACGGCTCGGGGGAGCGGCCCTCCGAGCGGTCCGGCGGCCCGGGCAGCAGGCTGACCTTGTAGCCCATCCGGCGGATGCGCTCGGCCTGGGAGGCGTCCGCGGTGATCACGACGGAGCCCCGGCGCACGGCGTCGATCGCGACGCCGGTCGCGGCCAGGGCCGTGCGCTGGGCGGCGGTACGAGGGCCGGTGACCTCGTACGCCCGGGACCTTCCCTCGGTGGTCTTCTCCTCCGTGTCCCGCGAGGCGGCGGGGACGGCCAGGGCCAGGGTGAGCACGGCGGCGAGGGCGGTGGCCCATCTGCCGTGCGAGCGGGGTCGCATGCGGTCTCCTGGGGGGTTCCGGAAGTGCGACGGGTGGGGGGTGTGCGGGAGCTGTGCGGGGGTGCGTGGTCAGTGTCGGGGGGTGTCATGAACCGGTCAACGCGCCCGGACGGGGGGAATCAGGCCAACTTCCCTTTCACTTGCGGCCGGTTGATTGCGCGCGCCCTCAGGGGCACCAACAATGCACACGTCAAAACCGAACGGAGCTACGGGAAACGACTGATCGAACGCAAGCGATCTACAGCAAGCGACCGACAGCACGCGATCGACGTAACTTAGGCCCGGATCCGGCCCGGGCGGCCCGGATCCGTCCCAGAGAGGAACCACCCCCCATGAGAAGACCTCTCCTCGGCGCGCTCACCACCCTCCTCCTCACCGGAGCGACCGTGGCCGGTGCAGGAACCGCCACCGCCGCTTCCGCGGACGCAGGAGCCGGCGCGGGCGCGGGCGCGGACGCCAAGGCCAGACCAAGGGCGGTCGACTTCGCCGGCACCGTGGCACTCAGCAACTGCTCCGGCTCCCTGATCCGCCTGCCGAGCTCGTCCGACAACGACCCCGGCCTCGTCATGACCAACGGCCACTGCCTGGAGAGCGGCATGCCGGACCCCGGCGCCGTCATCACCGACCAGCCGTCCACCCGCACGTTCAGCCTGCTCAACTCCAGCGGGAACAAGGCCGCCACACTGCGCGCGACCAAGGTCTCGTACGCCACGATGACCGACACCGACGTCACGCTGTACGAACTGAACACAACATATGCGCAGATCAAGCAGCGCTACGGGATCAACGCGCTCAACCTGTCGGCGGACCACCCGGTGAGCGGTACGCCGATCAAGGTCGTCTCCGGCTTCTGGAAGCGGATCTACAGCTGCAACGCCGACGGCTTCGTCTACCGCCTCCGCGAGGCCGACTGGACCTGGAAAGACTCGCTCCGCTACACGCCGTCCTGTAACACGATAGGCGGCACGTCCGGCTCGCCGGTGATCGACACGAACACCGGGAAGGTCATCGCCATCAACAACACGGGCAACGAGAGCGGCGAGCGCTGCACGATGAACAACCCGTGCGAGGTCGACGAGAACGGCCAGGTCACCGTGCGGCAGGGCATCAACTACGCCCAGGAGACGTACGGCATAGCCAAGTGCATCGGGATCGGGAACAAGCTGGACCTGAGCCTGCCGGGCTGCGCACTGCCGAAGCCCTGATCGCCGGCCCCGCTCTTCTTCTCCGCTGCCGGGCGGGCACACGAGCCCGCCCGCCCGGCAGCCCGGCAAGGGTCCGGGCATAGGCGACCTCACGAGACCGGGCGGGGCGGAATGCCGGGCCTGCTTAGGGTGAGGGCATGACCACCCTCATCGTCCTTCTGCTCTTCGTGGCGGGCACCGCGTGGGTCCTCTACAAGTGCGTGCACGAATTCCTGACCGCGCTGAGGTCCGTCTTCTTCGGCGAGCGCGCGGAAGGCCGCTGCGTGCGCAGCTACGGAACGCAAGGCTCGGACGGCTTCACGCACATGCACTACGTCTACGGCTTCACCACGGCCGACGGCTGCGCAGTGGAGTTCGAGGAACCCACCATGGTCATGAGGGAAGGCAAAAAGGTCACCGTCCGCTACCGGGCCAAGGATCCGGAGCGGACGGCGACCGTGATGGGACTGCGCACCCTTTCCCCGTTGCTCGGGGGCCTTTTCGGGATATTGGTGACCAGTTCCTTCTTTCTGGTCAGCCTGGTGGTTCTCTGGCTATACGTGTCGGAGGTGTGGCTCAAGCGCTAGCGGACGGGGACGTCAGCCGGTCACCTTGATGGATTTCAGGATCTCGTCCAGGTCGTCCTGGGAGAGCTTCCCCTTCGGCGCGGTGACCCGTACGACCCAGGGCTTGTCGCTCTTGTCCATGCCGACGACGTCGACGGCGGTCATTTCGGTGTCCCGCGGAGGAGAGTCGCCCTCGCCGCTGGACTTGAACCCGTGATTGATGCGCACGGCCCGGTCGGTACCGGGGACCTTGATGTCCTCTTTGTCCTGAGGGGTGGCGCCGAATGTGTACTGGGCGTCCGCGCCCGACACCGCCATATCGAGGTCGCTGGTCTTCATGAACTCCACCTGCGCCACGATGCGGGCGACGGTCTTTCCGCCCTCCACCAGATCCGCCTCGGCCGTGGCGAACTTGGGCAGCTTCTCCTTGCCCAGCTCCTTGAAGCCCTTCGGGTAGGCGACGCTGACCTGCTGCGCGTCGAGCGTCTCCCACCCCTCGGGCGCGGCTGCCCCACCGCTCTTCTCACTACCGCAGCCGACCACGAGAGCGCCCAGGAGGGCGGTGGTCGCGGCGGCTGCCGCGGCGCGGCGTGCGGTCGCGGTGATCATCGAGTGCTCACTCTCTGTCTGACTTTCCGGCGAGGGTACGGATCTGATCCGCTACTGCGAGCAGAGCTTCATCGGCACGTAGTTCCGCTTGCCGTCCTCCTGCGGGGCCCCGAGGAACTCCGCGTCCTCCTGGCGGACCTTTTCCTTGCTGCCTTCGAAGTTCGCGGTGTAGCCGAAGGAGGCTACGCCCAGGTTCAGCTCGGCTCCGAATTCCGCGGCATTGGTCACGCCGTCGTAGGTGAGCCTGCTGGACCGGCCGTCGTCGAACATCATCTGGCCGAACTTGTCGTCGTCACCGGGCCGCTCCGTGGGGGCCTCGTCGAGGAGGAGCATCTCAAGCGGCTTGCCGTACTTGCTGTTGCCGTTCAGCCACTTCTGAGCGACGTCCTGCTTGCCCGGAGTGTTGAGCTCGATCGTGTTGGTGACGACCTCGGTCACGGTGTCCTTGCTCGAGCCGCTGACCGACCCCTTGTGCTTGGACTTGCCCGCGTTCTTGTTGTCCTTGCCGTTCTTGTCCTTGTCCGGGACCTTTTCCTCGTCGGCGACCTCGTGCTTGCCGCCTGCCTTGCCGGACGACTCCTGGGTGCGGGTCATGATGATCCGCTTCAGTTTCCCGTCCTTGTCACGGGTGACCGTGATGGCTCCGGTGACCCCGAGCCCGTGCTCCGCCGAAACCTTGGTCCCTTCGGCGCTGGCCTCGCCGCCCGTGGCGCCTTCCACCTTGAACGCGAAGGTCTTGGACTCCGTGTGGTTGATGCCGTCGTGGGTGACCGTCGCCGTGGGGGCGATCTTGACCTTTCCGCCGAGCTTGCCCGTGATCTGGTCGTCGATCGAACCGGACATCTTCAGCTCGCCGGCCCCCTCGACGCCGACCGAGGCGTAGGAGAGGTGACCGGCCTTGATGGTGTCCTTGACTTCCTTCTGCAGCTTCAGGTAGTGATCCGCGCTGCGGGAGGCCACCATGGGCGAGTCCCTGGCGTACTGCATTCCGGCCTTGGCGCTCTCCAGGCTCTCCAGCTTGTTGCGGAACTTGTCGGCCTCCGCCTGGCTGTCGAACTGCCAGGTGTCGCCCGCCGTGACCTTCACGCCGGCGGACAGCTCGACCTCGGACTCGCCGTTCTCGTCGAGCTTGCCGACCTTGGCTCCCCACTTGGGGGAGTAGGCCACGCCGACCTTTCCGGCCTGGCTGAAGGTGAGCCGGACCTTGTCCTTGTACACGGGCTTTCCGTCCTTGCCCAGGACGGGGTTCCCCTTGTCGTCGACCTCGCGGACCTTGAACTTCTGCTGCTGGAAGCCGTACTCGTTGCCGAACTTGAACCAGGCGATCTTCACTTCCTGGCCCGCCGTGCTGCTGGTGTTGGCGGTGTTGCACATCGTCGGTTCGAAATAGGAATCGGGCTTCTTCGCCGCTTGGATCTCGCGCGGCGTCTGGCAGCTGCCACCGACGGCCTGGCAGATCTTCGCCTTGATGGTGTCGGCGACGTTCTTGCCCACGCTGGTGGCGATCAGGCTGGCCATCACCGCCACGACCACCACGACCGTGCCGATGTACTCCGTCGCGGTCACACCCATGTCGTTCCAGGGGTAGTCCGAACTGCCGCCGCCGGACCGCCCCAGCCGCCCGAGCACGAGCCCGGCGGCACCGCCCAGGACGAGGGCCGCGGCTGCCATGCCGATGCCCTCGGCGACGATGAGGCCCCACCCCTCCACGATGGTCCGCGTGCAGGTGATGACCGGTACTCCCAGCGCGGCCAGCAGATACAGGGGCAGGGAGTCCCTGTGCGGCTCGGGAAGGAGACGCGCCGCCGCCCAGACGGCCAAGGCGACGTACAGCAGATTCGGGACGTAGATGATCGCGACCCGCCAGCCGAACGAGGCGAGCCGTTCCGCAGTGGCGAGGTCGTCGAGGATCGCGGCATTGAGCAGGAATCCGGAGGCGAGGAGAACGACGACCGCCGCGGCCCAGGAGCGCATCAACGCGAAGAAGGGGTGCGACTGCCGTGGGGGTGACGTCCCATAGGGGCGGTTCACCTGATGGGAGCCAAAACTGTTGCCTATGCCGCTCATTCCCCCGAGCCTTCTGCCATTGATCTTTTCCGGGCCCACGCTAACCCGCAGGTCAGCACGAGGTCGTGGGCCCAGGGGCCCCATAAGAGGCCCAACGTGAGAAGGCTTCGGGGGATGGAGGGACGGCCGGCGGCAGCCGACAGCGCTCAGTTGGCGCGCGGGAAGGAGACCTCCACGCGGCGGTTCTGCTTGCGGCCCTCTTCCGTGTCGTTGGACGCGACCGGAGCATCCTCGGCGTAACCGCGGATCTCGTAGCGGACGTCGGAGCCGAGCGACTTGGACAGCTCTTTCTGCACCGCGTCCGCGCGCTGCTTGGAGAGCTCCATTCCGTGTTCGTGCGAACCGAGGTTGTCGGTGAAGCCGAAGACCTTGACCTGCCGGGCGTTCTGCTTCTTGATCTCGTCGGCGATGGCCCTGATGCGGTCGTTCGCCGCGGGGTTGAGTTCGGCGCTGTCCTTGCCGAAGAGGACCTCGGCCTGAAGCTGGAACTTCACATCGGAGTTGGTGTCCTGCCGCTGTTCATTGCCGCTCTCGTCACCGATGATGCTCTTGATGTCGAGCACTTTGGGCTGCCCGAGGGTCCTGCCCGGCTCCAGCTTGAGGCCGGGGTCCTTGGGATCGATCTTCCCGGTGAAGACGGAACGGCCGGGAGGTACTTGGTCGGCAAGGGCGACAGGCGCTGCAGCAGCTGTCAGAGCGATGGCGAGGGCCGCGGAGAGCGTCCAGACCGAACCCTGTGTTCGGAGCTTTCGCATACGCTCACCCATCCGTCAGCGTCAGGGCGGCGGCCTGAAAGGTCGGGATCTGGAGGGCCACCTGGGTCGTGGACTTGGGCGGTGCGGGGAACTGCATGAAGACCTTCTGCGTGGAGTTGGCCGCAACGGTGCCGAGGCCCGCCGAGGCCAGCGGCCGGTTCTCCGTGTCCCGCAGGGTGTAATACCGCTTCTTCTCCTTCTCGTCCACGAGTGTGGCGCCTCCGAGAGAGCTGCCACCGACTCCCCGGATCACGTCGAGCTCCGGGCCTGTCCACTCCTGGGTTTCGGAAGTCGACCTGTCGGACGTGTTCTTCAGATTGCCGTTGACCGTGACGAAGCCACCCGCACTGCGCGTGGCAGAGGTGATGTCCAGGACAATGCCATTGCGGCCCTGGAGCGTGGCGATGACTTTGGCGTCGTCCGACTGCTTGGGCTTGGATGCCTGCCCGTCCTGCTTGCCCTGGTCGTTCTGCTGGGCACTCCGATCGGCCTTCGGCTTCTCTTCTTTGCTGTCGCCGCCGCAGGCGGACAGTGTCAAGGCCATCGCCGCAACCAGGGCGGCACCTGCGACGGTCCGACGTGCCCGGGCACGCTGCCACACGCTCATCACTCATCGTCCTCTAGTTGTCGTTCGCACACTGCGCCCGCATGTTCAGTCGGCAAGTCTGACGGAAAACAGGTCCGTCACACCAGGGAGGTTGTTCGTGCTGCCGGGATTCCTGGGATCGATGTCCCAGCTGCGGCCGTCGGAACAGTGGAGTCGCAGCGGTTTCGGCTCAGGCTCCTTACTCGTCCCCGGGGCCGGAGTCCGGTTCGTCTCGGGCTCATTGCTCGCTCGCGGCTTCGGAGCGTGACCGGGCTCGGGTGAGCTGGTGGCTCCGGGATCCTCCACAGGGCGCAGCGTGCACACCTTCGGCACGACGACCGCGGTGGCACTCGCCGTCGTATGCCTGTTTTCCGCGCCGGGTATGGCGGAGCCGCCGACGGACTTCTTCGACTGCAGCCGGACGGTGAAGCCCGTTCGCCCGTCCCTGAGCGGCCTGCAGTCCTCGGGGCCGGTGCCCATGTCCGCTTCGTTGCGCTCTGCGAAGCGCCTCGCTGCCGTGCAGGCCCTCTCGGTGAAGACGTTCCTGCCGTTGAGCGCACGTTGCCAGGTCTCAGGGTCGGTGAGGGAAGCGAGCAGGCCTGTGCGGAGTTGTTCCCTCGCATCCTGCGCGGCCGCCAGGGCCGCTGCGTCCGCCGCGGACTGGACGCCGTTGCGGGACACGGCCGCCTGGCCGACCGCGACGTAGGCGAACGCAAGGAAGAGCAGGCCTGCCACCACCGTGATGTAGATGGGGAGAGCCTGCCCTGCCTCGCCACGCGGCCGTGCGTTCAACCGGATCAGTTGCCGGTGCCGCCGTTGCCCTTGTTGCCGGTGCCGCCGTTGCCGCCAGTGGCCCCGGTGGTGGTCGCGGCGTCGCCGCCGCCACCACCCTTCTTCCCGGTGTCGACCCCGTCGATCGCGTCCATGATCTTGGTCTTGATCTTGGCACCGATGTCCGTGAAGCCGGCGATCGCCGCCATGATCGCCACAACCACGACGATCATGCCGATGTACTCCACGGCGGTCTGACCCTTGGAGCGCTCCCGACGGAACATCCGGTCGATGCAGGTGTTCCGCCACTCCGCGACGTGCACCTTGGTGTCGACGGCCGCCTTCAGCAGCTTGTCGTTCATGCTCTTCCCCTCCGGCATGAGCCGGCGTCATACCGGCCTCTACGTAAGTCCTGGTTCCATCAGCGCCTCCGGTCGCCACCTGACCGGCCTCCCCGACGGCAGCAGAAACGTACGCCGGAACCCCACGCCTGAACATGGGCCCCAAGACCCAATCCCGGACCCAAAGGCGCGCCCGAGCCACCTGATCACGCATCTGGGCCCTCTCCTCCTGCGCCTTCTCAGCCATGGGCCCTTCCTCCCCCGCGCGCTGTGCCGAGCCAGAGTGCGATGGCCTGACTCCGCTTCTCGGTCTGCAGCTTGGTGAAGATGCGGTTGATGTGGTTCTTGACGGTCTTCTCGCTGATGAAGCACGTCGCCGCGATCTCGGCATTGGTCATTCCTGCGGCGATGAGGTCCATGACCTCTTCCTCCCGCCGGCTCAGCCCGTACTGAGCCGGTTCGGGTGGCGGTGCAGTGGAGCGGGCGGCGTGGTGCCCCGCGCCGGGTGCGCCCCTGCCCAGACCGTCCGGCAGTTCGGGTCGGCCGTTTCCCTGCCCGGGTGCCTGCCGCACGTGAGCCAGCAGGGCCGTGGAGGCCGTGGCGGTGAAGTGGGCCCTGCCCTGCTTGATGTTGCCTATGGCCACGACGAGCTCGTCCGCCGTGAATTCCCCGTGCACCAGGTAGCCGCCCGCCCCCAGCCGCAGTGCTTCGTGCACGATCTCGGCTTCCTGGCTGTACGTGAGCATGAGTACGGTCGTCAGCTGCACGAGGTAGGGGAGCGCCGAGATGCCGTCCACCTCGGGCATCCGGACGTCCAGCAGGACGACGTCCGGCCGGAGCCGGTAGGCGGCGTCGTACGCTTCACGGCCGTTTCCCGCCTCCGCGACGACCTGGACGTCCTGGCGGCCGGACAGGAGGGCCGTGAGGCCGGCCCGCACGACGGGATTGTCGTCCGCGACCACGACGCGGAGCGGGGCGGGCGCGGGGGCAGCGGCGGCCGCGAAGAGGTTTCGCGGATCCTGCGGGTCGGTGGGACCCGCAGGAGGCGACGACGGCTGCTGCGGAGTGAGTGACGGCGGGACACGGGGGTACGGCGGCTGTGCCGGTCGGTGCGATGGCCGGTTCTGCACGGTGTGCCCTCCTCTCGATGACGGGCGGAAGTGACTGGGGGACTAGCGGGCCTCGGGCCTGCGGGCGGGGCCCTGCTCCGGCGGCCCTGCTCCGGCGGTACCCGGGCCCAGCGCCGCGAGCGGGAATTCCAGGCGCACTTCCGTGCCCTCCGCCGCGCTTCCCTTGCCGATGCGGATCCGGGCGCCGATCCGTGCCGCCCGCTCCACCATCCCGACCAGACCGAAGTGTCCGCTCCGTTTGAGCTCCTCCAAGGTCGTACCGGGAGGCAGGCCGCGGCCGTCGTCACGGACGCTGATGCGAATTGCGCCCTTGACCACGCCCACGGACACGTCGAGCACCGAGGGGGCGGCATGCCTGTGGGCGTTCTCCATCGCCTCGGACACTATGGTCAGCAGGTGCCGGGCAACCACCTGGGGAACCGCGGGGACAGCGGCCTTGCCGATCGACCGGCACGCGGCGCTCAGGCCGGACCGGCGCGCGAAGTCGGCGACCCGTGCGGAGAGTTCGACGGTGACGTCCACACCTCCGTCCAGGCCTGATTCGCGCCTCAGGTCCGAGAGGAGCTCACGGGACTCCGCCGCTGCACGCCGCGCCGAGCGGCTCACCAGTTCGGCCTGTTCCTTCAGCCGCTTCGGGTCCATGCGGTCGGCGGAGTAGGCCAGTCCGTCGGCCGCCAGCGCCAGTCCGTGCAGCGTCTTGGCGACCGAGTCGTGCATCTCCCGGGCCAGGCGCGCCCGCTCGCTCTGCACCGCCTCGCTCACGGCAAGCCGGGAACGGGTATCGGTCAGCGCCTTGCTGGCTGCACCGAAGCGCAGCAGGAGGCGCCGCAGCATGACACCGACCGCGCCCGCGAGGATGCACACTCCCGGCAGCAGAGCGGCCCCGTCCATGCTGAGGTCCACGCGTCGGTCTCCCACGTATGCGAGACCGACGATCAGGACGGTGAGGGCCGCGAAGATGCCCGCCCCCCGCCATCCGTAGACGAGCCCGGCGAGCAGCGGGGTGCAGATGGTCACGTAGGCGAGCGGGCTCTCCGGCGTCGCGGTGAAGAGCATGAGCGCGCCGAAGAGGGTGTCGAGGCCGAGCAGCGCGGGGTGCTTGAGCAGCAGCGGCCCGAAGCGCTCCCAGTCGCGGATCAGGATGTACGAGCCCATGAAAGTGAACAGGATCGCGGACCCGACCAGCCAGGTGGGCCAGCCGCGCCTCGCCCCGTAGAGGGCGAAGGGGGTCGCCAGTGCGATCATCGCCAGCCGGAAGCCGAAGACCTGTCTGCACAGCGCCTGAAGTGCGCCGAGCTGGATTCTGAGCGCCGGTTCATCGGCCGCGACCTCCTCGGGCCCGGGAGCACCGCCGGAGACGATCGCGGCCGACGGTCCGGCGCCCGTGTGGTACGCCGTGGTCACTTTTCCCCCTACCCCAGCAGGCCCGAACCGAGGAACATGCCCGTACCGATGAGGATCATCGTGGCCGGCACCATGATCATGGTGATGATGCTGGTGGCCTTCGGCACGGCCTTGGCGGCCTTGCGCCGTGCGTTCTGCGCGTCCGTGCGCCGCATGTCGTCGGCGATGGCCATCAGCGTCTCGACGATCGGCGAGCCGAGTTCCTCGCCCTGCTGCAGTGCGGTGACGAACATCGCCACCTGCTCGGAGTCGTTGCGCTTGCGCAGTTCGTCGAAGGCCTGGCGGCGGCTGACGCCCATGTCCATCTGGCGCAGGGTGATGCGGAGCTCGTCGGACCACGGTCCCTCGTACTTCTCGGCGGTACGGTCCAGGGCCTGCCGGAAGCCGAGGCCCGCGGAGACGACGACGGCGAGAACATCGAGGAAGTCCGGCAGCGTGCGCTCGATGGACTCCTTGCGGGCGCGGACGGCCGACCAGAGGCCGACCTCCACCCACACGGCACCGAAGGCGAACAGCACGATGGCCAGCAGCACGTTCCCTCCGGCCAGCATCACCAGCCCGCCGATGCCGCCCGTGAAGCCGTAGACGAACCGACGCGCGGCGTAGCGGTCGATGGTGAGGCCGCCGGGGTTGCCCGCCATGTCGATGCGACGGCGGGTCTTGTTCACCCGCTCGGGCCCCATCATGCGCAGCACCATGGGCGCGTAGCGCATGCCCAGGCGGTCGATGAGCGAGCCGGCCGCGTTGGTCCGGGTGGCGCCGACCTCCAGGGCGACGGCGAGGTCGGCGGGCAGCTTGGCGTCGGCGCGGTAGAGACGGAGGCCGAAGAAGACGCCGACGATGGAGAGGGCGAAGACGAGTGCGAGCAGGAGTCCCATGGTGCAGCTTCTCTCAGCTTTCTCAGACGTCGATCTTGCCGAGGCGGCGGACGAGGAAGAACCCCAGCGCGTACAGGGCGATGGACGCGATCATCGCGCCTTGCCCGATCACCGAACCAGTGATTTTGTCCAGGGCGCCGGGCCAGATGCTGTCCATCACGAGCAGGGCGCCGAGCCCCATGCCGGGCACGATGTAGGCCGTCGCGGTGACCTGCGAGAGCTGGGTGCGCACCTCGCGGCGGGTCTCCTTCCGCTCCTCCAGGGTGATGGTGAGGCTGCGCAGCGAGCTGACGACCGTACCGCCCGCCTTGTTGGACAACACGAGGGTGGTGACCAGGACGACGAGCTCCCGGGAGGGCAGCCGCTTGGCCAGCTCGTCGAGCGCGTCGTCGAGGGTGTGGCCGACGGCCAGCTGATCGGCGACCCGGGCCAGCTCGTCACCGGCCGGGCTTTCGAGCTCCTCGGCGGCCATGGCGATCGCCGTGCGCAGGGCGAGGCCGGCCTGGGTGGCGTTGGCGACGACGCGGGAGAGCTCGGGCAGCTGATTGATGAACTTCTCGTTCCGCTTCTGCCGCTGCCAGTTGAGATAGGCGAACGCGCCCCAGAGCCCGGCGACGGCCGCGATGGGGCCGAAGAACGGAGCCAGGAGCATGCTCGCGACCATCCACATGCCGGCGGTTGCGCCGATCATGTAGACGAAGAACTCTCCGGGTGTGACGCGGAGTCCCGTGGCGGCGAGCCGGCGCTCGATCTTCTTGCCGAACGAGGTCTTCCGGATCCGGCGGTCGATTCCGCGGAAGGCCGGGCGCCGTCCGCCGGTCCGTATCTCCGGTCCCCGCTGCGAGAGCCGGTCGACCAGCGCCTCGCGCTGGGCCTTGCCCGTCGCGTACACGTGCACGCCCACGATCGCGAGCACGCAGCACAGCAGCGTGGCGCCGATCGTCAAGAGCACAAACTTGTCCATGTCCGTTGGCAGACTTCCTACTTGGCTTCTCGCGCGGCGAGCTGATCGTCGGACTCGGCCACGCCGAAGGCGGGCGGGACGGGCTCGTTCTTGAGGTAGAGCCGGTCGGCCACCCGGCGGGGAAGCGGAAAGTACGTGAACTCGCCGTATACGACGCCGTCCGCGGACATCGGGCGGGCCGTGAACCGGCTCACCGTGACGAGCTTGTAGTCCTCCCGGCCGCGCGAGTCGAGGACGGCGACCTCGCTGATCTTCCTCGATCCGTCGGCATTGCGGCTCAGCTGGACGATGACGTCCACCGCGCTGTTGATCTGGTCCTTCAGCGCCGCGAAGGGGATCTCGACCTCGGACATCGAGGCCAGCGTCTGCAGACGCATCAGGGCGTCCTCGGCGTTGTTGGCGTGGACGGTGGCCAGGGAGCCGTCGTGACCCGTGGACATCGCCTGGAGCATGTCGAGCGTCTCGCCGCCGCGGACCTCACCGACGATGATGCGGTCGGGCCGCATACGGAGGGAGTTGCGTACCAGGTCGCGGATGGTGATCTGGCCGTTGCCCTCCACGTTCGGGGGCCGGGATTCGAGGGTGATGACGTGGCTCTGCTGCAGCCTCAGTTCCGCGGAGTCCTCGATGGTGATGATGCGCTCGTTCTCCGGGATCAGCCCGGAGAGGGCGTTGAGCAGAGTCGTTTTCCCGGAGCCGGTCGCCCCCGAGACGATGACGTTGAACTTGGCCCGGACCAGCGCGGAGAGCAGCGCCAGCATCTGCTCGTCCAGGGAGCCCAGACCGATCATCTCGCGCAGGGTGTACGCGCGGGGGAACCGGCGAATGGTCAGCGTCGCGCCGGACAGGGCCAGCGGCGGAATGATCACGTTGACACGTTCACCGGAGGGCAGACGGGCGTCCACCATCGGGTTGGACTCGTCCACGCGACGGTTGACCGTGGAGACGATGCGCTCGATGGTCTGCATCAGCTGCTCGCCCGAGGCGAAGCGGAGCGGCAGCTGCTCGACCCGGCCGGCGCGCTCCACGAAGATCTGGTCCGGCCCGTTCACCATGATTTCGGTGATGGAGGCGTCCTCGAGCAGCGGCTCCAGGATGCCCAGGCCCAGCGCCTCGTCCACCACGCGGCGGATGAGCTGGGAGCGCTCGTGCGTGGAGAGGACCGGTCCTTCTCGGCTGATGATGTGGCCGAGGACGCGCTCCAGCCGGGCCCTGCGCTCGGCAGTCGTGAGCGAGGACATCTCCGCGAGGTCGATCTCCTCGAGCAGCTTGGCGCGGTAGACCGCGACGAGATGGTTCTCCTCGTGCTGCGTGCCACCTGCCTCGGGTGCGTTGATGCGCGCCCTCAGGCTCATATTCGGGGCTCCTTCTGTCTTGCGCTCGGCTGAGGACGGATCACGGGCGGGCGAGGTGAGTCGGACGGGTCATGGGTGCGTCACGTCCGGGGCATCGTGACGGTCTTGGTGGTGCTGCCCAGATCGAACCCGATGATCGACGGAATGGACACCTCGGCGGACGCGGTGGCCTCGTCGACTCCGGTCAGGCAACGGATGTCGGTCCTGTTCGCGATCCATCCACTGATCGCGGCCTTGCCTGCCGACCGGCAGCTGTTCTCCATGCCGGGGCGGCCGGCCGTGCGCGCTGCGGCGCGCGCCGCGGTGCCCGCCTGCTCCATTGCGTACATCGCGAGGCCCGTCTGGATCACGGCCAGCCCGATCAGGATCAGCACGGGGAGCATGCCGATGAACTCGACCGCGGCCTGGCCCCGGTCACCGCGACGGGCGCGTTTCGCCATGCCTCATCCCTCCTTCGCCACGGCCGCCTTGCCCCTGACCGGGACGGGGAAGCTCGCAAAGCCCGGGAAGAGCACGGGGACCTCCAGTTCGACCTCGGCCTTGTAGAGACCGTTGCCGTAGTCGTCGCCGCAACGGATCTCGGCCGAGTCCTGCCAGGAGGCGCCGAGGCTGCTTCTCGCTCCGCCCCGGCAGGCCGCCTCGCGAGCCCCTTCGGCCGCCGTGGCCCCCCTGTGGGCACCCCGGTCGGCCGCGTGCCCCGCCTGCGTGTACGTGTAGCCGGCCAGCACGCATTCCCAGAGCACGACCAGCACCAGGAGGATCAGCGGCAGGATGCCCAGGAACTCGACCGAGACCTGGCCCCGGTCGTCGTTCCCCCGGTCACCGTTTCCCCGGTCATCGTTCCCGGGGTCGCGCAGCCGCGCCGACCGGCTCTTCATCGCCCGGTCCCGTCCGGCTCGCCGTGCGGGGAGTCCGGAGATATGCCGCCGTCGGCACCGTCCCCGGGGTGGCCGTCCCCGCGACGGCGGCGGAAGCCCACAGCTCCCCGGTCGCTGCGGTACCTCGCGCGCCCCTTCCTGCCGGCCGCGTGCTGCGCGGCGCTGCGCACCAGACCCAGCTCGCCCGCCAGGCCCCACATCGCCTGCTTGACGACGCTCCGGCTGTCGAGGTCCTGCATCCGGCCCGCGTCCACCACGGGCTGCAGGTCCTTGAAGTGGGCGGGCACGGCGGTGCGAGCGATCCGCGTGCCGACGATGCGCTCGATCAGCGGCGGCTGGATCTCGGTGTTGCGCACGGCGCGGTTGACGACGGTGATGGTCTCCTCCGCCTTGCGGACCTGGAGCCGTTCCCACATCCGCACCATCCGCTTGGCCGCGCGTACGGCGACGACGTCCGGGGTGAGGACGAGTGCGGCGACATCCGCGACCTCGATGGCCGCGGTGTTTGCGCCGGTCATCTGGGAGCCGCAGTCGATGACGACGACCTGGTACCGGCCGCGGAGCGCGCTGACGAGCTGACGGGCCGTCCGCTCGCTGACCTCCTCGGCGCGCTCTCCGTCGCCCGGGGCGAGCAGCAGGCCCATGCCGGTCTCGTGGTTGAAGACGACGTCCTGGAGGACGCGCGGCGTGATGTCGTGGATGTCGGCGAGGTCTGCGACGGACCGCCGGAACTGCACGTCGAGGTACGAGGCGAGGTCCCCGTTCTGCAGGTCCATGTCCACCAGCGCGACGCTCCGGCCGGCGGCCCTGGCGGCAAGTGCCATCTGGATGCTGATGACCGAAGTCCCCACGCCGCCCTTGGCGCCGGAGACCGTGACCACCGTGCCGCCGGGACCGCTGGGGGCTCCGGCCTCGGCCGTCAGATGCTTGCGCACGCCGACGGCCCAGTTGCCCGTCGCCCGGACCCGTGCCACGAGCTCGTCGTACGACAGGGGCAGACCGACCAGGCCGCGCGCGCCCGCGTCCATGGCGGCGGAGATCAGCGCGGGGCTGGTGTCCGCCGTGATGAGGATGACCCCGACCGCCGGGAACCGCAGCGCCACCTCGCGCACGAGCTCCAGAGCGGGCATCGGGCCGATCCGCTCATGAACGAGGACGACCTCGGGAAGGTCGGCCATCGACTCGTGCGCGAGCTGCGTGAGGGTGTCGATGAGCTGGGTGGAGTTGCCCGCCGGCTGGGCGGGATCGGTGTCCGGGAGCTGACTCAGCAACGCCGTCACCGAGCGGGCGGCGTCTGCGTCACCGACGGCCGGGAGGATTCTTGTGGCCATCCGTTACCTCACTTGTCGCCGTTCAGGGTGTAGTCCCGCTGGTTCGGCGGGATGGTCGTGTCACTGCCCGGCGCGACGAGCGCGAGGCGGACGTGGGAGGCGAAGGACTCGGCGTAGGCGATGCGCTGGGCGTCGAGGGTCTCGAGCGCGAAGGTGATCGGCACGGCGGAGCCGCCGGACTGCGACTCGCCCTGCTTGGGGGCCAGCGGGGTCAGCTTGCCGACGTCGATCACCTTGGCGTTGCTGACGATGACCTTGGAACGGGGCTGGGCGGCGCTCTCCGCAGCGTCACCCTTGCCGGTCGCGGACTGGAACGTCGCGTAGATGTTCACGGTGGCACCAGGGGTGATCTTTCCCGCGACACCCGTCGCGGCGTCGATCATGATCGCGATCTCCTGCTGGCCCGGCTTGAGCGCGGGCCGGTCGGCGATCATGTCGGACTGCAAGAGGGAGCCCGCCCTGAGCGGATTGACCGCTATCTTCCCCGTGACGTCATCCAGGCTGGTGACCGCCGTGCTGGGCAGCCACCGCTTGGGGAGTGAGACCTGCTTGAAGTCGCGGGCCTCCAGCGCCCGGTATGCGGGGACGTCGGTCGCCAGCTCGTACGCCGTGACCTCGGGCCCCACCTTGGAGTCGACGTCGTTGATCACCGAGAGAACACCGATGAATGCGGCGAAGGCGCACACAACGGAAAGGAGAAGCAGCATGATGCCGCGGCGCTGGCGTGAGTTCATGGGTGCGGACTACCTCGTTCAAGGGTGGATTCGGTGAGCGGCGGTGCGGGACGCGCTGGAGCTTGCTCTGTACTCGCTTCGTACTCGGGAGAAGTGCCGCGAGTGCGCACCACCTCGGCCGCGCGGCGGCGTGCGGCCGGGATGTGCCCTCTGCAGGTCACTCGGCGGACTGCCCCTGCAGTCCGGCTTCGGGACTAACGACGCCGCTGGACGACTCTTGGTTCGCGTGAGGCGAGAGAGGCGCGGAACAGAACACGCAGCGCTCGCCGATGAGCTCCAGTCCGCACCACGGGCACGGCTGCCGTTTCACGGAGGCGACCAGCTGCGCGAGCACCGAAGTATCCCCGATCCCCGCGGCGAACTCGACCAGTTTGCCCGTACCCCACCAGCGGAGGGACTCCTTGGGCAGCTCGGCCTGGTGGAGGGACTGGACGGCCCAGGCCGGTGCGAGGGCCGAGGTGACCCAGTCCGAGGCGATACGGCCCTGAGCGACGGTCAGGTAGGTGCCGAACTTCGGCCCGGCGAGCATGCCGCCGTCCGCGCCGATTTTGATCAGCTCCGGCGTGGGGCCGGCCAGGACACCGAACTGTGAACCCGGGACCCAGGACTTCGCATGGGCCTTCAGCCCCACGGCCACGTGGTCGAGCTTGGCCACGGAGTTAAGCAGGGCACCCGCGTACAGGTAGTGCGAGAACAGCAGTGCCGCCGACCCGACGACGCCGGCACCGAAATCGAAGACGGAGATCTGACGCAGCTGCCGCGCGAGCACGGCCAGCGCCAGGGGCGGCAGATCCACCCGTACCAGTGCGATCCTGCCGTTCTCCAGGACCGAACGGATCGTCTGGAGCCGGCGCTCGTGGGGCACGGCGAGGGACGCAGGGTAGAGCACGATCACGTGACCGCACTGCTCCACCAGTGCCTGCACGGCGGCGAGAGCGTCGTCCAGCGACTGCTCGCCCGGAGGCTGGAGCACCGCTGCGGACGGCGTCCGCCCGTCCAGCGGCGCCAGCACCAGATCAGGGCTGGTAACTGCTATCGCGGTCGCCACGTCTGATTCCCTGTCCCCTCCGGACGCCCCGTGCTGCAGGCGACCGCAAATCATTCTCCCCCGTACAACTGCAGCAGCACTTTATCCGCGTCACGGGAGCGCGGAGAACACCATCCCATTCCCCTGGCGGGGTGCTTTGAGAGCCTCAGGTATGGGCAAAGTGGGGCAAGTTATCTCCGATGTCGAGGGTATGGCTCCGGCTCGACTGCGCTGCTTGAGCCGAAATCAGCTGAACGCCGCCGGGAGGAACGCAATCCAGACAGCGCCCCCGACCAGCAGGCCGAAGGCCGGGAGCAGGATGGGCGCGATGTCATCACGGCTCGCGATCGTGGCCGTGCGCTCCGGGTTGGCGGGGTCGTAGTGGACGACCGTGCGGTAGCCGCGCTGGATGCCCTGTGCAACGTCCTCGGAAAAACGGATGCGCCGGCCGTCGGCGGCGTCGAACTCGAAGACGTGGTGATAGGTGGTGTCGTCGCGGCCCGAGGAGATCTGCACCTCCACGCACTCCGCCTCGGCCTTGAGGCCGTACCGCATCACCCTGAAGATCGTCAGCAACCGGTGCAGGAAGTACGCCGGCAGTACCCACAGGCTGATCGCTCCGGCCGCCGCGATCTCCGTCAAGATGTGCCCCCGTCGTAAACGATCTTTGGGCCCGGCGTAGGTCCGTGGGCCCATGACCGGGCAGTCTGCGCAGGCTAGCGTGGGCTGCAGGTGATCAAGAATAGAGGGCGCGCGGGCATGACCGGCATAGGTGGCGGATTCGGTTCAAGAGTGGCAAATCCGCCGTACGGCGCACCGGTCCCACGGCGCACCGGCCCCTTCTTCCCTCTGATCCGTTCCTGGGCCGTGGGCTTTCTCGTGCTCTACGGCGCCGGCTACCTGCTCGACCTCACCGGCTTCGGCGCCCTCCTGACGGACGGACGACTGTCCTCCCTGGCGTGGCGGCTCATGCTCGTCTGGGCCCCCAATCTCCTCTGCAACACCCTGGCCGGGTGGGTGGCCGCCCGTATCTTCCCGGAGACGCACAGGGACTCCTTTCCGCTCACCCTGCTCGCCGCACTGGGGGCACCCGTACTGACCGGCGCCGAACTCCTCTTCTCCGGGTGGGACTTCTGGGGTGCCGAAGCAGTCGGCGTCATTGCGGGAACGGCGATCGTCGGCGGTGTCATAGCGGCTGTCGCTGTCTTCCTCAGCGGTGCCCGCGGGGGCGACGTCCACTACAACTGGGGCGACTCCGGGGTGACGGCCGTGGAGTACATCGGCATGCTCGTGGTGGTCGCGGCGGTCATGGTCGCTCTGGCTGCCACGACTCTCGGGAAGTCCGTTGCGGACGAGATCAAGGCGAAGATCTGTCAGGCCGTCGGAGGATCCTGCTCGACGGGTGCGCCGGACATTTCCGTCGCGAAGCAGCCGAATGAAGCCGCCTTCGAGCCGGGTCTGTGCAACACCTTGAACGTCACGGACACCGCGGGGCACGAGGTGAAGCTGGGCTGGTTCAAGATCGGAAATGAGTACGCCTTCCAGAAGCAGGACTTCATGAAGACGGTGAAGGGCTTCGACGGAAAGCCTCAAACCGTGCCGCGGTTCCGTATCACCTTCTCCGAGGCCGGCAAGGTCGGTGCGGGATGGAAGCCCAAGTTCGGCATGGAGGCCGGGAAGTTCGACGAGCAGCCGGCCAGGATGGAGCTTGAGGGCGGCATCAAGGTGACCAGCGGCGACACGTTCGAATTCGGTTCCGCCAAGGAGCGGGACGACTTCATGAAAAAGCTGAACGAGTACGCGGCCACCAAGAGTAGTGCCACGGGTGGGCGGGCGCATGAATCCCCGCGCGTGAGCAGCGACGCCGTCAAGCGCTTCTACAAGGCAAGGCGCGAGATCAACGAGGTAGTCGACGGCAAGAAGATCTCCTACGGCACGGTTGCTGCGGAGGGCTCGGTGAACGGGTCTTTCGAATTCTCTCCCGACGAGGCCAAGAAGTTCACGGGGAAGCTGGGTGGAAAGCTGAAGGTTTCACCTTCGGTGACCGTCACCCATGACAGCATCAACAACCTTGAGGGAAGAACTTACTCTTACGAGCTCGAGAAGGCCAACAGCGCCGAAGCGAGCGGCGTGGGGCTCGGGATGAAGGGTGAGATCAGCAAAAAGCGCGCGGCAACGATAACGGTCAATCGCGAACCCGGTGGAAAGCTCAAGTCCGTCGTCATCACGCACACCATTCAGAGCAAGGGCAGCAGCAAAGCGAGTGGCGAGGCCGGCGGGTCGGTCAAGGAGGATCCCGCCACCAACGATAAGTCGAAGGGGAAGGTCAGCGGGAGCAGGTCGGACGAGGCCACCCAGACGCGGGTGGTCACCAACATGCTCAAGTTCGACGATTCGACCGACCCGGTTCTGCAGTCGATCGTGAACAAGGACCGCAATATCGCCGATGACTGGCTGAAGGGTAATCGCGGCGGCAAGACGAAGCCCATCGAATCCATCTTTTCGGACGAAGCGCCGACCAGTGAGCCGAAGGACGGCGATGATTTCGAGAAGCTGATGTACGCGAAGGGCATCTCGAGTAAGGCCGACTATGCCGGTGTGACCGATGCCGCAGAATTCGGATTCGATGTCAACCTCGGCATCGGAGATTTCGGCTACAAGGCTTCGTTCTCCAAGGAGGTGCAGCGCATCGGCGATGCCGAGTTCCTGGGCGGCCCCCGGCCGGACGGCACGCGCGGCTATGTACCCTTCGCCCTCTGCTCCAAGTGAACGAGCGAGCCGGAAGAGAGCGAGTTGCCATGGTCGTCACCACGCCATCGAAGTCCTGCACCCGCCGTGCTGCCGTCACGATCGGGGCAGCCGCCCTCGCCGGCAGCATGCTCACCGGGTGCAGCGCCGAGAGCAGCCCGAAGGCGCCGGAAGGCTGGGGGACTCTGGACGCCAAGCAGGTGGAGGTGTCCTACCCGGAGGGGTGGAAGCCTGTTCCTCCGGAGCAGGAGAAGAAGCCGAACACCACCGGCGTCACCCTGAGCAAGGACGGCGCCATCGTTGCAAGGATCGCCGTCCAGACGTCGTTCATGTGGGCCGGTGACCTCGATATGGCTGCGTCGGGGGCCCAAGCCACCTACGTATTGGGCGGCGGGTCCAAGGATTCGAAGGACATCAAGCTCGGGGGCGTCGAGGCCCGTCGCATCGAATACGACCCCCGGGTGTCGAACGGACTGGATCACTCTCCTCCGGAAGGGACCACTCTCGACGGCACCGATGTCGTCGCCATGGACTCCAAGGACAGGCCTTTTCTGGTGCGCATCATCAGGAAACAGGGTGCCGTCTCCCCTTCCGACATCGACAAGATCGTGGAGTCCGTCAGAGTGACCGGCTGACCTGCCGGCCGAATGCGGGCCCCGGGTCGGCGAATTGGGGTCCCAGGGCCCAAGACCCTGGGACCGTAGCGCCGTTAGCGTCCCCCTCACGTGATCACGCGAGGGGGAGGGGCGCGACGCATGAACGGGGCAGGCACCAACTGGGGGCGCGGGCCGACGAGTCGGTTCGACGGCGATCCCCCGGCGTCACGGCTCGGAGTTCTCTTCTCCCTGATGCGTTCCTGGGCCGCCGGCCTCGTGGTGACGTTAGGCGCCGGATACCTGCTGGGCGTCCTCGCCCTGAACGCGCTCGCGACGCCGGAGCGGTTGGAGTCGTTCGGCTGGCGCATGGCACTGCTCCACGTGCCGAGCGTGCTGGTGATCGCACTCTCCGCGCTGGTCGCGGCGCGGCTGCACAAGGAGCCGTACCGCCACTCGCTCCCGCTCCACCTCCTTGCCGCGCTCGCCGTTCCGGTGGCGGTCACGCTGAGGAACCTGTTCGGCAGCTGGGACATCATCGTCGCCGAAGGCGTGTGGATGGCGGTGGCCTCCCTGGTCTTCGGCGGAATGTGCGCCCTGCTCCTGGACCGGTTGCTGGGAGGGCGAGAGGGCGAGCGCTCCGGCCGCCCATGGGACGACCTCGGGCAGACGGCCGTGGACTACATCGGCACGCTGGTGGTCGTCGTCGCGGTGATCGCCGGACTGCTGGCCACCGGTGCCGGGGCGTCGATCGGCGGGAAGATCAAGGAGAAGCTCTGCCGGGCCCTCGGGGGCAGCTGCGGGACAGGCGGCCAGGCGGAGGCCGGCGGGAAGAAGGACGCCGACTTCGAGCCGCCTTTGTGCAACATCGCCACCGTCGCCGATACCGCGGGCAGCGAAGCCAAGATCGCCTGGTTCAAGTGGGGCAACGAGTACGGCTTCCAGCAGCAGACCTTCCAGTCGAAGACGGACGTCAACGGCGACGGCAAGGTCGACGGCAAAGACCAGAAGGTCTATCTCACCTTCACCGACGCCGCTTCGGTCGGCGCGACCGGGGAGTGGAAGCCGGGTCTCAAGGTCGGCAAGCTGGGCACCGACAAGGTCGAGCTGGGCGCCGGCGTCAAGGTCACCAACGGCGACACCTGGGCCTTCGACAGCCCGGAGCAGGCCGAGAAGTTCCGCAAGGACATCGAGGTGATGAAGACCTGGGAGACCGCCACGAAGTACGGCGGGATGGGCGGCGGCAACTGGTACTCGGGGTACAAGTACGCCAAGGAGCGGGAGAAGATCGAGAAGAAGCTCGGCGACCGGCACATCGGCTACGGCAAGATCGGTCTCGAAGGCTCGGCCGAGGCAGGCCTGAAGATCTCCGCTGCGGATGAGAAGAAGCTCTCCGCTCAGCTGGGCGGAAAGTTCAAGTTCTCTCCCGAGGTCACCTTCACGAACAACGACATCAACGGGACCAAGGCCTACACGTACTCCGCCGGAATGGAGTACGGCGGCAAGGTGGGGGCCGAGGCCGGTGGTCTCAGCGGCTCCTCCGAAGGAACGGTCGCCCGGACCGGGACCATGACCGTCACCCGGGACAAGAAGACCGGCAAGCTCACCCGCATCGACATGACCCAGACGGTCGACAGGAAGGCCAACGACGGCGGCAAGGCGAGCGGCTCCAAGGACAACGGGAAGGACGGGGCCGACAAGAAGGGCGGCGGCGCCAAGGCCGGCGGCAGCTCCAAGACGAACGACGTCGACGTCGTCACCAACTCGATCGTGTTCCCGGAAGGAAACAAGGGGGACGCCGACCGGGCCACCGCCGAGAAGTGGCTGGACGGGTCCGGAGACAACACCGCTCCGTTCACCTACATGTTCGGCGACCACGCGCCGACGACCCGGCCCGGCGACGACGACCGCTTCGGCCAGCTCCTCTTCGACAAGGGCATGTCCAGCAAGATGCACTACAACGGCGAATCGAGCGCCGCGGAGTACGGCTTCGACCTCACGCTGGGACTCAGCCTCGGCTTCAAGGTGACCACGGAGCACAGCAAGCAGAAGCTGGACGAGGCGAAGTTCCTCGGTGCGCCTGCGGACGGAAAGCGCGGATACGTACCGTACAGCTACTGCGCGAAGTGACGGGAGAGCTGCGACGTGACCGATGGGGATGGGAAGGGGACGGACGTGAAGCCTGTGCTGCGCTCTCTCAAGGGCGTCGGGGTCGGCGCGCTGGCGGCGGTGCTGCTGGCCGGCTGCGGGAGCGAGAAGGATGCGGGTGCCTCCGCTGCCGAGGGATGGAAGTCGCTGGACGCCCAGCGGCTCACCGTCTCCTACCCGCCCGGCTTTACCGAGCTCGGCGCTGCCGACCGGGGTAGTCACACCGCGGCCGCGGCCACCCTCACGGAAGGGGCGAAGACGGTCGGAAAGGTCGGTGTGCAGATCAACTTCACCACGGCCACGTCGGCGGAGATGGCGGCCATCGGTGCCGAGGCCAGCGTCCAGCTCGGGTCGACCCTCGGAGGACAGAAGAAGGTCGGTGTCCGGGGGACCGATGACGCCCGGCGCGTCGACTACGAGTTCACGTCCACCGGCCAGCAGAACACGCCGCCGAAGGGGACCCGGATGACCGGGGTGGACATCGTCGGCATGGACAAGAAGGACGAAGCGTTCCTGGTGCGGATCAATGCCGTGAAGGGAAAGCTGTCCGAGGACGACATCGGCAAGATCGTCGAATCCATTCGGGTGACCGGGTGACCGGGTGACGCGCGCGAGCTGAAGCCCGTCGACGTGGCCTGCTGATGACAAGGGGAGATATCCGTGCAGATCTTCGAGGGAGAGACCGCCTCCCTGTGCTTCACGGCGGTGTTCTTCGGTCTCATCTCTCTCTCCTCCATGCGCCGCCTGTTCACAGTCTTGCGCGTGCTCCGGCATGGTGAACGGGCCCTCGGCCAGTGCGTCGATTTCCGGTGGAGCCGGAGCAGCGACAGCGACACGGCGACCAAGCACTTCGTCTTCGCCTTCCAGGACCGGAACGGCTGTGAGGTGCGCTTCGAGGACCCCGGCCGTGCCTTCGGCGGCATTTCGGTCGGGACCCCGGTGCGGGTGTCCTACGACCCGAAGGCACCCGCGAAGACCGCCACCATCGCGGACCGCAAGAACTGGGGCGCTGTGGCCGTGCCGGCCCTCTTCGCGTTGGTATTCGGGCTGTTCTCTCTGGGCATGCTGCTCTTTGCGGCCCTCCTCGCCGGAATCCTGTGAACCGGACTGGGCCCCGTCACCCGCCCCTTGGGCCCCCGGGCCCATGACCCCTTCCCCGCCCGGTCCGTAGGGTCGTGACGTGCATCTGTCTCTCATCCTCCTCGCCGCCGCCTTCGGCGCCGTCACCGGACTTCTGGTCCCCCGTGCCGCCTACCGGCTCGCCGTGGAGCCCGAAGAGCCGTGGCGCGAGGCGTGCCCGGCCGGGCACCCGATCACCGGTGTGGCGAGGGGGTGGCTGGGGCCGGCGCGTTGTGCCGCGCCGGGTACCGGGCCGGAGGCGTCCGAGCGCTGCCCCGCCTACGGGCCTGCGGTCGTCGCGATGCCCCTGATCTGCACGCTGGTCTGCGCCGCCCTCGCCGCGGCGGTCGGCCCGCGGCCCGAGCTGGTGGTCTGGCTCCTGCTCATGCCCTTCGCCGCCGTCCTGGCCGTGGTCGACGCCACCGTGCACCGTCTGCCGGACGTCCTGACCCTTCCCTCGGCGGGGGCGGCCGTGGTGCTGCTCGGCCTGGCGGCCCTCGTCTCCGGTCACGGCGGCTCGTGGGCCGGGGCCGCCGGGGGCGCGCTGGCTCTCGCCGGCGTGTACTTCGTCCTCTTCCTGATCCACCCCAACGGGATGGGTTTCGGAGACGTGAAGCTGGCACTTCTCGTGGGCGCCGCCCTGGGCTGGTACGGCTGGGCCGTGCTGTTCGTCGGTTTCTTCCTGGGGATCTCCCTGGGAGCGGCCTACGGAGTCGGGCTGATGCTGCTGAGGCGCGCGGGCCGGAAATCGGCCATGCCCTTCGGGCCGTTCATGCTGATCGGTGCCTTCCTCGGCCTGCTCCTGGGGGCCGCGAGCGTGTCGTCCTGAAGCCGGGAAGCACAGGCATGCGGAATGCCTGCGCGGATGACACCGGCACGTGCAGGATGGGGCCGGGCCGAATTCGCGATGCCGGGGAGGCGTGTGATGCGGTACCGGCGCAGGCACAGGACCGCCCTCGCGACCGCGGCGGCGCTCTGTGTGCTTCCGCTCGGGCAGGGGAGGCCGGCAGGAGCCGCGGAAGCCGGCAGCTCGTCGTCCTACAGACCGGCGGCGAGTGCGAAAGAGGTCAGCGGCTCCACGTCCGCAGTACAAGGGCCGCTGCTGCGGCCGGGAACGTACACGGACACGATCGGCCCCGGCGAGAAGAAGTTCTACGCCGTGGACCTGGACGCGAGATCGGATGCCTACGTCTCGGTGGTCGGGGCTCCTGCACCGGGTGCCGCCGTCGGTTCCGAGGACGGCATCCACGTGGCGCTGCGGCAGGAGGACGGGCGGGAATGCGGCTTCGGGGAAGCGAGGTTCCGCGACACGGACAGCGGCCATCCCCTGGCCGACTACGCGGTCCGCAGGGCTCAGCCGGATGCGGGCGGCGGCGGGTGCGGGCGCGCGGGCCGGTACCACGTGGTGGTGGAGCGGACGGGGCGGACCGGGGGCACCTATCCGACCGAGATCAAGTACATGACGGAGCCGGGGCTCAAGGAAGGAAGCCCGGCCGTCACGTCCGGCACCGGAGTTTCCGGCACCGGAACCTGGAGTCCGGCGTCGTCCTCCGTCATGGGCCGCGGCACCGGCCGGGTGGTCGGCGGCACCGGCTTCAATGACGCTCCGCCCATGGGCAACGGCGTCTGGCAGGACGAGGTGCTCCCCGGCCAGACCCGCTTCTACCGGATCCCGGTCTCCTGGGGTCAGCGGCTCTCCGTGGTCGCGGACGTTCCCAAGGCGTTCGCGCCCCCGGGCTTCTACGCCCCCGGCGGTGTACGGATCGGGCTGAACAATCCGGCGCGCGGCTATGTGGGAGAGTCCGTCGAGGACTACCGGGGGATGCCGAGGACGGTGTCGTTGGGCACCGCTCCGGTCGCCTACGAAAACCGCCTGCGAGGCCGGTCGGACGCGGCGAACGCGATGCGCGTCGCCGGCTGGTACTACCTGCAGGTGGGGTTGCATCCGAAGGTCGGCGAAGTCGTGAGCCGCCCCGTGCCGATCACCTTGCGGATCGCGGTCGACGGAACGCCCAGGGCCGCACCCGCCTACGACGGCGATGCCGTGGCCGCAGGTTTCGGCGTCACCGCCGATCCGGAAGCCGTGGCCGGCGACGGCGGCACGAGACGGGACACTCTGCGCGTCATCGGTTATGCAGGTGTTTCCTCGGGTGCTGCGCTGCTGTGCTGGCTCGGCGGATGGTGGCTGGCTGCACGGGTGCCGGTCCGCCGCTCCAAGGCCCGGTTCCGTGTCCGGACCGGCAGCCTCATGCCTCGACGGTGACGCGTACCCCCGCCCGCAACCCCCACCTCTCCATCGCGCCCGCCTCCGCCTCCAGTACGTGCCGGGAGCGCAGGCGGGGTGCGCCGAGGCGGCCGGGCTTCATGGTGTGGACCGCCAGGACCCGGAGGTGGCGGTCCAGATAGGCGACGTCGATGGCGAATCGCATGCGGAAGGTGTGGACGCTGCCGGCGGGGGTCAGCAGGAGGGCGCCGTCGATGCCGTCCCGGCCGAGGAGTCCGCGGGTGCGCGCCCGGTACGAGGCGGCGATCTCCAGGGGGATCGGCTTCGTGGCCGTTGCGCTTGTCGACGGTGCGCCGTCCGTGATGTGCAGTGTCGCCCGGCCGTCCTGCCAGCGGGCCATGTGCTGTCCTTCCGTCGGTCGTCGGTTGTCGGTCGTCGGTTGTCGGTCGTCGGTTGTCAGTCGGCGGGTTCGTGTTCGAGCGTTGTATCACCCTGCAAGTCGCGGCGTCCGCTCCGCGTTGTCCACAGGGGTCGCCGTACGGGCGGAGATGCGCTGTCCTTGACGGGTGAAGGCAGATCACCCGCGCCTGCGCGAACTGGCCGTCGCGCAAGGCGGATTCGTGCTGACCTCCCAGGCCGTGGCCGCCGGGCTGTCCCGTGGTGGAGCGGCCCGGTCGCTGCGCCGCGCGGGCTGGACGCGTCTGCATGCCGGTGCATGGGCGGAGCCCGGCCGGGAGGCCGATCTGCGGCTGCGGTTACGGGCCCTGCAGCTGCATCACCCGGAGCTGGTCGTGAGCCACAGCGCGGCCGCCGTCGCGCACGGCGTCGTCCTCATACGGCCGTGCAGGCCCGAGTTCACCTCCCGTGCGGGGCGCAGGCGCGCGGCGGGCGCCGTCGTCCACCGGCTCCCGCTGGCGGAGGCCGAGGTGACCGTGGTCTCCGGCATCCAGGTCACCACAGGCGTACGGACCCCGGCCGACCTGATGCGGGCGCTGGCGCTCGCCGATCCGGCCAGCGGCTCCCCGGCCGAGTCCCAGGCCCGTCTGGAGATGGGGCGCGAGGGGCTGCATCCGGAGTCGCAGGCCGAGGCCACCACGGCCCGCGGGCGTACGGTGCGGCTGGACTTCCTCTTCCGGGCGGAAGGGCTCGGCATCGAGATCGAGGGGTTCGCCTGGCACGGCACGCGAGCCGCCCACCAGAACGACACCATGCGCTTCAACGAGCTCGCGGGCTGCCCCGAGGTCCGCCGCGTCCTCCGCTTCACGCGGGACGACGTCTTCTGCCGCCCCCGGCTCATGATCCGCACCATCCGGCGGGCCCTCGACGACCTCTGTCCCTGAGGAGGGGCCTACGGGAAACCCGAGCAAGTATTGGAATGAGCGATACAGAACTGCTACGGTCCTGTCATGGCCCGACCGAGGAAGTTCGACGAGGAGCGGGCGGTCGACGCCGCGCTGGAGGCGTTCTGGACCGCCGGGTACGAGGCGACCTCGACCCAGGACCTGTGCGAGGCCACCGGCCTGGGCCGGAGCAGCATCTACAACGCCTTCAAGAGCAAGCACGACCTCTTCCGGCGCGCCCTGCTCCGCTATATGGAGCGCAAGAACGGTGGCATCGACGCGGTCCTGGAGAGCGCCATGCCCGCGCGGGAGAAGATCCGGGCCCTCCTCGGCGTCATCATCGAGGAGGAGGGGCTCTATGCGGAGGACGGCCGCGGCTGTCTCGTCGTCAACACCTGTATCGAGCTGGCGTCCAGGGACCCCGAGGTGGCCGGCGTGCTGGAGCGTGACTACCGGCTCCGGTTCGAGGCCCTCAAGGCCGCCATCGAGTCCGGGCAGCGCGACGGCGACATCGACCGCGCCAAGGACGCCGGCGCCCTCGCGCACTTCGTGATCGCGGCCATCGGCGGCATGCGCGTCTCCGCCCGCGCCGGCGTCGGGCGGCAGGCGCTCGAAGGCATCCTGCGGACCACGGTCGACGCCATCTGACAGAGCCATCCGGCAGAGCCATCCGGCGGGGGTGCCCCCGCGCACTTCTCTGTTCGTCCCTTTCATTCGTCCCCTGTCTGCCCTTTGCATGTCTTGATTTTGTACTGAGCAATCCAAAACCTCCCCGCACCCGTCCCCAAGGAGTACTCCCCACCATGCCCCGCGCCGTCTATCTGCTCGCCCTCGGCATCTTCGCCATGGTGACCAGCGAATTCGTCGTCGCCGGACTGATGCCCCAGATGGCCGACGGGCTGGGCGTCACCGTTCCGGAGATCGGCTACCTCATCACCGCCTTCGCGGTCGCCATGGCCGCCGGCGGTCCCTTCCTGACCGTGGCCGTGATGCGGCTGCGGCCGCGGACGGCCCTGCTGACGCTCTTCGCCGTCTTCCTCGCCGGCAACGTCCTCGCCGCCACCGCGACCACGTACGGCGCCATGATGGCCGCGCGGATCGTCACCGGCGTCGCCTCCCAGGCCTTCTTCGGCGTCTCGCTGTCCCTGTGCGCCCGGCTGACACGCCCGGAGGTGCGCGGCCGCGCCATCGCCGTCGCCATGAACGGCCTGATGCTCGGCACGCTGCTGGGCCTGCCGCTGTCCACGCTGGTCGGCGAGCACTTCGGGTGGCGCGCCGCCTTCTGGGCCATCTCCGCCCTCGCCCTGCTCGCCGCGCTCTGCACCGCCGCCGGCATCCCGGACGTGGAGCGCTCCGCCGAGAGCGGCGGCATCCGCCGGGAGCTGGCCGTCTTCAAGCGCCGGGGGCTCTGGCTCGCGCTCCTGACCAGCACCTTCGTCATCGGGGCGACGTTCTCGGCGTTCAGCTACGTCAACCCCGTCCTCACCGAGGTCACCGGCTTCTCCGCCGGCTCCGTCCCCCTGCTGCTCATCGCCTACGGTGCCGCCACCGTCGTCGGCAACTGGGTCGTCGGGCGCCTCGCCGACCGGTACCCCGTCCGCGTCCTGCTGTGCGGCCTCGTCCTCAACGCGGCCTTCCTCGCCGGCTTCGCGCTGACCGCGCACCTGCCCGTCCCGGCGGTGGCCTTCCTGCTGGGCGTCGGCCTCGTCGGCGTCACCATGAACCCGGCGATGGTCACCCGCGTCCAGCGCGCCGGAAACGCCGGCCCGCTGGTCAACTCCATCCACTCCTCGTTCATCACCCTCGGGATCATCATCGGCTCGTCGGTCGGCGGGCTGGCCATCGACGCCTACGGCCTGCGCTCCCCGCTCTGGCTCGGCGCCGCCATGGCCGTCATCGGGGTCGTCACCCTCGTTCCCGATCTTCCGCGGCGGGGCGGCACCCGCCGGGCGGAGGGTGCCGCCGAACGGCCCACCGACGCGCCCGAGCTCATCGCCGCGTCAAGTCGACCGTGATTTTTCCGGACGTTATCGAAGTGTTCCCAAGTGCCGAACGAGACTGTCCGCCGAATGGCTGGTTCTACGCTGTAGGCCCAGTGCTGACAGGCCCCTCGGGCCTTCGAACACTCCGGCCGCGCCTACCCGTTCAAGATCGAAAAGGTCACCCAGTGTCAGCATCCCACCCGCCGTCACCCCCGTCGGTGCAACGAGCACGGCCTCAGACCGGTTAAGGTGGAAACCCCCCCTCGGGCCGGTCCGTATCCCCCCCACGGACCGGCCCGTTTTCTTTCCCCCTCGTCACCCACGGTGACGAAGCGTGCATGCCGGGCCGGTCCGCACCGGGTCAGCCGCGGCGGGCCCAGATGTTGACGCCTTCGGTGCTTACCGCGAAGGAATCGATCTCCGCCAGTTCCTCATCGGTCAGCTTCGGCGCCCCCAGCGCGGCCACATTGGCCTCCAGCTGGCCGACGCTCGACGCGCCGATCAGCGCCGAGGTCATCCGCGGATCGCGCAGCACCCAGCTGAGCGCCAGCTGGGCGAGCGACTGCCCGCGCCGCCCGGCGATCGCGTTCAGGCCGCTCAGCCGGCCCACCACGTCCTCCGTCAGCAGCCCCGGGTCCAGCGACTTGCCCTGCGACGCGCGCGAGCCCTCCGGGACGCCGTGCAGGTACTTGTCGGTGAGCAGCCCCTGGGCGAGCGGCGCGAACGCGATGCAGCCCATGCCCTCCGCCTCCAGGGTGTCGAGCAGGCCGTCGTCCTCCGTCCACCGGTTGATCATCGAGTAGGACGGCTGGTGGATCAGCGCCGGCACCCCCATCGCGCGCAGCAGCCGCGCCGCCTCGGCCGTCTGCTCCGCGCTGTACGAGGACACGCCCGCGTACAGCGCCTTGCCCTGCTGCACGGCGGACGCGAGCGCGCCCATCGTCTCCTCCAGCGGGGTTTCCGGGTCGAACCGGTGCGAATAGAAGATGTCGACATAGTCGACACCCATCCGGCGCAGCGACGCGTCCAGCGACGACAGCAGGTATTTCCGCGAACCCCACTCGCCGTACGGGCCGGGGTGCATGAGATAGCCGGCCTTCGTCGAGATCAGGATCTCGTCGCGGTACGGGCGGAAGTCCTGTGCGAAGATCTTGCCGAAGTTCAGCTCGGCGGAGCCGGGCGGCGGCCCGTAGTTGTTGGCCAGGTCGAAGTGCGTGACACCGAGGTCGAAGGCGCGGCGCAGAATGGCGCGCTGCGACTCCAGGCTGCGGTCGTCGCCGAAGTTGTGCCACAGTCCGAGGGAGATGGCCGGCAGCTTCAGGCCGCTGCGGCCCGTTCGCCGGTACTCCATGGCGTCGTAGCGGGAATCGGCCGCACGATAGTGAGCGGAATGTGTGGAATCGGTCATGTGCATCTGACTATCACGGTCTTGTGACAGACCGAGTTGGGTTCCCGTGACACGCGGGCAGTAATGTGGCGCCCTCGGGGCGACCGCTGTGGCTTGGAGGGGCTGGAAACGTGAAGTTGCGCGACCTGGTGTACAGGCTCTACGCACGCCGGGTGGAAGGCCGCCTCGACCATGCGCAGGTGCCCAAGCACATCGGCGTCATCCTCGACGGCAACCGCCGCTGGGCGCGGGCCGACGGCCGCACGACCGAGCAGGGCCACCAGGCCGGCGCCGACAAGATCTCCGAGCTGCTCGGCTGGTGCGCCGAGACGGACGTCGAGGTCGTCACCCTCTGGATGCTCTCCACCGACAACCTCGACCGCCCGGCCGTGGAGCTCAACCCGCTGCTCGGCATCATCGAGAACACGGTGCGCGGCCTCGCCGCGGACGGCCGCTGGCGCGTGCACCACGTCGGCACGATGGACCTGCTGCCCGCCCGCACCCAGTCGGTGCTGAAGGAGGCCGAGCAGGACACGCTCGGCACCGGCGGAATACTGGTCAACGTGGCCGTCGGCTACGGCGGCCGGCAGGAGATCGCGGACGCGGTGCGCTCGCTGGTCCTCGAAGCGGCCGAAAACGGCACGTCCTACGAGGAACTGGCCGAACAGGTCGACGTCGACCACATCACCAAGCACCTCTACACGCGCGGCCAGCCCGATCCGGATCTCATCATCCGCACCAGCGGTGAACAGCGGCTGTCCGGGTTCATGCTCTGGCAGAGCGCGCACTCGGAGTATTACTTCTGCGAAGTCTTCTGGCCGGCTTTCCGGAAGGTCGACTTCCTGCGCGCATTGCGGGATTACGCGGCGCGGCACCGCAGGTACGGCTCCTAAGGCGTTTGCAGCGCGAACGGATCCCGGCTGGGGGTCCGGGGGTTATCCCCGGGGAGATGCAGTCTGGTACGGCTCCTGACGGACCGGTGGCTCACCACGTCACCGCATATGCCGTTGCATGGTCAAGCGGTCCAGCGGGAATATCCCCTGCAGGCCGACGGTCTGTCCAAAGACCGTCGCTCTGCCAGCGGGCGGCATGGGGCCGCCCGCCCGGGAGGCCCTTTGCACACGGACGACGACCGTGCGGACCGAGCGGCCCTGTCAGGCCGCGCGGCCGCCCGCGGAGGGCCGCAGCCGGGCCCTCGAAGGGCTCCGACCCCGGCCCATTCCCCGGCGACGCCGTCGCGCCCCGACCTCCCCGAGGGGGTTCGTCCACCCGTGGTGACCAGCAAGAAGCGCCGTGAGAACGACCGGCGCACCTACGTCCTCGACACCAGCGTCCTGCTGGCCGACCCAGGCGCCATGTCCCGCTTCGAGGAGCACGAGGTCGTGCTGCCCGTGGTGGTGGTCACGGAGTTGGAGGCCAAGAGGCACCACCCCGAGCTCGGTTACTTCGCACGGCAGGCACTGCGTCTGCTGGATACGTACCGGGTGCAATTCGGCCGACTGGATTCCCCGATTCCGATCGGCGATCTGGGCGGGTCGCTCAGGGTCGAGCTCAACCACTCGGATACGGGCATACTGCCCGCCGGCTTCCGCCTCGGTGACAACGACTCGCGCATCCTCGCGGTCGCCCGCAACCTCCAGGCCGAGGGGTACGACGTCACGGTCGTCTCCAAGGACCTGCCGCTGCGGATCAAGGCGTCGGCGGTCGGCCTGCTCGCCGAGGAGTACCGCGCGGAGCTCGCGATCACCGACTCCGGGTGGACCGGGATGGCGGAGCTCACCGTCACCGCCGAGCAGGTGGACGGGCTCTTCGCCGCCGAGGTCGCCGACATCCCGGAGGCCGCGGAACTGCCCGTGCACACCGGCCTGGTGCTGCAGTCCGAGCGGGGCAAGGCGCTCGGCCGGGTCGCGGCCGACGGCTCGGTGCGGCTGGTGCGCGGCGACCGCGAGGCGTTCGGCATCCACGGCCGCAGCGCCGAGCAGCGCGTCGCGCTCGACCTGCTGCTCGACCCCGAGATCGGGATCGTGTCGATGGGCGGCCGGGCCGGCACGGGCAAGTCCGCGCTGGCGCTGTGCGCGGGGCTGGAGGCCGTCCTGGAGCGGCGCCAGCACCGCAAGGTGATGGTCTTCCGGCCGCTGTACGCGGTCGGCGGGCAGGAGTTGGGGTATCTGCCGGGCAGCGAGGCGGAGAAGATGAGCCCCTGGGCCCAGGCCGTCTTCGACACCCTCTCGGCGGTGACGAGTTCCGAGGTGATCGAGGAGGTCGTCGAGCGCGGCATGCTGGAGGTGCTGCCGCTCACCCACATCCGCGGCCGGTCGCTGCACGACGCCTTCGTGATCGTGGACGAGGCGCAGTCGCTGGAGCGGAACGTGCTGCTGACGGTCCTCTCCCGCATCGGCGCCAATTCTCGTGTCGTGCTCACGCACGACGTGGCGCAGCGCGACAACCTCCGCGTGGGGCGGTACGACGGCGTGGCCGCCGTGGTCGAGAAGCTGAAGGGGCATCCGCTCTTCTCGCATGTCACGCTCACGCGTTCGGAGCGTTCGCCGATTGCGGCGCTGGTGACCGAAATGCTGGAGGAAGGCCGGATCTGATACGGCTCGAAGGGCAACCGGCCCATTCGGCCGTTCCCTGAAGGACGTTCGTTCCCCGGCGGCGCGCGGCAAAGCCAAGGAGCTTAGCCGCGCGCCGCTGTTGTGCGTCGGGCTTTCCGGAAAAGCCCAGGCATAAACGAGGTGTGACCTTTCCCACGTAACCCGGAATTGCCTCCGGGCAACCGGGTCGGGCAGAGTCTGGGTCCTGTCAGGCCCCGCATACGGCACCTCAGCCCCTCAGGGGGCGGTGCACAGCAGATCCAGAACTGAACAGCGTCGCCGTATGCCGCCCGAGCGTCACGTGGACCTCCCTTGCGGGAGGCCCCACCGGGCCCGCGCCTTCTGTGACCGATTACGGAGGCCAGCGCCAGGGGCACGATCGCGCTCGCGAGGTCACCCATGCGGGCGATGCTGGAAGGAAAACGTGTGAGCCGGATTTCGGTCCGGGGATTCGCCGTGGCATCCGCCACCGCGGTCACCACCGTCGGCGCCGTCGTAGGTGTCGCTGCAGGCCATGACCAGGGTACGACCGACCGGGTCGAGGCGACCGCAGCGGACCAGACGCTCCTCGCGGACATCCCCGCAGGACAGAACGTCCGGGCACAGGCCGCTTCCCTGACCCAGCAGGCGGACACGCAGTCCGAGGCTGCCGAGAGCGCGGCCAAGAAGGACGCCGAGGAGGCCGCGCGCAAGCAGGCCGCCGAGGACGCCACCGCGAAGAAGGAAGCCGCGGACGAGGCCGCCAAGAAGAAGGAGGCCGAGGAGAAGGCCAAGGAGCGCGAGAAGGAGGACAAGGAGCAGATCAGCTCCCGGTCCGCCACCCGCGACGCCTCGTCCTTCCCCGCCAAGGGCTCCTACTCCACCGCCGAGGTCCAGGCGATGGCGCGCTCGATGGTCCCCGGCGACCAGTTCCAGTGCTTCAGCAACATCGTGAACAACGAGAGCAGCTGGGACTACACGGCCACCAACGCCTCCTCCGGGGCGTACGGCCTGGTGCAGTCGCTCCCCGGCTCCAAGATGGCCTCCGCCGGTGCCGACTGGCGGACCAACCCCGCCACCCAGATCAAGTGGGGCCTCGGCTATATGAACGAGCGCTACGGCAGCCCCTGCGGCGCCTGGTCGTTCTGGCAGGCCAACCAGTGGTACTAGGGCGCACCGGCCGCGCCTAGCGCCGGTCACTTCCCCGCCCTCGCGAGCCCCCGGTCCTCACCAGGCCGGGGGTTCGGCTGTCTCCCGGGCCGTGTTCCGGCCGTGCTCCGGCTGTCTTCCGGCTGTCTTCCGGTGTCACCCGTCAGGGGTAACGTTCACCCTGGCCACGGGGGAGTGGGGGTAGAGGAAGAGAAATGTCCAGATTGCCACGATGGGTCGGCGGAGTGGGAGCGGGTCTGACCCGTCTCGCCCGGCGGCTCGAGGAGCGCACGGCCGAGGTGGAGAGCGCGGCGCCGGCCGCCGGCACCACCGGTGCCGACGGCGCACCCGAGCCCGGCCGCGCCGCCGACCCTGCACGCGCCTCCCAGCCGATACGTTCCGGCGACTCCGGCACCTCCGGTGACTCCGGCAGCCGCGCCCGCAGCGCTGCAGGCGAACCCGCGCCCGCCGCAGCCGAACCCGTACCCGAGCACGTACCGCCGCCGCCCGGGTACGCCCCCGCGGTTCCCGCGCGCCCCGACCCCGTGGCCGCCGTCCCCTGGGGCGTACGGGTCGCGGCCGAGGTCAGCTGGCGGCTGCTGGTCCTGGCCGGCACCCTCTGGGTGCTGATGCGGGTGATCAGCGCCGTCCGCCTGGTGGTGCTCTCCTTCGTCGTCGGCCTGCTGATCACCGCCCTGCTGCAGCCGACCGTCGCCTGGCTGAAGAGACGTGGTGTGCCGCGGGGGCTCGCCACGGCCATGACCTTCATCTCCGGCTTCGTCGTCATGGGCCTGGTCGGCTGGTTCGTGGTGTGGCAGGTGACGGACAACCTCGACGACCTGTCCGGGCAGGTCCAGCAGGGCATCAAGGACCTGAAGCACTGGCTGCTCACCAGCCCGTTCCACGTCACCGAGACGCAGATCAACAACATCGCCGACAACCTCAGCACGGCCATCGGCGCCAACACCAAGGACATCACCTCCGCCGGCATAGAGGGCGTTCAGGTGATCCTGGAGGTGCTGACGGGCATCCTGCTGGCGATGTTCAGCACGCTCTTCCTGCTCTACGACGGGCCGCGCATCTGGGGGTGGCTGCTGAAGCTGTTCCCGGCGGCGGCGCGCGAGGGCGTGGCGGGCGCGGGCCCGCGGGCGTGGGCGACGCTGACGGCCTATGTGCGGGGCACGGTGATAGTGGCCCTGATCGACGCGATCTTCATCGGCATAGGGCTGTTCTTCCTGAAGGTGCCGCTCGCGGTGCCGCTGGCCGTCTTCATCTTCCTGTTCGCCTTCGTCCCGCTCGTGGGCGCCGTGGTCTCCGGCGCGCTCGCGGTGGTCGTGGCGCTGGTGACCAAGGACGTCTTCACGGCCCTGATGGTGCTGATCGTGGTGCTCGCGGTGCAGCAGATCGAGGGCCACGTCCTGCAGCCGTTCATCCTCGGCCGCGCCGTGCGCGTCCACCCGCTCGCGGTGGTCCTGTCGGTGGTCGCGGGCTCCCTGGTGGCGGGCATCGGCGGCGCGGTGGTCGCCGTTCCGCTGGTCGCCGTCACCAATACGGTCGTCGGGTATCTCCGCGCCTACACCAGGGACAAGGCCCTGGCCGCGGCGCCGGCGGACGGGCCGCCGCCCCCGGCGGAGCCGACGGGCTGAGCATACGAGTGGGCCCCGGACGT
>NZ_BMUT01000008.1:89687-233169 GCF_014650335.1 Streptomyces hiroshimensis
GTCGTCCGGGGCCCACTCGTATGCGATGTGCGGATCAGGCGTTGTCCGCCAGGACCTGCTCGGCGTCCAGGGTGGCGCCGACGGCCTGCAGGACCGCCGCGATCTTGAACGCTTCCTGGATCGTCTCGCGCGAGACGCCCGCCTTGCGGAGGACCTGCTCGTGCGAGTCGAGGCACAGGCCGCAGCCGTTGATGGCCGAGACGGCCAGCGACCACAGCTCGAAGTCGACCTTCTCCACGCCCGGGTTGCCGATGACGTTCATCCGCAGACCCGCGCGCAGGTTGCCGTACTCCGGGTCCGACAGCAGGTGCCGGGTGCGGTAGTAGACGTTGTTCATCGCCATGATGGCGGCGGCCGACTTGGCGGCCGTGTACGCCTCGGGCGACAGGTTGGCCTTGGCCACCGGCTCCAGCTCGCGGAGCACGATCGGCGAGCGGGTCGCGATCGCGCAGGAGAGGACGGTGCCCCACAGCTGCTGCTGCGGCAGGTCGGAGTTGCCGATGACCGAGCCGAGGTTCAGCTTCAGGTCCTTGGCGTAGTCCGGTACTGCGGACTTCAGCTCATCGAGCGCCATGAGAGATCAGCTCACTCGCCGGAGAGGAGCTTGACGGCGTCGAGCGTCTCCTCGCCCTTGGTCCAGTTGCAGGGGCACAGCTCGTCCGTCTGCAGGGCGTCGAGGACCCGCAGGACCTCCTTGGGGTTACGGCCGACGGAGCCGGCGGTCACCATGACGAACTGGATCTCGTTGTTCGGGTCCACGATGAAGACGGCGCGCTGGGCGTAGCCGTCCTCGCCCTCGACGCCGCAGGCCTGCATCAGCTCGTGCTTGGCGTCGGCCAGCATCGGGAAGGGCAGGTCGCGCAGGTCCTTGTGGTCCTTGCGCCAGGCGTGGTGGACGAACTCGGAGTCGCCGGAGACGCCGAGGATCTGGGCGTCACGGTCGGCGAACTCGTCGTTCAGCTGGCCGAACGCGGCGATCTCGGTCGGGCAGACGAAGGTGAAGTCCTTGGGCCAGAAGAAGACGACCTTCCACTTGCCCTCGTGGGTCTTGTTGTCGATCTGCGCGAAAGCCTTGTCCGCGTCGAGGTCCACACAAGCGGTCAGGTCGAACTCGGGGAACTTGTCACCAACAGTGAGCACGCGCTCTCCTTGCAGCGAGCAGGAAGCTCCGTGACAGGAGTTTCCTTCGGGGTTGGACATGAGCAACCCTGCCACAGGAGTCATTGATAACGGAAATAGCTAGACTGGGTGATGTTGATCGGAGGTGCCTATCAAATGTCATCCGCACCGGCAGTAGCCACCAGCCCGGGGGGCAGCCGTCCCCGCCAGCCCAGCCTCGCCCAGCTGCGGGCCTTCGTCGCCGTCGCGGAGCACCTGCACTTCCGTGACGCCGCCACCGCTCTCGGGATGAGCCAGCCCGCGCTCTCGGGCGCCGTCTCCGCGCTGGAGGACATCCTCGACGTCCAGCTCCTCGAGCGTACGACGAGAAAGGTGCTGCTCAGTCCCGCGGGGGAGCGGCTGGCCGCCCGGGCCCGCACGGTCCTCGACGCCGTCGCCGCCCTGATGGAGGAGGCCGACGCCGCCCGCGCGCCCTTCACCGGCGTCCTGCGCCTCGGGGTGATCCCGACCGTCGCGCCCTACCTCCTGCCCACGGTCCTGCGCCTGGTCCACGACTGCTACCCCGACCTCGATCTGCAGGTCCACGAGGAGCAGACGTCCTCGCTGCTCGACGGGCTCACCCAGGGCCGGCTGGACCTGCTGCTGCTCGCCGTGCCGCTCGGCGCGCCCGGCGTCACCGAAATCCCCCTCTTCGACGAGGACTTCGTCCTGGTCACCCCGCGGGACCACTGGCTGGCCGAGCGTGGCGACATCCCGCGCGAGGCCCTGCGCGAGCTGGAGCTGCTCCTCCTCGACGAGGGCCACTGCCTGCGCGACCAGGCGCTGGACATCTGCCGCGAGGCCGGCCGGACGACCGGCGCGGCGGTGACCACCAGCGCGGCGGGCCTGTCCACGCTCGTCCAGCTGGTCGGCGGCGGCATGGGCGTCACCCTGCTGCCGCGCACGGCCCTGCGTGTCGAGACCGAGCGCAACGAACAGCTCGCCACCGGGCACTTCGCCGACCCGGTGCCCTCGCGCAGGATCGCCCTGGCGATGCGCACCGGGGCGGCGCGGCAGGGGGAGTTCGAGCAGTTCGCGGCGGCGCTGCGGACCGCGATGCGGAAGCTGCCCGTCCGGATCGTGAGCGGGTGACCGCCCGAACGGGCCTCGGCGGATGACCGGGGGCGGCCGGCCCGTACGTCGCGGTCGCCCGCCCCCGGTCGCCCGCGCCCGTCACTCCGTCCGCATGCTCTCCGGCCGTGTCAGGCGCCACAGGGTGGGCAGCGCCAGCAGCGTCACCGCGACGATCACGGCCGCACCGGCGCCGACCAGCGGGACGAAGGCGGACCAGTCCCGTACCGGCTCGCCGACCAGCGCCAGCATCAGCCGGCCCAGCCCGAGGCCGCCCGCCGTCGCCAGGGCGAGCCCCAGGACGACGGGGATCGCCGTCTGCCACAGCACCGACCAGGCGAGCGTCGACCGGTTCGTCCCGCAGGCGACCAGCACGGACAGCGCCCGCCTCCGCCCGCGCAGCTGCTCCACCGTGGCGACGAGGAGGCTCAGCCCGACGAGGACGAGGACACCGACCCCACCGGTCGTCAGCCCCTCCTCGACGGCCGCGAAGTGGTCCTCCTTCACGACGCCGCCCCTGCGCCACACCCGCATGCCGGGGTCGATGGCTGCGGCGGTGTTGCGGAACCGCTCGATGGCGTCGTCGCGGTCGGCGGGGTCGACCCGCGCCAGCACGGTGGTGCGCGCGTCCGGGATCGCCCGGGCGTCGATGGCCGACGGCGTGGCCAGGATGCCGTACGTGTCCTCCCCGGCGGGGGCGGTGCGGGTCTCCACGACGCGCGCGGTGCGCGGCACCGTCCACCGGTAGGCGGGCACGCCCTGGGCCTTCGCCTCCTCGAAGCCGTCCATCACCAGCTCGGTGCCGGGCGGGAACCACTTGGCCGTGTTCACGTCGCCGCCCTTCTCCTGCGCCACGAACACGTCGCCGTCGCGGCAGGAGTCCAGCTTCGCCAGGCGGCTCAGGGTCGCGCAGCCGGCGACGTGCACCGTGGTGACCTTGCGCCCCGGGCCCTTGCCGCTTTCGGCGTACTGCTCGACGAAGGCCACGGCGTCGCGGACGCCCGGCGTGGCCCGGAATGCCTCGGTGTGCGCACGGAGTTCGTCCGGTGTGCCCGGGCGGTACTGGGCCTGCAGCTGGGAATGGCTCGCGACCGTCCCCGGCGGCCCCTCGTAGCCGCCCCGCATGCCGGAGACCATCATCTGCACGGCGACGGCCCCGGCCACCGCCACGGTGATGCCGGCGACCGCCCGCGCGGCCGGGCCGCTGTTCGCCTGCAGCCGCCGCGTGGCCAGCTGCCAGGCCGGAGGCCCGCCCCGCAGCCGGGCCACGCACACCTGGACCAGCCACGGCAGGAGCGTGGCGATGCCGGTGAGCAGCAGCGCGGCACCGGCGGCCGCCAGGACCGTCTGCCCGGAGCCGGCGAAGGCGGGGCCGAAGACCAGGGCGCCGCGCGTCTGCAGCACGCCGGGCGCCAGCAGGGCCAGGCCCGCGGCCGGGATCAGCAGCCGCCACCACAGTCGCCGGCGCCGTACCGGGGCCTCGCGGACGGCCCCCAGCGGTTCGGCCGCGACGCCGCGCAGCGCGAACAGCGTCACGGCGACGGCCAGGGCGGGCACGGCGACGGCGATCAGCGCGGCCAGGACGGGGGCCGGGGTGACGTCCGCGGGGAAGACGCCGACGTCGCGGATCACGACGTGCGGGGCGAAGCCGCGGACGAAGAGGAAGATCCCCGCCCCGGCCAGCAGGCCGAGCAGGGCGCCGCACAGCGCCTCGCCGGCCGCGATCCGCCGCGTGGACGCGATGCCGGCGCCGACGAGCCGCAGCGCCGCGAGCCGGCGCTCGCGCCCCTCGCCGCCGAAGCGGACGGCCGTGCCGATGAGGACCGCGACCGGCAGCAGCAGCACGACGCACACCATGGCCGCCAGGACGACGATGCGCGGATCCACGGGCCCGTCCTGGCTGCTGCCGAAGCCGTCGATGCGGACGACGCCGCCGCCCTGCGTGATCCGGTCGCTGCCCAGGTAGAAGAAGAGCTCGTCGGGGCCTATGAGCCCCGCGTCGCCGATGGTGCCCACGGTCCGGTGACGGAACCGCTCGCTCAGCAGCTTGCCCTCGTCGGAGGCGAGGAGCCGGCCGAGGGCGGGGGAGACGACCATCTCGCCGGGGCCGGGGAGCGCGGCCACGCCGGGCGGCACCGGCGCCCCGGGACCCTCGGGGCGCAGGATCGCGCCGTCGACCAGCCGGTCGCGGAAGTCCGTGGCGGCGTGCTGGTAGAGGAGCGTTCCCGCGCCCTTGCGCGGCTGGTCGTCCGGCGGGATGTCCGCCCCCGCCGGGAACACGCTGCGGGACGTGGTGCGCTGGTCGCGCGCGTCCAGCAGCTGCGGCACGGACGCGGCGATCGCCAGGACGGCCACGCCCAGGCCTACGGCCAGTGCGGTGAGGGCGGCGCGCACCAGGCCCTCGCGGCCGCCGGTCGCGGTGAAGCGCGCGCCCATGAGCAGGTCGCGGAGCCAGGCGGCGGGGCCGGACGGCCCGGCGGGCCGGTCCGCCGGGCCGTGGCCGGGGCGCGGGGCCCTGCCCTCGCGCCCGCTGCCGTCGCTACGCGTGCCGTCGTTGCCTGCGCCGTTGTTGCCTGTGCTGTCGTTGCCTGTGCCGTCGTTGTGTGCGGTCACTACAGCCTCGCCCCCGCCATGTCGCGCGCCCGTCCGTCGCGTACGACGACCTCGCGGTCGGAGTACGCGGCGACGCGCGCCTCGTGGGTGACCAGGACGACGGCGGCGCGGGTGTCGCGGGCGGCCTCGGTCAGCAGTTCCATGACGCGCTCGCCGTTGAGGGAGTCCAGCGCGCCCGTCGGTTCGTCCGCGAAGATCACGCGCGGGGTCGTGACCAGGGCGCGCGCGACCGCGACGCGCTGACCCTGGCCGCCGGAGACCTCCCCGGGCCGCTTGCCGCGCACGCCGGCGACCTCCAGCCGCTCCAGCCACCGCATGGCCTGCTGCTCGGCCTCCTTGCGCCGCACGCCGCCCAGCCGCAGCGGCAGCGCCACGTTCTCCACGCACGTCAGCTCCGGGACGAGCTGCCCGAACTGGAACACGAAGCCGAACTCGCCGCGCCGCAGGGCGCTGCGCTCGGCGTCGGAGAGCTCCGAGAGCTTCCGCGCGCCGTAGCGGACGCTGCCGGCGTCCGGGCGAATGATTCCGGCCAGGCAGTGCAGCAGGGTCGACTTGCCGGAACCCGAGGGGCCCATGACGGCGACGATCTCGCCCGGGTGGACGGAGAAGTCCGCGCCGTCCAGTGCGGTCGTCGGCCCGTAGGCCTTGCGCAGGCCGGTCGCGGCGAGCAGGGAGCCCGACGGCGCCGGCGTCATGAGCGCACCGCCGTGGCGAGCTGGTCGAGCCGGGCGGCGGTCATTTCCAGCCAGCGCAGGTCGGCTTCCAGGTGGAAGAGGGCATGGTCGCAGATCAGCTGGTCGGCGAGATCGCCGCCGGTCTTGCGCCGGGTGAGCTCACGCATCAGCCGCAGGTGCTCGGCGCGCTGGGCGTCCAGCAGGCCGTCGGCGTCCCGGCCGGTCAGCAGGGCGACGACGACCTTGGTGTAGAGGACGGACTGGAGGTAGGGCTCGGGCTTCTCGGGCTGGGCGAGCCAGTGCGCCACGTCCGTGACGCCCGCGTCGGTGATCGCGTAGCGCTTGCGCTCGGGGCCGTCGCCCTGCTCGACCCCGTCCACCTCCACCAGGCCGTTCTTCAGCAGCCGCGACATGGTCGCGTAGACCTGCCCGTAGTGGAGCGGGCGGTCGTGGCCGAAGCGGGCGTCGAAGGCGCGCTTGAGGTCGTAGCCGTGGCGCGGTCCGGACTCCAGGAGCGCGAGCAGGGTGTGTCCGATTGACATGCGAGGGACTGTACATCGCGTGTATACACATGATGTATAGGTGGCTGAAAATCGCCCATGAATGACCGGTGAATGGCCGGTGGGCGGCCCCTGCGCTCGACGCCCGCCGGCCCCGACAACCCGCCCCGCGCCCGCCGTTCAGGCCGCCGTTCGGGCCGCCGTCAGGGCTGCCGGATCGGATCCGGAATCGGAGCCCTGTACGGTTTCCCGCACTGCGCCGCGCCCGGTTCCCGCCAGCCGGGGTGCTGTATGTCACGTGCCCCAAAGCCTTGATCAATGGGCGTTTGGTGACAGTTGCGGTGTTAGCTTCATGAGCTGGGTTGGGGGCGGAAAGACTGGAGCTACGGGAGAGATGGGCCGAGCGGAAGCGCGACGGGCGCAGAAAAGCACCCGCACAGCAAAGGGCAAGAAGAAGCCCAAGAAGTCCGGCATACGCCGCTTCTTCACCTGGAAGAAGCTGCTCGCCTACTTCGTGGTGCTCATCGCTCTCGGGGCGGGGGCCTGCGTGGCGCTCTACCTCTATGTGGACATCCCCAAGGGCAACAGTCAGGCCAAGCTGCAGAGCAACGTCTTCAAGGACGCCGACGGCAAGATCATCGCCCGCAGCGGTGACGTCAACCGTCAAGAGGTCGATCTCAACAAGATCCCGATCGACGTGCAGCACGCCGTCGTCGCCGCCGAGAACAAGAACTTCTACACGGACCCCGGCGTCGACATCGCGGGCACCGCGCGCGGCATCCTCAACACCGTGATGGGTCGCGGCAAGCAGGGCGGCTCCACCATCACCCAGCAGTACGTCAAGAACTACTACCTGGACCAGCGCCAGACCGTCACCCGCAAGGTGAAGGAACTGGTCATCTCCCTCAAGGTGCAGAAGGAGACGTCCAAGGACGAGATCCTCGCGGGCTACCTGAACACCAGCTTCTACGGCCGCGGCGCCTACGGCATCCAGGCCGCCTCCCGCGCGTACTACAACAAGGACGTCGACAAGCTCAGCCTTGAGGAAGGCGCCTACCTCGCCGCGCTGCTGCAGGCCCCCAGCCAGTACGACTGGACGGTGGCCACCCCCGCGGGCAAGGAGAACGCCAAGGCTCGCTGGAACTACGTCCTGGACAAGATGGTCGAGCAGAAGTGGCTCGACAAGGACAAGCGCGCCACCATGCAGTTCAAGGAGCCCGGCAAGCCGCCGGCCGCCAAGGGCCTCACCGGCCAGAACGGCTATCTGATCGAGGCCGCCAAGGCCGAGATGCGCAAGAAGCTGGTCAAGGACGGCCGTCCCGAGAGCGACCTCGACGCCGGTGGCTGGACGATCACCCTCAGCGTCGACAACAAGAAGCAGAAGGCCCTGGAGAAGGCCGTCAAGGACAAGCTCCTCGACGACCTCGACCCCAAGGCCCGCGCGGTCGACAAGAACGTCCAGGTCGGCGCCGCCTCCGTCGATCCCAAGACCGGCAAGGTCGTCGCCCTCTACGGCGGCACCGACGCCCTCCAGCACTGGACGAACAACGCCACCCGCGAGGACTACCAGGTCGCCTCGACCTTCAAGCCGCTGATCTTCGCCTCGGCGCTGGAGAACAAGTCCACCACCCAGGACAAGGTGCGCATCAACGCCGGCACGCTGTACGACTCGACCTCCGAGCGTCCCGTCACCGGCACGAGCGAGCACTTCGCCCCGGAGAACGAGGACGGCTACTCGCACGGCCTGATCCCCGTGCAGAAGGCCATGAACGACTCGGTCAACTCCGTCTTCGCGCAGATGGCCATCGACGTCGGCCTGGAGGACGTCAAGAAGACCGCCGTCGACATGGGCATGAACGGCAAGGTCCGCGACTTCGTGGAGAAGCCCGCCATGTCGCTGGGCTCCATGGGCAACAGCCCGCTGCACATGGCCGGCGTCTACGCGACCCTCGCCCACCACGGCAAGAAGGTCACGCCCTCGATCATCAAGTCGGCCTCCCAGAACGGCAAGGAGCTCTCGCTCGACAACCCGATCGGCGGCGACGCCATCTCGCGGAACACCGCCGACGGCGTCACCACCGTCCTCAAGGGCGTGGTCGACGACGGTACGGCCTCCGTCGTGCAGAGCGTCGGCCGCCAGGTCGCGGGCAAGACCGGCACCTCCGACGACAACAAGTCCGCCTGGTTCACCGGCTACACCCCCGACCTGGTCACCGCGATCGGCCTGTTCGGCGAGGGCGAGGGCGGCAAGCAGGTCACCCTCAAGGGCACCGGCGGCAACGGCCGCGTCAACGGTGGTACGTACCCGGCCAGGATCTGGGCGGCCTACACAGCCAACGCGCTCCAGGGTTCGGACGCCGAGGAGTTCGACCTCGAGACGAACATGAGCACGACGGTCCCGGCGATTCCCGGCCCGCCCGCCTCGGCCACCCCCTCGGCGCCCGCCTCGCACAGCCCGTCGCCGTCGCCCTCGCGGCCCTCGCAGTCGCCGTCGCCTTCGGCCTCGCGGCCCCCGTCCCGCGAGCCGTCGTCGCCGCCCCCGTCCTCGCGGCCGCCGGTCCCGCCGGTCACCCCGAGCAGCAAGCCGCCGAGCCTCCCGCCGTCCACCGGCGGCGGCGGGCTCCAGCCCAACGGCAGCCGCGCACCGATCCGCGACTGAGGAACCGTCAGCCCCGCGCCCCGGCCGCTCACCCTCTGTGTAGGGTGAGCGGCCGGGGTTTCTGGTACCTCGGTACCTGAGTTGTCCGGGGGGACTCGAAGCATGGCCGTGCTGGAACCGCTGCGGGAGACGACGCCGCCGCGGATCGGACCCTACGAGCTCCTCGCCCGGCTCGGCTCCGGCGGCATGGGCGAGGTCCACCTCGCCCGCGGCCCCGAGGGCACCGTCGCCCTCAAGACCGTCCGCGCCGCCCTCGCCGGCGAACCCGGCTTCCGCGCCCGGTTCCGGCGCGAGATCGCCGTCGCCCGCTCCGTCGACAGCCCCCACGTCGCCCGGCTGACCGGCGGCGACGCCGACGCCGACCCGCCGTGGCTCGCCACCGAGTACGTGCCCGGCCCCACGCTCGCCGAAGCCGTACGCCTCGCCGGGCCCCTCCCCGCCGCGACTGTCCAGGCCCTGGGCGCCCACCTCGTACGGGCCCTCCACGCCGTCCACGCCGCGCCCGCGCTCCACCGCGACCTCAAGCCCGGCAACGTCCTGCTGGCCGCCGACGGCCCCCGCCTCATCGACTTCGGCGTCGCCCGCGCCCCCGACGCCACGACGCTGACCGGCACCGGGCTGATGGTCGGCACGCCCGGCTTCATGTCCCCGGAGCACCTGGCCGGCGGCCGGCACGTCGTCGCCGCCTCCGACGTCTTCTGCCTCGCCTCCGTGCTGTGTTACGCCGCGACCGGCGAGAACCCCTTCGGCGACGGGCCGCTCGCCGCGGTCCTCCACCGCGTCTCGCAGGCGAAGACGGACCTGTCGTCCGTACCCGAGCCCCTGCGGGACGTCCTTGCGGACTGCCTGCACGTGGATCCGGCGGCCCGCCCGGGGACGCAGGCCCTGATGGAACGCTTCGGCGCCCCGCACACGGGCGATTTCGACTGGCCGGCCCCGGTACGGGAACGGATCGCCCGGGGCCGCTCGGAAGCGGAGTCCGCTGCGCGGAGCGCCGCGACGTCGGCGAGGCCGTCCGGGCCGGGGGCTTCGGCGCCGGCTTCTTTCGGCCGCGACGGCGCTCAGCTCGCTGCGAGCGGTTCGGCGGTGCCGGGCGGGCCTGAGGGCGGTGCGGCACCGCCGGTTGGCGCCGTTGGGGTTGAGCGCCGCGGCGACGGGAGTGGGGTGGCGGGACCTGCGGGTCCGGCGGGCGCGGCGGAGTGGCCGGGGGCTCCGGCGGACCCGTCGGCTGTGCCGGCAACCGGCTTCCGCCGCGACGGCGCTCAGCTCGCTGCGAGCGGTTCGGCGGTGCCGGGCGGGTCTGAGGGCGGTGCGGCACCGCCGGTTGGCGCCGTTGGGGTTGAGCGCCGCGGCGGCGGGGGTGAGGTGGCGGGCTCTGCTGGGTTGGAGGCTTCGGCGACCTCCATCCGCCGCGACGGTGATCAGCCCGCTGCGAGCGGTTCGGCGGTGCCGGGCGGGCCTGAGGGGCGTACGCCGCCGCCGGTCGCCGCTGTGGCGGCGTACGTGCATGACCTGCCGACCATGGGCGCGCCGCAGCCCGCGCAGGGCGCCGCCGCGCACCCCGCGCCGGGCCGGACGGCCGCCCCGCCGCGGGGTCGTTCCCCCCTCACGCTCGGGCTCGCCGCGCTCGCGGCGTTCGTCGTCGGGGCTGCAGGCGTGTTCGGCGTCTACCAGTTCACCCGTTCCGGCGGCGACGACGACCGTGCCGGGGCGGAGGCCGCCGCGAACGGCAAGCCCGGAGGCGCGGGCCGTCAGGAGGGGACCGACGGTGTCGACGAAGACGGTGGCCCCGACCGTGCGGGCGTCGTTCCCGGACAGGCCACCGCCCGCCCCGCCGGCTGGCACGCGTGGTCCGGCCGCCTGTCCAAGGGCCCCCTCGGCTGCGCGGCCGACAGCACGGCCGTCGTCTGCCAGCTCGTGGACGGCTCCTACGAGGCCGTCGGCGCCAAGGACGGCAAGCAGCTGTGGCGCTACGACCCGGTGGCGGGCTGGGAGACCGGTACCTCCGCCTCGGTCAGCCCGACCGGCCTGTTCATCGTCCCCGGCGGCGGCCTGCCTCCCGCGCTGCACGCCGGAACGGCCGTCCTCGCGGCCGCGGACCGGATCCAGGCCCGGGACGTCGCGAGCGGCAAGGTCCGCTGGGAGAAACGATTCGGCGCCGCGCCCGGCACGATGAGCTTCAAGGGCAAGCCCCTCGTCGTGGACGGCCGCGCCTTCGTGGGCGTCTCCACCACCGGCCAGGGCTACGACCTGCTCGCCTACGACCTCTCCGACGGCCGTGAACTGTGGCGCAAGCGCCTCGCCAGCGCCCAGCTCGCCCGCGCCTTCCGGCAGGACTTCGCGCCGGTCGCCGCCAAGGACGGCGTCGTCTACGCCCGCTCCGAGCGCGGCGTGAGCGCCTACGACGCCGCCACCGGCGCCGAACGCGGCGAGACCGAGCCCTTCGGGCGCGGCTGCGGGGAGATCCTCGTCCAGGGCGGCTCGGTGCTGTGCGGCGAGCACACCGGCAACCGCGACGGCAGTCGCCTGACGCTGCACAGGCTCGACGCCCGGAGCCTCGCCGCAGGCGAGGACGTGCCGATGGCGGACGGCACCGCCCGTCGCGACCTGCACATCACGGCCGCGAACGACAAGGTCGTCGTGGGCCTGGACGACAGCGCCTCGCGCGTGGTCGTCGTCGACCGCACCGGCCGCACGCCCGAGCTGGTCCGCACGGTCCCGAAGTCCGACGCCCCGTTCCCCCGGACCCTGGCGTCGGCGCCGCTGATCGTCGGCGACCGGCTGCTGTGGGCCACCAACACCGCCCTCGTCCAGGCGCCGCTGGACGCCGGGCAGGGACGGGCGATCCCCGTGGAGGGCGCTCCCGGCGACCGCCCGGAGCCCGAGTACGACAAGAAGAACGGCATCGACATCGCCAAGTCCGTACGGCCCCCCATCGCCCTCCCGGTCGGCGGCGTCGTGCACATCGTCTACGACCAGGGCGCCGTCCGCTCGGTCGAGCTGCCGCACTAGGGGAACACGTGCCGGAACCACTCACCGGGCCGCCGCGCACCGCCGGCCCGTACCGTCTGCTGGGTACGCTCGGTTCGGGCGGCATGGGCGAGGTCTACCTCGCGCGCCGCACAGGCACAGGCCCGGCGGACGCCGGACTCGTCGCGGTCAAGACGGTCCGTCAGGACCTCGACCTGACGCCCGAGTTCCGGACCCGCTTCCGCCGGGAGATCGACTCCGCGCGGGCCGTCCGCAGCCCCTACGCGGCCGCTCTCGTGGACGGCGACGCCGAGGCCGCCCTGCCCTGGCTCGCCACCGAGTACGTGGCGGGCCCCTCGCTGGCGGAGGCGGTCGCCCGTACGGGGCCGCTGCCCGCCGAGGCGGTGCGCGCCCTGGGCGCCGGTCTCGCGCAGGCCCTGGCGGACGTGCACGCCGCCCGCGTCCTGCACCGCGACCTCAAGCCCGGTAACGTCCTCCTCTCGGCCGACGGGCCCCGGCTCATCGACTTCGGCATCGCCCAGGCCTTCGACGCCACCGCCCTGACCACGACGGGCCTCGTCGTCGGCACGCCGGGCTTCATGGCGCCCGAGCACCTGGAGGGCAGCGGCGCGGTGGTCGCCGCGACCGACGTCTTCTGCCTCGGCGCCGTGCTCTGCTTCGCCGCGACGGGCCGCGGCCCGTTCGACGACGACGAGCTCGCCGCCGTCGTCTACCGCATCTCGCGCGCCGACGCCGACCCGGCCACGCTCGCGGCCCTCCCGGACGGTCTGCGCGAGACCGTCACCGACTGCCTCGCCCTGGACCCGGCCGACCGCCCCACCCCGCAGGACCTGATGGCGCGGCTGGCCGGCCCGCCGTGTGCCTGGCCGGACGGGGTGCGGGCCCTGCTCGCCGAGCACGAGGAGGCCGCCCGCCGGTGCGAGGCCGCCGCGGGCGCGCCCGTACCCGCCGCACCCCGGCGGCCCGCCCACCCGCCGGTCGTCCCGCACGTCCCCACCCAGCTGGGCCACGCATCCGGCATGCCCGTGCCCCTGCCCCTGCCGTCCGCCCCGCGCCGCTCGCGCCGTAAGGCCGTGCTCGCGGGCGCCGGGGCCTTCCTGGCGGCCGCGGCGATCGGCGCGGCCGTGGCCGTCCCGCAGTTCACCGGGGGGACGGACGGCAAGGACTCCGGCGACTCCGGCGCGAAGGCCGTCTCCGCCGCCTCCCCGGGGGCCGAGAGCGCACGCGTGGTCCTGCCGTACGGCAACAGCGATCACAGCGGCGAGTTCGGCCGGGCCGCGCGGGACCGGTCCACCCGGCCTGCCGGGTGGTCGCCGTGGAACGCCAAGCTGCCCGGGGGTGCGGGCGCCTGTGTCCTCGCCGGGGAGACCCTGGTGTGCGGCGGGCGGCAAGGCGGCGCGACGGCACTGAACGCCGCTACGGGCAAGCAGCTGTGGACCGTACCCGCTCACGAAGGCACGACACAGTCCGCGCTGCCCGCTCCCGCCGTCGACGACGGCACCGTCTACCTTCCCCAGCCCGACGGCATCGCCGCCGTCGACCTCGGCAGCGGACGCGAGAAGTGGTCCGTGAAGGCGCCGTCGGACCACTTCCTCAACGCCATGGAGCTCTCCGGGGGCGTCCTCTACGCCGTCTGGTTCCGCCAGGGCGAGGAGATCGGCTCCCTCATCACGGCCCACCGAGCCGACGCCGGCCACCGGCAGCTGTGGCAGACGACGGCGGGGGACCTCGGCGGCACCCTGCTCGTGCACGACGGCAGGCTCTACCTTTCGTCGACCACCACCACGTACGCCTTCGACATCCGCGACGGCCATGAGGCGGCCCGCCGGCCCGGCGTCATGTGCGGCTTCGCGCTCGCCTACAAGGACGCGCTGCTGTGCGCCCTGAACGGTGACCACGGCGTGAAGGTCCTGGACGCGCGCACCCTGGAGCCGCGGCGTGTCATCGCCCCGGAGGTCACGGTGTCCGCCCCGCCTGCCGTCGGCGAGCGCGGCGTCCTGCTCGTCCAGGGAGACCGGTCGCTCTCGGCTCACGACCCGGCCTCCGGCGAGGCGCTGTGGGACGAGGCGTACGACAGGGGCAGCAGGCCGCTGCTCACCGGAGACAAGGCGCTGATCGTCACGGATGACGGGGTCTACGCCCGCGGGCTCGCCCGCGGCTCGGAGCAGGGAGTCCGGAAGCGGTACCTCGGTCAGCCCTCGTACTCCGAGCGCGCGGGCGTGCCTCACACGCTGGTCGTGGGCGGCACGGTCTTCCTGTCCTACGGGGAGGGCACCGTCCTCTCCGGCTACGCCCCGTAGGGGAGACCGCTCAGCCGCCGTTGACCTTGGTCGCGATGCGGTCGCCGACCTCCTTGTCGACATTGCGCCAGTACTGCAGGGCGCGGTCCAGGACGGGCCTGCTGACGCCGTTGCTCAGGTGGCCGGCCACGTTGGAGACGAGGCGGTCGCGGGCGGCGTCGTCGAGGACCGTGCGGACCATCGTGCCCGCCTGGCCGAAGTCGTCGTCCTCGCGGTGCAGCTTGTACGCCTCGCGGACCATCTCGCCCGCCGCCTGCCAGCCCGCGATGTCCCCGAAGCGCCCGGTGTCGGCGGCGGGGCCGCCGTACGAATTGGGCGCGTAGGGGCGGGCCACGCGGTTGGGCTCGAAGCGCATGGGGCCGTCCTTGGCGTAGGAGCGGACGTCCGAGCGGGGGCGGTTGGGCGGCAGCTGGGCGTAGTTCGGGCCGATGCGGTACCGGTGGGTGTCCGGGTAGGAGAAGAGCCGGCCCAGCAGCATCTTGTCGGGCGACGGGCCGACGCCCGGCACGAGGTTCGACGGCTCGAAGGCGGCCTGCTCGATGTGGACGAAGAAGTCGTCGGGGTTGCGGTCGAGCGTCATCCGGCCGACCTCGATCAGCGGGTAGTCGCCGTGCGGCCACACCTTGGTGAGGTCGAAGGGGTTGAAGCGGTAGTCCGGGGCGTCGTCGAACGGCATCACCTGGACGTACATCGTCCACGACGGGGCGTTGCCGCCCTTGATCGCGTCGAAGAGGTCGCGCCGGTGGAAGTCGGTGTCCTCGCTCGCCATCCGGTCGGCTTCCGCCTGCGTGAAGAACTCGATGCCCTGGTCGGTCTTGATGTGGTACTTGATCCAGAATTTCTCGCCGCCCCGGTTGACCCACATGTAGGTGTGCGAGCCGTAGCCGTTCATGTGCCGCCAGGTGCGCGGGACGCCGCGGTCGCCCATCAGCCACGTGACCATGTGGGCGGACTCGGGCGACAGGGTCCAGAAGTCCCACTGCATGTCGTTGTCGCGCAGGCCGTTGTCGGCGCGGCGCTTCTGGGAGCGGATGAAGTCCTGGAACTTGATCGGGTCACGGACGAAGAAGACCGGGGTGTTGTTGCCGACCAGGTCGTAGTTGCCGTGGTCCGTGTAGAACTTCAGGGCGAAGCCGCGCGGGTCGCGCCAGGTGTCGGGGCTCCCCTGCTCGCCCGCGACCGTCGAGAAGCGGGCCAGCATCTGCGTGTTGCGACCGGGCTGGAAGAGATCCGCCTTCGTGAACCGGCTGACGTCGTTGGTCACGCGGAAGGTGCCGTACGCGCCGCCGCCCTTGGCGTGGACCACGCGCTCGGGGACCCGTTCCCGGTTGAACTGGGCCATCTTCTCGATCAGGTAGTGGTCCTGGAGCAGGATGGGCCCGGAATCGCCGATGGTGAGCGAGTGCTCGTCGCTCTCGACGGGGATTCCGGCGTTGTTCGTGGTGTACGGGTTCTGCTGCGCCGAGCCGGTCATGGGACGCCTCCCGGTACGGGGTGGTGAGGGCGCGCGGGCAGTGCCGCCCTCCACCTCGCCAGTGAACTCCGCCGACGCCGTGTCGGCAACGGGAGTCTGGACTCTGTCCAGAACTTCACTGCGTACGGGTGAATCCGTGTTCGACGGGGCCCGGCGCGGCTCTCACGGCTCTCCCGGCTCTCCCGGCTCTCACCGGGCGTGGGACGGCAGCGCCAGCTCGAACCACACCACCTTCCCCGTGCTCAGCCGGGTCGCCCCCCACCGCCTGGCCAGCCGGTTGACCAGGTACAGGCCGCGGCCGCCCTCGTCCGAGGGCCGGGCCTGGCGCAGCCGCGGCAGCTGCGGCACGTCGTCGCCCACCTCGCAGCGCAGCACGTCCGTACGCAGCAGGCGCAGCGTGATCGGCCGCTCGGCGTACCGCACGGCGTTGGTGATCACCTCGCTGACCAGCAGCTCCACGGAGTCCGTGAGCTCCTCCAGGCCCCAGCGGGTCAGGGCGCGACGGGCCAGCCGGCGCGCCTGACGGGCCGTCTGCGGGCGCGGGTCGAGGAACCAGTAGGCCACGTCGCTGGGCGCGATGCCCTCGAAGCGGGCGGCGAGCAGGGCGATGCCGTCGTCCCGGTCGCCCGGGCCGAGCATGCCGAGCACCTCGTCGCACAGGGGCTCCAGCGGCGGCGGGTTCGGGCCGGTCAGCCGGGCGGTCTCGATCAGCCGCTCGCGCAGCTGCTCTATGCCCGTCCAGACGTCCCTGATCCGCGACTCCACCAGGCCGTCGGTGTACAGCAGCAGCGTCGCCCCGGCGGGCGCGTCCAGCTCCACCGCCTCGAAGTCGACCCCGCCCACGCCGATCGGCGCGCCCGGCGGGACGCGCAGGACCTCCGCGCGGCCGCCGCGGTGCAGCAGTATGGGCGGCGGGTGGCCCGCGTTGGCGATCACGATGCGGTGCGCGACCGGGTCGTACACCGCGTACATGCACGTGGCCATGCGGTCCGAGCCGAGGCGCTGGGCCTGCTCGTCCAGGTGGTGCAGCACCTCGGCCGGGGGCAGGTCCAGGCCCGCCAGGGTCTGCGCGGTCGTGCGCAGCTGGCCCATGATCGCGGCGGAGGTCATGGAGTGGCCCATGACGTCGCCCACGACGAGGGCGACGCGGTTGCCCGGCAGCGGGATCGCGTCGTACCAGTCGCCGCCGACGCGGGCGGTCTCGGCGGCCGGCAGGTAGCGGCTGGCGAGGCGGACGCCGGTCGGCTGGGGGAGGGAGTCGGGCAGCATCGTGCGCTGCAGCTCGTCCGCGATGTACACCTCGCGGCCGTAGAGCACGGCCTTGTCCACGCCCAGGGCGGTGTGCGTCGCCAGCTGCGCGGCCACCAGGAGGTCGTCGTTCTCGAACGCGGCCCGGTCCGGGCGGCGGACGAACACCGCGGCGCCGATCACCCGGCGCCGCCCCCGCAGCGGCGCCAGGATCGTGCGGTGCCGGTCCGGGACCGGCCGCTCGTCGCCCAGCAGCTCGGGAAGGGCCGCCCGCGCGGCGGAGGAGTCCCCGAAGACCGGTCTGACACCCCGCAGCACCTCCGCGAGCGGCCCCCCTATGCGCACCTCGCAGCGCTCGGCGGCGCAGCCGGCGAGATCCGGGACGGGCTCGGGGCGCTCGGCCGGCGGGTCCGCGGCGTCGCCCTCGCCCAGCCCGCGTACGTGCTCGGGCAGCTGGTCGGTGCGGCGCAGCCGCAGCACGACGGGGCCCACGGGCCGCTCGTCGCCGACCGGCAGCGGGTCGCGCAGGTAGACGAGGATGGCGTCGGCGAACGTCGGGACGGTGGCCCGGCACAGGCCGAGCACGATCTCGTCGAGGTCGATGCCGCGGGCGATCCGGCGCGTGGCGGCGCCCACGAAGCGCAGACGCTCGCCGCCGGCGGGGAGCCCGCCGGCCGGGCCGGCGCCCTCCGGCACGGCCGGGGCCGGGTGGTTGCCGGGCTCGGCGGGCGGGTGGCCGGTGGTGCCGGCGGCGGTCGCGGCGGCGCTCTCCGGCCGCGGAGACGGGCTGTCCGCGGCGCCCGCCGGAGCGCCTGCGCCTGCGGGGCGCCCGGCGCCGGGGGCTGCGGACTCCCGGGCATCGTTGTCAGAGGTGGCGGCGGCCGGAGCGCGCTCGGCCGTCCCGGCAGCCAGCGCGGCGGAGGCCGCACCGGCGGCACGGGCCTTGGCGGCCCGTGATCCGGTGGCCCGGGTGCCCGCGGCGCGCGGCCCGTCGGCGCCGGGGCCGTCGGCGGGGGCTGCGGTGGTTCCGGGGGCGTCGGCCCGGGACCCGGAGGTCCGGGAGCCGGTGACCCCGAGACCGTCGGTCGGGGCTCCGGTGGTCCGGGACCGGGTGGTCCGGGACGCGCCTGCCCCGGAGGCTGTCGCCCCCGAGCCGGTCGTCCCGGATTCGTCGGTCCGGGGGCCGCCGGTCCGGGACCCGGAGGCCGGGGAGCCGGTGCCCCCGAGGCCGTCGGTCTGGGGCCCGCTGGTCCGGGGGCCGGTGGTCCCGGGGCCGTCGGCCGGGGCTCCGGTGGCCCGGGACGCGCCTGCCCCGGAGCCGGTCGCCCCGGAGCCGGTCGTCCCGGGCTCGTCGGCCCGGGTCCCCCCGGTTCGGGACGTGGAGGTCCGGGAGCCGGTGGTCCGGGAACCCCGGGAGCCGCCGCCCCGGCTGCCGGCGGGACGGGAGCCCGTCGTGGCCGGTGCGGGCGTCCCCGGCGTCGTGGTCGCGGGGGATTCCGGCGCACCGGTCGCGGGGAGATCGCCCGGTTCCGGGTGGGAGCTCGTGCGCGTCCGGGCGCGGGAAGGGTCGGCCCCGGCCGGGCGCGTGCCCGCGTGCGAGTCGTCGCGGCGCTGGGACGGCACGCCCTGTGCGCCCGGCCCGTCCGCGGCGCCGGGCAGGGCCGTGCCCGGATTCGGCCGGCCCGCCTCCTCCGGCTCGGGGGCCGGCCGTGGACGACCCGGTTCCGGATCCGGGGCAGAGGCAGCGGCGGGCGCGGCGGCCTGCCGCACCGCGGCGATCCGCTGGCTTCCGTGGGAGTCGGTGTGCTCCGTCACGCGTGGGGTTCCATCCGTCGGGGCCGTGCGCCCGCTCGCGCGGGTGCACCGTGGGTCAGGCGCGTCGCAGATTGAGGAAGAGCTGGATCTCGGGTGGTACGTCCGTACTCGCCGGGGCGTACGCCAGCGAGTTCTCCCCGGCGACTTCGAAACCCGCTTCGCGCACGACCTGGCGCAGTTCGTCCCGCAGGTATCCGGATACCCGGATCGTGTTGCCCAGGAACGGGATCGCGTAGTCGTCCACGTCGGCCTCGACCATCGACAGGGCGAGCAACCCGCCGGGTCTCAGCAGCCCGTGGAGCATCCGCAGGGCGTGCGGGATCTCCGTGCGGGGCAGCATCAGCAGCGAGAAGAACGCGGTGACGCCGTCGAAGACGCCCAGCCGGCCGTCCCGCAGGTCCGCCAGGTCCGCCAGGTGGAAGCCGGCCCCGGGGACGTTCTCCCGGGCCAGCTCCAGCATGCCGGCGGAGAGGTCGACGCCCACGACGCGATGCCCCGCGTCGGCCAGTTGCAGGGCGGTGGGCAGGCCGGTGCCGCAGCCGACGTCGAGGACGCGGGAGCCGGGCGGCAGGGCGGCCGCGAGCCAGGCGGCCGCGCCGAGCTGGCCCTCCTTGTGCGGGAAGGCCTCGTCGTAGCGGCGGCCTATCGCGTCGAACGCCTCGGCCTGACCGCTGCGGTCCAGCCCCGAACGGGCGTAGCCGTCGTAGTCCCGCTGGTTCTCGTCACCGCTCACGGCGCCCGCCCTCTCTGTGACCTATTTCCGTGAACAAGCGTCACATGCCGTGCTCTGCTCGTGCCGTGCTGCTGTGCAGTATCGCGGAGGCCGATCCTACGGTTGCCCGGCGGGCCGACGCCAAGCGGTTGGCCGGCTTCTGTCAGGCCTCATGCCCGGATCCGGGCCGGGAAACGGTCCCAGTCGTCCGGAAGGGCCGGTACGGGCCACGCCGGATCCGGCCGCCAGGCCTCCCAGCCGGAGGCGAACGGCGCGCCCCAGGACTCGATCCGCTCGACCGCGGCCCGCCCTGCGGCCCGCACCCGCTCGGCCTGCCCCGCGGACATCAGGCCCGCCTGCTGCGCCTGCGCGAACTCGTCCTCGTCCTTCCACTGCCAGCTGCGGTCCGGATAGACGGCGATGTCGAGGAAGTGGTCCTCGGAGTCCACGCCGCCCGCCCAGCGGGTCAGCGGCTCCTCAAGGTTCACGTACCAGTTCTTGAACCGCCAGTCGCGGTCCCAGAACAGCCAGACCGACCACGGCTCGCCGGACCGGGCGAGCTTCAGCACGCCGGTGCCGGACCACGGGGAGACGCCCGTGGTGCGGGGCTTGGTGTAGCGGGTGGCGAGCGGCTCCTGGTGGACGGGGGTGCCGTCGGCGAGCAGCGGGCGCACACAGGCCGTGCCCGGTGCGACCCAGACCGCGAGCAGGTCGGCGGTGTCCTGCACGACGGTGACGGGGCGGCAGATGTGGACGCGGTCGCTGGCATTGCCCCGGTAGCGCCAGAGGATCCGGTCCCCCGGCGCCCAGGAGGGCGTGCCGGCCGTGTTCGTGGAGTCCGCCTTGCCCGTGTCCTTGCCCGTGTCCGTGTCCGTGCCCGCGTCCGCTGTCATGCGGAGATCCTAGGCGCGGGGGGCGGATGTGCGCCGTGATGTGTGACGCACGGAGCCGGTTACCGGCGGGCGGAGGAACAGAAGGGGGGCCGCACGCCCCCGCCCACCGGATCGGAGCGGACCGGAGCGGACCGGAGCGGATCGAGCCGGATCGGCCCGGCCCGGCACCGGCCCCTAAGGGCGCGTCATGCGCAGCACGTCGAGCGCCTCGTCCAGCTGCTCCAGCGTCAGCAGCCCCCGCTCGACATAGCCCGATGCGAGGACGACCTCGCGGATCGTCTTCCGCTCCGCGAGCGACTTCTTGGCCACCTTCGCCGCCTCCTCGTACCCGATGTAGCGGTTGAGGGGCGTGACGACCGACGGGGAGGACTCGGCGTACTCGCGGGCCCGTTCCACGTTGGCCGTGATGCCGTCGACCGTGCGGTCGGCCAGCAGCCGGGAGGCGTTGGCGAGCAGCCGCACCGACTCCAGGACGTTCTTCGCCATCACCGGGAGCATCACGTTGAGCTCGAAGTTCCCGGCGGCGCCCGCGGCCGCGACCGTCGCGTCGTTCCCGGTGACCTGGGCGGCCACCATCAGGACGGCCTCGCAGATGACCGGGTTGACCTTGCCCGGCATGATCGAGGAGCCCGGCTGCAGGTCCGGCAGACTGATCTCGGCCAGACCGGCCCGCGGGCCCGAGCCCATCCAGCGCAGGTCGTTCGCGATCTTGGTGAGGCCGACGGCGACGGTGCGCAGCTGGCCGCTGGTCTCCACCAGGCCGTCGCGCGCGCCCTGCGCCTCGAAGTGGTCGCGGGCCTCCGTCAGCGGCAGCCCCGTGGCGCGGGCGACCTCGGCGATGACGGCGGCGGAGAACCCGGGCGGGGTGTTGATGCCCGTGCCCACGGCCGTGCCGCCCAGGGGGAGTTCGGCCAGGCGCGGCAGCGAGGACCGCAGCCGCTCGACGCCGTAGCGGATCTGCGCCGCGTACCCGCCGAACTCCTGGCCGAGCGTCACCGGGGTGGCGTCCATCAGGTGCGTACGCCCGGACTTGACGACCTCGGCGAACTCCTCGGCCTTGCGCTCCAGGGACTCCGCGAGGTGCCCGAGCGCGGGGACCAGGTCGCGGGTGACGGCGGCCGTCGCCGCGATGTGGATGCTGGACGGGAAGACGTCGTTGGAGCTCTGCGACGCGTTCACATGGTCGTTGGGGTGCACGGGGCGGCCCAGCCGCTCGCTCGCCAGGGTGGCGATGACCTCGTTCGCGTTCATGTTGGAGGACGTGCCGGAGCCCGTCTGGAAGACGTCCACGGGGAAGTGGCCGTCCCAGCGGCCCTCGGCGACCTCGGCGGCCGCGGCCTCGATCGCCTCCGCGACGTCCTTGTCCACCACGCCCAGCTCGGCGTTGACCTTGGCCGCGGCGGCCTTGATCCGGGCCAGCGCCTCGATGTGCGACCGCTCCAGCCGCTGCCCGCTGATGGGGAAGTTCTCCACCGCGCGCTGGGTCTGCGCCCGCCACTTGGCCTCCGCCGGGACCCGGACCTCGCCCATCGAGTCGTGCTCGATCCGGTACTGCTCACCATCGGTCATCGTCACTACCTCCTGACACACCAAGCGTTTGTCCGGTTCACGGTGTTCCCAAAAAGCACTACCGCCTAGTAAATACCGCGGGTAACAACTGAAATCGGGGAGGCACCATGACACGCAGACCCACCCTGCGCTGTTCACTCGCCGCCGTCGCCGCGTTCACCGCGGCGCTCGGCGGCCTCGCTGTCACCGGACCCACCGCCCACGCGGCCCCCGCGCCGCACACACCCGCCGCCGCCACGGCCCCGGCCCCGGCGCGCGCCGCCGCCACGACGCCCCTGTCGCCCGAACTGGAGAAGATCCGCGCCGCGGAAGCGGTCAGGCTCTACGGGGACGCCGCCGAGCGCCCCCTGGAGCAGCGCAAGACCTCGCTCCTCTCGCTCGGCGACAGCGAGATCTCCGGCGAGGGCGTCGGCACCTACGAACCGGGCACCAACGGGCCCTCCAACTGGTGCCACCGCTCGCCCGACGCCGCCATCCACCGCACCACGATCCCCGCCGACGTGACGTACAACGTCGCCTGCTCCGGCGCCTCCACCGCCAACATCCGCATCGGCGGCAGCAAGCAGTACGCCGACGAGCTCGTCCAGAGCGACAGCCTCGCGGTCAAGGCCCGCAACACCCGCGTGAAGATGGTCCTGCTGGTCGCCGGCGCCAACGACGACCTGCAGTTCGGCCCCGTCATGACCGACTGCGTCACCCGCTACCTGACCCTCCAGGGCACCTGCGAGCCCAAGTACGCCCCCGGCTGGCAGGCCCGCGTCGACGGCCTCGTGCCCAAGGTCGAGCAGACCGTACGGGACCTGCGCACCGTGATGAAGGACGCCGGCTACGCCGACGGCGACTACAAGCTCGTCCTCATGGGCTACCCGAGCCCCATAGGCCCCGACATCGAGGACAACCCGTCCTTCCCCGGCAAGCTCCCCGGCGGCTGCGTCGGCCACACCTCCGACGCCGCCTGGGGCCGCAACGCCGCCGTACCGGCCTTCGAGCGCGGCATGCGGAAGGCCGCGCGCGACACGGGCGCGGTCTACCTCGACAACTCGCGCCTCTTCCACGGGCACGAGGTGTGCATGGAGGACACCTGGGCGCGCGGCCTCTACGTCGACCTGAGCAACCCCTTCCCGCCCAACGAGAACTCCGTACGGCAGTCCTTCCACCCCAACACCCGGGGTCACGGCGCCTTCGCGTCCTGCCTGAGTCAGATCTACCAGGCCGGCTACCGCGAGGCGGGCTGCGCCGACCCGGCGAGCACGGGGAAGCCGGTGCTGCGGGAGGGCGCCTGGGACGACGTCTTCCGGCCGCTGAAGAACGAGGCCACGGGGACGTGCGTCGACGCCTACGGGGCGAGCAGCCGGAACGGGACGGCGGTCGGGGGATGGGACTGCACGGGGAACCGTAACCAGGAGTGGGGCTACGACGCCGGCACCAAGGCGGTGCGGACGGCTCTTTCGCACGACCGGTGCGTGGACGTTCCCGGGGGGAAGTACGCGGCGGGGACGGCCGTGGTGCTGTGGAACTGCCACGGGGGTGGCAACCAGCAGTTCAGCCGCTCCGGTGAGGGGCTCAGCCCGGTGGCCGCGCCCGGGCTGTGCCTGACGCTGGCGGGCGGTAAGGATGCGGTGCGCCTGCAGAAGTGCGACGGCTCGCCGAACCAGCGGTTCGCATAACGCTCTGCGCAGTTCCCCGCGCCCCTGAAGGGGCGCGGGGAACTGCGCGACCAGCCACAGACGGCCTGCAGCCGGGAACCGGTGTCAGGAGCTGCGGACCGGGATGGACGTGAACGTCGGCGCCGGGGACGGGTCCACGAAGAAGTCGTTGCCCTTGTCGTCGACGACGATGAACGCCGGGAAGTCCTCGACCTCGATCTTCCAGACCGCCTCCATGCCGAGCTCCTCGTACTCCAGGACCTCGACCTTCTTGATGCAGTCCTGGGCCAGGCGCGCCGCCGGGCCGCCGATCGAACCGAGGTAGAAGCCGCCGTGGCTGCCGCACGCGTCGGTGACCTGCTTGCTGCGGTTGCCCTTGGCGAGCATCACCTTGGAGCCGCCGGCGGCCTGGAACTGCTCGACGTAGGAGTCCATGCGGCCGGCCGTCGTCGGGCCGAAGGAGCCGGAGGCGTAGCCCTCGGGGGTCTTGGCCGGGCCGGCGTAGTAGACCGGGTGGTCCTTGAGGTACTGGGGCATCTCCTCGCCCGCGTCCAGCCGCTCCTTGATCTTCGCATGTGCGATGTCGCGGGCCACGACGAGCGGTCCGGTCAGCGAGAGGCGGGTCTTGACGGGGTACTTGGTCAGCTCGGCGAGGATCTCGTCCATGGGCCGGTTGAGGTCGATCTTGACGACCTCGTTGTCGTCCAGGTGCTCGTCCGTCGTCTCCGGCAGGAAGCGCGCCGGGTCGGTCTCCAGCTGCTCCAGGAAGACGCCCTCGGGCGTGATCTTCGCGAGCGCCTGGCGGTCGGCGGAGCAGGAGACGGCGATGGCCACCGGGCAGGACGCGCCGTGGCGCGGGAGGCGGACGACGCGCACGTCGTGGCAGAAGTACTTGCCGCCGAACTGGGCGCCGATGCCGATCTTCTGCGTCAGCTCGAAGACCTTGTCCTCCAGCTCCTTGTCGCGGAAGCCGTGGCCGAGCGCGGAGCCCTCCTCCGGCAGCTCGTCGAGGTAGTGCGCGGAGGCGTACTTCGCGGTCTTCAGCGCGTACTCGGCCGACGTGCCGCCGACGACGATCGCCAGGTGGTACGGCGGGCAGGCGGCCGTGCCGAGCGAGCGGATCTTCTCCTCCAGGAACTTCATCATGCTCGCCTCGTTGAGCACGGCCTTCGTCTCCTGGAAGAGGAAGGACTTGTTGGCCGAGCCGCCGCCCTTGGCCATGAAGAGGAACTTGTAGGCGCCGCCGTCGGTCGCGTACAGCTCGATCTGCGCGGGCAGGTTGGAGCCGGTGTTCTTCTCGTCCCACATGGTCAGCGGGGCCATCTGCGAGTAGCGCAGGTTGAGCTTCGTGTAGGCGTCGAAGATGCCGTGCGAGAGGGCCTTCTCGTCGCCGCCCTCGGTCAGCACGTTCTGGCCGCGCTTGCCCATGACGATCGCCGTGCCGGTGTCCTGGCACATCGGGAGCACGCCGGCGGCCGCGATGTTGGCGTTCTTCAGCAGGTCCAGGGCGACGAAGCGGTCGTTCGCGGAGGCCTCGGGGTCGTCGAGGATCTTCCTCAGCTGCGCGAGGTGGGCCGGGCGCAGGTAGTGCGAGATGTCGTGCATCGCCTCGGCGGCCAGCTTGCGCAGCGCCTCCGGCTCGACCTTGAGGAAGGTGCGGCCGTCGGCCTCGAAGGTCGACACGCCCTCGGAGGTGACCAGGCGGTACGGAGTGTTGTCCTCGCCCAGGGGCAGGAGGTCCGTATAGGCGAACTCAGAGGCAGACATTGCGGCGGATTCCTCACTCGGCAGGCAGCGGTGGCTGGCGTCCTCGACAGCGCATACCAGCCTAGGGCGCGCGCGGGGAAGTGTTCTTGTGAGGTAAGGCTCACCCGTCGGCTCACCCGCTCCGACCAGGCGGTTTTCCGGGGGTTTCGGGCCGGACGCCCGGCCCTCTATCGCGATCTATCGCGTTTGGCTACCCTGCTTGCCGTGGAAGAGCCATCGTTGCCATCGTTCGAGAAGCACCCCCGGCAGAGCCGTCCCGCCGTCCCGGAGCCCGGGCTGCGCGCCTCCGACGCCGACCGCGACCGGATCGCCGACGTCCTGCGCGACGCCCTGGGCGACGGCCGGATCACCGCCGAGGAGCACGCCGAGCGGATCGGAGCCGTCTACCGGGCCAGGACCCTGGGCGAGCTGGAACCGCTGGTCGGAGACCTGCCGGTGGACGGCGGGGCCCGGTCGCAGGGCCTCGCGCGCCCGTACGCCGCCCCGGCGCACACCGCGGGCGCGGGCCCCGCGGAGAACCTCGCCGCCGTCTTCGGTACCGCGAGCCGCAAGGGGCGCTGGCGGGTGAACCGGAGGACGAACGCGTTCGCGCTGTTCGGCGCCGTGGAGATCGATCTGACCGAGGCGTTCTTCGAGCAGCGGGAGATCGTCATCAATGCGGCCTCGGTCTTCGGCAGCATCGACATCACGGTCCCGGAGAACGTCACCCTGCGTTCCACCGGCACCGGCGTCTTCGGCGGTTTCGAGGTCAGGACCGTCGAGGCACCCGACCCGGACGCACCGGTCGTCTCCGTCACCGGCTTCTCGCTCTTCGGCAGCGTGGACGCCAAACCGAAGCGCGGCAAGCGGCTCAAGAACCTTCGCGCGGGCCGCTGATGGCGGGCCGCGCGCCCTATCACCGCGAACTTACTGCGGGTTACCGCGTTCCGCTCATGGCAACGGTGTGAATAAGCACGCGCACAGCGGGTAAAGCTTGGTGCATCGTCTCTCGTACGGCTGCCGGTGCGAATGGCCGTGCGCAGTGGAGGCGGGCAAGGGTGACTCAACCGGCCCAGCAAAAGCCGTCGTCAGGAGTAGACCGTGCTGCTACCGCATCAGCCCCTGCAGGAAGCCGCCGTACCGTCCCCGCGGATCTCGTCCGCGCGGGATCAGGCCGGCCCCTGGCATTCGGAGGCGGTGTGCCGCCGGGATGAAGCCGGGCTCTTCTTCGCACCATCAAAGGAACCGACGGCTGCCCGCCTCTCGCGCGAAGAGGCCGCCAAGCGCGTCTGCGCCCGTTGCCCGGTGATGGTCGAATGCCGTGAGCACGCCTTGCTGCAGCCGGAGCCTTACGGGGTGTGGGGCGGCCTCACCGCCGCCGAGCGCCGGGTGGTCCTGGCCCGCCGGCGGCGGCGCGAGGCCGAGCTGGCACGCACGACGCGGGTCGCCGCCGCGGGCTGACCGCAGGCGACGGCCCGACGCCGGACGGGGTTGATTGTGGCTGGGCTCAGCTCAGCCGGAATCAACCCGTCCGGCGTTTGAGGGCAAGTACGCCCGCAGGGAGCGGGGCGCAGGGCGCAGGGGAAGCCGCCCGCAGGGCTCAGGGCCTCAGCTGGGGCGCTCGAAGTCGACCGTGCTGTACGCGCGCAGCTTCGACAGCCGGTGCGTGGAGTCGATCTGCCGGATCGTGCCCGACTTGGAGCGCATGACCAGCGACTGCGTGGTCGCCGTCTCCGCGCGGTAGCGGACGCCGCGCAGCAGCTCCCCGTCGGTGATGCCGGTGGCCACGAAGAACACGTTGTCGCCGCTGACCAGGTCGTTCGTGTGCAGGACGCGGTCGAGGTCGTGGCCTGCGTCGAGGGCGCGCCGGCGCTCCTCGGCATCCTTGGGCCACAGCTTGGCCTGGATGGTGCCGCCCATGCACTTCATCGCGCAGGCCGCGATGATGCCCTCGGGCGTACCGCCGATGCCCAGCAGGAGGTCCACGCCGGTGCCCTCGCGGGCGGCCATGATGGCGCCGGCGACATCGCCGTCGGAGATGAACTTGATCCGGGCGCCGGCCTCGCGGATCTCCTTGACCAGCCCGTCGTGGCGGGGGCGGTCCAGGACGACGACGGTGACGTCCTCGGGGGAGGAGTGCTTGGCCTTGGCGATCCGGCGGATGTTGACCGCGACCGGGGCGTCGATGTCGACGAAGTCGGCGGCCTCCGGGCCGGTGACCAGCTTGTCCATGTAGAAGACCGCGGACGGGTCGAACATGGTGCCGCGGTCGGCGACGGCCATCACGGAGACGGCGTTGGCCATGCCCTTGGCGGTGAGGGTCGTGCCGTCGACGGGGTCGACGGCCACGTCGCACTCGGCGCCGGTGCCGTCGCCCACGCGCTCGCCGTTGTAGAGCATGGGGGCGTTGTCCTTCTCCCCCTCGCCGATGACGACGACACCGTTCATGGAAACGGTGCCGATCAGGGCGCGCATGGCCTTGACCGCGGCGCCGTCCGCGCCGTTCTTGTCACCCCGGCCGACCCAGCGGCCCGATGCCATGGCACCGGCCTCGGTGACCCGGACGAGCTCCAGGGCGAGGTTGCGGTCGGGAGCCTCGGGGCTGACCTCGAGCGGGGACGGCAGATGATGCTCGGTCATCGGAGCGCACCTTTCTGTACGGCGACGGCCGTGGGACCCCTCTCCCCCGAAAGGGGCAGAAGGTGAGGGTGCTGATGACTTTATCTGTTTACTGCGAGAGTGAGCAGAGGGCCCTACGCATGAGCGGTGTCAAGGTCTCCCGGACGGGCCACCGGCCCGGCTCCGGCGCGCCGCCGGGGCCGCCGTCAAGATCTCCCAGGTCATAGGGGACGATGGGGGTGTGGCAGGTAGGAATCCCAAGGCGCAGACCGTGCGCAACATGGTGCTCGCGATGGCGGTGATCATTCCCGTCGCTTTTGTCAGCTACGTGTTCATCCCGCACGGCGAGGGCAAGGGCATGGTGGCCGAAAGCGCGGTGCCCACCGTCGACTACCGCGTCGAGCTCGACACGGCGCGGCGCGCGGCTCCGTACCCCGTCGCGGCCCCGGCCGGGCTGGGCGGGGACTGGCGCGCCACCTCCGTCTCGTACCGGGCGGGCGGGACGGGCGGCAAGGAGGGCTCGGTCTGGCACCTGGGCTTCCTCGACCCGGAGACGCAGTACGTGGCCGTCGAGCAGAGCGACGGGCCGGCCGGTGCCTTCATCGACGGCGTGAGCCAGCGCGCGGTGAAGACCGGCAGGACGCAGCGCGTGGGCGATGCCACGTGGCGGCAGTACGAGGGCGAGAAGTACAACGCGCTCGTGCGGGAGGAGCGCGGGGTGACCACGGTGGTCACCGGCACGGCCTCCCCGGAGCGGCTTACGGAAATGGCCGCCGCGCTCAAGGCCCGCAAGGGCTGAGGGAGCGCGACGGCCGGTGCCGTGCGGGGACGGTCAGGGACCGTCCCCGCTGTTCGGCGTTTGAAGCGGTTCTGCGTTTGAAGCGCCCGGTCGGGCCGAAGCGGCCCGGTCGGGTCAGACCGTCGTGACGACCTGCTCGTAGGGCAGGCGCGGCGAGCGGGGGTACGAGGCGCCCTCGCCCGGCTTGCCGATGTTGACGATCATCAGCGGGGTGTGGTCGTCGTCCAGGAACTCCTTCTGGACGCCCGCGAAGTCGAAGCCCGTCATCGGGCCGGCGGCCAGGCCCGCGGCGCGGATGCCGAGGATGAAGTAACCGGCCTGCAGCGAGCCGTTGAGCGCGGCGGACTTCTCACGGACCGGGCGCTCGGTGAAGAAGACGTCCTTGGCCTGCGGGAAGTGCGGGAACAGCTCCGGCAGCTCCTCGTGGAACTCGTTGTCCGTGGCGAGGATCGCGACGAGCGGGGCGCTCACGGTCTTGTCGCGGTTGCCCTCGGCCATCAGCGGCGCGAGGCGCTCGCGGGCCTCCTCGGAGCGGATCAGCACGATGCGCAGGGGCGACTGGTTGAACGCCGTCGGGGCGTACTTGACCAGGTCGTAGACGGCCTGGATCTGCTCGTCGGTCACGGGCTCGCCGGAGAAGGTGTTGGCCGTGTGCGCCTCACGGAAGAGCAGGTCCTGGGCGGCGGGGTCGAGGGCGAGAGACATGGGGGCACCTTCTTGCGTACGGAAAATCCCGGGGGGAGGGCTTACGGGATCCACTGTACGACAAGTAGATGAAAGTTCAACTAAAGGGGTGGAGGTGTGGTCGGGTTCACCCGACCCCGGAGGCGTATCGCCTGGTCAGGACGGGTGGGGTCCGGTCGGTCACTCCTCCTCGGCGTCCGCCGCGGCACCCGCCGCCGCCCCGGCCTCCTCCTCGGAGGCCAGCGCCGCATCCAGCCGCGCCCGCGCGCCCTCCAGCCAGCGCCGGCACACCTTCGACAGCTCCTCGCCGCGCTCCCACAGGGCCAGCGACTCCTCCAGCGTCGTGCCGCCCGCCTCCAGGCGGCGCACGACCTCGATCAGCTCGTCGCGAGCCTGCTCGTACCCCAGCGCATTCGTCGCCGCATCCGTTGTCGTCGCCATGGCCACCAGCCTATGCGGGGGGTACGACAGCGGACCCGGCAACGGGCCGCACCGTGAACTCGCCCTCCGCGACCCGCGCCCGCAGCTCCTCCTCCGGCGCCACCTCGGCCGCCTCCCGCACCACCGAGCCGTCCGCGTGCTGCAGCACGGCATAGCCCCGGCGCAGCGTCGCCGCCGGGGACAGCGCGACCACGCGCGCGTGCGTGTGCGACAGCTCCGAATCCGCGCGGTCCAGCAGGTGGCCGAGGGTGCGGCGGGCCCGGGCGGTCAGCGCGTCGATACGGTCCTCGCGCTCCTCCACCATCCGCTGCGGATGCTGCATGCACGGGCGGGCCCGCACCGACGCCAGGCCGCGCTCCTCGCGGTCCAGATGCGCGGTGACGCAGCGCAGGGCGCGCTCACGCAGCTGCCGGACCCGGACCAGCTCCTCGCCGACATCGGGCACCACGCGCTTCGCCGCATCCGTCGGCGTGGACGCGCGCAGGTCCGCGACCAGGTCCAGCAGGGGGGAGTCGGGCTCGTGGCCGATCGCGGACACCACCGGCGTGCGGGCGGCCGCGACGGTCCGCACCAGGCGCTCGTCCGAGAACGGCAGCAGGTCCTCGACGCTGCCGCCGCCGCGCGCCACGATGATCACGTCCACGTCCGGGGCCTTGTCGAGCTCCTCGACGGCCTCGATGACGCGCGGCACCGCGTGGACGCCCTGGACGGGCACGTTGCGGACCTCGAAGCGCACGGCGGGCCAGCGGTGCCGGGCGTTCTCCAGGACATCGCGCTCGGCGGCCGAGGCGCGGCCGCAGACCAGGCCGATCAGCTGCGGCAGGAACGGCAGCGGCCGCTTGCGCTCCGCGGCGAACAAGCCCTCCGCCGCCAGCGACTTCTTCAGCTGCTCCAGCCGCGCCAGCAGCTCGCCCATACCCACCGGCCGGATCTCCGCCGCCCGCAGCGAGAGCTGGCCGCGCGGGGCGTACCACTCGGGCTTGGCGTGCACGACGACGCGCGCGCCCTCCGAGACGATGTCGGCGACCTTGTCGAAGACCGCGCGGTAACAGGTGACGGACAGCGAGACGTCGTGCGCGGGGTCGCGCAGCGTCAGGAATACGACGCCGGCGCCCGGGCGGCGGGAGAGCTGGGTGATCTGCCCCTCGACCCACACCGCGCCGAGACGGTCGATCCAGCCGCCGATGAGCCGGGACACCTGCCCCACCGGGATCGGGGCGTCGGGGGACGTATTGAGGGCCATGGGGGTGAGCGTAGTGGCCTCTCGCCGGCCGGGGCCCCGTATGCGGGACGGCTGCTCGGCCGGGCATTCCGCCGGACCCTCGCCGTGGTGGCGTGCCGCCGTTGCGGCGGCTGACTCTCCGCGGAGCTTGGCAGCGGAGTGCCTGCCGGCTCTCCGGCAGGTGCTTCCGCCGCTGCGGGTAGGCACACCCCGGGCAAATGACTCCGCCGCCGCGGCGAGCAACCCCGTGGGGCGGCCCGGCGGTGCCGGGATCTGCTCAGGCCCCGCGCCAGCGGCCCCCGCGGCGCAGCCCGGCGGTGCCGGAATCCTCCGCCGAGGTCCCGGGCAAATACTTCCGCCGCCGCGGCGAGCAACCCCCGTGGGGCAGCCCGGCGGTGCCGGGATCTGCTCAGGCCCCGCGCCAGCGGCCCCGCGGCGCAGCCCGGCGGTGCCGGAATCCTCCGCCGAGGTCCCGGGTAAATACTTCCGCCGCCGCGGCGAGCAACCCCGTGGGGCGGCCCGGCGGTGCCCGAATTCGCTCAGGCCCCGCGCCAGCGGCCCCCGCGGTGCCGGAATTCGCTTCGGCCCAGTGCCGGCGACCCCGCGCTAGCGGCCCCCGCGGAGCGTCTGCGCGCCCAGTACGCCCAGGCCTGCCGCCAGCCACAGGCCTCCCACGACCTGGGCCGTCGCCGACGCCTCGACGATCACCGCGATCACCACCGCGAGCCCCAGCAGGGGCGCCACCACATGCGGGACGGGCCGCAGCTCGCCGCCCCGTCTGCGGACCGCGAACCAGCCGATCACCGACAGGTGCAGCAGTGCGAAGGCCACCAGCGCCCCCACGTCCACCACCGACACCAGACGGTCCAGGCCGTCGTCCCGCCGCGCCGCCCAGACCGCCGCCACGAGGTTGACCACTGCCGCGCCCAGCACCGCGACGCGGGGCACGCCCGAGGCGCGGTCCACCTTCGACAGCAGCCCCGGCAGCCTCCTGTCCCGCGCCATCGCGAACAGCAGCCGCCCCGCCGCCGCCTGTCCCGCCAGCGCCGCGAACGCCGCCCCGACGGCCTTGCTGACCGCCACCAGGTCGTGCAGCCACGCGCCCGTCGCCGAGTCCACCGTGTCGTAGAACGCCGAGCCCTGCGCGGCCGGATTCGCCGCCAGGTCCGCGGAGGACACCGGAGCCAGCAGCGTCGCCAGATACGTCTGGACGACGAACAGCACGCCCGCCACCGCCAGGCACGTCATCACCGCCCGCGCCACCCGCTCCGACCCTCCCGCCGACTCCTCCGCGAACGCCGCGATCGCGTCGAAGCCCAGGTACGACAGCACCGCCACGGACACCGCGGCGACCACCGCCTCCGGGGCGAAGCCGCCCTCACCTGTCAGCGGCGACAGCCAGCCGCGCTGCGCCCCGTTCTCCGAGAGGGCGAACACCGCGCACACCACGAAGACCGCCAGGACGGCGATCTCCATGGCGAGCACCAGGAAGCCGACCAGGGCGGCCGTCCGCACGCCCGCCAGGTTCAGCGCGGTCGTCACCGCGACCGCGACGGCCGTCCACACCCACTGCGACACCGACGGCACCAGCGCGTGCAGGGCGATCCCCGAGAACAGGTAGGCCACCGCAGGGATCAGGAGGTAGTCCAGCAGCGCCATCCAGCCGGCGATGAACCCCGGACCCTCGCCGAGCCCCACGCGCGCGTACGTGTAGACCGAGCCGGCCTGCGGGGCGACCCGCACCATCTGCGCGTAGGAGAAGGCGGTGAAGGCCATCGCGACGGTCGCGACGACGTAGACGAGCGCCACCGCACCGTGCGACTTCGCGTCCAGCGTGCCGAAGATGCCCACCGGCGCCATGGGGGCGATGAACAGCATCCCGTAGACGACCAGGTCCCGGAAGGTGAGGGTGCGGCGGAGCTTTCCGTCGGTGCCGCCGGGTGCTGCGGTCACGGGTGCGGTCATGGGCTGCCCCTAGGGCTGACGGGATCCGGAGCCGATGGAGCCGACGGATCCGGAGATGCCGGAATCGCGGCTTCCGTCATCGTGCCCCACCCGGCCGCCCGCCGCCGGTCGGCACCGCGGGCCCTTACGATGGACGGCATGACTGCACCCACCGCCCGCAAGGTCCTCCTCGCCGCCCCCCGTGGCTACTGCGCGGGTGTGGACCGCGCCGTGATCGCCGTCGAGAAGGCCCTGGAGCAGTACGGCGCCCCCGTCTACGTGCGTCATGAGATCGTCCACAACAAATACGTGGTGAAGACCCTGGAGAAGAAGGGCGCGATCTTCGTCGACGAGACGGAGGAGGTGCCCGAGGGCAACATCGTCATCTTCTCCGCCCACGGCGTCGCCCCGGTCGTGCACGAGGAGGCCGAGCGCGGCAAGCTCGCCACGATCGACGCCACCTGCCCGCTGGTCACCAAGGTCCACAAGGAAGCCGTCCGCTTCGCCAAGGACGACTACGACATCCTCCTCATCGGCCACGAGGGCCACGAGGAGGTCATCGGCACCAGCGGCGAGGCGCCCGACCACATCACCCTGGTAGACGGCCCCGGCGACGTGGCGAACGTCGAGGTCCGCGACCCGGACCGGGTCGTCTGGCTCTCCCAGACCACCCTCTCGGTCGACGAGACGATGGAGACGGTCGACGCCCTCAAGGGCCGCTTCCCCAACCTCCTCTCCCCGCCGAGCGACGACATCTGCTACGCCACGCAGAACCGGCAGACCGCGGTCAAGCAGATGGGCGCCGACGCCGACCTGGTGATCGTCGTCGGCTCGAAGAACTCCTCCAACTCCGTCCGCCTGGTCGAGGTCGCCCTGGGCGCCGGAGCCAAGGACGCCCACCTGGTGGACTACGCCGACGAGATCGACGAGGCGTGGCTGGAAGGCGTCTCCACGGTCGGCGTGACCTCGGGCGCCTCGGTCCCGGAGATCCTCGTCGACGGCGTCCTGGAGTGGCTCGCCGAGCGCGGCTACACCGACGTCGAGACCATCACGGCCGCCGAGGAGCACATCGCCTTCTCGCTGCCGAAGGAGCTCCGCCGCGACCTGCGTGCGGAGGCGGCCGGGCTGGTCGGCGGCGAGTCCGCCTAAGGACCCCCGGGCCGCGTAAGGCCCACTGCATTCATGGCCGCCACGCCGTAGCGTGGTGGCCATGAACGTATTCGGCGTGGACATCGGCGGATCGGGCATCAAGGGCGCGCCGGTCGACGTGCTGCGGGGCGAGCTCACCCAGGAGCGCTTCAAGGTGCTCACCCCGCGCCCGGCGACCCCGGACGCCGTCGCGGACTGCGTCCGGGAGGTCATGGAGCACTTCGGCCCCGCGGCCGGGCCGGTCGGGGCCACGTTCCCCGGCGTGGTCGTCGGCGGTACGACGCGCACGGCCGCCAACGTCGACAAGGGCTGGATCGGCCGGGACGCCGCGGGGCTGCTCGGCGAGCGGCTCGGCGCGCCCGTGACCGTGCTCAACGACGCCGACGCCGCGGGCCTGGCCGAGATGCACTTCGGGGCGGGCCGCGGCCGGCGCGGCACCGTCATCATGCTCACGTTCGGCACGGGCATCGGCAGCGCCGTCTTCACCGACGGCAAGCTCGTCCCCAACACCGAGCTGGGCCATCTGGAGCTGCAGGGCCACGACGCGGAGACCCGCGCCTCGACCCGGGCCAAGGAGGAGGAGGGCCTGAAGTGGAACCACTGGGCCCGGCGCGTGGAGCGCTACCTGGCCCATGTGGAGATGCTGTTCTCGCCCGAGCTGTTCGTCATCGGCGGCGGCGTGAGCCGCAAGGCGGCCAAGTTCCTGCCGCTGATCGAGGGCGTCAGCGCCGAGATCGTGCCTGCGGAGCTGGAGAACAACGCGGGGATCGTGGGGGCCGCGATGGCTGCTGCCGTTGCGTCCGGCGCAGCCGTGCCCGTCTCCGCCGCCTGATCAGCACGATCCTGCGCGCCAGCGTGATCAGGGCCGTCAGCAGGGTGCCCGCGTAGAGCCAGCCCGCGTTCAGCGACAGCAGTGTGACCAGGCCCATGACCTTGCCGCCCACCCCGTCGGCCCCGCCGGCCAGGGGCACGGCGCCCACGGCGAAGGCGATGGGCGCGGTGACGGGGGCGGTGGCCAGGTCGGCCGGCCGCACCCACAGCGCACACACCGTGCCCGCCAGCAGGAAGAAGACCCCGTAGAAGGCGGAGGAGCCGCCCGCCAGGGAGTCCAGCCAGCCGATGCCGAGCATCCACGCGGTGGTCAGCAGGCCGCTGCCGAGCCCGGTCAGCCGCGGCCCCGGCAGCCTGCCCAGGGCCCGCAGCTGCTGCGTGGAGGCCCCGCTGCGGGGCCGGCGGAGTGATGCGGCCGCGCCCTGCCCCACGGGCGCCGCGGGCCGCGGCACGGGAGGGACGCGGCGGGCCTTGCCCTGGGGCGTACGCGTGCTGGGTTGCTCCACCCGACCAAACTAGGTCGACAAGCGGGAGGAATCCGGCGTTGGACACGCGGTTTGGGCCACCTTGGCCGTACGTTCGACTGATAGTCCGTACGGGTCGGCCGGACGAGTGGACCCGTAGACTGGATGACCGGCCCGGCAGTGGGCCATGACCGGCCCGCCACGGGCCGCGGACCCTTTGGAACCTACGGGAAGTCGCCACGTGTCGCTCACGATCGGAATCGTCGGTCTGCCCAATGTCGGCAAGTCGACCCTGTTCAACGCCCTGACCAAGAACGACGTGCTGGCGGCCAACTACCCGTTCGCCACCATCGAGCCCAACGTGGGCGTGGTCGGCGTCCCCGACCCCCGGCTGCAGCAGCTGGCGGAGATCTTCGGCTCGCAGAAGATCCTGCCCGCCACGGTCGACTTCGTCGACATCGCGGGCATCGTCCGCGGCGCCTCCGAGGGCGAGGGCCTGGGCAACAAGTTCCTCGCGAACATCCGTGAGTCCGACGCGATCTGCCAGGTCATCCGCGCCTTCAAGGACGAGAACGTCGTCCACGTCGACGGCAAGGTCTCGCCCAAGGACGACATCGAGACGATCAACACCGAGCTGATCCTCGCCGACCTGCAGTCGGTGGAGAAGGCGGTCCCGCGCCTGACCAAGGAGTCGCGCCTCCAGAAGGAGAAGGTGGCCGTCCTCGCCGCCGTCGAGGAGGCCAAGACCATCCTCGAGTCCGGCCAGACCCTGTTCTCGGCGGGCATCACCAAGGGCACCGAGCGCGGTGACCTCCTGCACGAGCTGCACCTGCTCACCACCAAGCCCTTCCTCTACGTCTTCAACGTGGACGAGGACGAGCTGGTCGACGAGGACTTCAAGAACGAGCAGCGCGCGCTGGTCGCCCCGGCCGAGGCCATCTTCCTCAACGCCAAGATCGAGTCCGAGCTGATCGAGCTGGACGACGACGAGGCGCTGGAGCTGCTGCAGTCCATGGGCCAGGACGAGCCCGGTCTCGCCACCCTGGGCCGCGTCGGCTTCGACACCCTGGGCCTGCAGACCTACCTCACCGCCGGTCCCAAGGAGACCCGCGCCTGGACGATCAAGAAGGGCGCCACGGCCCCCGAGGCGGCCGGTGTGATCCACACCGACTTCCAGAAGGGCTTCATCAAGGCCGAGGTCATCTCCTTCGACGACCTGGTCGCCACCGGCTCCGTCGCCGAGGCCCGCGCCGCCGGCAAGGCCCGCATGGAGGGCAAGGAGTACGTGATGGCCGACGGCGACGTGGTGGAGTTCCGCTTCAACGTCTGACGGTTTCAGCGTTCTGACGACCACACCGAAGGGCCGCACTCGCCGAGTGCGGCCCTTTCGCGTTCCTCAGCCCCTGCCGCCCGGCGTCAGGCCGTCCAAGTCGATCTCGATCTCGAACGGAACCGGCCGGCTGAGCTTTCCGCGGCAGATGTCGACCGGGACGTAGGTCGCGGTCGGCCCGTCCAGTTCGTAGACATGGACGACGGCGGCGCCGTCCTCGTCCTCGACGCACCAGTAGTGGGGGATGCGTGCCTCGGCGTACTTGCGCAGCTTGACGTTGCGGGCGCGGTGGGCGGACTCGGGGGAGACGACTTCGATGACCAGCTGGACGTCATCGGGTGCGAACCAGGTGAGGTTGCGGTCGAAGGGGGCCGTGGTCACGAGGATGTCGGGTTCCGGGCGATTGCGCTCGTCGAGCCGGATGGTCATCTCTCGCCCGACCCTGAAGCCGGCGGGGGCCAGTTCCTTGAGCGCCGAGGTGAGCGAGTGGACGAGCTCGCCGTGCCACCATCGCTGCGGGGACATCACGAAAATCAGCGCTCCGTCGATCAGCTCGGTGTGACGAGGGGCTTCCGGGAGGCGGTCCAGGTCCTCTGCGAGCCAGCCTTCCGCGCGCGGCGGGCGCATCCAGTCGGGCAGTGCGGTCATGGCTTCACGGTAGCGGCCCGCAGCTCAAGCCGAGGAGCCAGAAGCCTGGGGGCGGTCGTCACCCTTATTCGTCACGCAGAGTGTTTTCGGCGGCCGGCTGGGTATGCATCGCTCGGTGCATATTTGCGGATGTGCCGGGGGGTGGTGCTCGCTGCATGTGCGGGTGTCGCCGCCAACTAAGCGTCCCTGAGCTGCAATTCACTACATCTAGTGAATCAATGGCCTTGAGTTGCGGATCGCAACCGAGGGTTGCCAAGCTGTTGCGGACTGTCAACCTGTTGGGAGTGGCCGTGGCCTTCGGTGACCAGCCCGCGTACCTTCGAGTGGCCGGCGATCTGCGTCAGAAGATCGTCGCCGGCGAGTTGCCGCCGCATACACGGCTGCCGTCACAGGCGCGCATCCGCGAGCAGTACGGCGTCTCGGACACCGTGGCTCTGGAGGCCCGCAAAGTCCTGATGGCGGAGGGCCTGGTGGAGGGCCGCTCCGGTTCGGGGACGTATGTGCGCGAGCAGCCCGTCCCGCGCACCCTCGTCCGCACGGGGTACCGCCCGGCCGGCGAGTCGACGCCCTTCCGCCAGGAGCAGGCGGACAGCCGCGTCAAGGGCACCTGGGAGTCGCGCAGCGAGCAGGTCCCGGCCGACGTCGCCGTGGCCCGCCGCCTGCGCATCGCCACGGGCGACCGCACCATGCGCACCGACTACGTCTTCCGGGCGCAGGGCGAGCCCGTCATGCTCTCCACCTCCTGGGAGCCCCTGTCCGTCACCGGGCGCACGCCGGTGATGCTCCCCGAGGAGGGCCCGCTGGCGGGCCGCGGCGTGGTCGAGCGGATGGCCGCCATCGACCTCGTCGTGGACAACGTCGCCGAGGAGGTCGGCGCCCGGCCCGGGCTCGCGGAGGAGGTCCTGGCGCTCGGCGGCGTCCCCGGCCACTGCGTCGTGGTCGTCACGCGCACGTACTTCGCGGGCGGCTGCCCGGTGGAGACGGCCGAGATCGTCGTCCTGGCCGATCGCTACCGCGTCGCGTACCACCTGCCCGTGAAGTAGCCGTGAAGTAGCCGCGACATCCGGATGGCGCCGGGGTGAACTCCTTGCCCCGGCGCCGTCTTCGGCGTGCCCGGGCGGGGCCGGCCGTTCTTTACTCGCGGGTAAGTAGTGCACGATCTGTCCCACTTTGACCCGATGTAATCGGGTCATTTTTTCTGTTGCAAAACTCACATACGCCCAGGTCAGCGGCTTTTCGCGGAATCCGGTCGTCCAAAACGCTCGTACGATGGCGCGGTTTGTGTCCTGCGTGGGGGAGTAGAGAGAAAAGGAGATCCGGAGCTTGAGTACCGAACAGGGTTCCCACTCGAATTACCGCCGGACCCTGGGCACGACGGCCCTCACGGCCGTCGGTCTCGGGTCGATCATCGGCTCCGGCTGGCTTTTCGGCGCCGAGCGTGCCGCCGTACTGGCCGGCCCGGCTGCCATCTTCGCCTGGGTCATCGGCGCCGTCGTGGCGCTGACCATCGCCCTCACCTACACCGAGCTCGGCTCGATGTTCCCGAAGGCCGGCGGCATGGTGCGCTACGGCCAGTACTCGCACGGCTCGCTGGCCGGCTACATGGCCGCCTGGGCGAACTGGATCGCCATCGTCTCGGTGATCCCGGGTGAGGCGACCGCCTCGATCCAGTACATGAGCTCGTGGAAGTTCGACTGGGCGGGCAAGCTCTTCGACGGCAAGGAGCTCACCGGTACCGGCCTCGCCGCCGCCAGCGTCCTGGTCGTCTTCTACTTCTTCCTGAACTGGTTCGCGATCACCCTGTTCGCCAAGACGAACAACGCGATCACCGTGTTCAAGGTCGTCGTACCGGCGCTGACCGCGGGCGCGCTGATCTTCGCGCACTTCGACACCAGCAACGTCGGCTCCGCCCACGGCGGCTTCGCCCCCAACGGCTGGAGCGCCGTCTTCAGCGCCGTCGCCGTCGCGGGCATCGTCTGGGCCTTCAACGGCTTCCAGTCGCCGCTCAACATGGCCGCCGAGGCCCGTAACCCCGGCAAGTCGCTGCCGAAGGCCGTCGTCGGCTCCATCCTGATCGCGCTGGTCATCTACATCGCGCTGCAGGTCGCCTTCCTGATGGCCGTCCCGGCCGCGGACCTCTCCGGCGGCTGGAACACCCTGGCCTACAAGTCCCCGCTCGCGGACCTCTCCATCACCTGGGGCCTGAACTGGCTCGCGCTGCTGCTCTACGCGGACGCCTTCATCTCCCCGTCGGGCACCGGCATGATCTACGCGGCCACCACCTCCCGCATGATCAACGGCGTCCAGGAGAACGGCCACCTGCCGAAGGTCTTCGGCAAGGTCGACCCCAAGACCGGCGTCCCGAAGCCGGCCCTGCTGCTCAACCTGGTGATCTCCTTCGTCTTCCTGGCCGTCTTCCGCGGCTGGGGCTCGATCGCCGAGATCGTCGGTGTCGCCACCGTCATCTCGTACATCACCGGCCCCGTCGCCGTGATGTCGCTGCGCCGCCTCTCGCCGGACATGAAGCGCCCGGTCAAGCTGAAGGCCATGCCGGTCATCGCCCCCATCGCGATGATCTTCGGCTCGCTGGTCATGTACTGGGCCCGCTGGCCGCTGACGGGCAAGGTCATCTTCATCATGGCCATCGGTCTGCCGATCTGGGCCTGGTACGAGCTGCGCAAGCCGTGGGCCGAGCTCAAGCCGCACCTGGTGGCCGGCGCCTGGATGGTCACCTACCTGCTGGTCATGGCCTTCGTCTCGTGGGCCGGCGGCACCGAGTTCGGTGGCAAGGGCTACCTGGCCCAGGGCTGGGACATCGTGGTCGTCGTCCTGATCGCGCTGGTGTTCTACTTCTGGGGTGTCCGTAGCGCCTGGCGCAACCCGACCCTCGTCCAGACCGAGAAGGAGCTGGCCGCCGCCGAGGCCGCCGAGGCCGCCGAGGCCTCCGGCGACGCGGAGGAGCGCTCCGAGCCCTCTCTGGCGAAGCCGTAGCGACCAGATCTCCAGTGCCGCGCAGGGGCGGCCGAGGGCCCGCGAGGGCCGTCGGCCGCCCCTTCTCGCATCCGTGCTCCCGGGGCCCGGTGGCCGAATGCGTGCCTCTTCGTAAAAAACCGTATCCGCTGCGTAAAGGTCGGGCGTACGCTCGGGCATATGCGTACTGCGGTTTCTCCGGGAAAGGCCGAGGGGCGTGCGCCGGCGCTCATCGCGGCGGAAGGGCAGGGGCGATGACAGACAGCGGACCGGTCCTGCCATGGCTGGTGATCCGCCAGGACGAGAACGGCAACCGCTACCGCGTCGGGCGCTACGCCACGCGGACCGAGGCCGAGAAGGTCGTCGGCCGGCTGGACGGCGACGGCGGCCGCCGCCGGCTCTACATAGTCGAACGGGTGGGGCGGGCGGCGTCCTGAAAGGGCCCACCCGGGCCCATAGGCCATAGCCGGCCGCACGGCCCGTACGCTGAGCGTCCATGACGACCGTACGCGTAGTGGTGGGCGCAGCCCTGTTCGACGAAGGCAAGCTGCTCGCCGCGAGGCGGAGCGCGCCGCCCGAGCTCGCCGGCCGCTGGGAGCTGCCCGGCGGCAAGCTGGAGCCCGGCGAGAGCGCCGAGCAGGCGCTCGTCCGTGAGCTGCGCGAGGAGCTCGGCGTGGAGGCCGAGCCGCTGGAGCGCGTCGTGGGGGAGTGGCCGCTGCGCCCGCCGTACGTGCTGCACGTCTGGACGGCCAGGCTGCTCGCGGGCGAGGCCCGCCCCCTCCAGGATCACGACGAGCTGCGCTGGCTCACCCCGGACCAGGTGGACGACGTCGACTGGCTGGACCAGGACCGCCCCGCCGTGGCGCTCGCCGCGGGGCTGCTGCGGCGCACGGCCCCGTGAGCGGGCCTCTTCGCGCCGGCTCCCCGCGCGCCCGCTCACCGCGTGCCCGTACGCGCCGCGCACAGCCTGCTACGCCATCTGCCGCACGCACGACGGCCTCGGACCGCTGAAGAAGAGCAGAAGAAGGGCCTGAGAAGGCCGAAGAAGCGCGGAAGAAGATAGGCGGACCCTCATACCGGGTATGTGCTGATTATTCACCCTGAACCGGGTAAACCCGGCGGGGCCGCAGCGGTCTGGGAAGTGGTCGGCGTGAACGACAGCGCGGGGACCTTGGCGTCGACACCCGGCTTCGCCGAATGGAGCTTCCCTGCCGAGCCCGGCGCCGTCCGCAAGGCGCGCACCCTCGTCCGCGACACCCTGCACGACTGGGGCATGGAAGGCGTCACCGATGTGACGGTGCTGCTGGTCAGCGAGCTCGTCACGAACTCCCTGCGGTACGCGAGCGGACCGATCGGAGTACGGATGTACTCCCACGCGGGGCCCACCCTTCTGGTGGAGGTCTCCGACCCCCTCCCCGACCCGCCCCGCGAGCGCGTGGCCGAGCCCGACGACGAGGGCGGGCGCGGCCTGCAGCTCGTGGCATGCGCCTCCCGCCGCTGGGGAACGCGACGGGGGAACACGGGCAAGACCGTGTGGTTCGAACTGAGCCTGCCCGGCCACTGACCGGGGAAGGACTCGTAGCGGGTTGAGACCGTGCTGTGATCGTGAAGTCCGTGTTCCGAAGGGCCCCTGTGCTGGATACTCGGCCTTCTGATGCCGGTGCGAGCACATGAGCCGGAGGGGACGGGCACGTGAGCGAAAAGCCAGCGGGTGCGGCGGGTGGTGCGGCGCAAGGATCGCGCGCCACGGAGATGTGGCAGAACAACCCGCCCGGATCCCTCTACGACTACATCCGCGTCGCCTCCTTCTCCCTCGGGCCCGACGGGCGGATCGAGCAGTGGAGCGAGCGCGCGGCCGAGCTCTTCGGGATAGCGGCACGGCACGCCGTCGGCAAGGACCCGCTGGAGGTGCTGGCCCCGGCCGACGGGCACGACCGCTCGCACCCGCCCGCCCCCTTCCTCGGCGAGGGCGGGCTCGACGGGCGCGAGTGGACGGGCCTGATCCCGTATCAGCGCGGCGGCCGGCAGCCCGGAGCGGGCGGCGGAGCGGGCGCCGGGCCGGGGGCGGTTGACGGGGCGTCCGCTGCAGGGCAGCCCGGAGCCGAGCAGTCCGGGCTCGCCGAGATCTACGTGATGCCCACGCAGAACGAGCGCGGGGAGCGCGCCGCGCTCTGCGTCGCCGTCGACGTCCGGGCCCTGCGCGGAATAGAGACCGACATCGCGGCCTCCGAAGCCGTTTTCGGCCAATCTCCGCTGGGATTCTTCTTCTTCGGCACCGATCTCACGCTGCTGCGCGTCAACGAGAGCTTCGCGCAGGCCTTCGGCCGCCCCGCCGACTGGCACCGCGGCCGGACCCCGCACGACTTCCTGCCGCGCGGCGAGGCCGAGCGGCTCACCGCCGCCTTGCGCCAAGTCCTCGACACCGGAAAGCCGGTGTCGGACATCCAGCTCGTCGGGCCCGTCCCCGGGCACAGCGAGCGCCGCCGCTGGTCGGTCTCGCTCTACCGGCTGCACAGCGGCAGCGGGCGGCCCATCGGCGTCGCCGCGCTCGCCACCGACGTCACCCGGCGCCGCCGCGCCGAGCGCGAAGCGGCCGGCGTCCGCCGCAACCTGGCCCTGCTCAACGAGGCCGGGGCCCGCATCGGCAACTCCCTGGACCTGGAGACCACCGCCCGCGAGCTGCTGGACGTCGCCGTCCCCCAGTTCTGCGACCTCGCCTCCGTGGACCTCTACCAGGGCCTGCTCGCCGGCGACGAGGCCCCGCCCGGGCTCGCCGACGGCAGCGCCGAGCTGCGCCGCGTCGCCTACGCCAGCGCGGTCTCCGGCGCGCCCGTCGTCGGCGGCGAGAAGCCCGTCCAGGTCGGCGAGGTGCACCGCTATCCCTTCCACTCGCCGTGCGCCGCCGCGCTGCGCACCGCGCAGGTGCAGGTCATCCCGCGCCGGGAGGGCGAGGACGGCCCCGAGCTCGGCGCCGTCGTGCAGTCCACGCTCGCCGTGCCGATGGTCGCCCGCGACACCGTGGTGGGGCTCGCGCAGTTCTCCCGTACGAAGGGCAGCGAGCCGTTCGGCGAGCGGGACACCGCCCTCGCCGTCGAGCTGGCCGCCCGCGCCGCCGTCTGCATCGACAACGCCCGCCTCTACCGGCGCGAGCACGAGCGCGCCGTCATCCTCCAGCGCAGCCTGCTGCCCCCCGGCGACCCCGAGGCCGCCGGTCTGGAGATCGCCTGCCGCTACCTGCCCGCCAACGCGGCCACCGAGGTCGGCGGCGACTGGTTCGACGTCATCGAGCTGCCCGGGCACCGCACGGCCCTCGTCGTCGGCGACGTCATGGGCCGCGGGCTGCGCGCGGCGGTCGCCATGGGCGAGCTGCGCACGGCCGTGCGCACCCTGGCCATGCTCGACCTGGAGCCGGCCGAGGTGCTCTCCGCCCTCGACGAGATCGCCCACGGGCTCGGCCGCCCGGGCGGCAAGCAGTCCTCCACGCGCGGGGTACGGGGCGGGGTGCGCGCCGCCGACCTCTCCGAGGTCTACCTCGCCACCTGCGTCTACGCCGTCTACGACCCCGTCACCCGGCGCTGCACCATCGCCAACGCCGGCCACCTGCCGCCCGTCCTCGTCCAGTCCGGGTGCCCCGCCGAGCTGCTCGACGTCCCGCCCGGCATGCCGCTGGGCGTCGGCGGCGAGCTCTTCGAGGAGACGGTGGTCGACCTGCCGGACGGCGCGCTGCTGGCCCTCTACACCGACGGCCTCGTCGAATCCCGCGACCACGCCCTGGACGAGGGCCTGGAGGCCTTCCAGGAGGCCCTGACCGGCCCCGCCCGGCCCCTGGAAGAGGTCTGCGAGCACGTCCTCGGCGCCCTCGACACCCACCACGGCGAGGACGACATCGCCCTCCTCATGGCCCGCCTGCGGGGCCTGCCGGCCGACCACGTAGGCGACTGGACGCTGCCGGCGGAACCGCGCTCGGTCGCCCGCGCCCGCGAACTGGCCCGGGAACAGCTCCCGCAGTGGGGCCTGGAAAGCCTGGTCGACACGACCGAGCTGCTGGTCAGCGAGCTCGTCACCAACGCCCTGCGCTACGGCGAGGGCGAGATCCGGCTACGGCTGCTGCTGGACCGGACGCTGGTCTGCGAGGTCTGGGACGGCGGCCTGGTCCAGCCGCGGCGGCGGCGCGCCCGCGATACGGACGAGGGCGGGCGGGGCCTGCAGCTCGTGGGGCTGCTGAGCGCGGCGTGGGGCAGCCGCCGCACCCCCCACGGCAAGACGGTCTGGTTCGAGCTGGCCCTGCCGGACGGGGAGTTCCCGGCGCCGGATGCGGTGGAGGCGTTGCTGAGCCTGTACTGACGGAGTCTGTGTTGACGGGTGAGTCTGCACTGACCGGGGCCGTCACGGTCGGAGTCGGCCGTGGTGTGATGGCCCCGTGAACCGCACCGCAGCCGAAGACAGCAACCGCCGCATGCTGCGGGCCCGGGACGCGATGGACCGCGCGTACGCGCAGCCGCTGGACGTCCCGGCCCTGGCCCGCATCGCCCACGTCTCGGAGGCGCACTTCACCCGCACCTTCCGGGCCACGTTCGGCGAGACGCCGCACCGGTACCTGCAGCGCCGCCGCGTCGAGCGGGCCATGTTCCTGCTGCGCGAGACCGACCGCAGCGTGACGGACATCTGCTTCGAGGTCGGCTTCGGCAGCCCGGGGACCTTCAGCCGCACGTTCCGCGACATCGTCGGCCGGTCGCCGAGGACGTACCGCAAGGAGGCGGTGACCGCGGCCGTACCGACGTGCTTCGCGATGGCGTGGACGCGGCCGAGTACCTGAGCGGCTGCCGGTACCTGAGCAGTTTCGGATAAGTTTCCGGCCGGCCGGGTCGGTAGCGTGATGCCCATGTTCAACGCCATCACGCAATCGCAGATATACGTCCTCGACCAGGACGAGGCCCTCGACTTCTACGTCGGCAAGCTCGGCCTGGAGGTCACCGCCGACGTCGACATGGGCTTCATGCGCTGGCTGACCGTCAGCGTCCCCGGTCACCCGGAGCGCCAGATCCTGCTGGAGAAGCCGGGAGCTCCGGCGATGTCCGAGGAGACGGCGCAGCAGGTCCGCGAGCTGGTGACCAAGGGCGCGATGGGCGGCTGGCTCATCCTCACCACGGACGACTGCCGCAAGACGTACGAGACGCTGCTGGCCCGGGGCGTCGAGTTCACCGAGGAGCCCACGGACCGCCCCTACGGGACGGACTGCGGCCTCCGTGACCCGTTCGGCAACCGGATCCGCTTCACGCAGCCGCGGGCGTAGCCGAGGGGCGTAGGAGAGGGCGCGTGGGGCGCGCGGATAAGATCCCCGCTGGCTGACACGTAATCAGACGGGTCGGACGGGTCAGATGGGGGAGCGGTCACCATGGTGGACGAGAACAAGAAGACGATCCTGGGCTTCTTCGAGGCGGTCAGCGACCGCCGGCTGGAGGACCTTCCGCGGTACATGGCGCAGGACGTCGTGGACCACAACAAGATCATCCACGGTGAGGCCGACGAGCCGGGCGCCGCGTTCGAGGGCCTGCGCATGCAGGTGGCGGCGTTCGACCCGCTGACGGTGCGGGTGGACGAACTGATCGGCGAGGGCGACAGGGTGGTCGCCCGGGTCACCCAGCGGGGCGTCCACGGCGGCACGCATGTCCGTATGCCCGAACCGACGGGCCGGAGCTTCGAGAACGAGGCGATCTGGATCTTCACCCTGGCCGAGGGCAAGATCACCGAGATCAGGGCGGTCAGCGACCGCCTCGGCCTGTTCTTCCAGCTGGGCTGGGAGTGGCCGCAGGTCGACTAGGCCCTGTCCGGCGGATCATGCTCGGGCCGGGCCCAGTAGGTTGGCCGTATGTCTTCTGCACTTGTGATTGGTTACGACCCGCGAGCGATACCTGGCGTCGACGGAGAGGCGCTTCGTGCGGCGCTCGATGCGGAGCTGGCCCGGTTCGGTGAGCACGGCATCGACGCGGCCATGACTCTGATCGTGTTCGACGAATCGGCCGAGTCCACCCTCGTCGCATCGTTGACCAAGCAGCCGTGGGATGTCGTGGTTGTCGGCGGCGGGATCCGCAAGACCGAGCAGTTGCTCCCCCTCTTCGAACAGATCGTGAATCTGATCCATCGCCATGCGCCCCAGGCTGCCATTGCGTTCAACACCAGTGGCGGGGACAGCGTCGAGGCGGCACAGCGGTGGCTCTGAACCTCGGCCGCCCGATCACGTCCTGAGCCACAGCCGGATCGCAGCAACGGTGACGGTGCCGTGGAAGACATACGCCCGCTTGTCGAAGCGGGTCGCCACGGCCCGTGAGCCCTTCAGCGCGTTGATCGTCCGTTCCACTTCGTTTCTGCGCTTGTAGACCGTCTTGTCGAAACCGGCGGGACGGCCGCCCTTGCTCCCACGGCGCTTGCGGTTGGCCCGCTGATTACTGGGCTCGGGGATGGTGTGCTTGATCTGGCGTCGCCGCAGGTAGCGACGGTTGCGCCGGGAGGAATACGCTTTGTCGCCGCTGAGGTGGTCCGGTCGGGTGCGAGGGCGTCCACCGCCGAGCCGGCCGACGCGGATACGTTCCATGACCGGGATGAGCTGCGGGGCGTCGCCCCACTGGCCCGGGGTGACCAGGAGGGCCAGCGGGCGGCGTCCACCCTCACCGGCGAGGTGAATCTTGCACGTGAGGCCGCCCCGGGAGCGTCCGAGTCCCTCGTCAGGGCGGTGCTGCCAGGGCGTGCGTCTTTCCCCTGGCACCCGCGGGGGTTTCTTGCGTGCTCCGGCGGCGTGTTGGTGGGCCCGACAGGAGGTGGAGTCCACGCTCACCATGGACCAGTCGATACGGCCTTCCACATCGGCGTCGGCCAGGACGGCCGCGAAGATCTTGTCCCACGTGCCGTCCGCCGACCAGCGTCTGTGCCGTTCGTACACGGTCTTCCACTTGCCGAATCGCGCAGGCAGATCCCGCCACGGCACCCCGGTGCGCTGCCGAAAGAGGATCCCGTCTATCACCCTGCGATGGCTCTTCCAACGCCCGCCCCGCTGACCGGACTCCGGTAGATGCGGCCGCAGCCGCACCCATTCATCGTTCGTGAGATCTCCCCGCCCCATGGGCATGCCAACGACTCGAACCCGAGGCGGTCACAAGATCCGCCGGACAGGGCTTAGCCAGGTGTGCCGTCCGGCCGGTCTGCCGAAGCCGCCGCGTCGACCTGCTCCCACGGCACTCCGCCATGCGGTGGATCTCCACGGCGGCTTGCCTCCGCCGCATGGGGGAGGCGGCTCATACGCCGGCCCGATCCCTGCGCGCTGCGGATTCGGAACAGTGATCCCATGGCGATCAGCGAGACGAGTCCGACGACGGCGGCCGAGGGGCCTGTGCGAGCGGGCTGCGCGACGGGCCGGCCGTGACGGTATGGCTCATGTCGTTCCCGGCGTTCGCGTGTCTGCTGGTCTTGTTCGCCCTGGTGGAGAGCGCGTGGCGATGGCTCACGGGGCTGGGCTTGATCCCGTGGCTACGCAGGCGCACGGGCCGGTCGTTGTCGAACACGGCCTTCGATGAATTCACGGCGGTCGTGAACGGAAACAAGACGGTAGAGCTGGTGCAGCGGCGGGTGGAGCTGCTGCGGCGGGACGACGAGACCGACGGTGCGCCGCCTCGCTCCAGCATCGACCTGGCCAAGGGCACCGCGTTCATCGTGCTGCCGCAGGAAGCGGACAGCGTGTGCGCCGGCAGGCGCGATGCCCGTGGGGGCCTGCGGTGAGACGCCGACCGGAGGGAACGGGCGCAGGACCGTCCACACTGTGGGGGCGCATCGCATGCTTGTGGGCGGCCGCGTTCGCCGGGTTGCACTTCTACTGGGCCGTCGGCGGTGATGTCGGGCTGAGCATCTCCGCCGGTCCGCCGGCCACCGAGCGCCCGCTGTGGTTCGTCGTAGCCGGTTTGTGGGGTGTGGGCGCACTCTGCCTCCTCGGCGCCCTGCTGGCATGGCTGCTTGCCCGGTCCGCGCTCCGGGGCGTTCCCGCTCTGCCGGCAAGGTGGCTGGGATGGGGCGTCAGTGCGCTGCTGCTGGCACGTGGCATCGGTATCGAGGTGCTGCTGCTGACCGACGCGACGCACCTGGACACCGCCGTGAGCGCGCGGCAGCGGGCCTGGACGCTGGCACTCTGGAACCCTTGGTTCATCGCCGGAGGACTGTCCTTCGGCCTCGCCACGCTCGCCGCTGCGAGGACGGCGGACCCGCGGGGTTTCGACCAGGCACGGCAGACTCGCTGACCTATCGGACGCGCCTTGGCAGGGCCCGCGGCTCGTACTGCCCTTGCGCTCCGGCAGCGGCTGGCGGGGGAGCGGGCTGCTGCCGCGATGTGGCGCCCCCCTCCCCTCCCCTCCCCTTGCTGCCAGCCTGTCTTGACGCTCGCCCCCACGGCCCGCGAGCCGACCCGAGAGCCAAGCCCGTCAGAGCAGGTGGTCGGCCTTGCCCGCCTTGATGTCGCGGATCAGCGCGCGCAGGGCGTCGCGGCTGTCGGTTACGTAGTGATCCTCGGCCCCGGATACGGCTATGTAGGCGTTCCCGACGGCGTCGGTGCCTATGCGGAAGCAATTCGCTCCCTCACCGCAGAAGGCCTCTTCCCAAGTGATCATTGACATGCAGCGTTCCCTAGAGCTGGTGGACGATATCGCGGATGAAGTCCTGTGACGGCCCTGGTGCGAGCGTCACCGTCTCCAACTGCTCCAGCTGGGTACGGTACTTCTTGAGCTGCATCTCCGAATCGAGGAAATCCGGACCGTGAGAGCAGTCGAGTTCGGCTACGTCGAGTTGAGGGACCACGGCCTCGGCGTAGACGACCGAGTGGCCTGCTCCGGGGAATCCGCCGTTTCGGAACGGGATGGCCCGCAGCGTCACGTTGTCGTGGCAGCTCGCGTCGAGGAGGTGGGTGAGCTGTCGGCGGGACACGTCTCGGCCGCCGAACTCCATACGCAGCGCCGCTTCATGGACGATCACGTCTACCTGAGGCGGGTTTGCCTTGCCGAGGACCTGTGCGCGGTCCATGCGGTGGGCTACGCGGGCTTCGATCTCAGCCTTGGGCAGGCGAGGCACGACGTGCTCGAAGAGTGCACGAGCATGGTCTTCGATCTGTAGCAGCCCCGGAAGGTGCACAGTCAATGCGATCCGCAGCCGCGTGGCGTGCCATTCCATCTCCGCGATATCCAGAAAGCTGACCGGCAGCGCCCCGCGGTAGGACTCCCACCAGCCCTTCCCGCGCTCCGCGGCCATCGCGGCCAATGCCTCGACCAACTCTGCGTCGGTGCACCCGTAGTTACTGGCGAGAATGCGTACCCGGTCAGCACTGATCCCTGAGCGTCCCGACTCCATGTTCGGCACGTTCGTGCGAGGGACTCCCAGCAGGCCGGCCGCGAACTCTGTGGTCATGCCCGCGGCAGTGCGCATCTTCCGCAGCTCGATGCCGAGCCGCTTCTGACGCGCTGTTGGCGTGCTTCTAGGGGGCATGCGTTCTCCCTGCTCCGGGCTGGCCGACGTCGGGAGCAGTCTGCCCGCGTCGCGATCGCCCGGTCCACCGAAGGGTGATGACTTCACGAGACCGTAGTACATGTACTCCGTCATGTCCTACAGTCGGTATCGCATCGCACACGCAACGGCGTCCTGGCCGGAAGCGCATCGCGCGAGCATGCCCGCGTCCTCCTGCCCTGGGAGGGGCCTGCCCGCGTCAGGGAGACAGGCCACCGGCCCGGCGCCGCACCGCAGGGTCTACACCACACCCCACCCCGGGAGCCGCCCCATGCTGCCCTCCACCGAAGCCGACCGTCCCCTCTGCCCCCTCGTCACTCCCGCCCCACTCAACCCTTCCACCCTCGCCACCACCCACCGCCCCGCCTACATCCCCCGTTCCTCCGACCCCTCCGCCCTCGCCTACAGCTTCACCGTTCCCGGTGACCCCCGGTCCGCCGCCGTCGTCCGGGCCACCGTCCGCAGCGTCCTGCGCACCCACGGGCTCACTGCCATCGAAGAGGCCGCCCTTTCCGTGGCCGGGGAACTCGTCGCCTGCGCGACGCGATTCGCGCCCGGGCAGGACATCTACCACTCCCTCCGCTGGTGCGACGGCGCCCTCCGTATCGTCAACTGGGACGCCCACCACGCCCACTCCGACACCCGCCAGGCCGCTCGCTGCACCGCCTGCCGCAAGCGCACCCTCCTGCTCCTCGCCGCCGTCGTCCACGAGTGCCGCGGCACCTGGGGCATCAGCAAGGCCGGCTCCACCGCCGAGGGCACCCGGGTCTGGGCCCGGCTCCCCCTCCCCGGCGCCTGAATGGAAACGGAACGGCCCGCCCCGGGACCTGGCTCGGCAGCCGCACCGCGAAAATGCGTGATGCGCTCGCCCGTGCCAGGGTGATTGAGGACCCGCCCCGCTCACCCAGGAAGAGTGATCCTCATGGGCATCAAGGACGAGATGCAAGGCAAGGCGCAACAGGCCAGGGAGAAGCTGCAGGGCAAGCAGGACGAGGCGTCGCAGCGCGGCCAGAGCGAGCAGGAGCGCCTGCGCCAGAGGGCCGAAGAGGCCAGGCAGCAGGGCCAGCGGTCCTTCGACGACATCCAGGACGAGATGGACGACCGGCGCTGACATCCCCGTCCCACACCTTGGCCTGCACCACCAGCACAGAGGTGGTGCAGGCCGCTGGCCTCAGGGCACGGGCCAGGAAGGCCCGTCCGGCTCGTGGGCCCAGACGCGGTCGCCGCCGGCGTCCACGGTGAGCCCGAGGGCTGTAAGGCCGGGCGCCCCGGCCGCCTTCCAGGCCGTCAGGGCCTCCGCGGCTTCGGTCAAGAGCCTTCGCGTTCCCCACTGGCGTCCGCGCCCGTCGGGCTTCCACGCGGCCCAGGAGGACCCGTCGCGTGCCTCCAGCCACCACGTCTCCTCGCCGAAGACGAGGCGGGTGCCCGGCACGAGGACGTGGTAGAGGAATTCGGCGCCCAGCTCGGTCTTGACGGGCGACAGGTCGGCATCGGTGCGGACGCGTTCCGACTCGGACAGGGTGGCCTTGACGACGGGCCGGAGGTCGGCCGCCTCGGTGCCGCGCTGACCGCGCAGGACCATGAAGGACATCGCGTCCACGATCGGGCCGGACGCGGTCTTGCCGTCGTCGGCGACGACCAGGCGCGGCAGGGCCAGGCCCCGGTAGGGAGTGAGGATGACGCCCCCCGGGCGGGTCTGCTCGATCCAGGCCCGGGGGACGCGGTTGGCGGAGGCGGTGCACAGGACACGGTCGTACGGGGCGCCGGCGGGCCACCCCTGCTCGCCGTCCCCGGCGACCGCCTGGACGTCCGGATATCCGGCCGTGTCGAGGTTGCGGCGGGCGGTGGCGGCGAGACGGTCGTCCACTTCGAGGGTGAAGAGGTTGCGGGCCCCGGTGCGTTCGGCGATCAGCGCGGAGTCGTAGCCGGAGCCGGTGCCGATGTGCAGGACCCGGTGACGGGGGCGCAGGTCGAGGTGGCAGAGCTGACGGACGACGACGCGGGGCGCGGACAGGGACGAGGTGAACCGTCCTGGCGCCCCGGGCTCCAGCAGGGTGGCGCCGTCGTCGAGCTGGGTGATCAGTGACCGGTCGGGGGCGTAGACCGCGTTCGCCCACGCGCGGGCGTCGGTGGCGTAGTCGATGACCTCCTGGCCGCCGTTGCCCCCGGGGTCCGAGACCCGGATACGGGCGGGTGCGAACCTCTCCCGCTCGACCTTCTCGAAGACCTCACGGACCCACGGGGCCCCGAACTGGTCCTCCGCCTGGAGGGCGTCGGCGCAGCGTCGGCGCAGCGCCGTGTAGTCGGGGCCGGTCACCGGCGGAAGGGGGCGCCGCCGAGGCCCTCTCGCTGCTGGTCGTCCTGGCGGCCCATCACAGCCTCCCCGGGTCATGTGGCGGGTCCAGTGTGCCGGGGTCCGAGGGGGGCCGGGAAGAGGGCACGGGAACGGCCCGCCCCGGTAGATCCCCGGGGCGGGCCGTATAAGCCGAGGCCGCCGTTCGTCCGGCGGTCTCGTTCGTTACTCCTGTCGGGCCAGGCGCGCCACGAACACCGTGCCCAGCAGCGCCGCGCCCGCCACCACCAGGCCGAGCAGGGAGGCGCTGAAGCCGATGCCCTTCGCGTCGCTGAGGTAGCCGGTGCCGACCGGGAGGATGCCGGCGAAGAGGTAGCCCCACGCGCTCAGGGCCGCGTTGGACTCGGCCAGCCGGGGCGCCGGGACGCGCGCGTTCAGCAGGGAGAAGCCGCCGAGCTGGCCCATGCCCTGGCCGGTGCCGGCCAGTACGGCGGCGGCGAGCAGCAGCCAGATCGACTCGGCGTGCACGGCGAGGATCACCAGCAGCATGCCCGCGGCGGTCGCGACCGTCGCCACGGCGAGGAGCCGGTGGGGGCGCCACCGGCTCACGAAGAACTGCACGCCGGTCGACGCGCCGAACATGACGAACGCCGAACCGCCCGCCACGATCCGGTTCGTCGTGCCGAGGAGGTCGGCCAGCATGGACGGTCCGAGGGCCAGCAGGAACGAGGTGCCGGTCATGCCGGGCATGTAGGCGGCCAGGCCGGCCAGCAGGTCCCGCCGGTTGGGGCGGGGCACGGAAGGCATCCGCAGCCACGAGCCGCCGGCGCCGTTGCGGCGCACCTGCGGCAGGGTGCGGATGACCAGCAGGGCCGACAGCAGCAGGACGGCCTCGGCGACGAACACCGTCACCGTCGGGGCCGGGAGCAGCTGGGCGGCGCAGCCGGCCAGGAGCGGACCCGACGCCAGGCCGGCGCCCATGGCCACCGATCCGGCCAGCGAGGCCTGCCGGCGCCGGTCGGGGCCGCCGACGTCCGACACCGCCGCCATGCCCGCCGCGACCACGCCGCCCACCGCGAGGCCGGTCAGCAGCCGCGCCGCGATCAGGGCGGCGACGCTCCCGGCCGTCGCGTACAGCAGGCAGGCGAGGAGGGCGGAGAGCACGGCCGGGACGAGGACGGTCCGTCGTCCGTAGCGGTCCGAGAGCACGCCGGCGACCGGCAGGGCCACCAGCAGCCCGCCGATGTACGAGGCGAAGACGACGGTCAGGGTGCCGGTCCCGAAGCCGATCCGGTGCTGCCACAGGACGAACATCGGGGTCGGCGCGTTCGAGAGCATGAAGACGGCCGTCAGGGGCCAGGCGGCGAGCCAGACGCTGCGCTGCCCGGACCGTGAGTGCCGTGCGGTGCCGGTCTGCTGGACGGCGCTCATGCGAGGCCGCGCAGCAGCGGCAGCAGCTCCTCCGCGGTGCGCTCCAGCGCGGCTCTGTAGCTCGGCTCGTGGAGGTCGGGGGTGGGCAGGCGCAGGATGATGTGACGGGCGCCCGCGGCGACGTACCCGCCGAGCCACTCGGCGACCTGCTCGGGGGTGCCGCCGAAGATGCCCTGGGTGGTGCGCATGGTGGGCAGGTCGAGGCGGTAGTAGGCGCCGAAGTAGGCCTTCAGCGTCTCCTCGGCCTTCTCCATGCTCCGGTCCACGGCGACCGAGAGGTAGACGGCGCCGGTGACGTCGGAGGCGGGGCGCCCCGCGGCCTCGCGGGCCTCCTGCACCCGCAGCCAGCCCTTCTCGTAGTTGGCGGCCGTGGTGCTGGTGGGCATCCAGCCGTCGTAGATCCGCCCGGTGCGCTCCAGCATCTTCTCGCCGCCGTGCGCCATCCACAGCGGGGGTCCGGCCGGCCGGTCCGTGACGGGCAGCAGCGCCACGTCCTTCAGCTGGTAGTACTTCCCGTCGAACGAGACCGGCTCGCCCTCGGCGCGCCACAGGGCGCGGCAGATCTCCAGGGTCTCCCGCATGCGGCCGACCCGCTCGTTGAACGGGATGCCGTACGCCGCGAACTCGGCCTGGGTGGCGGGCGAGGAGAACCCGGAGCCCAGGCCCGTGATCAGGCGGCCGCCGGAGATCCGGTCCAGGCAGGCCAGTTCGTGGGCCAGGTGGACCGGCGGGCGCAGCGGCAGCAGCACCGCCGTGCCCAGCTGGACCCGCTCCGTGGTGGTGGCCGCCGCCGTCAGGGCGAGCACCGGGTTCATCCGGGAGCGGGCCAGCGGGGACTCGCCCGCCCATATCGAGTCGTACCCCAGTTGTTCGATCTTCCGGCTCAGTTCGCCGAGGTGGCGGGGGTAGTCGTTGCGTTCGACGACGGATTCGCGTCCGGGGAGGACGACACCGATACGGAGGTCGGTGGGCGTCTGGGGCACGGTGTTCCTATCTGAGAGGTCCGGCGGGGGTGAGCGTCCGGCAAGGAGCTTGCCGGAGGTCCGGGGGTCAGGAGAAGACGGCGTCGGTCAGGAGGAGAAGGCGTCGGTCGGGAGAAGGCGGGCGTCGGTCAGGAGAAGACGGCGTCGATCAGTTCGCGAGCCTGGGCCGGGTTGAGCCGTGGGTCGCAGAGCGACTCGTAGCGCCCGGACAGCGCACGCTCGTCGGCGACGGGGCCGCCCAGGCACTCGGTCACGTCGGCCGCCGCGGTCTCCAGGTGGAGGCCGCCGGGGTGCAGGCCCTGCTGTTCGAGGGCCTTCCGGAAGGCCACGGCCTCGTCGACGGCGTCGGAGAGGCGGCGGGTCTTGATGCCGGAGGCGGTCTGCACGGTGTTGCCGTGCAGCGGGTCGCTGAGCCAGACGACGGGGTGTCCCTCGCGCTGTACGGCCTCGGCGATCGGGGCGATGGCCAGGCCGGGCGCCCGCACGCCCATGCGCAGGATCAGCGTGAGCCGGCCGGGCAGCCGGTTGGGGTCCAGGACGCGGCAGAGCCGGACGACCTCCTCGGCGGTCGCGGACGGGCCGACCTTGCAGGCGACCGGGTTGGCCACGGAGGCGAGGAGCTCCACGTGCGCGAGGCCCCGCTGGCGGGTCCGCTCCCCGATCCACGGGAGGTGGGTCGAGGCCAGGTAGGGGGTGCCGGTCTCCGGGTCGCGGCGCACCTGCGGGCTCTCGTAGTCCATCACCAGGGCCTCGTGGGACGCCCACGGCCCGTACGCGTCGGTGCGCTCCTCGTCGAGTGCACGCAGTACGGCCGAGCTCGCCTCGTACGCCTGGAGCATCCGGTTGGGGTCGTGGCGGCGCGCCTGCCCGTTCGGTTCGGGGGAGTTGACGAGATGGCCGCGGAAGACGGGCAGGTCCAGCCCGTCGTGGGTCGTCTCGGTGGGGCGGCTGCGCGGCTTGGCGAACTGGCCGCCCATCCGGCCGATACGGACGACCGGCTGCCCGGTGTGGGCGGCCATCCGGCCGGCGAGATCGGCCAGCAGCTCCGCCTTGGCGGCGGTATCGGCGGCTCCGCATACGCGGATGTCCTCCGCGCAGTCACCGGCCTGCAGCAGGCGCGCGCGGCCGAGCGCCACCTCGGCGAGCTGCCGCCGCAGGGTCCGTACGTCCTCGGCCGAGGTGAGCGCGGGGGCCTCGCGCAGGGTGCGGCGCACCTGCGGGAGGTCGGGGTGCGCGCCCCACTGCGGCTGCTGCTCAGCGGGGAGCAGGTCCCAGACCGCGGGGGCCTGGGCCCCCGCGACGGTGAGAGACTCGTTCACCTGGTCCACTCCCGGCCCGGGACGAGTCCTTCGATTTCGACCAGCAGATCGTCGCGGCACACGGCCACGTTCATGTACATGACCTCGGTGTCGGGGCCGAAGGCCGCCTGGCAGCGCTCGCGCACGACCGGCAGGTCCGCCTCGTGGCGCACGTACACCTTGACCAGGCGCAGGTCCTTGAGCTCGTGGCCGCCGTCGAGGCCCGCCGCGGCCAGGTTGGGGCCGCTGATCAGCTCGGCGATGTTCTCGAGCACCACGTCGGTCTGCGCGGCGATGTCGCCGCGGTGGACGGTCTCGTGGCCGAGGATGCTGGCCGTTCCGGAGACGAACAGCGCGCCGTCGCCCTGCTCGCCGCCGGCCGGGTGGAGCCGGGTGGCGCGGGCGAAGCTCGGCGGCTTCGGGCCGTACTGCTCGGGATAGTGGTACGCGGGCGTCTGCCGCTGGTTCTCCACGTGCCGGGGGCTGCCCTCGCGGCAGGCGAGCAGGGTGAAGGAGATGCCCTCGCCCCGGGTGCCGATGCCGGTGGCGGCCGGCATGTGGCCGGTGCCGTCGCCGTAGGACGCGAAGGCCTCGGCCCGGCCTGCGACGAAGTCCTGGTAGATCTCCATGCCTTCGGCGTTGGGGCTGATGATGCCGCCGACGAAGTTCCACATCCGGAAGATGTGGGGATAGCCGAGCTCGCCCACGAGCGCGAAGGCCTCCTCGTACACCTCGCGCACCGTCGGCCCGTACACGGGCAGCGGCTCGATGGCGCCGGATATGAAGAGGTATTCGCCGTCGTGGGCGAAGGCCAGACCGCCGCGCGTGCCGGTGACCGGCTCGGCGCCGGTGGTCCACACCTCGCGGAAGGAGTCGAAGCCGGGAGAGGCCATGGGAATGGCGAGTTCCGGGTATCCCTGCCCGGTGAGGGAGAGGGCGGTGCGCTCGCCGAACGCGACCGTACCGAGGACGTGGCGCCCGGGAGCGGGCTGTGGCGCCGTGCCGTCGAGTGGCGTGAAATGGGCTTGCAGAGCGGCGTGTTGAGACATGTCAGCACCCTTCAGTGGGCCGTTGCTCAGACAATGGAGACGAGACGTCATGGCACTGCAGGGGGCAGACGAGTGAGCCCTGCGGTGGCTGTGCGTAAAGGTTCGGTCCTCGGTCGCGCGGAATCGGTCCGGCGCGTCGACAAGGCGCGTTGAAGGCACAGTTGGGCACAGCGCAGCAGAAAGCTGGCGGCCCCGGCTCACTCCCCCCGTGATCGTTTGCCGCTACGACGGTACCCAGAAATGCACGTGTACGGTCAACTTTTATCGGGAGCCTGTATGGGTGAGTTGAGCCACACGGGGAGTGAGGGAGGGGGGGCGAGGGATTCCGAAGTGGCCAGGTAGCACAGGTGAGTTGAAGGGTGCGCGTTAGAGCGGGCTCAATTCGCTCGGATGCGCCTCACCGGGCTCAGCCGCGTCGCGGCAGCGGCCGGCTCCCCCTCGGCGCCCCCGTCCCCGTCCCCCCAACCCCGTTTCCCCCGTAGGCCGTTTCCCCCGTCCCCGTTCCCCTCACCCCGCCGCCAGCCGCCCCCGCGTCGCCCCGCCGCCGAACGTTGCCGGGAGCAGGCCCGCCAGGATGATGCCGCCCAGCAGGGCGCCGCCCAGGGCGCGGGCGGGAGGCGGGGTGCCGGGGTCGTAGCGGGTGCCGTAGGTGCCCACGTCGTGCTCGGCCAGGGCGCGGGCCTGGCGGGCGAGGGAGTCGGCGTGGCCCGTCTCCGAGCGGACGGCGCGCAGGTCGCCGGCGGTGCGGGCGAGGGCCAGGTGGCGCTCGGCCTCGGCGAGGCGGGTACGGGCCCGGCAGCCGACCGCCCCGCGGTGGGTCGTGACGAAGTCCCGGGCGGCCGCCACCTCGCCCCGCACCCGGCGCAGGGCCCGCTCGGCCCGCGCCCGGGCCCGGTCCTCGTGCTCGGCGTCCAGCGCGGCCGCCGTCTCCTCCACGTGCCGCAGCACGGCGCGCGGGTCGTACCGCCCGCTCTCGGCTTCGCGGCGGGCGCAGGCGAGCGCGCGGGCCTGGGGGCTGCCGCGCGGGGCGCGCGCCTCGGCCTCCGCGAGGGCGGCCGGCAGCCGCGCGGTGGCGCCGGTCAGCTCGTGGGCGCGGCGCAGGGCGGCGAGGGTCAGGACGCGCGCCTGGGACAGGGCGGCCTCGCCCGCGCGCAGCGAGATCGCGGCGCCGTCGGTGTCGTCGGCCGCGAGGGCGCGCCGGGCCTCGGTGAGGGCGGTCGTGGCGAAGGACAGCCGGTCGCGGGCCTCTCCGGGGTGGCGGGCCACGGCGGCGAGGGCGGCCTGGGTGCAGTGCCCGGCGAGGGCGGCGAGGGCGGCCTCGGCGGTGGCGACGCGGGGGACGAGGGACTGCGCGGCGGCCTCGGCCCGGTCCAGGATGCCGGCCGCGTTGGCTTTCAGGCCGCGCAGCCGGTCGAAGGACTCGGACTCGGCGTCCAGGCGCCGGTTCGCGCTGGTGCAGTGCGAGCAGATCTCGTCCAAGGTCCGGCGGCGGATCTCCTCGTCCTCGTAGGGGGCGTCGTCCAGGGCCTGCCGCAGCCGGAAGGCCTCGGCGAGCTCCTCCTTGGCGTAGGTCACGGCCTCGGCGAACGGGCGGGCGGCCTCCTCGCCCAACTGGGCGGCGGCGAAGAGGAGTTCCTCGGCACTGGTACGGACCGCGTCGTCCGTCTCGACGAGGGCGCGGGCGGCTTCCGCGTCGAGCTCGGGCAGCGGCGTCAGCGGCTGGGCCATGCGGGCGAGACCGGGCGGGGTGGCCGTCGCGGGGGCGTGCTCCGGCCCCTGCGCCCGCCCCTGCGCCGCGCGCCGTGTGCGGGAGGCGCGCCGGGCGCACAGGTACAGCCCCAGGAGGCACAGCCCGGCGCCCATGGCGACCGGGAGCCAGACCCTGCGGTGGCCGGGGACGAGGCCCTCGCCGCCGGGGTCGCTGTCGCCGGGCGAGATCGCGGGCGGCCGCACCGGCTCGCCCTGGAGGACGGCCCGGTAGCCGTCGGCGGCGCCGATGGCCGCCCCGGCCCAGTCGTGCTGGGCGACGGCGGGTGCGATGGCGGTGTCGGCGACGGCCTTGAGCTGGTCGGCGCGGAAGCCGGAGCGCTTGTCGGCGGAGACGGCGTACTGCTGGCCGTGGGTGGCGACGGCGAGCAGGACCTCGTGCTCGCCGAGGCCGTTGCGATCGGCGGTGGCGTCCGCCCAGGCGCGCGCCGAGCGGCCGGAGAAGTCACGGACGTAGGTGACGTAGAGCTGGACGCGGTGGGTGGTGCGCAGCCGTTCGAGCGCGGTGGTCACCTGTGCGCGGCGCCGGCCGAGCGCGTCGACGGTGTCGGTGATGCGGCCGCCGGCGTCCAGGTCGAGGGGGGTGTCGGCGCGGGTGGCGGGGGCCGGGAGCAGCAGGGCGCACAGCGCGAGGAGGGCGCCGGCGATGGCCCAGCCCGGCGCCCCCGTCCCGTACCGCCTTGAAAGCCGCGTCACACTTGGGAGCGTATGGCGCTAATGCCCGTTCCGCTACTGGGAGCAAGGGGCTGAATACGGAGCGTGTGCACACTCCCGCGTGCGCCCGGCTCACACCCGGCGGCGGATCTTGCTCCCGAGCCAGACCAGCGGATCGTATTTCCGGTCCACGGCCCGCTCCTTCAGCGGGATCAGCGCATTGTCAGTGATCTTGATGTGCTCGGGGCAGACCTCCGTGCAGCACTTGGTGATGTTGCAGTAGCCGAGCCCGTGCTCCTCCTGCGCGGAGCGCTTGCGGTCCAGGCCCGCCTCGGCGGCCCCGTCCAGCGGGTGCATGTCCAGCTCGGCGACGCGCATCAGGAAGCGGGGGCCGGCGAAGACCGGCTTGTTCTCCTCGTGGTCACGCACCACGTGGCAGGTGTTCTGGCACAGGAAGCACTCGATGCACTTGCGGAACTCCTGGGAGCGCTCCACGTCCTCCTGCTGCATCCGGTACTCCCCGGGCCCGAGCCCGTCCGGCGGGACGAAGGAGGGGACCTCGCGCGCCTTGGCGTAGTTGAACGACACGTCCGTCACCAGGTCCCGCACCACGGGGAACGCCCGCATCGGGGTGACCACGACGGGCTCGTCCGGGTCGAGCAGCGACATCCGCGTCATGCACATCAGCCGCGGGCGTCCGTTGATCTCCGCGCTGCACGAACCGCACTTGCCCGCCTTGCAGTTCCAGCGCACGGCGAGATCGGCGGCCTCGGTGGCCTGGAGCCGGTGGATGATGTCGAGGACGACCTCGCCCTCGTTGACGGTCACGGTGTAGTCGACGAGGGAACCGCCGTCCGCGTCGCCCCGCCACACCTTGAAGTGGGCCTCGTAACTCAAGAGGTCAGCTCCTCGTCCGTCAGGTACTTCACCAGCTCCTCCTTGTCGAAGAGCGCGAGCAGGTCGTCACGGATCGGCGGCATGGCGCGCCGCTCCAGGCGCACCCGGCCCAGCAGCGGGTCCGCGCCCGGCTCCGTGCTGTCCCCGTTCAGCCGGCACACGAGGTTCAGCCGGCGCCACCGCCGGTCCATCGCCGGGTGGTCGTCGCGGGTGTGGCCGCCGCGGCTCTCGGTGCGCTCCAGCGCCGCCCGGGCCACGCACTCGCTGACCAGCAGCATGTTCCGCAGGTCGAGCGCGAGGTGCCAGCCGGGGTTGAACTGCCGGTGGCCCTCCACGCCGGCCCGCCGGGAGCGGGCCCGCAGCTCGGTCAGCCGGTGCAGCGCCTCCTCCATCTCGGGGCCCTTGCGGATGATGCCGACCAGGTCGTTCATGGTCTGCTGGAGCTCCTGGTGCAGGGCGTAGGGGTTCTCGGCCGGGCCCTCGGAGACCGCCGGGTCGCCGCCCTCCGCGCTGAACGGGCGCAGGGCCTCCGCCTCGGCCGCCTCGATGTCGGCGTCGGAGACCACGGGCCGGCCGGCGCCGGGGAAGGCGGCGGCGTGCTCGGCCGCGTACAGGCCCGCCCGCCGGCCGAAGACCAGCAGGTCGGACAGCGAGTTGCCGCCCAGCCGGTTGGAGCCGTGCATACCGCCCGCGACCTCGCCCGCGGCGAACAGGCCGGGCACGCCCACCGCCGCCGCCGTGTCGGGGTCGACGTCCACGCCGCCCATCACGTAGTGACAGGTGGGGCCGACCTCCATCGGCTCGGCCGTGATGTCGACGTCCGCCAGCTCCTTGAACTGGTGGTGCATCGAGGGCAGTTTGCGCTTGATGTCCTCGGCGGGGAGGCGCGTCGAGACGTCGAGGAACACCCCGCCGTGCGGGGAGCCGCGGCCGGCCTTGACCTCGGAGTTGATGGCGCGCGCGACCTCGTCGCGCGGGAGCAGCTCGGGCGGGCGGCGGTTGTTGTCCGGGTCCTTGTACCAGCGGTCGCCCTCGGCCTCGGACTCCGCGTACTTCTCCCGGAAGACGTCCGGGATGTAGTCGAACATGAACCGCTTGCCGTCGCTGTTGCGCAGCACCCCGCCGTCGCCGCGGACGGACTCGGTGACGAGGATGCCCTTGACCGACGGCGGCCAGACCATGCCGGTCGGGTGGAACTGCACGAACTCCATGTTGATCAGGGACGCGCCGGCGAGCAGCGCGAGCGCGTGCCCGTCCCCGGTGTACTCCCAGGAGTTGGACGTCACCTTGAAGGACTTGCCGATCCCGCCGGTGGCCAGCACGACCGCCGGGGACTCGATGGCGAAGAAGCGGCCGGACTCGCGGTCGTAGCCGAAGACGCCCGCGACGCGGTCACCGTCTTTGAGGAGGCGGGTGACCGTGCACTCCTGGAAGACCTTCAGCCGGGCCTCGTAGTCGCCGAACTCGCGGTGGTCCTCCTGCTGCAGCGAGACGATCTTCTGCTGGAGGGTGCGGATCAGCTCCAGGCCCGTGCGGTCGCCGACGTGCGCCAGTCGGGGGTACTCGTGGCCGCCGAAGTTGCGCTGCGAGATCTTCCCGTCGCGGGTGCGGTCGAAGACGGCTCCCCAGGTCTCCAGCTCCCAGACCCGGTCGGGGGCCTCGCGGGCGTGCAGCTCGGCCATCCGCCAGTGGTTGAGGAACTTGCCGCCGCGCAGGGTGTCGCGGAAGTGGACCTGCCAGTTGTCGCCCTCGTTGACGTTGCCCATGCTGGCGGCGATGCCGCCCTCCGCCATCACGGTGTGGGCCTTGCCGAAGAGTGACTTGCAGATCACGGCACAGCGCATGCCCCGCTCACGGGCCTCGATGGCGGCGCGCAGCCCGGCGCCCCCCGCACCGACCACGACCACGTCCCAGGCTTGTCGGGCCGTACGCGACATCAGAAAGCACCTCTCCTTTTGACCATGAAGGGCTGGGGTGGGGCCGGGGTGGGACGGACCTGCTCGCCGTCCTGCTAGAACAGGCGCGGGTCGTCGAAGACGCCACTGGCCACCAGGTAGACGTAGAAGTCGGCGACCGCCACGCTGACCAGCGAGGCCCAGGCGAGCTGCATGTGGCGGGCGTTGAGCGCGCTGACCCAGCCCCACATGCGGTAGCGCACGGGGTGCTTGGAGAAGGTGCGGATCCGGCCGCCGACGATGTGCCGGCACGAGTGGCAGGAGAGGGTGTACGCCCAGATCAGGGCGATGTTGGCGAGGAGGACGAGGGTGCCCAGGCCCATGTGGCCCCACTCGCCGCGCGCATTGCGGAAGCCGAGCGCCGCGTCGTAGGTGAGGATGCCCGCGACGATCACCGCGAAGTAGAAGAAGTAGCGGTGGATGTTCTGCAGGACCAGCGGGAAGCGCGTCTCGCCGGTGTACGTGCGGTGCGGCTCGGCGACGGCGCAGGCCGGGGGCGAGGCCCAGAAGCCGCGGTAGTACGCCTTGCGGTAGTAGTAGCAGGTCAGCCGGAAGCCCAGCGGGAAGATCAGGATCAGCAGGGCCGGCGACAGGCTCCACCAGGAGCCGAAGACCTCCCAGTCCGCGCCGCTCTTCATCGGGACGCAGTTCTCCGCGATGCAGGGCGAGTAGAACGGGGAGACGTAGGGCGCCGCGTAGTAGTCGTCGCCCGCGAAGGCCCGCCAGGTCGAGTAGACGACGAAGGCGAACAGCCCGGCGGCGGTGGCGGCGGGCTGCAGCCACCAGCGGTCGGCGCGCAGGTGGCGGGCGGGGATCGTGGCGCGCGAGGGGTGATGGACCCCGCCTTGGGCGGGCACCCCGGCGGAGGTCGCGGATCGGGGGTCGGTACCAGTGGCCAAGAGGGACTCCGGGGAGGAGCGGAAGGGGGTGGGTCGGTCGGAGCTGCCGCGCTGCCCGGCCCGCTCAGGGGGCGTGCCGGTCCCGGGCGCCGAGCCCCTCCTCGTCCGCGTCCTTCCACAGGGAGGCGTCGTACGGGGCGTCGGGGACCGGCACCGTCTCGGGGGGCAGCCGGTCCGCGGGGTGGACGGCGCGCAGGAGGGTGACGCTCTCGCGCAGGTGGGCGGCGTCGGTGCGCACCCGGCGCAGTTCGAGATCCTGGCTGCCCAGGTGCTTCTCCAGCCGCGCGAGCGCCCGGCCGAGATCGTCCAGGCAGCGCTGGACCGCGGTCACTTCGTCTTGCAGGGACATGTCTGACCCTCACTTCCGCTGTCGGCGGTTGCGGGTGGCGACGGTGATGCGACTGAGAGTGTCGCGCGTCACACCCCTCCGGGGGAAGATAGCGATCGCGCCTTCGCCGGAACGGGTGCGGCGCGCGCCGGAGTGCTGCAGAAACGTTCGTCCTCGGTAGGCCGACCGGTGGGCGGGGGTCGCAGAATCGTTCGTCCACGCGGGTGGCGTACACCCGGGCGGCGCCGTGTCGGCGCGCGACCGGACCGACTGTCGCATTCAGTGGTGAGCAGTAGATGCGATCAGCGGCGCATTACGCCGATGGAGTCCGGCGCACGAGTCCGGCGGAGGTGGCACCACCCATGGCCCTTGACCGATCTCTCCGCCCCCTCAGGGCTCGCGGGTCCGGTACGCGCCGCCGCCGGGCCGCCCTGCTCGCCGCCGGGCTGATGCTCCCGCTCCCCCTGCTCGCCGGCTGCGGCCTCGACCAGGACGGCGACGGGGTCGTCACCCCGCAGGACATCGGGGCCGCCCCCCGGGCCAAGGTCGCCGACGGCGGCACCCTCACCTGGGCGGTCGACACCCTGCCCAGCACCCTCAACACCTTCCAGACGGACGCCGACGCCACCACGCAGCGCGTCGCCGGGGCCGTGCTGCCCGCCCTCTTCACCACCGACGGGCGCGGCCGCCCGCAGCGCAACGCCGACTACCTGCGCTCGGCCGAGGTCGTCCAGCGCGAGCCGCACCAGGTCGTCGTCTACAAGCTCAACCCGAAGGCCGTCTGGAGCGACGGCAAGGCGGTCTCCGCCGCCGACTTCGAGGCCCAGTGGAAGGCCCTGCGCGGCAAGGACAGCGCCTACTGGACGGCCCGCAACGCCGGCTACGACCGCATCGACCGGGTCGAGCGGGGCGCCGACGCGCAGGAGGTCAAGGTCACCTTCGCCCGCAGCTGCGCCGACTGGCCCGCCCTGTTCACCCCGCTCTACCCGAAGTCCGTGATGAGCAGCGCGGACGGCTTCAACGACGACGCCCGCAGCGAACTGAAGCTCTCCGCGGGCCCCTTCCGGATCGCCGGGCGCGACGACAAGCAGGGCACCCTCACCCTCGCCCGCGACCCCAGGTGGTGGGGCGAGCCCGCCAAGCTGGACCGGCTCGTGCTGCGGGCGGTGCCGCGCGCGGAGCGGGCCGAGGCGCTGGGGGCCGGCAAGCTTGACCTCGCCGACGTGAGCCCGGCCGACGCCGGCCGCATCAAGGCCGCGAACAAGCCGGCGAAGCAGGACAAGGGCGACAAGCCGCCGGCCGCCGCGGCCCAGCGCTCGCCCGCCCTGCGCGGCGTCGTCGTCCGCAAGTCCCTGGAGCCCGCGTACACCCAGCTCGCCCTCAACGGCGCGAGCGGGCCGCTCGCCGACGAGCGCGTGCGCCGGGCCGTCGCCCGCGCCATCGACCGCCGGGCCCTCGCCAAGTCCGTCCTGGGCCCCCTCGGCCTGCCCGCCGAGCCGCTGGGCAGCCACCTCTTCCTCGCCGGCCAGGAGGGCTACGAGGACAACAGCGACGCCGTCGGCGGCCCCGACCCCAAGGCCGCCCAGGCCCTGCTCGCGGACGCCGGCTGGGAGCAGGGCCGGGCCGAGGGCGGCAACCACAGGACGGCGGCGGGCGCGGACGGGGCCGACGGTCGCTCCGGCACACCCGGCCGCACCACCCTGCTGCGGCCCGGGCTCCCGGCCGGACCCGACCCCTCCGGCGAGGACGACACGGACGACCCGGAGGGCGCCGCCGACGACTCCGCGGACCCGGGCGGCTCCGAGGACGGCGCGGACGATGCCGGCCTGCCCGACGGCAAGCGCACCGCCCGCGACGGCGGGGGCAGGGCGGCCGCCGCCCCGGTCCGCATGAAGAACGGCAAGAAGCTCACCCTCCGCTTCGTCGTCCCGGTGAGCTCCGGGGCCGAGTCCCTGCGGTCCGTCGCCGACCGCATCGCCCGCCGGCTCGACGCGGTCGGCATCGGCACCGAGATGACCAAGGTCGGGGACGCCGGCTTCTTCAAGGACCACGTCGCCGCGGGCAGCTACGACCTGGCCCTGTACTCCTGGCCCGCCACCGCCTACCCCGCGACCGACGCCCGCCCCCTCTTCGCCAAGCCGCAGCCCGCCGCGGACGGCTCCCTGCTGGTGGAGCAGAACTACACCCGGGTCGGCACGGACCGCATCGACCAGCTCTTCGACCAGGCCTCCACCGAGCTCGACGCGGAGGCTTCCCGTGACCTGGCCGGCCGTGCGGACGCCCGCATCTGGGCACTGGCGGGCTCGATCCCCCTCTATCAGCGCCCCCAGCTGGTGGCCGCGCGGAAGACGGTCGTCAACGCGGGCGCCTTCGGCCTGGGCACGCCGCGCTACCAGGACATCGGCTTCCGGCGCTGAGCCCGGGCGCCCAGCCGGGGCGCTCGCTCCGGCACCGGGTCCGGCACCGGCTCCGGCGCCGAAGCAGCCCCCGGAGGCTGTGGCCAAGGGGTTCCGGAAAGGTAAAGTCGCAGGTCGGGGTAGGTGTGAGCGGCCCTGGGGAGCCGAAGTCGGCGCGGGCCCGTACCATGGAAGTGGCCGCGGCGTGATTCTGCCCGGCGGGCGCGCGTGCCGGACCGTACGCGCCGCCATCCACGATTCCGGGAGAAGCGCCGCAAGTATGCCCACCCGCCACGACATTCGTAACGTCGCCATCGTCGCCCACGTCGACCACGGCAAGACGACCATCGTCGACGCCATGCTCAAGCAGGCCGGCGCCTTCGCCGCGCACCAGCTCGAGTCCGTCGACGACCGAGTCATGGACTCGAACGACCTGGAGCGTGAGAAGGGCATCACGATCCTCGCCAAGAACACGGCGGTGAAGTACCACCCCAAGGACGGCGGCGAGCCGATCACCATCAACATCATCGACACCCCCGGCCACGCCGACTTCGGTGGCGAGGTCGAGCGCGGCCTGTCGATGGTGGACGCTGTCGTGCTGCTGGTGGACGCCTCCGAGGGCCCGCTGCCGCAGACCCGCTTCGTGCTCCGCAAGGCGCTCCAGCAGCGGAAGCCGGTCATCCTCTGCATCAACAAGACGGACCGCCCGGACTCCCGCATCGACGAGGTCGTCAACGAGACGTACGACCTCTTCCTGGACCTGGACGCGGACGAGGACCAGATCGAGTTCCCGATCGTCTACGCCTGCGGCCGTGACGGCATCGCGTCGCTGACCAAGCCGGAGGACGGCACCGTCCCCGCGGACAGCACCAACCTGGAGCCGTTCTTCTCCACGATCCTGGAGCACGTCCCGGCTCCGGCGTACGAGGAGGACGCGCCGCTCCAGGCCCACGTCACCAACCTCGACGCCGACAACTTCCTCGGCCGTATCGCGCTGCTCCGCGTCGAGCAGGGCGAGCTGCGCAAGGGCCAGACCGTCGCGTGGATCAAGCGTGACGGCTCGATCTCCAGCGTCCGCATCACCGAGCTGATGATGACCGAGGCGCTCACCCGCAAGCCCGCCGAGGTCGCCGGCCCCGGTGACATCTGCGCGGTCGCCGGTATCCCCGACATCATGATCGGCGAGACCCTGGCCGACCCGGAGAACCCGGTCGCGCTGCCCCTGATCACGGTCGACGAGCCCGCGATCTCCATGACCATCGGCACCAACACCTCGCCGCTGGTCGGCCGCGGCGGCACGGGCAAGGGCGCGGACGCCAAGTCCGCGGTCAAGGACCGCAAGGTCACCGCCCGCCAGGTCAAGGACCGCCTGGACCGCGAGCTGGTCGGTAACGTCTCGCTGCGCGTCCTGGACACCGAGCGCCCCGACGCCTGGGAGGTGCAGGGCCGCGGTGAGCTGGCGCTGGCCATCCTGGTCGAGCAGATGCGCCGCGAGGGCTTCGAGATGACCATCGGCAAGCCCCAGGTCGTCACCAAGGAGGTCGACGGCAAGGTCCACGAGCCCGTCGAGCGCCTCACGGTCGACGTGCCCGAGGAGCACATGGGCGCCGTCACCCAGCTCATGGGCACCCGCAAGGGCCGCATGGACAACATGTCCAACCACGGCTCCGGCTGGGTCCGCATGGAGTTCGTCGTCCCGTCCCGCGGTCTGATCGGCTTCCGCACGGAGTTCCTGACGAACACCCGCGGCACCGGTATCGCCCACTCGATCCACGAGGGCCACGAGCCGTGGTTCGGCGAGCTGAAGACCCGTAACAACGGTTCCCTGGTCGCCGACCGCTCCGGTGCCGTCACCGCCTTCGCGATGACGAACCTCCAGGAGCGCGGCGTGCTCTTCACCGACCCGGGCACCGAGGTGTACGAGGGCATGATCGTCGGCGAGAACTCCCGCGCCGACGACATGGACGTCAACATCACCAAGGAGAAGAAGCTCACCAACATGCGCTCCTCCTCCGCCGACTCCTTCGAGGCGATCGTCCCGCCGCGCAAGCTGTCGCTGGAGCAGTCCCTGGAGTTCTGCCGCGACGACGAGTGCGTCGAGGTGACCCCGGAGGCCGTGCGCATCCGCAAGGTCGTCCTGGACCAGAAGGAGCGCGGCCGCACGGCTTCGCGCGCCAAGCGCTGAGCGTCAAGCGCCAAGGCTGACGCTCCGCTAGGAGCAAGGCCCTGTACGGAGGCCCGGACCCCGCTTTCCCGAGCGGTGGTTCCGGGCCTCCGGCATATCCGGACGTGCCGGAATGAGACAGTCCGCATTGATGCCGGGATGTAGAAGTTGTCCGAATACCGGCCAGCAGGCGCCGGAAGTTGTGTTAACAGTCCGTTTCGCGGTGTCTGTCTGTGCTGACTTTGTCCGCTTTTCGAACCTCGCGGGGCGCTCGATGTGACCAAAGCGAGACCCTTTAAGTGTGGTTTACAAGGCGGACGTACTTAATAGTTGGGTTCATTGAGCTCGGGTCAATGGGTCACGCGCTGTGGGGAGCGCCGACTCACGAGCACACTCGAGGTGCCGGTTCCGTCTCCGCTGTCAGGGGTGTCAGCGTGGGGCCGGCGCCTCTCTCGTAGTGAAAAGTGGACTCTTGAGGAGGCATACCCATGCGCGGTGCCAAGAGCGCCAAGTGGGTCGTGGGCGCGATAGTCGTGGCGATGGCCGCGACCGCCTGTGGCGGCGGCAGCAATGACAGCGGTAAGGGGGGCGGCGCGGTCTTCCGGCTCGGTATCACCGAGCCCACCGCGATCGACCCCGTGAACGCCCAGGAATCCGAGGGCACGCTGGTCGCCCGTCAGCTCTTCACGGGCCTGTACGGCGTGAACGACGACGGCACCCTGAAGCCGCTGCTCGCCACCTCGTCCAAGGCGAACGACAAGGGCGACGAGTGGGAGTTCCAGGTCAAGCCGGGCACCAAGTTCAGCAACGGTGAGCCCGTCAACGCCGAGGCGTTCATCCGCGGTTGGACCCGTGGCGGGGCCAAGGCCTCCGCCTCCGACGTGGGCTACCACCTCGACAACATCGTCGGCTACGAGGACCTGCACGCGGGCAAGAGCGACAAGCTCACCGGCGCCACCGCCGAGGGCGAGAACACCATCAAGGTGAAGCTCTCCAAGCCGGACTTCGAGTTCGACAAGAAGACGGTGCACCCGGTCTACAGCCCCGTCCCGAAGGTCGCGGGCGCCGGTGACAACAAGGCGTTCAACGACGCGCCCATCGGCAACGGCCCCTTCAAGATGGCCGGTTCGTGGGAGCACAACAAGAAGATCTCGCTCGTCCGCAACGACGACTACGCCCTGCAGAAGCCCGCGGTCGAGAAGGTCGAGTTCACGATCCTCAACCCGTCGAACGCCGCGACCCTTGAGTACAAGGGCTTCGAGAAGGGCGAGTTCGACTGGGCCCGTATGCCCACCCCGCAGCTGCCGGTCGCCAAGGCGAAGTACGACCCGCAGGGCGAGTGGATCAAGTTCGACAGCCCGGGCATCAACTACATCCTGACCTTCCAGGAAGACGGCCCGATGAAGTCGGCCGACGCCCGTAAGGCCATCTCCTACGCGATCGACCGCGAGGCCATCGCCAAGGGTGTCTTCCAGGGCCTCCAGGAGCCGGCGACCGCCATCCTGCCGCCGACCTTCAAGGAGGTCTACAAGGCGGACCAGTGCACCTCCTGCATGAAGCAGGACAAGGCGAAGGCCAAGGAGTACGCGGAGAAGGCCGGCCTGAAGCCGGGCGACACCATCGGCTTCGGCTTCAACACCGGTGCGGGCCACGAGGAGTGGGTCCAGGCCGTCGCCAAGCAGGTCGAGGACGTGCTCGGCGTCAAGATCAAGCTGGAGCCCCTGCCGTTCAAGGAGGCGCTCGCCAAGCAGCAGGCGAAGGGCACCACCGGCCTCTGGCGCCAGGCGTGGTCCGCGGACTACCCGACCGCCGACAACTTCCTGACCCCGCTGCTGTCCACGAGCGGCATCAACCCGGACGCCGCCGGCAAGGCCCAGGGCGACAACCGCGGCCGCTACAGCAACCCGAAGTTCGACGAGCTGCTCGTCAAGGCCCGTAACACCAAGGACGCCGCCGAGCGCACCAAGGTGTACCAGGAGGCCGAGAAGCTCGCGATCGACGAGGACCAGGCCGCGATCCCGACGTGGAAGCGCACCCAGTACCGCCTCGCGAACTCCAAGAAGTTCTCCGGCCTGAAGCTGGACTTCTTCGAGGACCCGAACATCGCCGAGATCGGCATCAAGTAACCGTCACCCTCTAGCCAAAGTCCCGTGAAGGTCGTGGTACCCCGAGCTACGGCTTGAGGTGCCACGGCCTTCGCCTGGCGTGCGCGCGGCCCTTCGAGGGCCGCCGCGCCGGCTCGCCTCCCCCTTCCCCGAGGCGACGGGCAGCGCCCCACGGCGGCAGCAAGTCAAGGAGGCAACGTGGGCAAATATGTGATCCGGCGGATCGGGCAGATGGTGATCGTGCTTTTCGGTGCGACGCTCATCCTGTTCGCGTGTCTGTTCGTTCTTCCGGGAGACCCGGTCGGCTCTCTCGGTGGTGACAAGGCGCGCGACCCCGCCGTCATCCAGCAACTGCGCGAGCGTTACGGGCTGGACAAGCCGCTCGTCGAGCAGTACGGCACCTATGTGTCGAACCTGGTCCAGGGCGATCTCGGCGAGGACTACACCCAGCGGCGCGAGGTCACCGAGGTGCTCTCGCCGAAGCTCGGCAACACCGCCAAGCTGGCCGTCGCGGCGATCGTCATCGACGTCGTGCTCGGCATCCTGGCGGGCCTCATCGCGGCCCTGTTCAGATACTCGTTCTGGGACGTGCTGGTCACACTGCTCACGACCATGGCGATCGGCTTCCCCAGCTTCGTCATCGGCATGATCCTGCAGAGCCAGTTCGCGGTGAACCTCGGCTGGTTCCCGCTGATCTCGGACGGGTCGTTCAACTCGCTGATCATGCCGGCCTTCACGCTGGCCATCATCGACGCGGCCCTCGTGGCCCGGCTGATGCGCGGCACCATGCTCGAGGTGCTGCGCGCGGACTACGTCAAGACGGCCATCGCCAAGGGCCTCCCGCGCCGCACGGTGCTCCTCAAGCACGTCATGCGCAACTCGATCATCCCCGTGGTGACCTACATCGGTATCTCCTTCGGCGGTCTGCTCGGCGGCGCCCTCATCACCGAGGCGATCTTCAACTGGGACGGCATCGGCTTCGCGCTGGTCACCGCGATCCAGCAGCAGAACAACCCGATCATCGTCGGTGTCGTCACCTACGGCGTCGCCGTCTTCGTCCTGCTCAACCTGCTGGTCGATCTGCTGTACGCGGTGCTCGACCCGCGGATCCGCCTCAGCTGACCGCCAGGTCATACCCCGTTCTAGGAGTCACCCATGACTGAGCTCACCAAGAGCGACCAGGGGCCGGACGCCGCGACCGCACAGTCAGCAGTTGCGAACAACACCGCCGAGCCCGCACCGGCCCGCATCACCCAGTGGGGCGAGATCCGCCACCGCTTCATGGCCAACCGGCTGGCCGTCGTCGGCCTCGTCCTGGTCGCCCTGCTCTTCGCCATCGCCGCCGCGGCACCGCTGATCGCGACGCACGACCCGTACGCGCAGGATCTGACCAACACCCTGGCGGACCCCAGTGGGGACCACTGGTTCGGCACGGACGCCCTCGGCCGCGACCAGTTCTCCCGGATCATCTACGGCAGCCGCATCGCGGTCGTCGTCGGTCTGGCCTCGATCTTCCTGGCCTGTCTGATCGGCTGCGTCCTCGGTGCCCTGTCCGGCTACTTCGGCAAGGCGATCGACAGCGCCATCATGCGCGTCGCCGACATCTTCTTCGCGTTCCCGCTGCTCATCGGCGCGATCGTGATCATCCTGGTGATGGGCCGCGGCGTGCTGCCCGTCATCATCTCGCTGGGCGTCTTCAGCTGGGCCACCGTCGCCCGGCTGCTGCGCTCCAGCATCCTGTCCGTGCGCGAGATGGACTACGTGACGGCGGCCCGCGCCCTGGGCGCGGGCACCAGCCGCATCATCCTGCGGCACATCATGCCCAACTCCATCGCGGCCGTGATGTCGTACGTGTCCTTCAGCGTCGGCACCGCCGTCGTGGCCGAGGCGTCGCTGTCCTTCCTCGGCATCGGCGTGAGCCCCGAGGTGCCCGAGTGGGGCAACATGATCTCCTCCGCCAGGGACTTCCTCGGTGTCAAGGACTTCCTGTGGGCGTACCCCAGTGCCGCGATCGTGCTGACGGTGCTCGGATTTGTGTTCGTCGGCGACGGGCTGCGCGACGCCCTCGACCCGAAGCTGCGTTGAGGAGAACGTCCCGATGACCACGACCGAAAAGACCGAAGGGGCGCCCGGCGCGGCCCCTCAGGGCGGCAAGAAGACCGGCCCCCTGCTCGAAGTGCGCGACCTGCACGTCGAGTTCAAGACCCGCGACGGCGTCGCCAAGGCCGTCAACGGTGTCAGCTACAGCGTCGACGCCGGCGAGACCCTCGCCGTCCTCGGCGAGTCGGGCTCCGGCAAGTCCGTCACCGCCCAGGCCATCATGGGCATCCTGGACTCCCCTCCCGGCCGTGTGGCCGGCGGTGAGATCCTCTTCCACGGCCAGGACATCCTGAAGCTGCCGGAGAGCGAGCGGCGCAAGCTGCGCGGCCCGAAGATGGCGATGATCTTCCAGGACGCACTGTCCGCCCTCAACCCCGTCTTCTCCGTCGGCAACCAGCTCGGCGAGATGTTCCGGGTGCACCAGGGCCTGTCGAAGAAGGACGCCAAGGCCAAGGCGATCGAGCTGATGGACCGGGTGCGCATCCCGGCCGCCAAGCAGCGCGTGGGCGACTATCCGCACCAGTTCTCGGGCGGTATGCGCCAGCGCATCATGATCGCGATGGCGATGGCCCTGGAGCCGGACCTGATCATCGCCGACGAGCCGACCACGGCCCTCGACGTGACGGTCCAGGCCCAGGTCATGGACCTGCTCGCGGAGCTGCAGCGCGAGTACAACATGGGCCTGATCCTGATCACCCACGACCTGGGCGTGGTGGCGGACGTCGCCGACAAGATCGCCGTGATGTACGCGGGCCGGATCGTGGAGACCGCGCCCGTGCACGAGCTCTACAAGCGCCCCGCGCACCCGTACACCCGCGGCCTGCTGGACTCGATCCCGCGCCTGGACCACAAGGGCCAGGAGCTGTACGCGATCAAGGGCCTGCCGCCCAACCTCCTGCGGATCCCCACCGGCTGCGCCTTCAACCCGCGCTGCCCCAAGGCGCAGAACGTCTGCAGGGAGGACATCCCCGCCCTGCACCCGGTGACGGAGCAGGACGGCACCGAGCTCGACGGCCGCGGCAGCGCGTGCCACTTCTGGAAGGAGACGATCCATGGCTGACGCGACCAAGCAGGCCGAGCAGGCCGGCCAGGCCGGGGCGCCGGGTCAGCGGGAGCCGATCCTCCAGGTCCGTAACCTCGTCAAGCACTTCCCGCTGACGCAGGGCCTGCTGTTCAAGAAGCAGGTCGGTGCGGTCAAGGCCGTCGACGGGATCTCCTTCGACCTCTACCAGGGCGAGACCCTCGGCATCGTCGGCGAGTCCGGCTGCGGCAAGTCCACGGTCGCCAAGCTGCTGATGACGCTGGAGACGGCCACCTCCGGCGAGGTCTTCTACAAGGGCCAGGACATCACCAAGCTGTCCGGGCGCGCGCTGAAGGCGGTCCGCCGCAACATCCAGATGGTGTTCCAGGACCCGTACACCTCGCTCAACCCGCGGATGACGGTCGGCGACATCATCGGCGAGCCCTTCGAGATCCACCCCGAGGTGGCGCCCAAGGGCGACCGGCGCAAGCGGGTCCAGGAGCTGCTCGACGTCGTCGGTCTCAACCCCGAGTACGTCAACCGCTACCCGCACCAGTTCTCCGGCGGTCAGCGCCAGCGCATCGGCATCGCCCGCGGCCTGGCGCTCAACCCCGAGATCATCATCTGCGACGAGCCCGTCTCGGCGCTGGACGTCTCGGTGCAGGCGCAGGTCATCAACCTGATGGAGCGGCTCCAGGACGAGTTCAACCTCTCCTACCTCTTCATCGCGCACGACCTGTCCATCGTCCGGCACATCTCCGACCGCGTCGGCGTGATGTACCTGGGCAAGATGGCCGAGATCGGTACGGACACCCAGATCTACGACTACCCGACGCACCCCTACACCCAGGCGCTGCTGTCGGCCGTCCCCGTGCCGGACCCGGAGGCCCGCGAGGGCCGCGAGCGCATCATCCTCACCGGTGACGTGCCGTCCCCGGCCAACCCGCCGTCCGGCTGCCGCTTCCGCACCCGGTGCTGGAAGGCCGAGGACAAGTGCGCCGAGGAGATGCCGCTGCTGGCCGTGCCCTCGCTCTACGAGGGCGAGGACACCCCGGCGGCGCACGAGTCGGCGTGCCACTTCGCCGAGGTGAAGCAGGTGGTCGGCGCCGCGTAACGGCTGCCGTACGACGGATAAGGGCTCTCCCGGGCCGGCGACCAGTGGCCGCCGGCCGCGCCGGGGGAGCCCTTTCGTGTGGTTCGGCCGGGGAAAGCCGTCACAGAGGTGCATCACACCACCGAATGGGGTGTTATCTGGGCCTAAGCGACACTTGGGACCTGGAGGAGGCACTCGATGCGTGGAGCCACGCGCGCCCGGTGGGCCGTCTGTGCACTGTCGGCGGTGCTGGCCGCCGCGGCGGCCGGGTGCGGGGGAGGCGGGGGCGGCGGGACCGGGGTCGTCCGCTCCTCCTGGGGCGACCCGCAGAACCCGCTGGAGCCGGCCAACACCAACGAGGTCCAGGGCGGCAAGGTGCTCGCCATGATCTTCCGCGGGCTCAAGCGCTACGACCCGCGCAGCGGGGCGGCCGAGAACATGCTGGCCGAAAAGATCGAGACCTCCGACCAGCAGAACTTCACCATCACGCTCAAGGACGGCTGGACCTTCTCCAACGGCGAGAAGGTCACCTCGAAGTCCTTCACGGACGCCTGGAACTACGCGGCCCTCGTCGACAACAAGCAGAAGAACGCCTCCTTCTTCGAATACGTCGACGGCTACGACAAGGTCCACCCGGCGAGCGGGGCCGCCACCGCCAAGACCCTCTCCGGGCTCGTCGTCAAGGACGACCGGACCTTCACGGTCAAGCTGAAGACCAAGTTCTCCACGTGGCCCGACACCCTCGGCTACACCGCCTACGCCCCGCTGCCCCGGGCCTTCTTCGACGACCACGCGGCCTGGTTGAAGAAGCCCGTCGGCAACGGCCCGTACGCCATCGACTCCTACGCCAAGGGCTCGGCGATGAAGCTCACCAAGTGGGACGGCTACCCGGGCGACGACAAGGCGAAGAACAGCGGCGTGGAACTGCGCGTCTACACCGACAACAACACCGCGTACACCGACCTGCAGGCCGGCAACCTCGACCTGGTCGACGACATCCCCAGCGCCCAGCTGAAGAACGTGAAGAACGACCTGGGCGACCGCTACATCAACCAGCCCGCCGGCATCATCCAGACCCTCGCGTTCCCCATGTACGACGCGAACTGGTCCAAGAGCGGGATGGAGAAGGTCCGCCGCGGGCTGTCCATGGCGATCAACCGCGATCAGATCACCGACCAGATCTACCAGAAGACCCGCACCCCGGCGACGGACTGGACCTCACCGGCCCTCGGCGAAAAGGGCGGCTACAAGGCCGGCCTGTGCGGGGACGCGTGCACGTTCGACGCCGCCTCCGCGAAGAAGCTCATCCAGGAGGGCGGCGGGCTGCCGGGCGGCCGGATCACCCTCACCTCGAACGTCGACACCGGCTCGCACCGGGTGTGGATGGACGCCGTCTGCAACAGCATCAACAACGCCCTCGGCAACGACAACGCCTGCATCGTCAACCCGGTCGGCACCTTCGCGGACTTCCGCAACCAGATCTCCGAGCAGCGCCTCAGCAACCCCTTCCGCTCCGGCTGGCAGATGGACTACCCGCTGATCCAGAACTTCCTCCAGCCGCTCTACTACACGGACGCCTCCTCCAACTACGGCAAGTTCAGCGACCCGCAGTTCGACAAGCTCGTCGACGAGGCCAACGCCGAGAGCTCCCAGGGCGCGGCCAACGCCAAGTTCCAGGACGCGGAGCGGATCCTCGCCCGGGAGATGCCCGCCATCCCGCTCTGGTACCAGAACGGCAGCGCCGGCTACTCCGACCGGGTCTCCGACGTCACGCTCAACCCCTTCAGCGTGCCCGTCTACGAGCAGATCAAGGTGGGCTGACGCGTCCATGGGACGGTATGTGATCCGGCGGCTGCTCCAGATGGTCCCGGTGTTCATCGGCAGCACGTTCCTGATCTTCTTCATGGTCTACGCCCTGGGCGACCCCGTGGCCGCCCTCTTCGGCGACAAGGCGCCCGACCCCGCGACCGCCGCCCGCATCCGCCGCGAGCTCTACCTCGACGAGCCCCTGTGGAAGCAGTACGGGCACTACATGGGCCAGATCCTCTCGGGCGACTTCGGGACGGCCTTCAACGGCCAGAAGGTCACCGAGCTGATGGCCGACGCCTTCCCCGTCACCCTCCGGCTGACCCTCGTGGCGATCCTCTTCGAGATCGTCATCGGCATCACCCTCGGCGTCCTCAGCGGCCTGCGGCGCGGCCGCTCCGTCGACACCAGCGTGCTGCTGCTGACCCTGATCGTCGTCTCCATCCCGACCTTCGTCAGCGGCTACGTGCTGCAGTACCTCTTCGGGGTCAAGTGGGGGATCGTCTCACCGTCGGTGTCCCCCGAGGCGCCCTTCGACGAACTGCTGCTGCCCGGCATCGTCCTCGCCCTGACCTCCCTCGCCTACGTCACCCGCCTCTCGCGCACCTCCATCGCCGAGAACTCCCGCGCCGACTACGTCCGCACGGCCGTCGCCAAGGGCCTGCCGCGCCGCCGCGTCGTCACCCGGCACCTGCTGCGCAACTCCCTCATCCCCGTCGTCACCTTCATCGGCACCGACGTCGGCGCGCTGATGGGCGGCGCCATCGTCACCGAGCGGATCTTCAACATCCACGGCGTCGGCTTCCAGCTCTACCAGGGCATCCTGCGGCAGAACTCGCCCACGGTCGTCGGCTTCGTGACCATCCTCGTCATCGTCTTCCTGCTGGCGAACCTGTTCGTCGACCTCCTCTACGCCGTGCTCGACCCGAGGATCCGCTATGCCTGAGCTCGATCCTTCCGACCCCGACGCAGCCGTCATCCCCGCCGACGGCGCCGCGTCGTCGCTGGCCACCAGCGACGCGGCGACCCTCGAAGACGGCCCGCTCCCCGGTGCCCCCGCCAGCGGCAAGGCCCGCAGCCTGTGGTCCGACGCCTGGCACGACCTGCGCCGCAACCCCGTCTTCCTGGTCTCCGCGCTGATCATCGTCTTCCTCGTGCTGATCGCCCTGTGGCCCGGCCTCATCGCCAGCGGGAACCCCCTGCAGTGCGACCTCGCCAAGGCCCAGGAGGGCTCCCAGCCCGGCCACCCCTTCGGCTTCGACACCCAGGGCTGCGACGTCTACACCCGCACCGTTTACGGCGCCCGCGCCTCCATCACCGTCGGCATCTGCGCCACCGCCGGCGCCGCCCTGCTCGGCAGCGTGCTCGGGGGGCTCGCCGGCTTCTTCGGCAGCTGGTGGGACGCGCTGCTCTCCCGGATCGCCGACATCTTCTTCGGCATCCCCATCATCCTGGGCGGCCTGGTCTTCCTCTCGGTGGTCACCAGCGGCTCGCTGTGGCCCGTCGTCGGCTTCATCGTGCTGCTCGGCTGGCCGCAGATCTCCCGCATCGCCCGCGGCTCCGTCGTCACCGCCAAGCAGCACGACTATGTGCAGGCCGCGCGGGCCCTCGGCGCGGGCGACACCCGGCTGCTGCTGCGGCACATCGCGCCGAACGCCGTCGCCCCCGTCATCGTCGTCGCGACCATCGCCCTCGGCACGTACATCGCCCTGGAGGCCACGCTCTCCTTCCTGGGCGTCGGCCTCAAACCGCCCACCGTGTCCTGGGGCATCGACATCTCCAACGCCTCCACCCAGATCCGCAACGCCCCGCACATGCTGCTGTGGCCCGCGGGCGCCCTCAGCATCACGGTGCTGGCGTTCATCATGCTCGGCGACGCGGTCCGCGACGCCCTCGACCCCAAGCTGCGCTGAGGAGCGGGCGGATGACACAGCAGTACGAGAAGGCGGCCGCCGCCGTACCCCTGCTGGACGTGCGCGACCTGCACGTGGAGTTCCGCACCCGGGACGGCGTGGCCAAGGCCGTCAACGGCGTCAGCTACAGCGTCCGCGCCGGGGAGACGCTCGCCGTGCTGGGGGAGTCCGGCTCCGGCAAGTCGGTGACCGCGCAGGCCGTCATGGGCATCCTCGACTCCCCGCCCGGCCGCATCACCGGCGGCGAGGTCCTCTTCCGCGGCCAGGACCTGCTGACCATGGGCGCGGAGGCCCGGCGCCGGATCCGCGGCGCCAAACTGTCGATGATCTTCCAGGACGCGCTCTCCGCCCTCAACCCCGTGATGAGCGTGGGCGCCCAGCTCGGCGAGATGTTCTCCGTCCACGACGGGATGACCCGCAAGGACTCCCGCGACAAGGCCGTCCAGCTGATGGAGCGCGTGCGCATCCCCGCCGCGGCCGAACGCGCCGGCGACTACCCCCACCAGTTCTCCGGCGGCATGCGCCAGCGCATCATGATCGCGATGGCCCTGGCGCTGGAGCCGGACCTCGTCATCGCCGACGAGCCCACCACGGCCCTCGACGTCACCGTCCAGGCCCAGATCATGGACCTGCTCGCCGAACTGCAGCGCGAGTACAACATGGGCCTGATCCTCATCACCCACGACCTGGGCGTCGTGGCGGACGTCGCCGACCGGATCGCCGTCATGTACGCCGGGCGGATCGTCGAGACCGCGTCCGTCCACGAGCTGTACGCCGCGCCCGCCCACCCGTACACGGTCGGCCTCCTCGGCTCCATCCCGCGCCTGGACCACAAGGGCAAGGAGCTCTACGCCATCAAGGGCCTGCCGCCCAGCCTCACCGACATCCCCGCCGGCTGCCCCTTCAACCCGCGCTGCCCGCGCGCCCAGGCGATCTGCCGCACCGACCGGCCGCCGCTCTTCGACGTCGCCCCCGGGCGCGCCAGCGCCTGCCACTTCTGGAAGGAGACCCTCGACGATGCCGGGTAACGGCGAGGCCATTCTGGAGGTGCAGGACCTGGTCAAGCACTACCCGCTCACCCAGGGCATCCTCTTCAAGAAGCAGATCGGGGCCGTGCACGCCGTCGACGGCGTCTCCTTCGGCCTGCGGCGCGGCGAGACGCTGGGCATCGTGGGCGAGTCCGGCTGCGGCAAGTCCACGGTCGCCAAGCTCCTCGTGCACCTGGAGCGGCCCACGTCGGGGCGGATCCTCTACAAGGGCGAGGACATCACGAGGCTGTCCGGGCGCGCCCTGAAGGCCGTCCGGCGCAACATCCAGATGGTCTTCCAGGACCCGTACACCTCGCTCAACCCGCGGATGACCGTCGGCGACATCATCGGCGAGCCCTTCGAGATCCACCCCGAGGTGGCGCCCAAGGGCGACCGGCGCGCCAAGGTCCGCGAACTGCTCGACGTCGTCGGCCTCAACCCCGAGTACATCAACCGCTACCCGCACCAGTTCTCCGGCGGCCAGCGGCAGCGCATCGGCATCGCCCGGGGGCTCGCCCTGCGGCCCGAGGTGATCGTCGCCGACGAGCCGGTCTCGGCGCTGGACGTCTCCGTCCAGGCCCAGGTCGTCAACCTGCTCGAACGGCTCCAGGCCGAGTTCGACCTGTCCTACGTCTTCATCGCCCACGACCTGTCGGTGGTCCGGCACATCTCGGACCGGGTCGCGGTGATGTACCTCGGGCGGTTCGCCGAGGTGGGCACGGACGTCCAGATCTACGAGCACGCCACGCACCCGTACACGCAGGCGCTGCTGTCGGCCGTACCGGTGCCGGACCCGCGGGCGCGGGAGGGACGCGAGCGCATTCTTCTGACCGGGGACGTGCCCTCTCCGGCGCACCCGCCGTCCGGGTGCCGGTTCCGCACCCGGTGCTGGAAGGCGCAGGAGAAGTGCGCGCGGGTGGTGCCGCCGCTGGAGATCCCGGACTGGTTCCTGGAGGGCGGCGGCCCGGAGGCGCACGCGTCGGCGTGCCACTACGCGGAAGAGCGCCCGCTGCCGGGCGACGACCTTCCGCCGCGACGGTGATCAGCCCCCACCGGGGTGTCCGGCGGTGCCGTACGGCCTTGGGCCGGTCCGGCACCGCCGGGATGCGCCGTGGTGGCTGAGCGCCGTTGCGGCGGGATTCTCTTGCCTGGGCAAGACGCACGGGGTGTCACCCCGCGACAAGCCCCCCTGGGCGCGCCGCGCCCCGTCAGGCTTCGGGCCGTGCCGCCGTCGTCGGCGGTTCCGGGAAGTGGCAGGCCGACAAATGCCCTTCCCCCGAGCCGTCCGCCCGCGCCAGCGCAGGCGCCTCCGTCGCGCAGCGGTCCCGCGCCTTCCAGCACCGCGTGCGGAACCGGCACCCGGACGGCGGGGCGACCGGGGAGGGGACGTCCCCGGTGAGGCGGATCCTTTCGCGCCGCGTCGTGCCGTCCGCGTCCGCCGCCTCCGGGACCGCCGACAGCAGCGCGTGCGTGTACGGGTGGCGCGGCCGCCGGTAGATGTCCTCGCGGGAGCCGGTCTCCACGATCCTGCCGAGGTACATCACCGCGACCCGGTGCGAGACGTGCCGCACCACGGCCAGGTCGTGGGCGATGAACAGGAAGGCGATCCCCAGCTCGCGCTGCAGCTGCTGCAGCAGGTTGACGACCTGCGCCTGGATGGAGACGTCCAGCGCGGACACCGGCTCGTCGGCGACGACGACCTTCGGTCCGAGGGCGAGGGCCCGGGCCACCCCGATCCGCTGCCGCTGCCCGCCGGAGAACTCGTGCGGGAAGCGGTTGTAGTGCTCGGGGTTCAGCCCCACGGTCTCCAGGAGCTCGCGCACACGCGCCTCGCGCCCGCCCGGCGGCTCGATGCCGTGGATCTCCATGGGCCCGGAGACGATCCGGCCGACCGTCTGCCGGGGGTTCAGCGAGGCGTACGGGTCCTGGAAGATCATCTGGATCTCGGAGCGGACGGGGGCGAGCTGTCTGCGGCCCGCGTGGGTGATGTCCTCGCCCCGGTAGAGGATCCGCCCGGCCGACGGTTCCAGCAGCCGGGTGAGCAGCCGGCCCGTCGTGGACTTTCCGCAGCCGGACTCGCCGACCAGGCCGAAGCTCTCCCCGGCCCGTACGGTCAGGTCGATGCCGTCGACGGCCTGCACGGCGCCGACGGTCCGCCGGATGGGGAATCCGCCCCGCACGGGGAAGTGCTTGGTGAGGTTCTCGGCGACGAGCAGCGGCTCGCCGACCCGGGGGCTCTTCTCGTCCATGGTCGGTACTCCTCAGCCGAGCCGGGGTCGGATCCGCTCAGCGAACACGCTCCGCTGCCGCTCCTCCCCGAGGTGGCAGGCGGCGCCCCGGCCGGGCGGCAGGGACGGCCGTTCCGTGCGGCAGCGGTCCTCCGCCACGGACGCGGCGTACGCGCAGCGCGGGTGGAAGGGGCAGCCGGGCGGCGGGGCCAGCAGGCTGGGCGGGGTGCCGGGGATGGGGGTGAGCGGTTGCCCGACGTCGGAGGAGAGCCGGGGCATGGAGCCCAGCAGCCCCCAGGTGTACGGGTGCCGGGGCGCCCGCAGTACCTCCCGCACGGGCCCCTGTTCGACGGCCCGCCCGGCGTACATCACCAGCAGGTCGTCCACGGTGCCGGCGACGACGCCCAGGTCGTGGGTGACGAGGACGATGGCCGCGCCGGTCTGCTGCTGGAGCTCCTTGAGCAGGTCGAGGATCTGGGCCTGCACGGTGACGTCGAGCGCGGTCGTCGGCTCGTCGGCGATGAGCAGCTCGGGGTCGCAGACCAGCGCCATCGCGATCATCGCGCGCTGCCGCATCCCGCCGGAGAACTGGTGCGGGTAGTCGTCCACGCGCAGCGCCGGATCGGTGATGCCGACCCGGCGCAGCATCTCGACCGCCCGCAGCCGGGCCTCCCGGCGCGAGGCGCCGGTGTGCTTGCGGTACGGCTCGGCGATCTGCCGGCCGACGGTGTAGTACGGGGAGAGCGCGGTGAGCGAGTCCTGGAAGACCATCGCCACCTTGTTCCCGCGCAGCTTCTCCAGGACGGACTCCGGCGCCCCGGTCAGCTCCTGCCCGTCGAGCAGGACCTCGCCGCGGATCTCGGTGGTGCGCGGGTCGTGCAGCCCGAGCACGGCGAGGTTGGTGACGGACTTCCCGGAGCCGGACTCGCCGACGATGCCGAGCGTGCGGCCGCGCTCCAGGGTGAAGGACAGGCCGTCGACGGCCCGGACGGTGCCGTCCTCGGTGGCGAAGCGCACGTACAGGTCGCGTACGGAGAGGAAGGGGGTCACTTGCGTTCTCCTGACCGCTAGGCGAGCCGCACGCGCGGGTCGATGACGGCGTAGGCGGCGTCCACCACGATGTTGGCGACGACGATCGCCGTGCAGCCGACGAGCATCACCGCCATCAGGGTGGGCAGGTCGGTCTCGCTCACCGAGGACACCGCGAGCCGGCCCAGGCCGTGCAGGCTGAAGGTGAACTCGGTGATGATCGCGCCGCCGAAGAGCGATCCGAGGTCGATGCCGAAGATGGTGACGATGGGCGCGAGGGCGCCCCGCCAGGCGTAGCGGAAGAAGACCGCGCGCCGCCCGAGCCCCTTGGCGCGGGCCGCGCGCACATGGTCCTCGCCGAGCTGCTCGATCATCTGGGAGCGCGTCATCCGGCTGTAGTTGGCGATGAAGATGATGGACAGCACCAGCCAGGGGATGAGCATGCCGGTGAACCACTTCACGGGGTCCTCGGTGATCGGGTGGTAGGCCGGGTTGTCCATCCAGTGCAGCCCGCTGACGAGCACGGCCAGGGCGATGACGCCGACGAAGTAGATCTGCAGGGCGTTGCCGACGAGGGACAGGGAGCTGAAGAACTTGTCGATCCAGGTCCCCCGGAAGGCGGCGGCGATCATGCCGATGCCGACGCCGACGACGAGGAAGACGGCGGCCCCGCCGAGCGTGATGGACAAGGTCGTGGGGAAGCGGTCCACGATGGTGCCCCACACCGGCTGCTGGTTGGAGAAGGAGTAGCCGAAGCAGGGCGCCGGGCAGTGGCCGACGGTGAAGTCGCGGCCGGTGAAGATGCCCGCCATGTAGTGCCAGTACTGCACGGGCACCGGCTCGTCCAGGCCGAGGTTCTTGTTGATCAGGGCGATGGCGTCCGGGGTGCAGTTCTTGCCGCAGGACATCAGGGCCGGCTGGGAGGGCAGGGCGAAGAACAGGGCGAAGGTGATCGCGCTGATCAGCACGATGATGACGAGGGCGCCGAGCGAGCGGCGCGCGAGGAAGCGCAGCATGGTCCGCCGTCCGGGGAGCCGTTACTTGACGTAGACGCCGGTCGGGTCGACGGTTCCGTAGACCGGCTGGTAGCGGACCCCGCCCAGGTTCGAGCCCCACAGGGAGAACTGGGTGTTGTAGAAGGTCGGCACGCCCGGCACGTCGTCGGCGAGGATCTTGTCGGCGAGCTTCTGCCACTCGGGCGCGGCCTGCTTCACGTCCGGGATCGCGTTGATCCGGTCGACCTCCTTGTTGACGGCCGGGTTGTCGAGGTGGCCGTAGTTCTGGGAGCCGTCGGCGATCTGCCGGCCGTCGAAGAGGGGCGGTACGACGGTCGAGGCGACGGGCCAGTCCGCGCCCCAGGAGGTGCGGTAGATGTCGAACTTGTTCTTCACCTCGGCGATCGCGGTCCGCCAGGTGTTGGAGTCGATCTCCTTCTTCTGCACCTTGAAGCCCGCCCGTTCCAGGGCCTGGGCGACGACCACGGAGACCTTCTGCTGGATGTCGGTGTTGGCGTAGGCGTAGACGATCTCCTGGCCCTCCTTGCCGGCCGCCTTGAGCAGTTCGCGGGCCTTGTCCGGGTCGCCGGCCGGCTTGTCCTTCTTCCCGAAGGGGTCGGTCGGCCGGTAGCCGTCCATGGCGGGGGAGAGGAAGTTCGTGGCGAGCACCCCGGCGGTCTTGCCGCCCACCTGCTGGAGGATCTGCCCGTTGGGCATCGCGTACGCGAGCGCCTTGCGGACGTTCACGTCCTTGAGCCGGTCCATGTTGAAGCTGATGTAGTCCACGTACGGCTGGATCTCCACGAACCGGCGCGCCTTGGTGTCGGCCTGGCCGAGGACCTTCTCGGTCATCTCCGGGGCGACGGCGTTGGAGAACGACAGGGTGTTCTTGTCGCCGCCCTGGTCGGCGAGGTAGCGCCGGGTGGAGTCCGCGTACTGGTGGCCGAAGCTGATCTCGAACCGGTCGGCGTACTGGTGGCGGACGGGGTCGGTCTTCGCGTCCCAGTGCTCGTTGCGGACGAGAGTGAGCGACTTGCCGACCTTGTAGTCGCCGACCTTGTAGGGGCCGGAGGAGAAGGGGGCGTTGTCGTACTTGCGCTGGGTGTCCTTCTCCGCCTTGACGGGGCCGATGTTCGGCATGGCGGTGGCGAAGGGGGTGTCCGCGTGCGCTTGGCGGAAGTGGAAGACGATCGTCTTGTCGTCCGGGGTGTCCAGCACGGACGACGGCAGGTGCGCGCCCTTGTACGGGCCGTCGGGCAGCGCCTTGCGGAAGGCCGTGCCGTCGCCGGAGAGCCACTGCGGGACGTACTGCGGGCCGTCGGTCTCGAAGTCGGCGTAGAGCCGTTCGACGCCCCAGCGCACGTCCTTGGAGGTGATGGGCGAGCCGTCCTCGAACTTCAGCCCGTCCTTGAGGGTGAACTTCCAGGTCTTCCCGCCGTCGGAGGACGTGCCCGCGTCGGTCGCCAGATCGCCGACGATCTTCACCTTGCCCTTGTCGTCCACCTTGTACGAGGTGAGCGTGCGGTTGTAGAGCATCTGGTTGGCGAGCATGTCGCTGTAGTAGATCTGCCCGGGGTCCAGGTGGAGGAAGGCGTCGCGCTGCAGGACGCCGACGGTGCCGCCCTTCTTCGCGCCGGGCACCTCGGGGGCCGGGCCCGCCGAGTCCTCTTTGGTGCCGATCGAGTAGTTGGCGGAGGCGTTCTTGTCCGTGCCGGGTCCCGCGCTCTTGTCACCGCCGCCCCCGCCGCCTCCGCTGCTGCACGCGCAAAGCACGAGGGCTCCGGAGGCCAGGGCGGCCGCGGCGGCGGCGAGCCGGCCTCTGGAGCGCAGCGTTCCCGTGGTGGGCTTCGGTACGGGCTTCGTCGTGAGCGTCATGGGTCGATGCACCTGCCTGTCCGTCGTCGGCGGTTTCTGTGTGCACGTCCTCAGCGTCCGGTCCGCGGGTCGAAGGCGTCCCGGACCGAGTCCCCGAGCAGGTTGAAGGCGACCACGAAAACGATCATCGCGAGGCCGGGGAAGAAGATGTAGGTGATGTCGCTCTCGTAGTAGTGGGCGCCGTTGGCGAACATCCGGCCCCAGTCCGGCGTGGGCTCCACGATGCCGACGCCGATGAAGGACAGCCCGGCCTCGATGGTCACGAAGCTGGGCAGCATCAGCGTGGACTGCACCAGGATCGGCGTCCAGAGATTGGGCAGCAGCTCCTTGCTGATGATCCGCCAGGGCGATGCGCCGGTGACCCTCGCCGCCTCGACGAACTCGCGCTCCCGCAGGCTCAGCACCTGCCCGCGCAGCAGCCGCGCCAGCCCCATCCAGCCCAGCACCCACAGCACCAGAATCAGCGTCAACACGCGCAGATAGGTCGGGGTCTCCTTCTCCGGGCTCACGAAGAGCGAGTAGACGACCGGAGTGAAAGCGATGAACGACAGCTGGCTCGGGAAGGCCAGCAGCAAGTCGATGAAACGGCCCAGCAGATAATCAGTCCGGCCGCCCAGATATCCGGCCGTCACCCCGATGAGCACGCCGGTCAGGACGCACAGGACCGTGGCCGCCGCGGCGATGAGCAGGGACGTACGGATTCCGTAGAGCAGCTGGGTCAGGACGTCCCGGCCGAGGGTGGGTTCGAGGCCGAACCAGAAGCTCCCCGAAATTCCCCCGTTGGGCTTCACCGGATAGCCGTATTCGTTGAGCAGACCCGGCTCGTTCAGCCCGTAGGTCTCCGTCGGGTTCTTGCCGTAGAGCTTCGAGATCAGCGGTGCCGCCGGCGCGACGAGGAAGAAGAACGTCACCACGTAGGCCGAGATGACACCCGGACGGTCGCGTTTGAAGCGCCGCCACATCAGCTGTCCGGGTGATCTGCCGACCGGTTCCGGATGCGTCACCGGGGCCGGGGAAGGACTCGTCATCGCGTAAATCCCCCGCACTGTCGTCTTGTCGAACCCGCCGCGGACGCACGGCGCGCGCAGTGGGTTGAGCGGACTTTCGCAACGGATTCACAGCGCAGTCAAGGGGCCTGCCCACCAAGAGGGGGCAGGCCGCTCTTCTTGAGCGAACGTTGAGCGGATCGACGACGCGGCGTGCTTGACAGGGTGCCGGGCACGCCGCGCGCAGCCCTCGCAGGGCGGAGGAGGAGGAAGGGTGAGGAAGGGTCAGGCCATGCCCAGGGACCGCTTGAGGAAGTCCACTTGGAGCAGCAGGAGGTTCTCCGCGACCTGCTCCTGCGGGGTCATGTGCGTCACGCCGGACAGCGGCAGCACCTCGTGCGGACGGCCCGCCGCGAGCAGCGCCGAGGACAGCCGCAGGGTGTGCGCCGCGACCACGTTGTCGTCGGCCAGCCCGTGGACGATCATCAGCGGCCGGACCTGCCCGGCCGCCTCCGCCAGCCCGTCGTCGGTGACCAGCGAGTTGTGGGCGTACACCTTCGGCTTGTCGTCCGGGAGGCCGAGATAGCGCTCGGTGTAGTGCGTGTCGTACAGCCGCCAGTCGGTCACCGGCGCGCCCGCGACGGCCGCGTGGAAGACGTCCGGGCGGCGCAGCACGGCCAGCGCCGCGAGATAGCCGCCGTAGGACCAGCCGCGGATGCCGACCCGGCCCAGGTCCAGCGGGAAGTCCGCGGCCAGCGCCTGCAGGGCCTCGACCTGGTCGTCCAGGGTGACGCCGGCGAAGTCCTCGTGGATCGCCTTCTCCCAGGCGGGGGAGCGGTGCGGGGTGCCCCGGCCGTCGGCGACCACCACGGCGAAGCCCTGGTCGGCGAACCACTGCGAGGTCAGGTGGGCGTTGTGCCCCGCGACCACGCGCGGGCCGTGCGGACCGCCGTAGGGGTCCATGAGGACCGGCAGCGGCCCGTCGCCCTCGGCGTAGCCCGTCGGCAGGAGGACGGCGCACGGGATCCGGCGCGCGCCCGCCTCGGTGAGCCGTGCGCGCGAGGTGAGCACCGGCGCTTCGGCATACGAGGTCACGCCGGTCACCTCCGCGCCGTCGCGCAGGACCCGGGCGGTGGCCCCGGCGCGCTCCGGTACCGCCGACACCAGGACGGTGACCGCCCCCGAGCGCACGGCCGAGTGCCAGCCGCGCTCCTGCGAGACGCGCTCCACGCCCTGCTCGCTCACCCGGTAGACGTGCGTCTCTCCCGTCTCGGGCTCCTCCGCATCCGGCCCGGCGGACGCGGAGACGAGGACGTCGTCGTCGCCGATGTCGAGCACGGCGCGCAGGTGCAGCCCGCTTCCGGTCAGCGTGCGGTCGCCCACCACCAGGGCCCGCGCACCGCCCTCGTCGGAGATGCGCACCAGACGCCCGTCGGGCGACCAGGCGGGAACACCGGGGAACAATTCAAGCCACTTTGCGTCCTGCTCTTCGTGGAGCACGCTCGTGGCGCCCGTCCCGGTGTCCACGGTGAGATACGCCTGGTGGCGCTGGTCGCGGCTCTGCACCAGCAGCAGCGGAGGGCCGCCCGCGGACCAGTGCACGCGCGCGAGGTACGGATGGCGCGCGCGGTCCCACCGGACGTCCGTGCGAGTGCCGTCCAGACCCAGCAGCGAGAGCGTGACCTCGGCGTTCGGCGTGCCCGCCGCGGGATAGCCCACCTCGGCGGGACGGCTGCCGGGGTGGGCCGGGTCGGCGATCCACCAGCGCTGCACGGGGGAGTCGTCCACCCGCGCGGCCAGCAGGGACTCCCCGTCCGGGGCCCACCAGAAGCCGCGGTGGCGGTCCATCTCCTCGGCCGCCACGAACTCCGCGAGCCCCCAGGTCACCGAGGGGCCGTCCGGCTCGGCCAGGGCCCGGTCCGCGCCGCCGCCGGGCGCTGCTCCCGCGGCCGGCTCCACGTCCACGACGCGCAGCGCGCCGCCCGCGACATAGGCGACGCGGCGGCCGTCCGGGGAGGGGCGCGGGTCGGCGACCGGACCGGGAACGGCCAGTTCACGGGCGGTGCCGCCGCGCAGCTCCGCCACGAACAGCCGTCCCGACAGGGCGAACGCCGCCAACTCCGCCGCGCTGTCCACGGCGTAGGCGACGACGCCCGCCGACCCCTCGCGCAGCCGTTCCCGCCGGGCCTTCTCCTCGGCCGAGAGCTCCTCGCCGGCCCCGGCCAGCAGGACGGCCGGATCGGCCGCCGGGAACTCCCGTCCGCCGGCGGGGTCGAGGACCCACAACACGCCCGTGCGGTCGGTGCCGGAACGCGAGCGGATGAAGACGACACGCGAGCCGTCGGGTGACACCGTGAACGCGCGCGGCGCGCCGAGCGAGAAGCGTTGCGTGCGGGCGTACTGTCGCGGGAACGAGACTTGTCCGGTCATGCCGCCGAGCCTACGGCGAGGCGGCGAGATTCCGCCGTGCGCCCCGGAATTGCCCCCATGCACCCAGTGCTGGTCACGCTCTGGAAAGTTATGATCACGGACGCATAGCCGTTAAGTCTCGCGTGACAACCGCTCCACCCCGCTCGTGCTGTCAGTTCAGCGTTTCATCGTTTTTGTCCTGCGCTTGTTCGTCTGCTTGTTCGTCTGCTTGTTGTCGTGTGTCATCCGTCCAACCGCGCGTATCTGGAGGTGAACCGCCGTGGCACTCTCGATTTCGGCGGTGGTGCTGCTGGCGATCGTCGTCTTCATGCTGTGCCGGAAGTCCGGGCTGAAGGCCGGTCATGCAGCGGTCTGCGTCCTGCTGGGCTTTTATCTGGCGAGCTCGTCCCTCGGGCCGACGATCCACCAGGTGACCAAGAGCGCCACCGACGTGATCAGCAACATCAAGTTCTGAGGGCGTGCGCCCCGGGTCCGCGGGCGGGGCTCCGCCGGGCCCGCGGGACTCGTAGGCTGGTCCCATGACCGACAGCTCCTTCCTGCCGGGCCGCCGGCTCCTCCTGGTGCACGCGCACCCGGACGACGAATCCATCAACAACGGCGCGACCATGGCCAAGTACGCGGCCGAAGGGGCCCACGTCACCCTCGTGACCTGCACACTCGGCGAAGAGGGCGAGGTGATCCCGGCGGAGCTGGCCCACCTCGCCGCCGACCGGGACGACACCCTCGGCCCGTTCCGCGCCGGTGAGCTCGCCGCCGCCATGAAGGAGCTCGGCGTCACCGACCACCGCCTCCTCGGCGGCCGCGGGCGCTACCGGGACTCGGGGATGATGGGCGCGCCGCAGAACGAGCACCCCGGGTGCTTCTGGCGCGCGGATGTGGACGAGGCCGCCGCGTCCCTCGTTGAGGTGATTCGCGAGGTCCGTCCGCAGGTGCTCGTCACCTACGACCCTGAAGGCGGCTACGGCCACCCCGACCACATCCAGGCGCACCGCGTCGCGATGCGCGCCGCGGAGCTCGCCGGAGAGCCCGCCTTCCGCCGCGACCTCGGCGACCCCCACGAGATCGCGAAGGTCTACTGGAACTGCGTGCCGCTGTCCGTGGTGGAGGAGGGCTTCGCCCGGCTGCGCGCCGCGGGCCGCGAGATCCCCTTCCCGGGCATCGCCGCCCCGGCCGACGTCCCCGGCGTCGTTCCCGACGACGAGGTGACGGCCGCGATCGCGACCGCCGGTCATGTGGAGGCCAAGGCCGCGGCGATGCGTGCCCATGCCACCCAGATCGCCGTGGACGGCCCGTTCTTCGCCCTCTCCAACGACCTGGGCCAGCCGATCTTCGCCGACGAGTACTACAAGCTCGTCCGCGGCCGGGCCGCGGGCCCCCGCGAGGACGACCTGTTCGCCGGGGTGGACGCATGACCGGGATGATGGCCCCCCTGAGCGCCGGGCGCATCGCCGCGTTCCTCGGCCTGTTCGTCCTCGGCGCCGCGACCGGCTTCGCCGGCGCGCTCACCCAGGGCGGCTGGTTCCCCGGCGGCCTGTCGCTGGCCCTGCTCGCCGTCGCGGGCCTCAGCTACGGCGCGGTGACGGCGACGGGCACCCGCGCGGGCGGTGCGGCGGCCGGCGGCGGCTGGCTCGTCGCGGTGCTCCTGATGACCTCCTCCCGCCCCGAAGGAGACTTCTTCTTCGGCGCCGGAATCGGTGCGTACGTCTTCCTGCTGGGCGGGATGGCGCTGGCTGTGATGTGCGCCACTGTCCCGAAACTGCCGCAACCGGACGGACCTTCGGTCCGACTTGGGAAGTGACGTGACGATTTCCGCCTGAGTGTCGTTCGGCTCCCGAGCAGGTCATCCGGTATCTGCCGGACTTGTCCCGTGACGGGCCGACGGCGCGCGGCCACGCAGCGCGCTCCCGCCCGACGGCGTGAACCGGCGGTCGTCAAGTGCGCGTGCGCGGTGCCCAGTATGGTGGTGCGCGCCGCCGAGCCGCCCGAGCGAGGTCATGACGGGCGGCGGAGCTAACCGGGAGAACCTGCTTTGAGCCGTGAATCTGACAGTTCGTCCTCCGGGCCCCAGGGGCGCGGTGGCGCCGCCTACCCGTCCGGAAACCCTCCGTTCGGCAGTGAGGAACAGGCCCGCGCGGCCGCGGCCTCCAGGCCGGAAGAGCCCAAGACCGAGACCACGCTGACGACGCGGATCCGTATCAACATCCCGGGCTCGCGGCCCATCCCGCCGGTCATCATGCGCACGCCCGTCGACGGTGACGCGGCGCCCGCGAGCGCGCCCGCCAAGCCGGCCGCCCCGGCCGCCGGCAGTGGCCCGGCCGGCGGCAACGGCCCGGCCGGTGGCAGCGGCAGCGCCCCGGCGGGCGAGCGCAAGGCCGAACTGCCGCGCCGCCCCGCTCCGGCGATGCCTCCCGGCCGCAAGCCGCAGGACCGCCCCGGTGACAAGGACCAGGGCGCCAAGGGCGAGAAGGCCAGCGACTGGTTCGCTCCGCGCAAGTCCGGCGGCGGCCCCGCACCCGCGGGCGGCCCGTCCGCCCGTCGTCCCGCGGCGCAGGGCGGCACTCCCGGCACGGGCGCCCCGCAGGGCGGTGCCCCGGTGTCCGGTGCCCCGCAGCACTCCGGCCCGCGCAATACCCCTCCGGCTCCTTCCGGCGCGGGCCCGGCCATGGGCGGTACGCCGTGGCCGGGTGACGCCCAGGCGACCGGTTCGATGCCGCAGCCGCCCGCCCCGGGCAACGGCTGGCAGCGCGACACCACGCAGGGCGGCGCTCCCCGTGCGGGCGGCGCGGCGCAGCGGCGCGCCGCCGCGGACGACTGGCCCGGCGGTTCCCCGGCCACGGGTGCGACGGCGTGGGATGCGGGTATGAACCCGGGCATGAGCCCGGGGACGAACGCGGGAATGAACGACATTCCGGGTGCAGGTGTGCCCGGTGGTGGCGCGCCCAACGGCGGCGCGGCGCAGCGGCGCGGTGCGCAGGACGACTGGCCGGGCGGCCCGTCGGCCTCCTCCGCTCCCTCTGCTCCTTCCGCCCCCTCCGCGCCCGTGGACGACTGGCCGGGCGGTCCCTCCACCACGGCCTCGACGCCGTGGCCGGGTGACGCCCAGACGACGGGTTCGATGCCGCAGCCGCCCGCCCCGGGCAACGGCTCGCCCTGGCCGGACGACCCCGTGAGCACCACCAGCTCCATGAGCATCATGCAGGCCCCGGGCACGCCTCCGACCAGCGTCCCGCAGTGGACCGAGCCGGAGAGCACGCAGCAGTTCCCCGCGCCCGCCATGGGCCAGGGCGCTGCGGCGCCGTACGCCCCCGCCGGGGGCGGGATCGGGCTCACGGACACGCCGCACGAGGGCGTGCCCCGCGTGCCCGCGCCCGGTGCGCAGTCCGCCGTGGGGGCTCCCCCGGCGGCGCCCGGCAAGGCCTCCCAGGCGCCCAAGGGCGGCAAGGGAGCCAAGGGCAAGGGCGGCAAGAAGGGCGGCCCCCAGGCCCCCACGGCCGGTGGCCAGGCCGCCGGTCAGGCCGGCGGCGGGACGCTCGTCGGCGGTGTGCCCGCAGTGCCGCCGCCCGGCCCGGGCGGTGCCGCGCAGCCCAAGAAGCCCGTGGACAGCGGTGCGCCGCGCATCGCCGTGCCCAAGCCCAAGGTGCCGGGGCCCGGCGCCGGACCGGCCGTCCCGCCGCCTCCGGGCAAGGGCGCGGCGGCCCCCAAGCCCGCCGCGAAGAGCACCCCTGCGAAGTCCAAGCCCAAGAAGAAGGGCCGCTCCAAGCTCGTGCTGCTCGGCGGCGCGGTCGTCGGCCTGGTCGGTGTCGCCTACGGCGCCGGTCTGCTGCTCGACCACGCGGACGTCCCGAACGGCACCACCGTGCTCGGCGTGAACATCGGCGGCTCCTCCAAGGAGCAGGCCGTCCAGAAGCTCGACTCCGCGCTCGGCGACCGGGCGACGAAGCCGCTCAAGGTCTCCATCGGCGGCAAGGAGGCGCAGCTCAAGCCGTCCGTGGCCGGGCTGTCCATCGACACCCAGGCCACGGTGCGCGCGGCGGCCGGCCGGGACTACAACCCGCTGACCGTCATCCCCTCGCTCATCGGCGGCACCCGCAAGGCCGAGCCCGTGATCGTCGCCGACGAGGAGAAGATCGCGGACGCCCTCAAGACCCTCGCGGGCGAGTCGGGCGCGGCCAAGGACGGCACGATCAAGTTCGAGGCGGGCAAGGCCGTGCCGGTCTACGGCAAGCCGTACCAGGGCATCGACGGCGACAAGGGCGTCGACGCCGTCGCCAAGGCGTACAAGGACCGCGCCGCCACCGGCCAGGAGGCCACGGTGGAGCTGCCGAGCGCGAGCCAGCAGCCGAAGGTGAGCAACGCCGAGGTCGACCGGATGATGACGGAGTTCGCGAAGCCCGCGATGTCCGGCCTGGTCACGGTGCGCACGGATCTCGCGCACAGCATCCAGTTCGGCCCGGAGCACTCCCTGCCGAAGATCCTTTCGGTCAAGGAGGTCAACGGCAAGCTCGTCGAGAGCTACGACCTCGAAGCGCTCAAGGAGCTGTACGGCACCAAGTTCAAGGGTGTCCTCATCGAGCGCGGCAACGGCAGCAAGACGGAGGTCACCCCGCAGGACGTGGTGGGTGCGCTGCGTAAGGCGCTCATGGGCAAGACGCCCACCGAGCGCATCGGCGTGATCCCGCTCGGCTGACGGCCGTACTGACGGCCGTACGGTCCTGACCATGACATCTGTCATGGTCAGGACCGTACGCCTGACACTGCCGCGGACCCCCTGCCGGCGGTCACCATGGTGGACATGACCACCACAGCAGTTACGTACACGGGGGACGGGCGCCGCACCGGCGCCCCCGTGGTCAGTTTTGAGAACGTCAGCAAGAGCTACGGCGCGGTGCGTGCCGTGGCCGATCTGGACCTGCAGCTGTACCCGGGCGAGACCGTCGCCCTGCTCGGCCCCAACGGCGCCGGCAAGTCCTCCACCCTCGACCTCCTCCTCGGCCTGAGGAACCCCGACGCGGGCCGGGTCGAGCTGTTCGGCACCAGCCCGCAGCAGGCCATCGCCCAGGGCAAGGTCGGCGCCATGCTGCAGTCCGGCGGCCTGATGGAGGACGTCACCGTCCGCGAGATCGTGAAGCTGGGCTGCGATCTGCACCCGCGTCGCTACCCCGTCGACCAGGTGCTCGCCGCGGCCGATCTCACGGAGATAGCCGACCGCCAGGTCAACAAGCTCTCCGGCGGCCAGGAGCAGCGGGTGCGGTTCGCGCTCGCGACGGCCGGCGCCAATGAGCTCATCGTGCTGGACGAGCCCACCACCGGCATGGACGTCTCCGCCCGCCAGGCCTTCTGGGGCGTCATGCGCGAGCAGGCGAAGGCCGGCCGCGCCATCCTCTTCGCCACGCACTACCTCGAAGAGGCCGACGCCATCGCCGACCGCGTGATCGTGCTGCACCGCGGGCGGGTGCTCGCGGACGGCTCGGCCGCCGAGATCAAGGCGAAGGCCGGGGCCCGCCGCATCGTCTTCGACCTGGACGGGCACATCGGCGAGGCCGCCCTGCGCGAGCTGCCGTTCCTCGCCTCCCTGGAGATATCCGGCCGCACGGTGCGCATCCAGTCGCACGACGCCGACGCCACGGTCCACGCCGTCTACGGCCTCGGCCTCTACCCGCGCAACCTGGAGGTCGCGGGCCTCGGCCTGGAGCAGGCCTTCATCGCCATCACCGACGCTGCCACCGCCGAGGAGGCGGCCCTGTGACGATCTTCCCGGGGGACAACCCCCGGACCCCCGGCCGCAACCACAGCCCCACCGCAGTGCTCGGATCCGTTTCGCGAGGCGCAGTCTGATGAACACCCTGATCAAGCTTGAGATCGCGCGCACCCTGCGCAACAAGAAGTTCATGTTCTTCTCGGTGATCTACCCCGCCGGCCTCTATCTGATGATCGCGGGCGGCGCGAGCACCACCGAGATCGTCCAGGGCACCGGGCTGACCCTGCCGCTGCTGATGATGGTCTCCATGGCCTCCTTCGGCGCGATCACCGCCGTCCTCGTGGGCAACAGCGAGCGGATCGCCAAGGAGCGCGAGAAGGGCTGGGTGCGCCAGCTGCGCCTCACCGCCCTGCCGGGCCGCGGCTACGTGACGGCCAAGGTCGCCTCCGCCGCCGTGGTCTCGCTCCCCTCGATCCTCGTGGTCTTCCTGGTCGCCGTGCTCGTCAAGGACGTCCGGATGGGCGCCGCCTGGCAGTGGTTCGCGCTCGTGGGCGCCATCTGGGCGGGCAGCATCGTCTTCGCCGCGCTCGGCGTGGCCGTCGGCTACCTCGCCACGGGCGACGCCGTCCGCCCCATCACGATGATCATCTACTTCGCGCTGTCGATGCTCGGCGGCCTGTGGATGCCGACCACCACCTTCCCGACGTGGCTGCAGAAGGTCGCGGAGTGGACGCCCACGTACGCCTACGCCGGCCTCGGCCGGTCGATCGAGCAGGCCAACGCGCCCGAGATGAAGCACGTGGCGCTCCTCGCGGTCTACCTCCTGGTGTTCGCCGGCATGGCAGCCTGGCTGTACCGCAAGGACACCCGCAAGTCCTGAGCGAGCTCCGGAAAGACCAGGAAGACAGGGCAGGACATGGCAGCACGACCGTGGCGCCGGAATCCATGGCGCGCCGTCATGGAGGTCCATGACGACCCGTCGTACACCATCGGCATCGGCATGGAGCCCGAGAACCGCCGCCAGGTGACCGTCAAGCTCATCTGGATCGCCATCTGGTTCGCCTACATGGCGGCGCCCGTCGAGGACGTCCTCGGCGACCACCACACCCTGACCGGCGACGTCCTCGGCGGCCTGGGCCTCGTGGCCTTCGTCGCCGGCTATCTCGGCCTGGTCTTCCGGCACACGTCCCGCCCCCTGGAGCGCGGCCGCGTGCTCGGCGCGCTCGCCGCGCTGATGTCGCTCGCGACCGTGCTGACCCTGACCCTCGGGGGCGCCTGGCTCGTCCTCTTCGTCTACGTCTGCGTCGCCACCGGCGCGGTCCTGCCGACGAAGCTGTCCCGCATCGTGATTCCGCTGGCCACGGGGGTGCTGGCGGGACTCGGTGCGATGACGCCCGGCGCCCCCGAGTACCTGGCGGCCCTCATCATCCCGGCGCTGCTCGGCGGCTTCGCGATGGTGGGGGTGCGTCAGATGGCCATGACGGCCCGCGCGCTGCGCGAGGCCCGCGCCACGGTCGCCCACCTCGCCGCCAACGAGGAGCGCCTGCGCCTCGCCCGCGACCTGCACGACCTCCTCGGGCACTCCCTGTCGCTCATCACGCTCAAGAGCGAGCTGGCCGGGCGGATGCTCCCCGGCCGGCCCGAGCAGGCGGCCCAGCAGGTCGCCGACATCGAACGGGTCAGCCGCCAGGCCCTGGTGGACGTCCGGGAGGCGGTGAGCGGCTTCCGCCGCCCCACGCTGGAGGCCGAGCTGGCCGGTGCCCGCACGGCCCTGGCCGCGGCCGGCATCGCCGCCGACCTCGCCCGCGCCGCCACCGGCCATCCCGACCTGCCGCCCGACGAGGAGGGCGCGCTGGCCTGGGCGCTGCGGGAGGCCGTGACCAACGTGGTGCGGCACAGCGCCGCACAGCGCTGCGAGATCACGCTGACCGAGGAGGGCGACGAGCTCTGCCTGACCGTCAGCGACAACGGCCGCGGCCCGCAGGGCGGACCTCCCGGCAACGGCCTGACGGGCCTGTGCGAGCGGCTGGCGCTCGCCGACGGCCGCCTGGAGACCGGCCCGGGACCGAGAGGCGGCTTCCGCTTGCGTGCATTCGTCCCTCTCTCACGCAGCCTCGCCCCGGAGCGGCCTACCCTGTCGTCGTGACAGACCAGCACCACCCCGCCGATCCGGCCGGCCGACGCATCATCAGGGTCCTCCTCGCGGAGGACCAGTCCATGGTCCGGGAGGCGCTGGCCGCCCTGCTCGGGCTGGAGGACGACATCGAAGTCGTCGCCCAGGTCTCCCGGGGCGACGAAGTGCTGGGCGCCGCCCGTGCCCACGACCTGGACGTGGTCCTGCTCGACATCGAGATGCCCGGGATGACGGGGCTCGACGCGGCGGCCCTGGTCCGCCGCGAGCTGCCGGCCCTCAAGGTCGTGATCCTCACGACCTTCGGGCGCCCGGGCTATATGCGCCGGGCGATGGAGTCCGGCGCGGAGGCCTTCCTGGTCAAGGACGCCCCCGCGGCCCAGCTCGCGGACGCCCTGCGCAGGGTGCTGCGCGGCGAGCGCGTCATCGACCCCGGTCTCGCGGCGGCGGCGCTCGCGGAGGGCGCCAATCCGCTGACCGACCGCGAGCGGTCGGTGCTGCGGGCCTCCGCCGACGGATCGACCAACGCTGAGCTGGCCAGAGCGCTGCACCTGTCGAACGGGACCGTCCGCAACTACCTCTCGACGGCCATCCAGAAGACGGGCGCCCGCAACCGCGCCGAGGCGGTGCGGATCGCGCGGGACAAGGGCTGGCTGTGACGGCGCCGGGCGCCGGGCCCGGCGCGCGTCAGTTGAGCATCGCCCGGGCCGCCCGGGCCTGCCGGCGCACCGTCTCTGCGACCGTCGGCTCCAGGGCGTCGATGACCTGCGCGTACTCCTCCATCGCGTGCGCGCCCGCCACGAAGTCGCCGCGCTCCACGAGCAGCTCCGCGCGCTCGTAGCGCAGCCTGGCCGGGTGGCTGGGCAGCAGCAGGGACAGCTCGACGGCCCACAGCTGGACGTCGCTGCGCTCGGGGCGGGCCGCGGCCCAGGCGCGGATGTTGTTCAGCACGCGCAGCACGATCTCCGCCGGCTCCGCGGGGGAGAACATCGCGGGCGCGATCGGGGTGCCCGTCGCCCCCGCGACCAGCAGGCCCGCCTCCTCCTCGGACAGGATCCGGCCGCCGTCGAAGGGGTCGGCCAGCACGTGCCCGCCGAGGGGCTCGCCGAAGCCGACGACGAAGTGACCCGGCAGCGCCACCCCGTACACCGGCGCCCCGGCCCGCCGCGCGACCTCCATCCACACCACGGACAGCAGGATCGGCAGCCCGCGCCGCCGCCGGAGCACCTCGGTCAGCAGGGAGGACTCCAGGCGCCGGTAGTCGGCCGGGGAGCCGTGGAAGCCGCACCGCTCGCCGAGGAGCTCCGCGAGCGCCTCCGCCCACCGGCGCGGGGCGGCCGGCCGGCCCAGCGCGGGCAGCAGCCCGGCGAGCCGGTCCAGCTCTATCTGCGCGGCGTCGATCGCTTCCTCGCCCGGCTCCGGGTCGGCCTCGGCGGCGATCAGCAGGCACAGCAGCGCGAGGTCGGGCCGCGTCTCGCGCGCCGCCTCCGCGAACCGCTGCCGTCCGGTGGTGTCGTTCATGGTGCCTCCGCCTCCGCCTTCCATGGTGCGCGCCGGTTGCGCTGACCGTGCATTCCGCCGGACTCCCGCCACGGCGGCCGGACGCCGTCGCGGCGGGAGTCAGAGGCCAGGCCTCTCTACCGTGTGCCTTGCCGCTCTACCGTGTGCCTTGCCCGCCGGGCAAGGAAAGCCCGCCGGGACGGATGCTAGGGGCGGCCCGCACAGCGGTAGTGGTACGCGTGGTGCGTGGTGAAGCCCAGCTCGTCATAGAGGGCTGCGGCGGCCCCGTTGTCCGTCTCCACCTGCAGGTACGCCGCCGAGGCCCCCTCGCTCAGCGCCTGCTCCGCGAGGCGGGCCATGACCTGCGTGGCCAGCCCCCGCCTGCGGTGCTCCGGGCTGACGGCCACCGCCGAGAAGCCCGCCCACCGGCCGTCCACCACGCACCGCCCGACGGCCACCGGGCCCTCGCCCGGCGCGCCGGGCACCGTCGCGAACCACACCGAGGGCCCGCCGCCCAGCACGGCCAGGGCGTCCCCGGTCTCCCCGCCCGTACGCCCGTAGGCGCGCAGCCACGCCTCGTCGGGGGTGCGTGAGAGCCGCACGTGCTCCGTAGGGGCCTCCGTGTCGGCCATCGGCGCCAGCGCCGCCGTCCGCATGAGGGCGTGGCGCTCCGCCGTCCAGCCGCGCCCGGCCAGCTCCGCGTCCAGCAGGGCGTCCTGCTCCGGGTCACCGGTCGTGACCTGGATCGCCGCAGGCAGGGAGCGCTCGGCGTACCAGGCGGTCACCCGGTCCACGGCCTCCGGCAGCGGCAGCCCGCAAGCGCCGAGCGGCAGGACCGAGTTGGCGCGGGCGGTGAAGCCGCCCGCCGCGCGCAGCGTCCAGGCGCCGAGCCGCGCGGTCTCCCGGGCCGGCCAGCCGCGGGCCGCGACCTCCTGGAGCTCGCGCACGGTCGCCGCGGGGCCGCGCCGGCGCGGTGGCGGGCCGGGGACGACCTTGCCCGCCACCAGCGAGGCCTCGTCGAAGGTGACAATCTCTCCGGTCCGCCGTGTGATCCGCAGCACTCCGCCCTCCCAGGAGGTGAGGGTGCCCACGGTGTCCGTGAACCGCTCGGCAGATCCCCCCGGAGACCCTCCGGAAGGGTTCAGACGGCGTACGGATACCCTTTTTCCCACATCAGCGGTACTGATCCTGATTTCCAGCCGTCCGCCCGTGGTGAATTCCACAGCTCTCCTCGCCCCTCTTGTTCGTCAAGTGCCCGGGAACGGAGATACTAGGTGTGGGCATCGACGACGCCGCGCTCCCGCGCGAGATGAGCCCTACCGAGGAGGAACGACAGCGTGACTTACGTCATCGCGCAGCCTTGTGTCGACGTGAAGGACAAGGCGTGCATCGAGGAGTGCCCCGTCGACTGCATCTACGAGGGTTCCCGGTCCTTGTACATCCACCCGGACGAATGTGTCGACTGTGGTGCCTGTGAGCCGGTCTGCCCCGTCGAGGCGATCTTCTACGAGGATGACACTCCCGAGGAGTGGAAGGACTACTACAAGGCGAACGTCGAGTTCTTCGACGAGCTCGGTTCGCCCGGTGGCGCCTCGAAGCTCGGCCTGATCGAGCGCGACCACCCCTTCATCGCCGCGCTGCCCGCGGACATCAACCCGGAGCACTGACCCGAGCGGCCACCCCGGCCCCGTACGGCCGCCGCCGTGCGGGGCCGCGGCGTATCGCCGGTCACCCCCAGAGCAAGAGAGCGAACACCGTGAGCGCAGTCTCCTCCCGCCTCCCCGTCTTCCCCTGGGACCGGCTCGCCCCTTACAAGGCGAAAGCTGCAGCCCACCCCGGCGGAATAGTGGACCTCTCGGTCGGCACGCCCGTCGACCCGGTGCCCGCCCTGATCCAGCGGGCGCTCACCGACGCCGCCGACAGCCCCGGCTATCCCACGGTGTGGGGCACGCCCGCGCTGCGCGACGCACTGACCGGCTGGGCGGAGCGCCGGCTGGGCGCCCGGGACCTGGCGCACACCAACGTGCTGCCGATCGTCGGCTCCAAGGAGCTGGTGGCCTGGCTGCCGACGCAGCTCGGCCTCGGCGCGGGCGACAAGGTCGCCTACCCCCGCCTGGCCTACCCGACCTACGAGGTCGGCGCGCGCCTCGCGGGCGCCGAGCCCGTCGTCTACGACGACCCCACGGAGCTCGACCCCACGGGCCTCAAGCTGCTCTGGCTCAACTCCCCGTCCAACCCCACCGGCCGCGTGCTCTCCGCCGACGAGATGCGCCGCACCGTCGCATGGGCCCGCGAGCACGGCGTGCTGCTCTTCAGCGACGAGTGCTACGTGGAGCTGGGCTGGGAGGCCGATCCGGTCTCCGTCCTGCACCCGGACGTCTGCGGCGGTTCGTACGAGGGCATCGTCGCGGTGCACTCGCTCTCCAAGCGCTCGAACCTGGCGGGCTACCGCGCGGCCTTCCTCGCGGGCGACCCCGCCGTCCTCGGTGAGCTCCTGCAGATCCGCAAGCACGGCGGGATGATGGTCTCCGCCCCGGTCCAGGCCGCCACGGTCGCGGCCCTGGGCGACACCGCGCACGTGACCGAGCAGCGGGCGCGCTACGCCCGCCGGCGCGACGCCCTGCGGGCCGCCTTCGAGGCCGCGGGCTTCCGCATCGAGCACAGCGAGGCCTCGCTCTACCTGTGGGCCACGCGCGACGAGCCCTGCTGGGACACCGTCGCCGCCCTGGCCGAGCTCGGCATCCTGGTGGCGCCCGGCGTCTTCTACGGGGAGGCCGGGGAGCAGTTCGTGCGGATCGCCTTCACCGCGACCGACGAGCGGGTGGAGGCGGCGGTCCGCCGCCTGGCGCAGTAGCCGCCCGCGGAGATGAGCATGCGAGAGGGCCCGGGAGAAGATCTCCCGGGCCCTCTCGCGTACGCGTGCGTGCGCTGTGTCAGCCGCCGATCGGGAGCCCGCCGCCACCGAGGGGCAGGCCCTGGGCGTTCAGGCCGCCGGCGGCCTTGGTGGCCTGGCCCGCGAGCCCGGAGGTGGCGCCCGCGGCCTCGCCGGCGACCTTCTGGACGGCGGGGGTGGCGGTCTTGGCGGCCTTGCCGGTGGCGTCGGCCGCACCCGGCACGGTGGTCTTGATGGCGCTGGTGCCGACGCCCGTCACGGTGTCCCCGGCCTTGTGGGCCGCCGAGTCGACGTTGGTGCCGAGGTTCGCGCCGTCCACCGCGGTCAGGCCGCTCGTCAGATCGGGGGCCTGCGGCGCGGCGCTCGCCGCTCCGGCCGCGCCGATGACGGGTGCCGCACCGGCGGCTACCAGCAGGGCGGCCCGGGCGATCCGACGCGTCAGGGGGAGGGACATGATGCTCCTTTGGCGGAGTTGAGGACGTTGGCTGTCCGGCGAGCGGACGCAGTGACTACCGCGTGAATGCGTCGAAGGTTGCGGTGCGCCACGGTAAAGAGTTGGTAATGCGTCGCATTATCTGCCCCCCTAAAAGCGGGGCAAAACGGGCGCGTGGTATGCAGGTCGGGAAGGCTGACAAGCCTTTAGTCACAAGGAATTCCCGGGAAAGCCCGACGCCTGGGGCGGGCGGTGCCCATTAAGCGCGCGGGGCTGTTGTGCCTACCTCCGGCGGGGGGACGGTCGCACTACTGAGCGGTCAAGATCCGTACCTCGGCCGCGGCGTTCTCCGGGGAATTCCCGGACCCCGCGGCGCCCTCGCCGCCCTTGCCGTCCTTGCGCCAGCCGTCCCGCGAATCCGCCGCCGTCCACACCCGGCCGCCGAAGGAGACCCGCTCGATCCGCAGCTCGGTCGCATGGGCCACCGCCCACGAGGCCAGCTGCCAGCCGCGCCGCTCCCGGCCGCCCACGGCCGGCTCGCCCGGCCCGGGCGCCTTCTCCGGCACCGGCACCACCAGCGTCCGCGCGGCGGCACCCCCCGCCGCGCCCGTACCGCCGCTCCCCGGGCTCGCCAGGGTGCCGGGCGCCGGGACCGCCGCCGCGCCGAACTCCCGGCGCAGCTTGGCCCGTACCGCCGCGGCGTCCCCCTTCTTGCCGTCGCTCGGGCTCGTCGTGCAGCTGAAGGCCGCCTCCACCCGGCCCGTGAGCGCGGACGACAGCAGCGAGGCGTCCGGCTCGTGCTTGGCGTACGCCTGCGGGAAGCCGCTGCGCTGCACCTTCTGCGCGGCCACCGTCAGCGGCAGCCGCGAATAGCCCGGCACCTCCACCAGGTGGTCGTAGAACTTCCCCGCCGCGTACACGGGATCGGTGATCTGCTGCGCGGAGCCCCAGCCCTGCGTGGGGCGCTGCTGGAACAGCCCCAGCGAGTCCCGGTCGCCGTGGTGGATGTTGCGCAGCCCCGACTCCTGCATGGCCGTGGCCAGAGCGATCGTCACCGCCCGCTCCGGAAGCCCGCGCTCGGACCCCACGGCCGAGATCGTCGCCGCGTTCACCGCCTGCTCGGGCGCGAGGGAGTACGAGGCGCCGTCGGCCGCCACGGTGCAGCGCGGCGCTCCCGGGCCGCCCGTCACCAGCTGGGCGATCCCGTAGCCGATCAGCGCCAGCAGCACGGCGCAGGCGGCCACGATGCGCAACAGGCGGCCACGTCGGGTGACGAAGATCCGGGACATGCGGCCCACGTTACTGGAGAGGACAGGAGACGGCCCGGGGCCGCCCACCGGCCCGGCCGCGCCCGTACCGCCCGGGCTAGAGTCGCACGCATGGATGACGCCGCACTCGACCTGTCCCTCGACGCCGCCGCCCTCACCGCCCAGCTCGTCGACGTCCCCTCCGAGAGCGGGGGCGAGAAGACGCTGGCCGACGCCGTCGAAAACGCCCTGCGCGCGCTGCCGCACCTGACGGTGGACCGCTACGGCAACAACGTCGTGGCCCGCACGAACCTGGGCCGCGCCGAGCGCGTCGTGCTCGCCGGCCACATCGACACCGTCCCCATCGCCGGTAACGTCCCCTCCCGGCTGGACGAGGACGGCTTCCTGTGGGGCTGCGGCACCAGCGACATGAAGTCCGGCGTCGCGGTGCAGCTGCGCATCGCCGCCACCGTGCCCGAGCCCAACCGCGACCTGACCCTCGTCTTCTACGACAACGAGGAGGTCGCCTCCCACCTCAACGGCCTCGGCCGTATCGCGGACGCCCACCCCGACTGGCTCGCGGCCGACTTCGCCGTCCTCCTGGAGCCCTCCGACGCCCAGGTCGAGGGCGGCTGCCAGGGCACCCTCCGGGTCCACCTGCACACCGCGGGGGAGCGGGCCCACTCCGCGCGCAGCTGGATGGGCAGCAACGCCATCCACGCGGCCGCGCCGATCCTGGCCAGGCTCGCGGCCTACGAGCCGCGCCGCCCCGTCATCGACGGCCTGGAGTACCACGAGGGCCTCAACGCCGTCCGCACCGAGGGCGGCGTCGCCGGCAACGTCATCCCCGACGCGTGCACCGTCACCGTCAACTACCGCTACGCACCCGACCGCAGCCCCGCGCAGGCCCTGGCGCACGTCCGCGAGGTCTTCGCGGACTGCGGCGTCGCCGAGCTCGTCGTGGACGACGAGTCGCCCGGCGCGCTGCCCGGGCTGTCCCACCCGGCCGCCGCCGCGTTCATCGAGGCCGTCGGCGGGACGCCCAAGCCCAAGTTCGGCTGGACCGACGTCTCCCGCTTCAGCGCGCTCGGCGTCCCCGCCGTCAACTACGGCCCCGGCGACCCCACGCTCGCCCACAAGCGGGACGAGCGCGTCCGGGCCTCGCTGATCAACGACTGCGAGGAGCGGCTGCGCACCTGGCTGACCGGCTGACCTTCGCCGACCCTTCGGGACGCCGTGCCCGTGGGCCTACGCTGAACAGCAACGATCTGCAGCGGAGGGAGCACGGCATGGCACATCCCGAAGGATCGCGCGCGCGGCGGGAGCAGCGCCGGGGGCCGGTGGTACGCCGGTACGGCCAGATGCAGGCGGGCACCACGGACCAGCACCTGCTGGACACGAGAGGGGCCGCGGACTGGGTCCACGAGGACCCCTTCCGGGTGATGCGCATCCAGTCCGAGTTCGTCGAGGGCTTCGGGGCCCTCGCCGAACTCCCGCCCGCCATCAGCGTCTTCGGCTCCGCCCGTACGCCCCGGGACTCGCCGGAGTACGAGGCCGGCATCGCGATCGGGCGCGGCCTGGTCGAGTCGGGCTTCGCGGTCATCACGGGCGGCGGGCCCGGCGCGATGGAGGCCGCCAACAAGGGGGCGACGGAGGCGGGCGGCATCTCCGTTGGCCTCGGCATCGAACTGCCCTTCGAGCAGGGGCTCAACCAGTACGTCAACCTCGGCGTCGACTTCCGCTACTTCTTCGTGCGGAAGACGATGTTCGTGAAGTACGCGAGCGGATTCGTCGTCCTGCCCGGCGGACTCGGCACGCTCGACGAGCTGTTCGAGGCGCTCACCCTCGTCCAGACGAAGAAGGTCACGCGCTTCCCGATCGTGCTCTTCGGCTCGGCCTACTGGAGCGGCCTGGTCGACTGGTTCCGGGACACGCTCATCGCCGGAGGCAAGGCCGGCCCGAACGACCTGCACCTCTTCCACGTCACGGACGACGTGGAGGAGACGGTGCGCCTGGTCACGAAGGAAGCGGGGATGTAGCCCCCCGCCTACGCGAGTCCTCGCCGGGCCACCGCAGGTGCGCGGTGGCCGGCGATGGACGCCACCATGTCCAGCACCTGCTTCGGCTGCGCCTCTTGACGCCCCCCTCGCGAGGCTCGGCGCCGGGGGCGCCTCACCGGCTTCGGGTGGCTGCGCCGGACTCCGTCCGTCGGTGGTGGGCTGCCGTCAGGCGAGTCCGCGACGGGCGACGGCCGGGGCGCGGTGGCCGGCGATGGACGCCACCATGTCCAGGATCTGCTTGGTCTCCGCCACCTCGTGCACGCGGTAGACCTGTGCGCCCAGCCACGCCGAGACGGCCGTCGTCGCGAGCGTGCCCAGGACGCGCTCCTTGACCGGCTTGTCGAGCGTCTCGCCGACGAAGTCCTTGTTCGACAGCGAGACCAGCACCGGCCAGCCCGTGTCCGCCATCTCGCCCAGCCGCCGGGTCGCCTCCAGCGAGTGCCGGGTGTTCTTCCCGAAGTCGTGCCCGGGGTCGATCATGATGCCGTCGCGCCGGACGCCCAGCGCCACCGCGCGCTCGGCCAGCCCCAGCGTGACCCGCAGGATGTCCGCCATCACGTCCTCGTACTCCACCCGGTGCGGGCGCGTGCGCGGCTCCGCGCCGCCCGCGTGCGTGCACACCAGGCCCACGCCGTAACGGGCCGCGACCTCGGCCAGCTTGGGATCGACGCCGCCCCACGCGTCGTTGAGGAGGTCGGCGCCGGCCTCGCACACCGCCTCGCCCACGTCGTGCCGCCAGGTGTCGACGCTGATCACCACGTCCGGGTGGCGCCTGCGGACCTCGGCCACGAAGCCGACCGTCCGCCGGGCCTCCTCCTCGGCGGTCACCTCCTCGCCGGGGCCGGCCTTCACCCCGCCGATGTCGATGATGGCGGCGCCCTCCGCGACGGCCTGCTCCACCCTGGCCAGGGCGGGCTCGTCGCTGAACGTCGCACCCTGGTCGTAGAAGGAGTCCGGCGTCCGGTTGACGATCGCCATGATCACCGGCTCGTGCGCATCGAACTCGCGTCGTCCCAGCCGCAGCATGTCCCTACTCCCTCTCGGTGGTCCGCAGCGACCTTAACTGTCAGTGCGGCATGGCACGATCGGGGTGGACGGAATCGCAGTCCGTGTTCCTGGGAGATGGTCGTGTTCTGGTTCCTGCTCATCGCGCTGGTCGTGGTGGTCGCCGCGGTCGCGCTCTTCGTCGCCGGAGGCGGGAGCGGCGCGGCGCTGCCCGAGGCCGCGGCCGACCGGACCGTCTGGCCGCTCCCGGCGGACCGCCCCATGGCCCGCTCCGACGTCGAGACGCTGCGCCTGCCCGTGGCCCTGCGCGGCTACCGCATGGCGGAGACGGACGAGGCCCTGGACCGCCTCGGCGCCGAGCTCGCCGAGCGCGACGCCCGCATCGCCGAGCTGGAGGCCGCCCTCGCGGGCGCGCAGGCGGCGGCCATGGGCGGCGGCGGCGCGAAGGCCGCGGGCAGGACCGAAGGCGGCGACGGCGAAGAGGGGGAGAAGAAGGAATGAGCGGCGCAACGGTCACCGGCCCGGACGGGCTGCAGCGCTGTCCGTGGGGCCTGGAAGCGGATTCCATGGCGGACTACCGCGTCTACCACGACACCGAGTGGGGCCGCCCCGTGCACGGCGACGACGCCCTCTACGAACGGATATGCCTGGAGGCGTTCCAGTCGGGGCTGTCGTGGCTGACGATCCTGCGGCGCCGCGAGGGCTTCCGGGACGCCTTCGCCGGCTTCTCCATCGCCAAGGTGGCGGCCTTCACGGACGCCGACGCGGAGCGGCTGCTGGCCGACCCCGGCATCATCCGCAACCGCGCCAAGATCACGGCCGCGATCGCCAACGCGCGCGTGGCGGCCGAGTGGGCGCCCGGCGAGCTGGACGCCCTGATCTGGTCCTACGCCCCGGAGCTGGCCGCCGCCGCGCCGCGCACGGCCGCCGACGTCCCGGCGACCACGCCGGAGTCGACGGCCCTGGCCAAGGAGCTCAAGAAGCGGGGCTTCCGCTTCATCGGGCCGACGACGGCGTACGCGCTGATGCAGGCGTGCGGGCTGGTCAACGACCACCTGGCGGGGTGTCACGCACGCTGACCCCCGGGGTCAGCGGCCGACGAACTTCGGCTTCTGCTTCTTCAGGAAGGCGTCCACGGCGATCCCGTGGTCCTCGGAGGCCCCGGCCCGGGTCTGCAGCTCGTCCTCCTTGGCCAGGGCCTCGGCCAGAGGCCGCCCCGCCCCGTAGGCGAGGGACTCCTTGATCGCGGCGTACGCACCCGTGGGTCCCTCGGCGAGCCTTCGTGCGACGGCGAGGGCCTCCGCGGCCAGCTCCGCCGCCGGCACGACCTTGTTGGCGATGCCCAGCTCGTACGCCTCCTGCGCCGGCACGTTGCGCGGGAACAGCAGCAGGTCCGAGGCCCGGCTGTGGCCGACGAGGCGCGGCAGCGTCCAGGAGACCCCCGAGTCGGCGGTCAGGGCGACCCCCGCGAAGGAGGTGTTGAAGGCGGCGGTGTCCGCCACCACGCGGTAGTCCGCCGCGAAGGCGAACCCCGCACCCGCGCCGGCGGCGACCCCGTTCACGCCCGCCACGACCGGCTTCGGCATGCCGGCGATGGCCGTGACGATGGGGTTGTAGTGCTCCTTGACCGTCGTCATGGTGAGCCCCGAGCCGCTCTTACGGTCCGCGGCCAGCGACTCGACGTGCTCCTTGAGGTCCTGCCCGACGCAGAAGGCGCGCCCCGTGCCGATGAGCAGCACCGCCCGTACGGCGGCGTCCTCCCCGGCCCGCTGCAGGGCGTCGCGCAGGGCGGCCTTGGTGTCGGTGTTCAGCGCGTTCATCGCGTCGGGACGGTTCAGCGTGATCGTCGCGAGCCCGTCCGTCACCTCGTACAGCACGGAGTCGGCCATGTGCCGGTCCCTCCCTCGTCGCACGCCCCGTCGGCGTCGTTCCGGGCCCAGCATGCCGGAGATCACCGGACACCGATATGTGACCTGCGTCAAAGAAACCGGCCACAGATGCGTGGTCGAAGCGGCGCAGTATCGCAGTCCGATCGCCGAATTGAGTGGTTTTGCGCGATCGCGTTGCCGAAGGGATACGGACCGATGTTGTTCATTGGGTCACGCGATGCGAGATAATGGCCTGGAAGCAATGTGTTCGATGCCGGTGACGCGGGCCTGTCGTAGGGCCGTCGGCTGACGATGAGCTGGTTTCAGGAAGGGGAACGAGCATGGCGGCCATGAAGCCGCGGACGGGCGATGGCCCGCTCGAGGTGACCAAGGAGGGGCGGGGCATCGTCATGCGGGTTCCGCTCGAAGGCGGCGGTCGGCTCGTCGTCGAGCTGACCCCGGATGAGGCCGAGGCCCTCGGAGACGCCCTGAAGAAGGTTGTCGGCTGACGCACGCCGAACCACCGTTCTTACGCTGCCCCGGCAGCCGGTCCGCACCGGCTGCCGGGGCAGTGGTGCGTCCGGGGCCGGTGCGTCCGGGGCCGGTGCGTCCGAGATCGGTGCGTCCGAGGAGGGCGCGTCCGGGGCCGGGCGCGCGGCGGGGAGCCGGGCGGCGCCGGTCCGGGCCGCCGGTGCGCGGGCGCGGCGCCCGCGCGCAGGTCAGCCGCGCCGCGCCGCGCACAGCAGGCCGTCGCCCACCGGCAGCAGCGACGGCACCAGCACCCGCGACTCGCGCACGGCCCGCAGCAGCTCGCGCAGCCGCTGCACCTCGGCGGGCTGGGCGGCGGAGTCGACCGTGCGGCCGTCGGCGAAGACGCCCTCGAAGCAGACGAGGCCGCCCGGCCGCAGCAGGCGCAACGATTCGGCTAGATAGTCCAGGCACTCCAGCCGGTCGCCGTCGCAGAAGACCAGGTCGTACCCGCCGTCGGCGAGGCGCGGCAGCACCTCCAGGGCGCGGCCGGGGATGAAGCGCGCGCGGTTGCCCGCGAAGCCCGCCGCGCGGAAGGCCTGCCGGGCGAACTGCTGGCACTCGGGGTCGCTGTCCACCGTCGTGAGCACGCCGTCGGGCCGCATGCCGTGCAGGAGGTGGATGCCGGAGACGCCGGTGCCCGTGCCGATCTCGGCCACCGCCTTGGCGTCCACCGCCGCGGCGAGCAGGCGCAGCGCGGCGCCGGTGCCGGACGACACCGAGCGCAGGCCTGCCTCCAGGGCCCGGTCCCGGGCCCAGCGCAGCGCCTCGTCCTCGGCGACGAACGCATCGGCGAACGCCCAGCTCGTCTGCCGGTTGCCGGTAATGGCCCTCTCCTGTCCCCGTAGTCGACGCAACCGTGACTGTATCCGCTGACCACGGGAACCCGCAGATGGGACCGTGCGTTGACGAGGAAGGGGACGGGGCGGGACGGCAAACGGAGGGGACGGCCGGGAGGGCGGGGGAAGCAAGACCAAATGCAGGTCAAAATTCCTTATCCGGAGCTAACGGGCAGGATGGATATGGTAGGGGCTCTACTGGACACCACCAGAGCCGACAGGGGAGGTGCGGCTGCGGCCTACGACCGTCGGGGAGTGCCGAGGCGCTTTCGCAGGTCCGCCGGCGAGCCGAAATCCGTGACCAAGACTGCTGACCGTTCGCGCACCAACGACTCCGCACAGACCGCGACCTTCGCCACCGATGCGGACTCGCAGGCGTGGACCCCTCCCACCTGGGAGGAGATCGTCAGCACGCACAGTGCCCGCGTCTACCGCCTCGCCTACCGCCTCACCGGCAACCAGCACGACGCCGAGGACCTCACCCAGGAGGTCTTCGTCCGGGTCTTCCGGTCGCTGTCCACGTACACCCCCGGCACGTTCGAGGGGTGGCTGCACCGCATCACCACCAACCTCTTCCTGGACATGGTCCGGCGACGCCAGCGCATCCGCTTCGACGCGCTCGGCGAGGATGCCGCCGAGCGGCTTCCCAGCCGCGAGCCCTCCCCCCAGCAGCACTTCAACGACACGCACTTCGACGCCGACGTCCAGCAGGCGCTGGACACGCTCGCCCCGGAGTTCCGCGCCGCCGTCGTCCTGTGCGACATCGAGGGCCTGTCGTACGAGGAGATCGCCGCGACGCTCGGCGTGAAGCTCGGCACGGTCCGCAGCCGTATCCACCGCGGCCGCTCCCACCTGCGCAAGGCGCTCCAGCACCGCTCGCCCGCCGCCCGGGCCGAGCAGCGGGCCGTCGCGGGCGTGGCCCCCGGCGTTCTCGGTGGGGAGGTAGGGATCGCGTGACCGGTTCAGGCGGTCAGTCCCCCGCCGAGCACCATCTCGGCGACCGCCTCGCGGCCCTGGTCGACGGGGAGTTGGGACACGATTCTCGGGAGCGGGTGCTCGCGCACCTGGCCACCTGTTGGAAGTGCAAAGCGGAAGCCGATGCCCAGCGTCGGCTCAAAAACGTATTCGCGGAAGCGGCGCTCCCGCCGCTCTCGGAGAACTTCCTGGCACGGCTCCAGGGCCTGGCCGGCGGCGATCCCCGAGGCCCCCACGGGGCCGATCGCGACGGCTGGGCCGACCGGGACCGCCCGGAGGCCCGGGAGGGCCACGAGGGCCCCGGAGGGCCGGGAAAAGCCGGCCTCGGCGCCCGGGCTGACGCCCTCGCGCCCCTCGGTCTGCTGCCGGGTGCCGCCGCGCGGCCCCGCGAAGGCGGCTTCCGGATCCATGAGATGCCCGAGCCGCCCCGCGGTGGCATACGGGGGCGGCGGATCGCCTTCGCCGCCGCCGGAGCCGTCTCGCTGGCCGCGTTCGCCCTCGGCGGGGCGTCGCCGCTGGCCTCGGTCGCGGGCCCCCAGGGCCCCCGCGCCGAGAACCCGCGCACCGCGACCACCCCGCTGTCGGCCTCGTCGGCCGCGCCGGCCTCCGGGCGCGACCGGCGGCTCGCCCGCTCCGCCTCGCAGGGCGGCGCCGGCGGAGCCGGAGGGTCCGCCCCGTCGGCCGCCGTGCCGGTGCGGGAGGTGTCCCTGCTGCGCCCGTCCGCGGCGCCCTTGCTGCCCCCGCTGATACGTACGGGGCATCCGGCACCGGGCGCGCCGCCGGGGGACACCGCCCGGCGCTGATCCCCGCCCGGGCCCCCTGCGCACCTTTGTGCAGACCTGGTTGAATTCCTGTGGGCCGCGCATCCCTCGGGCGATGCCGTGTGCCCTCCGGCGATCGGTGGGGAGAACATGGACGAGGGGAAGGCGCGCACGTCCGCGCCGCAGTGGTGGAGCCGCCCGCGCCCGTCCGGCGAGGCGCCGGCCGCCGCCGGCCGCACGGACCAGCACGAGAGCCCGCAGTTCCTGGACGCGCCCCCGTCCCCGGCGGACGAGGCGCCCCCCTCGGAGGCGGAAACGCGATCCCTGCCGCCTTATGGCGCGGATGCCGCCACGGCGGAGACCACCCCGCTGCCCGTAGACGGCGGCCGGGAACCGGGCTGGGGCGACGCACCGGCACCCGTGTCCGGCCCGGATGCAGGAGGGGGCAACCCGCCCGCGCCCGTACCGTCCGACCAGTCGACGACGCGTCCGCTGCCCGCGTACGGGCCGGATGCGGATTCCGGTGGCACGTCGGGGGCCGGGCGGTCCGTCCAGGACGTCGCGCATGCCTCCGGTGCCGTACCCGGTTACGAGGCCGGGCCGGGGGGCCGGGGCGCCGCGCCCGGGTCGTCCGGCGAGTCGGCGACCACTCCGCTGCCCCCGTACCGCCCGGACGCGGCTTCCGGTGTCGTCCCGGCCTACGGGGCCGACGGCTCTTCCGGCGGCGGCGCCGTTCCTCTGCACGCCCCCGATCCCTACGGCACACCTCCCTACGGGCGGCCCGGGCCGTGGGCGCCTGCGCCGCCTGTCCAGCGGCCGGTCACGCCGCCGCAGGGCACGCTGCTGCCGCCCGCGGCGCCGGTTGCAGGGCCACCCGCAGCGCCGCCCGCAGGGCCAGTCGCAGGGCCGCCCCCGGCGCAAGGGGCCTCCTTCCCGCCGCCCGGCGTGACGCCGCCGCACGGCACCCCCGTCCCTCCCGCAGGGATGACGCCCGCCCACGGCACCCCGGGGCCGTGGCAGTACGACCCCTGGGCCGCGTCCGCGGCCCGTGCCGGGGAGCCCGTCCCGGCGAAGCGCGGCCGTGGGCGCCTGCTCGCCGGGGCGCTGCTCGTGGCGCTGGTCGCGGGCGGCATCGGCGGCGGAGTCGGGGCGTACCTGGAGCGGGACGGCGGCATCGGCCGCCACGTCAGCCTGCCCCAGGCCACCGCGGACCGCTCGGCCCGCGCGCCGGGCAGTATCGCGGGCATCGCGGCCCGCGCCCTGCCGGGCGTGGTGACGATCCACGTCCGCGGCGGCAGCGACCAGGGCACCGGCACCGGCTTCGTCCTGGACAAGGAAGGCCGCATCCTCACCAACAACCACGTCGTGGAGCCCGCCGGATCCGCCGGTGACATATCGGTGACGTTCAACAGCGGCCAGACCGCCAAGGCCACCGTCGTCGGCCGGGACAGCAGTTACGACCTCGCCGTGATCAAGGTCTCGGGCGTGTCCGGCCTGACCCCGCTCGCCCTCGGCAACTCCGACTCCGTCCGCGTCGGCGACTCCGTGATCGCGATCGGCGCCCCGTACGACCTCGCGGGCACGGTCACGACGGGGATCATCAGCGCCAAGGAGCGCCCGATCACCGCCGGCGGCCAGAAGGGTGACGGCAGCGACGTCAGCTATGTCGACGCCCTGCAGACCGACGCCCCGATAAACCCGGGCAATTCGGGTGGCCCGCTGGTGGACTCGGAGGCCCGCGTCATCGGCATCAACAGCGCGATCCGCTCCGCGGGCGACAGCGGCGAGCTCGGCGGCGGCCAGGGCGGCAGCATCGGCCTGGGCTTCGCCATACCGATCAACCAGGCCAAGCGGGTCGCCGAGGAGCTCATCAACACCGGCAAGGCCACTCACCCGGTCATCGGCGTCACGCTGGACATGGGGTATTCGGGCGACGGCGCCCGGGTGAACACCAAGAACGGCGACAACCCGGCCGTCACCCCCGGCGGCCCGGGCGACAAGGCCGGCCTCCAGCCGCACGACGTGATCAAAAAGGTCGACGGAGTGGCCGTGCACAGCGGCCAGGAGCTTATCGTCAAGATCCGCAGTCATCGTCCGGGCGACCGGCTCACGCTGACCGTGGAGCGGGAGGGCCGCGAGCGGCCGGTCGAGCTGACCCTCGGCTCCGCGGGCGCCCGCTGAGGCCCGCCGGCCTCCCCGCCCGGCCCGGTGCCGGCACCGGCACCACCGCCGGCGTCGGTTTTGGCCTGATGTTGTCCCAGGTGTATCCCTTCGACCAGGTCGGGCCAGGTACCGTGATAGGTGGCCTGAACCGTCGGCCATTGACGCATCAAGGAGCTTCAACGTGCTCGACATAGGACCCCTCGAGCTGGTCGCGCTCGTGGTGCTCGCTGTGCTCATCTTCGGACCGGACAAGCTGCCGAAGATGATCCAGGACGTGTCGCGCACACTGCGCAAGATCCGGCAGTTCTCGGAGAGCGCCAAGGAGGACATCCGCTCCGAGCTCGGCCCCGAGTTCAAGGACTTCGAGTTCGAGGACCTCAACCCCAAGGCGTTCGTCCGCAAGCACGTGCTGGACAAGGACGAGCTGGGGCTGAAGGAGATCCGCAACGGCTTCGACCTCAAGGCGGAGATGAACGACGTCGCCGACGCCGTCCACGGCCGCAGCGGCGACACGACGGCGGACCCGGCCTCCGGCGCCGCCCCGGCGGCCCCCTCGAACGGCGGTTCCCCGGCCCGTCCGGACCTGCTCAAGAAGCAGGACAAGCCGGACGCGGGCGAGCGCCCTCCGTTCGACTCCGACGCCACCTGAGTTCCGCGCATCCCGTGCGCCATTGACGGGGGTGGCTATCCTCCCTGTGTTTGGGGTGAAGTCGTCCGAGGGGGGCGGGCTCGCCCAGGACATCGGGCAACAAGGAGGCGCCGCGCAGATGGAGACGACGAGTCGGGTTGGGGCTCAAGGTGCCGGCACGGCCGGCGCGCCCGCCGTGGACGCCGCAGCGCAGGACGCACCGGGCGGGCTCGCCGACCGGCGGACGGTCGACGGCTATCTGATGGCCTCGTTCCCCTGGTACGGCCTGGACGAGGCCTACACCGGGCCGCGCTGGCTGATGCAGGTCGGCGCCGCCGCCGACGGGACGGTGGAGCACGGCTCCACGGGCCACGGCGAGGAGCCCACGCTGCGCAGCGAGCGGGCCGACCCCGGCGCCGCCAAGCAGCGCTTCGCGGTCGTCGTGACCGTCGTCGGCCGCCCCGGCCGGCGCAGCGCCGACGGCACGGGCGTCCTGGAGGCCACCTCGGACTCCTCCGCGGCCTGGCTGGCCGGGTCGGGGCTGCTCTCGTGCACCTGGCCCGCGCAGATGGAGCGCGCGCTGCGCCAGGACTGGCTCGACCAGCAGACGGCCCTCGCCTGGGAACTGGCGGACCACCTGGACGACTCCGCGTGGTCGACGCTGTCGCTCCCGGTGGACGGCGTGCCCACCGACTTCCGCTACCGCGAGTCGGAGTACGGCTGGGTGCTCGCCGGCTCGGCGGAGGGCGTGCACATCGGGGCGTACGGGCGGGGCATGAGCGCCTACGGCATGGGCTTCTCGGTGATCAAGGACATCACGGCCTACCGGGGCTGACGGCCTCGTCACCCGTCGGGCCCTCCCGGGCTGCGGGTCCCGTGGCGCCGGGCTTGAATTTCCGGCAGGGGGCAGCTCTCGGAGAGGTGATGATCCATGCCAGGCAAGTTCGAGATGTACGAGGACAACTCCGGCAAGTACCGCTACCGGCTGAAGGCGGGAAACGGCGAGATCATCGCCGTGGGCGAGGCCTACAACAGCAGGTCCGCCTGTGAGAAGGGCATCGAGTCCGTCAAGCAGAACGCCCCTGCGGCACCCGTGAAGGACCTGGGCCACCAGTAGTCCCAGGGCGTGCTCCGTTCCCCCGGGGCGCCGGACGGGCAGGAGACCCCGCCCGGCGCCCGGGGGAACGGACGCGTCAGAACTTGTTGCGCGGCGTGATGCCCAGGGACATGCCGGAGAGGCCGCGCTGCCGGCCGCCGAGCTTGCCGGCGATCGCGCGCAGCGCCGCACCCGCAGGGGACTCCGGGTCCGTCAGGACCACCGGCTTGCCCTCGTCGCCGCCCTCGCGCAGGCGCACGTCGATGGGGATGGAGCCCAGGACGGGCACGTTGGTGCCCGTGGTGCGGGTCAGGCCGTCGGCGACGACCTGGCCGCCGCCGGTGCCGAAGACGTCGACCATCTCGTCGCAGTGGGGGCACGGCAGCCCGGACATGTTCTCCACGACGCCGACGATCTTCTGGTGCGTCTGCACGGCGATCGAGCCCGCCCGCTCGGCGACCTCGGCGGCCGCCTGCTGAGGCGTCGTCACGACGAGGATCTCGGCGTTCGGCACGAGCTGCGCGACCGAGATCGCGATGTCGCCCGTGCCCGGGGGCAGGTCGAGCAGCAGGACGTCCAGGTCGCCCCAGTAGACGTCCGCGAGGAACTGCTGGAGCGCCCGGTGGAGCATCGGGCCGCGCCACACCACCGGGGCGTTGCCCGGGGTGAACATGCCGATGGAGATGACCTTCACGCCGTTCGCCGACGGCGGCATGATCATGTTCTCGACCTGGGTCGGCTTGCCGTCCGCACCGAGCATGCGCGGGACGGAGTGGCCGTAGATGTCCGCGTCCACGACGCCGACCTTGAGCCCGTCGGCCGCCATGGCCGCCGCGAGGTTGACCGTGACGGAGGACTTGCCGACGCCGCCCTTGCCGGACGCCACCGCGTACACCCGGGTGAGCGAGCCGGGCTTGGCGAAGGGCACCTCGCGCTCGGCCGTGCCGCCGCGCAGGGAGGCCGCGAGCTCACGGCGCTGCTCGTCGCTCATGACGTCGAGCTCGACCGTCACGCCGGTGACGCCGGGGACGCCCGAGACGGCGTCCTGTACCCGGCTGATGATCGTCTCCCGCATGGGGCAGCCGGACACCGTCAGGTAGACGGCCACCGCGACCGAACCGTCCGCCGCGATCCCCACCGATTTGACCATCCCCAGGTCGGTGATGGGTCGCTGGATCTCGGGGTCGTTCACCGTCGCGAGCGCGGCGCGGATCGCGTCCTCGCTCGGAGACGTTCCGTTCGTATCGGTAGCCATACGGACGATGGTACGGCGCGTGAGGGGGCCTCCGGAAAGGGCTGTCAGCGGTCGCGTTCCTCACTCTCGGCGGGGAATACCCGGCGCTGTTCCAGATCCTTGACGAGCTCCTGGAACTCGGAGCGGATCCAGTCGCGCGTCGCGACCTCGCCGAGACCCATCCGCAGCGAGGCGATCTCCCGCGTGAGGTACTCCGTGTCCGCGATGGACCGCTCGTTCTGCTTGCGGTCCTGCTCCAGGTTGACCCGGTCGCGGTCGTCCTGGCGGTTCTGCGCGAGGAGGATCAGCGGCGCCGCGTAGGAGGCCTGCAGCGACAGCATCAGGGTCAGGAAGATGAAGGGATAGTTGTCGAACCGCAGGTGCCCGGGGACGGTGGTGTTCCACACCACCCACAGGATGATGACGACCGTCATCCAGACGATGAACCGCCCCGTCCCCAGGAAGCGCGCGATCCGCTCGGAGGTCCGCCCGAACGCCTCCGGGTCGTACTCCGGCAGCCAGCCGCGCCGCTTGACCCGCGGCAGGTCCAGCCGGACGCGCGGGCGGGCGTGCGGGTGCGGGTGCACGGCCTCCGACTGCGCCCGGACGCGCTCGGCCCGGTCGGGGCGGTGCCCCAGGGTCCCCTCGCGCCCTCGCTCATTGCCCGCCATCGACCACCTCCGGCAGCTCGGTCATGCCCGGCGCCCCGTGGTGCAGCTCGGTCTCGCGCCAGTCCTCGGGCAGCAGGTGGTCCAGCACGTCGTCGACGGTGACCGCGCCCAGCAGGGAGCCGCTCTCGTCGACGACGGGCGCGGCGACCATGTTGTACGTCGCGAGGTAGCTGGTGACGGCCGGCAGCGGGGTGACCGGCGGGAGGGGCCGCAGGTCGGTGTCCACGATCGAGCCGACGAGGGTGAAGGGCGGGACGCGCAGGAGCCGCTGGAAGTGGACCGTGCCCAGGTACTTGCCGGTGGGGGTCTCGTCCGGCGGGCGGCACACGTACACCTGTGCGGCCAGCGCGGGGGAGAGGTCGCGGTTGCGCACGCGCGCGAGGGCGTCGGCGACGGTCGCGTCCGGGCGCAGCACGATCGGCTCCGTCGTCATCAGGCCGCCCGCGGTCCGCTCCTCGTACGCCAGGAGGCGGCGCACGTCCGCCGCCTCGTCCGGCTGCATGAGGGTCAGCAGGCGCTCCTTCTCGTCCTCCGGCAGCTCCGAGAGCAGGTCGGCCGCGTCGTCCGGGTCCATGGCCTCCAGGACGTCCGCGGCGCGCTCCTCCTTGAGCTTGCCGAGGATCTCGATCTGGTCGTCCTCGGGGAGCTCCTCCAGGACGTCCGCGAGCCGGTCGTCGTCCAGCGCCGCCGCGACCTCCGAGCGGCGCTTGGGGGACAGGTGGTGCAGGACGCTGGCGAGGTCGGCGGGGCGCAGCCGCTCGAACGTCGCGAGGAGGCTCGCGGCGCCCTGGCCGTGCTCCTCCAGGGAGAAGCCGGTGACGGCCGACCACTCGACCGTCAGCGTCTCTCCCTTGCGGCGCAGCGCCCCGCCCTTGCCGCGGCGCACGAAGACCTTGTCGATCTCCCAGTCGCGGCGGGCGGGCAGCTGGATGATCGCTACATCGAGGACGGTCACTTCCTCGCCCCCGTCGACCAGACGTACGCGCCGGTCGAGCAGCTCGCCGAGGACCAGGGTCTCGGTGGGCCGCTGCTCGAAGCGCCGCATGTTGATCACACCCGTGGTGATGACCTGGCCGGACTCCACGCCCGTCACGCGCGTCATGGGCAGGAAGATCCGGCGGCGGCTGACGACCTCCACGACCAGGCCCAGGACGCGGGGCGGGCGGCCGCCCACGCGGAGCATCGCGACGAGGTCCTGCACGCGGCCGACCTGGTCGCCGTTGGGGTCGAAGACCGCCACGCCCGAGAGGTGCGACACGAAGACCCGGTGGGCGCCTGCTGCCATGCCGCGCACCTCCTCCGTGGTCCGGTGTCCGGTTCAGGCTAACGTGACCGGGTTCTCCCCGGCGCGGGGGAGACGTCCGTCCGGACTGCTGGCTTCCGCCTGCGGGCGGCACGGGTACGCTGCCCCCTACTCCCCGGCTGAACAGGAGGCAGGAGCGACGTGCGTACCCGGAAGGCGGCTCTCGTGGGAGCGCTGTGCGCCGGTCTGTCCGTGGCGCTCACCGCCTGCGGCGGCGCCACGGAGGACCCCGACGCCGGGACCAACGGTGTCGGCAAGCTCGACCCCGCGAAGATCCAGGACAAGGCGCGGGCCGCGGCGCGCGACGCCTCCTCCGTGCACCTGTCCGGCAGCGTCGTCAGCCAGGGGCGCACGTACAAGCTCGACATGCGGCTGAAGCGGGACGGCGGGACGGGCCGGGTCGCCTCCGACGCCAGCACGTTCGAACTGCTGCGGGTCGGCGACGAGCTCTTCCTCAAGGCGCCCGCGGCGTTCTGGTCGCGCGGCGACAAGGGCGGAGACGGCAAGGGGGACGGGGCCGCCGCCGCGGGCAAGCTGGAGAAGAAGTACGTGAAGGTGCCGACCGGGGACCCCGCGTACCAGCAGTTCAAGGGCTTCACCGACAAGGACGTCCTGCTCGACGGGCTCATCGGCCTGCACGGCAAGCTCGCCCGCGGCGAGCACGGCACGGTGGGCGGCGCCCGGACCATCCGCGTCAACGGCGCCGGAGGCTCGGGCGGCACGCTCGACGTCTCCCTCATGGGCACGCCGTACCCCGTGCGCGTACAGCGCGCGGGCGGCGCGGGCCAGCTGGAACTGTCGGACTGGGGCAAGGACTTCGCCCTGACACCACCGCCGAAGCAGGACACCGTCGACTACGGCAAACGCATCCCCTCCACCGGAGAGGGCTCGTCACTGCCGGCCCCGACGAAGTAGCCTCGCGGCTCGCTTCACCTCTCGGCGGTGTCCGGCGGCGCCGGGGATCGGTGCGCGGCGCACGTGGCCTCTCGGCGCGGCCGCGCCATTCTTCCCGCCGCGACGGCGAGACGCCCGACGGCGGTGTCCGGCGGTGCCGGACCGGGCGCAAACCCCGGGGCAAGGCGGGCTCGGCACCGCCGGACAGGTGTGTATCGGCCGGGCGCCGTCGCGGCGGAGTGGAAGGTCTGCGGAAGCGTGCGGGGCGCACCTTGCCTCTTGGCGGGGCCACGTCACATCTTTCCGCCGCGACGGCGAGACGCCCGACGGCGGTGTCCGGCGGTGCCGGGCTGAGTGCAACTCTCGGGCGAGGCCGGTTCGGCACCGCCGCACAGGTGCGTTTCGGCCGGGCGCCGTCGCGGCGGAGAGGGTGTTAGCGGGACCCCCGGCGGCCTCTCCGGAGGAGTTTCGGCAGGGCCGCCGGCATCGGGCGGCGCGTCGTCGCCGGAGTCGGGAGCGGGCGGGCCGCCAGGGCCGTGTCGGGGAGCGCCGCCGTGGCGCCGGACGGCTCCAGGCGGAGGACGCGGCAGTCCTCCGCCCACCGCTCGGTGACCCGCTCCGCATCCGGCGCGTTCAGCCGCTTCGCCTTGAGCTCGGTGACCGCCGCCGTCCAGGCCTCGCCCCCCGCCGGGAGCTCGGTGACGCGCGCGGTCCAGGACACCAGGCGCCCGCCCTTGTCCTTGCTGCGGACGGTCACCGTCGCCTCGGCGCCGTCGGCGAGCCCGAGGTCGTCCAGCGGCTGTTCGCCGGGGCCGCCCACGACATGGGCGGCGCCTTCGTGCCACACGTGCCACAGCGCACGGCTGGGCCCCGCCGGTCCCTGCACCCAGATGAGGCCGGACTTCTTCGTGGCCTCCTCGATGAGCGCCCGGTCGAGCAGCTCCTGCGTCTGTGTCATGCGGCCTACTGTATTCGCCGGCGCCCGTGACCAGGAGATCTACCCTGGACGGGTGACCAGTGCCCGTACGCGCAGTGATGCCCTGCCCAGCGCGACCGCCGCCCAGGCGGAGCCCGCCCACCCCCACCCCGGCGTCCGTACGGACCTGCTCCTGCTGGCGATCGCCATCTCCGGCATCTCCCTCTCGGCGCCGCTGATCGCGGCGACCGCCGCCCCCGCCCTGGCCATCGCCTTCTGGCGCAACGCCATGGCCGTGGGCGCGCTCACCCCCCTCGCCCTCACCCGGCACCGCGCCGAGCTCTTCTCCATGGGCCGCCGGAACCTGCTGCTGGCCGTGGCCGCCGGCGCGCTCCTGGCCGTGCACTTCGGGGTGTGGCTGCCGAGCCTGCACATGACGTCGGTCGCGTCCTCGACCGCCCTGGTCACCACCACCCCGATCTGGACGACGCTCTTGATGCGCCTGCGCGGCCACCGCCCGCCCGCGCTGGTGTGGGCGGGCACCGCCCTCGCGTTCCTGGGCGTGGTGATCCTCACCGGCGTCGACCTGTCCGTCTCGCCGCGCGCCCTCGCCGGGGACGCCCTCGCCCTGCTGGGCGGCATGGCGGCCGCCGGCTACGTCCTGCTGGGCGCGGAGGTGCGCCGGACGGTCGGCACGGTCACGTACAGCTACGTCTGCTACGCGACGACGACCGTCCTGCTGCTCGCCGCGTGCCTGTTCTCCGGCTCGTCCCTCGCGGGCTACAGCGGCGGCACCTGGCTGAAGCTGGCCCTGCTGACGGTCACCGCGCAGCTGCTCGGGCACTCGCTGATCAACCGCGTGGTCAAGGGCCTCGGCCCGTCCGTCACCTCGACGGCGATCCTCCTGGAGACCCCCGGCGCGGCCCTGATCGCGGCGGTGTGGCTGGGGCAGACCCCGCCGGTCGCCTCCTACCCGGCGCTGGCGGTGATCCTGGCCGGTCTCGGGTTCGTCATCATGGCCGACCGTGTGGCCAAGAAGGGCTAGCCGCCGCGTCGTAAGGCCGGAGAAGGCTAGAGCCAGCCGTTCCGCTTGAAGCCGCGGTGGATCGTCACACAGATGGCGACCGTGACGACCATGACCGCCGGATAGCCGTACTTCCAGTGCAGCTCCGGCATGTGGTCGAAGTTCATCCCGTAGATCCCGGCGATCATCGTCGGCACGGCGAAGATCGCCGCCCATGACGTGATCTTCCGCATGTCCTCGTTCTGCGCCACCGACGCCTGCGCGAGGTTGGCCTGGAGGATGGAGTTCAGCAGGTCGTCGAAGGACAGGACCTGCTCGTGGACGCGGGCGAGGTGGTCGGCGACGTCCCGGAAGTACTTCTGGATGTCCGGGTCGACCAGCCGCATCGGCCGCTCGCTGAGCTGCTGCATCGGCCGCAGCAGCGGGGCGACCGCCCGCTTGAACTCCAGCACCTCGCGCTTGAGCTGGTAGATCCGGCCCGCGTCGCCGCCGCGCGAGGTGCCCTTGGCGGTCGGCGAGAAGACGTCGATCTCCACCTCGTCGATGTCGTCCTGCACGGCGTCGGCGACGGCGATGTAGCCGTCCACGACCTGGTCGGCGATCGCGTGCAGCACGGCCGAGGGGCCCTTGGACAGCAGCTCCGGGTCGTCCTGGAGGCGGTGACGCAGCGCCCGCAGCGAGCCCTGGCCGCCGTGCCGGACGGTGATGATGAAGTCCGGCCCGGTGAAGCACATCACCTCGCCGGTCTCGACGACCTCGCTGGTGGCGGTGAGCTCGGCGTGCTCGACGTAGTGGATGGTCTTGAAGACGGTGAACAGCGTGTCGTCGTAACGTTCCAGCTTGGGCCGCTGGTGGGCGTGGACGGCGTCCTCCACGGCCAGCGGGTGCAGCCCGAACTCCGCGGCGATGCCCGAGAACTCACGCTCCGTCGGCTCGTGCAGCCCGATCCAGGCGAAGCCGCCGCCGGCCCGCACCCGGCGCATCGCCTCGGCGGGGCTGACGTGGTCGCTGAGGCGCTTGCCGTCGCGGTAGACGGCGCAGTCGACGACCGCACTGCTGACGGACGGGTCGCGGGTCGAGTCGTACTCGTACGGCAGGGCGCTGCGGCGCAGGGCGGGGCGGACGGCCTCACGCAGATCACGGATCATCGACATGGCAGGGCTCCTTCACGGGCCGGCCGCCAGCCGGTGCGGAGCGCGAGTGCAACGCGGCCCGGAACGTGGACGTGCGGCCCTGGACGACGGGAGACCCGTGTACGGGGACACGTCCGCAAATCGGACGGCGCTTCGTGCGGTGCGGCGAGGCTGACGGCAGTTCGCGGAGAACTTCGCAGAGAAGCAGAGAACTTCGCGGAGAACACGGAACAAAGCGGGACGAAGGCGCTCTTCCGTCGGCGCTGCGGGCGCGAAAGAACTTCCGGGAAAACGTCGGCGGCACTGCCGAGGGCGGAAGATCTCAGATCACGAGGAGTGCGTCCGGAGCGAAGGGACGGGAGAACTGCCGGTACTGCACGGTCGACTAGGATCCACCGCAGCCCCACCTCCTCCGGCCGGTCCCCGCTGAGGGACGAACGTAACTCCCTGACCAGAGGTCAAGGCTAGCAGCCACTTGACCCGTCAATACCCTCCTTTGCCCGTTCGATACGCGTTCTATGCTCACTGCATGTCAGACGTTCTCGCACTGGTCGAGGCCCGGCTCCGGACAGCCCTGGGCGAACCGGACGCGCGCGCAGCGGTGACCTTCCTCGGCACGGACCGGATCGAGGTCCTCCGATTCCATGACGGGGACGTCGTGCGCTACGCCACGCTCGGGATGTCCGCCCAGCCCATGGCCGACCCCACCGCCGTCGTCGCCGACCCCCTCCGCGGGCCCCGCGCCGAGCTGGTCCTCTCCGTCCGCGCCGGCCGCGCCGATACGGACAAGGTGCTGCGGCCGCTGGCCGTCCTCGCCGCCTCCCCCCAGGTGGAGGGCCTGATCGTGGCGCCCGGCGCCTCGCTCGACACCGGGGAGCCGCTCTGGCCCGGGGCGCCCTTCACCTCCGTCCTCGTCGCCGAGGCCGGGGGCCTGGTCGAGGACCTGGAGCTGGACGAGCCGATGGACCCCGTCCGCTTCCTTCCGCTGCTGCCGATGACCCCCAACGAGGCGGCCTGGAAGAGGGTGCAGGGAGCGGAGGCGCTGCAGGAGCGGTGGCTGCGGAACGGCACGGATCTGCGTGACCCGATGCGCTCCGGGGTACCCCTGGGATGACCGGCCGGGCCGCCGACGTCCGGACGGGTGATCGTCCTTGACGCGGCGGCGGCCTGGGAGGACCGTTGGAGGTTATGAGGGGCGAACCCAGTTGCCCGAAGTGCGGTGGCCGGGTGCGAGCGCCCGGTCTCTTCGCCGACTCCTGGCAGTGCGACGTCCACGGCACGGTGCACCCTCTGCAGCCCGTCGTCCCGCCGAGCGTGGAGGCCCTGGCCGTCGTCGTCAACCGGGCCCGGGTGCCCGTGTGGATGCCCTGGCCCCTCCCCGTCGGCTGGCTCTTCACGGGCGTGGTCTGCGCGGGGGATGACCGCAGCGGCGGGCGGGCCACCGCCGTCGCCTGCTCCGGCCCCAGCCCCCTCGGCGGCCCCGGCGAGCTGCTCCTCGTGGCCGAGGAGCTCGGCGTCGGCCTCGGCGCGCGCTATGCGGGCGTCGACGGCCCCGACCCCGGCCCCTACCTCCGCGTCGACCGCTCCCCGCACGCCAAGGTCCACGCGGCCGGGCGCCCCACCCCGCTCTGGCACGTCGAGAGCGCGCCGGAGGACCGCGCCGTCTTCGCGGGCGAGGCGCGCGGGCTGTGGCTGTGGGCCGTGGTCTGGCCGGAGCAGTCGGGACTGCTGATGTACGACGAGCTCGTCCTCACGGACCTGCGGGACGCGGGCGCGGAGGTCGACCTCCTCCCCTGCGGGGCGCTCTCACCGCGCTTGCTGCCGCCGGCGGGGCGCTAGCACTCCGGCCGACCGCCGCTTGCGGCCTTCCTCCCGCCGCGATGGTGATCCGCCACAGCGGACGTGTCCGGCGGTGCCCCACCGGCTCAGGTGGCTCGGCACTGCCGGGTGCCGTCGTCGTGGTTGGGCGCCGTTGCGACGGAGGGCGGTGCGGGGGCGTCCCTCCGCGACCCCGTGGGTCGCGGGCAGCGGCCGGGTCCGGCCCGGTCGCCGCCCCGCGCGGCCCGGTGCGGGCCCTCGTGCCGGTTATCCTGAACCGGTCCTGTCCGTCGCCACCCGTGAGGAGCCGTGTCGTGCGCATCGACCTGCACACCCACTCCACGGCCTCGGACGGCACGGACACCCCCGCCGAGCTGGTCCGCAACGCGGCCGCCGCCGGGCTGGACGTCGTGGCGCTCACGGACCACGACGGCGTCGGCGGCCACGCCGAGGCGATCGCGGCGCTCCCCGCAGGGCTGACCCTCGTCACCGGCGCCGAGCTCTCCTGCAGGCTCGGCGGCCCGGACGGCTTCAGCGTCCACATGCTGGCCTACCTCTTCGACCCCCTGGAGCCCGAGCTCGCCCGCGAGCGGGACCTCGTCCGCGACGACCGCGTCCCCCGCGCCATCGCCATGGTCGCCAAGCTCAACGAGCTCGGCGTCCCGGTCAGCTGGGAGCGCGTGGCGCAGATCGCGGGCGACGGCGCCGTCGGCCGGCCGCACGTGGCCACCGCCATGGTCGAGCTCGGCGTCATCGACAGCGTCTCCGACGCCTTCACCTCCGAGTGGCTCGCCGGCGACGGCCGCGCCTTCGTCGAGAAGCACGAGCTGGATCCCTTCGACGCGATCCGCCTGGTCAAGGCGGCCGGCGGAGTCACGGTCCTCGCGCACCCGTTCGCTCTCAAGCGCGGCAACTGCGCCTCCGAGAGCGCGATAGCCGAGCTGGCCTCGGCCGGGCTCGACGGCATCGAGGTCGATCACATGGACCACGACGCCCCGACCCGCGCCCGCCTGCGCGGCCTCGCCGCGGACCTCTCCCTGCTGACCACCGGCTCCAGCGACTACCACGGCAGCCGCAAGACCTGCGCGCTCGGCGAGTTCACCACCGATCCGGAAATCTACGGCGAGATCACGCGCCGGGCCACGGGCGCGTTCCCCGTCCCCGGCGCCGGCGGCTGACCGCACCCACCCACCCCTCTTCCGGGTCCGGTCGCGTAGACGCACGTCCCCATCCCCAGTGATGCCGTGCGCGGGTGACCGCGCCCGTACGCCCCCGCCCGCGCCGTCCGTACGCCCGTACGGGCCCGGCGGGCGTCCCGCACCTGCTCGCACCACCCACTCCCGCAAGGCTCAACTGTGTTCGACTTCGCCGTCTTCGGATCCCTCTTCCTCACCCTTTTTGTGATCATGGACCCGCCCGGGATCACGCCGATCTTCCTCGCGCTCACCTCGGGCCGCCCGGCCAAGGTCCAGCGCCGGATGGCCTGGCAGGCGGCCGCGGTCGCCTTCGGCGTGATCACCGTCTTCGGCATCTGCGGCCAGCAGATCCTGGACTACCTGCACATCACCACCCCCGCCCTGATGATCGCGGGCGGGCTGCTCCTGCTGCTGATCGCGCTGGACCTGCTCACCGGCAAGTCGGAGGAGCCGACGCAGACCAAGGACGTCAACGTGGCGCTCGTACCGCTCGGCATGCCGCTGCTGGCCGGCCCGGGTGCGATCGTCTCGGTGATCCTCGCGGTGCAGCACGCGGACTCCGCCGCCGCCCAGATCTCGGTGTGGGCGGCGATCGCCGCCATGCACATCGTGCTGTGGCTGGTGATGCGCTACTCGCTGCTGATCATCCGGGTGATCAAGGACGGCGGCGTGGTGCTGGTGACGCGGCTCGCGGGCATGATGCTCTCGGCGCTGGCCGTCCAGCAGATCATCAACGGCATCACCCAGGTGATCTCGGCCAAGTGACGGCCGCCCGTCCATGGGCGGCCCGGTGACGGCCGCCGTGTGACCGGCGACAACGACGACACCCCCGCAGGAACATCGGTTCCTGCGGGGGTGTCGCTGTTCGCGAAGGCGCGTCGGCGTTACTGTGCCGCGGAGGCGGCCGGGCGGATGTAGATGCGCTGGCCCGTGAAGGCGGCCTGCTGCACGATCCGGTTGACGGAGGCGGCGTCCACGACGGTGCTGTCGACGGCCGTACCGTCGACGTCGTCCAGGCGCATGATTTCGAAGCGCAAGGCTTCTCCCTTCGTCTGATCCTCCTGAGGAGAACTTCATGGCTGACGGAACACGCCGCGTCGGCGGGGCGCGTTCCGTAGGGGTACAACGAGGTTACCCCTGAAACCATTCCCTACGCTAAGGAAATTTTTAACTTGACTAAGAGTTGTTAAATCCGTGCAACGGAACGTGTCCGGCGTGTAACCGAACGAGACGACAATCCCATGGCTGACTCCCCATCCTCTGAACACCTGCACGCGATCGCCGCCGCCGTCGAGCGCACCAACGACCTCCTCACGCGCGTGCTGGCCGAGGTCGCGACCACCCCGTCCACCCACGCGATCTTCGTCGACGCCGGCTACGTGTACGCCGCGGCGGGCCGCCTCGTCGCCGGCACCGAGGACCGCCGCACCTTCGACCTCGACGCCGAGGGGCTGATCGAGGCCTTCATCGACCGGGCGCGCACGATCTTCCCCGACAGCCGGCTGCTGCGCGTCTACTGGTACGACGGCGCCCGCCGCCGGATCCACACCACCGAGCAGCAGCGCATCGCCGAGCTCCCCGACGTCAAGGTCCGCCTCGGCAACCTCAACGCCAGCAACCAGCAGAAGGGCGTCGACTCCCTCATCCGCACCGACCTGGAGTCCCTGGCCCGCCACCGGGCCATCAGCGACGCGGCCCTCATCGGCGGCGACGAGGACCTCGTCTCGGCCGTCGAGGCCGCCCAGGGCTACGGCGCCCGCGTCCACCTGTGGGGCATCGAGGCGACCGGCGGACGCAACCAGGCCGAGCCGCTGCTGTGGGAGGTCGACAGCCAGCGCACCTTCGACCTCGAATTCTGCAAGCCGTACGTCACCCGGCGCGCCGCGCTCGAACCGTTCACGGACGCCGCCTCCGCGAGCCGGCCCGCACCCGGCCGCGACGACGTGCGCTTCGTCGGCGCCCAGGTCGCCGCCCAGTGGCTGGCCTCGCGCGGCCGCGATACCGTCGCCGAGCTGCTGCCCGGCCACCCCATCCTGCCCGGCGCCGTCGACCAGGAGCTGCTGGTCGAGGCCGAGGCGCTGCTCGGGCTGTCCCTGCGCGGGCACGCGGATCTGCGCCGGGCGCTGCGGGACGGCTTCTGGGACCACCTGCAGACCCAGTTCTGACCGGGTGGTTCAGCGGGCCCGGCCGCACGGCCGACTGCCCGGCCGACCGCACAGGCGGCCGGGCCTCCCTCGGATAGGACGAACTCCGCGGGGGACGCGCGTGCCGGAATGCATACGGGGAAGCCGAGTGGAACCCTGGCAGGGGATCGTGGCCACCGGTCCGGCCACCCCTGACGGAGACTCCCGACCCGTAATCCGGAACAGAAACGAGGCGATCGGCCATGTCGCTCACTGACCGTGCCGTGCCCGGGGCACCGTGCTGGGTGAGCCTGCTGACCGGCGACCTCGCCGCGTCGCAGGCCTTCTACGGCGCCGTCATGGGCTGGACCTTCCGCCGCGGCAGCCTCGGGGAGGACTTCTCCGTCGCGCTCTCCGACGGCAGGCCCGTCGCCGGCATCAGCAACGTCGCCCGCCGCATGGGCGTGGGCGTCAACGTCCCCGTCTCCTGGACCTCCTACTTCGCCGTCGAGAACGCCGACGTGGCCGCCTCGCGCATCCGCGAGCGCGGCGCCACCGTCGCCGTCGGCCCGCTCACCGTCGGGCCCGGCCGCGCCGCGCTGGCCGCCGACCCCGCGGGGGCCGTCTTCGGCTTCTGGGAGGGCAAGACCCTGCGCGAGTGGCAGATCGGCCAGCAGGGCGCCCCCGCCTGGCTGGAGCTGCGCACCCGCGACGCCTTCGCCGCGGCCATCTTCTACGGCGAGGTCTTCGAATGGGCCACCGGGCGGCCCGACCGCTGCGAGGTCCGCTACGAGGACGAGGTCGTCATGGTGCGCTCCAGCGGGCACACCGTCGCCTGCCTGCGCGGCGGCGCCATCGAGGCGGCCCCCGACCCGCGGATCCGGCCGCGCTGGCACGTCTACTTCTGCGTCGACGACGTGGAGAAGGCCGTCGAGTCCGCGCTCGCGGCCGGCGGCACGGTGGCCGCGGAGCCGGGGGATTCGGAGGTCGGCCGCGAGGCGTCGCTCCGCGATCCCCAGGGCGGGCTCTTCACCGTCACGACCGGCTCGCGGAGCTGAGGCCTGGGGCTACGGCCCGGACGGGCCGGAGGGGCTGGGCTCAGGAGCCGTCCCAGAAGCGGACGAGTGCCTCCGCCGTGGGGCCGGGGCGCTCGGCGTTGGGGGAGTGCTCGGCGCCCTCGACGACCGTACGGACCGCCGACAGCTCCTTCGCCATCGCGTCGATCGACGGCACCGGCCAGGCGTAGTCCACGGCGCCCGAGATCACGTGCTTGGGCAGCGGCACCGCCGCCAGCTGTGCCGTACGGTCCGGCTCGGCCGTCAACTGCCTGCCCGTGGCCATCAGTTGCTCGGGTACCGTGCCCATCCAGCGGCGGCGCAGGAACGCGTCGAGCTCCGGCGGGACGGGCGCGGCCGGCGCGCTCTCCCCGTCCGCCCGGCGCATCTCCAGCCACACCGTGCCCATGTCGTACGCGCCCAGCGCCGCGACCAGGCGGTGCGTGCGCTCCTGCTGCAGTGCGGAGATCGCGGCGGGGCCGCAGCTCATGATGGTCAGCGAGCGGAACGGGGACGCGTCGCCCAGCACCGCGGCGCGGGAGATCAGACCGCCGAGCGAGTGCCCCAGCAGGTGCACCCCGCCGCCGAGGGCCTCCGCCTGCGCGCGGACGTCGCTCGCCAACTCGCCCTGCGCGTAGGCCGCCTCGTCCCGCGGGCCCCCGGTCTCGTGCTGCCCGCGCCCGTCCACGGCGACGGCCCGGTAGCCGGCCGCCGCGAGCGGCTCCAGCAGCGCGATGAAGTCCTCCTTGCTGCCGGTGAACCCCGGCACCAGCAGCACCGTGCCGCGCGGCGGCGAGGAGGGGTGCGCGTCGTGCACGGCGAACTCCCCGCGGGGGGTGGACAGCCGGTACGCGCGGGCACACGGGGGCAAGGTGAGGAAGGGCGGCCTGCTCATGGGGTGAGGCTAACGCCCGCCGGGCCTCTGGGCTGGGGCCGGGGCCGCGCTGCGGTCTCCAGCGGGGGCCGGGGAGCTCGCCCTCGGGAACGGTGAGGGGGCGGGGGATGGGGCCGCGCCCTGGCCTCCCGCCGGGGGCCGGGGGCTCCCCCTTGGGAAGGGTGAAGGGGCGGGGGACGGGGCCGCGCCCTGGCCTCTCGCGGGGTCCGGGGGGCTCGCCCTTGGGAACGGTGAGGGGGCGGGGACGGGTCCGGGCCATCGCCTCTCGCGGGGTCCGGGGGATCCTGCGCCTCGCCCGCACCACCGCGCCCGGCGCGACCCCCGGGCGCCTGGCCGCCCAGGTCCGCGGGCTGGGGCCATCGCTTCTCGCGGGGGCCGGGGGCTTGCCCCCGGGAAGCGGTGAAGGGGTGGGGACGGGGCCTCTTCCTCCGCCGCCGCGGCGCGCAACCCGCCACCGGCGTATCCGGCGGTGCCGGACCGGCCGGTGGGACGGCGAAGGCCGGTCCCCCACGATGGGGGACCGGCCTTCGTCAGTGGACCTGGCGTCAGGCGTCCACGTCGGCCTCGGCCTTGGGGGCCGCGGCCTTGCGCGTGCGCTTCGGCTTGGCCGCCTCGGCCGGCGCCTCCGCGGCGTCCGCCTTGGGGGCGGCGGCCTTACGGGTGCGCTTCGGCTTGGCCTCGGCCTCGGCCACGGGCTCGGCCACCGCAGTGGCGGCCTTCTTCGTGGTGCGGGTGCGCTTGGGCTTCGCCTCGGCGGCCTCGGCCGTGCCGACCGCGGCTTCGGCCTCGGCCTTCTTGGCCGCGGCGGTCTTGCGGGTGCGCTTCGGCTTCTCCGCGACCTCGGCCTCGGCGGCGGCCTCGGCCACCGGCTCCACCGCGGCCGCAGCCTTCTTGGCGGTGCGGGTGCGCTTCGGCTTGACCTCGGCCTCGGCCTCGACGGCCGGCTCCGCCACGGGGGTGACGGCGGCCTTCTTGGCGCGGGTCCGCTTGGGCTTGGCCTCCACGGTCTCGGCGACTGCCTCGACGGCCTCGGCAGCGGCCTTCTTGGCGCGCGTGCGCTTCGGCTTGGCTGCCTCCGCCGGGGCCTCCGCGGCCTCCGCCTTGGGGGCGGCGGCCTTACGGGTACGCTTCGGCTTGACCTCGGCCTCGGCCTCGACGGCCGGCTCCGCCACCGGGGTGACGGCGGCCTTCTTGGCGCGGGTCCGCTTGGGCTTAGCCTCCACGGCCTCGGCGGCCTCGACGACGGCCTCCGCCGTCTCGGCGGGCGCGGCAGCGGCCTTCTTGGCACGGGTGCGCTTCGGCTTGGCCTCGGCCGGGGCCTCCGTCACGACCGCGGCCTCGGCGACGGCCTCCTCCGCGGGGGTGGCGGCCTTCTTGGCGCGGGTGCGGCGGGCCGGCTTGGCCTCGGCCTGCTCCTGGGCGGGAACGACCGGAGCGACCTCGACCGGGGCGACGGCGACGGGCGCGGTCTCGACCGGCACGGCCTCCGCCGTCACGACCGCAGCAGCGGCCTCCGGCTTCGCGGCGCGCGTACGGCGGCGGCGCGGCTGGGCCGGGACCTCCGCGGCGGGCGCCGCGACGGCGGCCTCGGCGGGAGCCGCGGCCGGAGCGGCCTGTGCGGTCACCGTCTCGGTGGCGACGGGCGCCACGGCCGCGGCCGAGCCCCCACCGCTGCGCGTACGGCGACGGCGGCGCGGCTTCGACGGCGTGGCAGGCGCCCCGCCCTCGGCCACCGGAGCGGCGGTCGCGGCCGGAGCGGCAGCGGCCTCGGCGCCGAGCGCCGCCCCGCCACGGGTGCGGCGGCGCTGACGCGGCGTACGCGTACGGGCGGGACGCTCCTCGGACTCCTGGCGCGGGCCACGGTCGCGGTCACGGCCACGGTCACCGCCACGGTCGCGGTCGCCGCCGCGGCCGCCGCGGGCACCACGGCCGCCGGTCTCGCCGAGGTCCTCGATCTCCTCCGCAGCGAGCCCCGCGAGGGTCCGCTCGGAGCGCGGCAGTATGCCCTTCGTACCGGCGGGGATGCCCAGCACCTCGTACAGGTGCGGGGACGTGGAGTACGTCTCCTCCGGCTCATCGAAGGGCAGTTCGAGCGCCTTGTTGATGAGCTTCCAGCGCGGGATGTCGTCCCAGTCGACCAGGGTGACGGCCGTGCCCGACTTGCCCGCGCGGCCGGTGCGGCCGATGCGGTGCAGGTAGGTCTTCTCGTCCTCGGGGGACTGGTAGTTGACGACGTGGGTGACGTCGTCGACGTCGATGCCGCGGGCGGCGACGTCGGTGCAGACCAGGACGTCGACCTTGCCGTTGCGGAAGGCGCGCAGCGCCTGCTCGCGGGCGCCCTGGCCGAGGTCGCCGTGGACCGCGCCGGCGGCGAAGCCGCGGCGGATCAGCTGGTCGGAGATGTCCGCGGCGGTCCGCTTCGTACGGCAGAAGATCATCGCGCGGTTGCGGCCCTCGGCCTGCAGGATGCGGGCGACCATCTCCGGCTTGTCCATGTTGTGGGCGCGGAAGATGTGCTGCGCGATGTTCGCGTGGGTCTGGCCCTCGTCGTCCGGCGAGGTGGCGCGGATGTGCGTGGGCTGGGACATGTAGCGACGGGCCAGGGAGATGACCGCGCCCGGCATGGTGGCCGAGAAGAGCATGGTCTGGCGCTTGGCCGGGAGCATCGTGATGATGCGCTCGACGTCGGGCAGGAAGCCGAGGTCGAGCATCTCGTCGGCCTCGTCCAGGACGAGGGCCTTGACGTGCGCCAGGCTGAGCTTCTTCTGGCCGGCGAGGTCGAGCAGGCGGCCGGGGGTGCCGACGATGACGTCGACGCCCTTCTTGAGGGCCTCGACCTGCGGCTCGTAGGCACGGCCGCCGTAGATCGCCTGGACGCGCACGTTGCGCACCTTGCCGGCGGTCAGGAGGTCGTTGGTGACCTGCTGGCACAGCTCACGGGTGGGGACGACGACGAGCGCCTGCGGGGCGTCGGTCAGCTGCTCGGGGCGGGCCCGGCCGGCTTCGACGTCCGCGGGGACGACGACGCGCTCCAGGAGGGGCAGGCCGAAGCCCAGCGTCTTGCCGGTGCCGGTCTTGGCCTGGCCGATGACGTCGGAGCCCGAGAGGGCGACCGGGAGCGTCATCTCCTGGATCGGAAAGGGGTGCACGATGCCGACGGCTTCGAGCGCTTCGGCAGTCTCGGGGAGGATTCCCAGATCTCGGAAAGTCGAGGGGTTCGAAGGAGTGGACAGGATCTTGCCTCTTCTGTGAGACGCGGCGGCGCTGGGCGGCGAAGGGGGTCGTACAGGTCGTACGGACCGCGCCGGAGTGCTGTCCGGCCTGGGGACGCCGGATGGCGCGGGACCACTGCCTTCGCTCGAGCACACGTGCCGCGAGCGGATCCCTCCTGGTGCGTACGTCTCGTACGCGCCGCGCGGAGGGCGGTCGGTTTTGGAAGCCGATCGGGCCACCGACCGGGCATCCGCTGGAGGTCCACAGGGGCTGGGGCGAGAGACGCCCCCGGAAGACACAGCATGGGACTGCCTGCCGACACACTCGACAGGCGCATTACCACTGTACCCCGGAAAGGCGCATGTGTGTCCGGACAATCCTTCGGACAGATCCGGATGAAGTATCTGACCTGGGCCTTCACCGGGTTGCGAAGCGGGCTATTGTGCGCTCCATGGAGACGTCCGACAACGCTGAGAACGCCAACGAGCCCGCCGAGGCGCTCACCGGGATCGCCGCCCAGGACTGGGCTCAGGCATCCGCCGACCCGCAGTACCGCGCGGCGGTCGTGGACCTGCTGGGTGCCCTCGCCTACGGCGAGCTGGCCGCCTTCGAGCGCCTCGCCGAGGACGCCAAGCTGGCCCCGACGCTGGACGACAAGGCCGAGCTGGCGAAGATGGCCGCGGCGGAGTTCGGCCACTTCCAGCGGCTGCGCGACCGGCTGGCCGCGATCGACGCGGAGCCGACCGGCGCCATGGAGCCCTTCGCGGCCGCGCTGGATGAGTTCCACCGCCAGACCGCGCCGTCCGACTGGCTGGAGGGCCTGGTCAAGGCCTACGTGGGCGACTCGATCGCCAGTGACTTCTACCGCGAGGTGGCGGCCCGGCTGGACTCCGACACCCGCGCCCTGGTGCTGACCGTGCTGGACGACACGGGCCACGCGAGCTTCGCGGTCGAGAAGGTGCGGGCCGCGATCGAGGCCGAGCCGCGCGTGGGCGGCCGCCTCGCGCTGTGGGCGCGCCGGCTGATGGGCGAGGCGCTCTCGCAGGCGCAGCGCGTGGTCGCCGACCGCGACGCGCTCTCCACGATGCTGGTGGGCGGCGTGGCCGACGGCTTCGACCTCGCGGAGGTCGGGAAGATGTTCTCCCGGATCACCGAGGCGCACACCAAGCGCATGGCGGCGCTGGGCCTCGCGGCCTGACACCTTCGGCCCGGGCTCCGGCCCGGGCCGCTGCGGCCCTCTTCGCAGCTCTGTTCGCGGCCCTCTTCAGGCCGTGGCTGATCGGCGGGCCCCGTCTCCCTGGCGCAGCAGCAGGGACAGCAGGGCCACGGCCACCCCGAGCGACACCGCCAGCGTGGCGGGCGTCTGGCCCGGGCCGAGGACCGAGTGGGCGAGCAGGGCGCCGAAGAGCGCCGCGACGGGACCGGTGGCCAGCGTCAGGGTCCGCGAGCGGAACTGCCCGTACCGCTCGGGCAGCCAGCGCAGGGCGCCGTAGGAGACGGCGAGTCCGATGAGGACCGAGCCGAGCGCTTCCCAGAGGATCATGGTCACTTCCCTCCCGTGCCGGGGCGAGGAGCGGGTGCAAACCGGTCGAAGCCGTACTACCCCTCGGGGGCGCGCGGCAACCCTCGTCCGTTCTGCACCGGGGTGCACCCGTAAAGACAGGGATGCACTCGTAAAGACAACGGCGGGGCCCCGGTGATTCCTCACCGGGGCCCCGCCGTGCGAAGCCTCTGCAGCCTCCGAAGCGCGGGCTCAGAGCGCGCCGAAACCGACCTTGCGGGTCGCGGGCTCGCCGATCTCCACGTACGCCAGGCGCTCGGACGGGACCAGGACCTTGCGGCCGCGGCTGTCCTCCAGGCTGAGCAGCGGTGCCTTGCCGGCCAGCGCGTCGGAGATCGCCCGCTCGACCTCCTCGGCACTCTGCGTGCTCTCGATGACGATCTCGCGCGGCGCGTGCTGCACGCCGATCTTGACCTCCACGGCTTATGTCCCTCCGAAGGTGTGGGTATTCGTCCACACATTAGCCCGGGACGGCCCCGTGCCGGGCCGGGCCCCGCACGCTGGCAGCGAACAGGCGGTGCGGCCGCGCGCCGTACCGCCCGGCGCCGGGTCAGCCCTGCTCGGGGGCGTTCTTCGGGAAGCCCGCGATGCCGCGCCAGGCGAGCGAGGTCAGCAGCTGGACGGCGGTGGCGCGGGGCACCGTGCTCTCGCTGGAGAGCCAGTAGCGCGCGACCACCTGGGAGACGCCGCCCAGGCCCACGGCCAGCAGCATCGCCTCGTCCTTCGACAGGCCCGTGTCCTCGGCGATGACGTCGCTGATCGCCTCGGCGCACTGCAGCGAGACCTTGTCGACGCGCTCGCGCACGGCCGGCTCGTTGGTCAGGTCGGACTCGAAGACGAGGCGGAAGGCGCCGCCCTCGTCCTCCACGTAGGCGAAGTAGGCGTCCATGGTGGCCGCGACGCGCTGCTTGTTGTCGGACGTGGAGGCCAGCGCGGTGCGCACCGCGTGCAGCAGGTTCTCGCAGTGCTGGTCCAGCAGGGCCAGGTAGAGGTCCAGCTTGCCGGGGAAGTGCTGGTAGAGGACCGGCTTGCTGACGCCGGCGCGCTCGGCGATGTCGTCCATCGCCGCTGCGTGGTACCCCTGTGCGACGAAGACTTCCTGGGCCGCGCCCAGCAGCTGGTTGCGTCGGGCTCGGCGCGGCAGGCGCGTGCCCCGCGGCCGCGCCTCGGTCTGCTCGATGGCTGTCACGCCGCCTCCCATGATCGTTCACTGCACGGTGTGCACCGCGTCCGCCATCGTACTTTTGGGTAACCCGGGCGTGCGTGGTCGGAGCGGAGAATTTCACGGACCGGACGCTGTGGGAAGTTGACAAAATCCTGACAATTGGCGCAGCTCAGCCCATGACTCCGCGGTCGGTCACGATCAGCGGTAGTCGTCCTCGTCCAGGTCCACGACACGCGCCTGCTCGGCGACGTCGGCCACGTTGGCCGCGGCGGGGTCCAGGAGGGCCAGCGGATCGTCGCGGTGCTGGGCGAGGTCGGCGTGCTGCTCCGCGGCGTCGGCTTCCGGGGCCTCGGCGTCGAATTCCGTCACGTCGGCGTCCTCCTCGTCGAAGTCTTCGAACGTATCGGGGTCGCTCGGGTCGACAGGCATACGGAACCTCTTTCCGGTATCCGGGATGTGCGCCCTCGTACTCCTTGCGGTCGAGCCTAGGAGACAAGGCCCCGCACCGCCAGGTGATCTGTGACGCCCGCCACAACAGGCCCGGCGTGATCGTCTCGTAACATTGCCCGCATGTCTTCGACCGAGTCACCGGATGCCCGTACCGTCCCCGTGGTGCCTCCCGGTCGGCCCTCGCGCGTCAGCGAGGGCGAGGAGGTCCGCACGGTGACGCTGCCCGGCGTCACGCTGGCCGTGCGCTCGCGCCCGCCCCGGGCCCAGGGGCTGCCGCCCGCGCTGTGCATCCACGGCCTCGGCGGCTCCTCGCAGAACTGGTCGGCGCTCATGGAGCTGCTCGCCGGCGACATCGACTGCGAGGCGCTCGACCTGCCCGGCTTCGGCGACTCCCCGCCCCCGGACGACGGTGACTACTCGATCACCGGCTTCGCGCGCGTGGTCATCCGCTACCTCGACGCGAGCGACCGCGGCCCCGTGCACCTCGTCGGCAATTCCATGGGCGGCGCCATAGCGACGCGCGTGGCCGCCGTCCGCCCGGACCTCGTCCGCACGCTCACCCTGATCTCGCCCGCGCTGCCCGAGCTGCGCCCGCAGCGCACGGCGGTGCCCACGGCACTGCTCGCGGTGCCCGGCGTGGCCCCCCTCTTCGCCCGGATGACGAAGGAGTGGACACCCGAGCGGCGTACGCGTGACGTCCTCGCGCTCTGTTACGGAGACCCCGGACGGGTGACGTCCGAGGGCTTCGCGCTGGCCACCGCGGAGTACGAGCGGCGGCTGGAGCTCCCCTATTTCTGGGACGCCATGGCCCGCTCTGCACGCGGAGTGGTCGACGCATACACCCTTGGGGGCCAGCATTCGCTGTGGCGGCAGGCCGAGCGCGTCCTTGCCCCTACTCTTCTGGTCTACGGAATGCGCGACCAGCTCGTCTCCATCCGGATGGCCCGCCGCGCCAGCAGGACTTTCCGCGACTCGCGGCTGCTGACGCTGGTGGAATCAGGACATGTCGCCATGATGGAGGACCCGGACGCGGTGGCTCGTGCCTTCCGCGACCTGCTCACGACCACCGCCACTGCCGATCGGAGCGCCTCGCCTCGTGGGTAAACACAGCGCACGCGCCCCCCGTGCCGTCTCCCGGCCCGCCGCGCCCGCAGCTCCCGCTGCGGGCGGCGGACCGGCCGCGGCAGGCCACGAGCCGGCGGCCGCCCCCGGGGAGGGCGACGGCGACCCCCTCCGCGACCCCGTCAGACCGGCGGGGCCGGCGGGCCAGGCGGGTCCCGAGGGCTTCCCGGGGCAGCGCCAGGAGGTCGGCGTCGGCTGGGGCGTCATCGGCGTGCAGCGTGCCCAGGCGGCGAACGCGGGGGCGTACGGGCCGGGGAGCGTGCCCGGCTACGACGCGCGGCTGGCCGGATACCTCGGCGGGTACGGAGCGGGCCAGGACGCGACGTCCTATGACACCCCCTTCGATGCCTCCCTCACCTCCGTTGGCGCCCCCTACGACTCCGCCCACCCCTCCTCCTACTCCTACGAGGCCTCCTACGAGCCCTCCGGCGAGTCCTCCTACGAGGCGGGCCGCGGTACGGACCGTGCCGGCACGGCCCATGCCCCCGGCGCGGCGCATGCCGCCGACACGGCCTATGTGACGGCCTATGAGAGGGAGCCCGCCGCACCGGCGGCCTCCGCGGATCCCGCCGGGCACGCCGCCTTCGTGGACCAGGCCTACTCCCCGTACTGGCTGGGCGGCGCCCCGGCCTCCACCACCGCCCCGGGCGGCGCCCGGGACGGTGATCCGGACAGCGCGCCGGCCGGCCTCCACGCGCGCGTGCCCGCTCCCGCCGCCGGCAGCGACTCCGCCGGACGCTCCGCGCGCGTGCCCACCGCCGCAGCCGTCCCCGGCGGTCCTGCCGCCGCCCCCACGCGCGTGCCCGCGCCCCGCCCCGGGAGCGCCCGCCCCCGTACCGGCGGCTCCCGCGGCGCCTCCCCGGCGAAGCCCGGCGGCGCCGTGGCGCGCACGGCCACCGGCGTGGCCGCCGCCGTCGTGACGGCCGTGCTCGCCGTCGTCGTCGCCGGACAGGTCGAGGACGGCACGGACACCCAGGCGCAGGCCCGCCCGGCGGACGTCGAGCGCAACAGCCCGGACGCCGCCTCCCGCTCCGACAGCCGCCCGACGCCCAACGGCGGCGTCGCCCAGCCGGTCACGTACGAGCAGAAGATGGACCGCAAGTACCCCCTGGACGAGAAGGCGAAGGGCAGCGGCTCCTTCGACACCATCGGCGGCTCGGACCGCGCTCCCGGCCGGGGCGAGGTGCTGCGCTACCGCGTCGACGTCGAGAAGGGCCTGCCGCTGGACGGCGAGCTCTTCGCCACCGCCGTGCACCGCACGCTCAACGACGAGCGCAGCTGGGGCCACGGCGGCACCCGCACCTTCGAGCGGGTCTCCTCCGGCCACGCCGACTTCATCATCACGCTGGCCAGCCCGGGCACCACGGGCGTCTGGTGCGCCAAGTCGGGCCTGGACACCACGCAGGACAACGTCTCCTGCGACTCCGCCGCCACCGACCGCGTCATGATCAACGCCTACCGGTGGGCGCAGGGCGCGGCGACGTACGGCGACAAGATGCACGCCTACCGGCAGATGCTCATCAACCACGAGGTCGGCCACCGGCTCGGGCACGACCACGAGACGTGCTCCAAGGAGGGCGCGCTCGCCCCGGTGATGATGCAGCAGACCAAGTTCCTGACGACGGACGGCGTCACCTGCAAGCCGAACGCCTGGCCGTACCCGTGATCCAATGTCTCGCTCTCCGGGATGTTCCATCTCTGGATATGAGACACCTTGGACAGGGGGCGAAAATTCGTTCAGTCTTCTGCGCATGTCGCACCACCACGCCCCCGAGAGCGCCGGCTTCGAGCTGGCGCTGATCGGCGTGGCCGCGCACAGCGTCGCCGACATTCACTGTCGCTGAGACCGCACTCTTCCCCCGAGCACTTTTCCGCGTCTGCACTTCTGCATTTCTGCACCTCCGTGCACTTCCGCAAGCAGCGTCGCGTCCGCCGGGGGGCGGTCCAGCGCCTGCGCGCTCCCTTCCGCCGCCTTCCGTGGGTGCTTCCGGCTCAGCAGCTCACCCCCTCGCTCTCCCGCTTCCGCGAAAGGCCTCCTCCGTCATGCGTCAACTTCCCGCGATATCCCGCCGTGTGGCGGCCGCCGCCGTCAGTGTGGTCCTGATCGGGGGCGCGGCAGCGTGCGGCCCGAAGGAGGGCGGTGACGCCAAGGGCGGCGGTGCCGAGGGCGCGCCCAAGAAGGGCGGCACGCTCACGGTGCTCAACAGAGCGCCGCAGAAGCAGTTCGACCCGGCCCGCCTGTACACCTCGGGCGGCGGCAACGTCCCCTCCCTCGTCTACCGCACCCTCACCACCCGCCACCGCGCCAACGGCGCCGAGGGCACCAAGGTCGTCCCCGACCTCGCCACGGACACCGGCACCCCCAGTGACGACGCCAAGACCTGGACGTACAAGCTGAAGGACGGCCTCAAGTACGAGGACGGCTCGCCCATCACCTCCGCCGACATCAAGTACGGCGTCGAGCGCTCCTTCGCCGCCGAACTCTCCGGCGGAGCCCCCTACTTGCGCGACTGGCTGATCGGCGGCGACACGTACCAGGGGCCGTACAAGGAGAAGAAGGGCCTCGACTCCATCGAGACGCCCGACGAGAAGACCATCGTCTTCAAGCTGCGCAAGTCCGAGGGCGACTTCCCCTACTTCGCCACCTCCACCCAGTTCGCCCCCGTGCCCAAGGCCAAGGACACCGGCGCGAAGTACGCGGAGCACCCGGTCTCCTCCGGTCCGTACAAGGTCGTCAAGAACGCGGGCGACGGCGAGCAGATGACGCTGGAGCGCAACCCCAACTGGTCCGAGGACACGGACAAGGAGCGGCACGCCTACCCCGACCGGATCGAGATCAAGTCGGGCCTGTCCTCCGCGGTCATCAACCAGCGCCTGTCGACCGGCTCCGGCCCCGACGCCGCCGCGGTGACCACCGACACCAACCTCGGCCCGGCCGAGCTCGCCCAGGTCACCGGTGACAAGAACCTCGCCGGCCGGGTCGGCACCGGCCACTTCGGCCAGACCTCCTACCTGGCCTTCAACCCCACGGTGAAGCCCTTCGACGACCCGAAGGTCCGCCAGGCGATCTCCTACGCGATCAACCGCACGAGCGTCGTCAACGCCGCGGGCGGCTCCTCGCTCGCCGAGCCCACGACGACCTTCCTGCCCCGCCAGAAGCCCCTCGGCTACACGCCCTACGACCACTTCCCGGCGGGCGCCAAGGGCGATGCGGCCAAGGCCAGGGAGCTGCTGAAGGAGGCCGGTCACGAGAACGGCCTGGAGATCACCCTCACCCACTCCACCGCCCAGAACTTCGAGACCAGCCCCGAGATCGCGACCGCGGTCCAGGCCGCGCTCAAGGAGGCCGGGATCACCGTCAAGCTGGAGGGGCTGGAGGACAACGACTACGACGAGAAGATCCACAGCTTCGAGAAGCAGCCGGGCCTCTTCATCGCCCACTGGGGTGCCGACTGGCCCTCCGGCGGTCCCTTCCTCGCCCCGATCTTCGACGGCCGGCAGATCGTGAAGGAAGCCGCCAACTTCAACACCGCCCGTCTCGACGACCCGAAGGTCAACGACGAGATCGACGCGATCAACAAGATCACCGACCATGACGCGGCCGCGCAGCGCTGGGGCGCCCTCGACAAGAAGATCAGCGAGCAGGCCCTGACCGTGCCGCTGTTCAACCCCGTCTACAAGCGCCTCTTCGGCAAGGACGTCAAGAACGTCGTCATCAGCAACTGGACCGGCGTCCTCGACATCTCGCAGGTCGCGGTCAAGTGACCACCGATCTCCTCACCGGCAGGGAACCGGAGGCGGGAGCCCTTCCCGCCTCCGGCGCCCGGCAGGCCTGGCGGCGGCTGAGAGCGCGCAAGTCCGCGCTCGCGGCCGCCGCCGTGCTGGGCCTGCTCGTCCTCATCGCCGTCGCCGCGCCCCTGCTGGCCGCGCTGGAGGGCCAGGACGCGAACAGCTACCACGACACGCTGGTCGACTCCGCCCGCGGCGGCGTCCCCTTCGGCGACTTCGGCGGCGTCAGCGCCGAGCACTGGCTGGGCGTCGAACCGGGCACCGGACGCGACCTGTTCGTGCGCCTGGTCTACGGGGCCCGGGTCTCGCTGCTCGTGGCCGTCGGCGCGACCGCCGTCCAGATCCTCGTCGGCGTCGGCCTCGGCCTGGCGGCCGCCCTCGGCAACCGCTTCGTCGAGAGTGTGCTCACCCACATCACCGACGTGATGGTGGCCATGCCCCTGCTCGTCTTCGCCATCGCCCTGATGGCCGTCGTCCCCGCGGACTTCCCGCGCCCCGTGCTGCTCGCCATCGCCATCGGGCTGCTGCAGTGGGGCGGCATGGCACGCCTCGTCCGCGCCCAGACCATGAGCCTGATGAAGCTCGACTTCGTCTCGGCCGCCCGGCTGACCGGAGGCTCCACCTGGCGCGTCGCCCGGCGCGAGCTGCTGCCCTCGCTCGCCGCGCCCGTGATCACCTACGCGGCCGTCCTGCTGCCCACCAACATCGTGCTGGAAGCGAGCATGTCCTTCCTCGGCGTCGGCGTGAAACCCCCGACCCCCTCCTGGGGCCACATGCTCTCGTCGGCCACCACCTGGTTCCGCGCCGACCCCATGTACGTGCTGCTGCCGGCGCTCATGCTCTTCGTCACCACGCTCGCCTTCACCGTCCTCGGCGACGGGGTGCGCACGGCGCTCGACCCGCGCGAGGCCTCACGGCTGCGCGTCGGCCGGAGCCGGCGCAAGGCGCGCACGAGCGGCGCGGGAGGCGCGGCGTGACCGGATACCTCCTGCGGCGCGCCGCAGGCGCCCTCGGCGTCCTCCTCGTGCTCTCCGTCGTCGTCTACGCGACCTTCTACATCGCGCCCGGCGACCCCGCCCGCCTGGCCTGCGGCCCGCGCTGCAACCCCGAGCAGATCGCCCAGGTCCGCGATCAGCTCTCCCTCGGCGACCCTGTGTACCTCCAGTTCTGGCACTTCCTGCAGGGCATCGTCGCCGGGCACGACTACTCCACCGGCACCGCGGTGCTGCACTGCGACGCCCCGTGCTTCGGTTTGTCGTACCAGAACAACCAGCAGGTCACCGACATGCTGATCGAGCGGCTGCCCGCCACCGCCTCGCTCGCGGTCGGCGCCATGGCCGTCTCCCTGCTGCTGGGGACCGCCACGGGCCTGCTGTCCGCGCTGCGCCGCGGCGGCGCGACGGAGCGCGTGCTCACCTGGCTCACCCTCGCCGGGACCGCCACCCCCGTCTTCATCAGCGGCCTCGGCCTGCTGATGCTCTTCTGCGCCTACCTGGCCTGGCTGCCCTTCCCCTCGTACGTGCCGCTCACCGAGGACCCCGAGCAGTGGGCCTGGAACATGCTGCTGCCCTGGGTCGCGCTCGGGCTGCTCGAATCGGCGAAGTACGCCCGGCTCACGCGCAGTTCTCTGCTGGAGACGCTGGCCGAGGACCACATCCGCACCTTCCGCGCCTACGGGGTCGCCGAGCGCAAGCTCGTCACGCACCACGCCCTGCGCGGCGCCGTCGGTCCCGTCATCGCCCTGTCGGCCGCCGACTTCGGGTCGATGTTCGGCGGCGCGATCCTCACCGAGATGATGTTCGGCCTGCCCGGGATCGGGGCGCTGCTGGTGCACGCCACGACCACCCTCGACCTGCCCGTGGTCGTCGCGGTGGTCATGGTCACCGGCACCGCCGTCGTCATCGCCAACATCGTGGCGGACGTGCTCTACGCCGCTGCGGACCGAAGGGTGGCCCTGCGATGACGTCCGAACCGCGTACGTCCGAGCCCCTGGTGGCCGTCTCCGGCCTCTCCGTCGCCTTCCCGGCCGGGGACGGCGGCCGGGCCGGAGGAGGCCTCGTACGGGCCGTCGACGGCCTGTCGTTCACCGTCCCGCAGGGCGGGTCCCTCGGCATCGTCGGCGAGTCCGGCTCCGGCAAGTCCACGGCCGCCTACGCGCTGCTGGGGCTGCACCGGGACACCGGCGCCGAGGTCACCGGCGCGGTGACCGTCGCCGGTCACGACGTCCAGGCCGCCGACGACGCCGCTCTGCGCCGGCTGCGCGGCGGCGTCGCCGCCATGGTCTTCCAGGACCCGCTCTCCTCCCTCGACCCCTACCAGGCCATCGGCGACCAGATCGCCGAGGTCTACCGCGTCCACCGCCGCGACGCCTCCCGCCGTGCCGCACGCGCGCGTGCGGCCGAGGTGCTGGACCGCGTGGGCATCCCGGACGCGGCCCGCCGCGCCCGCTCCCGCCCGCACGAGTTCAGCGGCGGCATGCGCCAGCGCGCCCTCATCGCGATGGCCCTCGCCTGCGAGCCGCGCCTGCTGGTCGCCGACGAGCCCACCACCGCCCTCGACGTCACCGTCCAGGCCCAGATCCTCGACCTCCTGCGCGACCTGCGCGCCGAGACCGGCATGGGCCTCGTCCTGGTCACCCACGACCTGGGCGTGGCGGCCGGCAGCGTCGACGAGCTGCTCGTGATGAAGGACGGCCGTGCCGTCGAGCGCGGCCCCGTCCGCACCCTGCTCGACACTCCGGGCGAGACGTACACCCGCGACCTGCTCGCGGCCGTCCCGCGGGTCGGCGTCCGCCGCCCGGGCGCGGGCGTGCGCGGCGCCGGCGCGGACGACGCCCCGCTGCTCGAAGCCACCGGCCTCACCCGGCGGTTCGGCCGCGGCAAGGACGCCGTCACCGCCGTCGACGACGTGTCGCTGACCGTACGGCCCGGCGAGACCGTCGGCGTCGTGGGGGAGTCCGGCAGCGGCAAGACGACCCTCGGCCGCATGCTCGTCCGCCTCCTCGCCCCCACCGGCGGCGAACTGCGCTACCGGGGCCGCGACATCGGCGGCCTGAAGGAGCGCGAACTGCGCGCTTTCCGCAGCGAGCTGCAGATGGTCTTCCAGGACCCCGTCTCCTCGCTCAACCCCCGGCGCAGCGTCGGCGAGTCGATCGCCGACCCGCTGCGCGCCGCCGGGAAGCTCGACGACGCGGCGATCGTCGCGCGCGTGCGGGAGCTGCTGGAGCGCGTGGGGCTCGACCCCGGCGTCTACCACCGCTACCCGCACGAGTTCAGCGGCGGCCAGCGGCAGCGCATCGGCATCGCACGGGCCCTCGCGCCCGAGCCGAAGCTGATCGTCTGCGACGAGCCCGTCTCCGCGCTCGACGTCACCACCCAGGCACAGGTCGTGCGCCTGCTCGGCGAGTTGCAGCGCGACCTCGGCCTCGCGCTCGTCTTCATCGCCCACGACCTCGCGGTCGTACGGCAGGTCAGCGACCGGCTGGTCGTGATGCGCGGCGGCCGGATCGTCGAGGAGGGCCCGGCCGACACCGTCTACGAGGAGCCCCGGCACGCCTACACCAAGGGCCTGCTCGCGGCGGTCCCGCGGCTCGAAGGGGCCGAAGCCCCCGCATAGCGCGAGGCAACGCCTCATCTCCTGGAAAGTCACCTCTGTTCACCCCTTCCGGT
>NZ_BMUT01000008.1:233190-371541 GCF_014650335.1 Streptomyces hiroshimensis
TCCCCCCCGCCACGGGCGAGCCCGCATAGCGTGCTTCCGCTGCCGTTCGGCGGCCACAGGCCACAAGAGGGCGACCACAAGGGACAGACGGGGGTGCGTGCGTGCGCGTGGGACTCCTTACGGAGGGTGGGTATCCGTATGCCTCGGGTGAGGGCGGCCAGTGGTGCGACCGGCTCGTGCGGGGCCTGCCGGGGCACGACTTCGAGATCTGTGCCCTGAGCCGCCGCGCCCGGCAGGACGCCGGCGGCTGGTGCGATCTGCCGGAGCACGTCCGGCGCGTGCGGACGGCTCCCCTGTGGGGGGATCCGGCCGGGGCCGTGGGGCGCGCGCACCGCTCGTACGGGCGCCGGGAGCGGCGTCGTTTCGGCGCCTATTTCGCCGGGCTCGCCGAGGCGCTCACCGCCACCGTCGAGCCGGGCCCCGACGACCGTAAAGATCAGGCGTACCGTTTCGCCGACGCCCTGCACGGCCTCGCCGACCTCGCCCGCGACGCCGGCGGCCTCGGCTCGGCCCTCCGCTCCGAACAAGCCCTGCGCATCCTGGAGACCGCCTGCCGCACCCCCGGGTCCCACCCCGCCGCCTACGGCATCCGCGTCGCCGACCTCCTCGCCGTCACCGCCCTCCTGGAGCGGGCGCTGCGCCCCCTGTCCCTCGACTGGTACGGCACCGACGCCGACCGCGGGCTCGCCGGCGTCGATCTGTGCCACGCCACCACCGCAGGCCCCGCCGCCCTGCCGGGACTGCTGGCCAAACGCTTCTTCGGCACCCCCTTCCTCGTCACCGAGTACGAGGTGCGCCTGCGCGCCTACTACCTCAACAGCGCCGCCAGCGCCGCCGGCCTCTCCCTGCCCGTACGGACCCTGCTGTCCGCCTTCCACCGGCAGCTGACCGCCGAGATCTACGCCTGCGCCGACATCGTCACCCCCGGCGACGCCCAGGTGCGGCGTTGGCAGGAGCGCTGCGGCGCCGACCCCGCCCGGCTGCGCACCGTGCACCCCGGCCTCGACCCCGGCCCGTACGAGGCCGTGGGAGAGCGCTCCGACGCCGGCGACGGCACGGACGACGGCCTGACCGTCCTGTGGACCGGCGGCAACGCCGACCCCTTCCTGTGGGAGGCCCTCGCAGCCCTGCGCCGGACCGAGCCCGAGGCCCGGCTGCGGATCGCCGGCCCCCCGCTGCCCGGCGTCCAGCCCGCCTTCGGCGTCTCCTACGCCCCCGAGGGGCTCCCCGACACCTACGCCTCGGGCACCGTCGTCGTCCTCGCCGGGGGCGTGGAGACCTTCCCGCTGCCCCTCGTCGAGGCCATGCTCTGCGGGCGCGCCACCGTCTCGCCGGACTGCGCCGCCGTGCGCGAAGTCGTCGGCGGTACGGGCCTCGTCGTCCCGCCGCGCGACCCCGGGGCCCTCGCCGAGGGCTGCCTGGAGCTGCTGCACGACCCCGGCCGAAGAGCCAGACTCGGCGCCGCGGCCCGCGCCCGCGCCCTCGAACTCTTCACCACCGAACGGCATGTGACGGACTTCCACGGCATCTACCTCGAACTCATCTCCCGCACCCCCGTGCGCGAGAGCGCCGCCGACCCCTCCGTCCCCTTCTCCCACGCCGCGGAGGCCCGCCCTCCGATCGACCTGACACCCCGCCAGTCCTCTCCGACCTGGGCAGGGCGCCCATGACCACACCCCTGAGGGACGGCAGCGCACCGGCCGCAGCCGGCATAGCCGCCCCGCGCACCGACCCGGTGAAGGCCCTCCTCCACCGCCACCACGGCCTGTGCGCCCGCGCCGTGGACCCCTTGGAGATCGCCGCCGTCCTGGAGGACGGGGGCCTCACGGACCGCGCCGCGGCGGAGTGCCGGCACCGCGACGTCTTCTCCCTCGCCGACGAGCTCTACGCCCGCGCCGAGCGCGAGGAGCCCGCGCGGCCCGCGCCCGGCGCGCCCTGCGACCAGGCGGCGCTCGCGCATTCCGTGCGCGCCCCGTGGCGCCTCGCCGGCCTGCTCGCCGGCGCCTGGCTCGTCGCGTACGCCCTCCTCGGCGGCCCCGCCCTCGCCGCGCTGTTCTCCGGCCACCTCCCCGGACTTCTCTCCGGCGGTGCTTCCGGGGGCGTACCAGGCGCATCAGGTGTATCCGGGGTATCCGGCCACGCGAGCGGCCCGGCCCTGGTGGACGTCCTACGCGCCGCCGTCCCCGTCGCCGCCGCCCTCACCTGCGGCCTCGTCCCGGCGCTGTGGTGCGCGCGGTGGTTCACCGGGCGCGTGCGGCACGCCCTCGTCGCCAGCCGCTCCCGCGCCGAGTTCCGGGCCCGCGCCTGGCCCGTACTCCTCACGGCCGTAGGGCTGTTCACGGCCACCCTGGCCGCGCTCCTGTGGGCCGCGCGGGCAGGCCTGGGAGCCCCCGCCGCCCCGCCCGCCGAGCTCGTCGCCGTCACCGCGCTCGGCGGGCTGCTCTTCCTGGCCCGGCTGCTCACCGCCCGCGGCTTCGGGCGGAGCGCCGCCGTCGCCGTGCTGACCGCCTGCGGCGTGGAAGCGGCCGCACTCGGCGCGGCGGCGCTGGGCGCGGGGCCCCGGGGCGCGCAGCCGTTCGCCGCACCCGCCGTCGCCTGGGCGTCCGGAGCCTACGGCCCCGCCGCCATACCCCTCGTGGCCTGCGCGCTCCCCGCGCTCGCCCTCCTCGCCCACGCCCTGAGCGCGCTCTCCCGGGCCTCCGCCCACCGCTGCGGGGCGCTCGCCCCGGCCCCCGCCGACCCCGGAGAAGCCGCCGTCCGGGCCCGGTGACTGCCCGCGCGCCGCTGCCCGACCGCATCCGTCCCAGCCGCACACTCCCGCCGCACACCCCCCGTCAGAGGAGCAAGGAAGATGACCGTTCACCCCATCCGCACCGCCGGGCGAGAGCGAGGGCGCGACCGATGAGGGTTCTGTTGCTCGGTGCCAACGGATACCTCGGCCGCTACGTGGCCGACCGGCTGCTCGCCGACCCCGCCGTCCAGCTCACCGCCCTCGGCCGCGGCGACGACGCGGACGTCCGCTTCGACCTCGCCACCGGCAGCCCCGGCGCGCTCACCCGCTTCCTGAACGCCGTCCACCCCGGCGTCGTGATCAACTGCGCGGGCGCCACCCGCGGCGGCGCCCGCGACCTCACCCGCCACAACACCGTCGCCGTCGCCACCGTCTGCGAGTCGCTGCGCCGCAGCGGCTGCGGCGCCCGCCTCGTCCAGCTCGGCTGCTCCTCCGAGTACGGGCCCTCCCAGCCCGGCTCGTCCACCGCCGAGGATGCCGTCCCCCGCCCCGGAGGCCCGTACGGGGTGAGCAAGCTCGCCGCCACCGAGCTCGTCCTCGGTTCCGGCCTCGACGCCATCGTCCTGCGCGTCTTCTCGCCCGTCGGCCCCGGCACCCCCGCCGGCTCCCCCCTCGGCAGACTCGCCGACGCCCTGCGGCGCGCCATGCAGAACGGCGACAACGAGCTCAAGCTCAGCGGCCTCGGCGTCCAGCGCGACTTCGTCGACGTCCGCGACGTCGCCCGCGCCGTCCACGCCGCTTCCCTCTCCGCCGCCCAGGGCGCCGTCAACATCGGCACCGGCCGGGCGGTCCGGCTGCGCGAGGCCGCGGCCACCCTCGCCCGCGTCGCCGGCTACGGCGGATCCCTCCACGAGCTGGACGACCCCCACCTGGGCACCCCGCCCGCCTACCCCTACCCCGACGGCTGCGGCAGCTGGCAGCAGGCCGACGTCCGCACCGCCCGCGACCGGCTCGGCTGGCGCCCCCGCATCGGCCTGGAGGAGTCGCTGGCCGACATCTGGATGGAGGCCGCGTGTCGCATCTGAGCCCGCCCGGGCAGCGCCGCTCCCGCGCCGTCCGCGAGGCCCCGCTGCGCTTCGGGGTCCCGGGCTTCGCGCACCCCCTGCTCGCCCCCGCCGAATGGGGCGAACTCCTGCGCACCGACGTCCCCGTGGAGTGGGTCGTGCTCGGCAGCGGCGCCATGGCCGCCCCGGGCGGCGCCACGTCCGGGGGCCCCGGCGACCGCCCGGATCCCTATCGCGTCGCCGCCGCCGCCCGGTTGCGCGAGGCGGGCATCCGGGTCCTCGGCCACCTGGACCTGCGGTTCGGCGAGCGCCCCCTCGGCGAGGTGCTCTCCGAGGCCCAGCGCTATCTGAACTGGTACAAGGCCGACGGGTTCGCCCTCGACGCCACCCCCGCCGACCCCGCCGCCCTGCCCGGCACCCGCCGCACCGTCGCCTCCCTGCGGACGATGCTCGACCGGGCGTACGTGGTGCTCGTCCACGGGACGTACCCCTCGCCCGGCTACGCCGACCTCGCCGACCAGCTCGTCACCTTCTACGGGCCCTGGTCGGCCTACCGCTGGTCGCAGGTCGCCGAGTGGACCGCCGACTTCCCGGCGGCCCGCTTCTGCCACCTCGTGCACGGCGTCCCCCGCGCCCACCTGGACGAGGCGCTGCGCCTCGCCCGCTGGCAGGGCGCCGGCACGATCTACTTCACCGACCGGACGGACCGGGACGAAGCGGACCCCTGGGAGGTGATGCCCGGCTACTGGGACGAGATCGTCTCGCGCATCGGACCGGGTGTCTCGGAATGAGACGGCGCGTGGCAGGGTTACAGGGGAAGAACCGAACGCCGCCTGTATGTTCCCCGCGCGAGCGGGGACGCCTCCCCTGGAGACCCCGTGTCGCTGCCACCCCTGGTCGAGCCGGCTGCCGAGCTCACCGTTGACGAGGTTCGCCGGTACTCCCGCCACCTGATCATCCCCGATGTCGGTATGGACGGGCAGAAGCGCCTGAAGAACGCGAAGGTGCTCTGCGTGGGTGCCGGCGGTCTCGGTTCGCCCGCACTGATGTACCTGGCCGCCGCCGGCGTGGGCACGCTCGGCATCGTGGAGTTCGACGAGGTCGACGAGTCGAACCTGCAGCGCCAGATCATCCACAGCCAGGCGGACATCGGCCGCCCGAAGGCCGAGTCCGCGCGGGATTCGGTGCAGGGCATCAACCCGTACGTGAACGTCGTCCTGCACGAGGGCCGGCTCGAAGCCGACAACGTGATGGAGATCTTCTCCCAGTACGACCTGATCGTCGACGGTACGGACAACTTCGCCACGCGTTACCTCGTCAACGACGCCTGCGTGCTGCTGAACAAGCCGTACGTGTGGGGCTCGATCTACCGCTTCGACGGCCAGGCGTCCGTCTTCTGGAGCGAGCACGGCCCCTGCTACCGCTGCCTGTACCCCGAGCCCCCGCCGCCGGGCATGGTGCCCTCCTGCGCCGAGGGCGGCGTGCTGGGCGTGCTGTGCGCCTCGATCGGCTCCATCCAGGTCAACGAGGCGATCAAGCTGCTCGCGGGCATCGGCGAGCCGCTGGTCGGCCGTCTGATGATCTACGACGCCCTGGAGATGACCTACCGCCAGGTCAAGGTCCGCAAGGACCCCGAGTGCGCGGTCTGCGGCGAGAACCCGACCGTCACGGAGCTCATCGACTACGAGGCGTTCTGCGGCGTCGTCTCGGAGGAGGCCCAGGAGGCCGCGGCCGGCTCCACGATCACTCCCAAGCAGCTCAAGGAGTGGCTCGACGACGGCGAGAACATCGACGTCATCGACGTCCGCGAGCCGAACGAGTACGAGATCGTCTCGATCCCCGGCGCCCGGCTGATCCCGAAGAACGAGTTCCTGATGGGCACGGCCCTGCAGGACCTGCCGCAGGACAAGCGGATCGTCCTGCACTGCAAGACGGGTGTCCGGTCGGCGGAGGTGCTGGCGGTGCTCAAGGCGGCCGGGTTCGCGGACGCGGTGCACGTGGGCGGCGGTGTGATCGGCTGGGTCCACCAGGTCGAGCCGGACAAGCCGGTCTACTGAGCACACCTTCTTGTTTCTTGACAGGGGGCGACCCGCGGCAGCGGGTCGCCCCCTGCTTTACGAACAGGTCGTGCCCTGAGCCGGGGCCTTGCCGTCCAGCAGGTACGCATCGACGGTGCGGACCATGCACGCATTGCCGCTGTTGTACGCCCCGTGCCCCTCACCCTTGTACGTGACCTCCACGGCGACGTCCTTGCCCAGGCCCTCCGCCATGCGGTGCGCGCCCGCGTAAGGCGTCGCGGGGTCGCCCGTGTTGCCGATGACGACGATCGGCGCCGAACCCTGCGCGCTCACGTCGATCGTCTTCCACTTGCCCTCGACGGGCCAGCCCGTGCAGCCGAGGAGCGACCAGGCAGAGGCCTCCCCGAAGACCGGTGAGGCCGCCCGGAACTCCGCCAGGCGGCTCTTCACGTCGTCGGCCGTGTAGCGCTGCCGGGAGTCGGCGCACGAGATCGCCCGGTTGGCGGGCCCGAGGTTGCTGTAGCGGCCGTCGGAGCCGCGGCCGCTGAGGAGGTCGAAGAGCAGCAGCAGAGTGTCGCCGGTGCCCCTGTTCGTGGCCTCCTGCAGCCCCTGCGTCAGGAACTTCCAGGTGTCCTTGGAGTACAGCGCGGACGCGATGCCGTTGACGGCCTCGTCCTGCGTCAGCTTGCGGCCCTGGCGCGTCGGCAGCGGCCGTGCGTCGAGCTTCTTGAGCAGGGAGACGATCCCGTCCCGGGTGGGGCAGCGGGCGGCCTGGGCCGAGGCGGCACAGTCCTTGAGGTAGTCGTCCAGGGCGAGCTGGAAGCCCTTGGCCTGGCCGAGGTTGCCCTGCACGGGATCCTGCGTGGGATCGACCACCGCGTCGAGCACCGCGCGCCCCACGTTCCCGGGGAACGCGTGGGCGTAGACGCCGCCGAGCTCGGTGCCGTAGGAGATGCCGAAGTAGTTGAGCTTGTCGTCGCCCAGGGCGGCCCGCAGCCGGTCCATGTCGCGGGCGGCGCTCAGGGTGTCGACGTAGGGCAGGAGCTTGGCGGAGTTCTTCGCGCAGGCGTCCACGTACGCCTTGTTCGCCGCGAGGGCCGCCCGCTCCTCGTCCGCGTCGTCGGGCGTGCCGTCGATCTGGTTCGCGGCGTCGGTCTCCTTGTCGCTCAGACAGCGCACGCCCGCGCTCTCGCCCACGCCCCGCGGGTCGAAGCTGACCAGGTCGTAGCGGTCGCGCAGCTTGTCGTAGCTGGTGGCCAGGCCGGGCAGGGTGGCCACGCCGGATCCCCCGGGGCCGCCGAAGTTGAAGACGAGCGAGCCGAGGCGCCGGTCCTTGTCGCGGGCCTTGGTACGGATCAGGGCGAGCTCGATCTTCTCGCCGTCGGGCTTGGCGTAGTCCAGCGGGACGGGGAGCTTCGCGCACTCCCACGCCTTGCCGGGTGCCTTGCCGTCGCTGCCCTGCGCGGCGGTGGGTGCGGAGCACGCCGTCCAGCGCAGCGGGGCTGTGGGAGCGCTGCCGGCGCGGTCGCCCCCGGCGGCGCTCTTGGCGTCCCCGGCGGCCTGGGAGCCGCCGCTGCCGCAGCCGGTGGCGGCGAGGGCCGTCACGAGCGCGACGCCGGCGCCGAGGAGGGCGGTGGTGGCCCGAGGGGTGGTGGCCCGAGGCCGTAGGGAACTCATTCCACCGACTGTACGGAGGTGAAGGCCGCGGAGCAGCCGCCGCGTGGAGGCGTCACCCGGCGCGCAGGGGCGCACAGCCCATTTGCGCGGCGACGGCGTCCACATAGCGGGGGAAGGCCTCGCGCGGGTCGTCCAGGCGGGTGTGGGTGCGGCCGGGGCCGCTGCGCATGGTGAAGACCGTGGGCCTGCCATCGCAGTCGGCCCGGACCAGGGCTCCGGATGCGTCGATGCTGCCGTGGGCCCGCCAGCCGGGGGCCGGCGGGCGGTCGCCGGTGAGGCCGTCGAAGAGGGCCACCAGGCGGGGCCTGGCGGTGGTGGCGAAGCGGGCGGCCCAGCCCTTGGCGCCTGCTATGGCGCAGCTGTGGAAGTCGCTGTCCTCGGCGGGCCCGGTGCCGGGCCCGGTGCCGGGCCCGGACCCGGAGGCCGGGGCCGTCTTCTTGCCCAGGCCCGGGATACCGCAGTGGTCCCGTGCTGTGTCTGTGCCCGGGGCCGTGTCCGTGCCCGTTTCCGTGCTCGTGCCTGGGGCCGTGGGGGACGGCGGCTCTTTGTGCAGGCGGATCGGGGGGAGGGTCGTGCAACTCGTCGCTCTGGTCGCCTTGTTTGCTGCCCTGATCAGCAACTCTCCTGTGATGTCGGGGGAGAGGGCCATGACGCTCTTCAGCGTCACCACCGACGGGCGGCCGTCCACGTCACAGCCCTCCGGGAGCACCAGGGCTCCCGTGCCGGAGGCGGCGGCGAAACCCGGCAGGCCGTCGGGCAGGGGGACGTCGCCGCCCCCGAATAACTCGCCCAGCCACGAGCGGCGTTCGGCCGCCTCCCGCGGCCCCGTGCCCAGGCGGAGGTCCACCCGCTGCTCGTACGCGCCGGGGCCTTGGCCGCCGCGCCAGCGGAGCGAGCAGTGGCCGGTGGTCCGCCCGGGCGCGGGCGCGCTCTCGTCCGAGGTGCGGTCGTGGTCGCCGCGGCGGAACGGGGCCTCGTCCTCGGGCCAGGCGCCCCAGCAGTACGAGCGCCCGCCGAGCGGTGCGGACTGCGTCTGCCAGAGCGCGACGAGGGCGGCCACCAGCGCGGCGATGGCCAGGGCGCCGGTGACGGCCCTGGCTCTGCGGTCGGCCTGGCCGTGCCCGTGGCCGTGGTCGCCGGTGGCGTGCGGCGCCCTGAACGGCGCCTTCGGCGTCTCGTACGGCCCCTTGCGCGGCCTCTTGTCCGGCACTGTCGTCCCCCCGAACTGCGTTCGTCGTCCGCGGAACTGCTGTGCGGGCGATCGTAGTGCGAGCCACTGACATTCGACCCCGAATCCGGATCGATCATGCCTTGGGCCCGCGCAACCGGTGATATGTGCTATGTGTGCTATGAGCAGATCTTGTCTGTTTCCGGCACCGTACCGTCCAGCAGGTAGGCGTTGACTGCCCCCTTGACACAGGCATTGCCACTGTCGTAGGCGCCGTGGCCCTCGCCGCGGAAGGTCAGCACGGCGGCCACGCCCGGCCCCAGCTCCTGCGCCATCCGCTTCGCTCCCTCGTAAGGGGTCGCAGGGTCACCGGTATTGCCGACGACGAGGATCGGAGCCGAGCCCTTCGCGCTCACGTCGGGCGTCTGCCACGCGCCCTTCACCGGCCAGCCCGTGCACTGGGTGAGGCTCCAGGCCATGAAGTCCCCGAAGACGGAGGACGCCTTGCGGAACGCGGGCACGTGCTGCTCGATCTCCGCCGCGGTGTAGCGCTGGGCGAAGTCGGCGCAGGTGATGGCGTTGAGGGACGACTGCAGCGTGCTGTAACGGCCGTCCTGGCCACGGCCGTTCATGGCATCGCCGAGGGAGAGCAGGAGCCGTCCGTCGCCGTTCTCGGCGTCCTCGATGCCCTCGGTCAGGTAGTCCCAGAAGTCCTTCGAGTAGAGGGACTGGGCGATGCCGCCCGTGGCCAGGGAACGGGTCAGGTCGCGGCCCGCCGCTCCCGGGATCGGCTTCTCGGCCAGGCGCCGGAGGAGGGAGCCGATCTGGCCCTCGGTCGGGCAGTTGTCCGCCGTCTTCGTGCAGGCCTCCATGTAGTTGGTGAGCGCCAGCTGGAAGCCCTGGGCCTGGGCGAGGGCGCTCTGGACGGGGTCCGCGCCGGGGTCCACCACGCCGTCGAAGAGCGCGCGGCCCACTTTGTCCGGGAACAAGTGGGCGTAGACGCCGCCCAGTTCCGTGCCGTACGACACCCCGAAGTAGTGCAGCTTGGCGTCGCCCAGGACCTGGCGCATCAGGTCCATGTCGCGGGCGGCGTTCTCCGTGCCCACGTGGGGGAGGACCCTGCCGGATCTGCGCTCGCACGCGGCGGCGTAGGCCGTCACCCGGTCCACCAGGGCCTTCTCCTCCTGAGCGGTGGCCGGGGCGGCGTCCGCCGCGTAGTACGCGTCGAGTTGCCGGTCGTCCAGGCAGACGACACCGCTGCTGCGGCCCACGCCCCGCGGGTCGAAGCTGACCAGGTCGTAGCGGGTGCGCAGCTCCTTGTAGTCGTCGGCGAAGGCCGGGAGCGTGGTGATGCCGGAGCCGCCGGGGCCGCCGAAGTTGAAGACCAGCGAACCGATGCGGCGGGCCTGGTCCGTGGCCTTCGCCCTGATCAGGGCGATGTCGATCGTGTTGCTGTTGCTCATGGGCCTGGCGTAGTCGAGGGGTGCGTGGAGGGTCGCGCACTCCCAGTCCGGGCCCGGGGCCCTGCCCGACGACGATCCGCTCTCCGCGGTGGTGGGGGGTGGGCAGGCTTTCCAGGTCAGTTGCTGGCGGGCGGCGGCCTCTGCGTTGCCCTGCGCGTTGGCCTGCGCGCTTGCCGGTGTGGGCGCCTGTGCGTGGGTTGTCTCGCCCGGGTTCGGATTGCTTGCGCTGCCGCTGCCGCCGCTGCTTCCTGTGCAGCCTGCTGTTGTGACCGCCAGGAGTACGGCGGTGAGCATGCGCCTTGCCCGTGCGGATCTGGTCACCTGCTCATCGTCCGGGCGGGGCGGTGGGGGTGCGCGCGGGGTGGGGCGTACGGGTTACGTGGGTGGGCGGGGGTGTGGGGGTGGGCAGGGGGTGCGTGGGTGGGTGGCTACAAACCCTCTACAGGGGGACGAATGTGATCTCTGTGGCCTTGACGCTCACCCACACCGGTGTGCCTTCCGCGAGATTCAGCTCGGCTGCGGCGGCCGGGGTGATCTCCGCTACGACGTCCGGTTCGCCCGTGACGAGGATGCGCAGGCGTCCGCCGTGGGCGGTGATTTCGCGGATCGTGCCTTGCCAGACGTTGCGGGGGCTGCCTGCGGTGGGGGGCGCGGTGTGGAGGGAGACCGCCTCCGGGGCGACTACGGCCAGGCCGGTTGTCGGTTCGTGGGCGTCGGCCGTGACCAGGCTCGCTCCTTCGTCGAGGAGCAGGGTGTTCTCTGCGGTCGATTTGCCCGGCCACGCGTTGCGGCCCAGCATGCGCGCCACCCACGGGGAGCGCGGGTGGCGGGTCAGCTCCGTCGGCGTCGCGTACTGGACGGTTGCGCCGTCCTCCAGGACGAGGACGTGGTCGGCCAGGGACACCGCCTCCACGGGGTCGTGGGTGACGATGAGGCAGACGCCGGGGAAGTCCGCCAGGTGGGTGCGGAGCGTGTGGCGGACGGCGGAGCGGGCCGACTGGTCCAGAGCCGCCAGGGGCTCGTCGAGGAGCAGCAGGCGGGGGCGGGCGGCCAGGGCTCTGGCCAGGGCCACGCGCTGGGCCTGGCCGCCGCTGAGGCTCGCCGGTTTGCGGTGGGCCAGGGCGCCTACGTCCAGGCGGTCCAGCCAGTGCCGGGCCCGGCGGTGGGCCTCGGCCTTGGGGACGCCTTGGGCGCGGAGGCCGTAGGCGGTGTTGGAGAGGGCCGTGAGGTGGGGGAAGAGGGAGGTGTCCTGGGGGACCCAGGAGATGTGCCTCTTGTGCGGGGGGCGTGTGGATACGTCCGTGTTGCCGAGGGTGAGGGGGGTCGCCTCGGCTCGGTTCGTCAGGCCCAGGAGGGATCTGAGGAGCGTGGTTTTTCCCGCGCCGTTCGGGCCCACCACGGCGATGGTCGTGCCCGGGGGTGCGTTGAGGGTTGCGTTGGTCGCACCCACGACCGTGGTGCGCAGCGGGTGCGGCGTGGGGGCGGGGCCGGGGTGGTCCGGGGCCTCCGGGGCTGCATGATTTACGGCCCCCGTCAGACGTGTTGAGTCCCCCGGAACTCGCCGCAAATCACGCGTCACGCCCCTTGCCGGCCCCGGACCACCCCGTCCCCTCCCGTTCGATCGCGTCTGCAGCCAGTGGCCTCTGAGCGCTAGGAGCACTGCGGTGGCGATGAGGAGGAGTAGCAGCGATACCGCTGTCGCTCCCTGTGGGTCGTCCTGGAGGAGGAGATATACCTGCAGGGGGAGTGTTTGGGTTTCGCCTGGGAGGTTGCCCGCGAAGGTGATCGTTGCGCCGAATTCCCCCAGCGCTCTGGCCCAGCTGAGGGCCGCGCCGGCGATCAGGCCCGGGGCCACCATCGGCAGGGTGATCGTGCGGAAGACGCGCAGCGGTGCCGCTCCGAGGGATGTCGCCGTCTCCTCGTAGCGGGGGTGGAGGCCCGCCAGGGCTCCCTCCAGGCTGATCACCAGGAACGGCATCGCCACGAATGCCGATGCCACGACTGCTCCCGCCGTGGAGAAGGGCAGGGTGATGCCCATGGATTCCAGAGCGGGGCCCAGGATGCCGCGGCGGCCGTAGCCCTGCAGGAGGGCAACGCCGGCGACCGTGGGCGGCAGCACCATCGGCAGCATCACCAGGCAGCGCACCAGGGACTTGCCGCGGAACTCCACGCGTGCCAGCAGCCATGCGAGGGGCACGCCCAGGGTCAGGGAGAGCAGGAGCGCCCAGGCCGAGACCAGGAGGGACAGTCCCAGGGCCTCGGTGACCGGCTGAGAGGTGAGGCGGGACGGGAGTGTCTTCCAGGGAGTGCGGGCGAGGATGCCCGCCAGTGGCAGGAACAGGAACGCCACCGCGAGGGCGGCGGGCAGCCCGAGCGCCAGAGGCGTGCGGGCCCTGGTCACGGCTGCTGGAAGCCCGCGGTGCGCAGGAGCTTCTGGGCCTCGTCCGTGCTCAGCCACTTCACGAAGTCACCGGCCTGCTGCGCGTGCTTGGAGCCCTTGAGCGTCGCCGCGGGGTACGACGCCACCGCGTTCTGCTCGTCCGGCACCGCCACGGTGGCGACCTTGTCCTTGGTCGCGTCGGTCACGTAGACGATGCCGGCGTCGGCCTCGCCGAGGGAGACCTTGCTCAGGACGGCGCGCACGTTGGGCTCCTGGGAGACCGGCTTCACCGTGACGTGCTGCTGGTCCAGGACCTTCTTGCTGTAGCGGCCCACCGGCACCTCGGGCGCCGCCAGGACCACCTTGAGGTCGCTGCGGGAGAGGTCCGACAGGGCCTTGATGTTCTTGGGGTTGTCCTTCGCCGTGGCGATCGTCAGACGGTTCTTTGCGATGACCGTCGAGGTGTTCGTCTCGCTCTTCAGGTCCTGCATCGTCTTCGTGTCTGCCGTGACCAGTGCGTCCGCCGGTGCTCCCTGGCGTACCTGCGCTGCGAGTTCCTGCGAGCCGGCGAAGGAGAACTTGACCTTGGTGCCCGGGTGTTCCTTCTCGTAGGCCTGTCCCGCCTGCTTGAAGACGTCCGTCAGGGATGCGGCCGCCAGGACGGTGAGGGTTGTTGGGTTTTTGGCTTCGTCCGGCTTGTCGTTGCTGCCGCAGGCGGCCAGGAACGGGATGAGCAGGGTGCCTGCCAGGAGCGGCAGCGCGCGGCGAGGGTGCATCGGTCTCTCCGTGGTCAGGTGCGGTCGATGTGCACGTTGGTGGCCTTCACCCGGGCCACCGCTTCCATCCCCACCGTCAGGCCGAGCTCCTCGACCGCCTCGCGCGTGAGCAGGGAGACCAGCCGGTGCGGGCCGGCCTGGATCTCCACCTGTGCTGCGACGTCGCCGAGCTTGACGGCCGTGATGATGCCCGGGAAGGCATTGCGGGCGCTGGTGTACGCGTCCTCGCCGTCCGCCGCCTCCGCCGCGAGCGACACCGAGAACGCGGCCAGGTCGGCCCCGTCGATGTGCCGCTTGCCCGCCTCGTCGCGGCGCGTCGGTATCCGGCCCGCGTCGGCCCACCGCCGGACGGTGTCGGCGCTGACACCCAGCAGCTTGGCGGCACGGCCGATCGTGTAGGAACGCATATGCGGCACGTTATGGCTGTAGGGCTCGCATATGCAAGGTGGATGGCGGTTTAGATCGCGCCCTTGCGGGTCAGGTGCGTGAAGCTCAGCCAGCCGGGCAGTACCGGCAGCCACAGCGTCATCAGGCGGAAGAGGAGCACCGCGGGCGTGCCCTGCTCGGCCGGGAGGCCCGCCACCGTCAGCGCCGCGGTCAGTGCGAGCTCCACCGCGCCGACGCCGCCCGGCGTCGGCGCCGCCGAGCCGAGGGCGTTCGCGGTGAGATAGACCACCGCGATGCTCGCGTAGCTCAGCTCGCCGCCGAACGCGCGGATCGCGGCGTCCAGGCACAGGACGTTCGCCGCGGTCAGCAGCAGCATGCCGCCGATGCCCGAGAGCAGCTTCTGCGGGCGCTGCATGACGTCCAGCATGCGCGGGACCACGCCTGCGAACAGCGAGCGGACGCGCGTCGAGACGAACTTCCGCAGGACGGGGATCGCCGCCACGACGAGCACCAGCACCGCGGCCGTCAGCAGGCCGCCGATGACCGTGCGGGAGGGGCCGAGCGACGAGCTGCGCTCGGTGCCGGTGACGTAGCCGAAGGACAGCAGCAGCATGATGTGGCAGGCGAGGCCGAAGAGCTGTGACGCGCCGACGCTGGCCACCGCCAGGCCGGGGCGGACGCCCGAGCGCTGCAGGAAACGGGTGTTCAGCGCCACGCCGCCGACGGCCGCGGGGGCGACCAGCTTGACGAACGAGCCGGCCACCTGGGCCAGCACGGTGCGGGCGAAGCCCACCTTCTCGGGCACGAAGCCCAGCAGGCTCAGCGCCGCGGCGACGTACGTCAGCGCCTGGAAGGCCACCGCGACCGCGACCCACGCCCAGTTCGCCTTGTCGACGAGGTCGCCGAACTGCACGTGCGTGAGCTGTGACAGCAGGAAGTACGCGGCGAAGGCGCCCGCGACGAAGCTGATCAGGGTGCGCGGCTTGATGCGCTCCAGGCGTACGGGCTCTATCGGGGCCTGGGGGCGGATGAGGAGTACCTGGCGGCGGATCTGGGTCAGCAGGTCCTCTTCGCGGGCCTCTTCCAGGGCCTCGTCGATGGCCCGCTTCTCGGCCTGGCGCTCGGCCTTGAGCGCCTTGCGGCCGCTGACCTCCTCCTCGGCCGCGGCCGCCTTGGCCTCCTTGGCGGCGCTCGCCGCCTCCAGGACCTTCTCGCGCTCCCGCTGGGCCCGCTCGCGGGCGATCTGGCGCAGGGTGGCCCGGCTGGTGCGGGTGAGGGCGATGGGCTGCAGGAGCGGGAGGCTGTCGGCGACGGCGTCGGGGCCGAGGACGGCCACGCCGGTGGCCACGGCGCGCTCGGCGCCGACCCGCAGGCCGAGCGTGACGAGCAGCTGGGCGATGTCCATGCGCAGGACGAGGTCGCCGGCCGCGATCTCGCCGCCGCGCAGGTCGGTCAGCACCACGTTGCCGGAACGATCCACCAGCAGGGCGTCGCCGTCGAGCCTGCGGTGCGCGATGCGGCGCGACTGCAGGGCGTGCACCTGGCGCCACGCGCCCGCCATGAGTTCGTCGGTGATCTCCTCGGTGGGGACCTGGCCGAGGGGGCGGCCGCCGATGTGCTCGTAGACGAGCATCACGGCGTCCGGTCCCAGCTCGGAGGTGGCGATCAGCTTGGGTGCGTTGGCGCCGGCGGCGATGGCCGCGTAGGCGAGCAGGGCCTCTTGCTCCAGTGCCTGGCGCAGGGACTGCAGGCTGCGGCGCTGGGTGATGCCGCGCAGGGCCAGGCGCTGCCACACGCGATAGAAGAAGCCCTGTGCCTGTTGTTCGCGGTCGACGACCGTGACGTCCAGGGGCGGGCCGTCCTCCAGGGTGACGATGTAGCGGCGGCCCCGCTCGTGCGGCTCGGTGTCGTCGGCGCCGTCTTCGGCGCGCAGCGCGGTCACCGGCTTGAAGCCGACACGGCGCAGGCCGGACAGCAGGTGGCGGCCGGTGGGGCGAACGTTGGGGGAACCAACGGCGTAGAGCGTGCCGTAGGCGACCGTCCAGCCGATCAGGACCGTGGTGACGATCGAGAACGGTGTGGTGTAGCCGTTGACCAGGACCGCGAAGGCGTCCAGGAGGAGGACGGCCCACATGGCGACGCGCCAGCGGGGGCGGCGGGACATCCCCACGGCCGTCATATAGGCGATGACCGGTGCCAGGTAGCCGTGGACGGGGTCGGTGAAGCCGCCGGTGGGTGCGGGCTGGGTGAGGGCCGCGCGGATCGCCTCGGGGGCCGTACGGGCGACCCACAGGTCGGTGGCCAGGGAGACGCCGTGCGCGAGCACGGCGGCCAGCACGCCGTCGGCGATGCGCAGCCCGTCCCGCTTGATCAGCCGCTCGACGGCGAAGGCCACGGGCACGATGAAGATGGCGATGTTGGCCGCGAGGCCCGCGAAGCTCGCCAGCAGCTGCGGGGCGCGGCCCGTGCTCTCGCTGATGTCCCGCGCGAGACCCGTGGTGGTGCCGTGCGCGAAGGCCGCGAGGGCGAGGACGAGCGCGATGCCGACGATGCCGAGGAGGAGCCGGACCAGGTCGGCCGGGCGGTGCACGCGGGCGGGCAGCAGCGGCTCGTCACCGGCGACCCGGTCGATGTGCACACCGCCGTCCGCACAGTCGTACGCACCCGGGCGCTCCCCGGAAGCGGGCAGCGCTCGGGGGGCGCGGTCCTCCTCAGGAGGCTCCGCGCCCTGCTGCCGGTCCTTCTCGTCTTCTTGGTCTCGTATCACCTGTCACCGCCCGGAAGATGGTGGCATGGCCCCGCCGGGCGAGGGGGCATCAGGGTGCAATTCGGGGGCGCGGACTCCGGATCGTACGCCCTGTAGTGCGGTTCCGCACTCTGCGTGATCGGCGGTGTGATCGCCGGACGGGGCTGTCGGCGGGGTGCGGCACCATGGACCGGGTGAGCGAGGACGAGGAGCTTCCCGAGTACGCGGAACGTGTGCTGGCGGTCGCCGAGCAGATCCCACCCGGGCGGGTGATGACCTACGGGGACGTCGCCGAGTGGCTGGGCGAGGGCGGGCCCCGGCAGGTGGGGCGCGTCATGGCGCTCTACGGCGGCCCCGTTCCGTGGTGGCGCGTCGTCCGTGCGGACGGCGTCCTGCTGCCCGGTCACGAGCTGCGGGCCCTCGCCCGCTACCGCGAGGAGGGCACGCCCTTGCGCGAGGCGGGGCGGTCGGCCGAGGGGCACGTCCCCCGGATCGCCATGGCCCGCGCCCGCTGGGACGGCCGCAGCCCGGGGAGTGTGACTCCGCACACCTGACGGGATCCGTACACCTGACGGCATCCACCGCCCACGGCCGCCCGGCCGGGCCTGACCCGGTCTCATCCGAACGGGTGAGACCGTGGAAGCCGTGCGCCGACTCCCGCGACGCCCTGCGCCCCGGACGCCGCCTGGCGTAGCGTCGGGAACCGCCGTCACTCCCCGGCCTCCCGCCCCGCACGGCCGCACGACTCCCCGCACCCCCACCAGGACCGGCAACCCACGTGAGCTCCTCCCCGCCTTCCGGCTCGACCCGGCCGCAGCACCAGCAGGCACGGCAGCCCTCCCCGGGCGCCTACCGCCTCGTGCGCACCCGGCCGGGCTCCACGGCCCTTCCTGAGCTGGACGCACGCCAGCGCGCCGTGGTTGAGCACGCCGGAGGGCCGCTGCTCGTCCTCGCGGGCCCCGGCACGGGGAAGACGACGACGCTGGTCGAGGCCGTCGCCGAGCGGGCGCGCCGGGGCACCCCGCCGGAGCGGATCCTCGTCCTCACCTTCAGCCGCAAGGCCGCCGTCGAGCTCCGCGACCGGATGGCCGCCCGGCTCGGCGCGGGCGCCGCCGCGCCCCAGGCCACGACCTTCCACTCGTACTGCTACGCCCTCGTCCGCGCCCACCAGGACGCCGACCTGTTCATCGACCCCCTGAGGCTGCTGTCCGGCCCCGAGCAGGACGCCGTCGTGCGCGAGCTGCTGGCCGGCCAGGCCGAGCTGGAGCGGGCCGGCCGCGCGCGGGTGCGCTGGCCCGACGAACTGCGCGCCTGCCTGACCACCCGCGGCTTCGCCGACGAGGTGCGCGCCGTCCTCGCCCGCAGCCGCGAGCTGGGCCTGGGGCCCGGCGCCCTCGGCGACTTCGCCGCCCGCACCGGGCGGCCCGACTGGGCGGCGGCCGCCTCCTTCCTCGCCGAGTACCTGGACCTGCTCGACCTGCGCGGCGTCCTCGACTACGCCGAGCTCGTCCACCGCGCGGTCCTCCTCGCCGAACGGCCCGAGGCCGCCGCCGAGCTAGGCGGCCGCTACGACGCCGTCTTCGTCGACGAGTACCAGGACACCGACGCCGCCCAGGTGCGGCTGCTGCAGGCGCTCGCCGGGAACGGCCGCACCCTCGTCGCCTTCGGCGACCCCGACCAGTCGATCTACGCCTTCCGGGGCGCCGACGTCAACGGCATCCTCGACTTCCCGCACGCCTTCCCCCGCCGGGACGGCGCGCCCGCCCCCGTCGAGGTCCTCACCACCTCGCGGCGCTCCGCCGCGGACCTCCTCGCGGCCACCCGGCTGCTCACCCGCCGGATGCCCCTCACCCGCCTCCCCGCGGACGCCGTCCGCGCCCACCGGGACCTCGCGGCCGTCCGCGAGGGCGGGCGCGTGGAGGCCTTCACCTACCCGACGGCCGGCGCGGAGACCGACAACATCGCCGACATCCTGCGCCGCGCGCACCTGGAGGACGGCATCCCCTGGCACGAGATGTCCGTCCTCGTCCGCGCCGGATCCCGCTCCATACCGGCCCTGCGCCGCGCCCTGACCTCGGCAGGCGTCCCGGTGGAGGTCGACGGCGACGACATCCCCCTGCGGCAGGAGCCGGCGGTCACACCGCTGCTGACGGCGCTGCGGGTGGTTGCGGAGCACATCGCGGAGGACGCCGCGGCGCCCGCGGGGGCGCCTGCCGCTCCCGCCGTCATGGGCGACGGCGGCCCGGCCGGGCCTACGGTTCCGGCTGCCATGGAGGCCCCCGACGACAGCGGGTCCTCTGATGGGGTTCCTGCCACTCCAACCGTCATGGGCGGGCGGGTGGAAGAAGACCCCGCGCCGCAGGCGCGCACCCCCCGTATCGACCCCGAGACGGCCCTCACCCTCCTCACGTCCCCCCTCGGCGGCATGGACGCCGCAGACCTCCGCCGCCTCGGCCGCGCCCTCAGAGACGAAGAGCGCGCCGCAGGCGAAGCCGTACCGCGGTCCTCCGGCACCCTCATCGCCGAAGCCCTCGCCGAGCCCGAGCGCCTGGCCGTCCACGACCCCTCCTACGCCCGCGGCGCCCAGCGCCTCGGCTCCCTCCTGCGTGAGGCACGCCGGCTGCTCGCGGCCGGAGGCACCGCCGAAGAGGCCCTCTGGGCCCTCTGGGACGGCACCCCCTGGCCCGCCCGCCTGCAGCGCGCAGCCCACCGCGGCGGTGCCGCCGGCCGCAACGCCGACCGCGACCTGGACGCCGTGTGCGCCCTGTTCGAGACCGCCGCCCGCGCCGAGGAGCGCACCGGCGGCCGCGGCGCCCTGAACTTCCTCGACGAGCTCGAGGCGCAGGACATCGCGGCCGACACCCTCACCCGCCGGGCCGTCCGCCCCGACGCCGTGCGCCTGATGACCGCCCACCGCTCCAAGGGCCTCGAATGGCGGCTCGTGGTCGTCGCGGGCGTCCAGGAGGGCCTCTGGCCCGACCTGCGGCGCCGCGGCTCGCTCCTGGAGGCCGACCGGATCGGCCGCGACGGCATCGCCGAACCGCTCAGCCCGGGCGCGCTGCTCGCCGAGGAGCGCCGCCTGTTCTACGTAGCGGCCACGCGTGCGCGCGAGCGCGTGGTCGTCACCGCGGTCAAGGCCGCGGCCGAGGACGGCGACCAGCCCTCCCGGTTCCTGGCCGAGCTGGGCGCCGAGCCCGTCGACGTCACCCAGCGCCCGCGCCGCCCCCTGGCCGTCTCCGCGCTCGTGGCGGAGCTGCGCGCCACCACCGTCGACCCCGCCGCCTCGGACGCCCTGCGCGCCGCCGCCGCGCAGCGGCTCGCCCGGCTCGCGGCGCTGCGCGACGAGGAGGGCCAGCCGCTCGTCCCGGCCGCGCACCCGTACCGCTGGTGGGGCCTGTACGAGCCGACGCACAGCGAGGTGCCGCTGCGCGACCGCACCCGGCCGGTCGCCCTGTCCGGTTCGGCGCTCGGCCAGCTGGGCACCTGCTCGCTGCAGTGGTACCTCGGCCGCGAGGTGAAGGCCGACGCCCCCGCCACCGCCGCCCAGGGCTTCGGCAACGTCGTGCACGTCCTCGCCGACGAGGTGGCCTCCGGCCGCACCCCCGCCGACCTCGCCGTGCTCATGGAGCGTCTCGACTCCGTCTGGGACGCGCTCGCCTTCGACGCCCCCTGGAAGTCGGCGCAGGAGAAGGAGAACGCCCGCGCGGCCCTGGAGCGCTTCCTGCGCTGGCACGTCATGGAGCGCGGCGGCCGGGCCCCCGTCGCGACCGAGCACGCCTTCGACGTCACCCTGAAGGCCGACGACTACCTCGTGCGCATCCGCGGCTCCATGGACCGCGTCGAGGCGGACGACCACGGCCACGCCTACGTCGTCGACTTCAAGACCGGCAAGGGCACCGTCTCCGCCAAGGAGGTCGAGCGCCACCCCCAGCTCGCCGTCTACCAGCTCGCCGTCGAGCACGGCGCCGTCGACGAGGTCTTCGACGGCGCCCGGCCCCGGGCCGGCGGCGCCGAGCTCGTCCAGCTGCGCCAGGGCGCGGCGAAGCGGGACGGCGGCGACGCCGTGCCGAAGGTGCAGGCGCAGGAGCCGCTGGGCGAGGGCGAGTGGGTCGGCGGGCTGCTCGCCGAGGCGGCTGGCCGGGTCCTGGAGGAGCGGTTCGCCCCCCGCCCCGGCCAGCACTGCTCGCACTGCTCCTTCCGGGCGTCCTGCACGGCCCGCCCCGAGGGCCGGCAGATCGTCGAATAGGACCCGGGTATCCGGCTCTGACCTGCGGCGATGCCGGTATGTCAGTGGGGGCCGTTAGCGTGGTGTGCCGTGACCCCGCGCCTGACCGACCCCGAGCAGCTCAAGGAGCTCCTCGGCATCCCGTTCACCCCGGAGCAGACGGCCTGCATCACCGCGCCGCCCGCCCCGCAGGTCATCGTGGCCGGCGCCGGGTCCGGCAAGACCACGGTGATGGCGGCGCGCGTGGTCTGGCTGGTCGGCACCGGGCAGGTGGCCCCCGAGCAGGTCCTCGGCCTCACCTTCACCAACAAGGCCGCCGGCGAGCTGTCCGAGCGCGTCCGCAAGGCGCTCGTCGCGGCCGGCGTCACCGACCCCGACCCCGGCCCCGTGGCCGCCGATCCCGACCAGGCCTCCGGCGAGCCGCAGATCTCCACGTACCACGCCTTCGCCGGCCGGCTCCTGAAGGAGCACGGCCTGCGCATCGGCCTGGAGCCCGGCGCCCGCCTCCTCGCCGACGCCACCCGCTTCCAGCTCGCCGCCCGCGTCCTGCGCGGCTCCCCGGGCCCCTTCCCGGCGCTCACCCGCTCCTTCGGCGACCTCGTCGCCGACCTCCTGGCGCTCGACGGCGAGCTCGCCGAGCACCTCGTGCCGGCCGAGCGCCTGCGCGCCCACGACCGCGAGCTGCTGGCCGCCCTGGAAGGCGCCCGGCTCACCAACGCCGACCTGCGCAAGGTTCCCGAGACCGCCCGCGCCCGGCTGGAGCTCCTGGAGCTCGTCGGCGGCTATCGCGAGGAGAAGCGCAAGCGCGATCTCCTCGACTTCGGCGATCAGATCGCCCTCTCCGCCGAGCTCGCCCGCAGCCGCCCCGAAGTCGGCCGGATCCTGCGCGAGCAGTTCGCGGTCGTCCTCCTCGACGAGTACCAGGACACCTCCGTCGCCCAGCGCCTCCTGCTCTCCGGCCTCTTCGGCGGCGGCACCGGCCACGCCGTCACCGCCGTCGGCGACCCCTGCCAGGCCATCTACGGCTGGCGCGGCGCCTCCGTAGCCAACCTGGACGACTTCCCGCAGCACTTCCCCTTCGCCGACGGCAGCCCCGCCCGGCGCTTCGCGCTCAGCGAGAACCGCCGCAGCGGCGGCCGCCTCCTCGACCTCGCCAACGACCTCGCCGCCGAGCTGCGCGAGCGCCACGAGGGCGTCGAGGCCCTGCGCCCCGCCCCCGGCGCCGAGCGGGACGGCGTGGTGCGCTGCGCCCTGCTGTCCACCCACGCCGAGGAGCTGGAGTGGCTCGCCGACTCCCTCTCCCACCTCGTGCGCACCGGCACCCGCCCCGGCGACATCGCCGTCCTGTGCCGCACCGCCGCCGACTTCGCCCAGATCCAGGGCGCGCTCGTCCGGCGGGACCTCCCCGTCGAGGTCGTCGGCCTGTCCGGGCTGCTGCACCTGCCCGAGATCGCCGACCTCGTCGCCGTCTGCGAGGTCCTCCAGGACCCCGCGGCCAACGCCTCCCTGGTCCGGCTGCTGGTCGGCCCCCGCTGGCGCATCGGCCCCCGCGACCTCGCACTCCTCGGCCGCCGCGCCCGCACGCTCGTGCCCTACGGCAGCGCGGGCGAAGACCTCGAGCGCCGCCTCGCCGAAGCCGTCGAGGGCACCGACCCCGCCGAGACGGTCTCCCTCGCCGACGCGCTCGACACCTTCCTCGCCGCCGACGCCCCCGGCACCCCTCAGGACGGACTGCCCTTCTCGGCCGAGGCCCGCGTCCGCTTCGCCCGCCTCGCCGCCGAACTGCGCGACCTGCGCCGCTCCCTGGCCGACCCCCTCATGGACGTCCTCCACCGCGTCCTGGCCGTCACCGGCCTGGAGGTCGAGCTGTCCGCCTCGCCGCACGCCCTGGCCGCCCGCCGCCGCGAGACCCTCTCGCACTTCATGGACATCGCCGCGGGTTTCGCCGCCCTCGACGGCGAGACCACCGTGCTCGCCTTCCTCGGCTTCCTGCGCACCGCCGCGCAGTACGAGAAGGGCCTCGACAGCTCCCTCCCCGGCGGGGAGGACACCGTCAAGGTCCTCACCGCGCACAAGTCCAAGGGCCTGGAGTGGGACGTCGTCGCCGTCCCCGGCCTCGTCGAGCGCACCTTCCCCAGCGAGCAGGCCCGCGACTCCTGGACCGCCCAGGCCAAGGTCCTCCCGCACGCCCTGCGCGGAGACGCCGACACCCTGCCCGACATCGCCGCCTGGGACGGCAAGGGCATGGCCGCCTTCAAGGCCGCCATGAAGGAGCACCAGCGCATCGAGGAACTCCGCCTCGGCTACGTCACCTTCACCCGCCCCCGCTCCCTGCTCCTCGGCTCCGGCCACTGGTGGGGCCCCAGCCAGAAGAAGCCCCGCGGTCCGTCCGCCTTCCTCGAAGCCCTCCGCGCGCACTGCGAGGCCGGCCACGGCGAGATCGAGGCCTGGGCCGCCCCTCCGGAAGAGGACGCCGAGAACCCCGCGCTCCAGGAGAGCGAGACCGACCGCTCCTGGCCGCTGCCCCTGGACCCGGACTCCCTCGCCCGCCGCCGCGCCGCGGCGGACGCGGTGCTCGCGCACCTGGAGCGCTTGGAGAGCGTGCCCGCGGATACCGAGGCGCCGGCGCCCCACGACGGCGCCCGAGCGTCCGCCGAGGACCCCGGCCCCGCCGACGACCCGGAGTGGCCGACACCGCCGCCGGACGACGAGGACTACGACGCGTACGCACCGGAGCCCGTCCCGTACGAGGACGGGTTCCCGGCCGACCCCGACGCCTGGGACGCCCTGCCGACGGACCGCCCGGCTCTTGGGGGCCGGGGCGAAGCCCCGGGAATCGGTGAAGGGGCGGAACCGGGGGATTCCCATCCGCCGCAGCGGCGCGTGGCCCCCACCGAGGAGCCCGGCGGTGCCGGACCTGCCCCCACCTCTTTCCTGCCCCGCCCCCGGCAGGAACCGAGCCCCGAGGCCCGGGGCGACCACGCCCCCGCCGCCGCGCTCGTGCCGGAAGAGGCCCGCCTCGCGGCCTCCTGGGACCGCGATCTCGACGCCCTCGCCGGCGAGCTCCGCCGGGCACGCGCGCGTGAGCGCGACGTGCCCCTGCCCGCCTCGCTCAGCGCCTGGCAGCTGGTCAGGCTCGCCGCCGACCCCGACGGGTTCGCGCGCGAGCTCGCCCGGCCCATGCCGCGTCCCCCGCAACCCGCGGCCCGCCGGGGCACCCGCTTCCACGCCTGGATCGAGTCCCGCTTCGAGCCGCTGCCCCTGCCCCTGCTCGGCCCCGACGAGCTGCCCGGCGGCGCGGACGACGGCTTCGGTCCGGAGATCGCCGACGAGCAGGATCTGGCCGAGCTCAAGGAGGCCTTCGAGCGCACCCCGTACGCCCGCCGCGTGCCTCACAGGATCGAGGTGCCCGTCCAGCTCACCCTCGCGGGCCGGGTCGTCCGCGGCCGCATCGACGCGGTCTACCGCGACCGCGGCCCGGACGGCGACACGTACGAGATCGTCGACTGGAAGACCAGCCGCACCCACGACGCCGACCCCCTGCAGCTCGCGATCTACCGCGTCGCCTGGGCCGAGCAGCACGGGATCCCGCTGTCCTGCGTCACGGCCGCCTTCGTCTACGTGCGCGACGGCGAGACCGTCCGCCCGGACGGCCTCCCCGGCCGCGCCGGGCTGGAGCGGCTCCTGCTGGGGGAGCGGCCGTGAGCAGGGGATATGCCGGCAGGTGTGTCCCGCGGTACGCCGGGCCGGTCATGGTCACGCCGTGTGTCCGGATAGGCTCGACGGCATGAGCGAGACTCCGGACAGCGCCGTCCGCGCGTTTATCGAAGGCCACCGCGCCGCGTTCCTCGACGATCTCGTCGAGTGGCTCCGCATCCCCTCCGTGTCGGCCGATCCCGGCCGTTCCGGGGACGTGCGCCGCAGCGCGGACTGGCTGGCCGCGAAGCTCACGGAGACCGGCTTCCCGACCGCCGAGGTCTGGGAGACCGACGGCGCCCCGGCGGTGTTCGCCGAGTGGCCCTCGGGCGACGAGGGAGCCCCCACCGTCCTGGTCTACGGGCACCACGACGTCCAGCCCGCCGCCCGCGAGGACGGCTGGCACACCGAGCCCTTCGAACCCGTCGTCAAGGACGGTCGGCTGTACGCCCGCGGCGCGGCCGACGACAAGGGCCAGGTCTTCTTCCACACCCTCGGCGTCCGCGCCCACCTGGCGGCCACCGGCCGCACGGCGCCCGCGGTCAACCTCAAGCTGCTCATCGAGGGCGAGGAGGAGTCCGGTTCGGAGCACTTCGCCGATCTCGTCCGGGCCCGCGCCGACCGCCTCGCCTGCGACGCGGTCATCGTCTCCGACACCGGCATGTGGTCCGAGGACACCCCGACCGTCTGCACGGGCATGCGCGGCCTCGCCGACTGCCAGATCGACCTCTACGGCCCGGACCAGGACATCCACTCCGGCTCCTTCGGCGGTGCGGTGCCCAACCCCGCCATGGAGGCCGCCCGGCTCGCCGCCGCGCTGCACGACGAGAACCTCCGCGTGGCGATCCCCGGCTTCTACGACGGCGTCGTCGAGCTCACCGACCGTGAGCGCGAGCTCTTCGCCGAGCTGCCCTTCGACGAGAAGCAGTGGCTGCGCGCCGCCCACTCGCACGCCTCCCTGGGCGAGGCCGGATACAGCACCCTGGAGCGCATCTGGGCCCGCCCCACCGCCGAGGTCAACGGCCTGGGCGGCGGCTACCAGGGCCCCGGCGGGAAGACCATCGTCCCCTCCACCGCCCAGCTGAAGCTGTCCTTCCGGCTCGTGGCGGGCCAGGACACCGACCAGGTCCGGCAGGCCGTGCGCCGCTGGGTGGCCGACACCCTCCCGGACGGCATCCGCCACGAGATCACCTTCTGGGGCGCCACCCGCCCCTGCCTGACCCCGCTGGACCACCCGTACCTCCAGTCGGTCGTACGGGCCATGGAGCGCGCCTTCGGCAAGAAGGTCCGCTTCACCCGCGAGGGCGGCTCCGGCCCCGCCGCGGACCTGCAGGACGTGCTCGGCGTCCCCGTGCTCTTCCTCGGCATCTCGGTGCCCTCGGACGGCTGGCACGCGCCGAACGAGAAGGTCGAGCTGGACCTCCTGATGAAGGGCGTCGAGACCGCCGCCCACCTGTGGTCCGACCTCGCGGCCGCGGGCACGTCCGGGACGGCGCCCGGGGGAGGGCTCGCCGGCTAGCCCGCGCACCACAGACGATCATTCGCAGGGACTCGTAGGGGGAGTTGGAAGCAGCAGTGACCACCTGGACCGATCTCTCGGCCGCCCGGCCGATCACCCTCACCGCCGAGAGCGGCATCGACCGCGCCGCCCACCACCGCCTGGACGAGGCGTGGCTCGCCGCGGCCTGGAGCCACCCCTCCACCAGAGTCTTCGTGGTCTCCGGCGGTCAGGTGCTGATCGACGACACCCCCGACGGCCGCACCGAGCTCGTGATGACGCCCGCCTTCGAGGCGCCCGTCACCGAGACGCACCGCTACTTCCTCGGCCAGGACGCGGACGGCATCGCCTACTTCGCGCTGCAGAAGGACGCCCTGCCGGGCCGGATCGACCAGTCCGCGCGCCCCGCCGGGCTGCGCGAGGCCGGCCTGCTGCTCTCGCCGCGCGACGCCGGCCTGATGGTGCACGCGGTGGCCCTGGAGAACTGGCAGCGGCTGCACCGCTTCTGCTCGCGCTGCGGCGAGCGCACGGTCGTCGCGGCCGCGGGCCACATCCGCCGCTGCCCGGCGTGCGGCGCCGAGCACTACCCGCGCACCGACCCGGCCGTGATCATGCTGGTCACCGACGCGGACGACCGCGCGCTGCTCGGCCGCCAGGTGCACTGGCCCGAGGGCCGCTTCTCCACGCTCGCGGGCTTCGTCGAGCCGGGGGAGTCGCTGGAGCAGGCGGTGCGGCGCGAGGTCGCCGAGGAGGCGGGCGTCGTCGTCGGGGACGTGGAGTACGTCGCGAGCCAGCCGTGGCCGTTCCCGTCCAGCCTGATGCTGGGCTTCATGGCGCGGGCCACGTCCTGCGACATCCAGGTGGACGGCGAGGAGATCCACGAGGCGCGCTGGTTCTCGCGCAAGGAGCTGCGGGCCGCCTTCGCGTCCGGGGAGGTCCTGCCCCCGACCGGCATCTCCATCGCGGCCCGCCTGCTGGAGCTCTGGTACGGCGAGCCGCTGCCGCAGAGCCAGCCCTGACGAGCACGGCGAAGGCCCCGGTCCGAGGACCGGGGCCGTTCATCGTGCGCTTCCCGCGCTTCCCGCCCGCCGGGGTCAGGAGGCGAGGGCCTGCTTCACCTGGGCCAGGGACGGGTTGGTCATGGTCACCGGCGCGGCGCCGCTGAGCGGGTTCACCAGGACCGTCGGGACCGTCTGGTTGCCGTCGTTCGCCTTTTCCACGAAGGCCGCCGACTCGGCGTCGAGCTCGATGTTGATCTCGTTGTAGGCGATTCCCTCGCGGTCCAGCTGGCTCTTCAGCCGGCGGCAGTAGCCGCACCAGGTGGTGCTGTACATCGTCACGGTGCCCGACATTCGACCTCGTGCCCCTTCTCTCGTGGTGGTGTTCCGGTCCGTTCCCGGTCGTGCCGTGGGTACCGATCCGGGTGTTGTTCCGGTGTGAGAACGTGCACCCGTCCACAGCCATTCCCGTATTCGTACGACTGCCGCGTCACCCTTGTGGACGGCATTCCCGGTCGCCCCTGCGGACCTGGCAGCATGGCGGGGTGACAGCAGCAACGCACTCCACCCTCTTCCCGCCGGTTCCGGACACCCCGGATGCGGTGCTCGACGGGCTCGACCCCGAGCAGCGCGAGGTGGCGACGGCCCTCGGGGGCCCGGTGTGCGTGCTGGCCGGCGCCGGCACGGGCAAGACCCGCGCGATCACCCACCGCATCGCCTACGGCGTCCGCTCCGGGGTGCTCCAGCCCTCCAGTGTGCTTGCCGTCACATTCACCAACCGTGCCGCGGGCGAGATGCGCGGCCGGCTCCGCCAGCTCGGCGCCGGCGGCGTCCAGGCGCGCACGTTCCACTCGGCCGCCCTGCGCCAGCTGCAGTATTTCTGGCCCAAGGCCGTCGGCGGGGAGCTGCCGCGCCTGGCCGAGCGGAAGGTCCAGATCGTCGCCGAGGCCGCGGCCCGCTGCCGCATCCGCCTCGACCGCACCGAGCTGCGCGATGTGACCGGCGAGATCGAATGGGCCAAGGTCACCCAGACCGTCCCCGAGGACTATCCGGCCGCGGCCGCCAAGGCCCGCCGCGAGATGCCCCGCGACCCCGCCGAGACCGCCCGGGTCTACGCGGCCTACGAGCAGCTCAAGCGCGACCGCGGCGTGATCGACTTCGAGGACGTCCTGCTGCTGACCGTCGGCGTCCTGCAGGACCGGCACGACATCGCCGAGACCGTCCGCCGCCAGTACCAGCACTTCGTCGTCGACGAGTACCAGGACGTCAGCCCCCTCCAGCAGCGCCTTCTGGAGCTGTGGCTGGGCGACCGGGACAGCCTGTGCGTGGTCGGCGATGCCAGCCAGACCATCTACTCCTTCACCGGCGCCACCCCCGACCACCTGCTGAACTTCCGCACCCGCCACCCGCACGCCACCGTCGTCAAGCTCGTCCGGGACTACCGCTCCACCCCCCAGGTCGTCCACCTGGCCAACGGCCTGCTCTCCCAGGCCCGCGGCCGCGCCGCCGAGCACCGCCTGGAGCTCGTCTCCCAGCGCGAGGCCGGCCCCGAGCCCGTCTACGGCGAGTATGCGGACGAGCCCGCGGAGGCCGAGGGCACCGCCCGCCGCGTCCGCGACCTCATCGACTCCGGCGTGCCCGCGAGCGAGATCGCGATCCTCTACCGCATCAACGCCCAGTCCGAGGTCTACGAGCAGGCCCTCGCCGATGCCGGGGTGCCCTATCAGCTGCGCGGCGCCGAGCGGTTCTTCGAGCGGCCCGAGGTGCGCGAGGCCGGGCTGCTGCTGCGCGGCGCCGCCCGCGCCGGCGGCGCCGACACCCAGCTCGCCGGCGCCGACGACGTCCCGTCCCAGGTGCGGGCCGTCCTGGGCACCCGCGGCTGGACGGCCGAGCCGCCCGCAGGCTCGGGCGCGGTGCGGGACCGCTGGGAGTCCCTCGCGGCCCTCGTGCGCCTCGCGGAGGACTTCGTGCGGGCCAGAGCGGACGCCACCCTCGCCGATCTCGTGGCCGAGCTCGACGAGCGGGCGAGCGCCCAGCACGCCCCCACCGTCGAGGGTGTGACTCTCGCCTCACTTCACGCCGCCAAGGGCCTCGAATGGGACGCCGTGTTCCTCGTCGGCCTCGCGGAGGGCATGATGCCGATCACATACGCCAAGACGGACGAGCAGATCGAGGAGGAGCGCCGGCTCCTCTACGTCGGCGTCACGCGCGCCCGCCGCCACCTCTCCCTGTCCTGGGCCCTCTCCCGGACGCCGGGCGGCCGCCCCTCCCGCCGCCCCACCCGCTTCCTGAACGGCCTGCGGCCGGGCTCCGCGGCCGTCCGGCCCGGCCCCGGCTCCCCCGGCGGCACGGGGGGCGTCGAGCGGGGGCCCGCCCGCCGCCGGAAGCGGGGCTCCGCCCGCTGCCGCGTCTGCGGCCGCACCCTGACCGATGCGGGCGAGATCAAGCTCATGCGCTGCGAGGACTGCCCTTCCGAGCTCGACGAGGCGCTCTACGAGCGGCTGCGCGACTGGCGCGCCGAGGAGGCCGCCCGGCTCGGCCAGCCCGCCTACTGCGTCTTCACCGACAAGACGCTGATGGCGATCGCGGAAGCCGTCCCGGGAACCGAAGCGGAGCTTTCGCGCATCTCAGGGGTGGGAGGACGCAAGCTCGGCTCGTTCGGTGCCGATGTCCTCGCTCTGTGTGCAGGCACCTGTCCGACCTCGGAAGATGCGTCCCACGACGCGTCCGAAGAAACTCGCGAAAAATAGTTTGCGCACGCGGACGGCATACCCATAGCCTTCCGAACACGGAGACACCGGCTCTTCCGGGAGCCGGAGGATCCGTGCTGTACTGAACCGGCTGTACCGAACTTAAAAGCCCGGACCTGTTCCGACAGGTCCCCGAAGACGCCGAGAGGAGGCGAGACCAATGATCAGCTTCAAGACCAGCAACAAAATGACCGATCGCCCGGTCATCGCCGCCCGTCCGCTCGGCTTCTCCATCGACTCGCTCCGGGGCACCGGTCTGTCCGGCGCCGGTTTCGGCCTGGTCAACGGCTCCGTCCTGATCAACGAAACCTTCCTGATCAATGAGCGACCGACCAAGGCGTCCGCGGTAAAGGCAGCAGCAGCGGCACAGGCCCAGGCCTATGCCCTTGCGGCGACGACCAGCGGCGCCGGATCCGTCAGCACGAAGCAGCAGCACCACACGATGTGGGCCTTCCGTGGGCTCGAACCCTGGAGAGATCCAGCCTGATCGGCATGATCAGGTCGGCACCTTCCAGGGCCGCGGAACCCACACCGGGATCCGCGGCCCTTTTGTTTGCCCCCTCGCCCGGCGAGGGGAACCAGCCCGGCCACGAGCCGGAAGACAGACGAGGAAAAAGACACCGTGCAACTCAAGGCGCACACCCCGTCAGTAGCGACCGACCTGATCCCCCCGCCCGTCCCCACGGAGGACACCTTGACCCCCCTCACCGCCCTGACCGACCTCGACGACGCGATCGAGAACCTGGGCACCCCCGTCCCCTGCCGCAGCTACGACCCGGAGGTCTTCTTCGCCGAGTCGCCCGCGGACGTGGAGTACGCCAAGTCGCTCTGCCGGACCTGCCCGCTGCGTGAGGCCTGCCTCGCCGGTGCCATGGACCGCCGCGAGCCGTGGGGCGTCTGGGGAGGCGAGCTCTTCGTGCAGGGCGTCGTGGTGGCCCGCAAGCGCCCCCGTGGCCGTCCGCGCAAGAACCCGGTCGCCGCATGAACATCTTCGGCACCATCGACCGCCCCACCACGCACGACCCCAAGAAGCAGGATCCGACGATGCACCGCCCCTCCGCCGAGCCCTTCGGCCCCGAAGTCCCCACCCGTTACACCTCCAGCGCGACCGCCTCGCGCCAGAACAGGAACCTCGAAATGCAACTCATCCCAGAAGCCCTGGCCCGTGCCCATATGCACGAGCGACTGAGGGAGGCCGAGTCCGAACGCAGGGCCACTCGGCTGGCCGCCGCCCGGCGCATGCAGCGCCGCGCCGAGCGCGCTTCGATGCGCGCCCGCCGGGCCCTGGCCATGGCGGTCATGCACTGACCCGCCCCACCCTCGTACCACCACACCCGCGGGGCCGGATCCGAACGGATCCGGCCCCGCGGGGCGTCGGGTGCGTTGTGCCCTCCCGGCCCCTTCGCGGGGATATCGTCTGGGAGTGGACCGGAAGACGCATGAATCAGTGCAGTTGAACCCTGAGGCCACCGAGACCATTACCTGCGCTCGCTGTGGCACCCCGGCCGACGGCGCGCCGCCGACCTGGACCTGCTCCTTCGAGAACGGCAGACGCCGCTACTTCTGCGACGACTGCGCCCGGGCCAACCTCAGATCGATCGAGGGCCGGCTCGACTCCTCCTGGTGGTGAGGCCGGGGGCCCGGCCCGTCAGGCAGGCGTCTCCCGGCTCTCCTCCGCCGTGCTGCCGCCTGCCGGAGCGAACCCGGGCACCCACGCCTCCATCTCCTCGCGCAGCCGCACCGTCGCGCCCAGCTGGCACAGCACCCCGATGGTGCTCATCGTCACGCGGTGTATCAGCAGATACGCCGGCGGGAGGTTGAGCTGGCGTGCCAGCTGGTACGCGGGGGAGCGGGGGTCGGCGATCCGCGTCGCCTGGGTGCGCATCCAGCCGCGGGTGAAGGTGAACTCCGCCGCCTGCGCCGGCTCGATGATCGGCAGCAGATAGTCGAGCACGGCTCCCGGATCCAGCTCGATCTCCGGCTTGACGAACCCCTCGTCCTGCAGCAGCTCGTGGACCTCCTCGGCCCGGCCGTCCAGCGTCAGCCGCAGCGCGGTGCCGATCTCCGGCGGGAGGCCCTGCGGCAGCCGGTCGACCGTGCCGAAGTCCAGCACGCCCAGCCGCCACTTCTCCGGCGGGCCGTCGGGGTCGTCCCCGGTGAGTAGCCGGAAATTGCCCGGATGGGGGTCGGCGTGCAGCAGCCCCGTGCGCGCCGCGCCGGAGAAGAGGAAACGCGCGAGCAGCTGCCCGGCGCGGTCCCGCTGCTCCTGGGTGCCGTCCGCTATGACCTCGGACAGCGGCAGCCCTTCCAGCCACTCGGTGACCAGCACTTGATCGCTCTGGTGCACAACAGCCGGGACGATCACATCGGGATCGCCCGCGAACTCCTGCGCATGCGCGCTCTGGGCCCGCGCCTCCAGCTCGTAGTCCAGCTCCTCGGAGACCCGGTCGCGCAGCTCGGAGATCAGCGGCTTGATGTCCATGCCCGGCACCAGCGGGCCCAGGAGTCTCGCGAACCGCCCCAGCTGGGTGAGGTCCGACAACAGCGCCTCACCCGCTCCCGGGTACTGCACCTTGACCGCGACCCGCCGGCCGTCGTGCCACACCGCCCGGTGCACCTGCCCGATCGAGGCGGCCGCCGCCGGGCGGTCGTCGAACTCCTCGAACAGATCCCGCCAGTCCTCACCGAGCCGCTCCGCCAGGGCCGCGTGCACCGTCTTCACCGGCATGGGAGGGGCGGCTTCCTGAAGCTTGGTCAGGGCGGCCCGGTAGGGCCCGGCGATCTGCTCGGGAAGCGCCGACTCGAAGACCGACAGCGCCTGACCCAGCTTCATCGCACCCCCCTTGAGCTGCCCGAGTGTTGCGAAGAGCTGCTCGGCGGTGCGCTGCTGCAACTCCGTCGCGATCAGCTCCGCCGGCCTCCCCCCGATGCGCTTGCCGAGCCCGAGGGCGGTGCGCCCCGCGAACCCCAGTGGCAGCGCGGCCAACTTGGCGGTTCGCGTGACCGCCTTGCGGGGTAGATCAGACATTCGCCCCTCCAACTAGCTGAACAGCCACGCCGCGGACGGCGGTTACCTGCTCATTGTCCCGTGCGGTGACCCCGTGGCCGCGGCATACCCGGGATCCGGGGAACGCGCCGCGCCGCAGGGGCACCGCGGATGCGGCTCGACGGGCCGCGGGGACCAGGCCGGACCGGGCAGAGCCAGCTCCAGCCGCACCCCCGCGCTCGCCGGGGACCCACCGTCGAGGAAGGCCAGTGCCCGCGCCACGGTCAGCCCCGCCACAACCGTGGCCAGTGCCATGTCGCACGACGGTACCCCCGAGCCGCGGCCCGACCTCCACTGGGCGAGCATCCGGGGCCAGGCGGGGTCACGGCCGGCCCGCCCCAGCTCGATGCAGCCCGCGCACGCCGTCCCGCCGGGGAGCACCAACGGCCCCACCAGCCCGGTGGCTTCCAGGACCCCTGCGTACAGATGCGGGGTGCCCGAGGCGACGAGCTCCTGCGCGGCCTTGGGATCGGGCGCATAGGCCGCGAGCCCGTCCCGCGGGGCGAAGACCACCAGCCCCAGCGGCGGCTCCGGCTCGCCGCCTCGCCGGGGCCTGCGCCGCACCCCCGGCGCCGCCGCCCGCACGGCCCGCCGCGCGGCGGCCTCCCGCCGCTCCCCGGCCCGTGAGACCTCCAGCCCGCCGGGCGCCGCATCCCACGGCTCCACGCAGCCGCCGTCCATCACATCGACCTGGCCCACCCCCGATGCCGACAGCAGCGCCGCGACGGCCGCGCCCACCCGCCCTGCTCCCCGCACCTGCACCCGCATGGCCTGACGCGCCGCCATCAGCCGCATCGCCTCACCCGGCCCCGGGTGCAGCACGGACAGCGAGGCCAGATCGGGCCGCAGCCGGTCCAGCGCCGGCCCCGTCTCCCGCAGGGCGGCCGCGCCCTCCCCGCCGCCGCGCGCATCATCGAGCAGCCCGGCCGCGGACAGCCGCTCCACCAAGGCGTCCGCCCGTCCTTCGGGCAGCCCCACGGCTCTCGCCTCCTCGCGCAGCAGCGGCATGCCGCGCGTGCCGTCGAGCAGGGTCAGGAAGCTGCCCGTGGCCGTGTCCACCGGCCCCACCGTCACGGCGTGGGCCGGGGCCACCCCGAACTGGACGGTGTCGCGATTGCGCCAGCTGCGCCGCAGCGCGGGCTTGAGAACGGGATGCGCGGCCGCCCCCGGACCGGCGCTCTCCTCGGCGGCCCTCACGCTCGTCCTCACGCTCGTCCTCACGCTCGTCCTCACGGTGGTCCTCTGCACGGTTTCCCCCTCGGTCGGCACGATCCCCCTCGATCGGGCCTTCAGCATGGACCGTTCGCGCGGTCACCGTGAGAAGTTGTCCACAAGCACGGTGTGATGGTCGTACAAACCCGGTCCCCGTGGGGTCTTTGCCCCCGACAAGGAGTGATGGGCGGGACTTCACGCGCCGCCAGCCGGTAACGTCGGGGCCGTGCCCGTCGACCCTCTGCACAGTGCCGCACGACCGCCGCGCAGCGTTCCCAGCCCGCTCACCGGCGGTGCCGAGCCCGGAGCGGTGGAGATCCGACGGAGCGCGCGCCGCCGCAGGACGGTCTCCGCGTACCGGGAGGGGGACCGCACCGTGGTCCTCATCCCCGCCCGCATGACGGAGGCCGAGGAGCAGCGCTGGGTGACGGTGATGCTCGACAAGCTCGCCGCGCAGGAGAGCAAGCGGATGCTCGGCGACAGCGAGCTCGCCGAGCGCGCCGCGCGCCTGTCCGCGCAGTACCTCGGAGGCCGGGCCCGCCCCGCGACCGTCCGGTGGGTCACCAACCAGAACACCCGCTGGGGCTCGTGCACCCCCACCGAAGGCAGCATCCGCCTCTCGCACCGGCTGCAGGGCATGCCCGAATACGTCCTCGACTACGTCCTCCTGCACGAGCTGGCGCACCTGCTCGTCCCCGGCCACGGCCCCGGCTTCTGGCGCCTCCTCGACGCCTACCCGCGTACCGAACGCGCCCGCGGCTACCTCGAAGGTGTGGTGGCCGCCGACAGGTTGCCGCATCTCCCCGCAGCGCGCGGCGAATGAACCGGACCCGGCGCCGCCGCGTCCCTTAAGGGGACGCGGCCGGTCCTGAGTCGGATGATCCAGCCCTCAGCCGTTAGCCTGACGCAACGCATTCATCACACGTTTTCATCGCACGTTCGGATGGGGGACGGTCGTTACGCATGGCCAGGGAATTCCAGCGCGGCCACAAGGCCAAGATCAGTGACCTGACGGCGGGGACCGATCTGTACGTGGGAGTGCAGATCGCGGGTCCCGGCCTGACCTTCGACATCAGCTGTTTCGGCCTCGACGCCGCGGAGCGGCTCTCGGACGACCGGTATTTCGTCTTCTTCAACCAGCCCAAGTCGCCCGAGGGCGCCATTCAGCAGCTCGGGACGCAGGCCGGGGACACGGAATCCTTCCGCGTCACCCTCGACCAGATCCCCGCGCACGTCCAGCGGCTCTCTTTCACGGCCACCCTCGACGGCGCGGGCCAGGTGTCGCAGATCGCACCCGGCTATCTCCGTATCGTCGCCGGCGGCCAGGAAGTCGCGCGCTACTCCTTCACCGGGACCGAATTCAGCACCGAACGCGCGGTGATGCTCGGCGACATCTACCTGAAGGACGTCTGGCGCTTCGCCGCCGTCGGGCAGGGCTTCGACGGCGGACTGGAGGCACTGCTCCAGCACTTCGGCGGTGAGGTGCTCGAAGAGGAGCCCCAGGCGCAGGCCCCGGCCGCACCGTCACCCGCACCCGCCGCAGCACCCGCCTTCGCCCCTCCGCAGCAGGCGGGCCCGCCCCCGGCCTTCGCCGCGCCCGGGGCGCAGCCCCCCGCGCCCGTACCGCCCCAGGCCCCCGCTCCGGCCCCGGCAGCTCACCAGGCCCCGCCGCCCCACCAGGGCTTCCCGCCGCCGCCCGGCAGCACCCCGCCGCCCGCGCCGCCCGCCGCGCAGATGCACGCCGCGGCGACCCTGGCCGCGCCGATCGCCCCTCCGGGCTTCTTCAACGACCCGGGAGCCTCCTCCGGCGGCCAGTCCACCCCGCCGCCGCCCGGCCCGCCCGGCGTCCCCGGCCAGCCGGGCCCGTACGGCCAGCAGCAGCCCGCCCCTTACGGTCAGCCCGCCCAGCAGCCTTACGGTCAGCCGGGACAGCAGCCGTACGGTCAGCCGCCCCAGCAGAACGCGCCCTACCCCGGCCAGCCGTACCCCGCGCCCCAGCACGGCCAGCCCTTCCCGGGCCAGCCCGGCCAGCAGCCGTACGGCCAGCCCGCCGGCGCGGCAGGCGCGGCAGGCGTCCAGGCGGCGCTGCAGAAGTACCGCGAGGTGCCCACCGGGCAGCGCTGGACCCTGCAGAACCCCAAGCTCGTCCGCGTCGACCTCGGCGTCGACGGCCAGCCCGTGCTCGCCCGCCAGGGCAGCATGGTGCTCTACCAGGGCAAGGTCGAGTTCGGCTACAAGGGCGCCGGCTTCGCCGGCCGCATCGTGGGCAACGCCACCGGCCAGGAGCTGCAGCTGATGCGCTGCACCGGCCGCGGCCAGGTCTTCCTCGCGGAGAACGCCGCCCACGTGCACCCCATCGAGCTCCAGGGCGACGCCATCTGCGTCTCCTCCGAGTCGGTGCTCGCCTTCGACGAGTCGCTGCAGCACGAGGTCCGCCGGATCGAGGGCCACGGCATTCCCGGCGGCGCCCTGTTCACCATGCAGTTCCAGGGCCACGGCACCGTCGTCGTCAAGACCCACGGCACGCCCGTCGTTCTGCCGGTCACCCCCTCGACCTACGTGGACAGCAACGCGATCGTCGCCTGGTCCGCAGGCGCCCAGGTGATCATCTCCAGCCAGGTGCGGCTGCGCCGCAGCTCCTTCCCGGGCCACAGCGGAGAAGCCGTGAACCTCCAATTCCGGGGCGCTCCCGGCAATTTCGTCGTCGTCCAGCCCTACGAGGTCTGAGGGACCCGCGAAGACCATGAACCAGACACCGATCCAGGGCTACGCCCCCACCCCCGTCACCGCCCGCATGGAGAACCACGGCAGCAGCATGCTGAAGGTCGCCATGCAGACCGGCCAGGACCTCTTCGCCCGCACCGGCTCGATGGTCGCCTACGAGGGCTTCGTCCAGTACGACCCGAACCCGCCCGCGGTCCGCCAGATGGCCTCCCAGTGGCTCACCGGCGAGGGCATGCCCCTCATGCGCTGCCACGGCGACGGCCTGCTCTACCTCGCCGACTACGGCGCCGACGTCGTCTGCCTCCAGCTCAACGGCGACTCCCTTTCCGTCAACGGCACCAACGTCCTCGCCTTCGACGCCCACCTCCAGTGGGGCGTCGAGCGCGTCAAGGGCATGGCCAAGTTCGCCGGACAGGGCCTGTTCAACGTCGGCATCAGCGGCACCGGCTGGGTCGCTCTCACCTCCCGTGGCACCCCGATCGTCGTGGACTGCGGCCGCGGCGACGACGAGACCTACGTCGACCCCGACGCGCTCGTCGCCTGGTCCAGCAACCTCAGGATGAAGGGCAAGCGCAGCTTCAAGGCCTCCTCCCTGATCGGCCGGGGCAGCGGCGAGGCCTACCAACTGGGCTTCTCCGGAGAGGGCTTCGTGGTGGTACAGCCCAGCGAGGACAGCACCGACCGGCTCCGGGCCCGGGGCTGAGGGGGAACGAGGACACCATGCAGAGCCCGCTTTTCGGCTACACCGAGGCCCAGACGCAGGACCGCTACGCCCTGCAGAACCCGCAGATGCTGCGCGTCTCCCTCACCGGCCACGACGACATCCTCGCCCGCAAGGGCTCGATGGTCTCTTATCAGGGCCTGATCGAGTTCGACGGCGAATACCAGACCCGCGGCCAGCAGCACTCCCGCGCCCACACGGGCGAGGGTCTGGATCTGATGCGCTGCTCGGGCCAGGGCACCGTCTACTTCGCCAACCTGGCCCAGCACGTCCACATCGTCGACGTCGACCGCGACGGCCTGACCGTGGACGGCGCCTACGTCCTCGCCCTGGACTCCACGCTGCACTGGGAGACCATCGCCGTCGACAGCCAGTACGGGATCTCCGGCACCGGCGCGTACCAGCTCAACATCAGCGGTCAGGGCAAGGTCGCCCTGATGACCTCCGGGCAGCCCCTCATGCTGCAGGTCACCCCCGACCGGTACGTCAGCGCCGACGCGGACGCCGTGATCGCCTGGTCGACGTCCCTGCGCGTGCAGATGCAGGCCCAGACGTCGTCCTCCGGCGTATGGCGGCGCCGCGGCAACACGGGGGAGGGCTGGGAGCTGAACTTCGCCGGCAACGGCTACGCCCTCGTCCAGCCCAGCGAGCTGCTGCCGCCCCAGGGCGCCGAGATCGGCCAGGGGCTCATGGCCCAGTACGGCCTCGGCCAGCAGGGCGCGCACGGGCAGAACCAGGGCAACATCTGGTCCAACTGAGCCCGACGGGTACGCCGCAGGGGCACAGGTAAGGGGCGGTCACCATGGGTGACCGCCCCTTACACATCAGGCTCTTACAGCCGCTCCAGCGTCCTGTTCACGAGCTGCACGACCGAGTCGTCGGCGACCTCGCCCACCTCGGCGTACGGGAACCAGCGCAGGTCCAGCGACTCGTCGCTGATGGCCTCCGCCGCACCCGCGGGCACCAGGGCCGCGTACTGGACGTCCAGGTGCCAGTTGCAGGGCGACGGGATCGGGTGCCGGTCGAGCCGGACGGGGCCGCCCGGCAGCAGCGTCAGGCCGGCGATCCCGGACTCCTCCGTGGCCTCCCGCAGGGCCGCCGCCTCGACCGTCGTGTCACCGGGCTCGCAGTGGCCGCCCATCTGCAGCCACATCCGCAGCTTGCGGTGGAGCGTGAGCAGCACCTGCCCGCGCGACGGATCGATCACCAGGGCGCTCGCCGTGACGTGACCGGCCTCACAGGGCTTCCACATGCCGTCCGGGTGGGACGCCAGGTGGTCCAGATAGAGCCCGCGCAGCTCCTCCTGGTCCGCATACTCCTTCAGTACGCGGACCGCATCCTCGTGCAGGCTCACTTCTCGCCGTCACCCTCGCCGGATTCGTCCGGCTTCTTCTCGGAGCCCTTCGCGGCCTCGCCGAGCATCTTGTCGATCTCGGAGAAGTCCAGGTGCTCGCGGTGGACGAAACCGTCGGGGTCGTCCAGGTCGGCCGCCGTGGGCAGCATGTCCGGGTGCTCCCAGAGGGCGTCACGGCCCTCCGGGCCGCGCGCGTCCGCCAGGGAGGCCCACAGCCGGGAGGCGTCCCGCAGGCGGCGCGGGCGCAGCTCCAGGCCGATCAGCGTGGCGAAGGTCTGCTCGGCCGGGCCGCCGGAGGCACGCCGCCTGCGCAGCGTCTCGCGCAGGGCACCGGCCGACGGCAGGTGCGGGGCGGCGGCCGCGTGCACGACGGCGTCCACCCAGCCCTCGACGAGCGCCAGGGCGGTCTCCAGGCGGGCCAGGGCCGCCTTCTGCTCCGGGGAGTCCTCCGGCTGGAACATGCCCTGCTGGAGGGCGTCCTGCAGCTGCTCGGGGTGGGTGGGGTCGAGCTGGCCGACCACGTCCTCCAGCTTGGAGGTGTCGACCTTGATGCCACGCGCGTAGCCCTCGACGGCACCGAAGAGGTGCGAGCGCAGCCACGGCACGTGCGCGAAGAGGCGCTGGTGGGCGGCCTCGCGCAGGGCCAGGTAGAGCCTGACCTCGTCCTGCGGGACGCCGAGGCCCTCGCCCAGCGCCGCGACGTTCAGCGGGAGCAGCGCGGCCTTGCCCGCGGGGCCCAGCGGCAGGCCGACGTCGGTGGAGCCGACCACCTCGCCCGCCAGCACGCCCACGGCCTGGCCGATCTGGGTGCCGAACATGGCGCCGCCCATGGAGCGCATCATGCCGAGCAGCGGGCCCGCCATGGCCTGCATCTCCTCGGGCAGGACGTCGCCCATGGCCGCGCCCACGCGCTCGGCGACGGGATCCACGAGCTCCTTCCACACCGGAAGGGTCGCCTCGACCCACTCGGCGCGGCTCCAGGCCACCGCCGAGCCCGAGCCCGACGGCAGCGACGTCGCGCCGTCCAGCCACAGGTCGGCCAGGCGCACGGCCTCCTCGACCGCGGCCCGCTCGCCGGCCGTGACGCTGGCGTCCTTGGTGCCGTCGGCGGTGCCCTGCGCGACGGTCTGGCGCGCGATGTCCTTGGCCATGTCCCAGTTCACCGGGCCGCCCTCGTAGGAGAGCATCTGCCCGAGCTGCTGGAAGGCCGCCCCGAGATCGCCGGGGTTCATGCCGCCGCCGAACATCGCGGCGAAGGGGTTGTCCCCGCCGCCGGGCCCGCCGAACCCGAACGGATTCGCAGGCCCCTGGCCGCCCTGGCCCTCGCCCTTCTTCTTGCCGTCGCCGCCGTTCTCAGGCTCCTCCGGCGGAAGATTGAATCCGAATGGGGTGTCACTCACGGGTTTCCTCGGCTCGTAGGGCCGCCGGCACAGGACCGGCGGCGAATGCCCGACATCACCACCAGCCTAGACACCTCACCGGTATCCGGGCTTGGTGCTTCGCCGACCCGGGGCCTGCGGCAGGATGGACGTCACCTGGTCCGTACGCGTCATCTCTCGTACGTACTGAAGACAACCGCTGGAGACGCCCGGTGAGTTCCCCCGACCCAGAAGTTCGCGCAGCGCGAAACGGTTCCGCGCGAGACAGTACGAGCCCGCACGGCGGCCGACGGCCCGTCGTGGCGGTCACCGGTGCCGCCCGCGGCGTCGGCGCCCTGCTCACGCAGCGGCTCGCCGTGTCCGAGCACATCAAGCAGGTCGTGGCCATCGACGAGCGCCGTGGCGACGTGACCGAGGCGCAGTGGCACGTGCTCGACGTCCGCGACCCGGCGATCGCCGAGAAGCTGCGCGGGGCCGACGTCGTCGTGCACCTCGCACTCGACCTCGACCTGGAGACCGACCCCGCCGCCCGCACCGCCTACAACGTGCGCGGCACCCAGACCGTCCTGACGGCCGCCGCGGCCGCCGGGGTGCACCGCGTGGTGCTGTGCACCTCCGCGATGGTCTACGGGGCCCTGCCCGACAACGACGTGCCGCTCGCCGAGGACGCCGAGCTGCGCGCCACCGCCGAGGCCACCGGCGTCGGCGACCTGCTGGAGATCGAGCGGCTCGCCCGCCGGGCGCCGCGCGCCCACCCCGGCCTGAACGTCACGGTGCTGCGGCCCGCCGTCCTCGTCGGCGGCACCGACACCGCCCTGACCCGCTACTTCGAGTCGCCCCGTCTCCTGGTCGTCGCCGGATCCCGGCCGACCTGGCAGTTCTGCCACGTGGAGGACCTGGTCAGCGCCCTGGAGTTCGCCGCCCTGGAGAAGGCCGAGGGCGAGCTCGCGGTGGGCTGCGACGGCTGGCTGGAGCAGGAGGAGGTCGAGGAGCTCTCCGGCATCCGCCGCATGGAGCTGCCCTCGGCGGTCGCCCTCGGGGCGGCCTCCCGGCTGCACCGCCTCGGCCTGACGCCGTCGCCCGCGGGCGATCTCGAGTACACGATGCACCCGTGGGTGGTCAGCGGGAGCAGGCTGCACGAGGCCGGCTGGCGGCCGCGCTGGACGAACGAAGAGGTGCTCGCCGAGCTGCTGGAGGAGGTCTCCGGCCGGCACACGGTCGCGGGCCGCCGCCTGGGCCGCAAGGACGCCACCGCCGCGGGCGCCGCGGGGGCGACCGTCGCACTGCTGGGCACCGCCGCGCTCGTCCGTCGCGCCCGCAAGGCGCGCCGCCGGCTCTAGGGCCCGCGCCGGGGCCCCGGGCCCTGGAGGACCGTCCACAGGCCGTCTCGTACGGCTGTTTGAAAGGCCGGTCCTCGCCCACGTCCTCCGTACGGCACGATGGGGGACATGGCCCGTACGTACGATCACCCCGGCGAGCTCGCCGCGACGGATCCGGTCCGTCTCCTGGCGGTCCGCGACACCCCCCTGTCCGTGGACGAGGTCTTCACGGCGGTCGGCGACCACGCCGCGGGGGGCACGGCGCTCTTCGTGGGCACCGTGCGTGACCACGACGGCGGCGCCGGCGTCAGCGGGCTCGGCTACTCCGCGCACCCCACCGCCGAGGCGGAGCTGCGCCGCGTCGCCGAGAAGGTCGCGGCGGACTTCCCGGTGCGGGCGCTGGCGGCCGTACACCGGGTGGGCGACCTGGAGATCGGTGACCTGGCCGTCGTGGTGGCGGTCTCGTGCCCGCACCGGGCGGAGGCGTTCGAGGCGTGCCGGCGGCTGATCGACGACCTCAAGCGCGAGGTGCCGATCTGGAAGCACCAGGTCTTTTCGGACGGTACCGAGGAGTGGGTGGGTGCTTAGCGATGGGGGCACCTCTGGGGGCACCTCTGGGGGCACCTCCCAGCGGTAGCTGGGGGAGGTAGCTGGGGGGTGGGCGCTTAGCCCCGTCCGCTCGGGATCCGGACTCCTGAAGGATCACTTCCGGTTGCGTAACCGGCCCCCTGACGCGAGCGTTGACTGTACGAAAGACTAATCTGCTCATCGGTCTTTTCAGTGGTGGTGTCCGGGGGTCGGAGGTCGGTATGGCGGCACTCGTGTGGTTGCTGATTCCGGTTGCCGCGGCCGTCGTTGCCCTGCTCTGGGGCACCTGGGCCGCTCGTAACCGCAAGAGCGGGGACATCTCCGAGCTCGCGGGGTATGCCCGGTTCCGTGAGGCGATGGAGCGGCGTGAGGCGATGGAACGCCGCGAGGTGACGGAACACCGTGAGGCGATGGAACCGCAGGATTCCGGTACCGGAGTCTCCTGAAGCGCCCCCGGGCTCGCGCCGGGGCGCCGGTGCACTTCTGCGAGCCCCGGGTGGCCTCCCCGGACGGACCGCCCCGCGGGTGGACTGTCGGACCCGTCCCGTACTGTCGTTCCATGCCCCGCCGCACCGCGACGATGCTCGCCTCCCTCTTGATGCTGATCGCGCTCCTCTGCGCGGGCGTGCTGATCCCCGTGCCCTACGCGGAGATGTCGCCCGGTCCGACGGTCAACACGCTCGGTGAGCATGACGGGGAGCCGGTGCTGCAGATCTCCGGGCACCAGACGTATCCGACGACCGGCAACCTCAACATGACGACGGTCCGCGTCACCGGCTCGCGGTACCGGATGAATCTGGTGGAGGCGGTCTACGGCTGGATCGCGCACGACAACCTCGTCGTCCCGCACAGCACGCTCTACCCGGACGACAAGACGCCCGACGAGCTCAACCAGGAGACGGCGGAGGAGTTCAGCCAGTCCCAGGAGAGCGCCAAGGTGGCGGCGCTCAAGCAGCTGGGCATCCCGGTCGGCACCCGCACGGTGGTGGCGTCGGTCGTCAAGAACAGCCCGGCCGAGGGCCGGCTGCACGCCGGCGACGTGATCAAGTCCGTCGACGGTACGGAGATCAAGCAGCCCGGTGACGTCGCCAAACTGGTCACCAAGCACCAGCCCGGCGAGAAGGTCACCTTCCGGATCGTTCCGGCCAAGGAGGCCGCCGCGGCCGAGAAGGAGAAGCGGCAGCCCGCCGTCGAGCAGGACGTGACCCTCACCACGAGCAAGGCCCCCGACGACAAGCGGGCCCTGGTCGGCATCCAGGCCGGGACGGACCACACCTTCCCGTTCACGATCAACATCAAGCTGGCGGACGTCGGCGGGCCGAGCGCCGGGCTGATGTTCGCCCTCGGGATAGTCGACAAGCTGACCCCCGGGGACCTGACCGGCGGCAAGTTCATCGCCGGCACGGGGACCATAGACGACGACGGCAAGGTCGGCCCGATCGGCGGCGTCGAGATGAAGACGGTGGGCGCGCGCAACAAGGGCGCCCGCTACTTCCTCACGCCGAAGGACAACTGCGCGGCCGCCGCGAAGGACAAGCCGTCCGGGCTCACGCTGGTCAAGGTCGACACCATAGGTGACGCGGTCGGCGCCCTGGAGAAGATCCGCAAGGGGGACTCGGCCGGCCTGCCTCTCTGCAAGGCCGGCTGAGCCCCCGCTGCGGGCGCGGCATCAGTCCTCGAACGTCGCCGTCAGCGCCTCGGCCAGGCCCGGCACCAGGTCCGGGCCCGTGAGGACCTCGGTCGGCGAGTCCTTCTCGCGCAGCCGCACCGCGGTCTCGCGCGCGCCGTCCCGCAGTACGGCGACGGTCATCCGCACCTCCTGCCGGTCGGGGTGGGAGGCGACCCACTTGGCGAGCTGCTTCTCGTTCAGGCCGTTGGGCACGGTGCCCTCGGCGGACGGCGGCAGCATCAGCCGCTCCACGGTCAGGGCGCACCCGGTGACGGCGTCGGGCCAGGCGATGGTGCCCAGGAACTTGTCCAGGGCGGTGCCCGCCGGGACCTCGTCCTGCTCGATCGGGGTGAGGGAGCCGGCCTGGGCGCTCTCGTCGAGGCCGAGCTGGTCGGCGAGGCCGGGCTCCTGGGCGCGCAGCTTCGCGGTGTCGACCAGGGCGAACAACCGCGCGGGCTGATCCCAGCCGAGGCCGGAGGCGTACTGGTCGATTTCGAGAACGGCGCGGGTCAGCGGGCTGGCCGCCATGGGGACGTCGCCGCCCGGGCCGCCGGCGCCGGACGGGAGGGAGGGGTCGGGGGTGCTGGAAGTGCTGGACATGAGCAATATCGTGCCCTGAGAGTGACCGAAAACGGGAACTGAGTAAAGCCTCGGTAAGTTGCCACCTTGGGCCCTAGTATCGCTGGGCCCTGATCGACAGCTTCATTGACAGCGAACTTCGAGGTGCGCACCTTGGCTTTCCAGATGCCGGACCGCGGCGGAGGCCCGACAGGGCCACGGATCAGAGTCGGCCGACCGTCCCGGCGGATCCGGACCCTGCTCACCACGCTGGGCGTGCTGGCCGCACTGGCCATGCTCTTCGTGATGTTCGCAGGGTTCTGGACGGACTGGCTCTGGTACCGCTCGGTGAACTACTCCTCGGTCTTCACCACCACCCTCGGCACCAAGATCGGGTTGTTCGCGGTCTTCGGCCTGCTGATGGCGCTGGCGGTGGGGATCAACATCTGGCTGGCGCACCGGCTGCGGCCGCCGCTCAGCGCGATGTCGATGGAGCAGCAGAGCCTCGACCGCTACCGGATGAGCATCGCGCCGTACAAGAAGTGGGTGCTCCTCGCGGTCACCGCCCTGGTGGGCCTGGTCGCGGGCGCCTCGGCCGCCGGGCAGTGGCGCACCTGGCTGCAGTGGATCAACGGCGTCTCCTTCCACCAGAAGGACCCGCAGTTCCACAAGGACATCTCGTTCTACACCTTCGATCTGCCCTGGTACCGCTTCCTGCTGAGCTTCGGCTTCGCGGCCGCGGTGCTGTCGCTGATCGCCGCGGCGCTCGTGCACTACCTCTACGGCGGCCTGCGGCTGACCAGCCCGGGCCACCGGGCGACGGCCGCGGCCACGGGGCACCTGTCGGTGCTGCTCGGCCTCTTCGTGGGCCTGAAGGCCATCGCCTACTGGCTGGACCGCTACGGCCTGGCGGTGAAGTCCAGCGGCCTGAAGTCCACCGACGGCTGGACGGGCCTGCGTTACGTCGACGCCAATGCGTATCTGCCGGCCAAGACGATCCTGTTCATCATCGCGCTGATCTGTGCGGTGCTGTTCTTCGCCACGCTGTGGCGGCGCACCTGGCAGCTGCCGGTGATCGGCTTCGGTCTGATGGTGCTCTCGGCCGTGCTGATCGGCGGGCTCTACCCGGCGATCGTGCAGAAGTTCCAGGTCCAGCCGAACGAGCAGGCCAAGGAAGCGCCGTACATCAAGAAGAACATCACGGCGACGCGCGAGGCGTACGGGATCGACGACGCGGACGTCAAGGATTACCCGGGCCGGAACGACGTATCGGACAAGGACAAGGAGAAGCTGCGCGCGGACGCGAACACCACGGCCAGCCTCCGGCTCCTGGACCCGAACATCGTCTCGCCCACCTTCCAGCAGAAGCAGCAGGTCAAGGGTTACTACCAGTTCCCGTCCACGCTCGATGTCGACCGCTACAAGAAGGACGGCAAGGAGCAGGACACGGTCATCGGTCTGCGCGAGCTGAACATCAAGGGAATTCCCGAGCGCAACTGGATCAACGACCACTTCAAGTACACCCACGGCTACGGCGCGATCACCGCCAAGGGCACCTCGGTCACGAGCGAGGGCGAGCCCGACTTCACGGAGAACAGCCTGCCGACCACCGGTGACCTCGGCTCGTACGAGCAGCGGGTGTACTTCGGCGAGAAGACCACGCAGTACTCGATCGTGGGCGGCCCGCAGAAGGAGCTGGACTACTCCAGCGACAAGGGCGAGAAGAGCTACAGCTATCAGGCCAAGAGCGGTGTGAGCCTGGCCAATCCGGTCAACCGCGCCGCGTACGCCGTCGCCTTCGGCGAGCCGCAGATCCTTTACTCCGGTGCCATCGGCGAGGGTTCGCGGATTCTGTACAACCGCACCCCCAAGGAGCGCGTCGAGGCCGTCGCCCCGTGGCTGACCATCGACGGCGACGCCTATCCGGCCGTGGTCGGCGGCCGTATCCAGTGGATCGTCGACGCCTACACCACGACCAACGGATATCCGTACGCCTCCCGTACGACCCTCGGTGACACCACCGCCGACTCGCTGACGACCGGCCAGCGCGCGGTGGTCGCCCAGCAGAATCAGGTCAACTACATCCGCAATTCCGTCAAGGCGACCGTGGACGCCTACGACGGCACGGTCAAGCTGTACCAGTGGGACGAGAAGGACCCGGTGCTCAAGACCTGGATGAAGGCGTTCCCGGGCACGGTGAAGGCGAAGAGCGCGATCAGCTCCGACCTGATGGATCACCTTCGCTACCCGCAGGATCTCTTCAAGGTCCAGCGCGAGCTGCTGACCCGCTACCACGTCACCAACCCCGGGACGTTCTACACGGGCAGCGAGCGCTGGGAGGTGCCGGACGACCCCACCACCAAGAAGGGCAATGCGGTACCGCCGTATTACCTGAGCATGAAGATGCCCGACCAGACGGCGCAGACCTTCTCGCTGACGACGACCCTCACCCCGAAGGCCCGGGAGAACCTGGGTGCCTTCATGGCGGTGGACGCGGATGCGAAGAGCCCCGGCTACGGCAAGATCAGAATTCTGAAGATGCCGTCGGACAATCCCGTGTCGGGCCCCCAGCAGGTGCAGAGCAACTTCAACAGCGACACGAAGATCGCCGAGAAGATCAACCTCCTGAAGCGCATGGGCGGCGACTCCGAGGTCGAATACGGCAACCTGCTGACCGTTCCGCTGGACGGCGGACTGCTGTATGTGGAACCGGTGTATGTGCGGGGCGCGGGGACGAATTACCCCCTGCTGAGGAAGGTGCTGGTCACCTACGGCAAGCGCACGGCCTTCGAGGACACCCTGCAGGCGGCTCTCGACGAGGTGTTCGGAGGAAAGGCGGCCGACACCGGCACCAAGCCCCCGGCCGAGGGTACCCAGAAGCCCTCCCCCGTCCAGGACCCCACCGTCAAGCAGGCCCTGAAGGACGCCCAGGACGCCTTCGCGGCGAGCCAGAAGGCCCTGGAGGACAAGAACTGGGCGGAGTACGGCAAGGCGCAGAACGCCCTGAAGGACGCCCTGGACCGGGCCGCCAAGGCCGAGGCCAAGGCCGCCGAGAAGAGTGGCGACAAGAGCGGGGACAAGAGCAGCGACAAGGGCGGCGACAAGGGCGCCGACCAGAACGCCAAGCCCGCAAGTTGATCAAGGTCCGCCCCGCGCCGTGGTACGGTTGTTCCACAACAGCGCGGGGTGGAGCAGCTCGGTAGCTCGCTGGGCTCATAACCCAGAGGTCGCAGGTTCAAATCCTGTCCCCGCTACTTCATGACAAGGCCCGGAGTCCAGCCTCGGACTCCGGGCCTTGTCGTTCCCGGACCCCGCCGGCCACCCCGGTCGTGCGGTGTCCGGGTGACGCGGACTGTGCGGGTTGTGTGCGGGGCTTCTGTGGAGAGTTTGGAGCCCCGTCGTGTCGGGAAGTCGGGAAGTCGACAAAACGCTGAAGTGACCTCACTGGCTGCGGTATACCAGGTGTACGCGGGTTGCGGGTGGTGCGACGATGGGGCTTATGGGGGACAGGACGACGCTGTGGGAGACAGGCCGGCTTGTAGAGGCTCCCGGTGACGGGAGCGACCAGGAAATGCCGGGGTTCCGTCCCGGCACGGCGGACTCCGCCGACGCCGGCGACGCCGCCGACCTCGAGCTGGAGACCGCCCGCCGCCGCGCCGCGGAGAGCGGCGACCCCGCCGCTCTGAGCATGCTCGGCGCCCTGCTGCTGCGCCGTGGGGACCTCGACGGGGCGGAGCGCCACCTGCGCGCCGCCACCGCCGACGGCGACCGCTCCGCCGCCAACAACCTCGGCGTCCTGCTGCACCAGCGGGGCTACGCCGACGAGGCCGCCGGGTGGTGGCGCATCGCCGCCGTCGCCGGGTCCGCCGCCGCCGCGCACGCCCTCGGCCGCTACCACCGCGAGCGCGGGGACGAGCCCGCCGCCGAGTACTGGCTGCGCCAGTCGGCCGAAACCGGGCACGCCCTCGGCGCCTACGCCCTCGCCGACCTGCTGGAGCACCGCAGCGACGTCGGTGCCGAGCGCTGGTTCCGGGCGGCGGCCGAGCGCGGGCACCGCGAGGCCGCCTACCGCCTGGCCCGCATCCTGGACGGCCGGGCGCCGCGCACGCGCGCCGAGACCCTCGGCCCCGGCGGCGTCGAGACCTCCGTGCGCGAGCTGCGCGCCGCCGCCGCGGGCGGCCGTGACGGCGGCGGCCCGGCCCGCGAGGCCGAGCAGTGGTACCGCCAGGCCGCCGCCCGCGGCCACCGCCGCGCCGCCCTGCACCTCGGCACCCTGCTGGAGGGCCGCGGCGAGACCCAGGAGGCCGCCCGCTGGTACCTGACCTCGGCCAAGGACGGCGAGCCCCGGGCCGCCTGCGCGCTCGGCTTCCTGCTGCGCGACGCCGGGGACGCCGACAGCGCCGCCGTGTGGTGGCGCCGCGCCGCCCAGGACGGCGACGGCAACGCCGCCAACGCCCTGGGCGCCCTGCACGCCGACCGCGGCGAAGCGCAGGAGGCCGAGCGCTGGTACCGCTCGGCGCTCGACCACGGCGACGTCAACGGCGCCTACAACCTGGGCCTGCTCTGCGCCGAGCAGGGCCGCACGGCCCAGGCCGAGCAGTGGTACCGCCGCGCGGCCTACGCAGGCCACAAGGAGGCGGCCAACGCCCTCGCCGTGCTGCTCCTCCAGGCCGGTGACACGGCCGGCGCGGAGCCGTGGTTCTCCAAGGCCGCCGAGGCGGGCAGCGTCGACGCCGCCTTCAACCTCGGCATCCTCTACGCCGGGCGCGACGAGGACCGCACGGCCTTCCAGTGGTACGAGCGCGCCGCGACCGCCGGGCACACCGACGCCGCCCTCCAGGTCGCCATGGCCCTGCTGCGGGACGGCGACGAGGAGGCCGCCGAGCGCCACCTGCGGGTGGCCGTGCGCGGCGGCAGCGCGGAGGCCGCCTTCCGGCTGGGCACGCTGCTCGACCGGGACGAGGAGGCCCGCGAGGAGTGCGAGGAGTGGTACGAGCGGGCGGCCCGGCAGGGCCACCGGCGGGCGCAGGTACGGCTCGGGATGCTCGTCGCCGAGCGGGGTGACGTCGTCGAGGCCGCGCACTGGTACCGCGAGGCGGCCGAGGCCGGCAGCCGCAACGGCGCCTTCAACCTGGGCCTGCTGCTGGCGCGCGAGGGCAGCGAGCCGGAAGCGGCCCTGTGGTGGGCCCGCGCGGCCGAGGCCGGGCACGGGCGCGCCGCACTGCGGCTCGCCCTGCTGGCGGCCCGGCGCGGCGATCTCACCGAAGGGCGGCACTGGTGCGACCGGGCGGTCGCGCTCGGGCCGCCGGAGGTCGCCGAGCGCGCGGCCCGCCTGCGCGATGCGCTGCAGCAGGAGCTGACGGCGTAGGGGCGGGGCGGCGTAGGGGCGCTAGGGACGGGGGAGTGGGCGTGGCGTAGCGGCGGGCCGGGGTGACCATTTGCTTCTACTGCGCCGAACGGGTTAGGGTAAAGCTAACGACGCGGGGTGGAGCAGCTCGGTAGCTCGCTGGGCTCATAACCCAGAGGTCGCAGGTTCAAATCCTGTCCCCGCTACTGTAGGCAAGGCCCGGATCCTCAGGATCCGGGCCTTCGTCGTTTCCGGACCCGGCGCGATCGCGCACGCCCCCGCCCCGCCCCCCCGCCGGCGCCCCCCCGGCGCCCGTCGGCGGAGCGGCTCAGGCCGCGGAGCAGTTGGGGCACATGCCCCGGTACGTCACCTCGACGGCCGCCACCTGGAAGCCGAAGCGCTCCTCGGCCGGCAGGACGGCCAGCAGATCGCCCGTGGGGTGGACGTCCCGGATGGTGCCGCACTGGGAGCACACCAGGTGCTGGTGCGCGTGGTGGGCATTGGGGTCGTAGCGCTTGGCGCGCCCGTCCGTGCTCACTTCCATGATCTCGCCCAGGGAGACCAGCTCCCCGAGGGTGTTGTACACGGTCGCGCGCGAGATCTCCGGCAGCAGTTCCGCGGCCTTGGCGTGCACTTCGTCCGCGGTGTAGTGCACGTGGTCCCCGTTGAGGACCTCGGCCACGACGCGTCGCTGTGCGGTCAGCCGCCAGCCGCGTCCCCGGAGTCGTTCCAGCAGGTCACTCATGCCATTCACCTATCAGTCAGATAGGACCAGCGTAGCAGCGGCCCTCGTCCACGATTGGATCTCGTTTTTATGTTAGGTCCATCTTGACTTAGACATTGTCTAATGTAAGATCGAGCTCGGCTCAGGCCAAGCGATCAGGCCAAGGCCGGAGAGATCAGGCCGGAGCGATCAGGGACGAGATGACGGAGGCACACGTGTCGGTTCAGGGCGAGACCATTCCCACGACGGGCCCGCTGACCACGGAGTCCGGAGCTCCGGTCGCGGACAACCAGAACAGCGAGACCGCGGGCGTCGGCGGTCCCGTTCTGATCCAGGACCAGTCGCTGCTGGAGAAGCTCGCGCACTTCAACCGCGAGCGGATCCCGGAGCGCGTGGTGCACGCCCGCGGCGCCGGTGCGTACGGCACGTTCACCGTGACCGCCGACGTCTCCCGGTACACCCGGGCGAAGTTCCTGTCCCAGGTGGGCAAGCAGACCGAGACGTTCCTGCGGTTCTCCACCGTCGCCGGCAACCTCGGCTCGGCCGACACGGTGCGCGACCCCCGCGGCTTCGCCCTGAAGTTCTACACCGAGGAGGGCAATTACGACCTCGTCGGCAACAACACCCCGGTGTTCTTCATCAAGGACGCCATCAAGTTCCCCGACTTCATCCACACCCAGAAGCGCGACCCGTACACCGGCTCGCAGGAGGCGGACAACGTCTGGGACTTCTGGGGGCTTTCGCCCGAGGCCACCCACCAGGTGACCTGGCTCTTCGGCGACCGCGGCATCCCCGCCTCGTACCGCCACATGAACGGCTACGGCTCGCACACCTTCCAGTGGCAGAACGCGGCCGGCGAGGTCTTCTGGGTCAAGTACCACTTCAAGACCGACCAGGGCATCAAGAACTTCACCCAGGCCGAGGGCAACCGCCTCGCCGGCGAGGACCCCGACTTCCACCAGCGCGACCTGCGCGAGGCCATCGAGCGCGGCGAGTTCCCCACCTGGACCGTGCAGGTGCAGATCATGCCCGCGGACGAGGCGGCCCACTACCGCTTCAACCCCTTCGACCTCACCCGTGTGTGGCCGCACGAGGACTACCCGCCGATCGAGATCGGCAAGCTGGAGCTCAACCGCAACCCCGACAACGTCTTCGCCGAGGTCGAGCAGTCCGCCTTCTCGCCGGCGCACTTCGTGCCGGGCATCGGCCCCTCCCCGGACAAGATGCTGCAGGGCCGGCTCTTCGCCTACGGCGACGCCCACCGCTACCGCGTCGGCATCAACGCCGACCACCTGCCGGTGAACCGCCCGCGCGCCACCGTGGCCAACACCTACGGCCGCGACGGCTACGCCTACGACGGCCGTCACGGCCGCTCCAAGAACTACGAGCCCAACAGCTTCGGCGGCCCGAAGGAGACCGGCCGGCCGCTGTGGGGGGCCACCTCCGTCGCCGGTGACACCGGCAACCACGCGGCGCCCCTGCACGCCGAGGACGACGACTTCGTCCAGGCGGGCAACCTCTACCGGCTGATGTCGGAGGAGGAGAAGGAGCGCCTGATCGCCAACCTCGCCGGCTTTATCGCCAAGGTGTCGCGCGACGACATAGCCGAGCGCGCGATCAACAACTTCCGCCAGGCGGACTCCGACTACGGCAAGCGACTGGAGGCCGCGGTCCAGGCCCTGCGCGGCTAGAACCGGGCGCTCGCCGTACAAACCGGGGAGGCCGGACGCCAATGGGCTCCGGCCTTCCCGGCTGCCCGGCTGCTTTCAGCCCGCCAGCACCCCGGCGTCCTCCCGGGCCCCGCGGGCACCCGTCCGCACCCAGCAGCGGATGATGTCGCGCACGGACACCACGCCGACCGGCCCCTGGCCGTCGAGGACGATCAGATGGCGGAAGCCGCCGCGCGACATGGCGGCCGCGGCCTCGTCCAGCGTCCACTCGGGCGCCGCGAAGACGACGTCCGTCGTGGTGTGCGCGTGGGCCGCCTCCCGGTCCGGGTCCTGCCCGGCGCCGACGGAGTTGAGGATGTCCCGCTCGGTGAGGATGCCGAGCCCGCTGGTGTCGGGGTCGAGGACGACCGCCGCGCCTATCCTGCGCGCGGACATCAGCCTGGCTGCCTGTCGGAGGGTGTGGGCGGGGCCGATGGTGAGGACCACCGTGCTCATGGCGTCGCGGACGAGCATGGCTGGAGCCACCTCCTTGGTGGACCGCGAACCCCCTGCCGGGATTCACAAGTTCACAAGCGTGGGGCTTTCATCGTCACACGGCACGGCCTGCCCAACAAGGGGCGCGCAGAGCCGTAACCGCGCTCGGCGGCGCCACCGGATCCGCCCCGAGGGCGCTACGTGCGCAGGTAGCCCAGCAGCTCGTCGTGGAGCAGGCCGTTGGACGCGGCGGCGTTGCCGCTGTGCGGGCCCGGGCGGCCGTCCAGCCCCGTGAAGCGGCCGCCGGCCTCCTCCACGATGACCACGTTCGCCGCCATGTCCCACAGCGACAGCTCCGGCTCGGCGCAGATGTCCACCGAACCCTCGGCGACCATCATGTACGGCCAGAAGTCGCCGTAGCCGCGGGTGCGCCAGCAGTCGCGCGTGAGGTCGAGGAAGCCCGGCAGCAGGCCGCGCTCCTCCCAGCCGCCGAGCGAGGAGTAGGCGAACGAGGCGTCCTCGATACGGCCCACGCGGGAGGCCTGCAGACGCGTCGCCGACGTCAGGCTGCGGCCGGTGTACGCGCCGGAGCCCTTGGCCGCCCACCACCGGCGGCCCAGCGCGGGCGCCGACACCACGCCCACGACGGGCTCGTAACCGATCGAGCCCGCGTACTCGACCTGCACCATCAGCGAGATCAGCGTGGCCCAGACCGGCACCCCGCGCACATAGTTCTTGGTGCCGTCGATGGGGTCGATGACCCAGCGTCGGGGGCCCGTGCCCTCGCTGCCGAACTCCTCGCCCAGCACCGCATCGCGCGGCCGTGCACGCTGCAGATGGCCGCGGATCAGCTCCTCGGCGGCCTTGTCCGCCTCGCTCACCGGGGTCATGTCCGGTTTGGTCTCGACCTTCAGGTCGAGGGCCTTGAACCGGTCCATGGTGGCCGCATCGGCGGCATCCGCGAGGACATGGGCCAGACGCAGATCATCGTGGTAGTCGGACATGGCTGAACAGTACCCGTGGCCGCAGCTCAGGCACTCGCGGCCCGCCCACGGCTCTTGACACCGTATGGCGGCACGTCAATTCTGTGGCCACAGCCGTCGTGCGGCCGGACGGCCGGGGAGGCGACGATGCCCGCGGCACGAGAGCTCTTGCTGGACGCGGCCTTCGCGGCGCTGCGCACCAGGCCCTGGAACGGGGTCCGGATGGTGGACGTCGCGGCCGCGGCCGGGGTCTCCCGGCAGACGCTCTACAACGAGTTCGGCAGCAAGGACGGCCTCGCCCGCGCCCTGGTCCGCCGGGAGGCCGAGGCCTTCCTCACCGGCGTCGAGCGGGCCCTGGCGGCCGCGCCCGCCACCGCCGCCCCGCCCGCCGGCGCCGCCGCGGACGCCGGGGACCGCTGCGCGGCCGCCGCCTGCTGGATCCTGCGCACGGCCCGGGCCAACCCCCTCGTCCGGGCCGCGCTCACGGGGTGCCGCGGGGAGCGGCTCCCGGCCGCCGCGGCACCCGCGCCGCCCGCCCCGCGCGGCCCGTTCGCCCCTTCCCGGACGCGCTCCGCGCCCGGTGCCGCGGCGCTCGCCGAGGCCGTCCGCGACCGCGCCGTCCGGGCGGTCTGCGGCACCTCCGCCGACCGGGCGCCGGAGGCCACGCGGTGGGCCTGCGAGGCGGCCGTACGGCTGACGTTGTCCTATGTCGTCGCCCCGGGCGCGTCGGACGAGGAGGCCGCCGCGCACGTCGCCCGTCTGGTCCGCACCCTTGTGGGCGAGTACGCCGCGGAAGGCCCGCGTCCGGAGCAGTGAACGGTCAAGGCGCCCGTCACTGCTCCGCTCACTGCTCGATTCGGGACAGCCGCTACTTCAGCCACCCGATCCGGACGCTGTTCTCGTCGCCCAGCCCCGGTGCACCGGTGTTGGCCAGGCCCTTGCGGATCGCGATGATCTGGGGGCGCTGGTAGAGCGGCACCGAGTGACCGAGCTCCCAGACCTTGGCGTCCGCCTCGTTGTAGAGCGCGATCTGCTTCTGGACGTCGGCGGTCCGGGACGCCTCCACCAGCAGCTTGTCCACCTCGGGCGACGAGACCCGGCCGTGGTTGTTGAAGGAGTTGTCGCCGTCCGGCTGCCGGTAGTCCTGGTAGGAGTCGGAGCGGTAGATCCGGTCGACCTGGCGGAACTGCGTGAGGTCGTAGTTGCCCCGGTGGACGTACCGGTCGAAGTAGTCGTCGGCCGGGACCTTGCGCAGATCGACCTTGATGCCGATCTCGCCCAGCATCTGCTGGGTGATCTTGGCCTGGTCCTCGGCGAGCGAGATGGCGTCGGCGGGCATCACGTACTCCAGGGCCAGCGGCTTGCCGTCCTTCGTCCGCGGCTTCCCCGCGCCCTCGTCCTTCCAGCCCGCCTCGTCCAGCAGCTTCTTCGCCCGCTCGACGTCCCGCTTGCCGAAGGCGCCGGCGTTGTCCCGGTAGCCCTCCTGGTTCGGCATGAAGAAGTGGTTGCCGACGACCTTGGGCTGGAAGGGGAGGTCCTTGCCCGCCACCTTCGCCAGCGCCTCGCGGTCCACGCCGAGGGTCACGGCCTGGCGTGCCCTGACGTCCTGGAGCGGGCCCCGGGCGCCGTTCATGCTGAGCGTCACCTGGTCCCAGCGTGCGCCGATGCGGAAGTCGGTGTTCTTGTCGCCCTTGAGCCGCTGGTACGCCTCCGGGGCGGAGGCCGGGGTCTCGTCGATCTCCTTGTTGAGGTAGGCGTCGGTGCGGGCCTTGCTGTCCATGGCCCAGAAGATGTACTTGTCCAGCCTGGGCTTCTCGCCCCACCAGGCGGGGTCCGGGACCAGGGTGATGGTCTTCGCGGTCTTGTCGTACTGGCCGACCTTCCAGGCGTTGCCCGTGACCGGGATCCGCCCCGTCCAGCTCTTGTTGAAGCTGTCGGGGGTGGCGTTGAGGGAGGCCGGGAGCAGCGGGTCGAAGAGCATCTGCCAGTCGGCGAACGGGGTCGCGAAGGTGACCCGCACCTCGTGCTCGTCCTTGCCCTGCTCGACCTTGGCGATCTGGTCGTAGCCGCTGGTCGAGACGACCTGGAAGCCCTTGTCCTTGCCGCTGAGGGCCTTCCACTGGGCCTCGAAGTCGGCCACGCCCAGCGGCTTTCCGTCCGACCACTTGGCCTTCGGGTTGAGTTCGTACGACACCACCTGCGGGTCGGTGGAGACGACCTTCGCGGAGACCAGGAAGTCCGGGTTGGAGTGCGCGACGCCCTTCGCGTCGAAGGTGAACAGGTCGGGCTCCACCAGGGCGGTGATCGAGGCGGCGTCGCCCTGACTGCCGTCCGTCTGGTAGCGGTTGAACTGGTTGATCCACTGCTGGGTCGAGACCTTGAAGACGCCGCCCTGCTTCAGGTCCCCCACCGGGTGCGGGTTGAGGTCCTGGGCGCCCGCCGCCGGTGCCGCCTTGCCCTGCCCGCCGTCGTCCGGGGATTTCTCCGAGCCGCCGCAGGCGGTGACCACCAGCGCGGCGGACACGGCCGCGGCCGCGAGGGCGGTGGCTCTGACGGGCCTGATCATGGCGGATTTCCTCTCCTGGGGGACGGACGGCCCGGTCACCGTAAGCACGTCACTGCCGTCTCAACAGGCCTCTACGGTCAAGCGTTTACATGATTTATCACGCACGAAACACATCCGAAACAGAAAGAAACCGAACGGTAGGTTCCGCCGGATAGTGTCACCCACCGTGCTCGCCTATCTGACGAAACGACTCGGCTACTACGCGCTACTTCTGGCCGTTGCCGTCTTCCTGTCGTACGTGCTGTCGTCGCTGGCGCTCTCCCCGCGCGGATACTTCGAAGGCCGCCAACCGCCGCCCCCGGCCGCCTCGGTGGAGGCGCAGCTGACCGAGCTCGGGATCAACGACCACACCCCGCTGATGGAGCGCTTCGGCACCTGGGTCTCGCACGCCGTGCGCGGGGACTTCGGGCGGACCATCGACAGCAGCAGCGTGGGCGAGGAGTTCGGCCGCCGCATCGGCGTCAGCCTGCGGCTGCTGTTCGCGGGCACGCTGCTCGGCACCGTGGCCGGCATCCTCGCGGGCGCCTGGGGCGCGCTCCGGCAGTATCGTTTCTCCGATCGCGCGGTCACCGTCTTCGCCTTCCTGCTGCTGTCCACGCCCACCTTCCTCCTCGCCGTCCTGCTCAAGCTCGGGGCGATGAAGGTCAATCAGGCCGCGGGCACCGAACTGATCTCCTTCACCGGCGAGAAGACCCCCGGACTCAGCGGATCCGCCGGCACGCTCCTCGGCGACCGCGCCGCCCACCTGCTGCTGCCGACCCTCTCCATCGCGCTCGGCACCGCCGCCGCCTACAGCCGCTACCAGCGCGGCACCATGCTCGACGTCCTCGGCTCGGACTTCCTGCGCACCGCGCGCGCCAAGGGGCTCACGCACCGCAGGGCCGTCCTCACCCACGGACTGCGCACCGCGCTCGTGCCCATGTCCACGTTCTTCGCCTACGGATTCCTCGCCCTGTTCACCGGCGCCGCCTTCACCGAGAAGATCTTCGGCTGGCACGGCATGGGCTCGTGGTTCATCGACGCCATCGGCAAGAGCGACGTCAACTCCGTCGTCGCGGTCAACGTGTTCGCCGCCGTCATGGTGCTGCTCTCCGGCTTCCTGGCCGACGTCCTCCACGCCGCGCTCGACCCGCGCGTCCGCACCAGCTGAGCGAGGCACACCGCCATGACCACCACCGCCACCGTCCCCACCGCCGACCCCGCGGCGAGCGCCCCTCCCGCGGCCCGCGGCCGGGGCCGCGTCGCCCTGCGCCGCTTCGCCGCCAACCGCAACGCCCTCACCGGCGCCGTCGTCCTCCTGCTGCTCTTCCTGCTCGCCTTCGCCGGCCCCTACCTCACCCCCTGGAGCCATACGGACATCGACTACAGCGCACTGCGCGAGGCGCCCTCCGCCGATCACTGGTGGGGCACCAACCGCATCGGCCAGGACGTGTACGCCCAAGTCCTCCACGGGCTGCAGAAATCGCTGCTGATCGGCCTGCTCACGGCCCTCACCGCGACCGTCCTGGCCTCCGTCGTCGGCGCCTGCGCGGGCTACTTCGGCGGCTGGACCGACCGGATCATGACCTTCTTCATCGACCTCCTCCTGGTCTTCCCCGCCTTCCTGATCATCGCCATCGTCTCGCCCCGGCTGCGCGAGCGCGGCTGGATCGTCTTCGTCGGACTCCTCGCCGTCTTCGGCTGGATGATCACCGCGCGGGTGGTGCGCTCCATGACCCGTTCCCTCAAGGAACGCGAATTCGTGCGGGCCGCCCAGCTCATGGGGGTGCACCCGCTGCGCATCATCGCGCGCCACATCCTCCCCAACGTCTCCTCCTTCCTCATCGTCGACGCCACCATCGCCGTCGGCGGCGCCGTCATGAGCGAGACCGGCCTGTCCTACTTCGGCTTCGGCGTGCAGCCCCCCGACGTCTCCCTCGGCACCCTCATCGCCGACGGCTCCGACGCCGCCCTCACCTACCCCTGGATGTTCTTCTTCGCCGCCGGACTGCTCGTCGTCTTCGTCCTCGCGGTCAACTTCCTCGGCGACGGCCTGCGCGACGCCCTCGACCCCACCTCGGGCCACCACCGCACCAGGCGCCGCCCGCGCCGGAAGGGAACCACCCATGACCGCGCCGCCCGCTGACGCGGTGACCCCGGCCCGCACGGCCGCCCTGGCCGTACGCGACCTGCACGTCGACTTCGACGGACCCGAAGGCCCGGTGCCCGCCGTCCGCGGCGTCGACCTGACCCTGAACCCCGGCGAAGTCCTCGGCCTCGTCGGCGAATCGGGCTCCGGCAAGTCCACCGTCGCCCTCGCCGCCATGGGGCTGCTGCCCCGCACCGCGCGCGTCCGCGGCTCCGTCCTGGCCGGCGGCACCGAACTGCTCGGCGCGGGGGAGAAGGCGCTGTCCCGGCTGCGCGGCAGCCGCGTCGCCATGGTCTTCCAGGACCCGCTCTCCGCCCTCACCCCCGTCCACCGCATCGGCGACCAGATCGCCGAAGCCGTCCGCGTCCACCAGGACGTCACGCGCGAGCAGGCCCGGCGCCGCGCCGTCGAACTCCTCGACCTCGTCGGCATCCCCGACCCCGCCCGGCGCGCCCGCGCCTACCCGCACGAGTTCTCCGGCGGCATGCGCCAGCGCGCGGTGATCGCCATGGCCGTCGCCAACGACCCCGACGTCATCCTCGCCGACGAACCCACCACCGCCCTCGACGTCACCGTCCAGGCCCAGATCCTCGACGTCCTGCGCACCGCCCGGCGCGAGACCGGCGCCGCGCTGCTCCTCGTCAGCCACGACCTCGGCGTCATCGCCGGCATGGCCGACCGCGTCGCCGTGATGTACGCGGGCCGCGTCGTGGAGAGCGCGCCCGTGGATGCGCTGTTCGCCGCGCCGCGCATGCCGTACACCATCGGACTGCTCGGCGCCGTGCCCCGCCCCGACACCGGCGGGCGCCCGCTCACCCCCGTCCCCGGATCACCGCCCGACCTGCGCAAGCTGTCCGGCGGCTGCCCCTTCGCGCCCCGCTGCCCGCTCGCCGACGACGCCTGCGGTGACGAGCCCGCGCTCACGGGGACCGGCGACGACCACGACCACCTCGCGGCCTGCGTCAAGACACCCGGCCCCGGCCTCTACCCGGTGCCCGAGATCCCGCCCGCGACCGCCGGCGCCGAGGCGCCTCGCAGCGAACGGCCCGCCGTCCTGCGCGTCCAGGGGCTGGCCAAGACCTTCCCCGTGTTCAAGGGCACCGCCTTCCGGCGCCGCGTCGGCAGCGTGTACGCCGTCGACGGCATCGACCTCGACATCCGGCGGGGAGAGACCCTCGGCCTCGTCGGTGAGTCCGGCTCCGGCAAGTCCACCGCCCTGATGGAGATCCTGCGACTGGCCGCCCCCGAGGCCGGGGAGGTCGAGATCCTCGGCCGCTCCGCCGCCGGGCTGACGAAGCGCCAGGCACACGCCCTGCGCGGCTCCGTACAGATCGTCTTCCAGGACCCCATGGCCAGCCTCGACCCCCGCATGCCGGTCGGTGAGATCGTCGCCGAGCCGCTGCGCGCCCAGGGGCACGGGCGGGCGGACGCCGCCGGCCGGATCCCCCGGCTGCTGGAGCTCGTCGGCCTGGAGGCCGCCCACGCGGACCGCTTCCCCCACGAGTTCTCCGGCGGACAGCGGCAGCGGATCGGTATCGCGCGGGCGCTCGCCGTCGAACCCGAGCTGCTCGTCCTCGACGAACCGGTGTCCGCACTGGACGTGTCCGTGCAGGCCGGTGTGCTCAACCTGCTGCAGCGCCTCAAGCGCGAACTGGGCCTCGCCTACCTCTTCGTCTCGCACGACCTGGCCGTCGTGCGGCACATCGCGGACCGCGTCAGCGTCATGTACCTCGGCCGCACCGTGGAATCCGGGCCCGTCGAGGAGGTCTTCGCCCGGCCGCGGCACCCGTATACGCAGGCGCTGCTGTCGGCCGTGCCGGTGCCGGACCCCTCGCGGGAGCGCGCCCGCGAACGGATCCTGCTGGCGGGGGACCCGCCCAGTCCTGCGGTACGGGACGAGGGGTGCCGGTTTCGCGGGCGGTGCCCGCTGTACGCGGCCCTGGGGGACGCGGAGAGGTCACGGTGCGAGGGGGTGCGGCCTGCGCCGCGGTCTCTTGGCGGCGACCAGGTCGCGGCTTGCCACTTCGCCGCGGGCTAGCGGATGACGGCCGGCGGGGGGTTGGGCACCGCCGGCATGCGCCGCGGGGGTTGCGCGCCGTCGCGGCGGAGAGAAGGGGCGCGGGCTCGCTTCTTCACGCAGCCGGAAGGGTCGCGAGGGGCCGGGCCCTCTGCCCCTTGGCCTTCGGCGCGGAGAAAATCTTCCCGCCGCAACGGTGTTGTGCCACCACGGCGAGAGTCCGGCGGAATGCGCGGTCACCGGAACCGGTACGTACGTGATGGGCCGCCGGCCGGGCTCAGTGCGCCGAACCCGACAGCTGCAGGCCCATCACTCCCAGGATCACCAGGCCGATCGACACCAGCTTCAGCGTCGAGACCAGGTCGCCGAGGAAGACCATGCCGTAGATCGCCGTGCCGGCCGCGCCGATGCCCGTCCACACGGCGTAGGCCGGGCCCACGTCCAGCTTCTTCAGGGAGAGCGTCAGCAGGCCGAAGCTGCCGAGCGCGAAGCACGCGAACGCGATCGTCGGCCACAGCCGGGTGAAACCGTGGGAGAGCTTGAGACAGACCGCGAAGCCGGTTTCCAGCAGTCCGGCGACCACGACCAGCAGCCACGCCATCAGTTTGCCTCCCGCGTCTCGGTGACCGCCGTCCGTCCCGCTGTGCTTGATGCCCTTGCCGCTGGCGGTCACTCGCAAACGTAGGCGATCAATCGCCTTCGCGCCGCTCCCGCGTGGAAAGCAGCCGGCGCAGCGAGTAGAGCCGCTGCGGATCGGCGTGGCCGTCGGTCACCCATGCGTCCAGGGCGCAGTCCGGCTCGTCGTGGCTGCAGGCCCGCGGGCAGCCTTCCGTGCCCGGTTCGAGGTCGGGGAAGGCGTGGATGACGCGGGAGGGATCGATGTGGTTGAGGCCGAACGACCGGACGCCCGGGGTGTCGATGACCCAGCCCGAACCGGTCGGCAGCGGCAGCGCCAGCGCGGAGGTGGTGGTGTGCCGTCCGCGGCCGGTGACCGCGTTGACGTGGCCGGTGGCCCGCTGCCGCTCCACGAGCGCGTTGACCAGCGTGGTCTTGCCGACGCCGGAGTGCCCGACGAACGCGGTGATCCGGCCCTCCAGCTTCTCCCGGACCCGGTCGGCGGCGTCGCCCTCGGTCAGCTCCTCGCGGCTGGTGACCACGTAGCGGATGCCGAAGGAGCCGTAGGACTCCATCAGCTTCTCCGCCGGGGCCAGGTCGGACTTGGTCAGCACGAGCAGCGGCTCCAGGCCCGCGTCGAACGCCGCGACCAGGCAGCGGTCGATCAGGCGCGGGCGCGGCTCGGGGTCGGCGAGGGCGGTGACGATCGCCAGCTGGTCGGCGTTGGCGACGACGACCCGCTCGTACGGATCGTCGTCGTCGGCCGTACGACGCAGCACGGAGCTGCGCTCCTCGACCCGGACGATGCGGGCGAGGGTGTCCTTGGCGCCGCTGAGGTCACCGACGACCGCGACCCGGTCACCGACCACGGCGCTCTTGCGGCCCAGCTCGCGGGCCTTCATCGCCACGACGGTGCGGTCCTCGATGAGGACGTGCAGCCGGCCGCGGTCCACGGTCAGGACGAAGCCTTCGGCGGCATCCTCGTGCTTGGGCCTGATCGTCGTGCGCGGGCGGTTGCCCTTGCGGTTGGGGCGGACGCGGACGTCGTCCTCGTCGGGGTTCTTGCCGTAGCGGCGCATTGCTGACTTACCTGGCTTTCCCGGATCTCTCAGACTCTCGGAGCCGTCGTCGCCCCCGCGACGGTCCCCAGCATCCCGGTCCACAGCTCCGGGAAGTCGGGCAGGGTCTTGGCGGTGGTGGCGACGTTCTCCACCTGGACGCCGTCGACCGCGAGGCCGATGACGGCGGCCGCGGTGGCGAGCCGGTGGTCCTCGTAGGTGTGGAAGACCCCCCCGTGCAGCGGGCGCGGGCGGATGTGCAGCCCGTCCGCGGTCTCGGTGACGTCACCGCCGAGCTCGTTGATCTCCTTGGCCAGCGCGGCCAGCCGGTCCGTCTCGTGCAGCCGCAGGTGGGCGATGCCGCGCAGGGTGGACTCGGAGTCGGCGAGCGCCGCGACGGCGGCGATCACCGGGGTCAGCTCGCCGACCTCGTGCAGGTCGGCGTCGATGCCCGTGATGCGGCCGGTGCCGCTGAAGACCAGGCCGGCCTCGGTCAGCTCGCAGGAGCCGCCCATCGCGGTGAAGATCTCCCGCAGGGCGTCGCCGGGCTGGGTGGTGCGCTCGGGCCAGTCGGGGATGGTGACCCGGCCGCCGGTGATCAGGGCGGCGGCCAGGAACGGCGCCGCGTTGGACAGGTCCGGCTCGATCACGACGTCGCGGCCGAGCAGGGCGCTGGGGGAGACCCGCCACACGTTCGGCTCGCCGCCGGACTCGGGGGTGTCCACCTGCGCACCGGCCTGGCGCAGCATGTCGACCGTCATCCGGATGTGCGGCATCGACGGCAGGACGGAGCCGGTGTGCCGGACCTCCACGCCCTGGTTGAAGCGCGGGCCGGACAGCAGCAGCGCGCTCACGAACTGCGACGAGGACGAGGCGTCGATCTCGACGGTGCCGCCCTCCAGGGCGCCGCCGCCGTGCACGGTCAGCGGCAGTGCGCCGCGCTCGTTGTCGTCTATGCGGGCGCCCAGGGCGCGCAGTGCGTCGATCACGCCGTGCAGGGGGCGCTCGTAGCTGCGCGGATCGCCGTCGAAGCGAATCGGGCCGTCGGCCAGGCTCGCCACGGGCGGCAGGAAGCGCATCACCGTGCCGGCGTTGCCGACGTCCACGGTGGCCGGGCCGCGCAGCCGCGCCGGGATGACCCGCCACGCCTCGCCGGAGCCGGCCGGGCTGTCCGCGTCGCCGGAGCTGGAGGAGACGGTCTCCTCGATGCCGACGCCCATGGCGCGCAGCGCCTCGGCCATCAGCAGGGTGTCGCGGGAGCGCAGGGGGCGGCGCAGCCAGCCGGGCTCGGAGGCGAGCGCGGCCAGCACCAACGCGCGGTTGGTGACCGACTTCGAACCGGGCACGGTGACGGTCGCGTCGACCGCTCCCGTGGCGAGGGGGGCGGGCCAGAGGTCTGTGTGCGCAGGGTTCTCGGTCATGCCTTTACCTTACCGAGCTCTGTACGCGCCCCCGCCGGTCACAGCCCCAGCAGCCAGCGCCCTCCGCCGGTCAGCGCGCTCAGCGAGATCACATGGAAAAAAACCAGCCACACCGTCGCGGGCAGGTGGGTGAGCCGGGCGAGCTGGTCGGCATCCGAGTCCGGGGCCCCGCGGTAGCGGCGCTTGCGCTGCAGCTCGAAGGCCGGGCGGACGCCGCCGAGCAGCAGGAACCACACGACCCCGTACGCGAACAGCGCCTGCACGGCGGGCCCCGCCAGCCAGGAGACCAGCACGAACAGGGAGCCCGAGAGCACCACCGTCAGCACCCCGTAGGCATTACGGATCATCAGCAGCATCGCGGCGAGCAGCGCCGTGGCGAGCCACAGCAGCGCCGTGATGTGACCGGCGGAAAGCAGCCATGCTCCGCCGAGCCCCAGCAGCGAGGCGGCGGGGTAGCCCGCGGCGGCGGTGAGGATCATGCCGAGGCCGGTGGGCTTGCCGCGCGAGACGGTCAGACCGGAGGTGTCCGAGTGCAGCCGGATGCCCTCCAGCCGCCGCCCGGCCAGCAGGGCCACCAGCCCGTGGCCGCCCTCGTGGGCGATGGTGACGGCGTTGCGGGTCACCAGCCATATGCCGCGCGGGGCCACCGCCGTGAGGGCGACGAGCCCCGTGGCGGCCGCCAGCCATACGGAGGGCGCGGGCTGGGTCCCCACCACGCGGTCCCACAGGGCGGTGGCTTCGGTGCTGTCCATTTGTGCGCGGCTCCTCGTGGGTCCGTGGCAGGGTTGGCGAACATGTGTGGTCGATATGCGGCGAGCCGGGAGCCCGGGGATCTCGTGGGGCTCTTCGGCGTCGAGAAGTGGGAGCCGACCGAGGCCCTCGCTCCGGACTGGAACGTGGCCCCGACGAAGAGCGTCCACGCGGTGCTCGAACGTCCTCTGAAAGACGCAGCCGACCGGCGTCCGGTTCGCCAGCTGCGCCCGCTGCGCTGGGGCCTCGTCCCGTCGTGGGCCAAGTCGCCCGAGGGCGCCGCGAAGATGATCAACGCCCGGGCCGAGACCGTCCACGAGAAGCCGTCCTACCGGCGCGCCTTCGAGACGCGCCGCTGTCTGATACCTGCCGACGGATACTACGAGTGGGTCACCGGCGCGGCCGAGCGGGAGCTGGAGGAGAAGGGCCGTAAGAAGAGGACCCGGAAGCAGCCCTATTTCGTCACCCCGGCCGACGGCTCGGTCATGGCGATGGCCGGGCTGTACGAGTTCTGGCGCGATCCCGCGCTGCCGCCCGACCACCCCCACGCCTGGTGGGCCACCTGCACGGTGATCACCACGGAGGCGGAGCCCGCGCCGTTCGCCTCCCCGGAGGGGGACGCGGCCCCGGACGGCGGCGGGCCGCGCTCCCTGGCCGAGATCCACCCCCGGATGCCGCTGGTGCTGCCGCCGGACCGGTGGGCCGCCTGGCTGGACCCGGCGTGCACGTCCGTGGACGAGCTGCGGGCCCTGCTGGCCCCGCCGCCCGCGGGAACCGTCCGCGCCTACCCGGTCGCGACCGCGGTCAGCGACGTCCGCAACAACGGCCCCGAGCTCCTGAAGGAGCTGGAGGCGCCGGAGGAAGCGACGCTGTTCTGAGGGCATGAGCGCCGTTCCGGGGGCTTGAGCGCCGTTTCGGTTCCTGTGAAGGGGTTCCGGGGCGCGGTGGACGATGATGGACGGGTGATCGAGACCGTTCCCACCCCCGCGGGCGACGCCCGTATCCACTGGCACCCCGCCCCGCAGGCGCGTCTCGTGCTCGCCCTCGGGCACGGGGCCGGCGGCGGCATCGAGGCCCGCGACCTGCAGGCCCTCGCCGCCGCGCTGCCCGCGCACGGCGTCACCGTCGCCCTGGTGGAGCAGCCCTGGCGGGTCGTCGGCAAGAAGGTAGCCCCGGCGCCGAAGACGCTGGACGCCGCCTGGACGGCTCTGTGGCCCGGGCTGCAGAAGCCCGGGCTGCCGGTCGTGGCCGGCGGCCGCAGTGCGGGCGCCCGCGTCGCCTGCCGCACCGCGGCCGGCCTCGGCGCCGTCGCCGTGCTCGCCCTGAGCTTTCCGCTCCACCCGCCGGGCAAGCCGGAGAAGTCCCGCGCGGAGGAGCTGACCGGCGCCGGCCTGCCCACCCTCGTGGTCCAGGGCGCCAAGGACCCGTTCGGCCGCCCCGAGGAGTTCCCGTCCGGCACCCGCCTGATCCCCGTGCCGCACGGTGACCACGGCTTCGCCGTGCCGAAGAAGGCCGCCATCGGGCAGGAGGAGGCCCTGTCCGGCCTCACCGGGGCCGTCGCGGACTGGCTGGACGGGATCGGCCGCTGAAGTCACCGGCCGCTGAAGTCACCGGCCCCTGAAGTCACCGGGCCGGCCGAATTCACCGAAGACCCGGAATTCCGGATTCCGAAAGAGCCGTTGAATTCCGGAGGATTCCGGGAATGCCCCGTGCCCCGGCGATGTTGTGCCAGTCGTCATCAGCTACTGGACCGGTGGCTACTGGCCCGACCGAGGAATGGGAGCTCGCCGCATGGGTTCGATCGCATGCCTGTCCCGCCCGCAGACCGCTGACCTGGGATGGTCGGCACTGCATGTGGCGCAGCCCGCCCCGGCTGGAGCGGCGGACGGGCGGGATCGTCGTCTATTCTCCGATTCGAGCGGGTCCGCATCCGGTCCTGCCGTCGTGTTGGAGGAGGTGGGTCCGGTCACTGGGACCGACGAGGGGACCGAAGACACCGGGGCCACGGGCATGAAGAGCGCCACCGAGAACGCCGCCGCCACCGAGAATGCCGCCGGCGGGGACACCGTCGCCGCGGAGTCCGCCGCCGAGCGCAACGCCCGGTTCGAGCGCGACGCCCTCACCTTCCTCGACCAGATGTACTCGGCCGCCCTGCGCATGACGCGCAACCCGGCCGACGCCGAGGATCTGGTGCAGGAGACCTACGCCAAGGCGTACGCGTCCTTCCACCAGTTCCGCGACGGCACGAACCTCAAGGCGTGGCTGTACCGCATCCTGACCAACACCTTCATCAACTCCTACCGCAAGAAGCAGCGCGAGCCGCTGCGCAGCGCGTCGGAGGAGATCGAGGACTGGCAGCTGGCCCGCGCCGAGTCGCACATGTCGACCGGCCTGCGCTCCGCCGAGTCCCAGGCGCTGGACCACCTTCCGGACTCCGATGTCAAGGAGGCCCTCCAGGCCATCCCCGAGGAATTCCGGATAGCGGTCTACCTCGCGGACGTCGAGGGCTTTGCCTACAAGGAGATCGCGGACATCATGGGTACGCCCATCGGCACGGTCATGTCCCGGCTCCACCGGGGCCGCCGCCAGCTGCGCGGAATGCTGGAGGACTACGCCCGTGAGCGGGGTCTCGTCCCGGCCGGGGCGGCCCCCGCGCCGAACGGCTCCGACGAGTCGCACAACCGGAAAGGCTCGGACTCATGAGCTGCGGAGACCCGCACGAGACGGACTGCTCCGAGGTCCTCGACCACCTCTACGAGTTCCTCGACCACGAGATGCCCGACGGGGACTGCGCCAAGTTCGAGGTGCACATCGACGAGTGCTCCCCGTGCCTGGAGAAATACGGCCTGGAACAGGCGGTGAAGAAGCTGGTCAAGCGCTGCTGCGGCCATGACGACGTGCCCGCCGACCTGCGCTCGAAGGTGATGGGCCGGATCGAGCTGATCCGTGCCGGGCAGTCCGTGCCCGACCAGGACGTCGTGGCCGAGGCCAGGGCGGCGGAGGCCGCGGCCCGTGCGCAGGGCACCCGCAGCGCCCCGGGCGAGCACGGCATCCGCAGCGCGTCGGGCGGCTCCGCAGGCGCCGGCCCCCTGGGCGCCACGGCCCAGGAGTAGACGCGGGCGCGGCGCCCGCGCCGCGCGGTCCGCGTAGATCCGCCCGCCGGGGCCTGCCTGCATCGGCGTAGTCGGCATCTGCCTGCGGGTCTCCCCGTGAGGGCCTGATGTGGCCCGGGCCCGGCATGCCGCCCGCCGGGGATTATCACCCGAAGGTGTGCATCTGGTCGGTTCGCGCGGGGCAATCCCCGAATGCGCCGTTCCCCGGCCTTTCCGGACCCTATTCTCCCCTTCCTGACGGCAAGCATGTCGGCACCTCAGGGACGGGAGGACGCACATGGGGGCTCTTCCGGCGGCAGCACGCGCCTGTGTTCTGGGTGCCGTCCTCGCCGCCGCCCTGTGCGCCGCCCCCGCCCTGCAGGCCGGTCACGGCGTCCCCTGGGGCGCGGTGGCCCTCCTCGCCACGGTCTGCGCCGTCTGCGAGCGCCTGCCGCGCCGCACCCTGACCCTGCCCGTCCTGCTCGCCGGGGCGTTCCTGCTGCCACCCGCCGCCGCGGGCCTCGTGGCCGTGCCGGGCGCGCTCGTCGGCCGCGTCGAGCAGCGCCCGGCGTGGGTCCGGCGGCTGTGGCACGCCGCCCAGCTGTCTTTGGCCGCCTGCGCCGCCTCCCACGTCTTCGCCCTCGCCGCCCCGGCTCCGGCCCCGGCCGCCCCGGACACCGGGTCCTCCCCGCTCGCCCCCGCGGACTTCCCCTCCGCCCTGCTGCCCGCCCTCGCCGCCGCCCTCGTCCTCTCGCTCGTCGCCGCCGCCCTCGACGGCGCCGTCCGCGTGGCCGCCGAGCGCCGCCGCCCGCGGGCCGCCTGGAGCGGGCTCCTGCTGCCCGGCCCGCTGCTGCCCGCCCTCGTGCACGGGCCCATCGGCCTGCTGACCGCGGCCCTGTGGCACAGCGCCTACGGCCCGGCCACGGCGCTGCTCGTCCTGCTGCCGATGTCCGTCTCGTCCTGGTTCCTGGACCGCTGTGAGCGCGAGCGGGCCGCCCATCAGGCCACCATCCGGGCGCTCGTCCAGGCCGTCGACCTCAAGGACCAGTACACCCGCGGCCACAGCGAGCGCGTGGGGCGCGCCTCGGTGCTCATCGGTCGCGAGCTCGGCATGGCCGGCGAGCGGCTGGAGGCGCTGCGCTTCGCGGGCATCCTGCACGACGTCGGCAAACTCGGCGTCCCCACCCGCCTGTTGCGCAAGGACGGGCCGCTCACCCCGCAGGAGCGGCGCGTCATCGAGCTGCACCCGGAGTACGGGCACGAGATGGTGCGCGGCATCGGCTTCCTGGACGAGGCGCGGGCCGCGATCCTCCACCACCACGAGTGCCTGGACGGCAGCGGATATCCGTACGGGCTGACGGGCCCTCAGATTCCGCTGTTCGCCAGGATCGTGGCGGTGGCGGATGCGTTCGACGCCATGACCTCCACGCGCAGTTACAGCCGGGCCCGTCCCGTACCGGCGGCCCTCGCCGAACTCCACCGCTGTGCGGGAAGCCAGTTCGACCCTCGCATGGTTGCGGCCCTGGCCGCGGCCCTCGACCGTCACGGATGGCATTCGACAGTGACCTCGGAAGCTACGGAGAGTGCAACTCCGCCCAGCGGAAACGTCCCTTCTTCCCGCCGACCGGTCACCGGGGCCGGCCACCCGGGAGGTGAGGGGTGACGGGGCGCAACGACGGACTGCTGATACGGAGCGTGCACGCGGCGGCCGCCGCGCTCGCCCTGGCCGCCCTGGCCCGCACCGCCTGGCACGGCGTGGCCCAGCCCCAAGTCGCCCTCACCTACGGCCTCCTGATCGCCGTCGGCGAGGCCGCCCGGCGCCGCCGCCCCACAGCCGGGCCCGGCGACCGCCAGACCGCCCCCGTCGGCGCCGCCGGAGCCCTCTCCTACGCCCTGCTCGGCGAGATCGCCGGCCGGCCCACCGCGCACTGCGCCCCGCAGGTCGTCGCCGTCGTGCTCGCCGCGACCCTCGCCGGGGCGATCGGCCGCCCGCCCGCCCGCGACCACCTCGCCCGCCGCCTGCTCACCACCGGCTTCGCCGCCGTCTGCTTCCAGCCCCTGCACCACTCCGGCGCCCTCGACCGCTGGCCCGGCCACGGCCCCGCCTACGCCTTCGTCCTGCTCCTCGTCCTCGCGCTCACCACGCTCTTCGACGCCGTCCTGGCCGCCGTCCTCACCCGCGCCCGCACCGGCGGCCCCTACGGCCCCGTCCTCCGCGACGAGCTGCGGGCCCTCGCCGGCATCGGCACCGCGATCTGCGCCACCGGCGCCGTCATGGCCCTGGCCGTGGGCGTCGCCGGCCTGTGGGCCCTCCCCGTCTTCTGCCTGCCCCTGCTGCTCACCCAGCTCTCCTTCCACCGCTACACCGCGGTGCGGGCCACGTACCACCAGACCATCGCCTCCCTCGCCCGCTCCACGGAGATCGCGGGCCACACCCCGGCCGGGCACGCCCGCCGCGTCGCCGCCCTCAGCCGGGCCACCGGACGCGAGCTCGGCCTGTCCGAGACGGGCCTCACCGTTCTGGAGTACGCGGCGCTCATGCACGACATCGGCCAGCTCTCCCTCCTCGACCCCGTCCCGGCCGGGGCCACCGAGCAGCTGCCGCCCGAGCAGCGCCGCCGCATCGCCCTCCTGGGCGGGGCCGTGGTCCGCCAGACCGGGGTGCCGTCCGACGTCGCCGTCGTCGTGGAGCGGCAGGCGGACCCCTACCGAGAGCAGCCGCTCGCCGCCCGCGTGATCCGCACGGTCAACGCCTACGAGGACCTCGTCGGCGAGACCGGCTGCGGCCCCCTGTGCGCCCTGGAGCGGCTGCGCCTCGACACCGCCCGCGAACACGACCCGCAGGTCGTGGCCGCCCTGGGCAGGGTGCTCGCGCGCGGGGGCCGCGCCGGGGGTGGACCGGGGCCGGACCAGGGGTAAGAGTCCGGCAAAGCGGGAGTACCGCGGTGAACCCACGGGTAATGAGCGGGCGTCCAAAGGGGCATGGTTGGATGCGAAGAGGAGAAGACGACAGAGAAAGACGAGAAACCCACGGAGACGACGGGGGGCGTCGGGCGCGCTGCCTCCGGCACGGAGGCGCAGCGGGCGCGACTTCCCGGAGCGAGTGAGATGTGGCAGGTTGTCGTCAGGGAGGACGGCGGCCTTCACCTGGGTCATCCGGCGTGGTCGCACGCAGAAACCGGCAGGCGGGAATCGTGAGGATCTTCGGCAAGGTACGGCACCGGCCTTCCGCCTCGTGGCGGCAGGCCACCGACCGTGCCTTCACACTCATCGGCGACGGCCGGTACGAGGACGCGGGCGCACTGCTGACGCGCGCGGCCGACATGGAGCCGTGGCTGTCCGAGTCGTGGTTCAACCTGGCGCTGCTGCACAAGTTCCGCCACGACTGGGAGCAGGCCCGCGCCGCCGGGCTGCGGGCCGTGGCGCTGCTGGACCGCGAGGCCGGCGCCCCGGACTGGTGGAACGTGGGCATCGCCGCCACCGCCCTGCAGGACTGGCCCCTGGCCCGCCGCGCCTGGCAGGCGTACGGCCTGCGGGTGCCCGGCGAGGGCACCCCGGCCGGGGAGCCCGTCGGCATGGAGCTGGGCAGCGCGGCCGTGAGACTCTCGCCCGAGGGCGAGGCGGAGGTCGTGTGGGGCCGCAGGCTCGACCCGGCGCGCATGGAGGTCCTCTCCATCCCGCTGCCCTCCTCGGGGCGCCGCTGGGGCGAGGTCGTGCTGCACGACGGCGTCCCGCACGGCGAGCGGGTCACCGCCGCCGGGCCCTCCTACCCCGTCTTCGACGAGATCGAGCTGTGGGCCCCCTCGCCCGTGCCCACGTGGGTCGTGCTGCTGGAGGCCGCCACCGAGGCCGACCGGGACGCCCTGGAGCGCCTCGCGGCCGATGCGGGCTTCGCCGCCGAGGACTGGTCCTCGTCCGTGCGCCTGCTGTGCCGCACGTGCTCCGAGAGCCGCATGCCCAGCGACGAGGGCAACGGCGAGCACCTCGACCCCCACGACCACAGCGAGCCCGGCCACCCCGGCCCGCTCGGCCACCGCACGGCCGGCTCCGGCTCCCTGTGGGTGCCCGAGCGCGAGTGCGGCATCGCGGCCCCGGCCGGGCTGGTGCGGGGCCTGCTGGACGGCTGGGTCGCGGACAGCCCCGACACACGCGAGTGGCGCGATCTGGAAGAGGTCTGCTGACGCTCCGAGGGGCCCCTTACCCTGTATAGGCATCCTTTTGGGTTTTGAGAGAGGCATAACGGCGGACATGTCGCAGCAGTCGCAGCAAGAGACCGACCAGCCGGTGGACGGCGAATTCATCGTGGACACCGAGGACTGCGAGGAGCGCGAGCTCGCGCACCGCGAGCGCGGCACGTCCCGTCCGATCACCGTGGTGGGCAACCCCGTCCTGCACCGCGAGTGCAAGGACGTCACTTCTTTCGACGATGAGCTCGCACAGCTGATCGACGACATGTTCGCGAGCCAGCGCACCGCGGAGGGCGTCGGCCTCGCCGCCAACCAGATCGGCGTCGACCTCAAGGTCTTCGTCTACGACTGCATGGACGACGAGGGCGTCCGCCACGTGGGCACCGTGTGCAACCCCGTCCTGGAGGATCTCCCGGCCGACCGCCGGATCCTGGACGACTCCAACGAGGGCTGCCTCTCCGTCCCCACCGCCTACGCCTCCCTCGCCCGCCCCGACTACGCGGTCGTCCGCGGCCAGGATGCCGAGGGCAACCCCATCCGCGTCCAGGGCACCGGCTACTTCGCCCGCTGCCTGCAGCACGAGACCGACCACCTCTACGGCCGGCTCTACATCGACCGCCTCTCCAAGCGCGACCGCAAGGACGCCCTGCGGCAGATGGACGAGGGCACCCCGCGCTACCCGGTCGTCGCCAACGACTGACCTCGCGTACGACGCAGCACGTGTGGCGGGCGCCCCCGCGGGGGCGCCCGCCACACGTGTGTCCTAGGAGCTGCCCGGGAAGTCGGAGGCCTCGAAGATCCGGCGCACTTCGACCTCGCCCTCCCGGAAGGGAATGCTCCGGGCCCACTCCAGGGCCTCGTCCATGGAACCGGCCCGGATGACCCAGAAGCCGGCGATGAGATTCTTCGCCTCGCCCCCGAAGGGCCCCTCCGTGACGACGGGCGGGCCGTGCGAGTACGTCACGCGCGCGCCCTCGGAACTGGCGCGCAGCCCCTCGCCCGCGAGCATCACTCCGGCCTTCTGCAACCGGTCGTTGTAAGCGCCCATCTCGGCGAGCGCCTCCGCGGTCGGCAGCACGCCGGCCTCGGAGTCCTCGCTCGCCTTGACGATCATCATGAAACGCGGCATCGCGTGCCTCCCGTCCGTCCGGAACCACTGGGTTCCCGGACCGGAGACACGCGATGCCGCGTACGCGCGGATTTAACCCGCGAGGATCAGAACTCCTCGTCGAAGCCGACCGAACCCTCGACCGCCATCTGGTACGCGGACGCGCGGCGCTCGAAGAAGTTGGTCAGCTCCTGGACGTTCTGCAGCTCCATGAAGGAGAACGGGTTCTCCGAGCCGAAGACCGGCTTGAAGCCCAGGCGCTGCAGGCGCTGGTCGGCGACGCACTGGAGGTACTCGCGCATGGACTCGGTGTTCATGCCCGGCAGGCCCTCGCCGCACAGGTCGCGGCCGAACTGCAGCTCGGCCTCGACGGCCTCCTTCAGCATGTCGGTGACCTGCTGCTGGAGCTCGTCGTCGAAGAGCTCGGGCTCCTCCTGGCGGACGGTGTCCACGACCTCGAACGCGAAGTTCATGTGCATGGTCTCGTCGCGGAAGACCCAGTTGGTGCCGGTCGCCAGGCCGTGCAGCAGGCCGCGGCTGCGGAACCAGTACACGTAGGCGAAGGCGCCGTAGAAGAACAGGCCCTCGATGCAGGCGGCGAAGCAGATCAGGTTGAGCAGGAAGCGGCGGCGGTCGGCCTTCGTCTCCAGCCGGTCCAGCTTCTCGACCTCGTTGATCCACTTGAAGCAGAACTGCGCCTTGTCGCGGATGGAGGGGATGTTCTCCACCGCGTCGAACGCCGCGGCGCGCTCCTCCGGGTCGGGCAGGTAGGTGTCGAGCAGCGTCAGATAGAACTGGACGTGCACGGCCTCCTCGAACAGCTGCCGCGACAGGTACAGGCGCGCCTCGGGCGAGTTGATGTGCTTGTACAGCGTCAGCACGAGGTTGTTCGCCACGATCGAGTCACCGGTCGCGAAGAACGCGACCAGGCGGCCGATCATGTGCTGCTCACCCGGGGAGAGCTTGGCGAGGTCGGCGACGTCCGAGTGGAGGTCGACCTCCTCGACGGTCCAGGTGTTCTTGATCGCGTCGCGGTAGCGGTCGTAGAAGTCCGGGTACCGCATGGGGCGCAGGGTCAGCTCGAAGCCCGGGTCGAGCAGGTTCTTCTGACGGTCGGGTGCCGTGGTCATTACTGGCATGCCTCGCAGGACTCGGGGTTCTCAAGGGAGCAGGCGATGGCGTCCTCGTCGGGCGTGACCTGCTGTACGGGGATGGTGGCGGCGGCCGTCGAGGACGAGGCCGCGCGGGCGATCCGGGTCGCCGGGCGCGAGCGCAGGTAGTACGTCGTCTTGATGCCCTGCTTCCAGGCGTACGCGTACATCGAGCTGAGCTTGCCGATGGTGGGTGAGGCCATGAAGAGGTTGAGCGACTGGCTCTGGTCCAGGTACGGCGTACGGGACGCGGCCATGTCGATCAGGGCGCGCTGCGGGATCTCCCAGGCGGTGCGGTAGAGGTCGCGCACCTCCTGCGGGATCCACTTCATGTCCTGGATCGAGCCGTTGGCGTCCGTCATGGCGTCGCGGGTGGTGCGGTCCCACACGCCGATCTTCTTGAGGTCCTCCACCAGGTAGGTGTTGACCTGCAGGAACTCACCCGACAGCGTCTCGCGCTTGAAGAGGTTGGAGACCTGCGGCTCGATGCACTCGTAGACGCCCGCGATGGAGGCGATGGTCGCCGTCGGGGCGATGGCGAGCAGCAGCGAGTTGCGCATGCCGACCTGGCCGATGCGGGCGCGCAGCGCCTCCCAGCGGTCCTCCCAGGCGGCGACGGCGTTGGGGTAGTGGTCCGGGTGCAGCACGCCGCGGGCGGTGCGGGTCGCGGACCAGGCCGGGTGCGGGCCGTGCCGCTCGGCGAGGTCGGCGGAGGCCTCGTACGCCGCGAGCATGATGCGCTCGGAGATACGGGTGGACAGCTCCTTGGCCTCGGGCGAGTCGAAGGGCATGCGCAGGCGGAAGAAGACGTCCTGCAGACCCATCAGGCCCAGGCCCACCGGGCGCCAGCGGCTGTTGGAGCTGCCGGCCTGCTCGGTCGGGTAGAAGTTGATGTCCACGACGCGGTCGAGGAACGTGACGGCCGTGCGGACCGTGCGGTCGAGCTTCTCCCAGTCCATCTCGCCGTCGGCGCCGAGGTGCTGGGCCAGGTTGACGGAACCCAGGTTGCAGACCGCGGTCTCGCCGTCGTTCGTGACCTCGAGGATCTCGGTGCAGAGGTTCGAGGAGTGGACGACCGCGCCCTTCTCGGCCGTCTGGTTGGCGGTGCGGTTGGCGGCGTCCTTGAACGTCATCCAGCCGTTGCCGGTCTGCGCGAGGGTGCGCATCATGCGGGCGTAGAGCACGCGGGCCGGGATCTGCTTGACGGCCTTGCCCTCGGCCTCGTACCTGCGGTACGCGGCGTCGAACTCGTCGCCGTAGAGGTCGACCAGGTCGGGCGTGTCGGCCGGGGAGAACAGCGACCACTCGGCGTCGGCCTCGACGCGGCGCATGAACTCGTCCGGGATCCAGTGCGCGATGTTGAGGTTGTGGGTGCGGCGGGCCTCCTCACCGGTGTTGTCGCGGAGCTCCAGGAACTCCTCGATGTCCGCGTGCCAGGTCTCCAGGTAGACGCAGGCCGCGCCCTTGCGGCGGCCGCCCTGGTTGACGGCGGCGACGGAGGCGTCGAGGGTGCGCAGGAACGGCACGATGCCGTTGGAGTGGCCGTTGGTGCCGCGGATCAGCGAGCCGCGCGAGCGGATGCGGCTGTACGACAGGCCGATGCCGCCGGCGTGCTTCGACAGGCGCGCCACCTGGTGGTAGCGGTCGTAGATCGAGTCCAGCTCGTCCAGCGGGGAGTCCAGCAGGTAGCAGGACGACATCTGCGGGTGGCGGGTGCCGGAGTTGAAGAGCGTCGGGGAGGACGGCAGGTACGAGAGGGAGCTCGTCAGGCCGTACAGCTCGGCGACGTCGGCGACGGCGCGCTCGGAGTGGTCCTCGGCCAGGCCGCAGGCCACGCGCAGCAGGAAGTGCTGCGGGGTCTCGACGACCTGCCGGGTGATCGGGTGGCGCAGCAGGTAGCGGCTGTGCAGGGTGCGCAGGCCGAAGTAGCCGAAGCGGTCGTCGGCGCCGTCGAGGAGGGCCGTCTCGACCAGCTCGTCCAGGCGTGCGGCGTGGGTGGCCACGAAGGCGGCGGTGTCGTCCGCGATCAGGCCCTCGCGGTGGCCGACGGCGACGGAGGCGGAGAAGGACGTGGCGCCCTGGCCGGCGGCCTCGTCGGCGATCGCGCGGGTGAGCAGCCGGGCGGCGAGCTTGGAGTACTCGGGCTCCTCGGCGATCAGCCCGGCGGCGGCCTCGGTGGCGAGGGAGCGCAGCTCGGCCTCGTCCGAGTTCGCGCTCCGGCCCCGCAGTGCGGCGGCGGCGACCTTGCCGGGGTCGGTGGCAGGAAGGTCGGCGGTGAGGTCGGTCAGGGTGCGCAGCAGCGCGGTCCCGGGGCCGCCGGTCGCTTCTTCCGCTGAGACCGGATCGGCGGGCGCGATGGTCACTGAGGCTCTCCCTCGCTCGGCTGGGTGGGCCGGCGGGAGAGCGCGACGGTCGCGTACGGGCGCGCCTGATGGACCAGGGCATGCCTCGTAGGCGTCCGCCGGCCCAACCCGCGAGGCCCGGACGAATTCAACGCCCATAGCCGAGCCCAGGGCAGGCTCGGTGGAGGGCGTGCTGCCGGCAGGTACTCGGACTCCTGCATGCGCGGCTTAACGGCATACATGCACCGTTGCGGGACAGTTCCGGATTTCCACCGGATTCCCCTGCGACGACAGCGAGGACGAGCATACATCTAGTGCCGCCCCTCGTACGCGCCCCCACATGTTGTGTCGCGCGGTAAGCGCATAGGTCGGAATGTGTTATCAGGCCGCGGTGTTGAGGGTGGGTTCGCAGGTGGGAGGGGGGTCGGATGCGGGGTACGGCGAAGGGCCGTCACGCCCCTTCCAGAGGGTCGTGACGGCCCGGTCGGCTCCGCGGGGCGCGGGCCCCGCCGAGCGTCGCTCTAGTGGCCCGCAGGGGCCCCTGCGGTGGCCGGCGGAAGCTCCCGCTGGACCCCGGGGTCGCCGGCGTCCGCCGTGTAGTCCGCCGCGGTGGTCTCGTCCACGCCGTCCGGCGCGCGGAGCGCCTTCAGGGCGAAGGTCAGGACGATGACGACGATCACATTGAGCGCGAAGGCGGTGAGCCCGATATAGCCCTTTTCCCCGATAAGGGGGATGAGGTTGGTATTCCCGAAATGATCCTGGGTGGCGCTCGGCGTGTCGTACGCCTTCCAGGTGCCGTACCCCATGCCCGCGGCCCAGCCGGCCAGCAGGGCCCAGCGGTGGAACCAGCGGGTGAAGAGCCCGCCCACCAGCGCGGGGACCGTCTGCAGGATCCAGATGCCACCGAGCAGCTGGAAGTTGATGGCGACGGTCTTGTCCATGGTGAGGACGAAGACGAGCGCGCCGACCTTCACCAGCAGCGAGGCGAGCTTGGAGACCTTCGCCTCGTGCGAGGGCGAGGCGTCCGGCCGGATGAAGTCCTTGTAGATGTTGCGGGTGAAAAGGTTCGCCGCGGCGATCGACATGATCGCGGCCGGGACCAGCGCCCCGATGCCGATCGCGGCGAAAGCCACGCCCGTGAACCAGTCCGGGAACATGTCCTCGAACAGCTGCGGGATCGCGAGCTGCCCGTTCTTCACCTTGATCCCCGCGGCGATGGCCATGAAGCCGAGCATCGCGAGCAGGCCCAGCATCAGGGAGTACAGCGGCAGGATCGTCGTATTGCGGCGGATGACGTTGCGGCCTTTGCTGGAGAGAACCGCGGTCACCGAGTGGGGATAGAGGAAGAGCGCCATCGCGGAGCCGAGCGCGAGCGTCGCGTACGACCACTGCGCGTCCGGGCCGCTCACCAGCGCGCCGCGCGGCTTGCCGGTCTCCGGGTTCTTGACCGCGAACGCTTCGCCCGCCTTGCTGAAGATGTGGTCGAAACCGCCCAGCTTGATGGGGATGTAGATGATCGCCACGATGATCACGATGTAGATCAGTGCGTCCTTGACGAAGGCGATCAGCGCGGGCGCCCGCAGCCCGGAGGAGTAGGTGTAGGCCGCGAGCACGCCGAAGGCGATCAGCAGCGGCAGGTCCTTCATAAACCAGTTCGAGCCGCCACCCACGCCCAGCACGTCCAGGACCGCCTGGATGCCGACGAGCTGCAGCGCGATGTACGGCATCGTCGCGAGGATGCCGGTGAGCGCGAGGGCGAGCGAGAGCCCCTTGGAGCCGAAGCGGCCGCGGACGAAGTCCGACGACGTCACGTAGCCGTGCTTGTGCGAGACCGACCACAGGCGGGGCAGGAAGGTGAAGACCAGGGGGTAGCACAGGATCGTGTACGGCACGGCGAAGAAGCCGGCCGCGCCGCCCGCGTAGATCGCCGCCGGGACGGCCACGAAGGTGTACGCGGTATAGAGGTCGCCGCCGAGCAGGAACCAGGTGACCCAGGTGCCGAAGGAGCGGCCGCCCAGCCCCCACTCGTCGAGGTTGTCCGCATTCTCCGCGCGCCGCCACTTCGAGGCCAGGAAGCCCATGACCGTCACGGCGAGGAAGAAGAAGATGAAGACGGCGAGTGCCACGCCGTTCACGCCGTCCTTCATCGCTGCTCACCCGCCTTGCGGGCCCGCTCCTGGCGCCGCACGAGCACGTAGGCGACGGTGGTGAGGAGAGTCGATATGGGCACCCACAGCATCTGGTACCAGTAGAAGAACGGGATGCCGATGAAGGCGGGCCCGGTCCGGGCGTAGGAGTCCACCCACAGCATCGCGACGAACGGTACGGCGAGACACAGCCCCGCCACGGCCAGAGGCGCGGTGACGACCGCCCTCCTGCCGCCCTCCGGTGGTTCCGTCATGGTGGTGACTCCCCCCTGTGTGATCACTGCGTGATGCGCAGGAAATCTAGGCGAGGGTCCTGCCGGGCGTCACCCCCTGTCCGTATATCGGTATGACAACGTCATCATGCGGGGAAAGGGGCTGTTGAAATGGTGTTCCGCTTATGGTGAGTTGATGGCCATGGAGGGTCCTTGAGGTGGGCGGTCGCCGGCTGCGGCGACGTCGTGCGGCGCCGCGTACTGCCGGCCCTGCGCGAGGCGGGCGAGGAGACGGCGTACGTCTGGGGCCGGGACGCCGCGCGCGCCGCCCGCACGGCCGAGGAGTACGGAGTGCCCGCGGGCGGCGACGACCCCGGCCGGCTCACGGCCGCCGACGCGGTGTACGTGGCCACGCCCGTGGCCTTGCACGTACCGCTCGCGCTCCGTGCGCTGCGCGCCGGCTGCCACGTGCTGGTCGAGAAGCCGCTGGCGGGCGGGCTCGGCGGCGGGGGAGTCCTGGCGGCGGAGGCGGCGGGGGCGGGGCTGTGCGTAGGGGTGGCGTACCACCGCAGGCTGGGCCCGGCCGCACAGCAGCTGCGCGAGGCGCTGACGGCGTGCGCGCCCGCGCGCGTGCAGATCACCTTCTGCGCCCCCTTCGACCCGGCGCCGGAGCACCCGGATTTCTGGCGCACCGACCCGGCCGTGGCGGGCGGCGGCGTTCTCGCCGACGCGGGCAGCCACCGCCTCGACCTGCTGCTGTCGGTGCTGGGCCCGCCCGTGCGCGTGGGCGCGCGCTTCGGCCGCAGATTCGCCGCCGGGGCCGAGCGGCGCGCGCACCTCTCCCTGGGCTGGGCGTCGGGGACGTCGGCGGAGTGCCGCTTCGCCTGGGTCGGCGGCACCGAGCGCGACCGCGTCGACGTCGCCGCCGGGGGACGCTTCCTGACGCTGGATCCGCTGGACGCGGGGCTCGCGCCCAACCCGCACGTGCCGCTGATCGCCGACTTCGTCGCGGCGGTACGGGAGGGGCGGGCGCCCGCCTGCCCGGTGACGGACGCCGTCCTCGTGGACGACGTCATCACGGCGGCGTCCTGGGCGGCGCGTTTCCGCAACGAGTGAGGCGGGGGAGGGGCGCGGGAGAAGGGGCGCAGGAGGGGGCGATGGCAGGAAAGGTGGGACATATGACCTTGTGAGGGGACGAGTGACCCCGCATCATGATCATTGAGCCCGCGCGCCCGCGCGGGCTCCGACCATGACCTGTGGGGGGTTTCATATGCGTTCGGGAACGGGTCCCAGCCGACGGGGACTTCTGGGAACGGCGGTGGCCGGAGCGGTGGGGGCGGGCCTTGTCGCGGCGGGGACCGCGGCACCGGCCTTCGCCAGGGAGGCCGGGCAGCCGGCCGCGGGCGGTGCTCCGAAGCCCGGCGAGCGCACCGTAGCGCTCCTGCTCTTCGACGGGTTCACCGCGCTGGACGCCGTCGGTCCGTACGAGGTGCTGTGCCGGCTGCCCGGCGTCCGCGTCGTGACGGTCGGCACCCGGCAGAGCGGCCCGGTGCGTACCGACACCGGCGAGCTGAGCATCGTCGCCGAGCGGACCATGGCGGACGTGACCTCCGCCGACGTCCTGCTGGTGCCCGGCGGCGGGATGCGCGGCGTGGGCGCCGCGGCCGCCGACCCGGCCGTCCAGAACTGGATCCGCCGCATCGACCGCGGCACCACGTGGACCACGTCGGTGTGCACCGGCGCCCTGATCCTCGGCGCGGCCGGCGTGCTGCGCGGCGTGCGGGCCACGACCCACTGGGGCCCGGCCGCGCGCACGGCCCTGGAGGGATACGGGGCCGTCGTCACGCAGCAGCGCTTCGTCGAGCACGGGAAGATCATCACGGGTGCGGGCGTCTCCGCCGGCATCGACATGGGCCTTCACCTGGCCTCCCGCCTGTCGGGCGAGGAGGTGGCCCGCGCCATGCAGCTCGGGGTGGAGTACGACCCGGCGCCGCCGTTCGACAGCGGGAACGCGGCGAAGGCGGACGAGCGCACGAAGCAACTGGCGCTGAAGCTGCTGAACGACGCGGCCGTCTGACGGGAGCCACGTCCCCCCTCATCTCACCGCCCACCCGCGCAGGCCGCGCGGGTGGGCGGTCTGCTGTGCGCACGCCGGATAACGCGATAAAGACGCAGCGGATGGGGCCTATGGTTGCGGCCGAGGCGGAATTAATTACTCCAAAATCCCGCGCGGAATCGAATAGTTCCGGACTGCACCCATCCCACGTCAAGTGGCCTTCAACGTCCGGTTTTTAACGAAAAATTTGTCTTTCACGAGGAGGTAATACGGAGGTAAAGTGTTGGTCGCAGCGGTCGTGCAGATTTGTCTGCAGCCGGCCGGTGCCCGTTGCCCCGAGGCCGTGGCACCGGCATGCCGTTCGCATGCTCGTCATGCTTGATCCGACCCGACCACACCGCGCCCCGGCGTCCTGCCGCGGAGCGCAGGAGGCAGGCCATCATGAAATCCCTCATCGACAACGCGCGATCCTTCGCGGCCACGCATGTGGCGGATCCCGGGCGCGCCGAGAGTTTCCGTGCGCTCGAAGCGGGCCAGTCGCCCGAGACGCTGTTCATCACGTGCTCCGACTCCCGTGTCGTTCCCGCGCTGTTCACCGGCGCATCCCCCGGAGAGCTCTTCGAGCTCCGCACCGCCGGGAACATCGTCCCGGAATACCGCAGCGACAGCCCCTCCGGCGAGACGGCCACGATCGAATACGCGGTGCGCGTGCTGGGCGTCCGCGACATCGTCGTCTGCGGGCACTCCCACTGCGGTGCCGTCACCGCCGTCGTCCGGGGTGACGACCTCTCCGCCGTCCCCGCCGTCCAGGGCTGGCTCGAACGCTCCGTCCCCGCCGACGCGCCCGCCCGGGCCGTCGCATCCTTCACCGACGACATGGCGGAGGCCGTACAGCGGCACGCCGTCGCCCAGCTGGAGACGCTGCGCTCCTACCCGTGCATCCAAGAGCGGCTCGACCAGGGCGCATTGGGGCTGCACGCCTGGTACTACGAGGTGCACACGGGCGCGGTCGAAGTCCACCGCCCCGAGAGCGGCCCGGTGTCGTTCGGGCCTCTGTGACCCGCCCTCACGTGACATCCGACGTGACATCCAAGGGACCCTCACCCATGTTCTCCGCCCTCAAGCGTCCTGCCGTCCTGCGCCAGGACGCACTCGCTTCGCTCGTCGTCTTCCTCGTGGCCCTGCCGTTGTGCGTCGGCGTGGCCGTGGCCTCCGGGGTGCCGGCCGAACTCGGCCTGATCACCGGCATCGTCGGCGGTCTCGTCGTCGGCGCCCTCCCCGGCAGTACGTTCCAGGTCAGCGGCCCCGCGGCCGGGCTGACCGTCCTCGTCTTCGAGGCCGTCCGCGAGTTCGGCCTGGGCATGCTCGGTGCCGTCGTGCTGGCCACCGGGGTGCTGCAACTCCTGCTGGGCGCCCTGAAGTTCGGTCGCTGGTTCCGTGCGATCTCCGTTTCGGTCGTGCACGGCATGCTCGCCGGCATCGGGCTCGTCCTCGTCTTCGGGCAGCTGTACACGATGGCCGGCGTCAAACAGCCGCGCTCCGGCCTCGACAAGATCACCGGCGTTCCCGGGCTGGCCGCCGACGTCGTCACGCACGGCCCCGCCCTGACCTCCTTCGCGGTCGGCGCCGGGACCATCGCCGTGCTCGTCGTATGGAAGAAGCTGCCCGCCAGAGCCCGGCTGGTGCCGGCGCCGCTGGTGGCGGTCGCCCTGGCCACGGGCGTGACGGCGCTGTGCGGTCTCGGCATCGCCAACGTCGAGGTGCGCGGCCTCTTCGATGCCGTCCAGCCGCCCGGGCTGAACGACCTGACGTCGCTGGGCAGCGTCGCGGCGCTGGGCACCGTCCTCGCCTTCACCCTGATCGCGTCGGCGGAATCCCTGTTCAGCGCGGCCGCGGTCGACCGCATGCACGACGGGCCGCGCACGCACTACGACAAGGAGCTGCTGGCCCAGGGCGTGGGCAACACCGTGTGCGGCGTGCTCGGCGCCCTGCCCATGACCGCGGTGATCGTCCGCAGCGCCGCCAACGTCCAGGCCGGTGCGAGGACTTCGCTCTCCCGCCTGCTGCACGGGGCGTGGCTGCTGCTGTTCGCCGTGCTGCTGCCGGCGGCGATCGGCGTCATACCGCTGGCCGCGCTGGCGGGCGTGCTGGTCCACGCCGGCTGCAAGCTGGTGCCGGTGAAGGAGTTCGGCCCGCTGTGGCGCGAGCACCGCGGCGAGCTCGTCATCCTCGGCGCGACGGCCGTCGCCATCGTGACGACCAGCATGTTCGAGGGCGTGGTGCTCGGCATCCTGCTGGCCGTGGTGAAGACGGCGTGGGAGACCTCGAAGGTCCAGGTCGACGTCCGTGAACTCACCGACGGCCGGCTGATCGCGACGGTGGCCGGGAACGCGACGTTCCTGCGGCTGCCCCGGATCCTGGAGACCCTGGAGGCGCTCCCGCAGGACCGGCCCATCGAGATCGACCTCTCCGGCGTGCGCCATCTGGACCACGCGTGCCGTACGGCCCTGGAGGGCTGGGCGTCCCGGCACCACGGCGCCGGGACCGAGCCGGTGCGGATGCGGCACCCGGAGCCGGAGAAGGCCTCGGTGTAACGAGGCGGCTGGGTCGCCGCCAACTCGGCGCAGGCCGCGAAGGACGGCTGCATCAGCGCCGCCCCCAAGGCGGGATGCATCAGCGCGGCGCCCAAGACGGGCTGTATCTCCTGACCGCCGGAGGCTGACGAAGCGAGCGGAGTGGACCGCGACCACCGTGTGCGCGGTCCACTCCGTGCGTACCGGCCCACGTGGCGAGGGCTTTCAGGGCCCCGGGCCCGGCCGGGTCTCTACCCCTCCGCCGGCCTCTGCAGCCGCGCCACGAACTTGTACCGGTCCCCGCGGTAGACCGACCTCACCCACTCCACCGGCTCCCCCTGCGCATCCAGGGAGTGGCGGGACAGCATCAGCATCGGCAGGCCCACGTCCGTGCCCAGCAGGCCCGCCTCGCGCGGCGTGGCCAGGGACGTCTCGATCGTCTCCTCCGCCTCGGCGAGCCGGACGTCGTAGACCTCGGCGAGCGCCGTGTAGAGCGACGTGTACTTCACGAGGCTGCGCCGCAGCGCCGGGAAGCGCTTGGCCGACAGATGGGTCGTCTCGATCGCCATCGGCTCGCCGCTGGCGAGCCGCAGCCGCTCGATGCGCAGGACGCGGCCGCCCGTCGCGATGTCCAGCAGCTTGGAGAGCCGGTCGTCGGCCGTGACGTAACCGATGTCCAGGAGCTGGGAGGCCGGCTCCAGGCCCTGGGCGCGCATGTCCTCCGTATAAGAGGTCAGTTGCAGCGCCTGGGAGACCTTGGGCTTCGCGACGAACGTCCCCTTGCCCTGGATGCGCTCCAGCCGGCCCTCCACGACCAGCTCCTGGAGCGCCTGGCGGACGGTCGTGCGCGAGGTGTCGAACTCCGCGGCCAGCGTCCGCTCCGGCGGCACGGGGGTGCCGGGGGGCATGGTTTCGGTCATGTCCAGCAGATGTCGTTTGAGGCGGTAGTACTTGGGAACGCGCGCGGTCCGCGCGCCGCCCGACGCGCTGCCGCCCTCGGCCGTACCACCGTCGGTCGCCATCGTCCGCCTTCCCGACTCCGATCCTGCTGCTGTCACCGGCTCCTCCGTCTGTCGCGGTCACATGGTGGCACGGGCAGAGCCCGAGGGGCCCGGAGACGCCCAGGTCGACCTCGAGGTGTCGGTCCGGTAACGGAGCCGACAGCGACTCTTATACACCCTTGACACCCCAAAAGGTCTAGGCCAAGCTGCGGGCACTGGTCTAAACCATTAAAGACCACATTCGGTCCTTGAGGAGAGTGCTGTGAAGCGAGGGCTCATAGCGGCGACGGGTGTCGCGGCCATGCTGGTGAGTGTTGCTGCCTGTGGGTCCAGCGACGGTGACAAGGGATCGGGCGACGGGGACAAGGCCAAGAGCCTGACCGTCTGGTTCATGGACGGCTCGAACCCGCAGGGCTGGACCAAGTCCGTCCAGGCCGAGTTCGAACAGAAGACCGGCGCCAAGCTGAATGTCCAGATCCAGAAGTGGGACGGCATCCAGCAGAAGCTGACCACGGCCCTCTCCGAGTCCAGCCCGCCGGACGTGGTCGAGGTCGGCAACACCCAGACCCCCTCCTACGCGCAGACCGGCGGCCTCGCCGACCTCGGCGACCTGAAGAAGGAGATCGGCGCCGACTGGTCGGAGTCGCTCAACAAGCCCGCGGTCTTCGAGGGCAAGCAGTACGCCGCGCCGTGGTACGCCGCGAACCGCGTCGTCATCTACAACAAGAAGGTGTGGGCCGACGCGGGCGTCACCGAGGTCCCCAAGACCCGCGCCGACTTCTTCAAGGCCCTTGAGGCCATCCAGAAGAAGGGCGAGGCCGAGCCGCTCTACCTGCCCGGCCAGAACTGGTACTTCTTCGACGGCCTGACCATCGGCACCGGCGCGGACCTGGTGAAGAAGGACGGCAAGAAGTGGGTGTCCAACCTCGCCGACCCCAAGGTCGCCAAGGCCATGGACGTCTACAAGCAGTACCAGGCCTTCAGCAAGGCCCCCAAGGACAAGGACGAGGCCACCCCGCAGCAGGCCGACGTCTTCGCCAAGGGCAAGACCGGCGCCTTCATCGGCATGGGCTGGGAGGCGGCCACCGCCATCAAGGCCAACCCGGCCATCGAGAAGGACCTCGGCTACTTCACCATCCCCGGTGAGAGCGCGGACAAGCCCGAGGGCGTCTTCCTCGGCGGCTCCAACCTCGCCGTGACCGCGGGCAGCAAGAAGCAGGAGCTCGCCAAGGAGTTCCTGAAGATCGCGCTGTCCGACAAGAACGAGGGCGCGCTGGCCAAGGAGGTCGGCTCGATCCCCAACAAGGAGTCCCTGCTGGCGCAGGTGAAGGGCAACGCCGCCGCCGAGGCCGCGGCCCCGGCCGCCAAGGGCGGCGGCACCACCCCGCTGATCCCCGAGTGGGCCGCGGTGGAGAACGCCCCGAACCCGATCAAGGCGTACATGACGGCCGTCCTCAACGGCAAGTCCCCCGAGGAGGCCGCCAAGCAGGTCGAGGCGGACGTCAACAAGCGCCTCAGCCAGAAGCAGTGACCTGACGGCCGGGTAGGGGGCCGTGCACGACGGCCCCCTACCCGGCCGCGCACCAAAGCAATACCGTTCGACACGGGAGAAGGCGGACGACGATGTCAGCGCAGATCGAAGAGGTGGCGGCCACCGGGCCCGCCTCCCGGACGGGCAAAGGCGCTGCTCCGCCGCCCCGCCGCGGACCCGGACGGCTCGCCCTGAGCGCGCCGTATCTGCTGATCCTCCCCGCCGCCGCCGTCACGGTGCTGCTGCTCGGCTGGACGCTGCTGAAGAACGGCCTGCTGTCGTTCCAGAACCTCGGCCCGCGCCAGCTGATCCGGCACCTCACCGAGTGGACCGGCACGGACAACTACGCCGATCAGCTCGGAAGTTCCGAGTTCTGGGGCGTCACCGGGCGCTCGGTGGTCTTCACCCTCGCCAACGTCGTCCTCATCATGGCACTGGGCTGCTTCATCGGCCTGCTCCTCGCCCGCCTCGGCACCGCCCTGCGCCTGCTGCTCTCGCTCGGCCTCGTCCTCGCCTGGGCCATGCCCGTCGTGGCGGCGACCACCGTCTTCCAGTGGCTGTTCGACCAGCGCTTCGGCGTCGTCAACCACGTGCTGGACAAGCTCGGCTGGCACTCCATGGCCGGCTACAGCTGGACCAGCGGGCAGTTCTCCACCTTCTTCGTGATCACCGTACTGCTGGTCTGGCAGTCGGTGCCCTTCGTGGCGATCAACCTCTACGCGGCGACGACCACGATCCCCAAGGAGCTCTACGAGGCCGCCTCGCTCGACGGCGCCGGCACCTGGAAGCAGTTCACCTCGGTGACCTTCCCCTTCCTCAAGCCCTTCTTCCTCGCCACGACCTTCCTCGAAGTCATCTGGATCTTCAAGTCGTTCACCCAGGTGTTCGCGATCAACGAGGGCGGGCCGGACCGGCTCACGGAGACCCTGCCCGTCTACGCCTTCCAGGAAGGCTTCGGCAGCCAGCACTTCGGGATGGGCGCCGCCGTCTCCATCCTGACCATCGTGATCCTGCTGGCCCTGACGGCGTACTACCTGCGCCTGGTGCTCAAGCAAGAGGAGGACGAGCTGTGAGGCGATCGACCCTGGGCCGGATCTGGCCGGGAGCGACCGCGGTCGTTCTCTTCCTGGCGTTCGTGTTCCCCGTCTACTGGATGTTCAGCACGGCCTTCAAGGCCAACAAGGACATCGTCAGCGAGGACCCCGTCTGGTTCCCCACCAGCCCCACCTTCGAGCACTTCGAGCGGGCGGTGCAGGCGGACGGCTTCTGGACGCTGGTGCGCAACTCCTTCACCGTCACCCTCGTCGCCGTCGCCCTGTCGCTGGTGATCGCCCTCTTCGCCTCGTTCGCCGTCGCGCGGATGCGGTTCAAGGGGCGCAAGAGCTTCATCCTGGTGATGATGATGGCCCAGATGGCCCCCTGGGAGGTCATGGCCCTCGCGTACTACATCATCGTGCGCGACGCGGAGATGCTGAACAGCCTCGTGCCGCTGATCGCCATCTACACCGTCATGGTGCTCCCCTTCACCGTCCTGACGCTGCGCGGTTACGTCGCCGCCGTGCCCAAGGAGCTGGAGGAGTCCGCGATGGTCGACGGCTGCACCCGCACCCAGGCGTTCGTCAAGGTCATCTTCCCGCTGCTGGCGCCCGGCCTGATGGCCACCTCGCTCTTCGGCTTCATCACCGTCTGGAACGAATTCCCCTACGTCCTGATCCTCAACAAGGACGCCTCCGCCCAGACCCTCCCCGTGTGGCTCACCGGATTCCGCACGGCCTTCGGCGACGACTGGGGCGCCACCATGGCCGCCTCCTCGCTCTTCGCCGTGCCCATCCTGATCCTCTTCGTCATCCTCCAGCGCAAGGCCGTCGGCGGCCTCACCTCCGGCGCAGTGAAGGGTTAGGGGCCCACTTTCTTCATGGACACAGACATGGACACGCTCACGCGCAACGCCCTCACCGTCCTGCAGCCCGGCTTCACCGGCACCACCGCCCCGGCGTGGCTGCTGCGCCGGCTCGGCGAAGGGCTCGCCTCCGTCGGCCTCTTCGGCCGCAACATCGCCTCGCCCGAGCAGCTCTCCGCGCTCACCGCACAGCTGCGCGCCGAGTGCGGCGACGTGCTCGTCGCGATCGACGAGGAAGGCGGCGACGTCACCCGGCTGGAGGTGCGCACCGGCTCCTCCTTCCCCGGCAACCTCGCCCTCGGTGCCGTCGACGACACCAAGCTGACCCGGGCCGTGGCCCGGGAGCTCGGCCGCCGGCTCGCCGAATGCGGAGTCAACCTCAACTGGGCGCCGTCCGCCGACGTCAACTCCGACCCGGACAACCCGGTCATCGGCGTGCGGTCCTTCGGCGCCGACCCGCAGCTCGTCGCCCGGCACACCGCCGCCTACGTCGAGGGCCTGCAGGCCGCGGGCGTCGCCGCGTGCACCAAGCACTTCCCCGGGCACGGCGACACGGCCGTCGACTCCCACCACGACATGCCGCGCATCGACGCGGACCTCGCCACGCTGCGATCGCGCGAACTGGTGCCCTTCCACGCCGCGGTCGCCGCCGGCACCAAGGCCGTCATGAGCGCGCACATCCTGCTGCCCGCGCTCGACGCGGACCTGCCGGCGACGCTCAGCCCCGCCGCCCTGCACGGGCTGCTGCGCGCGCCCGTCGCCGACGGCGGCCTCGGCTTCGACGGGCTCATCGTCACCGACGGCATGGAGATGCGGGCCATCGCCGGCACCCACGGGATCGAGCGGGGCAGTGTGCTGGCCATCGCCGCCGGCGCCGACGCCATCTGCGTGGGCGGCGGGCTGGCCGACGAGGACACCGTGCTGCGGCTGCGCGACGCGCTGGTCGCAGCCGTACGCGCCGGCGAGCTGCAGGAGGAGCGGCTCGCCGACGCCGCGGCACGGGTGCGCGCCCTGGCGCGCTGGACCTCGGGGGCGGGTGCGGCCGAGGAGGGGAACGCGCCTGCCCCCGAGGTGGGGCTGACCGCGGCGCGGCGCGCCCTGCGGGTGACGGCCTCGCCGTCGTTCAAGCCCCTCGCCGGGCCCGCCTACGTGGCCGCGTTCACCCCGCTGGCGAACATCGCCGTCGGCGACGAGACCCCCTGGGGCGTCGGCGCCGAACTGGCCCGGCTGCTGCCCGGCACGGAAACCGGCACATACGGCCGCGAAGAGGCCCGGGCCTCCGACGTGCTCGCGGCCGCGGGCGGGCGGCGGATCGTCGCCGTCGTACGGGACGCGCACCGGCACGGGTGGATGGCGGAGGCGCTGGACGCGCTGCTCGTGGCGCGGCCGGACACGGTCGTCGTGGAGATGGGCCTGAACGAGGCTCCCGCGCGGGGTGCGTTGCACGTGGCGACGCATGGGGCGGCCCGGGTCTGCGGGGCCGCTGCCGCGGAGGTCATCGCGGGGGCGTAGGCCCTCCGGGCGGGTCCGGCACCGCCGGGCTCCCGGTGGGGGGTTGATCGCCGCAACGGCGCGCAACCACTGCGGCGGAGCCCGGCGGTGCCGGACCCCGCCGCAGTGAGGGGACGCGTGGGGCTACAGGCCCTGCCAGGCCGGCTTCGCCGCGTACGTGGCGCGGAAGTAGTCCGCCAGCTTCAGCTTGGAGGCCGCCGCCTCGTCGACGACGACCGTCGCGTGCGGGTGCAGCTGCAGCGCCGAGGCGGGGACCAGCGCCGAGACCGGGCCCTCGACGGACGCCGCCACGGCGTCCGCCTTGCCCTCGCCGGTGGCCAGCAGCACCAGGTGGCGGGCCTCCAGGATGGTGCCGATGCCCTGGGTGATGACGTGGTGGGGCACCTGGTCGATGTCGCCGTCGAAGAAGCGCGCGTTGTCGACGCGGGTCTGCTCGGTCAGCGTCTTGATCCGGGTGCGGGAGGCCAGGGAGGAGCACGGCTCGTTGAAGCCGATGTGCCCGTCGGTGCCGATGCCCAGCAGCTGGAGGTCCACCCCGCCGGCCGCGGGCAGCGCGCGGTCGTACTCCTCGCACGCGGCCTGGACGTCCTCGGCGGTGCCGTCGGGGCCCATGAAGGACTCCTCGGTCAGGCCGAGCGGTTCGACGACCTCGCGCAGCACCACCGAGCGGTAGGACTCGGGGTGGTCGGCGGGCAGGCCGACGTACTCGTCGAGCTGGCAGACGCGGGCGCGCGAGGCGTCCACCGCGCCCGAGCGGACCTTGGCGGACAGGGCCTCGTAGACGGGCAGCGGCGTCGAGCCGGTGGCCACGCCGAGCAGGGCGTCGGGCTTGCGGCGCAGGAGGGCGGCCATGGCCTCCGCGATGAGTTCGCCGCCTGCCTTGGCGTCCGGGACGATGACAACTTCCACGCTGGGGCCTGCCGATCTTAAAGAGTGGAGCGGATCGTGTGGTATAGACCAATCTAACAGAGGGATCCGCGAGGGGGAGCCTCCACGAGCCGCCCCCCGGCTCGTCCCCGGCCCGCTTCCGGCTGGCGGGCGCGGCCCACCCCGTGGTCGACTGAGACGGCCGGCCGGAGCCGGCCGAGAGGGCCCCGGCGCCGCGCGGCGGGCCGCCGGACCGCGACCCCCGCAGCCCCCGCCCGGGAGGTAACCGGACATGAGCGCCACGCCCTCCGCCCACCACGCCGAGCAGCCGGGCGGGATCATGTCCGCCGAGATGGCGGAGCAGCCGGCCGTCCTGCGCCGCATCCTCGACGACGGCGCCCCCGTGATCGCCGAGACCGCCCGGCTCATCGCCGCCCGCAAGCCGCGCTTCGTGCTCCTCACCGCCCGGGGCACCTCCGACAACGCCGCCCTCTACGCCAAATACCTCCTCGAAGTGCAGCTCGGGAAGCCCTGCGGCCTGACGTCCATGTCGACCGTCACGACCTACGGCGCCCGGCCCGACCTGACGGACGTGCTCGCCGTGACCGTCAGCCAGTCCGGCGGATCCCCGGACCTCGTCGCCTCCACCAAGGCCGCCCGCGAGGCCGGGGCGACCACCCTCGCGGTGACCAACAACGCCGACTCCCCGCTCGCCGCCGTCTCCGAGCACCACATCGACATCCTGGCCGGACCCGAGCGGGCCCTGCCCGCCACCAAGACCTACACCGCCTCCCTGCTGACGCTCTATCTCTTCGTCCAGGGCCTGCGCCCCGGCGGGGGAGACGGCCCGGCCGCGGCCGAGGCTCTGCCCGGCCTCGCCCGGAGCATCCTCGACCGCGGCGCCGAGGTCGGACAGCTGGCCGCCCGCTACCGCTTCGCCGAGCGGATGGTCCTCACCTCCCGCGGCTACGGCTACCCGACCGCCAAGGAGGCCGCGCTGAAGCTGATGGAGACGAGCTACATCCCCGCTCTCTCCTATTCGGGCGCCGATCTGCTGCACGGCCCGCTCGCCATGGTCGACAACATCTCACCCGTCATCGCCATCGTCACCGAGGGCCGCGGCGGCGCGGCCCTGCAGCCGGTGCTCGAACGGCTGCGCGGCCGGGGAGCGGACCTCATGATCGTCGGCACCGGGGAGGAGGTGGCCCGGGCGACGACCGGATTCGTCCTCCCCACGGCCGGCGTCCCCGAGGAGCTGCAGCCCGTCCTGGAGATCCTGCCGCTGCAGATGCTGGCCTACGAGATCACCATCGCCCGCGGCCAGGACCCGGACGCCCCCCGGGCCCTCGCCAAGGTCACCGAGACGCGCTGACGTCCCACCGGCTCCGGCTCCGGCTCCGGCACCGGTCCATGCCCCGGCGGCCGCGGCCCCCCGTCCCGCGGCCGCCGGAAACCCCGGGTGTCAGAGCAGCGCGCCGCCCGTCGCGTCTATCCACTGCCCCGTCACCCACCGGCTGTCGTCCGAGGCGAGGAAGGCCACGATGTCGGCGACATCGCGCGCCTCGCCCATCCGGTTGAAGGGGGACTGGGCGGCGACACCCTTCCGTACCTCCGCACCGCTGTTCAGCCACGCGGCGTTCATATCGGTGTCGATCACGCCCGGCGCCACGGCGTTGACCGTGATGCCGCGCTCGCCCAGCTGCTTGGCCAGCACCGAGGTGAAGGAGTCGAGCGCGCCCTTCGTCATGGTGTAGGCGATCAGCTGGGGCATCGCCGCGCCGTGGGTCAGCCCCGTGGAGACGTTGACGATGCGCCCGCCGTCGCGCAGGCGGTCCAGGCCGAGGCGCGTGACGAAGAACGGCGCCTTCGTATTGACCGCGAAGACCCGGTCGAAGTCCTCCTCGCTCACCTCGCCGATCGGCACCCGCGGGCCGACGGTGCCCGCGTTGTTCACCAGGATGTCCAGGCCGTCCGCCTGCTCGTCGAAGGCGGCCCAGAGCGCCTCGGCGTCCCCCGCGGCCCCCAGCTCCGCCCGGATCGCGAAGGCCTCCCCGCCCGCGGCCTCGATCGCCTTCACCGTCTGCTCGGCGGAGGCGGCATCCCGGCCGTAGTGCACGGCGACGCGGGCCCCCTCCCCGGCCAGGCGCTCCGAGATGCCCCGCCCGATGCCCCGGCTGCCGCCCGTGACCAGCGCCGTCCTGCCCGTGAGCGTGCCCATGGCCGCGCCCCCCTCTTTCTTTAGTGAGTGCTACAGAAAGAACGTAGCACAGATTTTTTAGCGAGCGCTATAGAATGGGGTCATGGCGACCAAACAGCGGGGCAGGCCCCGGTCCTTCGACCGCGAGACGGCCCTGGAGCAGGCGATGAAGGCCTTCTGGGAGCACGGTTACGAAGCCGTCTCCATCTCCGACCTCACCCGCGCCATGGACATCAAGGCGCCCAGCCTCTACGCGGCGTTCGGCGACAAGCGCACCTTGTTCGAGGAGGCGATCGAGGCGTACGTGCGCGACTACGGCGTCTTCACGATGAAGGCCCTGGTCGAAGCGCCGACCGCCCGCAGTGCGGCGGATCGCCTCCTGCACCGGGCCGCGGTGTCCCACACCCTTCCGGGCATGCCGCGCGGCTGCATGATCATCAGCGCGGCCACGAACTGCACCGAGCAGTCCGCCGAAGTGGTCGCGGCGCTTAAGGAGCGGCGCAACCAGGTGGTCGCATTCATCGAGAGCCGCATCGCCGCCGACGTCGCCGCGGGCGTGCTGCCGGCGGACACCGACGCCCACGCGCTCGCCGTCTATACGGGCGCCGTTCTGCAGGGCATGTCGCAGCAGGCGCGGGACGGCGCGGACCGCGCGACCCTGGAGGCGGTCGCCGGTGTCGCGATGCAGGCGTGGCCGCGGGAGAGTGCCGGGGAGGGCGCGGGGGAGGCGGGCCCCGAAGAGGTCACTTCGGGCCGCGGCGCCTGACCGGGACCCTCGACCCGGCCGGCACCGCAGCCCGGAGCCGGATCGGCCCGCCGGCGACGCGGGGCGTGCGGACCCCGCGGCCGGAGTGGGCCGACTGGAGGCCGTGGCGCGATCAGGGCAGAGAGCGCCGGGCCTCGCTCCGCCCTCCTGTGCGGGGAAGGCGGAAACTTTGCTCGCCCATTGTGGACTAGACCATTCTCCTCTGTCCATGGTTTCTCCCGCCCGGGTTTCCGCGGGTATCCCCGGCGGGCCGCGCGGCTCCCGGAGGCTCCCGACGGCCCCGGCCGGGGCGCGGGCAGGGGCGCATGCGGGGGCGGGCGCAGGGGCGCGGGCGGCCCGGGGTGAGTGCACCGGCCCCGGGTAGGCTCACCACTGTGCCCTCCATGAACGACCTCGTACGTCAGCACACGGCCCTCGGCGACTCCGACCTGGAGTGGCTGCACCTGCTGGTCTCGGAGTGGCAGCTGCTCTCCGACCTGTCCTTCGCCGACCTCGTCCTGTGGGTGCCCACGCTCGAGGGCACCCGCTATGTGTCGGTGGCGCAGATGCGGCCCAACACCGGCCCCACCTCCTACCAGAACGACATGGTCGGCCACCTCGTACCGCGCGGCCGGCGCCCCATGCTGGACGCCGCCCTGGACGAGGGCCGGATCGTCCGCGAGGGCGACCCCGAGTGGCGCGAGGAGGTCCCCGTCCGTGTCGAGTCCATCCCGGTCCGCCGCGACGGCCGGGTGCTCGGCGTCATCGCCCGCAATACGAACCTGCTGACGGTGCGCACACCGAGCCGGCTGGAGCTCACCTACCTCCAGAGCGCCTCGGACCTCGCCCAGATGATCGCCAACGGGACCTTCCCCTTCCCCGGTCAACAGGTCGACATGGACGCCTCTCCGCGCGCCGGCGACGGACTCATCAGGCTGGACGCCGACGGCATCGTGCAGTACGCGAGCCCCAACGCCCTCTCCGCCTACCACCGCCTCGGCCTCGCCGCCGACCTCGTGGGGCATCATCTGGGCGAGACCACTGCTCAGTTGGCGCCCTCGCGCGGCCCGGTCGACGAGTCGCTCGCCAAGCTGGCCAGCGGCTGGGCGCCGCGCGAGTTCGAGGTCGAGGGCAACGACGGGGTCATCCAGCTCCGGGCGATTCCCCTCAAACCCAAGGGAAATCACATCGGTTCGCTCGTACTGCTGCGCGACGTCACCGAACTGCGACGCCGCGAGCGAGAGTTGATCACCAAGGATGCGACCATCCGGGAGATTCACCACCGGGTGAAGAACAATCTGCAGACCGTAGCGGCCCTGCTGCGGCTCCAGGCCCGCAGGATCGGTTCGGCGGAGGGCCGCGAGGCGCTGGAGGAGGCCGTCCGCCGGGTCGGCTCGATCGCCATCGTCCACGAGACGCTCTCGCAGAACCTGGACGAGCGGGTCGAATTCGACGAGATCGCCGACCGGGTGCTGGCGATGGTCGCCGAGATCTCCCCGGGCCGGGTCGCCGGGCGGCGCACGGGCCGCTTCGGGATCCTCGACGCCGAGGTGGCGACCCCGCTGTCGATGGTGCTGACCGAGCTGCTGCAGAACGCCATGGAGCACGGGTTCGGGCCGGGGGAGCGGGGCACGGTGGAGATCACCGCCGTGCGCAGCGGCACCCGGCGCGACGCCCGCCTGCTGATCTCGGTGCAGGACGACGGCCGCGGCCTGCCCGAGGGCTTCGACCCGCAGCGCGCCGGCAACCTGGGCCTGCAGATCGTCCGGACCCTGGTCGAGGGCGAGATGGGCGGGACGTTCGACATGGTGCCCGCTTCCGGGCAGGGGACGAGGGTCGTCCTCGACATTCCCGTACGGGCCGAGAAGGGCTGACCCGCCCCGGACCCCGCCCGAAGAACGACCGCACCGCACCGCACCCGGAACAGCACGCACCCGGAACAGCACTGAGCCCCGGACCATCAGGTCCGGGGCTCAAAGCTCACGTGATGCGGGGCGCCCCCAGGCGAAGCTCGGGGGGAGCGTCAGGGGGTACTGCGCGCTGCGGCTCGGGGGCCGAGGGGCGTCGTCAGGCGGTGGCGTTGCGCGCCCGGTTGCGAGCGGCACGGCGCTTCATGGCGCGGCGCTCGTCCTCGCTGAGGCCACCCCAGACGCCGGAGTCCTGGCCGGACTCGAGCGCCCACTGCAGGCACTGCTCCATCACGGGGCAGCGGCGGCAGACGGCCTTGGCTTCCTCGATCTGCAGCAGCGCAGGACCGGTGTTGCCGATGGGGAAGAAGAGCTCGGGGTCTTCCTCGCGGCAAACGGCGTTGTGACGCCAGTCCATGGCTGCTCCATCTCCTCGTTATTGCGGCTACGTTGCTTGTGAATGTGAACGCTTTCACGAATCCCTCCGCAGGGGAAGGGCCGACGCCCAGTCGTGAAACTGGTGTGGTCCATCAAGGAAAGGGAGGGGTTCGGGCTGTATCGGAAGGCCGGAAGAGCGGACGTCCCGATCGCCATGAAGAGATTCGCAAACCTCGGCGGCGGATACAACCCCTTCTGGAAAGTTTTTTTTGATTCCTCGGTGTCGGCTAGGTCACAGCCGTACTTCCAGGGGGTGGAACCCAGTCTAAACGTTCGAGTGGAAGGACTTTAGGCCCTAGCACTCACACAATCACACGCAGTGCACGGCGAACGCCTGTGAACGTCACGCTGCTCCGCACTCCCAGGTGGTCACCGTCCATCTGGAACGGCAGCGGAACCTGCGAATGCAAGGTGAACTGCGTCTGGTCGTGCAAGGACACGGTGTGCTTGCCCCGGGGACCGCGCTCGGGCGTGGACGTGAGCAGCTGGGTGACGTAACGGCCGGCCGCCGGCGTCGACAGCTTGGTGAATCCGAGCACGTCAAGGGCGGTGTCGAAGGACGCCTGCGGCGACGCGTAGACCGGGCGGTTGTTGAGGTACGTCCACGGCGCCGTGTTGCAGATTATCGACATGACGAGATTCTCGAGTGGCTCCTCGCCCGGCCGTTCGAGGGTGATCGTGCCCCGCCTGCGGTGGGTCTCCCCGACGAATTGACGCATCACCTGTCGCACATACAGCGCAGGTGTCGACCGCTTGCCGCGCTCGCGCTGCTGCTCCACCCGGCCGATGACCCCCGCGTCGAAGCCGAAGCCGGCGCAGAAGGTGAACCAGCGGGGCGGGACCCCCTCGTCCTCCGTGCCGGGCGTGCCGGCCGCGAGACCGAGGCCGACCGTGCGCTCGGTGCCGTCGCGCAGGGCGTCCAGCAGGGCACCGGTCGCCTCCACGACGTCGTTGGGCAGCCCCAGGGCGCGCGCGAAGACGTTGGTGGAGCCCCCGGGCACCACGGCGAGCCGGGGCAGTCCCTCGGGGTCGGGGCCGGCGTGCAGGAGGCCGTTGACGACCTCGTTGACCGTGCCGTCGCCGCCGAGTGCCACCACCAGACCGGTGTTCCCGCTCTCGGCCGCCTGCCGGGCCAGATCGCGGGCATGGCCCCGGTACTCCGTGGTGGCGACCTCCAGCTTGAGATCGCTGGCGAGCGCATGGACCAGGACATCACGGGTACGGGCACTGGTGGTGGTGGCCGAGGGGTTGACCACGAGGAGCGCACGCATGCGCGCCAGCCTACCTACCTGTCGGTACACGAACGGCCCCGGCCCGCCTTCGGCCCCCCTCGGATCGTCGGCGCTACGGCTACCCTGCTGGGGTGAGCAGCAAGCAGTCCGCGCCGAAAAACGCCCGTACGAGCGCCCCCGCCCCCGTCGGCCCCCGGCCGACCCGGTTGACGGCGGCCGCCGTGCTGACCGGCCTGGAGGGCGCGGCGCTCGCCGCCGCCGGCATCTACCTGCTGGTCATGGGCCTGCTCGGCAAGCCGGACAGCCCGCAGCAGGCGGAGACGGGCGGTCTGACCGTGCTCGCGCTCGCCGCGCTGCCGCTGCTGGCCGCGCGAGGGCTGTGGCTGCGCCGCCGGTGGAGCCGGGGGCCCGCCATGATCACGCAGATCATGGCGCTGCCGGTGGCCTGGACGCTGTACGTCGGGGGCGGGGCGATGATCGCTGCGGCGGGCGCGCTGGTCGTTGTGGCCTTGGGCACGCTGGCGCTGCTGGTCAACCCGACGGCGACGGAGGCGCTGGGGATCGGCCCGCGGGGCTGAGCCCACGGGGCTCCGCCCCGGACCCCGGTCCTCAGACTCCCCCAGCTACCGCTGGGGGCACCCCCACGGGCTTACTTATTTTGTGCGTCTACTCCTCGATCAGCAGCCTGTCCCGCAGCTGCGCCAGCGTCCTCGCCAGCAGCCGTGACACGTGCATCTGTGAGATCCCGACCTCCTGGGCGATCTGCGACTGGGTCATATTGCCGAAGAACCGCAGCAGGAGGATCTTCTTCTCGCGCGGCGGCAGGTCCTCCAGCAGGGGCTTGAGGGACTCGCGGTACTCGACGCCCTCCAGCGCCTCGTCCTCCGCGCCGAGGGTGTCCGCGACCGCCGGGGACTCGTCGTCCGTGTCGGGCACGTCCAGGGAGAGGGTGCTGTAGGCGTTGGCGGACTCCAGCCCCTCCAGCACCTCCTCCTCGGAGATGCCCAGGTGCTCGGCCAGCTCGTGGACCGTGGGCGCGCGGCCGTGCCGCTGGGAGAGCTCGGCGGTGGCCGTGGTCAGGGCCAGCCGAAGCTCCTGCAGCCGGCGCGGGACCCGGACCGCCCAGCCCTTGTCGCGGAAGTGCCGCTTGATCTCCCCGACGACCGTGGGGGTCGCGTACGTGGAGAACTCGACGCCGCGATCGGGGTCGAAACGGTCCACCGACTTGATCAGGCCGATGGTGGCGACCTGGGTGAGGTCGTCGAGCGGCTCGCCCCGATTGCGGAAGCGCCGGGCCAGGTGCTCCACCAGCGGCAGGTGCATCCGCACGAGGTGATTGCGCAGCTCGGCCCGCTCGGGCGAACCGTCCGGCAGCGCCCGCAGCTCGATGAACAGGGCCCGGGCACCACTGCGGTCCTGCGCGGTGGAGTGCCGGTGCTGGTGCTGGTCCATGTGGTCCGCCCGCTCTGGTGGATCGCTCGCCTCGTCCGGCGCGGGATTCGCAGGATCGCCCGGCAGCTGTCGGGCAGGCTGCTGCGGGATGGCCGGGGTACGCACCCCCCGCGACGATGCAGTACTCACGGAGCCCCCTCTTCCGTCACGGCTGTCCGGGGCCGGCGCCGCGCTTCTTGTGCAGGCTGATGCTGACCGTACGGTCGTCGGCGACCGTCGAGTCGACCTCACCGGCCAGGGCGGAGAGCACCGTCCAGGCGAAGGTGTCGCGCTCGGGTGCGCGGCCGTCCGTGGTGGGCGCCGAGACGGTCACCCGCAGCGCATCGCCCACCAGGCGGAAGACGCAGCTGAGAACGGAGCCGGGCACGGCTTGTTGCAGAAGGATCGCGCACGCCTCGTCCACCGCGATGCGCAAGTCCTCGATCTCGTCGAGGGTGAAGTCCAAGCGGGCCGCGAGACCGGCTGTCGCCGTCCGCAGCACCGACAGGTAGGCACCCGCAGCGGGCAGCCGGACTTCCACGAAGTCCTGGGTCCCGGGCTCGCCTGCGATTGGGGACACCCTCACCTCCAAGGTGGCACAAGCTTCTTGAGCTGTTACGAGCGCCGGCCCCCGCCCTCGGCCGCCCTTCGGTCGAAGGTCGCTCGCGGGCCGGTGCGGCACATGGTTCGGCTGCGACGCTATCGCGATCTGCGGTTCCGTGGAGCGGCCCCGCGACTGTCACTCATGGTAAACCCATGAGCACGGACAGTGGCTAGGGGCTTGCGGTCCCAAATCGAAAGAGCTGTCGCCTAGTTGGGATTTTCGTCACTCTGCGCGAGCGCCGCAAGGGTGCGGAGAGGTTCTCCGGACAACCGGTACGTGGTCCATTCGTCCATGGGTTCGGCGCCCAGGGATTTGTAGAACCCGATCGAGGGCGTGTTCCAGTCCAGCACTGACCATTCGAAACGCCGGTAGCCGCGGTCCGTGCAGATCCGGGCGAGGGTCGCGAGGAGCGCCTTGCCGTACCCGCCGCCGCGCGCCTCGGGGCGCACGTAGAGATCCTCCAGCCAGACACCGTGCGTACCCGTCCAGGTGGAGAAGTTGCGGAACCAGATCGCGAAGCCGACCGGTTCCGCCGCCCCGGGCGCCTCACCGACCACAGCCTCGTCACTCTCCGCTATCAGGGCGAACGCCGCCGGGTGCTCCCCGAAGAAGGCCTCGTGCAGCTGTTCCTCGGTCGCCCGGGCGTCCTCCACCGACCGTTCGTACGCCGCGAGTTCGCGGATCATCACACAGAGGGCGGGAACGTCTGCGGGCGTGGCGGCTCGGATCATGCGTGCATGCTAGCGGGCGCCGTCAGACCAGCCGCTGGTCCACGTAGCACCACCGCCAGCTCTGGCCCGGCTCGTAGCTGCGCATCACCGCGTGCCCCGTCTCCCGGAAGTGGCCCGTGGCGTGCCGGTACGGCGAGGAGTCGCAGCATCCGACGTGGCCGCAGACCAGGCACAGCCGCAGCTGCACGGGGTGGCTGCCGGCCGCCTCGCACTCCGGGCACGTCGGGTGTGCGGCGACGGGCTCGGGGCGCGGCAGCCCGGGAAGATGCTGGCACTCGCTCATGATTGCCAGATTAGATCGCACCGCCGACAAGCGATCGCCCGCACCGGCCGGCACGCACGACCGCACCACTGCACCACACGCACCACGCGCACCTACGAGGAGACAGGCCCGCCCCGATGGACGTCATGCCACTGCTGATTCTGGTCGCGGGTGCCGCCGCCATCGCCGGAGCGGCGCGGCGCACCCCCGTGCCCGCGCCCCTGATGCTCGTCGCCGCGGGCCTCGTCGCCTCCCAGATCCCCGGTGTACCCGACTACACGCTCGACCCGGGCGTCGTGCTGCCCCTCCTGCTGCCGCCCCTGCTGCACACGGCCGCGCTCGACAGCTCCTACCTCGACCTGCGGGCCAACATCCGCCCCGTCGCGCTCCTGTCCGTCGGCTACGTCCTCTTCGCGACGCTCGCCGTCGGTTACGCGGCCCACCTCATCGTCCCCGGGCTGCCGCCGACGGCCGCCCTCGTGCTCGCCGCCGTGGTCGCCCCGCCCGACGCCGTCGCGGCCACCGCCATCGCCCGCCGCCTCGGGCTGCCCTCGCGCATCACCACGATCCTGCAGGGCGAGTCCCTCGTGAACGACGCGACCGCCATCACCGCCTACAAGGTGGCCCTCGCCGCCGCCGTCGGCGCGGGCGCGACCTGGGGCGAGGGCATCGGCGAGTTCGCCGTCGCCTCCCTCGGCGGCATCGGCGTCGGCCTGGCCCTCATGGTGCCGCTGCACTGGCTGCGCAAGCACCTGCGCGAACCGCTGCTGCAGAACACCCTCTCCCTGCTGATCCCCTTCGCCGCCTACGCCGCCGCCGAAGCGGCCCACGCCTCCGGGGTGCTCGCCGTCGTGGTCGTCGCCCTCTGGCTCGGACACCACTCCTGGCAGGTCGACTTCGCCACCCGGCTGCAGGAGGCCGCCGTGTGGAAGATGGTCTCCTTCATCCTCGAATCCGCCGTCTTCGCCCTCATCGGACTGCAGCTGCCCGTCGTGCTGCGCGGCCTCGACACCTACGGAGCGGGGGCGGCCGCCTGGTACGCGGTCGCCGTCTTCCTCGCCGTCGTGGCGGCCCGCTTCGTCTGGGTCTACCCCGCCACGTTCCTGCCGCGCGCCCTGTCCGCGCGGATCCGCGAGCGGGAGCCCGACACCACCTGGAAGAGCCCGCTCGTCGTCGGCTGGGCCGGCATGCGGGGCGTCGTCTCCCTCGCCATCGCCTTCTCCATCCCCGTCACCACGCACGCCGGGGACCCCTTCCCCCACCGCAACCTCGTCCTCTTCCTCACCTTCACCACCGTCATCGGCACCCTCGTCGTCCAAGGGCTGACCCTGCCCCCGCTGATCCGCCTGCTGCGGCTGCCCGCCCGCGACAGCGCCGCGGAGACCCTCGCGGAGGCCCAGGCGCAGAACGAGGCCTCACTCGTCGCCGAGCGCCGCCTGGACGAGCTCCTCGCCGACGAGCGGAACGCCTTGCCGGCGCCTCTCGCCGACCGGCTCCGGGTCGTCATGGAACGGCGCCGCAATGCGGTGTGGGAGCGGCTCGGGACGGTCGACGCGACCACGGGGGAGTCCGCGGACGATCTCTACCGGCGGCTCGCCCGCGAGATGATCGGCGCCGAGCGGGAGGTCTTCGTGCGGTTGCGGGACGAGCGGCGCATCGACGACGAGATGCTGCGTACGCTTCTGCGGCGGCTTGACCTGGAGGAGGCCGCCGCGTACCGCGAGGAGGGCGGTGCCTGAGGTTTGCGTGCCCAGGTGCGGGTCGGCCGTGGGTTTGTGCCCACCCCTTCCGCCCTGCGGAACGCCTGCCCACAAACCGGTCAGGGTGATCCAGTGATCACCGCTACCGCTGTCGTTCCCCTCGGGAACGCGCCCTCCTCCGTCAGTGTCGTCAGGCCGTACAGCATCTTCGCCACGTACAGCCGTTCCAGTGGCAGGGCGTGGCGGGCCGTGAAGTCGTCGGCGAAGGCCTCCAGTGCCGGTGACGTCCTGGCGTAGCCGCCGCAGTGGAAGCGCTCGTCCAGCCGCCACGCCCCGCGCCGCCCGCCGTACGCCTCGTCCTGCAGGCGCTCGACCTCCGCGCCCAGGAAGCCGCCCTTGAGCACGGGGAAGCCGATGGCCCGCTGCCCCTCGCCCAGCCCGGCGGCCAGGCCGGCGAGCGTGCCGCCCGTGCCGCACGCGACCCCGACGACGTCCGCCATCCCGCGCAGCTCGCGCCCGAGCTCCGCGCAGCCGAGCACGGCGGCGGCGTTGGACCCGCCTTCGGGCACGACGAAGCAGTCGCCACCCGCGCGCTCGGTCAGCCGGGCCAGCACCTCCGGCTCCGCCTTGTGCCGGTACGTGGCCCGGTCGATGAACATCAGCCGCATGCCGGACGCGACGCAGTAGCGCAGCGACGGGTTCAGCGGGCGGTCGGCGAGCTCCTCGCCGCGGACGACGCCGACGGTGGTGAAGCCGAGCAGACGGCCCGCCGCGGCGGTGGCCCGCAGGTGGTTGGAGTAGGCGCCGCCGAAGGTCAGCAGGGTGTGCCGGCCCTCCTCCGCCGCGGCCTGCAGGTTGGGCGCGAGCTTGCGCCACTTGTTGCCGGGCAGCTCGGGGTGTATCAGGTCGTCCCGCTTGAGCAGCAGCCGTACGCCGTGCCGGGCGAACCTCTCGTCGGGGAGCTCCACGAGCGGGGACGGCAGCCGCGGCCGCAGGCCGGCGAGCCCGGCACTGCCGGCGGCGGGGGGATGGCTGGTCACGCCCCCATTGTCACGCGAGCGGGCGGGCGGGCCACGGGGAGCCTCACTTCAGCCGCTCACGGACCCGCTCGCGCAGCCACTCCATGGAGAAGCCGACGGGGTCGGACTTGCCGGGGCGCCACTCCAGGTGGCCGATGACGGACCGCTCGGTCCAGCCGTGGTGCCGGCAGATCGCGGCCGCCACCTGTTCGATGGCCAGGAGCTGGTCCTGCGGCCAGGGGTCCTCGCCGTCGCCGCGGTTGACGCACTCGAAGCCGTAGAAGTGGACGTTCCCGTCGGTGTCCGCCCACCGGACGGGCGGCAGCCGCTTCTCGGCGATCACCGCCTTGAGGACGTCGCCGTCGCCGCCCCCGGCGTGGTTGGCGCGCCCGCAGCCGACGAGGTGGATCGCGCCGTCCTTGGCGATGACGCCGTGGCACAGGGGGCCCGGCAGCTCGTCGTAGCCGTTCCAGCACAGCCGCACGGTGCTGTCGGTGCCCGAGGTGGCGGAGTGGTGGATCATCACGCCGTTGACGGGCCCCCAGGGGCCGTGCCCGGCCCGGTTGTGGTGGCGCCAGCCGTCCACCTCGACAACGGTGGCGCCCTCGCGTCTGAGCGCGGCCAGGAACTCGTTCGCGGACATGGGTGGGGCCATGCCGCCCTCCCTAGGTTCGGCAGGTGGCGTACGCCGGTCGCGTAGGCCGAATGACCCCCTTGTACCCAAAAGTTCGCAGGTGGGCCGGGCGTTCGGATATCGTGCGAGCCGATCCGGCCGTTGGCCGAATATCCCACCGATCGCATCGTCGACAGCGTCGTCGACCGGAAGTACGGACCAAGGACTGTGGACTACCAGGCCGTCCTCGAAGAGGTCACCGCCTTCGCCCGCCCCCTCGTCGGCCGCGGCCAGGTCGCCGACTACATCCCCGCCCTCGCCGAAGTGGACGTCAATCAGTTCGGCATGGCCGTCGCGGACGTCGACGGCGGTGTCTACGGCACCGGGGACTGGGAGAAGCCCTTCTCCGTGCAGTCCATCTCCAAGGCCTTCAGCCTGGCGCTCGTGCTGGCCGAGGGCGGCGGGAAGATCTGGGACCGGGTCGGAACGGAACCGTCCGGAAATCCCTTCAACTCGCTGGTCCAACTCGAATACGAGAACGGCATCCCGCGCAATCCGTTCATCAACGCGGGCGCGCTCGTCGTCACCGACCGGCTGCAGACCCTCACCGGCGACGCCAGCACCACCATGCTGGAGTTCCTGCGCGCCGAGAGCGGCAACCCCGACCTGGCCTTCGACCCCGCCGTCGCCGCCTCCGAGACCGAGCACGGCGACCGCAACGCCGCCCTGGCCCACTTCATGGCCAGCTACGGCAACCTCGACAACCCCGTCCCCACCGTCCTGGAGCACTACTTCTGGCAGTGCTCCATCGAGATGAGCTGCGGCGACCTCGCCCGTGCGGGCAGCTTCCTCGCCCGCCACGGCCTGCGGGCCGACGGCTCGCGGCTGCTGCCGCGGCGCGAGGCCAAGCAGGTCAACGCCGTCATGCTGACGTGCGGGACGTACGACGCGGCCGGGGACTTCGCCTACCGGGTGGGGCTGCCGGGCAAGAGCGGTGTGGGGGGCGGCATCGTCGCCGTCATACCGGGGCGGTGCACGTTGTGCGTGTGGAGTCCTGGGCTCGACACGCGGGGCAACTCCGTTGCGGGGGTCGCTGCGCTGGACGCGTTCACCACGTTGACCGGGTGGTCGGTGTTCTGAGGCGGTGCGCCGTCGTCGGCTGCGGGCCGGTGGGGGCTTGTCGCGCAGTTCCCGCGCCCCTTACGGGGGCGTGCCGTGTAAGGGGCGCACCGCCATGGAGCACGACCCTTACGGGCAGCGGATGACCTGGCCCGCGTACGACAGGTTTCCGCCGAAGCCGAACAGCAGGACCGGCGCGCCCGAGGGGATCTCCCCGCGCTCGACCAGCTTGGAGAGCGCGAGCGGGATGCTCGCGGCGGAGGTGTTGCCGGACTCGGTGACGTCCGTCGCGACGACCGCGTTGACCGCCCCGAGCTTGCGCGCGACCGGCTCGATGATCCGCAGGTTGGCCTGGTGCAGGACGACCGCGGCCAGCTCCTCCGGCGCGACCCCGGCCCGCTCGCAGACCCGGCGGGCGATCGGCGGCAGCTGCGTGGTGGCCCAGCGGTAGACCGACTGGCCCTCCTGGGAGAAGCGCGACGGCGTGCCCTCGATCCGCACGGCGTGCCCCATGCCGGGCACCGAGCCCCACACCACCGGGCCGATCTCCGGCTCGGCCGAGGCCGTGACCACGGCGGCGCCCGCGCCGTCACCGGTCAGCACGCAGGTCGTACGGTCGGTCCAGTCGGTCACCGAGGTGAACTTCTCCACGCCGACGACCAGGGCGTTCGTCGCCGCGCCGGCCCGTATGGCGTGGTCGGCGCTCGCCAGTGCGTGGGTGAAGCCCGAGCAGACGACGTTGACGTCCATCGTGGCGGGCGTGGCGAGGCCCAGCGCGGCCGCGACCCGGGCGGCGGTGTTCGGGCTGCGGTCGTCGGCCGTGCAGGTGGCGACGAGGACGAGGTCGATCTCCTCCGCCGCGAGCCCGCTGTTCGCCAGCGCCTTCCCGGCGGCCTCGGCGGCCATGTCGGCGACCGTCTCGTCGGGCGCGGCGACCCGGCGGGTGCGGATGCCGACGCGGGAGCGGATCCACTCGTCGCTGGTGTCGACCATGGTCGCCAGCTCGTCGTTGGTCAGCACGCGGGCGGGCTGGTAGTGGCCGAGGGCGAGGACGCGGGACCCGGTCATCGGCGGTTCCTCCTGCGAGGGCTGGCGGGGTGGTACGGAGGGGACGTACGAGATGGGACGTACAAGATCGGTGTAAGAGATCGTCGGGCGTACGGAAATCAGGTACGGAATTCACAGTCTTGACGCTGCGGGCCCGCAACCGGCTATGTGATCCGCCCAATGTTCTGCCGGGATAACTGGCACAACCCGCAGGGCCCGGCCGCTGGAGCGGCCGGGCCCTGTCCCCCCTGTGGTGATCTGTGACGTTGCCGACGCCGCACGGTGCGGCGCCGGCCACGCTCCGGCGTCAGCGCAGCGAGAGCGCCGTGCGGATCGTCGTGAACAGCTGCGTCTGGTCGGTGACGCCGAGGACGCGCTCCGCCTGCGGGCCCTGGGCCGCGATGCGCACCTCGGTGCCGGTGTGCTCCTGCGGCTTGCCCGGCGTGTTGGTGGAGTAGTTCACCTTCAGCTTCTGGCCCTCGTTGGTGACCAGGGTCGAGGACAGGCCGGGCGGGGTGGCCTCCAGCGGCACGATCTGGCTGGTGTGGCCGTGATCGGCGGTGGTGACGACCAGGGTGTCCGGGTGCTGCGCGGCGTAGGCGCGGGCGACCTTGACGGCGCGGTCGAGGGCCGCGGTCTCGCCGATCTGGCCGCACGGGTCGGCGGCGTGGTCGCGCTTGTCGATCGAGGCGCCCTCGACCTGCAGGAAGAAGCCCTTCTTGGAGCCCGCGGCCTTCTGCTTGGCCTCCAGGAGCTGCAGCGCCTTGCGGGTCTGGTCGTCCAGGCCCGGCGTGCCGGCCTTGCGCTCGGGGTTGTTCGTCACGCAGCGCTGCGGCTCGGTGCCGCCCTGGGCCGCCGCCTTGCCGGTCCACTCGACCGGCACGTTGCCGTCGGCGAAGAGGCCGAGCACGGGCTTGCCGGGCCGCGCGTTCTTCAGGCCCTTGTCGTCGGTGACGACCTGGTAGCCGAGCTGCTCGGCCTGCTGGGTCACGGTCCGGCCCGCGAAACGGCCCTCGGTGACCTTCTGGTCGAAGCGGGCCTTGCCGCCGCCGAGGAGGACGTCCACCTTGTGGTTCACGCTCTGCTCGGCGATCGAGCCGGGGCCGCCCTTGGCGAGGGTGTCGTTCGGGCAGGCCTTCATGTCGGCCGGGCCCATGCAGCTGCGGTCGGTGGCGTGCGAGGCGAGGACGGCCGGGGTGGCGTCGGTCAGCTCGGCGGTGGTGACGCTGCCGGTGGCCAGGCCGTTCTTCTGGGCCAGCTCCAGGATGGTGGGCATGGCCTTGTCCGTGCCGGGGGTCTTGGATATCCGGCCGTTGACCGTCTTCTGCCCGGTGGCCCAGCCGGTGCCGCTGGCCGCGGAGTCGGTGACGTAGTCCGGCTTGCCGTCCTTGTCGACGGAGTACGTCGTGTAGGCGCCGGTGAGCGGGAACTTGTCCATGTTCAGCCGGCCGGCCGCGCCCACGGTGTAGTCACGGGCCAGGGTGATCTCCGAGTCGCCCATGCCGTCACCGATGAGCAGGATGACGTTCTTGGCCTTCTTGGCGCCGTGGCCCGCGCTGAGCGCGGGGACGTCCGAGCTGCCGCCCGCCTCGGAAGCGGAGGCCACGGCCGGTACCGCGACCCCGGCGGCGAGCAGTGCGGCGGCGCCCCAGGCGAGACGACGCCGGTACGGACGAGAACCCATGGTTTTTCCTCCTCGTAGGCCGGGCGGGATGTCCGGCCGGGGGAAGCTCACCAGGGGCGGGTGTACCGGAAGAGTCGTACAGGTGTCCTGTGGTTCACCGGGGGTTGTCGACCGGTTGATCGCCGGCCTTCACGGCCTGGCCGTCGGTCTGCACGGCCGGACCGTCGGCCTTCGCAGCCTGGCCGTCGGCCTTCATGGCCTTGGCCTCGCTCTTGAGGATGCGCATCGACTTGCCGAGCGCGCGGGCCGTATCCGGCAGCTTCTTCGATCCGAACAGGACGACCAGCACGAGCACCACCACCAGGATGTGCCAGGGCTCAAGGGCGTTGCGCAGCATGGTCGGCGCACCTCTCTCTTCCGCTCACTTCCGTAACCGTTGTGTTCACCATACTTGCCAGATTGCGCAACTGGACAACCAAAGTGGCTGCCCGGCCGTCTATCGGGGTGAGGTGGCAAGAAACCGGGGACGCCGGGGGAATGGATGAGGGCTCGCGGATGAGTGGCAGCCGAGGGAGCGGAACGCATCACCGGATGCGGACGGCGACGCTCGTCGTGATGGCGTTCGTGGTGCTGCTGGCCGCCGGTGCGGGCTGGCTCTGGCTCCGGCTCAACGGCAACATCAGCACCTTCGACGCGGACGGGCTGTCCAAGAACCGCCCGGGCGCGGGGGTCGCCGGCCAGAACGTCCTGGTCATCGGCTCGGACTCGCGCGCAGGCGGCAACAGCGGCCTGGGCGGCGGCGAGGGCGACGTCGGTCGCTCGGACACCGCCTTCCTGCTGCACGTCTACCGCGACCGCGAGCACGCCATCGCCGTCTCGATCCCGCGGGACACGCTCGTGGACATCCCTCCGTGCAAGCTGCCCGACGGCAGCTGGACGTCCGGGCGGACGCGGGCGATGTTCAACTCGGCCTTCTCGGTGGGGGAGTCGGCGAAGGGCAACCCGGCCTGCACGCAGAACACCGTGGAGAAACTCACCGGGCTGCGCGTCGACCACACCGTCGTCGTCGACTTCGAGGGCTTCTCCTCGATGACCTCCGCCGTCGGCGGGGTGCAGGTGTGCCTGCCCAAGGACGTCTACCAGGGCGATCTCAACCCGCACCGCGGCTCGCGCGGCGACCTGCTGTTCGCCAAGGGACAGCAGACCGTCTCCGGGCGGAAGGCCCTGGACTACGTGCGCGTGCGGCACGGCATCGGCGACGGCTCCGACATAGGCCGCATCCAGCGTCAGCAGGCCTTCGTCGCCGGTCTGATCAAGAAGGTGCGGGCGCAGGGCTTCAACCCCACCACGCTGCTGCCGCTGGCCGACGCCGCCACCCGTTCCATGACCGTCGACCCGGGGCTGGGCTCGGCCGACAAGCTGCTGTCCTTCGCGATGTCGCTCAAGGACATCGGCCTGCACGACATCAAGTTCATCACCGTCCCCTGGCGCTACGAGGGGGACCGCGTCGACATCGTCCGGCCCGAGGCCGATGCGCTGTGGGCCTCCCTGAAGGCGGACCGCACCCTCGACGGCAAGGACGCGGGCGGCGACCGCTCCAAGGCCCGGCAGACGGAGCCGGTGCCGGGCAACGAGGCCGGGGCCCCGCAGGCCTCCCGGTCCCCGGGCCCGGCCCCGGCCTCACAGGCTCCGGTCTCCGGCGAGGGCGTGAGCGTCTCCGTCGCCAACGGCACCAGGGTGAGGGGGCTCGCGGCACGGGCCGCGGCCGCCCTCGCACAGCACGGGTTCACGGTCGGCGACACCGGGAACGCCGAGGTCCGCAACGCGGGCACCACCGTGATCGAGTTCGGACCGGGGAAGGCGGCGGACGCGCGGACGGTCGCGCGGCTCTTCCCCGGCGCGTACATCCGGGGTGTGGCGGCGGACGGGATCACGGTGACGGTGGGCCGCGACTACGCGTCCGGGAGCGCTTCCGGCGATACGCCCGGAGGGGCTTCCGTGGGTGCTTCCGCGGGTGCCTCCGGCAACGTGGCCATGGACGCGGGGCCGTCCGAGGCGCCCTCCACGGCGCCCCCCGGAACGCTCTCCACCGACATCGCCGCCAAGGCCAGGTCGGCGGACGACGACCCCTGCGCGAACCTCTCGTACGGATGAGGCGGGGAAGCGGGCGAACCCGATGCCCGATTAATCCATGCTGGGGGTAAATTTCACTAGGTAGAAACCGGTAGAAAGCAGTAGGAATAAGTAGAAACCCGACCTCGATCGAGGAGCAACGCCATGCCCGCCACCCCCCGGGCGCTTCCCAGGCCGCTGCTGGCCCTGATCGCCGCCCTGTTCGCCCTGGCCGGCACGGCGCTGTACGCCCCCGCCCCCGCCGCGCACGCGGCGACGGGCCTGGACACCGTGGCCGAGGCGCTGCGCAAGAGCCCGGTCTACGTGGACCCGCGGGCCGCCGGCCAGCTCCCCGCGGCCGAAGCCGACGCCCTGGCCAAGAAGATCGAGGACGCCGGGAAGCCGGTCTTCGTGGCCGTCCTGCCCGAGAGCCCGGAGTTCCCCAAGGCCACCGTCTTCCGGGACCTGCGCACCAAGGTCGGCATCGCCGGCGTCTACGCCATCCGGCTCGGCGACGCCTTCAACGCCCACGCCGACTCCAAGGTCATGTCCCGCAGCGCCACCGGCAACCTCGTCGGCTCCGTCCGGCGCTCCGGCGGCGACGCCGCGACCATGCTCAACAGCTTCGTCGACCAGGCCGACCGGCAGGCCCGGGGCCGGGCCCCGAGCTCCTGGGGCGGCTCGGAGTCCGGCGTGGGCGCCACCGGCCTGATCACCGGCGGCGCGATCGTCGTCGCGGGCGGCGCGGGTGCGTACGCCCTCTACCGGCGCAACAAGCGCAAGCGCGAGGAGCGCGAGCGGGCCGAGCTCGACGCCCTGCGCGTCGTCGTCGACGAGGACATCACCGCCTTCGGCGAGGAGCTCGACCGGCTCGACTTCCACCCCTCCGAACCCGGCGCCGACGACGCCATGCGGCGCGACTACGAAGAGGCCCTCGACGCCTACGAGGAGGCCAAGTCGAAGATGGCCGCCGCGGCACGCCCCGAGGACGTCACGGCCGTCACCGCCACCCTCGACAAGGGCCGCTTCGCCCTCGCCACCCTCGCCGCCCGCCGCAGCGGCGCCCCCCTGCCCGAACGCCGCGTGCCCTGCTTCTTCGACCCGCGCCACGGGCCGTCCGTCCAGGACGTCGAATGGGCGCCCCCGGGCGGCGCGCTGCGCACCGTGCCCGCGTGCGCGGCCGACGCCGCCAGGCTGGCCGACGGCCAGGAGCCGATGTCCCGCACGGTCCGGACCGCCGACGGCGGCCAGCAGCCGTACTGGAACGCGGGCCCCGCCTACGCCCCTTGGGCCGGCGGCTACTTCGGCGGCGGCCTCCTGCCCGGCCTCCTCGTCGGCACCATGCTCGGCGGCATGCTCTCCGGCCCCGCCTACGCGGCCCCGGCGGACAGCGGCCCCGACGGCGGCGACTACACCGGCAGCGACTTCAACCCCGACGACTTCGGAGGCGGCTGGGGCGACGGGGGCGGCGGTTTCGGCGGCGGTGACGGCGGAGGCTTCGGGGGAGGGGATTGGTGACGGCGGCCCCCGGAAGCCGGCAGGACCGTACGGACGGCGGGAGGTGACGGGGGCGCAGGGGTGGGGGTCCGGGGCGCTGACGTGTATTTGCGGGCCCGATGCGGACGACGGCGCCGCTGCGTCGCGGGGCACGGGCCCGTAAATATACGGCCCCGGACCCCCACCCCGGAGCCCCCGGCACCGGCCCCAGCGGGCCGCGGCCGACCGCCCCCGGAGCCGGGCGGCCGGCCGCGGTCCCGAGAGGGCGCGGACCGGCGGTCGGGCCCGGCCGGCGAGCGTACGGGCCCCACCCCCGTGTGCCGCCGGTACGCGCCCGGTGGGCCGGAGTGCCGGGGAGACACACCGAGGATGCTCGCACCCCGCAGCTGAAGGCACGCTGAGGATTCCTGAAGGGAACTTCAGGGCAGGGGCCCGCACTCCGGGCCATGCTGAAGGCATGCGAATACTGGTGGTTGAGGACGACCGTCGGCTCGCGGAACTGCTGCGCCGCGGCCTGGTCGCCGAGGGCTTCGCGGTCGAGGTCGCCTACGACGGGCACACGGGCCTGCACCTCGCGGCCGAGGACGCGTACGACGTGGTCGTGCTCGACGTCATGCTGCCGGGCCTCAACGGCTACCGCGTGTGCGCCCGCCTGCGCGAGGCCGGCGTCTGGACGCCGGTGCTCATGCTCACCGCGAAGGACGGCGAGTACGACGAGGCCGAGGGCCTGGACACGGGCGCCGACGACTACGTGACCAAGCCCTTCTCCTACGTGGCCCTCGTCGCCCGGCTGCGCGCGCTGGTGCGCCGCGGCCGGCCCGAGCGGCCCGTGATGATCCGGATCGGCGATCTGCAGATCGACCCCGCGACCCGCTGCTGCCGCCGCGGCACCGTCGACCTGACGCTCACCGCACGGGAGTTCGCGGTCCTGGAGTACCTCGCCCGGCGCGACGGCGAGGTCGTGGCCAAGGCCGAGATCCTCGCCCACGTGTGGGACGAGGCGTTCCAGGGCGATGTGAACATCGTGGAGGTGCACGTCAGCGCGTTGCGCCGGAAGATCGACGCCCCGTTCGGGCGGCACACCATCCAGACCGTCCGCGGCGTGGGCTACCGGCTGGCGGCCGACGCCCCCGCAGCGTGAAGCGGCGGTCCGGCCGGGCGCTCGAACTGCTGCGGCCCACCTCGATCCGGGGCCGGCTGACCTGCCTAGTCGCCGTCTCGGCCCTGCTCCCGCTGATCGTCGGCGCGGGGCTGGCCGCGGGCTCGCTGCGCGACTACCTGGCGCGGGAGGCCGTCGACTACACGTCCCGGAAGACCGCCGCCGTCCCCCGGCTCATCGACGGCGATCCGGACGCCCAGCTCTTCTACACGGCCGAGAAGCTGCGCGACGACCCCCGGCTGCGGGTGGAAACGGGCATCGAACCCCGTAAGGAGCGCTGGGAACCGGGCCCTCAGCCGACGGATCGCGAGCCCCCGCACGGCGGCGAGACGCTGTCGCTGTGGCCGTGGACCGACCCCGGCAGCCGGACCCCGAGCCTCAACTACGAACTGGTCGGCACCGACGGCCGCTACCTGCACGTCTTCAACAGGCTCCAGGACGAGCAGCGCCGCCTCAACCACATGGGGTGGCTGCTCATCGGCGCCGTCCTGCTGGTGACGGCCGCCGTCGCGGGCGCGACGTGGTTCGTGGCCGGGCGGGTGCTGCGCCCGGTCGAGGCGATCCGCACCCAGTTCGCCGAGCTGACCGCCCACCACCTGGAACGCCGGGTGCCGGTGCCGCAGACCCGCGACGAGGTGGCCCGGCTCGCCGGGACGATGAACAGCACGCTCGACCGGCTGCAGGCGGCGGTCGACCAGCAGCGCCGGTTCGTCGGGGACGCCTCGCACGAACTGCGCAGCCCGCTCGCCGCCCTGCGGGCCGAGCTGGAGATCGCCCTCGCCCACCCCGAGCACGCCGAGTGGACGGCGGTGGCCGAGGCGGCGCTCGGCGACACGCGGCGGCTGCAGAGCATCACCTCGGACCTGCTGCTCCTCGCCCGGCTGGACGCGACCGGCGCGGAGGGGCTGCCGGGGGCTCAGCCCGTCGACCTGACCGCCCTGGTCCGTGAGGAGGTCCGGCGCCGTCCGGAGGGCCGGCGGGCCCTGGAGGTCCGTATCGAGGCCCCGGATCCCGTCATCGTGCACGGCCGCCACACGCTCATCGCCCGCCTCCTGGGCAACCTCCTCGACAACGCCGACCGGCACGCCGCCCACGCCGTCACCGTCATCGTCGCCGTCACCGGCGCCGTCAGCCTCGGCTGCGACCCCGGCCGGCGGGTCGCGGTCCTGCACGTCGAGGACGACGGCCCGGGCATCCACCCGGACGACCGGCAGCGCGTGTTCGAACGCTTCACCCGGCTCGACGACGCCCGTACGCGCGCGACGGGCGGTACGGGACTCGGCCTCGCCATCGCCCACCACATCGCGACCGTGCACCGCGGAACCCTGGAGATCACCGACAGCCCGCGGGGCGCCCGGTTCACCACGACGCTGCCGAGCGCGGACCCGGGGTAGTGCGGACCCGGGATAGTGCGGACCCGGGATAGTGCGGACCCGGGATAGTGCGGACCCAAGATCTAAGTCATGGCATCAGAACCCCCGACACAGTTGAATATCCGCACACACATCCGACATCGGGGGGTTCATGTTCGACATCGTCATCCTGGCGCTGCCCACGCTCATGGCGGCGGGCGGGATCGCCGGAATGGTGTGGGCGGTCGTGCGGCTGCGGCGGCTGCGGGCCGCGTGGCACAGCGGCATCGAGGTGCAGGGGCGCTGCCTGCGCCTGTACGCGACGACGGTCACCCGCCGGCAGGGTGCGCACAGGTCGTCCTCGACCACGCTGCACCACGTCTACGAGTTCACGTCGCAGGACGGGGAGCGGCGGCGGTTCGAGGAGGCGGGCGGGTCGGCGACGGTCATCGAGGGGGACAGCGTCGTCATCCGCTACCCGCAGGGCCGCCCGGACCGGGCCACGGCCATCCCGCCCGGGGACGCGAGGACGCGGGTGGGAACGGGGATCCTGCTGGCCTTCCTGACGCTGTTCGTGGCCGGATGCGTGGGCTTCGGGGTCTTCTACCTGAGCGTGTTCAAGCCCGCGAAGGAGAAGGTCACGGAGCGGATCGAGCAGCCGTGGCCGTCGGCTCCCCCGGCAGCCCCTGCGCCTGCTCCGCCGAAGGGTTTCCCCACGGGTGTCCCGAGCGGCTTTCCCACGGACTTCCCCACCGGCTTCCCCACCGGCTTCCCGAGCGGGTTCCCCTCCGGTCCCGGGGACCTTCCGTGACGAACCCCTCCGCAACGGAGGTCATGACCCGGCGATCGCTGGGTATACGCCGGTCGACAGAGGTGAAGAAGCAGGTCAGCGCAGCAGCGACGAGGGAGCCGCCGGATGGTTGTGATCGAAGCCCCGTACGGGGACGCCGCCCGGGCGCGTCACGCGACGGCGGAGTTCCTGGCCCGCCACTGCCCGTGGGCGGATCCCGACGCCGTCGTCCTGGTGGTCTCGGAGCTGGTCACCAATGCGATACGGCACGCGGGCGGCTGGTGGAGGCTGTGCGTGCGGGCCGTGCAGGGCCGCCTGGTGGTGGAGATCGCGGACGCGAGCCCGCGCCCGCCGCAGCCGCGTCCGCCGGACTTCGGCGGGGGCGGCGGGCTGGGCTGGCACATGGTCGAACGGCTGGCCGGCCTGCTGGAGGTGGACCGGCGCCCGGACGGCAAGACCGTCCGGGCCACGTGGCTGGGACCGGCGGCGTCGGCGGCGGTGGCGGCGCCGGGGGCAGTGGCGCCTGCGGCGTAGAGCCTCCGCAGGAAAAGGGGCTCGGCCCGGCGAGGCCGAGCCCCTTCGCCTCTTCGGCTTCTTCGCCGACGCCGCCCGGGCCGGCCCGGGGCGCCCCGCCAGCGACTACTTGTGTCCCAGCATCCCCGCCCGCAGCCGCGTCAGGATCCTCGTCAGCAGCCGCGACACGTGCATCTGCGAGATGCCCAGCACCGCGCCGATCTCGGACTGCGTCATCTCCCCGCCGAACCGCATCCGCAGGATCTGCCGGTCGCGTTCGTCGAGCTCGGCGACGAGCGGTTTGAGCGCGTGCAGGTTCTCGACGCCTTCGATGGCGGGGTCGAGCCCGCCCAGACGGTCGGCGTAGGTGGTGCCGGACTGCTCGGGGCCGTCGTCCACGGGGACGTCGATGGAGCCGGCCGTGTAGCCGTTGCCGGCGACGATGCCCTCGACGACCTCCTCGCGGCTGAGCCCGAGGTGCTCGGCCAGCTCGGCGGGCGTCGGCGAGTGGTCCAGCTCCTGCGAGAGCTCACCGGTGGCCTTGGCCAGCTCGACGCGCAGCTCCTGCAGCCGCCGCGGAACGTGCACCGACCAGCCGGTGTCGCGGAAGTGCCGCTTGATCTCACCCACGATGTAGGGCACGGCGAAGGTGGTGAACTCCACCTCGCGCGAGAGGTCGAACCGGTCGATCGCCTTGATCAGGCCGATCGTGCCGACCTGGATGATGTCCTCCATCTGGTCGCCGCGGCTGCGGAACCGGGAGGCGGCGAAGCGGACGAGCGAGAGGTTGATCTCGATGAGGGTGTTCCGCGCGTACTGGTACGCGTGCGTGCCCTCCTCCAGTTCCCGCAGGCGTGCGAAGAACAGCCCGGACAGTGCGCGGGCGTCGCGAGGCGCCACTGTGGACGCGTCCTCGATGTACGGCAGCCCCCCGACCGCTTCTTCGAGGTGCTGCGGAGCAGTCCCCGAATGCCCTGTCGTAACCGTGGATGCCGTGATGGTCACATCGTCCTCCCCAGATCCGTAGGTGACCCCCGAGCGCCTACCCGGAGACCCGTGGCCCATGCATGCCGGTTCGCGGAAGTGCACACAAGCGGAAGGGGAGCGGAGGGAGAGCGGGAGGGAGGGGGGCGGAATGAGAGGGAGGGGGGGAGGGAGAACTGACGAAGCGACGGCGACGGGAACCGGACGCACGTGGTGGGCGGCCCGGTGACGCCCGGCGGTCACCCGCCCGTTCCCCGCCCGTCACCGGCGGGCGTGAGCATGCCATCCATGACCGCACCGATACCGGCCCGCCGCGCCGCAGTTGCCCTCGCCGTCACCGCCCTGACCACGGCCGCGACGGTCGTCACCACGACGGACGCGACCGCGGCCCCCGCCGCCCGCCCGGCCGCGGCCGCCGCGGCGAGCGCCTCGTGGACCTCCGGGCCCGCGGGGCTCAAGGGCGTCGACTACGCCGTCTGGCAGCGCGACGTGCAGGCCGTCATCGACCGGGCCCTGCCCTACGTCAAGGAGCGCACCGAAAACGCGCACGGCCGGAAGCAGGCCGTCGTCCTCGACATCGACAACAGCTCCCTGGAGACCGACTTCCACTGGACGTACCCCACGCCGGCCATCGCCGCGGTGCTGGACCTGACGCGTTACGCGCACGCGCGGGGCGCCGCGATCTTCTTCGTCACCGCCCGCCCCGGCATCCTCGACTCGCTCACCGAGCACAACCTGCGCGAGGTCGGCTACCCCGTCAGCGGCCTGTACGTACGGCACCTCCCGGACCTCTTCCAGGACGTGAGCACGTACAAGACCGCCAAGCGCGCGGAGATCGAGAAGCAGGGGTACTCGATCATCGCGAACATCGGGAACAACACCACCGACCTCGTGGGCGGCCACGCGGAGCGGACCTTCAAGCTGCCGGACTACGACGGCAAGCTCTCGTAACTCTCGTAGCCCTCACAGCCGCCGGACCCCGTACGCCTCAGTGCCGCGCCTTCGCCCTGTCGAGCGCGGCCACGCCCAGCGCGGCCAGCCCGATCTGGATGAGCCACTCGATCCAGTCGACCCCCTTGGTGTCGTCGACGCCCAGCCAGTGGGCGATGGCCGCGCCCAGGAACGCGGCGGCGATGCCCACCACGATCGTCCACAGCACCCCGATGTGCTGGCGCCCGGGGACGACCAGCCGCCCGAGCACGCCGATGATCAGACCGATGACGATCGCACTGAAAATTCCGGAGATTTCCACGGGTCCCCCTTTTGCAGCCTGTTGTGGCCGTTCCGGACCGGTTGCTCTCGGTACTTCTGCCCAGCCGCCGGGCGGCGCATGTCCGCCCGTCCGCTCGCCGCACCCTGCCTAGACTGGTCGTGCCGGGCACAGGGACGCGCGGCAGGAACGGGAGAGCGACAGTGGCCGCAGGTGTCGGAAGCTTCGAGGACGTCGAAGAGGACTTCGGCGAAGGCCTCGGCGACCCCTCGGCGGACGTGCTCACCGAGGCCGCCGCGGCCTTCGGGCTGCTCGCCTCGCCCGCCCGGCTCCACCTGGTGTGGGCCCTCGCCCAGGGCGAGAGCGACGTCACGGCCCTCGCCGAGCGGGTGGGCGGCGCGCTCCCCGCGATCAGCCAGCACCTGGCGAAGCTGAAGCTGGCCGGGCTCGTGCGCTCGCGCCGCGAGGGGCGCCGCATGGTCTACCTCGTGGACGACCCGCACGTCGTCGCGATCGTCCGGCTGATGGTCGGCCAGCTCACCGACCGCGAGGCCGGGGCGGCGGCCGGTGCCGGCGGGCGCGGCGCCGCTCGTAGCGGGCGTCTCCATGGCCTGGGCGCCTGACCGCTCCGCCGCGCGAGGAGGCACCGGAACCACCACCGGAACCACCCTGGAGGTCCTGCGCGCGCTGGAGAGCGGGCCCCGCGGGCTGCCGGAGGCGGAGGCCGACGCACGGCTCGCGCGCCACGGCGAGAACGTCTTCCCCGGGCGCCGCCCCGACCCCTGGCCGCGCCGCTTCGCGCGCAGCCTGCGCGACCCCTTCACCGCCGTCCTCCTCTCCCTCGGCCTGGTGTCGGCGGGCCTCGCCGCCTGGGGCACCGCCTGTGTGATCGCCGTCCTCGTCACGGTCAGCTGTGTGCTGCGCGCGACCGGCGAGCACCGCGCCGACCGCTCGGCGGCCGCCCTGCGCGAGCTGCTGGCCACCACCGCGACCGTCCGCCGCCGCCCCGCGGAGACGGAGGAGCCGGTGACCCGCGAGCTGCCCGTCGAGCAGCTCGTGCCGGGCGACCTCGTCCTCCTCGCCCCCGGCGATCTCGTCCCCGCCGACCTGAGACTGCTGCGGACGACGGGCCTGACCGTGCACGAGGCGGCGCTGACCGGCGAGTCCGCGCCCGTGGCCAGGAGCGCGCCCGGCGACCTGTGCCTCCAGGGCGGCAGCGTCGTCTCCGGCAGTGCCACCGGCGTCGTCGTCGCCACCGGGGCGGACACCGTCCTGTCCGGGGCCGTGCCGCAGGAGCGCGGCCGTCGCCTCCCCGGCCCCTTCGACCGCTCCGTGAACGGCATCGCCTGGACCCTGGTGCGGTGCATGCTGCTCGTCGCGCCGCTGGTGCTGCTCGCGAGCGCGCTGGTACGCGGCCGCGGCATGGAGACGCTGCCGTTCGCCGTCGCGGTGGCGGTGGGCCTCACCCCCGAGATGCTGCCGGTCGTCGTCACGACCGCCCTGGCGCGCGGTGCCGCCCTCCTCGCGCGCGGCGGCGAGGTGATCGTCAGACGGCTGCCCGCCCTGCACGACCTCGGCGCCGTCGACGTGCTGTGCGTCGACAAGACGGGCACGCTCACCCAGGACCGGCCGGTGTTCGCCTGCGCGGTCGACGCGGAGGGCCGCGACGACCCGGCCGTGCTGCACTGGGCCGCCGTGGCCGCCCTCTGGACGCTGCACCTCGCCGAGCTGCCCGCCCCGGACGCCCTCGACGAGGCGCTTCTCGACGCGGACGAGGAGCGGGGCGGCGGCGCGGACGGCGTCGAGGGCCTCGTCGCGCTGCCCTGCGGCCCGGGGCGCCGCATCGCCTCGGCCCTGGTCCGGGTGGCAGGCGGCGAGCCGGGCACTCTGCCGGACCTCCTGCCTGATCCCGTGCCGGGCTCCCTGTGGGGCTCCCTGCCGGGCAACGTCCGCCCGCTCCAGCCGCTCCGCCCGGCCGGGGGCGCCCCCGCGGGCCGGTACGTGCTCGTGGTGAAGGGCGCCGCGGAGGACGTCCTGGAGCGGTGCACGCGCGTGAGCGACGAAGGCCACGCCCGGGTCATCAGCGCTGCCGACCGTACAAGACTCGCCGCCCGGGCCGACGCCCTCGCCGGGAGCGGGCTGCGGGTGCTCGCCGTCGCCCTCGCCGAGCGGCCCGCGAGCACGAGCCCGTACGCGCCCGAGGACGAGCGGGAACTCACCCTCGTCGGCTTCGCCGGGCTGCAGGACGCCCTGGCGCCCACCGCCGCGGAGGCCCTGGCCGTCCTCGCCGGGCGCGGCGTGACCGTCAAGGTCGTCACCGGCGACCACCCGGGCACGGCCGCCCGGGCCTGCCGCGAACTGGGCCTGGACCCCGGCGAACCCCTGACGGCCGCCCGGATCGACGCCGCCGACGACGCCGAACTCGCCCGGCTCGCGGCCCGCACCACCGTCTTCGCCCGCTGCGCGCCCGAACACAAGGCCCGCGTCGTCCGCGCCCTGCGCACCGGCGGCACCACGACCGGCTTCCTCGGCGACGGCGTCAACGACCTCGCCGCGCTCCACGCCGCCGACGTGGGCATCTGCCCGCGGGACGGGGTGGCCGTGGCGCGCGAGGCGGCCGACGTGGTCCTCGCGTCGAAGGACCTCACCGCCCTCGACCGGGCCGTCGTCACCGGCCGCCGCAGCACCGGGCACATCACGGCCTACCTGCGCATCACGCTCTCGTCCAACCTCGGCAACGTCATCGCGATGCTGGCCGCGGGCCTGCTGCTGCCGTTCCTGCCCATGCTGCCCGCGCAGGTGCTCGTACAGAACCTCTGCTTCGACGCGGCCCAGCTCGCCCTCGCCTTCGACCGTCCCGGCGCCGCCGCCCACCTGCGCCCCGTGGTGCTGCGCCCGCGCGCCCTCTTCCGCTTCATGACGCGATTCGGCCTGCTGAACGCCACCGCCGACCTCGCGACCTTCGGCGTGCTCGCCCTCTCGGTGCACTCCCTCGGCGCCGAGGAGGGCCAGGCGGCCTTCCACGCAGGCTGGTTCACGGAGAACCTGCTCACCCAGGCCCTGGTGATGCTCCTGCTCCGCGCGGGCAGGGACGCGGCCGAACGCCGGGCCCCACTGCCGGTCCGCCTGGCAACCGCCGGCCTCGCCGTCGTGGGCCTGCTCCTGCCCCTGTCCCCCCTGGGCCCGGCCCTGGGCATGACGGCCCTGCCGCCGCTGTACTACGCACTGATGGCCGTCGTCCTGACGCTGTACGGGACGGCGTTGGCGGCGGCACACAGGAAAGCCCGTACATAGCAGAGCCTGTATCCGGAAAAGCCCGCTATCCGGAAAAGCCCGCAAACAGCAGCGCACCCGGTCCGTTCCGGCCTCCCTCACGGGGGCCGGCGACCGGGTGCGCCTGCGCCATGCCGCCTGATCAGGCCTTCTTGGTCTCCCAGAAGATGCGGTCGATCTCGGCGATGTAGTCCAGCGCCTTCTGGCCCGTCTTCGGGTCGTTGGACGCCTTGGCCGCGCTCAGGGCCTTCAGGGTGTCGTTGACCAGCTGGTGCAGCTGGGGGTACTTCTCGAAGTGCGGCGGCTTGAAGTAGTCGCTCCAGAGCACCGAGACGTGGTGCTTGGCGAGCTCCGCGCGCTGCTCCTTGATGATGAGCGCACGGGCGCGGAAGTCCGCGTCCTCGTTCGCCTGGTACTTCTCCTGGACGGCCTTGACCGACTCTGCCTCGATGCGCGCCTGGGCGGGGTCGTAGACACCGCAGGGCAGGTCGCAGTGGGCGCTGACTCGCACCTTGGGTGCGAACAGGCGGGAGAGCATAAGAGCTGTCCTTCCTCGTGATCGTCTTCTCAGGTGCGAGATTACTCGGTGTGGGAAGGCTTTTCTCGGGTGCCCCGGGGGGCTTAGGACAAAAGTCCAGTGTCAGTCTGGGACTGGTGGAGGACGACGGACCGGGAGGTGCCGCGGTGCAGGAGCAGGTGGACGAGCGCGGGCAGGAGCTGGACCGCGAGCGCCGCGGACTGCTGCGGATCGGGCTGGCCGAGGTCTACAACCCGTCGATGGTGCCGACGCTGAACCCCGGGGACCAGCTGGTCGTCCAGTACGGGGCGGTGGTGCGGCCGGGTGACGTGGTGGTGCTGCGCCACCCGTTCCGGCAGGACCTGCTCATCGTCAAGCGCGCCGTGGAGCTGCGCGGGGGCGGCTGGTGGGTGCGCGGGGACAACCCGCTGGTGGAGAACGACAGCCGGGAGTTCGGGGTGGTGCCGCAGGAGCTCGTGGTGGCCCGCGCGCTGGTGCGGCTGCGACGGCCCCCGCAGGCGGGTCAGCGCTCGGCGGGCGCGCTGCTGTCGTGGCTGGCCTCGGCGCTCAGGCCGGTGCGGTCGCTGCCCGCCGGGGCCTCGGCCGCGCGGCTCTCCAGGCGCTTGCGGGCCCGGTAGGCGGCGACGTTGGCCCGGGTGGCGCAGCGGTCGGAGCAGTAGCGGCGCGAGCGGTTGGTCGAGGTGTCGAGGTAGGCGTTGCGGCAGGGCGTGGCCTGGCAGATGCCGAGCCGGTCCACGCCGTACTCCGTCAGGTGCACGGCGAGGCCCATGCAGGCGGTGGCGGCGTACGAGGCGCCCGCGTTGGCCGCGTGGTCGGCGATGTGCATGTGCCACTTGGGACGGCCGTCCTCGTCGCGGTACTCGTGCCCGGAGACCTGCGGGCTGACCGGATACTCCATCAGCAGGGCGTTGAGCAGGTCCACGGCGCGCACCTCGTCGCCCTCGGCGGCGGCCTCGAAGACCGCGCGCAGCCGGGCCCGGACGGCCCTCAGCCGGGTGACGTCGCTGTCGCTCGCGCGCCGTGCCGCCTGGGCGCTGGGCCCGAAGAGCTCGCGCACGGCCTCGACGGAGGTCAGGGTGTCGGTGGCGCGCGCGGGCTCTTCGCTGTTGACCAGCCGCACAGCGAAGTCCGAGTAATAGGCCAGTTCCACTTGTGGTCCTTACGGAGTGCGGTCTAGGGTCGGGGCACCGGCCTGTAATGGTCGGTGTACGACCGAGGGTATTACACGGTGCGACCCGTTGGAGGAACCTCATGACCGAGGCCGTCGTCGGCACGGACTGGAAGGCCTGGCAGGACAGCTGGGACCGGCAGCAGGAGTGGTACATGCCCGACCGCGAGGAGCGGTTCCGGGTCATGCTCGACATGGTCGAGGCCTTCGCGGGCCCCACACCCCGCGTGCTCGACCTCGCCTGCGGCACGGGCACCATCACCGCCCGCCTGCTGGACCGCTTCCCCGGAGCCGTCTCCACCGGCGTCGACCTGGACCCGGCCCTGCTGGCCATCGCCCGCGGCACCTTCGCCGGCGACGACCGCGTCCGGTTCGTCACCGCGGACCTCAAGGACCCGCAGTGGACCGGGCAGCTGCCCCACGCCTCCTATGACGCCGTGCTCACCGCCACCGCCCTGCACTGGCTGCACTCCGACCCCCTGCGCACCCTCTACGGACAGCTCGCCGGAGTCGTCCGCGAGGGCGGCGTCTTCCTCAACGCCGACCACATGCCGGACCCCGGCACGCCCCGCATCAACGAGGCCGAACGGACCCTGCGCCACGCGCGCATGGACCGCGCCAAGGCCGCGGGCGCGCTCGACTGGCGCGCGTGGTGGGAGCTCGCCGCCGCCGACCCGGTGCTCGCCGGGCCCACCGCCGAGCGCTTCGAGATCTACGGGGAGCACGCCGACGGCGACACCCCCTCCGCCGAGTGGCATGCGCAGACCCTGCGCGAGGCGGGCTTCGCGGAGGCCCGGACGGTCTGGAGCTCGCCCATGGACGCGATGGTGCTCGCGCTCAAGTAGCGGCAACGGACCGGGGCGGTACGGGATCTGTGCCCGTGCCGCCCCGGTGGTGACCGGTGCCGTCAGTCCGCCGTCACCGTCACCGCGGCCTCACCGCCTCCGGCGCCCGCCGTCACCCGCACCGTAGCCCGCTCCGCCGCCGGAACCCGCGTGGTGTCAGCCCGGGCCGGGCCCGTCACCTCGACGTGCCAGCCGCGCGGCGCCGGCGGCAGGATCAATTCCGTGGTGCCGTGCCGCCTCGGGGCGTATATCAGGCGGTAGACGCCCGACACCGGGCTGTAGAACGCGGACCGCACCGTCCCCGCCACGGCGGCCGCGTACGGCTCCGCCGTCCGGGACTTGTTGGGCTGGAAGATCCCGTGCTCGTCCATGGCGCAGTAGCCGCCGCCGTAGCACCACTGCCAGCTCGCCCAGCCGGTCGCGTAGCGGGACATGGACGTGAGGGCGTCCTCGTAGAAGCGGGCCATGTTCGGCAGGGAGCTGTCGAGCGGGCCCCACTCGCCGATGAAGACGGGGATGGCCATGGCGCGCGGATAGTGGACGACGGCCGCCTCGTACGCCTGCAGCCAGCCCGACGCCGGGTCGTAGTCGCGCCCGGCCTCCATGGCGGCGTTGTAGAAGTGCGGGGCGTAGACGACCTTGGGGTCGCGGATGCGGCCGAGGCCGGTCGGGACGCCCTCGCCGGCGGCGGGAGTGGGCTCGACGAACAGCCAGTGGCGGCGGTCGACGCGCCGGATCGCCTCGGCGATGCGCCGGTACATGGGAGTGATCCGCGTCGACTCGATGCGGCGGGCCGCGTCCGGGATGCTCTCGCCGGGGTGCATTCGGCCCATCGGCTCGTTGATCAGGTCGTAGCCGAACACGGCGGGGTGGTCCGCGAGCCGCCCCGCGAGGACCTGCCACATGCGGGCCTGGGCGCGGCGCAGGTCCTCGTCCTGGTAGAGGTGTTCGAAGGCGGCCTGCACGGCCGGTTCGAAGTACTCGGCGAACCAGTCGTCGGGGTGGGGCCGGTAGGGCAGGCCGTCGGTGCGGGTGGCCCAGGCGGGGATGCCGCGGTGGCTGCCGAAGGCGGGCCCGTAGACGTCCTGGTGGGCGTCGATGACGACGCGGACGCGGTACTTGTGCGCCCAGTCCAGCACGCGTTCGATCTTGCGGAGGTAGGGCGTGCTGTAGTGGCCGGGCCGCGGCTCCAGGTCGTCCCAGAAGACCGCGAGGCGGGCGAGGTTGAAGCCCTGCGCGGCCATGTCGCGCAGGGAGCGCTCCGTGATGTCCGCGAGGGCCTCGTCGCCGCGGTGCTCCTTGTCCGCGAGGTTCCAGCCGCGCAGGGTGAGGGTCCGGCCCTGCTCGTCGGTGAGCGGCGGGATGCCCGGGGCCGGGGCATCCGGGGCCGGGGCGGCGCCCGGGTCCGTACGGGCCTCCGCCGGGGCCCCGGGCGTCAGAAGCAGCAGGACGGCGGCAGCGGCGAGGAACGCCGCCTTGCGCAAGCGTCTCTTCGGCATCCGCCGTTCATACCTGGAGCACGACCTTGCCGAACAGGTCGCCACCGGCCATCTTTTCGAGTCCCTCGCGCGCCTGGTCCAGCGGCAGGACGGAGTCGATGACGGGCCGTACGCCGTGCGCCGCGCAGAAGCTCAGCAGGTCCGCCAGCTCCTCCTTGGAGCCCATGGTCGAGCCGACGACCTTCAGCTCCAGGAAGAAGATGCGGTTGAGCTCGGCGGCCGGCGGGTTCGGCCCGCTCGTCGCGCCGGAGATCACCAGGGTGCCGCCGGGCTTGAGGGACTTGACCGAGTGCGACCAGGTGGCGGCGCCGACGGTCTCGATGACGGCGTCCACCCGGTGCGGCAGCCGCGCCCCCGGCTCGTAGGCGCCCTCGGCGCCCAGCTCCACGGCGCGCTCGCGCTTGGCGGCGTCGCGGCTGGTCGCGAAGACGCGCAGGCCGGCCGCGGCGCCGAGGACGATCGCGGCGGTGGCCACGCCGCCGCCCGCGCCCTGCACCAGGACGCTCTGGCCGGGGCGCACGCCGGCGTTGGTGAACAGCATGCGGTACGCGGTCAGCCACGCGGTCGGCAGGCAGGCGGCCTCCTCGTAGCTGAGCTCCTTGGGCTTGGGCAGCACGTTCCACGCGGGGACGGCGACCCGCTCGGCGAAGGTGCCCTGGTAGCGCTCGGTGAGGATGGAGCGCGGCTCCAGCGGGCCCACGCCGTGGCCGGTCTGGCCGATGACGGAGTGGACGACGACGTCGTTGCCGTACTCGTCGACCCCGGCGGCGTCGCAGCCGAGGATCATCGGCAGCGCCTCCTCGCCGAGCCCCACCCCGCGCAGCGACCACAGGTCGTGGTGGTTGAGGGAGGCGGCCTTGACGTGGACGACCGTCCACCCGGGGGGCGCCTCGGGCTCGGGGCGCTGCCCCAACTCGAGTCCGTTGAGCGGCTGGTCACGGTCGATGCGTGCGGCGTAGGCGGCGAACATGGTCCGAACCTAGCCGCGCCGCCTGCCGTGCGGAACCACGCCACGATGTGACGCGCGCCGCGCCGCGCGCCCGTCCAGTCACCCCTGTCGCAACGGCCGTATCCGCAGCGGAGACTGCGCCTCCTCGTTGACCGGGCGCAAGGCCCGGGGGTTGGCTTCGGATGGCCCGCGCCCGCCGGTGCGGGCCGTCACCGAGGGGGTTCAGACGATCATGCGTCATCTCAGACGGGCCGTCGTCGCCGCGGCCGTCGCAGCAGCCTGCGCGGCCCTCCTGCCCGCGGCAGGTGCAGCTTCCGCCGCGGCCCCGTACCGCGCCCCGCGCATCGAGCGGGTGAGCGTCGCGAGCGACGGCACCCAGGCCGACGCGGAGTCCTACGGCGCCTCGCTCAGCGCCGACGGCCGCACCGTGGTCTTCCTGTCCCGCGCGGGCACGCTCGCGCCCGGCGCCGGGCCCACCGGGCACGTCTTCGTGAGGGACCTGGCGACGGGCAGGACCGAGCTGGTCAGCGCGGCGAGCGACGGAACCCCGGCCGACAGCGGGTCCTCCTCGCCGTCGATCAGCGGCGACGGGCGGTACGTCGTCTTCGACTCCGGCGCCGACCTCGCCCCGGGCAGCAACCCGGGCGGCTCCGACGTCTTCGTCCGCGACCGCCGGACCGGGCGGACGGAGGTGCTCGTCAGGAACCGCACCGCCGGGGGCGGCTCGAACCACTCGCCGGTCATCAGCACGAACGGCCGCTATGTCGCATTCGTCTCCGGCCGCGACGACCTCGTGCCGGGCGACACCAACCAGCGGGAGGACGTCTTCGTCCTCGACCGGTGGCGCGGCACCACGCAGCGGGTGAGCGTCGCGAGCGACGGCACCCAGGCCGACGGCATGTCCGGCTACCCCGTGATCAGCGCGGACGGCAGCCGGATCGGCTTCCGGACGGCGGCCGGCAACCTGGTCCCGGGCACGTCGCGGAAGCCCGCCAGGGGGCTCGCCCGGCCCGGCCTCTACGGGTTCTACGTGCACGAGCTGCGCACCGGGCGCACCCAGCGCGCGGCCGAGACGTACGACGGCCTGCCGGCGCTGGTCACCGGCGGCACCGGCCTCAGCCCCGACGGCCGCTATGCCCTCTTCTCCAGCCCCGAGCAGGTCGTGGCGGACGACACCAACGGCGCCCAGGACGTCTACGCGAAGGACCTGCAGACCGGCACCACGCGGCGCGTCAGCCTCGCCGCGGACGGCTCCCAGGCCGACGGCGCCTCCTACGGGGGCGCCGCGATGAGCGCCGACGACGAGCGGGTGTTCTTCGCCTCCGACGCCGCCAACCTGGTGCCCGGGGACACCAACGGCCGGCAGGACGTGTTCGTACGGAACCTGCGGACCGGCGCCGTGGAGCGGCTCAACGTCGCCGCCGACGGCACCCAGGACAACGGGAACGCGGGCGAGGTCAGGACCGACCTGCTCGGCCGGACCGCCGTCTTCAACAGCTGGGGCAGCGGCCTGGTCCCCGGCGACACCAACGGCACGGGCGACGTGTTCGTCCGGCGGCTCGGCTGATACGGCGACGTCACCGGGTGGGCGATACGGCGACCCGGCGATACGGCGACCGGGCCGCACCCCCGGGTAAGGAGGTGCGGCCCGGTTCGTACACGTACGGCGTCGGGTACGGGCGTCAGCGCCGCGCGACACCCTCCGCGCGCGCGGCGGCCGCGACGGCGGCCGTCACCGCCGGGGCCACCCGCTCGTCGAACGGCGACGGGATGACGCACTCGGCGCTCAGCTCGTCCGCGACGACGGCCGCGAGGGCCTCCGCGGCGGCGAGCTTCATGCCCTCCGTGATGCGGGAGGCCCGCACCTGCAGGGCGCCCGCGAAGATGCCCGGGAAGGCCAGGACGTTGTTGATCTGGTTCGGGTAGTCGCTGCGGCCGGTGGCGACGACGGCCGCGTACTTGTGGGCGACCTCCGGGTGGATCTCCGGGGTGGGGTTGGCCATCGCGAAGATCAGGGCGTTCTTCGCCATCGTGGCCACGGCCTCCTCCGGGACCGTGCCGCCCGAGACGCCGATGAAGACGTCCGCGCCGTCCAGCGCCACCGCCAGGGGACCCGTGAGCCCGGCCTTGTTGGTGAAGCCAGCCAGGTCGCGCTTGACCTCGGTGAGGTCCTCGCGGTCGCCCGAGACGATGCCCTTGCGGTCGCAGACGGCCACGTCGCCGATGCCCGCTTCCACCAGGATCCTGGCGATCGCGACGCCGGCCGCGCCCGCGCCCGAGATCACGGCGCGCAGCTCGCCGAGCGTCCGGCCGGTGAGCTTGGCCGCGTTGCGCAGGGCGGCGAGGGTGACGACGGCCGTGCCGTGCTGGTCGTCGTGGAAGACGGGGATGTCCAGCCGCTCCTGGAGCTTGCGCTCGACCTCGAAGCAGCGCGGCGCGGAGACGTCCTCCAGGTTGATGCCGCCGAAGGAGGGCGCGAGGCGCGCGACGGTCTCGACGATCTCGTCGACACCGCGGCAGTCGAGGGCGATGGGGACGGCGTCGACGCCGCCGAACTGCTTGAAGAGGATCGCCTTGCCCTCCATCACGGGCAAGGAGGCCTCCGGGCCGATGTCACCGAGCCCGAGCACCGCGCTGCCGTCCGTGACCACGGCGACGACCTGGGACTTCCAGGTGTAGTCGTGGACGAGCTCCGGCTGCTCCGCGATGGCGCTGCACACCTTGGCCACGCCGGGCGTGTAGGCGAGGGACAGATCGTCCCGGTCGCGCACGGGCACGGTCGCCTGGACGGCCATCTTGCCGCCCCGGTGCAGCGCGAACGCCGGATCGAAGAACTCGTCGCGAGTATCGTCCGGACCGCTGTCGCTGCGAGGATTCACGATCTCCGCTGCCACTTTATTTGACCCCTTTGTCGAATGTCCGTCGAGGGTATCCGCCCTGGGTTGCGGGGCGGGTCGGGCTTCGGGTCCGTGTCCGGCCACCGAGATGACCTCCGCGCGTGGGGTTGATGCCGCGCGGTCCGGATCCGTATGCCGGGCGCGCCGCACACGCGCCCTCGACCCCTTGGTACGGGGTATAGCTGGTCTTTCTATCAAATGAGCGCTGCGGCCTACGAGTGAGTTCCCGCTGACTTGCCGCGGCGCGGCCGGAAGCGGCCCGGTTTGCGGGCCGGAACGGTGTCAACTGGGGGCATAAGTCCACGGACTGAGACAGAGCGCGCGTGACATACGTCTCGCACCGGCGCCCCACAGAAGAGGAAGCCTTGAGTCCGGTACTCCGTACGGAGCTGGTACCGACCCGATACGGCACGGGGATCGCCCGTTATCCGATTTTGACATAGCGAGGCCCCCGAATGGTGCAGTCCGGATGGCAAGATGCCCCAATCACACGAGGTCGCGACATCCAAGGGTGTGTGCTCCGCGCTTCGTGCGTCATCAGCGTTTTCCTGTGTTTGTTCTGTGTCTGTCCAACAGTCGGCTCCTTGGGCCACCCCCTCACCCGCAGGAGGAACCAGCAATGACCGCAAGCTCCACCCCTCGCACGGCTGCCGCCAGGAGTCGTTTGGCCGCGGCCGGCGCGATCGCGGTCGCCGGCGCCCTGCTGCTCACCGGCTGTGGCGACCAGCGGGACAAGACCGGCAACGAGGCCGGCCAGAGCGCCCAGGGCTCCAAGGCCCCCCTCTTCGACAAGCTGCCGAAGAAGATCCAGGACTCCGGCGTCATCAAGGTCGGTTCGGACATCGCCTACCCGCCGGTGGAATTCAAGAAGGAGGGCAAGGTCGTCGGCATCGACCCCGACATCGCCGCCGCCCTGGGCAAGGAACTCGGCGTGAAGGTCGAGTTCAACAACGGCACCTTCGATGCGCTGCTGACCGGTCTGCGATCCAAGCGTTACGACATCGCGATGTCCGCGATGACCGACACCAAGGACCGCCAGGACGGCGTGGACCCCAAGACCAAGAAGAAGGTCGGCGAGGGCGTCGACTTCGTCGACTATTTCAACGCCGGCGTCTCGCTCTACACGAAGAAGGGCGAGACCAAGGACATCAAGGGCTGGGAGGACCTCTGCGACAAGAAGGTCGCGGTCCAGCGCGGCACGGTCTCGCACGACCTGGCCAAGTCCCAGTCCGAGAAGTGCGAGAAGGACGACAAGGGCTCCATCTCCATCGAGGCCTTCGACACCGACCTCGAGGCCCAGACCCGGCTCAAGGCCGGCGGCGTGGACGCCGTCTCCAGCGACTTCCCGGTCGCGGCCTACGCGGTCAAGACCTCGGGCGGCGGCAACGACTTCGAGACGGTCGGCGACCAGGTCGAGGCCGCGCCGTACGGCATCGCCGTCGCGAAGGAGAACACCCAGCTGCGGGACGCCCTGAAGACGGCGCTCGAAGCGATCATCAAGAACGGTGCGTACGGGAAGGTCATCACGACCTGGGGCGTCGACGCCGGCGCCGTCAAGGAAGCCAAGATCAACGGCGGTTCCTGACGAGGCGCTGCCGCGCGGGCGCGTCCCGCTGCGGTTTCCCCCGTCCCCCTCGACCTCGTACGGATCTGCTGAAAGGCACTCCCCGTGACTTCTTCCCCTGACTCCCCGTCGCCCGACAAGCCCGACGGGAAGGAACCCACCGAGGCGGCCGAGGCCGCGGAGGCGGCGAAGGCCGCCGAAACCGGCAAGGACGCGGCCGCCGCGGAGGCGGCTGACGCCGCGAAGCCGGCCGACTCGGACAAGCCGGCCGAGGCTGCGAAGTCCGCGGACGCGGACAAGCCCGCCGAGGCCGCGGACGCAGGCAAGTCGGCCGACGCCGACAAGGCCGGCGAGCCCGCCGACGCCGACGCCGACAAGGCCGCTGCCGCGGACAAGCCGGCTGATGCCGATAAGTCCGACAAGCTTGCGAAGTCCGCGAAGCCCGCGGACGCCGGCAAGGCCGACAAGCCCGCCGAGGCCGGAAAGTCCGGCGAAGCCGGCAAGGCCTCTGAGAAGGGCGACCCCGCCGGAGGCGACGCCGACGCCAAGAAGGCCGCGGCCGCCACCGCCACCGCCACCGCGACCGTCCCCGAGGCGATCAAGGCGATCCCCGTCCGGCACTACGGTCGCTGGATCTCCGCCGTCGTCGTCCTCGGCCTCCTCGGGCTGCTGGTCAACGCGTTCGCCTCGGCGAAGGTCCACTACAGCACCATCCCGGACTACCTGTTCGACTCGACGGTCGTCGAGGGTCTGGGCAAGACGGTCCTGATCTCGGTGCTCGCCATGCTGCTGGGTCTCGTCGGCGGCATCCTGCTCGCCGTGATGCGGCTGTCGAAGAACCCGGTGACGTCCTCCGTCTCCTGGGCCTATATCTGGTTCTTCCGGGGCACCCCGGTCTACGTCCAGCTGCTGCTGTGGTTCAACCTCGCGCTGATCTTCCCGTACATCAACCTCGGCCCCATCTACCGGGACGAGATGAGCGACTTCATGACGCCGTTCATGGCCGCGCTGCTCGGCCTGGGGCTCAACGAGGCCGCCTACATGTCCGAGATCGTGCGGGCCGGCATCAAGTCGGTCGACGAGGGCCAGACCGAGGCCGCGCACGCGCTCGGCATGAGCCAGGCCCGGACGCTGCGCCGGATCGTGCTGCCGCAGGCGATGCGGGTCATCGTGCCGCCGACCGGCAACGAGTTCATCAACATGCTCAAGACCTCGTCGCTGGCAGCCGCCGCGGCCCAGTATCTGGAGCTACTGCGCTCCACGTCCGACATCGGGCAGACCACCGGCGCCCCGGTGGAGATGCTCTTCCTCGCGGCCACCTGGTACCTGATCCTCACCAGCATCTTCAGCGTCGGCCAGTTCTACCTGGAGCGGCGTTACGCCCGCGGTTCCCTGCGGACCCTGCCGCTCACCCCGTGGCAGAAGGTCAAGGCCAACCTGTCCTCCTTCAGCAACCGTCCCAAGGGAGGCGTCAGCGCATGAACGCGATGGTGAAGGCCGAGGGCGTCCACAAGTCCTACGGCGCCGTGCAGGTCCTCAAGGGCATCGACCTCGAGGTCGCCCCGCGCGAGGTGTTCTGCCTCATCGGCCCCTCCGGCTCCGGCAAGTCCACCTTCCTGCGGTGCATCAACCACCTGGAGCAGGTGAACGCGGGCAAGCTGTACGTCGACGGCCGCCTGGTGGGCTACCGCCAGCAGGGCGACAAGCTCTACGAGCTCAAGGACAGCGAGGTCGCCAAGAACCGCCGGGACATCGGCATGGTGTTCCAGCGCTTCAACCTCTTCCCGCACATGACGGCGCTCGCGAACGTCATGGAGGCGCCGGTCCAGGTCAAGGGCGAGACGAAGGCCGTCGCCCGGGAGCGGGCGAAGAAGCTCCTCGACCGGGTCGGCCTCGGCGACAAGGCCGAGAACTACCCCTCGCAGCTCTCCGGCGGCCAGCAGCAGCGCGTCGCGATCGCGCGGGCGCTGGCGATGGAGCCGAAGCTGATGCTCTTCGACGAGCCCACCTCGGCGCTCGACCCGGAGCTCGTCGGTGACGTCCTGGACGTCATGCGCGGCCTGGCCGAGGACGGCATGACCATGATCGTGGTGACCCACGAGATGGGCTTCGCCCGCGAGGTCGGCGACTCGGTGGTCTTCATGGACCAGGGCGTGGTGGTCGAATCGGGCAACCCGCGCGACGTCCTCACCAACCCGCAGCACGACCGGACGAAGGCGTTCCTGTCGAAGGTGCTGTAGCGGTCGGCGGTACGGAAACGGGCGGGTGTACGGGAGAAGTCCCGTACACCCGCCCGTCCGGCGTCGCAGCCGTCAGTCGCGGGGAAAGCGGTCCGTCTGCAGGGTCATGCCGAGGAGGGTGTCGGTGAGGTCGACGGGCTGGCCGAAGTCCAGCTTCAGGCGGCTGCGGTACTCGCCGTCCTTCGGCACCGTGTACAGGTGGCACAGCCCGGTGTACGGGTCCGCGATCAGGTAGACAGGGATCCCACTGGCGGCGTAGGCGTCCTTCTTCTTGCCGTAGTCGCTGTCGGCGGTCCCGCGGGAGATCACTTCGAGGACGAACTCGACGTCCTGGTAGCGCCAGTTCCCCTTCGCGTCCGGTTCGGCACCGTCGGAGACCTTGTAGAGGTCGGGAGCGAAGCCGTTTTTGTAGCCGGGCAGATCGAGCCGGACGTCCATTTCGAGCGTGCTGTCCGGACCGAATTCGGCCTCAAGCTGGCGCAGCACAATCCGGATGATGGCCGAGTGCGCGCGCCTCTGCGGCGACATCACAATTGCCCCCTCTACGATCTCGCCCTTGAATCCCTCGGGGACGATCTCGTAGAGAAGCTCGAACATCTCGTCGAAGCTTCGCTCTCCGTTCTCGGCCATCTCGGTCCTGTCGGTCAGTGCGATGGTCACCGTGACGCTCCTCCCCGCTGCCACTGGTTTCAGCAGCCGCGTGGTTCAACGATACGCACGATGTCCCGGCTACGCCGTAGCTCGTGTGGCCTGCCTCACGTGCGGGGCCTGAGCGGGCGGGTGCGGACGCGCCGGTAACAGCCGGGCCAGCCACCACGCCGTCGATCCTGTGGGCATGTCAGTCTCCCGGGCGGAGGAGGGCCATGATGCGGGTGGCCGCGTCGGCCAGGTGGCGGCGGGATTCGGCCAGTTGCTCCTGGGTCACGCCGTGGTCGCGGGCCGCGTCGCGGATGTCGTCGCGGAAGCGGTCGAGGAGGCGGTCCAGGTCGCGGGCCGGGTCCTTGGAGAGGCCGTCCGCGGCCTCGGCCCACTCCGGGGCGGGGCCCGCCGGGGGCTCGGGGCGCCGGGCGCCGTCAGTGCCCGCCGGACCGGCCGCATCCGCCGTACCCGCGGCGCCCGTCGTCCGGGCCGTGAAGGCGCCGAACTCCTTCGCCAGGGCGCTGACGCCTTCCGCGATGCCCGCCGGCCAGTCGCCGCGGCGCAGGTGTTCCTGCACCTGCTCCTGGACGCGCTCGGTGGCGCGCCGGACCTCCTCGCGGGCCCGTTCCTGGGCCTCCCGGGCCTGGTGGCGGGCCTGCTGGGCGTCCTGGCGGGCGCGCCGGCTCTCCTCCTTGGCCCGCCGGGTCTGCTCCTTCCACTGCTCCTTCGCCCGGCGGTAGTCCTCCTTGGCGCTGTCGAAGGGGTGCGAGTCCGCCCCCGCCCCCGCCCGGGTCTGCCGGGCGGCTTCGCGCATCTGGCGCCGCAGGTCGCCGGCGGCGCCCCGGACGTCCTCGCGGATGTCGGCCGCGAGCGCGGCGACGGATTCGCGGATCTCCAGTTCCAGCTCGGCCAGTTCGCCCTGCCGGCCGGCGAGTTCGGCGCGGCCGGCGGCGGTGATGGCGTAGACCTTGCGGCCGCCCTCGGTGGTGTGGGTGACCAGGCCCTCGGCCTCCAGCTTGGCCAGGCGCGGGTAGACGGTGCCGGCGGAGGGCGCGTACAGGCCCTGGAAGCGCTCCTCCAGCAGGCGGATGATCTCGTAGCCGTGGCGGGGCGCCTCGTCGAGCAGCTTGAGCAGGTACAGGCGCAGCCGGCCGTGGGCGAAGACGGGGGGCATCAGAGGACCTTTCCCCGGGCGGGGGCCCCGGCGGGGGCGTCCGTCCAGTCGTCGGCGTCCGGTCCGCGCAGCAGTGCGACGGCGCCGGAGAGGGTGGTGACCTTGATCCGGCCGTGGCCGCTGCCGAGCCGGCCGGTGATGTTCCTCGCGCCGAACTGGTCCTGGACCCGCAGCTCGCCGAAGGCGCAGGAGACCGGGCCGACCGTGGTGCCCGCCTCCACCGTCGCGTCCGCCGTGGCGGGCAGCCGGACGGCGACCTCGCCGGAGACGGAGGTGACCGCCAGGTCGGTGCCCGGCGCGGTGGGCGACAGGTCGATCACCACGTTGCCGCTGACCGAGTCGGCCTTGATCCGGCCGCCCGTGCACTCGACGACCGTGAGGTCGCCGGAGACGGCGTTGCAGCGGACGTCGCCACCGAGGCCCTGTGCTTCCACGCGGCCCGAGACCGTCTCCGTGCGGACGTCGCCGGTGAGGCCGACGAGCGTGGTGTCGCCGGAGACGCCCTGGACCTTCGTGCTGCCCGCGATGCCGGAGACCACGGTGCCCGCCCCGACGACGGTGACCGTGACGGACGCCTCCGCGGGCACGGTGAGGGTCACGTCCGCCGAGCGGTTCCAGCTCTTGCGGGAGAACCAGCCGAGGCGGGACTTCTGCGCCATGTCGTCGTACCCGACGGTCAGCCTGCCGCCCTGGTGGGCGACCTTCAGCGGCGGGCCGTCGATCCCCGTCAGCTCCAGGCGGGCCGGGCCGCCGTCCGCGCCGACGACGTTGACCGTGCCGTTCACGGCGCGCACGTCCAGCGCGGTGACCGGCCCCTCGAAGGCGATGTTCTGCGGTGTGGACAGTGACCACTCGGACTCGACCGGCATGCCGGGCCCCCTTCTGCTGGCATCGGACGGCGGAACGAGATACGGACTATATCGCGTCTTCCCTGAAACACGATATATCGCGGTCCCGCGAAGTCAAGCACTCCCCGCTTGGCATAGCGTGGTCGCATGTCCGCTACTGATCACAGCCGCGCGGCGGGGGTCCTGCTGCTCTGCCGGGCCGAGCCCGGCCGCGTCCGGCCCTCCGCCCAGCTCCTGAACGAACCGCTCCTCCTGGTCCCGGCCGGGGAGGGGTGGAGCGCGCTGATCCCCGGCAAGGACTCCTGGCGCACCGAGGGCACCGACCTCGCCACGGCCACCGCCGGCTGGGCGCACACCCTGGCCGTCGCCGAGCAGTGGCCCGTCGTGGGCCTGTGGTGGGATGCGCGCGGGGCGGGATTCGTGGTCGCGGCGGGCTTCCGGCGGACCGTGGGGTACGCATGGCTCGCCGACGGCACCCCGCTCGGCGAGGAGGCGGCCATGACCGCGCTGCGGGCCCGCATCGGGCTCGACCCGGTGCTCGACGGGGCCGCGCTCGACGGGCTCGCCCGGCCCGATGCGGACGCCGGCGCCGCCGCCCGGGTCCTCGGGCTGATCGCCGTCCTCTCCCGGACGGGCCTGGACCTCGCGCCCGGCCTCGCCCCGGGCGTCCCGGCCGACGGGCTGCGGGCCGCCGCGGGCGCGCACCCCGCGGCCGAGGCGGTCGACTGGCCGGGCTGGCGCGAGGCGGTGCGGACGGGGCTGCTGGACGCCGGGAGCGGGCGGCTCGGCGCCTGGACCCGCGGGCCGCGCGCCCGCGCCCTCGGCGCCGCGGAGATCGCGGCCGGGGCGGGCCTGGCCCTGTGGGGGCGGCGGAGCGGGCGACGGGGCGTGACGGCTGCCGGCGTCACGCTTCTCGCGGACGGGGCGTTGACGCTCGCGTACGACTGGTGGCGGGCTCGCGGCTGAGCGCCCCTGCGGGCCGGTGGGGGCTTGTCGCGCAGTTCCCCGCGCCCCTGACGGGGCGCAGCGACCCGCGCTTCCGGCGGAAGGCTACTCGTCGTCCTCGTCGTCCAGCCGCGCCAGCCACGTCGCCAGGCGCTCCACCGGCACCTCGAAGTCCGGGTTCAGGTCGACGAAGGTGCGCAGCTGCTCGGCCACCCAGCCGAGCGTGACCTCCTCCTCGCCCCGCCGGTTCTCCAGCTCCTCGATGCCGCGGTCGGTGAAGTACACGTTCTCTCCGTCGGATGATGTGGTTACGTCAGGCCAAGGATAGGACGGGCATCCACAACGGACCGGGCCCCCACCGCCTCGCGGCGATGGGGGCCCGGTCCGTACGGGAGACGACTCCGTCAGACGTCTCCGTCAGGCGTCGAACACCTCGTTGATCAGCGTCTGCTGCTCGGCCTGGTGACGCTTGGCCGAGCCGACCGCCGGGGACGAGGAGTGCGGACGGGAGATCCGCCGCAGCCGCTCGCGGGCCGGGACGTCGGCGCCGACGGCCAGGTCCAGGTGGTCGATCAGGTTCAGCGCGATGAACGGCCACGCACCCTGGTTCGCCGGCTCCTCCTGCGCCCAGATGTACTTCTCGGCGTTCGGGAACTTGGCGATCTCGGCCTGGAGCTCCTCGCCCGGCAGCGGGTAGAGGCGCTCGATGCGGACGATGGCCGTGTCCGTGGCACCGCGCTTGGCGCGCTCGGCGGCCAGGTCGTAGTAGACCTTGCCGGAGCAGAAGACGACCTTGCGGACGTCCGCCGCGGCGACGGTGTCGTCACCGATGACCGGACGGAACCCGCCGCTCGTGAACTCCTCCGCCTTCGACGCCGCGGCCTTCAGACGCAGCATCGACTTCGGGGTGAAGACGATCAGCGGCTTGTGGTGCGGGTTGTGGACCTGCCAGCGCAGCAGGTGGAAGTAGTTCGACGGCAGCGTCGGCATGGCGACCGTCATGTTGTTCTGCGCGCACAGCTGCAGGAAGCGCTCGACGCGGGCCGAGGAGTGGTCCGGGCCCTGGCCCTCGTAGCCGTGCGGCAGCAGCAGCGTGACACCAGAGGTCTGGTTCCACTTCTGCTCGGAGGAGGAGATGAACTCGTCGACGATGCTCTGGGCGCCGTTGACGAAGTCACCGAACTGGGCCTCCCACAGCACCAGGGCGTCCGGGCGGGCCAGCGAGTAGCCGTACTCGAAGCCCATCGCCGCGTACTCGCTCAGGAGCGAGTCGTAGACGTTGAAGCGGGCCTGCTCGTCGGAGAGGTAGAGCAGCGGGGTGTAGTCCTCGCCGGTCTCGCGGTCGACGAGCACCGCGTGGCGCTGGCCGAAGGTGCCGCGGCGGGAGTCCTGGCCGGCGAGCCGGACCGGGGTGCCCTCCATCAGCAGCGAGCCGAAGGCGAGGGTCTCGCCCATGCCCCAGTCGATCGTGCCGTCCTCGATGCTGGCGGCGCGGCGCTGCAGCTGCGGCACCAGGCGCGGGTGCACCGTGACGTTCTCCGGCGTGGTGACCTGCGACTCGGCGATCCGCTTGAGGACCTCCTGGGAGATCGCGGTGTTCACCGCCACCGGGAACCCGCCCAGCGGGGCCGGGACGGCGGCCGGAGCCGCCGCCGCGTCGGCGTCGCGGACCTCGACGAAGACCTTCTCCAGCTGGCCCTGGTAGTCCTGCAGGGCCTGCTCGGCCTCTTCCAGGGTGATGTCGCCGCGACCGATGAGGGACTCGGTGTACAGCTTGCGCACCGAGCGCTTCTTGTCGATCAGGTCGTACATCAGCGGCTGGGTGAACGAGGGGTTGTCCGACTCGTTGTGGCCCCGGCGGCGGTAGCAGATCAGGTCGATGACGACGTCCTTGTTGAACGCCTGGCGGAACTCGAAGGCGAGCCGCGCGACGCGGACCACGGCCTCCGGGTCGTCACCGTTCACGTGGAAGATCGGCGCCTCGATCATCCGGGCGACGTCGGTGCAGTACATCGACGAGCGCGAGGACTCCGGCGGCGCGGTGAAGCCGACCTGGTTGTTGATGACGATGTGCACGGTGCCGCCGGTGCGGTAGCCGCGCAGCTGCGACATGTTCAGCGTCTCCGCGACGACGCCCTGGCCCGCGAAGGCCGCGTCGCCGTGCAGCTGGACCGGCAGGACGGTGAAGTCCGTGCCCGCCTTGCCGATGATGTCCTGCTTGGCGCGGGCGATGCCCTCGACGACCGGGTCGACCGTCTCCAGGTGGGAGGGGTTGGCGGCCAGCGAGACCTTGATCTGCTCGCCGTCCAGGCCGGTGAAGGTGCCCTCGGCGCCCAGGTGGTACTTCACGTCGCCGGAGCCGTGCATCGACTTCGGGTCGAGGTTGCCCTCGAACTCGCGGAAGATCTGCGCGTAGGACTTGCCGACGATGTTGGCGAGGACGTTGAGGCGGCCGCGGTGGGCCATGCCGATGACGACCTCGTCCAGACGCGCCTCGGCGGCGGCGTCCAGCACCGAGTCCAGCAGCGGGATGACGGACTCGCCGCCCTCCAGGGAGAAGCGCTTCTGGCCGACGTACTTCGTCTGCAGGAAGGTCTCGAAGGCCTCCGCGGCGTTCAGCCGGCGCAGGATGCGCAGCTGCTCCTCGCGCTCGGGCTTGGAGTGGCCGCGCTCGACGCGGTCCTGGATCCACTTGCGCTGCTTGGGGTCCTGGATGTGCATGAACTCGATGCCGGTGGTGCGGCAGTACGAGTCGCGCAGCACGCCGAGGATGTCGCGCAGCTTCATCATGGACTTGCCGGCGAAGCCGCCGACCGCGAACTCGCGCTCAAGGTCCCACAGGGTGAGGCCGTGCTCGGTGATGTCGAGGTCGGGGTGCTTGCGCTGGCGGTACTCCAGCGGGTCGGTGTCGGCCATGACGTGGCCGCGGACCCGGTAGGAGTGGATCAGCTCGAAGACGCGGGCGGCCTTGGTGACGTCGTCGTCGTGCGAGGCGTCGATGTCCTTGAGCCAGCGGACCGGCTCGTAGGGGATGCGCAGCGCCTCGAAGATCTCGTCGTAGAAGCCGTTCTCGCCCAGCAGCAGCTGGGACATGATCCGCAGGAACTCGCCGGAGGCGGCGCCCTGGATCACCCGGTGGTCGTACGTCGAGGTCAGGGTCATGACCTTGGAGATGCCCATGCGGTTCAGGGCGTCCTGCGAGGTGCCCTGGAACTCGGCGGGGTAGTCCATCGCGCCGACGCCGAGGATCAGACCCTGGCCGGGCATCAGGCGCGGCACGGAGTGCACGGTGCCGATGCCGCCGGGGTTGGTCAGCGAGGCGGTGACGCCGGTGAAGTCGTCCATCGTCAGCTTGCCGACGCGGGCGCGGCGGACGATGTCCTCGTAGGCCTGCCAGAACTCGAAGAAGTTCAGCGTCTCGGCCTTCTTGATGGCCGCGACCACGAGCTGGCGGTCACCGTTCGGCTTGACGAGGTCGATCGCCAGGCCGAGGTTGACGTGCTCCGGCTTGACGAGGGTCGGCTTGCCGTCCTTCTCCGTGAAGGAGTAGTTCATCGACGGCATGAGCTTCAGCGCCTGCACCATGGCGAAGCCGATGAGGTGCGTGAAGGAGACCTTGCCGCCGCGGGCGCGCTTGAGGTGATTGTTGATCACGATGCGCTGGTCGAACAGCAGCTTCACCGGGACGGCGCGGACGGACGTGGCCGTCGGCAGCTCCAGGGAGGCGTTCATGTTCTTCGCGACCGCAGCGGCGGGGCCACGCAGCGTGACCAGCTCGGGGCCGGCGGCCGGCTCGGCCGGCTTCGCGGCGGCCGCCGGCTTGGCGGGCGCGGCCTTGGCCGCGGGCTTCGCCGGAGCAGGGGCCGCCGGGGCGGCCGCAGCGGCGGCGGGCGCGGCCGGGGCGGCC
>NZ_BMUT01000009.1:0-6880 GCF_014650335.1 Streptomyces hiroshimensis
TCTTGTCGGGGTGACCCTCGGTCACGGACTCCGAGGTGAACAGGCGGCGGGACACATCGCTCCCTAGGACGTTTGATGCTTAAGACGTTTGACGCTTAGGACGTTTGACGCTTACGGGTAACAGGGGGTGTCAGAGGTGTCAGGGATGTCAGGGCACCAGCACGATGCGCCCGATGTGGGCCCGGGACTCGATCTCCTGGTGGGCCCGGCCGACCTCTTCGAGGGGATACGTGGCGTGCACCGCATGCCGGATCGTGCCGTCGGCGAGGCCGGCGGCCAGCTCCTCGTGGTTGGCGAGGTATTCCTTGGGACGGGCCGCGCGCCAGCGGGACAGGGCGAAGCCGGTGATGAACTTCATCTCGATGAGTTCCATGGGCGAGATCCGGGGGATCTCCAGCCCGCCGCCCGCGGAGCCGTAGAAGACCAGGCGGCCGAAGGGGGCGAGCAGGCCGACGCCCTTGCGGAGGACGTCGCCGCCGATGCTGTCGAGGATGATGTCGACTCCGGCGCCGCCGGTGGCCTCGCGGACCTCGTCCACCCACGTCTCGCGGCTGTAGTCGACGACGACGTCGGCGCCGAGGGCGCGGGCGAAGCCGAGCTTCTCGGCCGAGCTCGCGGTGGCGATGACCGGGCCCGCCCCGCGGGCCTTGGCCCACTGCACGCTCAGGTGGCCGATGCCGCCGGACGCCGCGTGCACCAGCACGCTCTCGCCCGGGCGGAGTCCGGCCGTGCCCAGGGTGCCGGTGCCGATCGGGCCGGGCGAGGGGAGGGCGGTGGCCTGCGCGGCGTCGAGGTCCTCCGGCACGGACAGAACCGTTTCCGCATCGACGACCACGTAGTCGGCGTACGCCCCGTGGAGCGTGAACGCGCCGACCCGGTCGCCCTCGCGGAAGCCCGTCACCCCGGCGCCCACGCCCGCCACACGGCCGATGACGTCGCCGCCGAGCACGATCGGGAACTCCGGCCGCCACATCGGCGCGGGGAAGATGTTGCGCCGCATCTGCGTCTGCGCGAAGCCCACGCTGATCGCCTCGGCGGCGATCAGCACCTCACCGGGGCCCGGCTGCGGCACGGGGGTCTCCTCGACCCGCATGACCTCCGGGCCCCCGAACTCACGGATACGGATCACACGCATCTGAGATTTCCTCCAGTTGATCGGTTAGCCGGTTAGCCGGTTGGTCAGTAAGTCAAGGGCTCGGTGCGCCCCGTGCTCTGCTTCAGCTCGAAGAACGCCGGGTCCCCGGCCAGGGTCCGGAAGGCCTCCCAGAGCCGCACCGCCCGCTCGCCGCGCGGTATCTCCGTCAGGACCGGGCCGAACTGGCCCGCGCCGCCGTCGACGGAGATCGTCGGCACGCCGATCAGCTCCTGGCCGAGGCCGTCCGAGGGCACCCGGTCGTGCGAGGCGCGCAGGTCGTCGTCCCAGCGGTCGTCGTCCATCGCGTCGATCAGCTCCGCGGGCAGCCCGGCCTCGGCCAGGGCCGCCTCGATGTCCGGGCGCGTCTTGCTCAGCCCCTCGATCATCGCCGCGCGGAACTCCTCGGGCGGGGCGGTGCGGACGGGCTCGAAGATCCCGCCGGGGCCGTGGAAGCGGGAACCCATCGCCGTGTAGAGCGGGCCGGTGACGGCGTCGCCGTGGGCGGCGCGGGCCGCGGCCAGGACCCGGACCGGGCCCCAGTAGAGGTCGAGCATCGTGCGCCGCGCCTCCGGCATGTCCTTGCCGCTGTTGAGCAGGGCCAGGCTCATCACTTGCCAGCGGACGGTCACCGGGGCCTTTTCGGCCACCTCCGTGATCCACCGCGAGGCGATCCAGGCGAAGGGACACAGCGGGTCGAACCAGAAGTCCACGACGTGCGCTTCGGGCTGCTGGGGCGACCGGGTCGGCTGGGGCGTCTGGATCTGCTGTGGTGTCTGGGTCTGATGGGGCTGGGGTTCCATGTTCTCGTCTTCCCTGAGTGACTGGTGCCGGGCGTCGATCCGCGCGAGCGCGTCGAGCACGGCGTTCTGCTTCTCGTCACGGGCACGCGACAGCGCGGCATAGTCCGTGCCGAAGGTCCGGTCCGCCTCGGCGCCGAGCGCCTCGACGGCGTCCGGCGTCAGGGCCGGGACGGCGGGGGCGCGCCAGGCGCGCTCCAGGCCGGGCGCCACGCCGCCCAGCCAGCGGCGCAGGCCGCCCTCTCCGCCGCCCAGGTGGAAGGCCTCGAACGGCCCCACGGTGGCCCAGCGCAGGCCGATCGACTGCGTGACGACGGCGTCGAGTTCGGCCATCGTGACGACGCCCTCCTGCACGAGGTGGACGCTCTCCCTCAGCAGCGCGGACTGCAGGCGGTTGGCGACGAAGCGCGGTACGGGCTTGCGGACGACGACGGGGACCTTGCCCACCGCCCGGTAGAAGGCCGTGACCTCGTCGATCAGCCCGGCGGGGGTGTGCCGACCGCCGACGACCTCGACCAGGGGGACGACGTGCGGCGGGTTGAAGGGGTGTCCCACGACGACGCGTCCCGGCTCGGCCATCAGCGCGCCCATGTCGTCGGGCAGCAGCTTGGACGTGGAGGACAGGAGCAGGGCTTCCGCGGGAGCAGCTTGCTCGACCGTACGGAAGAGCTCCTGTTTGAGGGCGAGGTCGTCGGGGGCGTTCTCCTGCACGACCGCCGCACCGCGCACCGCGCGGGCCATGTCGGGCTCGAACTCCACGTGCTCCATGAGCACATCGACGTCGACCGGCCCGCCCGGCAGGGTGGGGGCGAAGACCACAAGCCCTTCCCTGACCACCCGCTCGGCGTCGGGCCGTCTGCTGTTGACCCGGACCCGGAGTCCCCGGTCCAGGAAGAGGGCGATCCAGCCGAGCCCGATGGTGCCCGCGCCGATGACGGCGACGACGGCCCGGTCCCCGGAGGGCGGAAATGCGTTGCTCATCACGTGCCCGTTCTCGTTCGGCGGACTTCGGCAGTCCCAAGTCCCCGGTCCCCAGTCCCAAGTCCCACGGCCGGCCCGCGGTGGACGCCCGGGCGCGGCCGCCGGGAGGCACTCCGGCAGCCGCGCCCGGGGGCGGTCATCCGATCAGAATCGGTCGGAATCGATCGGACCGGTCAGTAACCGACCTGGGTGGTCGAGAACGTCACCGGCTTGGCCGGGTCGGCGTAGCACTGGAACGGGTCCCAGGTGTTCGTCGTGGGCTGCAGCCGGTTCCAGGAGAAGGCCGGGTCGCTGAAGCTGGAGCCGCCCGCGCCCGTGGTGAGGGTGGTGCCGTTGGTGCTCGGGGCCTTGAGCGTGACCTCCAGGTTCGGGAAGTCGAACTCGACGCCGCCGGCCCACTCGCCGTCGGACTTGACGGCGAAGTCGTTGCCGTTGCGCTCGACCCACTGCTTCGCGGAGCCCAGGTTGCTGCCGCCGGTCAGCTTGTAGCCGACGACCTTGGCGTTGGCCGGCACCTTGTACGCGATGCTCACGGTGTTGAGGAGCTTGTTGAAGTCCGCCACGGCCTTGATCGGGGCCGAGTCGAAGGTGACCTTGAAGGTCTGACCCGGGGCGACCTTGGCCGGCGCCGTGGTCGTGAAGTCACGTGCGTACGTGACCGGGATCCAGTTGCCGTCGTAACGGGTCTGGCAGGTGTAATCGAGCGTCTTCGTCGCGGTGTCGGCACTCGCCGTTCCGGCCGAGGACATGATCCCCGTCAGAGCAAGCCCCAGTGAGGCCGCAAGTCCGCCCGTCAGCTTCCACTTGTGCTGCACTGCATTTCCTCTCTCAAACGGCGCGGAGTACTTCCAGCGCCGGGAACAGACTCCGGAAACCGGCTGGAGTCCCGATGGAGAGCGGATCGAATTCCGGCCGCAGCAATGGGTTTCGGCCTGGGGCGGACGGGGCGGACCTGGGGAAATCACGTACGGTTACGGCTGCGGCTGCGGCTGCGGCTGGGTTTTAGGGCTACGGCTACAGCTACGGCCGCCGGCCTCAGACCGAAGCCGCCGGCTCCTTCTGCGCCCGCTCCCACGCGCGCTCGATGAAGTGCAGCAGCTTCTCGGGCGGCTGCACGCCGGAGACCGGCATCCGGCCGTCGATGACGACCGACGGCACACCCGTCACGTTGAACTGCCGGGCACGGTTCTCGTCGGCGACGACGGCGTCCGCGTACCGGTCGCTCTCCAGCACCTCGCGGACCTCGGCCTCGTCCAGCCCGGCCTCGCCCGCCAGCTGCACCAGCACCTCGCGGTCGCCGACGTTGAGGGCCTCGGTGTGGTACGCGTGGAACAGCCGCTCCATGACCGGCTCCAGCAGGCCGCGCTCGGCCGCGAAGTGGGTGAGCCGGTGCGCGTCGAAGGTGCCCACGGGGCGGGACTTGTGGAGGTTGATCTCCAGACCCTCCTGCCGGCCCTGGGACTTGATCAGCTCGATCCGGCCCGGCAGCACGTCCGGGGCCGTCCACTGCGCCATGGCCTCGGCCGCCGTCGGGCCGGGCTCGCTGCCCTCGCCCGGCGCGAGCTCGAAGCTGCGCCAGACGATCTCCAGCTCGTCACGGTGCGGGAAGCCGTCCAGGGCGGCGGCTATCCGGCGCTTGCCGATGTAGCACCACGGGCACAGGACGTCGGAGTAGATCTCGATCTTCATGACAGGCCTCCAAATCTCCTCGGTTGATCGTTCGTTCGATCGATCCATCGGTCGATCGGTCGGTCGATCGGCCGGTCGCTCAGCCGACGGTGATGACGATCTTTCCGCGCACGTGGCCGGTCTCCATCTCGCGGTGCGCGTCCGCGGCCTGCTCCAGCGGGAAGGTCTCGGAGACCTCCACGCGCAGCTTGCCCTCGGCGTAGAGGGCGGTGAGCTCGGCGAGGCGCTCCTTGGTCCGCTGGCTGAAGATCGCGCGGACGCCCAGCTCCTCGACGCGGCCGAAGTCGACGAGGGTGGCGATGCGGTTCTTGTCCTTGATCAGCTCGACGGAGACGTCGAGGGCGTCGCCGCCGATGCCGTCGAGGGCCGCGGTGACGCCGCCGGGGGCCAGCTCGCGGACACGGTCGGCGAGGCCCTCTCCGTACGTGACGGGGGTGGCGCCCAGCGACCGCAGGTACTCGTGGTTGCGCTCGCTCGCGGTGCCGATGGCGGTGGCCCCCAGGACCTGCGCCAGCTGCACGGCGATCGTGCCGACGCCACCGGCGGCCGCGTGCACGAGCAGGGTGTCGCCCGCGCCGATCTCCAGCGCCTGGAGCGCGGTGTGGGCGGTCTGCGCCGAGGCGGAGAACGAGCCGGCCACCTCCCACGGCATGCCGGACGGCTTGGCGACGGCCTGCTCGGCGGAGACGACCACGTACTCGGCGTAGCAGGAGAGCACGGCCCAGCCCAGGACCTCGTCACCGACGGCGAATTCGGTGACGCCCTCGCCGAGCTCGTCGACGACGCCCGCGAAGTCGTTGCCGACGGTCTGCGGGAAGGAGAGGGTCATGCCGGGCGGGGCCCAGCCGGCGCGGACGGCCGTGTCGTACGCCTGCACACCGGCGGCCTTGACGCGTACGCGGATCTCGCCGGCGCCGGGGAGGGGGGTCTCGATCTCCTCGACCTTGAGTACCTCGGGGCCGCCGAACTCCTGGAAAACTGCCGCCTTCATGGCATGTCCCTCTCTCTGATGGGGCTTGATGGGGCTTGGTGGTGCTTGGTGGGGCTGGTGAGCTTTATCTTTCAACCTCAACCGAAGTTGAGGTCAACGGGGGAACCGACACTTCACGCGGCTTTCGAGCGGGATTCGAGCGAGGCTTGAGCAGACTTCGAGTGGGCTTCGAGCGGAGCTCGACCGTCCGCTGGATGAGCGCCGTCGGCTACGCCCGTTCCGCCGGATCGGCGTCAGCGTCGGCGACAGCCGCGATCACCCGCGTCTGCTTCGCATCCCGCTCGGCCGCGAGCTCCTCGTAGGCGCGGCCTCCGAACGCCTCCTCCGCCTGGGCGAGGATCCGGGCGACGGTCTCCTCGTCGACCGGCGGGTCGCCCAGCCCCTGCCAGCTCTTCTCCAGCCCGGCGCCGAGGTGCTCGAACCAGTGGCGCAGGCCTCCGGGGCCGCCGCCCAGGTGGAAGGCGCGGAACGGGCCGACCGCCGCCCAGCGGCCGCCGATCGAGGAGGTGACGATCTCGTCCAGCTCGGCGACGGAGACGACGCCCTCGCGGACCAGGTGGATGCTCTCGCGCAGCAGCGCGGACTGCAGCCGGTTGGCGACGAAGCCGGGGACGGCCCGTCGCAGCACCACGGGCGTCTTGCCGAGGCCGCGGTAGAAGGCCAGGGCCTCCTCGACCGCCTGCGGGTCGGTCCGCTCGCCCGTGACGATCTCGACCAGCGGCACGATGTGCGGCGGGTTGAAGGGGTGGGCGACCAGCAGCCTGCCGGGGTCGGCCATCTGCGCGCCCAGGTCGTCGGGGAGCAGCGTGGAGGTGGACGACAGCAGCAGCGCGTGGGCGGGGGCGGCGGCGCCGATACGGGCGAAGAGCTCCTGCTTGAGGGCCAGGTTCTCCGGGGCGTTCTCCTGGACGACGTCGGCGCCTTCGACGGCGCGGGCCACGTCGGGCTCGAACTCCAGGCGGGCGGCGAGCTCGGCCGGGTCGGCGGGGCCGCCCGGCAGCGAGGCCGCGTACAGCTCGAACGCCTTCCTGACGTGCGTCTCGGCGTCCGGCCGGCGGCTGTTGATCCGCACGGTGAGCCCGGCGGAGGCGAACAGCGCGGCCCAGCCGAGGCCGATGGTGCCCACGCCGATCACGGCCGCCGTACGTATGCGTGTCCCTACGGGTGAGGTGCGTGAGAGGGGTGAATCCGTCACCGCTTGCTCCTGTCGTCCTGCCTGCCTGTGGGTGCTGCCTGCACAGGCTGCCGCGACGGGCTCGTGCGGAATTAGAGCGGCGGGGGGGGGGG
>NZ_BMUT01000009.1:6888-363413 GCF_014650335.1 Streptomyces hiroshimensis
CCCGCCACGGGGACGCCTACGGGTGGCGCCTAGGGGTGGCGCCTAGTAGTTGCCCAGGCCGCCGCAGACGTTGAGGGCCTGCGCGGTCACGGACGAGGCGCCGTCGCCGACCAGGTAGTCGACCATGGCCGCGACCTCCTCGACGTCGACGTAACGGCCGATCGGCACCCGGGTGGTGACCTTCTCGGCCGCCTCCTCCAGCGTGATCCCGTACATCGACGCGTAGTGGCCGCGCACGCGCTCGGCCATCGGCGTCTCGACGAAGCCGGGGCAGACGGCGTTGACGGTGATGCCCGTCTTCGCGAGGTCGAGGCCGAGGGCCTTGGTGAAGCCGACGACACCGTGCTTGGAGGCGGAGTACGGGGCGGCGGTGACCGCGCCCTGCTTGCCCGCCGTCGAGGCGATGTTGATGATGCGGCCCCAGCCCTTGGTGAGCAGGCCGCCCGCGCTCAGCACCTCGCGCGTCACGAGGAAGACGCTGTTGAGGTTGGTGTTGATCACGTCGTACCAGAGCTCGTCGGACATCTCGGCGATCGCGCCGCCGCCGTTGCGGCCGGCGTTGTTGACGAGGATGTCGACGGTGCCGAAACGGTCCACCGCGGCGGCCACGAAGCGCTTGACGTCCTCGCGGTCGGTCACGTCACAGGTGGTGCCGTCGGCCTCGAAGCCCTGGTCCTGAAGGGACTTCACGGTCTCCGCCAGCTTCTCCGCGTCCCGGGCGCACAGGTAGACGCGGGTGCCGTTGCGGGCCAGGTGGGTGGCGATCGCCAGGCCGATGCCACTGGTTGCGCCGGTCACCAGTGCGACCTTGGCGTTCTGCGTGCCCATCGTTCCTCCGTAGCTGGTTGCGAATACTGCGCGTGGCGGACGTCCCGCGCGGTGATGGCGACATGACGTCGGTCGCGCCGAGGGTGCCGCCGGGGCCTCGACGGCCGGTCGAAGAGGGGTCGAAGAACCGATTCCGCCCCGCCGGCCCCGCCTCGGCGGTCCCGCCCCCCTCACGCACACAGCGGCGCGACCGCCCCCGTCCCCGCCCCTCGCCGCCGCTGTGCCGGCAGCCGCCGCGCCCCCGCGCGTGCGGCGATGAGGTGGGCGACGGAGGCCAGGGTGACGTGGCGGTGCCAGCCGCGGAACGAGCGGCCCGCGAAGTCCCGTATCCCCGTGTGCTCGGAGATCTCCGCGAAGTCGCGCTGGACGACGTCCGTGAGCCGGGTCAGGCGCAGCAGGGTGACCAGCGGCAGCCGCCGGGAGTCGGTGAGCCACAGCCGCGACGGCCACCGGTCGGAGGAGCCCCAGTCGCCCATCAGCAGCATGGGCCGGTGATGGACGCCCCCGATGCCCCCGCCGCCGGTCCCGCCCGCGGGCGCGGGGCACGAGAGGATCACCGGGATCGCGCTCACCACCCCGCGGTACGAGCCCGTGCCCGAGGTGTCGGACCACTCGACCTGGCGGCGCATCCGATTCATGGAGCCGATCAGGTTCTGCGCGGGCACCTCCCGGTCGCTGTAGCCCTGCAGCAGGGCGCCGTCGACGCGCAGCGGGGTCGTGCCGTCGATGCGCATGATCAGCGGGAGGCCCGCACGCGCGAAGCGCCGCACGGTCGCCCCCGCGTCGAGCCCCTCCACGTCCACGACGACGGGGCGCCGCCGCAGCCCCCAGGAGTCGGCGGCTTCCAGGGCCACCGCGCCGGCGTGCTCCTCCAGCGAGATGGCGCGGCTGGCGTCGGGTATGTGGGCGCGGCTGCGCCGGGCCGGGTCCTCCACCCAGTTCCTGGACAGCACCAGGCTCCAGTTGAAGGGCACGCTGATCCGCTCGGAGGCGCTCCAGACGCTGAACGCCCGCTGGCCGTTGACCGTCTGCCCCAGGTGGGGGAGGAACTGCTGGTCGACGCCGACCGAGTGCACCCCCGCCTTGGGGATGACGGTGGAGTTGACCACCCACGCCTGGGGGCGCACCGCCTCCTCCGCGCGGCGCGCGAGCGCCCGCCGCACCGGGGACCAGTTCCAGGACGAGGCGGTGATGAAGTGGTGGACGCTCTGCTGGAGCGCCTTCCCGCCGATCTGTTCCGCGACGTTGCGCAGGGTCTTGCGGCCCTCGGCCTCCAGCAGGCCGCGTACGTACTGTTCCGCCATCCTGCGCTGGTCGTTGCGCGTGAGCGACGAGAACAGCTCCGGTTCCACGCTCCACGGATCGGCGGGGGACGGTTCCTTGCGGGGTCGTTCCTCGGTGGACACAGGGCTGAGTTGCACGGATCTGGCTTCCATCGTCTCTCCCCACGTGATGGCTACCGACGGCGCATTTGACCGTACCAAACCGACTGCGTTGTTTCTATTACTCTTTGAAACCTTGACCTGACGCATATTTCTGACCGTTCTTGTCCGCTTTCATCCCCCTCTACGGCGCCCCAAGCCCGACAAGAAACCAACCGGAAGCCCTCCCTACGCCGCCCCCGGCGTCGGATTACCAAGAGAAACCGGCCAGCCGGTTTCTTGTCTCGGCCCTCCTGTGCGCCACCCGGGCCACCCGGGGCCACCCGGAGCCACCTGGAGCCACCGGAAGCCACCCGGCGCCCCACCTGCCGGTGCCCCATCCGTCTTCGAGTGGTGTTCGAGCCCGGCGCCGCACCGTTTCCCTTGCCAACGGCGCTGTCCCTGGCAAGCAGCGGAAAGGAACGTGACTCGATGTTCAGCTCGAAGGAAGGCGTGCCCACGCGATGACCCGACGAGTGGTGATCACCGGTATCGGCGTCCGCGCCCCGGGCGGCTCCGGCACCAAGGAGTTCTGGGACCTGCTCACCGCGGGCCGCACCGCCACCCGGCGGATCTCGTTCTTCGACGCGGCTCCCTTCCGGTCCCGGGTGGCGGCCGAGGCGGACTTCTTCCCCGAGGCCGAGGGCTTCTCCCCCCGGGAGATCCGCAGGATGGACCGGGCGACCCAGTTCGCCGTCGCCTGCACCCGGGAGGCCGTGGCCGACAGCGGCCTGGAGTTCGCCGGCGTGGACCCGTACCGCGTGGGCGTGAGCCTGGGCAGCGCCGTCGCCTCCGCGACCAGCCTGGAGAACGAGTACCTCGTGATGGCCGACAAGGGCCGCGAGTGGCTGGTCGACCCCGACTACCTGTCGCCGCACATGTTCGACTACCTCAGCCCGGGCGTCATGCCCGCCGAGGTCGCCTGGGCCGCGGGCGCCGAGGGCCCGGTGACCATGGTCTCCGACGGCTGCACCTCCGGCCTCGACGCCGTGGGCTACGGCGTCCAGCTGATCCGCGAGGGCTCCGCCGACGTGATGATCGCAGGAGCCTCGGACACCCCGATCTCCCCGATCGTGCTGGCCTGCTTCGACGCCATCAAGGCCACCACCACGCGCAACGACGACCCCGAGCACGCCTCCCGTCCGTTCGACGCCTCCCGCAACGGCTTCGTCCTCGCCGAGGGCAGCGCCATGTTCGTCCTGGAGGAGTACGAGGCCGCCAAGGCCCGCGGCGCGCAGATCTACGCCGAGGTCACCGGCTACGCCACCCGCTGCAACGCGTACCACATGACCGGTCTGAAGAAGGACGGCCGGGAGATGGCGGAGGCGATCCGCGCGGCGCTCGACGAGTCGCGCATCGACCCGACCGTCGTCGACTACGTCAACGCGCACGGCTCCGGGACCAAGCAGAACGACCGCCACGAGACGGCAGCGTTCAAGATCGCGCTCGGGCAGCACGCCTACGACGTTCCGGTCAGCTCCATCAAGTCGATGGTCGGCCACTCCCTGGGCGCCATCGGCTCCATCGAGATCGCGGCCTGCGCCCTGGCCATCAAGCACGACGTCGTGCCGCCGACGGCCAATCTGCACACGCCCGACCCCGAGTGCGACCTCGACTACGTCCCGCTGACCGCGCGCGAGCAGCGGGTGGACTCCGTCCTCACCGTCGGCAGCGGCTTCGGCGGTTTCCAGAGCGCGATGATCCTGCGCGCCCCGGAAGGAGTGAAGGCATGACCAGCAAGGACGGCCTGAACGACGTGAACGGCCGAAACGCCCGGACCGTCATCACCGGCATCGGCATCACCGCCCCCAACGGCCTCGGCACCGAGGCCTTCTGGAAGGCGGTGCTCGCGGGCCACACCGGCATCGCCCCCGTCACCCGCTTCGACGCCTCCCGCTACGCGGCCTCCCTCGCGGGCCAGATCGACGACTTCGACGCCGCCGAGCACCTGGGCAGCCGGCTGCTCCCGCAGACCGACCCCTCGACACGGCTCGCGCTCGTCGCCGCCGACTGGGCGCTCACCGACGCCGGCGTCTCCCCCGACACCCTGCCGGACTACGACATGGGCGTCGTCACCTCCAACGCACTCGGCGGCTTCGACTTCACCCACCGCGAGTTCGACAAGCTGTGGAGCAAGGGCCCGGACTTCGTCAGCGTCTACGAGTCCTTCGCGTGGTTCTACGCCGTCAACACCGGCCAGATCTCCATCCGCCACAAGCTGCGCGGACCGAGCGCGGCCCTCGTCGGCGAGCAGGCCGGCGGCCTGGACGCGCTCGGCCACGCCCGCCGCACGATCCGCCGCGGCACCCCGCTCGTGGTGGCCGGCGGCGTCGACTCCGCCCTCGACCCGTGGGGTTACGTCTCCCAGCTGGCCGGCGGCCGCGTCACCACCGCCACCGACCCCGCCCGCGCCTACCTGCCCTTCAGCGCCGACGCCTCGGGCTACGTACCCGGCGAGGGCGGCGCGATCCTCGTCACCGAGGACGAGGCGAGCGCCCGCGAGCGCGGCGTGCAGCAGATCTACGGCGAACTCGCGGGCTACGCCGCGACCTTCGACCCGGCGCCCGGCTCGGGCCGTCCCCCGGCCCTGCGCCGCGCCGCGGAAGCCGCCCTGGCCGACGCGGGCCTCGCGCCGGGCGACATCGACGTCGTCTTCGCCGACGGCGCCGGCGTGCCCGAGCTGGACGCGGCCGAGGCCGAGGCCATCAGCGCCGTCTTCGGCGCCGGAGCGGTGCCCGTCACCGCCCCGAAGGCCCTCACCGGCCGGCTCTACTCCGGCGGCGGCCCGCTGGACGTCGCGACGGCGCTGCTGTCGATCCGCGACGGCGTGATCCCCCCGACCCCCACGGGCGCCCCGGTGCCCGAGGCCTACGGCCTCGACCTGGTCCAGGGCGCGCCCCGCGACCGGCGGGTCCGCACCGCGCTGGTGCTCGCGCGCGGCCGCCACGGCTTCAACTCGGCCGTCGTCGTCCGCGGCGCGTAGGCACGACCGGCAGCCCCCGCGGCCGCCGCCCTCACCTCATCGGCCTTCTCTACCCCTTGGAGCAATACCCATGGCTCACATGACCGTTGACGACGTCCGCCGCATCCTCGTCGAGTGCGCCGGCGTCGACGACAGCATCGACATCAACGGCGACATCTCCGACCGCCCCTTCGACGAGCTGGGCTACGACTCGCTCGCCCTGATGGAGAGCGCCGCCCAGATCAAGCAGGAGTTCGGCGTCGTCGTCCCGGACGACGAGCTCGTCGAGGCCGAGACGCCGCGCGCGCTCATCGACCTCGTCAACGGCCTGGTCACCGAGGCCGCCGCCGCCTGACGCGCCACGCCACGCACCGCACCGCACCACACCGAGCGGACGGCAGTAACCCGGCAGGGCGCAGCACCCCGGGGCCGGGCACGGGACACCCACGTGCCCGGCCCGGGCCCGGGCCCGGCCCCGTACGCACCGAGGAGACGAACGACATGACGGAACCGCGCCGGCACCACACCGAGCACACCCTGGATGTTTCCGCGCCCCCGGAGGTGCTCTACGGCCTGGTCGCGGACGTCACGACCTGGCCTGCGATCTTCGGGCCGAGCGTCCACGTCCACCACCTGGAGCGCGGCGAGCGCGCGGAGCGCTTCGAGATCTGGGCCACGGTCAACGGCAAGGTCAGCACCTGGACCTCCCGGCGCACCCTCGACCCCGAGGCGCTGCGCGTGACCTTCCGGCAGGAGCGCAGCACGGCCCCCATCGCCTCCATGGGCGGCGAGTGGATCTTCGAGGCGCTGCCGGGCGGCGGCACCCGCGTGGTGCTGCTCCACGACTTCACGGCCGTCGGCGACGCGCCGGAGACCGTGGCCGCCGTCAACGCGGCGCTCGACCGCAACAGCCCCGAGGAGCTGGCGGCGCTGGCGCGGATCGCCGAGTACGGCGGCACCGCGTCCGACGTGGTGTTCTCCTTCACCGACACCGTCGAGCTGACCGGTTCGGCCGCCGACGCCTTCGACTTCGTCGACCGCGCCGACCTGTGGGCGGAGCGGCTGCCGCACGTCCGGCAGGCCCGGCTGACCGAGGACGTCCCCGGCATCCAGGACCTGGAGATGGACACCGTCACCGCCGACGGCTCCGCCCACGCCACCCGCTCCACCCGTATCTGCCGCGGCCCGGAGTGGATCGCCTACAAGCAGCACGTCATGCCGAAGCTGCTGCTCGGCCACAGCGGCCTGTGGCACTTCACGGACAAGCCCGGAGGCGGGGCCGTCGCCACCGCCCGGCACACGGTGGCGGTCAACCCCGAGGCGGTCACCGAGGTCCTGGGCGCGGGCGCCACGCTCGCCGACGCCCGCGCGTACCTCCGCGAGGCACTCGGCCGCAACAGCCTCGCCACCATGGCGCACGCCGCGACGTACGCCGAGAAGCGCGCCGCCGCGCAGGCCGGCTGACCACCCCTGTCACCCCCTTCCTTCCGGAGAGGCACCATGACCGCCACCCAGTCCCTGACGGAGCTCCACTCCCAGGTCCAGCACTTCTACGCCCACCAGATGCACCACCTCGACGCCCGCCGCTTCGAGGAGTACGCGGCGACGTTCACCGAGGACGGCGTCTTCCAGCACTCGCCGGGCGCCGAGCCCGCCGTCGGCCGGCCCGGCATCGTCGAGGAGCTCGTGAACTTCCACAAGAAGTTCGACGGCGACCCCGTCACGCGCCGCCACTGGTTCAACCAGATCGCCCTGGACCCGCAGGAGGACGGCACGGTCAAGTCGACGGTGTACGCCCTCGTGGTGACCGTCCGCCCCGGCGGCAAGCCCGAGATCAACCCGAGCTGCACGGTGCACGACACGCTGGTGGTGGACGGGGGCGAGGTGCAGCTCAAGTCCCGCCTGATCACCCATGACCAGGTCTTCTGACCAGGCCGAGGCAGCGACAGCGACAGCGACAGCGACAGCGACCACGCTCCGCGGCCGCGTCGCCGCGCTGGAACGGCACCTCGGCGACCCCCGCGACCCGGGCAACCCGCTGGGTCACACCGCCGTGCTGGCCGCCGACCGCCGCGGCGAGCTGCCGCTGGGCGGCGACCGCCTGCTGGACGCGTTCGGCCTGCGCGAGGAGATCGTCCCGCAGCCGCTGGGCGGCCGGCTGACCGGCCTGGACACCGCGACGCAGCTGCTGCGCGCGGTGTTCCGGCGGGACTTCGCCCTCGGCCGCGGCCACGGCTCCGCCTCCCTGGTCTCCGCGGCGTTCGCCTGGTGCCACGGCACCCCGGCGCAGCAGGCCCGTACGGCCCGGCTGCTCCTGGACGGCGGACGGCTGTCCGTCGCGTTCCAGAACATGTCGTACGGCAACGAGTTCAGCAGCGGCGACCTCACCCTGACCCCCGCGCCGCAGGGCGGCTGGGTGCTGGACGGCCGCACCCCGCTGATCGCCAACGCCCCACTGGCCGCGGGCTTCGTCCTCCTGGCCCGGCACGCGGACGGCGCCGGCGGCGGCGACAGCTATGGCGGCAGCAACGGCACCGGCACCGGCAACAGCGACGGCACCCACTCGGCGCTGCTCCTGAACCGCGCCGACCTGCCGCCGGACGCCGTGCGGCCGGTGTCCCCGTACCGCACCGGCGCGGTGCGCCGGCTGCCCGCAGGCTTCCTGGAGTTCGACCGGTGGCCCGTGCCGGAGGGCAGCGTGCTCGGCGCGCCCGGCGACGGGACGGCGGTCGCGCTGCGGTCCCTGCAGGTCAGCAGGCCGCTCGTGCCGTCGATGGCGGTCGGGTGCGCCGACACCGCGCTGCGGTCGGTGGTCGAGGCGGTGCTGGAGCGCGCGCCGGGGGTACGCCCGCTGACCTCGCGGTACGCGCGGCGCGCCATCACCTCCTCGTTCGCGGACATGCTCGTGTGCGACTGCCTGCTGCTGGCCGCCATCCGCTCGCTGCACCTCCTGCCGGAGGAGTCCAGCGTGTGGACGGCTGCGGCGATGTGCCTGGTGGTGCGCATGCTGCAGCAGAGCACGGGCGATCTCGCAGCCGTCCTGGGGCCGCGTGCCCTGCAGGAGGAGGGCGGCTTCGGCACGTTCCGCAAACACCTGCGCGACCTGTCGGAGATCCCGCCGGGGCCGATCGGCGCCGCCGCGGCGCTGGCGACGCTGGTGCCGCAACTTCCCTTCCTGGCCCGGACGTCGTGGACCGCCGCCCCGCCACCGGACGGGCTGTTCTCCGCCTCGGCACCCCTGCCCCCGCTCGACCCGGCGCGGCTCGACCTCGCCGCCGGAGGGGACACGCTGATGGCGGTGCTGCCGCACGCCGAGGAGACCCTGGACGCCCTCCCCGTCACCGGCCCGGACGGGGAGGCGCTGCGCTCCCAGGTAGGGGCTCTGGCCGCGGAGCTGCGGGCACTCGGCGAGGAGTGCCGCGCGCTGCCCGCGCAGGACCTCGCCGCCCTGGCCACCCCGCACGGCTACGCCCTCGCCGAGCGCTACACCCTGCTCGCGGCGGCGGCCGCCTGCCTGGGCGTGTGGATGTACGGCGACCGGGGCCGGGACCGGGAGGAGCAGGGGGAGGAGGAATCCGGCTTCCTGTCCGACCCCGCCTGGCTGATCGCGGCCCTCGGCAGGGTCCAGTTCCGCCTCGGCCTGCCGGAGCCCGCGGCCGACGGCAGACGCGTCGAGGCGCTGCTGGCGGAGGCCGTGGCGCGCTGCGCACAGGGCCGCAGCCTCGACCTGTACGACGTGCTGCTGGGCGGCGGTCCGGCCACCGCGTAGCACCCGCCACGCAACCGGCGACCGCATAAAGGGACGCATAAAGGGAGATGACATGGCCACATCCGGTCCCCGGGGGCTGGCCGGTCCGGCGCCGGTCCGGGTGACGGCCCCGGACGGCCCGTGGACCGCGGCGGACGCCGCCATGGAGGAACAGGGCTTCGCCCTCGTCTACGGGCTGACGGCCGACTGGGGCGACCACGGCCTGCCGGACGACGAGCTCGGCAGACTGCTCGGGCAGGAGGCGCAGCGCTACGCCGGGATCCGCCAGGAGCACACGCGACGACGCTTCGCCGCCTCCCGCCTCCTGCTGAAGTACGCCGCGGGCGCCGTACTCGACGCCGACCCGGGCGGGCTGGAGCTGGCCCGCAACCCCAACGGCAGGCCTTACCTGCGGGGTTGCGGGCAGCTGGAGGTGAGCCTGAGCCACACGGGGGACATCCTCGCGGTGGGCCTCAGCCACGCCGGCCCGATCGGCGTCGACGTGGAGTCCTCGGCGCGCCCGGTCTACGGCACGGGCCTGGCCGAGGAGTCCTTCACCGCCTACGAGCGGGCCGCACTCGGCTGGCTGCCGGAAGCGGACCGCAACACGTCCATGATCCGCCTGTGGACCCTCAAGGAGGCGTACAGCAAGGCCCTCGGCCTGGGCCTGCGGCTGCCCTTCACGTCGTTCGGCTTCACCATCCCGGCCGCCTCGGGCGCCACGGCCCGCCTGCTGCGCTCGGACGGCTCGCCGGCCGACGACGGCGACTGGCACCTGGAGTCCCACACGCTGCCCGCGGGCTACACGCTCAGCGCGGCGGTGGCCCCGACGGCCTTCGGCCCGGCGCGAAGACCGACGGCGTACTCGGTCCTGGACACGACCCTGGCCGCGGCAGTGCTCTCGGCGAGCCCCGGCTCACGTCCCGACACGCATCCCTCCCCGACCCCAGCCCTGACCCCGCCCCTGACCCCGACCCCGGCCCCGGCCGCACAAGGAGCGCACCCGTGAACACCCATGACACCCCCCGCCTCCAAGAGGTGGCGGAGAACGTCCACGCCTACGTCCAGCCCGACGGCGGCTGGTGCCTGAACAACGCCGGCCTCATCGTCGCCGGCACCCGCTCCGCGCTGATCGACACGGCCGCCACGGAGACGCGGGCACGCGCCCTCAAGGAGGCCGTCACACCGCTCACCGCGCGGCCCCCGCAGTTCGTCGTCAACACCCACTCCCACGGCGACCACACCTTCGGCAACTACCTGTTCGCCGACGACGCCGTGGTCGTCTCCCACGAGCGCACCCGCACCGAGATGGCGGACGTGGGCCTGCACCTGACGGGGCTGTGGCCCGAGGTGTGCTGGGGCGACGTCTCCGTCGAGCTGCCCACGCTCACCTTCCGCGACCGGCTGACCCTGCACATCGGCGACGTCACGGCCGAGCTGCTGCACCCCGGCATCGCGCACACCACCAACGACACGGTCGTCTGGCTGCCCGAGCAGCGGGTGCTGTTCACCGGCGACCTGGTGATGTCGGGGGCGACGCCCTTCTGCCTGATGGGCTCGATCTCCGGCTCGCTGGCCGTGACCGAGCAGCTGCGCGCCCTCGACCCTCTGACGGTCGTCGCAGGCCACGGCCCCGTCGGCGGGCCGGAGCTGCTGGACACCACGGAGGGGTACCTGCGGCGCGTCCAGGAGATCGCCAAGGCGGGGCTCGCCGCGGGAATCGGCCCGCTGGAGGCCGCGCGCGAGGCGGACCTCGGGGAGTACGCCGAGCTGCTCGACTCCGAGCGCCTGGTGCCCAATCTGCACCGCGCCTACGCCGAGGAGAAGGGGGCGCCTCCCGGCCGCCCGCTGGACGTCGGCCTGCTCTTCTCCGAGATGGTCGAGTACCACGGCGGGCTGCCCATGTGCCATGCGTGACACAGCCCATGACACAGCCGTGAACCGGATGTGACAGGGCCCGAACAAAAGAAAACCTACCGGTCGGTAGCCTGACACTCTCACCGTCCCGGAGTGGGGGCTTTGTGCCGCAGACACCTACGTTGTCAGCAATCTTGCTCAACGCGGCACAGGGATCTTTGCACCCGGTACAGGAGTGTGTGCAGTGCGATTCAACCTCATCGGCCCGTTCGAGATCGTCACCGGAGACGGACGGCCGCCCCACCTGCCCAGCACGCCGAAGGTCTGTCAGACACTGGCCCTGCTCCTGACCCGGCCCAACGAGATCGTCACCTCGGAATCGCTCATCCAGGAGCTCTGGGGCGAGACCCCGCCGCGCAGCGCCCTGACCACGCTGCAGACGTACATCTACCACGCACGCAAGATGTTCATAGCCGAGCGGCTGGTGCCCGCCGAGCGCGCCCTGCTGATCACCCAGCCGCCCGGCTATCTCATCCGCGTGGAGGACCACGAGGTCGACATCAAGATCTTCGAACGCCTCGTGCTGCAGGGGAAGACGGCGCTGGAGAACGGCCGGCCCGAGGCCGCCGTCCAGCGCCTGGAGCAGGCGCTGGCCCTCTGGCGGGGGCCCGCGCTCTCCAACATCCCCGCGGGCGACGTCCTCACCGGCCGCATCGTGCACCTCAACGAGCTGCGCATCCGGGCGCTGGAGCTGCGCATCGAGGCGGAGCTCCAGCTCGGCCGGCAGCGGGAGTCCATCCCTCTGCTGCGCGCGCTCGTCAACGACTACCCGCTCAACGAGTGGTTCCACGGCCAGCTGATCTCCGCCCTCAACCACTCCGGGCGGCGCGCCGAGGCCCTGCAGGCGTACCAGAGCCTGCGCCGGATCCTCAACGACGAGCTGGGCCTCGAACCCTCCCCCGAGCTGCAGCGGCTGCAGCTGGACGTACTCAACCCGGACCCGGCCACCGTGCCGGCACAGCAGCGCCGTCTGGCCTTCGCCGCCGTCTGACCTCCGTCCCGGGCCCAGGAAGCGCCCACGAAGCGCCGGACGACCCTTTTACGGGTCCGTCCGGCGCTTTCGCGTGGAGTCCTTCGGCGAGTCGTTCAGCCGGAGTCGTTCAGGCTGAGTCGTTCAGGCGGAGCCGTTCAGCAGCCGGGCGTACGCGCCCGCCGCCGCCGGGAACTGCAGACCGCTGTGGCCCGCCCCGCAGTTCACGTCCCGCCAGCGCCGCTGCAGCTCCTCGCCCTCGGCCTGTGCACGGGTGCCGGCCGAGCGCAGCAGCCGGTCGGTGACCGTCGCGAGCATCTCCGCGGCGAGCGCGCAGTCCCGTCCGTTGCGGGCGGTGCCGAGCGCGTCGGCGGCACCGGAGTCGGTGGTGCGGGCGACGCGCTCCAGCAGCAGCCCGGCCGCGTCGGTCTCGCCCTCCGCGCGGGCCAGGAGCTGCTCGAAGGTGCCGTGGTCGGAGCCGCCGGAGATGGCGCCGGCGGGGGCCGCCAGCTTGGCGGCGACGAGTTCGCGCCAGCGGCGCAGCGCGCCCCGGGTCGCGCCGAGCAGCGGCCCGGCGAGGGTGACGCCGTTGGCGGCCTTGATCGGCACCCGGTGGCAGGCCGCCTCCGCCTCGGGGGCGAGGCCGGCGAGCAGCACGTCGAGGGGGACGGTGAACGCGTCGGGCACCAGCGCCTCGTCCAGCACGACGGTGTTGCTGCCGGTGCCGCGCATGCCGATGACCTGCCACGTCTCGCTGATCGCGTAGTCGGTGCGGGGCACGGCGAGGACGCGGACGCCGGTGCCCTCCTCGCCGGTACGGGCGGCGAGGAGCGTCCAGTCGGAGAAGTCGACGGCGCTGACGTAGTTCCACGAGCCGGTGACGCGCCAGCCGCCGGGGGCCCGCTCGGCGGTGCCCGAGGGCACGAGCCCGGCGACGACGACGGTCTGCGGACCCTTGGCCCAGACGCCCTCACGGCCCTCCCGCGGCAGGTAGGCGGTGAGCCGTCCGGCGCTGGCGATCACCGAGGCGAACCAGGCAGCGGACGCGCAGCCCTCACCCAGCGCGGCCGTCGCGTCCAGGAGTTCCGCGAAGGTCCCGGCCGCCCCGCCCTGGGCGGCAGGCGCGAAGTGGCCGGAGAACCCGGCGGCGACGATCGCGTCCACCACGGGCTGCGCGAGGCGGCGGTCCGCCTCCGCAGCCTCCGCGTGCGCGGCGGCGAGCGGGGCGGCCGCGACGGCGGCCTCCAGCAGGGTGGGTACGGCTGCGGCTACGGCTACGGCTGCGTCCCTGGTCATCGTGAGGGCTCCTGTGGTGTGCGGTGGTGCGGTGGATGGCGGTGCGGGCGCGCGTCAGGAGTTCTTCGCGGCGAAATCCCGGATGGACTCGGCGGAGTAGTCGACCATCTCGGGGGTGAGGCCGGGGTAGACGCCGATCCAGAAGGTGTGCTCGGCGACGAGGTCGCTGTTGGCGAGCGAGCCGCTGATCCGGCGCGGGCGGTCCAGGTAGGCCGGGTGGCGGGTGAGGTTGCCGGCGAAGAAGCGGCGGGTGCCGATCTTCCGTGCCTCCAGGAACGCCACCAGGTCCTTGCGGGTGTAGCGCGCCTCGGGCCGCACGGTGAGGGCGAAGCCGAACCAGCTGGGGTCGCTGTCGGGCGTGGCCTCCGGCAGGAGCAGCCCGGGCACCCCGTCCAGGCCCTCGCGCAGCCGCTTCCAGTTGGCGCGCCGGGCCTCGCCGAACGCGTCGATCTTGGAGAGCTGGCTGAGGCCGAGGGCGGCCTGGAGGTCGGTCGCCTTCAGGTTGTAACCCACGTGGGAGAAGATGTACTTGTGGTCGTAGCCGTGCGGCAGATCGCCCATCTGGTAGTCGAACCGCTTGAAGCAGCGGTTGTCCTCGCCCGGCTCGCACCAGCAGTCCCGGCCCCAGTCGCGCATGGACTCGACGATGCGCGCGAGCGCGAGGTTGTCGGTCAGCACGCAGCCGCCCTCGCCCATCGCGAGGTGGTGCGCGGGGTAGAAGCTGGTGGTGGCGATGTCGCCGAAGGTGCCGGTGAGCTTGCCGCGGTAGAGCGAGCCGACGGCGTCGCAGTTGTCCTCGATGAGGAAGAGGTCGTGCTCCTCGGCGAGCTTGGCGACCTCCTCGACGGCGAAGGGGTTGCCCAGCGAGTGGGCGATCATGATCGCCCTGGTGCGCGGGCCGATGGCCTCGGCGATGCGCTCGGGCGTCGTGTTGTACGTGCCGAGCTCGACGTCGATGAAGACGGGCACCAGGCCGTTCTGGATGATCGGGTTGACGGTGGTCGGGAAGCCCGCCGCCACGGTGATCACCTCGTCGCCGGGCTGCAGCCGCCGGTCCTCCAGCTGCGGGGAGGTGAAGGCGGACAGCGCGAGCAGGTTGGCCGAGGAACCCGAGTTGGTCAGGTGGGCCTTGCGCAGCTTGAAGTACTTGGCGAACTGGCGCTCGAAGCGGCGGGAGCTCACCCCGGCGGCGATGCGCATGTCCAGCGCGGCCTCGACAAGCGCCACGCGGTCGTCGGCGTCGAAGACGGCACCGGCCGGCCACACGCCGGTCTCCCCGGGGACGAACTCCTTCTCGTCCGTGCCGTGGTAGGCACGGACCTGCTCCAGAATGCGGGCCTTGGCTTCGTTCACTTCTCTTCGCCTCCTACGGCGTACTCAGCGAGTCGTCGGGCAGTGCCGGCCCGGCCGCTGCCGCTGCGCGCGGCCCGACCGCCGCCGCTGTGCGCGTGCCCTGCCCGGTGGACGTCGGCGACCAGCTCCGCATGGCGGACGGTCGCCTCGCCGGTCGTCGTACCGGCGCCGGATCCGATGGTCGTCACCAGCGCTCGGACGGCGGCCGTGACCTGGTCGAAGGGCTCCAGCTCCAGCTCCTCGACGCCGCCCCGCCGCTCGATCGCGACCACCGGGCGGTGGTCGGCCGGGGGCGTGAAGGCGTGGTCGAGGCGGAGCCGGCCCGCGCTGCCGAGCACTTCGTAACGTGACGTGTAGTGGTGTTCCATGCCGAACGTGAGGTGGGCGGTCACCCCGTCGTGCCGCCGCAGCAGCACGCCGCCCGCGACGTCCACACCCCGCTCCGGGTCCGTGCGCAGGTCCGCGCCCACGACCTCCAGGCCGGGCCCGAGCAGCAGCTGGGCGGCCCGCAGCGGGTAGACGCCGACGTCGAAGAGCGCGCCGCCGCCGAGGTCCGCCCGGTAGCGGATGTCGCCGCCGGGCCGCGGCGGGATCGTGAAGGCCGCGTGGACGGTGCGGACCTCCCCGATCGCGCCCTCGTCCAGCAGCTGCCGCACGCGCCGGTGCTGCGGGTGGTGGACGAACATGAAGTTCTCCATCAGCACCAGCCCGCGGGAGCGGGCGAGGCCCACGAGCCGTGCCGTCTCCCCGGCGTCCAGGGTCAGCGGCTTCTCGGCCAGGACGTGCTTCCCGGCGAGCAGCGCGCGTTCGGTCCACTCGGCGTGCAGCGCCGACGGCAGCGGCACGTAGACGGCGTCGACGTCGTCCCGCTCCAGCAGCTCCGCGTAGCCGTCGGCGGCCTCGGCCCCGTACTCCCGGGCGACCCCTGCGGCCCGTGCGGCGTCGCGCGCGGCCACGGCCGTGAGCGCGATGCCCCCGGTCCGGGCCACGGCGGGCAGCACCCGGCGCAGGGCGATGTCGGCGCAGCCCAGGAGGCCGAGGCGCACGGTCCCGGCCGCGGGGCCCTGCTCCCGGGCCTGCTCCCGGGCGCTCACCGCAGGAACCGCAGGCAGGCCAGGAGGTTGCGGGCCTCGACGTTCACGTGGTGGGAGTGCCGGACCATCGCCCCCAGCTGATGAGGCGTCATCCAGATGTGGTCCGGGCCGACTTCGAGCGGGAAGCCGTCGGGCGCCTCGACCGCGAGGTAACGGTTCTCCGCGTGGTAGAAGCGGCCTCCCTCCTCGGAGTGGACGACGTCCAGCAGGACCCGCTCGGGGGCCGCCGAGAGCACCTCGTCCAGGAAGCGCGGACGGCTCCCGGCGGGCAGGCCCTCGTAGTTGGCGGGCGCACACTGCACGGTGGGCCCCATTTCGAGGACGTCGAAGCTGCCCGCCTCGGTGCGCGCGTTCACCAGCAGGTGGACCGTGCCCTCGATCCGCCGCGTGAGGAAGGCGATCACGCCCCGGCCGACCGGCGCGATCATCGGCTGCGACCAGCGGGCGACCTCGCGGCCCTGGGCCTCGACGTCCACGCCGATGACCTTGAAGAAGCGGCCGCTCTCGTGCACCACGGCCCCGCCCTCCTCGGACCAGCCGCCCACCTCGTTCAGCGGGATGCGGCGGCGGTCGAGCCGGTGCGAGGCCTTGGCCTCGGTGAACCAGCTCAGCAGCTCGGCCGTCCGGTGCAGGGCCCGGCCCTCGGCGCCGGTGGTGCGGCCCTGGACCGCCCAGCCGTCGGGGAGGCCCGACAGCACGGTGCGGGTGTCCATGTTGACGAGGTTCTCGACGTTCAGCAGCTCGCCGATCTGGTCGAGCGTGAGCCAGCAGAACCCGTCGCGGACCGGGACGTCCCCGTCCACCTCGATGATCATGTTGCGGTTGCGCTTGCCCAGGAACCACGAGCCCTGCTCCGACTGCAGGGCGTCGAAGACCACCCGCCCGGCGCGCGGCGCCAGGAAGTGCTCCAGGTACGGGACGGCGTTCCCCTGGTGCACGCGGGTGAAGTTGCTCCGCGTCGCCTGCACGGTCGGGGAGAGCTGCAGGATGTTGATGTTCCCCGGCTCCATCTTCACCTGGAGCAGGAAACGGGGAACGCCGGCGAACTCCTTCACCAGGATGCCCAGGATCCCCGACTCCGGCTGCACGATGACCGGCTGCGACCAGGCGGCGACCTCGCGGTTGTCGGTCTCCGCCGCGATGCCCTCGATGCTGAAGAACCGGCCGCTGCGGTGCCGGATGTCACCGGTCCCCGGCTCGAACGACCAGCCGTCGAGCCCGCGCAGCGGGGCGGGCGTCACCCGGTGGTGCTGCGCCGCGCGCTGTTCGGCGAACCAGTCGTGGAATTCGCTTGTCTGCCGGAACACGGCAGCCCTCCTCATGATGTGCGGTGGCTTCAGCTTTCGGCACCCGGTTAGAGCGCCGCTCGAAGGAGGCTCAGAGCGTCAGACCCTGCGCCAGCCCGTCAGAGCGACAGGCCCACGCGCTGCGCGGCCGTGGCGAAGACCTCGGCGGTCGCCGGGAGCCGGTCGATGCCGTCCCGGTAGGCCGCGCGCGCCTCCGCCAGCCGACCGCGGACCAGCGGGTCGTAGAGGATGCCCGTCAGCGCCTCGACGACGCCCTGCTCGTCGAACAGCTCGGTCCGTACGGTGGTGTCGGCGAACGGGTTGTCCACCAGCAGCGGCCCGACCACCTTGTTCCAGCTCAGGGGCCACATGTGGAACGAGGGGACGGCGCCGGGGAAGTCCGCGAGCCACCCCCGGACCGCGGGCGAGAGCCCGTCCGGGGCCCCGGCCCGCCGCCCGCCGGCGCCCGCCGCCTCCCCCATGGCGTGGGAGTTGAGGGTGAACATCCCCGGCACGTCGGCGAGAACGGCCCGTTCGAGGGCGTAGGAAAGCATGAAGGCCGACATCACGGCGTCCGAGGCGCCGAGCAGGGCGTGGTAGCGCTGCGCGGTGTACGAGGACTCCACGTGGACGCGCTCGGGCGGCAGCCCCAGCCCGTCCAGATACGGCCCGGCGACGACGAAATGGGTGTCGTCCGGGAGCTGCCGCAGGTAGTGCCCGATCAGCTGCGGCACGCGGACCGCCAGCTCGCGCGTCCGGGGACCGGCCCGCGTCTGCATGATCTCCTGCCACGGCAGCGTCGGGAACATCAGCAGCCGCTCCGCCCCGCCGAGCCCCAGCAACCTGCGTACCTCCGCCCGCGCCGCGTCCGTCAGCGGCTCGATGCCGCTGTTGGCGCGGTACGGCAGGCCGAGCCCGCCGGCCCGGGCCTCCGGGCGGCCCATCGGCACCGGGTGCAGGTGCACCGGCATGTCCAGGAGGTTGCCGTCGGCGACGACGGTCTTCCCCAGCACTTCCAGCTCCCGCGTGGTGTTCGTCAGGTCGTGCAGGTCGAGGGGGATCACCGGCACGCCGAAGTCCTGGACGTACCAGGGGTCGGTCTCGTAGCTGACGAGGTGGGTCAGCCAGTGCGCGAGGTAGTCGCTCAGCACGATCGCGTCGGGCCGGAACTCCCCGACGACCCGCCCGACCTCCTCGCGGACCCGGCCGCCCATCGCGGGTGTGATCACGGTGTACGGGTATCCGGCGGTCTTGAGCTGGTCCTCGTTGTCCGCGTCGATCACGAAGTGAGCGACGACGCCGGCCCCCTTGAGCTGGTCCGCGAGGTCGAGCCCGATGGTCGTCTCGTGCAGGCTCTTGGCCAGCGGGGACATGAACAGCACTCGCATGACGTGGTCTCCCGTCCTGGTCAGCCCGCGGCCGGGACGTCGGTGGTCTCCCGGGCCAGGTCCCGGCCGCGCGTCTCGATCGCCTTGCGCAGCTCGGCCACCACGGTGAGCACGTCCGCGTCGGCGAGCCCCGGATGGATCGGCAGGCACAGGGTCTCGCCGGACGCCTGCTCGGTGCCCGGCAGCTCGGCGTCGGACTTGTAGGTGGGCACCTTGTGCAGCGGGGCGTAGCGGAAGGTCGTGTAGACGTCGGCGGCCAGCAGGTCGGAGGCGACCTGGTCGCGGATCCGCGCGTCCATCTGCACCCAGTAGAAGTAGTGCGAGGACTCGTGCCCGTCCGGCAGCGGCGGGGGCGTCTTCAGGCCCTCGACGTCCGCGAGTTCGCGGTCGTACAGGGCGACGATCTCCTTGCGCCGGCCGGTGAACTCGGGCAGCCGACCGAGCTGTACCAGGCCGATCGCGGCCGTCAGGTCGTTGCCGATGACGCGCCGGCCGACCTCCGGCACCTCCAGCTCCCACCAGCGGTGCGAGACCTTCGCGTAGGCGAGACCGGTGGCCTGCACGAGCCCGTGGTACGCGAGCCGGCGGGCCCGCTGCGCACGCTCGGCGTCCCGTACGTAGAGCATCCCGCCGTCGCCCGTGACCAGCACCTTCGCGGCGTCGAAGCTCCACATGGCCAGGTCGCCGAAGGAGCCGGCCGCGCGGCCGTCCACGCGGGAGTCCACCGAGCAGGCCGAGTCCTCGACCAGGGCGAGGCCCCGCTCCCGGCAGCGCTCGGCGATCTCCACCACGTCGCCCGGGCAGCCGCCGTAGTGCAGCACGACGACCGCCTTGGTGCGCGGCGTGACCGCCGCCTCGATGTGCTCCCAGGTGGGGTTCATCGTCCGCGGGTCCACGTCGCAGAAGACGGGGGTCGCGCCCGCGGAGACGATGGCGTTGGCCGCCGCGAGGAAGCTCATGGACGGGATGACGACCTCGTCGCCCTCGGCCAGGTCGAGGAGTTCGAGCGCCAGGAACAGCCCGGCCGTACCGGAGTTGAGGAAGAGGACGTGCTCCGGCGCGACCCCGAGGCGCTCGGCGAACGCCGCCTCGAAGGCCTTCGTACGCGGCCCGTGCCCGAGCCACTTGCTGTCGAACACCTCGGCCACGGCCGCGAGTTCCGCGTCCCCGACCTGCGGCTGGAAGAGATTGATCATTTGGTAGTACCCCTGGGAGTCGGTGTGGCGCGAACGCGTGCGGTGGCGGGCGTACGGGGCGGGACGGGCGTACGCGGCATGCGGGTGTCAGCCCGCGGCGGCGAGCCGCTCGATCGCCCGCACCGCGTCGGCGGACGTGGGCAGCGCGGCCACCTCGGCGGCCAGCTCCGCGGCCCGCTCGCGGTAGGAGGGGGTGGCCAGCATCTCGGCGCAGACGCGCGCGATGTTCTCGGCGCCGTCGTCGGCGGGGTCGATCATCGTCGCGGCCCCGTACGCGCTGAGCCGGGCCGAGTAGTCGACGCAGTAGGGCAGGTAGGGCACCAGCACCTGGGGGACGCCGTAGGAGAGATAGCCCATCGTCGTGTTGCCGCCCGCGTGGTGGACGACGAGGTCGCAGGTCGGGGCCACCAGGTGCAGCGGGATCCAGCCCGCCCGCACATGGTCCGGCAGCGGCCGCAGCTTCTCCGCGACCGCCTCGGGCGCGGCGATGAGCAGCTCGACGTCCAGCTTGCCGACCTTGTCGACGAGGCCACTGAGGATGTCGAAGTCGGACTCCGGGGTGACCCGGCTGCCGGCCGACACCAGCACCCGCGGCCGGTCGCCCTTGGTGTACATCCACGGCTCGACCGGCATCTGGGTGGCGAACGGCACGTAGCGCATCATCTGCGCGGGCGGCGCGTCGGAGGGCCGCAGGCTGGGCGGGCAGATGTCCACGAACAGATCCGTGCGCGGCATCTCGTACATGCCGAGCCGCTCCAGCTCCGGGCCCAGTTCGGCGGCGGCCGCGAGGTCGATCGTGCGCGGCTCGCCCATGTCGATGGCCTGCTTCACGTACGGCACGCCCAGGTGCCCGGCGATCAGCGGCGCGGCGAAGGCGAGCGCCCCGCCCACGACGACGTCCGGGCGCCAGTGCGCCACCAGGGACAGCAGGCCGTCCAGGCAGGCGGCGGCGTAGCGGCCGAAGGTGCGCCCGTTGAAGATGTAGCGCTCGTGAAGATCCTCGGGGATGGGCACGCGGATGCCGCGCCGGTCGACGAGGTGGTCCAGCATGGGCACGTCGGAGACCGGGACGCCGGGGATCCCGGCGCCCGTGACGGTCGCCATCATGTTCTCGGGGGCGGCCATAAAGACCTCGTGCCCGGCGTTGCGGGCGGCCTGGGCCAGCGGGACGATGCCGAAGATCACCCCGGAGGTGCCTCCCGCGACAAAGAGAATCTTCATGCGGTCATCGTTGGAACCGGGCCTCGAACCCTGCTCGACGGCGGCTCGACGGCGCCGCCCGGCGGGCCCTCAGACCAGCGGCTTGCGGACGGTGATCACGGAGTACCCGAGCATGTCCCGCTCCAGCGTCGAGACCCGGCCGATCATCTCCTTGAACTCCTCGGCGAACTGCAGCCCGCCCTTCTCCACGACCTTGTCGTAGTTGTCCGCCACGAGCTGGTCGATCCGCGCCGCCGAGCGCCGCAGGTGCGCGGTCGCGTCGAGGTTCCGCTCGACGGTCAGCCCCGCCGCGGTGAGCATCTCGGCGTACTGGTCCGCGGTGGGCAGCGAGCCCACGGTGAAGCCCTCCAGCAGGACCTTGCGCCACTCCTCGTCCAGCTCGGCCGACTCCACGTAGTCGGACAGCACGAACACCCCGCCGGGCTTGAGCACGCGCGCGATCTCCCGCAGCGCGGCGGCCCGGTCACCGAGGTACATCAGCGACTCCACGGCCCAGGCGGCGTCGAACTCACCGTCGGCGTAGGGCAGTTCCGACACGTCCGCCAGCGCGAACCGCACCCGGTCCGCCAGGCCCGCCCCGGCCGCCGCCTCCGTGCCGTCCGCGACCTGCTCCGCGCTCACCGTGATGCCGGTGACGGCACCGCCGCTCGCCTCGGCCAGCCGCAGCGCCGGGCGGCCCTTGCCGCAGCCGACGTCGAGGAGGTGCTGCCCCGGCCGCAGCCCGACCTGCCCGATGAGGACGTCCGTGAGCCGGTCCTTGGGGTCGGTCTCCGGGTCCTCGTCGTCCCACCAGCCGATGTGCAGGTTCTGGCCCATGAAGATCTCCCAGAGCCAGCCCTTCTCGTCATAGACCTCGCCGACCTCGTCCGGCGACAGGGCCTGGGCTTCGGCCTGCGGTTCCTGCGTCATTGACTCTCAGCTCCTCCACATCGGCGACCGCGACGGGATGAGAAGTTGTCAATATTGGTTCGACGGTGACTCGAATCGGAGTCGAGCGCGGTCGACCACGTTGTCCCCGATCCTGTCTCCTTGCGAGAATTTCTGGGGAACCCATGAAAGCACTGGTCCTGTCCGGGGGCGAAGGTACGCGGCTGCGGCCCTTCACCTACTCGATGGCGAAACAACTGGTCCCAGTGGCGAACAAACCCGTCCTGGTGCACTGCCTGGAAAACCTGCGGGACATCGGCATCGAGGACGTGGGCGTCATCGTCGGCGGCCACGCGGCGCAGATCGAGGCCACGGTCGGGGACGGCTCTCGGCTCGGGCTGCGCCTCACGTACATCCGCCAGGAGGCCCCGCTCGGGCTCGCCCACTGCGTGGCCCTCGCAGCCGACTTCCTCGGCGACGACGACTTCGTGATGTACCTGGGGGACAACGTCCTGGCCGACGGCATCGCCGAGGCCGCCGAGGACTTCCGCGCGCGCCGCCCCGACGCCCAGGTGCTGGTCACCAAGGTGGCGGACCCGCGCCAGTACGGTGTGGCCGAGGTCGACGCGGACGCGAACGTGCTCGCCCTCGTGGAGAAGCCGAGCGCGCCGCGCAGCGACCTCGCCGTCATCGGCGTGTACTTCTTCACCGCCGCCGTGCACGAGGCGGTGCGCGCCATCGAGCCCAGCGCCCGCGGCGAGCTGGAGATCACCGACGCCATCCAGCACCTGGTGGACCGGGGCCGGACCGTCACCGCCCGCGAGTACCAGGGCTATTGGAAGGACACCGGCAAGATCGACGACCTGCTGGAGTGCAACCGGGAGATCCTCGACCGCATCAGCGGCACCGAGGCCGACCGCGAAGGCGCCGAGGTCGATGCGGAAAGCATTCTGCAGGGGCCGGTCGTCATCGGACCGGGAGCCCGCGTCGTCCGGTCCAAGCTCACCGGCCCGCTCGTGATCGGCGCCGGAAGCGTCATCACCGGCAGCACCGTCGGCCCGTTCACGGCCATCGGGCGCGACTGCGTCCTGGAGGACACCGGCGTCGAGGACTCCATCATCCTGGAGGGCGCCGCCATCAAGGACGTCCGCGACCTGCAGAGCTGCGTCATCGGCCGCTGGGCCCGGGTCCAGGCGCCCGTCACCGCCACCTCGGGCAGCCGGCTGATCATCGGCGACCACACGCGCGCGGAGGTCATGGCATGAAGGTCCTCGTCACCGGCGGCGCCGGCTTCATCGGCTCGCACTACGTCCGCACGATGCTCTCCGGCGGCTACCGCGGCTACGAGGACGCGCACGTCACCGTCATCGACAAGCTCACGTACGCCGGCAACACGGACAACCTGCCGATGGGCGACCCGCGGCTGACGTTCGTCCGCGGCGACGTCTGCAACCAGGACCTGCTGCGCCAGCTGCTCCCCGGCCACGACGCCGTCGTCCACTTCGCGGCCGAGTCCCACGTCGACCGGTCCGTCGACGGCGCGGTGGCCTTCGTCCACAGCAACGTCCTGGGCACCCAGAGCGTCCTCGACGCCTGCCTGTACACCGGTGTGGACAACGTGGTGCACGTGTCGACCGACGAGGTCTACGGGTCCATCGCCACCGGTACGTGGACCGAGGAGTCGCCCCTGCTGCCCAACTCCCCCTACTCCGCGTCGAAGGCCGGCAGCGACCTCCTCGCCCGCGCCTACCACCGCACCCACAAGCTCAACGTGCGCATCACCCGGTGCTCCAACAACTACGGCACCCACCAGCACGTCGAAAAGCTCATCCCGCAGTTCGTCACCCGGCTGCTGCAGGGACAGCAGGTGCCGCTCTACGGCGAGGGCACCAACATCCGCGAGTGGCTGCACGTCGACGACCACTGCCGGGCCATTCAGCTCGTCCTCACGGCGGGCCGCGCGGGCGAGACGTACAACATCGGCGGGGCCACCGCCCTGACCAACCGCGAGATGACCGAGCGGCTGCTCGACCTGACCGGCCACGACTGGTCGCAGGTGCAGCACGTCCCCGACCGCAAGGGCCACGACTTCCGCTACGCGATCAACGACGACAAGATCCGCGCCGAGCTCGGCTACGCGCCGCACTGGACGCTGGACGAGGGCCTCAAGCGCGTCGTCGGCTGGTACGTGGACCACCCCGAGTGGTGGAAGCCGCTGCTCGATGACTGAGCACGCACGACAGGGCGGAAGCCGGGGCGGATGACTCGGCGGAATCCGCGCCACCGCCTTCGAGTGCCGCTCGAGTCATCCTCGAGCGGCATCTGAAGGAGTGGCAGGACGGCACTCACCATCCACCCCCCGTTACGCAGCTAAGGTTCCGCCGATGGCATCACCCGTCCCGTCATCACCCACCCCGCCCGGACCGGCCTCACGCGGCCGGGCCGCCCTGGCCGTACTCCTCCTCGCCTCCACCCTCACCGTCATGGCGGGCACGATCCTCACCCCCGTCGTCGGGGTCATCCGCGGCGAACTCGGGGTCAGCGGTACCAGCGCCGGTCTGATCCTCACCGCCCACGGCCTGTCCCTCGCGATCGCCAGCCCCCTCGTCGGCTGGACGATCGACCGCTGGGGGCTGAAGACGCCCCTGGTGGCCGGGCTCCTGCTCTACGGCGTCGCGGGCGGCGCCGGGCTGGTCACCACCTCGTACACGGCGCTGATCATCAGCCGGTTCGCGTTCGGCGTCGGCGCCGCCGCGGTCTTCGCCGGGACGACGGTGGCCCTGCTGGCGCTCTACGAAGGGCCCGAGCGGGACCGCGTGGCCGGCTGGCGCTCGGTCGCCATCAGCGTCGGCGGGATCATCTGGCCGCTGCTCGGCGGCGCGCTGGGCGGGATCTCCTGGCACGGCCCGTTCGCGATCTACCTGCTGGGCATCCCCGTCGGCATCGCGATGATGTTCACCCTGCCCAGGAGCCTGAACGCCAAGCGGCCCGGCGGAGGTGGCGGAACGTTCACTCTGCTGCGCTCCCGCCCCCGGCTGCTGGGCCTCTACGCCCTGTCGCTCACCAGCTCGTTCCTGCTCTACGTCCTCGCGGTCTTCCTGCCGCAGCGGCTCGCCCAACTCGGCGTCGAGACGCCGTTCCTGGTCGCGCTCTACACCACGAGCACCTCGGTCGCCGGCACCCTGGTCGGCCTGGGCTACGCCAAGATCAAGAAGAGCCTGGGCTACATCCGGCTGCTGCGGGTCGCGGTCGTCCTGTGGGTGGCGGCCTTCCTGGTCGCGGGTACCGCGTCGCACTCGGTGCTGATCATCCTGGCCCCGGCCCTGTTCGGGCTCGGCATGGGCATGTCCGTACCCGCGCTCGCCGTGATGATCGGCGAGACGGCGCCGCCCGCGATGCGCGGCCAGGCCACGTCCCTGTCGGGAACGGCCAACTTCACCGGCCAGTTCGCCGCGCCCCTGGTGATCGGCCCGGTCATCGGCGCGACGTCGATAGCCACCGGCTTCCGTATCGCCGGCGGCATCGCCCTCCTGTCGTTCCTGCTGCTGTTCTTCCTCAAGGCCCCGGCCCCCGCCGCCGCCCCGGCGCCCGCCCCCGCGGAGCCGGCGGACGAGGAGGGCTCCGCCGCGCGCTGACGGCGCCCGGCCCTCGCCGCGGGCGCCCCCTCCGGCCCGCCCGCGACCCCATTTCCGCGGGCGGGCCGCAGTCTGGCCGAAATCGACCGATTGCCGTATCACGCCTGGTCACAGATTGATCAAAGGGTGAACTCTCCGCCACTGAACCCATCTTTAGCCGGATGCGGGCTTTTAGTTAGCGCTAAAGGTGGCATCCTCTAACTGGGAAGGCGCCCAAGGGCGCCGACATTTCTGTTCCTGGGGGTAGCGATGGCGTGGGGCGACAGACACGATCAAGGACGGAAGGCCGATGCGGCCGGAGCCCGGTTGGCCCGCCACGCGACGGCATCCCTGGCGGGCCTCCTGGCCGAACGGGGCATGACCCGCAAGGACTTAGCGGACAGCATGGGCGTGTCCCCGGGCAGGGTGAGCCAAATCCTGTCCGGCGATGAAAATCTGACGATGCGTTCGCTGGCGGCCGTGGCCGACGCGCTCGACGTGAAGATGGAAGTGTCCTTCACCGAGGCGCCTTCGGCCGAGCGCCAGGAGCAGTCCACCAGACGGGCGTTGGCCCGCACCCACCACTGACTCAGCGCGTCGAGGGCTCGGCGGCAGCTGCGTACAGGGGCTGCCGCCGCAGTGCGAGGATCTTCTTGTCATCGCTGCGCTTGCAATGGGCGTGCGCCAGCTCCAGCAGATACGCACACAAGTGCTCGGCCTCGCCGAACGCCCGCGTCATCCGCCCGGCCTCCTGCCGCGTCCGCTCGCGCTGCTCGTCCTTGCAGGTCTTCTCGATCTCGGTCTCAAGGGTGTCCGCGTGCTGCACCGCGGCCCGCACCTCCTCGTACCGGTCCTTGATCGAGGTCACCAGGCCGCTCTTCCCCTTGGGTGAGCGCCCCGGGACGTCCACGCGGGCCTTCAGGTGCCGCGCGACCCGGTCGGCGAAGATGTCGATCTCCCAGCAGTTGTCGAAACCGCCGGCCATCCGGGCGCACCAGTCGGCCCGGTCGGTCTGCAGGCGCAGCATCAGGCTGTTGATCAGCAGGGAATGCCCCAGTGTGACAATCGCCATCACCGGGTGCTCGGCCTGCTCGGTCCTCTTCTTGGGCACCAGCCCCGCCCCCGCCACGACGCCGACCGCGGCCGGCGGCACGCTGGAGGCGTGCGGTAAGAGCAGGCCACTGGCCAGCGCCGCCATGGCGGAGGTCCACAGCACCACGGCGACCGCCGCCGACGCCGACCTCACGCTCCCCAGCAGCCGCCCCTGCCCGCGGAAGCGGTGGACGAGGCACACCCAGGTGACGGGCGCGCAGACGACAGCGGGCAGTATCCACTCCGAAAAAACGGACGTCTGGTCCCCAGCCACCCCGCGTCCCCCATTCCGGATCACACAGCGCCCCGGTGCGACTACAGAATGATGTTCCCACTCCCGTCACTACGGCGTGCCACGTTCCGGCCAAGCTCTTCCGGTTCAGTGGGCACAAAACGAGACAGGCCCCTCAGAGTGACATGAGTCACTCTGAGGGGCCTGTCCTCACTGTGCGCGAGGGGGGAGTTGAACCCCCACGCCCTTTCGGGCACTGGAACCTGAATCCAGCGCGTCTGCCTATTCCGCCACCCGCGCATGGGTGTTGTCCTCGGGCTTCCGGGGCTTTCCCTTGGGGCCTCGCCCTTCCGGTTCTGCGCCGTTCGCCTTCCGACATCGAGAACATTAGCACGCCTTCGCGGGTGCCTTCACACTCGTTCTCCCGGGGCGGGCCTGCGGGGACCGTGCCGGTCCGCCGGGACCGGTGGGGACCCCGCCGGTTGCGGGACACTGGCTCCCGGCCGCCTCTACGATCCCTATGTAGGGGTAGGAAGAGGTCGCGCCGGGCAGGCCGGGGCGACACTCGTCACTCCTGGCCCCGAAGGGGAACCGGCCGTTTCCCCAACGCGTGGATACGATCAGTAAGCAGTATCAGGAACGACACCGAGCATCAGGAACGTCACTGAGGGAAGGAGGTGCCCCGTGGGAGTACTGAAGCGCTTCGAGCAGCGTCTCGAGGGTCTCGTGAACGGCACCTTCGCCAAGGTGTTCAAGTCCGAGGTGCAGCCGGTCGAGATCGCCGGCGCGCTCCAGCGCGAGTGCGACAACAACGCCACCATCTGGAACCGTGACCGCACCGTCGTCCCGAACGACTTCATCGTGGAGCTGAGCACCCCGGACTTCGAGCGGCTCAGCCCGTACTCGGGCCAGCTCGGCGATGAGCTCTCCGGCATGGTCCGCGACTACGCCAAGCAGCAGCGGTACACCTTCATGGGGACCATCAAGGTCCATCTGGAGAAGGCGGACGACCTCGACACCGGCCTGTACCGGGTGCGCAGCCGCACCCTCGCCGCCAGCGAGTCGCAGGACCACCAAGGCCAGCAGAGCGCACGCCCCGGTCCGGCGCGCCCGGGCGGCCCCGCCACACACGGCGCGGGCTATCCGGCACCGCCGTCCGGGCTGCCGCCCATGCCCGCGTCGCCGCCGCCCTCCGCGCCCCCGGGGCGGTCCGCGCCGCGCGCGGGCGGCCAGGGCCCCGCGGCAGGCGTGCCCGGAGCCCAGACCCGGCGCTGGATCGAGATCAACGGCACCCGTCACCAGATCTCCCGACCCACCCTCGTGCTGGGCCGCAGCACCGAGGCGGACGTACGGATCGACGACCCCGGCGTCTCCCGCCGGCACTGCGAAATCCGCGTCGGCACCCCCGCGACCATTCAGGACCTGGGGTCGACCAACGGCATCGTGGTGGACGGACAGCACACCACGCGCGCTACGCTCCGCGACGGCTCACGGATCGTCGTGGGCAGCACCACCATCGTTTATCGGCAAGCCGAAGGGTGAAGCGGGGGCAATGTCAGAGCTGACCCTCACGGTCATGCGGTTGGGTTTCCTCGCCGTACTGTGGCTGTTCGTGATCGTGGCCGTTCAGGTCATCCGCAGTGACCTCTTCGGCACCCGGGTGACCCAGCGCGGCTCCCGCCGGGGCGGTCCCGAGCGGCAGCCGCAGCGCGCGCAGGCCCAGACCGCGCCCCCGCAGCAGCGCCAGCAGCAGGCGGCCGGCGGGCGCCGGGCCGACCGGCGCGCGGACCGGGGCCGCCGTGGCGCCCCGACCAAGCTCGTGGTCTCCGAGGGCTCCCTCACGGGCACCACGGTCGCCCTCCAGGGCCAGACCATCTCGCTGGGACGCGCCCACGACTCCACGATCGTGCTGGACGACGACTACGCGTCCAGCAGGCATGCCAGGATCTACCCCGACCGCGACGGCCAGTGGATCGTCGAGGACCTGGGTTCGACCAACGGCACGTATCTCGACCGCACGCGGCTGACCACCCCGACCCCGATCCCGCTCGGCGCGCCGATCCGTATCGGCAAGACCGTCATCGAGCTGCGGAAGTAGTAGGACCATGACGACCGGAGGGTGGGCAGCGTGGCTGGGAAGGGGCTGTACCCGGAGCCGACGGGCGAGGTGCGTATGAGTCTGTCTCTGCGCTTCGCCGCCGGATCGCACAAGGGCATGATCCGGGAGGGCAACGAGGACTCCGGTTACGCCGGCCCGCGCCTGCTCGCCATCGCCGACGGCATGGGCGGCCAGGCCGCGGGCGAGGTCGCCAGCTCCGAGGTGATCTCCACCCTCGTCCAGCTCGACGACGACGTCCCCGGCTCGGACATCCTCACCTCCCTCGGCACCGCCGTGCAGCGCGCCAACGACCAGCTGCGCGTGATGGTCGAGGAGGACCCCCAGCTGGAGGGCATGGGCACGACCCTGACCGCCCTGCTGTGGACCGGCCAGCGGCTCGGCCTCGTGCACGTCGGCGACTCCCGCGCGTACCTGCTGCGCGACGGCGTCCTCACCCAGATCACCCAGGACCACACCTGGGTGCAGCGGCTGGTGGACGAGGGCCGGATCACCGAGGAGGAGGCCACCACCCACCCGCAGCGCTCCCTGCTGATGCGCGCGCTGGGCAGTGGCGACCACGTCGAGCCCGACCTCTCGATCCGTGAGGTCCGGGCGGGCGACCGCTATCTGATCTGCTCCGACGGCCTGTCCGGCGTCGTCAGCCATCAGACGATGGAGGAGACCCTCGCCAGCTACCAGGGCCCCCACGAGACGGTCCAGGAGCTGATCCAGCTCGCCCTGCGCGGCGGCGGTCCCGACAACATCACCTGCATCGTCGCCGACGTCCTCGACGTCGACGGCGGCGACACCCTCGCCCAGCAGCTCAACGACACGCCGGTGATCGTCGGCGCGGTCGCCGAGAACCAGCTGCAGCTGGGCGTCGACGGCGCCATGCAGACCCCGGCCGGGCGGGCCGCCGAGCACGCCCGCGCCAACCGGCCCGTGCCCCCGCAGCCGCCCGGCGGCGCCTTCGGCCCGCCCGGCAGCGGTGACGGCGGCATGGGCGGCGGTCCCGAGGGCACGTTCGGCGCCTTCATGGACGAGGACTTCGTCAAGGCGCCCTCGCGCGGCCGGTGGATCAAGCGTTCACTGATCCTCGCCGTCGTCCTCGGCGTCGTCGCGGGCGGCCTCTACGGCGGCTACAGCTGGACCCAGACGCAGTACTACGTGGGCGCCAAGGACAACAACCACGTGGCGGTCTACCAGGGCATCAACCAGGACCTGGCGTGGGTCAGCCTGAGCAAGCTCTACCAGGACCACCCCGAGATCGAACTCAAGTACCTGCCCGTCGACCAGCGCAGCCGGGTCGAGGACACCATCGCGCTCGACAGCCGCGAGAAGGCGGAGCAGAAGGCCAAGGACCTCGGCCTGCTCGCCGGCGCCTGCAAGAAGGAAGACGAGCGGCGCAAGGCCGAGCAGCAGCAGCGCGAGAAGGAGAAGCAGAACGGCGACCGGGTGGGCTCCGTGGGCGAGCTCCCCAAGGACCCCAAGGATCCCAAGGACCCGAAGGCCGACGCCAAGCCGGGAGCCACCGGCCTCTCCGCCCAAGCCACCCCGGTGCCGAGCCCGGCCCCCACCCTCACCGAGGAAGAGCAGAAGTTGGTCCCGCAGTGCAGCGCTCAGCAGTAAAGCCGTAGGGGGCCATCAACTCATGTCAGCCATGCCATCCATGCCATCCAGCGCGGGCAGCAACACCACCGCGACGACCACGATCAGCACCGTGGGCCCGCCCAGCCGGCGCAACACCGAGCTGGCGCTGCTCGCGTTCGCGGTGATCCTGCCCTGCTTCGCGTACGCCAACGTCGGCCTCGCGCTCAACGGCGAGATGCCCTCCGGCATGCTCGGCTACGGGCTCGGCCTCGGCCTGCTCGGCGGCGTCGGCCACCTGGTGGTGCGCAAGTTCGCCAAGTACGCCGACCCGCTGCTGCTGCCGCTGGCCACCCTGCTCAACGGCCTCGGCCTCGTGATGATCTGGCGGCTGGACCAGTCGGAGCGGCTCGCCCGGCTGGCCAAGGCGCAGGGCTTCGTCTTCCAGCCCTCCGCGCCCAACCAGCTGATGTTCTCCGCCTTGGGCATCGCGCTGTTCGTCGCCGTGGTGATCTTCCTCAAGGACCACCGCATCCTGCAGCGCTACACCTACATCTCGATGGTCGTCGCGCTGGTCCTGCTCATCTCCCCGGTCTTCTTCCCCGGCAAGTTCGGCGCGAAGATCTGGATCGTCATCCCCGGCCTCGGCTCGATCCAGCCCGGTGAGTTCGCGAAGATCATCCTGGCGATCTTCTTCGCCGGCTACCTGATGGTGAAGCGCGACGCCCTGGCGCTCGCCAGCCGCCGCTTCATGGGCCTGTACCTGCCGCGCGGCCGCGACCTCGGCCCGATCCTCGCCGTCTGGGCGCTCAGCCTCGTGGTCCTCATCTTCGAGACCGACCTGGGCTCCTCGCTGCTGTTCTTCGGCATGTTCGTCGTCATGCTGTACGTCGCCACCGAGCGCACCAGCTGGATCGTCTTCGGTCTGCTGATGTCGGCGGGCGGCGCGGCCGTCGTCGGCTCCGTCGAGCCGCACGTCAAGGTCCGTGTGATGGCCTGGCTGCACCCCTTCGCGGTCTACGACAACCCGCGCCCGTCCTGGGCCACCACCGAGCAGATCGCCCAGGCCATGTTCGCCTTCGGCTCCGGCGGCGTCTTCGGCACCGGCTGGGGCCAGGGCGCCTCCGACCTGATCCAGTTCGCGGCCAACTCCGACTTCATCTTCGCCTCCTACGGCGAGGAGCTCGGCCTGGCCGGCGCCATGGCGATCCTGCTGATCTACGGCCTGATCGTGGAGCGCGGCATGCGGACGGCCCTCGCCGCCCGCGACCCGTTCGGCAAGCTGCTGGCCACCGGCCTCGCCGCCGCCTTCGGCATCCAGGTCTTCGTCGTGGCGGGCGGCGTCATGGGCCTCATCCCGCTGACCGGTATGACCATGCCGTTCCTCGCCCAGGGCGGCTCGTCCGTCATCGCGAACTGGGCGCTGATCGCCATCCTGATAAAGATCAGCGACACGGCACGGCGCCCGGCCCCGGCCCCCGCACCGTCCACAGACGCCGAGATGACCCAGGTGGTCCGCCCGTGAACAAGCCCGTACGCAGGATCGCGATCTTCTGCGGTCTCCTCGTCCTGGCCCTGCTCCTGCGGGACAACTGGCTGCAGTTCGTCCAGGCCGACGAGCTGAAGACGCACAAGAACAACCGCCGCGTCGACATCGCCCGCTACAGCCAGCCCCGCGGCAACATCATCGTGGACGGCCAGGCCATCACCGGCTCCGTGGAGACCGGCGGCGTGGACTTCAAGTACAAGCGGACGTACAACGACGGCGCCATGTGGGCGCCGGTCACCGGCCGCTCCTCGCAGGTCTACGGCTCCACCCAGCTGGAGAAGCTCTACGACCGCGTCCTCATCGGCGACGACGACCGCCTGTTCTTCAACCGCACCGTCGACATGATCACGGGCAAGGGGAAGAAGGGCGGTGACGTGATCACCACCCTGAACAGCAAGGCCCAGAAGGCCGCCTTCGAGGGCCTGGGCGACAAGAAGGGCGCCGTCGCGGCCATCGACCCGCGCACCGGCAAGATCCTCGCCCTGGCGTCCACGCCGTCCTACGACCCGTCGAAGATCGCGGGCGCCAACGACGGCAAGGAGTGGACGTCGCTGGACAAGGACAAGAACCAGCCGATGCTCAACCGGGCGCTGCGCCAGACGTACCCCCCGGGCTCCACGTTCAAGGTCGTCACGGCCGCTGCCGCGCTGGAGAACGGCCTGTACAAGGACGTCGACTCCAAGACCGACTCGCCGCTGCCGTGGACGCTGCCGGACACCCGGGTCACCCTCGACAACGAGGGCACGATCCCCTGCAAGGACGCCTCGCTGCGGGTGGCCCTGCAGTACTCCTGCAACACCGTCTTCGGCAAGGTCAGCGCCGACCTCGGCAACAAGAAGATGATGGAGCAGGCGCAGAAGTTCGGCTTCAACAACGACAAGGTCGACACGCCCGTGCGTGCGGCCCAGAGCGTCTACCCCAAGGACAACCGTCCGCAGAACGCCATGGACGGCATCGGCCAGGCCTCCAACCGCGCCACGCCGCTGCAGATGGCCATGGTGGCCGCCGCGGTCGCCAATGACGGCAAGCTCATGGAGCCGTACATGGTCGACAAGGTACGCGCCCCCAACCTGAACGTGATCGAGACGCACCAGCCGAAGGAGATGTCCCAGGCGATGTCCCGGGACACCGCCCGCAAGGTGCAGTCGATCATGGAGACGGTGATCAACGACGGCACCGGCAAGAAGGCCCAGATCCCGAACGTCACCGTCGGTGGCAAGACCGGAACCGCCCAGCACGGCGTGGACAACAAGGACAACCCGTACGCGTGGTTCATCTCCTACGCCAAGGGCGCCGACGGCTCGCCGGTCGCGGTCGCCGTGGTGATCGAGAGCTCGGACACCCTCCGCGACGACATCGCCGGTGGCGCCCTCGCCGCGCCCGTCGCGAAGAAGGTCATGGAGGCGGTGCTGAGCACGTCGAAGTGACGCCGCTCACCTCCGCCGTCCGGCGCCGCGGGTGACGGTACCGGTCGTGTATCAGGTGACCGTCGCGGCCGGAAGGGGCGCGACGTGCCGGGTACGGTATGCCGGACAGCACACCGCCGGACGTAGTGAAGGTGCGGTCAGAAAAACGGAAGGGCTGGAGCTATGGAAGAGCCGCGTCGCCTCGGCGGCCGGTACGAGCTGGGCTCGGTGCTCGGCCGCGGTGGCATGGCCGAGGTCTACCTCGCCCACGACACCCGGCTCGGCCGCACCGTCGCCGTGAAGACGCTGCGGGTGGATCTCGCCCGCGACCCGTCCTTCCAGGCCCGGTTCCGCCGTGAGGCCCAGTCGGCCGCCTCGCTCAACCACCCGTCGATCGTCGCCGTCTACGACACCGGCGAGGACTACGTCGACGGCGTCTCGATCCCGTACATCGTCATGGAGTACGTGGACGGGTCGACGCTGCGCGAGCTGCTGCACTCCGGCCGCAAGCTGCTGCCCGAGCGGTCGCTGGAGATGACCATCGGCGTCCTGCAGGCGCTGGAGTACTCCCACCGGGCCGGCATCGTCCACCGCGACATCAAGCCGGCCAACGTCATGCTGACCCGCACCGGCCAGGTCAAGGTCATGGACTTCGGCATCGCCCGCGCCATGGGCGACTCCGGCATGACGATGACGCAGACCGCGGCCGTCATCGGCACCGCCCAGTACCTCTCCCCGGAGCAGGCCAAGGGCGAGCAGGTCGACGCCCGCTCGGACCTCTACTCGACCGGCTGCCTGCTGTACGAGCTGCTGGCCGTGCGGCCGCCGTTCATCGGCGACTCGCCGGTGGCGGTCGCCTACCAGCACGTGCGGGAGGAGCCGAACCCGCCGAGCGTCCACGACCCCGAGATCACGCCCGAGATGGACGCCATCGTCCTCAAGGCGCTGGCCAAGGACCCGGACTACCGCTACCAGTCGGCCGACGAGATGCGCGCCGACATCGAGGCGGCCCTGGAGGGCCAGCCCGTCGCCGCCACGGCCACCATGAACGCCGTCGGCTACGGCGCCGACGCCCCGACGGCCATGCTCCGCCCCCAGGCCCCGCAGGGCCCGGGCCAGACCTCCATGCTGCCGCCCGTCCGCGAGGACGACGGCGGGTACGGCGGCTACGACGACGGCGCGGGCCGGCGGCGCGGCGGAGGCGGCGGCAAGAAGAGCAACCTCTCGACGATCCTGCTGATCGCCGCGGGCGTGCTGGTGCTGGTCGGTGCCATCTTCATCGGCAAGTCGCTCTTCAGCGGCAGCAACAACGCCTCCAAGGTGTCGGTGCCCAACCTCGTCGGGCAGACGCTGAAGGACGCTCAGCAGCAGGGCGTCAACGGCGACTTCAAGGTCGTCCAGAACGGCACGGACACCTGCGAGCAGCCCAAGGGCAAGATCTGCAGCCAGGACCCCACGGGCGGCGGCAAGATCGACCGCGGCGGCGAGGTCAAGGTCAAGGTGTCCGAGGGCGCGGCCAAGATCGAGGTCCCGGACGTCACCGAGAAGCAGCTCGACAACGCCCGGCAGATCCTTGAGGGCAAGGGCTTCCAGGTCAGCACCAAGACCAAGGTGACCGACGGCGTCGCCGCGGGCACGGTCCTCTCGCAGAACCCCAAGGGCGACACCAAGGCCGAGAAGGGCTCCGAGGTCACCCTGACCGTCGCGGAGTCCAAGCCGACCAAGACGGTGCCGTCCGTGGTGGGCCAGAACGTCGAGGCCGCGAAGAAGCAGCTGAGCGACAACGGCTTCCAGGTCTCGGTGACGGAGGAGGACGCCCCCGGGCAGCCCCCGGGCACCGTCACCAAGCAGAGCCCCGACGGCAACACCCAGGCCGCCCAGGGCTCCACGGTCAACCTGACCGTGGCCAAGGGCTCCCAGAACGTGGCCGTCCCGGGCGTGCTGACGCACAAGCTCAAGGACGCCAAGAAGGAGATCGAGGGCGCGGGCCTGAAGGTCGGCAACGTCTTCGGTCCCCAGGACGACAACGCCGTCGTGCAGACCACCAACCCGATGCCGGGCACGCAGGTCGCCAAGGGCTCCCCGGTCGACCTGACGACCACGGCGGGCCTCCCGGGCGGCGACACCGGCTCGCCCGGCACCCCGCCGGGCGGCGCCAACGGCGCCACGGGCGACACGGGCTTCATCGGAGGCGGCTTCATAGGAGGCCGGCGCCACTAGCGCCTCCGGCGTAAAGGCACGAACGGCGAGGGTCCGGCGGGTTGTTTCCTCCGCCGGACCCTCGCCGTTGTGGTGCCCCGCCGTTGCGGCGGGAAAAACGGAGTCCTAGCGCAGCTCCGCCGGCTTCGTGCGGTCCGCGTCGACCTTCTCCGTGCGCTCCAGTTCCGCCCAGACGATGTAGCGGTAGTCGGAGGTGTAGACCGGCGTGCAGGTCGTCAGGGTCAGGTAGCGGCCCGGCTTGGTCACGCCGGACTCCTTGGGGACGGGGTCGAGGACCTCGACGTTGTACTTCGAGGTCTCCTTCAGCTCCGCGAAGACCTTGTAGACGTACCAGACGTCGCGCGTCTCGAAGACGAGGCGGTCCCCGGTCTTCACCTTGTCGATGTTGTGGAACTTCGCGCCGTGCCCGTCCCGGTGGGCGGCCAGGGTGAAGTTGCCCTGCTTGTCCCAGGGCATGGCGGCCTTCACCGGGGTGCGGTAGAAGCCGGCGACGCCCTCGTTGAGGACGTCGGTGGAGGTGCCGCTCTTGACCAGCACCTCGCCGTTCTTCATGGCCGGCACGTGCAGGAAGCCGATGCCGTCCTTGGTGTCGAGGGCGCCCGGGCCCTTCTGAGCCCAGGTGTTGCGCACCGCGTGGCCCTGGCGCTTCGCCTCGCGGTCGGCGAGGACGTTCGTCCACCACAGGGAGTAGACGACGAAGAGGGCCATGACCACACCCGCGGTGATCAGCAGTTCGCCGAAGACGCTCACGGCGACGGCGAGGCGCCCCCGTCCCCGGTCAGTCCGTGCCACAGACGTTCGTACCCCGCTTCGCTGTTCTTCGCGCGTTTCCCGCGTGTCTCAGTTGACGAGCGCATCCGGCTTTCCCTTGCTCCGGGGCCGCTCGTCGACCATCTTGCCCCACACGATCAGGCGGTAGGTACTGGTGAACTCGGGGGTACAGGTGGTGAGGGTGATGTAGCGGCCGGGGCCGCGGAAGCCGGAGCCGGCCGGGACAGGGGCGATGACCCCGACATTCGCGGGTGACGTCTGCTCCAGACGGCTCGTCATCTCATACGTGTAGAACGCGCTGCGCGTCTCCACCACGATCTTGTCGCCGGGCTTCAGACGGTTGACGTAGCGGAACGGTTCGCCATGGGTGTTGCGATGGCCCGCGAGGGAGAAGTTGCCGTTCTTGTCCCACGGCATCGCGGTCTTCAGAGCGCCGTCCCCGTAATGGCCGACCATGCCGCGGTCGAGGATCTTCTGCTTGCCGACGCCCTCGGCGATCGGGGCCTTCACGTCCAGCGCCGGGATGTAGATGATCGCGAAGCCCTCGCCGGGCGAGAACGACCCGGCGTCCCGGTCGGCGCCCTGCTCCTCCTCGTCCCAGCGGCTCTGCAGGTGGTGGGCGGCCCCGCCGGCCTGCTGCAGGGCGCGGACGTTCGTCCACCACAGCTGGTAGGCCACGAACAGCAGCATCACCAGGCCGGCCGTGATGAACAGCTCGCCCGTGAAGCGGCACAGCAGCACGCCCAGGCTTCCCCTGCGCGCCCGCCGGGCCGCGTGCCGCCGCGCGGCACGCCCCCCGGTCCGTACGGGCCGGGGCGCCTGCGACGGCACCTCCACCCTGCGCAGCTCCATGGTCGCCCGGTCCTCGGGCGGCAGGGGCTGCGATACGACCCGCGGGTGCGTGGTCACGCCCCGGCCTTGCCCACCACCGGGGCCAGGCCCGCCGACCGCTCCACTGCCGTGGTGTCACCGCAGGCGACCAGCCAGTTGGCGAGCATCCGGTGGCCCCACTCGGTGAGCACGGACTCGGGGTGGAACTGCACCCCCTCGACCGGCAGGTCGCGGTGGCGCAGGCCCATCGCGATGCCCGACTCGGTCCAGGCGGTGATCTCCAGCTCGTCGGGCCAGTTCTCGCGCTCGACGGCCAGGGAGTGGTAGCGGGTGGCGGTGAAGGGCGAGGGGAGGCCCTGGAAGACGCCCGCGCCCTCGTGCGTCACCAGGGACGTCTTGCCGTGCAGCAGCTCGGGCGCCCGCCCGACCACGCCGCCGTACGCGACGGCCATGGACTGCATCCCCAGGCAGACTCCGAAGACGGGGATGCCGTGCTGCGCGCAGTGGCGCACCATGTCGATGCACACGCCCGCCTGCTCCGGGGCCCCCGGCCCGGGGGACAGCAGGACGCCGTCGAAGCCCTCCTGGGCGTGGCCGAGCTCGACCTCGTCGTTGCGCCGCACCTCGCACTCGGCGCCTAGCTGGTAGAGGTACTGGACGAGGTTGAAGACGAAGCTGTCGTAGTTGTCCACGACGAGGATGCGCGCACTCACTTGTTGACCGCCGTTCCGTTGTCGACCGTCACGTCGTTGAACGGCAGCAGCGGTTCCGCCCAGGGGAAGACGTACTGGAAGAGGACGTAGACGAGCGCCAGTACGAGAACCAGCGAGATCAGCGCCCGCACCCACGCATTGCCCGGCAGATGCCGCCAGATCCAGCCGTACATGCCGTCCCCACTTGCCGATGACGTAGTCGAAATTGCAGCACCAGACTAAGGGGCGGGGGCCTCCCGAGGGGGTCAGCCGGGCAAAGCCCCGGGGCGGCCCTGTGCCGCGGGCGAGGTGGCGTCGAGGTGCGCCCAGACGATCAGACGGTGGCTGTGGCCCCACTCCGGTTCACAGGTGGTGAGGGTCAGATAGCGGCCGGGGCCGCGGAAGCCGGAGCCGGCGGGCACGGGGTCGATGACGCCGGTGTCGTCGGGCCGGGTGCGGTACGGGCGGGCGTCGACGCGGTACGTGAACCACGTCGTGCCGTCGCCGACCACCACGGCGTCGCCCGGGCGCAGCTCGTCGAGGTCCTTGAACGGGTCGCCGTAGGTGCGGCGGTGGCCGGCGACGGCGAAGTTGCCGGTCTCGCCGGGGAGCGCGGTCCGCTCGTAGTGGCCGAGGCCCTTCTTGAGGAGCTCGGTGCCCGTGCCCTGGAGGACGGGTTTGGCCCAGCCGGCACCGAAGCGGGGGATGTACATGACGGCGAAGGCCTCGCCGGGGCGGGCGGGTGCGGCCTGCTGCCGCCCGGGGGCGCCCTGGCCGCTGCCGGACCCGGGCAGGGGGCGCGACGGCGGCGCGGCCTGCGCGGAGGGCGCTGCGGGCCGGTCAGGCGGCCGGGCGGCGTCCCCGGGATCTTCCGGTGACACTCCCGGCTGCTCTCCCGGCCGCTCTCCCGGCGGCTCTCCCTGCTGTTCTCCCGGCACCGGCGCCCCGGACGGCCCGGCCGTCGCCGCGGCACCACTGGACCACCGGTCCTGGAGGCGGCTGAGCTCCCGGTCCATGGCGCTGTCGGCGCGCACGCCCGTCCAGTAGAGGACGTAGACGACGAAGAGGACGAGCAGGGTGCCGGTGGTGACGCACAGTTCGCTGAGGGTGCGGACGACGGTCCTGGGCCTCACCGCGGGCCCCCTCCCGGGTCGTGGCGTCACCCACCACAGGGGTCACGCCAGGGGCTTGGCGTAGTGGAGGTCCACTGTGCCCGAGTAACCGGGAAGAGTCATCGCGTCGTGCTGGTCGACTTTCCAGCCGAGCCCGTAGGCGGCCACGTACTGGAGGTAGTTCTGGATCGCGGGCGAGGAGTCGACGGCCTTGCGCAGCGCGCCGCGGTCGCCGACGGCCGTCACCTTGTAGGGAGGGGAGTAGACGCGGCCCTGGAGGATCAGGGTGTTGCCTACGCAGCGGACGGCGCTGGTGGAGATCAGCCGCTGGTCCATCACCTGGATGCCCTTGGCGCCGCCCTTCCACAGGGCGTTGACGACGGCCTGGAGGTCCTGCTGATGGATGACCAGGTCGTTGGGCTGCGGCTGCGGCACGCCGGGGATCCTGGCCGTGGCGTTGGGCGGGGCGTCGGTGAGGGTGACGGTCAGGCCCGGGCCGCTGACCGGCGTGGTGCCGGCGGCCGCCGCGAGGTCGGCGAGCTTCTTGTTCTGGGCGGCGGTGTTGCCGTTGTCGCGCCGGGCGAGGGCGTCCACTTGGGAGCGGACGGCCGCGGCGCTCTCGTCCAGACCGGCGTTCTTGCGGCTGCGCTCCTGGATGAGGTCGGAGAGCCGGAGCATGGAGTCGTCGGTGCGGATGTTGGTGCCGTGGGCGGTGTTGAAGCTCATCCAGAAGATGAGGCCGGCCAGCGCGAAGACGCCCCCGGTCAGCAGCCGGACGGGCTTGAAGCGCCGGGGAGACCTGCTGGTGGAGTCCGCAGAATTACTCAACGTACCCTTATCCTCTCCGGCGCCACGGAAGCACTACGCTAACGGACGCCCGGGGAAAGGTGGCGTTCCCGCCGCTCGCCGCCTCGGACCAGCCCTTTGTACATTCCCTTGTATCCCAGCGCGGTCACGCAGCGCGTCGACAGGAGAGTTCCTCGTGCCGAAGTCACGGATCCGCAAGAAGGACGACTTCACGCCGCCGCCGGCGAAGCAGCAGACCATCAAGCTCAGCAGTGGGCGGGGCTGGGTGGCGCCGCTGATGCTGGCGATGTTCCTGATCGGGCTGGCCTGGATCGTCATCTTCTATGTGACCAGTGGTGACATGCCGGTGGAGTCCCTGCACAACTGGAACATCGTGGTCGGTTTCGGCTTTATCGCGGCGGGGTTCGTAGTCTCCACACAGTGGAAGTAGCAAGCCTTCCGGGGAGCCTTCCGAGGAGTTATCCACACCCTCGTCCACAGTGGGGAAAAACTCAGAAGATCTGTGGATAACTTCCCCGGGGTTGACGCCGGTGTGACTGATCACAAGCGCGGGGTGCCCCTCGGCGCCCCCGCCCACCAGCGGAAACGCAGCTGTGTGCGAGGACGGACACCTGTTCCCCACAGCGTGCACAAGATTCTGTACGCGCTGTGGACAACCCTGCTCCGGTCCGGGGCGCTCAGCCGGGGATCACGGTGAGCGCGGGCAGCGCCGCCGTCCGTACGACCACCGCCGCGACGATCACCAGCAGCGTCAGGCCGCAGGTCAGCCCCTGGACGAGCGCCCGCTTCTCCCGGGGCGCGTGCACCATCCCGTAGGCCACGGCGGTACCCACCACCAGGCCGCCGATGTGGGCCTCCCAGGCGATGTTGCTCCAGGCGAAGGTGAAGATCAGGTTGAGCACGAGCAGCGCCACGACCGGGCGCATGTCGTAGTTGAGCCGCCGCATCAGCACCGCCGTGGCACCCAGCAGGCCGAAGATCGCACCGGACGCGCCGAGCGAGGGCTGGCGGGGGTCGGCGACGACGAAGGTCAGGGCCGAGCCGCCCAGGCCGGACAGCAGGTACAGCGCGAGATAGCGGGCCCGGCCCAGCGCCGCCTCCAGCGGGGGGCCGATCCACCACAGCGAGAGCATGTTGAAGGCGATGTGCATGGGCGCCTGATGCAGGAACATCGCCGTCAGCAGGCGGTACCACTGGCCTTCGGCGACGCCCTGGGGCTCGCCGCCGAGCACGGCGCGGCCGAACAGTTCGAGCTCGTCGAGCAGGCCGTCGCCGGTGGCCATGACCGCGATCCACAGGGCGACGTTGATCCCCAGGAGGATCTTGGTGACCAGCCGGGGGTCGGCCGCATGGGTGCCGCCCGCGAGCGTGCGCGGAGCGGAGGCCTGCGGGCGGTGCCCGGTGCCGGAGTCACCCGCGACACAGGCCGGGCACTGGAACCCGACCGACGCGCTCACCATGCACTCCGGGCAGATCGGCCGCTCGCAGCGAGTGCAGCGGATGCCCGTCTCCCGCTCGGGATGCCGGTAACAGCCGACGGCCTGGTCGTTCATGCGTTCCCCTTGCGCCTGTGATGGGCGGGCCTGTCCGGGACGCGCGGCCCCGCCCGTCATACGGACGAGCGGGGCGCCGGGTTCCCTCGGGCCGTGATGAGGGAGCTGGAGCCGGGTGTCAGCGGGTCTCGATGACGACCGACTCGATGACCACGTCGTTGACCGGACGGTCGGTGCGCGGGTTGGTCTGGGTGGTGGCGATGGCGTCCACGACCTTCTTGCCGGCGTCGGTGCTGACCTCGCCGAAGATGGTGTGCTTGCCGGTCAGCCACGCGGTGGGCGACACGGTGATGAAGAACTGCGAGCCGTTGGTGCCCGGGCCGGCGTTGGCCATGGCCAGCAGGTAGGGCTTGGTGAAGGCCAGGTCCGGGTGGAACTCGTCCGCGAACTTGTAGCCCGGGCCGCCGGTGCCGTTGCCCAGCGGGTCACCGCCCTGGATCATGAAGCCCTCGATGACGCGGTGGAAGACCGTGCCGTCGTACAGCTTGTCCGTGGTCTTCTGGCCCGTCTCGGGGTTGATCCACGCGCGCTCGCCCTTCGCGAGCTCGACGAAGTTGGCGACCGTCTTCGGGGCGTGGTCCGGCAGGAGCCGGATCTCGATGTCGCCCTGGTTGGTCTTCAGGGTGGCGTAAAGCTGCTCGGCCACGATCTACCTTCCATAGTCTTCACTGACGGCTACCGATCCTCGCATGGACGGGTTCGCGGCGAGTAGCCAGCAAACGCCCGCGCGCCGCACGAAAGCGTGGCATGGTCGAGCGAGGTCCCACCCGCTCCGTCCCCCGTTGACCCGGATGCCCGCCCACACGTGCCGGACCGCCCGTCCGCAGGCATGATTTTTCACTGGGTGGAAAGGCGACAAAACATACGCCACCGAGGAGGAGGTTCTCGTGACCCGCAAGGACAGCGTGCGCCACGCGGCCGCAAGCACGAAGGATGTCGTGCGCCATGCGTCGGAAGTGGTGGCGCCCTACGCCGGCACTGCGAAGGATGCCGCCGTGCACTATGCGCACGAGGCCCGGACCCGGCTGGCGCCCAAGGTCGCGGAGGCCGCTCACCAGGCCCGCTGCCAGTACGACGCCCATCTGCACCCGCGGATCGAGCACGCCCGCGACGCCCTGCCCCCGAAGATCGACCAGGCCGCCGTGCGGGCCCGCACGGCCGTCGAGCCGGTCCGGGAGGAGGCCGTCGCCCGCAGTGCCGCCGCGTTCGCCGCGCTGCGCGGGCAGGTCAGCCCCCGCGAGATCGAGAAGCTGGTCGCCCGGCGCGACCGGCGGTGCCGGGCGGGGCGGGTGCTCCGGCGCCTGGCCGTGGCGGCTGTGATCGCCGGTGGTGCGTATGCGGCCTGGAAGTGGTGGGACAAGCAGGCCAACCCGGACTGGCTGGTCGAGCCGCCCGAGGCCACCGAGGTGCGCGACCGCCCGCCGCTGAGCTCGGTCGACGGCACGGGTCCCGCGGCCTCCTCCTCACCGCTCGACCCCGAGGTCCAGGCCAAGCAGGCCGAGGCCGAGTCCTCGCCCGAGAACGGCGGGACGGACGACCGGCCGTTCTGACGACGGCCGACCGGCCGACCGGCCGCTCCTGACGGAGCTGTTCCCGGCATGAGCAGGGCCCTCCGGCCCGCGCGCGTCGCGCGGGCCGGAGGGCCCTGCCGGAGAAGGCTCAGCGGAGAAGCGTCAACGGCTCAGGCCGCCACGTACTCCTGCGGCGCGCGGCCGAAGAACGCCGCCGCCTCGTCGAGCGCGCCCTCGTCGTCGTGGACCTGGCCCGGCCGGGTGCCGTTGCCGAGCAGCACGCCGCCCCAGTTCATGCCCATGAAGTCGGCGGTGAGCTCCAGCGTCCCGATGAGCGGCTCGGCGACCTTGCGGTCCCGGGTCGCGTGCCCGGTGACGCCCCACAGCGTCGTGCCGCCCATGGCGGCCCGGAAGTCGGCGCCGGGCACGCGCAGCCACGCGGACCAGTAGTCGAGGTAGAGCTTGGCGGGCGTGGCCAGGCTGTACCAGTAGACCGGCGAGACGATGACGAGGTCCGTGGCGGACAGGGTCGCGTCCAGCAGCACCTTCTCGTTCCCGGTGGGCTGCGGGTACACGCCGTCGCCCTCGTGACGTATGTCCTGGAAGGGGTCGAGGGGGAGGTCGGTGAGGCGGATCCACTCCTGCTCGACCGAGTCGGGCAGCGCCTCGGCGGCCCGCTTGGCCAGCAGTTCGGAGTTGCCGGTGACGCCGGCGTTCCGCGAACTCGCCAGCAGGAAAACGAATTTACGTGACAACGGGTACCTCTCTCAGAAGGAGTGACACCGGGCCGGTACGGCGGTGTCGGCCGGAGCAGGCGACGGCAGCGATGGCGGCACCTGGTGTGGGCACGTCGTGCACCGAGAAATTACCCGATGATCTTTGCGGAGCCGTGCCGGATTCGGCTTCGGCGATCCTCGCAAGTGCCTTGCGCCGCACCCGGGCCCGGGCGGCGACCTCGGACGCCGGATCCTCAACTTGCGCGAGAGCCACGGCGATCCGGGCGTCGCGGGCGAGGGCGAACAGCCAACCGTGCGCGGACCAGACGAGGTCCAGGGCCAGAGGCGGGGGCGGGGAGGCCAGGTCGATCGTCTCCGGGGCCGCCCCGAGGAGGTCCGCCAGGATGCGCCGGGCCCCGGCGCGGGCCGCCGCGAAGCCCCGGCGCTCCGCGAGGTGGGTGATGCGGGCGCACCGGATCTTCTCCTCGCGCGACAGCAGGGAGATGTCGCCGACGGCGTCCGCGTGAGGTGCGTGGTGCGAGTCGCCGAACCACACATGCACTTCACCGCTCGTGGGGAGCGTGCGATTCACGGTGTCCTCCTCGCACTCCGTTGATGGATTGATGGATTGAGGGAATGAAGGATCGTCGGTCAGACGAGCGTCGTTGTGCTGCTGCGGGCGTCGCACCGGCGTGCCCGGACCGCCCGCGCCACCTCGTCCCGGCCTTCGACGAGCAGCCGGCGCAGGGCCGCCGGTACGCCGTCCGCCGAGGCGGCGGCGTCCGCCGAGGCGAGGGTGCGCTCGGAGACGGCGCCCGCGGGAAAGGCCTCGCGGGCGAAGCGCTGGGCGTTGCCGCCGGGCCGCTCGGCCCACATACGCCGTACCTCGGCGAAGTACCGGTCGGCGAAAGGCTCCAGGAGGTCGCGGTGGTCCGGCTCGGTGAAGCCTTCCAGGTTGGCGCGCAGCAGGCTGTTGGGCAGGTCGGCCGCGAGCATCCGCTGCCAGGCCGCCTCCTTCGCCTCGGGGGTGGGCAGCGCCGCCCGGCAGACGACCGCGTTGCGCACGCCGGCCGCGGACCGGTCGCCGCGCAGCTCCGTGTCGATGTCGTCGGGCCCTGCCGCTCCCCGGGCGACGAGGCGGCGCAGCAGTGCCCAGCGCAGGTCGGCGTCGGCCTCCAGGCCGGGGAAGCCGGCGTTGCCGTCGAGGATGTCCCGCAGAACGCGCAGGTGCGCGGGCGAGGCCGCGGCCTGCAGGAACGCCTGGGCGTAGACGAGTTGCAGCTCGGAGCCGGGCTCGGCGGTGCGCAGCAGGCCGTGGGCCGCCTCGGCGAGGATCTCCAGGCCGGTGTCCCGCCACGCCGGGTCGGCGTAGTCGTGGACGGCCTTGCGGGCCTGGTCCAGGAGGGTCTGGGCGAGGGTGGCGTCGGTGACGGAGCCGAGGCCGGAGACGACGAGGGCGACGTAGTCGCGGGCCGGGAGCAGGGCGTCGCGGGTCATGTTCCAGGCGATCGTCCACACCTGTGCGGCGGCCAGCGGGTCGCGGATCTCGCCGATGCCCCCGAGGACGGTGCGCAGGGACCGCTCGTCGAGCCGGACCTTGGCGTAGGTGAGGTCGTCGTCGTTGAGGAGCAGCAGTTCGGGCAGCCGCTCGCCGACGAGCGCGGGGACGTCCGTACGGGCCCCGGTGACGTCGGTCTCGACGCGGTGCCGCCGGGTGATCCCGTCCGGCCCGCGGTCGTAGAGGCCGATCGCCATCCGGTGCGAGCGCAGGACGGGGCTGCTCTCGGGCGCGGCCTGGACGACGGTACAGCGGGTGATCCGGCCGTCGGCGTCCGTCTCGTACTCGGCGTGCAGCGTGTTGACGCCGGAGGTCTCCAGCCACTCCTGCGACCACGCGGCGAGGTCGCGGCCCGAGGTTTCCTCCAGGGCGCGGAGGAGGTCGGCCAGGGTGGTGCTGCCCCAGGCGTGGCGGCGGATGTACGTACGGATCGCCGCCTCGAAGTTGTCGCGGCCCACGTAGGCGACCAGCTGTTTGAGGACGGAGGCGCCCTTGAGGTACGTGATGCCGTCGAAGTTGACCTCGGTGGCGGCGATGTCGGGGATGTCGGCGGCGATGGGGTGGGTGGACGGCAGCTGGTCCTGGCGGTACGCCTCCGCCTTGCGCAGGGCCGCGAAGGTGGCCCAGGCGCCGGTCCACTCGGTGACCTCGCTCTGGGCGAGCACGCCGGCGTAGGTGGCGAAGGACTCGTTGAGCCAGAGGTCGTCCCACCAGCGCATGGTCACGAGGTCGCCGAACCACATGTGCGCCAGCTCGTGCAGCAGCGTCTCGGCCCGGCGCTCGCGGAGCAGGGCGGTGGGCCGCGAGCGGAAGACGTACTTCTCGTTCACCGTGACGCAGGCGGCGTTCTCCATCGCCCCGACGTTGAACTCGGGCGCGAAGATCTGGTCGTACTTGGTGAACGGGTAGGGCGTCGCGAAGAGGCCCTGGAGGAAGCCGAAGCCGCGCTTGGTGATGTCGAAGACGACGTCGGCGTCGAGGTGCTCCGCCAGCGAGGCGCGGCACAGGGCGCGCAGCGGGACGACCCGGCCGTCCTCGGCCCGGTACTCGTCGTGCGCGACGTGGTACGGGCCGGCGACGAGCGCGAGCGCGTACGTCGGCAGCGGCTCGGTGGGCGGGAAGTGCCAGACCGTGCCGGACGGCCCGGGCACCGGCTCGTCCACGGCGGAGTTGGAGAGGACTTCCCAGCCGTCGGGCGCGGTCACGGTCAGCTCCAGCCGCGCCTTGAGGTCGGGCTGGTCGAAGCACGCGAAGACGCGCTGCGCGTCGGCGGTCGCGAACTGGCTGTAGAGGTAGGTGCGGTCGTCGGCGGGGTCGGTGAAGCGGTGCAGGCCCTCGCCGGTGCGCGAGTAGCGGCAGTCGGCGACGACGCGCAGCTCGTTGACGGCGGCGAGGCCCGTCAGGGCGATCCGGCCGTCGCGCACGGATCCCGCGGGGAGCGGGACCCCGTTCAGGACCGCCTCGTGCACGTCCGCGTCCGCGAGCTCGGCGAACGTGGCCGTCCCGGGCCCCGGCTCGGTGTTCCACGTGAAACGTACGACCGTGGTGGAGCGGAAGGTGTCCGGGCCGCCGGTGAGGTCGACGTGGACCTCGTACGACTCGACGGAGAGCAGCCGCCCGCGCTCCCGTGCCTCGTCCTGGGTCAGATTGCCTGCCATGCCGCGTCCTTCTCAGGGCTGCGGGTGACCGCAGGTGCCGGGTCGGGGGTGTGGAACACCGTGGTCGTCTTGAAGGTGCCGGCCCGGACGACACCGCTCGCGTCCTCCAGCGCCCGCACGTAGGAGCCCGCGTAGCCGGTCGGGAGCAGGAACACGCCCCATGTGGCGCTCCACTCGCCCGCCTGCCCGCTCTCGGGGTCGATCACCTTCTCGGGGCGGCAGCCGGCGCGGCGCTGCACGATGAACCCGGCGCCGGCGGAGGCGTCGAGGGCGTCCTTCCACTCCCGGTCGGTACTGTCCCAGCCTGCGACGATGCCGGCGCCGCCGTAGTCGGCGCGCGGCTTGAGGATGAGCTCGTCGCGGTGGGCGCGGCAGTGGTCGGTGAGCTCGGGGGTCAGGAGCCGGGTCCAGGGCAGGATGCGGTCGATGAGCTGCGCTTCCGCGTCCGAGAGGCCCTCGCGCAGCCGCGGGTCCGACATCAGGGCCATGGCGCCCTTGTTGCCGAAGAGGGCGCTCTGCGGCGTGGTCCACAGGACCACGCGGCCCTCCTCGTGGGCCCGCAGCACGGGTTCGAGGTCACGCGGCCCGTCGGGGTCGTCCACGATCTCGTTGGGCGTGAAGTACCGCAGGATCACGTCGACGCGGCGGCCGTGCAGGTGGATCCGCCCGGCCCGCTCCTCCAGCTGCCCGACCTCGCCGACGACGAGGTCGATGCCGCAGCGGTGCATCATCTCCGCGAAGGAGCGCGCGAGGTGGGTGCTGCCGGACAGGCCGCCGTTGGCCTCGACGTAGGCGACGACGGGCTCGGCGCCGCCGGTGAGGTCCCGGGAGACCTCGCGCAGGGTCGCGGCGAGGCGCTCCCCGGTGTGGACGTGACCGAGACCGTGCTCATCGGCGAAGGCGCGGAAGGCGGGCACGTCGAGGAGGACGCGGGCGAGCTCGGCGCGGTCCGTGCCGCCGAGGGAGCTGCCCACGTTGAGCTCGAAGAGCTTGAACGACTCGCCGTCGTGGCTGAGGTCCGCGCGCCCGTACAGCGCCGGCCGGTCGCCCAGCCGCCGCATGACGGCGGCGCGGGCCGCGTCGATGCCCAGTGCCGCGCAGTACCGCCCGAGGTCGCCGTCGTAGAGCCGCTGCGGGATGTCGAACAGCAGCTCGAAGAAGGCGCTCAGGTCGTCGGCGACGGCGCGGATCTCGGCCTCCGGGACGAAGAACGGCCGCGGGAGCAGCATCTTGCCGAAGGCCTCGGCGAACGCCTCGGGGAGCCGTGCGTCCCGTACGGCGTCGAGCAGTCCGCGGTCGCCTTCCTCCGTCCGCCGGAGCCAGGTCTCGGTGACGGTCATCGGGCGTCAGACCTCTCCGTAGTGGAAGACGCCGGCGGTGCGCGTGTTCTTGTACGCGGTGACGCCGATGACCGGGCTCTCGAAGGCGGGGACGGCACGCGCGTAGGCGCCCGCGTAGCCGCGCGGCGTGTAGAACAGGCCCCATGCGGCCTGCCAGGGCTCGACGGCCCCGGTCTGCGGGTCCCGGACCGGCTCGGAGCGCGGGATCACGCGCTTCTGGATGACGCAGCCGTCCTCGACGCCGTCCTTGAGGGTCTTCCACCAGGTGTCCGCGTCGGTGTCCCAGCCCGCGACGACGCCGACGCCGCCGTAGTAGCCGTTCGGCTTGAGGATGAGCTCCTCGCGGTTGTCGCGGGCGTACGTGACGAGCTCGTCGTCCAGGGACGCGGCGCCCTTGAGGGAGCGGGTCCAGGGCAGGACGCGGTCGACGACGGCCAGCTCGTCGGCGGTGAAGCGGTCCCGGTGGCGGGTGTCGGAGAGCAGGCCCAGCGCGCCCTTGTTGGCGAAGAGGTTGCTCTCGAAGGGCGTGAACAGGACGGTGCCGCCCTCGCGGTGGGCCTTGAGGACCGGCTCGACCAGCGCGAAGCCGTCCGCGTCGCCGATGATCTCCTCGACGGTGAAGCAGCGCAGCACGACGTCGATGCCGGTGTCGCCCAGGTAGAGCTTGCCGTCGCGCTCGCGGACGTCGCCGACCTCGGCGACGTGGAAGTCCAGGCCGAAGCCGCGCATCACGTCGCGGAAGGTGTTCCAGTGGGCCGCGTACCCGGCGAGCCCGCCCGGGCCCTCCAGGAGCGCCACGACCGGCGAGTCGCTCAGGTGCCGGCCGGCCTCGCGCAGCGTCTCGGCGACCTCGCGGCCGGTGTGGGTGTAGCCGAGGCCGTGGTCGGCGGCGAACTTCGCGAACGCCTCGTTCTCCATCAGGGCCTTGGGGATCTCGCCCGCGCGGTCCGCGCCGCCGACCTCGCTGGCGATGCCGATCTCCAGCAGCTTGAACGAGGTGCCGTCGTGGTACATGTCGGCGCGGCCGTAGCAGGGCGGCTTGATGCCGCCGAGCGAGGTGATCAGCTTCGCCCGCTGCTCGTCGATGCCGAGGGTGGACGTGTAGCGCTGCAGGTCGCCGTCGAAGAGGCGCTGGGGCAGCGAGGTGATCAGCTCGAAGAGGCGCAGGACGTCGGTGCCGAAGTCCACGATCTCGCGGTGGTCGACGAACAGCGGCCGGGGCAGGTACGAGCCCGTCCAGTTGCTCAGCGAGGGGTGGCGGTCGATCTCGTCCACGACGTGGCGCAGGGCGTCCTGCCGGTGGTACTGCTCGACGAGCTCGTGATCGGTGGGGAAACGGGTCACAGTGCCTTCTCCGTAAGCTTCGAGTTGTCGGTCTGAGGGGGGTTGACGCGCCGCTCGACGGCGGCGGTGAGGCGCAGCGTCGCGAGCGCGGTGAGGATGCCGGTGACGGCGCAGCCCCACCACAGGGCGGCCGGGCCGACGGTGGTGAACAGGCCGACCGCGGTGGCGGGCGCCGCCAGGCGCGCCGCGGACCAGACCCAGCTGATCGCGCCCTGGTAGCGGCCGCGGGCCTCCGCGGGGGCGATGTCGGCGACGATCGCACCGGCCACGACGCCGTTGACGACCTCGCCGACCGACCAGACCACCACGGTCAGGACGTACTGCCAGGCGTTGCCGGCGAGCCCGGTGGAGGCGACGCCGATGCCGATCAGCGCCCACGAGGCGGCGAGCACCTTGATGCGGGGCAGCTTGGCGAGCCGGCCGTAGAGGACGGGCTGGAGGGCCACGACCAGCACGGCGTTGGCGACGCCGACGAGGCCGTAGACCGCGGGCGACAGGCCGTCCGAGCGGATGGCGAGGGGGATGGTGAACTCGGTCTGGGTGTAGATGGTGATGCCGAGGGTGCTCAGGCCCATGTGGGCGAGCATCAGCCGGTCCCGGAAGACGACGCCGTAGCCGACGCCGCCCTTGGCCTGGGCGGGCGCCTCGGGGCGGGGCAGGTCCTTGGGGATGCCGACGATCACGATGACCGCGTAGGCCAGGCAGGTGACGGCGTCCAGCAGGAACAGCAGCCAGAAGCCGCGGGCCGCCAGGTAGCCCGCGGCGGCGCTCGCCACGGCCGTGCCGATGTTGAAGCCCCAGTGCAGCAGGCTGAACGCCTTGCCGCGCAGCTCCGTGCCGACGACGTCGCCGACGAGCGCGGAGGCGGCCGGGCGGTAGATGCCCGACGTCAGGCCGAGCAGGGCCGCCGCGGCGCCCAGCGTGACCGGGCTGGGCGCCGCGAGCAGCGCACCCAGGCCGGCGGGGGTGGCGACCAGGCCGATGATGACCGCGGAGCGGCGGCCGATGCGGTCGGCGAGCGAACCGCCGAGCACCGGCCCGAACATGCCGCCGATGCCGAGGGCGATCACGATGCCGCCGGTCTGTGCGGTGCTGATGCCGCGCGAGCCCAGGTAGAAGACCAGGAACGGGACGACCATGGTGCCGATCCGGTTCGCGATCATTCCGGCGAAGACGATCCAGAACGGCCTCGGCAGACCGCCGAAGTTGTTCTGAAAAACCGTTCGCAGGGGCGAGGTTGCGCTGCTCATCGGTGGTTTCCCTCCTCTCCGGCCCGCCTGCTCAGGCGACGACGTGGACGCGGGTCAGGTTGGGCACGAAGTACTGCGCGCTCAGGAACAGCCCGCCGACCTGCGGCCCGAAGAGGGTGAACTGCCGCTTGTAGTACACGGGGACGACCGGCGCGTGCTCGGCCATCAGACGGCGGTCCAGCTCGGCGTAGCCCTCGGCGACGGCCGCGCGGTCGGGCTCCTGGGCGAGCCGGGCGATCTCCGCGGTGATCTCCGGGTCGTCGAAGTAGGAGAGGTTCATGTTGCCCTGGGCGGTGAGGCGGTCGCCGCGGAAGAGGACGTCGAAGACGCCGGAGGCGTCCGGGAAGTCCGGGCCCCACACGCCGTAGATCAGGTCGCAGTCGTTCTCGGCGTCGCCCATCAGGCTGTAGAACGCGGCCTTGTCGACCGGGCGCAGGACGATCTCGAAGCCGGCCGCCTCCAGGGCGGTCTTGACCGCGGGGGCCACGGGGGCGTTCGGGAGGGTGTCCGGGTAGGCGAAGACCAGCGGGCGCAGCTCCTTGCCGGCCAGCAGCTCCTTGGCCTTGACCGGGTCGCCGTGCTCGCCCGACGGGTAGACGTCGTGGTGGCGGTAGCCGGGGACCATCGGCGCGAGGATCGTGGTGGCGTACTGGGCGCCCGCCGTGCCGCCCGCGAGCTCCACGCAGGTGCCGCGGTCGAAGGCGTGGTTGAGGGCCCGGCGCACGTCCACGTCGGTGACGCGGCGGGTGTTGATGTACACGTACTGCAGGTACGCGGACGGCCCGGCGATCACGCGGGACGAGAGCTCCTCGGAGCCCTGGACGGTGGCCACGTGCGCGTCGGCGACGTCGAAGGTCGCGACGGCGAAGCGGTCCTGGCCGGAGGGGTCCAGCAGGCGCTCGGTCTGCTGGTCGCGGGCGACGCCGAACTCCCAGAGGATCTCGTCCGGGTACTGGTGGCGGATCGGGTCGGTGGCCGGGTCCCAGTGCGGGTTGCGCTCCAGCAGGTAGTGACCCTTCTCCCCCGCGACCCGCTCCTTGACCTTGTACGGGCCGGTGGCCAGCCACGACGTCTCGTAGTCCGCGCCGGTGTCGCGGTCGCGCGGGACCGGCGTGGTGGTGGTCGTGGTGGCGAAGAACGGGAAGCCGGGGGTCGGCTCGGCGAGGGAGAAGACGATCGTGCGCTCGTCGGGCGTGCTCAGGCCGGGCGCCTGCGGGCCGTCCTCCTCGGGGCCGCCGTAGGCGCGCTCCGGGTCCAGGGCCTGCTGGATGAACTGCGGGCCGTAGACGCCGTTGGGGCCGAACGAGCGGGTGATCGCGTGCGCCACGTCGTACGAGGTGACGGGCGTGCCGTCCTCGAACTTCAGGCCCTCGCGCAGGGTGTAGGTCCAGGTCCGGCCGCCGTCGGTGGTGCGGCCGGTGTCGGTCGCGAGGTCGCCGACGAGGCGGCGCGGGCCGCCGTCGTAGCTCTCCTGGTAGCCCGTGAGGGTCCGGTGGAAGAGGCCGAGCGCGACGCCGAGCGTGGTGCCGATGTACATCTGCGTCGGGTCGACGTGCTCCGGCGGGGCGTCGGCGAGCAGGGTGACGCGGCCGCCGCGGCGCGCCCCGGGCACGTCCGGGGCGGGGGTGGGGGCCTCCCCCAGGTGATCGATCTCGAACTGCTGCGACACGGTGGACAACTCCTGTGGATGGGTGTGGACGAAGGGGGAGGGGGACCTGGGGGGCTGGGGGCTCGCCCCCCAGGAAACGGCGAAAGGGTGGGACCGGGGCGTTACACCTCTGCCGGCGTGAGCCGGTCCGCCGCGGCGAGGACCGCCTGAAGGTCGAAGCCCAGGGCGGCCATGACCTCCCCGTGGTCACCGCCCTCGGCAGGCCACGCGTGCCCCGCGTTGACGCCGAAGACCTCGCAGCGGGGCATCAGCAGCGCCAGCGCCTCGGCGACGCCGCCCTCCCGCCGGTGCTCCTCGACGACCACGAAACGGCGGTGCCGGTCACCGAGTTCGGCGGCGGCGAGCGTCAGGTGGTGGTGGTCCAGGTAGGTGAGGTGGGCGTGGCCCAGGCCGGGCCGCTGCCCGGTCGCCTCCAGCGCGAGGCGGGTGCCCTCCTCCCCGACCGACACCAGGCAGACCTCGTCCGCCGCCGCCTCGTTCGCCCAGTTGACCAGCGGCAGTTCGCCGCCGGACCACGGCAGGCTCTCGTACGCCGCGTTCCGGCCGGTCCGGATGTAGTGCGGGCGCCCGGACTCGGCGGCCGCCCGCACGACGGCGCGCATGTCGGCCTCGCCGTACGGGGCGGCGATGGTCACGCCGGGAACGCTGCGCAGGACCGCGAGGTCCTCCAGGCAGTGGTGGGTGGTGCCGAACCAGGCGCCGGAGACGCCCGCGTAGGGGGCGACCACCGTGACGCCCGCGCCCAGGTAGCCGAGGGTGAGCTTGAGGCTCTCGGCCGCCCGGAGCGCGGCGAACGGCGCGAAGGTGGAGACGAAGGGCCGGTGCCCGCCGGCCGCGAGACCCGCGGCCATGTCGACCATGGCGCCCTCGGCGATGCCGAGATTGAAGAACCGGTCGGGGTGGGCGGTCTGGAAGGGGTGGTTCTTGCCGCCGAGGTCGGCCTCCAGGCAGACGATGCGCTCGTCCGCCTCGGCGAGGGCGGTGAGTTCGGCGCGGTAGGCGTCGCGCCCTGACAAGGTCATCGGATCATCCGCTTCCACTTGGCGGCGCGCGGGGCGTCGATGGTCACGTAGTGCGAGCCGGCCTTGCCCTCGACGGGCGGCAGGCCCTTGCCCTTGACGGTGTCGGCGATCACCGCGAGCGGCCGGTCCGCATCCCTGCGGTCCTCGTCGAACAGCGCCGTCAGGGCGGCGAGGTTGTGCCCGTCGACGCGGGCGATGTTGAAGCCGAAGCTCACGAACCGCTCCGCGAGGTGGGGCAGCGGCGAGATGTCCTCGACCATGCCGTCGTTCTGGCCGCCGTTGCGGTCCACGACGAGCACGAAGTTGCCCAGCCGCTGCGCCGCGGCGACCTGGCACGCCTCCCAGACCAGACCTTCCTGCAGTTCGCCGTCCCCCGCGACGGCGATCCCGAGTCCGTTCCGCCCCGACAGCCGCTCGGAGAGCGCCCAGCCCGCCGCGTAGGGCACCCCGTGGCCGAGGCTGCCGGTGGGGAAGAGCACCCCGGGCACCTTGGGGCCGGGGTGGCCGGTGAAGGGGTGGCCGGCCTGTCCGTACAGCGGCGCCGGGTTCTCCGGCAGGATCCCGCTGACGTGCAGGGCGGCGTACAGCCCGGCGGCCGCGTGGCCCTTGCTGAGCACGACCTCGGTGCCGTCGCCGCGGGAGGCCCGGTGCAGCGCCGCGATCAGGATGTCGAGCACCGACAGGCTGCCGCCCAGGTGGCAGCCGCGCGGGCTCGCCGCCATGTCGACCACCAGCCGGCGGGCCTCGGCGGCACGCGCCTCGAGCGAGGTGTCGTTCTCCAGCACTGCGGTCATGACCGTCCCCCTTCCAGGGCGAACCACCGGCTCACGGCGTCCGCCAGCACGGTGCGGGCGGTACGGGTCTCCTCGGCGCCGATCCGCTCCTCGTCGGTGTGGTCGAGCGCGGAGTCCCCCGGCCCGTACGCCACCATCGGGACGCCCTGCCAGGTGGTGGCGAGGGTGTTCATGTCCGAGGTGCCCTTCTTGACCACGAAGCGGGGGCGGACGCCCGCCGCACCGAAGGCCCGGGTGAACACCTTGGCCAGGGGGCTCGTGCGGCCGCCCGCGTAGCCGGGGGTCGCGCGCAGCACCTCGATCTCCGCGCCGGGGCCCGCCTGGTCGAGCGCGAGCTTGCGCAGGGTGGCGAGGTCGGCGTCCGGCGGCACCCGGAAGTTGAGGATGCCGACGGCCTGGTGGCGTTCCCGGCCGGTATTGCAGCTGATGTCGATGACGGCGCTGAGCGCGTCCGACGCCTCGCCGCGGACGGCGTCGCGGATGTCCTCCAGGACGCGGATCAGGGCGTCCGGGGCGGAGACCGCGTCCATGCCGGCCGAGTGGCCGCTGGCGACGGTCGCCGTGACCTTCAGCTTGAAGAGGCCGAAGTAGCCGAGGGTGAGCTTCCCGGAGCCGCTGGGCTCGCCGATGACGACCGCGTCGGCCGGGTAGTGGTCGCGGGCGTGGAAGGCGCCCTTGGACGAGGAGATCTCCTCCTCGACCGCGCCCACGACGCGCAGCTGCCCGTTCTCCGGGATCTCGGCGTCGGCCAGCACCTGCAGGAAGTTGACCAGGCAGCCCTTGGCGTCCACGCTGCCGCGGCCCCACAGCTCGTCCTCGCGCCACTCGACGGGCCAGCGGTGCGGGACGGTGTCCATGTGGCCGAGGAGCAGCAGCCGGTTCTCGCCGGTGCCGCGGGTGGCCACGAGGTTGCCGGCCTCGTCGACGAACGCGTCGATGCCGTGCTCGGTGCACCAGTCGCGCAGGTAGAGGGCCAGTTCGTGCTCGTCGCCGGAGACCGAGGAGATCCCGACGGCGCGGCTGAGCAGCGTCAGGTCCCCGGCCGGCTCCTCGGCCCGCCAGAAGCGGGTCCAGCCGGAGGGGTCCGCCATGGTGTGCGGGCCGGTGATGGCCACGTCCGCGGAGCCGCCCTCCAGGGCCAGCTCGGCGGCCCGGACCTTCTGCCGCATCCGGCCGCCCGCGTAGGCCCGGGCCTCGCCCGGGTGGGCGTGGCGCAGGGTGGAGGCGGGGTCGGAGGGGTCGGTGAGCAGTCCGGCGGTGCCGGTGACCAGCCGCAGGTGGTCGGCGTCCAGGGCGTTGCTGAGCGCGGCCGCGAGGACGTCGGCGTCGACGTTGAGCGGCACCCCGCCGTCCCGGTCGCGGACCGGCGGCGAGAGGCAGACCACGTCGTACGCGTCGAGGAGGGCGTTCAGCCGTACGGTGTCGACGTCCTCGGGGACGCCCGCGCGGTGGTCGCGGACGACGGTGGCCTTGCCCTCGGCGGTGACGGCCTTCAGCGGGCGGTTGGCGCGCCCGGTGACCAGTCCGCCGCGGGAGGCGACGGCCGTGAAGGCGCTCAGGCCGAGGGCGCGCAGGCCCTCCTCGACGGCGGGCAGGGTGACCCGCTCGTAGGCGTCGATGAGGTGGGGCATCTCCTCGGGCGGGCAGTAGCGCACCGCGTCGCCGTTGGCCAGCCGCAGCTGGGGCATGGGCCGGCCGATGGCCTCGTAGTGCTGCTCGATGCCGACGGCGCCGCCGGCCACCAGCAGGACGCGGGCGCCCCGGGCCACGAGCCCGGCGAGCTCCTGGTGGATCGCGCCGCGGTCGAGGGTCGCGCTGCCGACCTTGACCACGTAGAGGGGCTTCACGGCGACACCGCCGTCCTGGGCAGACCCGCCGCCTCGTCGAGGCCGCTGATGAGGTTCATGGCCTGGACGGCCTGGCCCGCGGCGCCCTTGATGAGGTTGTCCAGGGCGGCGACGACGACGCACTCGCCGTCGCGCACGGACACCGCGACCTCGGCGATGTTCGAGCCGATGACGGCCTTGAGCATCGGGAAGTCCTGCGGCGCCTTGGGCGCGGGCCGCACCCGGACGAACGACTTGCCGACGTAGGCCTTGGCGTAGGCCCGCTTGACGTCCAGCGGCTCGACCCCGGACTTCAGCTGGCTGTAGGCCGTGACCATGATGCCGCGCGGCACGTCGAGGCTGTGCGTGGAGAACTGCAGGTCGAGGCTGGCGCCGGTGAACTCCTCCAGGGCCTGGTGGATCTCCGGGGAGTGCCGGTGGCCGTGCAGCTTGTGCACCCGGAAGTTGCCCGCGCGCTCGGCCGGGGGCTCGTTGCCGCCGCGTCCGCCGCCCGTGGAGCCGGTCTTGGCGTCGACGATCACGCGCGTGGAGGCCAGCCCGGCGGCCAGCAGCGGGTAGAGCGCGTAGATCGTGGTGACGGCCATGCAGCCGGGCAGGTTGATGAACCGGCCCTCCGGGATGCCGGGCGACAGCTCCGGAACGTAGTAGGCGAAAGGTTCCTGCGGAGGGTGGGCCGCCGTCTTCGGGTAGTGCGTCGCAATGTCGTGCGGGTCGCGCAGACGGAAGTCGCCCGCGATGTTCAGCACCCGCTTGGCGCGCTCGGCGAGCAGCGGCAGCCGCTCCGGCAGCGCACCGGTGGGCAGGCAGCTGAACGCGATGTCCACGTCCGGCAGTTCGGCCAGCGGCCGGAACTTCAGCCCCGCGGCGCCCGGGTGGTTGCGCAGCCACGGGTGGACCGCGCCGATCTGCGCCCCGGCGCTGCGCTCGGCGGAGAGGAACGCGAGCTCCACGTGCGGGTGTTCCAGCAGCAGGCGGATCACCTCGCCGCCGGTGTAGCCACTGGCGCCGACGACCGCGACCCTGAGCTTCTCCTGCTTGCTCTCAGCCAAGGCGGGCCGCCTTCTCGTACGGCCGGACGTAGTCGCGGTCCTCGACGAGCTTGCGGATCGCGTCCGGGCGGCGGGCCACCTTGCGGAAGGCGTCGGCGTAGCGCAGCGCCCGCTCGTACTCGACCGGGGAGCGCAGCTCGCGGCAGAGGACCAGGGTGCTGTCGAGCATCCCCAGGGTGACGGGGAAGTCCTCGGGCTTGTGGTCGCGCACGGCGCCCGGGTTGAGGGTGAAGGGGTAGCCGTTGCCGAAGCCGAGCCGGTGCTGGAAGGGCAGGTGGCAGGGGATGGGCGTGTTCTGCCACTCGCGGGCGGGGACGCCCTCGGCGACGAGCAGCTCGTGCACGGCCTCCTTGACCGCCCACACGGGCAGGTCCTCCAGGCCGGCCTCCTCGGGGCGCAGCGTGATCCGGTACATGTTGTACGCGTGGACGTGGCCCTCGGGCACGTACGGGGCGCGGAACAGGCCGGTCTCGTTCAGGGCTTCGCCCAGGAGCGCCGCGTTGCGGGCGCGGACCTCGTCGTAGTACGGCAGGCGCTTGAGCTGGCTGGCGCCGAAGGCGGCGGCGACCCAGGACATCTCGTAGTCGATGCCGTGGCGGCGCACGTATTCGACGGCGCGCTCGTAGGACGCCTCCTCTTTAAAGAAGGCGATGCCGCCCTCCCCGCCGAGCGGGAAGTTCTTGTCGGCCATCAGGCTCTGGCCCGCGGCGTCGCCGAAGGAGCCGGCTACCTGGCCCGCGACCTTCGCGGAGTGGGCGTGCGAGGCGTCCTCGACGAAGGCGATGCCGCGGCTGTCGGCGAGGGCGCGCAGCGCGGTGACGTCGGCGGGCAGGCCGTGGACGTGGACCGGCATGATGGCGCGGGTCCGGTCGGTGATCGCCGCGGCGGCCGCCTCCGGGTCCATGCAGTACGTGTGCGGGTCGATGTCGACGAAGACGGGGATCGCGTGGGCCGCGACGACCGCCTGCGCGGTGGCGATGAAGGTGAACGCCGGGACGATCACCTCGTCGCCGGGCTGGACACCTGCGCCGACGAGGGCCAGGTGGAGGCTGGAGGTGCCGCTCGCGGTGGGCAGCGCATAGTTGGCGCCCACGTAGGCGCGGTAGGCCTCGGCGAAGTCGGCGACGACCTTCTCCGGCGTGGACCGCTGGGCGAGCATCAGGTTGAAGACGTCCTCCTTGGTGATGACCGGGAAGATCGTCCGGCGCAGCTCCTTGGGGATCATCTGGCCGCCGCCGAAGGCGGCGAGTTCGGCGGCGAGGTCCGCCTCGTCCGGCAGCGGCAGCGGGCGGTCGGGAAAGTCGGTGATCACTTCTCAGCTCCGGTGGTGGTCAGGGGCCGGACCGCCTGGCCGAGGGCCATCCGGATGCAGGCGGCGACGAGCGGGCTCAGCCGGTAGTTGAACTGGACGCCGGGGACGAGGTCCGCGGCCTCCTCCTGCTGGGTCCACATGGTCCGCAGGTCGTAGGCGCCGAAGATCTTCAGACGCTCGGCGCGGGCCCAGACCTTGGGGTCGTCGGTGAGCACCGCGGCGGCGGGCCCGAAGCCGATGCCGGTGAGGTCCACCACGAGGGCCGGGGCCGTGGCCGCGGCCGCCAGCTCGCCCAGGTCGGCCGCGTTGGCCGGGTCCAGGGAGAAGTGGTCGAAGGCCGGGACGGTGCCCTCCGGGGAGTCCTGCGCGACGGAGATCCCGAGCCAGCTCAGGAACGCGAGGTCCTTCTCGGCCAGGCCGGGGCGGTGGACGGTGTCACCGTGGCCGATGCCCTGGCCGGCGAGCGCGGCGTGCACGGCGGCGCTGCGGCTGTTGAGCAGCACGGCCTTGGACCGGCCGGTCTTCTTGGTCAGGAGCCTTTCCAGGCCGGGCAGTTCGCGGTCGCTCTTCTCGATGCTCATGACCACGCCGGACGTCATGACCCGGGTGAGCACGGTGGCTGTGTCGAACAAGTCCATGTTTCCTCGTTGTTCCCTCGTCATCACGCGGCCGTCCGGACGCCGGTGCGCCCGTGGGTCTCCGCGACATACGCGGCCAGGTGGCCGGCCACGTTCACGCCGTGCTGTGCGGAGGAGCGGGCGAACTCCGGGTTGGCGTTCACTTCCAGGACCATCAGCTCGCCCGTGGAGCGGTCCTCGACCAGGTCGACGCCGTAGAAGCCCTCGCCCAGCGCGTCCACAACCTGTGCACAGCGCTTCTCGATCTCGTCGGTGATCTCGGTCCGCCGGACCTCCGCACCGAGGTGGGTGTTGGTGCGCCAGTCGGTGGAGACCCGTTCGATCGCCACGACCGGGGTCCGTCCCACGACGACGACCCGCAGGTCGTGGCCGGGCTTGTCGATGTACTGCTGGACGAGGACGGGGAACAGCTTCCCGCCGGCGTCGGCGGACTCCCGGCCGCCGACCCAGCCCTCCACGCACGCCTCGTCGGTCAGCTTGGTGACGCCCCGACCCCACGAGCCGCTCACGGGCTTGAGGACGGCCGGGTAGTCCAGGGCGGTGACGGCCTCACGGACCTGGTCGTAGCTGTACGCGTGCAGCGACACCGGGTGGGGGATGTCGTGCCGGGCGAACAGCAGGGCCTGCAGGCCCTTGTCGTTGCAGATCTCGATGGTGGCCGCGCGGTTGAGCGTCGTGACGCCGGTGAACTCCAGGCGCCGGGCGACGCCCATGGCCTCGCGGTGGGACAGGTTCCTGATCAGGGCGAGGCCCGGCGGGGCGGAACGCCCCGCCAGTACCCCCGCGAGATCCGCCGGCAGTGCGGTGCGGACGTCCACGCCCTCGGCGCGCAGCGCCTGCAGGAGCAGCTTCTCGTCCGGCCTCAGCATCGTGACCGACAGCAGGATCTCCAGTGCGTCGGAGCTCACTCGCCCCAGTCCTCCTCGACCTCCGGTGCGAGCTCCACGCGCACGGCGGCGTCGGTCTTCTCGACGACCTCGTGCTCCTGGCCGCAGGCGCCGCACTCGACGATCTCGCCCTTCTCCCAGTCCGCGCCGACCTCGAACGAGGTGTCGCACACCAGGCACTGCGGGCTTTCGATGGCGGTGGTCATGTCCATTCCTTTCGGGTGTCCGGTACTTCCGGTGGGGTGGTGCGCCGCGCGCACGGCCCGGCTCAGGCCGGGTCGACGTGCAGCGTCACCAGGCCGGTGGCCTGCTTGGTCGCGGCCTCGATGTCCGCGTCCAGCGGGGCGTCGAGGATCACGGAGGCCGAGCGGTGCCCGGAGTCGCGCTGGACGCCCAGCACGTCGCCGGGCAGCCGGCCGACCAGGACGCCGCGCGTCCCGGGCCCGTCGCCCTCGGCGACGGGGGTGAACGGCGGCCAGCGGTCGTCGCGGGACGGCCAGGAGACCTCGGCGCCGTCCGCGGTGACGTCGCGCAGGACGCCGTGCGGGTGGTCGAGGAAGTGCTGGCGGGCGCGGCGGCGCGGCGCGGGGTAGGAGGCGGGCTCGCCCAGGGCCAGGTCGAGCATCACGCGCTCCACCGGCTCGCCGGTCGCCAGCTCCCACAGGAACGTGATGGCGTCGCCGGGCAGGCGCGCCGCCACCTCCATGAGGACGACGCGGCCGTCCGGGGTGAGCCGGTACTCGCCGTGGGTGAATCCGTCCCGGACGCCGACGCGGCGCAGGATCTCGGTGTTGGCGGCGATCAGGGCCGCCTCGTCCCCGGCGTCGATCGCCGCGGGGCTGGTGTGGGAGAGCTCGGTGAAGAACGCGCCCTCGTGCTCGTTGGTCTCCTTGCCGGTGACGCCGGACCAGAAGACCTCGCCGTTCTGCACCAGCGCCTCGACCGAGAACTCACGGCCGGTCACGCGGCTCTCCACCAGGGAGATCTCGTCCTCGCCGAACTGTGCGAGGGCCTCGGTCAGTTCGGCCTGGTTCTCCACCTGGCGCACGCCGGAGCTGTAGAACCGGCCGGCCGGCTTGACCACGGAGGGGTAGGCGTCGGCCGGGAGGGCGAACGTCGCCCGCTCGGCGGCCGGCACGACCTCCCAGCGCGGCGAGAACTCCGGCACGGTGGTGCGCTGCAGCAGCTTGTTGCGGCAGATCACGGCGGCGGCCGAGCCGGAGCCGGGCAGCCCCAGGCAGTCGGCGAGCACGCCCACCGGCTCGACGAACACCTCGCCCACGGAGATCACGCCGCGCACGGCGTACCGGCGCAGCAGCGGCTGGACGGCGGGCAGGACGACGGAGATCCGCGCGTCGCCGACCTGGACGACCTCGGCGAGCGCGCTCAGCGTGTGCGAGGGGTCGGCCCGTACGGCGTCGAGCCGCGCGAGGTCGGTGTCGGTGGAGACCACGGCGAGCGGGGCGAGACCGCGGTCGCGGGCCTCCTGGATCAGCCTGCCCTGGCGTGCGAGGACGACCAGGTCGCCCATGAAGAGCACGGCTCCGGGCAGGCCGGAAGCGTCGGAAGGGGTGTCTGTGGACACGGGTGACAACTCTTTCTGTGGAGGAACTCGTGCAGCAGAAAGGTGGGGGGTGACGAAGAGGTGGGAGGGGGCGCCTCAGCAGAAGGGCGCGAACAAGTCGCTTTCGAGCGCCTTCGCGACCGCCGGGGAGATCTCGCCGAGGCTCGTCAGACGGGCGGCGTTGTGCGCCCGGACCTCCTCGTCGCGGCCCTCCAGCGGGCTGTCCTCGGTGAGGTCGAGCAGCCACAGCGGCCGCAGCCGCGCACCGCGCAGCGCCTTCGCGTCCGGCGACTCGATGCCCGGGTGGATCCAGCGCAGCCCGTTCTCCTGCGCGATCCGCACCGAGGCGTAGTAGACGAGGTTGAAGTACTCGGCGGCGCCGCGCACCAGCCGCTCGTAGTCGAAGCCGACGGCGCGGACGTACAGCGTGTCGCCGTGGATGTAGAAGAGGCTGAAGCCCACCGGCCGTTCGCCGGGCCGGGCGCAGAACAGCACCTCGGCGCGCGGGCCCATGGCCACGCTCTGCCGCCGGAAGGACTCGCCGAGCACGTAGAGGTCGTACGGGTGCCCGTAGCGCTTCTGGGTGTCGGCGAGCAGGCCCGCGGCCTCCTCGTAACTCTCCGACAGCGGCACCCGGGTGATCTCGTAGCCGGCCGCGGCGAAGGCCTTGACCTCCTGCTTGACCGAGTCGCGCCGGCCCTTCGAGGGCAGCGTCGCGAGCCACTCCGGCCAGCCGCCCTCGGGCACGGTGACCCAGGCGTCCGTGGTGAGCAGCACCGGAAGGGTGCGGACGCCCGCGGCGCGCAGGGCGAGCGCGTCGCCGGTGGTGACGAACTCCGCGACGCAGGGGACGGGGCCGGACTGCGTACCGGGCAGCAGTTCGGTGCCGGGCAGCGCGGCCGCGAGGCTGCGGACACCGTCCAGCAGGCCCGGCGCGGCCTGCTCGGCCTCGATGCCGTCCTTGGTCAGCAGGCGCGTCTGGTAGCCGCGCCGCTGGCCGACCAGCAGACCGGCCGGGGCCGGGGAGGGCAGGCCGCGCGCGGCGAGCTGCGTGCCCCACTGGTAAAAGGAATTGGATTCCTCCGCTACGGCCGTCACGGGAACCGCGCCCTGTGCCGTGTGGACCGCCCCGGCCGTCACGCTCCCGCCGATATCGTCGGCACAGAAGCGGAGCCAGTCACTCAAAGAGTAGAGACGGTTACCGGCCAGCGAATCCCATTCCTTTTCGGAAAGGCCGCCGGTAGAGTCTGTGAAGGCTGACAGACCGGTCATGCTGCGGCCTCGTCTTCGTTCAGTGGGCGGCCCGATCGGTCCTCGGCCGCTACGCGGGGGGACGTCGGATCAGATGGCTGCACAGAGCTGCGCACTTCCATGAATGGAATGTTTCCGCAGTGCATCGGATACCACCGTTCGGTTCCTGTCGGGGCGAACATCAGCGGAATCATGGATTCCCTTGGCCGTGTGCCGGCCCGGTCTACCGGGGCAGGCTCTGCCAGACGATGTCGTCGGTGGTGTCCTGCTTGGCCGTTACAACGACCTTCTCGCCGACCGCCGTACCCGTGCCGGCCTGAGCCGCGAGCGCGGTCCCCCCGAACGCCCCGACAATGCCGGCCGCGGCAATGAAAGAAGAAATAGCGAACTTGAACTTCATGTGAAATCCCCCCGTTATGCAGTGGCGAGTCAGGCGCCACTTCCCGATGCACATACGGTGCCTCGGGAAGGAGACCGGACGCCATAAGCACCGCATGGCGAGAAGTCGTCAGCGAGTTCTCTCCACCCTCCACCCGGCCGACGAATGAGAAGAAAATGGACAAAATCGCTACGGAGGCCCCGCTCTCGCCTCTCGGTGACCTCCATGTGCTGCTCTACCGCATGGCACTCGAGCACGGACGGCTCCGGCCGAGAGCGGCGGCACTGCACCTGGACGTGCCCGGAGCCGAGGTCTGCGCCGCGGTGGAGGACCTCTCCCGGCTGCACCTGCTCCACCCCACCGAGGACGCTCCGGACGCCGCCCGGCCCGCGGGGGCGCCGGACACCACCTGGCGCGACACCGAATACGCCCCCCGCAGCCCCGACGTCGCGGTCACCCACGTCACCGGGCCGATCGAGGCGCAGATCCAGCAACTGCACCGCGAATCCGAGCGGATGAGCAGCCACGTCATGGCGATGAAGCCCGTCTTCGAGGAGTCCTGGCACGGCCACTTCACCCGGACGCCGATCGAGTACCTGACCCTCCTCGACGCCGTCCGCTCCGCCCTCGAACGCCTCTCCGCCGCCGCCCGGGTGGAAGTCGCCGCGGCCCACCCCGACCTGCCGACCCCCACGACGCTGGAGGAGGGGCTGCAGCGCACCACCGAGGTGATCGACCGCGGCGTGCTCATGCGGACCATCTATCCCCACTCCGTGCTCACCCATGCCTATATGCAGCAGCACCTGAGCAAGATGGTGGCGCTCGGCGCCCAGGTGCGCACCACCGCCCACGTGCCGGACCGGGTCCTGTTCTTCGACGCCACCACCGCCGTCCTCGCCGACCACGGCAGCTCCGCGGACGGCTCCCCCGGCGACGGCAAGGGCGCGCTCGCCGTCCGGGACCCCTCGCTCGTGCGCTTCCTCTACCGGTCCTGGGAGAGCGTGTGGGATTCCGCGCGGCCCTTCACCGGGGCGTCCGACGACGGCTCGGCCAAGGACGAACTGCGCCGCTCCATCCTCGAACTCCTGGAGTCCGGCATGAAGGACGGGATGGCGGCCCGCCGGCTCGCCATGTCCGTCACCACCTACCGGCGTCACGTCACCGAGCTGCTCGCCGAGCTCGGCGCCCAGAGCCGTTTCCAGGCGGGAAGCTATGCCCGCCGCGCCGGTCTGCTGGACGGCTGAGATGGACCGCGCCACCCGGCGCCGCCATGAAAAAATCCCCTCTGCCCTGCGTTTCCGCAGGTCAGAGGGGATTGTCTGTGGAGCCTAGGGGAGTCGAACCCCTGACATCTGCCATGCAAAGACAGCGCTCTACCAACTGAGCTAAGGCCCCGTCGCCGACCAGACTACCCGGTGCCCGGGCTCTTTTCCGACCGGGTATCGCCGGGGCCCAGCACTCTCCGTAGGATGCACCGCAAGATTCGCTGCAGCGAAGCGAAGGGGAGAGCCAGATGGACGCAGCACAGCAGGAAGCCACCGCGCGCGCACGGGAGCTGCAGCGGAGCTGGTACGGAGAGCCTCTGGGGGCGCTCTTCCGCCGTCTCATCGACGACCTCGGCCTCAATCAGGCCCGCCTGGCCTCCGTGCTGGGCCTGTCCGCCCCCATGCTCTCGCAGCTGATGAGCGGCCAGCGCGCGAAGATCGGCAACCCCGCGGTGGTCCAGCGCGTCCAGGCCCTGCAGGAGCTCTCCAGCCAGGTCGCGGACGGCACCGTGAGCGCCGCGGAGGCCGCGGACCGGATGGAGGAGGTCAAGAAGAGCTCGGGCGGCTCCGTCCTCAACTCCACGCAGACGACGGCCAGCAGCGGCGCGCCCACCGTCCGCCGCGTGGTCCGCGAGATCCAGTCCCTGCTGCGCTCCGTGGCCGGCGCCGGCGACATCATCGAAGCCGCGCAGAGCCTCGCCCCCACCCACCCCGAACTGGCCGAATTCCTGCGGGTGTACGGCGCCGGGCGGACCGCCGAGGCGGTCGCGCACTACGAGGCCCACCAGAGCTGACCGCGCGCACGCGATGGGTGAGCTCTTCGCCGGGCGGTACGAGCTGGTGGACCCGATCGGCCGGGGCGGGGTGGGGGCCGTCTGGCGCGCCTGGGACCGCCGCCGGCGCCGCTACGTGGCGGCCAAGGTCCTCCAGCAGAGCGACGCCCACACCCTGCTGAGGTTCGTCCGCGAGCAGGGGTTACGGATCGACCACCCCCATGTGGTCGCACCGATGAGCTGGGCGGCCGACGACGACAAGGTGCTGTTCACCATGGACGTGGTGAGCGGCGGCTCCCTCGCCCATCTCATCGGCGACTACGGCCCCTTGCCGCCGCACTACGCGTGCGTGCTGCTCGACCAGCTGCTGTCCGGCCTCGCGGCGGTGCACGCGGAAGGCGTGGTGCACCGGGACATCAAGCCCGCCAACATCCTGCTGGAGGCCACCGGCACCGGCCGTCCCCACGTACGGCTCTCCGACTTCGGCATCGCCATGCGCAAGGGCGAGCCGCGCCTCACCGACGTCAACTATGTGATGGGCACCCCCGGTTATTTCGCCCCCGAGCAAATGCTGGGCGAAGAGCCCGATTTCCCGGCCGACCTCTACGCGGTCGGCCTGACGGCGCTGTATCTCCTCACGGGCCGCAAGCCCGACGCCGAGGCGCTCGTGGAGCGCTTCACCGAGCACGGCACGCCCGGCGCCCCGGAAGAGGTCCCCGAGCCGCTCTGGCAGGTGATCGCGGGCCTCCTGCAGCCCGAGCCGGGGCTGCGCTTCCGTACCGCCACAGGGGCGCGCAAGGCGCTTGCCGCGGCCGTGGAGATGATGGACGGCCCCACCGCCGGCGAGGAGCCCATCGAGGTCTTCGACCAGCTCGGCCCGCTGCCCGCGGGATTCGGCCCGGAAGGCCCGGCCCACGCGCCCGGCCCGGTGCCCCCGCCCCTGCCGGCCTACCCGCCCCTGCCGCCGTCCCGGCTGCCGGCCGTGCAGACCCCGCTGCAGCATCCGCCGGCGCTGCCCACGCGCGCGTACACGGCGGCACTGCCCTCCCCAGCGCTGCCTTCCACTGCGCTGCCCTCCACTGCGCTGCCGGCCGTACGGCATCGCGCCCGGCAGCCCGGCCCGCCCGCGAAGGTGGCCGTACCGGTGCTGATCGTCGCGCTGCTCTGCCTGGGGATCGGCATCTGGGCGCTCACCGCCGCCTAGATTGCTTTCGCAACCCAATTATTTGCAGTCGAAAACAGCGGAGTGGCCGAAAACAGCCGAAAACAGCAGGGCCCCGGCCGTGTCGGCCGGGGCCCTGCTCAGGACTCGTTTTTGTCTCACACACCCGAACCTGCGGGCACGGAGTCGGTCGCCTCCGTCCACAGGTCCTGCTCGGCGCGATCCGCCTGGATCTGGCGGTACACGAGGAGCCCGCCGATGGCGGCCAGTGCGACCAGGAGGAGCTTCTTCACCGCGCGACCTCGTCTTTCCTTGACGTAAGGGGACCTCTGGTGGCCGATGATACACACCGGCCGATACCGATCGGTGACCTGTGCGGCGTCCGGTCCGCGATCCGGCCGCGGGCCCAACTCCCCGCCCGGCGAAAACAGATCGGCCCGGGCGGAGAAATCTCCGTCCGGGCCGATCGTGCGGTGGGGCTAACAGGACTTGAACCTGTGGCCTCTTCCTTATCAGGGAAGCGCTCTAACCGTCTGAGCTATAGCCCCGCGCGACACCGAAAGATTAGCGCACTCGGGGCCCAGTCCCAAAATCCTGTCGGACCGGGCCCCGGTCCGCCGCTATTCGTCCTCGGCCAGCGTGAGCTCCACGCCGCCCACGAAGCCTGCCGAGAGGTTGTAGATGAAGGACCCCAGCGTGGCCAGCGCGGTGGCCAGCACCACGTTGATCACGGCGATGACCGACGTGAAGAGCAGGGTGTGCGGCAGCGACAGGAACGACTGCAGGTCGAAGCCGCCGCCGTCACTGGAGCTCGTGGCGTCGCTGATCGTGCCGCCCACGGTCGAGAAGACGCCCATGGCGTCCATGACCGCCCACAGCACGGCCGCCGCCACGATCGTGCACACGCCCAGCGCGATCGACAGCAGGAAGCTGACCTTCATCACCGACCACGGATCGGCCTTGGCCACCCGCAGCCGTGCCGTGCGCGTACGCGGCTCCGGACGGGCCGCCGGACGCGGCACGGCACCCGCAGCCCCACCGGGGCGTGCGGCCTCCTGAGGGGCCGCCGGGCGCGGCACGGAGCCCTTGGCCCCACCGGGCTTCCCGGGCTCCTGCGGGGCCGCCTGGGGCGCCTGGGAGCCCTTGGCGGCAGCGCCCTTCTTGAGGGCGCCCGCAGCGGCCTTGGAGCCGTCCTGGCCGGGGATCCGCGGCGGAGCCTTGACGGCGTTCCGCGGATCGGCCGAAGCGGCCTTCGCCGCGTTCTTCGGGGCGGGCCTGCCCCCGTTGCCGCCGGCCTTCGCGCTCTCAGCCTCGTCTGCCACGGATGCAGCCTTCCCGGCCTCGGCGGCCTTCACGTCTGCGGACTGCGCAGCTTCGGAGCTCGTGGTCTTTCCGGCCTTCGCGGCCTTCGCCGCCTTGGCCGGCTTCCCGGCGTCGGCGGAACCGGCGGCCTCATCGGCCCCGGACGCCCCGGCGCCGGCGGAACCGGCCGGCGGCTCGTACGCCTGCGGCGGGTGATACGGCTCCGGCTTGGTGTCCGTCAGCGTCCCCGCCCGGGAGTCGGCGTCCGCGCCGGAGCCACGGGCGCCGGCCTCATCGGTAGCAGGTGCGGCGGTAGTGCTGCGCTCGGCACCTGCACCGCTTGCCGCGGCGCCCGTGGCTCGACTCACGACTTACTCCTCGATGTTCCCTGCCGGGGCGGATGCGCCCTCGGCACCCTCAGCTCCGTCGCCCTCGACTGCATCGGCCGGCTCATCGACCTCTTCAGCCTCGCGACCGGCTTCGGCGTTCCGTGCGATGCCCACAACGGCATCGCGCTTGCCCAAGTTGATCAGCTGGACGCCCATGGTGTCACGGCCCGTCTCCCTGACCTCGCTGACCCGTGTACGGATCACGCCGCCGCCGAGCGTAATGGCAAGGATCTCGTCGGTCTCCTCGACCACCAGCGCACCGACCAGCGAGCCACGATCCTCCACGATCTTGGCCGCCTTGATACCGAGGCCGCCGCGGCCCTGAACGCGGTACTCGTCCACGTTCGACCGCTTCGCGTAACCGCCGTCGGTGGCGGTGAAGACGAACGTCCCCGGGCGCACGACGCTCATCGAGAGCAGCTCGTCGCCCTCGCGGAAGCTCATGCCCTTGACGCCGGAGGTGGCCCGGCCCATCGGGCGGAGGGCTTCATCCGTAGCGGTGAAGCGGATCGACTGCGCCTTCTTGCTGATCAGCAGCAGGTCGTCCGCGGCGGAGACCAGCTCGGCACCGATCAGCTCGTCCTCGCCGCCGCTCTCCGTCTCGCGCAGGTTGATGGCGATGACGCCGCCGGAGCGCGGGGAGTCGTAGTCCTTGAGCGGGGTCTTCTTCACCAGGCCCGACTTGGTGGCGAGCACCAGGTACGGCGCGACGTCGTAGTCGCGGACGGCGAGGATCTGGGCGATCTTCTCGTCCGGCTGGAAGGCCAGCAGGTTGGCCACGTGCTGGCCGCGGGCGTCACGGCCGGCGTCCGGCAGCTCGTAGGCCTTGGCGCGGTAGACCCGGCCCTTGTTGGTGAAGAACAGCAGCCAGTGGTGGGTGGTGGAGACGAAGAAGTGGTCGACGATGTCGTCTTCCTTGAGCTTCGTGCCCCGCACGCCCTTGCCGCCGCGCTTCTGCGAGCGGTAGTCGTCGGTCTTGGTGCGCTTCACATAGCCGCCACGGCTGATCGTGACGACGATGTCCTCCTCGGCGATCAGGTCCTCGATGGACATGTCACCGTCGAAGGGCACCAGCGCCGAGCGCCGGTCCTCGCCGAACTTCTCGACGATCGCGGTCAGTTCCTCGCTGATGATCTGACGCTGACGCTCGGGCGAGGCGAGGATCGCGTTGTACTCGTTGATCTTCGCCTGGAGCTCGTCGTGCTCCGCCACGATCTTCTGGCGCTCCAGGGCGGCCAGCCGGCGCAGCTGCATCTCCAGGATCGCGTTGGCCTGGATCTCGTCGATCTGCAGCAGGCCCATCAGGCCCTCGCGGGCGACGTCGACGGTCTCGCTGCGCCGGATGAGCGCGATGACCTCGTCGATGGCGTCGAGCGCCTTGAGCAGACCGCGCAGGATGTGGGCGCGCTCCTCGGCCTTGCGCAGCCGGAAGCGGGTGCGCCGGACGATGACCTCGATCTGGTGCGTCACCCAGTTGCGGATGAACGCGTCGAGGGAGAGGGTGCGCGGCACGCCGTCGACCAGCGCCAGCATGTTGGCGCCGAAGTTCGTCTGCAGGTCGGTGTGCTTGTAGAGGTTGTTCAGCACGACCTTGGCGACGGCGTCCCGCTTGAGGACGATCACCAGGCGCTGGCCCGTACGGGACGAGGTCTCGTCGCGGACGTCGGCGATGCCGCCGATCCTGCCGTCCTTCACGAGGTCGGCGATCTTCTGCGCGAGGTTGTCCGGGTTGGTCTGGTAGGGGAGCTCGGTGACCACCAGGCACTGGCGGTTCTGGATCTCCTCGACCTCGACCACGGCGCGCATGGTGATCGAGCCGCGGCCGGTGCGGTAGGCCTCCTCGATGCCCTTGCGGCCCACCACGAGGGCGCCGGTCGGGAAGTCGGGGCCCTTGATGCGCTCGACGAGGGCGTCGAGCAGCTCCTCCGGCGTGGCCTCCGGGTTGGCCAGGTACCACTGGGCACCCTCGGCCACCTCGCGCAGGTTGTGCGGCGGGATGTTGGTGGCCATGCCGACGGCGATGCCGGCGGAGCCGTTGACCAGCAGGTTGGGGAAGCGCGACGGCAGGACCGTCGGCTCCTGGTTGCGGCCGTCGTAGTTGTCCTGGAAGTCGACGGTCTCCTCGTCGATGTCCCGGACCATCTCCATGGACAGCGGCGCCATCTTGCACTCGGTGTAGCGCATGGCGGCGGCCGGGTCGTTGCCCGGGGAACCGAAGTTGCCGTTGGAGTCCACCAGCGGCATCCGCATGGCCCAGGGCTGGGCGAGGCGGACCAGGGCGTCGTAGATGGAGGCGTCGCCGTGCGGGTGGTACGTACCCATGACGTCACCGACGACGCGGGCGCACTTGTAGAAGCCCTTCTCGGGCCGGTAGCCGCCGTCGTACATCGCGTAGAGCACGCGGCGGTGCACCGGCTTGAGGCCGTCGCGCACGTCGGGCAGGGCACGCGAGACGATGACGGACATCGCGTAGTCGAGGTAGGAGCGCTGCATCTCCGTCTCGAGCCCGACGGGCTCGACGCGCATGCCCACGCCCTCCAGCGGGGCGGGAGCGCCCTCGGGGGTCACCTCGGGCACGGGGGCGGTGGGGGTCTCAGGGGTTTCGTCGGCCATGGGTGTTCAAAGTCCTTTCGCGCTGCGGCTGTCTCGGGGTGGGCCGACAGGCTCAGATGTCGAGGAAGCGGACGTCCTTGGCGTTGCGCTGGATGAAGGAGCGCCGGGCCTCGACGTCCTCGCCCATGAGCACCGAGAACAGGTCGTCCGCCTGCGCGGCGTCGTCCAGGGTGACCTGGCCGAGGACGCGGTGGTCGACGTCCATCGTGGTCACGCGCAGCTCCTCGGCGTTCATCTCACCGAGACCCTTGAAGCGCTGGACCGAGTCGTCCTTGATCCGCTTGCCGTTCTCGCGGCCGAGCTGGATCAGGGCGTCGCGCTCGCGGTCGGAGTAGGCGTACTCGAAGTCGTCCCGGCCCCACTTGATCTTGTAGAGCGGGGGACGGGAGAGGTAGACGTGACCGGCCTCGACCAGCGGACGCATAAAGCGGAAGAGGAAGGTGAGCAGCAGGGTGTTGATGTGCTGACCGTCGACGTCGGCGTCCGCCATCAGGATGATCTTGTGATAGCGGAGCTTCGCGATGTCGAAGTCCTCGTGCACGCCGGTGCCGAAGGCGGAGATCAGCGCCTGGATCTCCTGGTTCTGCAGGATCTTGTCGATCCGGGCCTTCTCGACGTTGAGGATCTTGCCGCGGATCGGGAGGATCGCCTGGTACTGCGGGTTCCGGCCGGACTTGGCCGAGCCGCCGGCGGAGTCACCCTCGACGATGAAGATCTCGCACTTGGCCGGCTCGTTCGACTGGCAGTCCGAGAGCTTGCCCGGCAGCGACGCCGTCTCCAGCAGGCCCTTGCGGCGCGTGAGGTCACGGGCCTTGCGGGCCGCGACGCGCGCGGTGGCGGCCTGGATGGACTTGCGGATGATGTCCGCGGCCTCGTTGGGGTTGCGGTCCAGCCAGTCCGTCAGCTGCTCGTGGACGACCTTCTGCACGAAGGTCTTGGCCTCGGTGTTGCCCAGCTTGGTCTTGGTCTGGCCCTCGAACTGCGGCTCGCCCAGCTTGACGGAGATGATCGCCGTCAGACCCTCGCGGATGTCGTCGCCCGTGAGGTTGTCGTCCTTCTCGCGGAGCAGCTTCTTGTCGCGCGCGTAGCGGTTGATCAGACCGGTGAGCGCCGCGCGGAAGCCTTCCTCGTGCGTACCGCCCTCGTGGGTGTGGATGGTGTTGGCGAAGCTGTAGACACCCTCGCTGTACTGGGTGTTCCACTGCATCGCGACCTCGAGCGAGAGCATCCGCTCCTTGTCCTCGGCCTCGAAGTCGATCACCGTGGGGTGAATGACCTCGCCCTTGCGCGAGTTCAGGTAGCGGACGAAGTCGGAGATGCCGCCCTCGTAGTGGTAGCGGACGGTGAGGGGCTTGCCCTCCTCGTCCACGTGGGCCGGGCGCTCGTCCGTCAGCGAGATGGTGAGGCCCTTGTTGAGGAACGCCATCTCCTGGAAGCGCCGCGAGAGCGTCTCGAAGGAGTACTCGGTGGTCTCGAAGATGTCGCCGTCGGCCCAGAAGGTGACCGAGGTGCCGTGCTCGTCGGTCGCCTCGTTCTGCTGCAGCGGGGCGGTCGGGACGCCGAGCTTGTAGTCCTGCGTCCAGCGGTAGCCGTCGGTCTTGACCTCGACCGCGACGCGCGTCGACAGGGCGTTGACGACCGAGACGCCGACACCGTGCAGACCACCGGAGACGGCGTAGCCGCCGCCGCCGAACTTGCCGCCCGCGTGCAGGACGGTCAGCACGACCTCGACGGCGGGCTTGCCCTCGGAGGGGACGATGCCGACCGGGATGCCACGGCCGTTGTCCACGACGCGCACGCCGCCGTCGGAGAGGATCGTGACGTCGATGGTGTCCGCGTGGCCCGCGAGGGCCTCGTCGACGGAGTTGTCCACGACCTCGTAGACGAGGTGGTGCAGGCCGCGCTCACCGGTCGAGCCGATGTACATACCGGGCCGCTTGCGGACGGCGTCCAGACCCTCCAGGACGGTGATCGCACTGGCGTCGTACGACGCGGATGCGCCCCCCGCGGGTACGGCCTCGGCCGTACCGTCCGTGGAAGGGGTGGTGTTCTCGTTGGGGTTGCCGGAATCGGCCACGAAGCGCCCTTTCTGGCACAGCACAGGCCATCCCCGACTGCGGCGGGGAGACCCCACCCGAGGCAGGCAGGAGCGGCTGCGTCGTTCTGCGTTGGTCGACGAGTCCCGCAAGCCGGCGGGATTGGCACCAGTCTACCGGTAGCGCTGACATGAATGGGGGTTTGGCGGTGCCTGAGCCTTCACGTGCCGCCCTGAACCGGCATCAGCCGACTCCCTATATGTGGCCCCGGGCTCCAAGAGGCTCACAGCGGCACTCAGCGCTTCGGGCTGTCAACCGCCCGCTACCGTGAGCGGGGTCTCAGCGCCGGCCCCCGCTGTCCCGGGAGTCCACCCGCGTCATCCCGCGCCACTTCGGTCACCCGTAGGTGTCGCCCGGGCCCGTGCTGCCGGGGGCGCGCAGCGAGCCGTAGCGGCGGCCCGGTCCGCCCGGACCGAGCACCTTGATCGTCCGAACGGTGCCGTGCCCGAGGTCGTCGTTCAGCCGGGCCACCAGCTGGGGCGCCAGCAGCCGCAGCTGGGTCGCCCACGCCGTCGAGTCGCACTGGACGGTCAGGACGTGGGAGTCCTCGTCGAAGTTCTGCGGCGCGCAGTGCAGGGCCAGGGTGTCCCCCACGATCTGCGGCCAGCGGCCCATCACCCCGCCCACCGCCGCGGGCTTCTCCCAGCCCCGCTCGGTGATCAGCCTGTTGATGGCGGCGCCCAGCGGCAGCGGGTCCCGGCCGTCGGCGCGCGCGCCGGAGCGCAGCACCCCGCCGCGGCGGACGTGCTTCTTCTGCTGGGCCGCCGCGCCCCGCGCCTTCGCCTGCTCCTTGGCGGCGCGCAGCGCGACCCGCGCCAGGTCCACCCCGGACGGCTCGGGCGTCTTCGGCTGCTCGGAAGGCGTGCTCATACGCGCTCGACCCTGCCTTCGGAGACCGCGTACCGGGCGCCGGTGAGGATCTCCGGCACGTCGTCGTCCACGGCGGCGGTCACCAGGACCTGCTCGCCGTGGGCGACCAGCTCCGCCAGCCGCTCGCGGCGCCGGGCGTCCAGTTCGGCGAAGACGTCGTCCAGGACGAGCACCGGCTCGTTGCCCTCGGAGCGCAGCAGCTCGTACGAGGCCAGGCGCAGCGCCAGCGCGTACGACCAGGACTCGCCGTGGCTCGCGTACCCCTTCGCCGGAAGCCGGCCGAGCTTGAGGAGGAGGTCGTCGCGGTGCGGGCCGATCAGCGTCACGCCCCGCTCGATCTCCTGCTTGCGGGCCTCGGCGAGCGCCGCCAGCAGCGCCTCGCAGAGCTCCTCGCGGCTGCGCGCGCCCTCGATCGCGGCCGGGCCGCGGTACTCGAAGGACACCGGGCCGCCGCCGGGCGCCAGCTGTTCGTAGGCCTTGTCGGCCAGCGGCCGCAGCTCGTCGATCAGGTTCAGCCGCTGGGCCAGCAGCTCTGCTCCGGCGCGGGCCAGGTGCTGGTCCCAGATGTCGAGCGTGGAGAGGTCGAGGCCGCGGCCGCCGTGGCGGCGGGCCATGGCGGCGCTCTTGAGGAGAGTGTTGCGCTGCTTGAGGACGCGCTCGTAGTCGGAGCGGACGCCCGCCATGCGCGGGGAGCGCGCGGTGATCAGCTCGTCGAGGAAGCGGCGGCGCTCGCCGGGGTCGCCCTTGACCAGGGCCAGGTCCTCCGGGGCGAACAGCACCGTCCGTACGATGCCGAGCACGTCCCGCGGCCTGACCTGGGACGACCGGTTGATCCGAGCGCGGTTGGCCTTGCCGGGGTTGAGCTCCAGCTCTATCAGCTGCTGCCGCTCGCCCTGGACGACGGCGGCGCGCACGACGGCGCGGTCGGCGCCCATCCGGACCAGGGGGGCGTCCGAGGAGACCCGGTGGCTGCCGAGGGTGGCCAGATAGCCGATCGCCTCGACGAGATTGGTCTTGCCCTGGCCGTTGGGTCCCACGAACGCCGTGACGCCCGGGTCGAGCGGGACCTCGACCCGGGCGTACGAGCGGAAGTCGGCCAGCGACAGATGCGAGACATGCATGGTGCGCCGACCTCTTCCGCTGTGTACTGCTCGTCCTGCTGGTGATGCTGTTACTGCTGTGGTGCTTGGTGCTGCTGCTTCGGTACTACTTGCTCTCGACGGCGTGGCCGCCGAACTGGTTGCGCAGCGCGGCGATCATCTTCATCTGCGGGGAGTCGTCCTGGCGGGACGCGAAGCGGGCGAAGAGCGACGCGGTGATCGCGGGCAGCGGCACGGCGTTGTCGATCGCGGCCTCGACCGTCCAGCGGCCCTCGCCGGAGTCGGCCGCGTAACCGCGCAGCTTGTCGAGGTGCTCGTCCTGGTCGAGGGCGTTGACCGCGAGGTCCAGCAGCCAGGAGCGGATGACCGTGCCCTCCTGCCAGCTGCGGAAGACCTCGCGCACGTCCGTGACGGAGTCGACCTTCTCCAGCAGCTCCCAGCCCTCGGCGTAGGCCTGCATCATGGCGTACTCGATGCCGTTGTGGACCATCTTCGCGAAGTGGCCGGCGCCGACCTTGCCCGCGTGCACGGAGCCGAAGTCACCCTCGGGCTTGAGCGCGTCGAAGACGGGCTGGACGCGGGCGACGTTCGCGGCGTCGCCGCCGTACATCAGCGCGTAGCCGTTCTCCAGGCCCCAGACGCCGCCGGAGACGCCGCAGTCGACGAAGCCGATGCCCTTGGCGCCCAGCTCCTCGGCGTGCTTCTCGTCGTCCGTCCAGCGGGAGTTGCCGCCGTCGACGACGACGTCACCCGGGGAGAGCAGCTCGCCGAGCTCGTCGATGGTGGCCTGCGTCGCCGCGCCGGCCGGGACCATGACCCATACGACGCGCGGCCCCTGGAGGGAGTCCACCAGCTCCTTGAGGCTGCTGACATCCGCGAGGTCCGGGTTGCGGTCGTATCCGATGACGGTGTGGCCTGCGCGGCGGATGCGCTCGCGCATGTTGCCGCCCATCTTGCCGAGACCGACGAGACCGAGCTCCATGGGTGATCCTCTATGCCTTGAGTGGGTTCGTACCTGGGTCCGAGCCTACGCCTGGTAACGGATGCACACCTGGAGGGCTGTAGCGCTCAAACGGGCCGGGCCGCGCCCCATGAGGGCCGCAAGCGTGTACATCTGCGGCTCCGCCGGGCGGGCGCGACCGGCCACAGCGGGCTCGCAGCCGGAAGAGACCGGCTGTGAGCCCTCCGCCGTCATCCTCAGCCGGACAGGCGAACCGGCATGATCAGGTACTTGTACGCGTCGTCCGCCTCGGCGTCGAGCGCGGGCTTGCCGCTCAGCAGCGCCGGCTTCGTCGACGTCGTGAAGGACAGCTGGGCGACCGGCGAGTCGATCGCCGACAGGCCCTCCAGCAGGAAGCCGGGGTTGAAGGCGATCGAGATGTCGTCACCCTCGAGCGCGGCGTCCACCCGCTCCACAGCCTGTGCATCGTCGCTGGAGCCGGCCTCCAGGATCAGCACGCCCTGCTCGAAGCTCAGCCGCACCGGGGTGTTCCGCTCGGCGACGAGCGCCACGCGCTTGACGGCCTCGACGAACGGGGCGGTCTCGATCACGGCGACGGAGTTGAACTCGGTCGGGAAGAGCGTGCGGTACTTCGGCAGGTCGCCTTCGAGCAGCCGCGTGGTGGTGCGGCGGCCGGCGCCCTCGAAGCCGATCAGGCCCTCGCCCTTGCCGGAGCCGGCCAGGGCGATCGAGACGGAGTCGCCGCCGCTGAGGGACTTGGCGGTGTCCAGCAGGGTCTTGGCGGGGACCAGGGCGACCGCGGAGATGTCCGGCGTCTCGGGCTTCCACATGAACTCGCGGACCGCGAAGCGGTAGCGGTCGGTGGAGGCCAGGGTGACGGTGTCGCCCTCGATCTCGATGCGGACACCGGTGAGCACCGGCAGGGTGTCGTCACGGCCGGCGGCGATGGCGACCTGGGCGGCAGCGGCGGCGAAGACCTCGGCCGGGACGGTGCCCGTGGCCGTGGGCATCTGGGGCAGGGCCGGGTATTCCTCCACAGGCAGGGTGTGGAGTGTGAATCGCGAGGAGCCGCAGACCACGGTGACACGCACACCGTCGGTGGAGATTTCCACAGGCCTGTTGGGAAGTGCGCGGCAGATGTCGGCCAGGAGGCGGCCGGAGACGAGGACGGTGCCGTCCTCCTCCACATCGGCGTCGACCGAGACGCGGGCCGAGACCTCGTAGTCGAAGCCGGAGAGGCTCAGGGAGCCTTCCTCGGCCTTCAGCAGAAGGCCCGCGAGGACGGGCACCGGCGGACGGGCCGGGAGGCTGCGGGCCGCCCAGGCCACTGCCTCCGCGAGTACATCGCGCTCCACCCGGATCTTCACCGGAAACCGCCTCCTGCTTGTTGCTGGCTCGCCCTGCTGGCGTCTTCGTCGGCTGCTTGCCGGAGACCAGTCTGACGCACACCGCTGACAGCTGGTGCGTCTCGGGGTCAAGTCGGGTCGGAGGGCGTGGCGCGGCCCGCAGCCGAGTTGTGCACAGGACCCACTTCGAAACGAGTTCCCCGCTTGATCTCTGTGGTCGTAGTAGTAGGGCCTGTGGAAACGGTGGACAACCGTCTTTGCCCAGGTCAACGCCAGTTTTTTGTCCACCGGGCCTGTGGGTGGGGGCGGTGGATAAGCGGGGTGTTCTGTGGACCGCGGAAAGTTCTGCACAACCGGTGCACAGGCAGGGGGTACTTCTCCCCAGGGCTGTCCCCAGCTTTACCCAGGTTCCCCACAGCCCAATCCGGCACCTTGGTGTGACGCCTTTCACTCGGTGCGGTGAGCTCGGGCGTTTCGTTGCCGAACAGTGGACAGGGGTGTGGAAAGGCTGTGTACAACATCCACTCGCCTGTGGGTCGCCGGTGGACAACGGTCATGCCGCCTTGTGGGTGAATCCGTCGTCCACAGGCTGTGGAATCCCGTCGGCCACAAATCCACACGCCCCTGACCTCGCCTGATGGGCTATCAACAGCCTCCTCTGTGGACAGCGTCTGGACAACTTCACAGTCCCCAGCGTGTGGACAGCCGGTCGGCAAGGAATCTGTGGAGAACCCCGGGTACGGCGGACGGATTCGAACAGAGCGGTCCACGGCTGTGGACGCCCGGCCGTCCGGAGGCGGCCCAGGAACGCCCTCGGAACGCCTCCGGGTCGCCTCCGGGACCGCGAAAAGGGCGCTCCGGGAAGCGTCCCGAAGCGCCCTCAGGCGGTCCTCGCGGCTCTCGTGAGCCGTCCTCAGCCGTTCTTGATGCGGTTCGTCAGCTCGGTCACCTGGTTGTAGATGGAGCGCCGCTCGGCCATCAGCGCACGGATCTTGCGGTCCGCGTGCATCACCGTCGTGTGGTCGCGGCCGCCGAACTGTGCACCGATCTTCGGCAGCGACAGGTCCGTGAGCTCGCGGCAGAGGTACATCGCGATCTGGCGCGCCGTCACCAGCACCCGGCTGCGCGAGGCCCCGCACAGGTCCTCGACGGTGTGCCCGAAGTAGTCCGCCGTCGCCGCCATGATGGCCGGCGCCGTGATCTCCGGCGAGGCGTCCTCGCCGCCCGGGATCAGGTCCTTGAGGACGATCTCGGTCAGGCCCAGGTCGACGGGCTGGCGGTTCAGGCTCGCGAAGGCCGTCACCCGGATCAGCGCCCCCTCCAGCTCGCGGATGTTGCGCGAGATGCGGGAGGCGATGAACTCCAGGACCTCCGGCGGGGCGTTGAGCTGCTCCTGCACCGCCTTCTTGCGCAGGATCGCGATCCGGGTCTCCAGCTCCGGCGGCTGGACGTCCGTGATCAGGCCCCACTCGAAGCGGTTGCGCAGCCGGTCCTCCAGGGTCACCAGCTGCTTGGGCGGCCGGTCCGAGGACAGCACGATCTGCTTGTTGGCGTTGTGGAGCGTGTTGAAGGTGTGGAAGAACTCCTCCTGCGTCGACTCCTTGCTCGCCAGGAACTGGATGTCGTCGACCAGCAGGATGTCCATGTCGCGATAGCGCTTGCGGAACGCGTCCGCCTTGCCGTCGCGGATGGAGTTGATGAACTCGTTGGTGAACTCCTCGGAGCTCACATAGCGCACGCGCGTGCCCGGGTAGAGGCTGCGCGCGTAGTGCCCGATGGCATGCAGCAGGTGGGTCTTCCCCAGGCCCGACTCGCCGTAGATGAAGAGGGGGTTGTACGCCTTCGCCGGCGCCTCGGCCACCGCGACCGCGGCGGCGTGCGCGAAGCGGTTGGACGCGCCGATGACGAAGGTGTCGAAGAGGTACTTGGGGTTCAGCCGGGCGGTCGGCTCGCCGGGGCCCGAGGCCGGGGCGGGCTTGGCCGCGAGCGGGCCGGGGGCGCCGCCGGCCGGGGGCCGCTCGCCGCCGCGGTCACCGCCGCGCGGGTGGCTCTCGGGCAGATCGCGGCGCTGCTGCTCGTACGGCATGCGCTCGGGCGGCTGCGGCCGGTAGCCGGACGTCTGCTCGTACGAGCCCTGCTGGTCGTACGGCCCCTGCTGCTCGTAGGAGCCGGCGGAGTGCTGCGAGGCGTACGGATCGCGTTCGCCCTCGGCGAAACCACCGAGGCGCTGCTGCTGCCAGCTGTAGTCGTTCCTGTCGCCTCGGTCACCGCGATCGCCTCGGTCACCGCGATCGCCGCGATCGCCGCGATCACCACGGTCACTGCGCTCGTCACGGTCGCCCGGGGGCTGGACCGGGGGGCCGGAGGGGGCCGAGTGGCGCGGCCAGGCGCCGGGCTCGGGGCGCTGCTGCTGGTAGTCCGGGTAGGCGGGGCGCACGGAGGGCAGGTCGTCGGAGGGGGCCTGGCGGCCGTAGCTCTCGCGGCCCTCGTAGGCGCCGCTGTCATAGCCCTCGTAGCCGTCACGGGCCTCGTAGGCATCGCGGCCCTGACCGCCGCCACGGCCCGCGGGCTCGTCGTAGCGGGACTGCTGCGGGGCCTGGGGGCGCTCGGCGGGGGGCTCGCCCGCGGAGTCGTCGACGGTGATCGCGATCCGGATGGGGCGGCCGCACTCGCGGCTGAGCGTCTCGCTGACGATCGGGGCCAGCCGGCCCTCCAGCACGCCCTTGGCGAATTCGTTGGGCACGGCCAGCAGGGCGGTGTCCGCGACGAGGGCCAGCGGCTGGCACCGCTTGATCCAGTGCTCGTCCTTGGTCTCGACGCCCTGGCCGCGCTTGTCCCGGCCCTCTCCCAGGAGCTGGTCGAGCACGCGCGGCCACACTGCGGCAAGATCGGCAGGCAGGTCAGCCACAGGGCACGCTCTCTCAGTCACTGGGGGCGCCCCGCGAGTCCCACGAATGTGTGGTTCTCGGGACGGGCGGGAAGGATTCGGAGTTCAGCCACGGTAGTCAGGCCGCGGTACGTGGTTCAAGTCGTTGTCCACAGGGTGTGTACAAATGTGCCATGGGGCGGGGCGTGTCGTCCCATCGGCCCGCGGCGGGCTACGGTGTATCCCTGGTGCGCTGCCGGTTTGACCGAATGGCGTAGCCGCGCGTACCGTGACCAGGTCGAGTTGTCGATGGCTGCTGCCGCCTGCCTCCGATGGGCAAAGGCCGTGTCGAGTATCTGATGCGGTCATGAAGCGGTGCACTCGGGCGTTGCGAGCTTCTCGTGGGCGCACGGTGACAGCCAGGCGATGTCCCGCCACCACCGATTCATTTCTGGAGCCCCCGAGTGAGCAAGCGCACCTTCCAGCCGAACAACCGCCGCCGCGCGAAGACCCACGGCTTCCGCCTGCGCATGCGCACCCGTGCCGGCCGCGCGATTCTCGCGTCCCGCCGTGGCAAGGGTCGCGCCCGTCTGTCGGCCTGAGCAGCCTGACCAATAGGTCCATGCCGTGCTGCCTACCGACAATCGGCTGAGGCGGCGCGAGGACTTTGCGACCGCGGTGCGCCGAGGACGCAGGGCCGGGCGCCCGCTCCTCGTCGTCCACCTCCGTAGCGGTACAACGGACCCGCACACACCTGGGGAGAATGCTCCCCCGGTGCGTGCGGGTTTCGTCGTCAGCAAGGCCGTCGGCGTCGCCGTAGTCCGCAATCTGGTGAAGCGCAGGCTTCGCCACCTGATGCGTGACCGGCTCGATCAGCTGCCCGCCGGTAGCCTGGTGGTGGTACGGGCCCTGCCCGGCTCGGGCGAGGCGGACCACGATGAGCTGGCCCGTGATCTTGACACCGCACTGCAGCGGCTGTTGGGAGGGGCGCCGCGCCGTTCCGATCCCCCCGGGGGCACCCCCCGGGACCTTGGCCGAAGCCAGGGAGGGAGCGCACGGTGAAGTATCCGCTGCTGTGGTTGATCAAGCTCTATCAGTGGACCATCAGCCCACTCCTGGGGCCGGTCTGCAAGTACTACCCGTCGTGCTCGCACTATGGCTACACCGCCATTGACGTGCACGGCGCGGTCAAAGGAACGGCGCTCACGGCCTGGCGCATCCTGCGCTGCAATCCGTGGTCGCTCGGTGGTGTCGACCACGTACCTCCCCGGAAGCGTCCGGTCTGGCACCAGCGGCTGAGGAGCCGACTGGGCGGGCACCCCGCCTTGGGGCCTGCCGCACAGCCCGAGACTCAGCCCAACGCCCAAGGAGCCTGATTCGTGGACACGATCCTCGGTCCTCTTTATTACGCAGTTTCCTGGATCATCGTCCAGTTCCACTCGCTGTACAGCCTCGTCTTCGACAAGGACAGCGGCTGGGCGTGGGGTCTGTCCATCGTCTCCCTGGTGGTCCTGATCCGCATCTGCCTGATCCCGCTCTTCGTGAAGCAGATCAAGGCCACGCGGAACATGCAGGCGCTCCAGCCGAAGATGAAGGCGATCCAGGAGCGCTACAAGAGCGACAAGCAGCGCCAGTCCGAAGAGATGATGAAGCTCTACAAGGAGACGGGCACCAACCCTCTCTCGAGCTGCCTTCCGATCCTGGCCCAGTCGCCCTTCTTCATCTCGCTGTACCAGGTCCTGAACCACATCGCGCAGGGCAAGACGGTCGGCGTCATCAACCAGGAGCTGCTCGACAGCGCGCAGAAGGCGCACATCTTCGGCGCCCCGCTGTCGGTGAAGTTCCTGGACTCCGCCTCGAAGATCGAGTCCTTCGGCGCCACGGTGACCGACGTCCGCGTCGTCACCGTCCTCATGATCGTCCTGATGTCGCTGTCGCAGTTCTACACGCAGCGCCAGCTGATGACGAAGAACGTCGACCTCTCCGTGAAGACGCCGTTCATGCAGCAGCAGAAGATGCTGATGTACGTCTTCCCGATCATCTTCGCCGTCCTCGGCATCAACTTCCCCGTCGGTGTCCTCGTCTACTGGCTGACCACCAACGTGTGGACCCTGGGTCAGCAGATGTTCGTCATCCGCCGTAACCCCACTCCGGGCAGCCTCGCCTTCAAGCAGCGCCAGGACCGCCTGCGCGCCAAGGGCAAGCTCAAGGAGGACCCGGTCGAGGTCGAGGCGAAGAAGGCCGTCGAGGCCGCCCGCGCCAACCGCCAGCAGCCCAAGCGCCAGACCAAGGCCAAGCGCCAGGTCGCCGCGCCGGGCACCACGGCCGCCACCTCCTCCGCCGAGCAGAAGCCCTCGCTGGAGAAGAAGCAGGACACGGACGCCGCGGACGCCAAGGAAGCCAAGGACACCAAGGGCGGTAAGCCCGGTCAGGCCGGCGGCGGATCCAAGTCCGGGCAGCGCAAGAGCGGCCCGCAGCGGCCCAAGCACCCCTCCAAGAAGTGATGAAGGAGTCCACCGTGACGGACACGCAGCGCCAGACCAGCGGTGTCGCCGCCGAGGGCACCGACACCCTGTCCCGCCTGGAGCAGGAGGGCGAGATCGCGGCCGACTACCTCGAGGGTCTGCTGGACATCGCCGACCTCGACGGCGACATCGACATGGACGTCGAGGCCGACCGCGCCGCCGTGTCGATCATCAGCGACTCGACCAGCCGTGACCTGCAGAAGCTGGTCGGCCGCGACGGCGAGGTGCTGGAGGCGCTCCAGGAGCTCACCCGTCTGGCCGTGAACCGGGAGACCGGCGACCGCAGCCGCCTCATGCTGGACATCGCCGGCTTCCGCGCCCGCAAGCGCGAGGAGCTGGCGAAGGTCGGTGCCCAGGCGGCCGCCGAGGCCCGCAGCACCGGCAGCGCGGTCAAGCTGGACCCGATGACGCCCTTCGAGCGCAAGGTCGTCCACGACGCCGTGGCCGCCGCGGGCCTGCGCAGCGAGTCCGAGGGCGAGGAGCCCCAGCGCTTCGTCGTCGTCCTCCCCGCCTGAACCGCCTGAACCGCCCGATCGGTTCTCTCCCGGCTTCTCGATCCCACTTCTAGGTGTGTCCGGCCCCGTCTGCTCGCAGGCGGGGCCGATCCTTGTCAGCCTGATATTCAGACTCTGATTTCTCAGTGATTCTCAGAGAGACGTCGTACGGAAGGACGGTTTCCCGTGGATGAGGCAGCGGAGCTCCCCCCGGCGCCCCCGGAGGCCCGGGAGGTTTTCGGTGACCGCCTGCCGGAGGCCGTTCGGTACGCCGAGGTGCTCGCGGATGCCGGCGTGCGGCGTGGCCTCATCGGTCCCCGAGAGGTTCCGCGGCTGTGGGAGCGGCATCTGCTGAACTGCGCGGTGCTCGCCGAGGCCGTCCCGGACGGCGTCTCCGTGTGCGACGTGGGCTCGGGCGCCGGCCTGCCGGGCATTCCGCTGGCCCTGGTCCGTCCGGACCTCCAGATCACGCTGCTGGAGCCGCTGCTGCGCCGTACGACCTTCCTCCAGGAGGTCGTGGAGCTGCTGGGCCTGGACCACGTCACCGTCGTCCGCGGCCGCGCCGAGGAGATGCTCGGCAAGGTGCAGCCGGTGCACGTCGTCACCGCCCGGGCGGTGGCCCCGCTGGACCGGCTGGCGGGCTGGGGCGTGCCCCTGCTGCGGCCGTACGGCGAGATGCTCGCCCTCAAGGGCGACACCGCCGAGGAGGAGCTCAAGGGCGCCCGTGCGGCGCTCAGCAAGCTCGGCGTCGTCCGTACCTCGGTGCTCCAGGTCGGCCAGGGCGTGGTGGACCCGCCGTCCACCGTGGTCCGGGTCGAGGTGGGGGAGAGCCCGGGCGGCGTGCGCTTCGCCGCGAAGCGGGCCAAGGCGGCGGGACGCTCGCGCCGCCGGCGCTGAGATCACCCCTGGGGAGCAGGGAAATGCTCCATACAACCTGCCAAAACTACCCATAGCGGAGTGTCGCCGCTATGGGGTAGAGCGCGCGCTGCATCGTGTTTCACGTGAAACGACGCTCCTTGTTGCAGGGAATCATCGGCCGGGGCCGCGCTGCTGTGCCGCGTGGTCAGCGGACGGCGGAACATGCCGGTGTATCCACAGGAACCGTGGATTCATCCACAGGAGAACGGGCCTCGCTGGTTCACAGACCCGAAAGCATGGCAGGCTCTGTCCATTGCGAGCCTGATGTCGAGGAGAGTGAATCCTTGCGGTCCGACGCCAATATCGCGGGGCCGATGGCCGACCCGGTCCCCGGTCCCCGCCCTGCCGAGTCCGTGCCGGGGGGCGACCCTGCCGGTCCCTTGGCAGATGACCCGACCGTTGTTTCACGTGCTGCAGATTTTCGGGGGACAACCCCCGAACCCCCGGCCGGGCACGGGGGCGCTGTTTCACGTGAAACAGAAACGCCGCCGCCCCCGATGCCCAGGCCGGACCAGACCCGGGTGATGGTGGTCGCCAACCAGAAGGGCGGCGTGGGCAAGACCACGACGACCGTGAACCTGGCGGCCTCGCTGGCACTCCATGGCAACCGCGTGCTGGTCCTCGACGGCTCTGGGCATCGACCACCACGCCGAGGTGCCGTCGATCTACGACGTCCTGGTGGACAGCAAGAAGCTCGCCGATGTGGTGCAGCCGGTCGTCGATGTGGAGGGGCTCTTCTGCGCGCCCGCCACGATCGACCTGGCGGGTGCCGAGATCGAGCTCGTCTCGCTCGTCGCCCGGGAGAGCCGGCTGGACCGCGCGATCAAGGCCTATGAGCAGCCGCTCGACTACATCCTGATCGACTGCCCGCCCTCGCTCGGCCTGCTGACGGTCAACGCCCTGGTCGCGGGTGCGGAAGTGCTGATCCCCATCCAGTGCGAGTACTACGCCCTGGAGGGCCTCGGCCAGCTCCTGCGCAATGTCGAGCTGGTGCGTGGGCACCTCAACCCCCAGCTCCATGTCTCGACCATCCTGCTGACGATGTACGACGGGCGGACCCGGCTGGCCTCCCAGGTGGCCGATGAAGTGCGCACCCACTTCGGCCACGAGGTGCTGCGGACCAGCATTCCCCGCTCCGTCCGGATCTCCGAGGCCCCGAGCTATGGGCAGACGGTTCTGACGTACGACCCGGGCTCCAGTGGAGCGCTCTCCTATCTGGAGGCAGCCCGGGAGATCGCGCTGCGGGGGGTCGGCGTACGTTACGACGGCAGTAGGGCTCACCTGGTGGGCCGCCAGCAACAGCAAGACCAGCACAGCATGTCGGAGGGGCTGCAGTGAGCGATCGACGTAGAGGACTGGGCCGTGGGCTCGGTGCCCTGATTCCAGCGGCGCCGAAGGCATCGGAGAGCGCCGGCCCCGCCGTGGGGTCCGACGCCACGTCCCCCACCGCGGTACCGGTACTCACGCCGGAGCGGGGGGTGGCAGCGGCCAAGGTGACCACGCTGCCGGTGAAGGACTTCACCGTTTCACGTGAAACGGATGCGGAGGCGCTCCGGGCCCAGGCGGAGGCCGAGGCGTCGGTGCAGACGGTGGCCGGGGCGTACTTCGCCGAGCTGCCGTTGGATGCCATCACGCCCAACCCGAAGCAGCCGCGGGCGTACTTCGACCCGGACGCGCTCGACGAGCTGATCCACTCCATCCGTGAGGTGGGCCTGCTCCAGCCCGTCGTCGTCCGGCGTCTGGGCCCCGAGCGCTATGAGCTCATCATGGGCGAGCGGCGCTGGCGGGCCTGCCGGGAGGCAGGGCTGGAACGGATCCCCGCCATCGTCCGGGCGACCGAAGACGACAAGCTGCTGCTCGACGCACTGCTGGAGAATCTCCACCGTGCTCAGCTGAACCCCCTTGAGGAGGCCGCTGCCTACGACCAGCTCCTCAAGGACTTCAACTGCACGCACGACGAGCTGGCCGGCCGGATCGGGCGCTCGCGCTCGATGGTGACCAACACGCTGCGGCTGCTGAAGCTGGCGCCGGAGGTGCAGAAAAAGGTCGCTTCCGGTGTGCTGATGGCCGGTCACGCCCGGGCTCTGGTCGGGGTGACCGACTCCGAGGAGCAGGAGACGCTCGCCAAGCGGATCGTGGCCGAGGGGCTGTCGGTGCGCAACGTCGAAGAGATCGTGAAGACGATGGACCCGGGGAAGCGCAGCTCCTCCAAGTCCAAGGGGCCCCGGGCCGGCGCCCGGGTCTCCCCGGCGCTGACCGATCTGGCCACCCGGCTGTCGGACCGCTTCGAGACCCGGGTGAAGGTCGACCTCGGGCAGAAGAAGGGCAAGATCGTCGTCGAGTTCGCCTCGATGGAGGACCTGGAGCGCATCCTGGGCACGCTCGCCCCGGGTGAGGGCCGGGTGCTGGAGCAGAAACTCTCCCACGAGGACGAGGACTGACAGCACGGTCCGACGTCAGGGCCGAGCAGTACACCGGGGCGGGTTGTGTTTCACGTGGAACACAACCCGCCCTTTGCCTTGTCCTGCTGTTCGCTCAATCCGCGCACGGATACGATGCGTTGGGGTATGGCGCAACCACGTTGACACAGTTCGCGGAGGGGCGGGGCCATGCGATGGGTGAGCCGGACCGGACTGATGGCAACAGGCTTCGGCCTGGGAGCAGTCGGCGGATTCGTCGGCAGCCTCCTCCAGGAGCGGAGTGCGCTGAGCGCCGCCCGGAGTAAGGCACGCGACGGAAGTGAGGAAATGGCTCCATGGGGCGTCGGCTCGTACCGCTCACGCTGGACAATCTCCCGGACCTCCCCCAGCGCTGTCGCTCCTGCGTCTTCTGGGAACTCGACCCGGTCAGCGGTGAGGCCGCGCTGAAAGCCGGCCGGCCCGAACTGGAGAAGGAGGCCTGGATCTCGGGAGTCCTCCTGGAGTGGGGATCCTGTGGCCGGGTGGCCTACGTCGACGAGGTCCCGGTGGGTTTTGTGCTCTACGCACCGCCCGCCTATGTCCCCCGGTCCGCCGCCTTCTCCACCAGTCCTGTCGCCGCGGACGCGGTCCAGCTGATGACGGCATGGCTGACGCCCGGCTTCCAGGGCCAGGGGCTGGGCCGGATGATGGTGCAGACCGCCGCCAAGGACGTCCTGCGGCGGGGCTTCAAGGCCATCGAGGCCTTCGCCGATGCGCGCTGGAAGGAACCGGCCTGTGTGCTGCCGGCCGATCACCTCCTGGCCGTCGGCTTCAAAACGGTGCGGCCGCACCCCCGCTATCCGCGGCTGCGGCTGGAGCTGAGGACGGCGCTCTCCTGGAAGGAGGACGTCGAGCTGGCGCTGGACCGCCTGCTGGGTGCGGTGCAGAAGGAGCCGGCGCTGCGGCCCCTGTAGCCGTCGCCTGTCCGTGAAACGCCGGGCGGCCGGTGCGTTTCACGTGAAACACACCGGCCGCCCGGAGAGTGCTGCTGACGCGCGGATGAATGCGCGCGGGTGACGCTTACGCGTGGATGAAGCTGCTCAGCTCGCGCTCCAGCGCGGCCTTCGGCTTGGCGCCGACGATCGTCTGGACGACCTCGCCACCCTTGTAGACGTTCAGGGTGGGGATCGACATCACGCCGTACTTCGCAGCGGTGTCGGGGTTCTGGTCGATGTTGAGCTTGACGATCTCGATCTTGTCGCCGTACTCGGCCGCGATCGCCTCCAGGGAGGGGGCGATCTGACGGCACGGACCGCACCAGTCGGCCCAGAAGTCCACCAGCACGGGCTTGTCGCTCTTGAGGACGTCCTCGGCGAAGGTCTTGTCGGTCACAGCCTTGAGAGCCACGGAGGTCTCCTTATTTCTTCTGCGTGGGGGCGGGGAGGGGGGAAGGGGGTGCGTCAGGCGGTCTTCTCGGGCTCGCGGACGTGCTCGCTGTCCGAGAGCGAGGCGAGGAAGCGCTCGGCGTCCAGGGCCGCGGAGCAGCCCGTACCGGCGGCGGTGATCGCCTGGCGGTAGGTGTGGTCCACGACGTCACCGGCGGCGAACACGCCGGTCAGGTTGGTGCGGGTGGAGGGGGCGTCCACCTTGAGGTAGCCCTCGTCGTCCAGCTCCAGCTGACCCTTGAAGAGCTCGGTGCGCGGGTCGTGGCCGATCGCGATGAACAGGCCGGTGACCGGGAGCTCGGAGGTCTCGCCGGACTTGAGGTTGCGCAGGGTCAGACCGGAGAGCTTGTTCTCGCCGTGGATCTCGGCGACCTCGCTGTCCCACACGAAGGAGATCTTCGGGTCGGCGAAGGCGCGCTCCTGCATGGCCTTGCTGGCCCGCAGGGTGTCACGGCGGTGGACGACGGTGACGGACTTGGCGAACCGCGAGAGGAAGGTGGCCTCCTCCATCGCGGTGTCGCCGCCACCGATGACGGCGATGTCCTGGTCCTTGAAGAAGAAGCCGTCGCAGGTGGCGCACCAGGAGACGCCGCGGCCCGAGAGCTCGTCCTCGCGGGGGAGGCCCAGCTTGCGGTGCTGCGAGCCGGTCGTGACGATCACGGCCTTGGCGCGGTGGACGGTGCCCGCGGAGTCCGTGACGGTCTTGATCTCTTCGCTCAGGTCGACCGCGATGATGTCGTCCGGGATCAGCTCGGCACCGAAGCGCTCGGCCTGCGCCCGCATGTTGTCCATGAGGTCCGGGCCCATGATGCCCTCACGGAAGCCGGGGAAGTTCTCGACATCGGTGGTGTTCATCAGGGCACCACCGGCGGTCACGGCACCCTCGAAGACCAGCGGCTTCAGCGAGGCGCGGGCGGTGTAGAGCGCGGCCGTGTAGCCCGCGGGCCCGGAGCCGATGATGATCACGTTGCGGACGTCGCTCACGGGAGTCTTCCTTGTCTGCCGACTGCTGTCTCGGTCCTTGAGGGGTTCACCCCACCCAACGGATCCTACGGGGCAGGCATTCCCGCGGATGCCTGCTGCGGCCGGGAGAGCTCAGAGGCGTGGCAGCGTCTCGGTCAGCAATACCTTGCCCGGTGTCGCGGAGCTCGCGTTGACGCAGGTGGCGGAGACCACATAGGCGTCGACGAGCGTGGTGTCACCCGGGTGCGGCAGGACGACGAGGTAGGCGTCCTCACCCTGATAGGTGTCCGGCTCGGCCGCCAGAGCCTGCTCCGAGCGCCCGATGCCCTGCCGGACGCAGAAGGGCGCTGTGCTGTTCTGCGCGCTCAGCGTCCTGTCGGGGGCGTTCCCGTCGGCCTCGGCGGTCTTCCCGCGGGGCTCGGTGGGACCGAAGGACAGGGGCTTCAGGAGTTCGTGCACCCGGTCCGTGAGATCACCGGAGGCGAGGGCATGCGCCGGCGCATGGCTCTCGCGGTCCTTGGAGGGCGTGGCCGTGGGTGCGTCCGTACCGCCGGACTGCAGGAAGAGGCCGCCCACGCCGATCACAGCGGCGACGCAGGCACTGCCGAGGAGCACGGTGGGCCAGCGGCGCGAGCGCCCGGTCCGCGGCTTGCGGGACGACGGGGTCTGCCTGCCGGGCCCGGTGGTGGCGGTGCGGGGGCGGCCGAGGGGACGGTCGACGGTTTCACGTGAAACCGAGCCAGCGACCCCTTTCTCTGTTTCACGTGAAACAGAGGTCGAGCGGTCGGCCGGGGGTTCGGGGGTTGCCCCCCGAGAAGTCGCAGCACGTGAAACAGGGGCCGAGCGGTCGGCCGGGGGTTCGGGGGTTGTCCCCCGAGAGCTCGCAGCACGTGAAACAGGGACGCCGAAGGGCGGCGTGGTCGAATCCAGCAGTGCCTCGGCGGCGAGTGCGGCGTCGATGCGGCCCGCGATGTCCGCCGGCATCCGGGGCGGGCCGGGCAGGGTCCCGAGCGCTCCCCGGATCTCGTCCAGCGAGCTGCGTACGTCCTCGCACAGCTCGCACGCCGCCAGGTGCTCCCTGACATCCGCGGTGCGTGCCGGTGAGAGCACCCCCTCGGTGAGCGCGGAGATCTCCGCGACCTCCGGGTGCCCATCCGTGCCGGTCATCGAAGTCACGCTCGCCCACCTCCGCCCTTCACTGGATCTGCGTCGCTCTGTCCTGCCGGTGGTGGGACGGACGCCCCCTGCGACCGGTTCCTTCCCCCGTCGAGCGGTGGGCTACCCCTGCCACCGGGACGCAGATGGGTGAGGATCGGCAGAAGTCGTGCCCGCCCCCGTGCACAGCGGCTCTTCACGGTGCCGACGGGGACGTCCAGCACCGCGGCCGCCTCGGCGACGGGATATCCCTGCATGTCGACCAGGACGAGGGCGGCGCGCTGGTCGGGCGGGAGCGTGGCGAGCGCCTGCAGCAGCTCCCGGTGCAGGTCCCCGCGCTCCGCGGGTGCGGCTGCGGACTCGTGCGGCTCTATGAGCTGTTCCAGCCGCTCGGTCTCGGCGAGCGGGTCGGTGCGCCGCGAGGCGGCTTTGCGCGCACGGTCCAGACAGGCGTTGACGGTGATGCGGTGCAGCCAGGTGGTGACGGCGGACTGGCCGCGGAAGGTGTGTGCGGCGCGGTAGGCGGAGACCAGGGCGTCCTGCACGGCGTCGGCGGCCTCTTCTCTGTCGCCGAGGGTGCGCAGGGCGACGGCCCAGAGGCGGTCACGGTGCCGGCGCACGATCTCGCCGAAGGCGTCGGAGTCGCCGGCGACGTGCCGGGCGAGGAGATCGGCATCGCTGAGGCCGTCACGCATGGCGTCGTCCACCGTCGAGCCCTCCCCCTGAGGTCCGTTCCGAACGTCAGCCGGTGAACTTCACGTTGGTGATGCCCTGCTTGTATCCGTCACCGGCATAGGTCGTCGCGTCAGGGCCAGAGTAAGGGGCCGCCGTGATCCACAGGACGACGTATTGGGCCTCGACCGGCTTCTTGAGGGAGAGCTTTATCGAATCGGTCGATGTCTTCTTGGTCGTGATCTTCTCCATCGACTTCAGCGACTCGGAGCCGCCGAAGGACTTCGCCGCGTAGAGCGACACCTCGGTGTGGTCGCCGCCGTAGAGGAACTTGATGTCCGCGGAGCGGAGCTTCTGCAGGCTGCCGAGGTCGTAGATGATCCCGACGCCGCCCTTGTACTGGGTCAGGGACGGGCCCTCGCGGTAGCTGCGCGACCGCCACGTCTTCGACGGGTCGTCGTACTTGGTGTAGGTGTTCTTCACCAGGTCTTCGTGCTGTGGAGTGCCGTCCGGGGCGTACTCCTGGGCGTCGGCGATCTTTATCGGCTCGCCGGTCGGCTTCGAGCCGTCGTCGCCCGTCGACTCGGAGATCTGCGGGTGGTCCCCCTGCCCGTCCTTCAGGAGCGTGTCCGCGAGCTGCCAGCTGGCCAGGCCCAGGGCGGCGATCAGCAGGGCGGCGACGCTCCACTTGAGCGCGCGGCCCGTGCGGCCCTGCAGCGGAGGCGGCGGGGGCACCGGCATGGGGCCTGTGGAGCCGGCGCCGTGCGGCGGCTGCTGGCCGTAGGCGTGCGGGCGCTGGTAGCCGCCCGGCGGCGTGGCGAAGGCCGACTCCGGGGGCCGGATGCGCGGCATGGCGGCGACGGCCTTGGACAGCTCCTCCGGCGTCGTGCACGGCTTCTCCTGCCGTGACGCGGTGGCGCCGTCGTTGACGAGCGCGCGCATGGCGAGCTCGGAGAGGCCGCGGTGGACACCGGCGCGGACCTGGTCGGGGGCGATGAGGCCGACGCCCTTGGGCAGGCCGGGCAGCCCGTGGGCGCTGTCCTCGTAGGGCCAGCGCTGGGTGAGCGCGGCGTAGAGGAGCGCGCCGATGGCCTCGGTGTCGGTCTGCTGGGGGTGGTCGGAGGTGATGCCCCGCAGCGCCGCCATGACGGCCAGGCCGCGGATGCGGTACTGCCCGGTGCCCGTGCGCAGCACGGAGCCGGGGTGGAGGCGCAGGTGGGCGAGCCCCTCGCGGTGGGCGGCGGCCATGGCCTGGGAGACCTGGCTGACGAGCTGGTAGGCGTCGTGCGGCTCCATGGGGCCGGAGGCGAGGACGTTGGTGAGCTCGGTGGCGTCGGGCAGCCACTCGTGGACGACGTAGACGAGGTCGTTCTCCTCGACGGCGTCGAGGACCTGGACGAAGCGGGGGTCGCCGAGGAGGGCTGCGGAACGGGCGGCGGCGAGGACGGGCCGGGCGCGCGGGTGATCGGCGGGCAGCAGGTGGACGCCCACGGCGCGGCGGAGCTTCTCGTCCACCGCACGCCAGCTGCTGAATCCCTCCAGACGGGTGACGCACTCCTCCAGGCGGTACCGCCTGGCGAGCTTGTGGCCGCTGTGCAGCTCGGGCGTGGTCCGGTCGTCGCGGGCGGGCTTCTTGCCCTCCGCGCGCCCGCCGTCCTTGTGGGTGCCGGCCTTGGTCGCGGCCTCCGCCCCGTCGGCCGTGGCCTTGCCCGCCTTGGCGGTCAGCGGCTTGCCGCCGCTGTTGCCTGCCACGTCGACGGCAGCTGTGCTCCGTTCTGCCACCGTCGTTCCTGCCTCCCCATCCGTTGCACGCTGTCCACAGCCAAGACAATTGTGCCCACAGTCCGGCGCTATGCACGACACACGGCGGCGGGCGAAGGTTGTGCTCCCGTCAGCGTCCGAGACGCCCGCGGACCATACCGACCATGGCCGTCAGCTCCTCGATCCGCATCCGCTTCGCTGCGACGTAGAAGACGCCGAGCAGGATCAGACCGCCGCCGGTCAGGGAGGCGAGCGAACCGAGTACGCCCTGGCCGAGGACCTGCGTGATGCCGTAGGCCGCAGCCCCGCCGACGAGGGCCGCGGGGATGCACGCACCGGCGAGGCGGGCGTACGTCCGGACGACGCGGGAGCCGTCCAGATCCCCGCCGAGGCGGGTACGCAGGCGGCGCCACGCGACACCGACACCGACGGCGTAGCCGAGGCCGTAGGCGGCGGCCATGCCGGCGACGGCCCAGCGGGACGGCAGCACGAGGTAGCTCAGGAACGAGACGGCCGCGTTGACGGCGGCGACGATCACCGTGTTGTAGAAGGGGGTGCGCGTGTCCTCGTAGGCGTAGAAGCCGCGGAGGATGACGTACTGCGCGGAGTACGGGATCAGGCCGAGGCCGAAGGCCATGATGATGTAGCCGATGTTGGTGGCGGCGTTCGTGCCCGAGCCGCTGCCGAACATCAGCGTCGACATGGGGACGCCGAGGGCCAGGAACGCGAAGGCGCACGGCACGATCGCGACGGCCGAGGTGCGCAGGCCGTGGGAGAGGTCGTCCCGGACGGCGGAGGCGTCGCCGTCGTGGGCGGCGCGGGAGATCCGGGGGAGGACCGCGGTCATCACCGAGACGGTGATGATGGCCTGCGGCATTTGCCAGAGCTGCAGCGCGAAGTTGTAGGCGGTGATGCCGGTGCCCTTCTGGCCGGCCTTCTCCGCGAGTGAGCCCGCCTTGGTGGCGAGCTGGCTGACGACGATCAGACCGAGCTGGTTGGCCAGGACGAAGAAGAACGTCCACTTGGCCAGGCCCGCGGCCTTGCCCAGGCCCTGTCCGCGCCAGTCGAAGCGGGGGCGGATCCGGAAGCCGGCGTCACGCAGGTAGGGGAGCATCGCCAGCGACTGGACGACGAGGCCCAGCAGCGTGCCGATGCCGAGCAGCCGGACGCCCTCGGGCGTGATCGTGGCCGAGGTGATGTCGGTCGAGGACGCGGGACCGAAGGCCCAGATGAAGGAGCCGAAGGTCGCGATGATGATGATGTTGTTCAGGACCGGGGTCCACATCATCGCGCCGAAGCGGCCGCGCGCGTTGAGGATCTGTCCCATGACGACGTGCACGCCCATGAAGAACATGGTCGGCACGCAGTAGCGGGCGAAGGCGACCGCCACGTCCATCCGGGTGGGATCGTCGGCGATGGTCGGCGACATCATCTGGATGAACAGCGGTGCGCCGAGCACACAGACGGTGGTGACACCCGCGAGCAGCACGATGACGAGGGTCAGCAGGCGGTTGGCGTACGCCTCTCCGCCGTCCTCGTCGTTCTTCATCGCCCGCACCAGCTGCGGGATGAAGACGGCGTTGAGCGCGCCGCCGGCCACCAGGATGTAGATCATGGTGGGCAGGGTGTTGGCGATCTGGTAGCCGTCGTTGAGCGTGCTGACGCCGATCGCCGCCGCCATGACGAGGTTGCGGGCGAAGCCCAGGATGCGGGAGACCATCGTGCCCGCGGCCATGAGCGCGCTCGACTTCAGCACGCTGGCCGCCTTGCCGCCCTTGGCCTGCGGAGCGGCGGCCGTGGGGGCCGGCGGCTCGGGTTCCGGCGAGGGCTCGGGCGTGGCCGGCCCCTGCGGGGGCTGCGCACCGTACTGGCCCGGGGCAGGGATCTGCTGGCCGGGTGGCCGCGGCGGCTCGTAAGGCTGCTGCTGGTCGCGGTAGAGGTGGGCGAAGGCGTCCCGCTGCGGGCCGTCCTCCCCGGGGCGGTCGAAGCCCTCCACGGCGGAGAACTGCTTGGTGGCGTCGTCGTCTCCGTGGGCAGGGAAGCCCGCCTGCCCGCCGGACTGGGCCGGGGGCCACGCCCGGGCGCCCGTGTCGGGGCCCGGCTGCTGCTGCAGCGGGTAGGTGTTGCGGTACGTGCCGGGCGGCGCCGGGGGCGCGGCGCGGTCGTACAGCGCGTCGCTCACCGGGTCCTGGGCGGCCGGGTCGTGCCCGGGATAGGGCTCGGAGGCATAGGCGTCCCGCAGGTAGGGATCCTGGGCGTACGGGCCCTGGCGCGGCGTGCCGGGGGCAGCCGGGGGCGGCGGGTACTGACCCCGCGGCTCACCACCCGCGCCCTGCCCGCGGTCACCGTCGTACGGCGCGTTCATCGCTACCCCACCTCATCGTCCGCGGCCGGCCGGCCCCACTACGCGTCAACGTTCCACTTTCTCACCCGAGCCGGATGGCTCCGTGTCATGCGAACCGGTGTCCGGGGCCGGGTCACCCGGCCGCGCGGGCCGGTCGTCCCCCGGGCCTCCGTTTTCCGGCCCCTCGCCGTCCGCTCCGGGCTGCCCGCCCTCGGCCGCACGGGTGGCGGACCGCTTCCGCTTGATGTAGATGCGGAGCCCCGCGAGGACCAGCAGGAGCACTCCACCGGCGATGACGAGGAGAACCATAGGGGTGATGGACGTGACATGCACAGTGAAGAGGACCGGGTCGCCGTAGGGCTGGCCCTCGTCCGTGTAGAGACGGGCCGTCACGCGCACCGGGCCGTTGGCATTGGCCCGGGTCTCGAACTTCACCGACTGGTTCTGCCCGCCGTTGATCTTCACCGGCTGGGAGCGGTCCACCTGCAGACGGTTGGTCTGGCTGGATTCCAGCACCAGGTGGAGCCCCTCGATCCCCTGCAGCAGGCCGTTGTGGACCGTCATGGGGATCGTGGCGCTGCGCCCGGACAGGGTCACGTCGGACTTCTTGATCAGCTCCACGCGGCGGGTGAGCCCGTAGAGGTAGGACTGCACCGCCTCGCGGAACTCGGCGGCGCCCTTGCGGTCGCCGCGCCACGAGGTCGACATCTCCCGCATGATCGCGCTGCCGAAGGGGGTCACCACGCGGTCCTGCGAGGTCAGGATCACCTTGAAGCCGTCCAGGGTGACCTGGGTCTTCTGGATCTCCTGGAACGCCTTGGTGGTCAGCTCCTGCTCACGCAGCGAGTCGGGGTACGAGCCGGTGCCCGGGACCTGCTGGTTCGCATCCGGGTCCGGCTTGGCGGCGGCCGCGTCGCCCAGGTTGACCGGCTGCGTCCAGCGGTTGTCCGAGAGGGCCTTGATCGCCGCGGCCATCGCCTGGGCCTGGCTCGTGGTGGGCATGCGCTGCGGCGCCACGACGATGCTGCGCTCGTTGTCCGGCGCCTGCCGGTTCACCAGGAGGCTCTGGGCGACGAACCGCTGCACGGCGAGCGAGTACTCGCCGGCGCGGACGAGGTCGCCCTGGAAGCCGGTGGACATCCGGGCGTCCGCCACGACGGCGGTGTTGCCGCTGCCGATCTGGCGGGCGGCGGTGGGGCTGTAGGACGTCCGGTCGCGGAAGCTGTCACTGCGCGCGATGACGTTGTGGGCGCCGGCCGAGGTGGCGACGTCGATGATCGAGGAGTCGACGGCGCCGTCGACCGGCCAGGCGAAGTCCGTGCGCGGCTTCACGCCGAGGATGGTGTCCACCGTCGTCGAGGCGAGCTCCGTGGCGGACTGCAGGTGGCTCAGGGAGCCCGGCACGTCCTTGCCGTGGTGGGCCAGCGACGCGAGGTCGGGGTCGCCGAACGGCAGCGCCACCACCTGGTCGCCGGCGACGGCGTTCTGCAGCTGGCTGAGCCACTGCTTGGCGACCGCCTGTCCCCGGCCCGGCGTGTTCTTCCCGTCCGGACCGCCCACCCGGTAGCTCTTGGTCATGGCCTCGACCGTGGCGAGCAGATCGGGGTCGATCACCCAGGTGATCGGCAGGTCCTTGCCCAGCGCGACCAGCTGCTGCAACCGTCCGCCCGGGGCCAGCTCCGCGGCCAGGTCGTCGTTGGGGAAGATCGGCGTCTGCTGCTGGTCGGACTCGGTCCGGGCGGTGAGGTGCGTCGCGGAGATCAGCGGCCACAGGAACGTGAGCTGCGTCTTCTTGCCCTCGATCGCGGAGGGCTGCCAGGTCAGCAGCGTCTGCGCGGCCCCCAGCACCCGCTCGAAGCCCTGGTCCGCGGTGCGCCCCGACAGCGACACGCCGAGCTGGTACACCCCGTCCCGGCTGAGGTCCAGATCCTTCGCCGGCAGCGAGATGCTGAAGTCGCGGCTCGCCCCCGGAGGCAGCTTGTCGACCTTCTGGGTGTGCTTGCCGATCTCGGAGCCGTCGGCGGCGCCGGACGCGGAGGACCGGGTGCCGGTCTCGTCGGCGTCGACCCGGCTGTTGATCTGGCTGCCCACCCGCAGGCCGACGTGCGCGTCGGAGATCGTCGAGCCGCCGGTGTTGGTGACGCTGCCCGAGACGGTGAGCGTGTCGTCCTGCTTCGGCGCGGCGGGGGTCAGCGTGTGGACGGAGACCTCGACCGGGCGGGAGCCTGTGGACTCCGCGCGGGCCGCCGGTGCCGCCGGCAGCTGCACCAGCCCGAGCAGCAGCGCCGCGCCCACCAGGACCGTCGCGAGATGCCGGTACCACCGGCAGGCGGCAGCGGAGGGGGTCTCCTGGGTCTCTGCCGCCTCGGCCACGCGCTCGCCCGTCCCTCGTCGTCGTCAGTGGTCGTCGGTTGTGCGTCCACGAATGGTAACGAGGCCCGCTGTGACGAAGTGCTGCGGACCGCTCCGCAAGATCGCGCAGCCGGCCCGATGTCCCGGCTGCGCCCGCTTTGCGTGGGCTGCGCCATGCGTCCGTAACCGGGAGGCCCCGGGGCGCGCGGCCACGTACCCTCTTCTGTTGTGCCGAATGCCAACAATGACAGCCTCACCCAGTCGTCGACCAACGAGCTCAGCCAGGTGCAGCGCCGTGCCGTGAGCGAGCTCCTGAGGGTCTCCCCCGTGGCCGACGACCTCGCCCGCCGATTCCAGGAAGCCGGGTTCACGCTTGCCCTGGTCGGCGGCTCCGTACGGGACGCGCTGCTCGGCAGGCTCGGCAACGACCTCGACTTCACCACGGACGCCCGCCCCGAGGACGTCCTGAAGATCGTCCGGCCCTGGGCGGACGCCGTCTGGGAGGTCGGCATCGCCTTCGGCACCGTGGGATGCCGCAAAGCCGACTTCGACATCGAGGTCACCACATACCGGTCGGAGGCCTACGACCGGACCTCCCGCAAGCCGGAGGTCTCCTACGGCGACTCCATCGAGGAAGACCTCGTCCGCCGCGACTTCACCGTCAACGCCATGGCCGTCGCGCTGCCGGAGAAGGAGTTCATCGACCCGCACGGCGGCCTGGAGGACCTGGCCGCCCGGGTCCTGCGCACCCCCGGCACCCCGGAGGAGTCCTTCTCCGACGACCCGCTGCGCATGATGCGCGCCGCGCGCTTCGCCGCCCAGCTCGACTTCGAGGTCGCGCCCGAGGTCGTCACCGCGATGACCGAGATGTCCGGCCGACTCGAGATCGTCTCGGCCGAGCGGGTCCGGGACGAGCTCAACAAGCTGATCCTCTCCGACCACCCGCGCAAGGGCCTGAAGCTGCTGGTCGACACCGGGCTCGCCGCGCTCGTCCTGCCCGAGCTGCCCGCCCTGCGCCTGGAGCGTGACGAGCACCACCGCCACAAGGACGTGTACGAGCACACGCTCACCGTCCTGGAGCAGGCCGTCGCCCTGGAGGCCCCGCGCGACCAGCCCGGCGGCGGACCCGACCTGGTGCTGCGCCTCGCGGCGCTGCTGCACGACATCGGCAAGCCGCGCACGCGCCGCTTCGAGAAGGACGGCCGGGTCTCCTTCCACCACCACGAGGTGGTGGGCGCCAAGATGACCAAGGCCCGGATGACCAAGCTCAAGTACTCCAACGAGCTGGTGAAGGAGGTCTCCAAGCTGGTCGAGCTGCACCTGCGCTTCCACGGCTACGGCACCGGCGAGTGGACCGACTCCGCCGTGCGCCGCTACGTGCGCGACGCCGGGCCTCTGCTGGAGCGGCTCCACAAGCTGACCCGGTCCGACTGCACCACGCGCAACAAGCGCAAGGCCAATGCGCTCTCGCGGGCGTACGACGGCCTGGAGGAGCGCATCGCCAAGCTGCAGGAGCAGGAGGAGCTGGACGCGATCCGGCCGGACCTGGACGGCAATCAGATCATGGAGATCCTGGGCGTGGGCCCGGGCCCGCAGATCGGCAAGGCGTACAAGCACATGCTGGAGCTGCGCCTGGAGAACGGCCCGATGGGTCATGACGAGGCGGTCGCCGCGCTCAGGGAGTGGTGGGCGGCGCAGGGCTGACCCTCCACGTTCCCTGTTTCACGTGAAACATGAAGCGGGGCGGTGGGCGATTCACGGTTTCACGTGAAACACCCACCGCCCCGCTTCATGCTTCCTGCCGGTTCCGGAAGCCCGCCAGGGTGACGGCGACGACGGCGTAGAGCGCGGCGACGGCGGACACCAGCAGGGCCGACCGGCCGTCGGGCGGCAGCATCAGGGCCGCCACTCCGGCCGCTCCCACGAAGGCGACGTTGAAGAGGACGTCGTAGAGCGAGAAGACCCGGCCCCGGAAGGCGTCGTCCACCGAGGACTGGACCACGGTGTCCGTGGCGATCTTGGCGCCCTGGGTGGTCAGGCCCAGGACGAAGGCGGCGATCAGCATGGGGACGCGCTCGAAGGGCAGGCCGAGGGCGGGTTCCAGCACCGCCGCGACGGTGGCGCAGGCGACCATCCAGCCGAGCCTGCCCAGCCGGGAGACCGCCCAGGGGGTGATGACGGCCGCCGCGAAGAACCCCGCGCCCGAGACGGCGACGGCGAGCCCCAGCAGGGCCATGCCCTTGGACTCGCTGCTCGTCCACGCATGCCGGCAGAGCATCAGCACGGTGACGGTGAGGGCGCCGTAGCAGAAGCGCATCAGCGTCATGGCGGCGAGCGCGCAGGCGGCCGTTCGGCGCTCGGCGAGATGCCGCAGCCCCGCGGCCAGGCCCCGTGCGGTACCGGTCAGGAGAGCGCCCAGCCGACGGGCCGCCGGTGCGTCCGGGCCCAGCAGGCCGATCGGCATCAACAGTGAGCACAGGGCGGCGGACAAGTAGAGCGCCGCGCCGAGCAGGACGACCAGGGCGTCGGCGCCCTCGGGGGCGCCCAGCCGTACGGCGAAGGCGAGGCCGCCGCCCACGGTGGCCGCGAGGGTCCCGGCGGTCGGGGAGAGGGCGTTGGCCATGACCAGGCGCTCGCGTGAGTCGACCACACGGGGCAGCGAGGCGGAAAGCCCGGCGAGTACGAAGCGGTTGACGGCGGTGACCGACAAGGCGGAGGCGTAGAAGAGCCAGTCGGGGACGCGCGCGACGATGAGCAGGGCGGTCACGCCGGCCAGGGCGGTACGCAGCAGGTTGCCGTGGAGCAGCACCTGGCGGCGGCGCCAGCGGTCCAGCAGCACGCCGGCGAAGGGGCCCAGCAGCGAGTACGGCAGGAGGAGCACCGCCATGGCCGAGGCGATGGCCGTGGGGGACGCCTGCTTCTCCGGGGAGAAGACCACGTAGGTGGCGAGCGCGACCTGGTAGACCCCGTCGGCGGCCTGGGAGAGGAGCCTGACTGCCAGCAGGCGGCGGAAATCGCGAAGGCGGAGCAGGACGCGAAGATCACGCACAACGGGCATGGTCCACAGCCTCACACAACGCGCAGGTCCCCGGGTGGACAACCCGGGGACCTGCGCATGCGGGGAAGAGGCGGAACGCTTAGCGCTCGACCTCGCCCTTGATGAACTTCTCGACGTTCTCGCGGGCCTCGTCGTCGAAGTACTGCACCGGCGGCGACTTCATGAAGTACGAGGAGGCGGAGAGGATCGGGCCGCCGATGCCGCGGTCCTTGGCGATCTTCGCGGCGCGGACGGCGTCGATGATGACACCGGCGGAGTTCGGGGAGTCCCAGACCTCGAGCTTGTACTCCAGGTTCAGCGGGACGTCACCGAAGGCGCGGCCCTCGAGGCGCACGTACGCCCACTTGCGGTCGTCCAGCCAGGCCACGTAGTCCGAGGGACCGATGTGGACGTTCTTCTCGCCCATGTCGCGGTCGGGGATCTGGGAGGTGACGGCCTGCGTCTTGGAGATCTTCTTGGACTCCAGGCGCTCGCGCTCGAGCATGTTCTTGAAGTCCATGTTGCCGCCGACGTTCAGCTGCATCGTGCGGTCCAGGATGACGCCCCGGTCCTCGAACAGCTTGGCCATCACGCGGTGCGTGATGGTGGCGCCGACCTGCGACTTGATGTCGTCACCGACGATCGGCACACCGGCCTCGGTGAACTTGTCCGCCCACTCCTTGGTGCCGGCGATGAAGACCGGGAGGGCGTTGACGAAGGCGACCTTGGCGTCGATGGCGCACTGCGCGTAGAACTTCGCGGCGTCCTCGGAGCCCACGGGCAGGTAGCAGACCAGAACGTCGACCTGCTTGTCCTTCAGGACCTGGACGACGTCGACGGGAGCCTCGGCGGACTCCTCGATGGTCTCGCGGTAGTACTTACCGAGGCCGTCGAGGGTGTGGCCGCGCTGGACGGTGACGCCGCTGTTCGGCACGTCGCAGATCTTGATGGTGTTGTTCTCGCTGGCGCCGATGGCGTCGGCGAGGTCGAGGCCGACCTTCTTCGCGTCGACGTCGAAGGCGGCCACGAACTCGACATCACGCACGTGGTAGTCGCCGAACTGCACGTGCATCAGACCCGGCACGCGACCGTTCGGGTCGGCGTCCTTGTAGTACTCGACGCCCTGCACCAGCGAGGCGGCGCAGTTGCCCACGCCGACGATGGCTACGCGAACCGAACCCATTCCGGTTGCTCCCTGTTAGTACTCGACGAAGCCCTGCGGAGTGCAGGGCTCACTGGTCCGGACCGGTGCGCTTGTCACGCCCGGCCCGCTCGCTCTCGATCAGCTCGTTCAGCCAGCGGACCTCGCGCTCCACGGATTCCATGCCGTGCCGCTGAAGCTCGAGGGTGTAGTCGTCCAGCCGTTCCCGGGTGCGGGCGAGGGAGGCGCGCATCTTCTCCAAGCGCTCCTCCAGACGGCTGCGGCGGCCTTCCAGCACGCGCATCCGTACGTCCCGCGAGGTCTGCCCGAAGAACGCGAAGCGGGCGGCGAAGTGCTCGTCCTCCCACGCGTCCGGGCCGGTGTGGGCGAGCAGCTCCTCGAAGTGCTCCTTGCCCTCTGCCGTCAGGCGGTAGACGATCTTCGCCCGTCGTCCGGCCAGGGACGCCGCTCGGGCGTCCTCCGGAGCGCTCCCGGGCTCCTCGACCAGCCAGCCGTTCGCCACGAGGGCCTTCAGGCAGGGGTAGAGGGTGCCATAGCTGAACGCACGGAACACCCCGAGCGAGGTGTTCAAGCGTTTCCGCAGCTCGTAGCCGTGCATCGGGGACTCGCGGAGCAGGCCGAGGACGGCGAACTCGAGGATGCCGGAGCGTCTGCTCATGTTTCGCCTCCTTGTCGCACACAGCCTAGTCCTTGTGATCCCTAGTCCCTATTGGTCCCTTATGCCGACTCCGAGCCGACCTTTATGTCGTGCTGATGTATCGACTCGATACATCCAGACGATAGAACGCACCCTTGGATGCGACAAGAGGGGGCACGGTGAACGAGGTCACATCACCGATTCGTGGGACACAAGCGGCCTGAATTGGAGTGAACATCCGCAGTAGGAGCGATTTGGCCGTGCGTAGTCTGTGCGCCATGCAGACCAGCGGGAACCGAGTGACGACGACAGGCGTCCTCGTCCCGTACGCAATGCGCCCGGTTGCCTCAGGCAGCCGTTCAGCGCATCGGGGGGAACGCAAGCCAGCTGCCGCTTCCAGGCGATAGCGCCTGCCCGAGGAGTAGTCGTTCGATGAGCGAGCACCGCCGCAAGCCGCCGCAGCCTGAGGGCGGCGGACGAGCCGCGGCCAGGCGCGCGGCCCAGCAGCCGGGACCCGGCCGCCGCGCCGCGCCGACCAGCAGTTCCGCCGCGCGATCCGGTCGCGGCGAGTCCGACCGGCACGTCAGCCGTGCCGAAGGCCGCCGCGCGAGCCAGCGCGGCCCCGCGACCGGCGGGCGCAGACGCGGCGGGGATCCCGGAGGAGGTTCCGGAGGAGGTTCCGGCGGCCGGCGCCCGGGCAAGAAGCGCTTCATCGACTATCCCCGGGCGGGCAAGGACGGCGCCAAGCGCTGGATGCCCTCCTGGAAGCTGGTCCTCGGAACGGCCTTCACCTTCATCGGCCTGATCTTCGGCACCGTGGGCATCGCCCTGGCCGTGGTCCAGGTGCCGTCCGCCCAGCGGACCGCCCAGGTGCAGAAGAACGTGTACTACTGGGCCGACGGCAAGCAGATGGTGGTCGCGGGCGGTGGTGCGCTCAACCGCCAGATCGTGCCGATCTCCAAGATCCCCAAGTCGATGCAGGTAGCGGTGATCTCGGCCGAGAACGCCAGCTTCTACAAGGACTGGGGCGTCGACCCGATGGGCATCGCGCGCGCCGTCGTCAAGATGGCGCAGGGCGGGGAGACCCAGAGCGGTTCGACCATCACGCAGCAGTTCGTGAAGAACACGTACCTGAGCCAGGAGCAGACGCTCAAGCGCAAGGCCACCGAGCTGCTGATCTCCATAAAGGTGGGTGCCACCAAGGACAAGGACGAGATCCTCGCGGGCTACCTCAACACCGCCTACTACGGGCGCGGGGCCTACGGGATCCAGGCCGCGGCGCGGGCGTACTACGACAAGGACTGCACCGAGCTGACGCCCAGCGAGAGCGCGTTCCTCGCCGCGACGCTCAACGGCCCGAACCTCTACGACCCGTACGGCGGCCAGGGCCCGGCGGCCACCGCCGAGAAGAACACCAAGCGGGCCACCGACCGCTGGAAGTGGACCCTGGACCGCGAGGTCGAGACGGGCAACATGCAGGCGGGCGACCGCGACATGTGGGTCGGCAAGGGCTTCCCGACCCCCCAGAAGCCCAAGCCCTCCACGAACCGCGCCGGCCAGATCGGCTACCTCACCGAGCTCGCCGACAACTACGTCGTCGCCCACTCCGGCATCAGCAAGACCCAGCTGGACCGCGGCGGCTACCAGATCCACACGACGTTCGACCGGGCCAAGGTCGAGGCCCTGGCGAAGTCGGTCGAGGACGTCCGCAAGGCGAACATCAAGCCGGACGTGCGGGAGCGCGACAAGTTCGTGCAGTTCGGCGGGGCCTCCATCGACCCCAAGACCGGCAAGATCGTCGCCATCTACGGCGGCGAGAACGCGCTGGAGCACTTCAACAACAACGCCGACTACACCGGTGTGCAGGTGGGCTCGACCTTCAAGCCCTTCGTGCTCGCCGCGGCCATGTCGCACGGCAAGCGCAACCCGGCCCTGGGCCGGCAGCAGAGCGACAGCCAGCGCACGCTCGTCTCTCCCGACAGCATCTACAACGGCAACAACAAGGTGACGCTCCGGGAGTACAACGGCAAGATCTGGCACGACAACGACGGCAGCGAGTGGCACCAGAAGAACGACGGTGAAGAGGACAAGGGTCCCGTCACCCTGCGCACCGCCATGCAGTTCTCGGTGAACACCCCCTTCATCCAGCTCGGCATGGACGTCGGTACGGACCTGGTCAAGGAGGCCGCCCTGCGGGCCGGCCTGGACAAGGACCAGCTCTCCGCCACCACGCCCACCTTCTCGCTCGGCACATCGGCGCCCAGCGCGGTCCGGCTGGCCGGTGCGTACGCCACCTTCGCCGCCAGCGGCAAGCAGATCGACCCGTACTCGGTCGAGAAGGTCGAGCGGGACGGCAAGGCGGTCTACACGCACGAGACGAAGTCGGACACGGCGTTCTCGCCGAACGTGGCGAACAACGTCACCGACGTGCTCAAGACCGTCGTGGAGGAGGGCACGGGCACCTCGGCCAAGCTCGCCGGGGGCCGTCCGGCCGCGGGCAAGACGGGTACGACGGACGAGAACCGCTCGGCCTGGTTCGCGGGCTACACCCCGCAGCTGTCCACGGCGATCGGCATGTTCCGGGTCGACTCCAACGCCAAGAAGCAGGAGTTCCTGTCGATGCGCGGCGTGGGCGGCAAGGAGACCATCCACGGTGCGTCGTTCCCAGCGGAGATCTGGGCCGACTACATGAACGCGGCGCTCAAGGGCCAGCCGATCGAGCAGTTCGAGCCGGCGCAGCCGCTCGGCGAGAAGATCTTCGGTGACGGCGCCAGCCCCTCGCCCAGCGCTCCCTCCGCGCCCCCGTCGGCGATGCCGTCCACCAGCCCGTCCGGCACGCCGTCGAAGTCCCCCTCGCCGAGCCCGTCGGCGAGCCGGTCCTGCTCGGTCTTCGACTTCCGCTGCAAGCACGGAGGGAACACCGGCAGCAGCGGCGGTCCCGGTGGGGGTCCGGGCGGCGGGCCCGGTGGCGGCCCCGGCGGCGGCCCGGGCGGCGCGGGCGAGTCGCCGACGCCCGACACCAGCAGGCGCCCCGGAGGCGGCGGCCTCTTCGGTGGCATGAACGGCTGACCAGCCCGTCCACCGACCCGGAGCCACGATTCCGGCAACCGCTCTGAGGGCCGTCCCGCGTTCGCGTGACGGCCCTCAGAGTTATCCACAGGCTCCGGCGACGCACAGGCGGGTACGGCAGGATGGCCCCATGAGGAGCGCGCGGGACGACGACCGGCAGGTGCGGCCCACCGATGAGGACAAGGTGGCGGCCGCAGGCAGCGAGCTCATCGGCGGGCCCGCGGGGAAGCGGGCCGTGCCCGGCAGAGGCTGGTGGACGCCGGTCCGGGTGATCGTGCTGGTGGCGATCGGGATGTTCGCCCTCGGCATGGTCCAGAAGCTGCCCTGCTACGAGTACGGGTGGTTCTTCGGCGCCACCACGCAGTACACCCACGCCTGCTATTCCGACATCCCGCACCTCTACAGCGGACGCGGCTTCGACGCAGGCCTCATCCCGTACTTCGACCGCATCCCCCAGGCCGTCTCCGGCGGCATGGACTACCTCGAATATCCGGTCCTCACCGGCCTGTTCATGCAGATCGCCGCCTGGCTGACCCCGGGCGGCGGCACCATCCAGCACCGCGAGCAGATCAACTGGCTGGTCAATGCGGGCATGCTGATGGCCTGCACCGCCGTGATCGCCATCTGCTCGGCCCGGACGCACCGGCGCCGGCCCTGGGACGCCCTGCTGATCGCGCTCGCGCCCGCCTTCGCCCTGACGGCCACCGTCAACTGGGACCTGTTCGCCGTCGCCCTCACCGCCGCGGCGATGCTGATGTGGTCCCGCGGCAGGATGGTGCTCGCGGGCATACTGATCGGCCTGGCCGCCGCGGCGAAGCTCTATCCGCTGCTGCTCCTCGGGCCGCTCTTCGTGCTGTGCCTGCGGGCCGGGCGCATGAAGGCCTTCGCCGTGACCACCGCGTCCGCCGTGGGCGCATGGCTGGTGGTGAACCTCCCGGTGATGCTGACGCACGACGCCGCCGGCTTCCACATCCGCGAGGGCTGGGCGAAGTTCTACACGTTCAGCCAGGAGCGCCCGATCGACTTCGGCTCGGTCTGGCTGCTGATCTCCCAGCGGACGGGCAATCCCCTGGACGACGCCAACACGTATGTGAGCCTGCTGATGATCCTGGGCTGCCTGGCGCTGGTGGCCCTCGGGCTCTACGCCCCCAGGCGCCCGCGCTTCGCCCAGCTGGTCTTCCTCGTGGTGGCGCTCTTCGTCCTCACCAACAAGGTCTATTCACCGCAGTACGTGCTCTGGCTGATCCCGCTCGCCGTACTGGCGCGCCCCAAGTGGCGCGACTTCCTGATCTGGCAGGCCTGCGAGGTGCTGTACTTCCTCGGCATCTGGTCCTACCTCGCCTACTCGGGCAGCGGCGACAAGCACCAGGGCCTGCCCACCGAGGGCTATCAAGTGGCCATCGCCCTGCACCTGCTGGGCACGCTGTACCTGTGCGCGGTCGTCGTGCGCGACATCCTCATGCCCGAGCGGGACGTCGTCCGCCGGGACGGCTCGGACGACCCCTCCGGCGGCATCCTTGACGGCGCTCCGGACGTCGTCGCCCTCGGCTCCGCACACACGCCGTCGTATGCGGAGCGCTCCGCCGGCCAGAGCGTCCTCTGGGGGACGGGCAGCCGCCCTCTGGGCTGAGGGGGCGGCCGCCCGGGCCGTGACCAGGAGCGCCTGTGGCCGGCGGAGCCTGTGACCAGAGGCGGGCCTACTGGTCGACGATGCGGTCGATCTGCGTGGTGGTGTGCCGCAGGTTGGCCGCCAGCTCGTCGCCGACCTGCGGGGCCGGGGAGTCGCTGGGCACGAAGAGGATCGAGACCTGCATGTGCGGGGGCTCGGCGAACCAGAGCTGCTTGCCCGACCAGAAGAAGGGCGACTGGTTGCGGTTCATGGTCGCGAGGCCGGCGCGGGCGACGCCCTTGGCGCGCGGCATCATGCCGTGCAGCGCCTTCGGGGCCTCCAGGCCGACGCCGTGCGAGGTGCCGCCCGCCACGACGACGAGGTAGCCGTCGCCCGCGACCTTCTGCTGGCGGTAGCCGAAGCGGTCGCCCTTGCGGACCGGCGTGACGTCCAGGACGGCGCCGCGGTACTTGGTGGCATCGTGGTCGCCCAGCCACAGCCGGGTCCCGATGCGGGCGCGGAACGTGGTGTGCGGGTACTGGTGCCGCAGCTGCGCGAGCTCGTCGGACTTCAGGTGGCTGACGAACATGGTGTGCAGCGGCAGGCGCGCACTGCGCAGCCGCTCCATCCACTCGGACACCTCCTGGACGGCGGTGGAGCCGTCCGTGCGGTCCAGCGGCAGGTGGATGGCGAAGCCCTCCAGGCGCACGTCCTCGATGGCCGCGTGCAGCTTGGGCAGGTCCTCCTCGCTGATGCCGTGCCGCTTCATCGTGCTCATGACCTCGACGACGACGCGCGCGCCCACCAGGCCGCGCACCCCCTCGACCGAGGAGACGGACCGGATGGCCCGGTCCGGCAGCGGCACGGGCTCCTCGCCCAGCCGGAAGGGGGTGAGCACCAGCAGGTCACCGCTGAAGAAGTCCTTGATCCGGGCCGCTTCGTAGGTGGTGCCGACGGCCAGGATGTCCGAGCCGAAGCGGGCCGCCTCGTCGGCCAGCCGCTCGTGGCCGAAGCCGTAGCCATTGCCCTTGCACACCGGGACGATGCCCGGGAACTGCTGGACGATGGTCTGCTGGTGCGCCCGCCAGCGCGCGGTGTCGACGTAGAGCGTGAGCGCCATGGCCCGTCCCGGAACCTTTCCCTGTGCCTGCTGGATGCTGTGCCTGCTGAACGCGCGGGATCGCACGACCCCGGGAGAAGAACGTCAGCGGCGCGACATGTACATGTCGAGAGCCTTGTGGAGCAGCTTGTTGAGCGGGAAGTCCCACTCGCCGAGGTACTCCGCAGCCTGCCCGCCCGTGCCGACCTTGAACTGGATGAGGCCGAAGAGGTGGTCGCTCTCGTCCAGGGAGTCGCCGATGCCGCGCAGGTCGTAGACGCTCGCGCCCAGGGCGTAGGCGTCGCGCAGCATCCGCCACTGCATGGCGTTGGAGGGACGGACCTCGCGCTTGTGGTTGGCGGAGGCGCCGTAGGAGTACCAGACGTGCCCGCCGACGATCAGCATGGTCGCGGCGGCGACGGCCTCGCCCTCGTGCACCGCGAAGTACAGCCGCATGCGGTTGGGGTCCTCGGTGTTGAGGGCCGTCCACATGCGCTGGAAGTAGCTCAGCGGGCGCGGGCGGAACTTGTCGCGCTCGGCGGTGATCTCGTACAGGTGCTGCCAGGTGGGCAGGTCCTCGTAGCCGCCCTGGACCACCTCGACGCCGGCCTTCTCGGCCTTCTTGATGTTGCGGCGCCACAGCTGGTTGAAGTTCTTGTGGACGTCCTCGAGCGAGCGGTTCGCCAGGGGCACCTGGAAGACGTACCGCGGCTGGACGTCACCGAAGCCGGCGCCGCCGTCCTCGCCCTGCTGCCAGCCCATCCGGCGCAGCTGGTCGGCGACCTCGAAGGCGCGCGGCTCGATGAAGGTGGCCTCGACGTCGCGCAGGCGCTTGACGTCCGGGTCGGAGATGCCGCCCTTGATCGCGTTGGCGTCCCAGCGGCGGATGACGACCGGCGGGCCCATCTTCACGGAGAAGGCGCCCTGCTGCTTGAGGTGGGCGAGCATGGGCTGCAGCCAGTCGGCGAGGTTCGGCGAGAACCAGTTGATGACCGGGCCCTCGGGCAGATAGGCCAGGTAGCGCTTGATCTTGGGCAGCTGGCGGTAGAGCACCAGACCCGCGCCGACGATCTGCCCGGTCTTGTCGAACCAGCCCAGGCTCTCCGAGCGCCACTCCGCCTTGACATCGGCCCACGCCGGCACCTGCATGTGACTGGCCGCGGGCAGGCTCTGGATATATGCCAGATGCTGCTCTCGGCTGATTGTCCTCAGGGTCAGACTCATGCGGGGCGCTCCTCGGCAGGTGTGTCCCCATGGTCGGGGCTCCGGCTCTCGCGGCGAAGCCTACTGCGACAGGGACGCACACCGTTGGGGCGCCCGTTCGGGTGTACGGCCGGGTGGGCTGCGCGCTATCCGATGAGCCCCCCGAAGAGACCCCCGTGCGCCATGCCGAGGAAGAAGCCGAAAGCGGATGCTCCCAGTCCGATGATCAGCAGGAAGCGCTCCCCCGTGGTGGCGGAGATGTACTGGCCGTACGCACCGGCGAAGATGCCGGCCAGCCCGCTCCACGAGCTGAGCAGGTGAAGGTTGTTGAAGGCCGAGGAGACGAAAGCGAGCACTCCGAGCACGAGCGTCACGGCGACGAAGGTGTTCTCGAGCGGATGCGGCTTTCCGTCGCTGTTGAGCACGGCATTGATCAGAGAACGGGGGCCGCGGGACTGGCGCACTGCCTGTGTCATGGGGGCTACCTCCTCCTGAAGGCGACCGGCGCATTGTTGCGCCGGTCACACCCGGTCCGTCCAGATTGCGGGCTCGCACGGCCGGATTTCAACCGGAAGCCGGAGTGCGGGTACTCTGTACGGTCTGCACCGGTGTCTGCCCAGACCAGCTTCGGTCCTCTGGGGCAACCCAGGGACTTTCCGCTGATTGTCAGTGTCGGCCGATACCGTTGTTCACGCATCACGACCCTCCTGCCACGGAACGACCGTGGCCGCTGAGTCCAAAGGAGGTGGGTTCCACATGCGTCACTACGAGGTGATGGTCATCCTCGACCCCGATCTCGAGGAGCGCGCTGTCTCCCCGCTGATCGAGAACTTCCTCTCCGTCGTCCGTGAGGGCAACGGAAAGGTCGAGAAGGTCGACACCTGGGGCCGTCGTCGTCTCGCGTACGAGATCAAGAAGAAGCCCGAGGGCATCTACTCGGTCATCGACCTGCAGGCCACGCCTGCGGTCGTCAAGGAGCTCGACCGCCAGATGAACCTGAACGAGTCGGTCCTCCGGACCAAGGTCCTCCGTCCCGAGACCCACTGAACCCCAGCGGTTCAGAGGTAATCGGGCTGTAGCTCAACGAGTAGCAAGCAGCCAGCAGCACACCCGCCGAGAGGTTCACCCATGGCAGGCGAGACCGTCATCACGGTCGTCGGCAATCTCGTCGACGACCCCGAGCTGCGCTTCACCCCGTCCGGTGCGGCGGTCGCGAAGTTCCGCGTCGCGTCCACTCCCCGCACCTTCGACCGCCAGACCAACGAGTGGAAGGACGGCGAGAGCCTCTTCCTCACGTGCTCGGTGTGGCGTCAGGCGGCGGAGAACGTCGCCGAGTCGCTCCAGCGCGGCATGCGCGTCATCGTGCAGGGCCGTCTGAAGCAGCGGTCCTACGAGGACCGCGAGGGCGTCAAGCGCACGGTCTACGAGCTCGACGTCGAAGAGGTCGGCGCCAGCCTGAAGAACGCCACGGCGAAGGTCACCAAGACCGCAGGTCGCGGTGGCCAGGGTGGCTACGGCGGTGGCCAGCAGCAGGGCGGCTGGGGCGGTGGCTCCGGCGGTCAGCAGCAGCAGGGCGGCGGCGGTGCTCCCGCCGACGACCCCTGGGCCACCAGCGCGCCGTCCGGCGGCCAGCAGGGCGGCGGCGGAGGCGGCTGGGGCGGCGGCCCCGGCAACTCCGGCGGCTACTCGGACGAGCCGCCCTTCTAAGGGCGAGCAGCACACAAACTTCTTGATCACACAGGAGAGAGACAATGGCGAAGCCCCCGCCGCGCAAGCCTAAGAAGAAGGTCTGCGCTTTCTGCAAGGACAAGACCGCTTACGTGGACTACAAGGACACGAACATGCTGCGGAAGTTCATTTCCGACCGCGGCAAGATCCGTGCCCGTCGCGTGACCGGCAACTGCACCCAGCACCAGCGTGACGTCGCCACGGCCGTGAAGAACAGCCGTGAGATGGCGCTGCTGCCCTACACCTCGTCCGCGCGATAAGGGAAGGGTGACCAACTAATGAAGATCATCCTCACCCACGAGGTCTCCGGCCTCGGCACCGCCGGTGACGTCGTCGACGTCAAGGACGGCTACGCCCGCAACTACCTGGTCCCGCGCGGTTTCGCGATCCGCTGGACCAAGGGTGGCGAGCAGGACGTCGCTCAGATCCGCCGCGCTCGCAAGATCCGCGAGATCGCCACGATCGAGCAGGCCAACGAGGTCAAGGGTCAGCTGGAGGGCCTCAAGGTCCGCCTGGCCACCCGCTCCGGCGAGGCCGGCCGCCTGTTCGGCTCCGTCACCCAGGCCGACGTCGCTGCGGCGATCAAGGCTGCCGGTGGCCCGGACGTCGACAAGCGCCGCGTCGAGGTGGGCTCGCCCATCAAGACCCTGGGCGCCCACCAGGTCTCCGTGCGTCTGCACGCCGACGTCGTTGCCAAGCTCGGCATCGAGGTCGTCGCTGCCTGATCACCCACCGGTGATCGGTAGAGCCTGAAGGAGGGCCGTACCCCTGCGGGGGTGCGGCCCTCCTGCTGTTTCCGCCCCTCCTGCTGTCTCCGCTGTGACCGGCGTTCGCCGATACGTTTCTTCAGCGGGTCGCCCCGGTGACGGTCCAGCGCCCCGACCGCGCCCGCATCCACAGGGTCGCCATCCGGGCCGCCATCATCAGCGTCATCGCCCACCACAGGGCCGTCAGGCCGCCTCCGAGCGCGGGGACGAGCAGGGCCGCAGGGGCGAAGACGGCGAGGACCAGCAGCATGGCCCAGGCCAGGTAGGTGCCGTCTCCGGCCCCCATCAGCACCCCGTCCAGGACGAAGACCACGCCGGCGACGGGCTGCGAGAGGGCCACCACCAGCAGGGCCGGCAGCAGGGCGTCCCGCACGGAGCCGTCGGAGGTGAACAGGGGGATGAACAACGGCCGGGAGGCCACCACCAGCACCCCCAGCACGGCGCCCGAGACGATGCCCCACTGCACCATGCGGCGGCAGGCCGCCCGGGCCCCCTCCGCGTCGTCCGCGCCCAGGTAGCGCCCGATGATCGCCTGTCCGGCGATGGCGATGGCGTCCAGCGCGAAGGCCAGCAGGGTCCACAGGCTGAGCACGATCTGGTGGGCGGCGATCTGGGCGTCGCCGAGCCGGGCCGCGACGGCTGTGGCGATCATGAGGACGGCGCGCAGCGAGAGCGTACGGACCAGGAGCGGCACTCCGGCCTGGGCGCAGGCCCGGATGCCCGCGGCGTCGGGCCGCAGGGAGGCACCGTGGCGCCGGGCGCCGCGGACGACCACGGCGAGGTACACGGCGGCCATGGCCCACTGGGCGATGACCGTGCCCCAGGCGGAACCGGCGATGCCGAGGCCGGCGCCGTAGACGAGCCCGGCGTTCAGGGCGGCGTTGAGGGCGAAGCCGCCCACGGCCACGGCCAGCGGCGTGCGGGTGTCCTGCAGGCCGCGCAGGACGCCGGTGGCGGCGAGGACGATCAGCATGGCGGGGATGCCGAGCGCGCTGATCCGCAGGTACGTCGTGGCGTACGGGGCGGCGGTCGGGGAGGCGCCGAAGAGCTCGACGACCGCGGGGGCGGTGGGCAGGACGGCTGCCACGAGGGCCGCGCCGAGGAGCGCGGCCAGCCATATGCCGTCCATGCCCTGGCGTATCGCGGCCCGGAGGTCGCCCGCGCCCACGCGCCGGGAGACCGCCGCCGTGGTGGCGTAGGCGAGGAAGACGAAGACGCTGACGGCCGTGGTGAGCAGGGCGGCGGCGATGCCGAGCCCGGCGAGCTGCGGGGTGCCGAGGTGGCCGACGATGGCGCTGTCGGCCATGAGGAAGAGGGGCTCCGCGACGAGCGCGCCGAAGGCGGGCACGGCCAGCGCGACGATCTCGCGGTCGTGCCGGCGGGCGGTGCGCGGGGCGTGCTCGGGGGCCTGGGTCATCTCCCCAACCTAATCTTCCACAGGTAATCGGTGCAACTATCCTGGGACCCTTACATTGCGTCGCTCGGTCCGATCTTCTCTGCGCCGTTTGTCGCGATCTCCGGCAGACGGGGAAAGTTTTTCTCCTCAACAGCCGGTGGATGGTGAAACTGCAGGTCAGAGGCGTGAGGCCGGGGAGGCTGTGTGTTTGTCCACAGCGGTTTCCCCCGCCTCGTGCACAGGATGCGCGGACTTCTCCACAGGATGGGGCCCGTCATCCACACGGCCTGTGGATAACCAGATTGGCTGACGGTGCCCGCGGGCCTACCGTGGACCGGCGGCCGACGCCTGTTCCGGCCCCGACGGACCTGACGGGACCGCCCTGAACTCGACGCGCCGGAACCGGAGTCGGGCGGGCTGTTTGTCAGAGCCGTGCCGTAAGAAAGAACAGCACGGCAAGGTCCGCTTCGCGGACGGGAGGAGGTGGCGGGATGAGCATCCCCGAGCCCATGGACGACCCCTGGGCGGATGCAGGTCCCGGCGACCGCCTTCCCGTGTCCCGCCCCCGCCGCGGGGACGGCCAGCCGCGTGGCGAGCGCCACGACCGCGGCAGGGAGGACGGCTCCTGGTCGCAGGACGGCGGCGGTCAGGGCGGTCAGGGCCCCGCGGCCTTCGAGCGCGTGCCCCCCCAGGATCTGGATGCCGAGCAGTCCGTCCTCGGCGGCATGCTGCTGTCCAAGGACGCCATCGCCGACGTCGTCGAGGTCCTCAAGGGCCACGACTTCTACCGCCCGGCGCACGAGACGATCTACCAGGCCATCCTCGACCTCTACGCCAAGGGCGAGCCGGCCGACCCGATCACCGTCGCCGCCGAGCTCACCAAGCGCGGCGAGATCACCCGCGTCGGCGGCGCGCCCTACCTGCACTCCCTGGTCCAGACGGTCCCCACCGCGGCCAACGCCGAGTACTACGCCGAGATCGTCCACGAGCGCGCCGTCCTGCGCCGCCTGGTCGAGGCCGGCACGCGCATCACCCAGATGGGATACGCCGCCGACGGCGACGTCGACGACATCGTCAACAAGGCCCAGGCCGAGGTCTACGCCGTCACCGAGCAGCGCACCAGCGAGGACTACCTCCCCCTGGGCGACATCATGGAGGGCGCGCTCGACGAGATCGAGGCGATCGGCTCGCGCAGCGGCGAGATGACCGGCGTCCCGACGGGCTTCACCGACCTCGACTCCCTGACGAACGGCCTGCACCCCGGCCAGATGATCGTCATCGCGGCCCGTCCGGCCATGGGTAAGTCCACCCTCGCGCTGGACTTCGCCCGCGCCTGCTCGATCAAGCACAACATGCCGAGCGTGATCTTCTCGCTCGAAATGGGCCGCAACGAGATCGCGATGCGTCTGCTGTCCGCCGAGGCGCGCGTGGCCCTGCACCACATGCGCTCCGGCTCGATGACGGACGAGGACTGGACGCGGCTCGCCCGCCGGATGCCCGACGTCTCCGCCGCCCCGCTCTTCATCGACGACTCCCCGAACCTGTCGATGATGGAGATCCGCGCCAAGTGCCGCCGCCTGAAGCAGCGCAGCGGCATCAAGCTCGTGATCATCGACTATCTGCAGCTGATGCAGGCCGGCGGCGCCAAGCGCGCCGAGAGCCGTCAGCAGGAGGTCTCGGACATGTCCCGAAACCTCAAGCTGCTGGCCAAGGAGCTGGAGCTGCCGGTCATCGCGCTCTCGCAGCTGAACCGTGGCCCCGAGCAGCGCACGGACAAGAAGCCGATGGTCTCCGACCTGCGTGAATCCGGCTCCATCGAGCAGGACGCCGACATGGTCATCCTGCTCCACCGCGAGGATGCCTACGAGAAGGAGTCGCCCCGCGCGGGCGAGGCGGACATCATCGTCGGCAAGCACCGTAACGGTCCGACGGCCACGATCACGGTGGCCTTCCAGGGCCACTACTCGCGCTTCGTGGACATGGCGCAGACCTGATCGGTCAGCGGTGGCAGTGCTGATCCCGGTTCTTGCTCCTCGGGGGTGAGGGCGAGGGGTCAGGGTGTGGTGGTGAGGGTGGGCCAGAGGGTGGTGGCGGTGAGGGGCCGGGCCAGGCGGCGTGCCCAGTAGGTTTCGTCACCGTCCTCGTCGCGCCAGGACCACAGGCGGGTGGTGGCGAGGTGGAGCGGGTTGAGCTGCGTGATGCCGATGGCGCCGTGGAGCTGGTGGGCGATGCGGGCGATCTCGGCGGCCGAGGCGGAGGCCTGGGTCTTCGCGGCGGCGATGGCGACGTGTGCGGCCGGGCCGCCGGGGTCCAGCGGGGCGGCGGCCTGGACGGCGGTACGGACCAGGGCGGTCTCCTCGATCAGCCGCGCTTCTTCCTGCTTGACGGCCTGGAAGCGGCTGAGCGGACGGCCGAACTGGGTGCGGGCGGTGGTGTGGGCGACCGTCAGGTCGACGCAGCGTTCGGCGGCACCGGCGATCAGGGCGGAGCGGGCCAGGGCCGCGCGGAGCCGGGCCTCGTCGAGCAGTTCGGGGGAGATCCGGCGGACCCGCGAGGCGGGGATCTCAAGGGTGGCAAGGAACAGGTCGTCGCGGGGTTCCTCCGCGAGGTTGCCGCCGGGGGTGAGGACGGCCTGGCCGGGGGGCAGGGTGAACAGGACAGGGCCGAAGGGGGCGGCGGCCAGGACGACCACCGCGGTGGCGGCGCGGGCCCAGGGGACACGGTGCAGGGTGCCGGTGACCAGCAGGGTGTCGTCGTCGCCCAGGCAGCCGGGCGAGCCGACGGGGGAGGCCGCCGGGCGGGCGTGACGGACGGTGAGCTCGGGGGCGATCGCGTAGCTGAGCGGGCCGCCCGGGACGGGGAGGCCGACGCGGCGCAGCAGGGGGCGGGCGACCAGGGCGGTCTCGGCGAGGGGGGCGGGGACGGCGCGGTGTCCTGCTTCCCGGGCGGCGGCGAGGAGTTCGGCGGTGGAGGCGTCCTCGGAGGGGAGGGTCACGGCGTCGGGGGCGGTGGTGTTGGCGACCGTGGCGATGGCGTCCGCAGCGGCGTAAAAGGCGGTGGTGTCGTAGGCGTCGGCGGAGATGACGGGGGTGCCGGTGTCGATCGTGTGGGTGTCGATCGTGTCGGTGTCGATCGTGTCGGTGTTCATCAGTGCTGCTCCAGACCTCGAGTGATGATGCCGCGAAGGATTTCGTTGGTGCCGCCGCGCAGGGTGTAGCCGGGGCTGTGCAGCAGGGCGAAGGCGAGCAGTTCGGGGTGGCTGCCGGGGGTGGCGTGCGGGTCCGCCGGGGTCGGCAGGATGCTGCGGACGGTGTCGACCAGCGCGCCCTCCAGGCGGGTACCGAGGTCTTTGACCAGGGCGGCCTGGGTGTCGGGCGAGTGCCCGGCGTCCAGGGCCGCGGCCACGCCGAGGGACAGCCGGCGGACACTGTGCAGGCGGGCCGTGAGGATGCCGATCTGGGTGAGCTGGTCGGCGGTGGCCGGGCGCTGCTCCAGTTCGCGGAGCAGGGAGACCAGCAGGGGGAAGGTGGACAGGTAGCGTTCCGGGCCGCTGCGTTCGAAGGCGAGTTCACCGGTGACCTGCTTCCAGCCGCTGCCCCGCTCCCCGAGCAGCATGCCGTCGGGGATGTCGACGCCTTCGAGGTGGACGGCGTTGAAGCGGTGCTCGCCGCTCATCAGGTGGATCGGCTCGACCCGTACGCCCGATGCGCGCAGGTCGACGATGAACTGGCTGAGCCCTGCGTGCTTGTCCTCGGCGTCGTCGGTGCGGGCAAGGACGATGGCGTAGTCGTTGACGTGGGCGCCGCCGGTCCACATCTTGGTGCCGGTCAACCGCCAGCCGTCGGCGGTGCGTTCGGCGCGCGTGGCGACCGAGGCGAGGTCGGAGCCGCTGTTCTTCTCGCTCATGCCGATGGAGAAGAAGCACTGCCCTGCGGCGATCCGGGGCAGGAAGAAACGGCGCTGCTCCTCGGTGCCGTGCCGGAGGATGGACGGGCCGGCCTGCCGGTCGGAGACCCAGTGCGCGCTGACCGGGGCTCCGGCGGCGAGCAGCTCCTCTATCACCACATAGCGGTCCAGGAACCCGCGGCCTGCACCGCCGTACTCGGTGGGCAGGGCCATGCCGACCCAGCCGCGCTCGGCGAGGCGGCGGCTGAAGCCGGGGTCCCAGCCGGCCAGCCAGGAGTCGGGGCGGCCGAGCACGGTGCCGCGGGCGCGCTCCTCGTCGACGAAGGCACGGACCTCGGCGCGGAGCCTGCGGGCCGATTCGGGCAGGGAGACATCGGGGAAGGCGATCGGGGAAAGTGTCGAAGGAGACATGGATTGTCCGCTCCCGGGGTCGATGAATTGACTGATGCGTTTCAGGCCGCGGCGTGCAGCAGGGAAGGGTCGAAGCCGGCTTCGCGGAGCACCTCGTCGGTGTGCTGGCCGATGCCCGGGCAGGGCCGCAGCTCCGGCTCCGGGTCGGCCGAGTAGCGCACCGGGCGGCCGATGACCCGGTAGCGGCCCTCGGTGGGGTGTTCGGCCTCGTACAGCAGGCCGCCCTCTTGGGCGTAGGCGGTGGTGGCGGCGGAGGCCAGGTCGAGCACGGGGGCGGCGGCGATGCCCGCCCGGTCGCAGAACGCCTGCCACTCGGCGCTGGTGTGCCGCAGCGTCAGCCCCGCGAGCAGCGGATAGAACGCGTCGGCGTTGCGGTCCCGGTCGGGGGCGGTGGAGAAGCGCGGGTCGGTGGCCAGTTCGGGGCGGCCTACGAAGGCGGTGAAATCCCGCCAGTTGCGGTCGCTGTGCGGCAGGATGCACATCCAGCCGTCGGCGGTGCGCAGGGCCCGGCGCTGCGGGCTGAGCGAGCGGGGCGAGCCGAAGGCTCCGTCGGCCTCCAGGGCGGCCGCTCCCAGGTGCTCGACCAGGTTGAAGGCGAGCATGGTGTCGGCCATCGGGACCTCGATGTGCTGTCCGGTGCCGCCGTGCTCCCGGTAGTGCAGCGCGGCCAGTACCGACTGGGCGATCTGCATGCCGCAGATCTTGTCGGCGAGGACGGTGGGAACGTAGTGCGGCTGGCCGGAGACCTGGTGGTTGAGCCAGACCAGGCCGCTGGCCGCCTGGATGATGTCGTCGTAGGCGGCGTGCGTGCCGTAACGGCTGTCGCTGCGGAAGCCCTGAGCATTGGCGTAGATCAGGCCGGGGTTGACGGCCGCGGCCTCGTCGTAGCCGAGGCGGAGCTTCTCCAGGGCCTGCGGGCGCAGGTTGGTGATGAAGACGTCGGCGGTGCGCAGCAGGGCGAGCAGGGCGTCGCGGCCGTGCGGGGCCTTGAGGTCGATGGCGGCGCTGCGCTTGTTGCGGTTCAGGTTGAGCGCCGGGCCGCCCATGCCGGGGTGGCGCCGCGGCGGGTAGTGGCGCGTCATGTCGCCCGTGGGCGGCTCGACCTTGATCACGTCCGCGCCCAGGTCACCGAGTTCCTTGGCGGCGTACGGGGCCATGATCACGCTGGCCAGTTCGATGACGCGGACTCCGGCGAGGAGTCCGCGGCCGGACGGGCCGCTCGGCTTCTCGGACATCTTGCGGTGCCTCCTGGGGTATCGGGTGGGGCGGTACGGGCGGCGGCGGTATCGCGCCCCGAAGGGGCGCGGGGAACTGCGCGACCAGCCACGACGCGCCCGCAGGTGACGTACTGGACTTCGAGCGGAGCGCTTTAGCGCCACTGGAGCGCGGCAGACCCGAGCGGGGAACGCCGGCCGGGCTGTGGGACCGTGCGCCCGCTGTACGCGAACGGTGTCGCCGGTTCGGTGAGCGGGCCGAAGTCGGTCTCGGCGGTCGACAGCGCGGCGAACGGCGTGCGCCCGGGCCGGGGCAGGTCGAGTACGTCCTCCCGTGCAAGCAGCCCGAGCTCCTGCACCCAGTGGCAGACCCCGGCCAAGGTCACGCGGATCCGCCAGGAGCCGCCCTCGGTCGCACGCCGGCGCAGGACCGTTGCCACGGCGGCGGCCCCGAGGTAGGCGGCGAGGTAGTCGTTGAGCAGGTACGTCGGCGGCAGCGACGGCCGGTCGGTCCACTCCTCGACGGCGAATCCGGTCGCCGAGCAGGCGAGTTGGTCGAACCCGCCGCGTTCGCCCCAGGGTCCTTCGGCGCCCCAGGCGTGGTATTCGAGGGTGATGAGTCCGGGGCGGCGCCGGACGAGTTCCTCGGCCTGTGCCCCGTGCCGGGCCAGTCCCCGGTAGGCGTGCACGAAGACGTCCGCGTCCTGGAGCGCATCCTGGAAGGCCGCACGGTCGTGATCGTCGCGCAGGTCGCAGTAGGCATTGCGCTTGCCGCCACCGGTCATCGCGATCATCGGGATCGGGTCGGGGCGGTCGGGACGCGACAAGTGCAGCACGTCGGCGCCGAACTGGGCGAGGAGCCGCGCCCCGACGGGACCCGCGATGACATGGGTGAGATCGAGCACCCGTACGCCCGCGAGCGCCTCATCGTCCTCACCGATCGGCTCCAGCGGCCGGACCGGTCCGTCACCGACGCGTTCGATCTCGACGACCGGACGCCGGGCCACGTACCGCCCGGCGGGGTGCGCGAGCCACTCGTCGCGGGTGCGCACGGCGCAGGCGACGCCACCCCGCGCGCAGATGGCCTCCTCCAGCGCGAAGGCGTCCCAGTCGGCCGTGGCCTGCGCGATCCCCACCTTGTCGAGCCCGCACCCGAGCACGGAGCAGACCGCGTCCCGCAGATGCGGATAGGTGGTGATGAGGAAGATCCACCGGCCGTCGCGCGCCCGGTAGAAGTCGTTGTTGCCGAGCAGCGTCGGATCGTCGAGGAGAGCGCCGATCGGGCGCCCCGAGAGCGTCGTGTGATACGTGGCCATGAGCTGGTCGATCGCGGCCCCGGCCTGCACCTCCACCCTCTGGTGCCGGTGACCGCGCTGTTCGCCGACCGCCGCCGTCTGCCGCCCGAAGACACCGATCGCGGCGGACATGGCATCGGCGAGGCGGTGCACCGAGGGCACCAGGGGATCGGCTCCGACGACGGTGATGTCCTCGGCTCCCCGGGCCGGATCAGGGTCGCCGAGGGTGTGCAGCAGCCGGGAGACGATCTCGCCGGTGGGCGTCGGCGGTGTCGGCTCGGTCGTGGTCAGCGTGTGCGAAGTCATGCCGGGATGCTCGTTCCCAGCGCTGCGCGAGCGCCTGGACTCACGGATATCCGTGAATCGATGCGGATGTCACATCCGCCTCTCCTGGATGTGCGCGAGCAGCCGGGCCGCCGCCCGGTCCAGGCGCAGCCGCTCCGAGCGGCCGCGACGCCGGTGCGTCAGAACGAGGGCGCCCGTGACGACGGGGCCGTCCGTGACGGGGATCGCGAGCGCGCTGACCTCGGGATCGGCCAGACCCTCGCTGCGGCTGACGCGCGACGCGCGGATCGCCGGAAGAGCGCGGCGGAACTCCGCGACCGCCTCGGGGTCATGGCGGGCGAGCTCGTCGAGCAGGCCGTGGCGCTCCGCCTCGTCGGTGAAGGCCAGCAGCAGCCGGCCTGCGGCGGTGCGCAGCAGCGGCCGGGCCATGTGCTCGTCGGCAAGCGGCAGGAGGCGGGGGATCTCGTCCTCGCCGCCGCGCGCGAGGTGCACGGCGTCGAGCCCCACCCGCACCGTGAGCAGCACCGGGGTACCCGCGACGCGGCTCAGTTCGTTGAGCTCGGCCTGACTGATCTGCGGGACGACCCGGCCCGCGATGAGGTTGAGGACATGCGGGGCGGGTCCGAGCCTGAAGCGCCCGTGCCGTTCCAGCAGAAAGCCGGTCGCGGCAAGGCCGCCCACCAGGTCCTGCACCGAGCTCGCCGGCGCCCCGACCGTCCGCGCCAACTCGGCCACGGTCACCCCGCCCGGCTCCCGCGCGGCGGCCTCCAGGATCCACGCGACCCGGTCCACCGTACGGTGACGCCGCCGCCGGCCGTGCTCGCTCATCCCGCCCCACCTGCTCCTTACCTGGTCCTTCTTGTACGCCGCCGGCCATCAGCGCCGACACGGCCCGTCGATTCATTCCGATCGAGGGCCTACTCGGGTGCTCAGGTTGAGGGCCTACTCAGCGGCTCAGGGCGGCGGTTTTGATCTCGCGCTGGGCGAAGACGTGCTCACGGCGGTCCGCCATCTGCCGCAACGCGTCCTTGCGGTCCCGCTTGGAGAGCCGGTCGAGGTACGTGTGGCCGAGGAGGTGGTCGGTCTCGTGCTGCAGGCACCGGGCGAAATAGCCCGTCCCTTCGACGACGACGGGGTTGCCGTCCTTGTCGAACCCGCGGACGACGGCACGATCGGTACGGGGGACCGCCATGGTGGCGCCGGGCACGGACAGACAGCCCTCGCTGTCGTCGATGAGCCGGCGGCTGCCCGGATCGGGCAGGTCCAGAACCGGGTTGATGACGTGGCCGACATGCCGGATCCCGTAGTCGTCCGGGCAGTCGTACACGAACAGGCGTAGGTCGACACCCACCTGATTCGCGGCCAGTCCGGCGCCGTCGGCCACGTGCATCGTCAGGAACATGTCGTCGATCAACGCCGACAATTCCGGAGTGCCGAACTCGGTCACCTCCTGGCAGGGACGGTGCAGGATCTCCTCGCCCACGACCGTGATCCGGCGTACCGAACCCCGTGCCGAACCCCGTGCCGAACCCCGTGCCGGCTCCGTCATTGCTGTCTCCCCCTCTTGTTGATCTCGCCAAGTCTTCTCGCTTGCCAAGATCTTTGCAAAGTAGCAGACTTTGCAAAGTGACTGAAGATGACCTCAACTCCGGGCTGCACGGGACATGGGACAACGGCGGTGGCCTGCGCGAGCACGAGGTCCGTACGGCGCTGCTGGACCTGTTGGCGGAAGTCGGCACCGTCACGGCGACCGAAGCCGCCGACCGGCTGGGCTACAGCTCCGGGCTGTGCTCGTTTCACCTCCGGCAGCTCGCGCGCCACGGACACATCGAGGAAGCCCCTCACCACGGGGGTCGCGCGCGGCCCTGGCGCCTGAGGCAGCGCGGCTCCTCTGCGAGTGCCCCCGCAGGGGATCAATTCGGTGACCTGGCCCGGGGGCTGGAGGACGAGAGCTGGCAGCGATGGCTCGCCGGGCGGGATCAGGCGCCGGCCGAATGGCGCCACGACGAGGCCTTCAGTGCCATCGCCTACCTGACGCCCGAAGAGATGAGCCGGGTCGCGGACGTCATCCGTCGGGCGCTCGCCCCCTACCAGGACCGCGAACAACGCCCCCTGGCACGGCCCGACGGCGCCCGGCCGGTGGCCCTCATCACCCGGCTGTTCCCTTTGCTTCCCAGCGCGACGGAAGAGGGGGACCAGGACTGATCAGTCCAGGAGGCCGTCGAGGTCGCGGAGCAGGCGCACCTTGGACCGGGCGCCGACGAGGGACGTCACGGGCTCGCCCGCGCGGAAGAGCATGAGGGTCGGCATGGACAGGACCCCGTAGGCGGCCTGCGTCTGCGGGTTGGCGTCCACATCGAGTGCGACGATCTTGAGTCGTCCGGCTTCCTGCACGGCGAGATCGGCGAGTACGGGGGCGATCATGCGGCAGGGCGGGCACCAGTCGGCGGTGAACTCGACGAGGACGGGGAGCTGCTCGTCGAGGACTTCGGCGGCGAAAGTGGCGTCGGTGACGGCCGTGACGGCTGTGGAGGTGGTTGCGACCTTGACTGCGGCTGCGGCCGTGGAGGCGTTCATGGTGTGTCAGGGGTCCCTTCGAGAGGTGGCTCTTCCGGTGTGTCCGGTGTCCGGTGTTCCCGGTGTTTCCGGCCCGGTGAAGGCGCAGAGCGGCGGCGGGCCGCCGGGGGCGTCGGCCGCCGCCTCCAGCTCGGCGCGGGCGAGCTGGGCGCCCACCTCGGCGCGGATCCGTTGCAGGTGATCGATGCAGTCGTCCAGCTCCGCGAGCTTGCGGCGGTAGACGTCGAGGGAGGCGGGGCAGGAGTCCCCGGCCGGGTGGCCGGCCCGCAGGCAGTCGACGAACGGGCGGGTCTCCTCCAGCCCGAAGCCGAAGTCCTGCAGCGTGCGGATCTGCTGGAGCAGTCGCAAGTCGCCGTCGTCGTAGGTGCGGTAGCCGTTGCCGCTGCGGCGGGCGGGCAGGAGCCCTAGCTCCTCGTAGTGCCGCAGGGTGCGGGTGGTGGTGCCCGCCTGCTGTGCCAGTTCCCCGATGCGCATGGCGACGACCGTAAACCTTCACGTGGGCGTCAAGGCCAGTGCGGAGAGCGCGGAGAGCCCGGAGAGCCCGGAGAGCCCGGAAATCCGGTGACCGTGCGGAACGCCCTCGTTAGGGTGCGGTCATGATCGATGCCCCGTACGACGACGCCGGGCTGCTGCCCGCCACCCGCCGCGCTCTCCTCCACCGCCTCGCCACCGGTCAGTCCCAGGGGCGCGCGCCCTCCATGGTGGGGGCGGTGATGCGGGAGGGACGCCTGGTGTGGAGCTCCGGCCGCGGTGAACTGCCCGGAGGGGCGGCTGCGGAGGACGTCCAGTACCGCATCGGTTCGATCACCAAGACGTTCGTCGCCGTGCTGGTGATGCGGCTGCGCGACGAGGGGCTGCTGAAGCTGGAGGACAGGCTCGGCGCGTACATCGACACCCCTGCGGGCGGCGACGCGACCGTCGCCCAGCTCCTGTCGCACACCTCGGGGCTCGCGGCGGAGGCGCGCGGGCCGTGGTGGGAGCGCACGGACGGCTCGCTGCGCCCCGGCCTCGACGACCTCTTCGGTGACCGCCCCCAGCTCCACACCCCGGGGCGGCTGCACCACTACTCCAACCCCGGATACGCGCTGCTCGGCGCCCTGGTCGAGCGGATCCGCGGGGAGAACTGGTACGAGGTGCTGCGCCGCGAGGTGCTCGCACCGCTCGGCATGGACCGTACGACTCTCGCGCCCGTCGCGCCCCACGCGGACGGCTGGGCCGTGCACCCTTGGGCGGACGTCCTCCTTCCGGAGCCCGCGGCGGACACCGGGCGGATGGCACCCGCCGGCCAGCTCTGGTCCACGACGGCCGATCTGTGCCGCTTCGCGGCGTTCCTGACGGACGGGGACGAGCGGGTGCTGCCCGCGGCGACGCTTGCCGAGATGCGGGTGCCGGAGGGCGGTCCGCAGGGGCAAGGGAAGTCCGGCTACGGGCTCGGCCTGCAGGTGATGCAGCGGGACGGCCGGACGCTCGCGGGCCACATGGGCACCATGCCGGGCTTCGTGGCGATGCTGCTGACGAGCCCGGAGGACGGGATCGGGGGAGTCGTCCTGGCCAACCGCACCTCCTGCTTCGAGGTCGCGGACGTCGCGGCGGACCTGCTGGCGACGGTCGCCGACCTCGAACCGCGGATCCCCGCGCCCTGGCGCCCCCTCGCCGGGGTGAAGAACGAACACCTGGAGCTGACCGGCTCCTGGTACTGGGGTGCGGCCCCCTTCACCCTGCGGCTGCGCGACGGCGGGGCCCTGGAGCTGTCGCCGCTGGGCTCGGGCGGGCGCGGCTCGCGCTTCCGCCCGGAGCAGGACGGCACCTGGACGGGGCTCGACGACTACTACGCGGGGGAGACGCTGACCGCCGTCCGGACGGCGGAGGGCACGGTGAGCCACCTCGACATCGGCACGTTCGTCTTCACCCGTGAGCCGTACGAGGCGGGCGGTGCGGTGCCGGGCGGCGTGGACGCGGCCGGCTGGCGGGCCGAGGAAGGCATTGAAGGGAAGTAATCGGATTGTCCGTCCGGCTCTGTGGACGACGGTCGGCGCAGGACCGGGTGCGGACGTAGGGTCAGGGAGAGATTGGCGGGCGCCGGGAGACGGCGCGACACCCGGAAGGCACTGGCACCGTGACTGCGAACACCGCACCGGACCTGCTCGACCTCGCGCCGCTGGGCGCCGGACAGTTCGCGCGCATCGAGGACAAGATCGCGTCCCTGATGCGCACGCGCGAGACCGTCGTCACGATGCAGGGCGAGGCGCTGCTGCCGCTGGAGGCCGCGATCCGCTCGGCCGTCCGGCCCGGCAGCACCGCGCTCAACATCATCACCGGCCCGTACGGCGAGACGTTCGGCGGCTGGCTGCGCTCCTGCGGTGCCGAGGTGGTCACCGTCTCCGCGCCGTTCAGCGGCGCCGTCGGGGCCGATCAGGTCGCCGAGGCCCTGCGGGCGAATCCCGCGATCGACTTCGTCAGCCTGGTCCACGCCGAAGCGGCCACGGGCAACACCAACCCCGTGGCCGAGATCGGCGAGGTCGTGCGTGCGCACGGTGCGCTGCTGATGCTGGACGCGGTCGCGTCCGTCGCCGCCGAGCCGCTCCTCACCGACGAGTGGGGCGTCGACCTGTGCGTCATCGGCGGGCAGAAGGCGATGGCCGGTCCCGCCGGCGTCTCCGTCGTCTCGGTCAGCGCCCGTGCCTGGGAGCGCATCGCCGCCAACGAGCAGGCGCCGCGCCGTTCGTACCTCTCCCTGCTGGACTGGAAGGAGCGCTGGATCGACGGCGGCCGCACGGCGCTCCCCCACGCCCCCGCCCAGCTGGAGATGCTGGCCCTGGAGCAGGCCGTCGACCGCATCGAGGAGGACGGCCTGGAGGCCGTCATGGCCCGCCACCGCGCTGCCGCTGCCGCCACGCGCGCAGGGGCCCGGGCCCTGGGCGGCGGCCTGTCCCCGTACGTCGTCCGCGACGAGGACGCGGCCCCCGTCGCGACCACCCTGCGCGCCCCCGGCGGCAAGGACGCCCGCGATGTGGTGGCGGCCGCCCTGGCCGCCGATGCCTCGGTGCCCGTGCAGGCTGCGGCGGGTCCGCTCGCCAAGGAGATGATCCGCGTCAACCACTACGGCCTCGATGCGGACCGCGAAGTCGTCCTGGCCTCGCTCTCGGCGCTCGGCGAGGGGCTGCGCGCACTCGGCCTGCCGGTTGCGGACGAGGCGGATGCTCTGGAGGCGGCGGGCAAGGCGTGGGATGCGGTGATCCCGGGCTGACCCCCGGCTCTTAGGCGTGCCCCAGGGCCGCCGCCGGTGCTGTACGCACCGGCGGCGGCCCTTTTTCTTGCGCTCCTTACCTCGCGCCCCTTCCTCGCGCTCCTTCCTCCGTCTTTTCCTCCCCCCTTATTTGGATTTGCACCGATATGGCGTGTCGCGCCCCTCGTTCACAGGCCCGGATAAAATCGGAACCGGCAACCCGTTTCGATTCCTGGCCCCCGGAGGCGTACCCGCATGGCAGAGCGCAGACTCTCTTCGCTGCCTTCGCAGGCCTCCGCATCCTTGCGCTCGGACGCCCGGCGCAACCGTGCGCTGGTTCTCCAGGCAGCCCGATCCGCCTTTGAGGAAGCCGGGTTGGGGGCGCCGCTCGGTGAGATCGCGCGCCGCGCAGGCGTCGGTACGGGCACGGTCTACCGTCATTTCCCTTCCAAGGAAGCCCTGTTCAGGGCGGCGGTCAGCGACAGGATCGTGCTTTTCACGGACACTGCACGGGAGTTGGCGCATGCCGATGACCCCGGCGCGGTCTTCTATCGCTACCTTTCGGCGGTCATACGCCTGACCGTGCGGAACAAGGCGCTGTGCGAGGCCCTGGAGGGTCGTTTCGAGGCCTCTCCCGGCGTCGAGGAGGCGTTCCGGGAAGCCCTCGCCGTTCTGCTGCAGCGGGCCCAACAGGCCGACGCCGTACGGAAGGACGTGACCATCGACGACCTGATGGCCCTGCTCATGGGCTGTCTGTCGATGGAGCAGCGGCGCGGCCCGGGCGTGGCGCAGGGGAGGATGACGGCCCTGGCGTGCGACAGTCTCCGTCCGGGCCGCCGCGTAACGAAACTGCCCGCGAATCCGCCCGCCGGGCGTAACGAAACGCAGTGCGGGGTGTGCGGAGGCGTGGTGGCTCCCGCGCGTACGGGCCGACCGGCCCGGTACTGCGGCGCGGCCTGTCGGCAGAAGGCGCACCGGGAGCGGGCCAGGGCACGCGCGTAGGCCCCCGGCCCCTCAGGGCGGCCGGGGGTCTGTGGGTCTGTGGGCCTGGGGGCCTGTGGATCAGAGCCGGCGCTGTTACGAAACGGGAGCCAGCGACTCCACGGCCGTGACGAGCGGGGCCAGCTCCTCGCGCTTGGAGGCCTCCCGGAGGGCCTCGCGCAGCGCGGTGTCGTTCGTCGGCCGGGCCTCTGCGAGGAGGGCGAGGCCCGCCTCCGTGACGTCGGTGTAGATGCCCCGGCGGTCGGTGAGGCAGAGGTAGCGGGTCAGCAGGCCCCGGTCCTCCAGGCGGTTGACCAGGCGCGTCGTCGCGCTCTGGCTGAGCACGACGGCCTCGGCGACCTCGTTCATGCGCAGGTGGCCGCCCTCGCCGTTGTGCTGCCGGCTGAGCACGTCGAGCACGGAGAACTCGCGCACGCTCAGGCCGTGCGCCGCCTGCAGCGCCCGCTCGATGTGCGCCTCGATCCGGCCGTGCAGGGCGGACAGCGCGCACCAGCCCTGTGCCAGGCCGAGCAGAGCGGGGTCCGGGGTGCGGGACATGAGGCGCCTCCTTCTGACCGCACATGCGTGTCGTCACGGACCAGGATAGCCGTGCATCGCAATAGCCCGCGCTTGCAAGTATCCGCGTATGCAATTATTGTCTACGCCGGTAAGGGTCGATTGCAATGATGCCTGGCGGACTCCTCCCGCCCCTGATCCCTCTCCCCCTCCCCTCCGTGAAGGACCCCTCGTCATGCCTCTCGCACTGCTGGCGCTCGCCATCGGCGCCTTCGGTATCGGCACCACCGAATTCGTCACCTCGGGGCTGCTCCCGGAGGTCGCGGACGAGTTCGGCGTCTCCATCCCGACCGCCGGCTACCTGACGACCGGCTACGCGCTCGGCGTCGTGATCGGCGCCCCGATCCTGGCCGTCCTCGGCAGCCGGGTGCCGCGCAAGAAGATGCTCATGGCCCTGATGGGCCTGTTCGTCGCCGGCAACGCGATCTCGGCGGCCGCCCCCGTCTTCGGGGTGATGCTGGCCGGGCGGATCGTCGCCTCGTTCGCACACGGCGCGTTCTTCGGCATCGGCGCGATCGTGGCCGCCGGCCTGGTCGCCCCGCAGAAGAAGGCGGCCGCGCTCGCGATGATGTTCACGGGGCTGACGGTGGCCAACGTGGTGGGCGTGCCGATGGGCACGATGGTCGGCCAGAGCGCCGGCTGGCGCGTCACGTTCTTCCTCATCGCCGGCCTCGGCGTGCTCGCCGTCCTCGGCATCGCCGCGCTCGTACCGCAGCAGCCCCGCCCCGAGCAGACCCGGATCAGCGGCGAGCTGGCCGCCTTCCGCAACCCCCAGGTCCTGCTCGCCATGGCGATGACGGTCCTCGGATTCGGCGGCGTCTTCACCATGACCACCTACTTCACGCCGATGATGACCGACGCCGCGGGCTTCGCGTCCTCCTCCGTCACCTGGCTGCTCGTCCTCTTCGGCCTGGGCATGGTGGTGGGCAACCTCATCGGCGGCCGCTTCGCCGACCGCGCGCTGATGCCCATGCTGCTCACGGCCCTCGGAGGCCTCGCGATCGCCCTCGCCCTGCTGCCGGTCGCCACGCACGACAAGATCGCCACGGCGGTCGTCGTCCCGCTGATCGGAGCGCTGGGCTTCGCGACCGTCCCGCCGCTGCAGAAGCGCGTCCTCGACCAGACCGCGGACGCCCCCACCCTCGCCTCCGCCGTCAACATCGGCGCCTTCAACCTGGGCAATGCGATAGCGGCCTGGCTCGGCGGCCTCGTGATCTCCGCCGGCTTCGGCTACACGGCGCCCAACTGGGTCGGCGCGGCGATGGCCGCCTCCGCCCTCGCCCTGGCCCTCGTCTCGGCAGCACTGGAGCGGCGTACGGGCGCCCAGGGCGCAGCGGGTGCGCCGAGCGCGCGGGACGGGCGCATCGTGGCGCAGCCGGAGCGCGTCACGACGTAAGGCGTCACGACGTAAGGCGTCACCAAGCACGGCGTCACCAAGCACGGCGTCACCAAGGGCGTCATCACCCCAAGCCCTGCCTCATCAAGCACAGCACCACAACGCACATCCAGGAGCACCCCCCCCATGAGCACCACTGCCACTCCCGCCACCAGCGCCACCCCCGTCCTCCCGCTCACCACGGACGACGCCGACGCGCTCGTGGCCGCCGCCCGCCGTGCCGCGGACGAGCAGGGCGTACGGGTCGCCGTCACCGTCCTCGACGCGGGCGGCCACCTGCTGGCCTTCCGCCGGGACGACCGGGCGGTGCTGATCGCGGGGGAGACCAGCACGCGCAAGGCGTTCACCGCGCTGCAGCTGGACGCACCGACCGCCGACCTGGTCGACGCCGTCCAGCCCGGCGGCCTCTTCCACACCCTGCCGACCGCCCTCGACCGCCCGCTGCTCTTCATCGCCGGAGGCGTCCCGCTCCACCGCGACGGCAGGCTCGTCGGCGCGATCGGTGTGGGCGGCGGGGCGCCGGAGCAGGACCACGGCATCGCCCTGACCGCGATCGAGGCCGTCCTGGGCGGCTGACTCCGCGGACCCGCATACTCTCGGGCAGCGTGAGCAGACTGCATTTGTTTGATATGGACGGGACCCTGATGCACGGGTCCGCGGCGGCGATCGAGATATCCCGGCAGCTCGGGGTCGAGCGGGAGATCGCCGAGCTGGAACGGGCATTCGCGGCCCGCGAACTTCAGCCGCCGCGCTTCGCCGAACTCGCCTGCGCGCTGTGGCGGGAACTCACCGAGGAACAGATCGCCGCGGCTTTCGACGGCGCCCCCTGGATGGCCGGAATACGTGAGGTCTGGGCGGAGATCCGCGCCCGCGGCGAGCGCTGCGCCGTGATCTCACTCTCCCCGGGTTTCTTTGTGGAACGCCTGCTGACCTGGGGTGCCGACGCCGCCCATGGATCGCGCTGGCCCGCGGTGCCCTTCCGGGATCCGGTGGACCCGGCGGGCATCCTCGACGCCGGGTCGAAGGTGCGGATCGCGGACGAGCTGTGCGCGGAATTCGGCCTGACTCGTGCCGACTGCGTGGCCTACGGGGACTCGATGTCGGACGCACTGCTCTTCTCCGTGGTCCCGGTCTCCGTGGCGGTGAACGCCGATCACCACGTACGGGATATCGCCGTGCACTCCTATGCGGGCCGCGACCTCAGGGAGGCGTACGAACTCGTCGGCTCCGCTCGTTAGCCGGTAGTTCGCAGCCGATTCCGTAACAGTGAAGTCCGCACGTGGAAAGAGAGGTTGTATCGCTCGCGATGCCCGGTATGGTCAACGCCCGTTGGCTGGGGGCTGCTTGACCCACCGGTGTGGGTGAATCGGCTCAGCCTAGCCTCAACCGGGTCCCCGTCACCGGGACTTCCCGTGATTTGCGCGAGGCGGCGCAGAAGGTGGCATGCTGCGCAGCCTGGAACAGCGATCCATGAGCAGAGCGGGGAATTGCGAACACTTTCCGGCTTGAACGGAAGTGCGAGGACGGACCGAGAGATGTTCGAGGCGAGACGATGAAGGACGCTCCGACCAGGTCGGCCGACGGCGGCGCGCACGGCAGAGGGAGTGACCGGGGCTGGTTCACCCCGACGCAGCCACCGGACGGAGACAGGGCCCGCGGCGGGCACGACAGGCCACCGGAGGGCGGCACGGAGGCGGAGGCCGTACGGCAGGCACCCCGGCCGGGCAAGTGGGTGGCGGTGCGGTCGGCGGAGCAGCCGAAGCCCCGGACGCAGCCTCAGCCACCACCCCGGCCGCACGGGTACGAAGAGCCGCATGGGTACGAAGAGCCGCACGGACGCGAACAATCACGCGGGTACGAACAACCACGCGGGTACGAACAGCCGCACGCGTACGAACACCAGCGCCCGGCCGAACCGCCGCCCGACAGGGGATTCCGCCCCGCGTGGGAGCCCGCGCCCACCCCGGTCCCCCCTCCCTCGCCCCCTTCCCCTCTCCCTCCCCCCGCCCCCACCCCTCCGGCCCCCGCCGCCCCCGCGCCCGCAGCGGCGCAGTCGCCCGACACGCTGCTGATCCGCCGCACCATGGCCGAGATCGAGCCCGTGGCCGACAAGGCGACCTCGTACTTCTACGCGCTGCTGTTCATACAGCACCCCGGTCTGCGCGCCCTCTTCCCCGTGGCCATGGACACCCAGCGCGACCGGCTCTTCCGGGCGCTGCTGACCGCCGCCCAGCACGCGGACGACTCCGCCGCACTCACCTCCTACCTCTCCCGCCTGGGCCGCGGGCACCGGAAGTACGGCACCCTGCCCGAGCACTACCCCGCGGTCGGCGAGTGCCTGATCGCCGCCCTCAGCCGCTATGCGCCGGCCTGCTGGAACGAGGCCACCGAGGCCGCCTGGGTCCGGGTCTACACGGCGATCTCCCAGATCATGATCGACGCCGCCGCCGAGGACGAACGGCAGTCGCCCGCCTGGTGGCAGGCCGAGATCGTCGGCCACGAGCTGCGCACCCCGGACGTCGCCGTCGTGACCGTACGGCCCGACCAGCCCTACCCCTTCGTCGCAGGCCAGTACACCAACCTGGAAACCCCCTGGTGGCCGCGTGTGTGGCGGCCCTACTCCTTCTCCGCCGCGCCCCGCCCGGACGGGCTGCTCTCCTTCCACGTCAAAGCCGTGCCCGCCGGCTGGGTGTCAGGAGCACTCGTCCACCGCGCCCGCCCGGGCGATGTCCTCCGGCTCGGTCCCCCCACCGGTTCCATGATTGTGGACCACAGCACTGACAACGGCCTGTTGTGCCTGGGCGGCGGTACCGGCATCGCGCCGATCAAGGCGCTGGTCGAGGATGTCGCCGAGCACGGCCGGTGCCGCCCGGTCGAGGTCTTCTACGGTGCGCGCCACGCCGACGACCTCTACGACATCGACACCATGCTGCAGCTGCAGCGGGCGCACAACTGGCTCTCGGTCCGGCCGGTCGTCTCCGACGGCCCCACCCGCGGCCTGAGCGGGCAACTGCCCACCATCGTCCGCCAGTACGGCCCCTGGCCCGCGTACGACGCCTACCTCTCCGGGCCGCCCGGAATGATCCGCAGCAGCGTGGACACCTTGAAGGGCATCGGCATCCCGTCCCACCGCATACGGCACGACGCGATCGACGGCCTCATGGCGACCATGCCGGGCTGATCCGGGCTGATCCGGGCGGTCGCCCGGCGCGTCACCCCAGGTCGTCCGCCAGCAGCGCTCGTACGCCCTCGATGTTCGCGTCGAGGTAGGCGCGCAGCGACGGGGGCACCAGCTCCACCGAGGCGATCCCCTCCCGCGTGAACGGGATCCGCACCACCTCGTACGTCCCGCGCGGCTCGTCCACCTCGGGGCCGTGGCGCTGCGAGAGGTCCATGGAGGCGAGCCGGCAGACGAAGAAGTGCTGCACCTTCACGCCGTGGGCGGCGTGGTGGAGCGAGTGGGAGACGGTGTCGACGAAGGCGGGGACGACGTCGACGACCTTGGCGCCGAGCTCCTCGTCGACCTCGCGGTGGAGCGCGGCGACCACCGTGCTGTCCTCCGGCTCCATGCCGCCGCCGGGGGTGATCCAGTACGGCGCCTCGCCGGGCTTGGTGCGCTTGATCAGGACCATCTCGAAGGCGGCGTGGGGGCCGGGGTCGCCCCCGCTGTCGAGCAGGATGGCGCGAGCGGTGCGCTTGACCACTGGACGTTCGGTCATAGGGGACATCTGCCGCGTGGGGCGGTCGGTGAAACCCCTGGCGGCACCCCTTTCTCTCTCCTTTCTCTCTCCTTTCTCACCAGGAAACAGCGGCGCGCAGGAGCCACTCGTGTGCCCGTGCGAGGTGCGGGTGGGCCAGCGTTCCGGTCCGTACGACGAGGAAATAGGTGCGCAGCGGGGGCACGGGCGGATCGAGGAGGGCCACGATCTCGCCGGTGTCGAGGGCGTCCGCGCACAGGTAGCGGGGGAGCACGCCGAGCCCGGCGCCCGCGATGACGCAGGAGAGGACGGCGCGCAGGTCGGGGGCGATGACGTTGCCGGAGGCGACGGGCTCGGTCTCGAAGACGGCGGCCCAGTAGCGCGTGACGAGCGGCAGGGTCTCGTGGACTTCGACCACCGGCAGGTGTTCCAGGGCCCGGACGCCCTTGTCGCGCACGACGGCCGGGCCGCCCAGGCGCGCCGCCCAGCGCGGCGCCGCGACGAGTACGTGCTCCTCGTCGCAGAGCGGAGTGGCGGTCAGCAGCCGGCCGCGCGGGCGCGAGGTGGTGATGGCGAGGTCGTGGTGGCCGGCGGCCAGGCTTTCGAAGAGCTCCTCCGCGGTGCCGTGGGCGGCGCGCACGGCCAGGCCCTGGGCGATGAGGGGAGCGAGGGCGGGCAGCGCGCGCAGGTCGGTGAACTCCGGGGGACCGGCGAGGTGGAGGGTCCGGTTCCGGGACCCTTCCTCGTCCATGCCCGCTTCGGTGATCTCCAGCAGGGCGTCGACGTGGGGTGCGATCTTGTGGGCGAGTTCCTCGCCGGTGGTGGTGGGGCGCACCCCGCGGGCCAGGCGGAGGAAGAGAGGGCGGCCCAACTGCGTCTCCAGCGTGCGGATCTGGCTGGTGACGGCTGGCTGGGAGAGGCCGAGCAGGGCCGCGGCCCGGGTGAAGGACCCGGCCCGGTGCACCGTGACGAACGTGCGCAACAGGGCCAGATCCATGCCGTCTCCCCTGACTCGGTGCCTCCCGGTCGTAGGGGAACTATAAATAAGTCGATAGGGCTGTGTCGCCGGTGTGATTGGACACTGACGCAGAGTCAACTAGCCTGGACCGGGTGGTCATTCGTGCGTGGTTCGCGCGTCCGACCACGACGGCTCGAGTCAAGAGGGGGGAGACTCGAGCCGTCTCTACGGGCGGGCTGCGTCGTCCCTACGAGCAGGCCGCGTCGTCCAGCGCCGCGAGGACGTCCGCGATGAGATCCTCCGTGTCCTCGACGCCCACCGAGAAGCGGATGAACCCCTCCGGCACGGCGTCGCCTCCCCACCGCCCGCGCCGTTCGGCCGTCGACCGTACGCCGCCGAAGCTGGTCGCTTCGTCGACGATGCGCAGGGCGGTCAGGAAGCGCTCGGCGTACGCGCGGTCCGGCAGCACGAAGGAGACCACGCACCCGAAGCGCCCGCCGCGCATCTGCTGCAGGGCGAGGTCATGGGCGGGGTCGGAGGGCAGCCCGGGGTGGCGCAGCCCGGTCACTTCGGGCCGGTCGGACAGGGCCTCGGCGAGCGCGAGCGCGGTGGCCGCCTGCCGGTCCACGCGCAGCTGCAGCGTCGCCAGGGAACGGTGGGCCAGCCAGGCCTCCATGGGGCCGGGGATCGCGCCGGCGACCTTGCGCCAGTTCCGCACGGCCGCCGTGAGCCGCGGGTCGCGTGCGGCCACGTAACCCAGGAGGAGATCGCCGTGGCCGGTGAGGGCCTTGGTGCCGCTGGCCACGGAGAAGTCGGCGCCCAGCTCCAGGGGGCGCTGGCCGAGCGGTGTGGCGAGGGTGTTGTCGACGGCGACGAGCGCGCCGCGGCGGTGGGCGGCGTCGGCGAGCCGGCGGATGTCGCACACGTCGAGGCCGGGGTTGGAGGGCGATTCGATCCACAGCAGGCGGGCGCCCTCCAGCGCCGCGAGCTGGGCGTCCCCGGCGGTCGGAGCGGTGCGCACGGCGATGCCGAACGCCTCCAGGCGCTCGCGCAGCGCGGGCAGCAGCTGATAGCCGTCCGAGGGCAGCACCGCGGTGTCGCCGGGCCGCAACTGCGAGAGGAACACGGCGGAGATCGCGGCCATCCCGGAGGGGAACGTGACGGCCTCCGCCTCCGCTTCCGTCCCCGCGCCCGCCTCCGCGCCCGGGCCGCCGGGTGCCTCCAGGGCGGCGATCGCCGTCTCCAGGGCGGCCCAGGTGGGGTTGGCCTCGCGGCCGTAGGTGTACGGGCCGGAGACCTCGCCCGGCAGGTGGTAGTGGGCGGCGAAGGCCGGGCCGGGGAGCGCGGGCTCGTTCGCCCGCGGTTCCGGCAGGCCCGCCCGTACAGCCCGCGTGCCGTCGCCTGTCATGCGCAGTACCCCTCCTTGAGTCCTCGCCGTCTAGGCATTCGCGTCTCGGTCTTCCGTGTCCCCGTCCTCGGCGTCTCAGTCCTTGTCGTCAGGAAGGATCATGTGCATCGCCCAGGCCACGACCGAGATGATCACGCCGCCGATCAGGGCGTTCCAGAAGCCGTCGACGTGGAAGGCGAGCCCCAGCTCCTTCGCGAGGAACGACGTCAGCAACAGCATCAACGCGTTGATCACGAGCGTGATGAGGCCGAGGGTGAGGATGAACAACGGGAAGGACAGCAGCTTCACCACCGGCTTGACGATGAAGTTGACCACGCCGAAGACGAGCGCGACGAGGATCAGCGTGAGCACCTTGCGCACCGTGTTCTCACCGGAGAGCGTGATGCCCTTGAGCAGCCAGATGGCGACCGCCAGGGCCGCCGCGTTGGCGATCGTCTTGACTACGAAATTCTTCATGGTGAGATCGTTGCAGACGCAGCATGTGGACGGACCACGACCGAGGAGCGGCAAGGGGTGGACGGTAGATGAAGGCCTTCCGGCTGGATGAGCTGGAGGGGGAGCGCCTTGCGAACGACGGCGCCTACCTGCAGTTCCTGCGCGAGCGGAACATGTCGGTCGGGCTGTACGCGCTCGACGCCGGGCAGATGGACCCGCAGACCCCGCACGCCCAGGACGAGGTCTACGTGGTGATGAGCGGCCGTGCGTCGATCACCGTGGGGGAGGAGACGACGCAGGTGGGCCGGGGGAGCGTGGTCTACGTACCGGCCGGTGTGACCCACCGCTTCCACCACATCAGCGAGCCTCTGAGGGTTCTGGTGGTCTTCTCTCCCCCTGAGAGCTGAGGGCCGGCCCCGGAAACCCGTAGGGGGACGCTCAGGGGTCGACGAGGGCTCCACGGGCCCCGCCGGACCCCCTGCCCGTCCTAGCATCGAAAGCAAGGCCGGAGCACCCGCGCTCCGGTACCACGAAGCGGAAAGCAGGGACGAACGACATGGCTGAGAAGGGGATTTTCGCAGGACTCCCGTGGTGGGTGAAGTGGATCGCCGTGCCGGTCCTCGTCCTCGTGGTGTTCGGCAGTCTGATCATGAGCGTGCTCGGCTTCGTCATCTCACTGGTCTTCAAGGCCCTGCTGCTGGTCGCGCTCATCGCCGGGCTGATCTTCGTCGTCAAGAAGTTCACGTCGTCGTCCTCGTCGTCGAAGGGCGACTGGTAGCCCGAGCAGCCCGCCCGGCCGGTCGCCGCCGGGACCGGTGTTGACGGCTCTGGCAATTTCTCTGCCCTGAATCCCCCGGAACGACTCCGCCCCGTAGTCGAGTCGCTACGCTCCAGAGTCATAGAGCTCGTAAGCTCAGTCTCGATCTCTATCGGTAGCTGAAGAATCACTCCTGGTGACCTATGGATGCCGTCGAGCGGTGGTGTTCATGGGGCGCGAGGAGCCAATCCCGGGCCAAAACGACGAATACGGGGCATTGGGCGATGCGTGAAACAGTTCAGGCAGAAGTGATCATGACCTTCCTCGTCTCCGAGGAGCTGTCCTTCCGGATCCCGGTGGGACTGGACTACGACAGCAGCGATCCCTACGCGGTGAAGTTCACCTTTCATCTTCCCGGCGACGCGCCTGTGACCTGGGCCTTCGCAAGGGAGCTGCTGCTCGACGGGCTCAGTCAGCCCTCCGGCGAGGGCGATGTGCACATCGCCCCCGCCTCCGCCGAGCACCTCTCGGACGTCTTCATCCGGCTGCAAGTGGGCTCCGAAGGGGCCCTGTTCCGGGCCGGCGCGGCGCCCCTCGTGGCCTTCCTCGACCGGACCGACCGCATCGCCCCGCTCGGCGAGGAGCGCTCGGTCGCCGACTTCGACTACGACCTCGCCGCGGCGCTCGACAACATCCTCGCCGGCAACACCGAGGGGCAGAACGCCGGTTAGCGGCCCGGCATGCCTTCGCCGGCCACGCCCTCGTCCCGGACCGGCACCCGCTCAGTGCGCGGGGGCGCGCCCTTCGGCGCCGTCCCGGCCCCCAGCGCTCCTGAGCTGCCCTTTTCCCCGGAGTCTCCCTTCCCACCGGCGCCCGCGGCGCCCGGGAAGCCGGCTCCGTTCCCGCCCGGCCCGTCCGCCGCGCCTGCCGTACCCGCCGTACCCGGCGTACCCGGTGTACCCATGGCGGAGAGCAGCTGCCGCGCCAGGCCCAGACCCGTGCCACCCATCGTCAGGGCCTTCGCAAACATCTCGGACATCCCGTCCGCCCCGTTGAGCAGCACCATGTGGTCAACGTTTCCGAAGGCTTCAGCCCCAGCACGTACGATCTCGGGCCACTTTTCGGCCAGTTGTTGCGCGACCACCGCCTCCTGGTTCTCCGCCAGGGCCGCCGCCCGTGCCTTGATCGCCTCCGCCTCCGCCAGGCCCTGCGCCTTGGCGGCCTCGGCCGTCGCCAGGCCCTTCGCCCGCGCGGCCTGCGCCTCCGCCTCACCGGTCGCCCGGGTCGCTTCGGCCGCAGCGGCGCCGCGCGCCTTGGTGGCCTCCGCCTCGGCGCCGGCGGCGGCCTTCACCCGAGTCGCCTCGGCAGCCGCCGCCAGCTCCGTCTCCCGGGCCTTCGCCTGGGCCGCGGAGATACGGGCATCGCGCTCCGCCTCGGCCAGGGTGCGCTTCTCGTACGCCGCCGCGTCCGCGGGCTTGCGCACATCCGCCTGGAGCTGCTGCTCCCGCCGGTGCGCCGCCAGCTCCGCCACCCGCGTCTCCTGGACCACGACCTCCTGCTGGGCCGCCGCCTCCGCCAGCGGGCCGGCCTGCCGCGCCTTCGCCGCCGCGCTGTCCCGCTCGGCCTGATAGCCGGCCTGCAGGATCTCGGAGTCACGGTGCGCCTGCGACATCCGGGCCGCGGCCTGCTGCTCCGCCTCGGTCGCCAGCCGGTCGGCCTCGGCCTGGGCGATCCGGGCGTCCCGCTGCACTGCCGCGGCGTGTGGCGCGGACAGGTTCTTGATGTAGCCCGTGGGGTCCTGGATCTCGTGGATCTGCAGGGAGTCGATGATCAGACCGAGCTTCTCCATCTCCGTGCCCGAGGCGGCCCGGGTCTCCCCCGTCAGCCGCTCGCGGTCACGGATCATGTCCTCCACGGTGAGCCCGCCGACGATCGAGCGCAGATGGCCCGCGAAGACGTTGTGCACGCGGTCGCCCATGACCTTCTGCTGGTCCAGGAAGCGGCGCGCGGCGTTCGCGATCGACACGAAGTCGTCGCCCACCTTGAATATCACCACGCCGTGGACCTTGAGCGGGATGCCCTGCTTGGTCACGCAATCCACATGGAGATCGGCCTCGTTGAGGTCGAGCGACAGCTTCCGGACCACCTGGACCCCGGGCAGCACGAGGGTCCCCCGCCCCGTGACGATCCGGAAGCCCATGCCCTCTTCCAGGCCCTCGGTCCGGTGCTTGGAACCGGAGATGACCAGCGCCTCATTGGGCTCGGCCACCCGCCACATCAGTTTGAACAGCCCGACCATGATGGCCACTGCGACGAGGACGATCCCCGCCACGACGCCGATGAGCATGCGTCCAGCCCCCCTTTTTCAGGCCCCACAACGGGGCCCCTCAAACCCCTTCTGCCCCGGCTGTATCGCCCGTAAGCAGGCGTCATCACCCGTAAGCAGCCGTCACGTACACCGTCCGCGGCGGCTGGTACTCCATGATCACCACCACCGTCCCGCGCTCGATCCGCTCGCCCGGCTCCGCCGCGTAGGCCAGGAAGGCCTCGGCCCCGCCCCGGACGCGCACCATCACCTCCCCGACCAGGCCCGGCCCGACCGTGCCCGTGACCCTGCCCTGTTTTCCGATCACCGGCAGCTCCCCCCTCGTGCGCTCACTTGGCCCGGCGGCGACGGCCACCCTTCGCCCGGGCACGCCCTCCGGCCCGCGACCCGAGCCCCGGACCGCCACCCGGCCTCGTACTCGCATTGTGCCGGTCGGCACTGACAACGAGGGCCGCCAGTGCGGTCGTCACGGGCACGGATGCCACCAACCCGATGCTGCCGACGAGTGTCCGTACGATCTCCTCGGCCACGATCTCGCTGGTCGCGACCGTTCCCACCCCGCTGTCGGCGATGGAGAACAGCAGCAGCAGGGGCAGCGAGGCACCCGCGTAGGCCAGCACCAGGGTGTTCACGACCGACGCGATGTGGTCCCGCCCGATGCGCATCGCCGCCCCGTAGAGCTTCCGCCAACTCGCGCTCGGGTCGGCGTCCTTCAGCTCCCACACGGCCGACGTCTGCGTCACCGTGACGTCGTCGAGCACGCCGAGCGAGCCGATGATGATGCCCGCGAGCAGCAGCCCGCGGATCTCGATCTCCGGGTAGAGGCTGTGCACGAGCCCGGTCTGGTCGTCGGTGTTGCCCGTCAGATGGGCCCAATTGGTGAAGATCGTTCCGAGCAGGCCGATGAGCAGCAGCGAGGTGAGTGTTCCGATGACCGCCACGGATGTGCGCGCGGTCAGGCCGTGGCACATGTAGAGCGCGATCAGCATGATCGCGCTGCCGCCGATGACGGCCACCACCAGCGGATCGGAGCCCTGGAGGATGGCGGGGAGGATGAAGAGGGTCAGCACCCCGAAACTGATCACCAGCGCGATCAGCGCGAAGACCCCGCGCAGCCGGCCGACGACCACGACGGCCAGCGCGAACACCGCGGCCAGTATCGCCATCGGCAGCGTCCGGTCCACGTCGCTGACCGAGTACTGCAGGTTCTTCGGGGCCTTGGGGGCGTACGCGAGGACGACCTCCTGGCCGACCGTGTAGTGGCGGGAGGCGCTCGGCTGGACGAGCTCGGTGAACGTCCGGCCCTTGTCCGGGCCCGAGGTGACCTCGATCTCCGACTTCTCGCAGGGGCCCTTCGGCTTGGCGGGCCCACCGGCTCCGTCCGGCCCGCCCTGCTGTCCGGGCGGCTGCTGCTGCGGCTGGGCGCCGGCCTTCGTGCAGTCGACCTCCTCGATCTTCACCACCCGGCCCGACTCCGTCTTCTGGTCGAGGCCGAGCCCGGAGTGCTCGTGCGGGGGCGCACCGCCGGGCCACAGCACGACCAGGCCGGTGAGCACCGCTGCGGCGAAGGGGATGAGGACCGCGGCGATCACCTTGCGCAGGTGCGCGGAGACGGGCGAGGCGGGGCCGTGGCTATGGCTGTGCCCATGGCTGTGTCCATGGCCATGGCCATGACCGGAGCCATGACCGGGGTCGGGGCCATGGCCGGGGCCGGGGACGGGGCTATGGCCATGACTGTGGCCGTGGGCTGGGGAATGCTGGTCCGTGGGGGTCACGCCCCGCATCATCGCAAGCCCCCCTGGCCCTTCGGTCGGGAGAGGCGCTAGCGTGGTGGCACCTTTGCAATCGCGGGAGCTCGGAGCACCGGGCTGAGAGGGCGCTGACCTCCGTACGGAGATTCGTACGGATGACCGCTGCGTCGACCGCCGAACCTGTTACCGGGTAATGCCGGCGTAGGGAGTTCTGGTCTCATGACCTCGCAGGATGCACGCACGTCCGAAACCGGCCGGGAGATCGGCTGGCACAAGGACTACGTGACCGGCTCGCGTCCGGACCTTCGGGTGCCGGTTCGGCGGGTCCACCTCACCAACGGGCAGGACGTGCAGCTGTACGACACCTCCGGCCCGTACACCGACCCGGCGATCGAGACGGACGTCCGGCGCGGCCTTCAGCCGCTCCGGGAGAACTGGATCATCGGCCGTGGTGACACCGAGGAGTACGCCGGGCGCCCGATGCGCCCGGAGGACGACGGCATCAAGCACACCTCGCCGCGCGGGGGGCTGAAGAACCTCGACGCGGTCTTCCCGGGCCGCCCGCGCCAGCCCCGCCGGGGCCGCGGCGGACAGGCCGTCACCCAGCTCGCGTACGCCCGCCGCGGTGAGATCACCGAGGAGATGGAGTACGTGGCCCTCCGGGAGAACGTCTCTCCCGAGACCGTCCGCGAGGAGATCGCGGCGGGCCGGGCGGTCCTCCCGGCCAATGTGAACCACCCGGAGATCGAGCCGATGATCATCGGCAAGAAGTTCCTGGTGAAGGTCAACGCCAACATCGGCAACTCCGCCGTCACCTCCTCCATCGAGGAGGAGGTGGAGAAGATGACGTGGGCCACCCGCTGGGGCGCCGACACCGTCATGGACCTCTCCACCGGCCGCAACATCCACACCACGCGCGAGTGGGTGCTGCGCAACTCCCCCGTGCCGATCGGCACCGTGCCGCTCTACCAGGCCCTGGAGAAGGTCGACGGCAAGGCCGAGGAGCTCACCTGGGAGATCTACAAGGACACGGTCATCGAGCAGGCCGAACAGGGCGTCGACTACATGACCGTGCACGCGGGCGTGCTGCTGCGCTACGTCCCGCTGACCGCCCGCCGCAAGACCGGCATCGTCTCCCGCGGTGGTTCGATCATGGCCGCGTGGTGCCTGGCCCACCACAAGGAATCGTTCCTCTACGAGAACTTCGAGGAGCTCTGCGAGATCCTCGCGGCCTACGACGTGACGTACTCGCTCGGCGACGGCCTGCGCCCCGGCTCCATCGCGGACGCCAACGACGAGGCGCAGTTCGCCGAGCTGAAGACCCTCGGCGAGCTCAACACCATCGCCAAGCGCCACAACGTCCAGACGATGATCGAGGGCCCGGGCCACGTCCCGATGCACAAGATCAAGGAGAACATCGACCTCCAGCAGGAGATCTGCGAGGAGGCGCCGTTCTACACCCTCGGCCCGCTGACGACCGACGTCGCGCCCGCGTACGACCACATCACCTCCGGCATCGGCGCCGCGATGATCGCGTGGTGGGGCACGGCGATGCTCTGCTACGTCACGCCGAAGGAGCACCTGGGCCTGCCGGACCGCGACGACGTCAAGACCGGTGTGATCACCTACAAGATCGCCGCCCATGCCGCGGACCTCGCCAAGGGGCACCCGGGGGCGCAGGAGTGGGACGACGCGCTCTCCGACGCCCGGTTCGAATTCCGCTGGGAGGACCAGTTCAACCTGGCTCTCGACCCGGAGACGGCACGGGCCTTCCACGACGAGACGCTGCCCGCCGAGCCGGCGAAGACCGCGCATTTCTGTTCGATGTGCGGGCCGAAGTTCTGCAGCATGAAGATCTCGCAGGACATCCGGCGCGAGCACGGCGGCGACCTCGCCGTCGACCCCGAGGCCGGGATGGCGGAGAAGTCGAAGGAGTTCGCGGCGGCGGGCAACCGCGTCTATCTGCCGATCGCGGACTGATCGGGGCTCGCGAGGGCTGGTCGGCGCTCGCGAGGAATGATCGGCGCTCGCGAGGACTGATCCGGCAACGGACCCGGACCCGGATCCGGCCCCGGCCGCAGGCGCCCGGAGGGCCGCCCGGAATCACTCCGGGCGGTGGTCCGGGCCGCCGTAGTCGGGGCTGGTGAAATCGGGGCTGGTGTAACCGGCGCGGGTGCCGGAGCCGGAGTCGCTGTCGGGGCTGGTGAAGCCGGGCCGGGAATACCCCAGGTGGGGCGTGCGGCCATGGCCCTCACGGCGCCTGGGGACGACCGGGGCGGAGGAGCCCGGACCCCCGCCGGGACCGGCGGGGGCGTTGGCCAGGGCCTCGCGGACAAAGGGCAGCAGACCGCGGTGGATCAGGGCCTGCCGCCACGCCTCTCTGGCCCGCTCGGCGTCCTCCTGCATGCGCACCCCTCGCGCATCACTCTCTCCGGAGGAGCCGTTGCGCAGGGCCGTGAGCACGATGCCGACCATGGCGATGAACACACCGGCGGCCGTGAGTCCGGCGAACCACCAGCCGACGTTGACCATCGGGTCCGCCACGGCCGTGTTGGAGCCCACGGACCGCAGGACGTAGCCGATGGCCAGGAAGATCAGGGCGGCGATGCCGGCGAGGACCGGGGCCAGGACGGCCAGCACCGCTCCGGCACCCGCACCCGAGGACTCCTCCGGCTCTCCGTCCGTGGCAGCGGGGGCGGCCGCGCCGGAGGGAGCGCTTTCGGCATCGGGTGCGCCCCCGGCGCCTACGGTTTGGGGGCGTGCCGTCGCGGAGAGCGCGCGCAGTGCATCGCGCGCCCTTACGTAGTTCTGGTATTCGACTGTTGCGCAAGCCGAGATGGCGGGCATGGCGTCGATCGCCATCTCGCGCAGCTGTTCTGTATTGAGCCGCTGTCCTATCGCGGCGGCAAGTTCCGGGTCATGGTTCGCGGTACGCAGCGCCTGGTCGAGAACCCGCTCGAATTCCGGGTGGTCCTCGGCCAGCAGATGCGGAGCGCTGTTCATGTGCATCCCCCGATGCTCCGTAGGGCCGTGGTGCCGGCTTACACCGGGCAGTGGGCGGAAACGGAGGAGAGCCTGCTACGGATAAGCCGATGGTAGAGCCGTACCGGCGCGAGGTGACAGTGTGTTTCCCGAATTACCCCCGCGGCGGTGGAACTCCCTACCTGCCCGTCCGTCTGCCCGCTGAACCCTCAGTCAGCCAGAGGAAGTTGCACGACCAGCAGTTTTCCGGCCATCGTGACGCCGCCGTCCATGGCGAGGGCGAGCCCGCCGGCGTACAGGTGCGGGCCGTCCACCAGCGGCGCTCCGTCGTCCTCGGCGTCCGGCTCCTCCGTGCCGACCTCTCCCAGGAGGTAGGGGATGGGGCTGTGACCGTGCACGATCCGGCCACCGCCGTAGGTGCCCAGCAGCTCGCGCACGGCCACCGGGCCGGCGTCCTCGTCGCGGAAGGCGAAGCGCTTGGTGAACTTCCGGAAGAGGTCCCAGACCTCGTCCGGGTCGTTGCGCTGCAGGGCCTCGGTGATCGCGTCGTTGACGTCCTCGATGGAGTCGCCGAACTCCAGGTAGGCGGTGGTGTCGGAGTGCACCAGCAGGTGCCCGTCCTCCTCCGCCATGGCGTCGAGCCGGGACATCCACTGCAGGTGGTGGTCCTCCAGGCGCTCCATGTCGGAGCGCTGGCCGCCGTTGAGCAGCCAGGCCGCCTGGAAGGAGGCCGTGCCGGCGCCCGAGTTGACCGGCGTGTCGGCGAACCGCTTCGCGCCGATGATCAGCAGCTCGTGGTTGCCCATGAGGGCCTTGCAGTAGCCGCCCGCCGCCGCGGCCTCGGCCGACAGCCGCATGACGAGGTCGATCACGCCGACGCCGTCCGGGCCGCGGTCGGTGAAGTCGCCGAGGAACCACAGCCGGGCGTTGCCCGCGGCCCAGTGGCCCGCCTCGTCGATGAGGCCCTCCGCGGCCAGCGCCTCGTAGAGCTCGTCCAGATAGCCGTGGACGTCGCCCACGACGTAGAGCGGGCCCAGGCCGGGCCGCTGCGGGGCCGGCGGGTGCGGATCGGTGAGCGGGGTCAGCTCGACCGTCGGGACGTCCTGAGGGGCCCTCTGGGGGGCGCTACGGCCGATCACCGGAAGGTCCCGCGCGGTCGGGGTGTAGCCGTCGGGGGCGTCCATGGGCGGCTGTACGGGGGGCGCGGACTGTGCGTACGGCGCCATGGGGCCCGGGGCCACGGGAGGCGCAGGAGGCGCGGCGTAGCCGGGGAAGGGCGGGATCCCCGCCGTGTGCCGTGCCGCGGGTCCTTGACCGGCCCCCTGAGTCATCGACCCCTCCACCATCGCGCCGCCGTGCACCTTGTGGACCTTGCCTGGTCGACGGCGGTCCGTGGTGTCGTGCGCCCATCATAGGAATGACCGTCGCGGCTTGTGACGCACCAGGGGCCGCGAATCGGGGCAGGAGAGTGCGCACGACGGGTTTTTCTCCCCAATTGAGCCATTCGCCCGGGCGCTGTGCGCCCCCCGAGCGCCCTCCCGCCGACCCGCTGACGGCGGTGGAGGCGGGGAACGGCGCGTTGACCGGGAGACGGACGGCGGCGGCCGGAGGGTGCCCGGCGCCGCCGCCCGGCATCTGCGACCGCCGGAAGCGGCGGCGCCCGGGTCGGACGTGGAGCTTCCGGATCAGCCGGCGGGGCTGCGCGGCGCGCTGACCGTGGTGCGGGGCGGCCGGCGCTGGGAGGAGGTGCGGACGATCAGCTCGGTCGGTATCACCTGCTCGACCGGCCGGCCGCTGTCCAGCCCCTCGATGGCGTCGATGAGGAGCTGGACCACCGCGGTGCCGATGCGCCGCGGCTTGAGAGAGAGCGTGGTGATGGGCGGCTCGGTGGTGGCGTAGACCGTGGACTCGCTGCAGCAGACGAGCAGCAGGTCGTCCGGGACGCGCAGCCCGTAGCGGCGGGCGGCGGCCAGCAGGTCGGTGCCGTTGGGGTCGAACAGGCCGTACACCGCGTCGGGCCGGTCCGGGCGGGCGAGCAGCCGGTCGGCCGCGACGGCGCCGGCGCAGGGGTCGTGGGCGGGGTACTTCTCGTAGACCGGATCCTGGCCGACCCGCTCGCACCAGTGCAGGTAGGCGTGGGTGGAGAGCCGGGTGTAGGTGTCGGTGCTGGTGCCCGTCAGCAGGCCGATGCGGCGGGCTCCGGCGGCCGCGAGGTGGTCGAGGATGCCGAGGACGGCGGCCTCGTGGTCGTTGTCCACCCACGCGGTGACGGGAAGGGTGCCGGCGGGGCGCCCGTCGGAGACGACGGGGATGCCCTGGCGGACGAGGTCGGAGACCACGGGGTCGTGGTCGGAGGGGTCGATGACGACGGTGCCGTCGAGGGCGACGTTGGACCACACGTCGTGACGGGAGGTGGCGGGGAGGATGACCAGGGCGTAGCCGCGGGCCAGCGCGGCGGAGGTGGCCGCCCGGGCCATCTCGGCGAAGTAGGCGAATTCGGTGAAGGTGAAAGGTTCATCCCCGTACGTGGTCACCGTCAGGCCGATGAGGCCGGACTTGCCGGTACGGAGGGTGCGGGCCGCGGCGGACGGGCGATAGCCCAGCCGGTCTGCGACCTCGCGGACATGGCGGCGGGTCGCGTCCGGTAGCCGGCCCTTGCCGTTGAGCGCGTCGGAGACGGTCGTGATCGAAACCCCGGCGGCGGCGGCCACGTCGCGGATGCCCGCGCGTCCATGCCGGCTGCCCCTGCGGGATGGTTCCGCCCGGCTCACCTGATGCTTCCCTGCTGCTGTCATGGCGAGCCGATAGTAGGGCTCGGGTGGTCCGTTGGCAGGGCGGCATATTTGACTGTTGACAGGCACGTTTCTGCAAGAGGAATTCCCTTCAATGACCATGGAAACGCAGCCTGTTGGACCCTTCGGCGGGGTGCCGAAGGCCTGTGGCATATCCGCACCTGGTGAATGGTCCAGGTCTCGAAGAGGTCTCAACTCACCTTCATGGGGGATGCGCGCCACGGCGCCCGCCACCGGCGCACGCCATTTACGGAAGCGCTCCCCCTGCTCTGGACGCCGACCCGGTGAATCCTCTTAAGGTGTGCAGTATTCATGTCCGCTATTCGTGTGCGGTCCGTCCCGTGCGGCCGCGAGCGCACGGGATGTCGAGGAGGACCTGCGGTGACCGAGAAGACCCCGAAGCTGCGCGCCGCGCTGGACGGCGTGCCGACCTACAAGCCGGGCAAGCCCGCCGCTGCCGACGGCCCGGTCGCGTACAAGCTGTCCTCCAACGAGAACCCGTATCCGCCGCTGCCGGGCGTGCTGGAGAAGGCCGTCGCCGTGACGGGATCCTTCAACCGCTACCCCGACATGGCCTGTGCCGGCCTGATGGCCGAGCTGGCCGAGCGCTTCTCGGTGCCCGTCTCCCACCTGGCCACCGGCACCGGCTCGGTGGGCGTGGCCCAGCAGCTGGTGCAGGCCACGGCCGGCCCCGGCGACGAGGTGATCTACGCCTGGCGGTCCTTCGAGGCGTACCCGATCATCACGCAGGTCTCCGGTGCCACGCCGGTGCAGGTCCCGCTGACCGGTGACGACGTCCACGACCTGGAGGCGATGCTGGCGGCGGTCACAGACCGGACCCGGCTGATCTTCGTCTGCAACCCCAACAACCCCACGGGCACCGTGGTGCACCGGGCCGAGCTGGAGTCCTTCCTGGACCGGGTGCCCTCCGACATCCTGGTGGTCCTCGACGAGGCGTACATCGAGTTCGTCCGCGACCCCGAGTTCCCGAACGGGCTCGACCTCTACCGGGACCGGCCGAACGTCTGCGTGCTGCGGACCTTCTCCAAGGCGTACGGCCTGGCCGGCCTCCGGGTGGGCTTCGCGGTGGCCCACGAGCCGGTGGCGGCGGCGCTGCGCAAGACGGCCGTCCCGTTCGGCGTGAGCCAGATCGCCCAGGAGGCGGCCGTCGCCTCGCTGCGCAGCGAGGACGCCCTGCGCGAGCGGGTGGACGCGCTGGTGGCCGAGCGTGCGCGGGTCGTCGAGGCGCTGGCCGGCCAGGGCTGGACGGTGGCGCGGACGCAGGCGAACTTCGTCTGGCTGCGGCTCGGGGACCGGGCGCTCGACTTCGCGGGGGCGTGCGAGCGGGCCGGGGTGATCGTGCGGCCGTTCGCCGGTGAGGGCGTGCGGGTGACGATCGGTGAGACCGAGGCGAACGACATCTTCGTGCGTGTGGCGGAGGAGTTCCGCAAGGAGCTCTGAGCGAGCGGGCCCTTCGGCCCCGGCGTGAGTGGGCCTTCCGGCCCCGGCTGTTTCGGCGCCGCGCACCCCGGGTGGGGTGCGCGGCGTTCGTGTGTTTCGGGGGCGGCTTGTCCGAGGGCCGGGCGGCGGGCGCTAGGGCCGAAGGGGGTACCCCCCTGACTTGGCCGAAAAGCCGGTGCGCCATAATGCTTGTGAATGTGAACGCGTTCACAAGCGCGCCCTATTGTCCCGCTTCACCTGGGGCATACAGGTGCATAACGCCGACGACCTGTGTCGCCGGCGACGCGAGAGGCAAGGAGAGACCGAGTGAATCTGGCTTTGGCTCCTGAGACGCTGGCCCGCTGGCAGTTCGGCATCACGACCGTCTACCACTTTCTCTTCGTCCCGCTCACGATCAGCCTTGCCGCGATCACCGCCGGGCTGGAGACCGCCTGGGTCCGCACCGGCAAGGAGAAGTACTTCCACGCCACGAAGTTCTGGGGAAAGCTCTTCCTCATCAACATCGCGATGGGCGTGGTCACCGGCATCGTGCAGGAGTTCCAGTTCGGTATGAACTGGTCGGACTACTCCCGCTTCGTCGGGGACGTCTTCGGGGCCCCGCTCGCGATGGAGGCCCTGCTGGCCTTCTTCTTCGAGTCGACCTTCATCGGGCTGTGGATCTTCGGCTGGGACAAGCTGCCGAAGAAGATCCACTGTGCGTGCATCTGGATCGTCGCCGTCGGCACGCTGCTGTCCTCGTACTTCATCCTCGCCGCGAACTCCTGGATGCAGCACCCCATCGGCTACGCCGTCGACAAGGCGACCGGCAAGGCGCACCTGACCGACATCTGGGCCGTGCTGACGCAGAACACCACGCTCGTCGTCGTCTTCCACACCCTCACCGCGGCCTTCCTCACCGGCGGCGCCTTCATCGTCGGCATCGCCTCCTTCCACCTGTGGCGCGCCAAGCGCAAGCAGCTCAGGGGCGAGGAGCTGGGCGACAAGCAGCGCAAGCAGGTGGGCGCGATGCGGACCTCGCTGCGCGTCGGCCTGACGGTGGCGGTGATCGCCGGCCTGGGCACCGCGATCAGCGGCGACGAGCTCGGCAAGGTGATGTTCGAGCAGCAGCCGATGAAGATGGCCGCGGCCGAGGCGCTGTGGGAGACCAAGGCGCCGGCACCGTTCTCGGTCTTCGCCGTCGGCGACGTCTCCAAGGGCCACAACAGCGTCGAGATAGAGATCCCGGGCCTGCTCTCCTTCCTCGCCCACAACAACTTCACCGAGGCCGTCCCCGGCATCAACGACATCGCCGCCCAGGAGGCCGCGCGCTACGGCGGCGATCCCGAGGACTACATCCCCAGCATCTTCATGACCTTCTGGGGCTTCCGGCTCATGATCGGCTTCGGGATGACCTCCTTCGTCGCCGCGCTGATCGGGCTGTGGACCACCCGCAAGAAGTTCTGGCTCGCGCCCGAGTTCCGCACCGGCGAGAACGAGGTCCCGCGGCTGATGCTGACCAGGACCCGCGAGATGAGCCCCTTCTTCACCGCCTGGTCCTGGCGGATCGGCATCCTCACCATGGGCTTCCCGCTGATCGCCAACTCCTTCGGCTGGATCTTCACCGAGATGGGCCGCCAGCCCTGGGGCGTCTACGGGCTGATGAAGACCGCCGACGCGGTGTCGCCCGGCGTCAGCCAGGGCGAGGTGCTCACCTCCATGGGCGTCTTCACCCTGCTGTACGGGGTGCTCGCCGTCGTCGAGGTCAAGCTGCTCGTGAAGTACGCCAAGGCCGGACCGGACACCGACGAGAAGCCGCCCGCGAAGGACCCCCGGCTGCGGCTGCCCTCCGGCGGCGCGGGCGAGAGCCCCGAGGACGCCGACAAGCCGCTGACCTTCGCCTACTGACGCGCTCGCCCGCTGAAGCGGCGGAACGGAGAACCGACCATGCACCTCCACGACTTCTGGTTCCTGCTGATCGCCGTCCTGTGGACGGGCTACTTCTTCCTCGAAGGGTTCGACTTCGGCATAGGCGTGCTGACCAAGCTGCTCGCCAGGGACCGCACCGAGCGCCGGGTGCTGATCAATACGATCGGCCCCGTCTGGGACGGCAACGAGGTCTGGCTGATCACTGCGGCCGGTGCCACCTTCGCGGCCTTCCCCGACTGGTACGCGACCCTCTTCAGCGGCTTCTACCTGCCTCTCCTGGCCATCCTGGTGTGCCTGATCGTGCGCGGCGTCGCCTTCGAGTACCGCCACAAGCGCAGCGGGGAGCGCTGGCAGCGCAACTGGGAACACGCGATCTTCTGGTGCTCGCTGCTGCCCGCCTTCCTGTGGGGCGTCATCTTCGCGAACATCGTCCGCGGTGTCCCGATCGGGCCGGACAAGAACTTCACCGGCACCCTTGCCGACCTCTTCGGCCCGTACGCGATCCTGGGCGGCTTCCTGACCCTCGTGCTGTTCACCTTCCACGGCGCGGTCTTCGCGGCGCTGAAGACGGTGGGCGACATCCGCGCCCGTGCCCGCTCCCGCGCCACCGTGCTGGGGATGACCTCGGGCGTGCTCGCCGTGGCCTTCCTCGGCTGGACCCAGGCCGAGTCGGGCAACGGACGCAGCATGGCCGCCCTGATCACCGCCGTGGTGGCGCTGGCCGCCGCGCTGGTCGTCAACCACTACGGGCGCGAGGGCTGGGCCTTCGCCTGTTCCGGCGTGGCGGTCGCGGCGGTGTTCGCGCTGGTCTTCCTCGCGCTCTTCCCGGACGTCATGCCCTCTTCGGCCAACCCGGCCTGGAGCCTGACCGCCGCGGACGCCGCCTCCAGCCCGTACACGCTGAAGATCATGACGTGGGTCGCGGTGCCCATGACGCCCCTGATCATCGCCTACCAGGCGTGGACGTACTGGGTCTTCCGCAAGCGGATCGGCACCCAGCACATCCCGGCACCCGCTGCTCACTAGGCCCCTTCGGGCCGCCGGTGGTTTGAGGGACATGCGCCCCTCAGGCCACCGGCCCACCGGGCCGCCAACCCCTTGGGCCGGCAGCCCCTCAGGACGGAGAGGACGGACCGCCATGAAGCCCGTCGACCCCCGGCTGCTCCGGTACGCCACCGCGACCCGCTTCTTCCTCGCCGCGTCCGTCGTGCTGGGGCTGGCGGGCGCCGGGCTCGTCATCGCCCAGGCGATGCTCATCGCGGAGATCGTCACCGGCGCCTTCCAGCACGGGCGGACGGCGGGCGGCCTGGGCCCGTCCTTGGCGCTGCTGGCGGCCGTCGCCGCCGGCCGCGCCGCCGTCTCCTGGCTCACCGAGCTCGCTGCCCACCGCGCGAGCGCGGCGGTCAAGTCCGAGCTGCGGGACCGCCTGCTGACGCACGCCACCCGGCTCGGCCCCGGATGGCTGGACGCGCGCAGGACGGGTGAGCTCACCACCCTCGCCACGCGGGGCGTCGACGCACTGGACGACTACTTCGCCCGCTATCTGCCCCAGCTGGGCCTCGCGGTCGTCGTCCCCGTCGCCGTGCTCGCGCGTATCGTCTCCGCGGACTGGGTCTCCGCGCTGATCATCGTCCTCACGCTGCCGCTCATCCCCCTCTTCATGGTGCTCATCGGCTGGGCCACCCAGTCGCGGATGGATCGCCAATGGCGGCTGCTGTCACGGCTTTCCGGGCACTTCCTCGACGTCGTCGCAGGGCTGCCCACGCTCAAGGTCTTCGGGCGGGCCAAGGCCCAGGCCGAGTCGATCCGCGCGATCACCGCCGACTACCGGCGGGCCACCCTGCGCACCCTGCGCCTCGCCTTCCTCTCCTCCTTCGCCCTCGAACTGCTCGCGACCGTGTCGGTGGCGCTGGTCGCCGTCGGCATCGGCATGCGGCTCGTGCACGGTGAACTCGACCTCTCCACCGGCCTGATGGTGCTGGTGCTGGCGCCCGAGGCCTATCTGCCGCTGCGGCAGGTGGGCGCGCAGTACCACGCGGCGGCCGAGGGGCTGGCGGCCGCCGACGAGGTCTTCGCCGTCCTGGAGACCGAGCCCGCGCCGGCCGGGAGCGCGCCGGCCCCCGACGCGCGGAAGGCGGCCCTGACCGTCGACCGGCTGGTGGTGCGGCACGCGGGGCGGGCCGAACCCTCCCTGCCCGAAATCTCGTTCGAGGTGCGGCCCGGGGAGACGGTCGCGCTCGTGGGGCCGAGCGGCTGCGGCAAGACGACCCTGCTGAACGTGCTCCTCGGCTTCGCCCGCCCGGACGCGGGCCGGGTGCTCGTGGACGGTACGGACCTGGCATCGCTCTCCCCCGGAAGCTGGCGGGACCAGGTGGCCTGGGTCCCGCAACGACCCCGTCTCTTCGCCGGGACAGTCGCCGAGAACGTACGACTGGCACGGCCCGGCGCCACGGACGCGGACGTGCAGGAAGCACTGCACGCGGCCGGTGCGCTCGACTTCGTCTCCATGCTGCCCCACGGCACTGACACTCGCCTCGGCGAGAACGGAGCCGGCCTCTCCGCCGGGCAGCGTCAACGTCTCGCGCTGGCACGGGCGTTCCTTGCCGACCGGCCGGTCCTGCTTTTGGACGAGCCGACGGCGAATCTGGACGGCGAGACCGAGGCATCGGTCGTCGAGGCGATCGGGCGGCTGGCCGCGGGACGCACCGTGATCATGGTGGTGCACCGGCCGGCGCTGCTGGCGGTGGCCGATCGGACGGTGCGGCTCGCAGGCATCGCACCCGGGGCGGATGTGGTGCCTGTGCAGCGGGGTGCGAAGGCGGATGCGGAGGTGGAGGCGGCGGCAGAGTCGGCGGCAGAGGCGGAGTTGCAGCTTCCGGCGGCGGCCGCAGCCACCGGTGCAGCCCTGCCCTCCGGCGTCCCTGGCGACTCCCCCGAAGACCGGCCGGTGAAGGCCCGCCCTGCCGTCCGCCCTGCCGCTCGTACGGCCGGTGCCCTTGCACGCGTGCGTGCCGCCGGCCGCCCCCTGCGCGGCCGCTTCGCCCTGGCGCTGCTGCTGGGCGCCCTGGCCCTCGGCAGCGCCGTCGGGCTGATGGCCGTGTCCGGCTGGCTGATCTCGCGGGCCTCGCAGCAGCCGCCCGTGCTCTACCTGATGGTCGCCGTCACCGCGACCCGCGCGTTCGGCATCGGGCGCGCCGTCTTCCGCTACGCCGAGCGCCTGGTCTCCCACGACGCTGCCCTGCGGACCCTGGCCGGCCTGCGGGCGGGCGTGTACCGGAGGCTGGAGCGCCTGGCGCCCGCCGGGCTGCGCGACACCCACCGCGGTGACCTGCTGTCCCGGCTCGTGGCGGATGTGGACGCGCTGCAGGACTACTTCCTGCGCTGGCTGCTTCCGCTCGGATCGGCCGTTCTCGTCGGCGGCGCCTCCGTCGGCTTCATGACGTGGCTGCTGCCGGAGGCCGGTCTGGTGCTCGCCGCCGGGCTGCTGGTGGCCGGGGCGGCGGTGCCGGTGCTGTCCGGCGCGGTCGCCCGGCGGGCGGAGCGGCAGTCCGCCCCCGCCCGGGGCGAGTTGTCGGCCCAGGTGGTCGACGTCCTTGCCGGTACCGACGAGTTGACCGTAGCGGGCGCCCTGCCGGCGCGGCTGACCGCGCTGCGGGCGGCCGACGGCAGGCTCACCCGGATCGCCCGGCGCGCCGCGGCGGCCACGGCCCTCGGATCCGGCCTGTCCGCCCTCGCCTGCGGCCTGACGGTGGCCGCTGCCGCCTGGACGGGAGTGACGGCCGTGCACGACGGCCGGCTGGACGGGCTGTGGCTGGCGGTCGTCGTGCTGATGCCCCTGGCGTCGTTCGAAGCGGTGGCGGGACTCCCGCTCGCGGTGCAGTACCGGCAGCGCGTACGGAAGTCCGCGGAGCGCGTGTACGAGGTGCTGGACGCGCCCCTGCCCGTACAGGAAGGCACGGCCGGTGCGCCCGGAACGCCCTTCCCGCTGCGGCTGACGGACCTGACGGCGCGCTATCCGGGGCAGCCGGCCCCCGCCCTGGAGGGGTTCGGGCTGGAGCTCGTGGCGGGCCGCAGGGTGGCCGTGGTGGGCCGGTCCGGCGCGGGCAAGACGACGCTCGCCCAGGTGCTGCTGCGCTTCCTCGACGCGGAGTCCGGCACGTACACCCTCGCCGGGCGGAACACCGTGCCGATGGCGGGCGAAGCGGTGCGCGGGCTGGTGGGGCTGTGCGCGCAGGACGCGCACATCTTCGACAGCTCGCTGCGCGAGAACCTGCGCCTGGCCCGGCCGGACGCGAGTGAGGCCGACCTGCGCGACGCCCTGCGGTCGGCGCGGCTGCTGGAGTGGGTCGACGGGCTCCCGCAGGGGCTCGACACCCTGGTCGGGGAGCACGGGGCGAGGCTGTCGGGCGGACAGCGGCAGCGGCTCGCCCTCGCCCGCGCGCTGCTCGCCGACTTCCCCGTACTGGTGCTGGACGAGCCTGCCGAGCACCTCGACCTGCCGACCGCGGACGCCCTCACCGCCGACCTGCTGGCGGCCACGCAGGGCCGTACGACCGTGCTGATCACGCACCGGCTGACGGGGCTGGAAGCGGTCGACGAGGTGATCGTGCTGGAGCGGGGGCGGGCGGTGCAGAGGGGCTCGTACGAAGCGCTGGCGGCCGCGGACGGGCCCTTCCGGCGGATGCTGGAGCGCGAAGAGGCGGCGGACACCGGCCTTCAATCCCTTTCCCTGACAAATGGTGCTTACTAGGCTCTTGGGTATGGCAGCCACGGCAGACGACTCCAGCCCGCGGGACGCCGCCGGTCCCGGGGGCGCCGGGGCGCCCAGGACCGGTCCGGGCCCGATGGACCCCCTGGCCATCGCCACGGAGGCCACCCGCAGCCTCCAGGGCATGTCCACGGAGCTCACCGCGCGCGTGCCGCAGCTGCTGGAGGCCATGCGCTCGGTCGGCACCGGCCTGGAGCTGCACACCACCCTCGACCGCATCGCCCGGACCGCCGCCGAGCTCACCGGCGCCCGTTACGCGGCCATCGGCATCATCGACTCCACCGGCGAGGGGCTGGCCGACTTCATCACGTACGGGGTGACCAAGGAGCAGCACGAGCGCATCGGCGCGCTGCCCGACGGCCACCACGGGCTGCTGGGGGCGCTGATCCACCAGCCCGCACCCGTGATGCTCACCGACCTGTCGTCCGACCCGCGCTCGGCCGGGTTCCCGCCGGAGCACCCGCCGATGCGGACGTTCCTGGGCGTGCCCATCCGCGTCGGGGCCGAGATCTTCGGCAACCTCTACCTCACCGAGAAGCGCGGCGGCGAGTTCAGCCTGGCCGACCTGAACATGGTGAAGATCCTCGCCACCGAGGCCGGCATCGCGATCGGCAACGCGCGCGTGCACGAAGAAGGGCGCCAGCGGATGCGCTGGATCGACGGCTCTGTGGCCGTGACGACGGCCCTGTTGTCGCGCGGTGACGCCGAGGACGCCCTGTCCGTCGTCGCCGAACAGGCACGCCGCCTCGCGGACTCCGCCGCCGGCATCGTGCTGCTGCCGGACGAGGACGGCGGGCTGGAGATGGTGGCCGTCTCCGCGGACGATCCGGCCGGCCTGCTGGGGACGGTGATACCGCCCCACAGCCCGGTCGTCGCGGACCTGCTGGCCGGCGAGCCGGTCTTCGTCGACGACTCCGCCACCGACCCGCGCATGATCACGGGGGTGGCCCCGCGCTTCGGGCCGAGCATGCTGCTGCCGCTCAAGAGCGGCGACCGGGTGCTGGGGACGCTCGCGACGCCGCGGGCGCGCGGCGCCCGCAAGTTCACGCCCGCCGAGCGCACGCTCGCCGCCCAGTTCGCGGCACAGGCCGCCCTCGCGCTCGTGATGGCCGAGGCGCAGCGCGACCGCGAGCGGCTGGCCGTCTTCGAGGACCGCGACCGGATCGCCCGCGATCTTCACGACCTGGTCATCCAGCGGCTGTTCGCCACCGGTCTGATGCTGGAGAGCGCACAGCGCAACGCCGTCGTGCCCGACGTGAAGCTCAAGGTCGGCCAGGCCGTCGACGAGCTGGACGTGACCATCCAGGAGATCCGTACGGCCATCTTCGCGCTGCAGCAGGGGCCTGCAGAGGCGCCTGCCGGGCTCCGTACGCGCGTCCTGCGCGAGCTGGGCACCGCCGCCGTGCCGCTGGGCTTCCAGCCCTCCGCGAGCTTCGTCGGCCCCGTCGACGCGAAGGTCGGGGAGCTCACCGGCAAGAACCTCATCGCGGCGCTGCGCGAAGCCCTCTCCAACGCCTTCCGGCACGCCCGGGCGTCGCGCATGGAGGTGGTCGTCGACGCCACCGTCTCCCTCCCGGACGGCAGGCCCGCGGTACGGCTGACCGTCGCGGACGACGGGGTCGGCATCCCGGAGGGCGGCCGCCGCAGCGGACTGAAGAACCTCGCCAAGCGCGCCGAGTCGCTGGGCGGCTCCAGCTCGTACGGACCCGGGCTCGGGGAGGGCGGGGGAGGCACCCGGGTGGTGTGGGAAGCGCCTCTCTAGGAACCCCCTTCTCTAGGAGCTCCCTATGGCGGCCCCATAAGGCGGCTCTGTAAGGCCGTGCCGGGAAGCCTCGCCCAAGCCGCCCGGATCGCCCGGCCGGCCGCAGCCGTTCCTCCGAACGGACCTCAGCGGGGGCGCCCGGGCAGGACACGCGACAAGATCGCGTCCATGCGACGCCTGTACCGCCCGATACGCGGACCGCGCCTGCTGCCGAGGGCCGGCGCTGCGGTCGTCTCCGTCCTGTGCGTGCTGTGCGCCGTGTGCGCACTGGGCTTCCCGTCACTCCCCTCCGCCCCTCCGGAGACGGCCCGCGCGCCGGACCGCGCGAGCCGGGTCACCTCCGAGGTGCTCCGGCTGGCGGAAGAGGTGGAACAGACCCGGCGGCAGTACGAGCAGGCACAGCGTGCGGCGAAGGAGGAGAGAGCGCGTTCCCGGGAGATAGACCGGCTGCTGCAGGGCCGGCGGGTCGTCTCGGACACCCTGCGCGAGGACGTGGGGTCGGCCGCCCGTGCGGAGTATCGCACCGGCGGCTTTACGACCGCCCCTGCCGACGAGTCGGATGCCGAGGACCCTCTTGAGCTGGTGGCCCTGCAGGTGCCCGATGCCCGCCGCCGGGCGCGCCTCGCGCGGATGATGGACGAGGACGACCGCAAGAGCAGGAGGCTGGTCGCCGAGGGAGAGGAGCTCGCCCTTGCCCGGCCCGAGCTCGACAAGGACAGCGAGCGGCTGCGGGAGCAGGTGCGCGCCGTGGAGGCCCGCCTGGTGGCGGCCCGGGGGGATCTCAACACCCTGGCGCAGGCGGCGATCGACAACGGCCGCTGCATCCCGCTCCGGCGCGCGGCGGCCGGCGGCGGCACGGGTGCGGAACACGCTGCGGCACAGGCGAACGGTCGCTGGACGCGCCCGGTCACCTCGTACCAGCTGACCGCAGGCTTCGGGGGAGTGGGCGCCAACTGGGCGAGCACGCACAGCGGCCAGGACTTCGCGGTGCCCTCCGGCACCCCGGTGCGGTCGATCGGCGCCGGGACGGTGGTCGCGGCCGGGTGCGGAGGGGCGTTCGGCATCAGCCTCGTCGTGCAACACGAGGACGGCTGGTACTCGCAATACGCGCACCTTGCGGCGACGTTCGTGACGCCGGGGCAGCAGGTGCGTGCCGGGCAGTGGATCGGACTGTCCGGGACCACCGGCAATTCCACCGGGCCGCACCTGCACTTCGAGATCCGCACCTCGCCCGAGTTCGGGTCGGCGGTCGACCCGGTGCCCTGGCTGAACGCCCACGGAGTGCGGCTGTAGCGGCCGTAACGGCTGTAGAGGACCGCTAGGCGGGGTCCCCGCCGGACCCGGCGCGCAGGATCTGCTCGATGACCGCCGCCACGCCGTCCTCGTCGTTGGCGGCAGCGTGGTGCGTGGTGGCCGCCAGCACCTCGGGGTGCGCGTTGGCCATCGCGTACGCGGTGCCGGCCCAGTCGAGCATCTCCAGGTCGTTGGGCATGTCGCCGAACGCCACGACCTCCTCGCGGGAGATGCCGCGCTCCGCGCAGCACCGGGCCAGGGTGCTGGCCTTGCTGACGCCCGGCCCGCTGATCTCCAGCAGGGCGGTCGGGCTGGACCGGGTGAAGGAGCCGTGCGCGCCGGCCGCCGCGCGGGCGATCGCGAGGAACTCGTCCGGGCCCAGGTCGGGGTGGCTGGCCAGCAGCTTGAGGATCGGCTCGGTGTATCCGCCGTCCTCGGCCAGGAGCTTCTCCGCCGGGGCGACGACGGCGCCCGGGTCGAGGAAGAACGGCGGGTACGCGGGCTCGTAGTGGAAGCCTGTGGTGCGCTCCACGGCGAACGAGGAGCCCGGGGCGGCGGCACGTACGGCGTGCACGACGGCAAGGGCGTCGGCGCGCTCCAGCGGGCGGACGTCGACGAAGCGGCCGCCGTCACGCAGATCGACGACGGCGGCGCCGTTGGCGCATATCGCCAGGCCGTGACCCTGGACGTGATCCCTGACGACGTCCATCCAGCGAGCCGGGCGGCCTGTGACGAAGAAGACCTCGATGCCCGCCGCCTCGGCCGCGGCGAGGGCCGCCACCGTGCGCTCGGAGACCGTCTTGTCGTCCCGCAGGAGCGTGCCGTCCAGGTCGGTGGCGATCAGCCGGGGCATGGCGGCGGGCCGCTGCACGGCCGGGGTCTCGGGCTGCTCGGTAGCTGAAGTCACGGGTTCCATTCTGGGCCACGGGCATATGCGACGCACAGGTGTGCGTAAAGCCGCGTATGCCTTCAAGCCGGTGCCCCCGTCGCCCGGGCCGGTGTGCCCGTCGTCACCCGGGGCATGTCGGTGCCACCGCTTAGGCTCGGTGGCATGCGACTGAGCACCGTGATCCTTCCCGACCGCCGCTGGTCCGAGGGCGGCCGGGCCGCCTGGCAGCGCGCCGAGGAGCTGGGCTTCCACACCGCCTACACCTACGACCACCTGTCGTGGCGGACCTTCCGCGACGGGCCGTGGTTCGGCGCGATCCCCACGCTGACGGCCGCCGCGGCAGCCACCTCCCGGATACGCCTGGGCACGCTCGTCACCTCGCCGAACTTCCGGCACCCGGTCACGCTGGCCAAGGAGCTCATCTCCCTGGACGACATCTCGGGCGGCCGCATCACGCTCGGCATCGGCGCCGGGGGCTCCGGCTTCGACGCCACGGCGCTGCTGAAGGCCGGCCAGGAGCCCTGGACGCCCCGGGAGCGGGCCGACCGCTTCGGCGAGTTCGTCCCGCTGCTGGACCGCCTGCTCACCGAGGGCGTCGTCACGCACGAGGGCGAGCACTACTCCGCCTTCGAGGTGCGCAACATCCCCGGCTGCGTGCAGCGCCCCCGGCTGCCCTTCGCGGTCGCGGCCACGGGCCCGCGCGGTCTGCGGCTCGCCGCCCGCCACGGGCAGGCGTGGGTGACCACGGGCGACCCGAAGCTCTTCGAGACCGGCACGCCCGAGCAGTCCCGGGCCGCCGTCGCCGGCCAGATCGAGCGGCTGGGCGCAGCCTGCGCCGAGCTGGGCCGGGACGTCTCCGATCTGGGCAAGACGATGCTGACGGGCTTCAGCCCGGACCGGCCGCTGGACTCCTTGGACGCCTTCGTCGACTTCGCCGGTTCGCATGCGGAGCTCGGCATCGACGAGATCGTGGTGCACTGGCCCGTCGCCGACTCGGTCTTCGAGGCGGACGTCGCCGTCTTCGAGAAGATCGCCACGGACGGGCTCGCGCAGCTTTCGGCCTGACCGGTCGGCCTGACCGGTCGGCCTGGTCCGGATAAGCCTGATCTGGATTCTGGATAGGGAGGGAGAATCGGGGCATAGGCACCACTGGAGGCGCGTTCCACAGAGAGCAGCCTTGGAGGTCTCCCATGCACTCCTCGCGTTCCTCGTCGAGCACCCGATTCGCCCCCGACCGGGGGCTCACCGCCCGCATGGTGAGCACGATGTTCTTCATCGGGCTGCTCTACGTGGTCTTCGTGGGCGTGCTGCTGGCGCTGCTGCGGGGCGCCTGGCCGGTCATCCTGCTCCTCGCGGGCGGCCTGTTCGTCGCGCAGTTCTGGTTCAGCGACCGGATCGCCGCCTTCAGCATGGGGGCGCACGAGGTCACCCCCGAGCAGGCGCCCGAGCTGCACGGCGCCGTCGACCGCCTGTGCGCGCTCGCGGATATGCCGAAGCCGCGCGTGGCGATCGCCGACAGCGATGTGCCGAACGCCTTCGCCACCGGGCGCAACCGGAAGAACTCGCTGGTCTGCGCGACGACCGGGCTGCTGCGCAGGCTGGAGCCGGAGGAGCTGGAGGGCGTGCTCGCCCACGAGCTCTCCCACGTGGCCCATCGCGACGTCGCCGTCATGACGATCGCCTCCTTCCTGGGCGTCCTGGCCGGGATCATCACCCGCGTCGGCCTGTGGGGCGGCTTCCGCCGCGTGGGCGGGCGCGACAGCAACACGGCCGTCCTGGTCGTGCTGATCCCGCTGATCAGCGCCGTCGTCTACGCCATCAGCTTCCTGCTCACCCGCCTGCTGTCGCGCTACCGGGAGCTGTCCGCCGACCGCGCCGGGGCCCTGCTGACCGGTCGGCCCTCCGCCCTGGCCGCCGCCCTGACCAAGGTCACCGGGGAGATGGCACGGATACCGACCCGCGACCTGCGGCAGGCCGAGCCCTTCAACGCCTTCTACTTCGCCCCCGCCTTCTCCAAGGAGAGCTTCGGCCGCCTGCTCTCCTCCCACCCGACGCTGGAACAGCGGCTGGAGCAGCTCGGCCGGATCTCGGCCCAGCTCGGCCGCGCCTGACGCCCGACCGCCGTCCCCGCCCGACCGCCGTCCCTGCCCGTCCTGCCCGTCTGCCCGTCTGCCCGTCTGCCCGTCTGCTCGTCTGCCCGGAAGGAGCGTGTGCCCGTGGGCTTCCTGGACGCCATCCTCGGCCGCAGCAAGCCGGTCCGCCCGGACCTCGACCAGCTCTTCGCCCTGCCCTCCGCAGCGGTCACCCTCCAGGCGGGAGCGGGGTTCACCCCGACCGGGCTGGGCTCGGTCTGCTTCGCGACCGTGGAGGGCGGGGCCTTCGCGCAGCTGCAGCAGGACGTACGCGCCCTGCTGGACGCCGACACGGAGCGCGGCGGAGCGCCCGTGGAGTTCAGCCAGGACGCGTACGGCTACACCTGGCTGCTCGCACGGCAGCCGCCGGAGGACACGGCCGCGCTGGTCAACGACCTGCACGCGGTGAACACACTCCTCCAGGACGGCGGATTCGGGCCGCAGTTGCTCTGCTCGCTGATGGGCTTCCGCGACGCCGGCGGGCGCTCGCTGGCCCTGGTCTACCTCTACAAGCGCGGCACGTTCTACCCCTTCGCGCCGGTGGCGGGCGACCGGGGAGAGGGGGCGCAGGGCAAGCAGGAGAAGCGGGACAACGGCCTGGAACTGCAGGTGCGGGCGCTGCTGGCGGACGACCTGCGGGTCGAGGAGGACCTGGCCCGCTGGTTCCCGGTGTGGGGCGCGCCCGGCCTGTGAACAGGGCGGGCACGCCCACGAGCGGTCCGGGCCGGGTGGCCCGGGACCGGCGATCCGGTGTGCGGGCTCAGCCGGGGAACCGCAAGAACGCCGCCGGTACGCGCTCGACCAGCCATACGCCGTTCTCGCTGACGCGGAAGACGTGCCCCGCACGGTGCATCCCATGGGCGTCCACGGTCAGCACGACCGCCTTGCCGCGCCGGGCGCCCACGCGCGTCGCCGTCTCGCGGTCGGCGGAGAGGTGGACGGCATGCCGGGCCATGGGAAGCAGGCCCTCGGCCCGGATCGCCGCGACGGAGCGCGACACCGTGCCGTGGAAGAGCACTGCGGGTGGTTCGGTGACCGGCAGGCCGAGGTCGACGGCAACGGAGTGGCCCTGGTTGGCCCGGATGCGGTCGCCGTCGAGCGCGTAGCGCTGCTTGTCGCTGGCGGCGACGACCTCCTCCAACTCGGCCCGGCTGAACGGGAAACCGTGCGCCGCGCTCGCCGTCAGCAGGGCCTCCACGGGCGTCCATCCCTGGGCGTCCAGGGTGATGCCGATCCGGTCCGGCTCGTGCCGCAGGTGCTTGGCCAGGTATTTCGAAATGCGCGTCGCGCGCTGGGCGTCCATCACCGCTGCCTGGCCTTCCTGAGTTCCTCGGCGGCCCAGCGGGCCCATTCCTCGCGCATGGCGGTGAAGCGCAGGCCGTACTCGAGAGCCAGCCGGCCGTTCACGGACAGCGCGTCGTCTCCCCAGTCGACGTTGCGCTCCACTTCCTCCAGCGCCCTGTGGTGGCCCGCGGCGCGCTCGGCCTCGCTTATCAGATAGGCGGTGGCCTCCACGGGCGTGAGGTGGTTGAGGAAGAAGACCCGCAGCAGGGCGTCGCTGCGGCGGACGGTGCTGGGCGGGGTCTCGGTGAGCCAGCGGTGCAGCTCGGCGCGGCCCTCGTCCGTGACCGAGTACTCCTTGCGGCCGCGCGGGCCTTCCGCCGCGACCTCCAGCAGGCCGGCCTTCGTGAGCTTGCCCAGCTCGCCGTAGACCTGGCTCTGGGTCGCGGGCCAGGCATTGCTCAGCGAACTCTCGAAGCGCTTCATCAGGTCGTACCCGCTGGCGGGCTGGTCGGCCAGCAGGCCCAGCATCGCGTGTCTCAGGCTCATGGCCACCACTTTACCTTCCACTGTTGACATGTCGAGCAAGGATCTTCTAGTTTTGACATGTCAGAGTTGGAATGTCGGCGGGAAGGCCGACGGGCCCCCGAGGAGATTTCGATGAACTACGTGCGCGGCTTCATTCCCTGGATCGCCTTCGCGGTCGTCTCGTCCGCCGGCTGGCAGTGGGGTGCAGTGGCCGGGCTCGCCGCCGGTGCCGGTCTGCTGGTCAAGGAGCGCAAGGCCGGCAGGGCGGGGGAGTCGCTGATCCTGGAGATCAGCACGCTCTGCTTCTTCGCCGCACTCACCGTCCTGGCCTTCGCCCTCCCGCACAGCGGGCTGCGTCACTTCGGCGGTGCCCTGTCCCTGGGGTGGCTCGCGCTCACCGCCTGGGCCACGCTGGCCGTCGGCCGTCCGTTCACGACGGGGATCGCCAAGACGCAGGCGCCGCCGGAGGTGTGGGACACCCCGCTCTTCCGCCGTATCAACGTCGTGATCACCTCCGTCTGGGCCCTCGCCTTCACCCTGACCGCCGCCGCGCTGACCGCTGTGAGCGCCGCCGGCCTCGGCAGCGCCGTGTCCACCCCGATCCAGGTCGCGGGCTTCGCCCTGCCGGCCCTCTTCACTGCCCGCTATCCCGAGCGCGTCCGCGCCCGCTACGCCCCGGCAGCCCGGTAACGCCCTTCACCGCAGAGGAGATCCGCGCCATGACGACGTCCGCGCCTGCCCACCTCGCCGGCAACTTCGCCCCCGTGGCGGAGGAGCTCACCGCCCACGACCTCCCGGTCACCGGTGCGATCCCGCCCGAGCTCACGGGCTGGTATCTGCGCAACGGGCCCAACCCCCGGGATGCCGCGTCCAGCCACTGGTTCTTCGGCGACGGCATGATCCACGGTGTGCGCCTGGAGGGCGGCCGGGCCACCTCCTACCGCAACCGCTGGGTCCGCACCTCCACGTTCACCGACGGCGCCCGGGTGTACGACGAGCGCGGCAATCGCGATCTGGCCGCAGGAGCCGCCAACACCCATGTGGTGCGGCACGCCGGCCGCACCCTCGCCCTGGTCGAATCCTCCTACCCGTACGAGCTGGACGGCCGGCGCGGGCACGAGCTGGAGACCGTCGGCCCCTACGACTTCGGCGGCCGGCTGACGACGCCGATGACCGCCCACCCCAAGACCTGCCCGGTCACGGGCGAGCTGCACTTCTTCGGCTACGGAGGGCTGTCCGCGCCCTACCTGACCTACCACCGCGCCGATGCCGACGGCGAGTTGGCGGTCAGCAGACCGATCGATGTGCCCGCGCACACGATGATGCACGACTTCCACCTCACCCGCTCCCACGTGGTCTTCATGGACCTGCCCGTGGTCTTCGACCTCGACCGCGCCGTACGGCCCGGCGGCGGCATGCCGTACGCGTGGGACCCCGGCTACGGGGCCCGGCTGGGCGTGCTGCGCCGTGACGACCCCTACGGCGAGGTGCGGTGGTTCGCCATCGACCCCTGCTACGTCTTCCACTCCCTCAATGCCCACGACGAACAGCAGGCCGGCGGGGAGCGGATCGTGCTGTACGTGGCCCGCTATCCGCACTACGGGAGCGAAGCCGGGGGCCGCGCCCACGCCACCCTGTGGCGGTGGACCCTCGACCTCGCGACCGGAGCGGTGGCCGAGGAGCAACTCGACGATCAGTCTTGTGAGTTCCCGCGGACGGACGACCGGCTCGCAGGCCTCGCATCCCGGTACGGGCACGTCACCAGCGCCCCGACTCCCGGCAGGCCCCAGGAGCGGGCGGCCCTGCTCCGCTATGACCTGCACACGGGTTCCGTCGCCCGCCATGACTTCGGGCCCGGGCGGACCCCCGCCGAGGCGGCGTTCGCCCCCGCCGACGACCGCCCCGGTGGTCCCGGCTGGCTGCTGACGTACGTCCACGACGCCGCGACCGACCGGAGCGACCTCGTCATACTCAACGCCGACGACCTCGCCGCCGCCCCGGTGGCCACCGTTCATCTGCCGCAGCGGGTGCCCTGCGGCTTCCACGGCAACTGGCTCGCGGACTGCTGAGCCGGACGAGCACTGCGCCGGGCGGGCCACTGCGCCGGTCCGCTGATCCGGATCACCGGCCGGTCCGCCGGGCCTATCCCGCCTCAGGCCGGGTGACCAGCGCATCCATGGTGCGGGCCCGGACCTCCCGCTCCGCGGCGGCGGCGATGAAAGCGGCGACGTTCTCCGGCCCCACGAGATCCGCCACGGCCCGGACGGTCCCCTCGGGGAGCCGGACGGCTCCGGGGGCGGCCACAGACGAGCCGGCAGCGGCCACAGCGTCTCCCGCCGCACTGTCCGCCCTGCCACCCGCTGCCTCCACGGCGGCGCCCGCCGGATCCGCAGCGCCGCCGCTGCCCGCAGGTTCCCCGGCAGGTCCCCCGGCAAGCCCCCCGGCCGGCCTTCCGGCGGGGTCACCTGCGTCGTCGCCCTCGGGTGCCGTGCCCATGACGGTCTCGCCGTCCAGATGGTGGCGCAGGTAGCGCGTGGCCATCGCGCGCATGGCGCGGGCGAGTTCGGCATCGACCGTCTGCTGGGCCAGGGGGCGCAGGCGGCGCACCAGTGCGGCGGCCTCGGCGGCCTCCTCCTCGGTGGGCGGGTGGCCGAGGTAGGGCCGGAAGACGTATTCGGTGGTGAAGTCCAGGAACCGGCCCGCTATGCGCTCGACCCTCGTGCGCAGTTCACGCAGGTGGCCGGTGATGGCGGACAGGGGCACCCCGGCGGCGTGGAGCTCGGCGGCGACGGCCAGCTCCTGCGGGCTCGGCACGAGGAACTCCTCGGGCGAGTCCGGTACGCGCACGAGGACGCCGAGCCGCACCGCCTCCTCCACGGCCGCGTCGTCGGGGGTGCCGCCGAAGCGGGTGTCGAGCTCCGGGCGGGTGATCCGGCCGGCCTCCTCGTCCGTCCACGGCCCGGCCACCTCGGCGACGAGCCCGAGGACCGCGCCCAGACCGCGGCCGGTGTCCCAGGCGTCCAGCAGCTCCTTGATGCTGGCCAGGGTGTAGCCGCGGTCGAGGAGCCCCGCGATCTGGCGCAGCCGCGCCAGGTGGGCGTCCCCGTAGACATTGGCGCGCCCGCGCCGCTCCGGCTTGGGGAGCAGCCCGCGGTCCTGGTAGGCACGGATCGTGCGGACCGTGGCGCCGCTGCGGTGGGCGAGGTCCTCGATGCGGTATTCGCGGGGCCGCTCGGGCCGCCCGGGCTGCTCGGACAAGTGGGTCGCTCCTTACGAGAGGGCCGCGCGGCCTATCGCGCCCGCCGCGGTCCGTGCCGCGGGTGAGGTCGCCAGATAGTCAACGGCCCTGCGCAGCGACCCCTCCTTCGAGGGATGGTACGACCGCCGGAGGTAGCGGGGCACTGCCGCGCCGAGCTCACGCCAGCTGGGCAGCAGACCCTTCTCCACGGCCCGGTTGTGCTCGCGCAGCGAATAGCGCATCCGTCTCACGAGCCGCGGGTCGTTGCGTATCAGATACCGGGCTCCCCGGCCCCACAGGTGGAACAGCACCGGCGCCGTCACGGCCATGCCGAGGGCGCGGCGGGCATAGCGCCCGGGCTCGTCCCCGCCGCAGTGCTCGTACATGTCGAAGGCGACCGCGCGGTGTTCGACCTCCTCCGCGCCGTGCCAGCGCAGCAGGTCCAGCATCACCGGGTCGGGCACGGCCCGGTCCAGTCCTTCCGCCTCCAGCACCCAGTTGCCGAGCACGGCCGTGAACTGCTCTATGGCGGCGATCAGCGAGAGGCGGAAGCGCAGCCACTCCTGTGCCGTCACCGGCAGGCCGAACGGAGGCTTCTCACCGAGCAGGACGTCGAAGAGGTAGTCGACGTGGCGGGTGTACGGGGTGGTGTCCAGGCCCTGCGCGGCGAGGTGGCCGAGCACGTACGCGTGCTGGACGCTGTGCGTGGCCTCCTGGCCCATGAACCCCTTGACGTCCTTGAGCAGCGCCGGGTCCCGGACCAGCGGCAGGGCCTCCTTGAACACCTTGACGAACCACCGCTCCCCCGCGGGCAGCAGCAGGTGCAGGACGTTGATGACGTGGGTGGCGGTGGGCTCGTCGGGTATCCAGTGCAGTGGTGTCGCGTCCCACTCGAAGGAGACGCGGCGGGGGGCTATCGTGTGCCCGCCCGCGTAGCCGTCGGTCATTTCTGCTCCTCCGCCGTCCGCTACAGCGGCGGCTCGATCCTGGCGAGGGCCCGCTGGGCCCAGGGTGCGAAGCGGGACATGAAGCGGAGGCCGTGGGCCTCGGGGGTGACCGGCACGACGGCCTGGTTGCGCACCACCGCCCGCAGGACGGCCTCGGCGACCTTCTCCGGCGGGTAGTTGCGCCGGCCGTAGGCCCGGCCCGCCTTGGTGCGCAGGCGCTGCTGCTCCTCCTCGGAGGCCCCGGCGAAGCGCGCGGCGCCGGTGATCGCGGTGTTGACGATGCCGGGGCAGATGGCGGAGACGCCGATGCCCTGCCCGGCCAGCTCGGCGCGCAGGCACTCGCTCAGCATCAGCACCGCCGCCTTGGACGTGCTGTACGCGGGGAGGGACCGGGAGGGCTGGAAGGCCGCGGCGGACGCGGTGTTGACGATGTGGCCGCCCTGGCCGCGCTCGGCCATCTGCTTGCCGAAGAGGCGGCAGCCGTGGATGACACCCCACAGATTGACGTCGAGCACCTTGCGCCAGTCCTCCGCCGGGGTGTCCATGAAGGACCCGGCGACCGCGATCCCGGCGTTGTTGACCAGCACGTCCACCACGCCGTACTCGGCGGCGACCTTCGCGGCGAGCTTCTCCATCGCCGCCTCGTCCGAGACGTCGGTGCACTCGCCCCAGGCCTCGGGGGCGCCGACCAGCCGGGCCATCTCGGCCGTACGGACCACGCCGCCCGGATCCCGGTCCACGGCGACGACCCGGGCGCCCGCCTCGGCGAACGCGAACGCGGTGGCCCGGCCGATGCCGCTGGCCGCCCCGGTCACCAGCACCAGCCGGCCGGCGAACCAGCGTGCGTACGGGCTGGCGGGAGCCGTCTCCGCCGCCCGCGGGCCCTCCTGCCGGGCCAGCGCGAACTCGGCGATCCATGCGGCCACTTGATCGGGCCGGGTGCGCGGCACCCAGTGCTTGGCGGCCAGGTTGCGCCGCACCAGGCCGGGGGCCCACTGCTCCAGGTCGTCGTAGAGCCGCTCGGAGAGATAGGCGTCACCGGTGGGGGTGATCAGCTGCACGGGCGCGTGGGCGTAGGCATCGGTGCGCGGGCGGCGCAGCCGGGCACGGATGTTGTCGCGGTAGAGCCAGGCGCCGTGGGCGGCGTCCGACGGCAGGGAGGGCGTCGGATAGCCCGACAGCGGGAGCTTCTCCAGGCGCGCGATCAGCTTGGGCCACTGCTTGCCCAGCGGTCCGCGCCAGGCGGCCTCCGGCAGCCCGGGGGTGTGCAGCGCATACACGTACCAGGACCGGGCGCTCTGGCCCAGCATCTGGGCCACCCGCCGCGGGGTGGGCCGCCCCGCGCGCTTGCGGAACCACATCGCCATGTGGTCGAGGGAGGGGCCGGAGATGGACGTGAAGGAGGCGATGCGCCCCTCGGTGCGGGCGACGGTGGCGAACTCCCACGCCTGCACCGAACCCCAGTCGTGCCCGACCAGGTGCACCGGGGCGTCCGGGCTCACCGCGTCCGCGACGGCCAGGAAGTCGTCCGTCAGCTTCTCCAGGGTGAAGCCCCCGCGCAGCGGCTTCGGCGCCGTGGAGCGGCCGTGGCCGCGCACGTCGTACAACACGACGTGGAAGCGGTCGCGCAGCCGCTCGGCGACCTCGGACCAGACCTCCTTGCTGTCCGGATAGCCGTGCACGAGCACCACCGTGGGCAGCGAGGCATCGCCCAGCTCCGCCACACACAGCTCGACCCCGCCCGTACGGACCCGGCGCTCCCGCGCGCCCTTGAGTCCCGCGCCGTTACCGGCGTTCTCGCTCATGCGGCCCTCTCCTCCTGCGTGCGCCGCACATGCGGCAGATCGTCGTCCAGCCAGAACGCGCTCTCCTCGGGATCCCGGGAGTCGGTGACCACCAGGAGCTCCTCGAACTTCGCGCCCGTCCCCCGGAAACCGAGGTGGGGCTCGACCGCCCACAGGCCCGGCCGGGGTGGGTGGTCGGAGAACCGGTACGGGCTCCACAACGGCGACCAGCCCTCCCGGTGCCCGTGGAGGGCGTCGGAGGCGAGCCCCTTGAGGGCCTGGGTGCCGAACCCGAACACATGCGGCGACCAGCGGCGCTCCCTGACCCGGCCCACCTTGTGCGCGATCACCCCGAACGGATAGGCACGGTGCCGGTTGGCATGGCCCTGGCGCACCATGAGCCGGTCCACGTCCTCGTAGATCTCGCGCAGGGGGCGGCGCTCGCGCACCTCGCGCAGGATCAGCTCCCGGTGCTCCGCGAGATCGGCCATCAGGCGGTCGTGCAGCGGATTCGGGCCCAGGCAGCCGGAGTAGCCGATGTCGGCCGTGAAGCCCCGGTGGACCGGGGCCATGTCGAGGATGAAGGGCATCCCCGCCTCCAGCCGCCGGCCGGTCGGGAAGAACTGCAGCGGCACCCGGAAGCCCGCGAACGCCGTGCGGTCCCCGAACCAGGCGAAGGGCAGATGGAACCAGTCCCGCACGCCTCGACGCCGCAGCCACTCCCGCTGCATCCGGGCCGCCTCGCGCTCGGTGACGCCCGGCCCCAGCTGTGCGGCCACCGCCTCCGCGCAGTCGTAGGCCAGCCGCTGGACTTCCCTGAAGCCCCGCAACTCGCCGGTGAGTTCCCGAGGCACTGCTGAGGTCATGGCCATTCGTCCGTCCCGTGAGCCGACTCCGGTACGCGTCCGTAACTTGACACTGACGAATGTGACAATGCCCGGCGGCTGCGTCAAGAGTCGTGCACGGCCTGTGGAAAACCTCTTCGCCGCCCCGCGTGCTAACCCGCACCCCGCCCGCACCTCGGCCCACACCAGCCCCGCGCCCTCCACAGGGCCCCGCCCGGCCCACCCCTCCCTGCGGACTGTTCCCCTACGGGCACGTCAGACCCGAGGACTACACGGAACCAGCCGTCAGGTCTGACGCCTGGTGTGGCACGCACCACTACCTTCGAAGGTGTGACTGTGATCGCTACCGAAAGCCTCAGCAAGCGGTTCCCCCGGGTGACCGCTCTTGACCGGCTGTCCGTCGACATCACGCCGGGCGTGACCGGCCTGGTGGGCGCCAACGGAGCCGGCAAGTCCACGCTGATCAAGATCCTGCTCGGGCTGTCCCCCGCCACCGAGGGCCGCGCCAGCGTGCTCGGCCTCGACGTCGCGACCGAGGGCGCCGCCATCCGCGAGCAGGTCGGGTACATGCCCGAGCACGACTGCCTGCCGCCCGACGTGTCGGCCACCGAGTTCGTCGTCCACATGGCGCGGATGTCCGGCCTGCCCGTCACCGCCGCCCGCGAGCGCACCGCCGACACGCTGCGCCACGTAGGCCTCTACGAGGAGCGCTACCGCCCCATGGGCGGTTACTCGACGGGCATGAAGCAGCGGGTCAAGCTGGCCCAGGCCCTGGTCCACGACCCCCGGCTGGTCCTCCTGGACGAGCCCACCAACGGCCTCGACCCCGTGGGCCGTGACGAGATGCTCGGCCTGATCCGCCGCATCCACACCGACTTCGGCATTTCGGTCCTGGTCACCTCACACCTGCTCGGCGAGCTGGAGCGCACCTGCGACCACGTCGTCGTCATCGACGGCGGCAAACTGCTGCGCTCCTCCTCCACCAGCGACTTCACCCAGGCCACGGCCTCCCTCGCGGTCGAGGTCACGGACTCCGACGCCCACCCGGACGGCACGGCGGCCCTCGCCGCCGCGCTCACCGCGGCCGGCCTCGCCGTCCAGCCCGTCGGCCGGACAGCCGAGTTCGCGGCGGCCGGATCCGGCCACGTCCTCCTCGTGGACGTCACCGGCGACGACACCTACGACGCCGTGCGCGACGCGGTCGCCGGCCTGGGCCTCGGCCTCATCCGCATGGAGCAGCGCCGCCACCGCATCGCGGAGGTCTTCCAGAGCGCACACGAAAGCGCACACGAAAGGGGCAGCACCGATGCCGCCTGAGACCGCCTCCGCGCCCGCGCAGGACGTCATCCACAACATCGGCTACCGCAACTACTCCGGCGCCCGCCTCGGCCGCTCCTACGCCCGCCGCTCGCTCTTCTCGCAGAGCCTGCGCGGCGCGTACGGCCTCGGCCGGTCGGCGAAGTCCAAGGTGCTGCCGATGATCCTGTTCGGTGTGATGTGCCTGCCCGCAGCGATCATGGTGGCCGTCGCGGTCGCCACCAAGCTCAACAAGCTGCCGGTGGAGTACACGCGCTACGCGATCATCATGCAGGTCGTCATCGGCCTCTACGTCGCGGCACAGGCCCCGCAGTCCGTCTCGCGCGACCTGCGCTTCAGGACCGTGCCCCTGTACTTCTCGCGCCCCATCGAACGAGTCGACTACGTGGCCGCCAAGTTCGCCGCGATGGTCTCCGCCCTGTTCATCCTCACCGCAACGCCCCTGCTGATCCTTTACGTCGGCGCCCTGCTCGCCAAACTCGACTTCGCGGAGCAGACCAAGGGGTTCGCACAAGGACTGGTCTCCGTGGCACTGCTGTCCCTGCTCTTCGCCGGCATCGGCCTGGTGGTCGCCGCGCTCACCCCGCGCCGCGGCTTCGGCGTCGCCGCCGTCATCGCCGTGCTGACCATCTCCTACGGCGTGGTCAGCACCGTCCAGAACATCGCCCTGCAGCGCGACAGCATCGACGCGATCGGCTGGATGGGCCTCTTCTCGCCCATCACCCTCATCGACGGCGTGCAGACGGCGTTCCTCTCCGCGACCTCCGCCTTCCCCGACGGCCACGGGCCGAGCACCGCGGCGGGCGTGGTCTACCTGCTCGTCCTCGCCGCCCTGATCGCCGGCTCCTACGGGGTGCTGATGCGCCGCTACCGAAAGGTCGGGCTGTGACCTCGATCCGTATCGACAACGTCTCCCGCTGGTTCGGCAACGTCGTCGCCGTCAACGACGTCTCCATGACCGTCGGCCCCGGCGTCACCGGCCTCCTCGGACCCAACGGCGCCGGCAAGTCCACCCTCATCAACATGATGGGCGGCTTCCTCGCCCCCTCCACCGGCACCGTCACCCTCGACGGCGTGCCCATCTGGCGCAACGAGCAGATCTATCGCCACATCGGCATCGTCCCCGAGCGCGAGGCGATGTACGACTTCCTCACCGGCCTGGAGTTCGTCCGCGCCAACGCCGAACTGCACGGACTCGGCGCCGCCGAGGCGCAGCGGGCGCTCGCCACCGTCGAGATGGAGTACGCCCAGGACCGTGCGATCAGCACGTACAGCAAGGGCATGCGGCAGCGCGTGAAGATGGCCTCCGCGCTCGTCCACGAACCCTCCGTCCTGCTGCTGGACGAGCCCTTCAACGGCATGGACCCGCGCCAGCGCATGCAGCTGATGGAGCTCCTGCGCAGGATGGGCGCAGAGGGCCGCACCGTGCTCTTCTCCTCGCACATCCTGGAGGAGGTCGAGCAGCTGGCCACCCACATCGAGGTCGTCGTCGCGGGCCGGCACGCCGCCTCCGGCGACTTCCGCAAGATCCGCCGGCTGATGACCGACCGCCCGCACCGCTATCTCGTCCGCTCCAGCGACGACCGCGCGCTCGCCGCCGCCCTGATCGCCGACCCGTCGACGGCCGGCATCGAAGTGGATGTCGAGGAGGGCGCCCTGCGCATCCAGGCGGTCGACTTCGGGCGCTTCACCGCCCTGCTGCCCCGGGTCGCCCGGGAGCACGGCATCCGGCTCCTGACGGTCTCGCCCTCGGACGAGTCCCTGGAATCGGTCTTCTCGTACCTCGTCGCGGCCTGAAAGGAGCCCAGCGCCATGTACAACGCCACCGTCGCACGGCTCACCTACCGGGGCCTCCTGGGCCGCCGCCGTGCCTTCATCCTCTTCGGGCTGCCCGCTCTCCTGATCGCCGTCTCCGTCGTGATCCGGATCCTCGTCGGCGCCGACGACGGCACCGCGGGCAGCGTCCTGGGCGGCTTCGCGCTGGCCACCATGGTCCCGCTGATCGGCGTCGTCGCCGGAACCGGCGCGATCGGTCCGGAGATCGACGACGGCTCCGTGGTCTACCTGCTGTCCAAGCCCGTCAAACGCCCCACGATCATCTTCACCAAGCTGGTCGTCGCGATCGCCGTGACCGTCGTCTTCTCGGCCGTCCCCACGCTCATCGCCGGCTTCGTGCTCAACGGCAACAGCCAGCAGATCGCGGTCGCCTACGCCGTCGCCGCGGCCGTCGCCTCCGTCGCCTACAGCGCGGTGTTCCTGCTGATGGGCACCCTCACCCGGCACGCCGTCGTGGCCGGCCTGGTCTACGCCCTGGTGTGGGAGTCGCTCTTCGGCAGCCTCGTCCCCGGCGCGCGCACCCTGAGCGTCCAGCAGTGGTCGCTCGCCCTCGCCCAGCGCATCGGTGCGGAGGGCGCCGTCTCCTCGGATGTGGGCCTTCCGACGGCCCTGGTCCTGCTCGCCGGGGTGACGGTGGCGGCGACGTGGTTCGCGGGCCAGAAGCTGCGCTCCCTGACGCTCGCCGGGGAGGAGTGACCTCTCCCCGCACGAGCCCGCGGGGAGAGGAGTGAACCTCATCCCCGTATGACATACCGCTGCAGCGCCCGGGCGATCTCCACCTGCTCGGGCGCGAGTGCGTCCTCGCCGTCCTCGACGTCCCACAGGGCGTTCTGCAGCACCCTGCCCAGCGTCCAGCGGGCCGCCTGTCGCCGGTCCAGGCCCAGCACGTCGGTCATCAGGTCGAAGCGGCGCAGCACCGCCCGCTCCACGTCGCCGGTCGCGGTGATGTCGTCCCACCGGTCGTGCAGGGCGGGCAGCAGTTCGAAGCCGGGGTCGCCGACGAGCGGCTTGGGGTCGATCGCGAGCCAGGGCTCGCGCGCGGAGCCCGGCACGGGGGCGAGGACGTTGGCGTAGTGGAGGTCCCAGTGCAGCAGCTGGTGGCCGGGCTCGCCGATGACCTCCCGTACGGCCGCAGCGCATGTCTCCACCAGCCGCCGCTCCGAGGCGTCCCGCAGCTCCGGCAGGGCCGCGGGCACGTCCTTCAGCATGGCCCCCGCGATATCTGCGAGGGGCCGCAGTCCGGCGGGCACGGGGGCCGTCAGCAGCCGCGCCAGCAGCTCGGAGAGTGTCTGCAGCGACGCCTCTGCATCGCGTATGGACAAGAGTGAACGGTTTGCATCCAACCGTTCCAGCAGCATCGTGCCGGTCGCCTCGTCGTGGTCGAGGAGCGTGACCGCCCCGTCGCCGTCCCAGGCCCGCAGCGCGACCGGCTCCCCGGCGCTCTCATCGGTGACGGGCTGGAGCTTGAGCGCCGCCGGGGCGCCGTCCTCCCGCAGCACGGGCAGGACGAGGGCGACCATGCCGTGCGAGGCCGGCCCGTCGATCCGCAGGCCCCAGCGGCCGAGGAACCGGGCGGCCAGCTCCGGCAGCGCCGCGATCCAGGAGCGGCCCGCCTCCCCGTCGAAATCCTCGTGGAAGCCGGCGAGTTCCGCCGGGATGGTGATGCGGTGAGCGGCGTGCATGGGCGACGGTCTCCTCACGACGGGTGGGGAGGCCCCGAAGGGCCTCCTGCCCACCCAACGTCTCAGATCTTCCGATCGCGCCCGGCCCCCATCGCGAGAAGCAGCAGCGCCGCACAGGCCACGAGCAACAGGGCGACCGGAAGCGTCCAGCTGTCGGTCGCCTGGTGGACCGCACCGATCGCGAACGGGCCGACGGAGGCGAGCAGGTAACCCCACGTCTGCGCCATGCCCGACAGGCGGGACGCGGTGTGGGCGTCGCGCGTGCGCAGCACCATCAGCGTCAGAGCGAGGCCGAGCAGGCCGCCCTGGGCGACACCCATCAGCGTCGCCCAGACCCACGCGCCCTCCACGGGAGCGGTCAGCAGGCCGGTGACCCCGGCGGCCATGAGGACGACCACGCCGGCGCCGAGCACGCGCTGGTCGCGCATCCGCCCGGCGACCATGGGCACGACGAACGAACCGGCCATCTGCACCAGCGTGTAGAAGGCGTAGACCATGCCGGCCTGGCTCTTGCTCATGCCGTGGTCGGTGAACACCGTCGGCATCCAGGCGATGCACACGTAGGCGATCAGCGACTGGGTGCCCATCATCAGCGTGACCTGCCAGGCGAGGGGCGAGCGCGTCAGCTTCGGCCCGCTCTGCTCCGCCTGTACGGGGGCGGCGGCCGCCTGGCCGTGCCGGGTGCCGCGCCGCGCGATGACGGCCTGCGGGACCCATACGACGGCCGCCACGGCGGCGAGCAGCGCCCAGGAGGCCAGGGAGCCCTGCCAGCCGCCCAGAGCCTTCTCCAGGGGTACGGACAGGGCGGCCGAACCGGTGGCGCCGAGGATCAGCGTGGTCGAGTAGAGCGCGGTCATGCTCGCGGCGCGGTCGGGGAAGTCCCGCTTCACCAGACCGGGCATCAGAACGTTGAGCAGGGCGATCGCCGTGCCGACGAGCGCGCAGCCGACGAAGAGGGCGACGACGGGGGGCGCGATGCGCAGCAGGATGCCGCCGCACAGCAGCAGGAGCGCACCGCACAGGACGGTCTCCGTGCCCCAGCGCCGCGCGAGCTTCGGCGCGATGATCGAGCCCAGGCCCATGAAGACCAGGGGGATCGTGGTGACGAGGCTGCTCGCCGCGGCCGCCAGGTGGAAGTGGTCACCGATCTCGCCGATGAGGGGCGAGACACCGGCGAGCGCGGCCCGCATGTTGAGCGAGGCGAGGACGATGCCGGTCATGACGAGCGCGGGGTGGGCGCGCAGGGTCCGGCGCGCGGCGGCCACCGGCGGCGCGGGAGCCAGGTTCTCTTCCGCGTCTATCAGGGGGTCGAGTGTGTCCGGCCTCGTTTCCGACATGGGGTGCCTTTCCAGGGACGCTCGGTGAGGTGACGTGCGGTGAGATGCGGGGCTATGAGTTGAGCCGAGATGAGGGGCCGTGCGGGCGCGGGTCAGTCCTCGGCGAGGAGGCTCTCCACTGCCTGCTTCGGGCGCTCCAGGAGGGCCCGGGCGGCCTGCGCGGCGGCCTCGGGGTCGCCGGAGGCGATGGCGTCCATGAGGGCGTGGTGGTCGCCGTGGATGATGCGCGGCATGTCGCGGTCGCCGAGCGCGGTGACCAGCGCCTCGCGGACGGAGCTGCTGAACCAGGCGTAGGTCGCGGTCAGCGCGCTGTTGTGCGCGGCCTCCACGACGGCGCGGTGGAACTCGACGTCGTGGTCGGCGTAGAGCTCCAGGTTGCCGGAGTCCGGCTGGCCCTCGGGGTCCTCGAACGCCGTCTGGGCCTCCAGGGCGGCCTTCATCCGGGCGAGGTCGGCGGGCTCGTGGCGCAGGGCCGCCAGGCGCGCGGCCTCGGCCTCCAGCGCGATGCGCAGCTCCAGGACGTCGCGCACTCCCGCGCGCTGCACGCCGCGCATGATCTCGGCCGGGTCGGCCATGGAGACCACGAAGGTGCCCTCGCCCTGCCGCGAGCGGAGCATGCCGGCGTGCACGAGCACGCGGACGGCCTCACGGACCGTGTTGCGGCCGACCTGGAGCTGCTCGGCGAGCGCGTGCTCGGTCGGGATGCGGCTGCCGATCTTCCACTCGCCTGCCGTGACCTGGGCGCGCAACTGCTCCACGACGGTGTCCACGAGGGACTGCCGTCCCGCTGCCCGCAGTGCCATTCGTCCTCCGGTCCCGGCCCAGGCCGTCCATCATTCACCCGATTGCCCAGTCATCCTACAACTGCGGGGAGCGGGCGGCCAGGGCGCCGGACGGCTACCGTCGAAGGGTGCGTGGACGGGACGAGCGCCGCGGCTCCGGCACGCCCGGCCGGTGGCCGGCCGTCGCCGCCCGCGCCGCTTCCCTGGCCCGGTCCGGCACCCGCTCCTGGATCCGCTCCTCGCCGGGCACGCACATATGGCTGCTCGTCATCGGCATCACCAGCCTCGTCATCGCCGCGGCAAGCCAGGACCTGGAGACGTTCCTGCTGCACCGCACCAGCAGCAACATCCACCAGCTCACCAAGCACCCGCTGCAGTCACTTCTGATCAGCGGGTTCTGGATCGAGAACCCCTCGTCGTTCCTGCTCTACGCCGCGCTCTTCGAGGTGCTGCACGCGAACGTGGAGCGCTGGATCGGCACCGCCCGGTGGCTCTTCACCGTCGGCTTCGCGCACGTCGCGGCGACGCTCATCAGCCAGGAGATCGTGCAGCTGTCCATAGAGGACCACTCGCTGCCGCGATCGATGAAGAGAGTCGTCGACATCGGCGTCTCCTACGGGCTCGCGGCCGCCGCCGGGATCCTCACCTACCGGATACCGCGGCCGTGGCGGTGGGCCTGTCTCGCCGGAGTGCTGCTCTTCTTCGCCCTCCCGCTCCTCACGGGAGGCACCTTCACGGACGTGGGGCACGCAATAGCCGTGGCCATCGGCCTGGGCTTCCGGCAGTTCACCCACGGCCGCCCCGCATGGGACTTCGCGCGCGTGCCCGAAGCCCTGCGCCGGGCGGCCGCGGCCGTGACGCCGGGACCGGTCAGCCGAAGAGACGCTCCAGGACCGTAGCGATCCCGTCGTCCTCGTTCGACCCGGTGACCTCGTCGGCGACGGCCCGCAGCTCCGGATGGGCGTTGGCCATGGCCACGCCGTGGGCCGCCCAGCCGAACATCGGTATGTCGTTGGGCATGTCACCGAAGGCGATCGTGTCGGCGGGCTTCATCCCGAGCCGGCGCGCGGCCAGGGACAGGCCGGTGGCCTTGCTCAGCCCCAGCGGGAGCAGCTCGACGATGCCCGCACCCGCCATCGTCACACCGACGAGGTCGCCCGCGGCCGCCAGCGCGGCCTCGGCCAGGGCGTCGTCGTCGAGCTCCGGGTGCTGCAGGTAGAGCTTGTTCAGCGGCTCGGCCAGGAGATCGTCGCGGTCGCGGGCCGGGACGGCCGGCAGCGGGCCCTCCTGGATGCGGTAGCCGGGGGTGACGAGCACCTCGCCGTCGAGGCCGTCACGGCCCGCGGCGAGGTGCAGCGGACCGGTCTCGGCCTCGATCTTGGCGATGGCCAGCCCGGCGAGCCGCCGGTCCAGCGTCACCGACGTCAGCAGCCGGTGCTCGCCCGCGTGGTAGACCTGCGCGCCCTGCGCACACACCGCCAGGCCCTGGTAGTCCAGCTCCTGCAGGATGTGGCGCGCCCACGGCACGGCCCGCCCGGTCACGACGATGTGCGCGGCACCCGCCTCCGTGGCCAGCTTCAGAGCGGCCCGGGTGCGCTCCGAGACGGTTTCGTCGGAGCGCAGCAGGGTGCCGTCGAGGTCGGTCGCGACGAGACGGTAGGGAAGCCCGGAGGCGGCGCCGTCATTCACTTGGAGACGGGCTCCAGCACCTCTCGCCCGCCCAGGTACGGACGGAGCACCTCGGGCACGCGCACCGAGCCGTCGGCCTGCTGGTGGTTCTCCAGCAGCGCCACGATCGTGCGCGGCACCGCGCACAGCGTGCCGTTGAGGGTGGCCAGCGGCTTGACGGTCTTGCCGTCGCGCAGGCGGATGGACAGCCGCCGCGACTGGAACTCGTCGCAGTTGGAGGTCGAGGTGAGCTCGCGGTACTTGCCCTGGGTGGGGATCCACGCCTCGCAGTCGAACTTGCGCGAGGCGGAGGCGCCCAGGTCACCCGTGGCGACGTCGATCACCTGGTAGGGCAGCTCGAGGCTGTTCAGCCACTGCTTCTCCCACTCCAGCAGGCGCGCGTGCTCGGCCTCGGCGTCCTCCGGCGCGACGTACGAGAACATCTCGACCTTGTCGAACTGGTGGACGCGGAAGATGCCCCGGGTGTCCTTGCCGTACGTGCCGGCCTCGCGGCGGAAGCACGGGGAGAAGCCGGCGTAGCGCAGCGGGAGCTGCGAGGCCTCGACGATCTCGTCCATGTGGTACGCCGCGAGCGGCACCTCGGACGTACCCACCAGGTAGAAGTCGTCCTTCTCCAGGTGGTAGACGTCCTGCGCGGCCTGGCCGAGGAAGCCCGTGCCCTCCATGGCACGCGGCTTGACCAGCGCGGGCGTCAGCATCGGGGTGAAGCCGGCGGCCGTGGCCTGGGCGATGGCGGCGTTGACGAGCGCGAGCTCCAGCAGGGCGCCGACGCCCGTCAGGTAGTAGAAGCGCGAGCCGGAGACCTTGGCGCCGCGCTCGACGTCGATCGCGCCGAGCAGCTGGCCGAGCTCCAGGTGGTCCTTGGGCTCGAAGCCCTCGGCGGCGAAGTCGCGCGGGGTGCCGACGGTGTCCAGGACGACGAAGTCGTCCTCGCCGCCGCGCGGCACGTCGGGGTGGACCAGATTGCCGATCTGCAGCAGCAGGCGCTGCGCCTCGGCGGCGGCCTCGTCCTGCTCGGCGTCGGCGGCCTTGACGGCGGCGGACAGCTCGCCGGCCTTCTTCAGCAGCGCGGTCTTCTCGTCGCCGGCGGCCTTGGGGATGAGCTTGCCGAGCGCCTTCTGCTCGGAGCGGAGTTCGTCGAAGCGGACGCTGGACGACCTGCGCCGTTCGTCGGCGGAGAGCAGTGCGTCGACGACGTCGACATCCTCTCCACGGGCACGCTGGGAGGCGCGCACACGGTCGGGGTCCTCACGAAGCAGGCGAAGGTCAATCACCCCTCCAGGCTACCGTTGCGGACGCGATCACTCGACGGCATATTCCTCTTGGTGATGTTTTGCCCCATTTTGGGCGGTTGAAAAAGGCTGCGCATAATCACGTCGGCGGGTGATCGGGAACGCGGCGAAAAGCCGCCCGGGTGGACGCCTGGGGAATGGCTGCGCTTTTGCCGAAAAGGGGGCATAGCGGTGGCGCGGGCGCCGATCCGCTTGTGGGCGGCGGGAGTTGGTCCGCTCCTTGTCCACAGGAGGGCATTCCTCCGCTTTCTTTATCCACAGGCTGTGCGTGAAATCTGTGGACGCCGGAATCGAACGTTCCGTCCGCTTCTGTCCTGCGCCGTGTATTCCTTGGTCAAACCTCGCTCGGCCACTCATTCGGGTGGTATTGCCTCGCCCTAAAGGGTTATTCGCAGACATTCTGCTGACGGGTGGGTTGTGGGCAGCTCGATCGAGCGAACCTAGGTGCTGTGGATGACGGCCCTATGGCTAGAGCGATTTGTCGACCTTGACCGATTCGCAGGGCGGGGTACGCGCCTTGCTCTGTCGACTTGTCCCCAGGTCGAGAACCGCCTGTGGATAACTCTGGGGATGTCCGCGCCGACGGCTACCGTCGAGGCGTGGACATCAACGACTCCTGCTTACGAGCGGCAGGCCCGGGAGTGCCCGGGCCGGGTGCGGCCGAGGCCTGCTCAGGCCCGGCCGTCCTGGCAGCGCACCAGCCAGTCCGCCGCCGTCACGAACTCCTCGTCCGACGTGCCGTAGCGCGCCGGGCCCACCTCCGCCGGATCCACACCCGCCCGGGGATACGAGCCGAGGAACCGCACCTTCGGGCAGATCCGCTTCAGCCCCATCAGCGCCTCGCCGACGCGCCGGTCGGTGATGTGCCCCTCCGCGTCGATCGCGAAGCAGTAGTTGCCGATGCCCTCGCCCGTCGGGCGGGACTGGATGAGCATCAGGTTCACCCCGCGCGTCGCGAACTCCTGCAGCAGCTCCAGCAGGGCACCCGGATGGTCGTCGCGCAGCCACACCACCACGGACGTCTTGTCCGCGCCCGTCCGCGCCGCAGGCCGCGCCGGGCGGCCCACCAGTACGAACCGGGTCTGCGCGTTCTGTGCGTCGTGGATGTCGGTGACCAGCGGCTCCAGCCCGTACGTGGCCGCCGCGAACTCCCCGGCGAACGCGGCGTCGAAGCGCCCCTCCTGCACCAGGCGCGCGCCGTCCGCGTTGGAGGCCGCCGACTCCCAGAGCGCGTCCGGCAGATGCGTGGCGAGCCACTTGCGCACCTGCGGCTGCGCCACGGGGTGGCCGGTCACCGTCTTGATGTCCGACAGCCCGGTCCCGGGGCGCACGAGCAGCGCGAAGGTGATCTGCAGCAGCACCTCGCGATAGATCATCAGCGGGGTGCCGCCGGCGAGCTGGTCGAGCGTCGCGGTGACGCCGCCCTCCACCGAGTTCTCGATGGGCACGAGCGCGGCCGCCGCCTCGCCGTTCCGCACGGCGTCCAGCGCCGCAGGCACGGACACCATCGGCACCAGCTCCCGGGTCGCCGCCTCGGGCAGCGTCCGCAGGGCGGCCTCGGTGAACGTGCCCTCGGGGCCGAGATAGGTGTAGCGGCTGGCCGACATCACGCTGGCTCCTCGATCGTCCGGGGACTCGCCACGATACCGAGCGCCCCGGTGGCGGGTCCGGCGCACTGAGCGCCGGCCCGATCCGTCCCCGGGGAGCGAGGAGCCCGGCCGGGCCTCCCGGCCCTCAGCCCTCAGCACTCAGCCTTCCAGCAGTCGCTGCCCCACGTACTCGCCCGGCGCGCAGCCGCCCGGCACCGCGTAGAGGCCGCTCGACTCATGCCGCAGGAAGCGGGAGAGGCCGTCGCCGCGGTCCAGCTTCCGCTGCACCGGCACGAAACCCTTCAGCGGGTCCGCCTGCCAGGCGACGAACAGCAGGCCCGCGTCCGGAGCCCCGTCATCGAGGAAGCCGTCATGGTAGGAGAACGCCCGCCGCAGCATCTTCGCGCCCCGGTTGGTCACCGGCGACGCGACGCGGATGTGCGCATCGCCCGCGATCGCCAGCGACCCGTCCGCCTGGAACTTGTCGAGGTCGACCCGCGTCGTCTCCGTGCCGCCGGACAGCGGTGCCCCGTCCGACTTGCGGCGCCCGATCACCTTCTCCTGACGCTCCAGGGAGAGGTTGTCCCAGCTGTCGAGCAGCATGCGGATCCGCCTGAACACCGCGTAGGAGCCGCCCACCATCCACGCGTCCGGGCCGCTGGGGTCCTCCGGCACGTAGATCCGGGTCGCGAAGTCGGGGTCCGACGGCTTGGGGTTGTTCGTGCCGTCGATCTGTCCCATCAGATTCCGGGCGGTCATCGGCCGCGCGGTGGCCCCCGGCGTCCGGTTGAAGCCGTTCATCTGCCAGCGCAGCCGTGCCGCGCTCCCGGCCTGCTGCTGGAGCAGCCGCAGGGCGTGGAAGGCGACGAGCGCGTCGTCGGCGCCGATCTGCACCCACAGGTCGCCGTCGCTGCGCTTGGGGTCGAGTGCATCGGCGGTGAAGGCGGGCAGCGGCTCCAGGGCGGCGGGCCGCTTCGAAGCCAGCCCGGTCCGGTCGAAGAACGTCCGGCCGAAGCCGAAGGTGACGGTCAGCGAGCAGGGGCCCGCGTCGAGCGCGACACCCGAGTCGTCGCCCGTGGGCGTCTTCCCGGCCATGAGGTCGGCCGCGGTCGCCGACCACCGCCGCAGCAGTGCGGCCGCGGCCTTGCGGTCGGCGCCCGGCGCGAGGTCGAAGGCGGCGAGGTGGCCGCACGTCTGCGCGGGGTCGGCGATCCCGGCCTGGTGCGCGCCGTGGAAGGACCTGGCCGCGGAGCCGACGCCGTTCAGCGGGTCCGGCTCCTTCCGCACGGTCTCGGCGGCGACCGCCCCGGCCGCACCGCCCGCGACGAGCCCGGCCGCGCCCGCGGCCCCGGCCGTGCCGAGCAGCCGGCGGCGGCTGACGCCGTTCGCGCTGCGGGCCTGCGCGGGCCGAGCGGGCTGCTCGGCCCGGCCGGTCCCGGCCTTCGCGGTCCCGGCAGCAACAGCAGCCTCGGCGGCCTTGGCTTCTGCCACAGCCTTCCCGGCCTTACCGGTCTTCGCAGCTTTGCCAGGCTGCTGGGCCTGCTGGGCCTGCTTGGCCTGCTTGGCCTTCGAAGCCTGTGTGGCCGGTCCGGTCTGTGCGGCCGGTCCGGTCTGTGCGGTCTCTGCGGCCTGTGCGGCCTTCTCTTCGTCCTGGGATCGTTCAGTCATCAGTTGATCTTCACGTTCCTGATCTCCGTGATCTGGTCGATGTCGGAGGTCCGTACGGTCAGGGTGAGCTGCCATTCGCCGGCCATGGGCAGCTGGAATCCGGAGGCCTGCCAGCGGCCGGCGGCGCCGCGCTTGAGGGACGTGCGCAGCGGGCCGATGTTCTTCCGCGTCTCGGTGAAGGCCACCTCCAGCTCGGGTACGTCGACGGCCTTCCCGGCGGGGTCGGTCACGGAGACGTCGAGGGAGTTGTTGCCCGAGCGCGCCGGGTCGATACGTATGAGGGCCGTGCCTCGCCCATTTGTGCCACCGGTGTCGTACGGGATCTTCACCTCGGCGGGCCCGGAGGGGGCCGGCGCCGGGGTGCGGGGGCCTCCGGAGGAGGCGGCCTCGCGCTGTTCGGTCTCGGCCCGCCCGGGCTGGGTGCCGGTGAGGAGGGTGGTGACGGCGAGCAGGACGACGGCGACCCCGGCCTCGGCCAGGACGGTGCGCCGCAGCCCGCTGCGGCCTTCGTCCGCGTCGCGCCGCCGCTGCCCGGCGGCCTTCTCCAGGGCCTCCCGCTGGCGTGCGAGCTGGGCGGCCCGTTCGGGGGAGGTGTCCTTGTCCTCCCGCGCGGGGCCCGCAGCCTTGGCGGACCGGGCCTGCCCGGCCGTCCTGACCTGGACCGGCTTGGCGGCCGTGGCCGGCTTCTTCTTCGCCGGGCGGCGGTCGGTGAGCCGGCCCGTCCAGCGGCGCGAGAAGTACGCCAGGCCGACCATGCCCGCCACGAGTGCGATCTTGAGGAGGAGCCAGCGGCCGTACTCCGTGCCGGTGAGCGCGCCCCACGAGCCGACCTGCCGCCAGGACTGGTAGAGGCCGGTCGCGACCAGCACGCACACCGAGGTGAAGGCGAGCCGGGAGAAGCGCTGCACCTCCGCCTGCCGGATGGGCTCGCCCGTCCAGAGCACGGCCAGGAGTGCGGCCAGGCCGCCCAGCCACACTGCGACGCCCAGCAGGTGCAGGACGTCGACCGGCATCGCGAGCCACGGCTGCAGGCCCGCCGAGGCGTGCTCGGCCATCGCCCAGGTCGCCGCGAGCCCGACGGCGACGACGGTGCCGCCGATCGCGAGCCCGTAGGCGACGTCGCGGCGCTCCATGCCGGTGCGGTCGCCGTCCTCGCGGGCGTACGAGCCGAACAGGACGGCGAGGAACACCGCGGCGGCGCTCAGCAGCAGCAGGCGGGACAGCAGGGCTGCGCCCGGCTTGGTGGCCAGGACGTCACCGAGGAGGGCGAGGTCGAAGGCGGCGCCGAGGCCCTTGCCGCTCGTGTACGGGCCGCGCAGCAGCAGGAGCACCGAGGTCGCGGCGAAGAGGGTGATCCAGCCGCCGACCGCGGTGCGCTGCACCGGTCGCGGGGAGCGGCACACGCCTGCGAACACACAGCCGCCGACGAGAAGGAGGTAGCCGGCATAGGCCGCATAGCGCCCTGTGGTGTAGAGAGTGTCGACGACCGGGTCGGCCTTGGCCGTCGTCACTTTCGCCGCCGTCTTCGACGGCGCGCCTATGGAGAAGGTGAAGGCCCCGGCCACCGGGTGGCTGTCCGCGGAGACGGCCTGCCAGGCCACCGTGTAGGTGCCGTCGGCGATCCCGCCCGCGAGCCCGACGGACGCCGTGTTCGACTTGCCGTCCACGTGCGCCGGCTTGCCCTCGTCGACGCGCTTGCCCTGCGGGTCGAGGATCCGCACCGAGTCGGCGCTCAGCAGGACGCCTTCGGAGAAGGTGAGCTTCACCTGCCGGGGCGCGAGCGGCACCACCGACCCGGAGGCCGGATCGGTCGAGGTCAGCGCGGCGTGCGCCGACGCGCTGCCCGCCCCGGGCCCGAGCGCACAGAGCAGCGCGGCGAGCAGCGTGCCGAGGACCGGCAGCAGCCGCCCGGCGGTCAGGGTCTTCATCGCACGTCAGTCCTTGGGACGGAACGTCGTGGACTCCACCGGCACCTTGACCTTGACCGGGCCGGCGGTGGCGAAGTGCAGCGTGAACTCGATCTTCTCGCCGACGTTCGGCTTGTGGTCGAGCTTGCCGAGCATCAGGTGCGTACCGCCGCGCGCGAGCTTCAGCTCGCCCTTGGCCGGCACGTCGAGCGCGGCCGCGTGCTTCATCTGCGAGCCCTCGGTGGTGTGCATGGTGATGTCACCGGAGAGCGGGCTGGTGACCTTGGTGAGCCGGTCGGCCTTGTCGCCGTCGTTGCCGACGGTGAAGTAGGCGGCGGCCATGTCGGTCATCGCGGGCTGCGGGAGGTAGGCGCCGCTGACCGAGAGCTGCGGCTTGCCGGACGCCAGGGCGTCCTTCTCGGACTGGCAGCCCGTGAGCAGCAGGAGACCTCCGGCGAGGACGAGCGGCAGGGCGGCGGCGGTGGCGGCGGTGGTCTTGCGCATCACGGGTTCTCTCCCTTGATGATCTTCGGGAGATCCTTGGAGTACTGGTCCTTGCTGGTTTCGGTGGTGTATATCCAGTGGCCGCCGTCGTCCTTCGGCGAGAAGCCGACCACCTCGGCTCCGTGGCTGACGGTGATGGAGCCGTCCTTCTCCTTCTTCGGCTTCTCCACGAAGATGCCGATGCCCTTCGCCGCCGCCTGGATGGTGGCGAAGTCACCGGTGAGGCCGACTATGTCCTGGCCGCCCTGGGCGTCCAGCCACTCCCGTATGCGCTTGGGCGTGTCGCGCTCCGGGTCGGTGGTGACGAAGACGACCTGGAGCTTCTCCCGGTCCTCCTTCGGCAGCGTCTTCTCGGCCGCGGCGATGTCGGAGACGACGGTGGAGCACACGTCGGGGCAGTAGGTGTAGCCGAAGTAGAGCAGGAGCGGGCGGCCCTTGGTCGCGTTGACCAGCTCGTACTTCTTGTCGTTCGTGTCGGTGAGGACCAGGTCCGGCTTGGCCTTCGGGGTGTCGAGGGTGATCGCGGCCTTCTTCGGCGTCGCGGAGACGTCGGCTACGGGCTTGTCGCCGCCGTCGTCCGAGCCGCCGCCACAGGCGGTCAGCGTGAGCGCGGCGGCCGTGGCCAGGGCCGCGCCCAGAATGCGGGTGCGCATGGAGCTCTTCTCCAGGAATGGGTCGGTGGTGCGGGGGGCGGGGCTCCGGGCCTCGGTGAGGGCCCGGCGCCCCGGCCGGTCCGTGCGTCAGGCCGCCGAGCGGCGGCGCCCGGCGAGCACGCCGAAGGCGACGCCCGCCGCGCCGACGACGATGCCGACGATGCCGAGCGTGCGGGCGGTGGTGTCGGAGCCGCCGTCGCCCTTGTCCGACTTCTCGGACGCGTTCTCGGTCTTGCCGTCCGTGCTCTTGCCGCTGGTCTTGTCGTCGTCGTGGTGGTCGTCGCCCTTGCCGGCGGCGGCGCCCTTGGCGACGAGCTTCAGCGTGGGAGCCGGGTGCTCGGCCTCGGCGCCGCCCGGCTTGGACGGGTCGATCCAGCGGACGACGTCGTCGTCGGAGTACGTCTGGAGCGCCTTGAAGACCAGCTCGTCGACGTCCTCGGGCAGCTTGCCGACGGACAGCGGGAACTGCTGGAACTGGCCCGGCTCGATCTTGCCGCCGGTCCAGGTGATCTTGCTGACGGCTTCCTCGATCGTCTTGCCGTGCGTCTGCAGCGGCTTCTCCAGCTTGGTCTTCTCGACCTTCACCTCCCAGCCGGGAACCGGCTGGGGCATCACCGAGGAGAGCGGGTGCTTGGTGTCGAGGGTGACCTCGAGCTTCACCGTCGAGGCGTTGTCCTTCTCGTTCGGCACCTTGAAGGCGATGGTGCTGTAGCCGCCCTTCTCGGCGGTGCCGGGCTGCACGCTCACGTGCGCGGCGGCGGGGCCGGCGAGGAGCAGGACGGAGCCGGCGGCGAAGGCGCCGATGACGGGGAGGCGACGGCGAGCGGTCTTGGCGTTCATGGGGACACTCCAGGGGCAGGAGAGATCAGTGAGGAGGGGTGGCACGCGTGCGGCGACGACGACCGTGCGACCCGTCCTCATGCCCGGAATGTGCCTTGTGCGCAGGCGTGAGCGTGCGCGAGCGCGAGCGCGCTGCAGAGCGGGAGGCGCTCGGCTGCTCGGGGAAGGCTCGGGGAAGGGGGAAGGCGTCGCGTCGTCAGGCCGCGAGGGCGAAGACCGGCGGGCCCCGCCTGATCACGAAGTGCTGGAGCACCGGCTCCGTGGCGGGCCGCTCCTCGTCCCCGGCCGGACGCCGACCGGCGACCGGCGGCATCCCGGCGGCCGTCTCCCTCAAGGTGCCCACGAGCGCGAAGGCGGCGCGCAGCGCCCGTACGAGAGAGGTCTCCGCGACCTCGCGCGCGGACTGCCCCGAGAGCGCGACCACTCGCCACAGCGCCACCTCGCCGCGCCGCAGCAGCCAGCCCGCGGCGAGCGCCGCGAGGAGGTGGCCGAGCAGCATCGGCAGCGAGAGGGGGAGTGCGTCGAGCAGCGAGCCGGAAGGCATTCCGGAGGACATCCCGGAGTGCATTCCGGAGCCTGCGCCCGCGGCCGCCGCCCCCGACTGCTGCAGGGGGTGCACGGCCGGGTCGAGGCCGGCGTCCGTGATGACGCGGCGGGCGTCGGTGGCGGATATGAGGTGCGGCTGGTTGCAGACCAGCTGCGAGGCGAAGCTGATCAGCCGGCCCTCGGTGACCGTCTGCCGTGCCGCGACCCCGGCGCCCTGCTGGCCGATGCCGAAGAGCGTGTGCAGTGCGAGCTGCCCTGCTGCCAGACCCGCGGCGATCGACGGCAGCGAGCGCTCCCGCCCCGCCAGCGGCACGGCCAGGGCGAGCACCGCCAGGAAGCCGGCCGCGAGGGTCCACAGCGGCACCTTCGCGCACGACGCCAGCACGTGCCCGCCCGCGGACAGCAGAACGCAGACCGCGGTGAACACCGCGGCCCGGATCAGTCGCAGATCGGCGCCGACACGCGCGACGGGGTGAGGCATGGCTGCGCCATCATCCCACCGGGCTTACTCCTCCCCTACGGCAGGGGGCGCTCGATCTCCACCCGTAGGGGGCGCACCGGCGCACTCCTGTCCACCGCCATACACCGATGCATCCACCGGGCGCGTCGTCCGAATGAGCGGTCTCACACGCTCCGGAGGCTTACGGGGTGTCAGTGCTGGCTATACGTATCGGTATGTCGAGCCGCGGCCAGGAGGCTGAGCATGAGCATTTGGTGGTCACTCCATCTGCGGCGGGAGGCCGCGAGCGTTCCGCTCGCGCGGCGGTTGCTGATCGGCGCGATGGAGACGGCCGGCGTCGACCCCGATATTTCCTATGATCTTTCGCTCGCCCTGAGCGAGGCGTGTGCGAATGCCGTCGAGCACGGAGGCGATTCCTCCACGGGCTATCTCGTGACGGCGTTCATCGACGGCGACACCTGCCGGATCGAGGTCACCGATTCGGGCCCGGGCTTCCCGGAGCAGCCCCGTCCGCATGAACGCCGTCGGCAGCGCCCGCAGCCGCGGCCCCTGGCCCCCGCCGAGGACGAGCACGGCAGGGGCCTCTTCCTTATCGAGTCGCTCACCGACCACGTCCGTGTACGCAACCGCCCGGGCCGCCAGGGGGCCGTGGTCACCTTCGACAAGATCCTCAAGTGGAGAGAGGACGCGGCGCTGCTCCGGGCGTCGTGACCCCTGCGTCCCCGGCTGTCACCCGGCCGCGGTTGTCACGGCTGTCTGTCACCCGGCCGTGGCCGTCGCCCGGCTGTCACTCGACCGTCAGCGGCACCGGGTGGACCTCCGTGACCGGGTGCCCGGCCTGGGCGTGGACGCGCTTGACCGCATCCGCCGAGGGTGCCTCGGACAGGCAGTAGACGGTGCCCGACTTCGGGTCCGCCCAGGCCCGCTCGAAGTGCACGCCCTCCTCGGCCTCGATGGCCAGATCCCTGCGGTGCGCTTCCTGAAGCTGGTCGGCAGTGATGCCCTTCATGCCGTGATGGACGTCCATGTACTTGCTCATGGCTCCCACACCTCCCTGGGTGCGCCCTATGTGGCCATGATGCGCTCAGGGGTCCCTGCGGACCACCGCAGGGACCCCTGAGCAGCCGGTCCTCCCAAGCCCTTAAGGCCAGCCCTTAAGGCCGGCCCTTCAGGTCAGCCCTTGAGGGACGCCATCCACGCCTCGACGTCCGCGGACGTCCGGGGCAGCGCCGCCGACAGGTTCCGGTTGCCGTCCTCGGTGACCAGGATGTCGTCCTCGATACGGACGCCGATGCCGCGGTACTCCTCGGGCACGGTGGTGTCGTCCGCCTGGAAGTACAGGCCGGGCTCGACGGTCAGGACCATGCCGGGCTCCAGGACTCCGTCCACGTACGTCTCGGTACGGGCGACCGCGCAGTCGTGCACGTCCAGGCCGAGCATGTGACCGGTGCCGTGCAGGGTCCAGCGGCGCTGCAGCCCGAGCTCCAGGATGCGCTCCACCGGGCCCTCGACCAGACCCCACTCCACCAGCTTCTCGGCCAGCACGCGCTGCGCCGCGTCGTGGAAGTCGCGGTACTTCGCGCCCGGCTTGACCGCCGCGATGCCGGCCTCCTGCGCCTCGTACACCGCGTCGTAGATCTTGCGCTGGAGGTCGTTGTACGTGCCGTTGATCGGCAGCGTACGGGTGACGTCGGCGGTGTAGAGGCTGTTCGTCTCCACGCCCGCGTCCAGCAGGAGCAGGTCGCCGGAGCGGACCGCGCCGTCGTTGCGCACCCAGTGCAGGGTCGTGGCGTGCGGGCCGGCGGCGCAGATGGAGCCGTAGCCGATGTCGTTGCCCTCGACGCGGGCGCGCAGGAAGAAGGTGCCCTCGATGTAGCGCTCCGAGGTGGCCTCGGCCTTGTCGAGCACCCTCACGACGTCCTCGAAGCCGCGCACGGTGGAGTCGACGGCCTTCTGCAGCTCGCCGACCTCGAAGGCGTCCTTCACGAGCCGCTGCTCGCTGATGAAGACGCGCAGCTCCTCGTCGCGCTCGGCGGTGACCTTGTCGGTCAGGGCCTCCTCGATGCCGGCGTCGTGGCCGCGGACGGCGCGGACCGGGCCGGTGGCCGTGCGCAGCGCCTCGGTGAGCTCGCGGACGTCCTTGGCCGGCAGGCCCAGCAGCTGCTCGGCCTCGGAGAGGCTGTGGCGGCGGCCGACCCACAGCTCGCCCTGGCCGTCGAGCCAGAACTCGCCGTTCTCGCGGTCGGAGCGGGGCAGCAGGTAGAGCGTCGCCCGGTGGCCCTCGGCGCCGGCCGGCTCCAGGACGAGCACGCCGTCCTGGGTCTGGTCACCGGTCAGGTACACGTACTCCGTGGAGGCGCGGAAGCTGTACTCGGTGTCGTTCGAACGGGTCTTGAGGTTCCCGGCCGGGATCACCAGGCGCTCCCCGGGGAAGCGCGCGGAAAGCTCGGCGCGGCGGCGGGCCGTGTGCGGCGCCTGCTCGACGGGCTGCAGGTCGCGCAGCTCGGTGTCGGCCCAGCCGGTCTTCATGTTTGCGGCCAGCTCGTCGGAGACGGCGGGGTAGAGGCCGTTCTTCCGCTGCTTGATCGGCTCGTCGCCTTCGGGGTTCTCGGGCGCGGGCTGCTGCTCGGTCACTGCTTTCCTCCTCGGACGGGGCGCTTTCCATCGTATGTGTGACCGAAATACGAGGAAACTATGAGGAAAATCCGAGGAGGGGGAGGGGCGGGTCAGGCGGGGGCAAGCGGGGTCGGGCGGGTCACGGTGTCACTCGAAGTGGGCGGCGAGCAGGACGACGTCCTCGCTGCCGTCCCAGTCGCTGTGGCTCTCCGGCGGCAGCACCGTGCGCAGCACGTGCTCCACCAGGGCGTCCGGGTCCCGGCGCGCCGCCTTCGGCACTCCGGCCGCGGCGGTGCGCAGCCGTGCGAAGGCCCGGTCCATCGGCCGGCCGGTCCGGTGCAGCAGCCCGTCGCTGTAGAAGAGGAGCGTTTCTCCGGGGGCGGGTTCGATTTCGACGCTGGGCGCCTCCCAGCAGGCGAGCATCCCGAGCGGCGCGGACAGCGACGTCTCGACGAACTCGACGCGGTGGTCGCCGATGATCAGCGGCGGGCAGTGGCCGGCCCCCGCCAGGATGACCTTGCGCTCGGGCGGCTCGCAGTACGCGAAGATCGCCGTCGCGGCGCGGGCCGGCTCGGTGAGCCGCAGCAGGAGCTCTAGGTCGGAGAGGACCGCAACCGGATCCTCCCCTTCCATGACGGCGTACGCCCGCAGGGACGCGCGCAGCCGGCCCATGGCCGCCACGGCGCTGGGACCGGAACCGCTTACTCCGCCCACGGCCAGGCCGAGCGCGCCCTCGGGCAGCGGCAGCGCGTCGTACCAGTCGCCGCCGCCGAGCGGACCGGTGCGGTGCCGGACGGCCAGCCGGATGCCCGGCGTCCGGGGCAGCCTGCTCGGCAGCAGCTCCTCGCGGAGGGTCGCCACGGCCTCCCGGGCCTCGGCCAGTTCGAGCTGGCGGGCGAGGTGTTCGGTGGCGTGGTCGCGGTAGAGGCCGACGAGGTGACGCTGCCGCTCGGTGGGCTCGGCCGGCTCGTCGTACAGCCAGACGGCCGCACCGATCCGGCCCGCGTTGTCGGTCTCCAGGGGGACGGCGTAGCTCGCTCCGTAGCCGAGGCGGGCGGCGACCTCCCGGTACCGGGGGTCGAGGCCCTCGTCGGAGGCGACGTCGGGGTGGGCGGTGCCCGTACGGGATCCGGCCGGGGGGAGGTCGTCGAACAGACGGCCGTAGGACCCCGGGGCGGTCTCGGGCACGGCCCCCGGGGCGGTCTCGGGGGCGGTCCCCGGGGCGGTCTCCGGCGCGGCCTTCGGTGGGACCTCCGGGAGGGTCTCGATGTGGCCGAGGTCCGCGTGGTCCAGGCCGAATCCGACAGTGACGGGGTGGTCGCGGCCGGGGCCCGTGGCCGGGTGCAGCGTGACCAGGCCGCGGCGGGCGCCCACGAGCGTCGCACCCGCCCGCAGGGCCTCGTGCAGGGCGGCGTCGAGGGTGGCCGTGCGCGTGAGCCGCTCGGTCAGCTCCTGGAGCGTGGTGAGGTCGGAGATCCAGCCCGCGAGGCGGTCCTGGACGACGGCGTTGGGGGCGGGGAGGGAGGGACCCGGAAGGAGCGCCGCCGGGCCGGAAGGGCCGGAGGCGCCGGAGGAGGCGGCAGCGGCGGACGGGTCCGCGGGGTCGGCGGTGCTTGCCGGGGCATCCGATCCGGGCGTTCCGGGAGCAGCAGGGGAGAGGGGATCTGCGGAGGAGGCGGCAGATGTGGGGGCGGGAGTCTGCGCGGGAGCGGGGAGCGGAGGATTGATTCCGGCCACTTTCGGCAGGTGGGGCGTGGTCATGGCCGGCTACCCGGACCGGGCTGCGGCGCGGTGGACCGGGCGCTCGTGTGCACCAGGGCCCGCGGCACTTTGCCGCTCCCTCTTGACCACCGTCTTGACCTGTGTTTTCTCATGAATAGCATCGCAAACCCCCTGTCGCGTTGCGCGCTATCGGTGCTCCACATGTACACGCCCGGGCAAGGAGATGTCCAGCATTGAACCGGTGGGATTGGTGGTGTCTATGGGGTTTCAAAGTTGGCCGGAAAATGGTCCAGAGGCCATGGATTTGCGGTCGACTGGCGTTGCTCGACAGCGCGTCATATCCACACCGGTGGGTACGTACACGAAGAAGGGCAGGGGCAGTTGGGGCCGCCCCGGAACCCGGCGGCGGGCCCGAGCGTCTTAACCGGCGACGGCCGCGCCCGCACCCGAGGGCGATGGGGAAACCCATGCCGCAGGCGAGGGGCGACAGGCTCGGCACGAAGCGCCATACGCGCGCCACCCCCCGCCATGTTTCACGCTCGGCCCGTGGCGTGATGCGCTGCGTTGTACAAGCAGTGGCTAGTGATCCACGTGGTGTGCCGGCTTGGAAAGTGCCACGGCGTGTTGAGCGGCGCGCCATGTCGGGCCGTAGTGCCATGGAGTTCGGACGCGGCCCGAGTGCAGTTCAGGTGCAGTTCCAGTAGGCAGTCCCGCAGTGCCGTGCAATGACCGCGCAAGGCTGTGCAGGGTCGTGCAGATCCCTGCAGCGTCTTACGGGTCTCCGCGGCACGGCCGGTGCGCCGGCCGGTTACTCCGAGTTCCATCCGTACCACCCGTACGGCCGCGTAAACCGCAAGGCAGTTCACAAGGCACGGCACGGCGGTCCAGCTGTGCACGGCAGTTCAGCAGTGCAGTCCAACAGCTCAGCAGTGCAGTCCAACAGCGTGATCCGGCCCCTGCCACCGGCGGGGGTCCCGACTTCGGCGTTTACGGAAAGGAACGAGCGCTCATGCGCGAGATCCTCGGAAGGCGACGCAAGCTCTCGCTCAGGCGAGGCGATCGGTCCGCGGTCCTCACCGCGGCCCTGGCCTATGCCACCGAATGGCAGTGGCCCGTACTGCCCGGCGCGGGCCTGCGGCCCGACGGCGGGCGCGTGCGCCGGTGCAGCTGCCCGCAGCCCGACTGCGCGGTCCCCGGCGCCCACCCCTTCGACCCGGGGCTGCTGGCGGCCACCACGGACGCCCGGATGGTCCGCTGGTGGTGGACCAACCGGCCCGACGCACCCGTCGTGCTCGCCACGGGCGGCCGCGCGCCCTGCGCGGTGAGCCTGCCCGCGGTCGCCGGCGCCCGCGCCCTGGCGGCCTTCGACCGCGCGGGCATCCGCCTGGGCCCCGTGGTCGCCACCCCCACCCGCTGGGCCCTGCTCGTGGCCCCCTACTCCCTGGAGGTCCTCGGCGAGCTGCTCCACCGCCAGGACTGGGTGCCCGGTTCGCTGCTCTTCCACGGGGAGGGCGGTTTCGTGGCCCTGCCGCCGTCGCCCACGGGTGCGGGCCGGGTGCGTTGGGAACGGGCGCCGCAGCCGGCAGGTCCTGCCGGACCTGTCAATGGCGCCTCGGGTGGCGGGATTCGTACGTTCCGGGCTGATCGAACGGAGCGTGCGGAGCGTAGGGAAGGTACGACCGGGTCCGCCCGGCCGTGGCTGCCGGACGTGTCCGCTCTGGTCGACGTCCTGGTCGAGGAGAGCGCGGGCACGGGGACGTCGGGCGGCGGCAGCCGGCTCGCCTTCTGACCGCCGGAGACCGCTGATCGCTGCTGACGGCTGCTGACCGCTGCTGACTGCAGGGATGCGGAAGGGCGCTCTTGAGAAGCGCCGGTACGAGCACACGGAGAGCGCGTACGGACGGGAGACGCACGCGCTCTCACTCGTACGGGTGTAAGCCCGTCCGAGTTCTGCGGGATTCCACCGCGCGGCCCCGGGGCGAGCCCTGTCCTGACCGCTATGTTCAGGGGTGAGGGCCTGTGCCGGGCGATGCCGGCCGGGCCCGGTCGAACCGAGGCCGGGGTGTCCCGAGCCCGTCCCAGCCGTCCCCGCGATCCATTCAGCGTCCGCGCGGCGAATCTCAGGTGGTCCCCATGGAGCGTGCGTCTGCATCCGGTGTGCCCGAAGTGTCCGGTACATCCGGCATGTCCGTCGGGTCCGGAGGGCCGAGGGTGCCCGCGGAGCCGGGCGGAACCTTCGCGGAGCCGGGTGGAACCCCCGCAGCGCCCGGTGGCGCCCCGGCGGAGTCCGAGGGCGCTCTCGCGGAGTCCGGCCGGGGCGGTGAGCCGCGGGGCGCCAACCTTCGTATGGTCGCGCTGGCGAGCGTCGTGGCGCTGGCCGTCGTGCTGCCCCTGGCCGCCGCCACGGCCGGGCCCGCGGGCCTGCCGGGCCCGGAGGCGGCGCGGGGGGAGCGCCCCGGGAAGCACCCGGGGGCGGCCGACGGCGGGCTGCGCGGGGAGTCGGCGGGCCTGGGGCGCCCCGGAGGCCCCGGAGGTCCCGGAGGCCCGGGCAAGGACTTGGGCAAGGACCTCGGCAGGGGTCTCGGCAAGGACCTCGGCAGAGGCCTCGGTCCGGACCTCCGCGAGGATCAGGGCGCGTGGCCCGCGGCCTCGCCGCCGCTGATGGGGCCCGCGGGCTCCGCCGTCTCCGCCTCCGCCCGCTGCGGCCCCGAACTCACCTCTCCCGAAGGCGTGGAGGCCCAGACGTGCGTCCTGGAGCAGCGCAACGAGACCTGGGCCCGTACGTACTACCGCAACGCGACAGGCGCCCCTCTGCGGGCCGTTCTGACCCTCATGGGCCCCGACGGCCGGACCGTGCAGGTGCAGTGCCGTACGACCGCCTCCGACGACCCTGACGGGTGTGAGACGCCTCGCGCGCGGACGGTCCGGACGATCCGGGCGGAGGGCGAGGGGGCGGCCGGGGACGAGCCGGGCGGAGATCCGTACGAGGCGGTGGCGGAGATCGCCACGGCGGACGGGAAGCTGCTGCTGCGCTCGGGGAGCAACTCGGCGGAGGAGCGAGGGGATTAACCGGGGCGATCGCCCGGTGCAGGCTGCCGGCGCGAGCTCCCGGGGCAGGTTCCCTGCGCGGGCTCCCGGCGCGGGCTCTCGGGGCCGCGCGCCCGTGCCGGCGTTTCCGGGCATGGAAACGCCCGGTCGCTGGCGACGGGGGATGCACCAGCGACCGGGCTCCTAGAACGGTAACAAGAGATCGGCCGTTCGCAAATTCGATCGTGGATTTCCGGACGCGTATTTCCGGGCTGACAGCGGGAGTTGTGACAGGAGTCACGTAAATGGCGCCCGTTTAGGCCCCGGAATCAACTACTCCGCTGCCTGGAATCCAACAGTCCGCCGCCGGGTACCGCTAAGCGTGGCCGTCCCGGCGGCGGACCCGCCTCAGTTCAGGGTGATCTGACGGCTGGTGAGGCCGCTGCGCGCCCGCCGCTCGTCGCCCGTCAGGGGAGAGGTGTCGGCGAGTGCCGTGGCCAGCCGCTCCGCGAAGGCCGCGGCCGGCTTCTCGGTGTCCTCGGCGCGCATGTCGCTCGGCAGGTCCCACACGGGCACGGTGAGGCCGTGCGCCCGGAACGACCCGACCAGGCGGGTGCCATCGCCCAGCGAGGAGGTGCCCGCGGCGTGCAGCCGGGCCAGAGCGTCCAGAAGCTGCTCCTCGGGGTGGGTCATGACCCAGCGGAGGTGATTCTTCTCCGGCGTCTCGCACCAGTACGCGGCCTCGACGCCGGACAGGCGGGCGGTGGGGATGGCGGCGGCGTTGGCCCGGTCCAGGGAGGCGGCGACATCGCCGGTGGCGTTCTCGGCGTTCTCGACCCAGAACTCGAAGCCCGTGTGGACGTTCGGCTCGAACGGGCCCTCCGGGTCCAGCAGGTCCTGCAGGCGCGGCCCGTCGGTGGCGGCGCGGCCGGCGGGCACCGGGGTGCCCGGCTCGGCCTCCAGCGCGCGCTGCAGGGTGTCGGCGAGGTCGCGGCTGAGGTCGCCGGAGGCGGTGTCGTTCTGCAGGCCCAGCAGCACGGCGCCGTTGTCGCGGCGCAGGGCGGGCCAGGCCATCGGCAGCACGGTGGCCAGCGTCACCGAGGGCACGCCCTCCGGCAGCCCGCCCTTGAGGGTGAGCTCGATCGTCGCGGCGGGCACCAGCTCGCGCAGCGCGACCCAGTCGGCCTCGCCGGGCAGGCCTTCGAAGGGCCGGTGCACGAGCTCGGTGGCCGCCTGCACGGCCGCGCGGCCGTGGCAGGCCTTGTAGCGCCGGCCCGAACCGCACGGGCAGGACTCACGGGCGCCGACGACGGGGATCCGGCCGTCGGCGGCCTGCGGCGATGCGGCCTTGGTCTGGGGCCCCTTGGTCTGGGGGCGGCGCTTCTTGGCCATGGGGTGCGTGTCTCCCGATCGGTGCAGGTGCGTACGGCGCGGCGGGCACGGTGACGTGCGTACGGGACTGCGTACGACACGGTCCGTGCGACGCGGCGCGTACGGCTCGTACGGGCGCGAGCCTAGCGCTCGCCGCGGCGGCCGGAACGGGCACGCGCGCGGGGCGTCGGGAGGAGGGGACGAACGGGATGACGGGACGACGGGGCGTCGGCGGGTCGGCGGCCGGTGGTGGGGTGCCGCTCGGTGCGGAGCGCTGTTCCCCGGCGGGTCCCTGGCAGGTACCTGGCGGGTTTCTGACGGGCGCTCCGGGTGCGGGGCCCACCGGCCGTGCACGGGCGTGCGTGATTCTCTTTCGTGCAGGTCGTGCAGGTCGTGCAGGTCGTTGCAGGCCTTACGGGTCTTACGGGTTGTCCGGGTCGTATGGGCGTATGGGATCTCGCGGCGTCTCGCGGCAGGATCTACGCGCGTCGCGCCACTGTCATGTCGGTTGTCATGTCAGTTCGTCGATATCTGCGAATACCGGCTGGGAAGCTGCTGCCGCTGCTGCGGCGGCGGCCACGCGTGTGGCGAAGCTGTCGTGAGCCGAGAGCGCGGCCCATACCGTCACCTCGCCCGATGCGTCACGGACCCCCCAGTCCTGGGAGAGGGCGCTGATGATGTTCAGCCCGCGGCCTCCGCGGGCGGTCACCGAAGGCGTGGCCGGAACCGGCCGGGTCGGGCCTCCGCCGTCCGTCACCTCGACCGTGAGCCGGCCGTGGGCGTCCACTCTCCACGCGGCACGTATTCCCCCGTCCTTGTCCCCCTCGTCTCCGTCTCTGCGACCGTCGCCCTCCGGGCTCAGCGGGCGTCCGTGCCGGTACGCATTGCTGAGCAGCTCCGAAAGGATCAGTACGGCGTCGTCGATGACCGAATCCGGTACCCCGATGATGCGCAGATCCTTGCGCATCCGGTGTCTTGCCTGGCCCACACCGGTTGGACCATGGGGTACGGCCATGATCGACGACGTGGGCACCTCCTGTGCCACCACCAACGCCACCCCCGAGACCTCCTTTGCCCCACGTCAGGGGATGGATGCCCCAATGGACTGGACCGGAAACCGGCCATCCGAGACCCGCCGGGGGCACTCGGCCGGATCGAACACGCACCGAACGCGCCGGTGCACTCCTTGTAATGGAGCCGGGGAGTAGCCCGGGGAGTAGCCCGGGGAGTGAGCCGGGGAGCGGGGCGGCGGGCTAGGACCGGCCGAGCTGGGTGAGCACCCGCCGGGGCCGGTTCGTGATCAGCGCGTCCACTCCGAGGCGCGCGCAGAGCTCGACGTCCTCGGGTTCGTTCACCGTCCAGACGTGCACCTCGTTCCCCGCCTCGTGCAGCCGGGCCACGTAGCCGGGGTCCTTGCGGATGATGCGGATGCTCGGGCCGGCGATGCGGACGCCCGCGGGCAGCCGCCCGTCGCGGTGGCGGGGCGAGACGAACTGCATCAGATAGACGGTCGGCAGGGTCGGGGCGGAGAGCTGGACGCGGTGCAGGGAGCGGGCGGAGAAGCTCATGACCCGTACCGGTGAGGGGCCGTCGGCGGGGGGCCCGGCGAGGCCGAAGCGGCCCAGGAGTTCGAGCAGCTTCTGCTCCACCTGGCCCGCCCAGCGGGTCGGGTGCTTGGTCTCGATGGCGAGCTCGACGCGCCGCCCCGCGTCGGCCACGAGCTCCAGCAGCCGCTCCAGGGTGAGCACGGACGTCGCGTCCAGGTCCGGGGCCTCGGTGTCGGAGACGTCGGCCTTCCAGGAGCCGAAGTCGAGGGTGGCGAGGTCGGCGAGCTCCAGGGAGGAGACGGCGCCGCGGCCGTTGGACGTACGGTTGACGCGGCGGTCGTGCACGCAGACGAGGTGGCCGTCGGCGGTGAGCCGGACGTCGCACTCCAGTGCGTCCGCGCCGTCCTCGATCGCCTTGCGGTACGCGGCCAGGGTGTGCTCCGGGGCGTCCTCGGAGGCCCCGCGGTGGGCGACGACGGCGAGCGGGTGCCGCTCGGGGCGGAGGTCCCGGGCCGGGTGCGCATAGGTCACCGCGTTATCGTGCCATCGCCCGGCACCCTCACGCATGCGGTCCCTTTTGTTGTGGAGTGCCCGGAGCGAAGCGTCGCTGCCGTGGGGGCACAGGGTCCGCTTACGGTGGTCTGACGTGCGGTGGGAAAAGCTGGCCGTGGGCTGATCGTGGGTGGCGTGAACGACGTCGGCGGCGTGGATCCCGCGGATGACGTGGACACCACACCGCGCATGGCGTAGGCACATGGCGTAGGCACCATGTAGGAACTGATGTGGCACCTGATGAGGAGAGAGCTGTGAGCACCGAGAACGAGGGCGCCGCCGTCGCGCCTGCGGAGGGCGTTCCGGATGTTCCGGGCGGCTCGTCGGGCGCTTCGCCGGCCGCTTCGCCGGCCGTTTCGATGGAGAAGGGCGACGTCCCGCCCGCGCCGGAGGCTCCGGCCCAGGCCCCGGCCCAGGCCCCGGCCCAGGCTCCGGCGCAGCCCGCGGCCCCGCCTCAGCCGGGGTACGGGCAGCCGGGTGCGCAGGGCGGCGGCCAGGCCGCGCAGGGCGGGGGTCAGGGCGGTCAGGGCGGCGGTCAGGGTGCCGGCGGCTGGTACGACGCGCAGCCCCAGCAGCATCACCAGCCGCCTCAGGGGCAGCCGCAGCCGCAGCAGCCGTACCCGTACGGCGCGCCCGCGGGCGGTGGCTCGGTGGGCCCGGTGGGTCCGGTGGGTCCGATGGGCCCGACCGGGGTGTGGGCCGGCGGCCCCGACGCGTACCCGCCCGCCCGCAAGCGCGCCGGCGGCCTCGTGGCGATGGCGCTGGCCGCGACCCTCGTCGCAGGCGGTGTCGGCGGCGGGATCGGCTACTGGGCGGCCAGCCGTGACGGCGGCGGCAGCTCGACGACCATCTCCTCGTCCGGCGACCCGAAGACCGAGAGCCGCGCCCCCGGTTCCGTGGCGGACATCGCCAACAAGGCGCTGCCGAGCGTCGTCACCATCGAGGCGCAGAGCGGCGGCGGCGAGGGTGGTACGGGCACCGGCTTCGTCTACGACACCGAGGGCCACATCCTCACCAACAACCACGTCGTCGCCTCGGCCGCCCAGGGCGGCGGCAAGCTGATGGCCACCTTCTCGGACGGCAAGCAGTACGACGCCGAGGTCGTGGGCCGGGCGCAGGGCTACGACGTCGCCGTCATCAAGCTGAAGAACCCGTCCGGCGCGAAGCTCAACCCCATCCCGCTCGGGAACTCCGACCGGACGGCGGTGGGTGACGCCACGATCGCGATCGGCGCGCCCTTCGGCCTGTCCGGCACGGTCACCACGGGCATCGTCAGCGCCAAGAAGCGCCCGGTGGCCTCCAGCGACGGCGGCGGCATGGGCAAGGCCTCGTACATGAGCGCCCTCCAGACGGACGCATCGATCAACCCGGGCAACTCCGGCGGCCCGCTGCTCAACGCCCAGGGCGCGGTCATCGGCATCAACTCCGCCATCCAGTCCGCGAACAACGGCGGCGGTTTCGGCGGCGGCCAGCAGCAGGCCGGAAGCATCGGCCTCGGCTTCGCCATCCCGATCAACCAGGCCAAGAACGTCGCCGACCAGCTCATCAAGACCGGCAAGCCGGTCTACCCCGTCATCTCGGCCTCGGTGAACATGAAGGACGTCGGCTCGGGCGCCAAGATCGCCCCCACCGGCGACAACAACAGCCCGGCCGTGACCCCGGGCGGCCCGGCCGACAAGGCCGGCCTCAAGCCGGGCGACGTCATCACCAAGCTCGACGACACCGCCGTCGACAGCGGCCCCACCCTCATCAGCGAGATCTGGACCCACAAGCCGGGCGACAAGGTGACGGTGACCTACACCCGCGACGGCAAGCAGTCCACGGCAGAGATCACATTGGGCGAACGCAAGGGCGACAACTGAAGCGATAGGCTGGCCCCCGCGCTGCCGCACAGGCGGTGCGGGGAGGCTTGCCCGAGCGGCCTAAGGGAACGGTCTTGAAAACCGTCGTGGCAGCGATGTCACCGAGGGTTCAAATCCCTCAGCCTCCGCCAGCCCTGCGTTGACGCAGGCCAGATGGGGTGTCCTCGATCGAGGACACCCCTTTCGCTTGGGGCCGCGAGGCCACGGGGCCGGAGGCCAGGGCGGTCACCGGGGCAGTGCTTCGACGGCTTTGATGACGGGGTCCGTGCCGTCCTCGGTGGACAGTGCGCTCCTGATGCCGGTTGCCCGTGCTCGCCATGCCGGCTCGCGTACCGCCCGGACGATGAGGGACGCGAGGCGTTCCGCCGTCACGTCCGCCATCGGCAGCACTCCGGGCGCGACGCCGAGGGCGCGGAGCCTGGTGGCCCAGAAGGGCTGGTCGTAGAAGACGGGGACGGGGACCGCCGGGACACCGGCGCGCAGGCCGGCGGCCGTGGTGCCGCCACCGCCGTGATGCACCACGGCTGCGGTGCGCGGGAAGAGCCACTGGTGGGACACCTCCCCGACGGCCAGGATGTCGTCACCCCTGGCTTCCAGGCCGGACCATCCCGCCTGCACCACACCCCGGACCCCGGCCCGGCGCAGTGCCTCGGCGCATACGTCCGACAGTTGCCCGCTGCGCGGTGACGGCATGCTGCCGAATCCGATGAAGACCGGTGGCGGTCCGGCGGCGAGGAAGTCGGTGAGCCGGGGATCCGGCTTCCAGCCGGTCGGCTCCTCCGGCCACCAGTAGCCCGACAGCCGGTGCTCGGGAGGCCAGTCGGCCGGGCGCGGGACGACGTGCGGGCTGAATCCGTACCAGATCGGCCAGTCGGCAGCCAGACGCCGGCGCGCGGTCCGGTTCAGCGGCGGCAGGCCCAGCTCCGCCCTCACCCACTGGACGGTCGACGCGGCCTGACGGTGGAACGCCCGCCAGAGAGCGCCGGAGAGGAACCGGTTGCCCAAGCGCCCGGCGGAGCGGCGCCCGAGGGCCATCGGGGCGAACGCGCCGGTCGGGGCGACGGGTTGCAGCAGCGCACCCAGGCTCGGGATGCCTAGGCCGTCGGCGACGGCTTTGGCCGGCAGGGCCGTCTGCCCCGAGGCCACGAGCACGTCCGCGCCCTGCCGGGCCGCCTGGAGGATGCCGTGCGCGAGGTCGGCCGCGTAAACGGTTCCCTGCTTGGCGATCGTGAGCGTCCCCAACGGGCCGTCCGCTCGGCCGGGGAGCTTCCGCGCGCACGCCTCGTGCATGTCCAGGGGGTCCAGGGGGAGGCGACGAAAGCCCAGCCCGCAGGAGCGGATCAGGCCGGTGAACCGCTCGTGGGTGGCCACGGTCACTTCGTGGCCCGCCTGCCGCAGCCGGACCCCCAGGCCGGTGAACGGCGCGACGTCACCCGTGGAGCCGCTGGTGACGAGCAGGACGTGCATGACGCCGACTCCCTCGCAAGACAGGGATGAAACTAAATTTAACTGGATGAAACGGGGCAAACTATAGGAGTCGCGGGGTGGAATCATGCGAAAGCGGCCCACAGCCGATGAGCTGTGAGCCGCCGTGAGCCGCCGTGAGCCGCTATTCCTCGCCTGTGCCGTTCTATGCCTCGCGTGTGCCGCTATTCCTCGCGCGTGCCGCGCAGGTCACTTCCAGGGGTCGGTGAACGACCGGCCGGGGACGGGCTTGGCGATGAGGGCCACAGGAATGAAGAAATTGACCTGACCGATCGCGATCATCAGGGTCGCGAGCGCCTTGTCCTCGAAATGCCCGGACACCTCGGCATAGAGCTCGTCCGAGACCCTCTCGCCGTGTACGGAGGGCTGGAACACGGCTTCCACCAGAGCCAGCGCGGCGCGCTCGGCGCCCGTGAAATACGGAGCGTCCTGCCAGGACGCCACCGCGGAAATCCGCTCTTCCGACTCCCCGGCCTTGCGCAGGAATCCCGTGTGCAGAACGGTCAGATACGTATTGCCGACGATCTGACCGGCGCGCAGCTGGAGAAGGCTGATCGTGGTCCGCGGCACCGAGCCGTTGCCGGTGGCCTTGAACAGCGCCGCCGACACCTCCGCCAGCTCGGGGACGAGCTTCACAGGGTCCTCGGGCATCCGGGGACCCGCGGGAACCTCTGCAGTGATCGAACGTGCTTCCATCGTTGCCTCCGTCAGGGCTTGCGTATTGCCTTCACTGCTCTGACGGACGGCGTCGCAGGAATGTGACCGGCTGGGCTGTTATTTGTTTTCGGTTCTGCCCACCGGCAGTTCCATGCCCTTCAGCGTGGCCCGGATGCCGTCCTTCTCGACCCTTACGTCGCGCAGTTGCAACTCCCGCGCCTCCTTGGGGAGGGAGAACGCGAAGGACAGGCGGTCGGAGAGCTCCGGCGGCCGCATGCGGATGACGCTGCCGATCAGCTTCGGATCGATGCCGAGCTTCTTCAGCAGCCAGGGGTTGTCCATGGCCGCGTCGATGAGGTTGACGTGCATCAGCCTTTCGACGAAGCGGGGAGCGCCGGTCAGGCGGTGCAGTTTCTCCTCGTTCCTCAGAGCCGCCGCGGCGTCCTGCGGTGAGACGCCGAGCCGCTCCGCCAGGGCCGGGACGGAGAACAGCGCCTTCGCCCGGGCCGCGTCGCGGCTGATGCGTTCGGCCGTCTCGCGGTGCAGGGTCAGCCCCCGCCCCTTGCCCGGGCGGTACGTGGCGATGCCCGGCACGTCGAGGCTCATGTCGTCCACTTCCGTGGACAGGCCGCGGCTTCCGTTCAGCCGCAGCTGCGCCTGTGCTCGTACGCGCAGCTCCTGGCCGCCGACGCTCAGCTTTCCGTCCGCACCGATCGTATGGTCGGTGCGGCGGCTGAAGATGACCTGCGATGCGGCGAGTTCGCGGTTCATGTCGTCGAAGGACAGCAGGACGTCTCCGTCCAGGTCGCCGATGACGGCGCCTCGGATGTCGCTCGGCAGATTCCCGGTCAGCTGGATGTCGCGGCTGCTGGCGTGGACCTTTGCCAGCGACAGGCGCTGGGCGGCCACGTGCGGGACGGTGACGTCCACGCGCTGCAGGCGCTTCTCCAATACCTGGGTGAGGAACGGGAACCCGTGGATGTCCACCTGCGGAGCGGCCGCCAGGTGGAGCTCCTTCTGGAGTGTCTGCTGCGCCTTCTTCTCGGCGTACATCTGTGCGCAGCGGTCGCCCAGCACCAGGATCCCGGCGCAGAGGGAGAGGGCGATCAGCAGCTTGACCGCGCGGGGGGCGGCCGCGAGCGGGCCTCTGCGGCGGCGGTGGCCGCGCTTGCCGCGGCGGTGGTTCGGCGGGGACCAGGGTTCGTCCTCGGCGTCGTTCTCGACTCCGGCCTCGTCGGGGTCCCCGTGGAGGAGCCGGAGGGGGAGGACGGTGAGCGGTTGCGTGTCCGTCACCGAGGCGGGGTCAGGGCCGGGGCCCGGGGCGAGGTCCTGATCGGGGTCCGGGTCGGCCAGTGACGCCAGTTCTTCATAGGGGTTGGGGGGACGGGAAGGTATGCGTGTGGGGGTTCGCATCGCCATATCCCACCACGTGCGATCCCCCGGAACGCAAGCGCTACCGGCAGTACGTCCGAAAACGGAGCCGTTGCCCCCGTAGCCGCCCGCCCGGTGGCCCCGGGCGATGTCCGGAAGCTTCCGGGAAACTTCCGGGCGCTTGGAGATCATGTACTGTTGCGGCAGTTGGCAGGAAACCGTCCCAGGAGGTGAGACCCATTACCGCTGTTGCAGGCCGGGTGCTCTCTTTCTCTGGTTGTACGGTCGCCGCTCCTTCTCTCTAGCGGACCGCGAGAGCGCCCTTCGGTGATCCGGAAGGCTTCTCCATGTGTGACTCCTCTTCTTTCTCTCTCCGCTCTTCCCGCTCTTCCTTCTCCCTCGTCTCCTTCCCCCTCGTCGTTTCCAGGCTTCGGAACGCCGGCTGTGTCTTCGCCGAGGACGAGGCCGAGCTCATCGTTTCGGCGGCGCGTACGCCCGACGAGCTGGAGGACATGGTGGTGCGGCGCGCGGCCGGGCTGCCTCTCGAACACGTCGTCGGCTGGGCCGGGTTCTACGGGCTTCGGATAGCCGTGGACGCGGGCGTCTTCGTCCCGCGGCGCCGTACGGAGTTCCTCGTCGGACAGGCCCTCGCCCTCAGCTCTCCGCGCGCCGTCGTCGTCGACCTGTGCTGCGGGTCCGGGGCGGTGGGCGCGGCGCTGGCGTCGGCCGTGGAGGACATCGAGCTCTACGCCGCCGACATCGACCCGGCGGCGGTGGAGTGCGCCCGGCGCAACATCGGCGGGAGCGGCGTCGTCTATGAGGGGGATCTGTACGAGCCCCTGCCCGGCGGGCTGCGCGGGCGCATAGACGTCCTCGTCGCCAATGCGCCCTACGTGCCCACCGAGGCCATCGCCCTGCTGCCGGCGGAGGCCCGGGAGCACGAGGCGCGGGTCGCGCTGGACGGCGGCTCGGACGGGCTCGACGTGCAGCGGCGGGTCGCCGCGGCGGCAGCGGGATGGCTCGCGCCGGGCGGCCATCTGCTGGTCGAGACGAGTGAGCGGCAGGCGTCGCGGACGGTCGAGGCGTTCGCGGGGAGCGGGTTGATGACGAGGGTCGTGGAGTGCGACGAGCTGGATGCGACCGTCGTCGTCGGCACCAGGCCGGGCGGCGTCCGGCGGGCGCGGGTCGCGCACGCCGCCGTGTCGCGATGAACAGGGTGTCCCGCTGCCCTGCGGGGCCGGGGGCCCCTCGGCGCGGCCTGCAGGGCTGTGCACCCCCGGCCTGCAGGGCGGGTCACCCCCGCCCTGCCTGAACGTTTATGCCGTCTCCGGTGTTCACTTCTTGGCCATGTTTACGGAATTGGCCGATATTTCGCCGGAACGGTTCTGCCCTTGTGGCGTATGGGCTCCAAGGGCTCTCTGGGGGGTGTGGGTCAGGGGCGGGCGAGGGTGGTGGGGGTTTATTCCGGAGTGGTCATGCTTGCGAGGGAATGGGAAGCGACGGGTGGTTCGCCGGGGATTCGGTGGGCAAATCTTGGATCGCGACGTCGAAAACCTCGCCGGGCGGTCGGCCAACTGCTCGGCACTGTGCAGTAGTTCTGTCTACTCGCATGTCTGCTCGCAGTAGTTCCGCTCAGCGTTCTGGAGGAATAGAAATGGCAAGCACCCGCACTGCTCGCGTCCTCACCACTGCTGCCGCTCTGCCCGTGGCGGCGGTCCTCCTCTCCGGCGTCGCCCACGCCGATGACGACGGCAACGGCAACCAGGTGGCCAACCGGGGCTCCAACGCGGCTGCCGCGGCGGTCGTGGGAAGCGGCGTCGGGGGCTCCAACCACGGGAACTCCACCACCACGCAGCAGCAGGCCACCGGCGCCGGTGCCCACAACCAGGCCAACACCGTGAGCGTCAACGGACCGGCTCGCACGGCCATCCGCCAGGACAACGTCACCATCGTCTTCAACGACGACCGCTGGTAGTCGCTGGGCCGGGGGGCGGCACATGTGACAGATGACCCTGGGGGCAGGGTCCGGTGAGGGTGCGCGGCGGCACTTCGGTGCCGCCGCGCGGCCATGTCCGCAGTCCTTGACCTCTCGGTCCTTGACCTCTCGACTTCATCTGACGGATAGTCAGATTCAGTCGAGAGGGGGGTCCCCGTGCGTTCCGTCGACGACGTGCACCACCTGCTCAAGCCCTTCGAAGGCCGTCCCGTGGCCGTCTCCGCGCCCGCCAGGGACCCCGTCAACGCGCCGATGATCAGGCATTGGTGCGAGGCCATGGGCGACACCAACCCCGCCTACGCAGGGCCTGATCCCATCGCCCCGCCCACCATGCTCCAGGCATGGACCTTGCCCGGCCTCTCCGGCGCCCTCTCCGGGCGTACCCCCGCCGGTCGCGGCTCCGTCGGTCACACCTCCGCCCATGACGAGCTCTTCGCCCTGCTCGACGGCGCCGGGTACACCGCGGTCGTCGCCACCGACTGCGAGCAGGAGTACGTACGCCCGCTGCGGCCCGGCGACGAGATCACGTTCGACTCGGTCATCGAGTCCGTCTCCCCCCGCAAGGCCACCCGGATCGGGGCCGGCTACTTCATCACCACGATGATGCGGGTGCGGGTGGCCGGCGAGCTCGTCGGCACCCACCGCTTCCGGATCCTCAAGTACGCGCCGGTGTCCGGGAGGCTGACCGAGAAGCCCACCGAGCCCCCACGTCCGGACCGCACCGCCCGCCCCGCCCGCCCCCGCCCCGTAGTCAACCGCGACAACGCGCCCTTCTGGGAAGGCGTCGCCGCGCACAAGCTGCTCATCCAGCGCTGCGCCGCCTGCGGCGCCCTCCGCTTTCCCTGGCTGCCCGGCTGCGGCCGCTGCGGCTCACCCGAGTGGGGGACGGTCGAGGCCTCCGGCTCCGGCACCGTCTACTCGTACGTGGTCATGCACCACCCGCCGTTCCCGGCCTTCGACCCCCCGTACGCCGTAGCGCTCGTCGAACTCGCCGAAGGCGTACGGATGATCAGCAGTATCACCGGTGTCCCGCACGACGGCGTGCGCATAGGAATGTCCGTCGAGCTGGAATTCATACGAGTGGACGCGGGATGGGAACTCCCGGTATTCCGCGCCCGTTCGGAAGGGCCGGAAGGGGAAGTCGCATGACGCCCGGTGAAGAACTCCCGCCCCTCACCGTTCCCATCACCCGTACGCTCGTCATCGCGGGTGCCATCGCCTCCCGTGACTACCAGGATGTGCACCACGACGCCGAGGCGGCCCGCGCAAAGGGCTCCCCTGACATCTTTATGAACATCCTCACCACCAATGGTCTGGTGGGCCGGTACGTCACCGACTACGTCACCGGTCGTGCCGGCCCGAAGGCCGTCCTCCGCAAGGTTTCGATACGGCTCGGGGTGCCCAGCTATCCAGGCGATGTTCTGGTGCTGACCGGAAGGATCCTTTCCGTGAACGAGCGCACCATCGAGATCTCCGTCGTCGGTACGAACCGCCTCGGCCGCCACGTCACCGGAACCGTTCTGGTGGCCCTCCCCTCACGGACCGCCGCGTGATCGGCGGCACCGCCGCCGTCGTCGGTGTCGGCGCCACCGCCTTCACCAAGGACTCCGGCCGCAGCGAGCTCGCCCTGGCCGCGGAGGCCGTCCGTGCCGCCCTCGACGACGCCGGGCTCGCTCCCCGGGACGTCGACGGCATGGTCACCTTCACCATGGACACCAGCCCGGAGATCACCGTCGCCCAGGCGACGGGCATCGGCGAGCTGACGTTCTTCTCCCGCGTCCACTACGGCGGCGGTGCCGCCTGCGCCACCGTTCAGCAGGCCGCCCTCGCGGTCACGGCCGGCATCGCCGACGTCGTCGTCTGCTACCGGGCCTTCAACGAGCGTTCCGGCCGCCGCTTCGGCGCCGGAGTGCAGGGGCGCGAGCCCTCGGCGGAGGGTGTGGCGCTCGGCTGGGGACTGCCGTACGGGCTGCTCACGCCGGCGTCCTGGGTGGCCATGGGCGCCCGCCGCTACCTGCACGCGTACGGCCTGGAGCCCGAGGTCTTCGGGCACGTCGCCGTCACCGACCGGCGCCACGCCGCGACCAACCCGGCCGCGTACTTCCACGGCCGCCCGATCACCCTCGCCGACCACGCCGCCTCCCGCTGGATCGCCGAGCCGCTGCGGCTGCTGGACTGCTGCCAGGAGACGGACGGCGGCCAGGCCCTGGTCGTCACCTCCCTGGAGCGGGCCCGCACGCTGCGCCGTCCGCCCGCCGTGGTCGTCGCCGCGGCGCAGGGCGCCGGCCGGACCCAGGAGCAGATGACCAGTTACTACCGGGACGACATCGACGGCCTGCCCGAGATGGGCGTCGTCGCACGTCAGTTGTGGGGGAGCAGCGGCCTGGGCCCCTCGGACATCGATGTGGCCGTCCTCTACGACCACTTCACGCCTTACGTGCTGATGCAGTTGGAGGAGTTCGGCTTCTGCGGGCCCGGCGAGGGAGCCGCGTTCGTGGAAGCGGACACGCTGCCGCTGAACACCCACGGCGGGCAGCTGGGCGAGGCGTACCTGCACGGTATGAACGGCATCGCGGAGGCGGTGCGGCAGCTGCGCGGCACCGCCGTGAACCAGGTACCGGACGCTTCCAGGGCGCTGGTCACCGCCGGTACCGGAGTTCCCACGTCCGGGCTGCTTCTCGGGGCAGACGGATGAACGGAGGGCGTGTCACGGAAGGGCGCCGGTCGATGGCGCCTTTGACTCCGGGTATGGACCGACGAAGGAAGATCATCGGATATCTCCTCGCCCTGATGGCGGTGGTCGCCCAGCTGATCGGCGCCGAGCCCGCGGGCGCCGGCGACCGGGGCGACCCGAGGGACGAGGGGGCATCCGTCTTCAGGGGCTGGGGCATCGACACCTGCCAGGCCCCTGCACTGACCACGCTGAGCGCGTGGAAGTCGTCGGACTACCGGGCCGTCGGCGTCTACTTCGCCGGCCGGGCCCGCGCCTGCCCGCACCAGACCTACCTCAGCGAGCGCTGGCTGGAGGGCGCCGACGACATGGGCTGGCGCGTCCTGCCGATCTACGTGGGCTCGCAGTCCCCCTGCGTGCGGGCGAGCAACAAGCGGGGCTACCTCATCGGCTCCGAACCCTACGACCAGGGCCAGACGGAGGGCGAGGAGGCCGTCTCCCGGGCCTCGGCGCTCGGCATCGACATCCACAGCGCCCTCTACCTCGACATGGAGGCCTACGACGACAAGGACGGCGACTGCGCCCGCACGACGCTGTCCTTCATCCGCGGCTGGGGCACGGCCGTGCGCAGCGCCGGCTACCTGCCGGGCTTCTACAGCAGCGCCGAGTCGGGGGTGCGGCACATGGACCGGGCCCGCCGTTCGGGCACGACGGGGCTGCCCGACGTGCTCTGGTTCGCCCGCTGGCGGGTCGGGGCCACGACGGACGGCGAGCCGTCGATCGGCCGGTCGGCGTGGCAGCCGCACCGCCGCATCCACCAGTACCAGGGCAATGTCACCGAATCGCACGGGGGACGGAAGCTGACCATCGACCGTAATCTGGTGGACGCTCCCGTGGCGATCATCGACTGAGGGCCTGAGGGCCTGAGGGCCTGAGGGCCTGAGGGACTGGGCGCCTGAGGGACTGGGCGCCTGAGGGACTGGGCGCCTGAGGGACTGGGCGCCTGAGGGACTGGGGGCCTGGGGCACTGAGGGCCCGGGGGCCCGGGGGACTGCTCCCGGGCGCGTACCCGGAGGGGGCGTCCCGTGCTCCTCTCCCCCTCCGGGAGGTGGGGGCAGCCCCACCTGTACGACCTGAGGCGGACCGTCCTTCGGCACCTGCGGCCGATCCGCCGGGTACAGGTGCGCTCCTAGCGTTGAAGCATGACAGCAACCACGACGCCTGTGTGCACCAGCGCATCCACCGCCGTGTACCCGTCGTTCTCCTCCTACGTACGGGCACGCGGTCCGGTGCTGCAGCGCACCGCCCGCTCTCTGACCTCGAACCCGTGCGACGCGGAGGACCTGCTGCAGACCGCGCTGACCAAGACGTACCTGGCGTGGGAGCGCATAGAGGACCACCGGGCCCTGGACGGCTACGTGCGCCGGGCCCTGGTCAACACGCGCACCTCGCAGTGGCGCAAGCGCAAGGTCGAGGAGTTCCCCTACGACGAGCTGCCCGAGCGCGAGGCGGCCCCCTCGGCGGACCCCGCCGAGCAGCAGGCGCTGCGCGACGCGATGTGGCGGGCCGTGCTGCGGCTGCCGGTGCGGCAGCGGGCCATGGTCGTCCTCAGGTATTACGAGGACCTGACCGAGGTGCAGACGGCCGAGCTGCTCGGGGTCTCCGTCGGCACGGTCAAGAGCGCCGTCTCCCGGGCGCTCGGGAAGCTCCGCGAGGACCCGGAGCTCGCCTGCGCGGCGTGACGGAAAGTGCTCACCGCCGTGGGCCGAGGTAGTGCCGAGGTAGTGCCGGGGTAGTGACTTACCGCGAGATACCCCAGCACAATCAGCGGACCACACCAGCCGTAGCAGGTCTTCGGGAGGACCCCGGTGCTGAGCACGATGCAGGACGTACCGCTCACAGTCACGCGCATCCTCGCCCATGGCGCGCGCGTGCACGGAGGCGCCACCGTGACCACCTGGACCGGGGACGGCGAGCCACTGCGGCGCAGTTTCCGGGAGGTCGCCGAGCGGTCCGTGCAGCTGGCCCACGCGCTGCGCGACGAGCTCGGGGTGGTCGGTGACCAGCGGGTCGCCACGCTCATGTGGAACAACAGCGACCACCTGGAGGCGTATCTCGCGATCCCCTCCATGGGCGCCGTCCTGCACACGCTCAACCTGCGGCTGCCCGTCGAGCAGCTCGCCTGGATCGTCAACCACGCCGCCGACCGCGTGATCATCGTCAACGGCTCGCTGCTGCCGCTGCTCGCCCCGCTCCTGCCGCACCTCGGCTCCGTCGAGCACGTGATCGTCTCGGGCCCGGGCGACCGCTCCGCGCTGGAGGGCTGCCGCCCGCGCGTGCACGAGTACGAGGAGCTGCTCGCGGGCCGGCCCGTGGCCGGCTTCGACTGGCCGGAGCTTGACGAGCGGCAGGCCGCCGCCCTCTGCTACACCTCCGGCACCACCGGCGAGCCCAAGGGCGTCCTCTACAGCCACCGCTCGGTCTACCTCCACGCCATGGAGGTCAACGCCGCCTCGGCCTTCGGCCTGACCCCCGCCGACACCTGTCTCCCCGTAGTGCCGATGTTTCACGTGAACGCCTGGGGCCTGCCGCACGCGGCCTTCATGGCGGGAACGTCCCTGCTGATGCCCGACCGCTTCCTGCAGCCGGCGCCGCTCGCCGAGATGATCGCCACCGAGCGGCCCACGGTGTCCGCCGGCGTCCCCACGATCTGGGCGGGCCTGCTCGCCGAGCTCGACGCGCGCCCGCGGGACCTGTCCTCGCTGCGTACGGTCATCAGCGGCGGCTCGGCCGCCCCGCCCGCGATGATGCGCGGCTTCCACGAGCGCCACGGCGTGCGGCTCGTGCAGGCGTGGGGGATGACGGAGACCTCGCCGCTGGGCTCGGTGGCCTACCCGCCGGCCGGTCTGAGCGAGGAGGAGGAGTGGCCCTACCGCGTCACCCAGGGCCGGCTGCCCTCCTCCGTGGAGGCCCGGCTCGCCGGTCCGGGCGGGGAGATCCTGCCGTGGGACGGTCAGTCGGCCGGTGAGCTGGAGGTGCGCGGACCGTGGATCGCGGGCGCGTACTACGGCGGCGCGGCCGCCGAGCCGATCCGGCCCGAGGACAAGTTCAGCCCCGACGGCTGGCTGCGTACGGGTGACGTCGGCACGATCACGTCCGACGGCTTCCTCACCCTCACCGACCGCGCCAAGGACGTGATCAAGTCGGGCGGCGAGTGGATCTCCTCCGTCGAGCTGGAGAACCACCTGATGGCCCATCCGGACGTCGCGGAGGCGGCTGTCGTGGCCGTCCCCGACGAGAAGTGGGGCGAGCGCCCGCTCGCCGCCGTGGTCCTCAAGGACGGCAAGGCCGCCGACTACGCCGCGCTGCGCGTCTTCCTGGGCGAGCGGGTGGCCCGCTGGCAGCTGCCGGAGCGGTGGACGTCGGTCGCGACCGTACCGAAGACGTCGGTGGGCAAGTTCGACAAGAAGGTGCTGCGGAAGCAGTACGCGGAGGGCGGGCTGGAGGTCACCGTCCTGGGCGGCTGACCCGCGGCGGGCGGATGACCGCGGGCGAATGACCGCGGACGGATGACACGGAACGCCGGGCAGGGGGCCGCCGATGAGGTCCCCTGCCCGGCGTCGGCATGTGTGCCCGCCGACTACGGGGGCTGCGGCGCCGGAGTCTTCTCCGGTGTCCCGTCAGCGCTTCGTCAGCGCTTGGCGCCCACCAGCGCGCTGCCGACCCAGCCCACAGCCACCGCCGCCGCCGCGATGGCGCAGACGCCGTTCCAGCCCCAGTGGGCGTATGCCGGGCCCGCGAGGGCGGAGGCGCTCGCGCCGCCGACGAAGGCCGTGACGACGTAGGCCGTGTTGGCCGCCGCGGGGGTTCCGGTCGAGGCCAGGGCCCGCGTCTGGTTGGCCACCTGACCGGCCATCAGGCCCGCGTGGATCAGTACGGCCGCCGTGCACAGCGCCCACAGCCGGTGCCCGCCGAGCCAGAACAGCGGCAGGGAGGCCGCCGTGAGCACGTAGGACGCGATGACGACCCGGTTCGAGCCGAAGCGGTCGATGAGCGACCCCGACACGGGGGCGACGACGGTCGAGACGAGGCCGAACAGGCCGAAGAGGCCCGCGGTCGCCGTCGACATGTGGAACGGCTCGTCCGCGGTGAGCAGCAGCGCGAGCGTCGTCCAGAGGGAGCTCCAGGCGCCGAAGAGACCGGCCTGGCGCAGGCACGCGGCCCGCAGCTCGGCGGACGCGCGCAGCAGCCCCGGCAGCCCGGCGATGGCCTTGAGCGGCTGCGCGGCGCGGCGCGGCCGGGTCTCGGCCGGGAGCATCACGGCGGTCAGCAGGCCGATCGCGACGGTGAGCGCGGCGGCGCCGAAGAAGACGGCGCGCCAGCCGTACGCCTGCCCGGCGAGGGAGCCGAGGACGCGGGCCGCGACGATGCCGGTGAACAGGCCCGCCACGACGGCGGCCACGTGCCGCCCGCGCCGGTCCGCGGGCGCCCGCTCGGCGACCAGCGGGACGAGCAGCTGCGGGACGACCGTGGCGGCGCAGGCCACCAGGACGGCCGCGGCCAGCGCGGGCAGGCCGGGCGCGAGGGCCGCCGCGACGAGGGCCGCGCCCGCGACGGCGGACAGCACGGCCACCAGGCGGCGGCGGTCGGCGGTGTCCCCGAGCGGGGCGAAGGCCAGCAGGCCGATGGCGTAACCGAGCTGGGCCACGGAGGCGATCCAGCCGGCCGCGGAGGGCGCGGCGCCGAAGTCGCGGGCGATGAGGCCGAGGAGCGGGGCCGCGAGGTAGATGTTCGCGGCCGTGACGGCGGTGCAGAGGGCGATGACCGCGAGGAGGACGGTGTTGCCGCCGCGGGCGGGGGCGGCCGGCGGCGCCGATCGTACGGCCGTGGCCGGGGTCGTTGCCGTGGGCGCGGCTGCGGGTGACGGTGACTTCGTGGGCGTCGGCATGAGTGGTGTGGCTCCCCCGGGGCGGTGCGTGCGGTTCAGGCAGTTGCAACCAACTGGTTGGTTGTAAGTTTCACGTGAAACGGAACGTGCTGTCAACCGAATAGTTGGTTACTCTGGGTGCATGGCAGTCGTAAGGGATCCAGAGGCCACCAAGGCGCGCATCTTCGCGGCGGCCACCGCCGAATTCGCCGCCCACGGCATCGCCGGCGCGCGCATCGACCGCATCGCCCGCGAGGCCAAGGCGAACAAGCAGCTCATCTACGCCTACTTCGGCGACAAGGCCGAGCTGTTCTCGCAGGTCCTCCAGCAGGCCCTGCTCGAACTCGCCTCCGCCGTACCCGTCGACGCCGACGACCCCGACTGCTACGTCGACCGCCTCATGGAGTACCACAAGGCCCACCCCGAGCTGCTGCGGCTGCTCCTGTGGGAAGGGCTGGAGTACGGCGAGGGCGAGATCCCGCACGAGGTCGAGCGGCGCGCCCGCTACAACTCCAAGGCCGCGGCCTTCGCCACCGCCCAGGAGAAGGGCACGGTCGACGCCACGCTGCCGCCGCGCCATCTCGTCTTCCTGATCAGCGCGCTCGCCGGGTGGGCCACGGCCGTGCCGCAGTTCCGCCGGCTGCTCGTCGGCGGAGCGGACGGCGACCTGGACTCGCTGCGCGAGTCGGTGCGGACGGCGGCGCGCAGGATCACGCAGCCGACCGGGTCGACCGGGACGGACAGCCCCGGCAAGCCCTGATCAGCCTGGTCAGCCCGATCAGTCCGTGCCCACCTTCGACAGCAGGTCCACGATCCGGCCCTGCACCTCCGCGCTCGTCGACCGCTCCGCCAGGAACAGCACCGTCTCCCCGGCGGCCAGCCCCGTCAGCTGCGCCGGGTCGATCCCGGCCGAGGTGTAGACGACCATCGGCGTGCGCTTGAGCAGGCCGTTGCCGCGCAGCCAGTCGACGATGCCCGCGCGGCGGCGGCGCACCTGCATCAGGTCCATCACCACCAGGTTCGGGCGCATCTGCGTCGCCAGCGCCACCGCCTCGGCGTCCGTCGCCGCACGCCCCACCTGCATGCCGCGCCGCTCCAGCGTCGCCTTCAGGGCCTCCGCGATCGGCTCGTGCTCCTCGATCAGCAGCACGCGTGGCGGGTGCATCTCGCTGTCGCGCGGCGCCAGCGCCTTCAGCAGCACCGCCGGGTCCGCCCCGTAGGCCGCCTCGCGCGTCGCCTGCCCCAGCCCGGCCGTCACCAGCACCGGGACCCCGGCCGCGACGGCCGCCTCGCGCAGCGACTGCAGCGCCGTGCGCGTGATCGGCCCCGTCAGCGGGTCCACGAACAGCGCCGCCGGGTACGCCGCCGTCTGCGCGTCGACCTCCTCGCGCGAGTGCACGATCACCGGCCGGTAGCCGCGCTCGGTCAGCGCCGCCTCCGTGGACGGGTCCGGGGCGGGCCATACGAGGAGCCGGCGCGGGTTGTCCAGCGGCTCGGGGGGCAGCTCGTCGTCCATCGGCGGGCGCGGGGCGTTCATGACTTCCACCGCACCGTTGGGGCCGTCGAGGGGCTCGGGCCCCTCCGAACCCTCGTCCGGAGCTCCTATGGCGAAGGCACGCCCTTCCGGGGCGCCGAGCAGCGGCGGCTGCGGGGCCGACTGCGGGGCCGGCTGCGCCGGTGCCTGTCCTTGCCCCTGTCCCTGTCCCTGCGCCTGCCCCTGCTGTCCCTGTGCCTGCGGCTCGCGCTCGCCCTCGGCCGGGTTGCCGAGTCGCCGGCGGCGGCCCGAACCGCCCGGCGCCGGCTCCTGGCCGGGCTGCTGGGCGAACGGCTGGGCCTGGCCCAGGGCGCGCACGCTGATCGGGCGCCCCGAGGTGTCGTTGCCGGGGGCCGCGGCGGCTGCGGCGGCGCCGGGCTCCTCTGCCAGGGCCCGCCGCGCTCGGCGGCGGCCCGTCGGCGCGGGGGCGCCTGCGGCGGGCTGGTCCGCGCCGGTGGCGGGGCCGCCCGCGCGGGAGGGGTCGGTCTCGCGCGCACCCGTGGCGCCGTACGACGCGGGGGCGCCGTCCGGCGTGGGGCCACCGGCGTACGGGGCTGCCGGGGCCGCGCCGCCGCTGTTCGGTCCGGGGCGGCCGTGCCCCCCGTGGGAGGGGACGGGTCCGCTCGGCCCGGCCTGGCCGTTCGCGGCGTCGGGTCCGGCCGGCGGCGTCGGGACGCCGCCGGCGGCGCCCGGGCGGGCCTGGGGGCCCGCACCGCTGCCCGGAACCGCACCGGCGGGCGCGGGCCCGCTCCGGCTCGGGAACGGCGCCGGGGCGCTTCCCGCTTCCGCGGGCGTGGGGCCGTTCGGTCCGAGGAAGGAGGACGTGCCGCCCTGCCCGGGGGCATCCGTTCCGGCAGGCGCGGGGCCGCCGGGGCGACCCGGGAACGGTGCCGGAGCGCTTCCCGCTTCCGCGGGCGTGGGGCCGTTCGGTCCGAGGAAGGAGGACGTGCCGCCCTGCCCGGGGGCATCCGTTCCGGCAGGCGCGGGGCCGCCGGGGCGACCCGGGAACGGTGCCGGAGCGCTTCCCGCTTCCGCGGGCGCGGGGCCGTTCGGCCCGAGGAAGGACGACGTGCCGCCCCGTCCGGGGGCATCCGTTCCGGCAGGCGCGGGGCCGCCGGGGCCGCCAGGGCGGCCGGGGAAGGGCGCCGGAGCGCTTCCCGCTTCCGCAGGGGCGGGGCCGTTCGGTCCGAGGAAGGACGACGTGCCGCCTCGTCCGGCGGCGTCCGGGTGGGCGGGTGCGGGTGCAGGACCGCCGGGGCCCGGGAACGGCGCCGGGGCGCCTCCCGTCTCCGCGGCCGGGCGGCCGGCGGGAATCGCGCCGGCCCGGCCGGGGAACGGCGCCGCAGCGCCTCCCGCTTCCGCAGGGGCGGGGCCGTTCGGGCCCAGGAAGGACGACGTGCCGCCCCGTCCAGGGCTGTCCGTACCGGCAGGCGCGGGGCCGGCCTGGCCGGGGAACCCCGTACCCGCCGGTGCCGGGCGGCCCTGGCCCGGGAACGGTGCCGGAGCGTCTCCCGCCTCCGCGGGTGCCGGGCCGTTCGGCCCCAGGAAGGACGACGTACCGCCGCGCCCGGCCTGCGCATCCGCGTCAGTCGGTGCGGCACCGCCCTGGCCCGTGAAGCGGCCCGCGGTTCCCCTCTCCGCCGGATGCGGCGCACCGGCACCGGCGCCCTCGTCGTCGGCCGGCTTGCGCGGGGCGCCCGGCAGGCCGGGCGGAGCAGGCTCGGGGGAGCGGTCGGCGTCGGCCGGGGGAAGGGCGAAGGCCGTGCGCGGGACGGAGGGCTCCGCGGTGGTCTGGCCGGGGATCGGGCGCTCGGGGGACTCCGCGAGGGCCCGGCGGGCCCGGCGCCCGGTGGGTGCGGCCGCGGCGGCGGACTCGGGCGTACGGTCGGCCTCGGCCGGCGGCAGGGCGAACGCCGTGCGCGGCGCCTCGGCCTGCTGCGGCTGGTCCCTGCGCGCGCGCCGGCCCGTCGGCCCGGCCGGCGAGCCCTGCGGTGGTACGAGGCCGCTCGCGTCGCCGCCGTCACCGGCCGCCCCGGGCACAGGCCCCGGGCCCGAGCCCGGACCCGTGGCGGAGGCGTCGTCAGGCCCGCCCCGCCCGTGCCGGTTGGCCCGGCCCGCGGGGGCGCCGTCACCCTCGGCCCCCGCCGCAGGCGCCGACGGCTCCTCGTCCGTGCGCGGCTTGGCGCGCCGCCGCCCGGTGGGCGGCGTGTCGTCGTTCTGCGCGGGCGGTGCCTGAAGCGCGATGCCGTCACCGGTCGTGTCGCCGTCCGCACCCCGGCGCGCCCGCCGCCCGCTGCCCGGCGCGGCGGAAGAGTCGGCGGCACCGGAGGCGGCAGCGGCACCGGAGGCGGGAGGAGTCTCCGCCGTGCCGCGCGCCCGCTGGGACGGCACCGGCATGACGGTGGTGGCGTTCATCGTGTCCGTCATCGTGTCCGTGGCGGACCGCCGCTCCGTGGCGGCGGGGCTCACCGGCCCGCCCTTCGCGGAGACCGGCACCTCCAGGACGTACGCGCTGCCGCCCGACGCGCCCGGCACGTCATGGGTCTGCAGCACCCCGCCGTGCGCCCGCACGATGCCGCGCACGAGGGGCCCGTGGACGGGGTCGCCGCCCGCGTAGGGGCCGCGGACCTCGATCCGTACGACCTCGCCGCGCTGTGCCGCCGCCACGACGATCGTGGAGTCGCCGGCCGGCGCGCCGCCCGCGGGCACGTTGCCCGTGGCGTCGACGCCCGCGACGTCCGCGATCAGGTGCGCCAGCGCCTGCGCGAACCGCTCCGGGTCGACCTCGGCCTCGATCGCCGGCGCGTGCACCGCGAACTGGGCCCGGCCGGGCCCGATCAGCTCGACCGCGCCGTCCACGCCGGCGGCCACGACCTCGTCGAGCGCGACCGTCTCGCGCTCCAGCTTGGCGTCGCCGGCGTCCAGCTGCTGATAGGCGAGGACATTGTCGACAAGCGTGGTCATCCGGGCGTACCCGGCGGACAGGTGGTGCAGGATCTGGTTGGCCTCGGGCCACAGCTGGCCCGCCGGATCGGCGGCCAGGGTGCCGAGCTCGGCGCGCAGTTGCTCCAGCGGGCCGCGCAGGGACTCCTTCAGGACGGCCTGCAGCTGCGCGTGGCGCGCGGCGAGGGCGTCGTACGCCCGGCGGTCGGTGAAGGTCATCACCGCGCCGACGAGCTGGTCGCCGTCGCGCACGGGCGCCGTGGTGAGGTCGACCGGGACCGCCCGGCCGTCCTTGGCCCACAGCGCCTGCCCCCGCACCCGGTGCTTGCGCCCCGAGCGCAGCGTGTCGGCGATCGGGGACTCCTCGTACGGGAACGGCGTGCCGTCCGGCCGCGAGTGGTGGATCAGCGGGTGCAGCTCCCGGCCGCCGAGATCGCTGGCGCGGTAGCCGAGGATCTGCGCGGCGGAGGGGTTGACCAGCACGACCTTGCCCGCGATGTCCACGCCGACGACGCCCTCCGCGGCGGCGCGCAGGATCATCTCGGTCTGCCGCTGCTGGCGGGCGAGTTCGGCCTCGGTGTCGAGCGTGCCGGTCAGATCGCGGACGACGAGCATCAGCAGCTCGTCGCCCGTGTAGGGCTGGTGGTCGGCGTACGGGGTGCGGCCGTCCTCGAGGTTCGCGCTCGTCACCTCGACGGGGAACTCCGAACCGTCCGTGCGCCGGGCGATCATGCGGGTGGGCTTGGTGCGGCCGTCGTCGCTGTCGGGCAGGCGCATGGAGCCCGGGATGCGCCGGGAGTCGAAGTCGGGCAGCAGGGAGAGCAGTCCGCGCCCGACGAGCCCCGTGCCGGGAACCTCGAAGGTCTCCAGAGCTATGTGGTTGGCGTTGACGACCGTGCCGTTGCAGTTGACGAGCAACAGGGCGTCGGGGAGGGCGTCGAGTATGGCTGCGAGGCGAGCAGCGCCTCGGGATGGCCTGCTGCTCACGACGACGCTTCCTCCCTGGTTACCGCACCTTGCCGACCCCACCGGGCGGGCGGTCCGCCGCGCCGTGGCGTGTCACTGGAGCGCAGTCTACGGGCTGCCGGGGCGGGCGCGGCGGCGGACGAGGCGTGCGGCGAGGCGCGCCGGACGGGCGCCGTGGGGCGTCCTGCCGCAGGCCCGACATGTCTTCTGTGTCAGCCCTTGTGGTGGACATGGTGGGTGCTCGCCGGCGTGCCGAGCAGGCTGGCGAAGCGGTCCCAGCGGTCGATCTCGCACCCGTTCTTCCGCGTGAACACGGCCTTCACGGGGCGGCCGGCCCACCGGCCGGTGACCTTGGCGCGCTGCGGGCCGCCGTAGATCATCGTGCACACCGAGTCCTTGGGGACGGGGGCGAACGGGTCCTTTCCCCAGGTCGTCTGGCCGTCGATCTGGCCGCACGCCTCTCTGACACGCGGGTGCGTTCCTCCGGCCGGGTGGCAGTAGAGCTCGTAGGTCCGGACGCCGGTGAGGCCCGCGGTGAACTTCCCGGTGTCGCTGACGGTCACCGTGAGGTGGTCGTTGCTCTCGGGGTTGGCGGGCGGCATGGGGAGCCCGGCGGCCGAGGCGGACGGGAGGGTGAGCAGGGTCACCGGGGCCAGCGCGGCGGCGGCGAGGGCGAGGCGGCGGAGCAGCATGCGGGACTCCAGGGTCCGAGGGCGGGCGAGGCGGACCGGGGGCGCGCAGGGCCGGGCCGATCCCTTCACCCGACTAACGCGCCGGGAGGCAACGCGTTGCGCTCGGGAAAACGTCTTTGCCCCGCCCGGTGAAAGCCCGGTACCGTAGGGGTGCGATTGGTGAGCGGCCGCGAGGTTGTGCCATCATCTGCATCGCACCACTCGCGCATGCGTGGGTGGGCTGGAGGCGTCGCCTAGTCCGGTCTATGGCGCCGCACTGCTAATGCGGTTTGGGACTTAAATCCCATCGAGGGTTCAAATCCCTCCGCCTCCGCAGTAACCGGAAGCCCCGGTCGTCCTTGAGACGGCCGGGGCTTTCGCGTTGCCGGGGTCTGCGCGTCGGGCCTGTCGGCCGATGCTGTGGGCGATCTTGTCCGCAGGGGTCGCCGGAGCCGCTCCAGAGGGCGTTTTCGCAGGTCAGGGCTGGTGCGGGGAATGGATTTCGCGTGGCGGCGGAGTTCATGTAATGTTGTCCACGCAACGCCGACCGGCAAGAAAACGCCGGGAAGCCGAGCGCTCGTAGCTTAACGGATAGAGCACTTGACTACGGATCAAGAGGTTGCAGGTTCGAATCCTGCCGAGCGCACAGCCGAGAGTATGGTCACCACTTAGGTGGTACTGTTCACTCGACCGTCGCGGGGTGGAGCAGCTCGGTAGCTCGCTGGGCTCATAACCCAGAGGTCGCAGGTTCAAATCCTGTCCCCGCTACTAAGATCGCAGGCCCGGTACCTCAGGTACCGGGCCTGCGGCGTATCCGGAGCACTTCGTCCCGCTCGGGAGTGCCCGCTCGGGAGTGTCGGATCGGGAGTGGCCGATCGGCGCGTGATTCTCAGGAGAATCACAGAGAGCCGAAAGATGCCTCTCACGCGCCGCCCGCAGCCTCTTGCCCATGACGGCCGACCCCTCCACCAGCCCCGCACCCGCACCCTCCCCTCTCCTGCGCGATGACGGCGGCCCCGTCCGCGTCCTCGTCGTGGACGACGAGGCCTCCCTGGCCGAGCTGCTCCGCCTCGCCCTGCGCTACGAGGGCTGGGACGTGCGGACCGCGGCCGCCGGCGCCGAGGCCGTGCGCGTCGCGCGGGACTTCCGGCCGGACGCCGTCGTCCTGGACGTGATGCTGCCCGACATGGACGGTCTGACCGTGCTGGAGCGGCTGCGCCGCGAACGCGCCGAGGTGCCGGTGCTCTTCCTCACCGCCAAGGACTCCGTCGAGGACCGCATCGCCGGCCTCACCGCCGGCGGCGACGACTACGTCACCAAGCCCTTCAGCCTGGAGGAGGTCGTCGCCCGGCTGCGCGGGCTGCTGCGCCGGGCCCGCGCCGTCGCGCCGCGCCCCGACTCCGTCCTCACCGTGGGCGACCTCGTCCTGGACGAGGACAGCCACGAGGTCTCCCGCGGCGGCACGGACATCCACCTCACCGCGACCGAGTTCGAGCTGCTGCGCTTCCTCATGCGCAATCCGCGGCGCGTGCTCAGCAAGCCGCAGATCCTCGACCGGGTCTGGTCGTACGACTTCGGCGGTCAGGCCAACGTCGTGGAGCTCTACATCTCCTATCTGCGGCGGAAGATCGACGCGGGGCGCCCGCCGATGATCCACACGCGGCGCGGCGTCGGCTACCTCATCAAGCCGGGTGCGCCGGCCGCGCCGGCCACGACGGCGTGAGCCGGCTGCGGGATCCGCGGGATGTGCGGGGCCTGCGCGGCTTCCTCGCCCGGCCGCGCCCCCTGCGTACCCGGCTCGTGGTCTCCACCGTCGTCCTGGTCGCCGTCGTCTGCGCGGTGATCGGCACGGTCACGGCCATCGTGCTGCGCAGCTATCTGTACGGGCAGCTCGATACGCAGCTCGGCGAAGTGGCGCGGCGGGCCGCGGCGCCCCACCCGCCGGTGGCCCCGGCCCCGGCCCCGGTCCGCCGGGGCGGCCCGCTGGGCTTCGTGCAGGGCGGCGGCCAGCCCATCGGCACCGTCGGCGCGCTCACCGGGCCCGACGGCCGGGTCGCCGACTCGGCCGTGAGCACTCCCGCGCACGGGTGGCGGGGCGACGAGCTTGTGCGCGAGCCGCTGACCGCCGCCCAGAGCGAGGCCCTCGCGGGGCTTCCCCGCGACGGCCGGCCGCACGACGTCGGGCTGCCCGGGCGGGGGCAGTACCGCGCCCAGTCCGCGACCGCCCCCGACGGGACGACGTATCTGGTCGGCATCCCGGCCACGAGTGTTCAGGAGACCCTCAACGCCCTTGTCGTGGTGGAGGTGTGCGTCACCGCGGCCGGGCTTGTCGCCGCCGGGATCGCGGCTGCGGCGACGGTGCGGATTGCGCTGGGGCCGCTGCGGCGGGTCGCGGCGACGGCCACGCGTGTGTCCGAACTTCCCTTGGACCGCGGGGAAGTGGCCCTGCACGAGCGCGTGCCCGAGGCGGAGGCCGATCCGCGCACCGAGGTCGGCCAGGTGGGTGCGGCGCTCAACCGTATGCTGGGGCACGTGAGTTCGGCCCTGACGGCGCGTCAGGAGAGCGAGACGCGCGTCCGGCAGTTCGTCGCCGACGCGAGCCACGAGCTGCGGACGCCGCTCGCCTCCATCCGCGGCTACGCCGAACTCACGCGCCGGGCGGGCCTCGGTGGGAGTGCCGGTGGGAGTGCCGGTGGCGCCAGGGGAGGCCGCGAGGAGATCGGGCCGGTCACCCGGCACGCGCTCGGCCGCATCGAGTCCGAGGCGCACCGGATGACCGGGCTCGTCGAGGACCTGCTGCTCCTCGCCCGCCTGGACACCGGCCGCCCGCAGGCGTTCGCGGACCTCGACCTCTCTCCGCTCGTGGTCGACGCCGTGAGCGACGCGCGGGCGGCCGGGCCGGGCCATGTGTGGCGCCTCGACCTGCCGGCCGAACCGGTGGCTGTACGGGGTGACGCGGCCCGTCTGCATCAGGTGCTCGTCAACCTGCTGGCCAACGCGCGGACGCATACGCCCGCGGGGACGACGGTGACCGTTCGCCTACGGGGCGCCTCCGGCGGTGGGTGCGTCACGGTGGAGGTGGAGGACGACGGGCCCGGCATTCCGGCGGAGTTGCTGCCGCATGTCTTCGAGCGGTTTGCGCGGGGGGACGCGTCGCGGACGCGAACCGGCACGGGGGGTTCGGAGGGCTCGGGGGGTTCGGGACTGGGGCTTGCGATCGTGCGGGCGGTTGTGGCGGCGCATGGGGGGAGGGTGGCGGTGTCGAGTACGGCTGGGCGGACCGTCTTTACGGTGGAGCTGCCGGTTCGGCGCCGCCGGGAAGCGTCGTCGGGGGTGCCCGCGGAGCACCGTCGGGGCTGAGCGCCCCCGACTCACAGGTCCGGCACAGGCTGTGCACACTCTCGCGACAGGCCCCGCCGACAGGGTCGGGCCATGACCGAGACGACCCCCGCTCCGGCCCGGCACGCTCCTCCCGACACCGGGCCGCTGCCCGCCCGCAGGGCCCTCCCGCTGCGCGGTCACGGCCCCGTGCTCGACGTCGTGATCCCCGTCCACAACGAGGAGGACGACCTGGAGGCGTGCGTGCGCCGGCTGCACGCGCACCTCATGGCCACGCTCCCGTACGGATTCCGGATCACCGTCGCGGACAACGCGAGCACCGACCGCACGCCCGAGGTCTCCGCCGCCCTGGACGACGCCTTCGACGAGGTGACCGCCGTCCGGCTGGAGGAGAAGGGGCGCGGGCGGGCGCTGCACACCGTCTGGTCGCTGTCCGAGGCGCCCGTGCTCGCCTATATGGACGTCGACCTGTCCACGGACCTCAACGCCGTGCTGCCGCTCGTCGCCCCGCTGATCTCCGGCCACTCCGACCTGGCCATAGGGACCCGGCTCGCGGGTGGTGCGCGCGTGGTGCGCGGGCCGCGGCGGGAGTTCATCTCCCGCGCCTACAACATCGTGCTGCGGACGGGGCTCGCGGCGCGGTTCTCCGATGCGCAGTGCGGGTTCAAGGCGATCCGCAAGGACGTCGCCGAGCGGCTGCTGCCGCTCGTCGAGGACACGGGGTGGTTCTTCGACACCGAGCTGCTGGTGCTGGCCGAGCGGGCGGGCCTGCGGATCCACGAGGTGCCGGTGGACTGGGTCGACGACCCGGACAGCTCCGTGCGGATCGTCCGCACGGCGGCCGACGACCTGCGCGGCGTATGGCGCGTGGGGCGCGCCCTGGCCACCGGGGCGCTGCCGCTGGACCGGCTGCGCCGCCCCTTCGGCGACGATCCGCGCGACCGGGCGGTGCCCGGCGTCCCGCGCGGACTGGCCCGGCAGCTGCTGGGCTTCTGCGCGGTGGGCGTCCTCAGCACGGGCTTCTACCTGGCGCTGTACTCGCTGCTGCGCACGGCCACCGGCGCGCAGGCCGCGAACGCGCTCGCGCTGCTGCTGTCGGCCCTCGCCAACACCGCGGCCAACCGCCGGCTGACCTTCGGCGTGCGGGGGCGCGAGCGCGCGGTCCGCCACCAGGCGCAGGGCCTGGTGGTCTTCGCCGTCGGCCTCGTCCTGACCAGCGGTTCGCTCGCCGCGCTGCACGCGGCGGGCGGCTCCCCGTCCCACGGCCCGTCCCACGGTGCCGAGCTGGCCGTCCTCGTCACGGCCAACCTCGCGGCGACGGTGCTGCGGTTCTTGTTGCTGAGGGCGTGGGTGTTCCCGGCGGGATCCGCGGACGCCGGAACGGAGAGGGATCGATGACCACGATGACGAAGGCCGCGAAGCTGCGGCTCGCCGCGCTGCTCGCCGTCACCGGTGCGCTCTACCTCTGGGACCTGAGCGCGTCCGGTTACGCCAACCAGTTCTACGCCGCCGCCGCGCAGGCGGGCGGCGCGAGCTGGAAGGCGTTCTTCTTCGGCGCGTCCGACGCCGCCGGGGCGATCACCGTCGACAAGCCGCCGGCCGCGCTGTGGCCGATGGGCCTGTCCGTACGGCTCTTCGGGCTCGGCTCGTGGGCGATCCTCGTGCCCGAGGCGCTGATGGGCGTGGCCGCGGTGGGGGTGCTGTACGCGTGCGTGCGGCGGCACTTCGGGGAGGCGGCCGGGCTGCTCGCGGGGGCGGCGTTCGCGCTGACGCCCGTCGCCGCGCTGATGTTCCGCTTCGACAACCCCGACGCGCTGCTGTGCCTGCTGATGGTGTGCGCCGTGGCGTGCGTCCTGCGGGCGCTGGAGGGCGGGCGGACGGCGTGGCTGCTCCTGGCGGGGCTCTGCTTCGGCCTGGGCTTCCTCACCAAGACGCTGCAGGCGTGGCTCATCCTGCCGCCGCTCGCCCTGCTGTACGCGGTGTGCGCGCCGGTGCGGCCGCTGCGGCGTGCGGGGCAGCTGCTGCTCGCGGGGCTGGTGACCGTCGTCTCCGGCGGCTGGTGGGTGGCCGTGGTCGAGCTGTGGCCCGCGGACTCGCGCCCGTACATCGGCGGCTCGCAGCACAACAGCTTCCTCGAACTCACCTTCGGCTACAACGGACTCGGCCGCCTCAACGGCAACGAGACCGGGAGCGTGGGCGGAGGCGGCGGGCCCGGTGGCGGCGGGCGCTGGGGCGAGACCGGCATCCTGCGGCTGTTCGGGACGGACATGGGCGGTCAGATCGCCTGGCTGCTCCCCGCCGCGTTCGCGCTGCTGCTGGCCGGACTGTTCCTGACCCGGCGCGCAGGCCGGACGGACATCCGCCGGGCGGCGTTCCTGGCGTGGGGCGGGGCGCTGCTGATGACCTTCGCGGTCTTCAGCTTCATGTCCGGGATCTTCCACCAGTACTACAACATCGCGCTGGCTCCGTACGTGGCGGCACTGACCGGCATGGGGGCCGTACTGCTGTGGGAGCGCCGGGCCTTCGTCCCGCTGGCGGCGGTCGTGGCGGGGACGGCCGGCTGGGCGTACGTCCTTCTGGACCGTACGCCGCAGTGGCTGCCGTGGCTGAAGTGGGCGGTGCTGCTGGGCGGGGTCGCGGCGGGGTGTGCGCTGCTGGGCGCGAAGCGCGGTCCTGTCGCACGGGTCGCCGTGGTGCTGTCCGTGGCGAGCGCGCTCGCGGCGCCCCTGGCGTACACGCTGAACACGGTGCGGACGCCGCACGGCGGGTCGATCGTGACGGCGGGGCCGGCGGTGAAGGGCGCGGGGCGCTTCGGCGGCGGTGGCGGCATGCGGATGGCGGGGCGGGACGAGCGGTTCGGCGGTGCGGGTGCGGGTGCGGGTGCGGGTGCGGCCGGGGGCCGGGGGCCGTGGGGTGCGCCGGGTGGGCGCGGGCCTGGTGGTCCTGGTGGACCTGTTGGGCCTGGTGGGCCTGGTGGACCTGCCGGGTTCCCGGGGAAGGCGCCGCGCGGTGAGCGCCCTGCAGGCGGTGGCATGGGCGGGCTGCTCGGCGGTCAGCGCGTGAGCGCCGCCGCTGCGGCCGCGGTGAAGAAGGACGCGTCGGAGTACCGGTGGGCGGCGGCCGCGGTCGGTTCGCAGAACGCGGCGGGCTACCAGCTCGCCACCCAGGTGCCGGTGATGGCGATCGGCGGCTTCAACGGGAGCGATCCGTCGCCGACGCTGCGGCGGTTCGAGGCGTACGCGAAGGAGGGGAAGGTGCACTACTTCATCGCTTCGGCAGGCGGGGAGATGCGCGGCGGCGGGCGCGGAGGCACGGAGTCCGCCTCGGCCGGGATCGCCTCGTGGGTGGCGGCGCACTTCACGAAGGTCACCGTCGGCGGGGCGACGCTCTACGACCTGACGCGGCCGGTGGAGGGCTCGTAGAAGCCCTCGCGGAAAACCCTCTTGTACGGCGTAGAGGAGCTCTTGTACGGTGTACGACGACAACGGGTCGTACACCGTACAAGGGGGATCTCGCATGACTGCGCCGACCAAGGAATCACCAAGCGCCGCGGAGGAGCTGCCGAAGCGCAATCCCACGCGCTGGCTGGTGCTCGGCGTGATCTGCCTCGCCCAGCTCACCGTCCTGCTCGACAACACCGTGCTCACCGTCGCCATCCCCTCCCTCACGGAGGAGATGGGCGCGGCCACGTCCGACATCCAGTGGATGATCAACGCCTATTCGCTGGTCCAGGCCGGTCTGCTGCTCACCGCGGGCAGCGCCGCCGACCGCTACGGGCGCAAGAAGCTGCTCGCCGCCGGGCTCGCCCTCTTCGGCATCGGCTCGCTGGGGGCGGGCCTGTCGGAGACCACCGGCCAGCTGATCGCCGCCCGCGCCGGCATGGGCATAGGCGGGGCGCTGCTGATGACCACCACGCTCGCCGTGGTCGTCCAGGTCTTCGACGAGGAGGAGCGCGCCAAGGCGATCGGGCTGTGGGGCGCGGTCGGCTCGCTCGGCTTCGCCGCCGGGCCGCTGATCGGCGGGGCGCTCCTCAACCACTTCTGGTGGGGCTCGATCTTCCTGATCAACCTGCCGGTGGCGGTGCTCGGCCTGCTGGCCGTCCTCAAGTGGGTGCCGGAGTCCAAGAACCCGGCCGGTGAGCGGCCCGACCTGCTCGGTGCGCTGCTGTCGACGGTCGGCATGACCGGGGTCACCTTCGCGATCATCTCGGGGCCGGGGGAGGGATGGACGTCCGCGCAGGTGCTCGTCTCCGGCGGAGTGGGTGTCGTGGTGCTGGCGGCGTTCGCCGTGTGGGAGCGGCGGGCTCCGTATCCGATGCTCGACATGCAGTTCTTCCGCAACCGGCGGTTCGTGGGCGCCGTCTCCGGCTCCATCCTGGTCGCCTTCGGCATGGGCGGATCGTTCTTCCTGCTCACGCAGCACCTGCAGCTCGTGCTGGGGTACGACCCGCTGCAGACCGGTCTGCGGATGTCGCCGCTGGCGCTGGTCATCATCGTCCTCAACCTGACGGGCGTCGGGGCGCGCCTCCTGCCGAAGGTCGGTACGCCCGTCTCGATCGCGGGCGGCATGGGGCTGCTGGCGGCGGGGCTCGCGGCGATCGCGGTCCTCGGCGCGGACGGGTACGGCGGGATGCTGTTCGGGCTCGTGCTCATGGGCACCGGCATCGCGCTGTCCATGCCGGCCATGGCCACGGCGATCATGTCCGCGATCCCGCCGGAGAAGGCGGGCGTCGGGGCCGGGCTCAACGGCACGCTGCAGGAGTGCGGCAACGGGCTGGGTGTGGCGGTGCTCGGTGCGGTGCTGAACTCGCGCTTCGCGGCGCTGATCCCTGCGGTGGCCGCAGGGGCGGGGTCGCTGCCGGCGGCGCTGGCGGAGGCCCGCACGGACGCTGATCGCGTGGCGATCGCCGACGCGTTCGCCACGGGTGTGCACACCAGCCAGCTGGTGGGTGCGGCGGCGGTCCTGGCGGGCGGCCTGACCGCGGCGCTTCTGCTGCGCAGGGCGGAGCGGGCGCAGTAACGGTTCCCTGCCCCGGCGGGGGTGATGGGCGAGGCCCATCGGGCCCCTTGGGGCGGGTAGCGGGGCGCGGCCCTCGCGGGGGTGGGGCCGGGCCTTTGAATCCGCCGCGGTGGTGCTTGGCCACCGCGGTGGGTTTCGGCGGTGCCGTTCCGGCCTGAGGTGGGTCCGGCACCGCCGGGCTGGTGGGGTGTGGTTGCTCGCCGCCGCGGCGAGGCGATGGGCCCGGCCCATCGGGCCCGGGGGCGCGGCCGGGTCCTGGAATCCGCCGCGGTGGTGCTTGGCCACCGCGGTGGGTTTCGGCGGTGCCGTTCCGGCCTGAGGTGGGTCCGGCACCGCCGGGCTGGTGGGGTGTGGTTGCTCGCCGTCGCGGCGGGGTGATGGGCGAGGCCCGTCGGGCCCCTTGGGGTGGGTCGGCGCCGCCGGCCGGGTGGGCGGGTCCTGCTCGCCGTCGCGGCGGGGGCGACGGGGCCGTCGGAGTTGTACCGGAATCGGGGGGCCTCGTGGGGCAGGGCCTAGCATTCGGGGTGGACGGGACATGAGACAGGGAGGCGGCACGGACATGGCGGGCGGCGGTAAGGGCGCGGCGAGCGGCCCGCGGACCAGTGTGTGGATGGCCGGGAAGCCCGCCCCCGCCCCACGGCGCGTGGACGACCAGGGCACGGGCCTCGACCGGCAGCGCATCGTCGCCGCCACGATCCGCCTGCTCGACGCCGAGGGCATCGAGAAGTTCTCCATGCGGCGCCTCGCCGCCGAGCTGGGCGTGACCGCGATGTCGGTCTACTGGTACGTCGACAACAAGGACGACCTCCTCGAGTACGTCCTCGACGAGATCTGGGCCGAGGTGGCCCTCCCGGACCTGTCGGACGAGGGCGCCGACTGGCGCGCCCAGCTCCGCAGCCTCGCCGAGGCCTACCGCAGGTGCCTCGCCGGCCACCCGTGGGCCCCCCGCCTCCTCGGCCGTTACCTCAACCTCGGCCCCCGCTCGATGGCGTTCTCCAACGCCACCCTCGCCGTGATGAACCGCTCCGGCGTCCCCCAGGACCGCCTGACCGGCGCGCTCGCCGCCCTCTTCCACTTCGTCTACGGCTTCTGCACGATCGAGGGCCTGTACAAGGAGCGTTGCCGCGACGCGGGCGTCGACGAGGAGGAGTACTTCCTCAACGTCATGAAGGTGGTGTCCGCCGGCTCCGACTGGGCGGCGACCTATCCGGCGGCCGCCGAGGTCACCGAAAGCTGGACCGAGGCGGGCAGCATCCAGGAGATGCGCGAGCGCGACTTCAGCGTCGCCCTCGACACGGCGATCGCCGGCATCGAGGCCATGCGCAACCACCCCGGAAACCCGGGAACGACCGCTCCGTAGGCGGCTGACCCGCCCCGTAGACGACCGCCCCGTAGACGACTGAAGGCCCCGGCCGGTGGCGCGCAGGCCGTCCCCTGCCTGTGCGCGCGCCACCACCCGGGGCCCGTCACCGGGTCCCCTCATGCCGTTCAGGTCCCGGTTTCCGTCCGCCGGGGGCGCGTCTCCGCTCGATTCCGCGCCCCGGCCGACGGGGTCTGTCAGCCGCCCTGCCGGGCGGGTTCGGCGTCCTGTCCCACGGGGGACGCGGCGGCAGCCGCCTGCGCACCCGACCGCCCCTGCAGGGCGACCTCCTTGATGAACAGGGTCAGGACGAAGGCCAGCAGCGCGCACGGCGCGGCGTAGAGGAACACGTCGCCCACCCCGTGCCCGTAGGCGCTCTCGACGACCGTCCGCAGCGGCGCGGGCATCGCATCCAGCTTGGGGATGCCGCCGCCGGAGCCGCCGCCCTTGGCCGCGGCCGCCGCGGCCTGCGGGCCGAGCGCGGCGATGCCGTCCTTGACGTAGTCCGTGACCCGGTGCCCGAGCACCGCGCCGAGCGCCGAGACGCCCACCGCGCCGCCGAGGGAGCGGAAGAAGGTGACGACGGAGCTGGCGGCGCCGAGGTCCTTGGGGGCGACCTGGTTCTGCGTGCAGAGCACCAGGTTCTGCATCATCATGCCCATGCCGAGGCCGATGAGGGCCATGTAGACGGCCAGGTGCCAGTACGGCGTGTCGTAGCGCATCGTGCCGAGCAGCCCGAGGCCCGCGGTGAGCAGCACGCCACCGCTGACCAGCCACGCCTTCCAGCGGCCGGTCTTGGTGATGATCTGCCCGGAGATCGTCGACGACAGGAACAGGCCGCCGATCATCGGGATCGTCATCACGCCGGACATCGTCGGCGACTTGCCGCGCGCCAGCTGGAAGTACTGCGAGAAGAAGACCGTGCCGCTGAACATCGCGACACCGACGAAGAGGCTCGCCGCCGACGAGAGGGTGATCGTCTTGTTGCGGAACAGCCGCAGCGGAATGATCGGCTCGGACGCCTTGGACTCGACGAAGACGAAGATCGCACCGAGCGCGATCGAGCCGCCGACCATGGCGTACGTCTGCCACGAGATCCAGTCGTAGTTCTTGCCCGCCAGCGTCACCCACACCAGCAGCAGCGTCACCGAGGCGCTGATGAAGAACGCGCCCAGCCAGTCGACCTTCACGTCCCGCTTCACCACGGGCAGCTTCAGCGTCTTCTGCAGCACGATCAGCGCGATCACGGCGAACGGCACACCGACGTAGAAGCACCAGCGCCAGCCGAGCCAGTCGGTGTCGGTGATGACGCCGCCGAGCAGCGGGCCGCCGACCGTCGCGACGGCGAAGGTCGCACCGAGGTAGCCGCTGTAACGGCCGCGCTCGCGCGGGGAGATCATCGCCGCCATGATGATCTGCGCCAGGGCGGACAGACCGCCGACGCCGATGCCCTGCACGGCCCGGCAGGCGATGAGCATGCCGGTGTTCTGCGAGAGGCCGGCCACGACCGAGCCCGCGACGTAGACGATCAGGGCTATCTGGACCAGCAGCTTCTTGCTGAAGAGGTCGGAGAGCTTGCCCCACAGCGGGGTGGACGCGGTCATCGCCAGGAGCGAGGCCGTGACGACCCAGGTGTAGGAGGACTGGCTGCCGTGCAGATCGGAGATGATCTCGGGCAGTGCGTTGGAGACGATCGTCGAGGACAGGATGGCGACGAACATGCCGAGCAGCAGCCCGGACAGCGCCTCCATGATCTGCCGGTGAGTCATGGGGGTGCCGGCGTCCTGGCCGCCGTGCTTGGCGTGGCCGCCCCCCACACCGGCCGGTGCGGTCGAAGCCATTGAGTTCCTTTGCGGTGCGAGTGTGTGTGCTGTGGCTGCTGTGAAAGCTGTCTGAGCTGGGTGCGCTGTGCGTGCGGTGGCGGCGGGGGTCCGGCTACGTCTGCGGCTGCAGCTGCGGGGCCGTACGGGTGCGGCAGCCGTCGAAGCTGTCGCGGAACCGCCCCAGCAGTTCGATCAGCCGGCCGACGTCCTCCGAGGACCAGTCCTGCAGGCAGGTCGCGAGCGCCTGGGTGTAGCGCCCGGAGACCTGCTGGAGCAGGGCTTCGCCGTCGGGGCTGATGCGCAGCAGCCGGGACCGCCGGTCCGCGGGGTCCGGGTGCCGTTCGAGCCAGCCCCGGGCCTCCGCGTACGCGACGTGGCGGCTGGTCACCGACATGTCGATCAGCAGGAGTTCGGCGAGCCGGCCCATGCGCATCTCGCCGGACTGCCGCAGCACCGTCAGCACCACGGCCGCAGCCGGCGAGCAGTCCGCCGGGAGCACGCGAGCGAGGTCGCGCCGGACGGCGGCGACGGCGCTGAGCTGCCGGGCGAGCTCTGCGTACTGCTCCTGCTCGGCCATGCGCCGCCCTCCCCACTTTCAGTTGCTTAGGGCAACGATGTAACCAGAATTTGGTTGCTGCAGGCAAGCGAAAAGAGGTTTCCCTGGGTAAAGGTAGCGCCAAGGAACCACAGGTCCCCGTAAAACCGCAGGTAGGGCGCGAAGCGGACGGAGTGCCTCGGCAAGGCGGGGCGCTGCGCACCGCCCCTCCCTCCTTCGCTAAGGTCCTGGCCCATGGCCAACCCCCATCAGCAGAACCCCGAGGGCTACGACCCGGCGGGCAGCACCCAGATGTTCCGTGCCTTCGTCGACGAGGGCCAGGGCGGCCCCGCGGGCAGGCGGGCCGCGGCGCCGGCCCCCGCCCGGTCGTCCGGTCCGCGCGTCGGCCTGATCGCCGGAGTGATCGCGGCCGTCGTGGTCGTCGCGGCCGTGGTGTGGCTCGCGCTGGGCTGATGCCCGGGAGCCGGCCTCCGGGCCGGCGCTAGCCCCACTCCACCTTTACGTCGCGCGTCTCGACGTGCATGCCCCACGGCACGCGCCAGGCATCGACGCACACCGTCCACGTCCCCTCGACCGCCGCGCCCGCCCCGATCGGCACCGGGAGCGGCTGCGACGAGGTGAGCGTGGCCCAGTCGATGCCGAGCAGGTCGATCACGTGCGTGCCGAAGGCGACGGTGCCCGTGGTGACGGGGCTGCCACCGGAGTTGGTGAGCGGCACGGTGACCTTCTCGCACCAGCGCCGGTCCTCGTCGTCCGCGGACCGCTGCGACTCACCGACGGTGAGCCGGGCCGGCTCGGGCGTGTGTGAGGGCTGCCCGGGGCGTGAGGGCGGCGAGCCCGGTGAGGCCGGCGAGGGGCGCGGTGGCTTCGCCGGGGCCGCGGGGCCCGCCGTGCGCGGGGGACTTCCGGTGCCCGTACCGGAATCCGCGCCGCGTCCGGAGCCGGTGCCCTGCGGGCTGCCGCTTCTGCCGGACGGCGACGGCGGCGACGGCGGTGACTGCGGTGATTGTCGCGACTGCGGTGAAGAAGAGGTCGGCGGCCTGGGAGAACCTGGTGCCGGAGAGCCCGGTGAACGGCCCGGGGAGCGGCCGGAAGGCGGCGCTGCGGGCAAGGAGTGGAACTCGACGCCCTTGTCGGGCGGAACGGCTCCGCCCACCGGGTGGGAGGACGAGCCGGGGCCTGCCGCCTCGGAGGCGACGTAGGCGTCGCGGTCGGTGCCGCCGCAACCTGTGAGAACGGCTCCCAGGGCGAGTGCGGCCGCCGCGGCTGAGGCGGATGCGGAGACGATCGTCTTCCGGCGCATCGGCCCAGTGTGGCTGACGGTTAGTCAGGAGTACAGAGTCGGGCGGTACGGACGGTGCAGGTCCGGCGATCCCCCGTGCGATTCGCCGTGTGGTGGATGGTCCCCCGTGAGATCCCCCGTGACGGTGCGCCTAGTCCGCGATGAGGCCTTCGCGGAGCTGTGACAGCGTCCTGGTCAGGAGCCGGGATACGTGCATCTGGGAGATGCCGACCTCCTCGCCGATCTGTGACTGCGTCATATTGGCGAAGAAGCGCAGCATGATGATCTGCCGTTCCCTCGGGGGCAGTTTGGCCAGGAGGGGCTTGAGGGACTCGCGGTACTCGACGCCCTCCAGCGCGCTGTCCTCATAGCCGAGCCGGTCCGCCAGGGAGCCCTCGCCGCCGTCGTCCTCCGGGGAGGGGGAGTCGAGGGAGCTCGCGGTATAGGCATTGCCGACGGCCAGGCCGTCGACGACATCGTCCTCCGAGACGCCCAGGCACAGGGCCAGTTCGGGCACGGTGGGCGAGCGGTCGAGCTTCTGTGCGAGCTCGTCGCTGGCCTTGGTGAGGGCGAGGCGCAGCTCCTGCAGCCGGCGCGGCACGCGCACCGACCAACTCGTATCCCGGAAGAACCGCTTGATCTCGCCCACGACCGTCGGCATCGCGAAGGTGGGGAACTCCACGCCCCGTTCGCAGTCGAAGCGGTCGATCGCCTTGATCAGGCCGATCGTGCCGACCTGGACGATGTCCTCCATGGGCTCGTTGCGGCTGCGGAAACGGGCGGCCGCGTAGCGCACGAGGGGGAGGTTGAGCTCGATCAAGGTGTCGCGGACGTAGGCGCGCTCCGCGCTGTCCCGCTCAAGGGCGGCCAGTCGCATGAAGAGGGAGCGGGAGAGGGTGCGGGTGTCGATGGATTCGCAGTCGTCGAGCACGGCGTGCGGTGCGTCGGTGGCGAGCACCTTCGCGCTGCCCAGGTCTACGGACATGCCACCCCCTTGAGGTCGCGGACGGGTCACAGCGTGCCCCTCGCACGAGGGGTTCGGCCCCCACCTGAATACCGGAGGCCGCGCCGTGGCAAACGCAGTTCCTGCAGAATGTCACATGTCGGCAACACGCTGTAGCGTCAAGTCGACATATCTGCTGCCTCGTATGAGGAGGGGGTCACTCGTGAGGGTTAGGCCTCGATCCGATTTGCGGAACGCAGCCGGGCGAAGCTGCGCGAGAGCAGCCGCGATACGTGCATCTGGGAGACGCCCAGCTCCGCGCTGATCTGGGACTGCGTCAGATTGCTGTAATAGCGCAGCAGCAGAATGCGCTGCTCGCGCTCCGGCAGTTGCACGAGCAGGTGGCGCACGAGGTCACGGTGTTCGACCCCGGCGAGTGCCGGGTCCTCGTAGCCGAGCCGGTCCAGCAGGCCGGGCAGGCCGTCGCCCTCCTGGGCCGCCTCCAGGGAGGTCGCGTGGTACGAGCGGCCGGCCTCGATGCAGGCCAGCACCTCGTCCTCGGGGATCCGCAGCCGCTCGGCGATCTCGGCGGTGGTGGGCGTGCGGCCGTGCAGCACGGTGAGGTCCTCGCTGGCGCCGTTGACCTGCACCCACAGCTCGTGCAGTCGGCGCGGGACGTGCACGGTGCGCACGTTGTCGCGGAAGTAGCGCTTGATCTCGCCGACCACGGTCGGCATCGCGAAGGTCGGGAACTGCACCCCGCGGTCCGGGTCGAACCGGTCGATGGCGTTGATCAGGCCGATCGTGCCGACCTGGATCACGTCCTCCATGGGTTCGTTGCGGCTGCGGAAGCGGGCGGCGGCGTAGCGGACGAGGGGGAGGTTCGCCTCGATGAGTGCGGCCCGCACGCGGGCGTGCTCGGGGGTGCCGGGCTCCAGGGTGACGAATTCCTTGAAGAGCACCTGGGTGAGGGCCCTGGCGTCGGCGCCGCGGCTCCTGGGGTGGCCGGGGTCGGCCTCGGGGTCGGCGTCGGTGTCGGTGTCGGCGCCGGTACCGGTGTCCGTGGCGGTGTCCGTGGCGGTGTCCGTGGCGGTGTCCGTGTCCGTGTCGGCGGTCGCGTCGGCGTCGCGGCCGGGGCTCCCGGCGCCGTCGGGGCGGTCGGAGGGGTCGAGGGCGCCCGCGGGCGGCTGGTCGCGCTGAGCAGGGGCTTCGTGGAGGGGGGCTTCGGGGACGGTTCGGGCCGACACGGTTCTGCCACCCTTCATGGTCAACTCATCCGGCAAAAGCGGTCATAGCATCACAAGACATGTGCACTGTGTGCAAGAACCCCATAACATCGTGTTGACCATAAAAACGGCCCCTCGCCATGGTGGCGAGGGGCCGTGCGCAGCGGGCGCTCAGAAGGGGTAGTCGGCGATCACCCAAGTGGCGAATTCACGCCACTGCGCGACACCCGCCTGATGCGCGGGGTGGTCCAGGTAGCGCTGGAGTGCCTCGGCGTCGTCGACGGCGGAGTTGATGGCGAAGTCATAGGCGATCGGCCGGTCCGAGATGTTCCAGGCGCACTCCCAGAAGCGCAGCTCCGGGATGGCGCCGCCGAGCTTCTCGAACGCCTGTACACCGGCGACGACGCGCGGGTCGTCGCGCCGGACGCCCTCGTTGAGCTTGAACAGGACGAGGTGACGAATCACGGCACTGCCTCCACGCCGGGGCGGACCGGACCGCTCCGGCCCCTCGGCTCGGCGCGGCCCGTCAGCTGATCAGTTGGGTCATAAACTCGCCGACGCTCTTGGCGGCGTCCGAGATGCCCTCGAACCCTATCTGGACGAGCTCCGCCGACCGCTTGGGGGAGTGGATGATCGTGTACGCCACGAAAATGCCGAGCGCCCACAGCGTGATCTTCTTCGCCTTCTCCACGGCGCACTCCCTCCCCCGGTGATCCCCGTGATCCCCTGCTCCGGTGGCGGAGTCTAACCGTACGTTTGCCCGAATGCCGGGAACGTGCCCGGTCGCTTGCGCCGCACTCACGTCACACTCCACGCCGCACTCGCACCACACTCACGCCACCTTTAAGGACCAAAGGCCTGCCAAGCCGGGTCCTTCGCCGTACGGAGGCCCCTGCGCCGGGGCGGAGGATGGGGGGAGCCCGTACCGGATCTGGCAGGAATCCGGAGGGCCAGGGACATGGCCTCACTGCGGGGTCAGGGCCGCGAGCTTCCCCCCCGACCGCGGCCCGGACTTGGAGGCCGTGACCCCGCCGGGGGAAGCGGCTGTCCCCCCGATGCCGCTTCCCCCGACCTGCTTTCCGGAGCCCCGGCCCCGGACCCGTCTCGCGCCCGGGTCCGGCGCCGGGGCCTCGTGCGTTCCGCGCCCGCGCGCACTCCGGCGCGGGCGAATCCGGAGGCGCGATCACAGCTTTGCGACAAAGGTGAGATTCACGTACTGCGGGGGCACCAGAAAGGTATCCGGCAGCCGGCGGACGGCCGGTGCCGGAGGGTGCGGGGCCGAGGGAGGTCGGTGAGGGGCGACATGGGCGCGGACGAGCCCGCCTTCGCCATGCGGGAGCGTGTGGCGTGCGGCGCGATCATCATTGAACTGCACGGCGAGATGGACATCTTGGCGGAACAGGAACTCGGGCCGCGCATGGATGCGCTGACCGAACGGGGCCGCGCCGACATCGTGATCGACCTCCGCCGGGTGACGTTTCTGGACGCGAGCGGGCTCCGGCTGCTGCTCAGAGCCCGGCACCGCATGCTCTGCCGCGGCGGGCGGCTGCGGGTGGTGCGGGGTGTGCCGCGCGTGTCGCGGGTGATGCGGGTGGCCGGGGTGGAGGGCGCCTTCACCATCGTGGACGCCTTCCCGTCCGTACGGGCGGAGGAGCCGGGTCCGCAGGACGGCAGCGTCGCCTGAGCGGTGGCGTGGTGGCGTGGTGGCGCGGGCCGGGGCGTGCCCGGCGCGCGCCCTGCCGCCCCGCGCTGCCCCGTGCTGGCCCGCGCTGTCCCGCCCCCGGCTCCTCGGTCCGTTCAGTCCGTGATCCCTGCTGCCTCCACCAGCGCCCGCGCCGTGATCCGGCCGCCTTCCACGGCGTGTTCGGCCGTGCTCGGGCGGAGGCGGCCCAGCGCCGGGTCGAACTCGCTCATGATCACCCCGGCGTGGTCCGTCCGCGGCTCCTCCAGCCGCACCGGGTGCCCGTGCCCCTGGAGCGCTGCGGCGAACTCCCACGAGAAGCGGACGTCCACCTGGTCGTCCGCCGAGCCGTGCACGAGCCGCACCGGCACGGGCGAGGTCGTAGCTGTAGCCGTGGCCGGGGTCGTGGCCGGGAGGTCTGCGGCGTCCGCGAGATCCTTCAGGGGGACGGAGCCGGTCGTGCGGGCCGGCACGTCGTACCGGCCGGCGATGCCCACGACCGCGGCCGGCCGCCAGCCGCCGAACAGATCGGGCCGCAGCGCGGTGGCCACCGCCGCCCCCGCGCCGGCCGACCACCCGGCGACCACGATCCGGCCGGGGTCGCCGCCGTACTCCGCCGCCCGCTCCCGTACGAACGACAGGGAGTCCAACAGATGTGCCATGCCGCGGTCGGGGGCGTCGGAACGCCAGTCCGCGGCGAAGACCACGACTCCCCGGGCTGCCGCCGCCTCCGCGACCGGCCGCATGATCTCCCGCTCGTCCGGTCCCGTGCCGTGCCAGAGCAGGACGGCGGGCGCGGGCGCGGGCCCGGCGCCGGGCGGCGCATAGACGTCCACGGCCTTGCCGGTCGCGGTGTGGGCGAGGGTCCGTGTCACGCCGGTCTCCGTGGTCATGCTGCTGCGCTCCTGCTGTCGTCCGTCGGTCTGGCCTCTTGCGTCACTCTTCCGCCACGCCTCCGTCACTCCTTCACCGGGGCCACGGAACTGTTCACCCGTGCCGCGGCATTGGCGGCGTCGTCGACGGTGACGACGAAGTGCTTCCCGGACGTCAGCTCCAGCCACAGGGCGTCGCCCGCGCGCAGCGAGACCGCGGTCTGCCCCGGCATCCAGCGGTACCCCCAGCCGCCGAGCTCGCCCGGCCGGCTCTGCTTCGCCCACGCGTGGCGTATGCGGGACAGCGGTATCCGGCGCCGCACGAGGGGGAGGAGGACGGAGTGGACCGTCACCCCGCGGGCCGTGACCGTGACCCGGACGGCGCCCGTGATCAGCAGGGCGGCCGAAGCCACCAGCAGGACGGGGAAGACGGACCATGCGTCGTCCACCAGGAGGGCGACCGCCAGGAACCCCACCCCGGACGCCGCCCCCAGCCCCAGCATCCAGCCCGCCACGACCGTACGGCTCCAGGCCGCCGCCTCCGCCCCCGGGCCGCCGCCCTGCACGCTGCTGCTCATTGCCGCTCCCCCCGACTCGTCAAGCACTGCAAGCACTGCAAGCACCGCAAGCGCCGCGCTTTGTTCGTATCACGCTAGAACAACTGGTCGTTTGCGGCAAGAGCCTTCGCTACGGGACGCGTTGCAGCACCGTGTAGCCGAGCCGGACGTCGGGGTTGTCGGTCAGGACCGTGCCGTGGAGCTCGGCCCACGAGTGGAACGCCTGCGCCGGTGAGGGCGTGGCGCGGCCGCGGGCCACCGTCATCCGCGCGGGCAGCCCGAGTGCGCACAGATACGTGGTCAGGGCCAACGACCTCGGCAGGCACGGACCGTTGGGCAGCATCGCCCGGAGCACCAGCTGCGCGCCGAGGATCTCCCGGCGGGCCAGCCGCACCGCCGTGCCCGGCGCCAGGCCGGAGAGCGCGGCCGAGCCCCGGGCGGGCCGGGTGCGGCACAGATACGGGTACGCCCCGCGCCAGCCGCGCCGCCGGTACAGCCACAGCGCCCGCGCCGTGCGGGCGAGGGCGACCGCCCGCAGGCGGAGCGGGACGGCGGGCGGCGGCGGGCCCTCCCGGGGGCCGTCCAGGAAGAACTCCCAGTCCGCGATCACCGGTCCGCCCTCCGGCGGTGCGCCCTCCACGAGTACGTCCTCCTCAGGCGCCACCCGCGCGGCGCGCGCGCCGTCTCCTCCGGCAGCAGGGCCCGCTCGCCCAGCCGGTCGGCGAGGCCGGCCAGCCCGGCGGCCAGCGTGGCGTCGTCCGCGTCGAAGTCCTCGCGCAGCCGGGCGACCGCCGCGGAGACGGAGTCGCACGCCAGGGCGGTGCGCAGCATGTAGGTGGCCGTGGAGTTGAGGGACAGGCAGACACCCCGGCGGGTGTCGAGGATGAGGCCGGCGTCGTCGGTGTCGTCGAAGACGGCGTGGTCGGCCAGGCCGATCAGAGGCATCGGGTGAACCCCCTCCGGTTCGCGGGCGTGCGCCGCGCGTCGCTGCGCAGGAACAGCTCGGTCATGGCGGTGCTGAGCAGGGCGTCCGCGTTGAGGCGCAGCCGCGCCGGCTCGGCCAGGACGTCCGCGAGCCGCAGGGGGTCGACGATGCCCAGGCGGACGAGGTGCGCCTCCGGAGCGCCGATGAGGGCGGCGAGGACGTGGCGGTGGCCGAGGACGTAGTCCTTGTGCGGGGAGCCGGGCCACAGCCGGCCGTGCCGCCGCCAGACGGCCGCGGGGAACCGGCTGGAGAGCATCAGCCGCAGCACGGGCTTGGTGATCAGCCGCCCCTGGTGCGGCAGGAGCCGGTAGGCGTCCGGCATACGGGCGGAGAGCCGCCGCAGGTCCTTTCCGCCCAGGGGGTTGCACAGCTGGATGCCGCGGGGCCGCCAGAGGGTCAGGTTCGCGCAGTGCTCCTGCGGTGCGTAACCGGGGTAACCGGGGTGGCTGGGGTGGCTGGGGTATTCGGGGTGACCGGGAGAACCGGGTCCGGGCGCGCCGGTGGTTCCTTTGGTTCCTTCCGGGTCGCCGGGGAAGGGCGTGAGGAAGTCCGCGGCCCGCGCACCCCCGCGCCCGGGCGCGCCGTCGTCGAGCAGCGAGGAGCCGGGCGAGGCGCTGCGCAGGATGCGGGGGAGCTCCCAGCGGGAGGTGAGCAGCCCCCGGCACAGGACGGCCTTCTCCCGCGCGGTCAGGTCGCCGGTGAGCACGCCGTGCAGGCCGTAGCGCGACGGGCCGAAGATCCTGCCGCCCTCGCGGCCCCAGGCGAGGAAGGTGATCCCGTCCCGGGCGACGCGCTCGGCGGTCTGTTCCAGCCACCGGTAGGCGGTGTGGTCGGCCGTGTGGCTGTACGGGTGGGGGAACTCCCACCGCTCGTCCAGGTATCCGGCGCCGTCGTCCGTCACGACCGGAACGAACGGCACCCCCAGGTGGTCGCAGACCGCCCGGGCGTATCCGGACTCGTCCGCGAGGGGGTCCCGGGTGGCCCGGTGGTAGGCGACCACGTCGGCTCCGGCCGCCACCAGGGCCGCGAGCACGGCCGCGGAGTCCAGGCCGCCGCTGAGCAGGATGCCGGTCCGGCCGCGGCCGGCGTAGGGCCGTACGGACTCCACCAGGAGGTCCCAGGCGGTCGCGGCGTACTCCGCCATCGTGGTGCGCGCGGGCAGCTCCAGCGGGGTCACCGGATCGTAGGCGGCCGTGGTCGGCGCACCGTGCTCGACGGTGACGATCCGGCCGGGCGGGACGGGGGTGATGCCGGGGTAGACGAAGACGGACTCGCCGCGGCAGGAGCGCCGGACGGCCTCCGGGTCGAACTCCCCGGGGCCGTCGAGCAGATCGGTCGGGTCGGTGGAGAACCGCAGCAGGTCCTTGGAGCAGCGGTAGTGCAGGCCTTCCTCTCCGGCGGCGCTGCGGAAGAGGAACACCCTGTGGTCGGCGACCAGTGCACCGGCCAGCTCGCCGGGCAGGCGGGCGAGTTCCGCGTGGCGGCCCTCCTTGAGGGCGTGGACGAGCCGCGCGACCCACGCGGGCGTGACCGGGCCGTGGACGACACCGGTCAGCAGGAGTCTCTCCCGCTCGGAGGGGAACGGGACCCGGGCCGTCCCCGGCGCCGCCCACTGCACGAGGTGGCGTCCGGGGTCCGACCAGGCGGGGCGCTGCCCGAAGGGGGCGGTCACGTACGAGATGCGGGGGGTGCTGCCGCCGCCGAACGGGACGCGTCCGTAGCAGCCCAGGTAGTCACCGACGGGAACGGGGACGGGCTCCATGGCTTCCCTTCCGGCCTTCCGAGTCGTGGGCGGTCAGTTGTTCGACCGTGCCGAGCTCGTCGATGCGCGGTTCCACGTAGGGGCGTTTGGCCGCGGGCGGTTCGTCCGGCAGCGGCCGGCCGGTGACGTGCGTGCTCTCCATTGCGGGCCCCCTCTTTCCGCGTCTGTCCGCGTCTTTCCGCAGGGCACTTTGTCCGTCCCCCTCCACGGTCGGGCACTCCTGCCGCTCCCGCACAGAGGGTGCTGACGCGCTGGAGCGGCGCCCCGGAGCGGGCGCAGGGGCGCGCGGCGCGCGGACGCTCAGGTACCGGGGCGCGCGCCCGGACGGCGGTCACGCGGCGTCATGCCGCCTCGATGAATCTCCGCACCATCGCCACGAACGGCTCCGGGTGCGACACATGCGGAACATGGCCTGCGCCTTCCAGGCTCCGCAGCTCCGACCGCCGCACGGCCCGCGAGAGCTCGGCCGTGACCGGCGGCAGCCACGGCAGGCTCTCCGTCCCGTACGTCAGCAGCGCCCGCCCGGAGTAGGCGGACAGCCGGGCGAGGTCGAGGTTCGCCCAGCCGGGGTCGGACTGCTCGGCCGCGAACGCGCGGCTGTTGGCGACGAGGGTCGCGCGCACCCGGTCGGGCAGGGCGGCCCAGGAGCCCGGGCCCAGGGCCACCTCTTCCATGAAGCGGCGCACCCCCTCGCCCGCCTCTCCCGCGAGGATCAGGGCCACCGCCGCGTCGATGCCGTCCTGCGCGGCCCGCATCAGGATGTGGGCGGGGTCGTCGCGGGGGATGACGCCCAGCAGCGGGGGTTCGTGGGCGACGACGGTGCGCAGGAGGTCGGGGCGGCGGACGGCCAGGCCCAGGGCGGTGGACGCGCCGAAGGAGTTGCCGACGGCGTGGGCCGGGGCGAAGCCCAGCGTCTGCAGCAGCGCGGCGAGGTCGTCCTCGTGGTCGCGGCGGGTGCCGCGGCCCGCGCCGCGGGTGCTGGCGCTGTGCCCGCGCCGGTCGTAGACGAGGACGCGGAAGGACTCCGCCAGGGCCGGGAGGACCGCCTGCCAGGTGTAGTGGTCGGTCAGTCCGCCGTGGACGAGCACCAGCGGCTCGCCCTCGCCCGCGACCTCGTGGAAGAGCTCCGCGCCGCGCACACGGACTCGCGCCATGCAGAGCCTCCCTCGCTCGGACGTACCGCACGGACGTACCGCACGGACGTACCGCACGGACGTACCGCACGGACGTACCGCACGGACGTACCGCTTGGACGTACCGCTTGGACGTACCGCTCGGGCCCCGGTGCCCGGCCGCGGTCCGACCATGACAGCCGCCGTGGCACGCCGTCCGCAAGACCGCCTCTTCCGGATGTTCCGCGTGTTCCGGGGCGATCATCGAGGCATGGACAAGACCCTTCACCTCGCCCAGCAGCCCGAGGCCGACGCCCTGCTCGGCCGCAGCCCGCTCGCCGCGCTGACGGGGATGCTGCTGGACCAGCAGATCCCCATGGAGTGGGCCTTCGCCGGTCCCTACGCCATCGCGCAGCGGATGGGGCGTGACGACCTCGACGCGTACGAGATCGGCGCCTACGACCCGGAGGCGTTCGCGGCGCTGCTGTCGGAGAAGCCGGCGGTGCACCGCTATCCCGGCGCGATGGCCAAGCGCGTCCAGCAGCTCTGCCAGTACCTGGTCGAGCACTACGGCGGCGAGGCGAGCGCGGTGTGGGAGGGCGTCGCCACCGGCGAGGAGCTGCTCGGGCGGCTCAAGGAGCTGCCCGGCTACGGCGAGCAGAAGGCCCGCATCTTCCTCGCGCTGCTCGGCAAGCAGCTCGGGGTCGCGCCGGAGGGCTGGCGCGAGGCCGCCGGCGCGTACGGCGAGGAGGGCTCCTACCGCTCGGTCGCGGACATCACCGGGCCCGAGTCGCTGGCCAAGGTGCGGGCGCACAAGCAGGAGATGAAGCGGGCCGCCAAGGAGGGTGCGGCCAAGAAGGCGACCGTCCGGCCCGCCAGGAGGACCCCGCGGCAGACGAAGCAGGACTGACCGGCGGCAGGACTGACCGGCGCCGGATCAGGCAGGCGGCGCCGGATCAGGCGGGCGGCGCCGGATCAGGCGGGCGGCGCCGGATCAGGCGGGCGACGTCAGACCAGGCGGGAGACCGCGCGCAGTTCCGGCGCGCGCTCGCGCAGCCGGGCCAGGAGGTCGTCGGCCGCGGCGTGCAGCGCGTCGAGCGGCATGGGGTCGAGCCGCTCCAGCAGGAACAGTGCGCTCGTGGACTTCTCGGTGATGCGCGTGCGGACGCACTGGCGGTGGTTCCAGCGGCGGCAGGTGGCGCCGAGGTCGTCGCGCCAGATCACCTCGCCGGGCTCGGGGTGCTCGACGGCCGGCGCGCCGCCGGCCACCGTGTCGAACGGCTCGTCGCCCGTGGCCCGCACGAGGCGCGGCGCGCCGGCGTACGCGGCCAGGTCCTCGCCGCCGACCGGGAGGCGGTGCGCGACGGACACGGCGTTGTAGACGTCGACCAGGAGGCTGACCTCGGGCAGGCCCGCGGGGGCGCGGCGGATCAGGGCCTCGGCGCTGTTGCGCGTACGGCCCGGCTTGGCGCCGAACGCGCCGTAGGCCGCGCGCCAGGCGGCGATGTGGGGCTCGGCGGTGACGTCGCCGAGGCCCTCGGCGGTCGCGGCGGCCTCCGCGAGCTGCTCGCGCGACCAGGGGTCGCTCGGGCCGGCGGGCAGCCCGTCCGCCGCGATCACCAGCACGGTGAAGTCGGGCCGCAGCGCGCGGACGGCCGCCTCCACGTGCACGCTCGCGGCCGCCGCTTCGAGATCGAGGTCGAGATCCGGGTCCGGGGACATGGACGGTGCCACCCTCCTGCAGTCGTTTAAGTGAAATCGACGGTAGCATCAAACGACCGGATGCCGGGAGGGGCGAAGATGACCGGCATGAGCGGCAACACCGAAGCAGCGGCGGACGCGGGCAGGCCCGGCGACGCACCCGGCAACAAGCCCGGCGACGAGTCCGGCGGCGACAGGTCCGTCATGGAGGCCGTCGCCGCGCGCGTGCGCGCCCTGCGCAAGGACCGGGGCTGGAGCCTCGACGCGCTCGCCGCCCGCGCCCGGGTCAGCAAGGGCATGCTCGTCGCCCTGGAGAACGCCCGCTCCAACCCCAACCTCGCCACCCTGGTCCGCCTCTGCGACGCCTTCGGCGTGCCCCTGACCGAGCTGCTCCAGCAGCCCGCGGCGCCGCTGCTGCAGCCCGCGGCGCCCGACGGCCAGCCCGTCCTGTGGACCGGCCCGGACGGCGGCAGGGGCCTGCTCGTCACCGGCGCCGCCCCGCCCGTGGGCGCCGAGCTGTGGCACTGGCGGCTCGCCCCCGGCGAGGAGCACCACAGTGAGGCCCACGTGCTCGGCACCGTGGAGCTGATCCATGTCCTGCGCGGCACCCTCGCCGTCACCGCCGGCGGACAGGAGGTCGTCCTTCCGCAGGGGTACGGACTCCGCATGGCGGGCGATCGACCCCACTCCTATGCGAACCGTACGGAGTCGGAAGTCGAGTATTCCGGCGTGGTGCTCGTACCGCCGCACGGCTGACCCCGTGTGGACGGCCGGAGTGCTCCGGCTGTGTCCACAGGCTGTGGGCAATGTCCCCGGAGGCCTGCCGAGGGGTCCCCGCTGCTCCTGGTATGCGGCCGATTGTCGCCTTCGCGCTCCCGTGCCGTGGCTGCGCCGGGAGCCTGTCGCCCGGTAGGCTTTCCGTGTGATCTTCAAGCGCATCGGAAACGGGCGGCCGTACCCCGACCACGGCCGGGAGAGCACCCGGCAGTGGGCGGACGTCGCCCCGCGCCCGGTGCGGCTCGACCAGTTGGTGACCACCAAGCAGCAGCTCGACCTGGAAACCCTGCTGGCCGAGGACTCGACCTTCTACGGCGACCTCTTCGCCCACGTCGTCAAGTGGCACGGCGACCTCTACCTCGAGGACGGCCTGCACCGCGCCGTGCGCGCCGCGCTCCAGCAGCGCCAGGTGCTGCACGCCCGCGTGCTCGAACTGGGCTAGCCGGGGCCGGCCGGGCCGCCCGCCCGTCCGTGATCGCCGGGGCCCGGGGCCGTTCGGCGGCTGTTTCCGGCCGTTGTTCGGCCTTTCGGGTTGGGCCGCGCGAACCCATTGATCATTTAGTAGGCAGCGGCCCTGCCCCGCACTACGCTGCGCCCATGAGCATGCTCACCCCTCCCGGCATGGGCAGGAAGTACCGCATTACGGGCAAGCGATTCCCGCACATGCGACGCCCCAGAAACCGCCGCAGGATCGTGCTCGCCGCAGTCACCTCAGCCGTCGCGCTCGCCGTGGCCGGATGGGGGACTCTCCAGCTCGTCGACGTCTTCACCGGGGGCCCCAGCGAGACACAGGCCCACGGCGCGGGCGCGAAGGGCGGGAAAGGGGCGAAGGACGGCGACTGCAAGGCGGCCGCGGAGGAGGGCGCGGAGCCGAAACCGCTGCCCCGGCCCTCCGACATCACCGTCAACGTCTACAACGCGACTCCGCGCGGCGGACTCGCCAAGATCACCGCGGATGAGCTCAAGAGCCGCGGCTTCAAGATCGGCAAGGTGGGCAACGCACCCGCCCTCTACGACAAGAAGGTCGAGAAGATCGGCCTGCTGATCGGTGCCCCGACGGCCGCGGAGGGGGCGCTGAAGGTCATCGGCACCCAGATGGCCGGGGCCGAGGTCAAGAACGACCAGCGCACGGCCGACGAAGAGGTCGACCTGGTCATCGGCAACGAGTACAAGGAGCTCACGGCCCGGCAGGACGCCGACCGGTCCCTGACCGACATGGGCGTGGAGCCGGGGCAGGCGCCTTCGGAATCGCCCTCGCCCTCGTCGGCGCCGTCGCCGTCGAAGGCCGCGTCCCCGGCGCCGAGGCCGTCCAAGTGCTGAGGGGGCTCGCACCCGGGCTGCGGTGATGTCCGGCACCGCCGGTCCGCCACGCTGTGGTGATGCGCCGTTGCGGCGGAGGAAGAACCGCCCGCCGCAACGGCGAAGTGCCACGACGGCGGGGTCCGGCGCAATGCGCGGACACCGCGGCCGGTGCGTGCCTCGTGAGCCGGCGGCTAGCCCGCCGTGCCGTACATGCGGTCGCCCGCGTCGCCCAGGCCCGGGACGATGTAGCCGTTCTCGTTGAGGCGCTCGTCGACCGAGGCGGTGACCACGGTGACCGGGGCGCCCGCGAGCTCGCGCTCCATGACCTCGACGCCCTCGGGGGCGGCCAGCAGGCAGATCGCGGTGACGTCGTCGGCGCCGCGCGCGATCAGCTCGTTGATCGCCGCGACCAGCGTGCCGCCCGTCGCCAGCATCGGGTCCAGGACGTAGACCTGGCGGCCCGAGAGGTCGTCGGGCATGCGCGTGGCGTAGGTCTCCGCCTTGAGGGTCTCCTCGTTGCGGATCATGCCCAGGAAGCCGACCTCGGCGGTCGGCAGCAGCCGGACCATGCCGTCGAGCATGCCGAGACCGGCGCGCAGGATCGGCACCACGAGCGGGCGCGGGTGGGAGAGCTTGACGCCGGTGGTCGCCGTCACCGGGGACTCGATGTCCACCTGCTCGGTGCGCACGTCGCGCGTGGCCTCGTAGGCGAGCAGGGTGACCAGCTCGTCGGCGAGACGCCGGAAGGTGGGGGAGTCGGTGCGCTTGTCGCGCAGGGTGGTGAGCTTGTGCGCCACCAGGGGGTGGTCGACGACGTGGATCCGCATGACATCGACATTAACCGAGCTTTCGGCCCCCGGCGGCCGCCGTGCGGCGTTCGACGCTCCGCTGCAGGTCTGCGGCGGTCTGTCGCCGCACTGGCATCAAACCACCACTTAGGGGGAAAGTGGGCACGTACGCCCGGTCTGTCGCTCCGGGCGTGGCCGGCGAAGTACTCGGCACGAGGTGGTCCTGCCATGGCTGAAGACGCCCCCGAGAAGCCCGACACGAAGCCCGACACGACGCGTGGCGCACCGGCGCCCGAACCCGGATCCGCTCCCGGCTCCCGGACCGAACCCGGGCCCGGGGCCGAGGAGGAGGCGGACCGCCGCCGCAGACGCGCCCAGTTCCTGCGCGAGCTCAACGAGGCGAAGGAGCTCCGCGACCGCGTCCAGCCGCGCCGGGCCCGCGCCGCCCGGATGCGCCAGCAAATGCGGATGAGGACCTTCCGCTGGTGACGTGCCCGCGACGCGCACGCGACGCGCCCGCCCGGACGGCGGCTCCCGCAGCGCCACGTGAGGCACATCTCTTCGGACTGCTGCACGACGCAGCGCGGAAGACCTCTCGCAACGGCGAGGTTTCTGCCACGATTCCGAGTGGGCGGGGTGGTCCCCGTCCGGCCCGGCACCGCCTATGACCAGTGGGAGAGTCACGGTGTACTTCGCCGCACTGCTCGCGCGCACCGAAGACGGATGGCAAGCGAGCGATACAGACCTCGACAACGTGGAAACCCTGGCCGACCTCGCCGACCTGGCCCGTGAGTCCGCGGTGGACGACGACACGGTCCTGGCGTTCATCGAGCAGGAGGACTCCTGGTTCGGGATCGTCCGTGTGGACGGTGAGGACGACCCGCGCGTCTTCGTCTCGAACGCGGTCGTCGCGGGCCGCAGCTCGTACGGCGCCATGCTCGTGGACGAGCTGATCGGCCGCGACGAGAACGACGGCACCGACGACCTCGACGACCTCGACCTGGACGGGACGGAGGACGGCGAGCCCGACGCCGTGGAGGACGAGGCCGAGGAGGCGGGCGACGCCGCCGAGCCGCGGCCGGCCGGTCCGCTCGGCGACGTCGATATCCTCTCCGACCTCGGTGTGGGCGCGAAGGAGCTGCTCGCCCTCGAAAGCGAGGCGCTCAGCGAGATCGCCGACGCCCTCGGCTGCACGGAGGTCCTGGAGGCCGTCCGCTGACGGCCGCCGGGCCCGGTTCGCTCACACTGGTGCCATGAACGAAGCCGTCCGCGAGCCGACAGACCACGACCCCGTACGCGCACCGTGGCTCGGCCCCATGCGGGCCGCCCTGGACGAGGCCGTACGGGCCCCCGCCACCGGCGACGTGCCGGTCGGCGCCGTCGTGCTGGGTCCGGACGGCTCCGTCATCGGCCGCGGCCGCAACGAGCGCGAGGCCACCGGCGACCCCACCGGCCACGCCGAGGTCCTCGCCCTGCGCGAGGCGGCGCGGGCCGTGGGCGAGTGGCGCCTCGCGGGGTGCACGCTGGTCGTGACGCTGGAGCCGTGCACGATGTGTGCGGGCGCGATCGTCCTCTCCCGCGTCGACCGCGTCGTCTACGGCGCCGTGGACGAGAAGGCCGGCGCTGCCGGCTCCCTGTGGGACGTCCTCCGCGACCGCCGGCTCAACCACCGCCCCGAAGTGATCCAGGGCGTCCTCGCCGGGGAGTGCGCGGGGCTCCTGACGGACTTCTTCCGCGACCGCTGAGCGCTGCCGCTGTGCGCCCCGGCGCCCTTGATGAGGAGCGTCACACCGCTGCGCCCCGGAACCGATTTCAGAGCACGGCCCACCGTCCGCTAAGCTCTCTCTCGGTAGCGTGTCCGAGCGGCCTAAGGAGCACGCCTCGAAAGCGTGTGTGGGGGCAACTCCACCGTGGGTTCAAATCCCACCGCTACCGCCAGCGACACCCCTTCGCCCGTGGAAACACGGACGGAGGGGTGTTCTGCATTTCCGGGGCGGCTTCCGGAGCCTTCAGTGCCTGATTTCCATCGCGATGCCGGCGGGCGTCGTGAAGTAGAGCCAGCGGTCGCCGGTCAGGGGGCCTTCCGCGATGGTCTCCGGGGCGCCGAGGAGGCCGACGCCCGGGACGGTTGCCAGGTGCTGCGCGGCGGCGTCCACGTCGTCGACGTCGAAGGCGAGGTGGTGGCCGCCGATGTCGCTGTTGCGGGGCGGGCGCGCGGGCGCGCCGGGGGAGAGCAGGACGGCGGGGGCGGGCCCGAGGCGGAGGCCGACGCCGCCCTCGGCGGTGCGGTGGGTCTCCTCGGCGCCCAGGGTGCCCGTGAAGAAGGCCGCGGCGGCGTCCACGTCGGCGACCGTGTAGGCGACGTGGTCCACAGGGTGGGCCGTCGAGGTTCCCGGCTGCCGCTGGAGCAGACGCAGGGGCAGGCCCCCGGGAACGCTGCTCAGACGCTCCGTGACGGCCGCGAGGTCGTCCACCCGCACCGCCAGGCGGTGGTGCCCCGCCGTGCCGGCCTCCGGCGGCACGGTGTTCTGGTCGGGGGCGGTGTATTCGAAGAGTTCGAGGCGGGTCGCCGGGCCCAGGCGCAGCATCGCGATCCGGGCGACGGCGCGCGGGTGGACGCCGAGCTTGCGGGTCATCCAGTCGCCCGTGGCGTGGGCGAGGGGGCCTTCCTCGTAGAGGAGCTGCGCTCCGAGGGCGTCGGTGAAGAACGCGACGGCTTGGTCGAGGTCGGTCACGGTGACGGCGTGGTGGTCGACCCGGTAGGCGGGAGTGGCGGCGCCGGAGGGGCGCAGGCGTACGGGGCGCAGGCGTACCACCGGGATGACGCGGTCCGTGCGCTTCTCGAAGTCGGCGAACTGCGGGGATATCGCGACCTGCTGTGCGTAGAGGCGGTCGCGTTCGGCGGCTTCGGTGAAGACCGCCTCCACGGGGTGGGTGCGGCCTTCGTGCTCCACGGTGGCGACGGGGTTCGCGCGCAGGTTGCGGCACCAGGCGGGGTCGGTGTCGTCGCCTCCGTTGGCGGCGAAGACGACCCAGTCGCCGCCGTCGCGCAGGTAGGTCGCCGGGGTGGTGCGGGGGAGGCCGCTGCGGCGGCCGGTGGTGGTGAGGAGGATCAGGGGGATCCCCTCGAAGTCGCCGCCCACGCGGCCCGCGTGGGCGCGGAACTCCTCGATGATGCGCTGGTTGAAGGGGTTGGCGTTGCTGTCGGCGGCGCCGGGGGCGGGGGCCGGGACGTGCGTCATGGCGGGTCAGTCCTTTCCTGAAGGGGAAGCGGCGAGCACGCGGGCCGGGCGGCGGGCCTTCAGTTCGTACGCGCACAGGGCGAGCCCGAGGGCCACCACCGCCGCGCCCACGACCGGCGCTGCGCGCAGGCCCGCGCCGGACTGGACCGCGGCGCCCCCGAGCAGGCCGCCCGCGGCGATGCCGATGTTGAAGGCCGAGCTGTTGACGGACAGCGCCAGCGTCGGCGAGCCGACCTCGGCCGAGGTGACGATGATCGTGTTGAGGCCGGGGACGGTGCCGAAGTAGGCCAGGCCCAGCAGCAGGAGGGCGCCCGCGGTGAGCCAGGGGAGGGAGGCCACCGCGGCCAGCAGGAGCAGCGCGCCCGTCACGGCCGCGAGGATCACGGCCAGGGACGGGACGAGGGACCGGTCGGCCGCCTTGCCGCCGAGGGCGTTTCCGGCGACGCCGCCCGCGCCGTAGAGGAGCAGCAGCGCCGTGACGGCCTGTTCGCCGAAGCCGCTGACGTCCGTGAGCAGGGGCACCGCGTAGGTGAAGGCGGTGAAGACGCCGGCGCTGCAGAAGACCGTGATGGCGATGGCGCGCAGGACCCGGGGGCGGGCCAGGACGCGCAGTTCGGCGAGGGTGCTGCCGCCGCCGCCCGCCGTGGGCCGCTGCGGTCCGGAGGGGAAGCAGCGGGCCAGCAGGGCGAGGCAGGCCAGGCTCATGGCCGTGATGGTCCAGAAGGTGGCGCTCCAGCCGTAGTGCTGGCCGACGAAGGTGCCCAGCGGCACGCCGAGGACCATGGCGAGGCCGAAGCCGAGGGTGATCCGGGCGCCTGCGGAGGCGCGCTGCCCGGGCGGGGCGAGCTCGCCGGCGGAGGTCAGGCAGATGGCGAAGACCGTGGAGTGGGCGAAGGCGCTGACGAGGCGTCCGGTGACGAGGAGGGCGTACGAGCCGGCCGGGGCGGCGAGTGCGGCGATCACGTTGCCGAGGGTGAAGAGCGCCAGCATGCCCAGGAGGAGGGGCTTGCGCGCCAGCCGGCCGGTGGCCAGCGTCATCAGCGGGCCGACGACGACCACGACGGCCGCGTACACGCTCACCAGCAGCCCCGCCGCGGACAGCGAGACCCCGAGGTCGTCCGCGATGCGCGGCAGGATGCCCGCGATGACGGATTCCGCGGTGCCGATGCTGAAGGTGCACAGCATCATGGCCAGGATGGGCAGGGGCATGGTTCTCCGGGGGACGGGCCGGTAGCGGGGGCGCGGGCGTGGGCGCGGACGCGGGCCGCTGTCAGGGGCGTGGTGGCAGAGATACGGGCCGGCGGTGCGTGGCGGGGGATCCACGCGCCGCCGGCCCGGGTCCCGGTGCCGCGGCGGCCGCTACTCGCGGGCGCCGACGGGGGCGGGGAGGGCGTCGAGTTCGGCGATCTCGGCGGCGGTCAGCTCGACGTCGGCGGCCGCGGCGTTCTGCTCCAGGTAGGCGAGCGTCTTGGTGCCCGGGATCGGCACGACGTGCTCGCCCTGGGCCACCAGCCAGGCCAGGGCGACCTGGGAGAGGGTGACGCCGTGGCGCCCGGCGATCGTGGCGACGGTGTCCACGATGGCCTTGTTGGCGGCCATGGCCTCCTCGGTGAAGCGCGGCATGGCGCGGCGCCAGTCGTCCTCGGTGAGGTCGGCGGGGTTGCTGAAGCGGCCGGTGAGCAGGCCGCGGCCCAGCGGCGAGTAGGGCAGGAAGGCGATGCCCTGCTCGTTGCAGTAGGGAAGGACCTCGCCGAAGGAGTCGCGGGTGAACAGCGACGCCTCGGACTCGACGACGGCCACCGGGTGCACGGCCTGGGCGCGCTTGACGTCCTCCAGCGCGACCTCGGAGAGGCCGATCGCGCCGACCTTGCCGGCGGCGACGAGCTCGGCGAGCGCGCCCCAGCTCTCCTCGACCGGGACCTCCGGGTCGATGCGGTGCAGCATGTAGACGTCGACGCGGTCGGTGCCGAGGCGCTTGAGGCTCGCCTCCAGGGCCGACTTCAGGTAGTCGGGGCGGCCGTTGAGGGACAGGCCGTTCTCGTCGAGGACCAGACCGCCCTTGGTGGCGAGCACGACCTTGTCGCGGCGGCCGGCGAGGGCCTTGCCGACCAGCTCCTCGTTGGTGAAGGGGCCGTAGACGTCGGCGGTGTCCAGCAGCGTGACGCCCAGGTCGATCGCGCGGTGGATCACCTTGACGGAGGCGTCGTCGTTCCGGTTCTGCGGGTCGTAGGCGAAGGACATGCCCATCGTCCCCAGACCGATCCGGCCGACCTCCGGGCCGTTCTTCCCCAGCGTGGTGGTGCGCATCGCGTGACTTCCTCTCTGCCCCCGATCAGGAGCGTCCGCTCCCCGATCAGGAGAGTTTGAACTTTCAAGTAAAAATCTAGGCGGCCGGGCGGAGGCCCGCGACGGGGGCGGACCTGTTTGTCAGGTTCGTTTCCGCGGCCGGGCGAACCGCATGGCCGGACGCTCGACGGCCACGTACAGCAGCCAGGCGCACAGGAGCGCTGCACCGGCTTCGAGGGCGAGCACGGCGAGGGCGAGCGGGGTGGGCAGGGGCCATGTGGCACCGAGGCGCCCGCGGACGGCCTCAAGGAGGACCTGCTGGACCATGTAGAAGGCGAAGGAGACCTCGCCCAGCCAGAGCATCACCCGCCCGCGGAACGGCGATCGCGTGCCCCGGACGTCGGCGGTCGCGGCGGCCGAGATGAGCAGTGCGAACGGGACGATGGTGACGGCGTTGATGGAGTACGGCGGCGGGACGAACAGCGAGACCGCGTAGGCGGCGACGGTCAGCAGCCCGGCGGGGAGCAGACCCAGGCGGATCCAGCGGCCCGAGAGGACGATGCGCGCCATGAGGATGCCGAGCACGAAGTCCAGCAGGCGGGTCGCGGGCAGGATGTAGACCAGCCAGAACTGCGGCTCGGAGACCGCGTACGGCACCTCGATGACCGGCGTGCCCGGCACGAACAGGCCGGCGGCGACGGCCACGGCCGCGACGGCGGCCACGGTGCCGCCCGCGTACCACCACAGCCTCTCCTCGCGGATCCGCCGCACCAGCCGCGCCCAGAACGGGAACGTCAGGTAGAACAGCAGCTCGCACGAGAGCGACCAGCTGGGCGGGTTGACGCTGAAGTACACGTCGATGTCGTGGAACCAGGACTGCACCAGCAGCAGGTTCGGCACGGCCTGCGCCGCCCCCGTGGTGGAGGCCGCGACCAGCAGCAGGCCCAGGACCCACATCACCGCGTGGTTGGGGAAGACCTTGAAGAAGCGGCGGCGCCAGAACGACACCGCGCGGTCGCCGGGGCGCGCCGACCACGTCATCACGAAGCCGCTGAGGACGAAGAAGAACGAGACGCCGACCCAGCCCGCCCGGCTGAGCACCTGCCGGTAGGTCTCCGCGGCGCCCCCGTCCGCGAACAGATCGGTCGCCACGTGCGGCAGCGACGCGTGGTACAGGAACACCAGCAGGGCGGCGACGAAGCGCATGCCCGTCAGGGACGGAAGGCGCGAGCGGGAGGCGGGGGAGCCGGGGGCCGGGGAGGCCGCCGGGGCGGCGGCCTCCCGTTCCCGTTCCTCTACCCGTACGTCGGGCTGTACGGTCACCGCTGATCAGCTCCCACCGGCTGCCGGTGTTCGCTGACGCCGGGCGCCGCCGGTCCGGTCTCCGGCCGGTGGCGCGGGCGCCCGAAGCGCCGCATCGCGGGCCGCTCCACCAGCACGTACAGCAGCCATCCGAAGAACAGGGCCAGCGCGAACGTCAGCGCCATGATGCCGAGCGCACCCGGGGTGTCCCACGTCTTGCCGGCCGAGGAGTCGGTCGCGGCGAGGCCCATCGGGCCGTACTGGAACACCAGGAAGTGCACGATGTAGAAGGCGAAGGAGACCTCGCCCAGCCACATCATCGGCCGGGTCGCGAACGGCGACCGCTCGCCCTTGGTGTCGGCCACCGCCGCGGCGGCGATCAGCAGGGCGATCGGCAGCGCCGTCGGCGCCACGAGACCCCATGCGTCCGGCAGGAACACCATCAGCGCGTAGCCGGCGGCCAGGAGGGCCAGGGCGGGCAGCTGCTTCATGCCGATCCAGCGGCCGGTCATCACGACGCGGGCCATCAGGATGCCGAGGGCGAAGTCCAGTACGCGGGTGGCGGGCAGGAAGTAGACGAACCAGTAGCGCCACCACGAGACCGGCTGCCACGGGGAGTCGGGGCTGCCGGGGAGCAGCTGCGCGACGAGTGGCACGGCGACGAACGCGGCGATCACGATGCCGACCCACATCCACAGCCGCTCGGGCCGGATCTTGCGGATCAGGCCGTGCAGCAGCGGGAACGACAGGTAGAACAGCAGCTCGCAGGAGAGCGACCAGCTGGGGCCGTTGGTGCCGGCGAGGATGTCGAGCTGCGGCACCCAGCTCTGGAGGAGGAAGAGGCTCGGCACGGTGTTCCCGGCCGTCACCGCCGTACCCGCCCAGATCATCAGCAGCATGCCGGCGAGCCAGGTCACGAAGTGGTTGGGGTAGATCTTCGCCAGGCGGCGCCGGTAGAACCGCCGCGGGCTGTCCCCGGACTTCGCCGACCAGGTCAGGACGAAGCCGCTGAGGACGAAGAAGAACCCGACGCCCAGGTAGCCGGCGCGGCTGGTGTACTGCACGACCACGTCGTTGAGGGAGTCGTCGGCGAACAGCTTCGCGACGGCGGCGTGGGTGACGAAGACGAGGATCGCGGCGACGAACCGCATGCCCGTAAGGGAGGGGAGTCTGGAGGAGCCCGGTGGGCTCGCGGAGTGGTGCGGCTTCTGCGACACGGGGATGCCCTATCAGGAGGGGAGCTGGACCGACTGGCGGTGCCGGAAGACGTTCTTCGGGTCGTACTTCGCCTTCACCTTCTGCAGGCGGGCGTAGTTGTCCTTGTAGTAGAGGCGGTACCAGGGCACGTCCGAGGTGTTGAGCTTCGGATCGCTGATGTCGCTGTCCGCGTAGTTCACGTAGCAGCCGTCCGTCACGGCGTTCGGCACGGGCACGCCGCCGGTCTCCGCGTACATGTCGCGGTAGAACTCGCGCAGCCAGGCCTGGTTCTTCGCGTCGTCCGCCGGGTCGGTCCAGTACGTCTGGTAGAGCAGCTTGAGGACCGAGCTGCGCTGGGCCACGGGGGTCGCGTCGGGGGCGGTCTCGTTGATGCGGCCGCCGAAGGACGTGGCGACGAGGCCGCCGTACTTGTTGGCGTAGTCGCCGCGGGTGAGGTGCTTCCAGATCGCGGCGATCTGGTGGTCCGGGAACCCCTTCTTCATGTACGCGGACTTGTGCTCGCCGCGGAAGGTGGGGTTGGTCTGCAGCTCGCTGCTGGTGCCGATGTAGCGGGTGGCCTTGAGCCACGGAAGGCGCTTGGTGCTGGCGAACTCCGGCATGGGGCGCAGCTCGCCGACCTGCTCGCCGACCTCCTGGTGGGCGACGCCGAGGGCCTTGTTGAGGCCGTTGAGGAAGTCGTTGACGAGCTTCTCGGCGTCCGGCGCGGTGCCGTCCATCTGGAGCAGCATGCCGAGCGCGCCCGAGGCCTTGTGGTTGAGGAACAGCCAGCTGCACAGGCCCGCGTAGGGGGAGTTCGCGCCGCTGTTCTTCTCGTGCCACTCGCCGTAGAACTTCACGAACTCGGTGAAGCCGCGCTGGGTGACCTTCTCCCAGGGCCAGGCGGCGGCCGTGACGAGGACCTCGGCGGGCGGGTTCGGCAGCAGCTTGGACGGGTCGGAGCCGGTGGCGCCGGGCGAACGGAACCAGTAGCGGGTGATGACGCCGAAGTTGCCCCCGCCGCCGCCCGCGTAGCCCCACCACAGGTCGCGGTTCGGGTCGTTCTCCTCGCGCGTCGCGACGACCGCCCTGGCCTTGCCCGACGCGTCCACGGTCACGACCTCGACGGCGTACAGGTGGTCCACGACCAGGCCGTGCTTGCGGGAGAGCATGCCGTAGCCGCCGCCCGAGGCGTGCCCGCCGATGCCGACGGCGTAGCAGACGCCGCCCGGGATGACGACGCCCCAGCCCTCGTAGAGCGTCTCGTAGACGTCGAGCAGGGTCGCGCCCGCCTCGACGGCGAAGGCTTTGCGGTCGGTGTCGAAGTAGACGGCGTCCATGAGGGTCATGTCGAGGACGACCTCGACGTCGGGCCGGAAGACGAAGTCCTCGAAGCCGTGCCCGCCGCCGCGCACGGTGAGCGTCTTCTTGCCGTCGACCGCCTCCTGGACGGCCTTGACGACGTGCTCGGTGGTCGTGGGCAGCCGCACGGCGTCCGGCTTGCCGGCCCAGCGCTGGTTGAAGCCGGTGATCAGGTCGCCGTAGCGGGCCTCGCCGCGCTTGACGGTGACGAGGTCGGTGCCCAGGGACAGGCGGCCCACCGCGCCCTTGTCGGCCGCCACGGCCGTGGCGCCGCCGGTCAGGCCCGGCACGGCGGCTGCGCCGACGGCCGCGCCGGCCACTCCGCCGGTCCGGGCGAGGAAGCCGCGCCGGCTCACCTTGCTCATGACGTTCCCGCTCCTCTTGTCGGTGGGGGTGGGGGTGGGGGTGCTCGTCCCGGCGTCGGTGCCGGTCATCGGACGCACTCCATGCGCTGCTCCTCCGGGAGTTCCGGGATCCGCGCGGGCAGGCGGCCGGTGGTCCGCGCGGGCAGGACGCGTACGGTGAGCAGCTCCAGGCCCTCGTCCAGGGCGCGTACGGTCAGCCGGCAGTCGTGCGGCGCGAGCAGCAGTTCGCCCGCTCCTACGGGGCGGGTGGTGCCGCCGGAGGTGGCCTCGCCCCGGCCGGCGAGGACGTAGAGGGCCTGCTCGATGCCCTCGTCCGGGCGGTGGGCGGCGGTCGCGCCCGGCCCGAGCCGCAGCAGGTCGACGGCCTCGCACTCGCTGTGGAGCATTCCGCGGCGGGCCAGGCAGGCCCACTCGGCCGAGGGGCCCGCGGCGTTCAGGAAGCGGGCGGAGGCGTCCGCGCGCTGGATGATCACCGCGCCTCCCCGGCGGCCGCGGGCGCGACCGGTACGGCGAGTTCGGCGTGGAAGAACTCCATGCCGTCGTGGTTGGCGGCGATCTCGGCGGTGGTGCCCAGCGGCAGCGTCAGGGCGGTGCCGGGGGTGAGCTCGGCGGTGGCGCCGCCCGAGGCGGCCCAGCCGGAGCCGGAGAGCACGAAGACGGTGTGCTCGGCGCCGCGCGAGTGCAGGGTGCGCGTGGCGCTCGGCTCCAGCGCGTCGATCTCTACGGTGCGCAGCGGGCCGGTGAAGACCCGGCCCGGGTCGACCGAGCGCTCGGCGCGCAGGTCGTGCAGTTCGGCATTCGCCGGATTCACCGAATTCACTGGATTCGCCGGATTCACAGTCTTCTCCTCCGCCGGGCGCGGCGTGTCGCCCCGCAGCGCACCGGCCGTGGGGGGTGTGAGCATTTCGATGACGAGCCAGTCCAGGTGGTCCTCGCCGGTGTTCCGCAGGCCGTGCACGGCGCCGGTACCGGTGAGCAGGAGGGAGCCGGGGCGGGCGGGGTGCGCGGTGCCGTTCAGCAGGAATTCACCGCGGCCGGAGAGGATGAAATAGATCTCCTCGGTACGGGTGTGCCGGTGTTCGCCGCTGACGCCGCCGGGCGGAATGCTGGCCCATTCCACGGCTTCCCAGTCCCCGCGCAGATCGCGGCGGCTCGCCAGGCACTTCCAGTGGGTGAGGCCGGCCGCGCCGTGCACGCCGTGGATGTCGGCGGCGCCGGAGACGTCGGCGAGGAGTGCGGCGGGGGCGGCGAGTGCCCTGGGCTCGCCGGGCGCGGTGGCCGCGGGGGTCTCGGTGACCTCAGGCACGGACGGCCTCCTGCGCGCTGCCGAGGCGGCGCAGGTCGTCGACGGCGACCGCGAGCTCGTCCTCGGTGACGTCGTTGACGAAGACCGCCTCGCCGATGCCGGCCGGGAGCGGCAGCCGCTGCTGCCCGTCGCGGTGGCGCACGGTGTCGGCCAGCGCCTCGGCCAGCAGGCCCGGCTCCAGCAGGGCGTTCCAGCTGGGCAGTTCGAGGGAGCGCATCACGGCCAGGACGCGGTCGCGCTGCCCGGTGGAGACCAGGCCGCGGCGCCAGCCGAGGACGGTGGTCAGCGCCATGTCGACGCACACCGCCTCGCCGTGCAGCAGGGCGGGCAGGGCGTGCATCTCGACGGTGGGGCTGAAGGTGTGCCCGTAGTCGACGACGCGCTCCAGCTCGGTCTCCCACAGGTTGGGCTGGAGCTCCTCCAGCATCCCGTGGATGGCGCGCTGGACGACCTCGCTCGCGGCGCGCTCCAGGGCGGGGGTGGTGCCCTGGAACTTCTCGTCCAGCAGCCGCGGGCCGTACTCCTCCAGCAGGTCGAACAGGCGCGCGTCCTTGATCAGGGCCATCTTGAGGATCTCGGCGAGGCCGTTGGCGATGTGCCGGCGGTCGACGGTGACCAGGAAGGAGCGGTCGAGGAGGGTGAGGGAGGACGCGAAGTAGGTGCCCAGGCGGTTCTTGTGGTTGTTGAAGTTCACGCCGGTCTTGACCCCCACGCCCGCGTCGACGAGGCCGATGAGCGTGGTGGGGACGCGGACGACGGGCGTGCCGCGGCGGTAGAGGTTGGCGACCAGGCCCACGATGTCCATCAGCACGCCGCCGCCGATCACGACGATCGGCTCGCGCCGGCGGTCGATGCCGAAGGCGTCCAGGGCGCGCACGATCTCCGTGGCGGTGTCCAGGCTCTTGACGGTCTCGTCCACCTGCACGGCGTGCAGCGCGTACTCGACGCCGTGGTGCGCGAAGTAGCTGCGGATGCGGTCGCCGTGCAGCGCGAGGACGTTGGCATCGACGACGACGAAGCGGCGGATGCGCTCGGGGCGCTGCCCCGCGTGTCCGAGCAGCGCGGTGTTGCCGAGCCCGAAGGCGTCGTCGCACACCTGGATCTCGTAGTGCACGGGCATCGACGCGCTGACCTTCCAGGCGTCCACGCGGTCGCTCCGCGTCACGAGTCCCGGCGTCGTTACGGGCTTCTCCATCACGTTCTCTCCCCCGAGGGTTCGGTGTTCTGCGGTGATTCGGGAAGTGATCGTGGAAGGCGGTAAGCCGCGCCGCCAAGCCCGTATCGCGTTGCTGTCAGATGGCAAAGGAGTTGTCAGGTACGGGAATTGGGGGAGATGACACTCCCGTGAATTCCTGACGCTTGCGCGCCGCAGAATTGCCGGAGGCGGGTGGTACGCCGCAGAGTTCCGGTCCATGACTGGACCCCTGACCGCGACCCTCGACCGACCGGTCCACGGCGGCGCACCGGCCCGCCCGGCCGTGTCCGTATGGATCGAGGACGCCGGCCGCGACCGGCTCACCCCCGGCGCGCTGCGGCGGCTCGTCCACGACCGGCAGGTCACCGGCCTCGCCTGCGGCCCGCACGCCACCACGGAGGAGCTGCGCCGGGCCTGCGCCGCACTGTCCCCCGCCGGCGGCGGCGCCGGCAGCGGCACGGTCTCCGCCGAGCTCACCGTGCGCGGCGCGGGCGACGCCGCCGCGGTGCTGGGCGAGGCCCGCGTCCTGCACGGGCTCGTCGCCCGCCCCGGCCTGCTGGTCTGCGTGCCGGCCGCGCCCCGGGCGCTGCCCGCCGTGGCGGACCTGCTGGCCGAGGGCATCGGCGTGCACGTGGCCTGGATCGGCTCGGCCGCCCGCTACGGGCGGGTCCTCGACGCCTTCCGCGCGGGCCTGGAGCGCGCCCGCGCCGCGGGGCTGGACCTCTCCGGCCTGCACACCGCCGCCTCCGTGCCCGTACGCCGGATCGACGCCGTCGTCGACGCCCGGCTGGACGCGGTCGGCGGGCACGAGACGGCGGCGCTGCGCGGCCGGGCGGGCCTCGCCACCGCCCGGCTCGTGCAGCGCGCGCACCGGGATTTCCTCGCGTCGCCGCGCTGGCGCGCCCTGGCCGCGGCCGGTGCGCGGGAGCCGCGGCCCGTGTGGTCCCTCGGCGGCCCGCCCGTCCGCTCCGGCAGCCTGCCCGTCCGCTCCGGAAAAAGTGACATTCTCGCCGGGCTCGCGGAACTCGCGGCGCCGGGCGCGACCCTCGCCCTGCCGGAGGGCGCGCGCGGTGCCCTCGGCGGGGTGCCGTCGGTAACCCCGGCCGGGCCGGCGGGCGGCGGCCGGGATGACCTGCGCCACGACGAAGCGCGACGCACCATCAGCTTCCTTGACTGGTACGGCATTTCCGCCGAGGATTCCGCGGCGTGCATCGAGCGGCGCGGTCTCGCACGAATGCTGCCGGCAAGGTGATGCCGCCGGGAACGTGATGCTGCCGGATGGCCGGCAGGGCAAGGAGTGACAAGGTGTGCGGCGCGGGCGTCATCAGCCTGCTGGCGGACGAGGGCGTCTCGCGCTGGCTGGACGGTGCCGGGTGGCACGAGCCCAACCCGCGCCGGCTGGCCCGGCTCGTCGACGACGGGCTGATCACCGGGCTGGCCCTGGGGCCCGAGCCCCTGACCCGGTCCCTGCGCCGGCGCGCCCGCGCACCGTGGGCGGGCCGCCCGCTGCGCGAGGCCGGGCCGTGCGCCGAGTCGCTGCTCGCCGCCGAGGCCCGGCGCGCCTGCGACGTGCTGCTGCCCGTCCACGAGCGCACCGGCGGCCGCGACGGGCACGTCGCGGTGGAGGTCGGCCCCGTCGCGGACACGGCGACGGCGCTGCGCCTGTGGCGGGCCGTGGACCGCCCCAACGCCCTGGTCGCCCTGCCCGCCTGCCCCGAGGGGCTGGCCGCGGCCGCCGACTGCCTGGCCGAGGGCGTCGGCGTGGACGTCGGGCCCGTGCTCTCGCCCGCCCACTACGACCTCGCGGCCGCCGCCTGGCTGGACGGCCTGAGCCGGGCCCGCCGCGCGGGCCGCGACCTCGCCGCGCTCCAGGCCGTCGTCTCGGTGCCGCTGGCGCCCGTGGACGCCGCCTTCGACGAGCGGCTGCGCCGTTCCTCCTCGGAGGCGGCGCAGGTGATGCGGGGAGAGGCCGCGCTCGCGTCGGCGCGGCTCGTCTTCCACTGCCACGAGCAGCTGCTCGCCGGGCCCGCCTGGCGCGAGCTCGCGGCCCACGGCGCCCGCCCGCACCGGATGCGCTGGACGGACACGGCCGTACGGACCCCGGGCATCCCCGACACCCGCTACGTGGACGAGCTCGTCGTCTGGGACGCCATCACCACCATGAGCCCGGCGACGCTGGAGGCCGTCGCCGAGCGCGGCAACCCGCGCGGCGACGCCGTGACCGGGCGGGGCCGCGCCGCCGCCCGGGTCCTGGACTCCCTGGAGATCCTGGGCGCCGGCTACGTGCACACCACGCGCGAGCTGGCCGACCGCGCCGTGCGGCTGCGGTCCCTGCGCTGGAGCGAGCTGCTCGGCGCCGTCAGCGCCAGCAGCGGGGCCGCCTTCACCACGGTCTCCTCGAACTCCTCCGCCGCGTCGGAGAGGTCGACGATCGCGCCGCCCACCCCGTAGCGGACCCGCCCGGGCGTGACCACGGCCGTGCGGATGACGATGCTCAGGTCGGCGGCCCCGGTCAGCGAGAAGTAGCCGAGGGCGCCGGAGTAGACGCCGCGCGGGCCGTTCTCCAGGTGGTCGATGATGCGCATGGTGCGCAGCTTCGGCGCGCCGGTCATCGAGCCGCCGGGGAAGGCGGTGCGGACGCAGGCCACCGCCGAGACGTCCGGGCGGAGCGTGGCCCGCACGGTGCTCACCAGCTGGTGCACCGTCGCGTACGTCTCCACCCGGAAGCTGCCGGACGCGTCCACGCTGCCGGTCTCGGCGCAGCGGCCCAGGTCGTTGCGGACCAGGTCGACGATCATCAGATTCTCGGCGCGGTCCTTCTCGTGGACGAGCAGCTCGGCGCGGAGCGCCGCGTCCTCCTGCTCCGTCGCGCCGCGCGGGCGGGTGCCCTTGATGGGACGGGACTCGGCCGCGCCGTTCCTGTCGACGCGCAGGAACCGCTCCGGCGAGGTGCTCAGCACCGACAGGTCGCCGAAGCGCAGCAGCGCGCCGAACGGGGCCGGGCTGAAGCGGCGCAGGTACTGGTAGCCCTGCCAGGGGTCGAGGTCGCCGCGCGCCTCGGCCATGTTCGTCAGGCACACCTCGTACGTCTCGCCCGCCGCGATCTCCTCCAGGCACTCGTCGATCAGGCCCAGGTAGGCGGAGCGGTCGTGGCGCAGGCGCGCTTCCGACAGGGGCGCCGGGGGACCGGCGTACGGGGTCCGCTCGCCGGCCAGGGCGGCGAGCCGGCGGGCGGTCGCGGCCAGCCAGGCGCGGGCGTCGCGCTCGCTCCCGCGTCCGTCCTCGTTCCCGTCCTCGGCCAGGGCCAGCAGGTACGTGGTGCCGGTCGCGTGGTCGAGGACGACGGCCCGGTCGGCGAAGACCATGTACGCGTCCGGCTCCTCAGAGCGGTGCACGGCCCGGCTGCCGCACTCGGCCTTCAGCTCGTAGCCCAGGTAGCCCACCCAGCCGAGCGCGAAGTCGAAGGGCAGCTCCGGGACGCTCGCGCGGGTCGCGGCGAGGTCGCGGTCGAGCCACTCCAGGAAGGCGCCCGAGACGATGTCGGTGCGGGCGCCTCCGGCGGAGTGCACCGTGACGGTGGAGGTCCACACGTCGGCCTTGGCGACGCGGGCGAGCGGGCCCGAGGCGTCCCCCATGAAGGAGAAGCGGCCCAGTTCGCCGTCGCGGCGGCTGCTGTCCAGCCAGAAGGTGTGCGGGTTGCTTCCGTGCCGGCCGTCGCCGTCGTTGCCGTCGCCGTCGCCGCCGAAGAGGCGGGCGTGGACGGTCTCGTCGTCCCAGCGGGTGGGCAGCTGCTCGGCGAGGACGCGGAGGGTGCGGCGGGGGTGGGCGGCGGGCGCCGGGGGCGCTTGGGTGAGCTCGACCGTGGGCCGGTTCGCGGTCCGGTTCGCCGGCCGCCGCTCCTCCGTCAGCCTGCGGAAGTTGGCCAGCAGCTCGATGCCGTAGTGGCTGCCCGCCGACTCGGGGTGGAACTGCACGCCCCACTGCGGCCGCTCCCGGTGCTCCAGGCCCATCAGCACCCCGTCGGGCGTCCAGGCCGTCGCCTTCAGGACGCCGGGCAGGTCGGTGACGGCGAGGGAGTGGTAGCGCACGACCTCGAAGGGCGAGGGCAGGCCGGCGAAGAGGCCGGTGCCGTCGTGCAGGACGGGGGAGGTGCGGCCGTGGTGCGGGCGCGGGGCCCGGCCGACGGTCGCGCCGTGCAGCATCCCGATGCCCTGGTGCCCCAGGCACACGCCCAGCAGCGGCAGGTCGGTGCGCTCGGCGATGGCGCGGCAGATCCCGAAGTCGGCGTCGCGCAGCGGGGTGCCGGGCCCGGGGGAGAGGACGACGTTGTCGAACTCCGCGAGGCGGCCGGGGTGCCAGTCCGGGTCGTCGTTGCGGACGACCTCCGGCGGCTGCCCGTTCACGCGGGCCAGGTAGTGGAACAGGTTGTAGGTGAAGGAGTCGTAGTTGTCGACGAGCAGAGTGCGCACAGTGATGTCGTCCGTGGAGAGTGCCGTGAGGTGCGTGCCGTGAAGTGCCGTGAGGAGTGCCGTGGAGAGTGCTGTGAGGGTGCCGTGATGGTGCCGTAAGGCCGGGGCCGGGTGTTCGCCGGGGTCGTGCGGGCGTTCGCCGCCGGCCGGGCGCGCTCTAGGCGGCGGGTCTCAGCGCAGCCCTTGCCGCGGTCACTTCGAGCAGCATGTGCTCGACCGTCTCCTGCCCCTCCCGGACCCTCCGGCTGCGCAGGACCCGCAGCCCGCGCCCGCACTCGCGGGCCGTCCGGCGCAGGCCGAGGATGTCGCCGCGGTCGCTGAAGTGGAGCAGGACCCGCCCGCCCGGCGCCAGGTGGTCGTGCGCGCCGGCCAGGTAGCGGCGGTGGGCCGCGTACCCGGCGTCGACGTAGGCGCGCTCGTGCATCGACCCGTAGACGTAGTGCTCCGGCGCTTTGACGAAGTTGGAGTGCCAGTAGACGGTGTCGAAGCGCTCGCCCTCGCCGTCCTTGCCGTCCTCGCCGAGCTCGCGGAGCGGGGCGAACAGGTCGCCGCAGAGCGTTCGGACGCGGTCGGCGACGCCGTGCCGGGCGGCGTTGAGGGCGGTGTTGCGGGCGGCCTGCGGGCTGATGTCGGAGGCCACGACGCGGCCGTGCCCGGTGAGGGCGGCGGTGACGGCGATGACGCCCGTGCCGCAGCCGATCTCCAGCAGGGAGCGGGGCCGTCCGTGCGGCCGTCCGTGCGGTCGTCCGTGCGGCGGGCCGGCGAGCTCTGCGTCGAGCAGCTCCATGGCCACCCCCGTCGCCGCGGAGAACGGCGGGGCGAACACGCCGTCCAGAAGGTCCCACTCCCGGCCGTCCAGAGTGAAGACGTCCGGCCGGTCGGGCCGGTGCAGCGACTCCGCGCTGCGCCGGAGCGATCGCACGTAACTCTGTAGGTGCGCCTGTCCTGTTTCCTGCATTTCGTCCCCCCAGTCAGAACCGGCGCGCGCTTGCTGCGGCGCGCGCCACGCACCCTTCACCCTTGCTGAAACCGCAGGTCAGGGGAAGGTGGGCGGTTCACCGTGTGGGGCGGGGAGGGGTGTGGACGGTGTACACCAAGACCGGGCAAAGTTGACTGGTCCAGTCCAATCCGCTTACGTTCACCCGCGGGGGGACGCTTCACCTGAAGGGTCCGGAGAGAGACGACTCTGGGGGTACGGAGATGACTCGCGCCGTGCACTCCACCACGGCAAGTGCGATCACCGTGCTCAGACTGCTCGCCGAGGAGGCCCCGCCCGGCCGCTTCGAGGCCCTGGTCCGCGAGGCCCGCCGCAGCGGCCTCACCGGCTCCGCCCTCGCCGAGCTCGAACAGGCCACGGAGCTCGCCCTGGGCGTCCACGCGCTCTTCGGCCGGCACGAGCAGCGCGAGGCCGGGCTCACCGCGCTCGTGGACACCGCCCGCGACCTCACCCTCCCCTACGACCTGGACACCCTCCTCAAGGTCATCTCGCACCGGGCGCGCCGCCTCCTCAACTTCGACATGGCCTACATCGGCCTCCTCGACCCCGACGGCGAAAGCTCCTGCATCCGCGCCTCCGACGGCGACACCACCGCTCTCAACGTGGGCCTGCGCGTGGCCGGCGGGCACGGCCTCGGCGGCGTCGTCCACGGGCAGGCCGCGCCCTCCTGGACCGCCGACTACCTCGGCGACGACCGCATCCCCCACTCCGAGGAGATCGACGAGGTCGTCCGGGCCGAGGGCCTGCACGCCGTCATGTCCGTGCCCCTGCAGCACGGCGACTCCGTCTTCGGCACGCTCTACGGCGCCAACCGCAAGATCCGGCACTTCGCGCCCGACGAGATCGGGCTCATGCGCTCGCTCGCCGACCTCGCCGCCGTCGCCATCGAGAAGGCGCGCCTCCTCGACAGCGCCCGCGCCGAGGTCACCGAGCTGGAGCTGGACAGCTCCCGCGCCCGCACTTACCTGACGACCGAACGGCGCCTCGCGGACGTCCGCAGCCGGCTCATCGACCTCGTACTCGACGGCTGCGACCTGCCCGCCGTCGCCGCCGAGGCCGCGGCCGTGCTCGACGGCGCGCTGATCGTGCGCGACGCCGACGGGCGCACCCTCGCCGTCGTCGGCGACCCCGCCCCGCCCCCGCTCGACGAGGCCGACATCGCCAAGGCCGTCCTCGACGCCCACGCCGGGCGGGCGCCCGTCCGGGCCGGGGAGCGCGCCTGGGTCGCCTCCGCCGCGGCCGGGTCCGAGGCGCTCGGGGCGCTCGTGCTCGTCCCCGCGCAGCCGCCCACCGACAAGGAAGTGCGCCTGCTGCACTCCACCGCCCAGGTCTGCGCGACGCTGCTGCTCATCCAGCGCAACACGGCCCTCGTGGAGGGCCAGGTCCGCGACGAGCTCTTCGACGAACTCCTCTCCGGCCGCCGCCCGCTGTCGGCGCGGCTCGCCGACCGCGCACGGCGGCTCACCGTCGACCTCACCCAGCCGCACGTCGTGGTCGTCGCCCGGCCCGAGGGCGGGCCCCAGGGCCGGGCCGTCGTCTGGGCCTCCTCGTACGCCTACCGGATGTCCGGCCTCAAGAGCGTGCTCGACGGCAGCATCGTGCTGCTGCTGCCCGGCGGCGACGCCGGGGCCACCGCCAAAGCCGTCTCCGAGGAGCTCACGCCGCTCCTGCACCACCCGGTGACGGTCGGGGCGGCGGGGCCGGTGACGGGCGACGGCGCCGTCCACCAGGCCTACCAGGAGGCCCTGCGCTGCGTGGACGCCCTGACGGCCCTCGGCGACACCGGAGGCTACGCCTCGCCCGGCGAACTCGGCTTCCTCGGCGTGCTGCTCGCCGAGGACCACGACGTCGACGGCTTCGTCCACTCCGCGCTCGGCCCCGTCCTCGAATACGACATGCTCCGCCTGACCGAGCTCACCCACACGCTGGAGGTCTACTTCGCCTCGGGCAGCAGCGCGACGGCGGCGGCGGACGTCCTGCACGTCCACCCCAACACGGTCTACCGCCGCCTGGAACGCATCACGGAACTCCTGGGCCCGACGTGGCAGAAACCGGACCGCGCCCTGGAAATCCAGCTCGCGCTGCGGCTCCAGCGCACGAGGCACTTGCTGAGCCGGCGGCCGGGCGGCGACGCGTAGCCGCCGTCCGGCGGGGTGGGGGTGCGGGCGGGGCGCCCATCCCGGCTGCCGGGTCGGCAATCTCCTTCCGCCGCGGCGGCGAGCAAGCGATCACGACGTGTCCGGCGGTGCCGAGCGTGCCTGAGGCGGGTGCGGCACCGCCGGTTGCCACCGTGGGGGTTGAGCGCCGTTGCGGCGGGGGTGGGGGTGCGGGGCAGCACCCACGACCCCTGGGGTGGGCACCGCCGGCGTCGGCGCCGTCACGCGTACAGGGCCTCGCCCGTCAGGGCGTAGGCCGAGGTCAGGGACGAGACCGCGTACGCCGCCGAGGACAGGGTCATGTGGCGGTGCCAGCCCGGGAAAGAGCGGCCCTTGAAGTCGCGGAGGCCCACGCGCGCGCCGACCTCCTCGCAGTCCGCCGCCGTGTCATGGGCCAGACGGGCCAGCCGCGCCAGTTCGCCGACGGGCGTGCGGACCATGTCCGTCAGCCAGATCCGCTCGGGCGCGCCCTCCGGATCGCGCCACTCGCCCAGCAGCAGCCCGGGCCGCTGCCCGCCTGCCGGCAGGCGCCCGTGCCCCACCGGCAGTGTCACCGGCACCGCGGCCACCAGCCCCGCCCCCGCGATCCGGCGCCGCAGGCCCCGTACGCCCTGGAGGATCCGCAGGGCGGGGACGGGCCCCAGGCCGTGGCCCGGCAGCGCCGGTTCGGCCACGACCAGCCGCGTCGCGCCGCACACGCGGGCCAGCACCGGCAGGCCCGCCTCGGCGAAGCGCCGCACCGCGGGCCCGACCCGGGTCGTGGGCACGTCCAGCACGACGGGACGGCGCGGAAGCTTCCACTTCCGCAGGTCGTCGAGGACCGTGCCCGTCGCGCTCTCGTCCGCGGTCTCCTCGCGCAGCGCCGACGCGGGGATGCCGGCGCCCTGCTCGTCCGCCCCGTCGGCCCCGTCGGGCAGGAAGAGCCGCCAGTGCACCGGTACGGTCATCGCCCCGGAGGCGAGCCACACCCCGAACGCGCGCTGCGCGTTGACCGTCTCGCCCAGCTCCGGGTCGAACTGCCGCCGCACGCCGACCGAGTGCTCGCCCCGCTTGGGAATGATCAGCTGCCGTACGACCCAGGCGCGCGCGGGGGCGATGCCTTCCACGTAGTGGGCGAGGGCCTCGCGCAGCGGGTTCCAGTGCCAGGTGGAGCTGCAGATGAAGTGGTGCAGGCTCTGCTGGCCGCCGGGTGCGTCGACGGCGCCCGCGATGTTCTGGATGGTCTTGCGGCCGTTCGCGGCGAGCAGCCCGTGCAGATACTGCTCGCCCTTGCTGCGCTGGTCGCTGCGGCGCAGCGACCGGAACAGCGCCTCGGCCATCTCGGCGACGAGGTCGTCGGGGATCCCCGGCCCGGCCGCCGACACGGCCCCCGGCCCGGCGGCCCGCCCGGATCCCGGGCCGAGGCCCCCCGGCCCGCCCGCCGCCGGGAACCGCCCCCCGTGCCGCCCCCCATGCCGCAGCCCCGTCACCATCGCCGCCTTGTTCACGGCACTCCCCCTTATGCCTCGCACCACGGCAGCCGCAGCCGGCTGCACTGTCACGATGCCGCCGCGGGGGCGCCGCGGAGGAGGGGAGGCGTGCACACACTTCGGGCCGCGGGTGGTGAACGGTCTCCACACGCGGGGGTGGCCTCCTCCTCCCCCCGGCCGGCGGCTCAGGTCGTCGCGACCCGTACCGAGATGCCCGCCAGCACCGTCCCCATCACGTACCGCTGCATCCGCAGCCACCGCGGCCGCCGCCGCAGGAAGCCGGATATGGCACCGGCGCTCATGGCGATCAGGGCGTTGCCGGTGATGGCGACCGCGATCAGGGTGAGGCCGAGGACGAGGCTCTGCCCGGCCACGGAGCCCCGGTCGGGTTCGATGAACTGCGGCAGCACGGAGATGAAGAGGACGGCGATCTTCGGGTTGAGGAGGTTGGTGACCAGCCCCATCGTGAAGAGCTTGCGCGCCGGGTCCGGCGGCAGCGGCTTCGGGTCGAACGCCGAGACCCCGCCGGGCTTGAGGGTCTTCCACGCGAGGTAGGCCAGATAGCCGGCGCCGGCCAGTTTGAGGGCCGTGTAGACGGCGGGTACGAGGCTGAAGAGCGTGGCGAGGCCGGCGACGGCGGCCAGCAGGTAGACGAAGAAGCCCACCGCGACGCCCAGTAGGGAGACGAGCCCGGCCCGCCGCCCTTGCGTGATCGAACGGGACACCAGGTAGATCATGTTGGGGCCGGGGGTGAGGACCATGCCGAGTTCCACGGCGGCAATGCCCACCAGCGCCTGAGTGCTGACCATGCGACTCCTCCGGGAGTGTGGTGTGCCGGCGGCCGGCCGGCCGGACCGCGGGCCCGCCGACCGCCGGTGATCATGGTCATTCAACCCGGGCCCACGCCCCCGTCGCGGCGATTTTCGTGGCGTACGCACCGAAGTCGGCCGGCGCGCGGCCGAGGACGCGCCGCACCCCGTCGGCGGGCTCGGCCGTGAGGCCTGTGCGGTGCAGGGCGAAGAGCGCGTCGAAGGCGTTCGCGGCCGCCTCGGTCCAGCCGGCCGCGAGCAGTTCGGCGCGGTACTCCTCCGGCGTCAGCTCCACGTAGGCGATCTCCCGCCCCGCGGCGCGGGCCATCGTCGCGACGGCCTCGCCGAAGGTCAGCCCGCGCGGCCCGGAGACCTCGTACACGTCGTCGGTGTGCTCGGCGCCGGCGCGGGTGAGCAGCGCCGCCGCCACCTCGGCGACGTCGTCCGCGTCGACGAACGGCTCGGGCACGTCCCCGATCGGCAGCGCGAGACGCCCCTCGCGGAGCGGCCGCCACCACAGGTCCTCGCTGAAGTTCTGGTTGAAGTTGTTCGCCCGGACGACCGCCCACTCGGCGCCGGAGTCGCGGACGGCCTTCTCGGCGACGGCCATGCCCTGCCCGAAGTCCTCGCCGACATGGGCGATCCCGCGCCCGGAGAGGACGACGAAGCGCCGCACGCCCGCCTCGACGGCCTGCCGGGCGAAGACGGGCACGGCCTCGTACCCCTCGTCGGGGGCGATGAGGTAGACGGCCGAGACGCCCTTGAGGGCGGCGGCCCACGTGGCCGGTTCGGTCCAGTCGAAGCGCACCTCCCCGGACCGGGAGGCCGCCCGGACGGGCACACCGGCGGCGCGGAGGGTACGGACCACCCGGCGTCCGGTCTTGCCGGTGGCGCCGAGGACGAGGATGTCGGGGCGGGAGGCGGTGTTCTTCACAGGAGTCGTGTTCTTGGGAGCGGCGTTCGTCATGGCTACAGCCAATCCGCCGGGCACGGCGCCCACCATGGGCGACAGTCCGGGGTGCATGTCCGCGCGTATGAGCAGCAGAACGAGCGCCGGAGGAGGACAACGGCAGGTTCACGGAGGCTTACTACCTCTCCGCGCCCGCCTCCCCCACCACCGCTCGCGTCGCGCGGGAGTTCGTCAGCGCCGTGCTTCAGGCGACCGCGCGCACCTCGCTGGAGGACGGGCGGGGGCTCAGGCTCGTCAGAAGCCTCTCCGTCGATTCCGGGGTGACCCTCGTGTGGGACGAGCTGAATGTGGTCGGGAAGTGCGTGTGGTTCGAGCCGCGCGCGGAAGCGAGCTCGTAGTACTGACCGGACCGGGCACAGAATGTCGGGTCCGGCAGGATGCGGCCTTCCTAACGTGAGGGACGTAAGGGAAGGAGACCGAGGTGCTGGAGCGGCTGAACGAGGCCCTGGAACATATCGAGTCGCATCTCGATCAGCGGATCGAGGCGACCGAGCTGGCGCGGATCGCGGTGACGTCGGAGTACCACTTCCGCCGGATGTTCTCCGCGCTGGCGGGGATCTCTCTGTCGGAGTACATCCGGCGCAGGCGGCTCACCGTCGCCGGGGCCGAAGTGCTCGCCGGGGAGCGGACGCTGCTGGAGATCGCGGTGCGCTACGGCTACGGCTCGGGGGAGGCGTTCGCGCGTGCGTTCCGGGGCGTGCACGGTGTGGGGCCGCGTGAGGCCCGGCAGACCGGTGCCGCTCTGCGCTCCCAGCCTCGGATGTCCTTCCGTCTTGTTGTCGAAGGGAGTAGCAGCATGCGATACCGGGTCGTGGAGAAGGAGCAGTTCCGCGTGGCCGGCAAGAAGGTCCGTGCCCCTCTGGTCCATGAGGGGGTGAATCCGGTGATCGCCGATTTCATCCGGGGCATCGACCAGGAGACGATACGGCGCATCGCCGCCCTGTCCGATCAGCAGCCGGAGGGGATCGTAGGGGTGAGCGACGACCTCGACCCGAGCCGGGCGGAGGGAACCGAACTCGACTACTACCACGGCGTGGTGACCGGGGCCGACGTGCCCGCGGACTTGGACGCGCTCACCGTCCCGGCGGGGACATGGGCCGTCTTCGAGAGCTCCGGGCCGTTCCCGCAGGCGCTCCAGTACCTGTGGCGGGACGTGTTCACGCAGTGGTTCCCGTCCAACCCGTACCAGAGCAGGCCGGGCCCCGAAATCCTGCGCACCCGGCTGTCGCAGGACGCGGCACACGCGGACGCGGAGCTGTGGATCCCCGTGGAGCGGACTGCGGTCTGAGTCGGTGACGCGGCGGTGCCCGGCCCTGGGGCACCGCCGTGCCGGAGGAGCTCCGGACGCGCGTGGTCACCGCTCCGCCGTCAGCTCCGGCATCGCGCCCTTCGTCGTCTTCAGGTCGATGACGGCGAAGGCCGCGCCCTGGGAGTCGGTCAGGGCCGCGAAGCGGCCGAAGGGGCTGTCCATCGGGCCGAAGTGGAGTGCGCCGCCGCGGTCCCGTGCCGTGGCCACCGCCGCGTCGCAGTCGCCCACCGCGAAGAAGATCTGGATGTACGGCGGGATCTCCGGCGGGAACTCCTCGCCCATCGCCATGCGGCCGAGCACCGTTTCGCCGCCGAGGTCGAAGAGCTTGAAGTCGATCTGCTCGTCGTCGGCGTCCGCCTCGCCCTTCATGTGCTGCAGCCCGTAGGGGAAGACGGCCGGGAAGAAGGCGTCGGCCTGGCCGGGTTCGCGGGTGAAGACCTCTGCCCAGCAGTACGCGCCCGGCTCGCCGCGCTTCTGGAAGCCCTCGTGGGTGCCCGCCTGCCAGACGCCGAAGGTGACGCCGGAGGGGTCGCGGGCGAGGACCATGGTGCCGAAGTCGCCGACCGTCATCGGCTCCATCAGCAGTTCGCCGCCGGCCGCGCGGATCTTTCCCGCGGTGGCGGCGGCGTCGGGCGAGGCGAAGTACAGGCACCAGGCGGATGTGCCCTCCTGGCCCGGCATGGGGGGTACGACGGCGGCCACGGCCTTTCCGTCGGAGTACGCCTCGGTGTAGTTGCCGAACTCCGTCGCACTCTCGCCGAACGTCCATCCCAGGACGGCACCGTAGAAGTCCTTGGCCTTCTCGATGTCCGTGAACATCGCGTCGGCCCAGCACGGCATGCCCTCTGCTTGCGCGGCCATGGTTCCGGCTCCTTCCCAGCGATCAGCGAGCGATCCCCGAGCGTTCCCCCGATGCCACGCTAGCCATCCGCACCCGCGCCCGCACGAGGAGCACGAGGAGCCCGCAGGGCGATCAGCCCGACGATCGCCGCGGCGGCCACCGCGACCAGCCCGCACGCCAGGATTCCCGCCCTCGCCCCGTAGTGCTGGACGGCCCAGCCCACGACCGGGCCGCCGACAGGCGTCCCGCCCGTGTACACGAGCATGTACAGCCCCATGACGCGGCCGCGCATCGCGGGATCGGTGTTCAGCTGCACCAGGGAGTTGGCCGTCGTCGAGAACGTCACGCTCAGTAGCCCCACCAGCACCATCAGCGCCCCGAAGAGCCAGACGGACGGCGCCAGCGCCGTGACGGCCTCCAGGGCGCCGAAGGCGGCCGCCGTCCCCACCAGCACCACCGTGCGGCTGCTGCGGCGCCGCGCCGACATCAGCGCCCCGGCCAGGGCGCCCAGGCCGACCGCCGTCGTGAGGAAGCCGAACTCCTTCGCGCCGCCGTCGAAGACGTTGTACGCGAAGCCCGACAGCAGCGTGGGGAAGTTGAAGCCGAAGGTGCAGACGAAGCCGACCAGCACGATGGGCCGTACGAGCTCGGGATGCTCGCGCACATGCCGCAGACCCGCTCTGATCTGGCCCTTCTCGCGCGGCTGCGACGCCGTCGGGCGCAGCTCGCCGACCCGTACGGCCAGCAGCGAGGCGATCACCGCGACGTAGGAGAGCGCGTTGAGGGCGAAGGCCCAGCCGCTGCCGATGACGACGATCAGCGGTCCGGCGGCGGCCGGGCCGAGCAGCCGGGCGCTCTGGAAGTTCACCGCGCCCAGGCTGACCGCGTTGGCGACGCGCTCCGGCCCCACCATCTCGGGGACGAACGTCTGGATCGCCGGGTTGGCGAAGACGTTCATGAGGCCGAGCAGGAACGCGAAGACGTAGACGTGGGCGACCACGACGACGTCGGTCAGCGTCAGCACGGCGAGGGCGGCCGCGAGCAGGCCCATGGTGCCCTGCGTGGTCAGCAGGATCCGCCGCTTCGGGTACCGGTCGGCCACCACGCCGCCGAACAGGCCGAAGAGCAGCACCGGCAGGAACTGCAGAGCCGTGGTGACGCCCACGGCGAAGGTGCTTCCGGTGAGGTGGAAGACCAGCCAGTCCTGGGCGACGAACTGCATCCACGTACCGGAGTTCGAGATGAACTGGCCGAAGAAGAAGTAGCGGTAGTTGCGGACGGCGAGCGAGGCGAACATGCGGCTGCGCGGCTGCGCGGGCGCCGGTGCGGGGGCGGCCTCGGCGGGGCCGTGGCCCCCTCGGGACGGAGCGGTCATCGGTATCAGACCTTCGTACGGATCACGCGTCGCGGCGGGCAAGGACCAGCAGGTAGGCGAGGCCCGGCAGTTCTCTGCGCACGGTACGGACCGCGGTCACCGTGAAGCCGGCGCCGGCCAGCAGCTCCGTCGCCTCCCGCTCGTTGAACCAGCGCGACAGGCGGCCGTCCTCGGCGCGGTTCAGGACGCCCTCGGCGAGCTCCTCGGCGGTGGTGAACAGGCTGACGGCCAGCAGACCGCCGGGGCGCAGCCGCTGCCGCACGTTCGCCAGGTAGGGCGCGTAGTCCTCCGGGGCCTGGTGGTGGAGCACGCCGTTGTCGACGGCGGCGTCGAAGACGCGGTCGTCCGCCAGGTCGGCGAAGTTGCCGACCTCGAAGGCCGCCGCGGCGCCGTAGCGGCGGGCGATGTCGTCCCAGTCGGGGAGCCGTACGAGGTCGACGGCGGTGACCCGGTGGCCGGCGGCGAGCAGGAGCTCCATGTCCCGCCCGCGGCCCGCGCCGATGTCGATCACGGAGCCGCCCGGCGCCAGCTCCGTGCAGAGCAGCGGGACCAGCTCCCGCATCGCAGGCTCCTCGCTCCAGGAGTCCGCGCCGTCCTCGTAGCGGCGGACGAACGCCTCGCGCAGCACCTCGCGGTAGCCGGCGTGCTCCCCGGTGCCGGAGCCCGTACCCGTACCCGTACCCGTACCCGTACCCGTATCCGTTCCTGTGCCCGTGCTCACAGACCGCCTCGCTTCCTCTTCGCTGTCGCGTTCGTCGCCGCTTCCGTACCGGCCGCCGTCCGTGCCACGCCCGGCTTGCCCTTCGGGTGGACCTCGCTCTTCGGCGCCCACACCCGGCTCCCGGCCGGGACGTCGGCCGTCACCAGCGCGTGCGCGCCGACCAGGCTGTCGTCACCGATGCGCACCGGGCCGAGGACGGACGCTCCCGCCCCGACCACGACGCGGTCGCCGAGGGTGGGGTGCCGTCGCTCGCCCGGCAGCCGGTGCCGGTCCCGCCACCAGCCGACCGCGCCGATCGTGACCTGGTGGTAGAGGGTGACGTCGTCGCCGATCACGGCGTCCTCGCCGATGATCACGGCCGCGCCGTGGTCGATGAACAGCCGCCGCCCGACGCGCGCGCCCGGGTGGATGTCGACCCCGCCGGACAGGAAGCGGCCGATCAGCGACAGGACGCGCGCCGCGACCCGGTGGCCGCGCGCGTGCAGCCCGCTCGCCGGCCGGTGCAGCCACAGGGCCGGCAGGAAGGGGGCGAGCAGCGCTTCGCCGCGCGTGCGCACGGCGGGGTCGCGGTCGGCGACGACCTTCAGGTCCTCGCGGAGGAGGCGCAGACAGCGGGGCAGGAGCGAGGGGGAAGGGGAGGTGGACGGAGACGGGGAGGGGCTCACGCCGCCACCTCCGCAGTCGCCCCGGCAACCGCGCTGCCGGCCCCGGCCCCCGCACCCCGGCCCCGCATCGCCCGCGTGAACGCCGCCAGCTGGTCCGCCAGCTCCTCGCACCGCGCGTGCACCGGGCCCGTCAGGTCCAGGGCCCGGTCGCCGCCTCTCCCCGAGGGCGAGAAGTCCGCGGAGACCGTACTGACCTGCATCGGCACCGCCCAGCCCTCTAGCGCCTTCACGACCTGGCGCAGCTGTTCACAGGCGGTGGCCGAGCCGCGCGGCCCGCCGGCGTGGGAGACCAGGCCGACCGCCTTGCCCGCGAAGGCGTCGGACGGCAGGAGGTCCACGGCGTTCTTCAGCAGCCCGGAGTACCCGGAGTGGTAGACGGGCGTCCCGAGGACGAGCGCGTCGGCGGCGAGGACCGCCTCGATGAACTCGCGTGCCCGGCCCACGGGGTGGGGGGCCTCGCTCCAGTAGTGGTCGGGGTGGCTGCGCGGCAGGTCGAGCACGGCGAGGTCCGCGAGGCCGCTCTCGAAGCCGCGCTGTTCCAGGAGGCCGCCGATGTGCCCGACGAGGGCCCGGGTGTGGGAGCCGGCGCTCGGGCTCCCGGCGACGCACAGCACGTGCAGTCGGGCGGTCACGACGCACCCACCGTTACCTGCACCAGGTCGTGCGCCTCTTCCGCCGCCTTCCGCGCCTCCGCGGCCGTCGCCGCCGTGGTGATGAGGAAGCCGAGCCGGTCGAAGTTGTTCCGGGCCGGCCGCACCTCCTGTCCGGGCCGGGCGTGCAGCATCACCTCGGCCGTGCCGGGGGCCTGCCGTGCCGCGTCCGCGCCGATGCCGGCGAGTACGCCGGATGCGGGTGCGGTGATCGCCCGGATGCAGCCCACGCCGCGCACCGGGGCGGGTGACGGGCTGCCGCCGAGGGCGAGTTCGACGACGTCGTGGTAGATGTTCCGCTCCAGGACGTAATTGATCATCGTGGGGACGTAGCCGCCGATGAGCCGGCCGTTGATCTCGATGATCTGCGGCCCGTCCGGCCCGAGGACCACCTCGGTGTGGGTGTGCGCGCGGCGGACGCCGACGGCGGCGAGCGCGTCGGCGCACACGCGGACGACGGCCTCGCGCACGTCGTCGGCCAGCTCGGCGGGGAAGCAGCCGCCCAGCTCGACCGGGTGGGGCGCGGGGGCCAGCATGCGGTCCACGCAGCCGTACGGGGTGCTGACGCCGTCGACGGTCACCATCTCGCAGCTGACGACGGGGCCCGGGACGTACGCCTCCAGCAGCGCCACTCCGCTGCCGGCGACCCCGCGCCCGTAGGAGCGCGTGCCGGCGATGGCCTCCGCCAGCGCGGCGACCTCGGCGGCGTCGTTCGCGACACCGACGTGGAGCGAGCCGAAGCCGTCGGACGGCTTGACCACGACCGGGTAGCCGAGCTCCCCGGCCGCGGCCACGGCCTCCGCGACTGTCAGGGCCCGCCGGAAGGCCGGCTGCGGGACGCCCGCCGCGCCCAGGAGCTCGCGTACGGCGTGCTTGTCGCGCAGGCGCCGCATCACCGCGGCGCTCTCGAAGGGCAGGCCGAAGGCCTCGGCGACCTGTGCGGTGGCGGGCAGGTGGCCCTCGCTGAGGGCGAGCACGCCGTGCACGGGGTGCTTGCGGTGGAGCGTGCCGATGACGTCGAGCAGGGCGTCCGGGTCCGTGGTGGGGACTCCGGTGAGCAGCCGGGTCGGGATCTTCAGCGCCTCCTCGCCGCCTTCCGCGGCGAGGTAGGGGTCGAGGGAGTGGGCGACGAAGGTGACTTCGTGGCCGAGCGCGACGGCCTCGCTCACGACCTTGAAACCGGCTGTCGGGGTCGTCTCGACCAGGACCAGGTGGGCCATGTCAGCACCCCCCGCCGGTCGTTACGTCTTTCGTGGTCGTTACGTCTTTCGTGGTTGTCGTGCTTGTCGCGGATATCGCGGCTATCGCGTTCGCTGCGGCGGCGTGGCGCGTCATCGTCCGAGCTGCTCCCACTCCTCGGGCGTCCCGGCGTCGGGAAGCACGGTGACGACCGTCGCGGAGGGCGGCAGGGCGGCGGCCGTCTCCTTCGCGGCAAGCCAGTTGGCGGCGGCGGAGCTGCCGATGCGTAGGCCGGTCAGGTCGTGGAACTCCCCCATGGCGGCGAAGGCGCGCGGGTAGGAGACGGTGCGGTGCTCGACCTCGGCGTCGTGGAGCGTCACGAACGGCTGCCGGATGCCGTGCCCCATGCCGCCGGACCCGGCGTACTTGCGCTGCCCGTTCGGCGGCTGCTCGCTGCCGTACGGGAGCTCGGCGGGGGTGACGCCGACGGCCCGGACGGCGGGGAAGCGTGCGCGCAGCGCCCGCAGGACGCCGACGAGGGTCCCGCCGGTGCCGATGGAGGCCACCCAGGCGTCCGGGACGCGGCCGCCGAGCTGCGCGGCGAGCTCGGCACCGGTGGTGCGCTCCTGCAGCAGGGCGTTGGCGGGGTTGCGGTGCTGGTAGAGCAGGGTCCACTCGGGCTCGTCGGCGGCGATGCGCAGGGCCTCGCGCACCACGTCGAGGAAGCCGCGCTCCTTGTCGACGAGGTCGACGCGCGCTCCGCGGGCGGCGAGGGTGTCGAGCAGGCTGCGGGGGCTCGCCGAGGACAGGACGAAGCGGGAGCGGACGCCCAGCTCCGCGCAGAGCTGGGAGAGGGCGTTGGCGAGGTTGCCGCCGGAGTACTCCAGGACGCGGAGCTCGTCGAGCGGGCGGTCGCCGTGCTGCTGCAGGGCGCTGCCGAGCAGGGCGTAGGCGACCCGGTCCTTGATGGAACCGGCCGGGTTCTCCCACTCGCACTTGGCGAGCACGGCCGCGCCACCGTCCGGGCCGGGAAGCTCGATCAGCGGGGTGTCCCCGAGCTCCTGGCCGAACTTCGCGTAGAGCGGGTACCGCTCCTCCAGGGCCGTGTAGTCCACGGACGCCGTGGCCCCGTCGAGACTGCCGGGAGGGTAGGGCGCTTCCAGCGGTTCGTGGTGGGAGGGAAGCGATGAGGAAGGGGGTGAGGGGGGTGCGGGGTCGTTGATGTCGCCGGCTTTATCCACCGTCAGCCTCCCTGAGCGATTAACAAGTGAAGCAATCCGCAGCGCAGTTCATTCATAAGCACTTGATCGGGCAGCGCGATCACCCTAGGCGGAATGGCGACTTGTACTGCGGCGATTGTGATTGCCGTCACATTTCCACGGAAAAGATGGCTGATTGCTTTCGGCGGGTACGGCGGGTAGTGGCAGGTGGAAGAATGAATCGGACGCTCAAGTTCCGCTTTGTGCAGGGCAGTTGAATATCCCGGCGGCGTGGCCTGGCGCCGCCCGCCGACCGTAATTTCCGGCCACCTTCGCCGTATTCCTATGTTTGGGATCCGGGTAAGGATCCATTGGATTCAGCCCGCGAAAACCGGCTGATCAGCCGCTTTGTTTCCCGCGTTTCCCGAGTTCCCCGCCCGGTACGCGCTCGGGCTCACCCCCCGCACCCGCTTGAACGCCGTGCTGAACCCGAACGGATCGGCATAGCCCACCCGGCGCGCGACGGACGCCAGCGTGGCGCCGGGCTCGCCGAGCAGATCCACGGCCAGCGTCATCCGCCACTCGGTGAGGTACGCCAGCGGCGGCTCCCCGAGCAGCTCGTGGAAGCGCTTGGCGAACGTCGAGCGCGACACCCCCGCGACCGTGGCCAGCGAGGCCAGGGTCCACGCCCGGTCGGGGGCCTCGTGCATCGCGCGCAGGACGGGGCCCACGACCTCGTCCCCCAGCGCCCGGTACCAGGCGGGCGAGGCCGCCTCGGGCCGGTCGAACCAGTCCCGCAACGTGCACACCAGCAGCCAGTCCAGCAGCCGGTCCACCACGATCTGCCGCCCGGGCAGGCGCGCGGACAACTGCGACTCCAGATACCCGCGCATCGACGAGCAGTCGTGGTGGCCGTCCGGGACGACGAGCACGGGCGGCAGCACCTGCAGCAGCCGGCGCGGCACCTCCCCCGGCACGCGGTAGGCGCCCGCCATGAGCACCGTCCGCCCGTCCGCGCCCTCGCCGTCCACGCCCCCGTCGGCCGTGTCCGGGCCGCCGCCGTCCGCGTCCGGGCCGCCGCAGGACACCTCCCGCACCGGGCCCGCCGACCCTTCCGGCGAGGACGGGTCGTCCGTGAAGACGAACGGCTCCGGTCCGCGCACGATCGCCGTCTCGCCCGAGGTCAGCCGCCGCGGCCCGCCCTCCGCCGGAACGAGCCAGCCCTCGCCGCGCAGCGGTGCGCACAGGGTCAGGAAGGCGCCGTCGGTGAAGCGCAGGGCCCAGGGCGGCGACAGCACCGACCCTCCGAAGACCGCGCCGTTGGCGCGCACACCCCGCAACAGGTCATCGAAAGGGTCCATGGAGGGCACGATATGCGGCGCAACATGGGGGTGCCTTCCTATTTGCGGTGGCAGACGAACGTCTTGGTCCCGTCGTCGCCGGTCTGGATGACGGCACATGCACAGCCTTCCGGACACCGGGGCGGTGCGGCGTGGGCGCTTCGCTGCCGGTCCGGGGGGTAGTTGCAGACGGAGCAGTACCACGTGGGCTTGTACGGGTAGGTCACGTCCCACCACATGGGGTTGCGGCAGTGCGGGCACCTGACCAGAGGGGGGCCGTTCCGACCAGCGTTCATGGCGGCATGCTGCCCCAGCGGGCACGGCTTCGGGCCGGGTCCCGGAAGTTGTTCACCCGTTCGAGCCGCCACCCCGGTGCCGGCCACAGGGGGCACGGCTCGGCGGTGCCCAGGCCCCTGCAACCCCCTGCCTGCCGATGTCGGCTGCCCGTACGCTGCCCGTACACGTCGGCGTACGGAGGCGGTTCGGTGGACACCCTGGACTTTCCTGCAGAGTTGAGCACTGGCGAACGGATCCGGATTCTCAGGGAATCCCGCGGGATGAGCCGCGAAGTCCTCGCAGGCTTGTGCGGCCGGAAGGCGGACTGGCTCAAGAAGATCGAGACAGGGGAGCGGGAGCTCAATTCGCACTCGCTCCTGCTCAGGCTTGCTGCCGCGCTGCAGATCCCCGACCTGTCGATCCTGACCGGCGGTACCCCTGAGGTCGCCCAGCCGGTCCCCTTGGGACGGATCGATCACCCGACCATGCCCGCCATCTGGGCAGCCGTGATGAGCCGGAGCCTCGTGCCACTCACTGGCGGGGCCGACGTACAAGGCCTGCAAGGGCTGCAGGGCCGGGTGGAGCAGACCTGGCGCCTGTGGCACACGTCCGGACGCAACCGCACCGAAGTGGGAGCGCTGCTCCCCGCGCTCATCCGGGATGCCGAGACCGCCGCCCGCACTCTGGAAGGGGCGCAGCGACGCACCGCTCTCGTCGCTCTCTCCGACGTGTACCGGCTGACCGGGCAGGCGACGGCCTACATCGCGCCGGCCGAACTCGCCTGGGTCGTCGCGGACCGCGCACTGGCCGCGGCTCAGCGGGCCGACGACCCTGCCGCGATCGCCGCTGCGGCGTGGAACATGGGCAACATCCTCCGCGAGACCTCGTACCCGGAGGAGGCGCTGAGGGTCGTAACAGAGGCCGCGGACCTCATCCGGCCCCATCTCGACGGATCCCCCGACGACTGGCGGGGGATCTACGGAGCGCTGCAGTTGCATGCCGCGGTGACCTGCGGCCGTGAAGGCCGCAAGGGGGACGCGTGGCGGTACTGGGACCGCGGGGACCAGATCGCCAAATCGCTGCCCGTCGCGTACGTGCACCCGAGCACGGTATTCGGGCGGGCCAATGTGGATTTCCACGCCGTTTCCGTGGCCACGGACCTTCGGGCGTCCGGGGAGGCACTGTCGCTTGCCGATGACATCGACCCCGACGTGATGCCGTCGGCGGAGCGGCGCGCCCGCCTGTGGGTGGAGGTGGCGCGCGGACACCTCCTGCGCGGTGACCGGACGGCGGCTCTGCACGTGATGAAGCTCGCCCACGGGATCGCCTCCGAGACGGTGGCGTACACCCCGTCCGCCCGCGGCATCGCGGCAGACCTGTGGCGTACGGCGCCACGTGCTCTGCGCGGGGAGGCGGGGCGCTTGGCGGAGGCGGTCGGCGTGACAGCCGCGCTCTAGAGGGACAGCCCCTGTGAGGGGGACAGATTGTCCCCCTCACCCTCCGGCTGCCGCCCTACGGTCACTGACTGCCGGCGGAGGATCTGCAGTCAGGGGTTTTCATGCACAACGTGGACCAGTGCCACGCGTCTCTCCGGAAAGGGGGCACGGCGACGCGTGACGTGAGCACAGGCGAGATCCGTGTTCCGCTCGCCCTCTTCATCCGGGACGAGCAACAGGGCGCGGTCGAACTCGTGTTGAGCGGCATCGAAGCGGCCGGATTTCATGCCTTGATCGGAAACCTGCTCTCAGGCGGTACAGCCGCCGAAGGGACTCTCTTGTCAGCACGCCTGGCCGACGTCAATCGCCGCTCCTCGGGCGGTGGACTGTGACCAAGCACCCCGAGCAAACCGGAGACAAGACCATCCCCCTGGCGTCATGCCTGAAATGCACGGCGCTGGTGGTCAGGGGCGTAGCGGCGCGGCGACAGGGGCCGGACGCGGTCAAGGCAATCGAAGCCCGGCGCCGTCAACACGTCAGCGAGGCACACCGATGACCTCCCCCCGTCCGGCCTTCCCCCTCGCCCCGGGCCCTCTCGCCAACCGGCCCGGCGCAGGCCCCTGCTGCGCAGAGGCGAAACGGATCGTGGACCAGTACGCCGAGGCCTGGGCAAGAGGCGAGCGAGACGCGTACAGGCTCGGCCTGTCGCCGGCAGCGGCGCACCGCCGTTGGCCGGGCCACGGCGAGCCGGACCGCACTCGGCGCGCCCGCCCGGGCGGCACCACCCGCACGGCGGCGGGACCGTCCCGTGCCGATACAGCTGATCACCGGGCGGGATCGTCCCGCGCCCGTACACCGAAGGAGCGTCGATGACGAAGCGATGGCACACCATGGCCGACGGCGGTAACCCGCAGGACGACAGCGACAGCGGCAACAAGCACGGCGGCGCCGGCTCCGACGAGGGCGGTAACACGAATGACGGCAGCGGTCCGGCGGACGGCAGCTGAGTGAGCGCGCAGGAGCAGGCGATCGAGGAGGCGGGCCCCCGGCGGCTCGCCTCCGCTCTGATGGAATCGGGCGCCCTGACGCCCGACTGGCTGCCCGCGTTCGAAGCGGTCCGCCGGGACGGCTTCGTCCCTGACCGGCTGTGGCCCGGCCGGGCGAGCGGCACCGTTCAAGGCGACTGCATCGACCGGTCGGCGGACCCGGACGCGTGGTGGGACTCGGTCTACTCCGACATCCCCCTGACCACGCAATGGGACGACGGCTCGCACACGGGCACGGGCAAGGGACGTTCCCCCACGTCCTCGAACTCGATGCCGAAGATGGTGTTCTCCATGCTGGGCGCCCTGAGCGTGGAGCCGGGGAACGAGGTTCTTGAAGTCGGCACCGGGACGGGCTGGAACGCGGCGCTCCTCGCCCACCGCCTCGGGCCGGAGAACGTCGTCACCGTCGAGGTCGACCGGGCCGGCGCCGACGAGGCCCGGCGCCGGTTCGGGGCGTTCGGCCTCACGCCTCTCTCGGTCGTCGGCGACGGCGCCCAGGGGTACGAGCCGCGCGCACCGTACGACCGCATCATCGCCACCTGCTCGATCGCCGAGGTCCCGTACGCGTGGGTCGGGCAGTCGCGCCCCGGTGCGGTCATCGTCGCGCCGTGGGGCCCGGCATACGGCGGTCAGGGCATCGTCCGCCTGTCGGTCGCCGAGGACGGCAGGACGGCGAGCGGCCCGTTCGTGATGTCCTCCGCGTTCATGCGGCTGAGAGGCCAGCGCGAGACCTTCCCGCCCCGTGCCGCGTACCCGGGTAGCGACCGGCCCGCATCCGGTTGCCGGAGGGTCTCACCCCTCTCACCCGACGACATGGGCGACTGGATCCACATGTTCACGATCGGGGTGTGCGCCCCGGGCCTCTTCTGCCGCGTGGAGAAGAGGGACGGTGGCGCCTACCGGCTGTGGCTGTTCGACATGGCGGTGACATCGTGGGCGACCGCGGACTACGAGAAGGGCCGCACCGAGTTCGACGTGGCCGAGTCCGGCCCCCGCCGCCTGTGGGCCGAGGTCGAGCAGGTCATGGACTGGTGGTACGCGAACGGCCGCCCCGGCTTCGGGCGGTACGGGCTCACCGTCACGCCCGAGGGCCAGTCCGTCTGGCTGGACGCTCCGGAGAACGTGGTGCCGACGGTGAGGAGCAGCCTGGCTTGACCAAGGGCGGCGTCACCCCTCCACCACCAGCCGGTACCCCCGCTTCGGCACCGTCCGTATCAGGCCCGCATGCGCGCCCAGCGCACCCCGCAGCCGGCCCACCGCCGCCTCCACCGCGTGTTCGTCCGCCTGTGCGTCCGGCCAGACGCGGCGCAGGAGTTCGCTCCGGCTGAGGACCCGGCCCGGGTGTTCGGCGAGGGTGCGCAGGATCGCGGCCGGGAGCGGGGGGAGCCAGATGGGTTCGGTGCCGCCGCCGGCGATGAGGGCGGTGCCCTGGAGGACGAGGCCGTGGGGGCCGTCGCGCAGGACGCGGCGGTCGCGGGCCGGGAGGATCTGGGTCAGGGTGCGGACGAGGGCGCCGAGGCGGCCGCGTTCGGGCTGGACGGTGGGGACGCCGGCGTCTTCCAGGGGGCGGGCGCAGACGGAGCCGACGCACACGGGCAGGACGGGGCCCCGCAGCGCGTCGAGGAGCTGCGCCGCCAGGCCGGCCTCGCGCGCGCAGGCCAGGAAGAAGTCGATGGCCGGTGCGCTGGTGAAGGTCAGGGCGTGCACTTCGCGGCGTACGGTCTGCTCGACGAGGCGCCGGGCCGCGCCCGGGTCCTCGGGCCGCGTCCACCGGTACACCGGCACTTCGATGACCTCGGCGCCGCGTGCGCGCAGGGCGTCCGCGAAGCCCGGGAGGGGCGCGCCGTGCTCCTGGACGGCGATGCGGCGGCCGGTGAGCTCGCGGGCGAGGAGCCAGGCCAGGAGCTCGTCGCACGCTTCGGAGCCGGGGGAGTAGGTCTCCTCCAGGCCGCTGGCGCGTACGGCGCCGGTCGCCTTGGGGCCCCGGCTGAGGACTTCCGCGCCCCGGCAGGCCCCGGCGAGCCCCGCGGCGTGCCCCCAGCCCTCGGCGGCGCTCATCCAGCCGCGCCAGCCGACGCCGGTGGTGGCGACGACGTAGTCGAGCGGGGCGGTGAGACAGCGTTCGGTGGCGCGGCGCAGGGCCACGTCGTCGTCGAGGGGGACGATCCGCATCGTGGGGGCCTCGACGACCCTGGCTCCCCTGCGCCTGAGCAGGGCGGTCAGTTCGTCGCGCCGACGGTCCGCGGTGACGCCGACGACGTAGCCCGCGAGCGGGCCGGGGGCTGGGGGTGTGGGGGGAGAGGTGCCGGTTCCCATGGTGCGCATGTTCGGGCGACGGGGTTTCGGCGCCGTTGCGCGCCTGTCACGCGGGGGTAAGGGAAGACGTCCGGGAGGTTACGGCGCATGTCGTACGGCCGACATCGCCTGCCCGGCCGTGTGAACGGCATGTACCGCGCGGGCAACATCGCCGACGCGGCTGCGTAACGCCCCGGCCCGATCCTCGGTGCCATGACGACGACCGGCACCGACCCCGCCAGGGCCAGCGACCCCGCCAGGGCCGGCGACCCCGCCAGGTCCACCGCCACCCACTGCCCTTACTGCGCCCTGCAGTGCGGCATGCGGCTGCGGCCCCTGCCTGCCGGCGGGCCGGAGCCGGTCGAGGTCCTGGAGCGGCCGGACTTCCCCGTCAACCTCGGAGCCCTGTGCGGAAAGGGCCGGTCGGCCGCGGCCGTCCTGCGTCGCGGTGCCCGCCTCACCGAGCCCCTCGTCCGCGACGCCGGTGCCCGGGACAAGCCGCTCCGCCCCGCCTCCTGGGACGAGGCCCTCGACCGCGTGGCCGCAGGCCTCACGGCGGCCCGGCGGCAGTACGGCCCGGACGCCGTCGGCGTCTTCGGCGGCGGCGGGCTGACGAACGAGAAGGCCTACCTGCTGGGCAAGTTCGCACGCGTCGCCCTGCGCACGGCGAACATCGACTACAACGGCCGCTTCTGCATGTCGTCCGCGGCGGCCGCGCACCGCCGGGCGTTCGGCATCGACCGCGGCCTGCCGTTCCCGCTGGCGGACGTCGCCCGTACGGACTGCGTGATCCTGGTCGGCTCCAACCCGGCCGAGACGATGCCCCCGGCGCTGCGCCACTTCCGCGAGCTGCGCGAGAACGGCGGCCGGCTGATCGTCGTCGACCCGCGCCGTACGCGCACCGCCGAGCTGGCCGACCTGCACCTGCAGCCGCTCCCCGGCACCGATCTCGCGCTCGCCCTCGGCCTGCTGCACCTGCTGATCGCCGACGGCCGGCTCGACAAGGACTTCATCGCCCGCCGTACGACCGGCTTCGCGCAGGCCCGCGCCGCCGCCATGGCGCACTGGCCGGAGCACGTGGAGCGGCTGACGGGCGTGCCGGTCGCCCGACTGGCCGCTGCAGCAGCCATGTTCGGGGACGCCGCGAAGGGCATGGTGCTGACCGCGCGCGGCCCCGAGCAGCAGAGCAAGGGCACGGACACCGTCAGCGCCTGGATCAACCTGTGCCTGGCGGCCGGCAAGGCGGGCCGCCCCGGGTCCGGCTACGGCTGCCTCACCGGCCAGGGCAACGGCCAGGGCGGCCGGGAGCACGGCCAGAAGGCCGACCAGCTGCCCGGCTACCGCTCCATCACCGACCCCGCGGCCCGCGCCCACGTGGCCGCCGTGTGGGGCGTCGACCCCGCCGCCCTGCCCGGGCCGGGGCGCAGCGCCTACGAACTCCTCGACGGCCTCGGCCGCGACGGCGGCGCCCGCGCGCTGCTGCTCATGGGCTCGAACCCCGTGGTCTCGGCGCCCCGTGCGGCCCACGTGACCGAGCGGATCCGCGCGCTGGACTTCCTCGCCGTCAGCGACGTGGTCCTCTCCGAGACGGCCCACCTGGCCGACGTGGTCCTGCCGGCCACCCAGTGGGCGGAGGAGACCGGCACGACGACGAACCTGGAGGGACGGGTGATCCTCCGCCGCAAGGCCGTCGACGCCCCGGAGGGCGTCCGCAGCGACCTCGCCGTCCTGCACGGGCTCGCCGCCCGGCTCGGCGTGCCCGGCGGCTTCCCCGAGGACCCGGAGGAGGTCTTCGAGGAGCTGCGGCGCGCCTCGGCGGGCGGGCAGGCGGACTACGCGGGCATCAGCTACGACCGCATCCGCGACGAGGACGGCGTGTTCTGGCCGTGCCCCGGCGAGGACCACCCCGGCACGCCCCGCCTCTTCCTGGACCGCTTCGCCACCCCCGACGGCCGGGCGCGCTTCGCCGCGGTGTCGCACCGGCCCGCCGCGGAGGAGCCCGACGGCGACTACCCGCTGTTCCTGACGACGGGCCGCGTCGTCTCCCAGTACCAGAGCGGCGCCCAGACCCGGCGCGTCGACGAGCTCAACCGGGCTGCGCCGGGCCCCTTCGTGGAGCTCCACCCCGCCCTCGCCCGCCGGCTCGGGGTGGGGGAGGGCGAGCTGCTGGCCGTCAGCAGCAGGCGCGGGCGGGCGGTCGCCCCGGCCCGCGTCACCGACACCATCCGGCCCGACACCGTCTTCATGCCCTTCCACTGGGGCGGCGCGGGCCGCGCCAACTCCCTGACGAACCCGGCCCTCGACCCGGTCTCGCGCATGCCCGAGTTCAAGGTGTGCGCGGTGCGCGTCGAACGGGCCGCCTCCGCCTCTGCCGCTACGGAGACGGCCGCTACGGAGACGGAACGGTGACGCGCCGGATCGCCGTCGTCGGCGCGGGCATGGCCGCGGCCCGGTTCGCCGAGCGGTTCCGGCTCCTCGGCGGTGACGCGGAGGTGACGCTGTACGGAGCCGAGCCGTGCGCCCCGTACAACCGGGTGCTGCTCGCCGACGCCCTCACGGGGCGGTACGCCACGGACGACCTGACGTCCGACCTGGCGCTCGACCTGACGCTGCCGTCCGGCGACGCCCGGCTGCGGACGGACTGCGCGGTGACGGGGCTCGACACCGTCGCCCACACCCTGCGGCTGGCGGACGGCGAACAAGTCCCGTACGACGAGCTCGTCCTGGCGACCGGCGCCGAGCCGGTGCTGCCGCCGGTCGACGGGCTGTGCGGTCCCGGCGGCCGCCCGCGCCCCGGGGTGCACGTGCTGCGGACCGCCGCCGACTGCCGCGGCCTGGCCGGCGCGGCCGCACACGCCCGCCGCGCCGTGGTGATCGGCGGCGGCGTGCTCGGGGTGAGCGCGGCCCGCGCCCTGGCCGCCCGGGGCCTGCCGGTGACGCTCGTCCACCGGGCCGGCCACCTCGTCGAACGCGACCTGGACGGCGCGGCGGGCGAGATCCTGCGCCGGGGCCTCGCGGAGCTGGGCGTCGAGGTCCGTACGGGCAGCGTGGCGCGGGAGGTGCGAGCCGGCACCCCGGTCGGCGCCGGACGTACGGGCTTCCCGCCCCCCTCCGCATTCCCCTCCACCGCCCCGAGCGCCGTCGCCGCCGTCCGGCTCGCCGACGACCACGTGCTCGACGCCGACCTCGTCGTCGCCGCCTGCGGCGTCGCGCCCCGCACCGCGCTCGCCCGCACCGCCGGCCTGCCCGTGCGCACCGGAGTCGTCGTCGACGACCGGCTCTCCTGCGCCCCGGACGCGTACGCGATCGGCGACTGCGCCGAGCACCGCGGCACCGTCCACGGCACGGCCGTCGCCGCCTGGGACCAGGCCGACGTGCTGGCCGCCCGGCTCTCCGGCGCCGCCCCGGACGCCGTGTACCGCGGCTCGCGCCCGTACACCCGGCTGACGGCCGGACCCCTGGCGTACGCGGCGTTCGGCGAGACCGGACCCGAGGACCCCGGGCCCGGGACCCCGGGGGTCGACGTCCTGCGGCTCGCCGACGCGACCCGCGGCTCGTACAAGAAGCTCCTGCTGCGCGGCGACCGGATCGTCGGCGGCATCCTCCTCGGCGACCCGGCTGCGGCCGCCGCCCTGATCCGCGCCTACGAGCGGGACGAACCCGTAGTCACGGATCCCCTGTACCTGCTCACGGCCCAAGGAGCCTGCTGATGACGGAACAGCCTGCGGACCGGACGGCGAAACAAACGGCGGACCGGACGCCGAAACGCCTGGTCCTGATCGGCCACGGCATGGTCGGCCAGCGCTTCCTGGAAGCCCTGACGGAGCGCACCGCGGAGTGGCAGGTGACCGTCCTCGCCGAGGAGCCGCGGCCCGCGTACGACCGCGTCCACCTGACCTCCTGGTTCTCCGGCACCTCCGCCGAGGAGCTCTCCCTGTGCAGTGCGGGGTTCCTGGCGGAGCACGCCGTCGACCTGCGGCTCGGCGACCCGGCCGCCGCCGTCGACCGGGACGCGCGGACCGTCACCACCGCCTCCGGCCGCACCTTCCCCTACGACGCCCTGGTGCTGGCCACCGGCTCGTACCCCTTCGTGCCGCCCGTCCCCGGGCACGACGCCCCCGGCTGCCACGTCTACCGCACCATCGAGGACCTGGAGGCCATCCGGGCGGGCGCCGGCTCGGCCCGGACCGGCGCGGTCATCGGCGGCGGTCTGCTCGGCCTGGAGGCCGCGGGCGCGCTGCAGGCCATGGGGCTGGAGACCCACGTCGTGGAGTTCGCGCCCCGGCTGATGGCGCTCCAGGTGGACGAGGGCGGCGGCGCCGTCCTGCGCCGGAAGATCGAGGAGCTCGGCGTCGCCGTGCACACCGGCGCCGGCGCCCAGCAGGTCGACACCGGCGACGACGGCCGGGCCCGCGGCCTCACCCTCTCCGACGGCACCGCGCTCGCCGCCGACCTGGTGATCTTCTCCGCGGGGGTGCGCCCGCGCGACGAGCTGGCCCGCGCCTGCGGCCTGCCCGTCGGCGAGCGCGGCGGCATCGTCGTCGACGAGCACTGCCGTACGGCCGACCCCGCGGTCTTCGCCGTCGGCGAGTGCGCGCTCGCCTCCGACGGCCGCGTGTACGGGCTCGTGGCGCCCGGCTACGCCATGGCCGAGACCGCCGCGCGCCGGCTCTCCGGCGGCGAGGGCTCCTTCACCGGCGCCGACACCTCCACCAAGCTCAAGCTCCTCGGCGTCGAGGTCGCGAGCTTCGGCGACGCGCACGGCACCACCCCGGGCGCCCTCGACGTGCTGTACTCCAGCAGCCGCGACGGCGTGTACAAGAAGCTGGTGATCGGTGCCGACGGCGCGCTCCTCGGCGGCGTGCTGGTCGGCGACGCGGAGGCGTACGGCCTGCTGCGCCCCCTCGCTGCGAGCGGTGCGCCGCTGACCACCCCGCCCGAGCAGCTCGTGCTGCCCGCCTCCGCCGGAGCGGCCGCCGCCGGGCCGGTGGTCCTGCCCGACGACGCGGTCGTGTGCTCCTGCCACCACGTCACCAAGGCCGCGGTCAGGGAGGCGGTACGGGACACCGGCTGCACGAGCGTGCCCGACGTCAAGAAGTGCACCAGGGCCGGTACGGGCTGCGGCAGTTGCCTCAAGATGCTCGGCACCATCGTCACCGACGAGCTCGCGGCGACCGGCGCCGAGGTCGCCCGCGGCCTGTGCGAGCACTTCGACCGCACCCGCGCCGAGCTCTACGAGATCATCCGCGTCAAGGGCATCGACGGCTTCTCGCGGCTCATCGACGAACACGGCACCGACCCGCGGCGGTCCGGCGAGGGCTGCGACGTCTGCAAGCCCGTCGTCGCCTCGATCCTCGCGAGCCTCGGCAACGGCCACATCCTCGACGGCGAACAGGCCGCCCTCCAGGACACCAACGACCACTTCCTGGCCAACCTGCAGCGCAACGGCTCCTACTCCGTCGTCCCGCGCGTCCCCGGCGGCGAGATCACCCCCGAGGGCCTCATCACCATCGGCGAGATCGCCCGCGACTTCGGCCTCTACACGAAGATCACCGGAGGGCAGCGGATCGACCTCTTCGGCGCGAGCGTCGACCAGCTCCCGCGGATCTGGCAGCGGCTGGTCGACGCCGGCTTCGAATCCGGGCACGCCTACGGCAAGGCCCTGCGGACCGTGAAGTCGTGCGTGGGGGAGACCTGGTGCCGCTACGGGGTACAGGACTCCGTCGGCCTCGCCATCGAACTGGAGCTGCGCTACCGCGGGCTGCGCGCCCCGCACAAGCTGAAGTCCGCGGTCTCCGGCTGCGCCCGCGAGTGCGCCGAGGCGCAGAGCAAGGACTTCGGCGTCATCGCCACCTCCGACGGCTGGAACCTCTACGTCGGCGGCAACGGCGGCGCGAGCCCGCGCCACGCCGACCTGCTCGCCTCCGGCCTCGACCGCCCCGCCCTGATCCGCACGATCGACCGTTTCCTGATGTTCTACATCCGCACCGCCGACCGCCTGGAGCGCACCGCCCCCTGGCTCGAACGCCTCGACGGCGGCCTCGGCCACCTGCGCGCCGTCGTCATGGACGACGCCCTCGGCATCTGCGCCGACCTCGACGAGCTGATGGCACGTCACATCGAGACGTACGAGGACGAGTGGGCCGCCACCCTCGCCGACCCCGAACGGCTGCGCCGCTTCGCCTCCTTCGCCAACGCCCCCGGCACCCCCGACCCGACCGTCCGCTTCGTCCCCGAACGGGGCCAGATCCGCCCTGCCCTGCCGCACGAGCACGAGCAGGGGCAGACCGACGGGGCGCCGGTGATCGCCGGTGCCCGGCTGGAGGTGCGTACACGATGACGACGACCGTGGAGATCTACGACGGAACGGGCTGGCAGCCCGTGTGCGAGTGGGACGGGCTCGTCCCCGGGCGCGGGGTCGCGGTGCTGGTCGGCGACCAGCAGGTGGCGGTTTTCCGCGACCGCGCCGGGGAGGTGTACGCCGTCGGCAACCGCGACCCCTTCAGCGGCGCGCACGTCCTCTCGCGCGGCATCCTCGGCAGCCGCGACGGCGTGCCAGTGGTGGCCTCGCCCATGTACAAGCAGGCGTTCTGCCTGCGGACGGGCGCCTGCCTGGACGAGCCGCTGGCACCGGACGGCAGCGACGCGGCGGTACGGGTGTGGCCGGTGCGGCGGGGGGACGCCCCCCGGGCGGCGGCCCCGGCGGCTCCGGCGGCCTCGGCGGCCTCGGCGGTCCCGGTGTTCCCGGCGGCTCCGGTGGTCCCGGCCACCGCGGAGGGCCCCGCTCCGCCACCGCCCCGGGCCGGCCGCCACGACATCGCCGACTGGCGCCCCGAGGACCCCGTCTTCTGGAAGGAGACGGGCGCCCGCGTCGCCCGCCGCAACCTGCTCTTCTCCGTGCTCTCCGAGCACATCGGCTTCTCCGTGTGGAGCCTGTGGTCCGTCCTGGTCCTCTTCCTCGGGCCCGAGTACGGCATCGACCCCGCCGGGAAGTTCCTGCTCACCGCCCTGCCGACCGCCCTCGGCGCCGTGCTGCGGCTCCCGTACACCGTCGCCGTGGCCCGCTTCGGCGGCCGCAACTGGACGGTGATCAGCGCCCTGCTGCTGCTCGTCCCGACCGTGCTGGCCGGCGTCGTCCTCGAACCCGGCGTCTCCTACGGGACCCTGCTCGCCGTAGCCTGCGTCGCCGGTGTCGGCGGCGGCAACTTCGCCTCCTCCATGGCCAACATCAACGCCTTCTACCCGCAGCGCCTCAAGGGCCGGGCCCTCGGGATGAACGCGGGCGGCGGCAACCTCGGCGTCCCCGCCGTCCAGCTGCTCGGCCTGCTGGTCCTCGCCACCGCGGGCAGCGGCCACCCGCGCCTGCTGCCCCTGCTCTACATCCCGCTGATCGCCCTCGCCGCCCTCGGCGCCGCGCTGCGCATGGACAACCTCACCGCGCTGCGCAACGACAGGCGCGCCCTGCGCGAGATCTGCCGCGAGCCGCACACATGGGTGATGTCCGTGCTGTACATCGGCACGTTCGGCTCCTTCATCGGCTTCGGCTTCGCCTTCGGACAGGTGCTGCAGGTGCAGTTCCACGACGACTTCGGGACCCCGGTCGCGGCCGCGGGCCTGACGTTCCTCGGCCCGCTGCTGGGCTCGCTGGTACGCCCGTACGGCGGGCTGCTCGCCGACCGCTGGGGCGGGGCGCGGGTGACGCTGTGGAACTACGGGGCGATGGCCGCGGGCGCCGTGACCGTCCTGGCCGCGTCGCGGCAGGGTTCCCTCCCGCTGTTCGTCTCCGGGTTCGTGGCGCTGTTCGTCTTCAGCGGCATCGGCAACGGCTCGACGTACAAGATGATCCCGGCGATCTTCCGCGCGCAGGCGCGGACCGCGGTGACGGGCGGCGCGGACCCGGCCGAGGCGGAAGGGACGTCCCGGCGCCGCGCCTCGGCGCTGATCGGGGTCGCCGGGGCGGTGGGGGCCTTCGGCGGCGTCCTCGTCAACCTCGCCTTCCGCCAGTCCTTCCTGGGCTCGCACAACGGCGACGCGGCGTACCTGGCCTTCCTGGCCACGTACGCCCTGTGCGCGGCGCTGACGTGGGCGGTCTACCTCCGGCCGGGCCGGAACCGGCTGGAGGGGGTGTAGATGACGGCCTCGCTCCGACGGCTTGCGGAAGCCGGGCTGTTTGCGGACGCCCGGCTGTTTGCGGAAGCCCCCGCCCTCGTCGCCGTCGCCCACGGCACCCGCAGCGCGGCCGGGGTCGCCGTGACCGAGGCGCTCGTGCGGCGCGTGCGCGCGCTGCGGCCCGGGCTCGACGTCCGGGTCGGCCACCTCGGCCTGGCGTCGCCGTCGCCGGCGGAGGTCCTGGCGGGGCTCGACGGCGCGGCCGTGCTCGTACCGCTGCTCCTCGGCACCGGTTACCACCTGCGCTCCGACATCCCCGCCGCGGTCACCGCCGCGCCGTGGCTGCGCTGCCGCACCGCCCCTGCACTCGGCCCGCACCCGCTGCTCGCCGAGGCCCTCGCCGGGCGGCTGGCCGAGGCGGGACGGCCGGAGCGCTCCCCGGCGCCGGTCGTGCTCGCCGCCGCGGGCTCCTCCGACCCCGCCGCCCTGGCGGACACCGCCCGCATGGCCCGGCTGCTCGCCCTCAGGCTGGGGGTGCGCGTCGTGCCGTCGTCCGCGGCCGGGGGCGGTACGAGACCCGTGGACGCCGTGGCCGTCCTACGGGCCGAGGGGCACGATGACGTGGACGTCGCCACCTATCTGACGGCGCCCGGGCACTTCAGCGAGGCGGTACGCAGGGGAGCGGGGGCCCGGCTCGTGTCGGACCCGCTCGGCCCGCACGAGGCCGTCGCGCGGCTGGTCGTCCGCCGCTACGAGAAAGCCGTCCGTCAGGGAGCCGTCGCAGGCGGGGCACCGCGCCCGGCCGTCAGCCGGACGCCCGTGACGAGCGACGGGCGGATCCGTACCGCGCAGTCCATCCGCGCGTCCCACCACGGCTCCAGCAGGGCCTCGTAGCGGGCGAGTTCGTCCGGGTCGGTCACGAGCGTGCAGTAGCCGGTGACCACGACGCTCCAGCCGAGGTGGGTGACGGGGTCGATGGCGTCGGCTTCGTAAGCGACCACCACGCCGTGGCTTCGGGCATCCGGCTGCCCAGGTCGCTCCGGCGGCACCGCGAGCCCGGCGAGGGCCGCGCCCTCGTGGGTGCGGATGACGACGTGCCCGCCGTCCACGATGTGGTTGACCGGCCGGATCGCGGGCAGGGCGCGGCGGGTGAAGACGACCCGGCCCAGGGAGACGCTGCCCAGGAGCAGCAGGGACTCGGCGCGGCTGAGTTCGACCCGGTGACGGGCAGGTGCGGTGGCGTCGCTCACCCCTCCAGTACAGGCGAGCCGATCACCGCGTACCAGGGGCCGTTCGGCCCCCGGCCCTAGGCCCGGTCCGGCAGCGGATCGTGCCGGATGCGGGCCGCCGGGAGCGCCGGGGACGGGCCCGCCGTGAGCCGGGCCACGAGCGGGCCGGCCATGGACGGCGGCCCGCTGACGTAGGCGAGGTGCCGCGACCAGCCCCCGTGCCCCGCGACGACCTCGGCCAGCGCGTGGTGCTCACCGGGTCCGGGCCCCTCGCCGACCACCTGGGTGACCTGCAGCCACGGGTAGCGGCGGCGCAGTTCGTCCGGCGCCTCGGTGTCGTAGAGCGCGGAGGGGTGACGGACCCCGAGGAAGAGGTGCGCGCGGCGGTGCGCGGCGGCGCGGTGTGCGGCCCGCCGGGACGCCAGCTCCTGCAGCAGCGCCTTCGCCGCGGCCCATCCGGTGCCGCTCGCGACGAGCAGCAAGTCGTGGGCGAGGTCGTCGTCGAGCGTCATCGTCCCGCTCGCCGGGCCGAGCCGCAGGGTGTCGCCGACGCGGGTACCGGCCACGAGGGCCTCGCTGACCCCGCCGCGGCCGGTCAGCCGCACGTGGAACTCCAGCTCGCCGTCCGGCCGCGGCGCGCAGGCCAGTGAGTACTGCCGCCACGCCTGCGGCAGCAGCGGCGAGGCCACCGACGCGTACTGCCCGGCCCGGTACGGGTACGGCTCGTGCGTCCGTACGCGCAGGACGGCCAGGTCTGCGCGGCGCAGGTCGTGCCCGGTGACCGTGGCCTGCCAGGCGGGCGGCTCGGCGAGGGCGGCCTCCGCGCCCTCGACCATGGCCGCCACCGCGAACCGCAGCATCCGCACCCACGCCCGCTCCATGGTCTCGTTCCAGCGCGGGCCCGCCGTGCGGCGCAGCGCCTCGCACAGCGCGGCCTCGAACGCCCGGTAGTGCGCGCGCCGTACGCCCAGCTTGCGGTGGTCGCGGCCGAGGCGGGTGAAGACGGACGCGACCTCGTCCGGGTCGTGCAGGTTCTCGATCAGGTACCGGAAGATCCCTTCGAGGTGCGTGCGCTGGAACTCCATCGACTCCGGGAAGAGGCGCCGCAGGTAGGGCCAGTGCGCGAACATCGCGTCGTAGAGATGGGCGATCAAGTCGCCGAAGGGCGTGACGAGTTCGAGGTGATCGGTGATCACGCGCTGGTCGGCGGCGCCGGAAGCGCCGTCGTAGGGGCGCTGCGGCGGCGCCCCGGTCTCTGCGCCGGCCCCCTCCGCCGCCTGCCGTGCGCCCGGGGACAGCAGCCGGCGGCGCAGCCGCATCGCATCGTGGCGGGCGAGCAGGGAGTGGTAGGAGTCGTTGACGGTGTTCACGGGTCGATGCAACTCCTCGCGCAGGCTGGGACGCGCCAGTATGGCAACGGGCCTGCGGGACCACCCGGCCCTGGTCCGCAGGGCCGTTCGGCCCTATCCGGCCGGTGGTGCGACGGTGTGAGCTGGTGCTGTGGGGTCCGCGCGAGCGGGCTCCGGCGGGGGCGCCGCCACCCGGTGCGCTGCGCCCCTGCCGGGCCCGGACGCGGTGCCCCCGACCGGCCCGGACATACTGCCCCGGACATACTGCGTCGTATGGAACGGACCGACACGAACATGGACTTGCGCGTCTTCATCCTCGACGACCACGAGGTGGTCCGGCGCGGCGTCCGCGACCTCCTCGAAGCGGAGCCGGACATCGAGGTCGTGGGGGAGGCCGCCACGGGCCGCGAGGCCCTCTCGCGCGTGCCGGCGGCCCGGCCGCACGTGGCCGTCCTCGACGTGCGCCTCGGCGAGCGGGGCGAGGAGGGCGGCGACCACGGCGGCATCGAGGTCTGCCGCGAACTGCGCGCCCGCATGCCGGAGCTGGCCTGCCTGATGCTCACGTCCTTCGACGACGACGAGGCCCTCTTCGACGCCATCATGGCGGGCGCCGCCGGCTACGTCCTCAAGCAGATCAACGGCTCGGAGCTGGTGACCGCGGTGCGGACGGTGGCCACGGGGAAGTCGACGCTCGACCCGCGCACGGCGTCCCGGGTGATGGCCCGCCTGCGCGCACCGAGCGAGCCGGAGGTGCCGGAGAGGTCGGAGATGTCGGAGCTCGACCGCCTCTCGCCGCGCGAACGGGAGATCCTCGACCTCATCGGCGAGGGCCTGACGAACCGCCAGATCGCCGACCGGCTGTTCCTCGCGGAGAAGACGGTCAAGAACAGGATCTCGTCGATCCTGGCGAAGCTGGGGGTGGGCAGGAGGGTGCAGGCGGCGGTGATCGCGGGAAAGGCACGCAACCTCTGACCCTGAGCCATCCGGAATGCCCCGTCTGCCGTCCCCCGTCCGCTCAATCCGGCAGCGGCACCGTCCACACGATCCGCGTCCCCCCGCCCTCGGGTGTCTCCACGCTCAGGCTTCCGCCGTGCAACTCCGCCCGGGACCTCATGTTGGCGAGCCCGCCGCGCCGTGGCGCGGAGCCGACTCCGACGCCGTCGTCCGTGACGGTCAGCGTGGCCCGTGATCCGTCCACCGCGAGGACGACGTCCACCCGGCGGGCGGCGGCGTGGCGGGCGGCGTTGCTGAGGGCCTCAACGGCCACCGCGAGGACCTGCTCGGCGAGTTCGCCGGGAACATCGGTGTCGGCGCGGCCCTCGATGCGCAGGGCGGGCGCGAAGCCCAGCATCCGCGCGGCCGCCTGCACCGCCTCGGCCATGTCGCGCCGCAGGCTCGGCCCGCTGCCGCGGCCGTCCCCGGCCGTCCGCAGGCCGAAGATGGTCGAGCGGATGATCTGGATCGTGGTGTCCAGGTCGTCGACCGCCCGGCCCACGCGCTCGGCGGCCTCGGGCCGCTCGATCAGCCGGGTCGCGCTCTGCAGGGTCATGCCGGTGGCGAAGAGCCGCTGGATGGCGAGGTCGTGCAGGTCGCGGGCGATGCGGTCGCGGTCGTGGAGGACGGCCAGCTCCTCCGACTCGGCGCGCCGCTGGGCGAGTTCGAGGGCGATGGCGGCCTGGTCGGCGAAGCCGGAGATCAGCTTCACCTCGGTGTCGTCGAACGGGGGCCGCCCGGCGCGCCGGTGCAGCCGCAGCGCGCCGCACGCGCCGGGGCCGGAGGGCAGGGGCACGACGACGGCGGGCCCGTCACCGGGCCCGGCGCCGGTGCCTTCGCCGTCGACCGCCGCGGGCACGACGACGGCGCCGTCCGCGCCCGCGACCTCCTTCGCCCGCGCGGCGATCAGCTTCAGCGCCTCGTCGGCGTCGGTACCCGACAGCAGGCTCCGGGTGATCTCCCCCAGCGCCTGCAGCCAGCGCTCCCGGCGGCGGCTCTCGTGGTACATGCGGGCGTTGTCGATGGCCACGCCCGCGGCGATGGAGAGCGTGGTCAGGACGGCCTCGTCGTCGGCGTCGAAGGCGGCGCCGCCCCGCTTCTCGGTGAGGTAGAGGTTGCCGAAGACCTCCTCGCGCACGCGCACGGGCACGCCCAGGAAGGTGCGCATGGGCGGGTGGTGCTCGGGGAAGCCGTAGCTGCGCGGGTGCCGGGTGAGGTCGGTGAGCCGGAGCGGGGCGGGGTTGTGGATGAGCTCGCCGAGGATGCCGCGGCCGCAAGGCGTACGGCCGATGCGCGCGGCCAGCTCCTCGGACATGCCGACGGGCAGGAACTCCGACAGCGTCCGCTCGTCACCGACGATCCCGAGGGCCCCGTACTCCGCATCGGTGAGCGTGACCGCGGCCTCGACGATCCCGTGCAGGACCTGGGGCAGCTCCAGCCCGTGGCCGAGACTCATGACGGCGTCGAGGAGCCCGCGCATCCGATCGGCCGACGGTAACCGCCCGGCTGTCTGACCACCGGCCTGATCGCCGGCCTGATCGCCGGTCTGACCACCGGCCTGATCGCCGGCCTGATCGCCGGCCTGACCACCGGCCTGATCGCCGGTCTGACCACTGGTCTGATCTGCGGCCTGATCTGCGGTTTCCGTCATGACTGCTCCCCGGGCCAGGTACCTGGCCAGCAGCGTACGACAGGGCCGCCCGGCCCCCGGAAAGGGGCCCGTACGGCCCTGCCGCCCCACCCTGCCCACCGGCCACCCTGAACCACGGCGCCGGGAGGAGCCGCGTCCCCCTCCCCCGTTGTCCGGAACTCCTCCCGGCGCCGAGCTCCTGTAACGCCTCGCCGCTCCCCGCCCGCCTCAGGCGAGGTGGGTGACGACACCCGCGTGGAAGCGGTCCACCGCATCGTCGACGCTGCGGATGAACCCGGACTCGGCGTTGCCGCGCGTACTGCCCATGCCCTTGAACAGGGACAGCCGGAAGCCGGTGATCCGGGCGCCGTCCTGAGGCAGGATCCCCGCAGGCTCGGGACGGAGGCGCTCCAGGGTGCCGCGCGGTCCCCGCCGGCCCGCCACCAGGGCCTCGACGTGCACATCCGCCGGCGCGTCGGAGAGACGCCGGACCAGGCGCTTGGCCCAGTTGAGCGGGTAGCCGTGGTCCGGGACGGGGATCTCGACGGATGTCCGCAGCTTGCCGGTGCGCAGGTCGGCAATGATGGTGAGGATGCCCGGGGCGCCGTCGATGCGGAGCTCGGCGGTCAGGCGCCCTTCCTCGCACAGCCGGTCGGCGAGCGCGGCGCGCCGCGAGTGGGGGTCGGTGCCGCGTTTCGCGCGCTGGACGGGCAACACCTTCTGTCCGAGCGCTCCACCGAGCCGCAGGCACACCTGGCGGATCAGCCGCTCCCAGCTCTCGACGACCTCGACGGCGCGCCGGTCTCCCTGGACGAGGGTTTCCGTGTCGATGCCGTTGCGCACGGGCACCCAGGCCGGACCCATGTTCTGGAAGCCGTGGCAGCCGGAGTTCTCGTGCTGCAGGTAGTGCAGCAGTTCGTGCAGGAGCCAGGCGTGGGTGGCTTCCCCGACGCCCTCGTGGCGGATCAGCATGTGGGCCTGGTGAGCGACTTCGGCCCAGGAGAGGTGCCAAAGGGCGACCTTGTGCTTGCGCCGGCCGTCCACCTTGACGTCGACCAGCGGGCTGCCTTCCAGTGCCACGTCGTTGGACAGCGTGACGACCGCCTCGTAGCCGCGCCGGGCCGCGATGTCCATGTAGTCCTGTACCTGCGCGGACTTGAGCGGATTGCCGTTGGTCTTCGTCTCGATCAGCGCCGTCCACAGCCTTCCGGCCCGCTCGACCCGGACCACACCGTCCGGGCGTCTGGGGGCGTCGCCGAACGGCAGGGAGACCTCGACGAAGGTCTGCATACGGCCGGCCGGCGCCCCGAAGGCGGCGGTGAGACGCCGCCCGAACTCCGGCACCTGCGCCATCACCGCCAGCAGTACCGACGTGGCCCGCATCTCGCGTTCGCGGTCGCTCCTGAGTGGGGGGACGGGGAACAGCCGCGCCTCCCGCCAGAAATCGTTCTCAGCGAGGGACCTCCTGGGCACGTCGGGCAGGGTGACCTTCTTCTTGGCGGTGCGGGGGCCGCCGTGGCGCCTCGGCGGCGGACCGGGCGGCGCGGCGAGCGCTCGACCGTGGTCGGCGGGCGCGCGGCCGAGGTCTCGCGCCGGTGCGCTCGGCTCCTGCAGCGGCGGTGCCGGTGCCGGCGGGTCACCGGCGGACGTTGCCTCAAGGGGCGGGGTCGCCCTCTCGGATGCGGGCGCGTGACCGGATGCGGACTCGGCCGCCGACGCGTGCTCGTCGCCCTCGTCGCCTTCGTCGACCTCGATGCCGAAGTCCGTGGCCAGCCCGGCCAGTCCGGACCGGTAGCCCTGCCCCACGGCGCGGAACTTCCATTCCTCGCCGCGCCGGTAGAGCTCGCCGAAGATGAACGCGCGCTCGGTGCCGGCTCCATCGGCGGAAAACCCGAGCAAGGTCTCGCCGGTCCGGTCGGCCAGCGTCACCCGCAGATCGTCCAGATCGCCGAAGCATGCGCCCCCGTACCGGCTGGCGGCCACGACGATGCGCTCGACGTCCGGCGGGGCGGCGGTCAGGTCGAGGCTGATGCGGTCCTCGCTGCCGTCGGCGGTGGGCGTCTTTCCTAAGAGCTGCACGCTCCCGTCTGCTGCCGCAGGGTTGTTGTAGAAGAAGAAGTCGGCGTCGTCGCGCACCTTCCCGCCGGCACCCAGCAGCAGGACGGACACATCTGCATCCCCGTCGCCACTGGCGCTGCTCCAGCTCAGACTCACGATCACGGAGCCGGCGTCCTCGCTCAGCGCCGCCAGCCCGATATTGCCGCCCTTCACCATTTCGCGCATGGATCCCCCGTGTGGTGATGTGTGATGCAGCACACACGTGTGCACACGAAGTGAACCCTAGCCCTCGGGACGGGGAGCCCGGGGCGTGATCCAACGACTGGGTGGCTCCGGGGACTGCCCGGGTGAGTACGCCCAGGCGGGTGAGCCGGTCGGGTGAGCCGGGCCGGGGGACGCGTACGGGTGGCCGGGGTGGGCACACGTCGGGTTCGGGGGTGGCTTACGGCGCGTGAGGGAGGCTGCGAGCGATGAAGGCCTTGATCTGCGGCGGCGGGATCGCGGGGCTCGCCCTCGCACGGTGCCTGGGTGGCCACGGCTGGGAGGTGGTCGTCCTGGAGAAGGCCGACGGCCTCCGCACCCACGGCTACATGATCGATTTCTTCGGTCCGGGCTACACGGCCGCCGAGGAGATGGGCCTGCTGCCCCGGCTGCAGGAGCTCGGCTACGCCGTGGACGCCCTGCGCTACGTGGACGAGGACGGACGTACGCGCGCCGGGCTGTCCTACGAGCGGTTCGCCAAGGCCGCCGGAGGTCGGCTGATCAGCATCATGCGGCCGGACCTCGAACTCGCGCTGTACGAGAGCCTGCCCGGCAAGGTCGACGTACGGTTCGGGACCGGTCTCACCGCGGTCACCCACCACCCGGACGGCGCCACCGCCACGCTGACCGACGGCACGGACGTCGCAGCGGACGTCGTCGTCGGGGCGGACGGAGTCCACTCGGCCGTCCGCGGGCTCGCCTTCGGCGACGGTGAGGGCGACCGCGGCGCGCAGCAGCACGGGCGAGGCGAGCCGTACGTGCGCCGGCTCGGCTTCCACACCGCCGCGTTCGTCTTCGAGGACCCGGGGATCCACGCCATCGGCCGGAAGAACTTCGTCCTCACCGACACCACCGACCGGCAGATGGGCTTCTACAGCCTGCGCGACGGCCGCGTGGCGGCGTTCGCCGTCCACCGCTCCGCCGACCCCGCCCTGCCGGACGACCCGCGCGAGGCGCTGCGCCGGGAGTACGGCGGGCTCGGCTGGGTCGTCCCGCGGGCGCTGCGCGCGTGCCCGCCCGGCCACGAGGTGTACTACGACCTGGTCGCCCAGGTCGAGGTGCCCTGCTGGAGCCGGGGGAGGGTGACCCTCGTCGGCGACGCCTGCTACGCGGTGTCGCTGCTCGCCGGCCAGGGCGCCTCGCTCGGCATGGCGGGCGCCTACCTGCTCGCCGAGCAGCTGGCCGAGGCGCCGTCGGTCGGGACGGCGCTGCGGCGGTACGAGGAGAGGTGGCGGCCGGTGGTCGCGGAGAAGCAGCGGGCGGCCCGGCGGGGCGTGCGCTGGTTCCTCCCCGGCTCGCAGCGCGAACTGCGGTTGCGGAGGCTGGCCCTGCGCGCCGCGGCCCTGCTGCCGGGAGCCGACCGGTACGTGGCGACGGCGCTGGCGGGCAGGACGAAGGGGGTCCTCAGACGCGCCCTGAGGTAGCGCACCGCCAACCAGTGCTCCGTTCAGGGAAGTTCGGGGGTTCCCCGGCGCGGGAGCTTCGGCCACCATGGGGGGTATGGCGTACACGGCGGGAAGTACCGGGACGGGAACCACCGGGAGCCTGCGGTCGGATCTCGTCGATCTGTCGGGCGTATCCCTGGACGAGCTGCGTGAGGTGAGCGGCCTTCCGGAGGCGTTCGCCGCGCTGCGGGGCAGGCTGGCCGACGGCTCCGCCCCGCTGTGCCAGAGCGAGATGACCCCGCCGTGCGGGGGCGCGGCCCGGGCGCAGAGCGGTTCGCGGCCCTGAGAGTTGGTCAGGGCTGAGCCGTACCGGTTGCCGCTGCGGACTCTGGCCGCCGTCGCCACGGGCGAGGTGGACGAGGCCGACCTGGCGCTCCTGGCTTCGGCGCAGCGCAGCCGCCTGCTCCTGGCACTCGCGGCCGCCCAGGACCGCGCCGGGACGCCCGAAGCGGCCGGAACGGCAGGCCATTCACCCGCGAGCGCGCCCGTCACGCGCCCCGCCGCGTCCTGGGCGCAGCTGGCGGCCGTGCAGCGCTCGTGCCCGGCGGCCGTGGAGGCGGTCCTCCACGACCCCGTCGTGGCGGCCTGGGCGTTCCGCCTCCTGCGACGGCTGGCCCACGGCGCGGTCGCCACCCCGGCGGACGCCCCGCTCTGGGCGGGGCCGCCCCTCCTCGGCTCGCTCGCGGCAGCGGCGGCGATCAGGGCCGGTGCCCGTTGCTCCCTGCGTGTCCCCGCCTACAGGGGCCGCCTCTGGCTGCCGTCGCTGGGCGTGACCGGGGCGGTGGCCCGGGGGGAGTGGACGGTGGCCGGGGTGGAATGCGGCCCCGGCGGCACGGTGGTCTACGGCGACAGCGGCTCGGTCCGCCTGCCGGACGACCTGTCGCACCCGGCGGAGGGCTGGTCGCCGCTGCCCCGCATCGGCACCGGAACGACCGGGGAGGAAAGCGCCGGAATCGTTCTGGACCACCTCTCCCCGTACCGCGACTTCCGCTTCCTGAGCGACCCGGCGGACCACCCGCCTCCGGTGCTCCGCGCCTGGGACACCCTGCTCGGCGAGGCCCTGGAGCAGATGCGCCGCGGTCACCCCGCCGCGTACCGCATGGTCGCGGGCACGATCCGCTCGCTGGTCCCGGTCGGCACCCCCGGCCCCCTGCGTCCCATCAGCGTGTCGGTGCCGGACGCGTACGGGGTGGTGATGATGTCGCTGCCGGACGACGTCTCGACGATGTCGGCGACTCTGATCCACGAGGCACGTCACCAACTCCTCACCGCCGTAGGGGACCTGAGTCCTCTGTTCGTCCCGGTGCGCGAGGGCCCCGAGCGGTTGTACTTCGCCCCTTGGCGCGAGGACCCCCGCCCCCTCCGCGGCCTCCTCTACGGTGCCCACGCCTTCGCCGGCGTCACGTCCTTCTGGCGCGACCGCCGCCACCTGGAGGGCGAACGCGCCGAATTCGAATTCGCCCTGCACCGCTGGCAGGTCCGCACGGCCCTCGCGGCCCTCCGCAACGCCACGGGCCTGACGGAGGCGGCGGGGCGGGTGGTGGCGGGGCTGGCGGAGGAGGCGGGGGGATGGCGGGCCCTCCCGGCGTACGGTGCACCGCGCCGGCTCGCGGAGCTCTGCTGCAATGACCTGCGGGCCGCCTGGCGCGCGGCGCATCTGACCGTGGCGGAAAGGGACGCGGACGGCCTGGCCCGGTGCTGGTCGAGCGGCGGCCCGCCCCCGGCCCTCCTGCCCGCGGTGCATGCCGTCGTGGCCGGGGCCGGGGCTGTGGCAGGGGCGGGGGCGCGGGGCGTCGTCGTCAGGACATGGCTGGCCCGGCTGTGGCTGGGCGCCCGGGAGGACTTCGACCGCGTGCGGTCGGAACTGGAGGCGGGGACCGCCGGCTTGTGGGAGACGGCGGGGGCCACCGCCGCCGATGCGGCCCTGGTGGCCGGGGACACCCGCGAGGCCCTTGAGCGCTTCCGCCGGGCGGCTCCGGGCCCGGCGGCGTGGATCGGCATCGGCCTGGCCGGCGGCCCGCAGGCCGCGCCGCTGGTCGAGCGCCCGGAACTCGTCCTGGCGCTCCACGCCGCCGTGGTGCGCAGCGGCGCGAAGCCCCCAGGCCCCGAGGAACTGGCCCGGTGGCTCCGCTCGTGACCCGCGCGCCGGAACGCCGTCAGGTATGCGGTCGGGAACGCCGTCAGATGATCAGCATGTCGATGTCGCAGTTGGCCCGCAGCGAACCGACCGCGTCCCGCGTGGCCTGGTGATCGGGCCCCAGCACCTCACGGAACTTCGCGAGGGTCGTCTCGTACATCTCCAGGGCCTCGGCGGTCCTGCCGAGGGCCTTGAGGTCGTAGGAGAGGTTGAGCCGGATGGCCAGGGTCTCCGGGTGGTTCTCGCCGCGCGCCGCGTCGCTCCGCGCGAGCAGCTCGACGCCGATGTCGTGGGCTTCTTGCGTCTCGCCCAGCGCAGCGAGATCGCTGGCGAGGTTCGTCATGGTCAGGAGGGTGAAGGGGTGGTCGGGACCGAGAATGGAGATCAGCCCTTCCGCGGCCACCCGGTTGAGCTCCCGGGCCTCGGTGATCTGGCCGCGGAGGCGGTGCGCCACGGCGAGGTTGGTCGCGGTGGCGTAGGTGTGGGGGTGGTGCGGGCCCATGACCTCGCGGCACAGCTCCATGACCTCGCGGCCGAGTGCGACGGCGCCCGCGAGGTCACCCGTCTGCCGGAGGTCGGTGGCGTAATTGAGCGCCGCCCAGGCGTTTCCGTGCTTGTCGGTCTTGCGCTTGGTCTTGTACAGGTCCATCACCTGTGAGGAGAGCGCGAGCGCGCCGGCGTGGTCGCCGAGCTTGCGGCGGATGACGGTGAGTTCGCGGGTGACCCAGCCGGTCAGCGCGTGCTCCTCGCCGAGCGTGGAAGCGGCTTTGACCCGAAGGTTCTCCTGCCCTTCCAGGGCCTCCTGGTATTTGCCGAGCTGCTGGAGGTCGATGTACAGGCAGTGCCGGCTGAGCAGCGTCTGCAGATGGTCGTCGCCGAGGACCTCGACCCTGCGCTGATGGGTGTCCTCGTCGTGCTCGTAGGCCTTTTGGGCGTTGCCGGCGAGGCGGAGACTGACGGCGTAGTTGTGAGCGGTCATCAGCGTGCCGGGGTCGTCCGGGCCGAATTCCCGCAGCGTCGTCTCGTAGGCCTGCCGGTCCAGTTCGCTGGACTGGTGGAACTCGCCGCGCGCCCGCAGCAGGACGGCCATGAAGCTCAGAGCGCGCTGGCTGGCCTCATGGCGCTCGCCGAGCACCCGGCGGCAGCGCTCGACGAGCTCCGACTGGACCTCGTACGCATCGTTGTACCGGTTGTTCCAGCGCAGGGCCATGGCCCGGGCCTGATCGGCGGCGATGACGTGCTCGTCATCCTCGCCGAGCTTCTGCCGCCAGGCCCCCGCGGCCTCCTCGGCGGCATCCAGCGCTTCCTCGTATTCGGTGCGGGCGATGAGGAAGCGGGCTTCGTTGAGGATCAGCTCCCTGGCCCAGGGGTCCTCGCACTCCACCAGCCTGGTGGCCCGTACGTGGGGCAGCAGGGCGGCATAGCGGGGCCAGTCGGGCGAACGCTGGGGATTCCGGGGATCGGAGTAGGCGAGGACCTGGTGTGCGCAGTGGCGCATCTCCTTGCGCTCCACCTCACTCATCCGTTCGATGAGGACGCGCTGGACCAGACGGTGGACCTGGACGGTCGACTTCCGGTGGTCGATCCGGGCGAGGGCGTAGCGCCCGATCTCACGGACGGCGCGGCCGAGCTTGATCGGGTCGTCCAGCGTGGCACGCAGCGCCGAGGGTCCCTCGATGCCGCGGACCGCGGAGAAGAGGTACCAGTCGATGGGCTCGGGGGCGAAGAACGCGCAGACCTGGAGCAGCTGGAGAGCGGAAGGGTGGTCCTCGCGGAGGCGGTCCAGGGAGACGTTCCAGGCGGCCGCGACCGGCAGGTCGTAGTCCACGGGCGGTGCGACCCGGAGCAGCTCCGCGTACTTCGTGTCGAACAGGTCCAGGTACTGGTCCACCGGCATGCCCGTTTCGGCGAGCCAGACGGCGGCCTGCTCCACGGCCAGCGGGAGGTCGCCCAGGGCTTCCGCCAGCCGGTCGGCGGACTCGTCGGAGATATGCGGACTGCGTCGTCTGATCAGAGCGATGCTCTCTTCGCGTGCGAACACATCGACCTCGAGTGAGCTTGCGAGGTGCGACCATTGTGAGTTGCGCGACGTGACCAAAACCCGCCCGGGGCCGCCGTTCGGGAAGAACTTACGAACCTCATGGGGATTTTCGGCGTTGTCGAAGACCAGGAGCCAGTTCGCGTAGGGTTCGCCCACCCGAAGCGCCTCCAGGACCGCAGGCACGGCACCTCGGTCCGTCCCCGCTCGCAGGTGCATTCCTTCCCCGAGTTCGATGAATGACTGCACGATTTGATTGGTCTGTTCGGCTGAAATCCACCAGACCAGATCGTATTCCGTGCTGTTCCGGTAGACGTATTCGACCGCGATCTGGGACTTGCCCACGCCCCCCATGCCGTGCAGCGCCTCGGGCAGGACGGCGGTGATCTCGTTGTCGTCATCGGCGGTGAGGCGCGTGTGCAGCCGGGCCAGGAGCTCTTCGCGTCCGGTGAAGTTCCGGTTTTTCTGCGGGACATTGCCCCAGAGCCGCGGAGGCACCGCCTCGGTATGCGAAGCCTGGAGCGGCGGAATAAAGGGGGAAGGATGGGAAGAGTGAGAGGGGGTGGAAGGCGTGGAAGGGGTGGACACGTCATCTCCTGAGGACTCCGGCGGTGATAGGCCTTTCAGAGGGCGGGCGCGGAGGCCTTCAGGAGGGGGTGAATTCCCATAGGGGTGGGGAGACCGGGCGGGCGCCTCGGGAGGCAGCGGAGGCGAATACGGCACCGGCTTTTCGTTCAGCAGCCGCTCCAGCCGTATGCCGCGCGCGAGATAAGGGCCCGACACGGCGAGCAGAGCACTGCGCAGGGGGCGGACGAAGGGCCGCGTCCGGTCGCTGACCGGGGGGACGGGCGCATCCGCCTGCCAGGCCACCACCGTGGCGCCACCGGGCACCGAGCACGCCAGACGGGGGCCGAGGTGGGTGGAGACCTGGCGCAGGACGCCGATGGTCTCCGCGCGGGTGCCGAGCGCCAGGAGCTCCTCCCGGACGCCCTCGGCGAAGTCGAAGGAGACGTGCTCCGTGTCCTCCACGTCGCTGCCGTGATCGGTGCGCCGCAACAGCCCGAACAGCAGGATCTCGGCGAGGTTCCAGTCCTCGGCGCCCGGCAGCGCGCGCTGGATCAGGCGCATCACCGGGAGGTTGAGGGGCGCTGCCGCCAGCCGGCGGGCGAGGGCGAAGGCCGTGGGGGACGCCTTCCTGGCGAAGCGCCTGACGGTTTCGTCGGCGCGCCCCGGCAGCCACACCGGCACGGAGTGGTGCGAGGGCCGGGCCCCCTGATCGCCGTCGGCGCCGGTGAGCAGCACGGCCAGGTCGTGGCGGCCGCCGGCCGATGCCACGAGCCGGGCCCAGCTCCCGAAGGACCCCGGCGTCAGCTCCAGCAGCGGCAGGGGCACGGGCGCGGGCGCGGGTACGGGCGGGGGCGCGGAGGAACGGCCGGACCTGGGCGGCGGCGGGTCGTCGAGCCCGGCCGCCGGGCTGATCGTCCGCCGCACCGCGAGCCGCCGGTTGGGCGCGGCGGTATCGGGGGTGGTCAGCTCTGCCCTGACAGCGCTGGGCAGGGTGAATTCCCACAGTTCCTGCGGCATCAGACTGAGGACGGCCGTCGGGGCGCCCTGCGCGGCCGTGCACAGGTAGGCGGCCGCATCGCCGTTCCGCCAGGCCCTGGCGACGCCGTCGGTGACCACCAGCTGCAGGCGGTCCGGGCCGGGATCGCCTGCGACCGGCACGGCCCTGCGGCGGCGGGCCAAGGAGCCCACCGCCGTGATGTCCAGCCGGGACGTGCTGATGCGGCGGAAGGCCGCCGCCTGCTCCATCAGCTCCCGGAGCCGGCGCACCGTGTCCTGCCACACGGCCATCGACGGGTTCGTGTCGATCAGGAGCGAAAGGGAGAGACGCCGCTCCCGGGCGGGACGGGTGACGGGCAGCCACAACCCGTCCGCGGCGATGCGCTCGGACGTGGCCTCCTCGTCGAGCTCCCGGGTCCCGGGTGCCGGGCGGAAGAGGCGCAGGGGCCTGAGGGCGCGGCCCAGGGCCAGGCTCCCGGGGAACGGCGGCGTCGCCGGCCAGGCGTCCGCCGCGGACGGTGCCCGTGGCACGGGCGGGAAGGCGGCGGGGGCGGGCGGGACTGCCGGGGCTGCCGGTACGGCCGGGACGACCCACGTCCCGTCGGCCCTGAGGCCGGTCTCCTCGACGGAGGCGGCGGCCGCGCCTTCATCCGGGTCGGGGGGCGCGGTTCCGGTGTCGGCTTCGGCCTTGGCTCCGGTGTCGGCCTCGGCTTCGGCCTTGGCTTCGGATCCGGCCTTGGTGCCGGTCTCGATTCCGGTCTCGGGTCCGTGCGGGCCGCCCGCGTCTGCTGCGTGGGCTGTGTCGTCGGCTCGGTCGTGCGTGGGGTCGAGGGCCGCCGGGTTGCGGGCCGCCGGGCCGTGGGCAGAGCCGTGGGCTCGATCGTGGGCAGGAGGGGGATCCGGCGCACCCGCGGCGGTGTCGTGCTCCTGTTCCTGGTCCTGTTCCCCACCCGTACCCATTTCTCCGGTCCGGGCGCCGGGCGGGGCGTCGGCTTCGTCGTCGGGCGGCCGGTTCTGATGGGGATCGGCGGCATAGGGATCGGTGGCGTAAGGATCGGCAGCGTCCTGGCAGGCGGCCAGGTACACCGCGTCCCGCAGCTCCAGCCAGGTCGGCAGTGACGACGGGCCGTTCGGCGGCCCCGTCATCGGATCCCCGGCACGTGCCCGGTGCCGTCGAGCCGGTGCCACAGTGCCTCGACAAGGCGCGGCAGGTCGCCGTTCTCGTCTTCGGCGGGCCGGGTGGAGGTGGTGAGGTAGGCGGCATTGAGCAGCTGGTCGATGGAGAGCACGCCCTCCCTCCTGCGGTCGGCGAAGCGCGAGATCAGCTCGCCGCCCCACTGCCCGGCCACCTCCGGGCCGAGGTGCGCCGCCAGCATGTCCGCGAGGTCGTTCTCGTCGGGCTCCGGCATGTCGAGCACGAGGCACCGCCGCAGGAAGGCGGGCGGGAACTCCCTTTCACTGTTGGACGTGATCACAATGACCGGGAACGCCCGGCAGGTGACCATGCCTCCGGTGATCTCGGCCTCGCCCTCGGGGTCGTACGTCATCACCTTGACGGACGGGTGCCTGCGCCGTGCCCGCAGCAGCTCCGGGATGGGGAAGGACCCTTCCTCGAAGACGCTGAGCAGGTCGTTCGCCAGGTCGAGGTCGCTCTTGTCGAGCTCGTCGATGAGCAGGACGCGCGGCTGGGCGTAGGGCAGCAGGGCGGTGCCCAGCGGGCCGAGCTGGATGTAGTTCCCGACGGCGGGGGAGGCGGCAGCGCGCTCCTCGGACGCCTCGGCGGGGGCCACTGCCCCCGCGGGGCCCGCGGGGGCAGTGGAGGCCACGGAGGACGTCGGGGCCGTGGGGGCCTCCACGCCGTCGCCGGTCGCCGCGCGGAGTGCCGCGGCGTCGTGGACGCGGCCGATCGCGTCGTACTCGTAGAGCCCCCGCTGCAGCGTGCTGCGGCTGGTGATGTGCCAGCGCAGGACCGGGCCGAGCCGCAGTTCGCGGCTGATCCTGTAGGCCAGGCTCGACTTGCCGGTGCCCGGCCTGCCGCTGACCAGCAGGGGGCGGCGCAGCACCAGGGCGGCATTCACCATCTCCGCCTCGCGCCGGGCGAATGCGGACGGCCTGCGCGCCGAAGGGTGAGCACCGAGCCGGCGCACGGCCTCCTCGTCCTCCTCCTCGCCCGCAGGCGGCGGAGGCAGCACGGGGCTGCCGTCGAAGCGCCGCCAAGGCGGCGGAGGAGGCAGCAGTTCGCCCAGCGTCGTGTCGTGCAGGCGCTCTCCGGTGCCTCGGTAGATCCACCAGCGGGGCCGCTCTCCGGGCTCACCGGAGGTGAGGGACGGGGCGTCGTCAGGAAGCGTCAAGGACCCTCCTCCCTGTCTGCAGGAGGGGGGACCGGGTGTGTGCCAGGCGCGACAGGCATCCGATTCGGATCATCCCACAGCAGAGCGACATGGCGGCCGACAACAAAATACTCTTCAGGATCGCGGTCGCCGGACGAGATGCGCAATGACTTGACCAGACCGGGTAGGCCGCGGGGGTCGCGGCTGTCCAATAAGGACCGGAGCGCGGTGCGGAAGGCAGGGTCGATTCCGTTCCTGCGGTCCCACAGCACCACGGGGACCCCTGCCCGTAACGCCGCTGCCAGCTCGTTGAGTTGGTCGTGCACCCCTTCTTCGCTACGAGCGCCGTCCGGCGGAGCGCTGAGGACGGCCACGGCGGGAGGGGGATCGGAGAGCAGATGGCGCCTGCCGTCCTGCGGGAACCAATGGACCCGCCCTGCACAGCCGTTCGTGAAGTCCCTCCATCTTCGGGACCAACTTCCGTGCAGGTCACGGCGGTCGATCCGCTCCAGACTCCTCAGAACCACGTGGTGGTCCTCCCCCAGCACCCCGTCCACCCCCTGGAAAGGCGCCTTGCGCCATCGCTCCACAGTCATGCCCAACAGCCCCTGCGGAAGCACGAATTCAATGGCAAGGTCACTCTTTAGATACGCCCATTCGCTCTCGGCTTGACGGATCAGCGAGCGCACCTCGCTCTCCGCGTGGTCGAGGTCGATCCTGCGGTCGGTGCCCCGGAGCTGCCCCTCCGGGTGCAATCGCCACCAGTGCGACAGCAGCGCGTTCCTCCCCTGCTCGGGCGCGAGCAGGGGCCGGATGCGGATGATCAGGTAGTCCGGGGGGTCCCAGACATCGGGGGTGCCTGGGGTGCCTGGGATGCCGGGGGCGTCGGGGACGTCGGGGATGCGGGAGGGAAGCGGCTCGGGAGGGTCGGCGGCAGGCCGCGGGGCGGTCCGTTGATCAGGAGGGTGCGGGTCGTACCGGCGCGCCCACTCGACGATCCTGAGCCGGACCGCGTCCTCCGCTCCGAGGGCCAGCAACTGCTCCAGGACCTGGAAGCAGGGCAGGGCCTCCCCCGGGCGGGCGTTGAGCGTCGCCGCATGCAGGAAGACCGTCCAGGGCTCGCTGCAGTGGCCGGGGGCCGCCGGCAGCCGCCGGGCGTGCAGGAAGCCCGAGTACCGCCGGTGCAGATCGGGGATGCGCACGCCGTCCAGCAGCAGAAAGAGCTCGTCCCACTCCTCTTCGCCCAGCAGCTCCACCTCCCACAGGGCGGTGGCCACGCGCAGCTTGCGGATCGCCACCGAGTCGCCCTCGCGCCACTCCAGGCTCTTCACGAGCGGGGCAAGCCCCGCAGGCCCGCCGCAGAGGTCCTGCACCAGCCGGACGACGAGACTGCGCCGCGCCGTACCGGCCGTGCCGCCCACCAGGGCTGCGCGGGCCGTGCGGCCGTATCTGAGGACGAGGTCGTACAGCGTCCCGTCGTCGGTGATGCAGCCGACCTCCATCACTGCGTCGACGAGATATCGCGGCGGCTCCTGGCGGACGTCGGCTTCCGGACCGCCGTACTCCGGGGGCGGGGGAGTGCACCTCCGGGGGCCGACGGACCGATCGTCGGGGGGTCGGTCGCTGACAGCTTGGTCGCCGACGGCACCGGCGAGCGGCGGCCACAGGCGGACGGCCGCCTCCACCGGAAGCATCCAGGCGGCCTTGACCGTGCGGTCGGTGTGGGCCGCCGTGACGAGGCCGATGACGCGGCCCCGGTCCGGATCCCACACCGCCGCGCCGCTGAACCCGTGCTCCATGACGGCGCCCGTCGTATGGAGGGCGTCGAGCTGCAGCCAGTCCGGGCACGGCCCGCCGCCGCCCGTCAGTACGGCCGTCGCGATGAGCCCGGCCGGCGCTCCGCGCGGATAGCCGATGACGGAGACCCGACGGCCGTCCGGACTGCCGCAGGGAGCGAGGGGGAGCGGGCCGCAGTCCCGGGGGAGGAGGGGATGGCCCGGGTCGAGCGCGAGGACGGCGAGGTCGGCGCTGCCGGCGAGCGCCGTGCCGGGAGGGACGTGGCCGAGGGGCGGCGGCGGTGCCCAGCCGCCGGGCACGGGGCGGGCCGCGGCCGACCAGTTGCGGCCGGGGAAGTCGACGGTCAGTTCACCGAGTTCACCGAGTTCACCGAGTCCACCGGCCGGTGGTCCGCCGGTCGCGCTGATGACGACATGGGCGCAGGTCAGGACGTGCAGCGCGGCTCCGTTCGGGGTGCGTGGCGCCACCAGGATGCCTGCTCCCCATAAGCTGCCGTCCGGCGAGAGTGCCCGTACCTGCCCTAGATTCGGCCACATGGCGATCGTCTCCCCCGACGTCGTCCCGGCATCGTCCCGGCGTCTGCAAGGCACTTCCCTGGCATCTGCAAGGGCGCTTCCCCGGCATCCGCGCGGCGTCTGCGCGGCGTCTGTGCGGATGCCCTCCCGGCATGATGCGCGTCTACGGCCCACCCTGCGCCAAGTCTAGGAGCGGTGGCCGGAATTCAGCAGGTTGCATGCCCCGCATGCCATCCGCCGCATCCGTCATCAGTCCTGCGCCGACCCGCCGGTGCGGGCACGCCACACCATGGCGACCTTGAGGTGCCCCTCCGTCTCCGTCCGGGCGATGACCGCCCCCGCCGTCGCGTTGAGCCGTACCCCGAACTCGACGGTGACCTCCTCCGGCGGCCGGGGCAGGGAGATCAGCCGGTTGAGCGTCGTCTGCGCGATGCCCCGGATGCGGTTGAGGCCCTCCTCCAGAGACCCGGTCGCGTCGGCGATGGCGTCCCCGAGGCGCGAGACGGCGACGATTCCCGGCTCGTCCTCGGACACCTCGACGACGGCTTCCCCGCCGTCCTCCGTACGGAACCTGATCAACTGGGTCACCGCGCTCGGCCTCCGCCCCGGGGTAACTCTGCAAACCCGACCTTAGGGTCACGAATCTACCGGCAGGGGCGGGGAGTTGGCCAAGGATCGACGGGGAAGGCCGGTCCCTACGGCGCGGGCCGGAGCCGTCCCTCCAGCCCGTCGAGAACGCGCTGCAGCCCGTAGTCGAACTTCTCGTCGCGCGTCTCGCGGGGGTCCTTGCCCCGCAGCGCCTCGTACTGCTCCCGCAGCTGGGGATGGGCGCTCGCGGCCTCCTCGGCGGCGGGCCACAGGCTCTCCACCCACTCCCGCTCGGTCCGGCCGCTGCGGGCGAGCGTCGTCAGCCATGCCGCTTCGCTGACGGTCATGCCGATGACGTACGCGGTGAGCGCGGACACGGCGTGGTCGGCCTCGTCCGCGGGGAGGCCGGCCGCGGCGAACATGGCGAGCAGCCCCTCGGAGAGCCGCATCGCGTTCGGCCCGAGCTGGGTCACGCCCGCCCCGCCGAGGACGGAACCCATCCAGGGGTGCTGGAGGACCGTCGCGCGCAGGCTGCGGGCGCAACGGGCGGCGGCTGCCCGCCAGTCGGCGTACGCGCCGGGGGTGTGCGTGCCGGAGGCGTACGCGTCGGGGCCGGGCACCTCGATCTCGCCGTAGACCTCGTCCACGACCAGCTCGATGATCTCGTCCTTGTTCGCCACGTGCGTGTACATGGAGGTCGCGCCGGCGTTCAGGCGGGTGCCGAGCTTGCGCATGCTCAGGGCGTCGATGCCCTCGGCGTCGAGCAGTTCGAGCGCGGCGGAAACGATCTGCTCGCGGCTCAGGGCGGGCTGCTCGCGCTTGGCGCGCCGGGGGCGGGTCCACACGGACGGGATCGTGGACGGGATCGGCTGCTTCTCCTGCTGCTCGTCGGCCGGCATACGGCCTCCTCTCTCTTGCGCGCTCTCTCGCGGCACAGGATAGCCGCCGAACCGCACAACGTACGTATTGCCGAACAGTGTGCGATGGCCGTACAGTGTTCGACATGGCGCACGGCGTTCGAAGAGCGAGCCGGCGGGCGCCGTCCATTTCGCACAGGACCGGACCGGATCGGGGAGAAACGATGTCCACGAATCGCACTGCTGCTGCCGCCTCTGCTGCCGCCTCTGCCTTCGACGCAGCCCACTGGCAGGCCCGTCTCGACGAACTGCGGGCGGCGCACCACGTCCCGGCGGCGTCCCTCGCCGTCCTCGTCGGCGGGCGGATCCACGAGCTGGCCAGCGGGGTGCTGCACCGCGGCACGGGCGTGGAGGCGACCACGGACTCGGTCTTCCAGCTCGGTTCGATCGCGAAGGTCTACACGGCCACGCTGGTGATGCAGCTGGCGGAGTCCGGCGCCCTGGACCTGGACGCACCGGTCGCCGACGTCCTGCCGGAGTTCGCCGTCGCCGACCCGGAGGCGGCCGAGGCCATCACCGTCCGCCGGCTGCTCAGCCACACGAGCGGACTGACCTGCGACTTCACGCTCGACACGGGCCGTGGCGACGACTGCCTCGCCAAGTACGTGGAGGCCGCGCAAGGGGTGGCGCTGGACTGCCCGCCCGGCACGGCCGTCTCGTACAGCAGCGTCGGCTACAACGTCCTCGGCCGCATCATCGAGGTGCTGACCGGCCAGACGTGGGACCAGGCACTCAAGGACCGCCTCCTCACCCCGCTGGGGCTCACGCACACGATGACGCTGCCCGAAGAGGTGCTGCGCTTCCGCGCGGCGATGGGTCACCTGGGCGAGCCCGGCCAGGACCCGGAGCCGGCGCCCGCCTGGGACCTCATGCCGCGCTCGGCGGGCCCTTACGGCCGCGTCTGCGCCACCGCCGGCGACGTGGCCCGGCTGGCCGGCATGCACCTCGCGGGGGGTACGGGGCCGGACGGCACGCGCGTACTGGACGCCGGGACCGTCTCGGCCATGCAGCGGCGCGAGGTCGACGTCCCGGACAAGTGGACCGTCAGCGCCGACGGCTGGGGCCTGGGCTGGACCCTGTACGACTGGGCCGGCATCCCCGGCTTCGGCCACGACGGCGCCTCGATCGGGCAGTACGGATACCTGCGCGTGGTGCCGGAGGCGGACGTGGCCGTGGTTCTGCTGACCAACGGCGGCGGCGCACGCCTGCTCTACGCCGCCCTGTTCCGCGAACTCCTCGCCGAGCTCGCCGGAGTGACCATGCCCGCCCCCTTCGCCCCGCCGGCCGCACCGCCCGCCGTGGACATGACGCCGCTCGTCGGCACGTACCGGCGCGAGGGCGTCGTCATCACCGTCACGGCCACCGCCACCGCCGCCGGGCGCACGGGCGAGCCGCGCCTGGTCTACGAATTCGTCGACGGCATGAAGGACTTCTCGCCCCCGCTGGAGATGGACCTGACGCCTCTGTCGCCCACGGTCTTCGCCGCCTCGGGCGCGGGCCCGTCCTTCAGCGAGGACTGGATGCCGGTGGTCTTCTCCACGCTCTCGGACGGTACGGCGTGCGTGTACATCGGCATGCGGGCGGCACCGCGGGTGTCCTGAAGCGGACGGGCGGGGAGCCGGGAACGGAGCCGGGAACGGAGCCCACCAAATACGAAGGCCCCGGCCGGTTTCCCGGTCGGGGCCTTCGATAGTGCCCGGTGAGGCACTGTGCGGAGGATACGAGATTCGAACTCGTGAGTGGTTGCCCCCAACACGCTTTCCAAATGTTCGTCCGGGGGTACGGGCGGGTGCGGGGTGGTGCCGGCCCGGGGCGGGGTGGTTGGCGGGTGGGCCTGTGGACCCCGCTGGACGGGGGCGAATGAGACCAAAACTGAGACCAGGCGATGTCTGTTTTGCCTGCTCAGACGTTCTTCTCTGCTCTGCGCCGCGCGGAGGAATGTGCGCCGAGAGCTCGTAGTGCGGCTTGACGCTCGCCCGGTGTGTAGGTGCAGTAAGGGCAGCCGCCGACCGTCTCGAAGGTCTCTCGGAAGCCCAAGTGGCCAAAGTGGCACTGGACGACCTCAGCCGTGCGTCCCTCCGTGCTCCAGAACAGAGGGATGCTGTCAGCATCGCTTGTCATGTGATCACTTCTCTCTGAGTCGGCCCGCCACGGTGTCTGCGGCGGTGCCCTGCTCCCGTCGGTGCTGCGCCATTGCGGGCTCTTGGGCAAAGGAGACGATGTCTGCGATGCCCGGGTGGTAGCCGTCCGAGGTGTCCACCACCAGTGTGGGTACGTCGAGGGAGATCGGCACGGACGATTCGTGTGAGTGTTCTCGGGAGACGATCGCTTCGAGAAGGTCGTGATCAGCGTGGGCGGCGCGATGCTCGCCCGGGGGTCCGGCAGGGTGTAGGGCGGTTCTGACCCGCGGTGCAGGTGTCACGGTGCTGGCCTGTGGACTGCCCCGGACGACCGTGAATCCAACAAGAACTGCAACAACGGATCGCGCCCCGACCTGCGCTTTTACCGTTCGGCGTGCCTGCGCTGCAGGGCCGGAATCGCGGTGATCTTCTCGGTATCGAGACGGTCCCACAGGATGCCGCTCGGGCGGTGCGGGGCGGGGCAGGCGATGACCTCGTCTGGCGTGATGATCAGGTCGACGCTGACGTCGTGCTCGGTGGCAGGAATGGGCCCGTCCACGACCTGGAGAGGGTGGACAGTAGTGACCACCAGCGTCTCGGGGCTGATCAGCCCCGCCTCGGTCAGAAGCGCGAATTCGAGGTCGGAGTAGCCGGCGCCCTTGCCTATGCGGACGCCGTTTCTGTTGACCGCGACGCTGCCCAGGACCACGACCTGGATGGGGCGGAGGCTGCCGACGTCGACGGTCGGGGCGACAGAGGCTGCGACACGGCTGGAGGCGGCCTCGGCGGGCGGGACGGTGAGGGCGGCGGGGTCGAGCAGATAGAACGGTCGGGGCGTCGCGAGCTTCGGCACGGCCATGTAGACGGTCTTGCCTTCTTCCAGGGCCCGGGCGCGTACGGGTAGCTGGGCCTTGTCCGGGACGGCCTTGATGGTGGTGGCCGCCTTCCACGCGGGCAGGGCCGCGAGCTGTTCGGCGGCTTGATCGGAGCCCTTGAAGTTCGGGATGCGGCCGTGGGCGGTGTCGTTGTAGGTGGCGGAGGCGGCGTCGAGGGCGTCCCAGACACGCTGTCGCACCTGCTGCTTGGCCTCGTCGTACTCGGTGGGCACCGGTGTTCTCCTTGCCTTCAGGTCGTCGCCATGAGCGCCAGCAGGCGGTCGTGGACGTCTTGGACGCGCGGTTGCTCGCGCCAGGGGCGGAGTTCTCGGGCGGCTCCGAAGACGATGTTCATGCCGCCTCCCCCTCGTGTCTCTTCCAGGTCTGTGATGGCTTGGCCGAGGGCGAGGACCGCCGCGTCGACTTCGCCCTGGCGAATGTGGACGAGCGTGAGGTTCCCCAGCACGATCGCGCGGGATTTCCGGCGATCCGCAAGTGTCACCGCTGTGGCTGTGAGGACTTGCTCCGCTCGCAGGTGCTGCCCGAGGGAGAGGTAGCAGGCCCCAGCGAGCCGCCCGAACTGGCTGGGAGAAATCAGCTCCACAGCCGCGTCCGTGGGGTCGGTTCGGCCGAGATGCTCTTCGGCCTTCGCGAGAGCACGTTCGCAATCAGTTGCCTCGCCGAGCATGGCGTGGGCTTCCGCCGCATGGAGCATCGCGAGGCCCGTGAGTGCCTGGCTGGAGTCGGCGACTGTGGCGGCCGCTCGTAGGCAGAGGCTCAGTCCGGCTACTGCGTCCCGGCCGCCGTAGAGGGCGACATATGCGGTGCGGAGGAGCGCGTGGCCTTCGAGCGTGTGATCACGTAGGTGGCGGGCGACGCTGGCGCCTTGGTCGTAAAAGGACTTCGCGGCGGCGTGGTCGCGGCGCTGGGAGGCATCCCAGACGAGCTGGCCCATGAACGTGGCGGTGTCTGCCTGGAGCGTGCGGAGCTCCCGTTGCACACGACCCCGGCGGGCCTCACCGGCTAGAAGGGCCACGTGCCCGAGCTGGCGGCCGGCCTCCGCAAGGAGTCCGGCGGAGGGCTCCTGGTCGTAGCGGTCGGTCAGCTCCTGAAAATCGGTGCGCAGCGTGGCGCACGTTTCCAGGTCGGATCGTTCGGGATACCGCGTGGCGTACTGGAGCCGGTCGGCTTGGGGATGGTCGGTGCTCGTCGAGGCGGTTGCGAGGAGCTCCTGTAATCCGTCCGCGGTGACGCCTAACGCGCGGGCGAGGCGTGGGCGCATCCACGGCCGGGGATCTGCTTTGCCGCTCTCCCACCGCACCACGGTGGAGCGGTCGACCTGCATCAGCTCCGCGAGCGCTTCCTGGGTGAAGCCCCTCGACTCTCGCTGCTGGGCAAGCCGGTGCCGCTTCAGCGTCATGAGGTCATCTCCCCGATCTCCGTCAGAGGGCAACTTCCCAGGTCACGCCCAGGTATGCCACACGGATGCCGCACAAGTGCGTCAATTCTGCCCTGGACGGTGTCCTGGACGGGGAGTTCTGTGGAGGCCGACACCCCCGTGGTGAACCCAGCGGCGCTGGTCAGGGCCCCGACGCAGTGGGGCGCCAGCCAGGCCGCGCTGGTCCCGGCCCTTGAATCGTGGAAGAAGGCCCTACTGCCATGACCATTGCTGCACGCCGGAGGTTCAGGCAGACCCGGAGGCACACGTCGGCTGGTGGTCGTTGATGAGCCCTCTGAGAAACCGGCACCAGCGCCCGCGGCAACGGCGGGGAGGGGCCCCTGCCCACGGCCGCCCTGTCTCCGGCTGGCAGCGTTCGCCTCCGGGGTGTTCGACCACCTGGCCAAGCACCCGGCCCACCTGACCTACGACGTGATCATCACTCGCCCCTGCCGGGCGTACATGGCGGGTCGTGCAGACGGGGGGCCGCTGTGACCTACGAGCTCCGGCTCACCAGCCCGTACGCCTCGTTCACGGCGACGCCGCTGCACCCGAAAGCGAAGCAATTGCAGGAGGTTCGTCGGTTTGCCCGGGCAGTGTGACGGCGGCCCCGCACACGGCCACTTCAGGCGGAGAGCGTCCGCGCTCTGTGGACATCCGCCCGAGCTGTGCAGGGCCGAGGACGGAGTGACCACCTGCTCGTGCGGCGCGCAGATCTTCACTGACTACCGGGCGCTGGGAGGAGCGGCCCTGGACATCGCGGAGCGCAGTCCCGAGCCGTCAGCCGGGCGGACGATGCGCGGGACCGGGACCGGCATGTTCACGCGCAATTCCACGCCGGGAGCGGAGTGGATGGAGGGCAGCTCTGACGAGACCGGCCGAAGTGATCGGTACGTGGATGGCGATCGTTCTTGTTGCTGAGGAGAGTCACATGGCACAACACTCTGCTGACGGGTTACGCCGCGGGTACGACCGGTGGTTCGCATCGAGGCCGCAGACGGTCGTGCTCCAGCCGACGAGTTTCTGCAACATGGACTGCACCTACTGCTACCTGCGAGACCGGGGCCTGAAGAACGACATGCTGCCCGCGACCGCCGGCGCCGTGGCGGCATCGGTCGACGAGGGGGGAGATCAGCTCCCAGGCATGCGACTTCGCGGGCCGCCGCCCCTCGTGAGGAGCCCCAACGCCTCCGTGATGGCACAGCGACGTGGGAGACCACTCTTACGGCATGGCCAAGGTATCCGGGCGGCGGATCACCGCCGAGATTCCGCGGAAGCCTGCAGCGAACCCACTCTTGTGTCGGCGAGCACCGCCAACCCGCAAGGCACCGTCGTCGGAGCCCTGCGCGACCCGTGCATGCTCGTCGTCCACGATCAGTTCGGCGAGGACGTGATCCTTCAAACGGTCTCCCCGGGCGGCGGAGACGGCGGTGTCGTCCTGGCAGCGGTCCGCCACATGTCGCCAGCGGTCGGCGGAATCCGGATCGCCGCTCCACGTCCACAGACCTGCGGCTGCCCGTGCCACTTGGGCCATGAACTCGGTTCCGCCCATGTGAACGGAGCGTGCCTGCCCCGATCCGGGTGACCCGACCCATGCGTAGCTACCGATGACCGCTTCGAGCGCTCCGTCCCTCCCATCGAAGATCAGGAGGCTCGCACCGCTGCCCGTTCGTTCCCTGGCCGGCTTCAGGAGATCCCTGCCCAGTCGTTCTGCGGCGTGGTAGCCGATCCGGTGTAGCAGCTCGACGACGTTCTGCGCGTTGGTTCCCTCGTCCGTGTCGCCGTACAGGATGTCCACGCGCACCCCGCGCGCCACCGCAGCCTGGATGGCGTCGCCGAGCTTCGACAGGCTCTCCATGTTCACCGTGGGTGAGGCGATCAGGACGTGGTTCGCCGCCGTGGCCAGTGCCTCGGCGATCACGAGTTGGTGGGCCTCCTCGCCGGACACTTCCGAGAACAGGGCCGCTTCGGTCGACTGGTCCGTGGGGCCGTCATCGCTGCTTCCGAAGGGTTCGGTGCCGTAGAGCCATGGGAAGGAGGCGCTTGTCTGGGGTGCCGCTGCGGCCCCGAGCGCGGCGGCCGCAGGCTTTCGCCCCGGGATGCTCAGCGGTGTCGGCCGGCGCCCGGGGCCGGTGGCCGACACCTGGGCCTGTGCCGGAGGCGCCACCTTCACGGCGATCGCCTGTGGCGCCGGTTGGACGTCCGGGGCGCTCTCCAACTCCTCCTTCCTGGCCTGTGCCACTGCCAGGATCTCGGCTGACAGAGCCTGGTGCCAGCCCCGCGGGAGCCCCGTGATGAACCGGTCGACGAGGTCGACGCGCACGGGGAGGAATCGGTCGACCGTCACGAGCCGGGGCCGTCCGATGCTGCGCACCCACTCGCCGCTATTTCGGGGCAGTAGCTTCTGGATCTGGGACTCGTCCAGTGCGTTGCGCACGATGCGCAAGGGTGTGGACGGGTTGAGGTCCGGCCGTGCCTCCTGCTTCGAGACGGTCAGCACTTCACCTCGCCTGGCCAGTTGCCCTGCCGTGCGATCGAGGACCACGGTGCAGGGCGCGGCAGGGGCCACGACGACCGATGCCGGGTCCTTACCGGACAAGCACGCCTGCTGCCCTTCGTCGGTGAGGACGAAAGTGGCCTCCCGGCCGCTGGTGACGGCGACCCACCCCGCACCGACCAGGGTCACCACGGCTTCGACCATCAGCCGTTCGTGGACGCGGAAGGTGTCGCACAGAGAGGTCAGTGTCGCGCCCTGGTTGGGGGCGACACCTGCCTGTGCGGCGATCTCTTCCAGAACCCGCCGCTCCAGACGGCTGTACGGGCGGCCCCGGGCCACGCTGAAGTTGACGCTGAACATGCTCACGGGTACGAGGACGATCACGAGTGCTCCCTGAGGTCAGCCGGGATACGTAGAGCCCTGCCATCCAGGAACCATTCGTCGAGCAGGGTGACGATCTTCTTGAAGGACCACAGGGGTTGGGACTCGTCTTCGAGACGTACTGCCTGCACCTGGTGGAGGAAGAAGTCCCAGGACCCTACGAGGATCAGCAGGCGCTCCGCCCGCGAGAGGAGCACGTTCATCCGGCCCGGGTCGTCGAGGAATCCCAGGCCGTGACCGATCTCCTTCTCGTTGTTGCGGACCAGGCTGATGGCGACGACGTCCGCCTGGTTGCCCTGGAAGGAGTCGACCGTGTGGGCGGGGAACCGGTTGCTGTTGTCCGCTTCGGCCTTGAGACCCAGCTGGACCTGCAGTCCAGCGGGGAGGGGCGTGTCCCGCAACTGCTTGCTGAGCAGGCTCACCTGCCGTGAGTACGGCGCCAGCACCGCGAGCTTGCCCTGACACCCGCCGTCCGGTCCGAGGGTCTGCAGGAAGTTGGCGAGCGCGCGCGCCTCCGAAGGATTGGTGTACTTCGATTGGCCGCTGTTCGGACCTACCTCATGGGTGGTGGCATCGTCGCGGCACCACGGCACGTCGAGCCAGACCACGGCACGGTCACGAAGGCCGCTCGGGGTGTGGAAACCGTGACGCACCCGCTCGACCGGTTCGCCTTGCTTGTCCAGGGTGCGATTCATCAACCGCCTCTGGTAGTACGCCTCGGAGATCAGCCGGCCGATGTCCGGGTGCATGCGGTGCTGGCCGATCAACTGCCCCGCAGACGCTCCCTTCGCCTCTGTGTCCGTGACGAGACGGTCCGCACCCGTGGCCACGGCGCAGTACTCGTACAGACGGTGGAAGGTCTTCAGCCATTCCTTGGAGTACTCGCGGAACTCGTCCCGGTCCGCCTGGCTGCGGCGCTCCCACGAGTCGAGCCATTCCTGGTCGAGCATGCCGGACGCGCGTGGTTTGAGGCGGCCGAGGATGTGTGCCACCGGGTCCAGCTTGTCGATTCCCTTGTGGTAGTCCTCGTATCGGTAGGGGTCCAGCTGCTTGTGGTCACCGATCAGCAGCCAGCGATGACCTGCCTGCAGTGGCAGCGCGAGGTCGAACGCGTGCGCCTTGCCCGCCTCCTCGACGATCGACCAGTCGAACGCCTGACCAGCGGCGAGGGCGACCAGGTCGCCGGCGCTGGTGGTGCAGTACGTGAGGTTCGCGCCGCGTTTGACCAGCTCGACGAAGTCCGACGAACGGGGGCCGAGGTCCCCCTGCTCCTGCATCATGTTGATCTCGCTGACCATGGCCTTCGCGTCGTCCAGCCAGGCGAGCTGCACCTCGCTGGGCGAACTCATGGCTTCGAGCTGGGAGATGCTGCGCTGGAGCACCTGCCTGGCCACGCCCTCGACGCCGTCCTCCGGCAGGGTGGTTCCGGCCTTGTGCGGGCCCCGCAGCCGGATCTGTAGCGGCCTGTCGGCCTCGGGTACGTCCTGGAACGCCTCGCCCACCTTCGACCTGAGCACGTCGACGGCTCCGTGGGCCTGGGCCGTGACCAGCACCTGGACGACGGGATCCTCGGTGATGATCTCGCGCAGCAGCCAGGCGACGAGGGTGGTCTTGCCCGTGCCTGGCGGCCCTTGCAGCGTGTAGATGGGTCGAACCCGCAGGATGTCCTCGATGCTGGCCCGCTTGGGCTCGTCGACCCGATCGTGATCGAGTTCGACGGGAAGCTCGGAGGCGCCGGTGTCCATGCGGACGTGGCTCGGGGTGGCCAGCGAGCGCAGGAGGTATCCGTGTTGGTCGAGGGCGTCGATGGCCTTCTTGCGACGCCGGAACAGACTGATCTGCCCGGGCATGCCAGCGCTGCGGAGGAACCCCTCCTTCTCCAGCTTCACCCGACCCTTGCTCAGGCCCGGGCGGCTGAGGGTGATGCACTCGGTTGCCTGGTCCATGTCGTCGACCTGCCACACGTTGCCGTCGTCGTCGGACTGGGGGTCCCGGGGCGGGAGCTTGAGGCGGGCGCCGTCGCGGGCTCCCGACAGGATCACCTTGCGGTCGCTGCCCCGTACCTCCTTCTGCAGGAAGTCGATCAGGTCCACGCGGAACGGCTCGAAGATCTCGTGTCCTTCGGGGCGCGCGCGCTCCTTGACCACGGCCCGCTCCACGCCGTCCTCCTGCCACGGGGCGCGGACGACTTCGTACGGGAAGATCTGCGAGTCGAGGAGGAGCAGCTCGATCTGATTGCTCACTCGGACGAACTCGTGGAAGCGGCCGAGCTCGCGCGAGACCTGGGCACTGCGATCGATCTTCGGTAGCGCGAGCTCCCACGACGTGGCGTTCTGCGCGATCGTACGGTCGCGGGCCACCTCGTCTCTGGCATAGGCGAACACGCGGCCGGGTGGGAGTTCGCGGAAGCTGTCGTCGCACTCGCTGTAGAGCAGCGGCTGGGCGGACCGGCAGTCCGCGACCTGCCAGCTGGACGTGCCGTCCTTCCCCCGGTGCGGCGTGATCCTCAGGCTGAGCCTGCCGCCGACGAGGATGAAGTACGGCCTGTTGGGGACGGCGTACAGAAGGGGCTTCTGCAGGTCCTGACGGACGAACTCGCACGCCTCCTTCCGGTGGATCGGGTCCCCAGGGATGAAGGTCCCCATGGGGTCGAGGCGCAGGTGGTCGCGCAGCCCGCTGTCCATCAGGTGATCGATGAACTCCGGCCGCCGCAGATCGAGGGCCAGGACGTACTGGGCATCTTCCTGCTGGGTGCGCAGGGGGTTCGCCAGGGCCCGCGTAATGTCCTGGATCCGGCCGATGATGTCGTATGGCGCGGTCAGGCGCTCCAGCGGGTCTTCGGCGACGAGGTCCAGCAGCAGCTTGCGTTCGGCCTCGGTCAGCTCGGCCTTGGCGGTGTCGATGGTCTTGAGCACCCGTGCGTGACGCTCGGGCGGGGGATTGGTGGTGAAGCGTTCAAGGTCGAGGAGCAGCCGTGCGCAGAGGATGCCGAAGGCGAACCAGTCGTCGTCCTGACGCCAGGCAGTCACGCCCCCCGTGGTGCGCTCGGGTGGAACCGGCCAGCCGACAGGGGGCTGGGTCCCCACCGGACGGCCCAGTTTGACGGACCACTCGAAGCCGCCGAGTCGCAGGGACTCGGCACCGAGGTCCTCGTCGAAGAAGAGAGAGTCGAGGTCCACGCCCCGGTGCAGGACCTGTCGCTCGTGCAGCAGGTTCAGCCCTGTGGCGACGCGCCGTAAGCCGTTCCACAACTGTTCGCGGGCGGCTGTCCCGCGGTTCGAGAGCCACGGGTAGCGTGCCCGGCGTCGCAGCGCGGTGGCGACGCGCTCGTAGCCCGGCGCCTCCAGGACCATGACGAAGCAGTTGTGTCCCCGGTCGAGGCCGGCGTCCTTCAGCACGACCAGGGCGTCGTCTGCCCTGGGACTGCTCGCGATCTTGTATAGGGTGCGCAGTTCGTGGTCCCAGAGGGCGCGCTGCACCCTGTCCGGTTGGTCACCCTCGTACGTCCACGTCTTGAGCAGGTACGTGTAGCCGTCGCTGAAAGCCTCCCAGACCTGGGATTCGCCATCACCTGTGTGCGGACCCGCGGTGATCTCGTACCTGTTCTGCAGAAGCAACGTCCCGATTGTGGGAGCCGTCATCCATCCACCTTCACGACCTGGAGAGCGGGTGAGCAGACACTACGTGCGGCCCTGCCTGGCCGCGCGAATGAAGCGTGATCCTACTCACGCTCGTGGAGTCATTGCGGCCGGTTTCGGACATCCGCACGCACGACTCGGCGGGATTGAGGCAGGTTGTCGCGGAGCCTTTGTCCACCTGGGAGTTCGAAGGCCCTTCCGGCTGCTCGATTCGCCTCCGGACTGGTCGGTAGTGCAGGGCAAGTGCTGCCAACACCTCTGAGTATGCGCCCTGTTGGAGTACCAGTGGTCCTTCCTATGGTGGAGAGATGGCAAATGGGGTATGGCACACCGGATATGGCCTAGAGATCAATCTGTCCCTGCCTGATCTCGGTCACCCGGGGCGTCCCGATCTGCTGCGGGAGATCACCGCCAGGGTCTCTGACCGCGACCCGCAGCTGCTCGAATGTCTCGCGCACCACGACGGGCGGGAATGCCTGTCGGAGACCGGCGGGAAGTCGCCGTGGATGTTCATCCGCCGAGGCCGGGTCGGGGGTCGGCGGCCGCTCGTGGCCTCGCACCTGCCGATCACGCATAAGGCGACCTCGGCGGAGAGCGCGCAACACAAGGCGACCAAGGAACGGGTCGTCGAGACCGCCGCGCGGTACGGCCTGGGCGCCGAGGCCGAGGTTCCCATGGCCAACCGGCGGAGCGTCTCGGACGCCGTCGTCGTCGGGCCCGGCGGCATACGGATCGGCTGGGAGATCCAGTACCACCACCTCAGTCCGAGCAGCGTCCACCGGCGCTCGGTCAACGCCAGGGAGCACGGCATCACCCCGCTCTGGGTGGCGAAGGACCGGACGGTCTCCCTGATCGACCGGGCTCCCTGGGCGCGGGTCGACGACATGCCGTGGAAGGACATCGCCGACGGCAAGGAGATGGTGATCCGCGGTGGGTTCCGGCACCTCGAAGTCTGGAAGTGCGTACCGAGCAGTGAGCGCCACTGTCTCGTCAGCGAGGGCGCCGGCCACTGTGGCGCGATTCACGCGGACTGGTTCGTGCCCGCTCTGTGCCTCCCGCAGCGGAAGCCCGTCCACATCGAGGACCTGGTCCTGCAGAGCGCGACGGGCGAGAGCGTCCCGGTCTACGTGCCCAACCGAGGAAGCGGCCGTGCCGGTCGGCACATGTGGGTCTCGGCCGACGACCGCACGCTGTGGCAGGAGCTCATCGGCGAGAAGACTCCTCTCCCGGCGGCCCCAGCCGAAGACGAGGACGACGTGATCACCTTCGCCGAGCAGGAGATCGACCGGACCTGCCGAGCTGGTGAGGAGGGCTGGTTCGTCAGTGACGGCCGGCCCGTCCGCGATCTCGATCAGCCGACCGGCGGCTTCACGCTTCCCCGCATGCCGGTCCAGCGCTCCCGCGACACGATGCGGATCACCGCCGTGGAACGCGCCGCAGCCTCCGCCGCGCTGGGGTGCCCGCCGTGGGAACTTGGGCTCTGCGTCGGCTGCGGCCAGTTGATGCGGCGCTACGGTCGGAACGCGGCCATGTACTGCAACGTGTGCCGGACCGTCCTCAACAGGCGGTAGCCGGGAACTGCAACCAAAACTGCAACCAGGGAACGACGAAGGCTCCGACCGCTGTGCGGTCGGAGCCTTCGTTTCGGCTGGTCAGCCGTGGCGGAGGATACGAGATTCGAACTCGTGAGGGGTTGCCCCCAACACGCTTTCCAAGCGTGCGCCCTAGGCCTCTAGGCGAATCCTCCGCCGCAAACAATACAAGACGCGGAGGGGTGCTCGCGAACACGTGGTCGCGGGGGACGTCCGGAGCGTGCCGGGGTGGCTGAGCACCCCGGGCGATCCGCTAGGCTTGGGGGCAAGCCCCTCACGTGGCGCTATCTGACTGAACTCCCCCAGGGCCGGAAGGCAGCAAGGGTAGGTCGGCTCTGGCGGGTGCGTGGGGGGCCCTTGTGTTTCCGGGGCCCGCGCCCCGGAGTCGCGGGGGCCTGTGGATGTGAGCGAGGCCACTTGTCAGTGCGGCCCGATATCGTCGTAGGTGTGTCGTCCCTCGCGCTCTACCGCCGCTACCGCCCCGAGTCCTTCGCCGAGGTCATCGGGCAGGAGCATGTCACCACCCCGTTGCAGCAGGCGCTGCGCAACAACAGGGTCAATCACGCGTATCTGTTCAGCGGGCCCCGCGGCTGCGGCAAGACGACGAGCGCGCGCATCCTCGCCCGCTGTCTGAACTGCGAGGAGGGGCCGACGCCCACTCCCTGCGGGCAGTGCCAGTCGTGCCAGGACCTCGCGCGCAACGGGCGCGGTTCGATCGATGTGATCGAGATCGACGCCGCCTCCCACGGTGGTGTGGACGATGCCCGTGAGCTGCGGGAAAAGGCCTTCTTCGGGCCCGCCTCCAGCCGCTACAAGATCTACATCATCGATGAGGCCCACATGGTCACCTCGGCGGGCTTCAACGCCCTGCTGAAGGTGGTCGAGGAGCCGCCGGAGCACCTCAAGTTCATCTTCGCGACCACGGAGCCCGAGAAGGTCATCGGCACCATCCGCTCGCGTACGCACCACTACCCGTTCCGCCTCGTCCCGCCCGGCACGCTGCGTGACTACCTGGGCGAGGTCTGCGGGCAGGAGAAGATCCCCGTTGAGGACGGCGTGCTGCCGCTCGTCGTGCGGGCCGGTGCCGGTTCCGTGCGTGACTCCATGTCCGTGATGGACCAGCTCCTGGCCGGCGCCGCCGAGGACGGTGTGACATACGCCATGGCGACGTCCCTCCTGGGCTACACGGACGGCTCCCTGCTCGACGCCGTCGTGGACGCCTTCGCGGCGAACGACGGCGCCGCGGCCTTCGAGGTCGTGGACCGCGTCATCGAGGGCGGCAACGATCCCCGCCGCTTCGTCGCCGACCTCCTTGAGCGCCTGCGCGACCTCGTGATCCTCGCCGCCGTGCCCGATGCGGTCGAGAAGGGCCTCCTGGACGCCCCTGCCGACCTCGTGGAGCGCATGCAGGCCCAGGCCGGCGTCTTCGGCCCGGGTGAGCTCAGCCGCGCCGCCGACCTGGTCAACGAGGGCCTGACGGAGATGCGCGGGGCGACCTCGCCGCGGCTGCAGCTGGAGCTGATCTGCGCACGCGTGCTGCTGCCCGCCGCGTACGACGACGAGCGGTCCGTACGGGCCCGGCTCGACAAGCTGGAGCGCGGTGCGGCCGCGCTCGTGACGGCTCCCATGGCGCCCGCCGCGGGCTACGTGCCCGGTCCCGGCGCGCACGCCCCTGACCAGGCGTACGGGCAGCCCGCGCACGCCCCCGGGCTGTCGGGTCCGGCCGCCGCCCGCGCGGCGGTCTCCGGGGCTCCTGCACCCGCTGCCGCCCCCGTCCCGGCCGCACCGGCTGCCCAGCCGGCCCCGGTGGCGCCTCCCGCCCCGGCAGCCCCGGCATCTCCGGAAGCCCCCCCGGCTCCGGCCCCGGCTCCGGCCCCGGCTCCGGCCCCCGCTCCCGAAGCCCCCGCCGCCCGCCCCGCCGGTGCCTGGCCGGCGGCTGCCGCGCCCGGCCAGGGCGCTCCCGCAGGTCAGGCGGCGGCTCCTGCCTCCGCCCCCGCCGCCGCCCGCCCGGGCGCCTGGCCCTCCGCCGCCACCCCCGGTCAGGGCCATGCCGCCGCTGCCCCGGCTCCCGCCACGCCCGCGCCTGTGCCCGCAGCCGCCCCGGCGGCCCCCGGCCAGTCCCGGCCCACCGGCGACCCCACCCAGGTCCGCCAGATGTGGCCCGCCATCCTGGACGCGGTCAAGAACCGCCGCCGCTTCACCTGGATCGTCCTCAGCCAGAACGCCGAGGTCGTCGGCTTCGACGGCACCACCCTGCAGGTCGGTTTCGCCAACGTCGGCGCGCGCGACAGCTTCGCCAACAGCGGCAGCGAGGAGGTCCTGCGCCAGGCGATCGGCGACGTCTACCAGGGCCAGGTCCAGTGGAAGATCGAGCTGCTCGTCGGCGGCGGAGGCGGCGGAGGCGCCGCAGGCGGCATGAGCGGTGGCGCCGGCGGTACGGGATTCGGCGCGCCCGCAGGCGGCTACGGCGGCGGTGGCGGCTACGCCCCCTCGGCCCCGGCTCCGGCCTCGGCCCCCGCCGCCCCCCGGCCCGCCGCGGCTCCCGCCCCGGCGGCCCCGCAGCAGCCCCAGCCCCACCAGCCCCAGGCGTCGGCTTCGTCCACACCCCCGCCCCCGGCGGCCCAGGCGTACCGCGAGCCCGAGCCCCCGCCCGTCGCCCCTGAGGACGACATGCCCGCCGAGGACGATCCCGACCTCGACGAGACGGCCCTGACCGGCCACGACCTCATCGTCCGCGAGCTGGGCGCGACGGTCATCGAAGAGATCGCCAACGAGTGACCGGCAGGGATTGACCGGCAGGGAGAAGAGCAGGAAGCAGGGCAGGAGAGGCACCGGGTGCGCCGCATGCGCCCCCGGGCGCCCCCTGGCCCCCGGGCGCCCCCTGTTCTTCTTCCCCCGGCATGGGGCGCGGGAAGCGGCAACCACGTAGGCTCGGGCTACCGAAACATTCGGTGGACGAACACCCACCGAACCGCGCGCAGAACCGCGCGCCGAACGTGCACCAACGTCGTCGACAGCCAGGAGCGAACCCGTGATTCCCGGTGGTGGCCAGCCCAACATGCAGCAGCTCCTCCAGCAGGCGCAGAAGATGCAGCAGGATCTCGCTGCAGCGCAGGAAGAGCTCGCCCGTACGCCCGTCGAGGGCTCGTCGGGCGGCGGCCTGGTGAAGGCCACGGTCACCGGCTCCGGCGAGCTCCAGGCCCTGGTCATCGACCCCAAGGCCGTCGACCCCGAGGACACCGAGACCCTCGCGGATCTCATCCTCGCCGCCGTCCGTGACGCCAATACCGCCGCCCAGCAGCTGCAGGAGCAGAAGCTCGGCCCGCTCGCCCAGGGCCTGGGCGGCGGCAGCGGCATCCCGGGCCTGCCGTTCTGACGGCGGTCGGCCCGCCACCGCTGAACAACATCAAGAAGGAGCATTCGATCCGTGTATGAAGGCGTGGTCCAGGACCTCATCGACGAGCTGGGCAGGCTGCCCGGCGTCGGTCCCAAGAGCGCGCAGCGGATCGCCTTCCACATCCTCCAGGCCGAGCCGGCCGACGTCCGTCGGCTCGCCCACGCCCTGACCGAGGTCAAGGCCAAGGTCCGCTTCTGCGCGGTCTGCGGCAATGTCGCCCAGGAGGAGCGGTGCCGGGTCTGCCAGGATCCGCGCCGCGACCCCTCGGTGATCTGCGTCGTGGAGGAGTCCAAGGACGTCGTCGCCATCGAGCGGACGAGAGAGTTCCGCGGCCGCTACCACGTGCTCGGCGGGGCGATCAGCCCCATCGAGGGCATCGGTCCCGACGATCTGCGCATCCGCGAGCTGCTCACCCGGCTCGCGGACGGCACCGTCACCGAGCTGATTCTGGCCACCGACCCCAATCTGGAAGGTGAGGCCACTGCCACGTACCTCGCCCGCATGGTGAAACCCATGGGGCTCAAGGTCACGCGGCTGGCCAGCGGCCTCCCCGTGGGGGGAGACCTTGAATACGCCGACGAGGTCACGCTCGGGCGTGCCTTCGAAGGGAGACGACTTCTCGATGTCTGACGCAACGCTGCACGACGCCAAACGCGACCCCGACGACTTCGCGGTCTCGGTCGCGGACTCCATCGAGAGCTTCATCGTCGCCGTCGCCGAGGTGTCGCGCGGCGATGAGCCCGACAGCGCCGTGCCCTTCCTGCTGCTGGAGGTCTCCCAGCTCCTCCTCACCGGCGGCAGGCTCGGCGCGCACGAGGACTTCCTCCCCGACGAGCGGTACGAGCCCGACGTGGGCCCCGAGCCGGATGTCGACGAGCTGCGGGAGCGCTTCGCTCTGCTCCTCGACCCCGTGGACGTCTACTCGGAGGTCTTCGACCCCTACGTGCCGCGCTCCGCCCCCGTCGCCTGCCGGATCTCCGACGACCTGGCCGACATCATCACCGACCTGCGGCACGGCATGGCCCACTACCGCGACGGCCGGGTCAGCGAGGCCCTGTGGTGGTGGCAGTTCTCCTACCTGTCCAACTGGGGCCCGACGGCCTCGGCCGCCCTCCGCGCCCTCCAGTCCCTGGTCGCCCACGTCCGCCTCGACCAGCCGCTGGACGAGCTGGGTGACCTCGACACCGACTCCGGGGCCACGGAGGAGCAGCTCGCCGAGGAGGCGGGCCGCGTGATGGAGGCGGAGATCGCGGGCCCGCTGGGGCTGCGCGGCGCCTGACCGGCTGCGGCCGCCGCGCCGGGCTGCGGCCGCGCCCCGTCCCCCCCCCCCACGCGCACACGAACAATGCGCGCACTTCGGCCATAGTTGAGGATTCGACGTTCCCGATCTCCCTCCCCTCATAGCCTGCATGCGGACCCCGTACGAGGGGACGACGAGGGGATGAGGACATGGACGCCACGCCCGGCACGGACCACCCGGCCCTGACAGCCCAGTTGGGCGACATCGCAATGGGCTTCTTCTACGCCTCCGCGCTGCGCGCCGTGGCCGTCCACCGCGTCGCCGACCACCTCGCCGGCGGCCCTCTGCAGCCCGACGAGCTCGGCCGGCGCGCGGGCCTGCACGGGCCGACGCTGCGCCGCGTCCTGCGCCTGCTGGCCACGCGCGGCGTCTTCCAGGAGGACGGACAGGGCGCCTTCGGCCTCACCCCGTCCGCCGAGCTGCTCCGTACGGACGTGCCCGGCTCGGCGCACAGCGGGATGGTCTGGATCACCGAGGAGGTCTTCCAGCGCTCGGCCGCGGGCCTGGAGGACGCCCTGCGGACGGGCGTGACGCCGTTCGACGCGGCGTACGGCATGCCGTTCTTCGACTACCTGCGTACGGACGCGGAGGCGCAGGCCCGGTTCGACACGGGCATGGCCGCCATGTCCGGCCCCGAGGACGAGATCGTCGCCGAGGCGTACGCGTTCCCGGCCACCGGCACGGTCGTGGACGTCGGTGGCGGCCGCGGCGGCCTCCTGCGGGCCGTGCTCACGCGCAACCCCGGGCTCTCCGGCGTCCTGTTCGACCAGGAACAGACCGTCGCCACGCACCTCTTGGACGTCAAAGAGACCGCAGGCCGCTGGCGTACGGACGGCGGGAGCTTCTTCGAGGCCGTGACGCCGGGCGGCGACCTCTATCTGCTGAAGCACATCCTCCACGACTGGAACGACGAGGACTGCCTGCGCATCCTGCGCGCGATCCGTGCGGCGATCGTCCCCGGCGGCACGCTGCTGGCGGTGGACGCGATCCTCCCGCCGGGCAACGATCCGCACTTCGCCAAGATGGTGGACATCATCATGCTGGCCTGTCTGAGGGGCCGGGAACGTACGGAGGAGGAATTCCGCTCGCTGCTCGGCGAGGCGGGCTTCCGGGTGAACCGGATCGTTCCCACGGAGACCTTCTCCTCGATCATCGAGGCGGTGGCGGTCTAACCCTGCCAACCCCGACGCGGCGATAACGTTCCCCCGTACACGCACACTCGTGCGGGGGAACTTTGGCCGTTCTGGCTCGTATCCGGCTGGCCGGTCTTAGCCTCTGGCGCAACCATGTCGGTACGGACCGTGAGGTGAACGGCGACGATGCTGCGCAATTCCCGACCCCCCATTGCATGGCGGTACTGCGGCGGCCAGATCAAGATGTGGCGCGCACAAGCGGACGTCTCGCGCGAAGAGTTGGCGGCGGAGGCCAACTACGACGTCGAGACAGTGAAGTCGATGGAGCAGGGGCGACGGCGGCCCACGCAGAGACTGCTGATGGTGGCGGACCAGCTGTGCGGCGCGAGGGGGTTCCTGATCGCGGCGGAAGAGTACCTGCTGCCGGAGAAGGACCTGTCGCGAGCGCCGGAATACATGGCTGCTGAGGCCGTGGCAGTGGTCGTGCACGGCTTTGAGCTCGTGCTCATTCCTGGCTTGCTGCAAACCGAGGAGTACACGCGAACGATCATGAGTGGGAGCATTCCCCTCATCCCCGAGGAGAGGATCGAGAGCGGTATCGCATATCGCGTGGGGCGCCAAGGGCGACTGGGCGACGAGACGGTGCTGTTCAACTTCGTGATCTATGAGGCGGCCCTACGTGCCATGGTGGGCGGCCCAACAGTGATGAAGGGACAGCTTCGGAGGCTGCTGCAGGTAGGGGAGCAGCGAAACGTGTTCATCCAAGTTCTGCCCGCCGGGCAAGGCTACTTCCACGGAATGGGAGGGGCGTTCACGGTCCTGCAGGGCCCGGAGGGTGAGCACTTCGCCTACACCGAGTGCCAGGGGGCTACCTCGCTGGACTCGGAAGGGGAGAGGGTCAGTGCAATGGTGAACCGCTTTGCCATGCTCCGCATGCAGGCCCTCGGCGAGGAGGAGTCCAGGCGGTTCATCGCTACGTTGATGGAGGAGTTGTGAGTGTCAGGCTGAGGTGGATCAAGTCCAGCTACAGCGGCGAGACGCAGAATCTCAACTGCGTTGAGGTGGCTGCCATGTCAGGTGCGATGCGGGTCCGAGACTCGAAGCTCGGGGGTATCGGTCCGCGGCTGTCGATACCGGCCCACGCCTGGGAAGCGTTCATAACCTACGCGTCTGGGGCGGCGGACTGAGCTTCGGGCGCCGGGCGTCGAGATTCGAGCCCTCTATGCAAGGAATGGGCGGGGAGGTTGAACCCACCCTCCCACCCATGGCGTAGGTGTGGCAGCGAGCGCTGAAGTCGCCTATACCACAAGAGACATGACTTTACGTGATCGGGTCGCGACGATCCGCTGCGGCCGTGTAGCGTGCGCAGCAACAAGCAACCCCCGCCGGTGCTAGCAACACCGAACGGGGGTCTGACCATCGAGATCGAGAGACGCGATCCCTTGGCTGCAGCCAACCTTAGCGCTGACGCGCTCCCGTACGCGCCCCCCATGGCCCGACCCGGCTTCGGAAAACGCTCCGCACCCGGTCAGGCGCCCCGCCGCGCGGACGACTTCGCTCACCTGCCCGCCCGCGAGGCATCCGTCGCCGGCTACCTGGACCGCCTGCCCGAGGGCGCGGCCATGGACGTGAAGACTCTGGCCAAGGAGCTGGCGGCGTACGGCCAGCAGGCCATCCGCACCGCGCTCAATTACCTCGCGCAGGCCGGGCACCTGTGCCGCCGCCGCGAGCCGGTGGGGGAGGGCCGTACGCAGTGGGTGTTCCGTACGTACTTCTCGCGGACGCCACGGAACGAGGTGTGGTGGAAGAGGTTTTTGAGGGGCGACGCACCACCCGAGCAGGTTGACGCCGCCCCCGAACCCGAACCCGTACCGGCGGCGCAGCCCCCGGCCCGCTCCCGCGCGTACAAGACGCTGGCGACGCTGGGCCGTACGGGCGACCGCCGCCTGACGCTGTCGGCGTCGGAATGTGCGCAGTTGGAGCCGCTGGTGGCGGAATGGTTCGCGCGGGGAGCGAGCGAGGCGGACATCGTCCGGGCCGTGGCGTCGGGCCTCCCGCCGGAAGTCCACTGCGCGGGCGCCTTCGCCCGCCGCCGACTGATCGACAAGATCCCTCCGGAACGGTTCCACGAGCCCGCCGACCTGCCCGGTCCGGCGCCCGCCGAGAAGGTGCAGTGCAGGACGTGCTGCGCCCCAGGCCCCCCGGAAGCGTTCTCGGAAGGCCTGTGCCGCGCCTGCCTGCCGCCGAGTGCGTCGCACGCTGCCGAGGAGGCACTCGCTGCCGAGCGTGCGGAGGGGGTCCGGCGCCGTGTGGCAGACCTGAAGGCGTCTTTGGTCCGGCAACGGCCGGGCGATGTGTTGAACAGGAAATCAGCCCGCAAGCGGAGGTAGCCCCCTCCCGAACCCTGGAGGTACCCCCTGTGGATGACGCTATGACCTACCGCGCCTACGAGCAGGTGTACATCGAGCTGCTCAGTGCCGCCGCCCATCTCGACACAGTGCGTCGTGTGGACCTGGATGCCGTCGAACCTTGCGCCACCGCAGCCATGCACGCGGTCCGTTTCGCCGTCGCCATCCTGTCACCGGCCGTCCCGACGCTACCGCCGCCCCGCTTTCCGGACGACACGGAGCGCCTGCTGCAGCTCGCCGCGAATTGGCGTGAGGCGGCACTTGGGCTCGGTGACTTCACACCTCCGCGCCCCGACTTGCGAGTGGTCGGCGACACGGCACCGCCGTCGAAGAAGACGTGACCTTTTAGCGCTCGGTCTCCTCAGCGCGGACGAGGGCTTCATGGGCCCGTTCTTTGAGTGCCTTTACTCTGCGCAGGACCCGTTCGTCCGCGGGGAGCGGCAGCAGAATGGCCAAGGCCTGATCGATTGCGGCAAGCGAGTCGTTGATACTGCCCGTGAGCACAATGTGTTCGGCGAGGTCGAGATAGGCCCTGGCTCGCACGTATGGGTCCTCATCGTCGACGAGCAGCTTGGACGTGACCCCGGCGCTTACCGCGGTGAAGCTCACGTAGCCGGCGAAGCCCGGGACTGGATTCGGCACCCTGACCCGTTGCAGGACGCTGGTGGGGAGAGTCGCGAGCACCGTGAGGCCCAGACGGACGGCGTCGTCGTTCGATTCGAGCACGAGGTCCAACTGTGTGAGGTACAGCGGTGCGAGCTCGTGCTCGGCCAGGTGAGGCCACCGTGCCGAGGCGGAGGCGAGCGTGTAGAGGGCGTGCCGGGGCCACCCCGGCAACTCGCCTTTGTCGGCCAGGAGCCGGCGGGCGGCACCCGTGGCCCACGGATCCGGCGCGTAGTCCTCCACCTCATGCCCGGGCGTGGTCAACGCGATGAAGTCCTCGGCGAGGACGTCCGGGTAGAGGGGCTCCAGCACGGTTCCGGTGTGCGGGGTGGAGGACGGATACGGCACCGCATGGTCCGTGAGGAGCCGGGCCGCGTCCCCGTCCGGGCAGGCGTCGATCGCGGTCAGGGCCGCCCGGCCGTCCTGATACGTCACGGCACCCGTAAGAGCCGCCGTATAGACGGCTCGGCCGAGTGCGTCCGGGGGCGTCGTGACGCGGCTATTGGCGTGCAGTGTCTGCCAGTGGTCACGTTCACGGTTCAGGAGATAGGCGGAGAACTGCGCCGGAGTGTTCAGGCCCGTCTCCGCCTGCTCCGGGTTACGGCGTACGCGGTCTACCTCTGCCAGCGCCGCCATGTGGATGGCGAGGACCGACCGGAAGCCGGAGTCTTTGGACAGTACGACGGGCGGCGGGAAGATACCGCGCGCCCCGGGCGCCTTCAGGGCGGCAGCGAACCGCTCCCGTGCCGCCGCGAAAAGATCTCCCGCGCTCGTGATCGGGTCATCCGCCAGCGTCGACAGCGGCAATTGGTCCGTCGCCAGGCCCATCCGGTCCAGCCGATTGGCGAGCGGCTGCCACCATGCCCCCGCGGGCCGGGCCACCAGCAGCACCCGGGCCGGGCGGCCCTCCTGGCGTGCTGCGTCCTGCATGAGCTCCAGCAGGTCGGTGACCGGCCACCGTTCGGCGTAGTCGGCCACCATCAGTACGCCGGTTCCGGCCTTGTCCGCCCGGCACGCCGCGGTCCCCACCGGCGCCGGGTCGCTCGCATGTCGCGCCTGCAGTACGTCCCAGCCCGCTTCACAGCTCAGCGTCGCGAACCGCGCCGCCAACCGCGTCTTGCCCTGGCCGCCCGGCCCGTGCAACAGCAGCACCGACACGGACGGCGCGCCGTCACGCCACTCCGCGAGCCGCGCCAGCTCGGCGGACCGCCCCGTAAAGGGGACGACTCCCTGCCGGGCCAGCAGCAGGCGGGCCGGCTGGGCGCGGGCCTCCTCGACGGTCAGCCGGGGGCGGGCCGACGGGAAGGCGTCCACCCGGTACAGCGGGGGCTCCCCACCGGTGACGGACACATCGCCCGTCACAGCCGTCACCTGCACCACGGACCCGTAGACGACCGACCCCGCGACCCACGACCCGCGGCCGCGCTTCTCCGGGCCACGCGTTTCCGGACGCCGCCGCTCCGGCCACCAGCGGGCCATCATCGGCCCTGCTCGATGTCGACATCTCCGTCCGTCTCGCGGACCTGGTCGACCGGCCCGCCGACCGTGCTGCCGGAAACGGTCTGGCCGTTCCCCGGGGCGGCGGCGGGGCCCGGCGCGGGCGGCGTACCCGGCGTGGCTCCCGGCCCGCCCGTATGCCGGATCCGGACGGCCCCGCCCGTACCGGATACCTGCGTGACCCCGCCCCCGACCGAGCTACCGGTCACCGCCTGGCTTCCCGCCGCTTCGCTCGGCCCGCTCGGCCCGCTCGGCCCGCTCCGCCCGCGCCGTAATCCGGCCACTGCCACCCACAGCCCCGCCAGCCCCACGAACAACCCCAGCACCGTGGCCCACCGCTCCGCGGCGTCCCACCCCGCCACCGCGAAGTACACCGCGAGCCCCACCACGGCCGCGGCGGCTGCCGCACCGCCCCAACGCGCCTGCACCCGTCCGTTCATGCACCGCATGGTCCCGAACCGAGGGGCGCTGCGCCGGGCGAACCCGGTTTTTGGCAGGCTGTCGGCACTTGTCCGATCATGATCGGTACCGAATTCTCGAAATTCTCGAAAGCGGGGGGAACCGCGATGAGTGACGTCAGAGACACAAGCGATGACGCAAGCGACGTGGAGGAGTACCGGGTCACCGGCATCGGCTGGCGGGTCCTTGCGGCCCTCTGCACCGTCGGCGGGGTCGTCTCGCTGGCCTGGGTGACCTTCGGTATCGGCTGGGGCGCGTACTTCGACAGGATCGCCGGGGACTACGGGCCGGAGATCTACGCCCCCTCGGGAGCCGCGATGCTCGGGCTTCCCCTCTTCCTCGGGGCCCTGCTCTTCGCCCACCGCGCCCGCACCTGGGTCGCCGCCGACGGGCTGCGGACGCGCACCTGGCGCCGCACCCGCTTCATGCCCTGGCAGGAGATCACCGACATCACCCTCGACCGTCACCGCTTCGGCAACGACGGCCCGTACCACAACCTGTACATCAAGGTACGGCTGCGGAACGGCCGCAGCCGCAAGCTGCCCGCGCTCTCGACCGTGGGGTCGATGTACGGCGTCCACGCGGACATGGTCGCGCGCTGGAAGGCTGCCACGGGGATCGCGGGGGTCACGGGTGCCACCGGGGCAGACACCCCCCGCCCTGCAGATCCCCGTATGGTGCAGCTCACAAAGTGAGTGGTCCGGGCCGCAGCGGGAAGAAGCGACCGCGGGCGGTCCGACGGAGCACCGTCCGCGATCACGGCGCGGCCGACACGTCTCACCATGCGATATCGGCATGGCTGATTCCGACCGCTCGTTAGACTGAGCCGACCGCATTACACAGAGCTGCGAGGAGCGCACGTGGGCCTTGTCGTGCAGAAGTACGGAGGCTCCTCCGTTGCCGATGCCGAAGGCATCAAGCGGGTTGCCAAGCGAATCGTGGAAGCCAAGAAGAACGGCCACCAGGTGGTCGTCGTGGTTTCCGCGATGGGTGACACGACGGACGAGTTGATCGATCTCGCCGAGCAGGTTTCGCCGATGCCTGCCGGTCGTGAGTTCGACATGCTGCTGACCGCCGGAGAGCGGATCTCCATGGCGCTGCTGGCGATGGCGATCAAAAACCTCGGCCACGAGGCGCAGTCCTTCACCGGCAGCCAGGCCGGTGTCATCACGGACGCGGTCCACGGCAAGGCGCGCATCATCGACGTCACGCCGGGTCGTATCCAGCAGTCCGTGGACTCCGGCAACATCGCGATCGTGGCCGGCTTCCAGGGCGTGTCCCAGGACAGCAAGGACATCACGACCCTGGGCCGCGGCGGTTCCGACACCACCGCCGTCGCCCTGGCCGCCGCGCTGAACGCCGAGGTCTGCGAGATCTACACCGATGTCGACGGGGTCTTCACGGCCGACCCGCGGGTGGTGAAGAAGGCCCGCAAGATCGACTGGATCTCGTTCGAGGACATGCTGGAGCTGGCGAGCTCCGGTTCCAAGGTGCTGCTGCACCGCTGTGTCGAATACGCACGCCGTTACAACATCCCGATCCACGTGCGCTCGTCCTTCTCGGGGCTCCAGGGCACCTGGGTCAGCAACGAACCGCAAGGGGACCAGCCGATGGAGCAGGCGATCATCTCTGGCGTCGCGCACGACACCTCCGAGGCCAAGGTCACGGTCGTCGGTGTGCCGGACAAGCCGGGTGAGGCCGCGACGATCTTCCGGGCGATCGCGGACGCCGAGATCAACATCGACATGGTCGTGCAGAACGTCTCGGCGGCGTCCACCGGGCTGACCGACATCTCCTTCACCCTCCCGAAGACCGAGGGCCGCAAGGCGGTCGAGGCGCTGGAGCGGACGAAGGCGCGCGTGGGCTTCGACTCGCTGCGCTACGACGACCAGATCGCGAAGATCTCGCTGGTCGGCGCGGGGATGAAGACCAACCCGGGCGTCACGGCGACGTTCTTCGAGGCGCTGTCGAACGCCGGGGTGAACATCGAGCTGATCTCGACCTCCGAGATCCGCATCTCCGTCGTCACCCGCGCCGACGACGTCAACGAGGCCGTCCGGGCGGTGCACTCCGCCTTCGGCCTGGACACCGAGAACGACGAGGCCGTCGTTTACGGCGGCACCGGGCGATGACCTCCGGCCCCGCGGCCCGTACAGGCACCCACTCGGGTGCCGGTACGGGCCGTAAGCCGGTGCTCGCGGTCGTCGGCGCCACCGGTGCCGTCGGCACGGTCCTGCTGGAGATCCTTTCGCGGCGTGCGGACGTGTGGGGCGAGATCCGTCTCGTCGCCTCCGCGCGCTCGGCCGGGCGCCGGCTCACCGTGCGCGGCGAGGAGACCGAGGTCGTCGCGCTGAGCGAGGAGGCGTTCGACGGCGTCGACGTCGCCATGTTCGACGTGCCGGACGAGGTCTCCGCGCAGTGGGCGCCGATCGCCGCCGCCAAGGGCACGGTCGTCGTCGACAACTCCGCCGCCTTCCGGATGGATCCGGACGTGCCGCTGGTGGTGCCCGAGGTGAATGCGCACGCGGTGCGCGTGCGCCCGCGCGGCATCGTCGCCACGCCCAACTGCACCACGCTGTCGATGATCGTCGCGGTGGCCGCGCTGCACGCCGAATTCGGGCTCAGCGAGCTGGTCGTCTCCTCGTACCAGGCGGCTTCCGGGGCGGGCAAGGCGGGCGTGGACACGCTGCGGGCGCAGCTGGCGGCGGTGGCCGGCTCCTCCCTGGGCACGCAGCCCGGCGACGTGCGCCGTGCGGTCGGCGACGCGCTCGGGCCCTTCCCGGCCCCCCTCGCGCTGAACGTGGTGCCGTGGGCCGGTTCGCTACGGGAGGACGGCTGGTCCTCCGAGGAGCTGAAGATCCGCGACGAGTCCCGCAAGATCCTGGGGCTGCCGGGCCTCCGGGTGGCGGCGACGTGCGTACGGGTCCCCGTGATCACCACGCACTCGCTGGCCGTGCACGCGCGGTTCGAGAACGAGGTCACCGTCGGGCAGGCGCACGAGATCCTGGCGAGTGCGCCCGGGGTCGTGCTCGTGGACGACCCGGCCGAGGGCGAGTTCCCCACGCCCGCCGACGCGGTGGGCACGGACCCGACATGGGTGGGGCGGGTGCGCCGGTCCATGGACGACCCGAGGGCGCTCGACCTCTTCGTGTGCGGTGACAATCTGCGCAAGGGGGCGGCGTTGAACACGGCCCAGGTCGCGGAAATCGTGGCGGCAGAGCTGACCACTCCCTAATCTGGAGAACTGGTGAAGGTCTTGAAGGTCCTGTGATCAAGTCGTTGGTCCAGACCTCTTGAACTGGGCAGATGAAGTGTTCGACGATGCGCTCCCCGCCCACTGCAACCACCGGCGGCCGGGGGGCGTCTTTGCTGCCGTCTCTCAGGGCGGCAATAGAACCGGGGCATTGAGGAAGAGCTGGTACGCATGAGGGCATATGACGCATCGTCACGCGGCGCATCGTCAGACGCGGCGCCTCGCGTGTACAACCCTGACGGGGGGAAGCGTGTCCAACAGGCGTGGCAGAGGTCATCAGCATCGCAACCGCCCCGAGGCGCGGCGGCAGCGCACTGCGTCCGCGTTCGCACCCGTCGGGCGGCATGCCGGTGATCGCTCCCTGGCCGGCCGCCCGCACCGCCGCCCAGCTCCCGCCCCAGCGGGGGGACGCTGACGAAGCAATGGCAGCGGGCACCACAGTCGATCACCTCACCGAGACCTACAGGGCCCACTACCGCTCCCTGCTCGGCCTTGCCGCGCTGCTCCTCGACGACACCGCCTCCTGTGAGGACGTGGTCCAGGAGGCCTTCATACGGGTGCACTCCGCGCGCGGCCGGGTGCGGGATCCGGAGAAGACCCTCGCCTATCTGAGGCAGACTGTCGTCAATCTGTCCCGCTCGGCGCTCCGCCGTCGCATTCTCGGGCTGAAGCTGCTCTCCAAGCCGATGCCCGACATGGCGAGCGCCGAAGAGGGAGCGTACGAACAGCTGGAGCGCGACCAATTGATCAAAGCGATGCGCGGACTGCAACGCCGGCAGCGTGAAGTCCTCGTCCTCCGCTATTTCGCCGATATGACCGAGGCCCAGGTCGCCGAGACCCTGGGCCTCTCGCTCGGCTCGGTCAAGGCGTACGGGTCGCGGGGGATCGCGGCGCTTCGCGTCGCCATGGAGGCTCCGGCATGAACCGCCCCCCTTACGACGGGCCCGGTCCCGACGACGAGCGCGGCGGTGGCATGGACGAAGAGGCGCTCCGGCAGCTGCTGCAGGGCGCCGTGGAGGACATCGAGCCCGCTCCTGATGCGCTGGAGCACATCCGGCGCGCCGTGCCGGCCCGGCGTACCCGCCGCAGGCAGGCCCTCGTGGGCGCCGCGGCCGCGCTGATCCTCGGCGGCACGGCCCTGCCCGCGGTCGTCCACGTCGCCACCACCGGTGACGAGGTCGAGGACCGGCACGCCAATACGGCAAGCAGCCAGCACGCCGCCGAGGAGCCGGGCGCCGAGCCCCGCGGGGTGGTCGACGGCGGGGGCCGGCCCGAGGAGGGCGAGGGCCGGAATCACGACGAGAAGCGGGAGCAGCGCAAAAACGAGGAAAGCAAGGGGAACGAGCCCAAGCCGGCCGCATCCTCCCCCGCGAGCAACCTCCCCGCGCCCACGAACACCTTCGCGGCCGTCTCCCCGATCTGCGACCGCGACCAGCTCGGCAAGGGCAGCGGCTCCGTCGGACCCGCCGACCGCGACGGCCGCGTCTACGGCGCCTTCCGCGTGGTCAACGTCTCGCGCGCCGTCTGTACGGTGGGCGGGCCCGGGACCGTCGCCGCGAGCCCGCGGGGCGGTACCACGAGCGAGCGCGTCTCCGTCGTCGACCACACGCCGGGCGACGCCGCGACCGGCCTGCCCGACCCCACGACCGAGCCCAGCGAGGTCATCCTCCAGCCAGGACAGGCGTACGAGGTGAAGTTCGCCTGGATTCCGACGGGCGACGGCACGCGCAACAGCTGCGCCAAGAACACCGGCGGGGCCTCTCCGGCGCCTTCCGCGGGCGGCGGCGGCGCCAGCGCCTCCCCGGCCTCCGGAACCGTGGCCGCCCAGCCGCCGAGCGTGCCGGATTCGCCCCCGCCCACGCCGCCGCCGAGCATCGTGCTCAGCCACACCCCGGATGTCGGCGAGCCGGCCATAGCCGACGCCAAGATCGACGACGCGTGCGCCGGCACCGTCTACCGGACGGGGCCGATCGCCACAGCGAGGTGACGGCACCGGGGCCGGTGACGGTGGTGGTGACGGTGGTCGTGGCGGTGCCCCCGGCAGGGGGCGGTGCTCGCCCCCGCGGGCGTGCCCGTACCGTGGTGGTGTGTATCGGTTCCTGCTGACTCCCCGCTGGTGGGCGATCAACGTCTTCACCGTGGTGGCCATCCCCTTCTGTCTCTTCATGGGCAGCTGGCAGCTCGGCCGCTTCGAAACACGCGTCGACTCGCACCGCGAGCAGCAGACGCAGGCCGACGACGCCCGCAAGGCGGAGGCCGAGCCGCTGCGCGACCTCCTCCCGGTGACGACGGAGACCTCCGGCCGCCGGGCGACGGCCTCCGGCCGCTACGACACCGGGCACCAGCTGCTCGTACCGGAGCGGAGCCTGGACGAGCGCCGGGGCTTCTACGTGCTGACCCTGCTGCGCACCGACGACGGCAAGGCCCTGCCCGTCGTCCGGGGCTGGCTGCCCGGCGACGCAGGCTCCCGGGCCGACACCGCCAAGGTCCCGGCCCCGCCGGCCGGGCACGTGACGGTCACGGGCGCCCTGCAGTCCTCGGAGAGCCCCGGCTCCAAGGGCGTGCAGGCGGGCGGCGGCCTGCCCGCAGGACAGCTCGGCGTGATCAGCGCCGCCTCGCTGGTCAACCTCGTGCCGTACGGGGTGTACGACGCGTGGATCACCGCCACCGAGGCCGACGGGGCGATGACCCCGGTGCCCCCGGCCGCCGCCCCGGGCAGCGGCCTGGACCTCAAGGCCTTCCAGAACCTCGGCTACACCGGTGAGTGGTTCGTCTTCGCCGGCTTCGTGCTCTTCATGTGGGCCAGGCTCTTCCGCCGCGAGGCGGAGGCCGCGCGCGACCTGGCCCTCGGCATCACTGCGGAGCAGGCTCCGGGCGGTCCGGGTCAGGTGCCGGACGGCCCGGCGCAGGACGGCCCAGATGACGCTCCGCAAAAGCGATCTCCAGCCGGAGCTGCTTGATCCGCTCCTCCACCACCAGGGAGCCGTGCCCCGCGTCGTAGCGGTAGACCTCCAGGGGGTGGCCGCGCCGCTCCAGCCGCTCCACGTAGTTCTCGATCTGCCGGATCGGGCACCGCGGGTCGTTCATGCCCGCGGAGATGTAGACCGGCGCCCGGACCGCCTCGACGTACGTCAGCGGGGAGGACGCCGCGTAGCGCTCCGGCACCTCCTCCGGGGTGCCGCCCAGCAGCGTGCGGTCCAGGGCCTTCAGGGCCTCCATCTCGTCGTGATAGGCCGTCACGTAGTCCGCCACGGGCACGCCGGCCAGGCCCAGCGCCCAGGCCTCCGGCTGGGTGCCCAGGCCGAGCAGCGTCAGATAGCCGCCCCACGACCCGCCCGCCAGCACCAGCCGCCCGGGGTCGGCGATCCCCGCGGAGACCGTCCAGTCCCGGACCGCGGCGATGTCCTCCAGCTCGATGAGGCCCACCCGGTGCTTGAGCGCGTCCGTCCAGGCGCGGCCGTAGCCGGTCGAGCCGCGGTAGTTGATCCGGACGACCGCATAGCCGTGGTCGACCCAGGCGGCGGGGCCCGCGGCGAAGGCGTCGCTGTCGTGCCAGGTCGGGCCGCCGTGGACGTCGAAGACCGCGGGGAAGGGGCCGGTGCCCTCCGGCACCTGGATCAGGGCGTGCACCTTGCCGCCCGGACCGTCCACCCAGACGTCCCGGACCGGCACGGACCGCGGGGCCCGGCCGACCCCGCCCGGCAGCGCCTGCGGATCCAGCACGACCTGGCCGCTCGTGGACCGCACCACCGACGGCTCGGCCGCCGAGGACCACAGGAACTCCACGCTGCCGTCCGGCCGCGGCAGGGCACCCGACACCGTGCCCACGGGCGTGTCCAGGCGGGTCATCGAGGCATCGGCCAGGTCGTAGCGCCACAGCTCGCTGCGCGCCTGGTGGCTGTGCTCGACGAGCAGCGCGGAGCCGTCCGGATACCAGCCGGCGTCCAGGTCGCCCGGGAGATCGACGGCGAGGGCCGTCTCCTCGCCCGTGGCGGCGTCCCACAGCATCGGCTCCCAGCGGCCCCGCCGCTGGTGCCCCACGAGCAGCCGGGAATCCCCGGGCACCGGCGCGAAGCCCATGACCGCCAGGCCCAGCTCCTCGGTGCCGCCGCGGGTGTCGTCCAGCTCGGCGACGGTGCTGCCGTCCGGGCGCACGATGCGGACGGCCGAGTGCATCGCATCGCCGTGCTCGGTGTGCTCGATCGCGATCAGCGTGCCGTCGTACGACATACCGCCGACCCCCGCGGACTCCGCGTGGCGGTAGACCTCCACGGGCCCCGCGCCGGGCCGCGCCACGTGAACCGTCGACCCGCCCTCGTCCGTGGACCGGCCGACCACCACCGTGCCGTCCCGGCCCAGGGCCAGGCCGGCGGGGTAGGAGGGATCGAGGCCGGGCACGGCGGGCTCGTCGGGCCCGCCGTGGAAGGGCTGGCGCATCCACACGCCGAACTCGTCCCCGTCCTTGTCGGCGAACCACCAGATCCACTCGCCGTCGGGCGTCAGCACGCCGCCCGTCGTGCCGTTCGGCCGGTCGGTCGCCTGGCGCTGCGCGCCCGTGGCGCGGTCCCACGCGTACACCTCGAAGGTGCCCGTCACGTTCGACACGAACAGGGCGCGGTCGGGGGCGTCCTTCGCCCATCTCGGCAGCCCGACGCGCGGCGCCCGGAAGCGCTTCTCCCAATCCGGCATGGCCGCCGCGCCCGGAATGGCCGCCGCCGCATCCGGCACAGCCGCCGCCGTGCCCTGCGGGGCGACGGCGGGCCCCTCGTCCTTCGGTTCGGACCCGTTGCTCTCAGTCATGGGCCCATTCTGCGCCGGAACGCCGACAGCGTGCCGAGAAGAGCCCCAGCCTGTGGATAACTCCGTTCCGGATGCGTCTCCTTCCGCCCGGGGCGCCCGGGGCGTCTTCCACCGGGGCTTCCGTCCGGGGCTTCCGTCCGGGGCGCGGGCTCAGGACCGGTCGCCCGGCACCGGGCGCAGGCCCAGCCGCCCGGCCGTGTCGTCGTCGAAGTCCTCCAGAAACCCGGCGAGCGTGTCGGTGAGGTGGTTCATGCACCGCGCGCCGAACAGCACCGGCTGGTAGCCCGAGACCCGGTAGGGCGTGGCGACCATGGCCCGGACGTCCAGCTCCCGGACCTCGCACGCACCGAGCCGCTCCAGCTCCCCGTAAGAGGACAGCAGAGCAGCCCCGTACGCCTTGACCTCGTTGACCTCGTCCGGGTTCGTACCCGCCCCCGCCCCCGCCATCACGCCGAATTCCAGGGTGAACCAGTACACGCGGCTGATGACGTCGAGGGCCTCCGGCGTGGTGAGGCGCGTCGCCGCACGGCCGAACATGCGGTAGAGCTCGGCGAACCCGGGCGACGCCAGGTGGATGCCGTGGCCGAACACGTCGTGGATCACGTCCGGTTCGGGCGTGTACAGCGGAACCGACGGATGCCGGACGAACTGCACGGCGTGGAAGTAGCCGCGCTCCATCGACCCGAGGAAGCGCCGGTTCTCCACGAACCCGCCGGCGAGCGTGAACTCGAACCCCGTCAGGGGCTTCAGCCGCGCCCCCACCTCCGCGTGCTGGGGTACGTGGTCGGCGGGGATGGGGGCCGCCTCCGCGGCGTCCAGCACCTCCCGGCAGGCGTGCGCCCGGTGCGCCCTGCCCAGCGCGCCGTGGACCGTGCGCCACGTGGCGTGCTCGTCCTCGGTGTAGTCCACGGTGGGCGACGGATCGCCCACGCGGTGCCCGCGGGCCAGCTTCACCAGGGTGTCCCGCCGCTGCAGATACCGGCTGTCGCACCGCCCCGGGTGCTGCGCCGCCCGGCCGAGCCGGCCTCCCGGCGTCACCGGCGTGCGTGACCAGAGATGACTCATGACACACAAGGTGCCCAGGTGGGCGCAGAGAGTAACCTGTCGCCGGTCGGGCGGGCTCTGAGATGCGGAGGGCCCGTACCGGTGCCAGCGTGGACAGTGGGCCCAGGTGTGTGCTCTGCGCTCTGGTACAGGAGGTTTGCCATGACGACCAAGACGGCGTGGAACGCCCAGATCGACATCACCGAAGAGGGCCGTAAGGTCACCGCCGACGCCACGCTGATCGGCAAGGGCGGGGAGCGGCGGCTGGTGGGGCACGGCGTCGCCCGGTGCAATCCGGCCGACCAGAACGACCCCGCCATAGGTGACGAACTTGCGGCGGCCCGCGCCCTGTCCGATCTCACCAACAAGTTGCTCGACAACGCCGCCCGCGACATCGAGTCGCACACCCACGAGCCGGTCAAGGGATCGCTCGGCTGATCCCGGGTACCTCCTGACCCCGGAATCCTCCCGGCCGCCCCGGCTTTGCGCCGGGGCGGGACTCATAGCCTTGGGCGGATGAAGCACTCTCCGGCCGCACCCGCGAACTCCTCTGCCGTCCCGGCGAACTCCCCTTCCGCCCCGGCGCACTCTCCCGCCGCATCAGTGCGCGAGTTTCACCTCGCTTTCGGGCTCGATGCCCGTACGATTCCCACCGAGGTCCCCGAGGATCTCGCCGCCCACCGCCAGGAGTTGCTGGCCGAAGAGGTGGCCGAAGTAGCCGAGGTAGCCGTCGGAGGCCCTCTGGACAAGCTGGCGCACGAGCTGGCCGACGTGGTCTACGTCGCCTACGGCACGGCTCTCGTTCACGGCATCGACCTGGATGCGGTGATCGCCGAGATCCACCGCTCCAACATGACCAAGCTGGGCCCCGACGGCCGGGCCGCGCGCCGCGCCGACGGAAAGGTGCTCAAGGGCGAGCACTACCGGGCCCCCGACGTGTCCGCGGTCCTGCGCAGTCAGGGCTGGCCGGAGCGGTCCGGGGACTGACACCGGCCCGCCTCTCACAACGACTCGCAACGACTCGCAACGACTCGTAACGACTCGCAACGACTCGTAACGACTCGCAACACAAAGACTCACAACGACTCACAACGACTCACAACGACGTGGCCGGACGCCCCTTGGGCGCCCGGCCACTTTTGCGCCTCGACCCTGTCAGCACCAAACAACCCTGATGGGGGTGACGAGAAGTCGTCGAACGACTTCTCGTCATGGGCACATCATGGTCAACAACGTCTCGGCCCGGAAGAGTTGGATCTCAGGGAGTGGCGGCCCGGCCTGCCACCGCGCGACCGGGGGACTGCAGATGAACATCAGGATTTCCATGGCACTTTCCGGGGGCGTGCCCGGTACGGCCGGAGTCGTCGGGGGTTCGCCGCCGCTCCAGCCGCCGCCCACCCCCTTCCCCCCGAGCGCCCCATAGGAACAGGCTCCGGAAAGTGGTCGGGGTGCCGTCGTTTCCCGTGTCCATCCGCGGAAATACGAGGCGATCAATGATCTATCAGAGCACGCACGAGATGATCCTGGACGACGTCTTCCTCGACCTGTCCGGTTTCATATCGGGGGTCGATGTCCTGCTCAAGCTGGAAGGCTTCAATCCGGCCGGATCCATCAAGATGAAGGCCGCCGTCGGCCTTGTCGAGGACGCGGAGAGCCGCGGGGTCCTGCGCCCCGGAGGCCACGTCATCGAATCCTCCTCCGGAAATCTGGGCATCGCGCTGAGCTCGGTGTGCGCGGCCCGCGGCTACCGTTTCACCTGCGTCGTCGACCCCAATACGTCCGCCCTCAGCATCGCGCTGATGGAAGCCTTCGGCGCGCAGGTCGTCTCGGTCGACCAGCGGGACGCCAACGGCGGATTCCTGCAGTCCCGTATCGACTACATCCACCGGCGTCTCGCCGAGGACCCCGCGCTGGTCTGGCCCAACCAGTACGCGAACCCGGCCAATCCCAAGGCGCATTACGAGCGCACGGCGGCCGCGATCGTCAAGCAGGGGCTGGACATCGACTACCTCTTCGTCGGCGCCGGTACCACCGGGACGCTGATGGGCTGCGTCGCGTATTTCCGGGAGCACTCCCCGAACACCCGCGTGATCGCCGTCGACACCGTCGGCTCGGTCACCTTCGGGAAGCCGCCCGGCAGGCGGTACATACCGGGGCTGGGCACCAGCCGCCGGCCCGAGATCTTCGACCCAGAGCAGATCGAGCACATGGTCATGGTCCCCGAGGCGGAGGCCGTGCGCATGTGCCGCCGGCTCGCCGCGCAGAGGGGCATCGTGGCGGGCGGCTCGACCGGGTCGGTCCTGGCCGCCGTCGAAGCCCAGCGGGACGAAATCCCCGCCGGTGCACGCGTGATGGCCATCGCGCCCGACTTCGGCGACCGGTACCTCAGCACCATCTACAACGACACATGGGTCCAGGAACGATTCGGCGCCGAGGCCACGGTGCCGCACCAGCGCGGTCAGCACAGCCAGCACAGCCAGAACGGTCCGCACAGCCAGAACGGTCAGCACGGCCAGCACCGTCCGCACGGTCACTCTGCCACCACACCCCATCCGACTCCCGGCACCGTCGTGCCGGTCCTGAAGGGATAACAGGGATAACAATGTTCGAGTTCAGCGTCATCGGCGGAAAGACCGCCCGCGACATCATCGGCCGTACGCGGCAGCAGATCGTCGCGGAGGTGCGCGAGACCTACCTGACCCACCACGCGGGCGAGTCGGTCAACCCCAACAGCTACTTCCTGCGCTTCCCCGACAAGCCCGACAGCCGCATCATCGCCCTGCCCGCCTACCTGGGCGGCAAGACGGACGTGGCGGGCATCAAGTGGATCAGCAGCTTCCCGGGCAACATCGACAAGAGCTTCCCGCGCGCCTCGGCAGCCCTGCTGCTCAACGACTACGAGACCGGCTACCCCTTCGCCTGCCTCGAGGCCTCCCAGATCAGCGCCGCCCGTACCGCGGCCTCCGCGGTCCTGGCCGCGGAGCAGCTGACCGGCGGGCGCAGCGCCCGGCGGCTGACCATCGTCGGCGCCGGCATCATCGCCCGCAACATCCTGGAGTTCTTCACCGCCCAGGAATGGGCCGTCGAGGAACTGGTCATCCACGACCGGCTGCCCGAGTACAACAAGGCCTTCGCCGAGTACGCCACGTCGTCGCTGGGCTACCGCACCACGACCGAGGACGACCTGACGGCCGCCCTGACCGGCTCCGACGTGGTGGTCCTGGCCACGACGGCCGGCGAGCCGTACATCACGGACCCCGCCACCTTCACCGCCGGCCAGGTCGTGCTGAACGTCTCGCTGCGCGACATCGGCCCGGAGATCATCCTCGGCGCGCAGAACATCCTCGACGACATCGGCCACTGCATGACCGCCAACACCTCCCCGCACCTGGCCGAGCAGAAGTACGGGCACCGCGACTTCATCGACGGCACGCTCGCGGACGTCATCCTGGGCGACGTCCGGCCCGACCGCGACCGCCCGGTGATCTTCTCCCCGTTCGGCCTGGGCGTCCTCGACCTGGCGGTCGGCATGCACGTCTACCGCACGGCGCGGGAGAGCGGCGAGTCCGTCGACGTCCCGGAGTTCTTCGGCGAGACCCGGCGGTGGTGACGATGGCGGTGCCCCCTTCTTCCCCCGACAGCCTCGGCGCCTGCATCATCGGCTTCGGCTCCCGGGGCCTCGGCGTCCTGGAGCGGATCGTCACCCTGACCTCGGCCCCCTCCTGGGGCGAGCGGCCGTTCACGGTCGACGTCGTCGACCCGCTGTGCGACGCCACAGGCATCCACGACCCGGCCCAGCCCGATTACCTGCTGCTCAACACCACCTGCAACCAGGTCTCCCCGTTCCCCGAGGAGGCCACCGTCGGCGACACCGTCGGCGACCGCGGACCCACCCTCTACGAGTGGGTCCGCGAGCGGGGCCTCCGGCTGGCCGAGGACGGCTACACGCTCGGCCCCGTCGGCCGCGAGATACGTGAGGACGACTACCTTCCCCGCCGCATACTCGGCGAGTACCTCTCCTGGTTCCTGCGGCGGGTCGTGGACCGCGCCCCCGACCACCTGGAGATCCGCTTCCACGCGGGCGAGGCCACCGGGCTGACGGTCCTGCCCGACGGCAACCGGCACATCGTCCTCGACGACGGCAGCGTGCTGACGGCCCCGTTCGTCTTCCTCACCACCGGGCACACCCCGCAGCCCGCCCCGCCCGCGCCGGAACAGTCGCCCGGGGAGCACCGCAGGGTCCGGGACATCTACCCGCCGAAGAACCGTTTCACGGACATCCAGCCCGGCCAGACCGTCGCCCTCGCGGGCACGGGCCTGTCCGGCATGGACGCCCTCGCCGCGCTCACCCTCGGCCGCGGCGGCCGCTACATCACCGTCGACGGGACCCTGCAGTACGTTCCCAGCGGCCAGGAACCCCGCATCCTGCTGTACTCCCGCACCGGACTGCCGTTCCGCGCCCGCCCCAGGGCCAACCGCCAGGGCGCGCTGTACGAGCCCCTGGTGCTCACCCCGGAGGCCGTCGACCGTCTGCGGGCGGACGCGCCGGAGGAGGGCATGAGCCTCCACGGCGACCTGCTGCCGCTCGTCCGCACCGAGATGCGCATCGCGTTCCACCTGCGGTGCGCCGGGCTGCTCGGCGGCGAGAAGGCTGAGGCGGGGACGGCCGGCACCCTGCGCGAGGCCCTCGCAGCCGGACGGCTCGAGACCGAGCTGGACCGGCTGGACGAAGCGCACCGGGAGGACTTCGGCCTCCTGGACCCCGAGGCCATCCTCTTCCCCGAAGCGCTCCTCTCCCCCGAAGCGCTCCCCTTCCCCGAGACGGGTGAACTCCCCGACAGCCGCGCCTACCAGCACTGGTACGCCGGGCGCCTCGCCGAGGACCTGGAGCAGGCGGAGCTCGGCCTGTACGGCAGCCCGCTCAAGGCCGCGCTGGAAGTGCTCCGCGACCGTCGTGAACTGCTGCGCCGCGCTGTGGACTTCGCAGGCCTCGACGAGAAGTCCCACGAGGAGTTCTACGGTTCCTTCACCGCCGTCCTCAACCGGTCGGTGACCGGGCCGCAGCTCGACCGCCACCAGGAGCTGCTCGCCCTGCTCCGGGCCGGCGCCGTCGCCGTCCCCTTCGGCCCCGAGCCGGAGCTCGCGTGGGACGCGGAGGAGGAGCGCTGGCAGCTGTCCTCGACGCGCCTGGGCACGCCGTACACCGCCACCGCCGACTGGCTGGTCCACGCCACCTCCGGCCAGCCCGACGTCGAGCGCACCGGCAGCCGGCTGCTCGCGGACCTCGTCCGTAACGGCATCATCCGGCGGCACCGTCCCGCCGTGGCCAGCAGCCGGGGCGTCGACCTCACCCGGGGCCTGCACCCGGTCGGCCGCGACGGCGAGGCGGACGAGCGCATGTGGGTGCTCGGCCCGCTGTCCGAAGGCACCACCTTCTACAACCACTACGTGCCGTCCCCCGGCGGCTTCTCGCGGGCGCTGATGGACGCCCACCGCAGTGTCACCGCCATGCTCGAAGCAGCGCACCGCTCAGCGACCGGCCTGGCCGAACTTCCCTTGAAGACTGCAGAGATGGCATCTGCAAAGGTGACTTCGTGAACGCTGCTCTCGCAACCCTCCCCATCCTCGTCACGCTGGGGCTCCTCGCCCTGGGCGTGCGTGCCCTGTACGCAAGCCTGGCGGCCCTGGCGACCGCACTGGTCCTCACGGCCACCTCGTTCCGGACCCCGCTGGGCGATCTCGGCGACGCCCAGCTGCACATGCTGCCGACCATCGTCGAACTGGGCGCGATCCTCTTCGGAGGCATCCTGCTCAGCGAGCTGATGACGCGCACCGGCGCCCAGTCCCGTATGGGCGACTGGATAGGCAGCGCCTGCAGTTCCCCCAGCCGGGCGGTGCTGCTGGTGATGCTCGGCGTGACGCCGTTCGCCGAGTCGCTCACCGGCTTCGGCATCGGCGTCATCGTGGCCATCCCCCTCCTGCGCCAGCTGGGCCTGCCGCCGGCCAAGGCCGCCGTGGTCGGCCTGCTGGGCCTGGTCACCGTGCCGTGGGGCTCCCTGGCGCCGGGAAGCCTCGTCGCCGCCGAACTCGGCGACGTCGACTTCCAGCAGCTGGGCATCGACTCCGCCCTGCTGTCCGCGCCCGTCTTCCTCATCTGCGGCGCCGCGACGCTGGTCGTCGCCCTCGGCGCGCGCCGGGCGCTGGCCTCGGCCGGTGACCTGCTGCTGGCCGTGGCGGCGCTCTGGGGCACCGTCTGGGCCGTCAACACCTTCATCGGCGTGCCGCTGGCCGGTGTCCTCGGCGGACTCGTCACCATGGTCGTCCTGCTGGTGGTCTCCCGGCTGCTGGAGCGGGACGGCGCGGACGGCAAGCGCGAGTCCATCGGCCGGACGCTCTCCCCGTACGCCTTCCTCGTCGCCGGCCTCCTGGTGAGCCGGCTGATCCTGGAGACCGCGGGCGTCAAGGAAGGGTGGTGGACGGTCGTCGCCGGGCCGGGCGGCTGGCTCCTGGTCACCGCCGTCCTCACGCCGAAGCTGCTGGGCGCCGGGCAGGCCGGGCAGGCCGGAGAGGCCGGGGAGCCCGTCCTGGGCCCGGCCGCCCTCGCCGCGCTCGGCCGCTGGTGGCAGGTGACCCTGACGACCGTCGTCTTCCTCACCCTGGGCACCGTCCTCACCGTGACCGGCATGAGCCGGGAGCTCGCCGAGGCCTGCGCCTCGATCGGCTCCTCCTACCTCGTGCTCGCACCCTGGATCGGCGCCGTCGGCGGCTTCCTCGCCGGCTCCAACACCGGGGCCAACGCGATGTTCGCCGCCAGCCAGGCCAACACCGCCGAGGCACTGAACTACTCCACCGGGCACCTCGTCGCCGTGCAGAACGTCAGCGCGGCCCTCGCCTCGGGCGCCTCCAGCGCCCGCGTCGTCCTGGCCGCACAGCTGGCCCAGAACGCGCCGGGGCCGGCGGCGGCGCCCAAGCCACCGGAGCGGGGGGACACTTCCGCGCCGTCGTCGCCGTCGTCGGGTCCCGCGACCCGCACGATGACTACCCCGGCCCCGGTGGTGCAGTCCTCCGCGGAGACGGACGACGCCGACCGGCCGGTGGACACCCGGTGGGTCCTGCGCACGGTGCTCTCCGTGCACGCTCTCGTGTTCCTCACGACGGGAGTCATCGCAGTCCTCTGGCAGTGAGGCCCGGGGAGACCCGAGGAGACCCGAGAGAACGACCCCGACCCCACGACCCCGACCCCACGACCACGACCCCGACAGAAAGAACGCTCATGAAGCACCCCGTCGTGCTGATAGCCGACCAGCTCTCACCCGCAGCAGTCGACGCCCTGGGCGAAGGGGTCGAGATCCGCCACTGCGACGGTACGGACCGGGCCGTCCTCCTGGCGGCCGTCCGGGACGCCGACGCCCTGCTCGTCCGCAGCGGCACCCGGGCCGACGCCGAGGTCATCGCGGCGGGCACCCGCCTCAAGGTCATCGGCCGGGCGGGCGTGGGCCTCGACAACGTCGACGTCGACGCGGCGACCCGCGCCGGCGTCCTCGTGGTCAACACGCCCACGGCCAACATCGTCAGCGCCGCCGAGATGACCTGCGCCCTGCTCCTGGCGGCCGCCCGCAACCTCCCGCAGGCAGGCCGGTCCCTGAAGCAGGGCTCCTGGGAGCGCAGCCGTTTCACGGGCACCGAGCTCTCGGGAAAGGTGCTCGGCATCGTGGGACTGGGCCGCATCGGCGCGCTGGTGGCCGAGCGACTGGCGGCGTTCGGTATGGAGGTCATCTCCTACGACCCGTACGTGGCGGGTGGGCGCCCGACGGAACTGGGCATCGAGATGACCGGCCTCGACGACCTCCTCACCCGCGCCGACTTCGTCACCGTTCACCTTCCCAGGACGCCCGAGACGGTGGGCCTCATCGGCGCGGAAGCCCTGGCTAAGGCCAAGCCCACCGCGTACTTCGTCAACGTCGCCCGCGGCGGGATCATCGACGAGGCCGCCCTGACCGACGCCCTCCGGGCCGGCCGCATCGCAGGCGCGGCCCTGGACGTCTTCGAAAACGAGCCCCCCGCCGACTCCCCCCTCCTCACCCTGGACAACGTGGTGGCCACCCCGCACCTGGGCGCCTCCACCCATGAGGCCCAGGAGAAGGCGGGAACCCAGGTAGCCGAATCAGTGGCCCTGGCCCTGAAAGGCGCCCCTGTCCCGGACGCCGTGAACGCCCCGCGGCCCTTCGCCGGCGTGAGCAGCTGACCGGACCGGGGCCGGGCTGGGGCGTCGGACCGGCCCCAGCCCGGCCCCGCCACCGCTTGCCGAAGAACAAGAACTCCTTGTCCGGTTTGCTGCTTCCGCCCACTCCGGCGCGTGACAACCATGCGGGCAGACCGGCCGGTGAGAGCGGGCAGGCCGGTGAGAGTCGAGGAGGCGCTGAATCATGCTGCGCTTGCGGTTCACGGCCGAGGACCTGCTGTGTGTGACCTTCGCGCCGTCCCCAGCGCCCCTCATAGACCTGGCCATCGCTGTCGCACTGGTGCAACGCCGTAGGCCTCCCTCGACGTTCGGCAGGTGGCAGCACGCCGCACGGCAGACCTTCCCGGCCGAGGCACGTCCTTTGCTGTCGTTGGTGCCCCCAACGGCCCTGGGGCCGATGTTCCTCGATCCGCTCAGCCGGCAGATGGACGACGGTCTGGAGGCGGTGCGCGCCACGCCCGCCGACGAGGTCCGCGACCAGCTGGCGCACCTGTGCCCGGCCACGCGCCCGCTCACGCCCTGGGTGCGCGACCTGGCCGACCAGGACAGGGAGGCCTGGAAGATCCTCCAGCGCGCCCTGCACGCGGGCTACGACGGTCTCCTGTCCGCGCACTGGGGCCGCATCCGTACGAGCTTCGACGCCGAGCAGGCCTGGCGCACCCGGCTGCTGGCCCGTCACGGAATCCGTACGGCGCTGGCTTCCCTGGCGCCGGGCGGCCGGTGGGAGGGCACCACACTGGTCTTCGACTGCCCGGAACGGGTGGACGTCCGGCTGCGCGGCCACGGCCTGGTCCTGCTGCCGTCAGCTCTGTGGACCGAGCGCCCCCTGATCGCGCATCACGAGGAGGCCCCGAGCATCCTCATCTATCCGGCGGCCGTCCCGCTCCCGCTGATCGACCGGCAGCCCGGCAGCGACCCGCTGGGCTCGCTCCTGGGCCGCACCCGCGCGGCGGTGCTGGGACTCCTGACGCGGCAGCTCACCACGAGCGACGTGGCCCGCGAGCTGGGCATCAGCAAGGCCGCCGCTTCCCAGCACACCAAGGCACTGCGTGAGGCCCGGCTGATCACCACCCACCGCGAGGGCAAGGCCGTCTGGCACACGTGCAGCCCGATGGGTATCGACTTCCTTGCCGCCGCGCCGCCCTGCTGACCAACCGCCCAGGGCGCTCGCGATCGGATCGCTCAACGATTCAGCCAGAGCTGAAACCATCGCCCGCTCCGGCCGGGCACCACCATGCTCATTGCGTACCGGCCACGGGAGGCGCCCCTGGACGCAAGGCATGCCATGTGCCCTAGATCACACCTTGCCGGTTCCTCGGCGGCGAGGCTGCTGTGAGGGCCGGGCTCCCCAGACCCTGGAAGGGCGGACTCCGGCTCCGCTCTCCTTGATCCACTCCCTGCTTGCTCCCCGGGGGAGGGCAAGAAACACTTCAGCCCCGGTTCTCTCAGTGAGAAAACCGGGGCTGAAGTGCTATTTCAGCTGTCGGGGTGGCGGGATTTGAACCCACGACCTCTTCGTCCCGAACGAAGCGCGCTGCCAAGCTGCGCTACACCCCGATGCTCTCCGAGTCTCTGCTTTCGCAGGTCCCCGGCGCAACGAGCTCTACTTTAGCGGACCGGAGCCCAGAGACGAAATCCGATTCCGGGGGCCGCGCAGGTGGGGGCGTATGCGGTCGAGCAGGACCAGGGTGAGGGCCAGTCCGTAGAAGGCCAGGCCGAAGACCACGGCGTTGACGGCGATGCCGTCGTAGCCGTGGAGGTCGACGTCCAGGAAGGGGTACGGGTAGCGGCCCTCGGTGCCGGGGGCCAGGAGGGCTCCGCGGATCAGGGCGAAGGGGAGGTAGAGGAGCGGGTAGACCAGCCACTGCCAGGCGTGGCGCAGGAGGAAGCCGCCGGGCGCGGTGAGCACGAGCCAGTCGAGGGCGGCCGCGAGCGGGGTCACGGTGTGGAGGAGCTGGTTGGCGACCGATTCCAGGGGCGTGCGCTCGCTGGTCATGGAGAAGCCGCTGGAGTCGTTCGAAAGTACGAAGTGGAAGACCAGGCCCGTGATGGAGATGAAGAGCAGCGCCGCACCCGTGATCCGCGGGGAGAGGGCGGGGCGCGCGGTCCAGGCGCGGTGGGCGGCCCAGGCGAAGGAGACCGCCACCAGGATGTTGGACTGGATCGTGAAGTAGCTGAAGAGCCGGCCGAGGTCGTCGGAGTCGATCGAGTCCAGGACGATGCCGGTGAGCGCGGCCAGGGCGACGAGCGCGCGGAAGACCGCCGCGAAGGGGCGGCGGCCGGCCGGGACGACCGCGGACGCGGGAACGCCCGCCGCGCCGGGCACGCCGCGCCGGGTGGTGGAGGGGGTCGGTTCGAGCATTCCCCCACCGTACGGGTGGGCTCCGGAAACCTGCCGGGCCGGGAAAACCCCCGGGCCCGGAGGGCTATCTCCGGGCCGGCAGGCCGCCCCGGACCCGGCTCGCGCGGCTCAGTCGCGGGGGACGAGGGTGAGCAGGGTGGCCTCGGGGGGGCAGGCGAAGCGGACCGGGGTGTAGCGGTTCGTGCCGCAGCCTGCGGAAACGTGCAGGTAGGAGCGGTGGCCGCCGGCCTTGTGGGTGGACAGGCCCTTGACCCGCTCGGGGTCGATGTCGCAGTTGGTGACCAGCGCCCCGTAGAAGGGGATGCACAGCTGGCCGCCGTGGGTGTGCCCGGCGAGGATCAGCGGGTAGCGGTCGGCGGTGAAGGCGTCGAGCACCCGCAGGTACGGGGCGTGGACGACGGCCATGGAGAAGTCGGCGTCCTCGCGGGGGCCGCCGGTCACCTCCGCGTACCGGTCGCGCTTGATGTGCGGGTCGTCGAGGCCGGTGAGGGCGATGTCGTACCCGGCGACCTTGAGCGCGCCGCGCGTGTTGGTGAGGTTGACCCAGCCCGCGGTGTCGAAGCCGTCGCGCAGCTCCTCCCAGGGGTTGTGGATCGCGCCGACCACCGGCGCATTGCCGTTCAGGCCGTGCCGCCCGCTGGCCCGCTCCAGCAGATACCGGGCGGGGTTGCGCAGCTTGGGGCCGTAGTAGTCGTTCGAACCGAAGACGTAGGCGCCCGGGAACTCCATCAGCGGGCCCAGGGCGTCGAGCGTCTCGGGGACGCCCTCCGGGTCGGAGAGGTTGTCGCCGGTGTTGATCACGAAATCCGGGCGGAGCCCGGCGAGGGACTGCAGCCAGCGCTGCTTCTTGCGCTGCCCGGAGACCATGTGGATGTCGGAGACCTGGAGCACCCGCAGCGGCCGCATCCCGGCCGGCAGCACGGGCACCGTCACCCGTCGCAGCCGGAAGGACCGGACCTCGAAGCCGGCGGCGTAGGCCAGGCCGGCTGCGCCGGCCGCCGCGATTCCCAGGGGTACTCCGTATCGAGCGCGCATGGGGTACATGGTCGCAGACCGCCGGCATCGCCCCGTCACGGGCTGTGGATATCTTCCGGATATCGCGGGGCCGGATGCAGGCGCGATGTCGCAGGCGCGCCGCGGGAGTTGCCGTCGCCCCGCCGCCCCACGGCGTTAATGCGGGGCGGCATCCGCCGCCGAATGCGAAGATTGCGGCATGACCACGCTCAAGTCCACGCTGCACGACGACCTCACCGCCGCCATCAAGGCGCGTGACGAGCTGCGCTCCTCCACCCTCCGGCTCACCCTCTCCGCCATCGCCTACGAGGAGACCGCGGGCAAGTCCGCCCGTGAGCTCTCCGACGACGAGGTGCTGCAGGTGATCACCCGCGAGGCGAAGAAGCGCCGCGAGGCCGCGGACGCGTTCGACAAGGGCGGCCGCGCCGAGCAGGCCGAGCGGGAGCGTGCGGAGGGCGAGGTGCTCGCCGCCTACCTGCCGAAGCAGATGTCGGACGAGGAGCTCGCCGCGATCGTCGCCGACGCCGTGACCGAGGCCAAGGCCGGCGGCGCCGAGGGGCCGAAGGCCATGGGCGCCGTCATGAAGATCGTGAAGGCCAAGGTCGCCGGCCGCGCCGAGGGCAGCCGTGTCGCCACCGAGGTCAAGCGGCTCCTCGCGGGCTGACCCACATCTTTAAAAGAAGAGGGGCGCCCGGACCGAAACGGTCCG
>NZ_BMUT01000010.1 GCF_014650335.1 Streptomyces hiroshimensis
TCTCAAGGAACGGACGCTTCCTTTGTACTCACCCTCTCGGGCTTTCCTCCGGGCGCTTCCCTTCGGTATTTCGTGTTCCGACTCTATCAGATCGTTTTCCTTGCCGTTTCCGGCTCGAAATTCGTTTTCCGATCCCCGTCGGCGGGGTGTTCACTACTTTAGCGGCTTTCCCGTCCGGCTCCTAATCGAGCCGGTCGAGTCCGTCCGGCGTCATATTTCGGCACAGCAAAATATGACCCCGATCCGGGGCGACCTCGTAGGTAGTGAGTGGTGCCGCCCACCGGTCCGTGCACACGGCACGTCCGTCTCAAGCGGCTCGGGCTACGTTAGGGCCTCGGCGTCCGGGAGTCAAGCACCGGCCTGCCGCCCGGCCTTGTCGCGTCCTGCGCGGTGCCGCGGAACGTGTGCGCGGTACGGACTGACCGTCGGATCGCCGTCGGTCCAGAAGCGCCAGGGGTGGGCCGCCCCCTCGCCGCCCACGCCCGTGCGCGGGCCGTTGCGGATGCGGTCCGGGGAGACGGGGTGGCCGGCGAGGACGGAGAGCGGGGCGCCGGGACCGGCGCAGACGTCGGTGCCGTTCAGGCTGCGGTCGACACTCAGTGCCGTGGCCAGGCGGGCGGGGCCCTGCGCCAGCTCCCGGTCCTTGCGTGCCTTCGGGCGGCGTTCCCGGGCCAGGGCCTGTCCCTTGATCACTTCGCCCGCCCTGAGGAGGACGCCGCTCGCGGTGCCCTCCTCCCCGCAGACGAGGTTGAGGCTGAACCACATGCCGTAGATGAAGTAGACGTACGCGTGCCCCGGCGGTCCGAACATCGAGGCATTGCGCTCGGTCCGGCCGCGGTAGGCGTGCGAGCCGGGGTCCGCTTCGCCCGCGTACGCCTCGACCTCCGTGATGCGGACCTCGATCGGTCCGTCGGAGGTGGTGCGGACGAGGGTCCGGCCCAGCAGCTCGGGGGCGACCTCGAGGACGGGACGGTCGAAGAAGTCGCGGGCGATTGGCATACGGTCAGGCGCGGCGATCATGCCGATCGAGCGTAACGGACAAGAACGGAAGGACCTGCTCCGAATCAGTGGGGGCACGGGTCCGGTGAGGAGAGTCGCGGTCATGGGGTTCAAGAAGCTGCTGGCGAGCCTGGGCGCCGGGGGTGCCTCGGTGGAGACGGTGCTGTTCGAGGAGAACGTCGTCCCGGGCGGCATCGTCCAGGGTGAGGTGCGGATCCAGGGCGGTTCCGTCGCGCAGGAGATCCAGGGGCTGTCCATCGGGCTGCAGGCCCGCGTGGAGGTCGAGGGCGACGACAGCGAGTACAAGCAGGACGTGGAGTTCACCCGCATGCAGCTGGGCGGGGCGTTCACGGTGGAGGCCGGGGCGGTGCACTCCGTGCCGTTCGGGCTGGAGATCCCGTGGGAGACGCCGGTCACCACCTTCCTCGGGCGGCACCTGACGGGCATGGACGTCGGGGTGACGACGCACCTGGCGATCGCCCGCGCCGTCGACTCCAGCGACCTCGATCCGGTGAATGTGCACCCTCTGCCGGCGCAGCAGGCGATCCTGGACGCGTTCGGGCAGCTGGGCTTCGCGTTCAAGAGCGCCGACCTGGAGCGCGGCCACATCCGGGGGACGCGCCAGCGGCTGCCCTTCTACCAGGAGATCGAGTTCCGCGCCCCGGCTCAGTACCGGGGGCTGAACGAGGTCGAGCTGTCGTTCGTCGCGGACGACCGCGAGATGGACGTGGTGCTGGAGATGGACAAGAAGCCGGGGCTGTTCTCCGAGGGCAGCGACACCTACCGGTCGTTCACGGTCGACCTGCACGCGTACGGGCAGACGGACTGGGCGGCGTACCTCAACCAGTGGCTGGCCGAGGTCGGCGGCAAGCGCAACTGGCTCTGACCGTCGCATCCGGCTGCCGCCCGAGGGCCCGCGCCCACCGCGCACGGCCCGCCCCCGCCCATCGCGGTCACCCCAGCAGCACCGCCAGCGGTGACTCCTCCCCGGCCCAGTAGTCGACGGCGTCGCCGAAGATCGCCTCCGCCGTGCGGGCGTCCTTCGGTGCCGCCTTGCGGAAGGCCGTCCACTCCTCGGCGAGGACCAGATAGCCGCGTGCCTTGCCTTCCTCCCGCCACCACGAGAGGTCGGTGAGGCAGTCGGCGAGGGCGTCCCAGTTGCGGCCGAACCACTCGGGGAACTCCAGGTCGGTGGCGCACCGGTCCAGGAAGGCGGTCTTGGTGGTGACTCCGCCGAGGCGCAGGGTGGCTCCGCGCCAGTCGGCCTCGGCGGCGAGCGACACGACGCGCGGCGTGGTGTCGGCGGGGGGCAGCCGGTAGACGCCGGGCGGGGTCGCGCCGAGGAGGAGTCCGGTGAGTCCGGGGGCGGGCAGCAGGTCGGTCATGGCTGTACCACCGCTTCGAAGGTCTCGTAGTGGTCGCTGGTGTAGAAGCGCTCGGCGTGGCTGCCGGCGATGATGCGGCGGGCGCCGCGGTTGCGGGAGCCGGGGGTGGGGACGGTGTACTCGTGGTAGTAGCCGCGGGCCTGCTTCGGCAGCCGGTTCTCGTAGTTGCCGAAGACGGTGCCGTCCTTGTCGTACGGGAAGGGCCCGCCCTTGTCGATGAGGTCGAGGGTCTTGCGGGCCTCGGGCGGCAGCTTCTCCCGGGCGACGGTCTTCATGCCGCGGGCCCACGAGGGAGCGGGCGGCGCGGCGGTCGAGGCTCCGCCTCCCGCGCCCTTCTTGCCGCCCCCGTCGGAGGAGGAAGAGCAGGCGGGCAGGAGGAGCAGGGGGAGGGCCGCGAGGAGGACGGTCAGGGTGCGCAGGGCGCGGCCGGCCGGTCGTCCGATGGGGCCAAACTGTCGAAGCACGCTTCGTATGGTCTCAGCCGGAGGCTCTGAGGGCTCGTTAGGCTGGCGTCTTCAGTGATCCGCAGCATTCCGCGCGTTACAGGAGGCACAGAGGTGTCCGAGCAGAAGCGACGGCCGCTCCCCCACGATTTCCATCCGCCGGTGCCCTCGTTCACGGTGGTGAGCGACGATCTGACGGATGGTGGGACGCTCGGCCGGGAGCAGGTCCACAGCGGCGGGAACGTCTCTCCGCACCTGCGCTGGGAGGGTTTCCCCGCAGGCACGAAGAGCTTCGCGGTGACGTGCTACGACCCGGACGCGCCGACGGGCAGCGGGTTCTGGCACTGGGTGCTGTTCGACATCCCGGCCTCGGTGACGGAGCTGCCGGCGGGTGCGGGCAGCGGGGATATGAAGGGCCTGCCGGCGGGCGTGGTGCACGCACGCAACGACTACGGCACGCGGGACTTCGGCGGAGCCGCTCCGCCGGCGGGCGACGGGCCGCACCGCTACGTGTTCACGGTGTACGCCGTGGACGGGGAGAAGCTCGGCCCGGACGCGGACGCGTCACCGGCCGTGGTGGGCTTCCACCTGCGGTTCCATGCGCTGGGGCGGGGTCAGCTGATCGGCGAGTACGAGGTGCCGGCCGCGGGCTGAGGCCCCTTCACGGGCCCGCTGCAGGCCCGTACCGGCGTGGTGCACCCGGAAATTCCGTTGCGCCCCGCCGCCCTTGAATCGCACAGTGGTGCATGGCTGACGGCTCCGCATAGGCCGTCGGGCAGTGGACACCGCAGTGGCGGGGGCGGCGGGGCGCAGTTGCGTCCGCGGTCTGCCGGAGCCGGGCTGCGTGCCGGGCGACCGCGTCCGCTGCCGTCGCTCCGGGCCCTGTTCGTCACGGGGGAAGGGCCCGGAGCGTCGCCCTCGTCCCTCCGCCCGCCGGTGCCTCCTGCCGCACCGGCACTCCGCCTGCTCTACCTCCCCAACTCCCTTCTGTCGCACCGAAATTACGTTGTCCGTCGTACGAGGTCAGCGGCACAGTTGGGCCATCTCCGCCGCCGGGGCGGGGTGTGCCGGGAGGTGACCGGGATGCGGGAGACGTTGGTCCTCAATGCGAGCTTCGAGCCGTTGGCGACGGTGTCGCTGCGGCGTGCGGTGGTGCTCGTCCTGCAGGGCAAGGCCGTCGTCGAGCAGGCCCGCCCCGGGCGCCGGATGCGAGGTGCGGCGGTCGACGTACCCGTGCCCCAGGTGATCAGGCTCTGCCGGTACGTACGGGTGCCGTTCCGAAGACGGGCGCCCTGGTCGCGGAGGGGGGTGCTGGTGCGGGACAGGCACCGGTGCGCGTACTGCGGGCGGCGGGCCACGACGGTGGACCACGTGGTGCCCCGGTCGCGCGGCGGCGAGGACAGCTGGCTGAACACGGTCGCGGCGTGTGCGGAGGACAACCACCGCAAGGCGGACCGTACGCCGGAGCAGGCGGGGATGCCGCTGCTGAGCCTGCCGTTCGAGCCCACTCCGGCGGAGTCGCTGCTGCTGGCCACGGGGGCGTTCGGCGCTCCCGGCCGCCGCAGCTCCGCGGCCTAGCGCAGCGCCGTACGGCCGCTAGCGCAGCACCATCTGCACGATGGCCACGACGCCCACGGCGACGATGACGCCGCGCAGCGCCGTGGGCGAGAGGCGGCGGCCGACCTTGGCGCCTATCTGACCGCCGAGGGTCGAGCCGGCGGCGACGAGCAGGGCGGCGGTCCAGTCGACGTGGGCGACGCAGACGAAGAAGAGTGCCGCGACGCCGTTGACGATGACGGCCAGCAGGTTCTTGAGGGCGTTGATGCGCTGGAGGTCGTCGCGCAGGAGCAGGCCCATGAGGGAGAGGTAGAGGACTCCCTGGGCCGCGCCGAAGTAGCCGCCGTAAGCGCTGGCGAGCAGCAGGCCGGCGAGGAGGGCGGGGCCGCCGTCGGTGTGCTCGCCCTCGGTGCCGTTGCGTTCGCGGCGGCGGGCGAGAGCCTTGGCGAGCCGGGGCTGGAGGACGACGAGGACCAGGGCGATGCCGATGAGGGCGGGCACGATGGCGTCGAACGCCTTCGAGGGCAGGGCGAGCAGCAGGACGGCTCCGGCGAGGCCGCCGACGAGTGCGGTGAGGCCGAGGCGGACGGCGCGGGCGCGCTGGCCGCGGAGTTCACGCCGGTAGCCGAGGGTTCCGCTGATGTTGCCGGTGACCAGGCCGATGGTGTTGGAGACGTTGGCGGTCACCGGCGGCAGGCCGACGGCGAGGAGCACCGGGAAGGTGAACAGGGTGCCGGAGCCGACGATGGTGTTGATGGTGCCCGCGCCGATGCCGGCGGCGAAGACCGCGAGTGCTTCCCAGATGGACAAGGCCATCTCCTTCATGATCAGGGTGTCGCCTCCCCGCCGTGGAAGGTCGGGGGGCCTTTCTGATCATGCAGGAGGGAGGGGGCGCCGGTCGAGGGTGGCCGTCAGTCGATGCCCGGCTGCTCGCGGCGCGGGGGCTCCTTGGGGGACTTGGGCGACTTGGGCGCCCCGCCCATGGGGCCGAGGCTGCCGACGGCGCCGCTGAGGCCCTTGAGGGCGTCACCGATCTCGCTGGGCACGATCCAGAGCTTGTTGGCATCGCCTTCGGCGATCTTCGGGAGCATCTGGAGGTACTGGTAGGCGAGGAGCTTCTCGTCGGCATCGCCGGCGTGGATGGACTCGAAGACCGTACGGATGGCCTGGGCCTCGCCCTCGGCGCGCAGGGCGGCGGCCCGGGCCTCACCTTCGGCGCGCAGGATCGCGGACTGCTTCTCGCCCTCGGCAGTGAGGATCTGCGACTGGCGGATGCCCTCGGCGGTGAGGATCGCGGCGCGCTTGTCACGGTCGGCGCGCATCTGCTTCTCCATCGAGTCCTGGATGGAGGTCGGGGGCTCGATGGCCTTGAGCTCGACGCGGTTGACGCGGATGCCCCACTTGCCGGTGGCCTCGTCGAGGACGCCGCGGAGGGCGGCGTTGATCTCCTCGCGGGAGGTGAGGGTCCGCTCCAGATCCATGCCACCGATGATGTTGCGCAGGGTGGTGACGGTGAGCTGCTCGATGGCCTGGATGAAGCTGGAGACCTCGTAGGTGGCGGCGCGGGCGTCGGTCACCTGGTAGTAGATGACGGTGTCGATGTTGACGACCAGGTTGTCCTGGGTGATCACCGGCTGCGGGGGGAACGGCACGACCTGCTCGCGCAGGTCGATGCGGTTGCGGATGGAGTCGATGAAGGGGACGACGATGTTCAGGCCGGCGTTGAGGGTGCGGGTGTAGCGGCCGAAGCGTTCCACGATGGCGGCGCTGGCCTGCGGAATGACCTGCACCGTCTTCATGAGGGCGATGAAGACGAGCACCACCAAGATGATCAGGACGATGATGATCGGTTCCATCGGGGCTCCCCGTGCCGCTGGTCGTTGATCGGGTCGATCGGGTGGACCGGGTTGATCCAGTTCGAGTCTTTCAGAACGCGGTGCCGCCGTGCAGGCGTTGACTCCACTTCACGGAGATCGCTTCCTCCGGGATCGCTCCCCCGGAGATCGCCGTCACGGACACCGCGTCACATCACAATGGCCGTGGCGCCCTCGATCTCGACGACGTCGACGTGCTCACCGGCCTCGAACGTGCGCTCGGAGTCGAGTGCGCGGGCCGACCAGATCTCGCCGGCGAGCTTGATGCGGCCGCCGCTGCCGTCGACCCGCTCCAGGACGACGGCCTGCCGTCCCTTGAGGGCCTCCACGCCGCTCGCCAGTTCGGGCCGCTGGGCGCGGTGCCGCATGGCGACCGGGCGCACGACGGCGATGAGGGCGACCGAGACGGCGGCGAAGACGATGAACTGCGCCACGGCGCCCGCACCGAGCGCATTGGTCACGGCGGCGGCGACGGCGCCGAGCGCGAGCATGCCGAACTCGGGCATCGCGGTCACCACCAGCGGGATGCCCAGTCCGACGGCGGCCACCAGCCACCACACCCATGTGTCCACAAGGTCATGGTAGGCGCGGCGACCGCCCCGGGACAGGGTGCCCGGCGGCCGGGCATCCCGGTCGGGCACCCCGGCCGGGCACCCCGGTCGCGGATCCGTCGCGGATCCGCCGCGGGTCAGGAGAGCGGCAGGCCCTGGGCCGTCCAGCGGTCGCCCCTACGCTCGACGACCAGCGGGAGGCCGAAGCAGTGGGAGAGGTTGCGGGAGGTGAGCTCCAGCTCGACGGGGCCGGCGGCCAGCACCTTGCCCTGACGGATCATCAGCACGTGGGTGAAGCCCGCGGGGATCTCCTCGACATGGTGGGTGACCATGATCATCGACGGGGCGAGCGGGTCGCGGGCGAGCCGGCCGAGGCGGCGTACGAGGTCCTCGCGGCCGCCGAGGTCGAGGCCCGCGGCGGGCTCGTCGAGGAGCAGCAGCTCGGGGTCGGTCATCATCGCGCGGGCGATGAGGGTGCGCTTGCGCTCGCCCTCGGAGAGGGTGCCGAACTTGCGCTCCAGCAGGTCCGTCATGCCGAGGACGTCGAGGAAGGCGCGGGCGCGCTGCTCGTCGACCTCCTCGTAGCTCTCCTGCCAGGTGGCCGTCATGCCGTAGGCGGCGGTGAGGACCGTCTCCAGGACGGTCTGGCTGCGCGGCAGCTTGTCGGCGAGGGCGATGCCCGCCACGCCGATGCGCGGGCGCAGCTCGAAGACGTCGACCGCGCCGAGCTTCTCGCCCAGGACCTTGACCGTGCCCGTGGTCGGGAAGAGGTAGCTGGAGGCGACATTCAGGAGGGTGGTCTTGCCGGCGCCGTTGGGGCCGAGGATGACCCAGCGCTCCCCCTCCTTGACCGACCAGGAGACCTGGTCCACCAGAGCCCGGCCCTCGCGGACCACGGATACGTCCACCAGTTCCAGCACTTCGCTCATGAGCGCGTTGTCTCCCATTGCAGTCTCGTCGTCGCGGCGCCGGTAAGCGCAGCCCCCAGGGAAAACCTACGCCACCCGCCGGGGGCGCCAGTCCTTAGGCTGGTGGCCATGCTCGATGAACATCGCTCAGGACGGCTCACCGCCTGGGGAAATGCCCTTATTGCGGGGTTTGCCGCACCTGATGACGCCGCGCACCACATCACCGGGGATGACGCGGTCCACCGCGTCACCGGCCTGCCAGGTGAATCCGGACCCGTCGGCCTGACGCTCGCGCTCGGCCGGCTGCGGGCTCTCGGGGCGACCGGGCTGCGCCTCGCCCTGCCGGCCCCCGGCCACCCGCTGGGCCTCAGCGGCCCGCCGGAGTTCAATGCGCGCGCTCTGGAGGCCGGGGAGGCGGTCGTCGCCACGGGGGCCGCCCTGGGGCTCGTACCGGAGGTCTACGAGGCCGGGCCGGCAGGCGACGTGCACGTCGAGGTCGTCTGGCACTGCCTGCCCGTACGGGATGCGCCGCCGGCGGACGTGCCCTCGCTCGGGGAGGCCGAGCGGGAGCTCGCGGAGGCGCTGCGGGACGCCACGGAGGTGCTCACCCGGTTGGACGTGGCGGGGTCGGGGCCGGTGGCGCAGGCAGCACTGGAGGCGTACCGGGCGCGGGCCGAGCGCGGCCGGGAAGTGCTGGCGCCGGGGTATCCGCCGCGGGCGGTGCGCGTGCTGGAGCTGGCGCAGCGCGTGGGGGCGCTGATCGCGATCGCGCACGAGCCGGGGGACGGCGGCGGCCGGGAGCACGGGGCCGCGGTGAGCGCCTCGGAGATAGCGGCCCGGGCGCAGGCGCTGCGGCCGGTGGAGCGGACGGCGCGGCGAGCCCAGGTGGCGGCGTACAACGCGATCGTGGAGGAGCGGGCCCGGAAGCGGCACTGAGGCGGTGGTCACCGACCGTGCGGGAAGGCCCCGCGGACCTGAGGTTCGCGGGGCCTTGCCGTCGCACCTGAACGGGTCAGTGGCGCCCGTTGTGGCCGTCCCACTTGTCGTGGCCACCGTCGTGCCTGTCGTGGCCGCCGTCGTGCCGGTCATGGCCACCCCAGTGACCGTGGTGGCCCTCACGGTGGCTGTGGAACTCGTCCCACCCGCCGCTGGAGTTGATGCAGGTGTTCCCGAAGGTCGGGTTGAGCAGGCCGATGATGATGTCGATGGTGTTGCCGCAGATGTTCAGCGGCACCTGGATCGGGACCTGGATGACGTTGCCGGAGACGACGCCCGGCGAGCCCTTGGCGACGCCGTTGGCGATGGCGCCCCCGGGGTGGTGACGGTGCTCTTGCACCGAACGGCCGCCACCGTGGTCGTGAGCGGACGCGACGCCCACGGTGGAACCGACGGCGAGCCCCGTGACCGCCAGGGCGAGAGCCGCTTTCTTGGCACTGTTCATGGTGAGGGTCTTCCTTCTGCTGACATTCTCGGCGGCCCCAGCCGCGGGGTCGCGTAGTGATGAACGCCAGCGCACCGCCGACGGCACGGCCATCGGCGGTGTTGCCCTCGTTCGGACGATTGATCGCCCGCACCTGCCCGGGCTATGAAGGGCGCGCCGGGCAGGCGGGATGCGCCGGTACTACTTGTTGATGCAGAAGTTGCCGGCGGCCGGGTTGAGCAGGCCCACCACGTTGATGGTGTTGCCGCAGAGGTTGGTGGCGACCTTGACCGGAACCTGGACGACGTTGCCGGAGGCGACACCCGGGGAGTTCTTCGCCGTGCCGTCGGCCTGGGCGTGCGCAGAGGCGGCACCGGCACCGGCGAGGGCGAGACCGCCGGCGGCGATGGTGATGACTGCGGCCTTCTTCATGTTCTTCACTCTTCTTATGACCTTCCTAGGGCGTTGCCACGGCCAGCCGCCGCGGTACGCCATGGAGAACGGGCCGCGGCCATTCGGGTTGCGGGGCCGGGGCGACCACCACACGGTCGTATGAATCTCTGATCAGAACGCGACGTTCCGCTTTGCCGCGAGACCCTTCCGGTCAAGCTCCGATCCCATGTCGGACGGCCCACAGCGCCGCCTGCGTCCGGTCGGAGAGATCCAGCTTCATCAGAATGTTCGACACGTGGGTCTTGACGGTCTTCTCCGAGAGCACCAGCGCCCGGGCGATCTCCCGGTTCGAGCGGCCGTCCGCGATCAGCGCCAGCACCTCGCGCTCCCGCTCGGTCAGCGCGTTGCCCCGCCCCTGGCCGCCGCCCCCGGCCTCCTCCTGCGACAGCAGCGCCCCGGCCACCTCGGGCTGCAGCAGGACGTGGCCCGCGTGCACCGACCGGATCGCACCCGCCAGGGCGTCGGGGTCCACGTCCTTGTAGACGTAGCCCGCAGCCCCCGCGCGCAGGGCGGGGATGACCGTGCGCTGCTCGGTGAAGCTGGTGACGATCAGCACCCGTGCGGGGTTCTCCAGCTCCCGCAGCCGGCGCAGCGCCTCGATCCCGTCCGTCCCGGGCATCTTCACGTCCATGAGGACGACGTCCGGGCGCAGCTCCTCCGTACGCTCGACGCCCTCCGCGCCGTCCGCCGCCTCGCCCACCACCTCGATGTCGTCCTGGACCTCCAGGAAGGTGCGCAGGCCCCTGCGGACCACCTGGTGGTCGTCCACCAGCACCACCCGGATCACGCCTTCAGCCACCGGGCACCTCCATCTCGATCGCGGTGCCCATCCCGGGCTCCGAGGTAACGGTCAGACTGCCGCCGACGCCGCTCGCGCGGTCCCGCATCGACACGAGGCCCAGGTGGCGGCCCGCCCGGCGGACGGCCTCGGGCTCGAAGCCGCAGCCGTCGTCGGCGACGCACAGCGCCGCCCCCTGGCCCGCCCGGGTGAGGGTGACCTGGACGCGGCCCGCTCCGGAGTGGCGCAGGGCATTGTGCAGGGCCTCCTGGGCCACGCGCAGCAGCGCCTCCTCCTGGGCCGCCGGCAGGGCCCGTATGCCGTGGGAGGCGAAGGTGACCTTGGCGGTGTGGGCCCGGTCGAGGACCTGGACCTGGGTGCGCAGGGTCGCGACGAGGCCGTCCTCGTCCAGCCCTGCGGGCCGCAGCTCCACCACCGCGGCCCGCAGCTCGTCGGTGGCCTCCGCGGCGAGCCGGGCGGCCTCGTGCAGCTCCTCCTTGGCGCGGGCGGGGTCGCGGTCGACGAGCGCGGCGGCGGCCTGGGCGGTCAGCCGCAGCGAGAAGAGCTTCTGGGCGACGGCGTCGTGCAGCTCGTGGGAGAGGCGGGCGCGCTCCTCGGCGATGGTCAGCTCGCGGCTGCGCTCGTAGAGGCGGGCGTTGGTGAGGGCTATGGCCGCGTGCTGGGCGAGCACGCTCAGCAGCTCCTCGTCCTCCGCGGTGAAGCCGCAGGTGGGGCCGGCCTCCTCAAGGCCGCAGGGCGGCTCGCCGGTGCGCACGGGGCGCTTCTTGTTCGCGAGGAAGAGGGCGCCGAGGACCTCGTCGCCGTCGGCGATCGGCATGCCGATGAAGTCGTGCATGTCGGGGTGGGCGGCGGGCCAGCCGCCGAAGCGGGGGTCCGAGCGGACGTCGGCGAGGCGCTCGGGGGTCGCCTGCTGGATCATCGCGGCGAGGACGCCGTGCTGGCGGGGCAAGGGGCCGATGGCCTTCCACTGCTCGTCGCTCACGCCGTCCACGACGAACTGGGCGAAGCCGCCGTGGTCGTCCGGGACGCCGAGGGCCGCGTAGCGGGCGTCCAGCAGTTCCCGGGCGGAGCAGACGATCGTCTTGAGGACGTCGTGCACCTGCAGGTGTCTGCTCATGGCGAGGAGCGCGGTGCTCACGGCGGTGAGGCCGGAGCGGGGGCCGGTGGTCATGGCATCACCGTATCGAGGCCTCCGGGGCGCGGGATCGGACCGGCGGAGGCCGGGCCTGAGTCGTTCGGCTTAGGCCGGTGGTCCTGTTGTGCCCACCTCGTCTCCTGGGCATGTACCCCTCATGTCTATACCAACCCAGTGGACGCCCACCCACGGTGAGCCCTTCCGGCCCGTGCCCTACCGGCCCCCCCGGATGCCCCTGCAGGAGTCGCTCGCCCGCGCCGCGGAGCTGCGCGAGCGGATGGACGGGCGGCGGACGGTGCGGCAGTTCTCCGCCGACCCGGTGCCGGAGCAGGTGGTCCGGGACGCCGTCGCGTGCGCGGCCACCGCGCCCTCCGGTGCGCACCAGCAGCCGTGGACCTTCGTCCTGGTGAAGGACCCCGAGGTGCGGCGGCGCATCCGTGCCGCCGCGGAAGAGGAGGAGCAGCTCTCGTACGCGGGCCGGCTGGGCGAGGAGTGGCTGGCGGCGCTGCGGCCGCTGGGCACGGACGAGGTCAAGCCGCACCTGACGGACGCGCCCGCGCTGATCGTGGTCTTCCAGCAGCGGTACTGGCTCGGCGAGGGCGGGGAGAAGCGCAAGCACTACTACGTGGACGAGTCGGTCGGCATCGCGGTCGGGATGCTGCTGTCCGCGCTGCACCTGTCGGGGCTCGCCGCCCTGGTGCACACGCCGAGCCCGATGCGGTTCCTGTCCGAGGTGCTGGGCCGTCCGGTGAACGAGAAGGCGTTCGCGGTGATCCCCGTCGGCTATCCGGCCGACGACTGCCAGGTGCCCGACCTGGTGCGCAAGAGCCTTGATCAGGTGCTGGTGGAGGTCTGAGCCCGAAGCGGGCACGCTGCGTACGGAATCGGTCGCACCGGGCGACGGGAGCGCTCGCCCGGTGTGACGCCGCGCATAGGACGCACGTCACCTACGACCTCGCCTAGTGGGCGCATAAAACCGGCGTAAGCGGGTGGCAGGGGCCCTTTTGACCTTCCCTTCGCCCCTCCCCGCAGCACCCTCGGCAACGAAGCCGGATAGTACGTCACACCTTTGCCACAGCATTTTGCGGCCGCTAAGAATTGCCCCCGTTGCACGGCGCCGTCGATCGAGACGCGGCGCTTTTCGCGCCGATCCGGGCCACTGCGACTTGAAGCGATCAGAAGAGGTTCAGCACACACATGCGCTCCCCCATCTCTGGCTATAGCCGCCTGACCAAGGTCCAGAAGTTCACCGCCGCCGGCGTCTCCGCCGCGGCCGTCGCCGCCCTCGCCGTCGCCGCGATCCCGGGCTCGGCCGACTCGGACAAGCAGTCCATCGCCGTGAAGCCCGTCGCGTGGAGCACGGAGGCCTTCGGCGTCCAGGACCAGCAGGAGCAGATCGGCAAGCAGGCCGACAACGCCGCCAAGCTGGCGAAGGCCCAGGCCGAGGCCAAGAAGAAGGCGGACGCCGAGGCCGCCGCCAAGGCGAAGGCCGACAAGGAGCGCGCCGAGAAGGAGGCCGCGAGCCGTTCCGAGGAGCGCAAGCCGGTCCAGGCCGCGCCCGCCGCCCCGGCTCCGAAGACCTACGCCAACAACCTTGACGGCTGGATCAAGGAAGCCCTGGACATCATGAAGGCCAAGGGCATCCCGGGTTCCTACAACGGCATCTACCGCAACATCATGCGGGAGTCGACCGGCAACCCGAACGCCATCAACAACTGGGACTCCAACGCCGCCAAGGGCATACCCTCCAAGGGCCTGCTCCAGGTGATCGACCCGACCTTCAAGGCGTACCACGTCGAGGGCACGTCCTGGAACATCTACGACCCGGTCGCCAACATCACCGCCGCCTGCAACTACGCGGCCAAGGTGTACGGCTCGATGGACAACGTGAACTCCGCCTACTAAGAGCGGGAACGCGGACAGCGACATACGCCGAAGGGCGGCACCCCATGCGGGTGCCGCCCTTCGGCGCGTACGGAACGAGGCGTGCGACTACTTGCGCATGACCTCCGGCTCGTGGCGGCGCAGCAAACGTGCGACTGCGAAGCCACAGGCGACGCCGATGACGATCAGGGCCACGATGTCGATGCCCCACTGGGTGGCGGTGTGCTCCCAGAGCGGGTCGAGCTTCGGCGGCCGGCTCTTGTCGAACGGGGCCATGACGTGCGAGAGGTCCAGCGTGGTGCCGGCGCCTGCGATGGCCCAGCGGGCCGGCATCAGCCAGGCGACCTGCTCGACGCCGGGCGAGTCGTAGATCTTGAACAGGATGCCGGTGAAGACGACCTGGACGATGGCGAACATGACCAGCAGCGGCATGGTCTTCTCGGCGGTCTTCACCAGTGCGGAGATGACGAGGCCGATCATCATGCAGGTGAAGCCGAGGGCGATGATCACCAGGCAGAGCTCCAGGGCGGGCGCCGCCTTGAAGACCAGGCCGCTCTCCGGCAGCTTGCGGACCGAGAAGCCGATGGCGCAGATGAGGGCGCCCTGCACCGCGGTGATCAGGCCGAGGACGACCACCTTGGACATCAGGTAGGCGGAGCGGGAGAGGCCGACGGCCCGTTCCCGTTCGTAGATCACCCGCTCCTTGATCAGCTCACGGACGGAGTTGGCGGCGCCGGAGAAGCACATGCCGACCGCGAGGATCAGCATGATCGTGCCGGCGTCCTGGTTGAAGTGGCCCTTGCTGGCGGGGCCGAGGCCGAAGTCGGACGGGATCACCGTGCTGACCCCGCCGAGGACGGCCGGGAGGATCAGCATCAGCGCCATGAAGCCGCGGTCCGAGGCGATGACGGAGGCGTAGCGGCGCATCAGCGTCCACAGCTGGGAGCCCCAGCTCTGGGCCTTCGGCGGGCGCACCATCTGCGGCTGGACGTGCACCGACTGCGGGGCGACGGCGTCGATGTCGGCGGCGTACATCTGGTAGTGCTGCGAGCCGCGCCAGCGGCCCGACCAGTCGTAGTCGCGGTAGTTCTCGAAGGCCGAGAAGACGTCCGCCCAGGTCTCGTAGCCGAAGAAGTTGAGCGCTTCCTCCGGGGGGCCGAAGTAGGCGACGGAGCCGCCGGGGGCCATGACGAGCAGCTTGTCGCAGAGCGCGAGCTCGGCGACGGAGTGGGTGACCACCAGGACCGTGCGGCCGTCGTCCGCGAGGCCGCGCAGCAGCTGCATGACATCGCGGTCCATGCCCGGGTCGAGGCCGGAGGTGGGCTCGTCCAGGAAGATCAGCGAGGGCTTGGTCAGCAGCTCCAGGGCCACCGAGACGCGCTTTCGCTGGCCGCCGGAGAGGGCGGTGACCTTCTTGTCCTTGTGGACGTCGAGCTTGAGCTCGCGCAGGACCTCGTCTATCCGGGCCTCGCGCTCGGAGGCCGCGGTGTCGCCGGGGAAGCGGAGCTTGGCGGCGTAGCGCAGCGCCTTCCGGACGGTGAGCTCCTTGTGCAGGATGTCGTCCTGCGGGACCAGACCGATGCGCTGGCGCAGCTCGGCGAACTGCTTGTAGAGATTCCGGTTGTCGTAGAGGACGTCGCCCTCGTTGGCGGGCCGGTAGCCGGTGAGCGCCTTGAGGAGGGTGGACTTGCCGGAGCCGGAGGGGCCGATGACGGCGATGAGCGACTTCTCGGGGACGCCGAAGGAGACGTCCTTGAGGATCTGCTTGCCGCCCTCGACGGTGACCGTCAGGTGGCGGGCGGAGAAGGAGACGTCGCCGGTGTCGACGAACTCCTCCAGCCGGTCGCCGACCAGGCGGAAGGTGGAGTGACCGACACCGACGATGTCGTTGGGGCCGATGATCTGCTGGCGGACCGGCTGACCGTTGACGTAGGTGCCGTTGTGGCTGCCGAGGTCGACGATCTCGAAGCGGCCGTCGCCGGTGGAGCGGAACTCGGCGTGGTGCCGGGAGACCTGGAGGTCGGAGACGACCAGCTCGTTCTCCAGGGCGCGACCGATGCGCATCGTGCCGCGGCCGACGGCCATCTGGTGGAAGCTCGTCGGGCTGCGGTCGCCGTAGACGGGCGGGGCGCCGCCCTGCGAGGGCGTGCCGCCGTGCGACGGGGGCTGGTGCGCGCCGGGCCCCGGCTGCTGGGGGACGTACGCCTGCTGCTGGGGCTGCTGCCAGCCGCCCTGCTGCGGGTGCTGCTGCGGCTGCTGGTACTGCCCCTGCTGCTGCCAGGCGCCGGGCTGCTGGTGCTGCGGCGGCTGGTGGGGCGTCTGCTGCGGCGGAGCCTGGTGCAGCGGCGCGGCCATGGCGGTCTGCGCGCTGTAGAGGTCCGCGGCCGGGACGCCGACCCCGGCGCCGGCGGCACCGGCGGTCAGGTTCAGCCGCGGGCCGTCCGTCGCATTGCCCAGGTGCACCGTCGAGCCGGGGCCGATCTCCATGTGATGGATCCGCTGGCCCTGCACGTACGTGCCGTTGGTGCTGCCGTGGTCCTCGATGACCCAACTGCGGCCCTCCCACCGTACGGTGGCGTGCCGCCACGAGACGCGGGCGTCCTGCAGCACCATGTCACCCTGCGGATCCCGCCCGAGGGTGTAGGACCTGGACGGATCGAGCGTCCAGGTCTGTCCATTCAATTCCAGTACGAGTTCCGGCACTCCATGCCCCACTACTTGTCCCCCGATGAGCCCCCTGCATCAGGGAGTCTAGGGATGGCGAACATCGGGAGGAACTATTTCAGGCACAGTCCCCGAACCGAAAGTCGGGGATTGCCGCGACCGTGTAACAGGCGCCGTTGACCGATCCGAAACATACCCTGAGAGTGGTTACCGCCATGGATACGTACGGATCATGCGCATCCGGGCAATAGCCCGGCTGCAGACCGGCACGGGGGGCCGTGATGACCGTGGACGGGGGCGGGCGCGCAGTGCGTCCGGCGGAGCTGTTGCTGACTTCGATTGCGGCTGTGAGCTGGTCTTTTCTGGCCATGGCGGGGATTGCGGCGCTCGGGCTGCATCTGCTCGGCGCGGATACGGCGGGCGCGCTGGGGCCGATGACCGCGGCCGCCGTCGTGCTCGCCGTAGGCGGATCACTCACGCCTTCGGGCGATATTGAAGCATTCGGCCTGAAGGGCGCCGGGGCGCACACTGCCATCGATATCGCGCCACTGGGAGTGAGCCTGGCGGGCGCCCTGTTGCTGGGAATGATCTTTGCACGATCGTTGCGCAAGGCCGGTGCCACGATCGGCGCCGGAGAGCTTGCGGCCCGGGCCGCCACGGTGGTCGTACTCTTCCTCTTCCTGCTCGGCGGCCTCGCCTGGGCCGGGGAGGACTCGATCACCCTCGACGGCAGCAGCCTGGGCCTGGGCGGAGGCGGGGGCGGGGGCGGCCCCAAGCTGGTGATCCCGGGGGTCGGCGACATCGGGGACATCGCGGGCGGGCTGCCGGACCGGCTCGCCGGCCTGGCCGACGCCAAGGCCGCCGTCGGCTTCAGCGTGCGGACCGGGCCCTCGCTGCTCGGGGGCGCCGCCTGGGTCCTGGGCGTCCTGCTGATCGCGGTGCTGGGCGCGCGCCGGGCACCGCTCCCCCGCGGCTGGCAGGCGCTGCACCGGGGGCTGCGCCCGGCGGTCTCGGCGCTGTGCACGGTGCTGGTGCTCGCGGTGGCGGCGGGCCTGGCCGCCGCGGCGTACGCGGCCTCGGGCGACGACCAGCCCAAGCGGGTGCTCGGCGCCGCGCTGCTCGGGGCGCCCAACGGGGTGTTCCTCGCAGTGCCGCTGGGGCTCTTCGTCTCCTGGCGCGGTACGGCCACGGGCGCACTGACCAAGGTGCTGCCCTCCCCGCTGGACGAGCTGCTCAGCGCGCGGGCCGATGAGCCGGTCACGCTGGGGCGGCTGGCGGAGCTGGAGGGGACGGTGTGGCTGCTGGCCGTGGCCTGTGCGCTGATGATGCTGGGCGTCGGGGTGCTCACCGCGGTCCGTGCGCCGCGGGAGGGCCTGGGCCCCACGGCGTTCGCCGCGCGCTGCGCCGTGGCACTGGGCACGGCCACGGCCCTGGCCCTGCCGCTGCTGGTGCTCGCGACCCGGGTGAAGGCGGACGCCAGCCTGTCGGTGCTGGGCTTCGACGCCTTCGGGGCGGGCCTGGAGCTGCGCGGCAACGCCCCGATGGCGCTGGCCCTCGGCGCCGCGTGGGGCGCCGCCGCCGGTGCGGTCGGAGGCCTCCTCGCGTGTGCGACCGGCACGGCGGGGCGGCGGGCGGCGGCCTTCGGGCGCCCGGAGACCGCCGCTGCGGCCCACCCCGCCGGGGCGGCGCCGCCCGGGCCGTACCGTCCCTCGCCGGGGCCGCCCGGGCAGGACGACGCCAACCCCTACCGGCGCCCCGCACGGGACGACACCAACCCGTACAAGCGCCCGCTCTTCGGCCCGCGGCCCGACGACCCCTCCAGCGCTCCGACGCAGACGGGCCGGCCGCTGCCGCCGCCCCGGCGCCCCCGGAGCAGCGGATACCGCTACGGGGCGCCGCCGCCGGAGGAACCGCCGCCTCCGCCGCCCGGGCCGCCGCCATGGCAGCGTTGACCGCGGTTCACGCGGCGTAGGCCGTGTCTTCGCCGTCCGCTCCCCGGGACACCTGTACGTATCGCGCGTGGGGCCCGATACGGTAAGAGGACCATGAGTGCATCGCAGACCTCGACTGCCACCCCCGTCCCCGGCGACGACGAGCCGACTCTCCTCGTCAAGATCTTCGGGAAGGACCGGCCGGGCATCACCGCCGGCCTGTTCGACACGCTCGCCGCGTACGCCGTCGACGTCGTCGACATCGAGCAGGTCGTCACCCGGGGTCGGATCACGCTGTGCGCGCTGGTGACGGCGCCGGAGGGCGGCGGGCACGGCGAGGGCGAGCTGCGCGCCACGGTGCACAGCTGGGCCGAGTCGATGCACATGCAGGCCGAGATCATCTCAGGCCGGGGCGACAACCGCCCGCGCGGCACCGGCCGTTCCCACGTCACGGTGCTGGGCCACCCGCTCACCGCCGAGTCGACGGCCGCCATCGCGGCGCGGATCACCGGCACGGGCGGCAACATCGACCGCATCTTCCGCCTCGCCAAGTACCCCGTGACCGCCGTGGAATTCGCGGTGTCCGGCACGGAGACCGAGGCGCTGCGCACCGCACTCGCCCTGGAGGCGCACGAGCGTGGGGTCGACGTGGCGGTCGTGGCGGCGGGTCTGCAGCGGCGGGCCCAGCGGCTGATCGTGATGGACGTCGACTCCACGCTGATCCAGGACGAGGTCATCGAGCTGTTCGCGGCGCACGCGGGCTGCGAGGCCGAGGTCGCGGAGGTGACCGCGCGGGCGATGCGCGGCGAGCTGGACTTCGAGGAGTCGCTGCACGCCCGGGTGGCGCTGCTGGCGGGCCTGGACGAGTCCGTCGTGGACAAGGTGCGGGCGGAGGTGCGGCTGACGCCGGGCGCCCGGACGCTGATCCGCACGCTCAAGCGGCTCGGCTATCAGGTGGGCGTGGTCTCCGGCGGGTTCACCCAGGTCACCGACGACCTGCAGGAGCGGCTCGGGCTGGACTTCGCCTCGGCGAACACCCTGGAGATCGTCGACGGCCGGCTGACCGGGCGGGTGACCGGCGAGATCGTGGACCGGGCGGGCAAGGCCCGGCTGCTGCGGCGGTTCGCCGCCGAGGCGGGGGTGCCGCTCGCGCAGACCGTGGCCATCGGCGACGGCGCGAACGACCTCGACATGCTCAATGCGGCGGGGCTGGGCGTGGCCTTCAACGCCAAGCCGGTGGTGCGCCAGGCGGCGCACACGGCCGTGAACGTCCCGTTCCTGGACACGGTGCTCTACCTGCTGGGTGTCACCCGCGAAGAGGTCGAGGCGGCGAACACCCACGAGTAGCCTCCGGCGGATCTCTGTGCCTGCCGGCGCCGGTGGCACCACGGCTGCGAGGTCCGCGACGGCGAGGGTCCGGCGGAGTGAGCGGCGGCCGGAATCGATGCGGGCGTCTCATCCGCCGGACGGGCGCTACGCGTGGGGCGCCCAGAAGGCGACCAGCCGGCCGACGCCGTGCTCGACGGCCTTCCACGATCCGGTGAAGGCGAGCACCGCGATGGCGGAGGTGGGGAACCCGGTGCGGTTCATCCGCGGCAGCAGATCGCCGTCGGACTCGCCCGCGAGGGCGTCGGCCAGGGCGTGCATGCCGGGGTTGTGCCCGATCACGATGAGGTCCTGGACCTCGTCGGAGACCTCGTTGAGCACGGCGATCAGCTCGCCGAGCGAGGCCTCGTACATCCGGTCCTCGTAGACCGTCCGGGGGCGCTCGGGCAGCTCGGAGACGGCGAGCTTCCACGTCTCGCGGGTGCGGGCGGAGGTGGAGCAGAGGGCCAGCTCAGGGGTGATGCCGGAACCGGCGAGCCAGCGGCCTGCGACCGGGGCGTCCTTGCGGCCGCGGTCGGCGAGGGGGCGTTCGTGGTCGTCGCCGTCGGACCATTCGGCTTTGGCGTGCCGGAGGATGACGATCCTGCGGGTCGGTTCGGAGCTCATGCCGTCCAGCTTCGCACGAAACCAACGGCGAGGCGCGGGGTGTTGGGAGGGTTGCACCCGAAGCGGCGCACGCGCCCCACCTGCCCTCACGGCGCCTCCTGGCCCAGCGCGAGCCGGACGAAGGCGACCACCCGCTCGACGGCGCCCGAGGCGGCGGGATCCGGACCGGGGTCCGCCGTGGCGGGAGCGGCCAGCAGGGTGCAGAAGACGGTGAAGGCCGCGGCGGCGAGCGCGAGGGCCCACCAGGGCAGCCGCGTCTGCACGGTGCCGGGAGTCCGGGCTTTCGTACCGGCGCGCATGGGGATCGCCTCCGAGTCGTTCGGTGCACCGCCGCGTCGCGGTGTACTACGAACCTACGGAGAACGGGAGCCCGCTCCCATCCGGTGGACCACCCACTTGCCCCTGACCTGGCCCCCCTAGGGGACGGGGGGTTAGCCCCACCATCGCCTGGAGGCAGACCGGAAGCAGACCGGAAAAGGGCCGCGGTCAGGGGGAGAGGTCAGGGAGGTCAGAGGAGGTCAGGGAGAGAAGACCGTCGCAATGACCGAGATGACGACCGTGATGCCCAGCATCGCGCCGAGGATCGTCAGCAGGGTCTTCTGACCGTTCTTGGGGTGAGGATCGAGCACAGGCTGCATGCGACCAGTCTCCCACCCCGCGCACCCGCGGCCGCGTCCGGGTCCGAGCCCGTCGGCAGAACTCGTGGTCGGAGCCCGCTGTAGGGCCCCGCCGTCAGAGCTCGTCCTCCACGGTGCGGGCGCGCCCGGCCAGCACGCCCGCCACCACCTGAGGCACCATCAGCGCGGCCATGAGGGCGATCGGCACGTCCCACCCGCCGGTGCGCTCGTTGAGCCACCCCACGAGCAGCGGGCCGGGGATCGAGATCAGGTAGCCGGTGCTCTGGGCGAAGGCCGACAGCCGCACCACGCCGCCGCCCGTGCGGGCGCGCATGCCGATCAGCGTCAGGGCGAGCGTGAAGGAGCTGTTGGACACGCCGAGCAGCACGGCCCAGGCCCAGGCGCCGCCGGCCGGAGCCAGCCACAGCCCGGTGTAACCGGCCAGCCCGAAGCAGGCGAGGGTGGCGACCAGGACGCCCTGGTGCGGCAGGCGGGCGGCAAGGCGCGGCAGCACGAAGGCGAGGGGGATGCCCGTCAGCATCGTGACGGCGCTCAGGACACCCGCGGTGGAGGCGGACACCCCGGCGTCGCGGAAGATCGCCGGCATCCAGCCCATGACGATGTAGGCACCGGTGGCCTGGATGCCGAAGAAGATGCCGAGCGCCCAGGCGGTCGGGCTGCGCGTGATGCTGGTGCGGGGGCCGTCCTGCGCTGCGGCTGCGGGGGCGGCGCCGCTGCCCGTACGGCCGCGGCGGGCGGTCACCAGCCACAGCAGTGCGGCCGCGGCGGCGAGCAGGCCCCACGAGCCGAGGCCGAGCCGCCAGCTGTGGCCCATCGCGTCGGCGAGCGGCACGGTGACGGCGGCGGCACCCGCGGCGCCCGCGGCGATGGCCATGGAGTACACGCCGGTCATCGGGCCGACGCGGTCGGGGAACCAGCGCCTGACGACCAGCGGCATCAGGACGTTGCTGACGGCGATACCGGCGAGCGCGAGCACGCTCAGGGCGAGGAAGCCGGGGACGCCGCCCGCGTACGGCCGCAGGGCGAGACCGGCGGCTATCGCCGCCATGCCGGCGCAGACGACGGCTGCGGGGCCGAAGCGGCGGGCCAGCCGGGGTGCGGCGAGGCCGAAGACGGCGAAGCAGAACGCGGGCACGGACGTCAGCAGGCCGGCCACGGTGCCGCTCATGCCGAGGTCGGCGCGGACCTCCTTCAGCAGCGCGCCGAGGCTCGTCACGGCGGGGCGGAGGTTGAGGGCGGCGAGGACGAGCCCGGCGACCAGGAGCCGGGCCGGCCACGCGGACCCCGGGCTCTGCCGTGGCCCGGCTGGATCGGCCGGATCGGCGGTGGCGGTCTCGGCCGCTCTCAGGTCTTCGTCTGCCGTGGATGCCATGACGACATCATAGATAGAATCATAGGATGAATGGAGGCTGTCGATGCCACTGAATTCGCCCAAGCGCTCCCGCCTCGTCGACCAGGTCATCGCCGGGCTGCGCGCCCAGATCACGTCCGGTGAGTGGCCCGTCGGCTCGCGCATCCCCACCGAGCCGGAGCTGGTCGAGCAGCTCGGCGTCGCGCGCAACACCGTGCGCGAGGCCGTGCGCGCCCTCGCGCACAACGGCCTGCTGGACATCCGGCAGGGCTCCGGCACCTACGTCGTCGCGACCAGCGAGCTGGCGGGCGTGATGAACCGCCGCTTCGCCGACGCCGACCCCCAGCACGTGGCGGAGCTCCGTAGCGCCCTGGAGGCGTCGGCCGCCCGGCTCGCGGCCCGCCGGCGCACCGAGCAGGACCTGGTGCAGCTGGCCGCCCTGCTGGAGCGGCGCGAGGAGGCGTGGCGCTCGGGCGACGCCGAGCGGTTCGTGGAGGCGGACGCCACGCTGCACGCGGCCGTCGTCTCCGCCGCGCACAACGAGGTGATGTCCGAGGTGTACGCGGACCTCGGCGGGGTGATGCGCGAGTTCCTGCGGGCCGGCGTGGGGACGGCGCTGCACCCCGAGGGGCTCGTGGACCACGGGCGGCTGGTCGCGGCCATCGAGCAGGGGGACGAGGAGACCGCGGGCGCGGAGGCGAGCACGTATCCCTTCGGCTGCCGGGGTGTGTCGCAAGCGCGCGGCTGACGCGCCGGGCGGGCCCAGCCGGGTCCGGCGGCCTCAGCCAGGTCCGGGTCTGTGGGTCACCCACGCCTTGCGTATGCCGAGCCAGCAGCGCTGGCTGAGGGTGACGTGCCCGGCGGGGCCGACGGTGGCCTGCGCGGTGTCCATGTCCGGGTCCCACCAGCGCACGCACTCGATGTGCAGCTGGACGCGGTCGGTGGTGGCGTTGCCGTTGAAGCAGTGGGCGGTGGCGTGGGAGCCGTGGACGCGGGTGCGGCACTCGGCGTGCCGGGGGGTGGGCGGGGCGACCGGGGCGACCGGGGCGACCGGGGCAGCCTGGGCGACCGGGGCAGCCTGGGCGGCGGCCGCCGCCGGGGACACCGGGGCGATCGAGCCGGCCAGGGCCGCGGCCGCGAACAGCAGGGCCGTGGTGCGGCGGAGCGGAGAGCTCATGCGCGTACCTCCTCCCGCCCTTCAGTGTGCGGGGGCGGGCTCCGGCGCACGAGCCGGAAAAGCCCGGTGCCCGTTCCGGCGTAACGGAACGGGCACCGGGCGTGCGCTTCGGGGTGGGGGCGTCCATCATGTGACCGCCCCCGGGCGGGGCGATAAGCATGAGTGCCGGCTGCGGACCGTCCGTGGCTGGTCGCGCAGTTCCCCGCGCCCCTACAGGGCGACTAGGCGCCCATCATGTGCACGCCGCCGTCCACGTGGACGATCTCGCCCGTGGTGCGCGGGAAGAAGTCCGACAGCAGGCCGACGACGCCGCGGCCGGCCGGCTCCGGGTCGGCCAGGTCCCAGCCGATGGGGGCGCGGTGGTTCCACACGTCCGCGAGCTCCTCGAAGCCCGGGATGGACTTGGCGGCCATCGACTTGAGGGGGCCGGCGGAGACCAGGTTGCAGCGGATGCCCTTGGGGCCCAGGTCGCGCGCGAGGTAACGGTTGGTGGACTCCAGGGCGGCCTTGGCCACGCCCATCCAGTCGTACTTCGGCCAGGCGATCTGCGCGTCGAAGGTCAGGCCGACGACCGAGCCGCCCTCGCGCATCAGCGGCAGCAGGGCCATGGTCAGCGACTTGTAGGAGTACGCCGAGACCTGCACGGCCGTGGAGACGTCCTCCCAGGTGCCCTCCAGGAAGTTGAAGGCGCCCTGGGGGCCGAAGGCGATGGAGTGCACGATGCCGTCGAGGGGCACGTCGTCGCCGAGGTGCTCGCGGACCTTGTCGGCGAGACCGTCGAGGTGCTCCTGGTTGGTGACGTCCAGCTCGATGACCGGCGCGGGCTTCGGCAGCCGCTTGGCGATCCGCTCGACCAGGGAGAGCCGGCCGAAGCCGGTCAGGATGACCTCGGCGCCCTCGTTCTGGGCGACCTTGGCGGCCTGGAAGGCGATCGACGACTCGGTGAGGACGCCGGTGACCAGGATGCGCTTGCCTGCAAGGATTCCACTCATGACGTTCAGTGACCCATGCCCAATCCGCCGTCGACAGGAATGACGGCTCCAGTGATGTATGCGGCCTCGTCGGAGGCGAGGAAGCGGACCGAGGCGGCGATCTCCTCGGGCTGCGCGTAGCGCGCGAGCGGAACCTGCTTGGTGATGCCCTCGCGCTGCTCGTCGGTGAGCACGCGGGTCATGTCGGTGTCGACGAAGCCGGGGGCGACGACGTTACAGGTGATGTTCCGGGAGCCCAGCTCACGGGCGATCGAGCGGGCGAAGCCCACCAGGCCGGCCTTGGAGGCGGCGTAGTTGGCCTGGCCCGCGGAGCCCAGCAGGCCCACCACGGAGGAGATCAGCACGATGCGGCCCTTGCGGGCGCGCAGCATGCCCTTCGAAGCCCGCTTGACGACCCGGAAGGTGCCGGTGAGGTTGGTGTCGACGACGGAGGTGAAGTCCTCCTCCGACATGCGCAGCAGCAGCTGGTCGCGGGTGACGCCGGCGTTGGCCACCAGCACCTCGACCGCGCCCTGCTTCTCCTCGATCTCCTTGTAGGCCTGATCGACCTGCTCGGGGTCCGTGATGTCGCACTTCACGGGGAGGCACCCCAGGTCCAGGAGGGCGGCCGGCGGCTCTCCCGAGCGGTAGGTGAAGGCGACCTTGTCGCCCGCCTCCGCGAAGGCGCGGGCGATGGAGAGGCCGATGCCCCGGTTTCCTCCGGTGACCAGAACCGAGCGGCTCAAAGGACCACCCTTCCTTCACGTGTGGCTGCCGGCTGGCTGCCATTGGTCGTCTGTACCGTACGAAAACTATCGGGCCGCGGCCTCTGACGTGCAGCCCGCCCCTAACAGGAGCGCATGGCGGACCCTGTGGGGTCCCTACAGAAAACGGAGCCGTAAGGCCCGTCCGGACCCGTGCGGGGGGCATTCCCCGATCTGCCCCTGATCTGCGCAAAAGCCCGGGACCATGGGCGGCGGAGCGTGATTCACTGCGTCTTCGGGAGACATCGCACGCCTAGGGGAGGCCATCCGTGCCACATGAAATCGACGAGTCGTTCCTCGCGCTGCCGCTGCGGCAACTCGCCGACGCGGCCCTCGCGCGCGCCCGCGCGCTGGGGGCCGACCATGCGGACTTCCGCCTGGAGCGCGTACGCAGCGCCTCCTGGCGGCTGAGGGACGCCCGCCCGGCCGGCACCTCGGACACCACCGACCTGGGGTATGCGGTGCGGGTGGTGCACGGCGGGAGCTGGGGCTTCGCGGCGGGCGTCGAGCTGACGATGGACGCGGCGGCACGGGTGGCCGGGCAGGCGGTCGCGATGGCGCGGCTGTCGGCGAAGGTGATCGCGGCGGCAGGGTCCGACGAGAGGGTGGAGCTGGCGGACGAGCCGGTGCACGCCGAGCGGACCTGGGTGTCGTCCTACGAGATCAACCCCTTCGACGTGCCGGACGCCGAGAAGAGCGCGCTGCTCGCGGACTGGAGCTCGCGGCTGCTGGCGGCGGACGGGGTGGCGCACGCGGACGCCTCGCTGCTGACCGTCCAGGAGAACAAGTTCTACGCCGACTCGGCGGGCACGGCCACCACCCAGCAGCGCGTCCGGCTGCACCCGCAGCTGACGGCGGTCGCGGTCGACCCCGTCACCGGCGGCTTCGACGCGATGCGCACGATCGCGCCCCCGGCGGGCCGCGGCTGGGAGTACCTGACGGGCACCGGCTGGGACTGGGACGCCGAGCTGGCGGAGATCCCCGCGCTGCTGGCCGAGAAGATGCACGCCCCGAGCGTCGAGGCGGGCTCGTACGACCTGGTGGTCGACCCGTCCAACCTGTGGCTGACGATCCACGAGTCGATCGGCCACGCCACCGAGCTGGACCGCGCGCTGGGCTACGAGGCGGCGTACGCGGGCACGTCCTTCGCGACGTTCGACAAGCTGGGCTCGCTGAAGTACGGCTCGGAGCTGATGAACGTGACCGGCGACCGCACCGCCGAGCACGGTCTCGCGACCATCGGCTACGACGACGAGGGCGTCGCGGCCCAGTCCTGGGACCTCGTCAAGGACGGCGTCCTCGTCGGCTACCAGCTGGACCGGCGCATCGCGAAGCTCACCGGCTTCGAGCGCTCCAACGGCTGCGCGTTCGCCGACTCCCCGTCCCACGTGCCGGTCCAGCGGATGGCCAACGTCTCCCTGCAGCCGGCGCCCGGCGGGCCGTCGACGGAGGAGATGATCTCCGGCGTGGAGCGCGGGATCTATGTGGTCGGCGACCGCTCGTGGTCGATCGACATGCAGAGGTACAACTTCCAGTTCACCGGGCAGCGCTTCTTCCGGATCGAGAACGGCCGCCTGGCGGGGCAGCTGCGCGACGTCGCCTACCAGGCCACGACCACGGACTTCTGGGGCTCGATGAGTGCCGTCGGCGGGCCGCAGACGTACGTCCTGGGCGGCGCGTTCAACTGCGGCAAGGCCCAGCCCGGGCAGGTCGCGGCCGTCTCCCACGGCTGCCCCTCGGCCCTCTTCGAGAACGTCAACATCCTGAACACGACCGAGGAGGCGGGTCAGTGAGCGGTCACCACGGCATCGGCCGGGGGTCCGGGGGTTGCCCCCCGGAAAAGCACAGCCTCAATACCACTGAGGAGGCGGGTCAGTGAGCCCTCGTAACAAGCCGCACGAGATCGTCGAGCGCGCCCTGGAGCTGTCCCGCTCCGACGGCTGCATGGTGATCGCCGGCGAGCGCTCCACCGCCAACCTCCGCTGGGCGCGCAACGCGCTCACCACCAACGGCGTCACCCGCGGCCGCACCGTCACCGTGATCGCCACCGTGGACGGCGCGGAAGGCACCGCCTCGGGCGTCGTCTCCCGGTCGGCGGTCACGGCCGCGGAGCTGGAGCCGCTGGTGCGGGCCGCCGAGGCCGCCGCGCGCGAGGCCGGGCCCGCCGAGGACGCCCAGCCGCTGGTGTCGGGCGTGCCGCACTCCCCCGACTTCACCGCCCCGCCGGCCGAGACCTCCTCCGCGGTCTTCGACGGCTTCGCGCCCGCGCTCGGCGAGTCCTTCGCCGGTGCCCGCTCCCAGGGCCGCGAGCTCTACGGCTTCGCCCTGCACGAGGTCTCCTCGTACTACCTCGGCACGTCCACCGGGCTGCGGCTGCGCCACGACCAGCCGACCGGGTCCCTGGAGCTCAACGCCAAGTCGCCGGACGGCACCCGTTCCGCGTGGGCGGGCCGGGCCACGCGTGACTTCACCGACGTCGACCCGCAGGCCCTGGACGCCGAGCTGGCGCAGCGCCTGGCGTGGGCCGGGCGGAAGGTCGAGCTGCCGGCCGGGCGGTACGAGACGCTGCTGCCGCCGACGGCCGTCGCGGACCTGCTCGTCTACCAGATGTGGTCGGCGGCCGCCCGTGACGCCGCCGAGGGCCGGACGGTCTTCTCGAAGACGGGCGGCGGCACCCGGGTCGGGGAGAAGCTGTCCCCGCTGCCGCTGTCGCTGCGCAGCGACCCGCACGCCGCGGGCCTGGAGTGCGCGCCGTTCGTGCTCACGACGGCCTCGGGGGACGACGCGTCGGTCTTCGACAACGGCCTGCCGCTCGGCCCGACGGACTGGATCCGCGACGGCGTGCTGGAGCACCTGGTCACCACGCGGCACAGCGCCGGGCTCACGGACCTGCCGGTCACCCCGCTCGTGGACAACCTCATCCTGGACGCGGGCGGCACCACCTCCCTCGACGAGATGGTCGCGGCCACCGAGCGCGGTCTGCTGCTGACCTCTCTGTGGTACATCCGCGAGGTCGACCCCGCGTCGCTGCTGCTGACGGGGCTGACCCGGGACGGCGTCTATCTCGTGGAGAACGGCGAGGTCGTCGGCGAGGTCAACAACTTCCGCTTCAACGAGTCCCCGGTGTCGCTGCTCTCGCGCGCCACCGAGGCGGGCCGCACCGAGCCGACGCTGCCGCGCGAGTGGGGCGACTACTTCACCCGGGCCGCGATGCCCTCCCTGCGCGTGCCGGACTTCAACATGAGCTCCGTCAGCCGGGGGGTGTGACCTCCGGGGGTGTGACAGCCGGGACGCGGCACCGGGCCGAATAGACTGGTCCGCGTCCACCTGTCCCCCGCTCGCATACGTCTTCCGTATGCGTCCCTTTTCTTCTCCACCCGTTTCTCATCCGTCCCATCGATCCCCAGGAATGTCATGACACGCCTCGGCGAATCCGTCGCCCGCGCCGGTGAGCTCCTCGCGCAGGACCTCTCCTCCGACCAGACCGTCCAGCGGCTGCTCCAGGAGACGGGCTCGCGGCGCTATCTCGATCTGACGGATCTGTCGGCGAAGGAGCAGGCCGAGCTGATCGCCGCCCGCACCGTCGAGGTGCTCCCGGGCGTGGAGAAGCTGGCCGAGCGCATCGAGGAGCGCCGCGCGGCGGGCAAGGGCCTGCACCTCAAGCTGGGCATCGACCCGACCGCGGCCGACGTCCACCTGGGCCACGCCGTGCCGATGATCATCCTCAGCCGCTTCCAGCGCATGGGCCACGACGTCACCCTCCTCATCGGTGACTTCACGGCCAAGATCGGTGACCCGACGGGCCGTACGGCCGAGCGCCCGCCGCTGACCGACGACGACATCGCGAAGAACCTCGCGGGCTACCGCGAGCAGGTCCGCCCGTTCTTCGACTTCGAGAAGGTCACGTTCGTCCAGAACAGCACCTGGCTGGCCCCGTACACCTTCCCGGAGCTGCTCGGTCTGCTCTCGCAGGTGCCGGTCTCGCAGCTGCTGCAGCGTGAGGACTTCCGCAACCGCCTGGCGGCCGGCTCGGGCCTGACGATGTCGGAGCTGCTGTACCCGATCGCCCAGGGCCTGGACTCGGTCGCGCTGGACTGCGACGTGGAGCTGGGCGGCGCCGACCAGCTGCTGAACCTGCAGATGGGCCGCAAGCTCATGGAGCTGAAGGGCCAGCGGCCGCAGCTCGTCGTCACCATGCCGCTGATCGAGGGCACGGACGGCACCGGCGCGAAGATGTCCAAGTCCAAGGGCAACTACGTGGGCCTGTCGGCTCCCGCCGACGATGTCTTCGGCAAGATCATGTCGGTCCCGGACCGGCTGATGGAGCCGTACCTGAAGGCCTGGACCGAGTGGACGGACGAGGAGATCGCCCGCGCGCTGTCCCGGGTCGAGGAGCGCTCGCTGCACCCGATGGATCTGAAGAAGATCCTCGCGGGTGAGGTCGTGACCGCGCTGTACGGGATCGAGGCGGCGATGGCGGCCCGCGCCGGGTTCGTCGCGCAGTTCTCGAAGAAGAGCTTCTCCGACGTGGAGACGCCCGTGGTGGAGCTCTCGGAGCACGGCGCCTCGCCGGCGACGGCCGTGCTCAGCCAGGTCCTGGGCTTCCAGCCGTCCGCCTCGGCGGCCCGCCGGGTCGCCAAGCAGAACGGCCTGCGCCTCGTGGTCGAGACGGACGGCGGCCAGGAGGCCGTCGTGCTGGCCGAGGCCGATGCGATCCGCCCGCTGGGCGAGGTCGTGACGGAGACGGTCGCCAAGGTCGCCGGGGCCGGGAAGGTCTACCTGAAGGCCGGGCGGAAGATCGCGGAGCTTCGGTAGCGGCTCCGCCGCCGGGGACTACGGGCTCGGGGCGGCCCGTGCGCATCTCGCGCACGGGCCGCCCCGAGGCGTTTTACGTCCCGTGCCGTCACGGCCCCACGCCGACCCGCGCCGACCCCGCGCCGTACGCCACGTGCCGTACGCCACGCGCCGTCGCGCCCGGCCGCTACGCCGCGTGTCTCCCGCCGCTTCTGTTGCCGCCGCGTACGGCGACCCACAGCCGGTCGCCGACGGCGACCACGAGGACCGCTCCCGCCAGCTGCAGCAAGTGCCGGCCCCAGTCGATGCCCTTGGTCTCGTTGATGCCGAGCCCGGTGGCCGCCCAGTTGCCGAGCAGGCTGCCGATCATGCCCAGGATGATCGTCAGCCAGAGCGGGATCTGCTGTTTGCCCGGCAGGATCGCCTTGGCGATCAGACCCAGGACAAGTCCGACGATGATGGCCCACAACCAGCTCATGTCGCCTCCTCAGCGGCGCGATGTGCCGTGCCCCGCCATTCTGGGGCCACTGTCCGTACGGCGCACGCCGGAGCGGCCCGTCCGCCACGGTGCGGCCGTGGCGTACGCAGCCGCAGGTCGGAGCGGGGACGGCGGGGGACCCGCTCTCGTACCCGGCGGCCACGCGGCGTAACGTGGAGGGTGTCCCGCCTCAGGGCGTGCGGGCGCGGTGGATCAGGTGGTGGAACGTGATGCGGAAGCAGGGCGGGGCGGCGGTCTTCAGGATCACCGGCGCCCGTCAGGGGCTGGCCGAGGATGTGCGCGGCCGCCAGCGCCGCTACGTCATCTCGATGGGGATCCGCACCCTGTCGGTGGTGCTCACCGTGGTGCTGTGGAACGTCGAGCGCTATGTGGCGGTGGGCACGCTGATCCTGGGTGCCCTGCTGCCCTACGTGGCGGTCGTGATCGCCAACGCGGGCCGGGAGAACGCCCCTTCGCTCCCCGGCACGTTCATACCGGCAGCGACGCGGCCGGTGCTGCTGCCCGGGCCCGGCGAGGGGACGGCGGAATCCGTCCCGGAGGCCACCCGTGGCCCCGAGGGCGATCAAGGGCGTGACCACGGCTGATGCCCCGCGGGGGCGCGGCGGGCAAGGGCGCGTTCCGCAAAGCTCAAGAAAACCTCAGATCAATCATGTGGTTTCAGTGCCGCGCGCCGGGCACCCCGTGACATACTTCCTAAGCGCTCCGCATCCCCCGTCGGAGCGACAGACCGACGCCGGGCGGCTCCCCCCGTGGCTGCCCGGCGTCGCCGTGTCTGCACGCGGTTCGTAGAGTCAGGGGTGTGAATTCCCCCGATGACGCCGTGATCTGTTCCGCCAAGGGCTGCCGCGCCCCCGCCGTGTGGGTGCTGGCGTGGAACAACCCCAAGCTGCACACCCCCGACCGCCGCAAGACGTGGCTCGCGTGCGACGAGCACCGCGAGCACCTGTCCAACTTCCTCGGCCTGCGGGGCTTCCTGAAGGACGTGGTGACGCTGGCGGAGTGGGAGGCCTCTCCGCGGCCGTAGGACGCGGTCCTGGGCTCCGGCGGGGCTCAGCCCCCGATCGCCGACATGGGCCGCTGCGGCTGCAGGAAGGACGGGTCGTCCAGGCCCGACCCCGCCTTCTTCCCCCACATCGCCTGCTTCCACCGCCCGGCTATCTCCTCGTCCGTCGCCCCGGAGCGCAGCGCCGCCCGCAGGTCGGACTCCTCGCGCGCGAAGAGGCAGTTGCGGATCTGCCCGTCGGCGGTGAGGCGGGTGCGGTCGCAGGCGCCGCAGAAGGGGCGGGTGACGGAGGCGATGACGCCGACGCGGCCGGGACCGCCGTCGACGAGCCAGCGTTCGGCCGGGGCGGCGCCGCGCTCGTCCGCGCCCTCGGGGGTGAGGGCGAAGCGGGTGCCCAGGCTCGCCAGGATGTCCGCCGCGGTGATCATGCCGTCGCGGCGCCAGCCGTGCTGGGCGTCGAGCGGCATCTGCTCGATGAAGCGCAGTTCGTAGCCGTGGTCGAGGGCCCAGGACAGCAGGTCGGGGGCCTCGTCGTCGTTGAGGCCGGGCATCAGCACGGTATTGATCTTGACGGGTGCGAGGCCGGCGGCGTGGGCCGCGGCGAGGCCGTCGAGGACGTCCTGGTGGCGCTTGCGGCGGGTCAGCTTCTGAAAGACGTCGGGGCGCAGGGTGTCGAGGGAGACGTTGACCCGGTCCAGGCCTGCGTCCGCGAGGGCGGCCGCGGTGCGCGCGAGGCCGATGCCGTTGGTGGTGAGGGAGATCCGGGGGCGCGGCCGCAGGGCTGCGCAGCGCTCGACGAGGGAGACGAGGCCGGGACGCAGCAGGGGCTCGCCGCCGGTGAAGCGGATCTCGTCGACGCCGAGGGTGGTCACGGCGATGCGGACCAGGCGGACGATCTCGTCGTCGGTGAGCAGGTCCGGCTTGGCGAGCCACTGCAGGCCCTCTTCGGGCATGCAGTAGGTGCAGCGCAGGTTGCAGCGGTCGGTCAGGGAGACACGGAGGTCGGTGGCGACGCGACCGTAGGTGTCGATGAGCACGCTGCGCCTCCGGCTGACTGGACTTGAACGTTCGTTCGCTGTCCGCAGCGTACGTGATGGGCGGGGGCGGCGGGTCCTGCCGGAGCCTGGCATGCGAACGCCGGACGGGCTTCGTCAGCCCGTCCGGCGCGGCGGCGCGGCGGCGGAGCGCCGGTGCGCCACGCGTCAGTACGTCAGTCGTCAGTGCGTCAGTGCGCGCCGTAGCCCGTGAGGGAGCGGACCTCGAGCTCCGCGTACTTCGCGTCCGCCTCCGGCTGCGGCTTGGACAGCAGCGAACCCAGCCAGCCCAGCAGGAAGCCGAGCGGGATGGAGACCAGGCCGGGGTTGCCGAGCGGGAAGTAGTCGAAGCTCATCCCGGGGAAGAGCGCCTTCTCGTTGCCGGAGACGACCGGGGAGAAGATCACCAGGCCCACGGAGGAGATCAGCCCGCCGTAGATCGACCACAGGGCCCCCTGGGTGGTGAAGCGCTTCCAGAAGAGGCTGTAGAGGATGGTGGGGAGGTTGGCGGAGGCCGCGACAGCGAAGGCGAGGGCCACGACGGCGGCGGCGTTCAGCCGGTGGGCGAAGATGCTCAGGGCGATGGCGATCGCGCCGATGACGACGGCGGCGATCTTGGCGGTGAGCAGCTCCTCCTTCTCGCTGGTCTTTCCCTTGCGGATGACGTTGGCCCACAGGTCGTGCGCGAAGGACGCCGAGGAGGCGAGCGTGAGCCCCGCGACCACCGCGAGGATCGTCGCGAAGGCGACGGCGGAGATCACGGCGAGGAGGACCGCGCCGCCGGTGGAGCCGGCGCCGCCGCCGACCTCCCGGGCGAGCAGCGGGGCCGCGGTGTTCCCCGAGGGGTCCGAGGCGGTGATCGACTTCGAGCCGACCAGGGCGGCGGCGCCGAAACCCAGGGCGATGGTCATCAGATAGAAGGCGCCGATGATGCCGATGGCCCAGTTCACGGACTTACGGGCGGCCTTGGCGGTGGGCACCGTGTAGAAGCGGATGAGGATGTGCGGCAGGCCGGCGGTGCCCAGGACGAGGGCGAGGCCGAGCGAGATGAAGTTGAGCTTGGTGGTGCCGTCCTTGCCGTACTGCAGGCCCGGTTCGAGGAAGGCCTTGCCCTTGCCGCTCTCCTCGGCGGCGCGCCCGAGCAGCGTGGAGATGTTCCAGCCGACCTTGTTGAGCACGAGGACGGTGATCAGCATGGTGCCCAGGATGAGCAGGACCGCCTTGACGATCTGCACCCACGTGGTGCCCTTCATCCCGCCGATGGTCACGTAGAGGACCATCACCAGGCCGACCAGGCCGATGATCCAGCGCCGCGAGCCCTCGCCCGAGGCCCCGAGCAGCAGCGCCACGAGCGCGCCCGCGCCGATCATCTGCGCGAGCAGGTAGAAGATCGAGACGACGATGGTGGAGGTGCCGGCGGCGGTCCGGACGGGCCGCTGCTTGAGCCGGTAGGCGAGTGCGTCGGCCATGGTGAAGCGGCCGGAGTTGCGCAGCGGTTCGGCGACGAGCAGCAGGGCGACCAGCCAGGCGACGAGGAAGCCGATGGAGTAGAGGAATCCGTCGTAGCCGAAGAGGGAGATGGCACCCGCGATGCCGAGGAAGGACGCGGCGGACATGTAGTCGCCGGAGATGGCGAGGCCGTTCTGGAAGCCGGTGAAGGAGCGGCCGCCGGCGTAGAAGTCGGTGGCGTCCTTGGTCTGCCGTCCGGCCCAGACGGTGATGGCGAGGGTGGCGGCGACGAAGACGGAGAAAAGCGTGATGATCAAGGTGCGGTGCTCGCTCGCGGCGCCGGCCGCGAGCGGGAGGCCCGACTGCAGGGCACTGGTCATACCGGTCATTCCCCCGCTTCCAGACGGGCCCGCAGGGCCTCGGCCCTGGGGTCGAGCTTCGCGGCCGCGTGCCGCGAGTACCACCAGGCGATCAGGAAGGTGGTGAGGAACTGGGCCAGCCCGAAGACGAACGCCACGTTGACGTTGCCCACGACCGTGGTGCCCATGAAGTCGCCCGCGTAGTTCGAGAGCAGGACGTACAGCAGGTACCAGGAGACGAAGGCGATGGTGAGCGGAAAGGCGAACGAACGCTGTGCGCGGCGCAGTTCACCGAACTCGGCGCTCGACTGCACCGTGCTGAAACGATCGTTCCCGGCCGCCGGCGGGGCGGCTGCGGCGGTTTCTGGGTCGTCGGGCTCGTCCGGCCCCTGTGTGGTGGTTGGTGCGGTGTCCACGGTCTCTCCTGACAAGGGGGGTGTGAGGCGCGAGCCGATGGCTTGTGATCCGGATCACGCATCGTAGAGGCAGGTCGCAGTATGCGACAGGGGGGAGGTGCGGAATTCGGCAGCAGCTGCCGCCGGGGGCGACACCGCCTGCCCGCGGCCTCGTTGACCCTGGTGTGAGCGATGCGCCTCCTCCCACGCCGCCGTCCCCCGGTCGACGACCGTTCGGGATCGTCAGGTTGACGGCGCCCATAGCGGCGGTGACGACCGGCCGGTCCATCCCCCTCCCGAGAGCAGGGCGGTGGTACGGGCCCCGGGTTCCGCTTCCGCCGCTGAGCATCGATGCCCTGCGCGACAGCGATCTGGCGCCCTGACCCGGCGATCCCGCCCCGGCCCTGCGTCGGGCGATCCCGTCCAGGCTCCGCGTCAGGCGATCTCGCCCCGGCTCTGCGCCATTTGTTGCCGGGTCATGGCCACTCTGGGCATTTGTTCCGGAATGCATTGCCCGGTGCCATGATCGGCGCTAGCTTCACTCGTCATGTACCCGCCCGCGCGCAGCCCGCGCTCCGGCGGTTTTCGGATGATGTGGAGAACCCATGGCTCCTCTGCGTTCAAGACGGCACGCCCTGCTGGCCGTTCCCGTCGGCCTCGCCCTCACCGCCTCGCTCGGCCTCCTGCCCGGGGTGGCCGCCGCCGCCCCGCAGGACGGGCCGCGGGCGACGACGGCCGCCACCGACGGCCCCCTCCTGTCGTACGTGGTGAACACCGCCGCCGACCGCGCCACCGTCGCCAAGGTGAAGAAGGCCGTCGCCGAGGCCGGCGGCACCGTCGTGACCGCCTATCAGCAGATAGGCGTGATCGTCGCCCACTCCAAGAACCCCGGCTTCGCCGCGGCGCTGCGCACGGTCCCCGGCGTGCAGTCGGCGGGCGCCACCCGCACCGGGCCGATCGCCCCGGCAAGCACGACCGACGTCGGCAAGCCCGAGAAGGTGAAGCTGCCCAAGAGCAGCGCGGCGGCGGCCGCCCGTCAGCAGGACACCGGCGCCGAGCCGCTGGAGAGCCTGCAGTGGGACCTCCCCGCCATCAAGGCGGACCAGGCCGCGAAGGTGAACCCGGGCAGCCGCAAGGTCACCGTCGGCGTCATCGACACCGGCGTGGACGACACCCACCCGGATCTCGCTCCCAACTTCTCCCGGAGCCAGTCGGCGAGCTGCGTCACCGGCAAGGCCGACACCGGCCCGGGCTCGTGGCGGCCGTACAACCCGGACAAGGACTACCACGGCACGCACGTGGCCGGCACGATAGCCGCGGCCCGCAACGGCGTCGGCGTCGCGGGCGTCGCCCCGAACGTCAAGGTCTCGGGCATCAAGGTGTCGGACAAGGACAGCTTCTTCTACGCCGAGAGCGTGGTCTGCGCGTTCGTCTTCGCCGCCGAGCACGACATAGCGGTGACGAACAACAGCTACTACGTCGACCCGTGGATGTTCAACTGTGCGGACGACCCCGACCAGAAGGCGATAGCCGAGTCCGTCACCCGCGCCACGAAGTACGCCCAGGACAAGGGCACCGTCAACGTCGCCTCGGCCGGCAACTCCAACTTCGACCTGGCGGCCAAGGAGATCACCGACACCTCCAGCCCGAACGACAAGGGCCGGCCCGCGCAGAACCGCAAGATCGACCCGTCCGTCTGCCTCGACGTCCCGGCCCAGCTGCCCGGCGTCGTCACCGTCTCGTCGACCGGCGTGAAGTCCGCGAAGGCGTACTACTCCAACTACGGCCTGAACCAGATCGACGTGGCGGCCCCCGGCGGCGACAAGTACCAGGTCCCCGACCTGCCGGCCAAGGACGGCCGGATCCTCTCCACGCTGCCCGGCGGCGACTGGGGCTACCTCCAGGGCACTTCGATGGCCGGTCCGCACGTGGCCGGCGTGGCGGCGCTGCTGAAGAGCGCGCACCCCAAGTCGTCCCCGCAGGAGATCCAGTGGCTCCTCAAGGCGCAGGCCGACAACCCCGGCTGCCCGGCGGGCCCGTACGACGGTGACGGCGACGGCAAGGCCGACGCCGTCTGCACCGGCAACAAGAACGTCAACGGCTTCTACGGCTTCGGCATCGTCGACGCCCTGGACGCGGTGCGCTGACGCTCGCGCTTGTCCGAGGAGGGGCCGGGCGTCCGCCCGGCCCCTTCCGCGCTGCGAAGGAACCCCTCGGCGAGCAGGAACTGCGCGCCGAGGTAGGTGAGCATGACCCAGAACTGGGGGGCGGGCGCCTGGGGCCAGTCGGCGACGCCGGTGGCGATGAGGGTGTCCGACACCACGAACAGCGCCCCGCCGGCCGCGGCGAGCGCCCCGGCCCGGGTCGCCCGCAGCGCCATCGTGACCAGCAGCAGGCTGTAGAGCGCGACGGGCACCCGCAGGCCGGCCTCCAGGTCGGGCCACAGCAGCACGACGGTGACGAGCCAGGCCGACCCGTAGCCGAGGGCCGGCGGAAGCGTGCGGGCGCTGCCCGGGGTGCCGTGCCGCGAGCACAGCACGAGGTAGCAGCCGTGCCCGGCGGCGAACGACGCCATGCCGAGCAGGAACGGCAGGTCCCCGCCGACCTGCAGGAGCGTGTCACCGCCGCATCCGAACAGCAGCGCCACGGCGAGCAGCCGGGGCCCGCCGCGCGTGAGGACGTACGCCGCGAGCAGGGGCATCAGGGCGGGCTTGGTGACGAGCGCGACGGCGGACCCGGCCAGCAGGGCGCCGAGGTGGGCGAGGGCGAGGCCGCCGAAGACGGCGGGGAGCGGGCGCACGGGGAACGGTCGGGCGGGGAGCCGGCGGATGGGAAGCAGGCGGGCGGCCCTCACGCGGCCTGCTCGTGCCGGGGAGCGGGGGCCTTGCCCGCGTCGCCGGCCCTGTCGGCCCTATCGGCCCCGCCTGCCTCGGCGGTGGCCGCTGCCTCGGCCGCCGTCTCAGCCGCGGCCTCGGCCCGCACGGACGCCGGCTGCCAGCCCGGCCCGCGGAACACCCTCCCCAGCCGTTCCTTCCAGTCACGCGCCGCGCGCAGGTCGCGGGCGATGGCGGCGTACTCGTGGGTGGCGACGCGCAGCGGGTTGTAGGTGTCGATGTTCTTGGTCAGCCCGTAGACCGGCCGCTCGCCCTCGGGGACGAAGGACCCGAAGAGCCGGTCCCAGACGATGAGGATCCCACCGAAGTTGCGGTCCAGGTAGCCGCCCTGCGAGGCGTGGTGGACACGGTGGTGGGAGGCCGTGTTCAGCACGTACTCGACGGGCCGGGGCAGCTTGCGCACCCGCTCGGTGTGCACCCAGAACTGGTAGACGAGGTTGGCGGACGAGCAGAAGGCCAGCGCGGCCGGATGCACGCCCACGGCGATCATCGGCAGGTAGAAGGGCCACACGGTCAGCGTCGTCCAGGGCTGGCGCAGCGCGGTCGTGAGGTTGAACTTCCGGCTGGAGTGGTGCACCACGTGGCAGGCCCACAGGATCCTGATGACGTGGTGGCCGCGGTGCGACCAGTAGTAGAAGAAGTCCTGCACCAGGAGCATCAGCGGCAGCGTCCACCACAGCACGGGGACGCGCAGCGGCGTGAGCTCGTAGAGGGCGGTGTAGACGGCGACGATCGGAATCTTCCACAGCGCATCGAAGACGAGACTGCCGGCGCCCATTCCGATACTGGTCGCCGCGTCCTTGGCCTCGTAGCCCGCGTCACCGCTCTCCTCGGCGGGATGCAGCCGGTAGCTCACCAGCTCCAGCGCGGTGAGCAGGAGGAAGGCGGGTATGGACCACAGCACGACATCGGGAAGGTGCGGCATGGGCGCACGATAGACACGTCATCAGCCGTGCCGCTAGGGGTAGTTACCCATCGGTATGAAATCGTGTTACCGAGGGTTCGAAGCAAGAGAGGGATCACCGGGCCGCTGCGGGAACGGACACCCCCGTCAAGGGCGTGGAGCTCTTCTCACCCGGGCGTCTCGACATCCGCCCGGGCCGTGGTGTCTTCCTCGGCTGACGCCTCGCGCCCCCGCCCGCTCCCCTCGCTGTCAGTACGCCCCCGTATTCTCTGTGACCATGCTCGAAGACCAGACCACCGCCGACACTCCGACTCCGTGGCCGGCCGCGTATCCCGAGGGATATGCGGTCGTCGACGTGGAGACCACCGGGCTCGCCCGGGACGACCGGATAGTGTCGGCGGCGGTCTACCAGCTGGACGCCCGCGGGCAGGTCGAGGACCACTGGTACACGCTGGTCAACCCCGAGCGGGACCCCGGGCCCGTGTGGATCCACGGGCTGACGACGGCCGTGCTCTCCTCCGCGCCTCTCTTCCCCGAGATCGCGGACGAGTTCGCCAAGCGCCTCGCGGGCCGCGTCCTCGTGGCGCACAACGCCGCCTTCGACTGGTCGATGATCGCCCGTGAGTACGCCCGCGCGAAGGCCACCGCCCCGGTGCGGCAGCGGCTGTGCACGATCGCGCTCTCCAAGGAGCTGCAGCTGCCGCTGCCCAATCACAAGCTGGAGTCGCTCGCGGCGCACTACGGCGTCGTGCAGCAGCGTGCTCACCACGCGCTCGATGACGCCCGTGTGCTCGCCGAGGCGTTCCGGCCGAGCCTGCAGCTGGCGGCCGAGGCAAATCTGCGGCTGCCGCTGCTCGCCTGCCAGCCCCTCACGGAGTGGTCCGACGGGCCGGCGGCAACCCCCCGCTCTTCGGGATATATCGGGCATCAGCGTTCATACGGCTCGTCCAACAGCTGGCGGCCCAGCCGTAAGCGGCCCGCCTGCCCGTATCCCAACCCCGGGCGGTACAAAGAGGGCGAACAGCTCATTCAGGGCATGCGGGTGGCGTTCTCGGGCGACACCTCCATCGACCGCGAGCTGCTGGAGGACCGCGCCATCGAGGCGGGGCTGCACATCGCCACCAGCGTCTCCCGCCTCACGAGCGTGCTGGTCACCAATGATCCCGGCTCCCCGACGACCAAGACCTCCAAGGCGCGCTCCTTCGGCACCCCGGTGATCGACGAGGCGGTCTTCGTCCAGCTGCTCTCCCACGTGCTCCCGGCGCCCGGCGGCCCCAAGAGCTGAGGGAAGCCACCCGCTGCTCCCGGGGCGAACCGGGCCAGGTACCGTCAAATGCGTGTACCGCTTCCTGTTGTCCCGGCAGTGGGTGATCCTCACCCTCGTGGGGCTCGTCCTCATCCCGGTGATGATCAAACTGGGCTTCTGGCAGTTCCACCGCCACGAGCACCGGGTCGCGCGCAACGACTTCGTCGCCCGCAGCCTCGCCGCCGACCCCGTGCCGGTCACCGAGCTGTCCGAGCCCGGCAAGGACGTCTCCGACGACGTCTGGCGCCGGGTCACCGCGAGCGGCACCTTCGACACCAAGGGCGAGGTCGTCGTCCGGCTGCGCACCGACGCCGACGGCAAGTCCGGCTACATGGTCCTCACCCCGCTCCTGCTGGCCGACGGGCGGGCCGTCCTCGTCAACCGCGGCTGGATCCCCTCCACCGGCGATCTGACGAAGTTCCCCGAGGTCCCCGCCCCGCCCGCCGGCAGGGTCACCGTCACCGGCCGGCTGCGCGCCGACGAGACCGACTCCAGCGGCATCAAGGACACCCGCGGCCTGCCGCCCCGTCAGGTCATGCGCATCAACAGCGAGCGTCAGGCCGAGGCCCTGCACCGCCCCGTCCTCGGCGGCTACATCGAGCTCACCGACCCGGACCCCGGCGACAAGGGCCCCGAGCCCGTGGCCGCCCCGGACCACGACAGCATCGGCCCGCACATGGCGTACGCCGTCCAGTGGTGGCTGTTCACCGCCTTCGTGCCCGTCGGCTGGATCATCCTCGTCCGCCGCGAGCGCCGCGACCGCGCCGCCGGGGCCGCGGACGCCACCGGCGCACAGCCCGCGGTCGCCCGTACAGCCGCCACCCCGGAGTAGCCGCCCCGCCCCGGGGGAAGACGCAGCCCGTGGCACGCATCGAGGACTACGCGCTCATCGGCGATCTGCAGACCTCCGCCCTGGTCGGCCGTGACGGCTCGATCGACTGGCTCTGTCTGCCCCGCTTCGACTCCGCCGCCTGCTTCGCCGCCCTCCTCGGCGACGAGGACAACGGCCACTGGCGGCTGGCCCCCACGAGCGCCGGCCCCGGCACTCCGTGCACCCGCCGCTCCTACCTCCCAAACTCCCTCGTCCTCGAAACCGTCTGGGAGACGGCCACCGGCACCGCCAAAGTCACCGACTTCATGCCCCAGCGCGACCGCGCCCCCGACGTCGTCCGCATCGTCGAGGGCGTCTCCGGCAGCGTCGACATGCTCGGCGTCCTCCGTCTGCGCTTCGACTACGGCAGCGTCGTGCCGTGGATACGGCGCGCCGACGGCCACCGCGTCGCCGTCGCCGGGCCCGACTCCGCCTGGCTGCGCAGCGAGCCCCCCGTCAAGACCTATGGCCGCGACTTCAGCACCCGCTCCGAATTCACCGTCTCCACCGGCGACAAGACCGCCTTCGTCCTCACCTGGCACCCCTCCCACCAGCCGCGCCCCGACCTCGTCGACCCCCACGAATCCCTGCGCCACAGCCTGGAGGACTGGCGCGAGTGGGCCGGCCGCTGCCGCTACCGCGGCCCCCACCGCGAAGCCGTCGTCCGCTCCCTCATCACCCTCAAGGCGCTCACCTACGCCCCCACCGGAGGCATCGCCGCCGCCGGCACCACCTCCCTCCCCGAGGAGATCGGCGGCGTCCGCAACTGGGACTACCGCTACTGCTGGCTGCGCGACTCCACGCTCACCCTCGGCGCCCTCCTCTCCGCAGGCTACGGCGACGAGGCCGCCGCCTGGCGCGCCTGGCTCCTGCGCGCCGCCGCCGGCGACCCCGCCGACCTGCAGGTCATGTACGGCCTCGGCGGCGAGCGCCGGCTGACCGAACACGAGCTCCCCTGGCTCTCCGGCTACGAGCGCTCCGCCCCCGTCCGCGTCGGCAACAGCGCCGTCAAACAGCTCCAGCTCGACGTCTACGGCGAGGTCATGGACTCCCTCCACCTCACCCGCAGCTGGGGCCTGCCCGCCAAGCCCCACGAGTGGAAGCTCCAGCGCTCCCTGATGGAGCACATCAAGAACCACTGGCACGAGCCCGACGAGGGCATCTGGGAGATCCGCAGCCCCCGCCGCCACTTCGTCCACTCCAAGGTCATGGCCTGGGTGGCCGCCGACCGCGCCGTCCGAGCCCTCGAAGCCGACCCCGGCCTGGACGGCGACATCGACGGCTGGCGGGCCATGCGCGACGAAGTCCACCGCGAGGTCTGCGAACGCGGCTACGACGCCGAGCGCGGCACCTTCACCCAGTCCTACGGCTCGCAGGAGCTCGACGCCGCCACCCTCCTGATCCCCCGCGTCGGCTTCCTCCCGCCCGACGACCCCCGGGTGACCGGCACCGTCGACGCGATCCGCCGCGAGCTGGACCACGGCGGCCTGGTCCGCCGCTACAGCACCGACGGAAAACCCATGGACGGCCTCCCCGGCAACGAGGGCGCCTTCCTGGCCTGCTCCTTCTGGCTGGCCGACGCCCTGCACATGACCGGGCGCACCGAGGAGGCCCGCGCCCTGTTCGAGCGCCTGCTCTCCCTCCGCAGCGACGTGGGCCTGCTGGCCGAGGAATACGACCCCCAGGCCCTGCGCCATCTGGGCAACTACCCTCAGGCATTCAGCCACATCGGCCTCGTGAACACGGCCCTCACGCTCTTCCCTCGGCAAGACTGAGGTCATGGATCTTGGGCTGAGGGACCGGGTGTACGTCCTCACCGGAGCAACGAGGGGCCTCGGCAGGGCCACGGCGGAAGAGCTCGTGGCCGACGGGGCGAACGTGGTCGTCACCGGCCGCACCGAGCAGTCCGCGGCCGCCGCCGCCGCGGCACTGGGCCCCCGCGCGCTCGGCGCGGCCGCCGACAACGCGGACCCCACGGCCGCCGACCGCCTGATCACCGCCGCCAGGGACCGCTTCGGCCGCTTCGACGGCATCCTCATCAGCGTGGGAGGCCCACCCGCGGGCGGCGCGGCCGACGTCACCGACGACCAGTGGCACCGCGCAGTCGACACGATCTTCCTCGGTGCGATCCGCATGGCCCGCACGGCAGCGGCCGCGCTCCCCCCGGGAGGCGTGATCGCCTTCGTCCTGTCGGCATCGGTCCACGAACCGATCCCGGGCCTCACCATCTCCAACGCCCTGCGCCCGGGCCTGGCGGGCTTCGCGAAATCCCTTTCCCGGGAACTGGGCCCCAGAGGCATCCGGGTCGCAGGTCTCCTCCCGCACCGCATCGACACGGACAGAGTCAGAGAACTGGACGCCCGCTCAACCGACCCGGAACAAGCCCGGAAGAGCCACACCGCCCAGATCCCCCTGGGCCGCTACGGCACCCCCGCCGAATTCGGCAAGACAGCGGCCTTCCTCCTCTCCCCCGCGGCCTCGTACCTCACCGGCGTGATGCTCCCGGTGGACGGCGGCGCCCGCCACGGCTTCTGACGGACGGACCCCTGCCCCGGAGGCCCCGGCCCCGCACCCCCACCGACCCCCACCGGCCCGCACTCAACCGACCCGCTCAGCCCGGTGCCGCACGGCCCGCAACCGCACCTCCACCGGCAACCGCCCCACCCCCGCCGAAACCCGCGCATGCTCCAGCGCCTCCCCGTCCAGCCGCGACAGCGCCGCCGCCGGCGACGCATGGGGCGCCAGCGTCAGCCCCACCCACGCCTCCGGCGCCGTCCGCCGCCCGAGCAGCGTGACAAGCGCATGCTCCACCCCCTCCAGCGCCTCGGCCTCCGCACAGACCGCCTCCTCCAGCGCCCGCCCCCGCAGAACCGCCTCCTCACCGTCCCCGCTGTCCACGACCAGCTCCCTCAGGCGCCGCCGCCGCAGCTGCGCCAGCAGCCACCACAGCGCCAGCAGGACCACCACACCCAGCCCGGCGATGACCGCGGGCCACCACCACCCCTCGCCACGCCACTTCGTCTGCGCGGCCCGGCTCAGCAGCACGTCCCGCGGCCCGTCGAACGGCCAGGCCGACGGCAGGGGCAACCCCCACCGCCGCCGCAGATCGAACGCCCCGACGAGAACGGCCGCGCCGACCCCGGCCAGAATCAACCCGACGACGCCCACCAGCACCCGATTGACGGCTTTCACCGCTTCACCGGCCGACTCACCCGCACCGACACCCCGGGCTCACGCGCAAGCCCCAACTTCCGCACCCCCTCGGCAATCACCGCATCCACATCCGCCCGTACGTCGTCCAGATCCCGGAAGTGGGACCGGGCCCGCACCGTCACCCGGCGCCGGCCGACGCCGACCCGTACCGACTGCACCCCCGCCACCTCCATGGCCCGGTCCCGCAGCACCAGCGCCGCGGCCCGCCGGTCGATGCCGGCCCTGAGGTCCGCACGGTCGCGCCGCATGGGCAGGACGGCCCGCAGCCCGGGCGTGAGGGCGAGCACGACGAGCCACACCCCCGCCACCACGGCCGCACAGGCGATGACGACGACCCACCCGTCCTCCAGGGGCCGCGTGGCCAGCTCGTGCGCGAGCCTCCGCCGCCACCCCATGGCGGGCCGGTGCGCGCGGACGGCCGCCACGTCGTACAGGAAGAGACCGGCCGCCCCCAGCACCACCGCCGCCACCAGAAACGCGGGCACCCGCCGCACGGACCAGAACCTGCTCCCGCTCACCGCACCCGCTCCCGCCCCGCCGACACCGTGTGCACGGAGTGCAGCCGCTCCACCGTGACCGCCACCTCCGGCACCTCCATCCCCACCAGTGCCCGCACCCGCTCGGCGATCCGCCGCCGCACGGCACCGCACTGCGCGCCGATGTCGGAGGGATAGCCCAGCTCGACGGCGACGCGTACGCGGGCGGTGTCCTCGTGCACGGCGACCGTGGCGTACGGCGGAGCGAACTCCGCACCCCTTGCGGCAGCCCCGCCCACCGAGGTCCCGCCCACCGAAGTCCCACTCGCCGAAGCCCCGGCCAACGCCTCCCGAGCCGCCTGCGAAGCGATCTTCGCGACGACACGATCGGCGATCCGGGTAGCACCGCGCTCAGCGGCCTCCACCACCGACCGTCACCCCCTCACGCACCGCATGCCGGGCCCGTACGTCACCGCCGCCGCCCCTCCCGGTCCCGGTCCCGGGTCCGGAAGAACTCCCCCGGATCCAGGTCCCCGTCCAGGAAGCGGCCCACCACGAACCCGACCGCACCCAGGGCAGCCACGAGCAGAAAGGCTCCGAACCCGCCGAAGTACCCGGCGAACCCGAGCGCCAAGCCGGCGATCATGCCGGCCACGGCCATGCTCATCGTGCGCTCCTCTACTGGAGCCTCGGCTCCGGCTCTTCCTCTTCCTCGTCGGGCAGCTTCACGTCACTGACGGCGATGTTGACCTCGACGACTTCGAGGCCGGTCATGCGTTCCACCGCCGCAATGACGTTTTCCCGCACGGAGCGGGCGACATCCGCGATCGCCACCCCGTAGTCCACGACGATCTCCAGGTCGAGCGCCGTCTGAACCTCACCGACCTCGGCCTTCACACCCCGGGCGACGGACCTGCTGCCGCCGGGGACCCGGTCCCGGACGGCCCCGAAGGTGCGGGAGAGGCCGCTGCCCATCGCGTGGACGCCGAGGACGTCACGGGCCGCGAGCCCGGCGATCTTCTCCACGACCCCGTCGGCGATGGTGGTGCGGCCACGGTCGGCCGGGGCGGTCGGAACGGTCTCCTTGCCGCTTACGGTCTCGCTCATCGTCCATTCGCCTCTTTCACGTGGAAGGAAAACGTCATGGCTGACGGGGCCGCCGCGCCCTGCAGGACGCCCCTACGGGCTCCTTTTGCCACCTTAGGTGCGCTTCACCCGTACCGCTCGGGGGATCCGGGGAAAACGGCCGGAGCGAACCGCTGTCCGAGTGAGCCGCCCGTCCGGAACGCGCCGGGTGGGGCAGGCTGAAGGCGAGGGGGCGGCGAAGGCCTGCCCCACAGGGCTGAGGGGTGACCGTGGTGGCCGCGGACCAGTGGGCACAGACCGTACGGCGGCAACTCGCACTCGGCAGGCTGCTCCCGCTGGGCGGCGCGGCGGACGGCGCCTGGATCACGGAGTCGGCGGCCGCGGGCGTACTGCGCCGTGCGGCGCACGCCGCGCTCCCGGCGGTGCGCCTGGAAGCGGTCCGCATCGCCCTGGTGAACCCGGACTCCCCGCCGGCGGTGCCGCCGCCCCCGAGCGCGCTCCCGCCGGGGCCGCTGCGCATCGAGGCGGACTGCGCGACGACGGCGGAGGTCCCGTTCCCGGAGACGGCGGCCCGGCTGCGGGCGGTGCTGGGGCGGTGCGCCGCGGAGCGGATCGGCCTGCGCGTCGAGTCGGTCGACCTCCGTCTGACGGAGCTGCTGGACGCGGAACCGCCACCCCGGACGGCGGACCCGACTCCACCCCAGGCCCAGGCCCAGACTCAGACTCAACAAGACCCCCTGACCCGGGCCGTCCTCGCCGTCCCGGGCGTCGCCCGCCTGACGCTCCGCCACCGTGACGGCCACGTCCAAGCGGACATCGCCGTCACGTCGGACCACCGCCCGCTGGATGTCGCACGAGCCGTCCGCACGGCGGTGGCCCGGGCATCGACACAGGTCACCACCCCGCCGTCCACGATTTCTGTCATGGTCACAGCGATATAATCCCCGCCTGTTTGATCAAGGGGGAGAAAGACTCATGGCGCTGAGACAGCTGATGGCCTTCGGCGGCAACACCTGGCTGGGAGGCGTACGCCACGCCCGCCGCCACGCCAACAGCATCTTCGCCACCGCCGGCCCCGGCCGCACCACCGACCCGTCCATAGGCCGTGTCCAGGCGGCACGGGCCGTCGTCGGAGCCCTCACCACGTTCGGGCTGATATCCGTCTACGGCGTCGACGGCGGCTGGAGCGCGGTGTTCGAGGACGGGGTCACCAAGCTGTTCGTGGCGCCGCTGGTCCTGCTGCTCGTCGGCCCGCTCGTCATCGCCGGCTTCATCTGGTACGTGCCGCCGCAGCACCGCCCGGTGCTGCGCTCACGGCTCCGGTACCCGCTCAAGGCCATCGGCTGGTACCTGGGCATACCGCTCGGCACGATCGCCGGATACGCGATCGTGGCCCTGCTGCTCAAGGCCACGCAAGGGATCTTCGTCGCCCAGGCGGTCATCTCCCTGTTCGTCCTCGTCGTGGCCCTGCCGTTCACGATCTGGGCGGCGGCCTTCCTGTTCTTCTCCTCCGGCGCCGCCGCCCGTTACGCCTTCAACACGGCCGATGTGCACGCCGCACTGCCGGCCGTCCTCACGGCGGTCCTCGTGTGGGTGCTGAACATCGTCCAGCTCGGAGACGGCCTGCCGAACGGGCCGCTGGCCGTGCAGATAGCCGCCTTCCTCGGCGGACCCCTGTCCGTCACGGCCGTCTCCGTCTGGGAGCTGCACGTGCTGCGCACCCGCCACAACGTCCGCGTCCGCGGCTGAGACACAGAGGGCTCAGACGCAGGGGGCTCAGACGCAGAGGGCTCAGACGCAGAGGGCTTAAAGGGGGACCTGGGACCCGGAACCTACTCCCCCAGCCCCGCCAGATCCCGCAGCCGCCGCCCCTGCGCGGCCCGCTCGGCCGCGCGCTGGTCGTCGTACGTCCGGCCGGCCGCGCCGCGCAGCAGTGCCTTGGTCTCGACGACGGCGTCCCGCGGCGCGGCGAGGACGGCCGCGGCGAGGTCCTGGACGGCGGCGTCGAGCTCGCCCGCGGGCACGACCAGGTTGGCGAGGCCGGTGCGCTCGGCCTCCTCGGCGTGCACGAAGCGCCCCGTGGCGCAGATCTCCAGCGCACGGGCGTAGCCGACGAGGGAGACCAGCGGCTGGGTGCCGCCGAGGTCCGGCACCAGGCCCAGGCTGGGCTCGCGCATGGCGAACTGCACGTCCTCGGCGCAGACCCGCAGGTCGCAGGCGAGGGCGAGCTGGAAGCCGGCGCCTATGGCATGGCCCTGGACGGCGGCGATGGAGACGATGTCGTTCCGTCGCCACCAGGTGAAGGCGGACTGGTACGCGGAGATCTCGGCGTCGAGCGCCTCGTCGCTCCCGCGGGCCAGGTCGATGAACGAGGGCTCGCCCTCGAAGCCCTCGGGGGTGAAGGCCTGCCGGTCGAGACCGGCCGAGAAGGACTTGCCCTCCCCGCGCAGCACGACGATCCGCACGCTGCCCGGCAGCAGCCGTCCGGTTTCGGCCAGCGCACGCCAGAGGGCGGGCGACTGGGCATTGCGCTTGGCGGGGTTGGTGAGGGTGACGGTGGCCACCGCGTCATCCACGGTGAGCCGTACGCCGTCCTGGTCGAGCAGAGTCTTGGGGGTAGTCACAGGGTCTCCGATCGGACTACTGCACAGTAGGTGACTGCACAGTAACCACCCGGTCGACTGCTCGACCGACCGGGTGGCACTGTCCACACTGTCGGTTGCCCTGGGGTGCGCGGGGCGTCAGGCCGAGGCGGCCTTCTTGCCGCGCGTCGCTCCGCCGCGACCCCGGAGGATCACGCCGGATTCACTGAGCATCCGATGAACGAAGCCGTAGGAGCGGCCGGTCTCTTCGGCCAGCGCCCTGATGCTCGCACCGGAGTCGTACTTCTTCTTCAGGTCTGCCGCGAGCTTCTCGCGCGCGGCGCCGGTTACCCGGCTGCCCTTCTTCAGAGTCTCGGCCACCCGTGCCTCCTCATGGGAGATGCGCCTCTTGACTCTCATGATCACCCCTATACGGCCTCCTGGCCACCCATTCGACAAGGTCCATGAGAAGTCCACGGCCCTCGGGGGCCCTGAAATCGGGCGTCGACGGCCCTCGGAACAGAAAATTCCGAACGGGCGCGCTCGTACGGCCGTACGGGTGGCGTAGCGAAGGGGCAGGTCAGACGGGGCACTCCCGACCGGTGGTGCGAACGCCCCGGCGCATGGCACTGGTCGTGCGCCGGGGCAGCGGGCGGCAGCGGGGTACGAGCCGCTCTCACTCAGATGAAGGATCACCCGTCGGCCGAATGATCGGGACGGCACCGATCACGGCCGGTACGGGGCCGGGCCGGGCGGGGCCGGGCAGGTGCCGGGCGGGCCCGGCCGGGCCGGGGTCAGGCGAGGGCGACCAGGTCCGCGTAGTCCGGGCCCCAGAGGTCCTCGACGCCGTCCGGCAGCAGGATGATGCGCTCCGGCTCCAGCGCGTCGACGGCGCCCTCGTCGTGGGTCACCAGCACCACCGCGCCCTTGTAGGTGCGCAGCGCGCCCAGGATCTCCTCGCGGCTGGCGGGGTCGAGGTTGTTGGTGGGCTCGTCCAGGAGCAGCACGTTGGCGGAGGAGACGACCAGGGTGGCCAGGGCCAGCCGGGTCTTCTCGCCGCCGGAGAGCACGCCCGCGGGCTTGTCGACGTCGTCGCCGGAGAACAGGAAGGAGCCCAGCGTCTTGCGGACCTCGACGAGGTCGAGGTCGGGCGCGGACGAGCGCATGTTCTCCAGGACCGTGCGGTCCGGGTCGAGCGTCTCGTGCTCCTGGGCGTAGTAGCCGAGCTTGAGGCCGTGACCGGGGGTGACCGCGCCGGTGTCGGGCTTCTCGGCGCCGGCGAGCAGCCGCAGCAGCGTGGTCTTGCCCGCGCCGTTGAGGCCGAGGATGACGACGCGCGAGCCCTTGTCGATGGCCAGGTCGACGTCGGTGAAGATCTCCAGGGAGCCGTAGGACTTCGACAGGCCCTCGGCGGTGAGCGGCGTCTTGCCGCAGGGCGCGGGCTCGGGGAAGCGGAGCTTGGCGACCTTGTCGGAGACGCGGACCTCGTCCAGGCCCTTCAGCAGCCGCTCGGCGCGCTTGGCCATGTTCTGCGCGGCGACGGTCTTGGTGGCCTTGGCGCGCATCTTGTCGGCCTGCGAGTTGAGGGCCGCGGCCTTCTTCTCGGCGTTCTGGCGCTCGCGCTTGCGGCGCTTCTCGTCGGCCTCGCGCTGCTGCTGGTAGAGCTTCCAGCCCATGTTGTAGACGTCGATATGGGCGCGGTTGGCGTCCAGGTAGAAGACCTTGTTGACGACCGTCTCGACGAGGTCCACGTCGTGGGAGATCACGATGAAGCCGCCGCGGTACGTCTTGAGGTAGTCCCGCAGCCAGGCGATGGAGTCGGCGTCGAGGTGGTTGGTGGGCTCGTCCAGCAGCAGGATGTCGGCGTCGGAGAAGAGGATCCGGGCCAGCTCGACGCGGCGGCGCTGACCGCCGGAGAGGGTGTGCAGGGGCTGGCCGAGGATGCGGTCGGGCAGGCCGAGGGCGGCCGCGATGGTGGCGGCCTCCGCCTCGGCCGCATAGCCGCCCTTGGTGAGGAACTCGGTCTCCAGGCGGGCGTACTTCTTCATCGCGTTGTCGCGCGTGGCGCCCTTGCCGTTGGCCATGCGGTCCTCGTTCTCCCGCATCTTGCGCAGGACGGTGTCGAGGCCGCGGGCGGAGAGGATGCGGTCGCGGGCGAGCACGTCGAGGTCGCCGGTGCGCGGGTCCTGCGGAAGGTAGCCGACCTCGCCGGAGCGGCTGATCGTGCCGCCGGCGGGCATGCCCTCGCCGGCCAGGCACTTGGTGAGAGTGGTCTTGCCCGCACCGTTGCGGCCGACGAGGCCGATGCGGTCGCCCCTGGCGATGCGGAAGGAAGCGTTCTCGATGAGGATGCGGGCGCCGGCGCGCAGCTCGATGCCGGAGGCGGTGATCACGGGGGATTACTCCAGGGCGTGGTGGACGGCGGTGGGGACGGGGGTGAACTCGGCTGCGCTCGGGCGCGCCCCTGCGGGCGCGGGCGACGGGCGGCCGGCGCCGTCTAATGCACGAGGAGGAATGCCATACCCATCAGTCTAACGGGGAAGTGCAACCGTGATTCCGGGGCCGCCGGGCCGTCCCGTGGCGCCCCGGCCCCCCGTATCCGGGTCCGCGGCCGTTACGCGCCAGGTCAACCGCGCCGGGTCAGGCGAAGGGCCCCGCCTCGGAGACCGCGGCGATGCAGGACGTCCACGGCGCCCCGGGAGCGCAGTGCCGCGCGATCAGCAGGACGCCGGCGCGGTGGGCCGTGCGGGCCGGGTCGAAGGCGCAGCCGGGTCCCGCCTCGCGGTGCCACCGGAGACCGCCGTCGCCGGGCCCGTAGGCGGTGATCAGCTGCGGGGTGACGACGGCCACAGCGCCCGGCTGCGGGCCGAGGAGGTGGAGGGCGGCGAGGCGCGCGGGCCGGGCGGCAGCGCCCGGGACGCCGCGGTGCCAGACGGAGAGGGCGCCGTCGTGCAGGGCGGTGCCGGTGACGAGGCCGTCGTCCCAGAGGGCGAGGGCGCGGTCGCGGGCGGTGCGGGCCTGGAGCGGGCGGTGGCCCGTGCGGGCGTACGTCCAGCGGCGGGCGCCGGTGGCCGGGTCGTAGGCCTCCAGGCCGTCCGGGGCGAGGTGCAACCGGGCGGGGGCGTCCGCTGCGCCGCGGGCGTGCCGGGCGGCGGGGTGCACGGTGAGCCGGTCGCCGAAGGGGGCGGGGCGGGCGTGGTGGGCGGCGGCCAGGAACAGGGCCAGGAGCGCGGTGGCGAGGAGGAGCGCGAGGGAGGCCGGGGAGGGTGTGCCGCGGCCGTTGTGCACCGTGTCCGCCGTCGCCATGGGGGCACTCCTTCCGTACCGTTTGTCCTGGATATCCGGGCACCGCCGGCCGGCCCCGCCGACACGCCGGACCAGGCACTCCCGCAATAGCCACATATGGGGCGATTCGCCGATACTCAGGAATGGGAAGGCGGTGGGCGCATGCAGTTCGACGACGACGCGGGGCTGGACACCTCCCAGGTCCAGGACGAGCGCGGGAGCCGGATCCCGGGCGGCGGGGTGACCATCGGGGGCGGCATCGTCGGGCTGGTCGCCCTCGTCCTCGGGCTGTTCTTCGGCATCGGCCCGCAGGAGCTCGGGCTCACCTCCGAGCCGGCGCCGGGCGGCACCGCGAGGAGCGACGCCCAGGTCGGCCGGGACTGCAGGACGGGCCAGGACGCCAACGCCCGCGAGGACTGCCGGATCGTCGCCGTGGTCAACAGCGCCCAGTCCTTCTGGAGCCAGGAGTTCGCCCGCCGCTCGGCCGCGTACACCCCGGCGTCGACCGTCTTCTTCACCGGCCAGGTCCGTACGGCCTGCGGGGCCGCGTCCTCGGCCGTGGGGCCCTTCTACTGCCCGGCCGACCGGAAGGTCTACCTCGACCTCGGGTTCTTCAACGAGCTGCGGACGAAGTTCGGGGCGAGCGGCGGCCCGTTCGCGCAGGCCTACGTCGTCGCGCACGAGTACGGGCACCACGTCCAGAACCTGATGGGCACGCTCGGCCGCTCCGAGGACCGCCGCACGGGCGCCGGGAGCAACGCCGTCAAGGTCGAGCTGCAGGCCGACTGCTACGCGGGGGTCTGGGCCCGGCACGCGACGACGACGCCCGAGAAGTCCACGGGGCGGCCGCTCGTCAAGCAGCTGACCAAGGCGGACATCGACGACGGCCTGTCGGCGGCGGCGGCCGTCGGCGACGACCGCATCCAGGAGAAGTTCCAGGGCCGGGTGACCCCGGAGAGCTGGACGCACGGCTCGGCCGCGCAGCGGCAGCAGTGGTTCAACACGGGGTACAGCACGGGGGACATGGCCCGGTGCAACACCTTCCGCTGACCGGCACCACCGACCGATACCGCTGACCGGTTCCGCCGACCGATACCGCCGACGAGGAGTGACTTCGGATGACAGGCACACACACGCCGAGCATCTACCCCACGCTGCTCTACCGCGACGCGAAGGCGGCGATCGCCCAGCTCACCAAGGCGTTCGGCTTCACCCGGGCCGCCCTGTACGAGAGCCAGGACGGCACGGTCCTGCACGCCGAACTCGCCTACGGGAACGGCAGGGTGATGATCGGTTCGAAGGGCCGGGTGGGGGTGTTCGCCGAGGCCATGCGCGAGAGCGGGCCGGTGGGCGTCTACGTCGTGGTCGAGGACACCGACGCGCACTTCCGGAAGGCCGAGAAGAGCGGGGTGGAGATCCTGATGCCGCCGACGGACCAGGAGTACGGCTCGCGGGACTACATGGCGCGGGACCTGGAGGGGAACGTGTGGAGCTTCGGGACGTACGTCCCGGCGGGGTGAGCCCGGCGCGACCCACGGGAGCCGGCCGGGCTCCGGACTCCTAGGCTCCGCCCGTGTGGACCTGGAAAGCCGCCTTGCGGACGGCCTTGGCCAGGGCCGGATCCGGATGCGCCGCCGCCAGGGCGACCAGCACCTGCACCGTGCGCGGGTGCCCCACCGCCCGCACCTCCTCCAGCAGCCCCGGCACCGTGCCCTGCACCGCCGAGTCGAGATGCCGCACCAGCAGCCGGCTCTCCCCGTGGTCGGCGACGGCCGCGGCGGTGTCCACCCACAGCCAGGTGGCCTCCTCGCGGGTGAGCACCTCGGTGGCCTGCTCGGGGTCGCGCCCCTCGTGCTCGGCGAGCCACAGCAGGGCGTAGGGCCGCAGGCAGGGCTCGTCGACCACGGCCCGCACCGCCGGCTCCGCGGCCGCGCCGACCGCGCGCAGGGCCTCGAAGGCCAGGCCCCGTACGAGGGCGTCGTCGCCGCGGGCGGCGTCGAGGAGCTCGCTGAGGGCGCTGCCGGCGGGACGGGCGGCGAGCCAGGCGCGGTACTCGGCGCGGGCCGGGCCCGGGGTGAGGTCGGCGCAGCCGCGCAGCATGGCCTCGGCGGACAGCTCGATGTTGCCCGCGGGGCTCTGGGCGGCGACGCAGATCTGCTCCAGCTTGACCCACACCGCCCAGTTGCCGAGCGGGGTCAGCACGGCCTCGGCACCGGGCCCGGTGCCGCCGGGCACGACGAGGGCGCCGACGGAGGCGAGCCCTTCGAGCGCCCAGGCCAGCAGTTCCTCCAGGGGGTCCTCGTCGGTGGGCGCGGACCGGGCCGGGGGCACCGGCTGGGTACCGTACGGCACTTCGCAGCGCTCGGCGCGGATCTCGGCGACCCGCTGCTGGAGCAGGTCGAGGAGCATCGCGACGGCGACGGGCCCGGCCGACAGGTGCATGACGGACAGCAGCTGCGGCGCGGCCTCGACGACCTCGGCGGCCACCGTCGCGTCGGTGCCCGCGGGCGCGGGGTGGGCGAGGGACCAGGCGTCGAAGAGGGCGACCCAGCCGCGCAGGACGGCGCCGTCGTCGCGGTCCCACGCCTGCAGGCGCCAGCCGGGACGGGCGGTGCCGCCGTGGAGCTCGACGAGCCCGGCGAGGCGGGCGTGGTCCCAGTCGGTGCGCGCCTGGTGGGGCGTCAGACGCAGGGCCGCGGCGGCCCGCTCGGCCGTCTCCGCGGAGAGCCCGCCGGTGGTGCCGGGGCGCAGGGTGGCGCCGCGGCCGCGCTCGTCGGCCGCCCAGCGGGCCACGCGGACCGCGCCGGTGAGACAGTTTCTGGCCTGCCGGGCCAGCTCCGCCGGTGCCGGTGTGCCGGCGGGCGGGCGGGGTGCCGGGCGGGAGCCTCGGTTCGCCACGGCCCGGCGGGCAGCGGCGATCGGCTGTCGGGGGACAAGTCTGAGCCGGGAGTCGCGCGGAGTACGGGACGTCACAGGAGCAGTCTTGCCGCTGCCGCTCCGAAAACCCAATCGGAATCAATTGTCCGGTCGTCCGTCATTCACTTCCTGCCGCTGGATCAGGGCTGCTTGGAGGCTGTAAGGGCGTCACATCAGGGGGATGAGGAACCTCCGCAGGGCCTCCTCGTAGCGCCTCGGGGCGGCATTCCACATCGCGGCGTGCGGGGCCCGGCGGACGGTGTGCAGGACGATCAGATCGGGGCGGCCGGCCGCGAGTTCGCGTGACGTGTGCCACGGTGCGACGGTGTCGTCGGGGCCGTGGGCGAGGAGCACGGGCACGCTCAGCCGGGCCGGGTCCCGGACCCGGTCCAGCCCGCCGGGGGCCATTCCGGTCCGGCCGCGGGCGGCGTGCAGGGCGAGCGGGAGCAGCGGGGCGGGCACGCCGCGGGCGGCGGCCAGGGAGTGCAGGGCGGCCGGCCAGTCGAGCACGGGCGAATCCATGACCAGGCCACTGATGTGCGGGCGCAGGGCGGGGTCGGTGGCGGCCAGCAGCGCCATGGTGGCGCCGGTGGACCAGCCGTGGAGGACGATGCGGCGGGCGCCCTGGGCCACGGCGTAGCGGACGGCAGCGGCGAGATCGTGCCATTCGGCGAGCCCGAAACGGCTTATTCCGTCCGGTGGCCGGGGGGCTCCGGGGTCGCCCCGGTAGGCGAGGTCGAGGACCGGCAGCCGCAGGCCGTGCAGGAACGGCATGACGACCATGGGGTGCTCGCGGGTGGCGCCCAGGCCGTGCACGGTGATCACCCAGGTGTCGCGGGCCGCGGGCAGGAACCAGGCGGGCAGCGGGCCGAGCTCGCCGGGGACCACGACGTCGGCGTGGTCGAGGCCGAGGGCGTCGCGGGGGTTCCCGGCGTGCAGCTGCGGGGTCAGCCACACCCGGTCGCCGGGCTCGGGCACGCCGCGCGTGACGCGCTCCAGGCGGCGTACGACGCCGTCGGCGGCGTGCGGGACGTCGTGGACGACGGGGCCGACGACGGCGTGCAGGCCGCTGCCGGTGAGCCCGTAGGTGCCGGGGCGCAGCGAGGCCTGGTCGCGGGTGAGGGTGATGCAGTCGCCGTCGACGGCGTGGACGGCGAGCCGCGGCTGGTCGGGCGGGGGCCCGCCGGGGACGGCCCGGAGGACTGTATCGGAGGCGTACCGGCCGGCCGCGAGGGCGGCTGCGCCGGCACCGATCACTGTGACGGCGGCCACGGCTGCCGTGGTCCGTATGCCCATGCTCTCCAGTGTGGGCGGCCGGGGCGACACCGGCCAGTGGACGGCGCGGGGCGCCTGCGGCGGGCACTCTGCCCGTCGGCCTCTTGCCCCGCCGGCCTCTTGCCCCGCCGGCCTCTTGCCCCGCCGGCCTCTTGTCCCGCCGCCGCGGCGGGGGTCCACTGCGTGGCGGAGGTCACAGTCGGGTGGCCGGGCGCCTACGGGCTCCCGTAGCCGCGGAGTTTTTCCTTGGCTCGTTCGGCCTGGGCAGGGGTGAGGAGGGTGGGCGCGCGGCCGGGGACCGAGGATGCGGTGAGCCAGACCCGGCACATCCACTCCAGCTGGGCGGTGCGGTCGTAGGCCTGGTCGAGGCTCGCGCCGTAAGTGAGGGTTCCGTGGTTGCGCAGGAGGCAGCCGGTGCGGCCGGTCAGGGCCTCCAGGGCGTGCTCGGCCAGCTCCTCGCTGCCGTAGAGGGCGTAGGGGGCGACCCGGACCGGCCCGCCGAGGGCGCCGGCCATGTAGTGGATCAGGGGGAGCTCGTCGACGAGGGTGGAGACGGCCGTGGCGTGCACGGCGTGCGTGTGCACGATCGCGGCGGCGCCGGTGGCCCGGTAGACCGCGAGGTGCAGGGGGAGCTCGCTGGTGGGGGCCAGATCGCCCAGGAGCGGGCGGCCCTCCGGATCGACGGCGACCACGTCGCGCGGGGTCAGCCGGTCGTAAGGGATGCCGCTCGGGGTGACGACGACCACGTCCCCGACCCGCGCGGAGACATTGCCCGAGGTGCCCACCACGAGGCCGTCGGCCGTGGTGCGCCGGGCGGTCGCCACGACGTCGGCCCATGCCCGGCGGATCTCTTCGCTCTCTCTCATCCGTCCCTCCATCCGTCCCCCGCCTCCGGTTCGCGTCACTGATCGATCCGATCCAGTTCACCTTCCGTTCACCCAAGGTATTTACGGTCCACGCTGTACTGACCATCGAGCTGATTGCCTGGGTGAATGGAACACATCACGCTTCTCATCGGGATCGTGATCGTCACGGCCTTGGTGTTCGACTTTACGAACGGCTTCCACGACACGGCCAACGCCATGGCCACCACCATCTCCACCGGCGCCCTCAAGCCCAAGACCGCGGTGGCGATGTCGGCGGTCCTGAACCTCGTCGGGGCGTTCCTGTCCGTCGAGGTGGCCAAGACCATCTCCGGGGGAATCATCGATGAGACCGCCGGCATCAGACCCGAAGTGATCTTCGCGGGCCTGGTCGGCGCCATCGTCTGGAACCTGCTGACCTGGCTCGCCGGGCTCCCCTCCAGCTCCTCGCACGCCCTCTTCGGCGGTCTGATCGGTGCGACGGTCGTCGCCGTCGGCTTCGACGCGGTCAACACCGACAAGGTCGTCATGAAGGTCCTGATCCCGGCCGTCGCCGCGCCGCTCGTGGCCGGCATCGCCGCCTGGTGCGCGACCCGCCTCACCTACCGGCTCGCCAAGGGCCGTGACGAGCGCGACACCGCCAAGGGCTACCGCGCCGGCCAGATCGCCTCGGCCGCCCTGGTCTCCCTCGCCCACGGCACCAACGACGCCCAGAAGACGATGGGCGTGATCACCCTCGCCCTCGTCGCCGGCGGCGTCGTCGCCCCGCACTCCGACCCGCCGATGTGGGTCATCGTCTCCGCGGGCCTGGCCATCGCGCTCGGTACGTACCTGGGCGGCTGGCGCATCATCCAGACCCTCGGCAAGGGCCTCACCGACATCAAGCCCGCCCAGGGCTTCGCCGCGCAGACCGGCGCCGCGACCGTGATCCTCGCCTCCTCGCACATCGGCTTCGCCCTCTCCACCACCCAGGTCTGCTCCGGCTCGATCATGGGCGCCGGCCTCGGCCGCAAGGGCGGCGTCGTGCGCTGGTCGACCGCCGGCCGCATGGTCATGGCCTGGGGCCTGACGCTGCCCGCCGCGGGCCTGGTCGCCGGTGGCGCCGCCCTCCTCGCCGACCAGGGCGACTGGGGCGTCGCGGCGGTCGCCGTCCTCGGCCTGGCCGTCTCCGGCGCGATCTGGCTGGCCTCGCGCCGCAAGCCCGTCACCCACGGCGACCTGGACTCGCGCGACGCCGTCGCCGACGCCGAGCCGGCCGGTGTCGTCACCGCGGCCCTGCAGGCCGTCGCCCCGCCGCCGGCCGGTCCGCTGGCCGCCGCGGTCTCCCCCTCCCCCGAGGCCGGGCGGGCTCCTGCCGCCGCCGCGGCGGGCTAAGGCTTAAGGAAGAAACAGCATGCACATCGACTGGGCAGCCCTCGGCCAGGTCTTCGGCGTCAGCCTCGTGGTGACGGTCGGACTGGTGGGCATCTTCACCCTCGGCATCGTCGGCACGTCGCCCCGTACGGGGGGCTCGGCGGACTCGGGTACGGGTGCGGGTACGGGTACGCTCGCGCGCTCCGGTGCGTACGTGTGCTTCGCACTGTGCGCGGCGGCCGTGGGTTACGGCATCTACCTGATCGTGGCGTAAGCCCCGCGATCCGATCCGATTCGATCCGCCCGGCCGGGATCCCTACGGGGGTCCCGGCCGGTGTCGTACCCGCGGGCGGGGCCGGGCGGAGGAGCCCGGCGACCCCGGAACCACCGGAATCACACGCTCCCGTTGCCGCGCGACAGACCCCCGCCGCAACGGCGAACAACCACCGCGGCGGAGCCCGGCGGTGCCCGGCGGTGCCATGCCGACCGGCAAGCCCGGCGCCGCCGGGAACGCAGGGCGCCGCCGGCGCGCGCCGTGCGCACTCCCCGCAGGTCAGGAGTGAGTTGACGGCGCCCGCGGCGCATGGTGGACTTCCGGAGCCAAACGGCGACAGCAGAGGAAGCCGGTGTGAATCCGGCGCGGTCCCGCCACTGTCACCGGGGAGCGTCTCCCCACGCGATGCCACGGCGGCGAGCCGGAAGGCCGGGGCGGCGCGGATCCGGGAGCCAGGAGACTCTGGTCGCCGGTCACGTCGAGCCAGGGCGCGGACCCTGAGTGAGGACACATCCATGCCCGGCGCCCGCCGTCGAACGCCCCGCACACTCCCCTCCCCCCGCCGAGGCGTGACGGCGGTCTGATCCGATGCGTGCCGATCCGATCGGTTTCGCGTGCGGCGCCGCCCTCGGCTTCCTCGGTGACCGCGTCCTGGGCGACCCCCGCCGCGGCCACCCCGTGGCCGCGTTCGGCCGCGCCGCCCACGCCGTAGAGCAGCGCCTGTGGCGCGACCACCGCGGCCACGGTGCCGTGCACGCCCTGCTGTGCGCGGGCGGCGCCGCCGCCGGGGCCGCGCTGCTGGCGCGCGCCGCTCGCACGTCCCGCCCCGCCGGCATCGCCCTGACCGCCGCCGCCACCTGGGCGGTGCTCGGCGGCACTTCCCTGGGCCGTGAGGCCCGCGCCATCGGGGGCGCGCTCGCCGTCGGCGACGTGGACGTCGCCCGCGAGCGCCTGCCGCACCTGTGCGGGCGCGACCCGCAGGCCCTGGACGGGCAGCAGATCGCGCGCGCCGTCGTGGAATCCGTGGCCGAGAACACCTCCGACGCCGTCGTCGGCGCGCTGGTGTGGGGCGCCCTCGGGGGCGTGCCCGGCCTGGTGGCCTTCCGGGCCGTGAACACGCTGGACGCCATGGTGGGCCACAAGTCCCCCCGCTACCGCCGTTTCGGCTGGGCCGCGGCCCGTCTCGACGACGTCGCCGGCTGGCCCGGCGCCCGCCTCACCGCGGCCCTCGCCGTCCTCGCGGGCCCGGACCCGCGCGGCGCCTGGCGGGTGGCCCGGCGGGACGCCTCCCGCCACCCCAGCCCCAACGCGGGCCCCGTGGAGGCCTCGTTCGCCGGGGCCCTCGGCGTGCGGCTCGGCGGCACTCTCGCGTACGCGGGCCGCGTCGAGCACCGGCCCGTGCTGGGCGCGGAGAACCGCCCGGTGGCGACGGACGACATCGAGCGCGCGGTACGCCTCTCGCGCCGGGTGTCCCTGCTGGCCCTGGGAACGACGGTTGCGGCCCGCACAGTGGGCAGTCTGTTCATGACCGCAAGGAGGAACCGGTGACGGCTGACAGGAGCGGGCCGGCGGGCCCGCTGGGCGGGGGCCTGCTGGTGGCCGGCACCACCTCGGACGCCGGCAAGAGCGTGGTGACGGCCGGCATCTGCCGCTGGCTGTCCCGCAAGGGCGTCAAGGTCGCGCCGTTCAAGGCGCAGAACATGTCGCTCAATTCGTTCGTGACGCGTGAGGGCGCGGAGATAGGCCGGGCGCAGGCCATGCAGGCGGCCGCTGCCCGCGTGGAGCCGAGCGCCCTGATGAACCCCGTGCTGCTCAAGCCGGGCGGCGACCGCAGCAGCCAGGTCGTGCTGATGGGCAAGCCGGTGGGCGAGCTCAGTGCGCGCGGCTATCACGCGGGGCGCCAGGAGCAGTTGTTCGGCACGGTGACGGAGTGCCTGGAGGAGCTGCGGCGCACGCACGACGCGGTGATCTGCGAGGGCGCCGGCAGCCCGGCCGAGATCAACCTGCGGCGCAGCGACATCGTCAACATGGGCATCGCCCGGGCGGCCCGGCTGCCCGTGGTCGTGGTCGGCGACATCGACCGCGGCGGCGTCTTCGCGTCCTTCTTCGGCACGACCGCCCTGCTCTCGCCCGAGGACCAGGAGCTGATAGCGGGTTACGTCGTCAACAAGTTCCGGGGCGACGTGACGCTGCTGGAGCCCGGCCTGGACATGCTGTACGAGCTGACGGGCCGTCGGACGTACGGCGTCCTGCCGTTCGCGCACGGCCTCGGCATCGACGAGGAGGACGGCCTGCGCGTCTCGCTGCGCGGCGCCGTACGCGAGTCGGTGGTGGCGCCGCCGCACGGGGCGGACGTGCTGCGGGTCGCGGTGTGCGCGGTGCCGCTGATGTCCAACTTCACGGACGTGGACGCGCTGGCGGCCGAGCCGGGCGTCGTCGTCCGCTTCGTCGACCGCGCGGAGGAGCTCGCCGACGCGGACCTGGTGGTCGTACCGGGGACGCGCGGGACGGTGCGGGCGCTGGCCTGGCTGCGCGAGCGCGGGCTCGCGGACGCGCTCGCGCGCCGCGCGGCGGAGGGCCGCCCGGTGCTGGGCATCTGCGGCGGCTTCCAGGTGCTGGGCGAGCGCATCGAGGACGAGGTGGAGTCCCGGGCCGGCGTGGTCGAGGGGCTGGGGCTGCTGCCCGTACGCATCCGCTTCGCAGCGGAGAAGACCCTGGCAAGGCCGGTGGGCACGGCCCTGGGCGAACCGGTCGAGGGCTACGAGATCCACCACGGCGTGGCCGATGTCCGCGGTGGCGACGAGCCGTTCCTCGACGGCTGCCGCGTCGGCGCCGTGTGGGGCACGCACTGGCACGGTTCGCTGGAGAGCGACGGCTTCCGGCGGGCGTTCCTGCGGCGCGTCGCGGAGGCGGCGGGCCGGGCGTTCGTCCCGGCGCCGGACACGAGCTTCGCGGCGCTGCGCGAGGAACAGCTCGACCGGCTGGGCGATCTGATCGAGGAACACGCGGACACGGACGCGCTGCTGCGGCTGATCGAGGACGGAGTCCCCCCGGGGGTCCCGTTCATACCGCCGGGTGCACCGGCTCCGCTCGCGCGGAACGACAACACAGGGGGTACCCGTTGACGGCCTCGGCCACCTATCCGTTCACCGCGGTCGTCGGCATGGACGACATGCGGCTGGGCCTGTTGCTCAACGCGATCTCGCCGTCGATCGGCGGAGTGCTCGTACGAGGTGAGAAGGGCACGGCCAAGACGACGACGGTACGGGCCCTGTCGGCGCTGCTGCCGCAGGTCGTGACGGTGCCCGGCTGCCGGTTCTCCTGCGATCCCGCCGCCCCCGACGCCACCTGCCCGGACGGTCCGCACACGGGCGGGGAGGGCGACGCCCGCCCGGCGCGCATGGTCGAGCTGCCCGTCGGCGCGTCCGAGGACCGGCTCGTCGGGGCGCTCGACATCGAGCGGGCGCTGGGCGAGGGCGTGAAGGCCTTCGAGCCGGGCCTGCTGGCCGCCGCGCACCGCGGTGTCCTCTACGTCGACGAGGTCAATCTGCTCGGGGACCATCTGGTCGACGCACTCCTCGACGCGGCGGCGACCGGCGCCTCCTACGTAGAGCGTGAGGGAGTGTCGGTCCGTCACGCGTCCCGCTTCCTCCTCGTCGGCACCATGAACCCCGAAGAGGGCGAGCTGCGCCCCCAGCTCCTGGACCGCTTCGGCCTGACCGTCGAGGTCGCGGCCTCGCGCGAGACCGACGAGCGCGTCGAGGTCGTGCGCCGCCGCCTGGCCTACGACGAGGACCCGGCCGCGTTCGCCGCCAAGTGGGCCGCCGAGGAGGAGACGCTGCGCGAGCGGATCGCCGCCGCCCGCGCGCTGCTGCCGTCCGTACGGCTGGGCGACGGCGCGCTGCGCCGGATCGCCGCCGTGTGCGCGGGCTTCGAGGTGGACGGCATGCGCGCGGACATCGTGACCGCGCGCACCGCGACCGCGCTCGCCGCGTGGGCGGGCCGCACGGACGTGACGACGGCGGACGTACGGCAGGCGGCGCTGCTGTCGCTGCCGCACCGGCGCCGGCGCAACCCCTTCGACGCGCCGGGTCTGGACGAGGACAAGCTCGACGAGATCCTGAACGGCTTCGAGGACGACGAGCCGGAGCCCGAGCCGGACCCGGAGCCCGAGGGCCCGGACGACGGCGGCCCCGAGGGCGGCCCCGAAGGCGGCGGTCCCGACGGCGGCGGGCAGCCCCCGCAGGACGCCACGGGCCCCGACGGCGCCCCCGACGTCCCGCAGCAGCGGCAGGAGCCGGAGTCCACCGGCCCCGAGCCCGCCTCCCCCGAGAGCCCGGACGCCCCCGAGTCCGCCCCCGCCCGCGGGGAGGCCCCCGAGGCCCCGGCCGTCGCCGCCGCCGACCCCTTCCGCACCCGGAAGTTCGACGTCCCCGGCCTCGGCGAGGGTGCCGACGGCCGCCGTTCGCGGGCGCGGACGGCGCACGGCCGGACGACCGGCGCGCGCCGCCCCCGCGGCGCCCTGTCCAAGCTCCACCTGGCCGCCACGGTCCAGGCCGCCGCCCCGCACCAGCGGGCGCGCGGGCGCAGCGGCGCCGGGCTCGTCGTCCGCCGTGACGACCTGCGGGAGGCGGTGCGCGAGGGCCGCGAGGGCAATCTGGTGCTGTTCGTCGTGGACGCCTCCGGCTCCATGGCCGCCCGCAAGCGGATGAGCGCCGTCAAGGGCGCGGTGCTGTCCCTGCTGCTGGACGCGTACCAGCGCCGGGACAAGATCGGCATGGTCACCTTCCGGGGCTCCGGCGCGGACGTGGCGCTGCCGCCGACGTCCTCGGTGGACGCGGGCGCGGCACGGCTGGAGAAGCTGCCGACCGGCGGGCGCACGCCGCTGGCGGCGGGCCTGCTGCAGGCGCACGAGGTGCTGCGCGTGGAGCGCCTGCGCGACCCGTCCCGGCGCCCGCTGCTGGTCGTGGTCACCGACGGCCGGGCGACCGGCGGCCCGGAGCCGCTGGCCCGGGCGGCGCGCGCCGCCCGGCTGCTGGCCGGCGAGGGCACGGCGTCGGTGGTCGTGGACTGCGAGCAGGGGCCGGTACGCCTCGGGCTCGCCGCCGAGCTGGGCCGGGAGCTGCGCGGCCCGGTCGTCACGCTGGACGAGCTGCGCGCGGACAGCGTCTCCGCGCTCGTACGCACCGTACGGACCGCACACACCAGGAAGGCCGCGTAATGCCCCAGGGACAGCCGACCGTCGTTCCCGACGACGGACTCACCACGCGCCAGCGCCGCAACCGGCCGCTGGTCTTCGTCCACACCGGCATCGGCAAGGGCAAGTCCACGGCGGCCTTCGGCCTGGCGCTGCGGGCGTGGAACCAGGGCTGGCCGGTCGGGGTGTTCCAGTTCGTGAAGTCGGCGAAGTGGAAGGTCGGCGAGGAGAACGCGCTGCGGGTGCTCGGTGCGTCGGGCGAGGGCGGCACGGTCGGCTGGCACAAGATGGGCGAGGGCTGGTCGTGGATCCAGCGCGACCCCAAGGACGGCGAGCAGAGCAACGAGGACAAGGCGCGCGAGGGCTGGGAGCAGGTCAAGCGCGACCTGGCGGCCGAGACGTACAAGCTGTACGTGCTGGACGAGTTCGCCTACCCCCTGCACTGGGGGTGGATCGACACGGACGAGGTGATCGAGGTGCTGCGCAACCGCCCCGGCACCCAGCACGTGGTGATCACGGGCCGCAACGCCCCGCAGGCGCTCGTCGAATTCGCCGACCTGGTCACCGACATGTCCAAGGTCAAGCACCCGATGGACACCGGCCAGAAGGGCCAGCGGGGCATCGAGTGGTGAGCATCAAGTGGTGAGTACGCACATCCCCCGCCTGGTCATCGCCGCCCCGGCCTCCGGCAGCGGCAAGACCACGGTGGCCACCGGCCTGATGCGGGCCTTCGCGGACGCGGGGCTCGCCGTCTCGCCGCACAAGGTCGGCCCGGACTACATCGACCCCGGCTACCACGCGCTCGCGACGGGCCGCCCCGGCCGCAACCTGGACGCGTACATGTGCGGCCCGGACCGCATCGCCCCGCTGTTCCTGCACGGGGCCGCGGGCTGCGACATCGCGGTGGTCGAGGGCGTCATGGGCCTCTACGACGGGGCGAGCGGGCAGGGCGAGCTGGCGTCGACGGCACACGTGGCCAAGCTGCTCAAGGCCCCGGTCGTGCTGGTCGTCGACGCGTCGTCGCAGTCGCGGTCGGTGGCCGCGCTGGTGCACGGCTTCGCGTCCTGGGACCCGGAGGTGCGGGTCGCGGGCGTCATCCTCAACAAGGTCGGCTCGGACCGGCACGAGGCGCTGCTGCGCGAGGCCCTGACGGAGTCGGGCGTACCGGTCCTGGGCGCGGTGCGCCGCGCCGAGCAGGTGCACACGCCGTCCCGGCACCTGGGCCTGGTCCCGGTCGCCGAACGCAGCACCGAAGCGGTGGACGCGGTGGCGGCCCAGGCGGCCCGGGTGAGGGAGGGCTGCGACTTGGAGGGCCTGCTGGCTTTGGCACACAGCGCACCTCCACTGGTGGACGAGCCATGGGCTCCCCATGGTGTGTGGGCAGGCGCCCCGGCTTCCCATCCCACCCCCACCGGTTTGTGGGCAGGCGTCCCGCAGGGCGGGACGGGTGGGCACAAACCGACCACCGGCCCGCACCCGAAGAACGCACCGGTGATCGCCGTAGCAGGCGGCCCGGCCTTCACCTTCTCGTACGCCGAGCACACCGAACTACTGCAGGCGGCCGGCGCCGAGGTGGTCACCTTCGACCCCCTCCACGACGAGGCCCTCCCGGAGGGCACCGCCGCCCTCGTCATAGGCGGCGGATTCCCCGAGGTCTACGCCCCGGAGCTGTCCGCGAACGAACCCCTCCGCAAAGAGGTCGCCGCCCTCGCGGCAACCGGCGCCCCGGTCGTAGCCGAGTGCGCGGGCCTGCTCTACCTCTCCCGTTCCCTGGACGGCAAGCCCATGTGCGGCGTGCTCCCCGCGGACGCCCGCATGTCCGGCCGTCTCACTCTCGGCTACCGCGAGGCGGTGGCCCTCGCGGACAACCCGCTGGCGCAGGCCGGCACCCGCGTCCGGGGGCACGAGTTCCACCGCACGGTGGCGGAGCCGGGCGCGGGCGGGACCCCCGCCTGGGGGTTCACGCACCCGGAGCGCCGCACCGAGGGCTTCGTACGCGACGGGGTGCACGCCTCGTACCTGCACGTGCACTGGGCGGGCGCCCCGGGCGCGGCCGCCCGGCTCGTGGCGAGCGCGGGCGGTGCCCGCAGCCGGTGACGGGCGGCGTCAGCTCGCGAGGCCCACGACCAGCCAGATGAAGCCCGCGCCGGCCACCGTGCAGGCGAGGGTGGAGACGGCCGGGTGGGTGTGGTGGGCCTCGGGGAGGATGTCGGACGTGGCCAGGTAGAGCAGGACGCCGCCGAAGAAACCGAGGTAGACGCCGAGGAACCCGGCCGGAAGAGTGAAGAAGAGGGTGGACGCCGCACCGACGAGGGGGGCGACGGCGTCCGCGGCGAGCATCAGGAGGGCGCGGTGCCGGTCGTTCCCGTACAGGTCGGTGATCGTGTACGTGTTGAAGCCGTCCGCGAAGTCGTGCGCGATGACGGCCACGGCGACGGCGACCGCCACGCCCTCGCCGACCTGGAAGGCCGCGCCGATGGCGACGCCGTCCATGGCGCTGTGACCGACGAGGGCGGCGGCCGCGGTGAGGCCGACCTGGGGGGTGCGTTCGGCGGCGCTGATGCCGTGGGCCGCCTTGCGGACGGCGAGGAGCCGCTCGACCATATGGGCGGCGAGGAAGCCGGCGACGAAGCAGAGCAGGGCGGCCGGCACGCCGAAGACGTCCTGGCCGGCGGCCTCCAGGGCCTCGGGCAGCAGGTCGAGTCCGACGACGCCGAGCATCAGCCCGCCCGCGAACCCCAGGACGAGGTGCCTGCGGTCGGTGATGCGGTGCGCGGCCCAGCCGCCGAGCAGCGTCATCAGGAACGCGCCCATGGCGATCACGACCGGCACGGTTCCACCCTTCTCGCGGCTGAAGTATCTCCCGCGGGCCCGGCCGCCGCACCCGCTGTGTACGTGGGGGTGGGCGCCCGGCGCGGCGTGACGGCCGCGGAGGTGCTGGAGCTGGTGGAGCGGACGCTGGCGGAGGCCGGGGCGGGCGGGCTGCGGCCGGTGGCGCTGGCGACGGCCGAGGCGAAGGCGGGCGAGGGCGGGCTGCTGGAGGCGGCGGCCGGGCTGGGCGTGCCGCTGCGGGTGTACGGGGCCGGTGCGCTGGCCGGGGTCGTGGTGCCGGATCCTTCGGCCGCGGCGCTGGCCGCCGTGGGCACGCCCGCGGTGGCCGAGGCGGCGGCGCTGCTGGCGGCCGGGGAGGGCGGAGTGCTGGCCGTGGGGAAGCGGAAGTCGGCGCGGGTGACGTGCGCGGTGGCGTACGCGTACGGGCCGGCGTACGGGCTGATGTAAGGGCCGGCGTAAGGAACGACGTAAGGACCCGCTTGACGGCCGTTCCGCAGCCGTCAGTACGGTCTTTGGTGCGGGCGCTTCGCGCCCGGCGACAGCGACTGTGACGACGACCGGCAGCACACGGACAAGAGAAGGCGGCCCGCGGCCATGCACACTCCCAGCGAACCCGACCTGCGCCACCACGGTGACGCCGAAGTGCGGGGTGCCGGCGCGGAGCTGACGGACCTCGCGGTGAACGTACGGGCGGGCACGCCCCCGGTGTGGCTGCGCGAGCACATCGCCGCGTCGCTCGACGGGCTCGCCTCCTATCCGGACGGGCGGGCCGCGCGGCGGGCGGTGGCGGCGCGCCACGGGCTGCCGGAGGAGCGGGTGCTGCTGACGGCGGGGGCCGCGGAGGCGTTCGTCCTGCTCGCGCGGGCGCTGCGGGTGCGGCGGCCGGTGGTGGTGCACCCTCAGTTCACGGAGCCGGAGGCGGCCCTGCGGGACGCCGGGCACCGGGTGGAGCGGGTGCTGCTCGACGAGGCGGACGGGTTCCGGCTGGATCCGCGTGCGGTGCCGGGCGATGCGGACCTGGTGGTCGTCGGCAATCCGACCAACCCCACCTCCGTCCTCCACCCGGCGCGGGACCTGGCGCGGCTCGCCCGGCCGGGGCGGACCCTGGTGGTCGACGAGGCGTTCATGGACGCGGTGCCGGGCGAGGCGGAGTCGCTGGCGTCCGTCACGGACCTGCCGGGGCTGGTCGTGCTGCGCAGCCTCACCAAGACCTGGGGGCTGGCGGGGCTGCGGATCGGCTACGTACTCGCGTCGCCCGGCACCATAGCCCGGCTGGAGCGGGCTCAGCCGCTGTGGCCGGTGTCGTCCCCGGCGCTGGCGGCGGCGGAGGCGTGCAGCGCTCCCCCGGCGCTCGCGGAGGCCGCGCGCGCCGCGGACCGCCTCGCCGAGGACCGGACGTATCTGGCGGCCGCGGTGGGCCAGTTCGAGGGGGTCCGGGTCCACGGTCCGGCGGCCGGGCCGTTCCTGCTGATCCGGGTGCGGGGGGCCGCGGCCGTGCGGGGCAGGCTGCGGGGGCTGGGCTTCGCGGTGCGCCGCGGCGACACCTTCCCGGGGCTGGGGCCGGACTATCTGCGCCTCGCGGTCCGGGACCGGGCGACCACGGACCGCTTCGCGGAGGCCCTCGGGAAAGCGCTCGCCGAGGGGTGAGACCGCCTCTGGCCGAGGCCGGGAGTGATCGCTAGGGTGCCGCCGTATGGCGACCTCGCGAATAGCCCCGGCAGCCCCGACAACCCCGGCAGCCGCCGACCGGACGGCACGGCTGGCCGTCACCGTGTTCCCGCTGCTCGTCGTCGCGGCCGGGGCGCTGGGGCTCGCCGCGCCGTCGCACTTCACCGGCTGGGCGCCGGCCGTGCCGTACCTGCTGGGCGTCGTGATGTTCACCATGGGCCTCACGCTGACCGGTGACGACTTCCGCGCGGTCGCCAAGCGGCCCTGGGCGGTCGGGCTCGGCCTCGTCGCCCACTACGTGATCATGCCGGGGCTGGGCTGGCTGATCGCCACGGTGCTGGGGCTGCCGCCGCAGCTGGCGGCCGGGGTGATCCTGGTCGGCTGCGCGCCGAGCGGGACGGCGTCCAACGTGGTCACGTACCTCGCGCGCGGGGACGTGGCCCTGTCGGTGTCCGTCGCGACCGTGTCGACGCTCGTCGCGCCCCTGGTGACACCGCCGTTGACACTGCTGCTGGCGGACCGGTTCCTGGACGTGGACGCGGGCGCCATGTTCACCGACATCCTCAAGACCGTGCTCGTGCCGGTGGTCGGCGGGGCGCTGGTGCGGATGGCGGCGGGGCGGTGGATCGGCAGGGTGCTGCGCGCCCTGCCGGCGCTCTCGGCGCTGACGATCGCCGTCCTCGTCCTCATCGTGGTGTCGGGCAGCGCGGCCCGCATCAAGGACGCGGCCGCCCTCGTCCTCCTCGCCGTCGTCCTCCACAACGGCCTCGGCCTGGCCCTCGGATACGCGGCGGGCCGCCTGGCCCGGCTCGGCGGTCCGTCGAGCCGGGCGATGGCCTTCGAAGTCGGCATGCAGAACTCGGGCCTGGCGGCGTCCCTTGCAACGGCCCACTTCAGCCCCGCGGCGGCGCTGCCGGCGGCGGTCTTCTCGGTGTGGCACAACGTGTCCGGCGCGGCGGTGGCAGCCTGGATGTCAAGGCGCCCTCACTCCTAGCGGCGCGAAGCGCCGACCGGACCCCGGGTGCACCGGGCACCGCCGAACTCCACCGTCGTGGCGGATCGCCACTGCGGCGGAAGGGGGTTGCCGGCCCCAGGCCCGAACACGGGCTGAAGGCCGGCAACCCGCCAGGCCGGCACCGCCGGACACCACCGCCGTGGCACATCACCGCCGCGGCGGAGGAAGTTGCCGGCCCCGGCGGTAGACGCCGAACCCCGGCCCCTGAGCCGACCCGACCGCAGGTCCGCCCGGCACCGCCGGACACCACCGGCGTGGCGGATCGCCGCCGCCGGGGCGGCGGAGGGAGTCGCCGCAAGCCGACCGCAGGTCACCCCGTGCCTAGCCGATCACCCGCCCCCGCAGAATCACCCGCTTCGGTGAGCCCAGGACCCTGACGTCCGCCCGTGGATCCGTCTCGTAGACGACCAGGTCCGCCGGGGCGCCCTCCTCCAGGCCCGGGCGGCCCAGCCAGGCGCGGGCCGACCACGTGGCGGCCGACAGGGCCGCTAGCGGGGGCAGGCCGGCCTTGACGAGTTCGGCGACCTCCTGGCCGACCAGGCCGTGGGCGAGCGAACCGCCCGCGTCCGTACCGACGAAGACCGGGATGCCCGCGTCGTACGCCGCCCGCACCGTCTCGTAGCGCCGGGCGTGCAGGCGCCGCATGTGGTCCGCCCAGCGCGGGAACTTCGCCTCGCCGCCGTCCGCGAGCCGCGGAAACGTCGCGATGTTGACGAGCGTCGGCACGATCGCGACCCCGCGCTCGGCGAAGAGCGGAATGGTCTCCTCGGTGAGCCCGGTCGCGTGCTCGATGCAGTCGATGCCCGCCTCCACGAGCGGCGCCAGCGACTCCTCCGCGAAGCAGTGCGCGGTCACGCGCGCCCCGAGGCGGTGCGCCTCGGCGATCGCGGCCGCGACCTCCCCGCGCGGCCAGCACGCGGACAGGTCGCCCGTCTCGCGGTCGATCCAGTCGCCGACGAGCTTGACCCAGCCGTCCCCGCGCCGCGCCTCCCGCGCCACGTACGCCACGAGGTCGTCCGGCTCGATCTCGTGCGCGTAGTTGCGGATGTAGCGGCGGGTGCGCGCGATGTGGCGCCCGGCGCGGATGATGCGGGGCAGGTCCTCGCGGTCGTCGATCCAGCGCGTGTCCGAGGGGGAGCCGGCGTCGCGCAGCAGCAGCGCTCCCGCATCCCGGTCGGTGAGCGCCTGCTTCTCGGCGGTGGAGGCGTCGACCGGGCCGTGGGCGTCGAGGCCCACGTGGCAGTGCGCGTCCACGAGGCCGGGCAGCGCCCACCCCTCGACGGTGGTGACGTCCCGCGCCCCCGCCGGCCGTTCGAAGGTGATCCGGCCGTCGACGGCCCACAGCTCGTCGCGCACCCCGCCGTCCGGGTCCGCGCCGACGAGCACCCGCCCCTTGATGTGCAGCACCCCACTGTCGCTCATGGACCGCACTGTACGAGCCCGCTCCTCCCGCCCGCCAAGGGGCTGCCGGGGCGCCGCCGGGGGGCGGCCGCCGGGGCGCCTCCACGGCCGCCCCGGGCAATTCCCCGGAACTCCTCTCCGGTAATTCCTCAGACAACTCTCCGCGCATTCTCATGCCCGCTTTCCCGTACCCTAAACGCAGCATTTTCCTTACGTTCCCGCAAGGGAATTCCCCGCCCCTTACCGATCCCCGGCGATCACCTGTGACACACTCCACACCATCCGCGATTTGCCCGGATATTACCGGGCAAACCACCACATCATCCACCCGCTTTGCGCGCCCCCGCGCCTCCGCGCGATAACACAACCACCCCCTTCCGAGTAACCCGGACCCCCGATGCGATTTCCGATCCGCATCGGTAAATTCCCTCCGCATGACCGCAGCACAAGCAGACCTTGCACGTGCCCGTCCCGCCTCCCTCCGGGAATTCCCGGAAATGCCGGAGGACCTCACGCTCGACGTCCCGCGGGTCGAGGACGGAGCCGCGATCTGGCGCATCGCCCGCGACTCGGGAACCCTGGACCTCAACTCCTCGTACAGCTACCTGCTGTGGTGCCGCGACTTCGCCGCCACCTCGGCCGTGGCCCGCCCCGCCGGCGGCGGGACGGGTGGGAAGGGCGGGGAGCCCGCCGGATTCATCACCGGCTACGTCCGGCCCGCCCGCCCCCGCACCCTCGTGGTCTGGCAGGTGGCCGTGGACCGCCCGCACCGCGGCCGCGGCCTGGCCGCCGCCCTGCTGGAGGGCCTCGTCGCCCGGGTCGCCCGCGAGAGCGAGGGCGGCATCGACGGGATCGAGACCACCGTCACGCCCGGAAACACCGCCTCCAACCGCCTGTTCGCCTCCTTCGCCGAGCGGCACCGCGCCCCCGTCGAGCGCGAAGTCCTCTTCCACGGCGGGCTGTTCCCCGAGACGGGGCACGACCCCGAGGTACTGCACCGCATCGGCCCCCTGACGCACTGAGACGCGCTGAGACGCACGAGACGCACGAGACGCACCGAAACGTCCGAGACCGCTCACACACCGACAGGAGCACCCCCATGACCATCACCCCGCCCGCACTCAGCGTCTTCGAGACCCTGGAGTCGGAGGTGCGCAGCTACTGCCGCAGCTGGCCCGCGGTCTTCGACCGCGCCCAGGGCAGCCGGATGTACGACGAGGACGGCCATACGTACCTCGACTTCTTCGCCGGTGCCGGAGCACTCAACTACGGCCACAACAACCCGGTCCTCAAACGCGCCCTGATCGACTACATCGAACGCGACGGCGTCACCCACGGCCTGGACATGGGGACCACCGCCAAGCGCGCGTTCCTGGAGGCCTTCCAGGACGTCGTGCTGCGCCCGCGCGACCTGCCGTACAAGGTGATGTTCCCCGGCCCGACGGGCACCAACGCCGTGGAGGCCGCGCTGAAGCTGGCCCGCAAGGTCAAGGGCCGCGAGGCGATCGTGTCCTTCACCAACGCCTTCCACGGCATGTCCCTGGGCTCGCTCGCCGTCACCGGCAACGCCTTCAAGCGGGCCGGTGCGGGCATCCCCCTGGTGCACGGCACCCCGATGCCCTTCGACCACTACCTCGACGACCGGGTGCCGGACTTCCTGTGGTTCGAGCGGCTGCTGGCCGACCAGGGCTCGGGCCTGAACACCCCCGCCGCCGTCATCGTCGAGACGGTGCAGGGCGAGGGCGGCATCAACGTGGCCCGCCCCGAGTGGCTGCGCGGGCTCGCCGCGCTGTGCGAGCGCCACGACATGCTGCTGATCGTGGACGACATCCAGATGGGCTGCGGCCGCACCGGCTCCTTCTTCTCCTTCGAGGAGGCGGGCATCACCCCGGACATCGTGACGCTCTCGAAGTCCATCGGCGGATACGGCCTGCCGATGTCGCTCACCCTCTTCCGCCCGGAGCTCGACCTCTGGGAGCCCGGCGAGCACAACGGCACGTTCCGCGGCAACAACCCCTCCTTCGTCACCGCCGCCGCGGCGCTCGACGCGTACTGGAGGGACGGGCAGATGGAGAAGCAGACCCTCGCCCGCGGCGAGCAGGCCGAGGAGGCGCTGCGCGCCATCTGCACCGAGCACCCGGAGCTGGGCGGCCACTACCGGGGCCGCGGGCTCGTGTGGGGGCTGGAGTTCGCCGACAAGGCCCGGGCCTCGGCGGTCGCCGGGCGGGCCTTCGAGCTCGGCCTGCTCGTGGAGACGTCGGGCCCGGAGGGCGAGGTCGTCAAGCTGCTGCCCGCCCTGACGATCTCCCCCGAGGAGCTGGACGAGGGCCTGCGGATCCTCGCCCGCGCGGTCCGCGAGACGGCCTGACCGCACCACCACCGCTGGTACCGCCACTGGTACCGCCACCGAAAGAAAGGAACCACCCGTGATCGTCCGTTCCCTCCAGGACATCGAGAACACCGACCGCCACGTCAAGGCCAAGTCCGGTACGTGGGAGAGCAAGCGGATCGTGCTCGCCAAGGAGCGGGTCGGCTTCTCCCTGCACGAGACGGTCCTCTACGCCGGCACGGAGACGTCCATGTGGTACGCCAACCACATCGAGGCCGTGCTGTGCGTGGAGGGCGAGGCCGAGCTCACCGACGACGAGACCGGCGAGAAGCACTGGATCTCCCCCGGCACGATGTACCTGCTCGACGGCCACGAGCGGCACACCCTGCGCCCGAAGACCGACTTCCGCTGCGTGTGCGTCTTCAACCCGCCGGTGACGGGACGGGAGGACCACGACGAGAACGGCGTCTACCCGCTGCTGACGGAGGAGGGCTGAACCATGGCCGCGGTCACCGACCTCTACCCCACGCGCGGCACGCACGAGGCGGCCGTCCCGCGCCGTGACCCCGTGGTGTGGCCCGGGTCCGGATCCGCGTCCGCGTCCGGGTCCGGCTCGCGCACGCCCGGGCCGATCGACGCGGCCGCCCTCGCGGGCTACGAACGCGACGGGTTCCTCACCGTGGACGAGATGATCACGCCGGGCGAGGTGCAGGTCCTGCGCGCCGAGCTGGACCGGCTGATCGCCGACCCGGCGGTGCGGGCCGACGAGAGAGCGGTCGTGGAGCCGCACTCGCAGGACGTGCGGTCGGTGTTCGAAGTGCACCGGATCAGCGACGTGTTCGCGCGGCTGGTACGCGATCCGCGCGTGGTGGGCCGGGCGCGGCAGATCCTCGGCTCCGACGTCTACGTCCACCAGTCGCGGGTCAACGTCAAGCCGGGCTTCGGGGCCTCCGGGTTCTACTGGCACTCGGACTTCGAGACCTGGCACGCGGAGGACGGGCTGCCGCGGATGCGGACGGTGTCGGTGTCGATCGCGCTGACGGAGAACCTCGACACCAACGGCGGCCTGATGATCATGCCGGGGTCGCACCGGACGTTCCTGGGCTGTGCAGGGGTGACGCCGCAGGACAACTACAAGCGGTCGCTGCGGATGCAGGAGGCGGGCACGCCGTCGGACAGCGCGCTCGCCGCGCTGGCGGGCCGGCACGGCATCCGGCTCTTCACGGGCCCGGCCGGTTCGGCGACGTGGTTCGACTGCAACTGCATGCACGGGTCGGGCGACAACATCACGCCGTTCCCGCGCAGCAACGTCTTCATCGTCTTCAACAGCGTGGAGAACACGGCGGTGGACCCCTTCGCGGCCCCGTCCCGCCGCCCGGAGTTCGTGGGGGCACGGGACTTCACGCCGGTGGGGTGACCGGCACGGGCGGCCACGGCCACGGCCATCCGTCCGCCCGGCGAACCCGGGCCGTGGCCGCCCCTTCCTTATCCGCCCCTTCCTTGTCCGCCCTGCTCAGGACAGCGTCTTCAAGACCCTGTCCACGTCGGTCGCGCTGTTGTAGAGGTGGAACGACGCCCGCAGTCCCCCGGCCCGTGCGCTGACGCGTACGCCCTCCGCCGCGAGGCGCTCCGCCGCGTGTCCGAGGCCGGGGACCGACACGACGGCGGAGTCCGGCGCCGCCACGGGCCGGTGCCCGAGCGCGGCGAGCCCCGCGCGGAAGCGCTCGGCGAGCGCCCGGTCGTGCGCGGCGATCCGCTCCGTTCCGAGCTCCTCGATCAGCCGGAGCCCGCCCAGGGCTCCCGCATACGGCAGGAGGGCGGGGTTCTCGTCGTAGCGGCGGGCGGAGCGGGCGAGCGACACCTTCCCGTACGTGCTGTCCCAGGGGTTCTCCCCCGCCACCCACCCGGCGAAGACGGGGGTGAGGCCGCCGAGGTCCTCGGGGACGGTGAGGAAGGCCGTGCCGCGGGGCCCCATCAGCCACTTGTAGCCGACGCAGACGGTGAAGTCGTACGCGCCCGCGTCGACGGGCAGCCAGCCCGCGGCCTGGCTGATGTCGACGAGCGTGCGGGCGCCGTGGGCGCGGGCCGCCGCGGTGATCGCGCCGAGGTCGGCGATGCGGCCGTCGGCCGACTGGACGGCGCTGACGGCGACGAGCGCGGTCCCGGGGCGCACCGCGCCGGCGACCTCCTCCAGGGGGACGGTGCGGACGCCGAGCCCGGGCCGCACGTGGAAGGGGTTGACGAGGGAGCTGAAGTCGCCTTCCGCGCACAGGACTTCCGACCCCTCGGGCAGCGACTGGGCGACGAGCCCGCAGAAGACGGCGGCCGAGCCCCCGGTGGCGACCTGCCGGGCGGGCACGCCGACGAGGCGGGCGAAGGCGGCGCGGACGGCCTCCACGACCGGGAAGTGGTCCTCCGCGCCGGGGCGGCCCAGCGAGAACGCGGTGGCGGCCTCGGTCATGGCGGCGACGGCGGGGGCGGGCACGAGCCCGGTGGCGGCGGTGTTGAGGTAGACGGTCTCGGGCGCGAAGTGTGCGGGGGCGAGGCTCTCCATGCCCACTCACTATGCGCGTCCGGCAATCACTCGTCCATCGGCCGGCCCACGGGCCGGTCCATCGGCCGGTCCACGGGCCGGTCCACCGGCCGGTCCATGCGGGAGCCTCCCGGCCCCTGCCTGAGGACGAGCCGCCCTTCCGCCGCGCGGCGGAGGAGGTCCGCCGGTCAGGGCGACGCGGCGGCGCCCCACGGACGGAACGCTGGTCACATGACCAGTACGACGACGACCGTCCCGGATGACCACGCCACCAAGCGCCGCGTGCTCCGCGCGGTGGCCATCACCGCCTGCCTGCCCTACCTCGGCCTCAAGGTCGCCTGGGTGGCGGGCAGTCACGTCGGCATCCCGGAGGGCAGCACCCTGCGGGATGCCGGCACGGGGCTGGTCGTGGCGAACGCCATCACCATTCTGATGGACGCCACGGTGGTGGCCCTCGCCCTGTTGCTGACCCGCCCCTGGGGCAGACGCGTCCCCGCCTGGCTGCTGACGCTGCCGATGTGGGGCGCGGTGGGGCTGCTGACGCCCATCATGTACGGCTTCCCGGCGCAGTTGACCGTCCGCGCACTCGGCGGTTCGGCGGCGGCCGGTTCCGGCAGCGGGGCCGAGAAGCCGTTCCTGGACGAGTGGGTCTTCGGCGTGGTCTACACCGGGTTCATCGTCCAGGGGCTGGCCCTGGGCACCCTGTTCGTGCTGTACGCCCGCGAGCGCTGGGGACACCTGTGGCGGGGCAGCGTCCGTGACCTGACGGTCCGTCCGCTCGGCCGGGGCCAGCGGGCCGCGCTGGCCACGGCGGGCGCCCTGGCCGTCCTGCCCGGCGGGGTGCACCTGATGTGGACGTGCGGGGTGTCGGCGGGGCTCACGCCGGAGATAGCCCGGATGGACCGCGGCGACTTCGCGGCCGGGGAGTCGGGCTACGTGCTGTACGCCGCCGCGACGATCGCGGGCGCCGTCCTGCTGTTGTCCGGCCGGGCCCTGTCCGGACGCGGCGGCCGGCTACCGCTGCGCGTGCCGCTGCTCCTCGCGGGGGTCGGCTCGGCCGCGACGGCGGCGTGGGGCGGCTGGCAGCTGCTCGCGACGCTGACGTCCCTGGCCGACGACGGCCGGGGGCCGACGGCGACGATGGCCGTCGCCTACGCTGTGCAGGTGATCATCGGTCTGCTGGTCCTCGCCGCCGGCGCACGCTTCTTCGTCCAGCGCTCCGCGCGGGCCGCCGCGCTGTGAGGGCCGTGACTGCCCTCCTGCGGCGCGGCGCCGATGCCCTGGTGGGCCGCCGCGCCCGCCTGCGATGGGTGCACCTGCTGCTCGGCGGTGCGCTGCTGATGCCGTACTACCTGCTGGCGAGCACGCTGACGGCGGTCTTCGTCAGGGACACGAACATCCTGTTCCCGTCCACCCTCGGCCGGCAGTTCGGCGTCTTCGCGCTGGCGCTGGTGCCGGCAGCGGTGACCGCGCTGGTGCCCTTCGTACGGACGCTGGAGTCGGAGGCGGCACGCGCCCTGTGCGGGGTGCCGGAGGAGGAGCTCGCGACGGGCCCGGGCGAGTCGCGGGCCGCGCGCGGGCGGACCGCCCTGTGGTACACCCTGCACCTGCTGGCCGGCGGCATCGTGAGCGGCATGTCGCTGGCCACGCCCCCGTTCGCGCTGATGCTGATCGCCCTGCCGGTCACCGGCGTCCCGGGAGGCGAGGACGCCCCGTACGGGCTCGGGGACCTGGCCTTCCCGTGGACGCTGCTGGCGCTGCCGGCCGGCCTGGCGGTGCTGCTCCTGCTCACCGGGGCGTCCGCGGCCGCGGGCGCCCTCCTCGCCCGCTGCGCGCCCGTCCTGCTCGGCCCGACCGCCGCCGACCGGCTGGCGGAGGCCGAGCAGCACGCCATGCGGCTGGCCCTGCGCAACCGGCTGGCGCGCGAACTGCACGACTCCGTGGGGCACGCGCTGAGCGCGGTCACGCTGCAGGCGAGCGCCGCGCGCAAGGTCCTCGACGCCGACCCGGAGTTCGCGCGGCAGGCGCTGGCCGCGATCGAGGAGACGACGCGCGAGGCGGTCGGCGAGCTCGACACCGTCCTCGGGCTGCTGCGCGAGGACGGCGCCGCCTCCGCCGCGCCCGCGCCGACCCTCGCCGACCTGGACGGGCTGCTGGAGCGCACCCGCGCCGCGGGCGGCACCGTCACCCTCGCCGCACCGGCCGCCCTGGACGGCGTGCCGCCGGTCGTCTCCCGCGAGGCGTACCGGATCGTGCAGGAGGGCCTCACCAACGCCTTGCGGCACGCGGGCCGGGTGCCCGTGCTGCTGCGCATCACCGTGCACGACGACGCCGTGGAGGTCGCCTTGGAGAATCCGGTCAACCCCGACAAGGCCCCCGGCCGCGCGCACCGCCGCACCGGCGGCGGCCGCGGTCTGACGGGCATAGCCGAACGGGCCCGGCTGCTGCGCGGCAGCAGCAGCTCCGGCGAGCGGGACGGGGTGTGGCGGCTCGCCGTCCGCCTGCCGCTGAGCGGGGGTGCGGGCCGGTGACGACGCCCCTGCGGATCGTGCTCGCCGACGACGAGCGCATGGTGCGGACCGCCCTGCGGGCGATCCTGGGCGCCGAGGAGGACCTGGAGGTCGTCGGCGAGGCCACGACCGGCGCGGAGGCGGTCTCCGTCGTCCGCGAACTGCGTCCGGACGTCGTCCTGATGGACGTACGGATGCCCGAGGTCGACGGCATCCGGGCCACCGAACAGCTGCTGGGCGGCATGGACTCCCCGCCGCGCGTCATCGTCGTCACCACGTTCGAGAACGACAGCTACGTGTACGACGCGCTGCGCGCGGGCGCCAGCGGCTTCCTCCTCAAGCGGGCGGGCGCCGACGAACTCGTCCAGGCCGTCCGGCTGGTGGCCCGCAGCGACTCGCTGCTCTTCCCCGCCGCGGTACGCGCCCTCGCGGCGGAGCACGCGCAGACGCGGCGGGCGAAGGCGGCCGCGGGGAAGCTGCGCGCGCAGCTGTCGGACCGGGAGGCGGAGGTGCTCCGCCTGATGGCCCGGGGCCTGTCGAACGCCGAAATCGCCGAGCAACTCGTCCTGGGCGCGGCGACGGTGAAGACCCACGTGGCGGGCGCCCTGGCCAAACTGGGCGTCCGCAACCGCACGCAGGCGGTCATCGCCGCGTACGAGTGCGGTTTCGTGTCCCCACGCTGAGGCCTGCGGCCGGCTCGGCACCACGGTTCGCCCCCGTGGGGCCCGGCCCCGGCGCACCCCTTCCGCCGCAACGGCGACCTGCCACGACGGCGGAGCCCGGCGGTGCCCGGCAGCCCGCGGGCGGCTCGGCACCGCCGACGACCCCGGTGGGGGTCACGCACCGCCGCGGCGGAAGAAGACACCCGGGCCCAGCCCACACCTCCCGCCGCAACGGCGATCCACCACCACGGCGGAGCCCGGCGGTGCCCGGCAGCCCGCGGGCGGCTCGGCACCGCCGACGACCCCGGTGGGGGTCGCTCACCGCTGCGGCGGAAGACGAAAACCGGGCCCAGCCCGCCCCTCCCGCCGCGGCGGGAACGAGCGCAGAGGGTCAGCGACCCGCCGCCGCCTCGCTGACCGCCTTCGCCAGCCGCGTCACCTGAAGGTCGTTGTCGTCGCGGAACCCGTACCGGCGGCGGTTGAAGCCGAAGGCCAGCCCGCTGGACGGGTCGGCGAAGGCCTGGGAGCCGGCGGCGCCGCCGTGCCCGAAGGCGCGGCCGCCGAGGAAGGGGTACTTGTCGCCGACGGCGGCGAAGCCCAGGCCGAAGGCCATGTGCTGGCGCACGACCAGGTCGTAGCCGATGGAGTGGATCTGGGCGAAGTCCGCGGCGGTGCCGGGCGTCAGCAGCGCCTCCTTCCCGTCGACGCCGCTGATCGCGGCCGCGTACATCCGGGCCAGGCCGCGCGCGGAGGCCATGCCGCCGACGGAGGCGGGGCCGCCCGCGCGGATGACGCGGTGGTTCGGCAGGTCCTCCAGGACGGTGGGCTCGGCGTGGTTGAGGTTGAAGGCGACGCCCATCAGGCTGTGCGGCCCCGAGGCGCCCTCGAGCAGGGCGCGCTTCTGGCCGGGCGTCGGGTCCATGGGCTGGATGTCGAGGACGCGGTGCTCGTGCTCTTCGGGCAGGCCCATGTAGAAGTCGATGCCGTAGGGGGCGCGGATGCGCTCCTCGTAGATCTCCTGCATGGTGCGCCCGGTGGCGCGCAGGACGACCTCACCGGTCAGGGCGCCGATGACCAGGCCGTGGTAGCCGAAGGCGGTGCCGGGGCGCCAGTAGGGGTGCTGGCCGGCCAGCTTCTCGGCTATGACGCGGTCGTCCGCGAGCTCCTCCGTGGTGAAGCCGCCCTCGATGCCGATGACCCCGGCCCGGTGGGCGAGGAGGTCGCGCAGGGTGACGGCTCCCTTGCCCGCGGCGGCGAACTCGGGCCAGTAGTGGGCGACCTCGCGGTCGAGGTCGAGCACGCCTTCCTGGACGAGGAGGGCGACGACGAGGTGGGCCGCACCCTTGGTAGAGGAGAACACGCCGGTGAGCGAGTCGCCCTCGAAGCCGGGGCCGCCCCACAGGTCGACGACCTGCTTGCCGTCGACGTAGGCGGCGAGCTGGGCGGAGTGCCCGGCCCGCTCCTCGGCGAAGGTGGCCTCGAACTCCTCGCGGACGCCCTCGTATCCCTTGGCGACGGTTCCCTGTACGGCGGTCCCCTGCGCGGCGGTGGGGCTCGGCATGTGTGCTCCTTGTGGATCAGTGGTGACTTCGATGGGTGCAGCAGAGCGGACCCCGTCGTTATTTCGTGACGATCGTCATCTCGCCGATGGAATAAGCGGATTGAATAATTCCGGCCCCCTCCTTCATCCCCCACCTCCGTCCCCCTCCCCCTTCCCCCTCCGCGCCTCCTTGACCGCCGCACACCCGCTCCCTAACGTGTGCGCTTCCCCTTCCGGACCGCCCCAGGAGGCCCCGGCGCCATGCCCGCATCCCGCACGGTCCTCCTCACCGGCGCGGCCGGCCGCATCGGCACCCACCTGCGCACCCGGCTGCCCGCCCACGGCCACCGGCTGCGCCTGTTCGACGCCCGGCCGGTGCCGGGCGAGCCGGACGCGATCACCGCCGGCCTCGCCGACCGCGAGGCGCTCCTGAAGGCCGTCGACGGCGTGGACGCGGTCGTCCACCTGGCGGGGATCCCCCTGGAGGCGTCGTTCGAGGACATCCTGCGCGCCAACGTCGAGGGCACGTACCGCCTCTACGAGGCCGTCCGGGAGGCGGGCGTCCGGCGCGTGGTCCTCGCCTCCAGCAACCACGCCGTCGGCTTCGCACCCGTCCCCGCGGAGGGCGCGCCGCTCCTGCCCGCGGAGACCGCCCACCGCCCCGACACCTTCTACGGCCTCTCCAAGTGCTTCGGCGAGGACCTCGCCTCCCTCTACCGGGACCGGCACGGCATCGAGACCGTCTCCCTGCGCATCGGCGCCTGCTTCCCCGAGCCCACGTCGGTGCGCATGCTGTCGGTCTGGCTGAGCCCGGGCGACTGCGCCCGGCTCGTGCACGCCGCCCTCACCGCGGACGGCGTCGGCCACACCGTCGCCTACGGCAGCTCCGCCAACACCCGGCTGTGGTGGGACCTGTCGACCGCCCGCGCACTGGGCTACGAGCCCCAGGACGACTCGGAGCCGTACGCGCCCGCCCTGCTGGCCGCGGAGGGCGGAACCCCGCGGGAGGGGCACGACCGCATCGGCGGCGAGTTCTGCACCGCCGACCCGCCCCGCTGGCACCCCGGCTGATCTGCGGCGACCGCATCCGTAACGGGACCGCATCAGGTGTTCGGTAATGGAACCGCAAAGAGCGGCCGCTCGTTACCCGGGACATGACCGCTATGACACCCGGCTCGAACATCCCTCTCTCCGTCGCCCGCGTGACGGTGGACGTCACCGCCCCGGTGCGGCTCGACGTATCGGGCCTGCTGCTCACCGCCGACGGCAAGGTGCGCTCCGACGACGACTTCGTCTTCTACAACCAGCCCTCCGGTCCGGGCGTGAGCCACCGCGCCGCGTCCGGCGGCTCGCCCGACGCCATCGTGGTGGACACCGCCGCCGTCCCGGCCGGCATCGAGAAGATCGTGGTGACCGCCAGCCCCGACGCCCAGGGCACGAGCTTCGCCGGCATCGAGCCGACCGCCACCGTCCGCAGCACCGACGACGGCTCGGTCCTCGCCACGTTCACCCCGCCCCGGCTGGGCTCCGAGACGGCTCTGGTGATCGTGGAGGTCTACCGCCGGGCGGGCGCCTGGAAGGTGCGCGCGGTCGGCCAGGGTTACGCGAACGGCCTGGCGGGGATCGCCACCGACTTCGGCGTGAGCGTGGAGGAGCCCGCGGCCCCCGCGCCCATGCCTGCCGCCGCGCCCGCACCCGCACCCGTGCAGCCGGCCGCCCCCGTACCGCCGATGCCCGCGGCCGCCCCGGCCGCGCCCGCCGTTCCCCCGGCTCCGCCCGCCCCCGCCCCCGGCGCCGGGAAGATCAACCTGGACAAGGGCCGGGTGAGCCTGCAGAAGAACCAGACGGTGTCGCTGGTCAAGGGCGGCCGGCCGCTGACGCAGTCGGTGAAGATGGGCCTGGGCTGGGAGCCCGCCTGGGGCACCCGCGCCATCGACCTGGACGCCTCCGTCATCGCCTACGGCCCCGACCGCAACATGATCGACGCCTGCTACTTCGGCAAGCTGCAGATCCTCAACGGCGCCGTCCAGCACTCCGGCGACAACCTCACCGGCGAGGGCTCCGGCGACGACGAGACCATCACCGTGCACATGGAGGGCCTGCCGCCGGAGGTGACCGGCCTGGTCTTCACCGTCAGCTCCTTCAACGGCCAGAAGTTCAACCAGGTCGCCAAGGCCTACTGCCGCCTGCTCGACGCCCGCACGGGCGAGGAGCTGGTGCGCTTCGACCTGACCGGCGCGGAGCCCAAGACCGGCGTGCTGATGGCGAAGTTCATCCGGCAGTACTCGGGCGAGTGGGAGATGACGGCCCTGGGCGAGTTCGTGAAGTCGCGCACGGTGCGCGATCTGGTCAAGCCGGCCGCGCAGGCCCTGTGAGCACCTGGGCTCCCGCCGCCGGCAGACCCGCGATCCCGGCCAGCCTGCGGTAGGAGTCCAGCAGCGCCTTACGGTCGTACGAGGACGTGGTGACGAGCACCTCGTCGGCGCCGCTGCGCTCGATCAGCGTCCCGAGCGCGGCGGACACCTCGTCCTCCGTGCCGTGGATGTGCCCGCGCAGCCCGTCCTCGTACAGCCGGCGCTCCCGCCCGGTCATCTCCCGCGCCTCGGTCTCCTCCGCGGGCTCCAGCGGCGGGAAGGCGCCGTGCGTACGGGAGTGGGCCAGCGCCCACGCCTCGGGGACGAGCAGCCTGCGGGCCTCCTCGCGGGTGCCGGCGACGGCCACGTTCCCCGCCACCACGACGTACGGGCGCCGCCACCACGCCGACGGCCGGAAGGCCGCCCGGTAGCGCCCGACGGCGGCGAGCATCCGCTCCTCGCCGCTCAGGCCGCCGATGACCAGGGCGGCTCCCGCGGCGGCCGCCAGGTCCGCGCCCGCCTCGTTGGCGAGGACGAACGCCGGGACCGTCAGGCCCTCGGCCGGGCGGGCGTGCACCCCGTCGTACGCGCGGGGGCCGCCGGTGAACCAGTCCTCCAGCTCGGCGAGCTGCCCGGCGAAGTCCCCCATGGCGTCCTTGTCCGTGCCCAGGGCCCGGCGGATGCCGTCCGTGAAGCCGACCGAGCGGCCCAGGCCCATGTCGATGCGGCCCGGGAAGAGGGACTCCAGCACCCCGAACTGCTCGGCGACGACGAGCGTGCGGTGGTTGGGCAGCATCACCCCGCCCGTGCCCACCCTGATCCGCGAGGTCGCGGCCGCCACCGCCGCGGCGAGCACGGTCGGGGCCGAGCCCGCCACGCCGGGCACGCTGTGGTGCTCCGAGACCCAGAAGCGGTGGTAGCCGAGCGCCTCGGCCTGCTGCGCGAACCGCACGGTGTCGCGCAGCGCCTCACCCTGCGGGCGGTCCCGGCGGGTGCGGGAGCGGTCGAGTACGGAGAGCCGGATCGTCACCTCTCCTTCAACAAAGGCGACCGGTCATGATTCCCGGGGGCTCATGTGCCCGTCACCTGCCCTGACGGCGCCAGGGGCCGGTGATCGCCAGCATGATGCCGGGCTCCTGGATGTTGGCGAAGAGCGTCCTGCCGTCCGGCGAGAAGGTGACCCCGGTGAACTCGCTGTACTCGGGCTTCTGAGCAGTTCCCATGTTGAGCTCGTTGCGGGCGATGGGGTACGTGCGGCCGTCGTCGAGGGCGCCGAAGAGGTGCTGGATCCCCTCGCCGTCCTCCGCGACGACCAGGCCGCCGTGCGGCGAGACGGTGATGTTGTCGGGGCCGTCGAAGGCGCCGTCCCGGCCCGGGTCCTTGTTCACGCCGAGTCGCACCTTCAGGGTGAGGGTGCGACGGCGGGGGTCGTAGAACCACACCTGGCCGTCGTGCTGGACGGGGCTCTCCTCCCGGGCGAAGGACGAGACGATGTAGGCGCCCCCGTCCCCCCACCACATGCCTTCGAGCTTGCGGGCCCGGGTGACCTCGTCGTCCTTGAACTGCTTGCGCACCGGCACCGACCGGGCGTCGCGGTCGGGCACGCCGACCCAGTCGACGCCGTAGACCGTGCCCGTACGGGTGGCGCGGGAGAGGTCGTCGACGAAGCGGCCGCCGGAGTCGAAGCACTTGAAGGCCTGGAGCACGCCCGCGTCGTCGGCGAGCGTGCGCAGCTTGCCACGGCCGTGCCGGAAGCCGCTCGGCGGGGTCCAGCGGTAGAGCAGGCCGTTGGGGCCCGAGGCGTCCTCGGTGAGGTAGAGGTGACCGCGGGAGGGGTCGGTGACGACGGCCTCGTGGGCGTAGCGGCCCAGCGCCTTGACGGGCTTGGGGGCGCGGTTCGCGCGGCGGTCGTGCGGGTCGACCTCGAAGACGTAGCCGTGGTCCTTGGTCATACCGTGCTGCCCGGCCTTGTCCTCGGTCTCCTCGCAGGTCAGCCAGGTGCCCCACGGGGTGGCGCCGCCGGCGCAGTTGGTGGACGTGCCCGCGATGCCGACGTGCTCGGCGACGTGCGAGCCGTCGTGGGAGACCTCGACGACGGTGCAGCCGCCGGACGCGGCGGGATCGTAGACGAGCCCCTCGGTGAGGGGCACCGGATACTTCCAGTTGCCCCGGGGGCCCTTGAGCTCGTGGTTGTTGACGAGGACGGTGGCGCCGCGGGGGCCTGCGAAGGCGGCGGTGCCGTCGTGGTTCGAGGGCGTGGGCTCGCCGGACTCCAGCTTGGTGACGCCGGCCCGGGTGACGACGCGGTAGGAGAAGCCGGCGGGCAGGGCGAGGAGGCCCTTCGGGTCCGGCACGAGGGGCCCGTAGCCGGGCCGACGGCGGGGGCGGGAGCCCGCTTCGGCGTCGCCGCCGGCGCCGGGCTGCTCGGGGATGCCGCCCGCCAGGGCGCCGGGGGCACTGGCGAGCACTCCCACGCTGCCGGTCAGCGCCACCCCGGCACCGGCGACGGCGGATCGCTTCGCGAAGTCTCTTCGGCTGAGGGTCATCTGCTCTCCAGGGTCCGCGGGCTCACGCGCCTACATTCCCGTTCCCCACCGAATACCGTATGAACACCGCACAAAGCGCGAGGGACGGGCGCGGGGCGCGCGATCCGCGCGGGACGCGCCCGCCGTATCACCGCCACCGGTCCCCCGCAGGGGGGGCGAAACGACGAAAGGGCGGGACCGGGGCGCTTCCTCCGCCGCCGCACCCTGAAACCGCGGCCGGCCCGGCGCCGCCGCCCGGCTCCCCGCAGGGGGAAACGGCGAAAGGGCGGGACCGGGGCCACTCCCTCCGCCGCAACGGCGAGCAACCACCACGAACACATCCGGCGGCGCCGAACCCGGCCCAGGCCGACCAGGCACCGCCGGACACCACCACGGCAGCTGATCACCGCCGCAGCGGAGAGCACACCGGGGGCGCCCCGGCCCGAAGAGGGCCGGGGCGACGCAAGGGGTCAGCCCCGCGAGCGGGCCTTGAACGCCGCCTTGCGGGCCTCCTTCGCGATCTTCTTCTCGGGGTGGAGGCGGCCCATGGCCTCCAGGACCTCCGCCGTCGCCGGGTGGTCCACCCGCCACGCCGCGTCGAAGAACCCGCCGTGCTGCCCGACCAGGCTCTCCACCAGCCCGCGCAGCTCGTCCGTGTCGCCGGAGGCGGCCAGCTGGGCGGCGATCGTGTCGATCGTCAGCCAGAAGACCATGTCCTCGCCCGGCTCGGGCACGTCCGCCGCCCCGTGCTCGGCGAGCCACACGCGGGCGAGCCCGCCCAGCTCGCGGTCGTCGAGGACCTCGCGCACGGCCGGGCCGGCGTCCGCGCCGAGGAGGGAGAGCGTCTGCTGGCAGGCGAGGCGGCGCGACGGCGCGTCCGCATCGTCGCCGCGCCCGGCGGCGAGCAGCTCCCGGGCGGCGTCCGCGGGCGTCCGGCGGGCGAGCCACAGCTCGGCCTCCGCGCGGGCGGCCGTCTCCGGGTGGCCGGGCAGGGCGGCGAGGAGGGCGTCGGCGCCCTTGTCGGCGAGGTCGCCGACGGCGGGGGCGTCGATGCCGGCCTGCACCATCCGGTCCCGGACGGCGAAGACGCCGAGCGGGGTGAGGGAGACCATGCCGTAGCGGCTGACGTCCTCCTCCTCGGGGGCGTCGGAGACGACGCCGTCGACGGACTCGCGGATGTGGCCCTCGCCGTCGACCTCCTCGATGAGGGACTCGTCGACGGGCCGGTACTCGATGATCCCGGTGGGCGCGAGCAGCCGGAACTGGTCGTCCAGGCGCATCATCGCGTCGGAGACCTCTTCGAGGATGTCGTCCGTGGGCTCGTCCATGTCATCGGGCACGATCATGGACGCGGCGAGCGCCGGCAGCGGTACGGGATGCTGCGCGTCGCTCTGCTCCAGCGCGGTCAGCAGGTAGAGGTTGCCGAGGACGCCGTCGAGGAAGTCGGCCTCGCCCTCGGGGTCCCAGTCGAGGGAGTCGAGGTCGAGGTCCTCGCCCTCGGCGATCCGGTCGGCGATGTCGCCGAGGTCGGGCGCGGCGGCGTCGGCGAGGACGCTCTCGAAGCCGCCGAGGAACAGTTCGAGGACGTCGGCGGGGCTGCCGGAGGTGAGCGTGGCGAGCTCCTCGCCGGCGACGGCGGTGCCCCGGGACCCGTCCTCGCCCGCTTCCGGCTCCTCGTCCCCCTCCGCGCCCTCTGCGTCCCCTTCGGCCCCTTCACCCTCGTTTTCCTCGAAGTCCACCAGCCCGGTGTCGAGCGCGTGCTGCCACGCGTCCATGGCGTAGGCGTCGCCGTCCTCGTCGCCCGCGAGCCCGAGGAGCTCCGTGGCCGCCCGCAGCTGCTCCACGAGCAGCTCGCCGCCGACCCCGACCGGGATGCCCTCCTCGCCGGCCCAGCGCGCGAGCTTCGCGGCGCGGGCGAGCAGCGGCGCGGACAGCGCGTCGCGCGCGAGCTCCGCGTCGGAGGGGAGCCGCACCGGCGGCATGGTCGGGCGGTCTCCGGACATCAGGGGGGTCTCTCCTCGTCGTGACGTGCGTCGCGGCACATGCGGTGACGTGCGGCGGCGCGCGGTGTGGCAGGCAGCGCCGCATGTACCCGGGCGCGATGCCCAAGCCTAAACGCGTTTTCCTCCCTGCCGCCCGGTTCGCCGAACCGCCGACGGACATATGGCTGACGGTTACCCGCGGAACCTTGACAACTTCCCGGGGCGCGCAAGACATTGACGCGCGTAGAGATCGTCAGGATCGCGTCAACGACGATTCCTCTGCGTCATACCCCCCTCACATCCCTACCGGGAGGCATCCGTGCCCACTCGCCCGTCCGACCCCCGTCCCCGCTCCCTGCGCAGACCCGCGGCCCTCGGCTCCCTCGTCGCCGGCGCACTCGCTGCGGGCCTGCTCGCCGCCCCGCAGCCGGCGAACGCCGAGGGCCTGCGTATCCACGACATCCAGGGCACGACCCGGGTGTCCCCGCTCGCCGGCCGGCAGGTGTCGGGCGTCCCCGGCGTCGTCACGGCCGTACGCGCGTTCGGCTCGGCGCGCGGCTTCTGGCTGCAGGACACGCACCCGGACCGCAACGACGCGACGAGCGAGGGCATCTTCGTCTTCACCGGCTCCACCACGCCGGCGGTGGCCGTGGGCGACGCCGTGACCGTCTCCGGCACCGTCGCCGAGTACTACCCGGGCGGCGAGAAGGCCGGCCTGCAGTCGGTCACCCAGCTCACCAGGGCCACGTGGACGGTGCGCTCCTCCGGCAACGCCCTGCCCGCCCCGGTGAAGCTGCGCCCGTCGCAGATCCCCGACCGCTACGCGCCCGACGCGCACGGCGGCTCCATCGAGAAGCTCCCGCTGCGGCCGGGCTCGTACGCCCTGGACCGCTACGAGTCACTGGAGGGCATGCGCGTCTCCGTGCAGGACGCCCCGGTCGTCGGCGCCACCAGCGAGCACAAGGACCTGTGGGTCACCGCCGAGCCCCGCCACAACCGCACCGCCCGCGGCGGCACGCTCTACGGCTCCTACCGCGACCCGAACGCGGGCCGGGTCAAGGTGGCCTCGCTGATCCCCTTCGCCCAGCGCCCCTTCCCCGTCGCGAACGTCGGCGACGAGCTGACCGGCACCACCGCGGGCCCGCTGGACTACGACAACTTCGGCGGCTACACGCTGCAGGCCACCGAGCTCGGCAAGCTCGCCGGTCACGGCCTGAAGCGCGAGACGACGCGCAAGCAGCGCGGCGACGAGCTCTCGGTCGCCACGTACAACGTGGAGAACCTCTCCCCCAGGACGCCGCAGGCGAAGTTCGACCGGCTGGCGGCCGCGCTGGTCACCAACCTCGCCTCGCCCGACATCGTCGCCCTGGAGGAGGTCCAGGACGACAACGGCACCACCGACGACGGCACCGTCGACGCCGGACAGACGCTGAAGAAGCTCAAGGACGCCATCAAGGCGGCCGGTGGCCCGGCGTACGAGGCGCGGCAGATCAACCCCGTCAACGGGCAGGACGGCGGCCAGCCGGGCGGCAACATCCGCACCGCCTTCCTCTTCAACCCCGCCCGGGTCTCCTTCACCGACACCCCCGGCGGCGACTCCACCACCGCCGTCAGGGCCGTCCGTGCGGGCGGCAAGGCCGCGCTGACCGCCTCGCCCGGCCGTATCGACCCCGGCAACGCCGCGTGGGCGAACAGCCGCAAGCCCCTCGTGGGCCAGTTCACCTTCCGGGGCGAGCGGGTCTTCGTCGTCGCGAACCACTTCAACTCCAAGGGCGGCGACCAGGGCCTCGACAGCCGCTTCCAGCCCCCGGCCCGCTCCTCGGAGGTGCAGCGCAACCAGCAGGCCAAGGCGGTGAACGCCTTCGTCAAGCAGCTGCTGGCGGCCGACCGGCAGGCGAACGTCATCGTCGCGGGCGACCTGAACGACTACCAGTTCTCGTCCGCCCTGAAGACCCTCACCGCGGGCAAGGTGCTGACCGACCAGGTCGGCCGGCTGCCGCGCGGCGAGCGCTACGGCTACGTCTACCAGGGCAACTCCCAGGTGCTGGACCACATCCTGACCAGCTCTCACGTGCGCCGCGTGGACTACGACATCGTGCACGTCAACGCGGAGTTCGCCGACCAGGCCAGCGACCACGACCCGCAGGTGCTGCGCTGGAAGCCGTAGAAGCGCTGGAAGCCGCAGAAGCCGTAGCAGTGCTTAGCGGTTCGCGGCAGAACAATTAAATAGACCTGTACGGTCGAAGGGGCCGAGAATCCTGTTCCAGAACAGGACCACCCGACCCGGAGCGTGAAGCACCATGCTGCCCACCAGCCCCTTCGGCCGTACCGTCTGCGCGATGGTCACCCCCTTCACCCCGGAGGGGGAGCTCGACCTCGACGGGGCGCAGGCCCTCGCCGACCGCCTCGTCGGGGACGGCGGCTGCGACGGCCTCGTCCTCAGCGGCACCACCGGCGAGTCGCCGACCACGAGCGATGCGGAGAAGAGCGCGCTCGTCCGGGCCGTGGCCGAGGCCGTCGGCGACCGGGCGCGCATCACGGCGGGCGTCGGCTCGGCCGACACCCGCCACACCGTGGAACTGGCCCGGGCGGCCGAGGCGGCCGGGGCGCACGGCGTGCTCGTGGTGACCCCGTACTACAGCCGGCCGCCGCAGGAGGACATCGCCGAGCACTTCCTGACCGTGGCCGACGGGACCGGGCTGCCCGTGATGCTCTACGACATCCCGGGCCGCACCGCCACCCGCATCGAGCCCGCCACCATGCTGCGCCTGGCCGAGCACCCGCGCATCGCGGGCGTCAAGGACTGCGCGTACGACCTGCTGGGCAGCGCCAAGGTCATCGCCGCCACGGATCTCGCGTACTACTCGGGCTCGGAGGAGCTCAACCTTCCGCTGCGCTCCGTGGGCGCGACCGGCTACGTCAGCACGGTCGCCAACGTCGCGGGCCCGGTGCTGGCCGCGGCCCTGGACGCCTTCGACCGCGGCGCCCCGGCGGAGGCCACCCGCCTGCACCGGCAGGTGCTGCCCCTGGTCGAGCTGATGATGGCGTCCGGCCTGCCCGGCACGGTCACGGCGAAGGCCCTGCTGAACGCCCTCGGCCGACCGGCCGGCCCGGTACGCCCGCCGCTGCGCGCGGCAAGCCCCGAGCGCACGGAGGCGCTGCTCAAGGCGTACGCGGAGCTGGGGCTCTAGCGCGGACCGCGCCGATCGCCTCCGCTCCGGCCCGGGCAGGCACAGCAGAGCGCCCTCCCGGGGCCGGTCGGGCCCCGGGAGGGCGCTCGTGTGCAGGTGACCGCGGGACTCAGTTGTGGCTGTGCAGGATCTCGTTCAGGCCGCCCCAGGTGCTCTTGTAGGGGCGGGCCTCGACGGCGCCCGTCGTGGAGTTGCGGCGGAAGAGGATGTTGTCCGCGCCCGACAGGGTCAGTGCCTTGACGATCTCGCCGTCCGGCAGGGTGACGCGCGTGCCGGCCGTCACGTACAGGCCCGCCTCGACGACGCACTCGTCGCCGAGCGCGATGCCGATGCCCGACTCGGCGCCGAGCAGGCAGCGCTCGCCGATGGAGATGATCTGCTTGCCGCCGCCGGAGAGCGTGCCCATGGTGGACGCGCCGCCGCCGATGTCGGTGCCGTCGCCGACGACGACGCCCGCGCTGATGCGGCCCTCGACCATGGAGGTGCCCAGCGTGCCGGCGTTGAAGTTGACGAAGCCCTCGTGCATGACGGTGGTGCCGGAGCCGATGTAGGCGCCGAGGCGGACGCGGTCGGCGTCGGCGATCCGGACGCCGGACGGGGCGACGTAGTCCGTCATCCGCGGGAACTTGTCGATGCTGGTCACCTGCAGGTGCAGGCCCTCCGCGCGGGCGGCCAGGCGGGCGCTTTCGACCTGGGAGACGGCGACGGGGCCGAGCGAGGTCCAGGCGACGTTGGCGAGCAGGCCGAAGATGCCGTCCAGGTTCTGGCCGTGCGGCTTGACCAGGCGGTGGGAGAGCAGGTGCAGGCGCAGGTAGGCGTCGTGCGCGTCGAGCGGCTTGTCGTCCAGCGAGGCGATGACCGTACGGACGGCCACGACCTCGACGCCCCGGCGCGGGTCCGGGCCGACGGCCTTGAGGGCGTTCTCGCCGAGCAGCTCGGCGGCGCGCTCGGCGCTCAGGCGCTCGGTGCCGGCCTGGCCGGCGTCCTCGGTGAGCTCCGGAGCGGGGAACCAGGTGTCGAGGACGGTCCCGTCCTCGGTGATCGTGGCAAGGCCGGCGGCGACGGCGCCGGTGGTACGGGAGGCAACAGCATCGGTCATGCTCGAAAACCTAACCGGAGGGGCCCTCTCAAGGCGAACTCACGGCGCACCGGTCGCCTCACCGGCGCGTACGGCCCTACGCGACGAGCGATCGCTTGGGGCTCAGCACGCAGAACTCGTTGCCCTCGGGGTCGGCGAGGACGCGCCAGGAGACGTCCGGGCCCTGTCCCACGTCCGCCGGGCGGGCGCCGAGCGCGGTGATGCGCGCGACCTCGGCGTCGAGGTCGTCGGGGTTGAGGTCGATGTGCAGCCGGTTCTTGAGGGTCTTGCCCTCCGCCACGGGCACGAAGGTGATGCCGGGAGTCGCGGATTCGTCAACGCCGATGACGATTTCCGCGTCATCCTCGTAGAGCACCTTCCAGTCGAGGACACCGCACCAGAACCGCGCCTGCGCGCGCATGTCGTGTGCGTCGATCACGATGGTGTAGAGCGAAGAAGCCATGGCCACAGTCTGTCCCAGCGGCTCCGAGGATTCCCGACGATGCATCAGATGTCCGCCGAATCACAGCCCCACCTGCGCACCTTCATGGGCTGGCCGCCGGCCGGCCCCGTCTGGGGCCGGTACACCGCAGCCGTCCGGGAGGACGTCGCCGCCGTCGCGCGGACGATCGCGGAGTACGAGCCCGTGGTGCTGCTCGCGGCGCCCGAGGACGCCGGGGCTGCGCGGACGGCGTGCGGCGGGGGCGTCGAGGTCGTGCCCGTGCCCGTCGACGACCTCTGGCTGCGCGACTCCGGCCCCGTCTTCGTGACCGGGCCCGGCGGGGCCGCCGCGGGCATCGACTTCGGCTTCAACGGCTGGGGCGGCAAGCAGGAGCACCCCCGCGACCGCCTGGTGGCACGCCGGGTGCTGGAGGCCTTCGGGGTGCCCCGCATCCAGGCGCCGATCGTGGCCGAGGGGGGCTCGCTGGAGACCGACGGCGAGGGAACGCTGCTGGTCACCGAGAGCTCGCTGGTCAACGACAACCGCAACCCGGGCCGCTCGCGCGACGACATCGAGAAGACCCTCAAGGAACTCCTCGGCGCCCGCAAGGTGATCTGGCTGGAGGGCGTCCGCGGCGAGGACGTCACCGACTGCCACGTCGACGCCCTCGCCCGCTTCGCCGCCCCCGGCACGGTCCTGCTGAGCAGCCCGCCGCCCGGGGCGCGGCCGGACGTCTGGACGCGCGTGTACGAGCAGGCCCGCGCCACCCTGGAGACGGCCACCGACGCCCACGGCCGCCGCCTGCAGATCGTGGGCCTCCCCGAACCGGACCCGGCCGCCCTCGGCAAGCGCGGCGAGGACTTCCTCGGCTGCTACGCCAACTACTACATGGCGAACGGCGCCGTCGTCCTCCCCCGCTTCGGCGACCGCCGCGCCGACGACCGCGCGGCCTCGCTCCTCCGCGACCTCCACCCCGGCCACGAACTCCGCCAGGTGGAGATCCACACCCTCGCCGAGGGCGGCGGCGGCATCCACTGCGCCACACAGCAGCAGCCCGCCCTCTGACCGGTGGTCAGGGGGCGGGCTGTCCTGCGCATTTCCTGCGCATTCCCTACGCGGTCGGACGGCTCAGACGTTGAAGCCGAGCGCGCGGAGCTGCTCGCGGCCGTCGTCCGTGATCTTGTCCGGGCCCCACGGCGGCATCCAGACCCAGTTGATCCGGAGCTCGTTGACGATGCCCTCGGTGGCCGACTTGGCCTGGTCCTCGATGACGTCGGTCAGCGGGCAGGCCGCGGACGTCAGGGTCATGTCGAGGGTGGCGATGTTGGCGTCGTCGATGTGGATGCCGTAGATCAGGCCGAGGTTGACGACGTCGATGCCCAGCTCGGGGTCGACCACGTCGTAGAGGGCCTCGCGGACCTCTTCCTCCGTGGCCGGCTTGGTGGTCACCTCTGCGTTGTCACTCATGCGGTCTTCCTTTCAGCGCTCTCGCCCATTGCCTGGGCGGTCGCGTCCTTCCACGCCATCCAGCTCAGCAGAGCACACTTCACGCGCGCCGGATACTTGGAGACGCCGGCGAACGCGACCGCGTCCTCCAGCACCTCCTCCATCGCGTCGTCCGGCTCGATGCGGCCCTTGGACTGCATCAGTTCCAGGAAGGTCTCCTGGATCTTCTGCGCCTCCTCCAGCCCCTTGCCGACCAGCAGCTCGTTGAGCACGGAGGCGCTGGCCTGGCTGATGGAGCAGCCCTGGCCCTCGTACGAGACGTCCTCGATGGTGTGGCCGGCCATGCGCACCCGCAGCGTGATCTCGTCGCCGCAGGTCGGGTTGACGTGGTGCACCTCGGCGTCGCCGTCCCGCAAGCCCCGGCCGTGCGGGTGCTTGTAGTGGTCCAGGATGACGTCCTGGTACATCGAATCCAGCTTCACAAGATCCCCGCTCTACCCGAAGAAGTTCCGGACGTGCTCCAGGCCCTCGATCAAGGCATCGACCTCACCGGGGGTGGAGTACAGATAGAACGACGCCCGCGTGGTCGCAGGAATTCCGTACCGCAGGCAGACGGGACGGGCGCAGTGGTGGCCGACGCGCACCGCGATGCCCTGCTCGTCGAGGACCTGGCCCACGTCGTGCGGGTGGATGTCACCGAGCGTGAAGGAGATCGCGGCGCCGCGGTCCTCGGCCGTGGTGGGGCCGATGATGCGCAGGTCCGGCACCTCCTGGAGGCGGCGGACGGCGTACTGCGTGATCGCGTGCTCGTGCCGGGCGATGTTCTCCATGCCGATCGAGGTGAGGTAGTCCACCGCGGCGCCGAGGCCGACGGCCTGGGCGATCGGGGGCGTACCGGCCTCGAACTTGTGCGGCGCGGGGGCGTAGGTGGAGGAGTGCATCGAGACGGTCTCGATCATCTCGCCGCCGCCGAGGAACGGCGGGAGGTCCTCCAGCAGCTCCTGGCGGCCCCACAGGACGCCGATGCCCGTCGGGCCGCACATCTTGTGGCCGGTGAAGGCCACGAAGTCGGCCTGGAGGGCCTGGACGTCCAGCACCATGTGCGGGGCGGCCTGGGAGGCGTCGATGACGACGAGCGCACCGACCTCCTGGGCGCGCCGGACGATGGTCTCGACGGGGTTGATCGTGCCCATGATGTTGGAGACCAGCACGAACGAGACGACCTTGGTCTTCTCGGTGATGATCTCGTCGATGTTGGACAGGTCGAGCCGGCCGTCGTCGGTGAGGCCGAACCACTTCAGCTTCGCGCCGGTGCGCTGCGAGAGCAGCTGCCACGGGACGATGTTGGAGTGGTGCTCCATCTCCGTGATGACGATCTCGGTCTCGTGGTCGACCCGGTAGGGCTCGTCGGCCCAGCCGAGCATGTTGGCCACGAGGTTGAGCGACTCGGAGGCGTTCTTGGTGAAGATCACCTCGTCGCGGCTGGGGGCGTTGATGAAGGCGGCGACCTTGTCGCGCGCGCCCTCGTACAGCGCCGTGGCCTCCTCGGCGATGGTGTAGACGCCGCGGTGGACGTTGGCGTTGTGCCGCTCGTAGTACGCGTTGAGCGCGTCGAGCACCTGGCGCGGCTTCTGGGAGGTGGCCGCGGAGTCCAGGTAGACGATCTTCTTACCGTCGTGGACCGTGCGGTCCAGGATGGGGAAGTCCTTGCGAATCGCCTCGGTGTCGAGGAGGCCCGGCAGTATGGTCACGCGGTTACGCCACCCTTCGTCTGGTAGGCCTCGTAGCCCTCGGACTCCAGCTTGTCGGCGAGCTCGGCGCCGCCGGACTCGACGATGCGACCGCCGGAGAAGACGTGGACGAAGTCGGGCTTGATGTAGCGCAGGATGCGCGTGTAGTGCGTGATCAGCAGGGTGCCGACCTCACCGGTCTCGCGGACGCGGTTGACGCCCTCGGAGACCTGGCGCAGGGCGTCGACGTCGAGGCCGGAGTCGGTCTCGTCGAGGATCGCGATCTTCGGCTTGAGGAGCTCCAGCTGGAGGATCTCGTGGCGCTTCTTCTCACCGCCGGAGAAGCCCTCGTTGACGTTGCGCTCGGCGAAGGCGGGGTCCATGTTGAGGCGCTCCATGGCCCCCTTGACCTCCTTCACCCAGGTGCGCAGCTTGGGGGCCTCGCCGCGGATGGCGGTGGCGGAGGTGCGCAGGAAGTTGGAGACCGAGACGCCGGGCACCTCGACGGGGTACTGCATGGCGAGGAAGACGCCGGCGCGGGCGCGCTCGTCGACGGACATCGCGAGGACGTCCTCGCCGTCGAGGGTGACGGTGCCGCCGGTGATCGTGTACTTGGGGTGACCCGCGAGGGAGTACGCCAGGGTCGACTTGCCGGAGCCGTTGGGGCCCATGATGGCGTGGGTCTCGCCCTGCTTCACGGTCAGGTCGACGCCCTTGAGGATCTCGCGCGGGCCGTTCTCGGCTTCGACGGAGACGTGCAGGTCGTGGATCTCAAGCGTTGCCATGGGGAACTCAGGACTCCTGGGTGACGGAGACGAGCACGTCGTCCCCTTCGATCTTGACGGGGTATACGGGGACGGGGCGCGTGGCGGGCAGGCCGGAGGGCTTGCCGGTGCGCAGGTCGAAGCTGGAGCCGTGCAGCCAGCACTCGATCGCGCAGTCCTCCACCTCGCCCTCGGAGAGCGAGACATTCGCGTGCGAGCAGATGTCGTTGATGGCGAAGACCTCTCCCTCGGTGCGGACGAGGGAGACGGGGACGCCGTCGATCTCGACCCGCTTGGGGGTGTCCTCTTCCAGGTCGCTCAGCGCGGCCGCGCGGACGTAGGGGTTCTCGCTCATGCCACCGACGCCTCCAGCTCGGCCTCGATCTTGGCGATGAGGCGCTCCTCGAGCTCCGGGATGCCGATCTGCTGGACCAGCTCGGCGAAGAAGCCGCGGACCACCAGACGGCGGGCCTCGTCGGCCGGGATGCCGCGGGCCATCAGGTAGAACAGCTGCTCGTCGTCGAAGCGGCCGGTCGCCGAGGCGTGGCCGGCGCCGACGATCTCGCCGGTCTCGATCTCCAGGTTGGGCACGGAGTCGACACGGGCGCCGTCGGTGAGGACGAGGTTGCGGTTGAGCTCGTAGGTGTCGGTGCCCTCGGCCTCCGCGCGGATGAGGACGTCGCCGATCCAGACGGCGTGGGCGTCCTTGCCCTGCAGCGCGCCCTTGTAGGCGACGTTGCTGCGGCAGTGCGGGGTGTCGTGGTCGACGAAGAGGCGGTGCTCCTGGTGCTGGCCCTTGTCCGTGAAGTACAGACCGTAGAGCTCGGCCTCGCCGCCGGGGGCGCCGTAGACGACCCGGGGGTGGAGGCGGACCAGGTCGCCGCCGAAGGTGACGATCACGGACTTGAAGGAGGCGTCGCGGCCGATCAGCGCGGTGTGCTGGGCGGCGTGCACCGCGGTGGCGTCCCAGTCCTGGACGGAGACGACGGTGAGCTTCGCGCCGTCGCCGACGAGGAACTCGACGTTGGCGGCGAGCGTGGTGTCACCGGTGTGGTCGAGGACGACGACGGCCTCGGCGAAGGCGCCGACCTCGATCACCTGGTGGCCGAAGGCCACGCCGCCCTCGCCGTGCACGGAGATCGTGACGGGCTCGGTGAGGACCGCGTCCTTGGGGATCGAGACGACCGAGGCCTTCTCGAAGGAGGTGTAGGCCTGGGCGGCGACGCGGTCGACCGGCTTGCCGGAGCGGCCGAGGCGGGCGTCGTCACGGCCGACGGTCTCGACGGTGACGCCCGCGGGGGCGCTGACCTCGACCTTGACGCCGCCGCCGTTCGCCACAGCGGTGCCGTCGTGCAGACCGCGCAGGCGCTCCAGCGGGGTGAACCGCCACTCCTCCTCGCGGCCGTGAGGCACGGGGAAGTCCGCCACGTCGTACGAGGCGGGGGCGCTCACGCGCGCGTCGATGGGCTGCTGCGGCCCGCCCACCTGGATGGCGCCGTCGGTCGTGCTGCCGGCGGGGGTGTTGTCAGCCATGGCTGTCGTCGTGCTCTCTTCCTGTCACAAAGGGTTCGCTGCTGCGGTCGGGGGCGTCCGTGCCCCTCCCCTGCCTTCGAGGCCGGGGGAGGATCAGCCGACGGAGCCTTCCATCTGCAGCTCGATCAGCCGGTTGAGCTCCAGCGCGTACTCCATGGGCAGCTCGCGGGCGATCGGCTCGACGAAGCCGCGCACGATCATCGCCATCGCCTCGTCCTCGGACAGACCGCGGCTCATCAGGTAGAAGAGCTGGTCGTCGCTGACCTTGGAGACGGTCGCCTCGTGGCCCATGGAGACGTCGTCCTCGCGGACGTCGACGTAGGGGTAGGTGTCCGAGCGGGAGATGGTGTCCACGAGCAGGGCGTCGCAGAGCACGTTCGACTTGGAGCCGTGGGCGCCCTCGCCGATCTCGATCAGGCCGCGGTAGGAGGTGCGGCCGCCGCCTCGCGCCACCGACTTGGAGACGATGTTGGAGGAGGTGTTCGGCGCCATGTGGACCATCTTGGCGCCGGCGTCCTGGTGCTGGCCCTGGCCGGAGAAGGCGATGGAGAGCGTCTCGCCCTTGGCGTGCTCGCCCATCAGGTAGACCGCGGGGTACTTCATGGTCACCTTGGAGCCGATGTTGCCGTCGACCCACTCCATGGTCGCGCCCTCGTAGGCCACGGCGCGCTTGGTGACCAGGTTGTAGACGTTGTTCGACCAGTTCTGGATGGTCGTGTAGCGGCAGCGGCCGCCCTTCTTGACGATGATCTCCACGACGGCGCTGTGCAGCGAGTCCGAGGAGTAGATCGGGGCGGTGCAGCCCTCGACGTAGTGGACGTAGGCGTCCTCGTCGACGATGATCAGCGTCCGCTCGAACTGGCCCATGTTCTCCGTGTTGATACGGAAGTAGGCCTGGAGCGGGATGTCCACGTGGACACCCTTGGGGACGTAGATGAAGGAGCCGCCGGACCACACGGCGGAGTTCAGCGAGGCGAACTTGTTGTCACCGACGGGGATGACCGTGCCGAAGTACTCCTGGAAGAGCTCGGGGTGCTCCTTCAGGGCGGTGTCGGTGTCCAGGAAGATGACGCCCTGCTCCTCCAGGTCCTCACGGATCTGGTGGTAGACGACCTCCGACTCGTACTGCGCGGCGACACCGGCGACGAGGCGCTGCTTCTCGGCCTCCGGGATGCCCAGCTTGTCGTAGGTGTTCTTGATGTCCTCCGGCAGGTCCTCCCAGGTGGCGGCCTGCTTCTCGGTGGAGCGGACGAAGTACTTGATGTTGTCGAAGTCGATGCCGGAGAGGTCGGAGCCCCAGGTCGGCATGGGCTTCTTGTCGAAGAGCTTCAGACCCTTCAGACGCAGCTTGAGCATCCACTCCGGCTCGGACTTCTTCGCCGAGATGTCGCGGACGACCGCCTCGGAGAGGCCGCGCTTGGCTGCGGCGCCGGCCACGTCGGAGTCGGCCCAGCCGTATTCGTACGTGCCCAGGCCTTCGAGCTCAGGGTGGGCAGTCTCCGTGGGGAGAGTCATGCGGGGTTCCTCCCGGCCGTGCTGGCGGATGCTGTGGTGGTCTTGGTCTTGCTCTTGGGGATGAACGTCGTGCACACCCCGTCGCCGTGGGCGATGGTGGCAAGACGCTGCACATGTGTCCCGAGCAGGCGGGAGAAGACCTCGGTCTCCGCCTCGCACAGCTGCGGGAACTGCTCGGCGACATGGGCGACCGGGCAGTGGTGCTGGCAAAGCTGTTCGCCGACCGGCGCGCTACGCGCCGTAGCAGCGTACCCGTCCGCGGTCAATGCCCTGGCAAGGGCCTCCGTGCGGGATTCGGGGGCAGCGGCCTCGAGCGCCTTGCGGTAGCCCTCGGCCTGGGCTGCCATACGGGCCCGGGCGAAGGCGGCCACGGCGGCCTCGCCCATCTCGCCGCCGCCGGCCGCCTGCGCGATCCAGCGCAGGGCATCCCCGGCGAGCTTGTCGTAGGCCTGGTCGAAGGCGTCCCGGCCGCAGTCGGTCAGGGCGAAGGCCTTGGCGGGGCGGCCGCGGCCGCGCGCGCCGTAGACCCGCTTCTCGCGGGGCTCGACGACGCCCTCGGCGACGAGGGTGTCGAGGTGGCGGCGGACGGCGGCCTGGGTGAGCTCCAGGCGCACGGCCAGATCGGCCGCGGTGGACGGGCCGTGGTCGAGGATGGAGCGGGCGACGCGATTGCGGGTGCCGCGCTGCTCGTCATGACCGCGCTCTTCGGCGCGGGCGGGCGCGGGCGCAGCCTGCTGCGACCCGGCGGCCACGGATCCCTCCGCACTGGCCGCGGGGTCCTGCGGGACCTCGCGCGCGTATTTCACAACACCATTGTTGCGTAATTACCTGGAGGCGGACAAGCCCGGCCCCCACCGGTCGGCGGTGTCCTCGATCACTAAGGGTTACCTAACCGCCACCCGTCGATCTTGGTCTCCGCCCCGCTCTCCCCCGCTCTCCCCCGGGGCCCGCGCCCCCCTGATTCCTGGACGGGATCCACCCCGGGGCATCCGGGGACACGCCGGGCTTCGTAGACTTCCCGCCATGCGCAGCGTCTTCCCGGGGGACACCCCCGAGGCCCCCGGCCGGCCCGCGGTCGAGGTCCGCGGGCTGGTGAAGCGGTACGGACCCAAGACCGCGGTGGACGGCCTCGACCTGTCCGTCGCCCGCGGCGGCCTCACCGCCGTCCTCGGCCCCAACGGGGCCGGCAAGACCACCACGATCGAGACCTGCGAGGGCTACCGCCGCCCCGACGCCGGCACCGTCCGCGTCCTCGGGCTCGACCCCGTCGCCGACGCCGCGGCCCTGCGGCCCCGCGTCGGCGTGATGCTGCAGAGCGGAGGGGTGTACGCGGGGGCGCGCGCGGAAGAGATGCTGCGCCACGTCGCCTCCCTGCACGCCCACCCCCTCGACGTCCCCTCCCTCATAGACCGGCTGGGCCTGGGCAGCTGCGGCCGGACGCCCTACCGGCGCCTGTCCGGCGGCCAGCAGCAGCGCCTCGCGCTCGCCATGGCCGTCGTCGGCCGCCCCGAGCTCGTCTTCCTGGACGAGCCGACGGCCGGCCTCGACCCGCAGGCCCGCCACGCCACCTGGGAGCTGGTGCGCGAGCTGCGCACCGACGGCGTCACCGTCGTCCTCACCACGCACTACATGGACGAGGCCGAGGCCCTGGCCGACGACGTCGCCATCATCGACAGCGGCAAGGTCATCGCCCAGGGCAGCCCCGAGGAGCTGTGCCGGGGCGGCGCGGAGAACACCCTGCGCTTCAGCGGCCGGCCCGGACTGGACCTCGGCTCGCTCCTGAAGGCCCTGCCCGCCCAGTCGACGGCGGCGGAGCTGACCCCGGGCACGTACCGCGTCGGCGGCCGCATCGACCCGCAGCTGCTGGCCACCGTGACCACGTGGTGCGCGCAGAACGGCGTCATGCCGGACCGCATCGCGGTCGAGCGGCACACGCTGGAGGACGTCTTCTTGGAGCTGACCGGTAAGGAGCTGCGGGCATGAGCCATGTGACCTCTACGAGCGACGGGGCATTCACCCCGCGTCCCGGCGCCGCGCCCCTCTCCCGGATGATCCGCGCGCAGGCCGCGCTGGAGACCCGCATGCTGCTGCGCAACGGCGAGCAGCTGCTGCTGACCGTCGTCATCCCCACGCTGCTGCTCGTCCTCTTCAGCGCCGTCGACATTGTGGACACAGGCGACGGCGAGGCCGTCGACTTCCTCGCCCCGGGCGTGCTGGCGCTTGCCGTGATGTCCACGGCGTTCACCGGCCAGGCCATCGCGACCGGCTTCGAGCGCCGCTACGGCGTCCTCAAGCGGCTCGGCGCCACCCCGCTGCCGCGCTGGGCGCTGATGACGGCGAAGACCTGCTCGGTGCTGGTCACCGAAGTGCTGCAGATCGTGCTGCTGACGGTGATCGCCTTCGCGCTGGGCTGGTCGCCGCAGGGCAACCCCTTCGCGGTCCTGCTGCTGCTCGTCCTGGGCACGGCGGCGTTCTCCGGCCTCGGGCTGCTGATGGCCGGCACGCTCAAGGCAGAGGTGACGCTGGCCGCGGCGAATCTCGTCTTCCTCCTGCTGCTGGTCGGCGGCGGCGTGATCGTGCCGATGGAGAAGTTCCCCGGCGGGGTGCGGGCGGCGCTGGAGCTGCTGCCGATCTCGGCTCTGTCGGACGGCCTGCGGGACGTCCTGCAGCACGGCGCGGGCATGCCGTGGGGCGACCTCGGCATCCTCGCCGTGTGGGCGGTGCTGGGGCTGGGGGCGGCGGCGAAGTTCTTCCGCTGGGAGTGAGCCCTCCGCCGGAAGCGAGCCCGGTGAGCTGCATGAATGCACGCCACGCCGCCCCCTCGTGAATCCGTGCACAAGCTCCCCTTTACGATGAGCCCGTGCCGAAAACGCTGAACCCCCTCCAGATCGTCGCCGACCGCTGGCAGCCTTCCGCGCGCTTCGTCCGGCGGGCGGCCCTCGCCGCCGTGATGATGGCCGTGGTCATCGTGGTGACGGGCGGCGCGGTCCGGCTCACCCAGTCGGGGCTCGGCTGCCCGACGTGGCCCACCTGCACCGAAGACAGCCTGACGCCGACCCCGGAGATGGGCATCAACGGCGTCATCGAGTTCACCAACCGCATGCTGACGTACGTGCTGTGCGTGTTCGTCGGCGTCGCGATCGTGGCGGCACGCGCGCGTGCCCCGCGCCGCCGCTCCCTCACGCGCCTGGGCTGGGCCCAGTTCTGGCTCATCGCGAGCAACGGCATCATCGGCGGCATCACCGTGCTGACGGGCCTCAACCCGTACATCGTGGCCCTGCACTTCCTGGCGGCCACCGCGCTGCTGACGGTGGCCGTGGTGATGTGGCACCGCTCGGCCGAGGGCGACGACGAGCCGCGCGACCTGGTGGCGCGTCCGGTGCGGCAGCTCAGCTGGGTCCTGGTCGGGGCGACCGTCCTGCTGATCCTGGCCGGCACGGTGGTGACCGGCTCCGGCCGGCACGCGGGCGACGCCAAGAAGGACGTCCACCGCATCCCGCTGGACTGGCGCGAGGTCACCCAGCTGCACGTCGACTTCGTCTACATCGTGGTCGGCCTGACGATCGCCCTGTGGTTCGTCCTGCGGGCCGTCAAGGCGCCGGCCGTGCCGCGCCGCCGCGTGGTCGAGCTGTTCGCCGTGCTGATGTTCCAGGGCGTCATCGGCTACGTGCAGTACTTCAACGACGAGCCGGAGCTCGTCGTCGGCGCGCACATGTTCGGCTCCTGCCTGGTGTGGATCGCCGCGCTGCGGGTCGCCCTGTCGCTGCGGGAGCGCGGCGAGGCCGCCGTCCTGCCCGCCCCGTCGGGCGAGCACGAGGCGATTCAGGCCGCCACCTCCGCGTCCAGCCGGTAGACCCTGCGGGCGGTGCCGGCCGCGACGAGCGAGGCGATCCTGCTCGCGTCGGCCCGCCGGCACCAGCCGTCGGCCACCCAGTCACCCATCAGCCGCTCCATGGCCCGGGAGAACGACCGGGCGGCGACCACGTAGAGCTCGGCCGGGCCGCGCGCGCCGCTGGAGAACAGCAGCTTGCCGAAGGGCGCCTCGCGCAGCGTCTCCTCGGGCCGCGCGCCCACGTCCGCGTACACGTGCGGGAAGGCCCCCGCGAGCTGCGCGGCCTCCCGGTGGTGCCAGGGGTCGGGCAGCAGCACCAGATCGGCGCCCAGGCCCGCGGTGGCCCGCAGGAAGCGGGAGAGCCGCAGCGGGTCGGGGCAGTGCAGCTGGACGGGCAGCCCGGCGGCGAGTGCGCTCCACAGCAGATGGCGGGCGAGCACCGGATCGTCCAGCCGGCCGCCCGGGCGGCGCGTCCGCAGCCACTGGCCCGCGGCCTTGCGCACCTCTGCGAGGCCCGGCGGGCTGCCCTCGCAGAAGGGGACGGCGCAGGCGAACGCGGTGGCGCTCAGGGCGGCCGCGTAGAGCGCCTCGGCGAGGTAGGCGGTGAAGGAGTCCGCGCTTCCGGAGGTGTCGGCGATCTGTTCGGCGAGCGGTTCGAGGCGCACGATCTCGTAGGCGCGGCCGTCCGCGGCGCCGGCGAGCTCGGCGGCCGAGGTGAGGCCGCTCGGCTCCCCCGTCTCCAGCAGGAAGGTGCCGATGCCCGCGCCGCGCAGCAGCAGCTGCCCCGCGCGGTAGGCGCCCAGCTCGCGGCGGCGGGCCAGATAGCGAACGGGTGAGCAGTAGGGGTCCAGGCCCAGCAGGGGCGGACACCAGCGGCGCAGGGCGAGGCCGGTGCGGCTGTCGAAGAAGGTGGTGCCGGGCGGCGCGGGGCCCGCGGCCCCGGCGGCCGCGGCCAGGTGCGCCTCGAACCCGCCGAGCCCCAGCTCGCCATGGACCGCGCCGTGGCTGTGCTGGTCGACGAGCAGCGGCAAGCCGTCCATCCCCCGCCCCCTCGTGCCGTGCCCCGCCCCGAGCGGCGCATGTGCGCCGCTCCCCGCGGGTCTAACGGCCGAGGGGCGCGTCAGTTATCGCCGGGGTTGGCCGGCCCGCCGACCTGGATGCCGGCCATGCGCGACCACTCGTACGGGCCGGTGCGGACCTTGGCGGCGAGCTCGCCGTCGAAGTCGTCGTGGAGGGTGAGCCCGGCCTTCTCGGCGGCCTTGCGGGCGACGTCCATGGAGGGGGCGACGAGGTTGCCCCACTCGCCGTTGGAGCCCACCAGGGCGATGCGCGTGGTGCCGCGGGCGATGTGGGCCAGCTGGCCCTCGGCGGAGCCGCCGTGGCTCTTGGCGAAGGTCTCGATCTGGCGGGCGAGCCGGGCGGCCTTGCGGTCCGCCCGGGCGTCGGAGGGTGCGGCCTTCTCGGCCGTCTTCTCCGCCGTCTTCTCTGCCGCGCCGTCCTGCGGGGTGGTGTCATCTGCCATACACAGATGCTACCGAGCGGTAATTAACGAAGGAAGGGGTCCACGGCCACGGCCACGAACAGCAGCGACACATAGGTGATGGACCAGTGGAACAGCCGCATCTCCTTGAGCTTCGCCCCCGTGATGCCGGCCTTGGCCCGGGCCTGCAGGGCGTGGGCCTCCTTCAGCCAGAAGGCGCCGAGCGCGGCCGCGACCACCGTGTAGAACCAGCTGGTGTAGCCGAGCGGCTGCAGCGAGAGCGAGACGGCGACCATCACCCAGCTGTAGAGGACGATCTGCTTGGCGACCGCCTTGTTGCCCGCGATGACGGGCAGCATGGGCACACCCACGCGCTCGTAGTCGTCCTTGACCTTCATCGACAGCGGCCAGTAGTGCGGCGGCGTCCAGAAGAAGATGACCAGGAACAGCACGAGCGAGGCCCAGGAGACGGAGTTCGCGACGGCCGACCAGCCGATGATGACGGGCATGCAGCCCGCGATGCCGCCCCAGACGATGTTCTGCGCGGTGCGGCGCTTGAGGATCATCGTGTAGACGACGACGTAGAAGGCGTTGGCGCCCAGGGAGAGCATCGCCGACAGCGGGTTGACCAGGAACCAGAACCACAGGGTCGAGCCCACGGTCAGCGCGGAGGCGAAGACCAGGCACTCCTTGGGGGAGACCATGCCGGTCACCAGCGGGCGCTGCGACGTACGGTCCATCAGGGCGTCGATGTCGCGGTCGTACCACATGTTGAACGCGCCGGCGCCGCCCGCGGACAGGTAGCCGCCGATACAGGTGGCCAGGACCAGCCACAGGTCGGGCACACCCTCGGCCGCGAGGAACATCACCGGCACGGTCGTCATCAGCAGCAGCTCGATGACACGCGGCTTGGTCAGCGCCACGAACGCCTTGGCACGGGCTCCGAACGGCCGGTGACCGGGGCTTTCGGTAAGCTCCCCCACTGCCTTAAAGGCGTGGGAGGTACCCCCACCCGCAGGACGGGATTCGACGGCCGTCACGCACACCCCTGACAGAGATAAGGCCAGCAAGCACATCCGGGACGGAAAGCCCGGTAAAGACTTGCGCGTACCACGCCACTTTAGACGCAGGGGATGGCGCGGCCTCCGCCGGGGTGGGTCGTGTTGAGGGCGCACCGAACGGATCAAGAAGGCGCCCCCGCACCACCCGGGGGCGGCCGCGGAGCCCCCGGAGCCACCCCCGGACATGACGGAACGGTCGCGTTCGGGAGGCGGGCGGCCGCCCCGCCCGGCAGGCTGTAATCAGGGCGCCGCGCTCGCGGCGGGAATCCCTGGCGCCGTGATTCGCTTGCCCTTGAACGGGCAGCCGACTGTACGTCGAAAAGATGCACGTCCCTACAGGGGTAGGCTCGACCACGCCGCGTCGTGGCGGAACATACCGCCCCCGGCAGATAAGACCATGTGGAGAGGAGCCCTGATCCAAGGGTGAGCACCAAGCCGACCACCACAGACCTCGAATGGACCGAACTGGACCAGCGGGCCGTCGATACCGCCCGCGTCCTGGCCATGGACTCCGTGCAGAAGGTCGGCAACGGCCATCCGGGCACGGCAATGAGCCTGGCCCCCGCCGCCTATCTGCTGTTCCAGAAGATGATGCGCCACGACCCCAGTGACGCCGACTGGACCGGCCGCGACCGGTTCGTCCTCTCCCCCGGCCACACCAGCCTGACGCTGTACATCCAGCTGTTCATGGCGGGCTACGGCCTGGAGCTCTCCGACCTCAAGTCCTTCCGCACCTGGGACAGCAAGACCCCCGGTCACCCGGAGCACGGTCACACGCGCGGTGTGGAGACGACGACCGGCCCGCTGGGCCAGGGCATCGCCAACGCCGTGGGCATGGCCATGGCCGCCCGCTACGAGCGCGGCCTGTTCGACCCGGAGGCCCCGGAGGGCACGTCCCCGTTCGACCACACCATCTGGGCGATCGTCTCCGACGGCGACCTGGAGGAGGGCATCTCCGCCGAGGCCTCCTCGCTCGCCGGCCACCAGAAGCTCGGCAACATCGTCGCGCTCTACGACGACAACCACATCTCGATCGAGGGTGACACGGAGACCGCGTTCTCCGAGGACGTCCTGGGGCGCTACGAGGCCTACGGCTGGCACGTCCAGCGCATCGAGCAGGCCGCCAACGGCGACTTCGACGTCCACGCCCTGCACGCGGCGCTGAAGGCCGCGCAGGAGGAGACCGAGCGCCCCTCGATCATCGCCGCGCGCACGATCATCGCCTGGCCGGCCCCGAACGCCCAGAACACCGAGGCCTCGCACGGCTCGGCGCTGGGTGCCGAGGAGGTCGCCGCGACCAAGCGCGTCATGGGCTTCGACCCCGAGCAGGACTTCCAGGTCGAGGACGAGGTCTTCAGCCACGTCCGCAAGGTCGTCGACCGCGGCCGCGAGGCCCACGCCACGTGGGACAAGCGCATCCAGGAGTGGCGCGAGGCCAACCCGGAGCGCGCCGCGGAGTTCGACCGCATCGTCGCGGGCGAGCTGCCCGACGGCTGGGAGAAGACCCTCCCGGTCTTCCCGGCCGGCAAGGACGTCGCGACCCGCAAGGCGTCGGGCGAGGTCCTCAAGGCGCTGGGCGGCGTGATCCCCGAGCTGTGGGGCGGCTCCGCCGACCTCGCCGGCTCGAACAACACCACGATCGACCCGTCATCGTCCTTCCTGCCGAAGGGCAACCCGCTGCCGGAGGCCGACCCCTACGGCCGCACGATCCACTTCGGCATCCGCGAGCACGCCATGGGCTCGACCATGAACGGCATCGCGCTGCACGGCAACACCCGCGTCTACGGCGGCACCTTCCTGGTGTTCTCCGACTACATGCGCCCGGCGGTCCGCCTGGCCGCGCTGATGAAGCTGCCGGTCACCTACGTGTGGACGCACGACTCCATCGGCCTCGGCGAGGACGGCCCGACCCACCAGCCGGTCGAGCACATGGCCGCCCTGCGCGCCATCCCGGGCCTGAACATGGTCCGCCCGGCCGACGCCAACGAGACGGCGATCGCCTGGCGCGAGATCACCAAGCGCCACACGGTCAAGCCCGCGCCGCACGGTCTGGCCCTCACCCGCCAGAACGTCCCGACGTACGAGGCGAACGAGGGTGTGGCCAAGGGTGGCTACGTCCTGTTCGAGGCCGAGGGCGGCCGTCCGCAGGTGATCCTGATCGGCACCGGCTCCGAGGTCCAGCTGGCCGTCGAGGCCCGCGAGCAGCTCCAGGCCGAGGGCATCCCGACCCGCGTGGTCTCCATGCCGTCCGTCGAGTGGTTCGAGGAGCAGGACCAGGCGTACCGCGACGGCGTGCTGCTGCCGGACGTCAAGGCCCGCGTGGCCGTCGAGGCCGGCATCGGCCTGACCTGGCACCGCTACGTCGGCGAGGCCGGCCGCATCGTGTCGCTGGAGCACTTCGGCGCCTCCGCCGACTACAAGGTGCTCTACCGCGAGTTCGGTCTGACCACCGAGGCCGTCGTCGCGGCCGCGCGCGAGTCGATCGAGCACGCCGACGCCAACCGCCGCTGACGCCCCTTTACGAGCAAGTAGGAGATGCAGAACCCATGACAGACGCACTCAAGCGCCTCTCCGACGAAGGCGTCGCGATCTGGCTGGACGACCTGTCCCGCAAGCGCATCACGTCCGGCAACCTGGCCGAGCTGATCGACCAGAGCCACGTCGTGGGCGTCACCACCAACCCGTCGATCTTCCAGAAGGCGATCTCGGGCGGCGACGGCTACGAGGCCCAGCTCGCCGACCTCGCGGCCCGCAAGGTCACGGTGGACGAGGCCATCCGCATGATCACCACGGCGGACGTCCGCGACGCCGCCGACATCCTGCGCCCGGTCTTCGACGCCTCGAACGGCCAGGACGGCCGGGTCTCCATCGAGGTCGACCCGCGCCTCGCGCACAACACCACGGCCACCGTCGCCGAGGCCAAGCAGCTGGCCTGGCTGGTGGACCGCCCCAACACGCTGATCAAGATCCCGGCCACCAAGGCGGGCCTGCCGGCCATCGCCGACGTGATCGGCAAGGGCATCAGCGTCAACGTCACGCTGATCTTCTCCCTCGAGCGCTACCGCGCGGTCATGGACGCGTACCTGACCGGTCTGGAGACGGCCAAGGCCGCGGGCCTGGACCTGTCCCTGATCCACTCGGTCGCGTCCTTCTTCGTGTCCCGCGTGGACACCGAGATCGACAAGCGCCTGGACGCCCTGGGCACCGACGAGGCCAAGGCGCTGCGCGGCAAGGCCGCCCTCGCCAACGCCCGCCTGGCCTACCAGGCCTACGAGGAGGTCTTCTCCTCGGACCGCTGGGCCGCCCTGGAGAAGGCCGGCGCCAACAAGCAGCGTCCGCTGTGGGCCTCGACCGGCGTCAAGGACCCGGCCTACAAGGACACGCTGTACGTGGACGACCTGGTCGCCCCGAACACGGTCAACACCATGCCGGAGGCCACCCTGGAGGCCACGGCCGACCACGGGCAGATCACCGGTGACACCGTGCGCGGCACGTACGAGCAGGCCAAGGCCGAGCTCGACGCGATCGCCAAGGTGGGGATCTCGTACGACGATGTCGTGCAGCTCCTGGAGGACGAGGGCGTCGACAAGTTCGAGCAGTCCTGGAACGACCTGCTGAAGTCCACCGAGGCGGAGCTCAAGCGCCTCGCTCCGGAGGCGTGAATTGAGCACAAGCAGCAATCCGCTGCGTGACGCTCTGGACCGACGGCTCCCGCGTATCGCGGGGCCGTCGGGCCTGGTCATCTTTGGCGTCACGGGCGATTTGTCCAGGAAAAAGCTGATGCCGGCGGTCTACGACCTCGCCAACCGCGGGCTGCTGCCGCCGGGCTTCTCGCTCATCGGCTTCGCGCGCCGCGACTGGGAGAACGAGGACTTCGCCCAGATCGTGCACGACGCCGTCAAGGAACACTCCCGCACGCCCTTCCGCGAGGAGGTCTGGCAGCAGCTGGTGCAGGGCTGCCGCTTCGTGCAGGGCGACTTCGACGACGACGCCGCGTTCGAGACCCTCAAGCACACCATCGAGGACCTCGACAAGCAGCAGGGCACCGGCGGCAACTTCGCCTTCTACCTCTCGGTGCCGCCCAAGTGGTTCCCCAAGGTCGTCCAGCAGCTGAAGAAGCACGGGCTGGCCGAGCAGAAGGAGGGCTCCTGGCGGCGCGCCGTCATCGAGAAGCCCTTCGGCCACGACCTGGCCAGCGCCCAGGAGCTCAACAAGGTCGTCCACGAGGTCTTCCCGACCGAAGAGGTCTTCCGGATCGACCACTACCTGGGCAAGGAGACCGTCCAGAACATCCTGGCGCTCCGCTTCGCCAACACCCTCTTCGAGCCGATCTGGAACCGGTCCTACGTCGACCACGTACAGATCACCATGGCCGAGGACATCGGCATCGGCGGCCGCGCCGGCTACTACGACGGCATCGGCGCCGCCCGTGACGTCATCCAGAACCACCTCCTCCAGCTGCTCGCGCTGACCGCCATGGAGGAGCCCGCCTCCTTCGACGCGGACGCGCTGGTCGCCGAGAAGACCAAGGTGCTGGGCGCCGTCCGGCTGCCCAAGGACCTCGGCAAGGAGACCGTCCGCGGCCAGTACGCGCACGGCTGGCAGGGCGGCGAGGAGGTCGTCGGCTACCTGGAGGAAGAGGGCATCGACCCGGCCTCCAAGACCGACACCTACGCCGCGATCAAGCTGGAGATCGACAACCGCCGCTGGGCGGGCGTCCCCTTCTACCTGCGCACCGGCAAGCGGCTCGGCCGCCGCGTCACCGAGATCGCGGTCGTCTTCCAGCGCGCCCCGCACTCCCCCTTCGACCACACTGCGACCGAGGAGCTCGGGCAGAACGCCCTGGTCATCCGGGTGCAGCCGGACGAGGGCGTGACCATGCGGTTCGGCTCCAAGGTGCCCGGCACCCAGATGGAGGTCCGGGACGTCTCGATGGACTTCGCCTACGGCGAGTCCTTCACCGAGTCCAGCCCCGAGGCCTACGAGCGGCTCATCCTCGATGTGCTGCTGGGCGACGCCAACCTCTTCCCGCGCCTGAAGGAGGTCGAGCTCTCCTGGCAGATCCTCGACCCGATCGAGCAGTACTGGGAGAGCAACGGCAAGCCCGCGTCCTACCCGGCCGGCACCTGGGGACCGGTCGAGGCGGACGAGATGCTCGCACGAGACGGACGGAGCTGGCGCCGGCCATGAAGATCGACCTCACGGACACCACCTCCAGCAAGATCAACAACGCGCTGGTCCAGGGCCGCCGCGCCATCGGCACCCCCGCCATCGGCATGGTCCTCACCCTGGTCATCGTCACCGACGAGGAGCACGCCTACGACGCGCTCAAGGCCGCCAACGAGGCGTCCCGCGAGCACCCCTCGCGCAAGCTCGTCGTCATCAAGCGCGTCAGCCGCTCCCCGCGCGACCGCGCCAAGGCCCGCCTCGACGCCGAGGTCCGGGTCGGCACCTCCGCCGGCACCGGCGAGACCGTCGTCCTGCGGCTCTACGGCGAGGTGATAGACCACGCCCAGTCGGTCGTCCTGCCGCTGCTGCTGCCCGACGCCCCCGTGGTCGTCTGGTGGCCGGTCGGCTCCCCGGTCGACCCCGACAAGGACCCGCTGGGTGCGCTCGGCCAGCGCCGTGTCACCGACGCGTACGCCGCCGAGGACCCGGTCAAGGAGATCGCGGCCCGCGCCGCGCACTACACGCCCGGCGACACCGACCTCGCCTGGGCCAGGATCACGCCGTGGCGCTCCATGCTCGCGGCCGCCCTGGACCAGCAGCACGCCGACGTCGTCTCCGCGGAGGTCGAGGGCGAGGGCTACAACCCCAGCGCCGAGCTCCTCGCCCTGTGGCTCGCCGACCGCCTCGGCGTGCCGGTGCGGCGCACCGTCTCCGACGGCCCCGGCCTCACCGCCGTCCGCCTGGAGACCAAGAACGGTCCCGTCGTCCTGGGCCGCCCGGACGGCTCCCTGGCCACGCTCTCCATGCCCGGCCAGCCCGACCGCGCCGTCGCACTCCAGCGGCGCGAGACGGCGGAGCTCCTCGCGGAGGAGCTGCGGCGGCTCGACCCGGACGACATCTACGAGTCGGCGCTGAAGTACGGCGTGGACCGGCTGAAGGACGCCCCGGCTCCGGCGGCGGCCGCGGCTCCGGCCGCGAAGGCCCCGGCGGCGGAGTCCGCCGAGGCTCCGGCCGCTGCCGAGGCTCCGGAGGCCGGGGAGAAGCCCGCTCCGGCCCCCGCCAAGAAGGCCGCCGGCGGCAAGAAGGCGGCCGGCAAGTGAGCACGCCGCAGATCGTCGTCCACCGGGACAAGGAGCTGATGGCCCAGGCCGCGGCGGCCCGGCTGATCACGAAGATCGTGGACGCCCAGGCCGCGCGCGGCTCGGCGTCCGTCGTCCTCACCGGCGGGCGCAACGGCAACGGGCTGCTCGCAGCCCTCGCCGCGGCGCCCGCCCGGGACGCGGTCGACTGGTCGCGCCTGGACCTGTGGTGGGGCGACGAGCGCTTCCTGCCCGAGGGCGACCCCGAGCGCAACGCCACGCAGGCCCGCGAGGCCCTGCTGGACGCCGTGGACCTCGACCCGGCGCGGGTGCACTACATGCCCGCGGCGGACGGCAAGCACGACGACGCGGACGCGGCGGCCGAGGTGTACGCGGCGGAGCTGGCCGCGGCCGCCCGGCCCGAGGACCACGGTCCGGTGCCGTCCTTCGACGTCCTCCTGCTGGGCGTCGGCCCCGACACCCACGTGGCCTCGCTCTTCCCGGAGCTCCCGGGCGTCCGGGAGACCGAGCGCACGGTCGTGGGCGTCCACGGCGCGCCGAAGCCGCCGCCGACCCGCGTCTCCCTGACGCTGCCGGCGATCCGGGCGGCACGGGAGGTCTGGCTGCTCGCTGCGGGGGAGGACAAGGCGAATGCCGTCGCCATGGCGCTGTCGGGCGCGGGCGAGATCCAGACGCCCGCCGCGGGCGCGTACGGGCGTCAGCGCACGCTGTGGCTCCTGGACGCGCCGGCCGCGGCCCAGCTGCCGCGGGGGCTGTATCCCCCGGCTTCGCCCTGACGGTACGTATGACAGTGGCCCGGCTCCCGTTTCCTCGGGGGCCGGGCCGTTGTCTTGGCACCGCCGGATACGTCGGTGGTGGTTACGCGCCGTCGCGGCGGAGGAGAGGCCCCGGTCCCGCCCTTTCACCGTTTCCTGGGGCTGCGCCCCAGGCCCCGCCGGGGTCCGGGGGCTTGCCCCCGGTTTCGGGAAGGGGCGGGACTGGGGCATCCCTCCCGCCGCCGCGGCGCTCAGCCACCCTCCGGCGTGCCCGGCGGCGCCGGAGCCGCCTCAGGCCGAGCGTTCAAGCCGCCCCGCGCCCAGCGGCCCCGCGGCCCCGAAGCTCGCGGTAACGCGAAACCAGCGCCGCCGTCGACGCGTCCAGGCCGGAAACGGCCGCGCCGGACGTGAGCGCCGGCTCCACCCGCTTGGCGAGGACCTTCCCCAGCTCGACACCCCACTGGTCGAAGGAGTCGATGTTCCAGATCGCGCCCTGGACGAACACCTTGTGCTCGTACAGCGCGATGAGCTGACCGAGCACCGACGGCGACAGCTCGTCCGCGAGGATCGTCGTCGTGGGGCGGTTCCCCCGGAACGTCTTGTGCGGGACGAGCTCGGCCGGGACGCCCTCCGCCGCGACCTCCTCCGCCGTCTTGCCGAAGGCCAGCGCCTGGCCCTGGGCGAACAGGTTCGCCATCAGCAGGTCGTGCTGGGCCACCAGCCCCGGCTGGAGGTCCTCCACGGGCCGCGCGAAGCCCAGCAGATCCGCCGGGATCAGCTTCGTGCCCTGGTGGATCAACTGGTAATAGGCGTGCTGGCCGTTCGTGCCGGGCGTGCCCCACACGACGGGCCCGGTCTGCCAGTTGACGGGCCGTCCCTCGCGGTCGACGGACTTGCCGTTGGACTCCATGTCGAGCTGCTGCAGATAGGCCGCGAACTTCGACAGGTAGTGGCTGTAGGGCAGCACGGCGTGCGACTGCGCGCCGTGGAAGTTGCCGTACCAGACGCCGAGGAGGCCGAGCAGCAGCGGGGCGTTCTCCTCCGGCGGGGCGGTGCGGAAGTGCTCGTCGACGAGGTGGAAGCCGGCGAGCATCTCCCGGAAGTGGTCCGGGCCGATGGCGAGCATCAGGGAGAGCCCGATGGCCGAGTCGTAGGAGTAGCGGCCGCCGACCCAGTCCCAGAACTCGAACATGTTGGTCGTGTCGATGCCGAACTCGGAGACCTTCTCCTCGTTCGTCGACAGGGCCACGAAGTGCTTGGCGACGGCCTCCTCGCCGGCGCCCAGCTGCGCCAGCAGCCAGTTCCGCGCGGAGGTGGCGTTGGTGATGGTCTCGATCGTCGTGAACGTCTTGGAGGCGACGATGAACAGCGTCTCGGCGGCGTCCAGGTCGCGCACGGCCTCGTGCAGGTCCGCGCCGTCCACGTTGGAGACGAAACGGAAGGTCAGGTCGCGGGCGGTGAAGGCGCGCAGCGCCTCGTAGGCCATCGCCGGACCGAGGTCGGAGCCGCCGATACCGATGTTGACGATGTTCTTGACGGGCTTTCCGGTGTGACCCTTCCAGTCGCCGCTGCGCACCCGGTCGGTGAAGACCTGCATCTTGCGCAGCACGGCGTGGACGGCCGGGACCACGTTCTCGCCGTCGACCTTGACGACGGCGGACTCCGGGGCGCGCAGCGCGGTGTGCAGCACGGCGCGGCCCTCGGTGGTGTTGATCTTCTCGCCGCGGAACATGGCGTCGCGCAGCCCGGCCACGTCCGCGGCGGCCGCCAGCTCGCGCAGCAGGCGCAGGGTCTCGTCGGTGACGAGGTGCTTGGAGTAGTCCAGATGGAGGTCGCCGACGGTGAGCGCGTACTTCTCGGCGCGTCGCGGATCGTCCGCGAAGAGCTCACGCAGGTGCACCTCCCCCAGTTCGTCCCGGTGCTTGGCCAGAGCGTTCCACTCCGGGGTCCGGTCCAGCCTGGTGCGGTCCTCTGCGTTCATCTCGGACATCAGCCCATTCATTCTCGTAACTGCCCCGCCGCCCTCCAACCTAATTGATCTGCGGGCGGTTCGAGCGCAAGACGAAACGGCACCCACGAGGGGTGCCGTTTCCTTTGGTTGTTCCGCCTGGACGCCGCCGCGGCTCAGATCTCTCCGCGGAGCTTGGCGAGCGCCTCGGCGAGGATGGCCTCGCCGTCGGCGTCGCTGCGCCGTTCCCGGACGTACGCGAGATGCGTCTTGTACGGCTCGGTGCGCGGCGGGTCCGGTGGGTTGTCCCGGTCCTGGCCGGCCGGGAAGCCGCAGCGCGGGCAGTCCCAGGTGTCCGGTACCTGTGCGTCGCTGGCGAAGCTCGGCTGCGTCTCGTGCCCGTTAGAGCACCAGAAGGAGATGCGGAGGCGCGGCGCGGACTCGCCCCGCTCGGCCTCACCCATCGGCCCCGCTCCGACCCGGCTTCCCCGGATCGCGTTGCCACTTGCCACGGTCGTAACTCCCTGCGTAATGGTGCTGCGGATCATCTGAACCGATGGTTCCGCTGCGGGCGCCCCAGTCTACGTAAGGCCCAACGCGCGTCCAGTGGCAGGAGTTACAGCCCGGCCGCGAGGACGCGACCCCAATGATAGGCCGCGTTCACGACGGTACGTCAGCTATCGAGCTTCATCAGCAGGCCGAGCGCGACGATGCACGCGAACCAGAGCAGACCGACGACCACGGTGATGCGGTCGAGGTTCCGCTCGGCGACGGAGGAACCGCCGACGGAGGACTGCATGCCGCCGCCGAACATATCGGACAGGCCGCCGCCCTTCCCCTTGTGCATGAGCACCAGCATCATCATCAGCACGCTGAAGATGATGAGGGCGATCGAGAACCCCATGACCACGGCTGGACCAACTCTCTCGGACGTCGATGGTGAGGGCCGGGTCGGCGTGAAAACGCCGGTCCCGGCCCCGACAGGGTACGACGAGGAGGAGTCCTCGTCATAGCGCTGCTACTGGTCGCGGAAGCGAACGATCTTGACGAAGTCGTCCACGTCCAGCGCGGCGCCGCCGATCAGCGCGCCGTCGACGTCGGGCTGCGCCATGATCGCGGCGATGTTGCCGGACTTGACGGAGCCGCCGTACTGGATGCGGATCTTGTCGGCGACCTCACGGCCGTAGAGCTCGGCGAGGCGGCCGCGGATGGCACCGCAGACCTCCTGGGCGTCCTCCGGCGTGGCGACCTCGCCGGTGCCGATGGCCCATACGGGCTCGTAGGCGATGACGATGCTCTCGGCCTGCTCGGCCGGGACGTCCTTGAGGGCGCCGTCGACCTGCGCGAGGGTGTGCGCGACCTGGCCGCCGGCCTTGCGGACGTCCAGGCCCTCGCCGACGCACAGGATCGGGGTGAGCCCGTGCCGGTAGGCGGCCTTGACCTTGGCGTTGCAGATCTCGTCGCTCTCGCCGTGGTACTGGCGGCGCTCGGAGTGCCCGATCGCCACGTAGGTGCACTTGAGCTTGGCGAGCATGGCGCCGGAGATCTCGCCGGTGTACGCGCCGGAGTCGAACGCCGAGACGTCCTGGGCGCCGTACTTGATCTTGAGCTTGTCGCCGTCGACCAGCGTCTGCACCGAGCGGAGGTCGGTGAAGGGCGGCAGGACCGCGACCTCGGTGCCCTCGTAGTCCTTGTCGGCGAGCGCGAAGGCGAGCTTCTGGACGTGGGCGATGGCCTCAAGGTGGTTGAGGTTCATCTTCCAGTTGCCCGCCATCAGCGGGGTACGTGCACTCACGGTGGTTCAGTCCTCCAGTGCGGCGAGGCCGGGGAGCGTCTTGCCCTCGAGGTATTCGAGGCTGGCGCCGCCGCCGGTCGAGATGTGGCCGAAAGCATTCTCGTCGAAGCCCAGGATGCGCACGGCCGCGGCCGAGTCGCCGCCGCCCACGACGGTGAAGCCGTCGCAGTCCAGCAGGGCCTGGGCAACGGCCTTGGTGCCGTTGGCGTAGTCGGGGTGCTCGAAGACGCCCATCGGGCCGTTCCAGAAGACGGTGCCGGCGTCGGCGAGCTTCGAGGCGTAGAGCTCACGCGTCTTCGGGCCGATGTCCAGGCCCTCCTTGTCCGCCGGGATGGCGTCCGAGGCGACGAGCTCGGGGTTGGCCGCAGCCTTGGTCTTCAGGTCCGGGAAGTCGGCCGAGACCAGGACGTCGACGGGGAGGACGAACTCCACGCCGCGCTTCTCGGCGCGGGCCAGGTACTCCAGGCAGACCGGGATCTGGTCCTCCTGCAGCAGCGAGATGCCGACCTCGTGGCCCTTGGCCTTGAGGAAGGTGTACGACATGCCGCCGCCGATGAGGATGCGGTCGGCCTTCTCCAGCAGGTTGTCGATGACGCCCAGCTTGTCGGAGACCTTGGCGCCGCCGAGCACCACCACGTAGGGGCGCGCGACGTCCTCGGTGAGCTTCTTCAGGACGCCGACCTCGGTGGCGATCAGGTCGCCGGCAGCGTGCGGCAGGCGCGCCGGGAGGTCGAAGACCGAGGCGTGCTTGCGGTGCACGGCACCGAAGCCGTCGCCCACATAGAGGTCGGCCAGGGACGCGAGGGCGTCGGCGAAAGCGCCGCGCTCCGCGTCGTCCTTGCTGGTCTCGCCCGCGTTGAAGCGGAGGTTCTCCAGCAGCGTGACCTCGCCGTTCGCCAGTGCGGCGACGGTGGCCTTCGCGCTGTCGCCGACCGTGTCGGTGGCGAACGAGACCTGCTTGCCCAGGATCTCGCCGAGCCGCGCGGCGGCCGGGGCGAGGGAGAACTGGGGGTCCGGGGCGCCCTTGGGACGGCCCAGGTGGGAGGCGACGATCACCTTGGCGCCCGCGGCGGCGAGCTTGGCAATCGTCGGGGCGACGGCGCGGATGCGGCCGTCGTCCGTGATGGTGGTGCCGGCGAGCGGCACGTTGAGGTCGGCGCGGACGAAGATCCGCTTGCCCTCGACACCGTCCTGGATGAGTTCGTCGATCGTCTTCATGCGGTGACTCCGGTACGTCCGTAGGTGGGAGATCCCCGTCCAGCCGGATGGGGGCCCCTCCCAGCGGTAGCTGGGGGACAGTCATGAGACGGGGCCCGTACGACGCTTCATCGCGTCGTACGAGCCCCGTCCCCTACATCCCGATGCCTGTGATCGTACGACCAGCGGGCAGAGAGATCAGAGCTGGCCGCCGACGAAGACGGTCAGGTCCACCAGGCGGTTGGAGTAGCCCCACTCGTTGTCGTACCAGCCGACGACCTTGACCTGCTTGCCCTGGACCATCGTCAGCTGCGAGTCGAAGGTGCAGGAGGCCGGCCAGTTGACGATGTCCGAGGAGACGATCGGGTCCTCGGTGTACTCGAGGATGCCCTTGAGCTGACCCTCGGCGGCCTTCTGGAAGGCGGCGTTGATCTCTTCCTTGGTGGTCTCGCGGTCGAGCTCCAGGACGAGGTCGGTGACCGAGCCGGTCGGGACCGGGACGCGCATGGCGATGCCGTCCAGCTTGCCCTTGAGCTGCGGGAGGACCAGGGCGGTGGCCTTGGCGGCACCCGTCGAGGTCGGGATGATGTTCTCCGCGGCGGCGCGGGCGCGACGCAGGTCGGAGTGCGGGAAGTCCAGGATGCGCTGGTCGTTGGTGTACGCGTGGACCGTCGTCATCATGCCCTTGACGATGCCGAAGGTCTCGTCGAGAACCTTGGCCATCGGCGCCACGCAGTTGGTGGTGCAGGAGGCGTTGGAGATGACGTGGTGGTTGGCCGCGTCGTACTTGTCCTGGTTGACGCCCATCACGATGGTGATGTCCTCGTTCTTGGCCGGAGCCGAGATGAGGACCTTCTTCGCGCCGGCGGCGAGGTGCTTGGCGGCGTCCTCGCGCTTGGTGAAGATGCCGGTGGACTCGATGACGATGTCGGCGCCCAGCTCGCCCCAGGGCAGGTTCGCCGGGTCGCGCTCGGCCATCGTCTTGAAGGTCATGTCGCCGACAGTGATCGTGTCGTCGGTGTGGCTGACCTCGTGCTTGAGGCGACCGAGGATGCTGTCGTACTTCAGCAGGTGCACCAGGGTGGCGTTGTCGGTCAGGTCGTTGACACCGACTACCTGAATGTCCGCACCCTGCTCCAGGAGCGCGCGGAAGTAGTTACGACCGATACGGCCAAAGCCGTTGATGCCTACGCGGATCGTCACGAACCGATCTCCTCGTTGGTGTGCCGGGCTGTCCGCCGGCGGGCTGTATTGGGATGTCCCCGACCAACACCGACCCTACCTCTAAGAAGGTGGGGACGTGACATTGGCGTCACTGGGCCCTCAGAGCGGCTTCACCCCTTGACAGAGCGCAGGGCTGCACTAATGAGCGCGGACCGTTCGGCGGGGTCCGGGACGTGCTGGAGACCGAAGCCCAGGAGCACCGTGGCGGCGGTGGAGACGGCCGCCGCCCGGTGCGCGCCGGCCTGCGCCGCGCAAGTGCCGTCACGGAGCGTGACGCCGGGTGCGGTGCAGCGGCCGCCCGTTGCGCCGTTCGGGTTCCCCGCCGCCGGACCGGCCGCCGGACCGGCCGCCGCATAGTCGCCCGCGGCTGCGCTGCGGAACTGCGGGAAGCCGGCGGGCGGCAGTTCGTCGGAGACGGCGGTGTACGAGCCCGCGGCGTCCAGCTTGTCGCCGGGGGCGTCGCCGAGGCGGACGCTGACGCCGGCCAGCGCGCCGGTGCCGGTGAAGCGTGCCGGGGCGGTGTGCGACTGGCGGCTGCCCGCGCCCAGGTAGTACTGGCTGAAATCGTTCGTCTCGCCGGGGCCGACGACGCCGTAGCCGCCTGCCTGCCTGCCCGCGGCGACGAGCTTGCCGCCCTCGTTGACGAAGTCCCGCACGGCCAGCAGCGTGGCCCCGCCGGGCCGGTTGGCGCCGGAGTACCAGACGACGCTCTTGAAGTGGCCGAGCACGCCGAGGGCGTGCGGCGCGCCCTGGGTGGCCACGTCCCAGACGGCGGCGTCACGGGCGGAGGCGGCCAGGGCCTCGGTGTACGCGGCGGTGTGCCGGGCGGCGGCGGTCCCGCCCTCGTCGGCGATCACCAGGGTGTCGGCCTCGGGGCGGTGCGCCACGGTGTAGGTGAAGGGTTCGCTGGCGGTGTCCCTGCCGTCGTGGGTGCGGCCGGTGTACCAGACCCGGACGGAGGAGCCGGGCTCGGCGCCCTCGACGTAGGCGCGGTACTCGGCGAAGCGGATGCTGTCCTTGCCGCCGTAGCGGTCGCCGCCCTTCCAGGCCTCCAGCGGGGCGGTGTGCGTACGCCCGCCGTCGATGCGGTAGTTCAGGCGCAGCTCGCGCAGGCTCTTGCGGGCGGTGACGGAGACCTCCTGCTCGTCGCCGAGCGCGTAGGAGGTGGTGAAGGCGTCCGGGGTGAAGTCGGGGGCGGTGAGGCCCACGGCCGAGCGGGGCCGGTCGGCGCCCTCGCGGTTGACGGCGGTCTCGGCGACGGACAGCGCGAAGGGGATGTTCTTCTCGAACTCCTGCCGGATCAGCTTCTCGTCGTCGGGGAAGCTGAAGGACGACGGGCAGTCGTCCGGGTTCCAGCGGTCCTTCGGGTCGGCCTCGGACGCCGTCCGGCAGGTCGACATCTCAGGGGTGAACATCATCGTTCCGTTGACGTTCGCCGCGTGCCCGTCGGCCTCGCCGTTGGTCGTGTAGAGCTCGGAGGAGACCTGCGGGTGGTAGCCGGGGATGGCGGAGTTCTCCGGCGTGCCGGCCAGCGCCTTGTAGAGGACGTCGTCCGGGGTGGGGGTGGCCACCTGCCAGCCGACGCCGTAGAGCAGCAGTTCGGCGGCCGAGTGGTAGTTGACGGCGTAGCTGAAGCGGTGCGCCTTCTCGAAGGCGTCGAGCGCCTTCGTCTCCGGCTCGGAGCCGGGGGCCGGGCCGCGGTAGGTCTCGGAGCCCGGGCGGGGTGAGGAACCCTCGTTGTCGTAGCCCCACTTGAAGGGGAAGTTGCGGTTGAGGTCGACGCCGTCGCCCGGGGTGATCTTCCCGTCGCCGTTGTTGTCGCGCAGGTTCTTGCGCCACAGGCGGGTGTCCGGGCTCTGGAAGGTGTAGTCGTAGCCGTCGGGGTTGGCGGACAGGACGAACCACAGTTCGGCGCGGTCCACGACGTCGGTGACGCGGGCGTCCTTGCCGTAGGAGTCGAGGTAGTGGTGGAGCAGCCGCCGGGTCATCTCCGGCGTGATCCACTCCCGGGCGTGCTGGTTGGACATGTACAGCACGGCGGGCTTGCGGCCGTCGGGTGCGGTGCGGGCGTCCTTGCTGAGCTTCAGGGCGAGGATGTCCTGGCCGCGGACGGTCTTGCCGATGCTCACGACCTTGGTCAGGCCGGGGTGGGCCTTCGCCGTGTCCAGGAGCTCCTGCCGGAGGCCGTTCTTGCCGCTGTACGGGCGGAAGACGCCGTCGCCCGCGGCCTTGAGGCGCTCCTTGGTGCGCTGCGGGATCCGCTTCTCGGTGAGGCCGACTCCCCGGCCGCGCAGCTCGCGGGCCTGCTCGCCGGTCAGGTAGAGCTCGACCGAGGCGGCCTTGGCCCCGGACGGCCGCTCGGCCAGCTCGTGGCCGTCGACGCCGGCTGCGAGGAGCAGCGGCACCTGGGCGGCGGTGATCTCGGCGGTCCAGACGGCCGGTGCGCCGCCGTCGTCCCGCGCCGCCGTCGCGGCGCCGGGTTGTGCGTGGGCGAAGGGTGCCGCGGCCAGTCCGCCGAAGAGCAGCGAAGCCGCCGCGAGGACCGATCTCGTCCTGCGTCTCATGAGCCCCCCTTGCTGTTGTCTGCCACGTCCGTACACGGACGCCAGACTGGAGACCCTGCATGATCATGTCAACGATGCAGAAAGAGCCACTCCGGCGCCCTGCACGGCGCGGGGTGACTCGATGTGCCGGGGTGCGGGACGGCGCCGGCGGGCGGGGCCGTGCCGGGCGTCGGCGCGTGCGGGGCGTCAGCCCGCCATGCCCTCCGCCATCTCCTCCGAGAGGTCCGAAAGGTCGGAGAGGTTGGACTCCGTACCCGGGATGCCGAGGTCCTGGGCGCGCTTGTCGGCCATGGCGAGCAGGCGCCGGATCCGGCCGGCGACGGCGTCCTTGGTCAGCGGCGGGTCGGCCAGGGCGCCGAGCTCCTCCAGGGAGGCCTGCTTGTGCTCCATGCGCAGCCGGCCGGCGGCGGCGAGGTGCTCGGGCACCTCCTCGCCGAGGATCTCCAGGGCACGCTGCACGCGGGCGCCCGCGGCGACGGCGGCCCGGGCCGAGCGGCGCAGGTTGGCATCGTCGAAATTGGCGAGGCGGTTGGCCGTGGCCCGCACCTCGCGGCGCATCCGGCGCTCCTCCCAGGCCAGCACCGATTCGTGCGCACCCAGGCGGGTCAGCAGGGCACCGATCGCATCGCCGTCGCGCACGACCACGCGGTCGACGCCGCGCACCTCGCGCGCCTTGGCCGCGATCTGCAGCCGGCGGGCGGCGCCGACCAGCGCGAGCGCGGCCTCGGGCCCGGGGCAGGTCACCTCCAGGGAGGAGGAGCGGCCGGGCTCGGTGAGCGAGCCATGGGCGAGGAAGGCACCCCGCCAGGCGGCCTCCGCATCGCAGGTGGCACCGGAGACGACCTGCGGGGGCAGCCCGCGGATCGGCCGGCCGCGGCCGTCGACCAGGCCGGTCTGGCGCGCCAGCTGGTCACCGCCCGCCACCACCCGCACCACGTAGCGGCTGCCGCGGCGCAGCCCGCCGGGGGCCATCACCACCAGGTCGGAGGCGTGCCCGAAGATCTCCAGGATGTCCTTGCGCAGCCGCCGGGCGGCGATCCCGGTATCCAGCTCCGCCTCGATCACGATGCGCCCGCTGACCAGGTGCAGACCGCCCGCGAACCGCAGGATCGCCGAGACCTCCGCTTTCCGGCAGCAGGTGCGGGTGACGGGGAGCCGGGAGATTTCATCCTTCACCGCTGCCGTCATCGCCATGGGCCGATCCTTCCATGCATCCGAAAAATACGGTCGTACGCGGCGGCCAACAGCTCCGGGTCATGGGTCGGGGAGCCGTCGGGCGCGGCGACCGGCGCCAGCTCGACCGCGGCCCCGAGCCGCTTCGCGGCATCGGTGAGGCTCTCGCGGTCGGGCACGGCGGCCTCGTCGGCCAGCACCACGTCCAGGGCGAGTTTAGGGGCGTGTCGGGCCAAAACCTCCAAATGACGCTGCGGGGAGAAGCCATCGGTTTCACCCGGTTGTGGTGCGAGATTCAACGACAGCACCCGGCGGGCCTTGGTCTCCTGCAGTGCTTCCAGCAGCTCGGGGACGAGCAGGTGCGGGATGACGGAGGAGAACCAGGAGCCCGGGCCGAGCACCACCCAGTCCGCATCCAGGACGGCGGCGACGGCCTCGGGCACGGCGGGCGGATCCTCCGGCACGACGTGCACGGACTGCACCTCGCCCGGGGTCAGCGCCACCGTGGCCTGGCCGCGGACGGTGCTGAGGGCGTCGGGCTCGGCGGGGTCGTGCCCGCGGACGAGGGCCTGCAGCTCCAGCGGCACGGCGGACATGGGCAGCACCCGGCCGTGCGCGCCCAGCAGCTTGCCCACCAGGTCGAGGGCCTGGACGGGATCGCCGAGCTGCTCCCAGAGGGCGACGATCAGCAGATTGCCGACGGCGTGGTCGTGCAGATCGCCCTCGCTGGTGAAGCGGTGCTTGATCACCCGGGCCCAGGTCTGGCCCCAGTCGTCGTCGCCGCACAGGGCCGCGAGGGCCTTGCGCAGGTCGCCGGGGGGCAGCACGCCCAGCTCGTCGCGGAGGCGGCCGCTGGAGCCGCCGTCGTCGGCGACGGTCACGACGGCGGTGAGGTCGCCGGTGATCCGGCGCAGGGCGGTGAGCGAGGCGGACAGGCCGTGGCCGCCGCCGAGGGCGACGACCTTGGGCTGGGCGCCGCGCCTGGCACGGCCCTCGGGCCCCCGGGTGGCCCGGCCGGGGACGAGGCGGCGCACCCGGCGGAGCCGGGACGTGCGGCCGGTCACTCCCGCCCCATGTCCCGGTGGACGACGACGGTCTCCACACCCTCGGAGGCCAGGCGGTGGGCGAGCTTCTCGGACATGGCGACGGAGCGGTGCTTGCCGCCGGTGCAGCCGACCGCGATGGTCACGTAGCGCTTGCCCTCGCGGCGGTAGCCCGCGGCGATGAGCTGCAGGAGCTCGGTGTAGCGGTCGAGGAACTCCTTGGCGCCGGGCTGGTTGAAGACATAGCCCGAGACCTCCTCGTTGAGGCCCGTGAAGGGGCGCAGCTCCGGCACCCAGTGGGGGTTGGGCAGGAAGCGGCAGTCCACCACGAGGTCGGCGTCGACGGGCAGGCCGTACTTGTAGCCGAAGGACATGACGGTGGCCCGCAGCTCCGGCTCCTCCTCGCCGGCGAACTGGGCGTCCATCTTGGCGCGCAGCTCGTGGACGTTGAGGCTGGAGGTGTCGATCACCAGATCGGCGTCACCGCGCAGCTCGCGCAGCAGGTCGCGCTCGGCGGCGATGCCGTCGACGATGCGCCCGGAGCCCTGGAGGGGGTGCGGGCGGCGCACGGACTCGAAGCGGCGCACCAGGGCGTCGTCGGACGCCTCCAGGAAGATCACGCGCCGCTTGACCTTCTTGGCGGCCAGGTCGGCCAGGGACTCGCGGAGGTTGTCGAAGAAGCGCCGGCCGCGCACGTCCACGACCACGGCGATCCGGGCCACGTTGCCCTGGGAGCGGGCGCCGAGGTCCACCATGGTGGGGATCAGGGCGGGCGGCAGGTTGTCCACGACGAACCAGCCGAGGTCCTCCAGGCACTTGGCGGCGGTGCTGCGGCCCGCCCCAGACATGCCGGAGATGATCACCAGTTCGGGGATGGCCGCGCCCTCGCCGGTCGCATCCGCCGTCGTGCCCGTACTCACCTGTGCTCCGTCTCGATCGGTCCCGGTCATACTGCTACCCCCGTCTCACTGACGGCGCCGCGGGCGCGGCCCCGTCTTCCATACTGCGTGCCCCATCATTCCCCCGCCTCTTCCATGATCTCGCCCGTTGCCGTGTTCACGGCGGGGGCGGGCGGGGCGGCCGCCGCGAGCGCGGCGGCGATCGTCTCGGCGGTCTTGCGGCCGATGCCCGGCGTCTCGCAGATCTGCTCGACCGTGGCGGCGCGCAGCCGCTTGACCGAGCCGAAGTGCTTCAGGAGCGCCTTCTTACGGGTCTCGCCGAGGCCCGGGACCTCGTCGAGCGGCCCGGCCTTCAGCGTCTTCGTGCGCTTGCTGCGCTGGTAGGCGATGGCGAAGCGGTGGGCCTCGTCCCGCACGCGCTGCAGGAGGTAGAGGCCCTCGCTGGTGCGCGGCAGCACGACGGGGTCGTCCTCGCCGGGCAGCCAGACCTCCTCCAGCCGCTTGGCCAGGCCGCAGACGGCCACGTCCTCGACGCCGAGCTCGTCGAGCGCCCGGCGGGCGGCGGCCACCTGGGGCTGCCCGCCGTCGACGACGACCAGCTGCGGAGGATAGGCGAAGCGCTTGGGGCGGCCGTCCTCGGTGCGGGCGTCCGCCGCGCCGGGCTCCTCGGGGCGGCCGTTCTCCTCCTCCGTGGCCTCGACGGCGTTCTCCTCGGACCACTCCCCCGCCTTCTGCTGCTCCTGCAGATAGCGGCGGAAGCGCCGTCCGATCACCTCGTGCATCGACCGGACGTCGTCCTGGCCTTCGAAGGATTTGATCTGGAAGCGGCGGTACTCGCTCTTGCGGGCCAGGCCGTCCTCGAAGACGACCATCGACGCCACCACGTCCTGGCCCTGGAGGTGGGAGATGTCGAAGCACTCGATGCGCAGCGGCGCGGAATCCAGCTCCAGGGCCTCGGCGATCTCCTCCAGCGCCCGGGAGCGGGTGGTGAGGTCGGAGGCGCGCTTGGTCTTGTGCAGGACGAGGGCCTGCTGGGCATTGCGCTGGACCGTCGCCATCAGGTCCTTCTTGTCGCCGCGCTGGGGGATGCGCAGGTCGACCCGGGAGCCGCGGCGCTCGCCCAGCCACTGGGCGACGGGCTCGACCGGCTCCGGCAGGGCCGGGACCAGGACCTCCTTGGGCACGGCGTCGCCGCGCTCCTCCCCGTAGAGCTGCTGCAGGGCGTGCTCGACGAGACCGGCCGTATCGACGGCCTCCACCTTGTCGGTCACCCAGCCGCGCTGGCCGCGCACCCGGCCGCCGCGCACGTGGAAGATCTGCACCGCGGCCTCCAGCTCGTCCTCGGCGACGGCGATCAGGTCGGCGTCGGTGGCGTCGGCGAGGACGACGGCGTTCTTCTCCAGGGCCCGGCGGAGGGCCTCTATGTCATCGCGCAGGCGGCCGGCCTTCTCGTACTCCATCTCCTCGGCGGCCTCGTGCATCCGCTGCTCCAGGCGGCGCAGGTACGCACCGGTGCGGCCGGCCATGAAGTCGCAGAACTCCTCGGCCAGTTCGCGGTGCTCCTCGGCGCTGACGCGGCCGACGCAAGGGGCGGAGCACTTGCCGATGTACCCCAGCAGGCAGGGGCGGCCGATCTGGGCGGAGCGCTTGAACACCCCGGCGGAGCAGGTGCGCACGGGGAAGACGCGCAGCATCAGGTCGACCGTCTCGCGGATGGCCCAGGCGTGGGCGTACGGGCCGAAGTAGCGCACGCCCTTCTTCTTGGGGCCGCGCATGACCTGGACGCGCGGGAACTCCTCGCCCATGGTGACGGCGAGGGAGGGATAGCTCTTGTCATCGCGGTACTTGACGTTGAAACGGGGGTCGTACTCCTTGATCCAGGAGTACTCCAGCTGCAGCGCCTCGACCTCGGTGGAGACCACCGTCCACTCGACGGAGGCGGCCGTGGTCACCATCGTGCGGGTGCGCGGGTGCAGACCGGCGAGGTCCTGGAAGTACGAGGAGAGCCGCTGGCGCAGGCTCTTCGCCTTCCCTACGTAGATCACCCGGCCGTGCTCGTCACGGAATCTGTAGACCCCCGGCGAGTCGGGGATCTGTCCCGGCTTGGGTCGGTAGCTGCTGGGGTCGGCCATGTCACACACCCTACTTGCGGGCAGTGACAATCCGCGTCCGCCTGCGGAGGGACCGGCTCCGGCCCCGGCGGGGGGTGGCCGCCGGGGACGGAGCCGGGAACGGAGCCGGCCGGAGACCGGCTCCGGGGGCGGTCAGCGGCGCCGGAGCCGCCGGCGCGCCGCCACCGCACCCGCGCCGAGGAGCAGGGCCGCACTGCCGGCCGCCGCGGCGGAGGTGGTGCTCAGGGGGCCGGAGGCGTCCTGCGGCGCGGGGGCCGCCTGTTGCTCCGCAGCTTGCCCGGCGGCCTGGTCCGCGGCCCCGGTCTGCTCCGTTCCGTAGCCGCCCGCCTGGCCCTTCTTCGCGTACGCGGAGCCGGGCAGCTTGTCGCCGTACGCCTTGTGGACGCGGGCGCGGTAGCCGTCGAGCGTAGTGCCCTGCGCACCGACGGCGCGGACGGCGTCGGCGTCCAGCGGCAGGACCTTGTCGCCGCGCTGGACGTACCAGGCGTCGATCTGCGGCTCACGGAAGACGGTGCCCCCGCCGAGCTTCTGCGCCCCCTCGGCGGCGTAGCGCGTCTCGTCGTCACCGGTGGCGATGTTGACGACCTTCCAGTCGTCGCCGGTGCGCACCGTCCACACCGACGCCTTCTGCCCGTCGGACGAGACCGCCTTGCTGGCGAGGAAGTCGAGCGTGGCGACGGGGGCGCCGTCCTTGCCCGCCACGAACTCCGGGGAGAGCGTGTAGACGGGCACGGTCGCGCCCTCGATCCTCGGCTCCGCCTTCGCCGCGGCGACCGCACCGTCGCGGGCGAAGAAGCGGGACAGCGTCCCGAGGGTCGAGGAGGAGGCGGCCGCCTCGTGCGCGGCGGAGACTCCGGCGGCGGTGGGGGCCGCGGGAGGCGCCGGGGCGGCGGCGTGCGCGAGGGGGGCGAGGCCCAGGAGGGCGGTGGTCAACGCGCCGGCGGCCGCCGCACGGGCCGCGTTCCTCCGGACGTGCTGCTGCCGGTGCATACGGTCGTTCATCCGGTCGGTCATGACGTCACGCCCCGATCCGGTAGAGCGAGTGGGTCCAGGAGAAGTTGTTGTTGTTCACGTACCAGCTGTGGGACGCCCAGTTGTAGCGGTTGCTGGAGGGCCAGGGGTCGCCCCAGTACACGAACTGGTTCGCGTCGTCGTAGCCGTAGATGACGTGCATGTGGCCGCCGCCGGAGGACCACTGGATGCGCGTCTCGATGGGCCGGTCGGCGCTGACCTCGTTCTGGACGGTGGGGTAGCGCAGCCACCCGGTCACGTACGAACCGGGGTTGATGCCCGCCCACTGGAAGGCGGTCTGCACATTGCCCAGCGTGGCCTGGTTGTTGGGGCACTCCGAGCCCATCTGGCGGCGGAAGGCCGCGTTGCAGAACTGGTTCTGGGTGTAGTTGCGCCCGAACCAGGTGGCGATGGTGTTGCCGGAGGCGGCCCAGCACCAATTGCTCTTCTGCTGGGCCTGCATGGTGATGTCGAGCCTCTTCGAGGCCTGCAGGGACTGCTGGTTGCCGCCGGCCGTCGCCGCGGACGCCGTGGTGGGGACGGCGAGCAGCAAGGCGGCGGCCACGGCGGCTGCGGTGGACAGCCGTCTGCCGCGTATGCGGGCCCTTCCGGGCTTGTTCAGTTGTGCCGATGCACGGGACATGGACGTTCCTCCCGAGGCGGGGGGTGGTGATGGAGGCGCGTCCGGACGCTGGTCAGGAGCATCAGGGAGTTGTCAGTGAATGGTCAACCGGCTTCAATGCTCGGTGAGCCGGCGGTGTGAACGAGGCGTACCGGATGTGAACGCCCGTCGCCCGGCCATGAGGATCACAGCGGTCCGGCGGCCCCCGCCGCATTCACCGCCGGTGAATATTCACAGAGGCGCAGGGGTGGGAACGATGACACCGAGACGGGCGGCCGGCGACGCGACGGAGGCCGAACTGGCCCGCGCCCTGCGCACCGGGCCCTTCCACGTGGCCCTGCGGACCGCGCTGGGCGTACGGGGCCTGGCGCTGCACCGGGTGCAGCACCGGCTCGCGCAGCGCGGCGTGCACGTCGGCGTGACCAGCCTCAGCTACTGGCAGCAGGGCGCGCGCCGGCCGCAGCGACCGGAGTCTCTCAGGGCGGTGCGGGTGCTGGAGGACGTCCTGGAGCTGCCCGCCCACTCCCTGACCCGGCTCCTGGAGCCGGCCTCCCCGCTCACCGGCACCGAGCGGCCCGCCGCGCGCTCCTACCGTTCCCTGGTCGAGGAGTCCCGCGCCCTGGAACGGCTCATCGCCGACCTGGGCTCCCCCTCCGACGGCGGTCTGCACACCGTCTGCCACCTGGAGCGGGTCCGCATAGGGGCCGGGCGGGAGCTGCAGGGGCGCGACTCCCACCACGTCGTGCGCGCCCACCGCGACGGCGTGGACCGCTACCTCGCCATCCACCACGGGGACGAGGGCTGCGACCCCGGCCGGGTGACCGTGCGGGCGACCGAGAACTGCCGGGTCGGCCGGGTGCGGTGGCACACGGCGGCCGGCGTGCTCGTCGCCGAGCTGCTCTTCGACACCCGGCTGCGGGCCGGGGACACGTACGTCTTCGGCTACGGCTTCGAGGACGGCACCGCGGGGCCCAGCACCGAGTACGTGCGCGGCTTCAGCTTCGCCGGCGGGCAGTACGTGCTGCAGGTGCGCTTCGACGCCGCCGAGCTTCCCGCGCACTGCCTGCGCTTCACCCGCAGCTCCGCGGGCGCGCCCCGCGGCGGGCAGCAGGAGCTGACGCTCGCGGGGCGCCACCGCATGGTGCACCTGGTGGAGCAGACGGTGCGGCCGGGGATCGTGGGGATCGCCTGGGACTGGTCGTAAGGACGTCAGGGACGCCAGGGGCGTCAGAAGGACGTCGGAAGGACGTCGGAAGGACGTCAGGTGACCCGCCGGGCGGGCGTCACGCCTCGGGGCCCGCGATCAGCTTGCCGGCGGCCGCCCTGACCGGTACGGACGGCAGCGGGTCGGCGGCCGGGCCCTGGAGGACCTTGCCGGTGTTCGCGTCGAACTCGCTGCCGTGGCAGGGGCAGCGGACCTTGCCGTTCTCGACCTTGTCGGCCACGCAGCCCGCGTGCGTGCACACCGCGCTGAAGGCCTTGTACTCGCCCGGAGCGGTCTGCGTGACGATCAGCCGCTCCTCCCGGAAGAGCTTCGCCTGGCCGACGGGCACGCCGTCCGCCGCGCCGAGGTCCACCGGCGCCGTGGGCGTGGCGGACGCCTTGGGGCCCGTCTTGCCGTCGCAGGCGGCGGCGCCCAGCCCGGCGACGCCCGCGAGCGCGGCACCCCGGAGCACGGTGCGCCGCGACGCGCAAGGGGGCTCGGCGGGGCTGCTCTGCGGGCACGAGGGGGTGGTCATGGGGGGCTCCAGCGCTGGACTCACGGTGAACTGGGGAACTCGGGAACTGCCGACCGTCGACCTTACCCGGCGCCCCGGAGCGCCCCGGCGCCTGGCAGGCTGAACCCGCAGGAGCCACAGCCACAGCCACGTCCGGAGAGGAGCCGCTTCGTGATCGTCGTAGCCGGAGAAGCCCTGATCGACCTCGTACCGGCCGGCAAGGCGCAGGGCGGGGACCCCGCCGGCGACCTGCCGGCCCTGCTGCCGCGGCGCGGCGGCGGCCCGTACAACACCGCCGTCGCGCTGGGGAGGCTGGGGACGCCGGCCGCGTTCTGCTCACGGGTCTCCACGGACGGCTTCGGGGAGGCGCTGCTGGCCGGCCTGCGGGCCGCGGGAGTGGACACCTCGCTGGTGCAGCGGGGGCCCGAGCCGACGACGCTGGCGGTGGCCGACATCGGCGATGACGGCTCCGCAGGCTACGGCTTCTACGCGCAGGGCACCGCCGACCGGCTCTTCGAGCTGCCCGGACCGCTGCCGGGGGCGGCGCAGGCGCTGTGCCTGGGCACGTGCTCGCTGGTGCTGGAGCCGGGGGCGAGCGCCTACGAGGCGCTGCTGCGGCGCGAGGCGGAGCGGGGCGTCTTCACCCTCCTCGACCCGAACATCCGCCCGGGGCTGATTCCCGGCGCGGACGCCTACCGGGCCCGCTTCCGCTCCTGGCTGCCGTACGTGTCGGTGCTGAAGCTCTCCGCCGAGGACGCCCGCTGGCTGGGCGGCTCCCCGGAGGAGTGGCTGGCGGCGGGCCCGGCCGCGGTGGTGGTCACGCACGGCGGCGAGGGCCTCGCCGTCCATACGCGCTCGGGCGAGCGGATCGCCGTGCCCGCGCCGCGCGTGGAGGTCACCGACACCATCGGTGCGGGGGACACGGTGAACGCGGCGCTGCTGCACCGCCTCGCGGCGCTGCCGGGCGCGCTGGACGAGCCCGCCCGGCTCGACGGGCCCGCCTGGCGCGACACGCTGTCCTTCGCGGCCCGCGCGGCGGCCCTCACCTGCACGCGAGCAGGTGCCGAGCCGCCGTACGGCGCCGAGTTGCCGTCATGACCTCCGCCGGGGGCGGCGTGGTCACGCCTTCCGGGCGGCGGCCTTCTTGGCGGGCGCCTTCTTGGCCGCGGTCTTCTTCCGCGCCTTCGGTGCCGAGACCGCGGGCGCGTCGCTGACGCGGTCCCCCAGCAGCTCCCGCAGGAACTTGCCGGTGTGGCTGGAGGGCACCGAGGCGACGTCCTCGGGCGTGCCCTCGGCGATGACCAGGCCGCCGCCGTTGCCGCCCTCGGGGCCCATGTCCACGACCCAGTCGGCGGTCTTGATGACGTCGAGGTTGTGCTCGATGACGATGACGCTGTTGCCCTTGTCGACCAGGCCGGCCAGCACCGAGATCAGCTTGTTGATGTCCTCGAAGTGCAGACCCGTCGTGGGCTCGTCCAGGACGTAGACCGTGCGGCCCGTGGAGCGCTTCTGCAGCTCGCTGGCGAGCTTCACGCGCTGGGCCTCGCCGCCGGAGAGCGTCGGCGCGGACTGCCCGAGGCGGACGTAGCCGAGGCCGACCTCGTGGAGCGTGCGCAGATGGCGGGCGATGGTGGGCACGGCCTCGAAGAAGGAGAGCGCCTCCTCGATGGGCATGTCCAGCACCTCGGCGATGGACTTGCCCTTGTAGTGCACCTCCAGCGTCTCGCGGTTGTAGCGCGCGCCGTGGCAGACCTCGCACGGCACGTACACGTCCGGCAGGAAGTTCATCTCGATCTTGATGGTGCCGTCGCCGGAGCAGTTCTCGCAGCGGCCGCCCTTGACGTTGAAGGAGAAGCGGCCGGGCAGATAGCCGCGGACCTTGGCCTCCATCGTCTCCGCGAAGAGCTTGCGGACGTGGTCGAAGACGCCGGTGTACGTGGCGGGGTTGGAGCGGGGCGTGCGGCCGATGGGCGACTGGTCGACGTGGACGACCTTGTCGACCAGGTCGTCTCCGTCCACGCGCGTGTGGCGGCCGGGCACGGCCCGGGCGCCGTTCAGCTCGCGGGCGAGGTGCGTGTACAGGATGTCGTTGACCAGGGTCGACTTGCCGGAGCCGGAGACGCCGGTGACGGCCGTGAGCACGCCGAGCGGGAAGGAGACGTCGATGTCCTGCAGGTTGTTCTCCCGGGCGCCGCGGACGGTGATCCGGCGCTCGGGGTCGACGGGCCGGCGGGCGTCCGGTATGGCGATGGCCTTCTTGCCGGAGAGGTAGTGCCCGGTCATCGACTCCTTGTTGCGCAGGAGCTCCTTCAAGGGGCCGCTGTGCACGACCTTGCCGCCGTGCTCGCCGGCGCCGGGGCCGATGTCCACGACCCAGTCGGCGACCTTGATGGTGTCCTCGTCGTGCTCGACGACGATGAGGGTGTTGCCCATGTCGCGCAGGCGGACGAGGGTCTCGATGAGGCGGTGGTTGTCGCGCTGGTGGAGGCCGATGGAGGGCTCGTCCAGCACGTAGAGCACGCCGACGAGGCCGGAGCCGATCTGGGTGGCGAGGCGGATGCGCTGGGCCTCGCCGCCGGAGAGGGTGCCCGCGGCGCGGTTGAGCGAGAGATAGTCCAGGCCGACGTCGACGAGGAACTTCAGGCGCTCGTTGACCTCCTTGAGGACCCGCTCGGCGATCTTCTTCTCGCGGCCGGTGAGCGTCATGTCCCGCAGGAAATCGGCGCATTCGCTGATCGACATCGCGGAGACCTCCGCGATGGACCGGCCCTGGACGGTGACGGCGAGCACGATCGGCTTCAGGCGCGTGCCCTCACAGGTGGGGCAGTTCACCTCGCGCATGTAGCCCTCGAAGCGCTCGCGGCTGGCGTCGCTCTCGGCCTCGGAGTGGCGCCGCTTGACGAAGGGCACCGCGCCCTCGAACGCGGTGGTGTACGCGCGCTCGCGCCCGTAGCGGTTGCGGTAGCGCACCTCGATCTGCGTCTTGTGACCATTGAGCAGGGCCTTCTTGGCCCGCGCGGGGAGCCCGGCCCAGGGGATGTCCGTGCGGAAGCCGAGGGCGTCGGCGAGGGCGCCGACCAGGCGGCTGAAGTAGTCCTTGGTGTGGCCGTGCGACCAGGGGCTGATCGCGCCCTCGTCCAGGGACTTCTCCGGGTCCGGGACGATCAGCTCGGGGTCGACCTCCATGCGGGTGCCGATGCCGGTGCACTCCGGGCAGGCGCCGAAGGGCGAGTTGAAGGAGAACGAGCGGGGCTCCAGCTCCTCGAACGACAGGTCGTCGTAGGGGCAGTAGAGGTGCTCGGAGTACATCCGCTCGCGCTCGGGGTCGTCCTCGGCGAGGTCGACGAAGTCGAGGATGACCATGCCGCCGGACAGGCCCAGGGCGGTCTCGACCGAGTCGGTCAGCCGGCGCTTGGCGCTGTCCTTGACGGTGAGGCGGTCGATGACCACCTCGATGGTGTGCTTCTCCTGCTTCTTGAGCTTGGGCGGATCGGAGAGCTGGATCGTCTCGCCGTCCACCCGGGCCCGGCTGTAGCCCTTGGTCTGCAGGTCGGAGAAGAGGTCGACGAACTCGCCCTTGCGCTCGCGCACCAGCGGCGAGAGCACCTGGAAGCGGCTGCCCTCGGGGAGCTCCAGCACCTTGTCCACGATCGCCTGCGGCGACTGGCGGGTGATGGGGCGGCTGCACTCGGGGCAGTGCGGCTTGCCGATGCGGGCGAAGAGCAGGCGGAGGTAGTCGTAGACCTCGGTGATCGTGCCGACCGTCGAGCGCGGGTTGCGCGAGGTCGACTTCTGGTCGATGGAGACGGCCGGGGACAGGCCCTCGATGAAGTCCACATCGGGCTTGTCCATCTGCCCGAGGAACTGCCGGGCGTAGGAGGAGAGCGACTCGACGTAGCGGCGCTGCCCCTCGGCGAAGATCGTGTCGAACGCGAGGGACGACTTGCCCGAGCCGGAGAGCCCCGTGAAGACGATGAGGGAGTCGCGGGGGAGGTCGAGCGAGACGTTCTTGAGGTTGTGCTCGCGAGCGCCACGGACGATGAGACGGTCAGCCACGCCGGTCGGCACCTTTCTTGAGAACGAAGAAGGGGGTTCTTGAGAGTGGTGGTTCTTGAGAGCGATGAGCGCGCACCCCCGACCCAGGGTATGGGGGCCGCCGCGCGGATGTCGGATCCGATGCCTCATCGAGCCTATAGCACGCACATTCGATTTACGGCCGGAGCCGGACACCTTCACCCGGACGAGTGGCGGCGCTATCGTCGGCCGCATGATCGACCACGTGCGCGACCTGGACTCTGTACACGAAGCGACCGAGCGGTTCCTGAGCGCGGTCGGCGCCCTCGACGACGCCGCCGTCGCCGTCCCCTCCCGGCTCCCCGGGTGGACCCGCGGCCATGTGATGGCGCACGTCGCGCGCAACGCGGACGCCCTCGTCAACGTTCTGGCCGGCCGCCCGATGTACGTGACCGCCGAGGCCCGCGACGAGGACATCGAGAAGGGCGCGGGGCGCTCTTTGCAGGAGCACCTCGCGGACCTGCGCGACAGTGCCGGGCGCCTGCGGGCCCAGGCGGCCGTCCCCGCCGACTGGAGCCGCACGATCGTCATGCGCAACGGCGTGACCGACCAGGCCGCCCGCGTCCCCTTCCGCCGCTGGATCGAGCTCGAACTGCACCTCGTCGACCTGGGCGTCGGCTACGAGCTGCAGGACCTGCCGGAGGAGTTCACCGGCCGGGAGATCGCATTCCTCACCGAGCGCTGGTCGAGCCGCCCCGGGATCCCGGCCGTCACGGTCGTCGCCGACGACGGCAGGCGCTGGCGGACGGGCGGCACCGCGGAGGGCGCCCCGGTCACCGTCACCGGCCGCCCGGCGGACCTCCTGGGCTGGCTCGCGGGCCGCGGCGGCAAGGGCGCGGCGCTCGACACCGCCGGGGCACCGCTCCCGGCCCTCCCCCCGCTGTGAACGGGCTCAAGGAATAGGCTGGCTTCATGACGTACAGCGGAGCGGTGAAGGTCGGCGGACCGGCGGACGTACACGAGCTGACCGACCTGATGATCTCGAAAGTCGCGGTCGGCCCGATGGACAACAACGCCTATCTGCTGCGCTGCCGCGCGACGGACGAGCAGCTGCTGATCGACGCCGCCGCGGAGCCGCACACCCTGCTCTCCCTGATCGGGGACAGCGGCATCGCCTCCGTGGTCACCACGCACCGGCACGGCGACCACTGGCAGGCCCTTGCCGAGGTGGTCGACGCCACCGACGCCACCACGTACGCGGGCCGTGAAGACGCCGAGGGCATCCCCGTACCGACCGCCGTGCCTGTGAACGACGGCGACGTCATCCGCGTCGGCCGCGTGGAGCTGACCGCACGGCATCTGGTGGGCCACACCCCGGGCAGCATCGCGCTCGTCTACGACGACCCGCACGGACACCCGCACGTGTTCACCGGCGACTGCCTCTTCCCGGGCGGTGTCGGCAACACCCACAGCGACCCGGAGGCCTTCGCCAGCCTCCTGCACGACGTGGAGACGAAGCTCTTCGGGGAGCTCCCTGACGAGACGTGGGTCTATCCGGGCCACGGCGCGGACACCACGCTGGGCGCCGAGCGCCCCCACCTCGCCGAATGGCGCGAACGCGGCTGGTGACGCCCCCCTGCAGCGGGCTTCCCCGGACGGGCAGTGAGCCTCCGGGCGGGCAGTGAGAAAGCATGCCGCGAGAGGGCATGCAGTGAGGCCGTCCATCCAAATCACTCCGGATGCGGCGGCCTCATTCCTTAAGGTACTCCCCCTCGCACCGGATGGCCATACCTACGCAAATCCGGACGAAAAATTTTCTGCGCGCCTCACGGCTCCACGCGCCCCCCGCCGCACCCCCGCGCGCCCGTTGCTTCCCTGCCGGCTGGATGTTGGGCAGTACATGCAACCGCATCGCACCCCGTCCATGCTGCGTATGGCCCTCGCCTCCATGTCCGGCACGGCCATCGAGTTCTACGACTTCTACGTCTACGGCACCGCAGCGGCCCTCGTCTTCGGGCCGCTGTACTTCCCCACCGTCTCCCCGCTGCTCGGCACCTTGGCCGCCTTCGGCACCTTCGGCATCGGTTTCCTCGCCCGCCCGCTGGGCGCGGTGGTTTTCGGCCACCTCGGCGACCGGCGCGGCCGGCGGCCCGTCCTCATGGTCTCCCTGCTGCTGACGGGCACGGCCACGGTCGCCGTGGGGCTCGTGCCCACGTACGACAGCATCGGCCTCGCCGCACCGCTGCTCCTGCTCGTCCTGCGGTTCGCGCAGGGCCTGGGGCTCGGCGGCGAGTGGGGCGGGGCAGTGCTGCTGACCACGGAACACGCCCCCGAGGACCGCCGCGCCCTGTGGGCCAGCTTCCCGCAGCTCGGCCCGACGGTGGGGTTCCTGCTGGCCAACGGCCTCACCCTCACGCTGTCCGCCGGGCTCGACGAGGCCGACTACCTCGCCTGGGGGTGGCGGGTGCCGTTCTGGGCCGCAGGCCTCCTGGCGGCGGCCGGCCTGGTACTGCGCTCCCAGGTCTCGGAGACACCTCAGTTCCAGGCACTGGAGGCCACGGAGACCCGGGCCGCCCTGCCCTTCGCCGAGCTCGTCCGCGGCCACTGGCGGCCCGTCCTGCTCGCCGCGGGCGGGCTCTCCGTCGTCTTCGCCACCCACTACGCGATCACCACCTGGTCCCTGGCCTACGCCACCGAACGGCTGGAGGTCGGCCGCACCGCCATGCTCGTCTGCATCATGGCGTCGGCGGTCGTATCCGGCTGCCTCACTCCGTTCTTCGCCGTGCTGGGCGACCGCTACGGGCGACGCCCCCTGTGCCTGACCGGCTGCGCGCTGCTCGCGCTGTGGACGGTCCCGCTGGTGGCCCTGCTGCACACCGGGCGGCCGGGGTGGATCCTGCTGGCCTTCGCCGGGGCGGCGGTGCCCTTCGCGGCCGTGGCAGCCGTCGTCGCGGCCTACCTCCCGGAGCTGTTCGAGGCGCGGGTGCGCTGCACGGGGGCGGCGGTCGGCTACAACCTCGCCGGGGTGCTGGGCGGGGCGCTCACCCCCCTCGTGGCGACGACCGTGGCGCGCGGATCCGGGCCGCCCTGGGGCGTCGCCGCCTACCTCTCGGCCCTCGCCGTGCTCAGCCTGGCCTGTTTCGCACGGCTGCCGGAGACCAGGCCGGCCGCCCGGCCCGGCACCGCGACGGAGGCCGCCCCCGCCTGAGCGGGGACGGCCTCCGGTGGCACGCGAACGGCAGGGGCGGGGCCGCCGTCAGACGCGGACCTCGTCCTTGCCCTCCGGGGAGCCCTCGGCCTCCGCAGGGGCCCTGCCGCCCTCCGGGGCGGCCTCCTGCACCTGCTTCCGGGATGCCCGGAGGCTGGTGACCGTGGTGACGGCCAGCACCGCGCAGATGACGCCGAGGGAGACCGGGATGCTGATCTCGGGGACGCCCACGCCGTTCTCGTGGAGGGCGTGCAGGACGAGCTTGACGCCGATGAAGCCCAGGATGACCGACAGGCCGTACGAGAGGTGGACCAGCTTCTTGAGCAGGCCGCCGATCAGGAAGTACAGCTGGCGCAGGCCCATGAGGGCGAAGGCGTTGGCCGTGAAGACGATGTACGGGTCCTGGGTCAGGCCGAAGATCGCGGGTATCGAGTCCAGGGCGAAGAGGACGTCGGTGGTGCCGATCGCCAGCATGACGATCAGCATCGGCGTCATCAGGCGCTTGCCGTTCTCCACGATGAAGAGCTTGGTGCCGTGGTAGCGGTCCGTGGAGGGGAAGCGCTTCTCGACCATCTTGAGGAAGCGGTTCTCCTCGAACTCCTCCTCCTCTTCACCGGCACGCGCCTCCTGGATGAGCTTCCAGGCCGTCCAGACGAGGAAGGCGCCGAAGAGGTAGAAGACCCAGGAGAAGTTGGCGATGATCGCCGCGCCCGCGCCGATGAACACGGCCCGCAGGACGAGGGCGATGAGCACGCCGACCATCAGGACGCGCTGCTGGTACACCGACGGGACCGCGAACTTCGCCATGATCAGGACGAAGACGAAGAGGTTGTCGACGCTGAGCGACTTCTCGGTGATGAAGCCCGCGAAGAACTCGCCGGCCGGCTGGCCGCCGCCGAAGAGCAGCAGGCCGAGGCCGAAGAGGCCGGCGAGGGCGACCCAGACCGCCGTCCACACTCCGGCTTCCTTGAGGGAGACCTCGTGCGGCTTGCGGCCTCCGATGAAGAAGTCGGCGGCGACGAGGGCGCACAGACCGAGAATGGTCAGCACCCACAGGGTCAGGGAGACGTCCACTGTTCCTCCGGTACGTCGTACGGGCGTACGGCAGTCCTCAGAACGGTACAGGAAGACCCAAGGAACAGTAAAGAAAGACCAAAAACCCCAGCTCAGCGCCCTTTGCTTTCCCCTTTACCGGCTTACGGGCCGGATACCGGCCAGATGTCGGCTAGATGCCGTACGCCTGCCGCGCCTGACCCACCCGCCGGAGCACCTGCCCCAGCACATCGCTGCCGACCGGCACCAGCGAGGGCTCGTACGTCCAGGTATGCCCGACCCACGGATCGGCCAGGTGGTCGTCGGGGACCGGCGTGATCCGCAGCAGGGCGCGCCAGAGCGGATCGAGCACCGGCCCGTACCCCCGGGCGTCCTCCCGGTCGGCGACCATCATCAGGTGCACTCCCACGGACGGTCCCTCGTCCGCGATGTACCGCAGCTGGTTGACCGCGCGGTCGTCGAAGCCGTGCGGGAAATCGTTGACGATCAGCAGCTGCTCCGCGGTGTCCACGTCCGGCGGGAGGGAGTCGGAGGCACCGCTGCGCACGGCCATCTGCACCAGGTCGACCCTGCGCGTCAGCCGGTCCAGCAGCGCGGAGACCCCCTGCGCCCCGGCCGCCGGAGGCTCCTTCAGCGCGCCGGACTGCAGCAGCGGCGCGAGCGCCCCGCCGGCCGCGCCCGCCGGGTCGATCACGTGCACCGTGTAGTCGCCGACGGGGTGCACGGCCAGCAGCCGCGCGGCGTGGGCGACCGCCGTCTCCATGGCGAGCCTGCGCAGCTCGGAGGAGTCCACGATCGCCGCCTGCAGGCCGGAGGGGCGGCCGCTGTCGATCCACAGCCCGCGCTCCAGGGGCAGCCGCACCAGCATGGGGATGCGCAGGTCCGTGCGCTCCGGCAGGTGCAGCTCGCCCAGGCGCAGCGCCATCGGGGTCTCCAGCGGCACCTGGTAGCCCTGCCAGACCGGGCTGTCCCAGCGGGCGAAGGCCGGCGGCAGCGCGTGCTCGACGACCTCGGCCTCGGCGACCAGCTGCGCGAGGTCGCGGTCGAGGACCGCCCGGGCCTGCTCCACGAGGCTCGCCTGCCGGGCGCGGGCCTCGGCCCGGGCGGCGTCGGCGGCGGGGCCCACGCGGGTGGCCGGGTCGGAGAGCACCTTGTCGAGCTCCTGCTCCAGGCGCGACTCCGCGAAGTCGACGGCGCTGCGGTAGGCGGCCGTCGAGCGGGCCAGGTCCTCGAACATGCCCCACACCTGGTTGTAGAGCCGCTCGTTCATGGTCCAGCCGTTGGCATCGCCCGCGACGGGACGGGGCGGCTGCCCCGGCTCGGCCGGCGGGGCAGCCGGGGCGGGGGCCGGGGGCGTCGCGGTGGCCCGGCGGGGGTGGTGGTAGTTAACGGGGCCGCCGCCGGCCGCGGGGGCCTGCGGCGCGGGGGCCTGCGGCGCGGGGTCCGCAACCGGGCGCGGAGGCGGCGGTGCGACCGCGCGGGCCATGCCCCGGGTGACGGCCTCGTTGATGGCCGCGGCCGTCTCGAAGGCCTGCTCCAGCCCCTGGTCCTGCAGCATCGCGGCGAGACCGCCCGCGTACCCCTGGCCCACGGCACGCACCTTCCACGCGCCCTGCCTGCGGTACAACTCCAGGGCGACGACGGCGGACTCCACGCCGAGGTCCGTGATCGTGAAGGTGGCGATCTCCGCCCCGTCGAGCTCGGTGACGGCGACGAACGGCGCGGCCAGCACGCCGAAGGACGTGGGCCCGCCCGCTCCGGCGGGCAGCGCGAGCAGCACATGGACCCGGTGCACGTCCTCGGGGAGGGCCTCCAGGTCGACGGCCAGGCGGTGGTCGGCCGCGGCCTGCCGGGAGACCTCCAGGCCGGGGAGGCGGTGAGAGGCGGGGTGCGCGACGCGGTCGGCACCGGCCACCTTGCCGTCCTCGCCGCCGAGCGTGGCTCCCGCGACGACGGGGCCTCCCGCCGAGACCCGGATCTCCAGGCGGGTACCGGACAGCGGGTGGTTCTGCCCCCGCACCAGCTCGGCCGTCATTGCTGCGCCCCCTCGTTGTTCATGCTCGTGCTGCGCTCGTCGTGCCCGCGGGCCCGGCGGAAACGCTCTCCGCCGGGCCCGGGTTGTTCTTTGGGAGTCGAAGGCCTACAGGCTCGGCAGGATCGCCGGCATGAGGTCCTGGAAGGTCTTGCCGTTGGCCGGGGTGCCGATGGCCGTCATCGCCCAGCCGTTGCCGGAGCGGTGCACCTTCGCCATGATCTGCGCGGTGTACGCGCCGCCGCCGTCGAGCGTGTAGCGGGCGAGCTCCTGGCCGTTGGTCTCGTCGACCAGGCGGCAGAAGGCGTTCTGCACCTCGGAGAACGTCTGGCCGGTGAACGAGTTCACCGTGAAGACGATCTGGTCGATGTGCACGGGGACGCGCTGCAGGTCGACGAGGATGGCCTCGTCGTCGCCGCCCGTGCCGGCGCCGCCGACCAGGTTGTCACCGGTGTGCCGCACGGAGCCGTCATCGCTGACCAGGTGGCGGAAGAAGACCACGTCCACCGGCTGTCCCCCGGCGAAGAGCACCGCCGAGGCGTCGAGGTCGATCTCCCTCGTGCGCGACCCGAACAGTCCGCGGCGGGGGGCGGCCTGCCAGCCCAGCCCCATCCGCACGGCGGTCAGGGTGCCTCCGTCTGCCTTCTGCAGGCTGATGCCCTGACCCTTGGACAAGTTGACCGTCACGCGCAGTCCCTTCTCGTTCTATCCCCGTGGGCCGGGCGTCCGCACGGCCTCCGCCCCGACCCTACGCACGGACCCCGATCCCGCACGAATCCGAACGGGATTTGTGGCGGTCTTGCAACATCCCCGCGCGTGCCCGGGCGGGAACCCGCACCCGGGCGGCACCGGAACCTCAGGCGAGCCCGGCCTCCTTCATCTGCCGCAGCTCCTTCTTCAGCTCGCTCACCTCGTCGCGCAGGCGGGCGGCGACCTCGAACTGCAGCTCCGCCGCCGCGGCCCGCATACGGTCGGTCATGTCCTCGATCTGCTGGGCCAGTTCGGCGGCGGGGCGGTCCGTCACCGCGACGGCGGCCTTCGCCTTGCCCTTGGCGGCCTTCGCGCCCTTGCCCGCCGCCTTCCCGGCGGGCGCGGTGGGCACCGGCGCCTTGCCCTTGGTGCCCTTGTCGCGGAAACCCGAACCCAGGAGCTCCTGGGTGTCGATCTCCTCGCGGGCCAGGGTGGCGACGATGTCGCCGATCTTCTTGCGCAGGGGCTGGGGGTCGATGCCCCGCTCCTTGTTGTACGCGATCTGCTTCGCCCGGCGGCGGTTGGTCTCGTCGATGGCCTTCTCCATCGCCGCGGTGACCTTGTCGGCATACATGTGGACCTGGCCGGAGACGTTACGTGCGGCACGTCCGATGGTCTGGATCAGGGACGTGCCCGAGCGCAGGAAACCCTCCTTGTCGGCGTCCAGGATGGCGACCAGGGACACCTCGGGCAGGTCGAGGCCCTCGCGCAGCAGGTTGATGCCGACCAGGACGTCGTACTCGCCGGCCCGCAGCTCGCGCAGCAGCTCCACGCGGCGCAGGGTGTCGACGTCGCTGTGCAGATAGCGGACCTGGATGCCGAGCTCCAGGAAGTAGTCCGTGAGGTCCTCGGCCATCTTCTTGGTGAGGGTGGTCACCAGGACGCGCTCGTCCTTCTCGGTGCGCGTGCGGATCTCGTGGACCAGGTCGTCGATCTGACCCTCGGTCGGCTTGACGACGACCTCGGGGTCGACCAGGCCGGTGGGGCGGATGATCTGCTCGACGAAGCCGTCCGAGCGCGAGAGCTCGTACTTGCCGGGGGTCGCCGAGAGGTACACCGTCTGCCCGATGCGCTCGGTGAACTCCTCCCACTTCAGCGGGCGGTTGTCCATGGCCGAGGGCAGCCGGAAGCCGTGCTCCACGAGCGTGCGCTTGCGGGAGGCGTCGCCCTCGTACATGGCGCCGATCTGGGGGACGGTCACGTGCGACTCGTCGATGACGAGGAGGAAGTCCTCCGGGAAGTAGTCGAGGAGGGTGTTGGGCGGGGAGCCGGGCTCGCGGCCGTCCATGTGCAGCGAGTAGTTCTCGATGCCGGAGCAGGAGCCGATCTGGCGCATCATCTCGATGTCGTACGTGGTGCGCATGCGCAGGCGCTGCGCCTCCAGGAGCTTGCCCTGCTTCTCCATGCGGGCGAGGGTCTCCTCCAGCTCCGCCTCGATGCCGGCCACGGCCTTCTCCATGCGCTCGGCACCGGCGATGTAGTGGCTGGCGGGGAAGACGTACAGCTCCCGGTCGTCGGAGAGGACCTCGCCGGTGAGCGGGTGGAGGGTGGAGAGCGCCTCGATCTCGTCGCCGAACATCTCGATGCGGACCGCGAGCTCCTCGTAGACCGGGAAGATCTCGATGGTGTCGCCGCGGACGCGGAAGGTGCCGCGGGTGAACGCGACGTCGTTGCGGGTGTACTGGATCTCCACGAAGCGGCGCAGCAGCTCGTCGCGGTCGATCTCCTCGCCGACCTTCAGCGGCACCATGCGGTCGACGTACTCCTGGGGGGTGCCCAGGCCGTAGATGCAGGACACCGAGGCCACCACCACGACGTCACGCCGGGTGAGCAGGGAATTGGTGGCGGAGTGGCGCAGCCGCTCCACCTCCTCATTGATGGAGGAATCCTTCTCGATGTACGTGTCCGACTGCGGTACGTAGGCCTCGGGCTGGTAGTAGTCGTAGTACGAAACGAAATATTCGACGGCGTTGTTGGGCAGGAGCTCGCGGAACTCATTGGCGAGCTGGGCAGCCAGGGTCTTGTTCGGCGCCATGACGAGCGTCGGCCGCTGGAGCTTCTCGATCATCCACGCGGTGGTCGCAGACTTGCCGGTACCGGTCGCACCGAGGAGCACGACATCCTTCTCACCTGCGCGGATACGTCGCTCCAGCTCGGCGATGGCCGTGGGCTGGTCACCGCTGGGCTGGAAAGGGCTGACGACCTCGAAAGGCGCCACCTTGCGTTCGATCTTCGATACGGGCCGCATGAGACCACGGTACGGCCCCCCACTGACAACGGCCGGACACCCGGCGTCCGGCCCCCGTTCCCGGGGCGAACGGGCGGCGGCGATCCGGCGAAGAACAGCCGTTCCCACCCGCCCCGCCCTCCCCTGTCGCGTACTTGTCTGAGGTACGCCCATCCCGTACACCAAAGGTCGGGGACGCCCGGCCCCTGATGTACGTGCCCGTCCGAGTCCAGACGACGCGAGGAGCCCGTATGCGCATCCGCCCCGTCTCCGCCGTGGCCGGCGCACTGCTCGTCCTGTCCACGCTCGTCCTCGCCGTTCCCCAGGCCCAGGCCGCTCCCGGGGGCCCGGAGGCCGCCCCCGGGAGGGCGGCCGCGCACGCGGGCGTGCCGCTCGCGATCGGCCACCGCGGCGTGCCGGTGCAGGCCCCGGAGAACACGCTGGCCTCGATCGACAGAGCCGCCGACCTGGGAATCACCTGGGTGGAGAACGACGTGCAGCGCACCAAGGACGGCGCCCTGATCGTCATGCACGACACCACCCTGGAGCGGACGACCGACGTCAAGCGGCGCTTCCCCCGCCGCGCCCCCTGGAAGATCGCCGACTTCACCCTCGCCGAGATCCAGAAGCTGGACGCGGGCAGCTGGTACGACCGCAGGTTCGCCGGGGAGCGGGTGCCCACGCTGCGGCGCTACCTGCAGCGCGTCGACCACAACCGGCAGAAGCTGCTGCTGGAGGTCAAGGCCCCCGAGCTCTACCCGGGCATCGAGCGGCAGCTGGCGAGCGAGCTGCAGCGCGCCGGATGGCTCAACGCGCGCCACGTGCGGAGCGCCCTCGTCGTGCAGTCTTTCAGCGCCCCTTCCCTCAAGGCCTTCCACCGGGTGCGGCCGGATGTGAAGACGGGGTTCCTGGGGGCCCCGAAGCCCTCGGAGCTGCGGTCGTACGCCGCGTTCGCCGACCAGATCAACCCGCCCCACAGGAGCGTCACCTCCGCATGGGTGCGGGCGGTGCACGCCCTGCGGGGCCCGCACGGGCGGCACCTCGAGGTCTCCGCGTGGACCGTGGACAACGGCGACCGGGCCGTCGAGCTGGCCCGCATGGGGGTCGACGGCATCATCAGCAACGCACCGCACGAGATCGAGGACGCCCTGGACGAGGACCTGGACGAGCAGGACGAGGAGGAGGACGACGGCCTGTCGTTCCTGAGCTTCTTGGGCCTGTAGACCGGCGCCCCGCGGGGCACCGCTCACAGCCCGCGGCTTGCGGTCCACGGACCGCGGCATCCGTGGATCACTTGATCGTGGATCACTTGTCCGGACCGGGGCCCGGCGGGGCCCCGGACGGCCTACGCTGGGCCTCATGACGGACCTGGAACCGACCGCTCAGGCGGCTGCCCCGGCCGCGTCGCCCCGCCCGCAGGAGTGGGCCTGGTCGACGGTCGGCACCTCCATCGGCCCGCTGGGGATCGCGGCGACGCCCAAGGGCCTGCTGCAGGTCGCCTTCCGTGCGGACGAGGCGGTGTCCGCCGAGGCCGTGGCCGCCCTCACCCGCCGCATGGGGACCGGCCCGGTGGCCGGGCCCTGCGCCTCGCGCGAGATCCTCACCGAGACGGCGGCCGAGCTCAAGGCCTACTTCGCGGGCCGCCGGGAGACCTTCTCCGTACCGCTGGACTGGTCGCTGGTCTCGGGCTTCAACCGCCAGGTGCTGCGCGAGCTGGCCGGCGGCGTCCCCTACGGCACGGTGGTCAGCTACCAGGACCTGGCCGACCGCGTCGGCGAGCGCGGCGCCGCCCGCGCCGTGGGCGTGGCCATGGGGAGCAATCCGCTGCCGGTCGTGGTGCCCTGTCACCGTGTCATCGAGAGCAACGGCGGCCTGGGCGGCTTCGGCAGCGGCCTGGAGATCAAGCGCTCGCTCCTGTCACTCGAAGGCGTACTTCCCGAGCCTCTTTTCTGACCGCTTCTGACCCCTTTATTACCGCTTCCGACCGCTTTCCCGGCCGCCTCCTTCCGGCCCGGCGGCGTTCACGCAGACGGTCGGTGACCGGTTGTCAGTGGCTGCCCTTAGCGTGCTGCGCACCGGAGATCGGCCGGCGCGGCCGACGGGGAGAGGGGCTTTGCCATGGCGGGAGAGACGACGTACCTGGAGCTGTCGCAGGACGGCGGCGGGGCGCACAAGTTCTACGAGGTCACGGTCGCCGGCACGGCGGTCACGGTCCGCTACGGCCGGATCGGCGCCGCGGGCCAGGTCCAGAGCTCGTCGTTCCCGACGGTGGAGAAGGCCCGGGCCGCCGCGGCGAAGAAGGTGGGCGAGAAGGTCCGCAAGGGCTACGCGCCGGCGGTGGCCGGGCAGCGGGCCGCCCGGGCCGTGACGCGCCGTGAGGTGACCTCCGCGCCGTCGACCGCACGGGCCGTGGCCCCGGTGCTGTGGCGGTTCGCCACCGGCTCCTCCGCGTTCGGCATCCACGTGGACGAGGACCGCTGCTGGGTGGGCAACCAGGCAGGTCACGTCCACACCCTCGGCCACGACGGCGAGGTCCTGGCGCGCTATCAGCTGCCCGCGGGCGTCAAGTGCCTGGTGGCGGACGACTTCTGGATCTACGCCGGCTGCGACGACGGCACGGTCTACGACCTGTCCTCCAAGCTCCCCTTCGCCGCCTACGAGATCGCCTCCGACGTCGACATCTTCTGGCTCGACATCCGCGAGGGCGTCCTCGACGTCGCCGACCGCAACGGCGGGCTGACCGTCATCGACCACGAGGACGAGCACCAGTGGTCGCGCCGCAGCAGCGGCGACCACGCCTGGATGGTCCGCCGCGACGAGCACGCCGTCTACCACGGGCACGCGCGCGGGGTGACCGCCTACGCCCCGGACGGCAGCGGCGAGCTGTGGCACACCCCCACCTCCGGCTCGGTGCTGTTCGGCTGGCAGGAGGACCACGCGGTCTACGCCGGCACCAACCGCCGCGTCGTCCAGCGCCTGTCGAAGGCCACGGGCGCCGTCGAGGCCACCTACCAGTGCGACACCGTGGTCTACTCCTGTGCCACCGCCCCCGGCGGCCGCTACGTCTTCGCGGGAGACTCCGCCTCGTCGGTGTACTGCTTCGCGGCGGACGGCACCCGGCTGTGGAAGCTCGGCACGGGCAGCGGCTCTGCGCTGTCCATGCAGTATCTGAACGAGAAGCTGTACATGGTCACCACGGACGGCTCGCTGGTGTGCGTCGACGCCAGTGAGGCCGCGGTCTCCGCCGCGCAGGCGGGCAGCGTCCCCGTGCCGGTGGACGTCAAGTCGGCCGCCGCCGTGCCCACGTACACCCCGACCCGCACCCTCGCCACCGTGAGCGCGGCGCCCGCGACGGGCGTCGTGGTCGAGTGCGTCCAGGAGGCCGGCCGGCTGCGGGTGCATGTCGTCTCCGAGGGCTACGACCCCGGCTGGAACGTCCAGTTCCCCCGCCACATACGCGAGGCCGGCGCCCGTTACGTCATCGACGCCCTCTCCCCCGCCGCCGGCGGCTTCTACCGCGTACGGGGCGAGATCCGGCGCCTGGTCTGATCCCGGCGGCGCTCTCCGCCCTTCCGGGTGGATGCTGGAGGTGGAGGCACCGCCATGCGCACCGGCAACGAACCCGCCACGGCCCGCAGCCCCCTGCGGCTGCGCTGCGGGCTGGCCGCCTGGGGCCTGGCCTGGGCCGTCACGGGCACCGTGCTCTTCGCGATCACCCACCACCCCGGCTGGGCGATCGCCTGCGGCGTCCTGATCGCCGTCACCGCCGTCGACCTGTCGCTGGTGATCCGGCACATCCGGCAGGGCCCGCACTACCAGCCGGGCCGGGACGTCCCGCCCTACCGGCCCGTCAGCGAGCGCCGCGAACCCGGGGAGGGCCGGCGCGGCCCGCAGCCCTAGCCGTAGCCGTAGCCGTAGCCGTAGCCACCGACAGTGAGCCCGGCCGCTCAGCCGGGCCGGCCGACCGCGGGGAGGCCGAAGTCGGCCCCGGAGATGTCCGCGAGTTCGCCGACAATCCGCAGCAGCGGCGTCCGCAGCTCCGTGAGGGCGGCGCGCATGGCCGGGGCCTCCGGCCACGCCTGTTCGTGGGCGACGGGGCTCGTGCCGTCGGGCCGGAGCGCCTCATGGGCGGCCAGCCTGGGGTGCCAGGCGCTGGTGAAGGGCCGCAGCGTGCGGTTGAGGAGGTCGTCGGCGATCGCGTGGACCGTGCGGGCGTCGCGGGGCGGCGGCCCGTCGGCGAGGTTGATGCTGTACTGCCGCAGCGTGGAGCGCGTGAACTCGAACAGCGCGTGGAGCGAGCCGAGCGCCTCGCGCAGGCTGCCGGTGCCGGGGGCGAGCTCCTGGACCCCGATGCGGGTGGCGAGCTCGACCTGCAGGTCGAAGGCGGCCATGCGCTCCAGCTCGCCGGGGGCACCGGCGGGCGGGACGGGCGTGTGCGGCTTCATCCGCGGCTCCCTCGTGCTCGTGCCGGCCGTGCCGGGCCGGGCTCCGACGCGGCCCAGCGTAGTGCCGTGGGAAGTGCGCAGGGTCCGTATGACGGCGTGCCGCAGCTGTTCGGCCCGGCCGGGCTCGGGGTCGTGGCGCAGCCAGGCGTGGACGGTCAGCGGGTGCACCGACCAGGAGCGGGTGCCGGCGGGCGCGAGGAGGCCCCGGCCGCGCAGGACGGCGATCCCGGCGTCGAGGCGGCGGCCGGTGGCGACGTCCGGGACCGCACTGCCCGGCGACAGGGCGCGCACAGCGTCGTCCCTGGTCAGCGGGGTGGGCGAGAAGGCGGCCGCGAGGCGCAGGGCGTCCATCGCGCTCGGCCCCGCGGCCCGCACGTCCCGGACGAGCGCGGCGGTCACCCCGGCGGGGTAGCCGGTGGGCAGGACCCGGTCCCGCGCGAGGACGTCCAGGAGCGAGCGCCCCGGCGTGTGGAAGCGGTCGAGGAGGGTGGTGTATCCGTCGGCCGCGGCGGAGGAGAGCAGGTCGAGCGCCAGGGGGTGCCCGGCCACGGCCGCGCACAGCGCCTCGGCGGCCGACCGCTCCTCGGGCGAGGCGGGTTCGGTGGCGTGGGTGAGGAGCGCGTACGCCTCGTCCGGCGCCAGCGGGTCGAGGTCGACGGGGGTGGCGAGCGTGTCGTACCTGCGGCTGCGGGTCGTCAGCAGGGTGCGGCCCAGCGGGTGCGGGGCGCACAGGCGGGCCACCTGGTGCGTGGTCAGCCGGTCGGGAAGGTCGTCGACGATCCAGAGGAACGGTTCGCCGGCGCGCGCGAAGTGGGCGTGCAACCGGGCCGTCAGATCCTCCGCCCCGCCCTCCGGCGCCAGGCCGTGCGCGGCGGCCAGGCCCCGCAGAGCGGCCTCGTAGGGCGCGTACGGCGATCCCGGGCCCCCACCCGCGTCCTGTGCCTCGCCGGCGTCACGGGTCTCGCCGGTGTCACGGGTGTCGCGGCCCAGCCAGTGGATCCCGCCCGGGTAGACGGCGGCGAAGCGCGTCGCGTACTCCTGGGCCAGCAGGGTCTTGCCGATGCCCGCCATGCCCCGGATCTGCACCGGCCGGGCGGCCGAATGCCCCGTGGTGAGCGGCGCGGCGTGCTGGTGCAGACGGCTGTGCACCTGCCAGAGGAAGGGCAGGCGGCCGGTGAAGGCGGGGGCGGGAGACGGCGGCGGGCCCGGGAGCCAGCGGGCCGGCGCGGCCTCCGTCGCCCCGACGGTGCCGGTGAGCCCCGCGACGTGCGCCCGTACGTCCGCCACGAGCGCGTCGAGCTGCGCCGCACCCGAGGGCAGCGCCCAGTGCTTGGCGTCGCGGAGCTCCACGGGGTGGATGTGCCCGGTGCCGGGCTCGGGGTTGACGACCATGACGCGGCGGCGGGGGTCGCCCTCGGCGAGGCCCGCGAGGTAGGCGGCGGTCAGCTCCCACTGGCAGGCCTGGCGCGTCGGGTAGGCCGCGGAGTAGCACGCCAGCAGCGCCTTCGAGCGGGCCAGGCCTTCGCGGATGGCGTCGCTGATGCCGGCGAAGCCCGCGACGGTGACCTCGTCGATGAAGACGTCGAGGCCCGAGGCGAGCAGCCGGTCGCGGAGCGGCGCTATGCGGCGGGCGTCACCGCGGCTGTAGCTGAGGAACACATCCCAGGTGCGGGCGCCCTGTCCCTCCACGCTCTCTCTCCTACGGTGTTCCGGCCGATACCTGTCTGCTGCGGCCGGGCCTAGCCTACTGTGGGGGCTCGGGGAGGAAGATCATGCGACGGATACGCAACGCCGCCGGCCGGGCCAGGCCGAAGCAGATCACGGTCCGGATGGCCATTCCGATGCTGGGCGACATCACGGGCGTCTGGGAACCGGTGGAGGCCGAGCGCAAGGCCGCCTGGGAGCTGTACGCGGAGCTGGCCACCCGCGTCTCCACCGTCGAACTGGGCCCGGAGGACGGTTTCCTGAGGGAGGCCCTGTCCTCCTTCTACAGCCTCTTCGGCACCACGCGTGACATCCTGCGCCGCTACGGGCCGGACGTCGCCCCGCGCCGCGGCCCGGGCTCGATCACCTTCGGCGCCCTGGCGGTCACCGTCCTCAACCAGGCCCTGCGCCCCGTCCTCGCCACCTGGCACCCCCGCCTGGCCGCGTACGAGTCGCTGCGCCCGGCGGACGTGGACCCCGTCTCGTACGAGCGCGGCTGGGAGCACGCGGCGGAGCTCCGGGCGGAGATCGCCCGGGTGCGGGAGGTCCTGGTGGCGCTGGCGCACGCCCTGTCGGAGGTGGCGGGCTCGGCCGACCTGTTACGACCGGCCACAATGCCCTACCCCCCCCCCGGAGGCCGGAGAGGGGTGACGGCGGGTGCGGTCAGTCCGCGGGTCCGTCACTACGGGTGCGCGCGAGCGTGCGCCGGGCCTCCTCCGCGTACCGCGCGCGTTCCTCTTCCGGCAGGGCCTGCCATGCCGTGCGCAGGGCCCGCATCCCCTCGCCCAGGGCCTCGGCGTACGCCCCGACCCGCACGGCCTCCCGCAGGCCGACGCGGCCTGTGAGGACCTCGCGGGCCATCTCCTGAAGCACGTCACCGGCGCGTCCGGTGGCAAGCTGCTGCAGCGCCCCGTGGAGGGCCCGCGCCCGGTCGGCGCTGCGTCCCGGGGTCACGAATTCCTCGAAGCCCACATGCTGTTCGGTCACGCGTTCCCCTCCTGTCTCAGACCGCGGGGTGGTCGTAGCCCGTGCGCGGCACCGGGAAGGCGTTGAGCCCGGCGAGGGCCTCCGCGCCGGTCCGGGCCAGAGTGCCGTAGCCGGCGTGCACTTGCGCCTGGGCCCCGGCGATCAGCTGGATCATGCACTCCCACTCCCTCAGGATGCTCAGCAGCTCCTGGGTGCCGAACGCGGCGGCCGCGACCGCGGCGCTTCCGCCCGTGGCCGCCTCGGCCGTGGCGATGAGGCTCGTGGTGATCAGCGCATCGAGCATCGCCCCGAGGCAGTCGCCTACGGCTTCCCCGGCATAGGAGACCGCCTGGGCGACGGCGAGGTATTCGCTGCCCATGGCGTCGAGGGATGCGTGGAAGTCCGCAAGATTCCCGGCAAGAGCGGAGAAGTAGTGCGCGCCCGCCTCGGCGGCGTTTCCGTCCCAGGCTGCGCCGATGCGCGTGTTCCCGGACCGGAGATTACGCGCGATACCCTCGCAGGCACGCCCCGTTTCCCGCCACGCCGAGGCGCACGTGACATAGGCCTTCCAGTCACCGGCGAGGCTCTGCTTGGCCCACGTCAGGGGATTCTCGCCCACGTACAGCTCCGCCAGTTTGAAGAGCCAGCCGGATGGGGTGAGGAATTCCGCCGCGTCGTTGAACGGCTTCAGCGGGTCGGCGAACTCCTCCGGTTCACCGGGCGGGACGAGACATGCCGTCGGCTCCGTCACATCGGGAAACGACGCTGTCGTCATTCCGCCTCCGTCCCCCGGAGGGCCGCGTCGAACGCGGCGGCGGCGCCACGGTCGGTGCCGCGGTAATAGCCGGCCGCCGTGGCGAGTTCCTCCGCGGAGCCCTGCAGAATTCCGGCCATACGCTGCAGGGCGCTCAAGACGTCGTTGCGTAAGGGGCCGTGCCACAGGGACGCCTCTTCGAACAGCCCTCCTGCCGATGCAGGGAGAACGGTGTGCCGCCGGGCGTACGCCAGTACCTCCCGCATGTCCTCGGCACCCCTGCCGACCTGCCGTGCGAACGCTTCGAGCTGTCCGGGATCGACTCTCAGGACCATGATTTCTCCTCCTACGGTGAGACGAGTCCTACGGTGAGACGAGGAGCAGCAGGACGCACACGGCCGTCCCGGCTCCGGCAGCCCGGAACAGCCACATGACATAGGGCGCCGCGGCTGTCCGGCGAAGTACCGCCCAAGCGGCCCGGCTTTCCCCGACCGTCCTCGCGCGATATCCGACCACCGTGGTCATCACGCCGAAAGCGACCCCTGCCAGCCCGGCGCAGAAGAAGGCCAGACCGCCCCAGACGTACCGCCAGCTGACGGGGTGGTAGCCGTACCCCTCCCGGTAGACGCGCACTTTCTCGCCCACCACGTACCCCCCGCGGAGGCCTGCGCCGTCGCGCACCACCCGGCCGCGGTCGGCACGGAAGGAGCCGAAGCACACGTCATACGTACCGCGGTGGCCGTGGTGCTCCTCGCACCTCTCCACGGTCAGGGCGCCCTTTTCCGCGACGAAGCCGGCCGCCTTTTCTGCATGACGGACCATCACCCCCATACAGGTCAGTGACAGCAGCACGACGCCGACGCCGAGCAGGCGCGGCAGGAGCCGCGGTGGGGGCAGTACGGCGAATGGACTCGTCCCGAGTAATTCGGGCATGGCCATAAAAGGTCTCCTCGATACGGCTCGGTGAGCGGAATCGCGGAGACTCTATGCACAGCGCAACAGCGTTGATCACGGGTGGAGCCGGCGCGGGACACCGGCCACAGGCCGTGCACCCTTGTCCCGCCTGCCTGCCGCCCGCACGCCGGGCCCGTAGACCCTCACCCGATATGACGAACGCCGTTATGACTAGTGCCGCGCGCTGCGCTCGCGCAGCTCCTCCCAGACCTTCTCGACCTGGCGCTGAAGTGCCTCGATGGGCCCGTCGTTGCCGATGACGAAGTCGGCCACCGCGAGCCGGGCCTCGCGGGTGGCCTGGGCGGCCATGCGGGCGTGGGCCTCGTCCGGGGTCATGCCGCGGAGGCGGACCAGCCGGTCCAGGCGGGTCTCGGTGCCGGCGTCGACGACGACGACCAGGTCGTAGAGGGGGGCCAGGCCGTTCTCGGCGAGGAGGGGGACGTCGTGGACGACGACCGCGTCCGGGGCGGCGGCCGCCTCCAGTTCGGCGGAGCGGGCCCGGACGAGGGGGTGCACGATGGCGTTGAGGGCGGCCAGCCGGTCCGGGTCGGCGAAGACGACGGCGCCCAGCCGCGGGCGGTCGAGCGTGCCCTCGGAGGTGAGGACCGCCTCGCCGAACTCGGCGACGACCGCGGCCAGCCCGGGTGTCCCCGGCTCGACCACTTCGCGGGCGATCCTGTCGGAATCGACGATCACCGCTCCGTACGAAGCCAGCAGCCGCGACACCTCGCTCTTGCCGGCACCGATTCCGCCCGTGAGGCCCACTCTCAGCATGGGCCCCACGGTAGCGGGCGTGCGGTCAGTGACCGCTGTCGCCCTCCCTGTCGGCGAGGAAGCGCTCGAATTCCGCGCCCAGTTCATCGGCGGAGGGCAGCTCGACCGGCTCGGCGACGAGGTTGCCGCGGGTCTCGGCACCGGAGACCGCGTCGTACTGGTGCTCGAGGCCGCGCACCAGCGAGACGAGCTCCTCGTCCCCCTCGGCGATCTGGCGCTCGATCTCCTCCTGGGTGCGCAGCGCCTCGGACCGCAGGGCGTGCGCGGCGTTGGGCAGCACCAGGCCCGTGGCGGCCGTGACCGCTTCGAGGGCGGTGAGGGCGGCATCCGGGTAGGCGGAGCGGGCGATGTAGTGCGGGACGTGGGCGGCGACGCCGAGCACATCGTGACCGGCCTCCGCGAGGCGGTACTCGACGAGGGCCTCGGCGCTCCCCGGCACCTGCGCCTCGTCGAAGAAGCTGCGGTGACCGGGCATCAGGTCGGTGCGGTTGCCGTGCGGGGTCATGCCGACGGGGCGGGTGTGCGGAACGCCCATGGGGATGCCGTGGAAATTGACGGACAGCCGCACGCCGAGGCGCTCCACCAACTGCCGCACCGCGGCGGCGAACCGCTCCCACTCGACATCGGGCTCGGGGCCGGACAGCAGCAGGAAGGGGGCGCCCGTCGCGTCCTGGACGATGCGCAGCTCGATCGCGGGGGTCTCGTAGGCGCTCCAGCGGTCCCGCTGGAAGGTCAGCAGTGGCCGCCGGGCCCGGTAGTCGATGAGCCGGTCGTGGTCGAAGCGGGCCACGACCTGGTGCGGCAGGGTGTCCAGGAGCCGCGAGACGATCTGCTCGCCCGTCTCCCCCGCGTCGATGTAGCCGTCGAAGTGATAGAGCATGACCAGGCCGGCCGTGTCCTGGGCCAAGGCCAGGTCGGCCACGGCGAGCCCCTGGGGCTCCCATTCGTACAAACCCTGCGGATCCAACACAGTGACCGTTCCTCCTCATGTTCCGTACGGGGGAACGCGCCTGGAGGGCCCGGCCATTCCCGGCTTCCGGATCGCGCCGGCGCATCTCACATGACGGAACGAACGCCTGACGGAGCGAACGCCTGCCAGCAGAGCACGAATAAGGCCCGCTCCCCAAGGGGAACGGGCCTTACTCAGTCAGCTGTCAGCTGCCGTGGTGCAGAGCCTCAGCTCTGGCCGCCGGCGAGCTTCTCGCGGAGGGCGGCAAGCGCCTCGTCCGACGCCAGGGCGCCGGAGTTGTCGGCCGACTCCGAGGAGTACGAGCCGCCGGAGACCTGGGCGCCACCGGCCTGCGGGGCAGCCTGAGCACCCTCGGCCGCAGCCTCGGCGTCCGCCTCGCGGGACTTGATGACCTGCGCCTGGTGCTGCTCGAAGCGCTGCTGCGCCTCGGCGTACTGGCGCTCCCACTCCTCGCGCTGCTTCTCGTAACCCGGCAGCCAGTCGTTGGCCTCGGGGTCGAAGCCCTCGGGGTAGATGTAGTTGCCCTGGTCGTCGTAGGACGCGGCCATGCCGTACAGGGTCGGGTCGAACTCGACCACGGACGGGTCGGCACCGAAGGACTCGTTGGCCTGCTTCAGCGAGAGGCTGATGCGGCGGCGCTCGAGGTCGATGTCGATGACCTTGACGAAGATCTCGTCGTTGACCTGGACGACCTGCTCCGGGATCTCCACGTGGCGCTCGGCCAGCTCGGAGATGTGGACCAGGCCCTCGATGCCCTCGTCGACGCGCACGAACGCACCGAAGGGAACGAGCTTGGTGACCTTACCCGGGACGACCTGACCGATCTGGTGGGTCCGGGCGAACTGCTGCCACGGGTCTTCCTGGGTGGCCTTGAGCGACAGGGAGACGCGCTCGCGGTCCATGTCGACGTCGAGGACCTCGACGGTGACTTCCTGGCCGACCTCGACAACCTCGGACGGGTGGTCGATGTGCTTCCAGGACAGCTCGGAGACGTGGACGAGACCGTCGACGCCGCCCAGGTCCACGAAGGCACCGAAGTTGACGATGGAGGAGACGACGCCGGAGCGCACCTGACCCTTCTGCAGGGTGGTGAGGAAGGTCTGGCGGACCTCGCTCTGGGTCTGCTCCAGCCAGGCACGGCGGGACAGGACCACGTTGTTGCGGTTCTTGTCCAGCTCGATGATCTTGGCCTCGAGCTCCTTGCCCACGTAGGGCTGAAGGTCGCGGACGCGGCGCATCTCGACCAGGGAGGCCGGGAGGAAGCCACGGAGGCCGATGTCGAGGATGAGACCACCCTTGACGACCTCGATGACGGTACCGGTGACGATCCCGTCCTCTTCCTTGATCTTCTCGATGGTGCCCCAGGCGCGCTCGTACTGGGCGCGCTTCTTCGAGAGGATCAGGCGGCCTTCCTTGTCCTCCTTCTGGAGAACCAGGGCCTCGATCTCGTCGCCGACCTTGACGACCTCGTTCGGGTCGACGTCGTGCTTGATCGAGAGCTCGCGGGAGGGGATGACACCCTCGGTCTTGTAACCGATGTCGAGCAGGACCTCGTCCCGGTCGACCTTCACGATGACGCCGTCGACGATGTCGCCGTCGTTGAAGTACTTGATCGTCTCGTCGATCGCGGCGAGGAAGGCTTCCTCGTTACCGATGTCGTTGACCGCAACCTGCGGGGTGGTGGCGGTGGTCTCGGTGCTGCTCGTCATGTGGGAAAGGGCTCCGGTACGGACATTGAGTCGTAGGTACTGCTACGCCGAGAGCCCGTATCGCACTGCCGAAGCCGGACAGCCTTGGAGGCGCACGTTCGGGATCCGAAGACCACTCCACGCACCTCGGCAACCGAGGGGACATACAACAAGTGCGAGCGCGGCCTGCTCTGTCTGAGGCGCGCAGGCCCGCAGCGCAACTTGTAGCATACGGGGGCAGCCGGGCACGGTCAATGCGCGAAGGCGCACACCCGGGACGATTCTCCTCATACCGGGCACAACTTCTGTTTTGCGAGGCCACGACGGCCTCGCCGCACACTACTGCGGGGGCACGACCGCCGATGATCGAAGAGACCGAAAAGATAGAAGAGTACGAACCGGAAGCGACCCGGCGGGCCACGGGCGACGCCGAGAGCAGCCGGGCGAGCCGCGGCTGGTGGGACCGCAACGCCGACGAGTACCAGACCGAGCACGGCGCCTTCCTCGGCGACGACCGCTTCATCTGGGGCCCGGAGGGGCTCGACGAGGCCGAGGCCGCCCTGCTGGGCCCGGCGAGCGGCCTCAAGGGGCTCGACGTGCTGGAGATCGGCGCCGGCGCGGCCCAGTGCTCGCGCTGGCTCGCCGCGCAGGGCGCCCGCCCGGTGGCCCTGGACCTCTCCCACCGCCAGCTCCAGCACGCCCTGCGCATCGGCGGCGGCGTTCCGCTGGTCGAGGCCGACGCGTGCGCCCTGCCCTTCGCCGACGGCTCCTTCGACCTGGCGTGCTCGGCCTACGGGGCCGTCCCCTTCGTCGCGGACCCCGTGCAGGTGATGCGGGAGGTACGGCGCGTGCTGCGGCCCGGCGGGCGCTGGGTCTTCTCCGTCACACACCCCATCCGCTGGGCGTTCCCCGACGAGCCGGGCCCCGAGGGCCTCTCCGTCGCGGCCTCCTACTTCGACCGCACCCCTTACGTGGAGCAGGACGAGCAGGGCCGCGCCGTCTACGTGGAACACCACCGCACGCTCGGTGACCGCGTGCGGGACGTCGTCGCCGCCGGCTTCCGGCTGACCGACCTCGTCGAGCCCGAGTGGCCCGCCTGGAACCGGCAGGAGTGGGGCGGCTGGTCCCCGCTGCGCGGCAACCTCATCCCCGGCACGGCGATCTTCGTCTGCGAGCGCGACTAGCCCGGCGGGCGGCTTCCAGGGGGGCGGTTCACCGGCCGCGGGCCGTCGGGGGCTGGTCGCGCAGTTCCCCGCGCCCCCTTCGGGGCACGTCCAGCGCGCTTCCGAGGACGGCCGGGTACATCCATACGGGACGTATCCGGCCGTGGGCGAGACTTGGCACGTGATCCGTGACGACGCCCTCACCCAGTTGCCCGTGCGGTCCGTGCTGCCCGCCCTCAGGGAGGCCCTGGACGCGCACGGCGTGGCGGTGCTCTGCGCGCCGCCCGGCACCGGCAAGACCACGCTGGTGCCGCTGGTCCTCGCCGGGCTCGCCGGGGACGGCCCGCGCCGGCGCGTCGTGGTCGCCGAGCCGCGCCGGATCGCCGCGCGGGCCGCCGCCCGCCGCATGGCGTGGCTGCTGGGCGAGAGCGTGGGCGAACAGGTCGGCTTCACCGTGCGCGGGGAGCGGCGGGCCGGGCCGCGCACCGTGGTCGAGGTCGTCACCACCGGCGTGCTGCTGCAGCGGCTGCAGCGCGACCCCGAGCTCGCGGGCGTGAGCACGGTCGTGCTGGACGAGTGCCACGAACGCCACCTCGACGCGGACACCGCCGCCGCCTTCCTCCTGGACGTACGGGCCGCGCTCCGCCCTGAGCTGCGGCTGGTGGCGGCGTCCGCGACGACGGACGCCGAGGGCTGGGCGCGGCTGCTCGGCGACGCGCCCGTGGTCACGGCCGAGGGCGTCTCGCACCCGGTGGAGGTGCTGTGGGCGCCGCCGGAGCGGCCGGTGCGGCCGCCGCACGGGATGCGCGTGGACCCGGCACTGCTGGAGCACGTCGCCGCGGTGGTGCGGCGGGCGCTGCGGGAGCGGGAGGGGGACGTCCTGTGCTTCCTGCCGGGCGTCGGGGAGATCGCGCGCGTGGCGGGCCGGCTGGGCGGGGCGGAGGCGCTGGGGGCGGAGGTCCTGCAGGTGCACGGGCGGGCCCCGGCGGCGGTGCAGGACGCCGTACTGGCCGGTGCGACCGGGGGGCGGCGCGTCGTGCTGGCGACGTCGGTGGCGGAGTCCAGCCTGACGGTCCCCGGGGTGCGGGTCGTGGTGGACGCGGGCCTGGCCCGGGAGCCGCGCACGGACCACGCGCGCGGGCTGAGCGCGCTCACGACCGTACGGGCCTCGCGGGCCTCGGCACGGCAGCGCGCCGGGCGTGCGGGGCGTGAGGCGCCGGGGGCGGTGTACCGCTGCTGGTCGGAGGCGGACGACCTGCGGCTGCCGGGGTTCCCGGCGGCGGAGATCACCGTCGCCGATCTGACGGCCTTCGCCCTGCAGGCGGCGTGCTGGGGCGATCCCGACGCGTCCGGGCTCGCCCTCCTCGACCCGCCCCCGTCCGGCGCGATGGCCGCCGCCCGCGACGTCCTGACGGCCACGGGCGCCGTCTCGGCCGACGGCAAGCCCACGGACCGGGGCCGCCGCATGGCCCGCCTCGGCGTCCACCCCCGCCTCGCGCGCGCCCTCCTGGACGGGGCCCGGGAGGCCGGCGCCCGCCGTACGGCGGAGGTGGTGGCCCTCCTGAGCGAGGAGCCGCCCCGGGAGTACGGCGACGATCTGGCCGCCGCCTGGCGTACGGCGCGGCGCGGCGGCGACGCGTACGGGGCGCGGTGGCGGGCGGAGGCCCGGCGGCTCGAAGGGGCGCTGAAGGGGGTGGCGGAGGACGGTTCCCCCGGCGCGCCCGGCTCCGGCGCGCTGTCGGACGACGCCGTGGCCGGGCTCGTCACCGCGCTCGCCTACCCCGAGCGGGTGGCCAGGCTGCGCGGCGAGGGCTCGTACCTCATGGTGTCCGGCACGGGGGCGCAGCTCGGCGACGGGTCCCGGCTGCGCAGCACGCCCTGGCTCGCGGTCGCCGTCGCCGACCGGCCGGTCACGGCGGCCTCGGCGCGGGTGCTGCTCGGCGCGGTGATCGACGAGGACACGGCGCGCGCCGCCGCCGGTGCCCTGTACGCGGAGGGCGAGGAGGTCGGCTGGTCGGAGGAGCGGCGGGACGTGGTGGCGCGGCGGGTCGAGCGGCTCGGCGCGGTCGAGCTGGCGTCCCGTCCGCTGCCCGAGCCGGACCCGGAGCTCCTGCGGGCGGCGCTGGAGGTAGGGCTGCGGCGGGAGGGGCCCGGGCTGCTGCGCTGGACGGCCGAGGCGGCCGGGCTGCGGCAGCGGCTGGCGTTCCTGCACCGGGAGCTGGGCGAGCCGTGGCCGGACGTCTCCGACGCCGCGCTGCTGGAACGCCTGGACGACTGGCTCGGCTGGGAGCTGGGCCGGGCGCGCCGCCGGTCGGACCTGGAGCGGGCGGACGGCGGCAAGGCGCTGCAGCGGCTCCTGCCGTGGGCGTCCGGGGACGCGGCGCGCCTGGAGGAGCTGGCGCCCGAGCGGATCGAGGTGCCCAGTGGTTCGCGGATCCGGGTGGACTACGGGGGCGGGCAGCCGGTGCTGGCCGTGAAGCTGCAGGAGCTGTTCGGCTGGCAGGAGACGCCGCGGCTCGCGGGCGGGCGGGTGCCGGTGCTGGTCCACCTGCTGTCCCCCGCGGGGCGGCCTGCGGCCGTCACGGCGGACCTGGCGTCCTTCTGGCGCGACGGCTACCGAGCGGTACGGGCGGAGCTGCGGGGCCGCTACCCCCGCCACCCGTGGCCGGAGGACCCGACGACGGCGGCGCCTACGCGGCGGGCGACGGGCGGTCACTGACGCCACGTGCGGGGGGTGCGCCCGGCCGGCACCGCCGGAATGCGTGTATCCGATTGCTCGCCGTCGCGGCGGAAGGATTCGGCGCAGTCGCCGAAGAGGTGAGGGCCCTCCTCCACTGCCCGCCGTGGCGGAAGGATTCGGCGCAGCGGCCGAAAGGTGAGGACCGCCCCGGACGCAAGCTCAGCCCGGCCAGGGCCGCCGGGTCACCACCACGGGAGCCGGTCATCCGCCGCGGCGGCATGCAGGTGGCGGCCGGCCGTCGCGGCGGAAGGTGTGTTCCCGCGCACCTTTCGTCCGCTGCACACGGCGAGCCGCCACGTCAGTGGGCGCCGATGGTGCCCTGCGGGCCCGGGCCGAAGGGCACCGAGCCGAAGGGCACCGGGCCGCCTCAGGGGAGGTACCGCTCGACCGCCGCCCCGCCCTTCTCCTCGATGAGCCGCTTCGCCCGCTCCACCCGCTCCGGTGTCACGTCCCGGCCGGACGCCATGACCAGGTCCTCGGGGTCGAACGGCCGCTCGCCCCCGGTGTACAGCCGCCTGGGCCGGGACGCGGTGGATCCGTCCTCGGTCTTCTCCTTCGCGCTCTTCTCCTTCACGGCGAGCCTCCTCTGCTCCATGCGGCCCTTTTCCCCGGGGCCTGCCGCTCGGTTTTCCCTCCATAGTGTGTCTTTTGTCCGGTAAATGCACGACGAGGGCGGGTGCGGGCTTCCAGGAAAAGAGCGAGGGCCGCCAGCGCGCCCCCCAGGCCGGCGCTCCCCCAGGGCAGCCACGAGGTCAGCAGGAGCACGAGCCGCCGCTGGGAGGTCACGAGGGCGACGGTGGAGTCGACGTAGTCGGCGCGCATCTTCACATGGCCGGCGAAGGCCGTGATCGGCTTCTTCTCCGGGTGCCCGGTCCAGCGCAGCTCCTCGCGGTGGACCTCCTCCCCGTTGACGGGGGCGCCGGTCACGGGGTCGATCCAGAACATGCGCCGGGTCGTGTACCACCGCTCCAGCCCCAGCTGCCGTACGGTCTCGGGCGTCACGCCGAGGGGCATCCGCTTGGGCAGGGGGACGCTGGTCCAGGGGATGGTCTGCTCGAAGTAGTAGACGTCCAGGCCGCGGAAGGAGCGCGTGCCCCGGTAGTGGATGGGCGCCGAGGTGCGGGTCTGCATGTCGAAGTAGCGGTAGTCGCGCTTCTCCACGAGGAAGGGCCACTTGTACTCGATGCCGTCGCGCCGCACGGGGGTGCCGTCCACGTGCTCACCGCCGGCGTGCACGGGCTGCTGGCTGTGGGCGTCGAAGACGTAGCGCTCGGGTATCCGGGAGATCATCGCGCCGTCGGGCCCGTTCATATGGGTGAGGGTGTCCCACACGACGACGTCGCGGCCGGTCTCGCGGCGGATCTTGCGGGCCTCTTCGGCGTTGCCCTTGAGCGTCTGGACGAGGGTGACCTTGGGGACGGTCCGGGGCTCCATGCGGGCGTAGTCGACGAGGGTCGCGTCCTTCGCCTCCAGGACGGCGGTCTGGTAGCTGCCCGCCGGGACCTTGGCCAGGCGGGGGAAGGCGTACCAGCGCAGCAGCGGGGCGAGGGCCGCGAGGAAGACTGCCACTCCGAGAAGGATCAGGCTCGCTCTGCGGCGCACGGCGCGGCCGGCCCGTCAGGGGTGCGCGGGGGCGGAGGTGAGCAGGGGCTCGGGGGACGTCGTCCCCTCGGGCGGGCCGATCGCGGTGACGGTGAGGACCAGGGCGAGGGCGGCGGCCAGTCCGACGGCCGCGGCGGCCAGTGCGCGCATGCGAAGCCTCCCGGCGGGATTACCCAGACCTGACGACCAGTCAGGAGCAGGCAGGGCACGGTAGCAACGCACGCCGCAGATGAGAACCACGCGCACGGCCCCTCTCCCGGATCAGGAGAAGGGCCGTACACATCCGTATCCGAATCCGCAGACACATCCGCATCCGCATCCGTATCCGCAGACGCGGGCGCACTCAGTGCGCGGCGGACTCCCAGTCCCGCCCGACGCCGACCGAAACGTCCAGCGGCGCACTCAGCGACACCGCCCCGGCCATCTCACGGCGGACCAGCGCCTCGACGGCCTCCCGCTCACCCGGAGCGATCTCCAGCACGATTTCGTCGTGGACCTGGAGCAGCATCCGGGACGAGAGCCGCTCCGCCTCCAGCGCCTCGCCCACCCGCAGCATCGCGATCTTGACGATGTCCGCGGCCGTGCCCTGGATCGGGGCGTTCAGCGCCATCCGCTCGGCCATCTCACGGCGCTGGCGGTTGTCGCTGTTGAGGTCCGGGAGGTAGCGGCGGCGGCCGAGCATCGTCTCGGTGTAGCCCGTGGCGCGGGCCTCGACGACGACCCGCTGGAGGTAGTCCCGCACGCCGCCGAAGCGCTCGAAGAAGGTGTCCATCAGCTTGCCCGCCTCGCCCGGGGCGATGTTGAGCTGCTGGGACAGGCCGAAGGCCGACAGGCCGTACGCGAGACCGTACGACATCGCCTTGATCTTGCGGCGCATCTCCGGGTCGACCTCGGTCTTGGCCACGCCGAAGACCTGGGAGGCGACGGTGGTGTGCAGGTCCTCGCCGGAGTTGAACGCCTCGATCAGGCCCTCGTCCTCCGACAGGTGGGCCATCACGCGCAGCTCGATCTGGCTGTAGTCCGCCGTCATCAGCGACTCGAAGCCCTCGCCGACGACGAAGCCGCGGCGGATGGCCCGGCCCTCGTCCGTCCGCACCGGGATGTTCTGCAGGTTGGGGTCGGTGGAGGACAGCCGGCCCGTGGCCGCCACCGTCTGGTTGAAGGTGGTGTGGATACGGCCGCCGGGGGCGATCGACTTGATCAGCCCCTCGACCGTGGAGCGCAGCTTCGACTGCTCACGGTGGCGCAGCATGATCACCGGGAGCTCGTTCTCCGTCTGCCCGGCGAGCCAGGCCAGGGCGTCGGCGTCCGTGGTGTACCCGGTCTTGGTCTTCTTCGTCTTGGGCAGGCCGAGCTCGCCGAAGAGCACCTCCTGCAGCTGCTTCGGGGAGCCCAGGTTGAACTCGCGGCCCGCCGCGGCGTGCGCCTCCTGCACGGCCTGCTGCACCGCGGCGGCGAACTGCTGCTCCATGCGCTCCAGCCAGCCGCGGTCGGCGGCGATGCCCGCCCGCTCCATACGGGCCAGCAGCGCGCTCGTCGGCAGCTCCACATCGCGCATCAGCTCCGCCGCGCCGACCTCCTCCAGGCGCGTGGTGAACGCCGCACCCAGGTCGAGGACCGTACGGGCCCGGCCCATCAGCGCATCGGCCTCGGCCTGCTCGTCCGCACCGAAGGCCAGCTGCCCGTCGCCCGCAGCAGCCGTGGCCAGCTCACGGCCCAGATACTCCACGGACAGGGCGTCCAGCGCGAAGGAGCGGCGCCCGGGCTTGACCAGATACGCGGCCAGCGCCGTGTCCATGCTGACGCCCTCGGCCGACCAGCCGTGCTCGGCGAAGACCCGCATCGCGGCCTTGGCGTCGTGCATGACCTTCGGCGCGCCCGCATCCGCACTCCACGCGGCGAACGCCCGCTCGTCGGCCTCGTCCAGCTCGGCGGGGTCGAACCACACCGCCGGGCCCTCGCCCGTCGCCAGCGCGATCTCCGCGACGCGGCCGCTGCCCAGCGACCAGGAGTCGACCGTGGCCACGCCGAGCGGCGCCGAGCCGTGCTCCGCCAGCCACGGCGCGAGCTCGCCCGCGCCCAGCACCGTGCCGTCCACCTCGGCACCGGCCTCGGGGACGGCCTCCTCCGCGGCCTCCCCGCCGGGGTCGGCCGCCAGCAGCCGGTCCCGCAGGCCCTGATTGCGGATCTCCAGACCCTCCAGGAACGCGATCAGCGCCTTGCGGTCGTATGCCGCGCGCAGCAGCCCCTCCGGGCCCACGGGCAGCGCGACATCGCGCACCATCTCCGTCAGGCGGCGGTTGAGCTTGACGGCCTCCAGGTGATCACGGAGGTTCTGCCCGGCCTTGCCCTTGACCTCTTCGACGCGCTCGACGAGCTCGGCGAAGGAACCGAACTGATTGATCCACTTCGCCGCGGTCTTCTCGCCCACGCCCGGGATGCCCGGCAGATTGTCCGACGGGTCGCCGCGCAGAGCCGCGAAATCCGGGTACTGCGAGGGCGACAGGCCGTACTTCTCCTGCACCTTCTCCGGAGTGAAGCGGGTCAGCTCCGAGACGCCCTTCGTCGGATACAGCACCGTCACGTCATCGGAGACGAGCTGGAAGGAATCGCGGTCACCGGTGACGATCGAGACGTGGAAGCCCTCGGCCTCCGCCTGCGTGGCGAGGGTCGCGATCACGTCATCGGCCTCGAAGCCGTCGACCGCGAACCGCGGCACGCTCATCGCATCCAGCATGTCGCCGATCAGCTCCACCTGGCCCTTGAAGTCATCCGGCGTCTTGGAACGCGTCGCCTTGTACTCCGGGAACTCCTCCGAGCGCCACGTCTTGCGCGAGACGTCGAACGCCACCGCGAAGTGCGTCGGCTGCTCGTCACGGAGCGTATTCGCCAGCATCGACGCGAAGCCGTACACCGCATTCGTCGTCTGGCCGGCGGCCGTCGTGAAATTCTCCGCGGGCAGCGCGAAGAACGCCCGGTACGCCATCGAGTGCCCGTCCATGAGGAGCAGGCGGGGGCGACCTCCCTCCGCTGCCTCGGTGCCGGTCGGTCCGTTCGTCTTCACTGCCTTTGCTGCCACGCCCCCGATCCTGCCACGGCCCACTGACAATCCCGGCCACGGCGACCTCGCCCCGGCACCCGCCACCGCCCCGTGACAGGATCGGACCCGTACGAGAGACCCGTACGACAGACGTGTACGAAAGATCCGTACGGCAGACGTGTACGAGAGACGTTTAAGAGATCGCTACGGCTACGAGAGATCCTTACGGCAGCCCCGTACGCGAACCGCGCACCCGCGCACCACCGACCGCTCGAAGGGGAGCGACATGGCAGGCAAGCCACCCACCGGCGATCCCGTCCAGGACGCACCGGACGTCACGGCCCCGCAGCACGCCGCCGCCGGGCTGCCCGCCGTCGCCCACTCCCTGCGCATCGCCCACCAGCAGATGGGAGCGCGCCGCACCGCGCTCACCCTCCTCAAGGTCAACCAGAAGGACGGCTTCGACTGCCCGGGCTGCGCCTGGCCCGAACCCGACAAGCGCCACGCCGCCGAATTCTGCGAGAACGGCGCCAAGGCCGTCGCCGAAGAAGCCACCCTGCGCCGCGTCACCCCCGACTTCTTCGCCCGGCACTCGGTCTCCGACCTCGCCGGCCGCAGCGGCTACTGGCTCGGCCAGCAGGGCCGCCTCACCCAGCCCATGTACCTGGCCGAGGGCGCAGACGCCTACGAGCCGGTCAGCTGGGAACGCGCCTTCGACATCATCGGCGAGGAGCTGGCCGCCCTCGGCTCCCCCGACGAGGCCGTCTTCTACACCTCCGGCCGCACCAGCAACGAAGCCGCCTTCCTCTACCAGCTCTTCGCCCGCGAATTCGGCACCAACAACCTGCCCGACTGCTCCAACATGTGCCACGAGTCCTCCGGCTCGGCGCTCTCGGAGACCATCGGCATCGGCAAGGGCAGCGTCCTCCTGGAGGACCTCTACAAAGCCGACCTGATCATCGTCGCCGGGCAGAACCCCGGCACCAACCACCCGCGCATGCTCAGCGCCCTGGAGAAGGCCAAGCACGGCGGAACGAAGATCATCACGGTCAACCCGCTCCCCGAAGCCGGCCTGGAACGCTTCAAGAACCCGCAGAACGCCCGCGGCCTCGCGGGCGGCGGCACCGCCCTGACCGACCTGTTCCTGCAGATCCGCCTCGGCGGCGACCAGGCGCTCTTCCGCATCCTCAATAAACTCGTCCTGGAGACCGCAGGCGCGGTCGACACCGAATTCGTCCGCGAACACACCCACGGCTACGAGGACTTCCGCACGGCCGCACTCACCGCCGACTGGGACGAGACCCTGCGCGCCACCGGCCTGAGCCGCGCGGAGATCGAGCAGGCGCTCGGCATGATCCTCGCCTCGAAGCGCACCATCGTCTGCTGGGCCATGGGCCTCACCCAGCACAAGCACGCCGTGCCCACCATCAAGGAGGTCGTCAACCTCCTGCTGCTGCGCGGCGACATCGGCCGCCCCGGCGCCGGCGTCTGCCCCGTCCGCGGCCACAGCAACGTCCAGGGCGACCGCACCATGGGCATCTTCGAACGCCCCGCACCGGCCTTCCTCGACGCCCTGGAGAAGGAGTTCGGCTTCACCCCGCCGCGCGAGCACGGCCTTGACGTCGTCCGCGCCATCCGCGCCCTCCGCGACGGACAGGCCAAGGTCTTCTTCGCCATGGGCGGCAACTTCGTCTCCGCCACCCCCGACACCGACGTCACCGAGGCCGCCGTCCGCCGCGCCCGCCTCACCGTGCACGTCTCCACCAAGCTCAACCGCTCCCACGTGGTCACCGGCGCCCGCGCCCTCATCCTGCCCACGCTCGGCCGCACCGAGCGCGACCGGCAGGCGGGCGGCGAGCAGTTCGTCACCGTCGAGGACTCCATGGGCATGGTCCACGCCTCCCGCGGCGGCCTGAAGCCCGCGAGCTCCCACCTCCTCTCCGAGCCCGCCATCGTCTGCCGACTGGCCCGGCGCGTGCTCGGCACGGCCTCCGCCACCCCGTGGGAGGCCTTCGAGCGGGACTACGGCACCATCCGCGACCGCATCGCGCGCGTCATCCCCGGCTTCGAGGACTTCAACGCCCGCGTCGCCCGGCCCGGCGGCTTCACCCTGCCCCACGCGCCCCGCGACGAGCGCCGCTTCCCGACCGCCACCGGCAAGGCCAACTTCACCGCCGCCCCGGTCGAATACCCGCACCTGCCGGAAGGCCGCCTGCTCCTGCAGACCCTCCGCTCGCACGACCAGTACAACACCACCATCTACGGCCTCGACGACCGCTACCGCGGCATCAAGAACGGCCGGCGCGTCGTCCTCGTCAGCCCCGAGGACGCCCGCGCACTCGACCTCGCCGACGGCTCATACGCCGACCTCGTCAGCGAGTGGACCGACGGCACCGAGCGCCGCGCCGCCGGCTTCCGCGTCGTCCACTACCCGACCGCCCGCGGCTGCGCGGCCGCGTACTACCCCGAGACCAACGTCCTGGTGCCGCTCGACCACACCGCCGACACCAGCAACACTCCGGCGAGCAAATCGCTGGTCGTCAGGATCGAAAAGACGGAGCGGAAAGCCGATCAAGCCGGTTGACGGCAAGGCCGTTGAACTGAAAAAACTTTCACACCACAACGGCCGAGGGTGATCGGAGCACGACACATGGGCGAGCACGGCAAGACCACGTTCCCGCAGGAAGTCCTGGACCAGTGGGCCGGCAGCGGGCTCGACCTGCCCGCCCTCTTCTCCGCCGGGCACCTCGGCGAGCGCATGAGCGTGCGCGTCGTCGAGGCATCCCCGGAGCGCGTGGTCGGCACCATGCCGGTCGAGGGCAACACCCAGCCGTACGGGCTGCTGCACGGCGGCGCCTCCGCCGTGCTCGCCGAGACCCTCGGCTCCGTCGGCGCCATGCTGCACGGCGGCCCCTCCCGCATCGCCGTCGGCGTCGACCTCAACTGCACCCACCACCGGGGCGCCCGCTCCGGGCTGGTCACGGGCGTCGCCACCCCCGTGCACCGCGGGCGCACCACCGCCACCTACGAGATCGTCATCACCGACGAGCACGACAAGCGCGTGTGCTCCGCACGCCTCACCTGCGTCCTCCGCGACGCCGAAGCGGCCTGACCGCCTCCCGGCCTGACGACCTCCTTCCCCATTCCGCGCCCCGCAGCACCTTCCCGCGCCCGCCGGGGCGCTCTACCGTGCCCGCATGCGGGCTCGCTCACGCCGCCGGCTGGCCGGCGCATCGCTGGTGCTGACGGCCGCCGCCCTGGCCGGCTGCGGGGACTCCGCGGCCGGCCCGGCCCCGCACTCCCCCACGCCCGACTCCCCCGTGCAGCTGTGCACCAAGCTCATCTCCTACTGGGCCGAGCAGGACCTCACCGGCGGCAAGTGGGCCGGGCTCGACTGGGAGCAGAAGGGCCTGTCCAACGAGCAGTTCGCCCTCTACGACGACATCGTGCAGGCGGCCCGCGGCGAACAGCGCAGCCACGGGACCGCCGCGGCCCTCGAACTGGCCCGCCGCCAGGCGCAGCAGCGCTGCGAGGCCGCGGGCGGGGCCACCCGCAGCTCGGAGAACTGGCGCCCTCCCACGTGACCGTGTGTAACCGTCACGCGGGGCGGGAAACGTAGCACCGTCGGCAGGACCGCGACCCTCGTGGCCCCTTCCCCCCCTTCCCGCGCCCTCGACTGCTTAGCGGAACTGCACTTTCTGGCTCCGCCCTCGGGGGAAAAATCACCATCCGAGAAGATCATTCACTCAGGGCTGCTACACAAAATTCCCCAGAAGTGATCTGCGTCATAACAAGACAGTCACATCATGGCCAGCACCTCTGCCCCCCGTCGCCGCACCCCCCTAGAGTCACGGCCAGTCACCGCCCCGCCGGGGAAAGGACACACCGTGCGCCACCGTCCCCTGCTCATCCTCACCAGCACTCTTGCCGCCGGCACCCTCGCACTGAGCGCCTGCGGATCACGCGACGACAGCGGCAAGAGCGACGACAACGAGGGCAGCGGCAAGCAGACCACCGTGGTGATCGGTGTCGACGCCCCGCTGACCGGCTCCCTCTCCGCCCTCGGCCAGGGCATCAAGAACTCCGTCGACCTCGCCGCCCGCACCGCCAACAAGAACAAGGAAGTCCAAGGCGTCACCTTCAAAACCGAAGCCCTGGACGACCAGGCCGTACCCGCCTCCGGCCAGCAGAACGCCACCAAACTCGTCGCCGACAAAGCCGTCCTCGGCGTCGTCGGCCCGCTCAACTCCGGCGTCTCCCAGTCCATGCAAGGCGTCTTCGCACGAGCCGACCTCACCCAGGTCTCCCCCGCCAACACCAGCCCCGAACTCAGCCAGGGCGACAACTGGCTCAAAGGGGAGAAGAAACGCCCCTTCAAAACCTACTTCCGCACCGCCACCACCGACATCATCCAAGGCCGCTTCGCCGCCCAGTACGCCCACAACGACGCCAAGAAGAAAAAAGTCTTCGTCGTCGACGACAAACAGACCTACGGCGTCGGCCTCGCCTCGATCTTCGCCCAGGAATTCAAACGCCTCGGCGGCGAAGTCGTCGGCACCGACCACATCACCGTCAAAGAGACCGACTTCTCCAGCGTCGCCAACAAAGTCAAGAACAGCGGCGCGGACATCGTCTACTACGGCGGCCAGTACCCCGAAGGCGGTCTCCTCTCCGACCAGGTGAAGAAAACCGGCGCCCACATTCCCCTCATGGGCGGCGACGGCGTCTACGACCCCGCCTTCATCAAAGCCTCCAGCGAAAGCAACGACGGCGACCTCGGCACCTCCGTCGGCTACCCCGTCGAAGACCTCGACTCCGCCAAAGCCTTCGTCCAGAACTACAAGGACGCCGACTACAAAGACCCCTACGCAGCCTACGGCGGCTACTCCTACGACGCAGCCTGGGCCATCATCCAGTCCGTCAAAAAGGTCATCGCCGACAACAACGGGAAACTGCCCGCCGACGCCCGCGCGAAAGTCACCGAAGCCATGGGAAAGGTCTCCTTCGAAGGCGTGACCGGAAAGGTCTCCTTCGACGAATTCGGCGACACCACCAACAAACAGCTGACCGTCTACCAGGTCAAGGGCGACGCCTGGCACTCCCTCAAGAGCGCCACCTTCAAGGACTGAACAGCCCCCCTGCGGAAACCGCACCCGCCGCGCGAGGACGCGTCCCACGCCCTCGCGCGGACCCACATCCGACACCCACATCGGAGGCCCAGCGGTGCACCAACTGCCGCAAACGCTGGTCAACGGACTCGCCCTCGGTGCCCTCTACGGCCTCATCGCCATCGGGTACACCATGGTCTACGGCATCGTCCAGCTCATCAACTTCGCCCACGGCGAGATCGTCATGATCGGGGGCTTCGGCGCCCTCAGCGTCCACCTCTGGCTCCCCGCCGACACCCCCCTCACCGCCGCCCTCCCCCTCATGCTCATCGGCGGCGCCATCGCCTCCGTCGCCGTCGCCACCGCGGCGGAACGCTTCGCCTACCGGCCCCTGCGCAACGCCCCCAGACTCGCCCCCCTCATCACCGCCATCGGCCTGTCCATCGCCCTCCAGCAACTCGTCTGGGCCTTCTACCCCGACGCCAAGAAATCCCGCGGATTCCCCCAGTTCCGGGGCGACGCCTTCGAACTCGCCGGCAACATCCACATCCAGCGCGACGACGTCTTCGTCCTCCTCGCCGCACCCCTGTGCATGCTCGCCCTCGGCTTCTTCGTCGCCAAAAGCCGCACCGGCCGCGCCATGCAGGCCACCGCCCAGGACCCCGACACCGCAAAACTCATGGGCATCAACACCGACCGCATCATCGTCCTGGCCTTCGCCATCGGCGGCGCATTCGCCGCCGTCGCCGCCGTCGCCGCCGGACTCCGCGCCGGACAGATCAACTTCGAAATGGGCTTCATCCTCGGCCTCAAAGCCTTCACCGCAGCCGTCCTCGGCGGCATCGGCAACATCTACGGAGCCATGCTCGGCGGAGTCGTCCTCGGCATCGCCGAAGCCGCCGCCTCCACCTACATCCAGCACATCCCCGGAATGCAGCAACTCGGCGGAGGCGGCTGGAAAGACGTCTGGGCCTTCGCCCTCCTCATCCTCGTCCTCCTCATCAGGCCCCAAGGCCTGCTCGGCGAACGTGTCGCGGATCGGGCGTGAACGCGATGAATTCGATGAACCCGCAAAAGACAGCCAACGACGACGGAACCGGCAACGGGAACGGGAACGGGACGGCCGTACCCACCACCGAAACCACCCCCGTCATCCCCCTCCCCCTCGGCACCGCCCGCCTCCTCACCGCCACCGGAGCCCTCCTCAGCGCCGCCTCCACCTTCCTCTCCTGGACCTGGACCACCGCCTTCCCCGGCAACCTCACCGTCACCGGCTACCCCGGCGGCCTCCAGCTCCTCACCCTCACCGGCGCCCTCCTCACCCTCGCCTACACCCTCACCGCCTGGAACCTCCCAGGCCTCCGCTGGCTCAACCCCGCCGCCGGCCACAACGCCACCGCACTCATGGCCACGGCCACCCTCGCCACCACCTGGTACACCCTCATCGCCATCTCCGTACAGCTCGGCGGCCTCGCCAACCTCGAACCCGGCGGATACGCCGCCGCCCTCACCACCCTCCTCACCCTCCTCGGCGCCCTCGCCCTCCCCCTCGACCGGCGCACCGCCCACTCCTTCCCCCGCACCAGCCACCTCAGCACCACCCGCACCGGAACAGCCCTCCGCTCCATACTCCGCACCATCCGCCCCGGCCGCACCGACCGGCAGCCACCACCCGCCCGGCCCCTGCCCACCTGGGCCGAAATCCTCATCATCACCGCCGCCTTCGGCCTCGCCCTGGGCCTGGTCACCTACGGCATCGGCACCGCCTACGGAGAACTCTTCACCGGATTCCTGCTCCTGGCCGGCCTCGGCGCCGCCGCCCTCACCCGCGCCGGACTCCTCGGACGGCTCACCGCCCTCACCGCCAAACACCGCACACCCACCGTCACCGCCGCCTTCGCCGCCGCGGCCCTCTTCCCACTCACCCAGGACACCGACCAGTACACACTCATCGCCGTCAACATCCTGATCTTCTCCACCGTCGCCCTCGGCCTCAACGTCGTCGTCGGCCTCGCCGGCCTCCTCGACCTCGGCTACGTCGCCTTCCTCGGCGTAGGCGCCTACACCGCCGCCCTCGTCTCCGGCACCACCGCATCCACCCTCAACATCCACTTCCCCTTCTGGGCCGCCGTCCTCACCGGCGCCGCCGCCTCACTCGTCTTCGGCGTCGTCATCGGCGCCCCCACCCTGCGGCTACGCGGCGACTACCTCGCCATCGTCACCCTCGGCTTCGGCGAAATCTTCCGCATCACCGTCGGCAACCTCAACGGCGAATCCGGCCCCTCCCTCACCAACGGACCCAACGGCATCCCCAACATCCCCGACCTCGTCCTCTTCGGCTACAAATTCGGCTCCACCCACCACCTCGGCAGCATCACCCTCAACCCCTTCGCCAACTACTACCTCCTGATGCTGCTCTTCACCGTCATCGTCGTCCTCGTCTTCAGCCGCGCCGGCAACTCCCGCATCGGACGCGCCTGGATCGCCATCCGCGAAGACGAAACCGCCGCCACCGCCATGGGCATCAACGGCTTCCGCCTCAAACTCCTCGCCTTCGCCCTCGGCGCCACCCTCGCCGGACTCGCCGGCACCGTCCAAGCCCACGTCGCCTACACCGTCGTCCCCGAGCAATACGTCTTCGCAGGCCCCGTACCGCCCAACTCCGCCTTCCTCCTCGCAGCCGTCATCCTCGGCGGCATGGGCACCATCAGCGGCCCCCTCCTCGGCGCCGCCCTCCTCTACCTCATCCCCGCCAAACTCCAGTTCCTCCAGGACTACCAACTCCTCGCCTTCGGCGCCGCCCTCATCCTCCTCATGCGCTTCCGCCCCGAAGGACTCATCCCCAACCGCCGCCGCCAACTCGAATTCCACGAAGGAACCACCGGCAGCAGCACCCTCACGCACGCGGAGGCGCCCACACCATGACCACCACCGCCACCGCCCCCGCCGAAACACCCACCGACGCACCCACCCTCACCGCCACCGGCGTCACCATGCGCTTCGGCGGCCTCACCGCCGTACGCAACGTCGACCTCACCGTCCGCCACAACGAAATCGTCGGCCTCATCGGACCCAACGGCGCAGGCAAAACCACCTTCTTCAACTGCCTCACCGGCCTCTACACCCCCACCGAAGGCACCGTCGCCTACAAAGGCGTCAAGCTGCCGCCCAAACCCCACCTCGTCACCAAAGCCGGCATCGCACGCACCTTCCAGAACATCCGCCTCTTCGCCAACATGACCGTCCTCGAAAACGTCCTCGTCGGCCGCCACACCCGCACCAAAGAAGGCCTCTTCTCCGCCCTCCTCCGCGGCCCCGGATTCCGCCGCGCCGAACACGCCTCCGAACAACGCGCCATGGAACTCCTCACCTTCACCGGACTCGCCGCCAAACGCGACCACCTCGCCCGCAACCTCCCCTACGGCGAACAACGCAAGCTCGAAATCGCCCGCGCCCTCGCCAGCGACCCCGGACTCCTCCTCCTCGACGAACCCACCGCCGGAATGAACCCCCAGGAAACCCGCGCCACCGAAACGCTCGTCCGCGCAATCCGCGCCCAAGGCACCGCCGTCCTCGTCATCGAGCACGACATGCGGTTCATCTTCAACCTCTGCGACCGCGTCGCCGTCCTCGTCCAAGGCGAAAAACTCACCGAAGGCACCTCCGACACCGTCCAAGCCGACGAACGCGTCATCGCCGCCTACCTCGGCACCCCCTTCGAAGGCGCACCGGGAGAAGAAGAAGCGGCAGAAGTGGCCGCCGCCGAAGCCCGCACCGAGGAAGGGGACGAACAGTGACCGCCCTCCTCGAAGTCGACAACCTCCGCGTCGCCTACGGCAAGATCGAAGCCGTCAAAGGCATCTCGTTCACCGTCGAAGCAGGCCAAGTCGTCACCCTCATCGGCACCAACGGCGCCGGCAAAACCACCACCCTGCGCACCCTCTCCGGACTCCTCAAACCCCTCGACGGCACCATCCGCTTCGAAGGCCGACCACTCGCAGGCGTCCCCGCACACCGCATCGTCGCCCTCGGCCTCGCCCACTCCCCCGAAGGCCGGCACATCTTCCCCCGCCTCACCATCGCCGAAAACCTCCAACTCGGAGCGTTCCTCCGCAAAGACGGCGAAGGCATCGCCAAGGACACCCAGCGCGTCTACGACCTCTTCCCCATCCTCGGCGAACGCGCCCGCCAAGCCGCCGGCACCCTCTCCGGCGGCGAACAACAGATGCTCGCCATGGGCCGCGCCCTGATGTCCCGCCCCAAGCTCCTCATGCTGGACGAGCCCTCCATGGGCCTCTCGCCGATCATGATGCAGCGGATCATGGCCACGATCACCGAGCTCCGGGCCTCCGGCACGACCATCCTGCTCGTCGAGCAGAACGCCCGGGCCGCGCTCTCCCTGGCCGACCGCGGCCACGTCATGGAGATCGGAAAGATCGTCCTCTCCGGGACCGGGGCGGACCTCCTCCACGACGAGTCGGTGCGCAAGGCGTACCTGGGCGAGGACTGACGAGGGCCCGTGTCCGGTACGGACACGGGCCCTCGCTCACGGGGAGGTACGGCGGGGCTACTGCCCCTTCGCCGCCTTCTTCTCCTCGGCGTCCTCGATGACCGCCTCGGCGACCTGCTGCATCGACAGACGACGATCCATCGACGTCTTCTGAATCCAGCGGAAGGCGGCAGGCTCCGTCAGCCCGTACTGCGTCTGCAGGATGCTCTTCGCACGGTCGACCAGCTTGCGCGTCTCCAGCCGCTGGGAGAGATCCGCGACCTCCTTCTCCAGAGCCTTCAGCTCCGTGAACCGGGAGACGGCCATCTCGATGGCCGGGACGACGTCGCTCTTGCTGAACGGCTTCACCAGGTAGGCCATGGCCCCGGCGTCCCGGGCCCGCTCCACCAGCTCGCGCTGCGAGAACGCGGTGAGCATCAGCACGGGCGCGATCGAATCGCGGGCGATCTGCTCGGCGGCGGAGATGCCGTCGAGGACGGGCATCTTCACGTCGAGGATCACCAGGTCGGGGCGGTGCTCCCGGGCCAGCGCGACCGCGGTCTCGCCGTCGCCCGCCTCGCCCACGACGGAGTAGCCCTCTTCCTCGAGCATCTCTTTGAGGTCGAGACGAATCAGGGCCTCGTCCTCGGCGATCACGACACGGGTGACATGCGGAGGGGTGTGCTGCGGCTCGTCGTCGACGGGCGGCGTGGGCTCGGCGGCGGTCACGGGTCTCCTCGTTCCAGGGCAAGGTGCGCTTCATGAGCCTACCTAGCTGACCCCCCTGACCGGCACCGGGTACACTTCCGACGGGCCACCTCGCCGGGTTGGCGGAACGGCAGACGCTGATGTCTCAAACACATCTGCCCGAAAGGGCGTGCGGGTTCGAATCCCGCACCCGGCACTCACATGTCCGATAAGCGGACGGTCACCTTCTCGTGAAGTCCGACCTTTTTCGCTCCGTGCAGCCGTTCCATCACGCACGGTTGTTCCATGCAAATGCACGGCTACAAAACGCGCCAAAAGGCACTGGACCTCATCGCCTCCGGCACCACGAATGCAGAGGTCGCCCGACAGCTGGGCGTCCCCGCAGGCACAGTCAGCTATTGGCTGCATATGGATCGGTCCAAGCGCGGGGAATGCCCGGGCCCCCACCGGCCGAAGTGCCCGCGATGCGACGGCAGCGAGCTGGACGAGGTCGCCTACTCGTACCTCCTGGGTCTCTACCTCGGCGACGGCCACATCAGCCAGCCTGCTCAGCACCGGGTTCCCAACCTCATGATCACTTGCGACGAAGGCTGGCCCGGGCTCATGGATGCTTGCGAGGCCGCCATGCAAGCCGTATTCCCCGACAACCGGGTGTGCCGGGTCAGGAGGACGGGCTGCCGCAACGTGAAGGTGTACTCCATGCACTTACCCTGCATGTTCCCCCAGCACGGCCCAGGCAAGAAGCATGACCGGAAGATCGCTTTGGAGCCCTGGCAACAGGAGATCGTCGACGCCCACCCCTGGGAGTTCATCCGCGGCCTTCTCCACTCCGACGGCTGCCGCATCACCAACTGGACCATCCGCCGCGTCGCCGGAGAGCGCAAGCGGTACGAGTACACCCGCTACTTCTTCACCAACAAGTCCGACGACATCCGGAAGCTCTACTCGGACACGCTCGACAAGGTCGGCATCGAGTGGAAGATGACCCGGCGGGGTGCGGACCCCTTCAACATCTCCGTCGCCCGACGTGATTCCGTCGCGCTCATGGACCTCATCATCGGCCCGAAGCACTGACGTGGTCGTCCTACTCCTCACCAATATGGTGCACGCGCACCATATTCGTCGTGCCGGGCGTCGCCGGCGGCGAGCCCGCCGTGATGATCACCCGGTCCCCCCGCCGGCACCGCCCGATCCGCAGCAGGTACTCGTCCACCTGGTCGACCATCTCGTCCGTCGTCTGCACCATCGGCCCCAGGAACGTCTCCACGCCCCACGTCAGGCTCAGTTGGGCCGCCGTCGCCGCCTCCGGCGTGAAGGCCAGCAGCGGGATCGGGGAGCGGTACCGCGACAGCCTGCGGACCGTGTCGCCGGATTGGGTGAAGGCGACGAGGAACTTCGCTTCCAGGAAGTCGCCCATTTCGGCCGCGGCGCGGGCCACGGCGCCGCCCTGGGTGCGGGGCTTGCTCCGCTCGGTGAGCGGGGGCAGACCCTTGGCCAGGAGGTCCTCCTCCGCCGCGGCCACGATGCGGCCCATGGTCTTGACCGTCTCGACGGGGTACTTGCCCACGCTCGTCTCGCCGCTGAGCATCACCGCGTCCGTGCCGTCGATGACGGCGTTCGCGACGTCCGAGGCCTCGGCGCGGGTGGGGCGGGATGCGTCGATCATGGAGTCGAGCATCTGCGTCGCCACGATCACCGGCTTCGCATTGCGCTTCGCGAGCTTGATGGCCCGCTTCTGGACGATGGGGACGGTCTCCAGCGGCATTTCGACGCCGAGGTCGCCGCGGGCGACCATGATGCCGTCGAAGGCGGCGACGATGCCGTCGAGGTTCTCGACGGCCTGCGGCTTCTCGATCTTGGCGATGACGGGGAGGCGGCGGCCCTCCTCGTCCATGACGCGGTGGACGTCGGCGATGTCGTCCGCGCTGCGGACGAACGACAGGGCGATGATGTCGGCGCCGATGCCCAGGGCCCAGCGCAGGTCTTCGACGTCCTTGTCGGAGAGGGCGGGGACGGAGACGGCGACGCCGGGGAGGTTGAGGCCCTTGTGGTCGGAGACCATGCCGCCTTCGATGACGATGGTCCGTACGCGCGGGCCGTCGACCTCGGTGACTTCGAGGGTGACGCGGCCGTCGTCCACGAGGATCCGCTCGCCCTTGCCGACATCGGCGGCGAGGCCGTCGTAGGTGGTGCCGCAGGTGTGGCGGTCGCCTTCGACGGGTTCGACGGTGATGGTGAATTCGTCGCCGCGTTCAAGGAGTACGGGGCCTTCGTGGAATCGGCCGAGGCGGATCTTCGGGCCTTGAAGGTCGGCGAGGATGCCGACGCTGCGGCCGGCTTCTTCGGCGGCCTTGCGTACGCGCTGGTAGCGGGCCTCGTGGTCGGCGTAGGTGCCGTGGCTGAGGTTGAAGCGGGCGACGTCCATGCCGGCGTCGACGAGTGCCTTGATCTGCTCGTACGAGTCGGTGGCGGGCCCGAGGGTGCAGACGATTTTTGCTCGGCGCATGTCTCGACCTTATGACCTACCAGTGGGTAGCGGATCCGTCGTCCGCGACAGCCCAACGGCCTTTGGGTAAAAGGTTTTTGACAACGAGTGAATGTGCGCGTGCGCGCTCCGATGAGCATCCTCGGGGCCCGTGCCGGGCTGTGTCAGAGCCGTGGCGGGCTCATCGTGAAGCGGGCGCTGACCTGGGCGTGGACGGTCTGCTGCTGGGGTTCGAGATCCAGTTCGGGTGCGGGGGCGGGGGCGGCGCCTGCGAAGCCGCCGCCGGCGCGGGGCCTGCGCATGCCGCCGGCGGGAGCTCCGTAGCCCGCTTGCTCGGCGCCGTCGTCGGCGAGTTCGAGGAGTGCCGTGATTTCGGCGCCGAGGGCGGCGGCGTATTCGCGTGCTCGTTGGACGGCTTCGTGGACGGCTCGGCGGCGGGCTTCGGCGTGGGCGGGTGAGTCGGGGCGCAGGGCCCACCAGGGGCCGGTGACGCGGGTGAGGGGGAGGTCGGCGATGCGTGTGGTGAGTTCGCCGAGGACGGTGAAGTCTTTGAGGGTGGCGGTGACGTAGATGCTGCCGTGGTAGGAGCGGACGCGTTCGTGGCGGCCTTTGTCGGCGAATTGCGGGGCGATGGTGACGAGGCCGGTGGCGATTTTTTCGACGGCGTCGCCGTAGGACTTGATGAGGTCGAGGGCTTGGGTGTTGCGGCGTGTGAGGTCTTGGAGGGTGGTGGCGCGGTCGGTGCCGCGTGCGGCGACGGCGATGCTGAGGCGGGCGATTTCGGGGTCGACTTGGAGGCGGGCTTCGCCGCGGACGGATACGCGGGGGGCTTCGGGGGTGCCGTAGGGCAGGGGTTCGGGTGCGGTCATGGGTTCAGTGTCGGCGGGGGCGGGGTGGTGGGGCTACCGGGTAGTCATCGGATCGCAACCTGGTGGGGGTTTTGCGGGGCTGGTGGGCCGGGTCAGAATCTACGCGCGTTGTCAGCATTGCTACTTGGGGAGAAGAAGTGCCGCTGAACCGGAGGAATTTTCTGGGGCGTACTGCCGCGACGGGTGCGGGGGTCGCGCTTGTGGGGGCGGTGGGTGCCGGGTCGGCCGAGGCGCAGGAGGTGGATGGGGGCCTTGTGGCCGGCGGCCGGGGGAAGCGGAAGTACTCGTTCACCGTGATGGGGACGACGGACCTGCATGGGAACGTCTTCAACTGGGATTACTTCACGGATGCCGAGTTCGATGACAAGGCGCACAATGACGTGGGTCTGGCGAAGATTTCGACGCTGGTGAATCAGGTGCGTGCGGAGAAGGGGCGCCGCAATACTCTGCTGATCGATGCGGGTGACACGATCCAGGGTACTCAGTTGTCGTACTACTACGCCAAGGTGGATCCGATCACCAAGGCGCACGGCCCGGTGCATCCGATGGCGCAGGCGATGAATGCGATCGGGTATGACGCGGCGGCGCTCGGGAATCACGAGTTCAATTACGGCATCCCGGTGTTGCGGAAGTTCGAGGAGCAGTGTGACTTCCCGCTGCTGGGGGCGAATGCGCTGGATGCGAAGTCGTTGCGGCCTGCGTTCGCGCCTTATGTGATGAAGCGGGTGTGTACGCCTTTCGGGCGGGATGTGAAGGTGGCGATCCTTGGGTTGACGAATCCGGGTATCGCGATCTGGGACAAGGCGAATGTGCAGGGGAAGATGGTGTTCCCGGGTCTGGAGGAGCAGGCGGCGAAGTGGGTGCCGCGGTTGCGTTCGATGGGTGCGGATGTGGTGATCGTGTCGGCGCATTCGGGGTCGAGCGGGACGTCTTCGTACGGTGATCAGTTGCCGTATATCGAGAATGCGGCTGCGCTGGTGGCGGAGCAGGTGCCGGGGATCGACGCGATCCTGGTGGGTCATGCGCATACGGAGATCCCGGAGTACCGGGTGGTGAACAAGAAGACGGGCAAGCAGGTGGTGCTGTCGGAGCCGCTGAAGTGGGGTCAGCGGCTGACCCTCTTCGACTTCGGTCTGGTGTGGGAGCGGGGTCGCTGGCAGGTGGAGTCGGTGTCGGCGAAGGTGCTGAACTCGAACGCGGTGCCGGAGGACAAGAAGATCACTCGGTTGCTGCGCGATGAGCACGAGAAGGTCGTGGCGTATGTGAATCAGGTGATCGGTACGTCGACGGCGGCGATGAGCGCCGGTGAGGCGGCGTACAAGGACACTCCGGTGATCGACTTCATCAATCATGTGCAGAAGGAGACGGTGAAGGCGGCGCTGGCCGGGACGGCTTATGCGGCGCTGCCGGTGTTGTCGCAGGCGTCGTGTTTCTCGCGGACGGCGGCGGTGCCGGCGGGGAAGGTGTCGATCCGGCAGGTGGCGGGTCTGTATCCGTTCGAGAATACTCTGGAGGCCCGGGTGCTGACGGGTGCGCAGTTGCGGGAGTATCTGGAGTTTTCGGCGCGCTATTTCGTGCGGACGCCTGCGGGGGTTCCGGTGGATCCGGCGAGGCTGACGAATGCGGAGAGTATTCCGGATTACAACTATGACGCGGTCAGCGGCCTCTCGTACGAGATCGACATCGCGAAGGCGCCGGGGTCGCGGATCGCGAAGCTGATGTTCGACGGGAAGCCGCTGGAGGACGCGGCGCAGTTTGTGCTGGCGGTGAACAATTACCGGGCGAGCGGCGGGGGGAATTTCCCGCATGTGGCGCGGGCGAAGCAGGTGTGGGCGAATTCGGAGGAGATTCGTAACACGATCATTTCCTGGGTGAAGGCTCAGGGGACGATCGATGTGGCGAAGTTCGCCTCAGTGGACTGGAAGCTGACGCGGGATGGTGCGCCGGTCTTCTGATGCGGTGGCGCGGGACCGTGGCTGGGGCCGCGGTTCCAGGCCGAAGGTGGTGAAGGCGGTCCGCTCCGGCAGGGGGTAGGCCGCCTTTTCCGTGATGGCGTTGAGGATGGTGGCGCTGCGCCAGGCGGCGAGGCCGAGGTCGGGGGTGCCGATGCCGTGGGTGTGGCGTTCGGCGTTCTGGACGTGGATGGCGCCGCGGACGAGGGGGTCGAGGACGAGGCGGTGGTTTTCGTCGATGCGGGGGCGTTCGCTGTGGTCGCGGCGGATGTAGGGGTCGAGGGCGGCGAGGAGGGTGTCGACGGGGCGTTCGCGGTAGCCGGTGGCGAGGATGACGGCGTCGGTGGTGACGCGGGAGCGGGTGCCTTGCTGGGCGTGTTCGAGGTGGAGTTCGACGCGGGTGGTGCCGACGCGGCCGGCGGTGCGGACGAAGACGCCGGGGGTGAGGACGGTGTCGGGCCAGCCGCCGTGGAGGCTGCGGCGGTAGAGCTCGTCGTGGATGTCGGCGAGGGTGTCGGCGGCGATGCCCTTGTGGAGTTGCCATTGCTGGGGCAGCAGTTGGTTGCGTACGGCTTCGGGGAGGGCGTGGAAGTAGCGGGTGTAGTCGGGGGTGAATTGTTCGAGGCCGAGTTTGCTGTATTCCATGGGGGCGAAGGCGGGGGTGCGGGCGAGCCAGTGGAGTTTTTCGCGGCCGGCGGGGCGGTTGCGGAGGAGGTCGAGGAAGACTTCGGCGCCTGATTGGCCGGAGCCGATGACGGTGATGTGTTCGGCGGCGAGGATGCGTTCGCGGTGGTCGAGGTAGTCGGCGGAGTGGATGACGGGGACGGCGGGGGCGTCGACCAGGGGGCGTAGGGGGTCGGGGACGTAGGGGGCGGTGCCGACGCCGAGGACGAGGTTGCGGGTGTAGGTGCGGCCGAGGGCTTCGGCTTCGCCGTCGGTGTCGAGCTGGGTGAAGTCGATTTCGAAGAGGTTGCGCTCGGGGTTCCAGCGGATGGCGTCGATCTGGTGGCCGAAGTGGAGGCCGGGGAGGGATTGGCTGACCCAGCGGCAGTAGGCGTCGTATTCGGCGCGCTGGATGTGGAAGCGCTCGGCGAAGTAGAAGGGGTAGAGGCGTTCTCGGGATTTGAGGTAGTTGAGGAAGCTCCAGGGGCTGGTGGGGTCGGCGAGGGTGACGAGGTCGGCGAGGAAGGGGACCTGGAGGGTGGTGCCGTCGATGAGCAGGCCGGCGTGCCAGCGGAAGGTGTGGTTCTGGTCGTAGCAGGCGGTGCGGAGGCCGGGGATGCCGTGGGCGAGGGCGGCGAGGGAGAGGTTGAAGGGGCCGATGCCGATGCCGGCGATGTCGAGGGGCTGGTCGGGGGTGGTCTGGGGGGAGGATGCCTCGGGGGCCGTCTCGGGCTTGGGGGGCGGCGGGGTGTCGGGGGTGTTCTGCGGGGGGTTCTTGGGGGGTGGCGGGGTCTTCATCGGCGTACCTGGCCTTCCACGAGGGTGAGGAGTGTGCGGAGGTCGTCGGGCGTGGTGTGGGGGTTGAGGAGGGTGGCTTTGAGCCAGAGGCCTTCGGGGGTGGTGGTGCGGCCGAGGACGGCGTGGCCGTGGTGGAGGAGGGTGCGCCGGAGGCCGGCGGTGGTGCGGTCGTCGGTGGGGGTGGGGCGGAAGAGGACTGTGCTGAGGGTGGGGCGCGCGTAGAGGTCGAAGCCGGGGTGGGCGTCGATGAGGTCGGCGAGGTGTGCGGCTGCGGCGCAGACGCGTTCGACGAGGTCGCCGAGGCCGCGGCGGCCCAGGGCCCGGAGGGTGACGGCGATCTTGAGGATGTCGGGGCGGCGGGTGGTGCGCAGGGAGCGGCCGAGGAGGTCGGGGAGGCCGGCCCGGGTGTCGTCGGGGGCGTTGAGGTAGTCGGCGTGGTGGGCCAGGGGGTGCAGGGCGGTGGTGTCGGGGACGGCGAGGAGGCCTGCGGCGACGGGCTGCCAGCCGAGTTTGTGCAGGTCGACGGCGATGGTGTGGGCGCGGTCGAGGCCGTCGAGGGCGGGGCGGAGGGTGTCGCTGAAGAGGAGCGGGCCGCCGTAGGAGGCGTCGATGTGGAGGCGGGCGCCGTGGGTGTGGCAGAGGTCGGCGAGGGCGGGCAGGGGGTCGATGCGGCCGGTGTCGGTGGTGCCGGCGGTGGCGATGACGAGGGTGGGGGTGCCGGTGGTGGCGGGGTCGGTGAGTGCGTCGTGCAGGCGGGTGGGGTCGAGGGTGCCGGCGGGGGTGGGGAGGGTGAGGGGGGCGGGGAGTCCGAGGAGCCAGGCGGCGCGGTGGATGCTGTGGTGGGCGTTGGCTCCGCAGACGATGCGGAGGGGTGTGGCCGTTTCCTTGGCCGCTTCCCTCGCCAGGAGGAGGGCCAGTTGGTTGGACTCGGTGCCGCCGGTGGTGACCAGGGCGTCCGGGGCGGGGTGGCGGGGGTAGGCGAGGGCGGCCAGGGCGCGGGTGGTGAGGGCTTCGAGGGCGGTCGCGGCGGGGGCTTGGTCCCAGGAGTCGAGGGAGGGGTTGAGGGCGGCGGCGGCGAGGTCGGCCGCGGCGGCGAGCGCGAGCGGTGGGCAGTGCAGGTGGGCGGCGCAGCGGGGGTCGGCGGGGTCGGCGGAGCCTTCGGCCAGGGCGCCGACGAGGGTGTGGAGCGCTTCGTGGGCTCCGGTGCCGGTCTCGGGGAGGACGGGGAGGGCCCGGGCGCGCATGCGGGCGGTGACGGCCTCGGGGCCTCCGGCCGGGAAGGGGCCGTGGCGGTCGGCGGCGCCTTCGGCGAGGGCGTCGAGCACGGTACCGAGGAGGGGGTGCAGGGCGTGGGGGCCTCGGGTGCCGCCGGCGAGGGGGGCGGGGGCGGGGTCTGCGGCGTCGTGGGGGGAGGCGACGGTGGGGCCGGCGGGCGCAGGCATTAACTTTGCCCCTTTTGGGTTGACTTCGAGCGCGTGCTGTGGGGTCGGTCCGGGCTGTGACGAGCGGCAACTGCAACAAGTTACGTTCGGCGCACGTTCGGTGACCGGCGTAGGGGCGGGTTTCGCTCGATGGTGGTAAGGCCGCGCAACGGGGGTGAGATGTGTCTGCTAATGGGGTCCGGGGCGGACGCACCCCGTTCCGTCGACTAATCTGCACCCCATGGCCATGAACTTTCTCGCTCTCGACGTAGGGCCGCTCAAGCCCGAGCCCGCGCCGCTCGTTCTCGGCGCGGTGCTGTTCTTCATCGTCTTCGCCCTGATGGCGAAGGTGCTGCTGCCCCGGATCAACAAGGTCCTCGTCGAGCGCGAGAAGGCCACCGAGGGCCGCTTCGACGAGGCGGAGGAGACGCGCGCGGAGGCCGCCCGCGTCCACGCCGAGTACCAGGAGCTGCTCGCCGAGGCCCGGCACGAGGCCGCGCGCCTGCGCCAGGAGTCCCTGGAGCAGGGCACGGCGATCATCGCCGAGCTGCGCGCCGAGGGCCAGCGCCAGCGCGAGGAGATCATCTCCGCGGGCCACGCGGTGATCGACGCCGAGCGCGCGGTCGCCGAGGCCGAGCTGCGCGAGCAGGTCGGCGTGCTGGCCACGGAGCTGGCCGGCCGCATCGTCGGTGAGGACGTCGCCCAGTCCGCTCGCGAGAACGGCACGGTGGACCGCTTCCTGGAGGAGCTGCGCACCGCGCAGGCCTCCGACGCCGCCCGCGAGGCGCGCGGCTGACAGCGGCGGGCCGCGCAGGCCGCCGCTGGGACACATCTCGGACGCCGAAGGCTCCGCACCCCTTTCCGGGTGCGGAGCCTTCGGCGTTCCCTGGGTGTTCCCGGGCGCGGGTTACCGGCGGCTGCCTGCCCTGATGCTCAGGGCGCGGCGCAGGTCGTCGAGCTGGTCGTCGAGCCGGCGGCGCAGGGCGGGGGTCGGGCCGGCCGTGCGCAGGCACTCCTCGCCGAGGTCGAGGGTGCGCTGCTCGACCAGGGGGCGGGGGAAGCCGGCGGTGCCGGCGGCCGCGGCGAGGGCGGGGCCGCGGCGGGCCGCGAGGGCGACGGCCGCGGGGTGGTAGCGGTCGAGGTAGGGGCGTACGAGGTCGAGCTGCTCGGGCTGCCAGAAGCCTTCGGCGGTGGCGGTGAAGAGGTAGTTGGAGAGCTCGGGGCGGTGCTCCGGGTCGTACATGGCCTGCCAGGCGGCTTCCTTGGCCGCGGGGTCCGGGAGGGCTGCCCGGCAGCGGGCGGCGCCCTCCTGGCCGGTCGCGCTGGGGTCGCGGGCGAGTTCGGCGTCGACGGCGGCGGGCGTGGTGGCGCCGAGGACGGCGAGGCGGGCGAGGGCGCGCCAGCGCAGTTCGGGGTCGAGGGCGGGGCCGCCGGGGACGGTGTTGTCCCGGAGCCAGGCGTCGAGGGTGTCCGGGGTGGTGGCGCTGTCGATGAGGGTGCGTACGGCGGTCAGGCGCAGGCCCTCGGCCGTGCTGCCCTTCCCCTGGTCGTCCCGGGTGCGGTCGAGGAGGTCCTGGGCGAGGGCGGTGAGGCCGGCCAGGGCTGCGGGGCGGTCGGCGGGGGTGACGTAGCGGTCGGCGATCTGGCCGCGGGCGAAGGCGAGGACGGCCCGGGTGACGGCGACGTCGGTCTCGTGGGGCAGGTGGGCGCGGGCGGCGTCCAGGTACGCGGCGGGGGCGAGCTCGCCGTCGCGGACCATGTCGCGGGCGGCGTTCCACAGGACGGCCCGGGTGAGGGGGTCGGGCAGGGCGGAGAGGGAGCCGAGGGCGGTCTCCCACGACGCTGTGTCGAGGCGGACCTTGGCGTAGGTGAGGTCGCCGTCGTTGAGCAGGACGAGGGCCGGGCGGGGGCCGGTGCCTTCGATGGTGCGGGTGCCGCCGCCGGCGGGCAGGTCGGCGGTGAGGGGTTCGCGGGCGACGAGGGCGCCGGAGCCGTCGGGGGTGCGGTCGTAGAGGCCGACGGCGAGGTGGTGGGGGCGGGTGCCGTCGTGGCGGACGTCCAGGCGCCAGCCGCCGGTGCCATCGTCGGTGACTGTGGGGGTGAGGGTGGGGGTGAGGGTGTCGACGCCGCTGGTACGCAGCCAGGTCGCGGCCCAGGCGTGCACGTCGCGGTCGGTGTGGCGGGCCAGGGAGTCGAGGAAGTCGGCGAGGGCTGCGTTGCCGAAGCGGTGGCGGGCGAAGTGGTCGTTGATGCCGGCGAGGAAGTCCTTCTCGCCGAGCCAGGCCACGAGCTGGCGCAGGGCGGAGGCGCCCTTCGCGTAGGAGATGCCGTCGAAGTTCAGCAGCGCGGAGGCGGTGTCCCGGACGGCCTCGGCGTCGGGGGCGACGGGGTGGGTCGAGGGGCGCTGGTCGGCGTCGTAGCCCCAGCCCTTGCGGGCGCAGGCGAAGTCGGTCCAGGCGCCGTCGAAGCGGGTGGCCTCGGCGAGGACCTGGTAGCCCATGTACTCCGCGAACGACTCGTTCAGCCAGATGTCGTCCCACCAGCGCAGGGTGACCAGATCGCCGAACCACATGTGGGCCATCTCGTGGGCGATCGTCACGCCGCGCGTCTCGCGCTCGGTGTCGGTGACGGCGGAACGGAAGATGAACTCGTCGCGGAAGGTGACCAGCCCGGGGTTCTCCATGGCGCCGGCGTTGAACTCGGGGACGAACGCCTGGTCGTAGGAGTCGAAGGGGTAGGGCTCGTCGAAGATCTCGTGGAAGCGGTCGTAGCAGCGGCGCGTGATGTCGAGGAGCTCCTCGGCGTCCGCGTCGAGGTGCGGTGCGAGGGAGCGGCGGCAGTGCAGGGCGAAGGGCAGGCCGGCGTGCTCGGTGCGGACGGAGTGCCAGGGGCCGGCGGCGAAGGCCACGAAGTAGGTGCTCAGGGGCTGGGTGGTGGCCAGCTGCCAGCGGCCTTCGGCGGCCGGGTCTCCGGTGCGGGTGGCGACGGCGTTGCCGAGGACGGTCCAGTGGGGCGGCGCGGTGACGGTGGCGTCGAAGACCGCCTTGAGGTCGGGCTGGTCGAAGGCGGCGAAGACGCGCTGGACGTCGTCGAGGAAGGTCTGGGTGTAGGCGTAGGTCTCGCCGTCGGCGGGGTCGGTGAAGCGGTGCATGCCCTCGCCCGTACGGGAGTAGCGCATGTCGGCCTCTATGAGCAGCTCGTGCTCGCCGGGGGTGAGGGCGGCGAGGGGGAGCCGGTTGTCGTCCAGCGTGGCCGGGTCGAGGGGGCGGCCGTCGAGGACGGCGCGGTGCAGGGTGGCGGGCCGGAGTTCGACGAAGGTGTCGCCCGCGTGGCGTGCGGTGAAGCGGATGCGGGTGGTGGAGGTGAACAGCTCGTCGCCACGGGTGAGGTCGAGGTCGACGGCGTAGTGGTGCACGTCGAGGAGACGGGCACGGGCCTGGGCTTCATCGCGTGTGAGTACGGGCATGGGGGCCATGCTGCCGTATCGCCGGCGCTGTGCCGAAGCAGGAATTCCGGGGTGCGGCTGCCGCTCCGCTCCGGGCCGTGCCGGGCCACGTGGCAGGCCCCGCCGCGGCGGCGGGCAACCCCCGCGGCGGACACCGGCGGTGCCCGGCCTGCCTGCAGGTGGGCACGGCACCGCCGGGCCGCGCCGTCGCGGCTGAGCACCGCTGCGGCGGAAGGGAGAAGCCGAGCTGCCCCTCCCGGGCCGCGCAATCGTGGCCAAGCGCGGCTGCGGCGGAGGAGAGGAGCCGAGGTGCCCCTCCGGCCCGCGCCCCGCGCCAGGCCCGCGCCACGCATCAACCCCCGCCGCAACAGCGGGCAACCCCCCGCGGCGGACACCGGCCGTGCCCGACCGGCCTGCCGGTGGGCACGGCACCGCCGGGCCGCGCCGTCGCGGCTGAGCGCCGCTGCGGCGGAAGGGAGAAGCCGAGCGGCCCCTCCCGGGCCGCGCAATCGTGGCCAAGCGCGGCTGCGGCGGAGGAGAGGAGCCGAGGTGCCCCTCCGGCCCGCGCCCCGCGCCAGGCCCGCGCCGCGCATCATGCCCGCGCCACGCATCAACCCCCCGCCGCAACAGCGAGCAACCCCCGCGGCGGACACCGGCGGTGCCCGGCCTGCCTGCCTGCAGGTGGGCGTGGCCCGGCCCCGTAGTCGTGTCGTCCCCGCTGGAAGCGGCTACGCGCGGGCGATGGTTTCGTGGTGGCGGATGACCTCGGCGACGATGAAGTTCAGGAACTTCTCCGCGAACGCGGGGTCGAGTTTGGCGTTCTCGGCCAGCTCGCGGAGGCGGGCGATCTGGCGGGCCTCGCGGGCCGGGTCGGCGGGGGGCAGTTTGTGGGCCGCCTTGAGGTGGCCGACCTGCTGGGTGGCCTTGAAGCGCTCGGCGAGCATGTGGATCACCGCTGCGTCGATGTTGTCGATGCTGTCGCGCAGCCGGCCCAGCTCGGCCCGTACGGACTCGTCCATGGAACTGTTGCTCATGGTCACCGAGCCTATGCGGAGGGGCGGGGTGCGATCACCGGTGGGTGGTCCGGGTCGGGGATGCGCGCGCTCCAGCCGCCGGGCACGGCACGCTCCTGGCGGGCGCGGAAGCGGACGGGCGCGGTGCCGACGCGCCGGGTGAAGAGGCGGCTGAAGTAGGCCGGGTCGGCGTACCCGACGCGGCGGGCGACGGCGGCGACGGGCAGTTCCGTGGCGGCGAGGAGCTCCTTGGCGCGGCCGAGGCGGATGCTCAGCAGGTAGTCCTTGGGGCTGCAGCCGGCCCCGCGGCGTACGGCGGCGCGCAGTTCGGCGGTGGTCATGCCGTGCCGGGCGGCGTGCTGGGCGACGGACAGGGGCAGGAAGGCGTCACGGGCGAGGGACTGGAGGACGGGTTCGCCGTCGGGGGCCGTGTCGGCGCGGGCGCGCCGCAGGGCGACCAGCAGTTCGTGGACGGCGGCGGAGGTCTCGACTTCCAGGAGCGGGTTGGCGCGGCGGGCGGCGCGGGCGATGCGGTGGACGACGGCGCGCACGGCGGTGGTGTCCGTGAGGGGCACGAGGGGCCGGTGGGGCTCGATGCAGCCCAGTTCCGTATAGGCGGCGACGGCGGGGCCGGTGAAGTCGACGAAGCTCTCGTCCCAGCCGGTCCCGTCGGCGGCGCCGTAGTGGTGGGGGACGCCGGGGGTGAGCCACAGGAGCGCGGGCCCGGTGACGGTGCGGGTGCGGCCGTCGGGCGTGCGCAGCCAGCCGCTGCCGGCGTGGACGACGACGGCGACGTGGTGGCCGAGGGTGCGGGGGCCGACGGCGGGGAGCGCTCCGTGCTGCAAGCCGACGCCGAGGCAGACGAGGCCGAGGCGGTGGTGGACGGGTCCGGGGCTGAAGTAGCGCATCCATGTCTGGTACATGGGTCCCGGCCTCCCGCGGTGTCGGCCCCGTGCGCCGATCTTCGCGCACGGCGGTGCGCTTTCACCAGGGGGCGGCGGCCCCCTCCGCGGGCCCACTCGCCCCGTCCGCCCCGCTCGCCCCGTCCGCCTCGTACACCGTGAAGCCGTCGAGGACGAATTCCGCGGTGCCGCCGTCCCCCGTCCTGCGCAGCCCCACCCACGCCTCCCCGGTGTCGGGCGCGGTGAACTCGTAGGAGTGCGTGGCGGGTGCGTGGGCGGCGGGCAGCGGGGTGCGCTGCAGCTCGCGGGTCCCGGGCGTGTCGGCGGCGGTGATCCAGGCGTACTGTCCGGCGGCCTCGTTCTCGTAGCGGAACGTCACCCGGTAGCGCCGCCCGGGCAGGAAGCGGACCGTGTGCGGCACGGTCCGGTAGACGATCCCGGTGTTCTCGCCGCGGGACTTGAGGGACTGGGTGCCGTCGATGACGTCGTCGACGGCTTTGCCGTTCCAGCCGCGCTGGGTGAAGGGTGCGTGCCGCTGGGCGATGTGGGTGCGCGGGTCGGTCGCGCCGCCCGCGTCGCCTTTGACGAAGGGGCCCCACCCTTGGGGGACGTGCTCGAAGTCCTCGAAGACGAGGGCGCCCGCGCGCACGGCCTGCGGGCCTGCGGCGACGACGCGCAGCGCGTCGAAGCGGACGCGCGCGGCGCCCTCGGCGACGGTCAGTGTCAGGGTGACGGGCCCGCCGCCGGGCGGCACGGTGAAGCGGGTGAACATCCGCTGGAAGCGGGTGCCGTGCTTGCGGTCGGCGGCCACGTGGTTGACGGCGGTCGAGGTGTCCGTCCAGTTGGCGGCGGTGACGCCGTCGGCGGTTCGGACCTCCAGGCCGGCCCGGCGCCGCTCCCCCGCGGTGTCGCCGACCTCGACCTGTACGGACGCCGCGTAGGTGCCGGGTTTGAGGCGGGCGAGCCGCTGTCCGGCCGTGGCCGCTCCCCCGGCGGGTACGACGAGTTCCCAGTCGCCCAGGGTGCTGCGCTCGACCGCGGCGGGCCCGGTGACCTGCCACCCGTCCAGGCCGCCGGAGTGGAAGCCGGGGTCGTACAAGGGGGTGCCCTCGCCCCAGGCGGGGTCCGGCGAGCGGCCGTGGCCTCGGGTGAGGACGTAGGGCTGCCCGGCCGCGGCTTCGATCGTGATTTCGCCGCCGCGGACCGGCAGTTCCAGGGCGTCGGCGCGGCCCTGGTCGGTGAGCCGGTGGAGGACGACCGTGCGCTGTCCCGCCCAGCCGCGCGGCAGGCGCCAGCGGGTTCTGCCGCCCTGCGGGTTGTAGTGGTAGAGCTTGGCCGGATCGCGGGCCTCGCGCGGCTCCCAGGGCAGGAGGTAGAGCCCGCTCTTGTAGACGACGCGTCCGTCCGTGGTGATGGTCCGTGTGCCGTCGGTGTCGCGGGCGGTCGTCCGCTCCGGGCCCTCGAAGGTGATCTCGTGCTCGCTCCAGGTGCGGATGGGGTAGGCCTGCAGGTATTTGGCGGGGAGGTTCTCGGTCCACAGCAGGCGGTGGAAGGGCGCCCAGTCGGTCTTGCCCTGCCACCCTTCGAACGTGCCGAGTTTCGCAGTGCCGAGGAGGGGCCACTTGTCGGCGAAGACGTCCTTGCGGTGGTGGTGGACGAAGCGGATGAGGCGGGAGTTGATGCCGCGCGAGGTGTCGGGCCCGTAGTCGGTCTCGGCCGCCCAGTGCGACCAGAGGCTGGAGCGCTCCAGGCCGTGGGCCCATTCGCTGGTGATCTGCCAGCCCTGTTCGCGCAGGGCGCGCTGGAGGCGGTCGGAGTTCCAGCCGGATTCGCGGAAGACGTCGATGTAGAGGGTGGTCAGGGCGGGGTCGGTCTCCTCGCGCAGCTGCCGGAAGCGGCGGACGACGTCGCCGGAGAGGAGGTCGCGCCGGGCGTCGATGCGGTACGACTGGTCGAGCCAGTCCCACTGTCTGTCGTTCTTGTCGACGAGGGTCTCGGAGAAGGCGTGGGCGACCGGGTAGGACTCGGTGGTGTTGACGTGCACGGCGAAGTCGCTGTTCCAGCGCTTTCCGGCGCGCAGCAGGGTGTTGAGGTCGGTGAGGCCGCCGGCGCGGGTGTTGTGGTTGCCGCCGTAGTCGGGGTGGGCCGAGTCGTGGCCTTCGGACTGGTAGCCCTTGAGGAGGGTGAACTGGCCCAGCCCGTCCGTGGCCAGGGCGATGCGCTTGACGTTGTCGAGGGTGGCGAGGAACGGGTTCGTGGCCTGGCTCGCGAAGTTGAACGCGATGTGGGGGACGACGCGCAGGTGCTGTCCGGCGGCACCGAGGGGTTCGTCGGTGATCTCCCGCAGGGCGGTGGCCGCGTCCTGCCAGTCGGCGTCGCCGTCCCCGTTGCGGTCGCGGGTGAGGGCGACGATGGCGCGGGGCAGGGGTTCGGTGTCGGTGACGGCTGCGCCTGCGGCCCGGTGGGTCCACTGTCCGCAGGTGAGCTGGGCCTTGGTGTAGCCGGTGCGGGTGAGGGTCTGGCGCCGTAGACGGCCGTTCTCCCAGGCGGTGGCGGCGTCCGGCCGGTCCTGGACGGTGTTGGTGTCGAGCGCGGCGGCGAGCCGGCCGGTGCTGACGACGGCGTAGGCGCAGCCGATGGGCGCCTCGTCGGCGGGCGTGTCCGGGCCGGGGCGGACGAGGGTGTCGCCGCTCTTGGCCTTGTCGAGCTGGATGCGGGCGGCGAGGAGCGCGGCGCCGGGCTGGCTGCTGCGGACGCTCAGCAGGGCCAGGCCGGGGATGCGCAGCGTGCCGACGCGCAGGGCGGGGGTGTCGGCGATGCGGGTGATGCGCCAGTGGACGAGCAGGCCGTCGACGCGGATCTCGGCGTCGATGCGGGTGCCGCCGTCGAGGGTGAGGACGTACGCGGCGCGGTCGCCGTGGACGGTGGAGGTGACGTGGGGGGTGTGTTCCTTCTCGTCCACGAGGAGGGAGGTGACGGGGTCCTCCTGGGCGTGGACGACGTCTCCGGTGGGGCGGTGGGTGTAGGAGATGATGCGGGGGAAGGCGGTGTCGACGCGGACGTCGAGGTCGGCGGAGCGCAGGACGGCTTCGGCGGGCGCGGTGGGGGTGGCGGCCGCGGCCGTCCCGGCGAGGCCGGTGACACCGGCCGCTCCGGCGATGCCCGCGATCCCGGCGATCCCGGCAAGGGCGCCGGAGGTGACCACGGCGCGCCGCGTGGGGCCGGGCCCGCCGGTGGCGCCGTGCTGGGGCTGGGGCCGCGTCCCTGGGTCGACGTCCACTCCGTGCTCCTCATCCGTACCGGTGGTCACGGGCACACAGTGGAGGGCGCGGGCCGCGGCGCCCATGGACAAAAGTGCGGCGGCTCTTGGACTCCTGTCCGGGAGGGGGCAGGATCGTTTCATGATCGCAAAGCTGATGTATCCCGTCGTCGACTGCCCGGACCCGGCTGCGCTGGCCGGTTTCTACGCCCGGATCCTGGACTGGGAGGTGGACGCCTCCGACCCGTCGTGGGTGTGGCTGACGTCCCCTGCGGGCGAGCGGATCGCCTTCCAGGAGGCCGGGGACCACCGTCCGCCGCGCTGGCCGGACCCGGAGTTCCCGCAGCAGTTCCACCTGGACTTCGAGGTCGAGACGATCGAGGACGTGGAGCGGGCCCAGCGTGAGGTGATCGCGCTGGGGGCCACCTTCCTCCACGACAGCGGTGGCAGGCGGAAGGGGTTCCGGGTGTTCAACGACCCTGCCGGACACCCCTTCTGCCTCTGCTACGGGCAGTCGCTCTAAAACTTCTCCCGTACCCGTACCCGTACCCGTACCCGTACCCGTACCCGCGTCAGTCCAGACCCGCCGCCACCGCCCGCAACGCCTTCCCCGCTCCCCCGACCAGGGGGTCGCCGTGGCCGAAGCACGCCGTTTCGACGTCGAGGGCGGCCTGGCGGCGGAAGGAGTCGAACAGCTGCGGCCGGTCGGTGTTGAAGACGCCCGGCGTCAGCTGCTGCACGTTGGCGATCGTGTCGCCCGTGAACAGCACGCCGGAGGCGGGCAGGTGGAGCGCGATCCCGCCGGCGGTGTGCCCGGGCACGTGGACGACCGTGGCCGCCTCGCCCCAGTCGAGGGTGTCGCCGTCGGCGAGTTCGCCGTCGACGGGGCAGGTGACCGTCGTGTGCGCGAGCTCCGGGACGAGCTCGTGCACGGACTCGAAGATCGGCACCTCCCAGTCGAGGAGGACGGGCGGCGGCCCGGGGACATCGCCGCGGATCACCGGGGCGTCGTCGGCACCCGCCAGGACGCGCGCGCCGGTGGCCGCCGCGAGGGCGGCGGCGGAGCCGGTGTGGTCGCCGTGGGAGTGGGTGAGGACGATCTCGCGGAGGTCTCCGGGAGCGGCGCCGAGGCCGCGCAGGGCGGTGAGGATCTGCTGCGCGTACCCGGGCAGGCCGGTGTCGACGAGGGCCCAGCCGTCGTCGGGCAGGCGGACGGCGTAGGCCTGGCCCACGGGGAAGCGGAACATCCATATGCGGTCGGTGACTTGGGAGGTCTCGATGCCGGCCGCTTCGCTGATCTTCATGGGGCCACCGTAGGCACGCGGAGGGCGCGTGCCCGGGTCTTTGCGCCCGTGGCGGATTGAGCTCGGGGCGAACGTGCCGCCGGGCGGCGGCGCGGGCCTGCCGCTGGTCCTGCCGCTGGTACCGCCCGGGGCCCCGCGCGCCTACCGCCTGCGGTCCGCCGGGAACAGCGCCGTGACCTCCCAGCCGCCCTCCGGCGCGGGTCCCGCGCGCAGGATGCCGCCCATGGCCTTGGCGCGCTCGCTGAGGCCGACGAGACCGAAGCCGCCGCCGCGGGCCTTGTCGGAGAGGGCGGCCGCGTGCTTGCCGTCGTCGGCGATGCGCAGCTCGACACCGGCCGGGACGCCGCGGATCCCGATCCGTACGGCCGTGGCGTCGGCGGCGTGCTTGCGGATGTTGGTGAGGGCCTCGCGGACGACGCGGTGGACGCCGGCGGCGACCTCGGCGGGGATCCAGCTCTCCATCCCCTTCTCGATGTAGAGGGTGACGGGCGGCCCGGTGCGGGCGAAGGCCTCGGTGAGGGAGCGCACCTCCGGCAGGCCCGCCACCGGCTCGGTCTCGGCGTCGCCCTCGCGCAGGATGCCCACCAGGCGCCGCATGGAGCTCAGGGATTCGCCGGCCGAGAGCTCGATGCGTTCGAAGGCGGCCGCCGCGGCGGGTCCTTCGAGGGCGGTGAAGCGGGCGGCCTGGGCCTGGACGACGATGCCGGTGACGTGGTGGGCGATGAGGTCGTGGAGCTCGCGGGCGAGTTCGAGGCGCTCGGCGTTGCGGACGGCCGCGAGGTCGCGGACGCGCTGCCCGGACTGGCTGCGCAGCAGCATGGAGTAGGCGGTGACGACGACTGTGAGGGTGCAGAAGACGGCGGTGAAGGGTCCGGGGTCGAGGTCGCGCATGGGGGCGGCGAGGCAGGCGAGGCCGAGCATGGGGCCGAGGATCGCGGCGGCGCGTGCGGAGGCGCGCTGGAGTACGGAGGTGAGCAGGGCGAGCAGGGCGATGGCCTCGCCCATGCCCCACACGGTCTCGGGGTGCTGCCCCGTCATCAGGACGAGGCTGGTGGTCCAGGAGACGGCGACGGCGACGGAGGCCCGGACGAGGAGCGGGATCCACTTGTAGGGGACGGCGCACAGGCAGACGGCGATGCCGGAGGCCAGCACCATGGCGTGGGGGCGGCTCGGCTGGCGGGCGAGGACGATGCTCTCGGAGACGACGAGGCAGAGCAGCACGACCGCGAGGGCGGCCTTCGCGGCGGCGGCGCGCCGGGGGTGCCGGGCGGCCCACCCGGCCACTCTGTTCATGCGCTGCCCGTGGCCAGTCCGCTCTCCCAGGCCCACGCCGCGATTTCGACGCGGTTACGGGCGTCGAGCTTGAGCTGCACGTTGGCCAGGTGGGTCTTGACCGTGGACAGCGAGACGAAGAGCTCGGCGGCGATCTCGGCGTTGGTGGCGCCGCGGGCCAGGCAGCGCACCACGTCGGCCTCGCGGTCGGTGAGCGGCTCGGAGGGGCTTTTGGCGGGGCCCGCCGGGCCGGTGGGGGCCATGTCGCGCAGGAGGCGGACGGTGATGGCGGGCGAGATGAGGGAGTCGCCGACGGCGGCGGCGTGGACGGCCTCGACGAGCATGGCGGGGCTCGCGTCCTTGAGCAGGAAGCCGGAGGCGCCGTTGCGCAGGGCGGTGTGCACGTATTCGTCGAGGTCGAAGGTGGTGACGATGACGATGCGGGGGCGCTGGCCGAGGCCGGGGCGGGCGACGGTCCGCTCGGAGAGGCGGCGGGTGACCTCCAGGCCGTCGATCTTGGGCATGCGGATGTCGAGGAGGAGGACGTCGGGCTCGTGCTCCTCGACGGCGGCGAGGGCGGCCTCGCCGTCCACGACGTCGGCGACGACATCGATGTCGGGCTGGCTCTCCAGGATCATGCGGAAGCCGGTGCGGACCATCTCCTGGTCGTCCGCGATGACCACGGTGATCGCCATACTCGTTCCTTGCGCTGTGCCCGGCCGTACGGGGGCGTCGGTACGGGGGCGGGGGTACGGAAAAGGGGCTTACGGGAAAGGGGGACGGGCCGGTGCTGCCTCCGCCCCTCCATGTCAGCGGGGCCGCGGGGGTGCCGCAACCGCGGGTCAGGCGCCGGTGCGCGCCGCGCGGCGGGCGGCGAGGCGGCGCACCCCGTAGGCGCCGCCGCCGAGGGCGAGCAGCCCGGCGCCGCCCGCGAGGGCGGGGGCGGCGATGTCGTGGCGGCCCTTGATGACCTCGCCGGCCTCGACGACGCGCTTGACGGGATTGCTGGAGGCCGCGTGGAGGGTGCGCGCGGGGGGCGTGGCCCGCTGCTCGCCGGCCGCCGCGGGGCCGCCCTGCACGGTGAGCACCCCGTGGGTGCCCGCGGCGTGCTTGGTGTGCTTGGCGCCCTTGTCGTGGCCTGCGCCGCTGCTCCTGACGGTGGCGCCCTCGGCCCCGTCGGGGGTGTGCCGCAGCGTGCCGGAGGCGAAGTCGTAGTAGTTCGTCAGCTGGGCCCCGTCGAGGGAGGCGCGCAGGGTGGGCTTCTGGGTGTCGCCGCCGAGGATGCGCAGGTGGAGCCGGTCGATGTCGGCGGTGGGGCGGGCCGCGTCGAAGGTGTGACGCTGCTTGCCGTGCTTGGTCACGGTGACGGTCGTGCCGCGCTCGCCGGAGGTCAGCCGGGCCCGGCTGCCGTCGGGCAGCTGGACCTGCTGGACGGTGACCGGGCGGCCGGTGCGGCCGGTGCCGCCGTCCGTGTCGCCGCCGGTGCGCAGTTCCGCGGCGAACGCGCTCGCCGTGGGCCAGGCCACTGCGCCGACGGCTGCGGCGAGGACGGTGGCGGCGGCGATGCGGGTCTTGGCGGACACGGAGGTCCCTTTCCGTAACGGACGGCTCGGTCTGCGGCCGTCGCGCGCCCCGGATTCGTGTCGTCCTCCGGGGCCGGCGGGCCACGTCCTTCACGTTACGGGCCTTTATCGCGCCCACACCTCGACTGTCCGACCATTCTCGTCTCGGCCGAAAGGATGACGAGGGCCCGCCCGCGTCATACCGGAGTCGTGCGGGCGGGCCGGGGAGGGCCGTACCGGGCTGGTCCGTACGGGTGCGTGCGATCGCCCGGACGGCCCAGTGGCCGGCAGGGGGGCGTCAGCCGCCCAGGCTCGCGGCGGCGCTCTTGATGTCCGCCGCGAAGGTGCTCACCTCGGTGTAGACGCCGGGGTACTGCGGCCGCGCGCAGCCCTGGCCCCAGCTGACGATCCCGACCTGGATCCAGGCGCCCGCCCCGTCCTTGCGGAACATCGGGCCGCCGGAGTCGCCCTGGCAGGTGTCGACGCCGCCCTGGGTGAGGTATCCGGCGCAGATCTCCTCGTCGGGTATGAGGTTGCCGTAGGCCTGCTGGCAGGCGGCGTCGTCGACGAAGGGGACGGTGGCCTTGAGCAGCTGGCGCTGCTGGGCGCCGCCTTCGCGGTCCGCGCCCCAGCCGGCGATGGTGAAGGTGCCGTTGTTGTAGGCGGGGGTGTCGGCGGTCTTGAGGGTGGGCAGATTGACCGGTTTGGCGAGCTTGATCAGCGCCCAGTCCTTGCCGGAGCCGTTGTAGCCGGGCGCCTGGATCACCTGGGTGGACTTGACCTTGATCGCCTGGGAGGAGCTCAGGTCGGCGACGCCGGCCGTGGCGGTGATCGAGGTGTTGGCGCCGCTGCCGTTCACGCAGTGGGCGGCGGTCAGGACGATCTGCTGGGTGTAGAGCGAGCCGCCGCAGCCCATGGACAGCCGCACCATCCAGGGGAATTCGCCCTGCTGGGCGGCGGTGCCGCCGACCACGCCCGGGCGGGGGGTCGGGTCGTCGGCTACGGCGGCGGTGGCGGTGAGGGCGAGCGCGGCGACGGCGGCGGCGCCGACGGCGACGGTTCTCCTGAGTGTGCCGAGGAAGAAGCGCAACGGTCTTCCTTTCGTGGGAGGTTACGCCCGAATGTCAGGCTCATGACAATTCCGGCCGTCCGATAACCGGAAACGAGCCTTCGATGCGCGGTGCGATTATGAGGACCGGGCGAACGGGCGACAAGCACCGCGTTTCGGCCAGCCCGGAGGACCACCCGACGGACCGTCCGGCGGACCGCCCGACGGCGGGGCCGCGCCCGTACAGTGGACAGGGGGCGCAGCGGCCGGCAGGGGGACCCCAGGGGGTGGTCACGCGTGGGCACCGGCATCGAGATCGTGCACGGCTTTCCGCACATCGAGACGGTGCGCGCCGCGATCACCGCGCTGTACAAGCGCCTCTCCTACGACACGGTGCACACCTTCGGGCTCAGCGTGCCCCCGTCCGACGTGGCCTTCTCCGACGAGGAGAATCCGTATCTCGGCGTGCAGCGCGTCGCCGGCGCGATGGTGCGGCACCTGCGGCTGCCGGACGCCCGGATGATCGTCAGCTTCCGCGAGATGCGGCACGCGGGCAGCGTCGAGCTCGCCGCCGGGCCGGAGTACTTCATCGAGCTCAACTCCCGCTTCAAGAGCCACCGCAGGGACATCGGCGCGGCCCTCTCGCACGAGGTCATGCACGTCTACCTGCACCGGCTCGGCCTCGCCTTCCCCGGCACGCGGGACAACGAGATCCTCACCGACACCGCGGCGGCCTACCTGGGGGCGGGGTGGCTGCTGCTGGACGCCTACCGCGAGTCGTCGGTCTCCACGCAGAAGCTCGGTTACCTCACCCCGGAGGAGTTCGGCTACGTCCTCGCCAAGCGGGCGCTGGCCTTCGGGGAGGACCCCTCCCCCTGGTTCACCAGCCCCCAGGGGTACGAGGCCTATGTGAAGGGCCTGGCCGAGGCCCGGCGCGACGGCCGGCGGCCCCCGCTCGCGGCGGCCGGGCGGCTCGGCCGCCACCGCTACGCCCGCGACCGGCGCGCCGTCCAGCACGCGAGGCTCAGCCCGCCGTCCGACCTGGGCTACGCCTTCGAGGGCCACGACCCGCTGCGGGTCAGCTTCCCGTGCCCGACGTGCCACCAGCGCATCCGGGTGCCGGTACGGGGGAAGGTGCGAGCACGGTGCGGGCTTTGCCGCACCGTGCTCGAGTGCGATACGTAGGGGCTGCCGCCCGGTTCGGCCATCGCGGGGACGCCCCCGGAAAAGCGTCCGGCTTCAGTCGGTGCCGGCGCTGTGCCAGCGGCGGCGCAGTACCTCCTCCGCAGGCTTTCCGTGCGGGGTGTAGGCGAGGCGCCGCGGGGTCTCGCCGGTGTCGGGCCAGTCGTCCCACATCCACCAGCAGACCCCGGCCCACCAGGGCTTTCCGTCGAGGGCCGTCAGCAGCGCCTCGTAGGCGGCCGCCTGCTCGTCCTCGCCGCCGCTCTTGCTGACGGTCCAGGAGTAGGGCGCGGTGGTGGTGCCGCGCTGGCTGACGTAGCCGGCCTCGGTGAAGAGGATCTTCCGGTGCTGTCGCTGCGAGAAGGCGGCGAGCTCCTGCATGATCGGCTTCCAGGCGTCGCGCAGCCGCGCGGCATCCGCGGTGGGGCGGTCGGCCAGCGGCCAGTACGCGTCGATGCCGATGACGTCGAGGTCGCCCCAGAAGGGCACGGTGCGGTACTCGTCGTAGTTGGCGGCGTAGGTCAGCGGCCCGCGGTAGCGCGCGCGGACGGCCCGGACGACCTTGCTCCAGCGGGCGCCGTCCCGCGAGGTGCCGGCCAGTTCGGTGCCGACGGCGAGCTGTTCGGCCCCGGTGTCGGCGGCGAGCGTCGCGTAGTGCGTGATGAAGCGCTCGTACGCGGTGAACCAGGCGTCGGCGTCGCGCGGCCGGATGCCCGCCCTGTCGCCGCCCTTCGCGAGGTCGACGTGGGGCTTGAGCATGACCTTGAGGCCGGTCCCGTGGGCGAGGCCGATGATGTGCCGGAGGCTGTCGTCGGAGGCGGTCTCGCCGGTGGTGTGCATGCCGGCGTCGGCGGCGCCGTCCTGGTACCAGGTGGGGGTGAAGGTCACCCAGCGGGCGCCGGTGGCGGCGATCTGCCGCAGGTAGGCCGCGGCCTCGGGGCTGCTGTAGTCGCCGGTGTTCCACGAGGGGAGGGTGATGCCGCGCAGTCCGGCCGCCTTTCCGTCATCGGTGCGGCCGCTCGGGCCCGGCCCGGGCCCCTCCTCGCCGTCCTCCCCGCCGGAGCCGGAGGAACAGCCGGCGAGGAGGAGGGCGGCTGCGAGCAGCGCCGCGGCCGCCCTCCTCCCGGTGTTCACTGGCCGAGCGCCGTGGGGCCGACGAAGGTGTAGCCGAGGGCCTTGATGCCCTCGATCGTCTGCTTGAGCGGGGTCACCGGGTAGTAGGGGTGGTAGAAGAAGCTCGCCACGCCGTCACGCACGGCCAGGTTGGCCTTGGCCGAGGCGATGAGGTCGGCGGGGAGCCGGGGCGGGTGGTTGTTGTACGCGTCGGGCTCGTAGTTGCCGATGTTCTCGGGCAGGACGGTCGTCCCGTAGACGTCCTTGACCGCGTACGGGAAGAACTGGCCGATGTAGCGGCTGTTGTCCGGTGTGCCACCGGTGAGCGTGCCGGCGAAGTACAACGAGCGCTCCAGGCGGGCGGAGTAGTTCTGGCCGAAGACACGGTAGTCGGTGGCGGACGCGGCGTAGTGCGGAGTCGTCCACAAGGCCGGTTTCGGCAGTCCGGCGGCGGCGAAGCCCGCCAGGGCCTGGGTGACGCGGCCCTGGGCCCAGACGGTGGAGTCCTCCGCCGGCGGCCCGTCGAGGACGACGTTGTCCGCGGTGTCGACGTGCGCGCGGAAGAACTCGAAGTCGTCGCCGGTGACGCCGTTGTAGGGGTTGTTCGCCGTGCCGTACTGGTGGGTGTAGCCGTGGTTCATCAGGACCGCGCCATTGGCGAGCATGTTCTTGAGCTCGGTGACGACGGCGGGGGCCTGGGCGAGGGTGACGGTCTCGGGCACGCCGTTGTTGTAGGCGCCCTTGGGGTCCTTGTAGACGGGGATGACGTTGATCCCGTACGGGATGTTCTGCGACTTGAGGTAGTTCGCGATGGCCCGCAGCTGGGCGGGGTCGGCCTTGGGGCTGATGTCCTCCAGGCGGACGAAGGCCCGGTGGCGCTCGGCGGTCGCGGGGGCGAGGGCGTCGAAGAGGAGGTCCTCGAAGACGATGACGCGGTCGCTCTCGGAGACGTAGGCGAAGGGGATCTCGCCGAGGTAGGTGAGGTTCGAGGAGCGGATCGCCCAGGGGCTGGTGGCGCCGGAGGTGCCGTCCTTGGCCTCGGCGAGGCGGGTGACCGCCGGATAGCCGGGCCCGGTGAGGATGTCCGGGTGGAGGACTCCCCCGTCCTGGCCTGCGGGGATCGTCCGGGTCAGCTGCTGGTTCCTGTACGTGACCTGGTTGATGTTGCCGATGGAACCGCCCGACTCGTAGTACGAGTTGGTGGGGTCCCAGCCGTACTTCTGCTTGAACTGCGTGACGCCGACGGCGCCCGCCATGTTCCAGATGTTGTCGCCGATCCAGGTGACGGGCCGGCTCGTGGCCAGGGCGTCCTGGTAGAAGGCGGCGGGGACGGCGTCGGGGACCGTGCCCCCGTAGTAGGTCGAGCCGAGGTAGACCGTGGCGGTGTACTGGTTGACCATGCCGGCGGTGTAGGCCGAGACGGGCTTGGCGGTGACGGTGCCGAAGTGGCCGGCGAGGTTGGCCGTCGCCATGGCGTAGAGCTCGCCCAGCTGCCCGTAGGGGCCGGTGTTGTCGTAGAGGACGAGGGCCGAGGTGCCGGCCGGAGCGGCGGCGGCCGCCTCGGCGGCGAGGGCCTTCGTGACGGGCGCGGGGGTGAGGGCGAGGCGGCCCGCACGGCGCAGCCGGTCCGAGTCGAGCCGGGCCTTGGCCGCGGCGGCGAGGTCCTTGCTGCTCTTCGGGGAGAGCGAGAGCGGGTTCACGGCGTCGGTGGCGCGCGGCCGGGATATCGCGCCCTGGGCGGTCCGGGAAAGGATGACGCCGCCCAGGAGGGCGGCGAGGAGCATGACGACGGCGGAGATCCGGACTTTCCTGGATCTCCCTCTCTTGTTTTGCATGGATTTCCCCCTGGTAATGCAACGGTCGCCACCCCCGGCTCTCGTGCAGGGGCCCGACAGGCGCCAGATTCTTCTGGCCGGGAAGGATGTATGTCAATAGACAACTTCGGTCCCGAATGCGCAGTTCCGTGCATCCCCTCTGGTGCAGACCAGAAGTCACACCCGTCACACGCCGGTGATCACCAGGCATAATTACCGGTACGTTCACCGAATTTGAGATTCCGCTCCAACAATTCCCATCAAGTCCGACAGTAGTACCTGTCTGATCTGATACCTTCCCTGCGCATGCCTTGCCTCGCATCGAGGCGACATACGGGGGAGAACTCATGTACGGAAAACCCGCTCTGGGATCCGTCCTGCCCATGGCCGGGCTCACCGCGGCACCGGAAGTGCTGCCGGGCGTTCCTTTTGCCAGGGGATTGCAGGAGATAGCCGGGGCCGGATTCCTGCTCTACTGCACGACGGCGTTCGTCATCATCGCCGCCAAACTCTGGTTCGCCGCCCGCAGCACGCTGGAGCCCCGCAGCACACTGGAGCGAAGTGCCGGTGACCGGCCTTGACCGGCGAGATCCTGCTGGGATCCGCCATCGCCATCATCGTGATGGCAGGCTGCTACAACACCGCTCTCTTCCTCCTTTCCCGGCGCCGGATACGCCGCGTCCGCGGACCCCGCCAACGACGCCTGTACGTCTTTCTGCTCGCCTGTCTGAACGAGGAAAAGGTTCTCGCCGAGAGCCTGGCCCGTATCACCTCCCTGCCCGCCGGTAATTTCCTCGCCCTGGTGATCGACGACGGATCCGACGACGGCACCGCCGAGGTCGCCCGCGCCGCCGACCCCGAGCGCGTCCGGCTGCTGCAGCGCACTCTGCCCGATGCCCGCCGCGGCAAGGGCGCCGCCCTGAACGCCGGAATACGACACCTGCGCGAGTCGGGCCTGCTCGACGGCTACGACCCGCACGACGTCATCGTCTGCGTCGTCGACGCCGACGGCCGGCTCGACGAACACGTGGTCCAGTCCGTCGACCCCTTCTTCGATAATCCGCGCACCGGCGCCACCCAGGTCGGCGTGCGGATGTACAACCGCCATCAAGGGCTGCTGGCCCGGCTCCAGGACATGGAATTCGTCATCTACGGCGATATCTTCCAGTGCGCCCGGCGCTATATCGGCAGCGTCGGAATGGGCGGCAACGGGCAGTTCATGCGGCTCGCCGCACTGGATTCCCTCGCCCTGCCCGGACAGACGCCCGGCGAGACGGCCGGCGGCCCCTGGAGCGACTCGCTGACCGAGGACCTCGACCTCGGGGTCCGGCTCATCGCCCGCGGCTGGACCAACCAGCACTGCACCGCGGCGGCGGTCTCCCAGCAGGCCGTGCTCGACGTCCGGCGCCTGGTGCGCCAGCGCTCCCGCTGGTTCCAGGGCCATCTGCAGTCGGCGGGGCTGGTCCCGCTGATCCTGCGCTCCGTCCCCACCCGCGCCGCCGTCGACCTGCTCTACCACCTCTCCAGCCCGGTCCTGATCCTGCTCACCTCGCTGCTGCCGCTGTCGTTCCTGGTCGCAGTGGCCGGCACCGTCATCGGCTCCGTGGAGGCCGGGCGCGCGCTGATCTCCCCGATGTGGATCATCGGCCCGTACGTGCTCTCCTTCACCGCGGCCTACGCGTACGGATTCGTCTACCGCCGGCGCGAACGCGGTCTCGGGCTCGTGCGCTCGATCCTGCTCTCGCACGTCTTCATCTTCTACGGCTACATCTGGTTCGCCGCCGGCTGGTGGGGGCTGTGGCGGATGCTCACCGGCAAGCAGACGTGGCTGAAGACCGCGCGCACCTGAAGCGACCGCGCGCACCCGAAACCCCGCACTCCACCCGCCCGTCAGGCCCTCTCCGCGACAGGCCTTGCTCAGGGAGAACCATGTCCGCTGACCTCATCACCGCGCCCGTACGCGCCATGCTCGTGCTGGGCACCCGACCCGAGGCCATCAAACTGGCGCCCGTGGCCCGTGCCATGGCGCACTCCCCGCTCTTCGAACCGCTCGTCGTCACCACCGGCCAGCACCGCGAGATGCTCCACCAGATGCTGGACCTGCTGCGCGTGCCCGTCCACACCGGGCTCGACGTCATGCGCGAGCGGCAGGAGCTGTCCACCCTCACCGCCCGCCTCGTGGACGGCCTCGGCGAGGTGGTCCGTGCCGAGCGCCCCGACCTCGTCGTCGTCCAGGGCGACACCACCACCGCCCTGACCGGCGCCCTCGCCGCGTTCTACGAGCACATCCCCATCGCCCACGTGGAGGCCGGCCTGCGCACCGGCGTCCTCGACAACCCCTTCCCGGAGGAGCTCAACCGCCGCCTGATAGGCCGTATGGCCCGCTGGCACTTCGCGCCCACCGAGCGCGCCGCGGCCAACCTGACCGCCGAAGGCGTACCCGGGGCCGAGGTGTTCACCACCGGCAACACCGTCATCGACAACCTGCTGTGGGTGCTGGCCGAGGGCACCGGCCGCTGCCTCTTCCGCACCGGCCTGCGGCGCGTGCTGGTCACCCTGCACCGCCGCGAGAACCAGGGCGCCGTGATGCGCTCCATGGGCAGGGCCCTGTGCCGGCTCGCCGACCGGGGCGACGTGGAGATGGTGGTGCCGCTGCACAAGAGCCCCGCCGTCCGCGAGGCCCTCCTGCCGGAGCTGAGCGGGCACCCGCACATCGAGGTCGCCGAGCCGCTGGACTACCTCGACTTCTCCGCCACCCTCGCCGGCTGCGACCTGGTCCTCACCGACTCCGGCGGCATCCAGGAGGAGGCGCCCACCCTCGGCAAGCCCGCCCTCGTACTGCGCACGACCACCGAGCGCGCCGAGGCGGTCGAGGCGGGCGCGGCCCGGCTCGTGGGCACCGAACCGGAGGTCATCCTGGAGGCCGCCGTCCACCTTTTGGATGATCCTGCCGCCTACGAGCGGATGGCCACGGCGGGCAATCCCTTCGGTGACGGGCACGCCACCGAACGCATCATCGCCCAGCTCGCGGAGGACTTCGGCGCCGACGCGGACGACGACGGCGGCCCCGAACTCGTCGCCTCCCGTACCGAGGGGCCGGGGTCATACTCGACGGCATGACGAGAGTTCAGCGGCTGCTCGGTCTCGCGCTGCTCGCCGCCGTCGTGGTGGCGGGCGCCGCCCTCGCGGTGAGCAGCCTCTGGTCCGGCGACGACGAGCCGGACCGGCCGTGGGCCGAGGGATCGGTCCACGGCCCCTGGCGGTCGGTCTTCGACGGCCACGGCGAGAACATCGGCCGCCACGACGGCCTCTTCCTCTCCCCCCGCCCGTCCCGGGTGCCGGACGAGACCCACGCCGGACTGATCGTCTCCACCGAGCGCTTCGAGGACATGGTCTACGAGGCGCGCATGCGGACCGTCGCCCAGCTGCGCACGCCCGAGCCCAACCCGTGGGAGGTGCCGTGGCTGCTGTGGGCGTACACCGACCCCGAGCACTTCTACTACATCACCCTCAAGCCCAACGGCTGGGAGCTCGGCAAGCGCGACCCCGCCTACGAGGGCGGGCAGCGCTTCCTGGCGACCGGTCAGGGGCGCTTCCCCGTCGGCGAATGGTCTGCCGTCAAGGTGGCGCAGCGCGGCGCGCGCATGGAGGTGAGCGTCAACGGCCAGGGCGTGGTGGCCTACGAGGACCACGAGCGGCCCTACCGGGAGGGCAGCGTGGGGGTGTACACCGAGGACGCCAAGGTGGAGTTCCACGATCTGCTGGTGCGCCCGGGCGAGTAGGGGACGAGGCGGTCAGCGACCGGGACGGCACGGGTACGACAGCGCGGCGCCTGCCACCTAGGGTCGGGGTGGGGCAGGCGCCGCGAGCTTTTGTGCGGGACGGGTCAGACCGTCAGGGCGCGGTCCGTCGGGCGGACCGGGGCCGGCAGGGTGCTGGTGCCGGTGAGGAAGCGGTCCACGCCGCGGGCGGCGGAGCGGCCCTCGGCGATGGCCCAGACGATGAGGGACTGGCCGCGTCCGGCGTCACCGGCGACGAACACGCCGGGGACGTTGGTGGCGTAGTCGCCGTCGCGGGCGATGTTGCCGCGCGCGTCCAGCTCCAGGCCGAACTGCTCGACGAGGCCGTTCTTCACGTCGGTGCCGGTGAAGCCCATGGCGAGGGTGACCAGCTGGGCCGGGATCCTCCGCTCGGTGCCGGGCTTCTGGACGAGCTTGCCGTCGGTGAACTCCACCTCGATCAGGTGCAGCCACTGGACGTTGCCGTCCTCGTCCCCTTCGAAGTGGGTGGTGGAGACGGAGTAGATCCGCTCGCCGCCCTCCTCGTGGGCCGAGGTGACCTTGTAGAGCATGGGGAAGGTGGGCCAGGGCTGGCCCGCGTTCCGCTCCTCCCCCGGCCTGGGCATGATCTCCAGCTGGGTGACGGAGGCGGCGCCCTGGCGGTGGGCGGTGCCCACGCAGTCGGCGCCGGTGTCGCCGCCGCCGATGACGACGACGTGCTTGCCCTCGGCGGTGATCGGGGAGACCGTCAGGTCGCCCTCCTGCACCTTGTTGGCCATGGGCAGGTACTCCATCGCGAAGTGGACGCCCTTGAGGTCGCGGCCGGGGACGGGCAGGTCGCGGGAGGTGGTGGCGCCGGCGGCGATGACGACGGCGTCGTAGCGCTTGCGGAGCTTGGCGGCGTCGATGTCGCGGCCGATCTCCACCTCGGTGCGGAACTTGGTGCCCTCCGCGCGCATCTGCTCGATGCGGCGGTTGATGTGGCGCTTCTCCATCTTGAACTCGGGGATGCCGTAGCGCAGCAGGCCGCCGATGCGGTCGGCGCGCTCGTAGACGGCGACCGTGTGCCCGGCACGGGTGAGCTGCTGGGCGGCGGCCAGGCCGGCGGGGCCGGAGCCGATGACGGCGACGGTCTTGCCGGAGAGCCGCTCGGGCGGCTGGGGGGTGACGTCGCCCGCGGCCCACGCCTTGTCGACGATGGTGACTTCGACGTTCTTGATGGTGACGGGCTGCTGGTTGATGCCGAGCACGCAGGCGGACTCGCAGGGCGCGGGGCACAGACGGCCGGTGAACTCGGGGAAGTTGTTGGTCGCGTGCAGGCGCTCGCTCGCGGCCTGCCAGTCGCCGCGGTAGGCGTAGTCGTTCCACTCGGGGATGAGGTTCCCGAGCGGGCAGCCGTTGTGGCAGAACGGGATGCCGCAGTCCATGCAGCGGCTCGCCTGCTTGCTGATGACCGGCAGGAGCGAGCCGGGGACGTAGACCTCGTTCCAGTCGCGGACGCGCTCGGCGACGGGGCGGGTCTGCGCGACCTCGCGCCCGGTGGTCAGGAAGCCCTTCGGGTCAGCCATGGGTCGCCGCCTCCATCATCTTCTCGTGGGTCTCGGTCTCGGAGAGACCGGCTCGCTCGGCGGCGTCCTTGGCGGCGAGCACTGCCTTGTAGGTGGCCGGGACGACCTTGCGGAAGCGGCCGGCGGCCGTGTCCCAGTCGGCGAGGAGGGCGGCCGCGACGGTGGAGGCGGTCTCCTCGTGGTGGCGGCGCACGACGTCGTGCAGCCACTGCCGGTCGTCGGCGTCGAGGCTTTCGACGGCGCCGGCCAGCTCCTTGTTGACGTTGTCGGGGTCGAGGTCGATCACGTAGGCGACGCCGCCGGACATACCGGCCGCGAAGTTGCGCCCGGTCTCGCCCAGGACGACGGCCCGGCCGCCCGTCATGTACTCGCAGCCGTGGTCGCCGACTCCCTCGGAGACCACGGTGGCACCGGAGTTGCGGACGCAGAAGCGCTCGCCGACCCGGCCGCGCAGGAACAGCTCGCCGCCGGTGGCGCCGTAGGCGAGGGTGTTGCCGGCGATGACCGAGTACTCGGCGAGGTGGTCGGCGCCGCGGTCGGGGCGGACGACGATGCGGCCGCCGGAGAGGCCCTTGCCCACGTAGTCGTTGGCGTCGCCCTCCAGGCGCAGGGTGACGCCGCGGGGCAGGAAGGCGCCGAAGGACTGGCCGGCGGAGCCCGTGAAGGTGATGTCGATCGTGTCGTCGGGCAGGCCGGCGCCGCCGAAGCGCTTGGTGACCTCGTGGCCGAGCATGGTGCCGACGGTCCGGTTGATGTTGCGGATGGGCACCTGGGCGCGGACGGGGCGGGCGTCCTCGGCGGAGGGGACCGCGAGGGCGTCGGCGGCGAGCTCGATGAGCTCGTTGTCGAGGGCCTTGGCCAGGCCGTGGTCCTGGTCGGTGGTGCGGTGGCGGACGGCACCGGCGGGCAGCTCCGGCACGTGCAGCAGCGGGGCGAGGTCCAGGCCCTGGGCCTTCCAGTGGGTCACGGCCCGGCCGGTGTCGAGGAGCTCGGCGTGGCCGACGGCCTCCTCCAGGGTGCGGAAGCCCAGCTCGGCGAGGATCTCGCGGACCTCCTCGGCGATGAACTCGAAGAAGTTGACGACGAACTCGGCCTTGCCGCTGAAGCGCTCGCGCAGCACGGGGTTCTGGGTGGCGATGCCGACCGGGCAGGTGTCCAGGTGGCAGACGCGCATCATGACGCAGCCGGAGACGACGAGCGGGGCGGTGGCGAAGCCGAACTCCTCGGCGCCGAGGAGGGCGGCGACGATCACGTCGCGGCCGGTCTTCAGCTGGCCGTCGGTCTGCACGACGATGCGGTCGCGCAGGCCGTTGAGCAGCAGCGTCTGCTGGGTCTCGGCGAGGCCGAGCTCCCAGGGGCCGCCCGCGTGCTTGAGGGAAGTCAGGGGCGAGGCGCCGGTGCCGCCGTCGTGGCCGGAGATCAGGACGACGTCGGCGTGGGCCTTGGAGACGCCCGCCGCGACCGTGCCGACGCCGACCTCGGACACCAGCTTCACATGGATGCGGGCGGCCGGGTTGGCGTTCTTGAGGTCGTGGATGAGCTGGGCAAGGTCCTCGATGGAGTAGATGTCGTGGTGCGGGGGCGGCGAGATCAGGCCGACGCCGGGGGTGGAGTGCCGGGTCTTGGCGACCCAGGGGTAGACCTTGTGGCCGGGCAGCTGGCCGCCCTCGCCGGGCTTGGCGCCCTGGGCCATCTTGATCTGGATGTCGTCGGAGTTGACCAGGTACTCGCTGGTGACGCCGAAGCGGCCGGAGGCGACCTGCTTGATGCTGGAGCGGCGCTCGGGGTCGTAGAGGCGCTCGGGGTCCTCGCCGCCCTCACCGGTGTTGGACTTGCCGCCCAGCCGGTTCATGGCGATGGCGAGGGTCTCGTGGGCCTCGCGGGAGATGGAGCCGTACGACATGGCGCCGGTGGAGAAGCGCTTGACGATCTCGCTGACGGGCTCGACCTCGTCCAGGGGAACGGCCTCGCGGTCGTTCTTGAGGGAGAACAGGCCGCGGAGCGTCATCAGGCGCTCGGACTGCTCGTTCACGCGCTCGGTGTACTGCTTGAAGATGTCGTAGCGGCGGGCGCGTGTGGCGTGCTGCAGCCGGAAGACGGTGTCGGGGTCGAAGAGGTGCGGCTCGCCCTCGCGGCGCCACTGGTACTCGCCGCCGATGTCGAGGCGGCGGTGGGTGGCCGCGATGCCGGTGGCCGGGTAGGCCTTGGCGTGCCGGGCGGCGACCTCGCGGGCGACGACGTCCAGGCCGGCGCCGCCGATCTTGGTGGCGGTGCCGTGGAAGTAGGTCTCGACGAAGGCTGCGTCGAGGCCGACGGCCTCGAAGACCTGGGCGCCGCGGTAGGAGGCGACGGTGGAGATGCCCATCTTGGACATCACCTTCAGCACGCCCTTGCCGAGCGCCTTGATGAGGTTGCGGATCGCGGCCTCGGGCTCGATGTCCTGCAGGAACGTCCCTGCGCGGACGAGGTCCTCGACGGACTCCATCGCCAGGTACGGGTTGACGGCGGCCGCGCCGTAGCCGATGAGCAGCGCGACGTGGTGGACCTCGCGGACGTCGCCGGCCTCGACCAGCAGGCCCACGTGGGTGCGCTGCTTGGTGCGGATGAGGTGGTGGTGGACGGCGGAGGTGAGCAGCAGCGACGGGATCGGCGCGTGCTCGGCGTCGGAGTGGCGGTCGGAGAGGACGATGAGGCGGGCGCCGTCGGCGATGGCGGCGTCGGCCTCGGCGCAGATCGCCTGCAGGCGGGCGGCCAGGGCCTCGCCGCCGCCGCTGACGCGGTAGAGGCCGGAGAGGGTGACGGCCTTCAGGCCCGGCATGTCGCCGTCGGCGTTGATGTGGATGAGCTTGGCGAGCTCGTCGTTGTCGATGACGGGGAAGGGCAGGGTGACGCTGCGGCAGGAGGCCGCGGTGGGCTCCAGCAGATTGCCCTGCGGGCCGAGGGAGGAGACCAGCGAGGTGACGAGCTCCTCGCGGATGGCGTCCAGCGGCGGGTTGGTGACCTGCGCGAACAGCTGGGTGAAGTAGTCGAAGAGCAGCCGGGGCCGCTCGGAGAGCGCGGCGATGGGGGAATCCGTGCCCATCGAACCGATGGGCTCGGCACCGGACCCCGCCATGGGCGCGAGGATGACGCGCAGCTCCTCCTCGGTGTAGCCGAAGGTCTGCTGGCGGCGGGTGACCGAGGCGTGGGTGTGCACGATGTGCTCGCGCTCGGGGAGGTCGGCCAGGTCGATCAGGCCGGCCTCCAGCCAGTCGCCGTAGGGCGCGGCGGCGGCGAGCTCGGCCTTGATCTCGTCGTCCTCGATGATGCGGTGGCTCTCGGTGTCGACCAGGAACATCCGGCCGGGCTGGAGGCGGCCCTTGCGGACGACCTTCGCCGGGTCGATGTCGAGGACGCCGACCTCGGAGGAGAGCACGACGAGGCCCTCGTCGGTGACCCAGTAGCGGCCGGGGCGCAGGCCGTTGCGGTCGAGGACGGCGCCGACGAGGGTGCCGTCGGTGAAGGTGACACAGGCCGGGCCGTCCCAGGGCTCCATCTGGGTGGAGTGGTACTGGTAGAAGGCGCGCCGGGCCGGGTCCATGGAGGGGTGGTTCTCCCAGGCCTCCGGGATCATCATCAGCACGCTGTGCGGCAGGGACCGGCCGCCGAGGTGGAGCAGCTCCAGGACCTCGTCGAAGGAGGCGGAGTCGGAGGCGTCGGGGGTGCAGACGGGGAAGATGCGGTCGGGGCCGCGGTCCCCGCCGTGCCCCTGGCCGGCAGAGCCGAACAGCTCGCCGGCCAGCTGCGACTCCCGGGCCCGCATCCAGTTGCGGTTGCCCTGGACGGTGTTGATCTCACCGTTGTGGGCCACGAACCGGTACGGGTGGGCGAGCGGCCAGCTGGGGAAGGTGTTGGTGGAGAAGCGGGAGTGGACCAGAGCGATCGCGGTGGCGCAGCGGCGGTCGGAGAGGTCCGGGAAGAACGGCTCCAGCTGACCGGTCGTCAGCATGCCCTTGTAGACGATGGTGCGGGCGGAGAGCGAGGGGAAGTAGACCCCGGCCTCGCGCTCGGCGCGCTTGCGCAGGATGAACGCCTTGCGGTCGAGGGCGAGCCCGGTGCTCCCGCCGTCGCTCACGCTGCGCTCGTCCGCGACGAACAGCTGGCGGAAGTCGGGCATGGTGGCGCGGGCGCTGGCACCGAGCAGCTCGGGGGCGACGGGGACGGCGCGCCAGCCGAGGACGGCGAGGCCCTCCTCGCGGGCGATCGTCTCGATGGACGAGACGGCGGTGTCCGCCGCTGCGCCGTCCGCGGGGAGGAAGGCGATGCCGACGGCGTACGCGCCGGGCTCGGGGAGCGCGAAGCCGGCGCTCTCCCGCAGGAAGGCATCGGGAATCTGCATCAGGATGCCGGCGCCGTCACCCGAGTCGGGCTCGGAGCCGGTGGCGCCGCGGTGCTCCAGATTGCGGAGGACGGTGAGCGCCTGCTGCACGAGCGCATGGCTCGCCTCGCCGGTGAGGGTCGCGACGAAGCCGACACCACAGGCGTCGTGCTCGTTCCGCGGGTCGTACATACCCTGCTGGGCGGGGTGGGATGCGGATCGCATCGGCGGCTCCCGTCGTCGTCTTGGCAGTCCCGGCCGGTGCGGCCGGTGCATGTGCCGAGGGACGACATTGGCCCTCTGCGAAAGAAGTTGGTGCAGGTTACATGATGGGGCGCTTCTCAAAAAGTGGAAGCACCGGTCCAGCATGTGGACGCTACGACTCATGAGAACACTGCGGCTCACGAGAACACTGCGGTGGAGACGGCGAGCTGCCGGAAGCACTGGGGATCGCCCGGCCCGGCCCCGCCGGACACAGCACAGAGCGGGCGGCGTTGCCCGCTGCGCTTCCGGATTGTGCCCGGTCGTCGAGGGCTTGAAACCGCGATGTCACACGCACGTTATGCGGGAGCCCGCATAAGCATCACCCCAGAGCGGTGCCGAAGGCAATACCAAGGGCGTAAGTCACACCCGCCGCCGCGGCGCCAAGGAACAGCTGGCGCAGGCCGCTGTACCACCAGGAGCGGGCCGTCACCCGCGCCACGACGGCCCCGCAGGCGAAGAGACCGAGCAGCGCGAGCAGCACGGCGGGCCACAGCGCGGTGGCTCCCAGCAGGTACGGCAGCAGGGGCAGGAGCGCGCCCAGCGCGAACGAGCCGAACGACGACACCGCCGCGACCATGGGCGACGGCAGATCGGAGGGATCTATGCCGAGCTCCTCGCGGGCGTGGATCTCCAGCGCCTGCTCGGGGTCGCGGGAGAGCTGCATGGCGACCTCGAGCGCGAGCTTGGGCTCCACGCCCCGCGACTCGTAGAGCGCGGCCAGCTCCGCCAGCTCGTCGGCCGGGTGCTTGTGCAGCTCACGGCGCTCCACGTCCAGCTCGGCCAGGACGAGTTCGCGCTGCGAGGCGACGGAGGTGTACTCGCCGGCGGCCATGGAGAACGCGCCCGCGGCGAGGCCGGCCAGGCCGGCGATGACGATCGTCTGCGCGGAGGCGGCGCCGCCCGCGACGCCGGTCATCAGGGCGACGTTGGAGACCAGCCCGTCCATGGCCCCGAACACCGCGGGGCGCAGCCAGCCGCCGTTCACATCGCGGTGCGTGTGGTTGTCGCGGTGCGCTACGTGCGGTGCGGCGACGGCTTCCAGGACAGACATCTCCGGTGGGCTCCCTTCCCCTGGGGGGTGGCGCCTCGTCCGCCCGCCCCCGATGATTCGAAGGTACGCACGAACGCCATGATCCGCTAGCAAGGAAGGCCTGGCTGACCTGGAGGTATGGGCCCCTCCGGTTAGCTCGGCGTGGGCCGGTTCGCTGCAGTTCCCGTGCCGCAGGCACAAAAATCCCGCCGCAGCGGCGATCAGCCACGACGGCGGGATTCGGCGGTGCCGAGCCAGGCTCAGACCTTCTTCGGTTTGGGGGACCCGTCCGTCAGAGACGAGTCACCGTCACCCCCCGGCTTGGCCGGGGAAGCCGGTTCCTCACCGGCTTCCCCGATGACCCCCGGCTCCACCACAAGCTCCCGCCCGGGGCACCGCTTCGCGGAGATGACCATGTAGACGACCGCCGCGATGAAGACCACGATCGACGTCCACCCGTTGAGCCGCAGGCCCAGCACATGGTGCGCATCGTCCACGCGCAGGTACTCGAACCAGAAGCGCCCCACCGTGTACGAGGCCACGTACAGCGCGAACGCGCGCCCGTGCCCGAGGGTGAAGCGGCGGTCCGCCCAGATCACCAGGCCCGCGATCAGCAGGCACCACAGCGACTCGTACAGGAACGTCGGGTGGTAGGTCCCCGCCACCCGCCCGATCGCCGGGTCGGCGTCGATCTTCAGGGCCCACGGCAGGTCCGTCGGCTTGCCGTAGAGCTCCTGGTTGAACCAGTTGCCCCAGCGGCCGATCGCCTGGGCGACCGCGAGGCCGGGGGCGAGGGCGTCCGCCCAGGCCGGCAGCGGGATGCCGCGGCGGCGGCAGCCGATCCACGCGCCCACCGCGCCGAGCGCGACCGCGCCCCAGATGCCGAGGCCGCCCTCCCAGATCTTGAAGGAGTTGACCCAGTCGCGGCCCTCGCCGAAGTACAGCTCGTAGTCGGTGATGACGTGGTAGAGCCGGCCGCCGACGAGCCCGAAGGGCACCGCCCAGACGGCGATGTCGGCAACCGTCCCGGCCCGTCCGCCGCGGGCGAGCCAGCGCCGGTTGCCCAGCCAGACCGCCACGAAGACGCCGATGATGATGCAGAAGGCATAGCCGCGCAGCGGGACCGGTCCGAGGTGGATCACGCCGGTCGACGGGCTGGGAATGTATGCGAGTTCCATGACATCCCCGACGCTACCCTGCCGGGGCGACGGAACGGCAACCCACCCGGCACAACAGCTGCGTAACGCCCCGGGGCCTCAGCCCTTCGCGGCTTCGGCGACCATCTGCCGGAGCTTGTCCGGAGTGAGCGGGTTCTTCGGGTCGCCGAAGATGCTCTTGCCGTTGAGCAGGATGGTCGGGGTGGCGCGGTAGGCGGACTTGCCGAAGGCCTCGTGGGACTTCTTCACCCAGCTGTCGTGGGTGCCGTCGTCCACGCAGGTGCGGAAGGCGGGGGTGTCCAGCCCGGGCACCTGCCCGGCCAGCTCCAGCAGGCGCGCCTTCTTTCCGAAGGCGTCGTCCGTCTCCTGGGGCTGGTTCTTGTAGAGCAGGTCGTGGTAGGCGGAGAACTTGCCGGCGTCCTGCGCGCAGGCCGCCGCATTGGCGGCGTCGAGCGAGCCGCTGCCGCCGAGGTTGTTGTCGATCAGGGTGACCAGGTGGTACTCGGCCTTGAGGTCGCCCTTCTGCTCCAGCTGGTTGACCGTGTCACGGAAGCCGTTCTCGAATCCGCCGCAGCCGGGGCAGCGGAAGTCCTCGTAGACCGTGAGGGTCGCCTTCGCGGCGGGCTTGCCGACCGGGATGGTGACGCTGTCCTTGCCGGTGGCGCCCTGCGGGGCGACGAGCGGACCGGCGGCCTCCTTCTTGCCCCCGGCCGTCTTCGCCACGATCGCCGCGATTCCGGCGCCCGCACCGAGGACGGCGACGACCACCACGCCGGCGATCAGCGTGCGCTTGCGCTTGGCCTTGGCCTCTTCGCGCTGCCGCTGTTCCTGCAGCCGCTCACGGGCGCTGCGCTTCCCATCCGAGTTCTTCTGGCTCACATCCCCCTACAACGAACCGGGGGCGCACCATGCGCGCCCCCGGTCGCCGGTTCCTTCAAAAGAGTTACGCGCGCTTGCGCACACCTTCGGCCAGTTCACCCGCGAGGGCGCGGACGGCGGCCAGGCCGGACTCCGGGTCGGGGGCGTCCAGGAGCCGCTTGACGAAGGCCGAGCCGACGATCACGCCGTCGGCGAAGGCCGCCACCTCCGCGGCCTGGACGGCGTTGGAGACGCCCAGCCCGACGCAGACCGGCAGCTCGGTGACCGCGCGCGTGCGCCGCACCAGGTCCTGCGCCTCGTTGCCCACGGACTCCCGGGTTCCGGTGACGCCCATCAGCGAGGCCGCGTACACGAAGCCGCTGCCCGCTGCCGTGATCTTGGCGAGGCGCTCGTCGCGGCTGCTGGGCGCGACCACGAAGACCGTGGCGAGCCCGTGCTGCTCGGCGGCCTTGCGCCAGGCCTCGGACTCCTCGACCGGCAGGTCGGGCAGGATGCAGCCCGCTCCCCCGGCCTCGGCGAGGTCGGCGGCGAAGCGCTCGGGGCCGTAGGCGTCGACGGGGTTCCAGTAGGTCATGCACAGCACGGGCGCGCCCGTGATCTCGTGCGCCTCCTTGACCGTGCGGATGACATCGGTGATCTTGATGCCGCCGCGCAGGGCGATGTCGTCGGCGGTCTGGATGACCGGGCCGTCCAGCACGGGGTCGCTGTGCGGCAGGCCGACCTCGACGATGTCGCAGCCGCCGTCGAGCATGGCCGTGATGGCGCGCACGCCGCCGTCCACGGTCGGGAAGCCGGCGGGGAGGTAGCCGACGAGCGCGGCGCGGTTCTCGGCCCGGGCGGCGGCCAGGACGGAGCTCAGGAGTTCGATGTTGCCCGCCATTACCGCTCCCCCGCCTCGTCGTTGTCGTACAGCCCGAAGTAGCGGGCTGCGGTGTCCATGTCCTTGTCGCCGCGGCCGGAGAGGTTCACCAGGAGCAGGCCGTCCTTGCCCAGCTCCTTGCCGACCTCCAGCGCCCCGGCCAGCGCGTGCGCGCTCTCGATGGCCGGGATGATGCCCTCGGTGCGCGAGAGCAGCCGCAGGGCCTGCATGGCCTCGTCGTCCGTGACGGCCCGGTACTCGGCGCGGCCGGTGTCCTTCAGGTACGAGTGCTCGGGGCCGATGCCGGGGTAGTCCAGGCCCGCCGAGATCGAGTACGGCTCGGTGATCTGGCCGTCCTCGTCCTGCAGGACGTAGGAGCGCGAGCCGTGCAGGATGCCGGGCGTGCCGGCGGTGAGGGTGGCCGCGTGCTCGCCGCTGGCCAGACCGTGGCCGCCGGGCTCGCAGCCGATCAGGCGCACGCTCTCGTCGGGCAGGAAGGCGTGGAAGAGGCCGATGGCGTTGGAGCCGCCGCCCACGCAGGCCACGGCGGCGTCCGGCAGGCGGCCGGCGCGCTCCAGGATCTGGCGGCGCGCCTCGACGCCGATGACCCGGTGGAAGTCGCGGACGAGGGCCGGGAAGGGGTGCGGGCCGGCGACGGTGCCGAAGAGGTAGTGCGTGCGGTCGACGTTGGCGACCCAGTCGCGGAACGCCTCGTTGATGGCGTCCTTCAGGGTGCGGCTGCCGGACTTCACGGCGATGACCTCGGCGCCGAGCATCCGCATGCGGGCGACGTTCAGCGCCTGGCGCTGCGTGTCGACCTCGCCCATGTAGATGGTGCATTCGAGGCCGAAGAGGGCGCAGGCGGTGGCGGTGGCGACGCCGTGCTGGCCGGCGCCGGTCTCCGCGATGACGCGGGTCTTGCCCATGCGCTTGGTGAGCAGGGCCTGGCCCAGCACGTTGTTGATCTTGTGCGAGCCGGTGTGGTTGAGGTCCTCGCGCTTGAGGAAGATCCGGGCGCCGCCGGCGTGCTCCGCGAAGCGCGGCACCTCGGTGAGGGCGCTGGGCCGCCCGGTGTAGTTGACCATCAGCTCGCCGAGCTCGGCGGCGAAGGCGGGGTCGGCCTTGGCCTTCTCGTACTCGGCCGCGACCTCGTCGACGGCGGCGACGAGGGCCTCGGGGATGAACTTCCCGCCGAACGCGCCGAAGTACCCGGCGTCGTCGGGCACCTGGCCTTCGGGATCGGGGGTGAAGAAGTCAGAGGACACGAACGTACTCCTCGAACAGGTCTGTGAGGGTTCCGGGTGACGGGTGGGCGGAGACGCCCGCCCGCAGGCGCAAGGGCGCCGCACCCGGCGATGACAGGAAGCTAGTGCGCGGCGCGGCCGCGCCATCGCATCCCGTTGATCTGTCCCGGCTCACAGCCGATGTGGTACCGCACGCGGCGCCCGAGGACGCGCCGCGCGGGCGCACGGCAGCCACGCGGCCGGCAGCCGCGGGCGAGCCGTGCGTACGCGCTCATGGCCGGTCAGCCCCGCCCGTGCCGCAGCGCGGGGTGCGCGCCGGCGGCGACCAGGTCGGCGACGGCGCCCTTGGGGTCGCGGCCGGTGACCAGGGACTCGCCCACCAGGACGGCGTCGGCGCCGTCGTTCGCGTAGGCGATGAGGTCGTGCGGGCCGCGCACGCCGGACTCGGCGATCTTGATGATGCCGTCCGGGATCTCGGGGGCCACGCGGGCGAAGGTGTCGCGGTCCACCTCAAGGGTCTTGAGGTTGCGGGCGTTGACGCCGATGATCCGGGCGCCGGCGTCGACCGCGCGCTGGACCTCCTCCTCGTCGTGCACCTCGACCAGCGGGGTGAGCCCGATGGACTCGGCCCGCTCGATGAGGGAGACCAGGGCCTCCTGCTCCAGGGCGGCGACGATCAGCAGGGCGAGGTCGGCGCCGTGGGCGCGGGCCTCCCACAGCTGGTAGGCGGTGACGATGAAGTCCTTGCGGAGGATCGGGATGTCGACCCGGGCGCGGACGGCTTCGAGGTCGGCGAGGGAGCCGCCGAAGCGCCGCTGCTCGGTCAGCACGCTGATCACGGCCGCGCCGCCCGCCTCGTAGTCGGCGGCGAGGCCGGCGGGGTCGGCGATCGCGGCCAGCGCGCCCTTGGAGGGGCTGGAGCGCTTGACCTCGCAGATCACGCTGACGTTCTCGCCGCGCAGAGCGGCGGCGCCGTCCTTGGCCTGCGGCGCCTTGGCAGCCCGCTCCTTGAGCTCGTCGAGGCTGACGCGCGCCTGCCGCTCCGCGAGGTCGGCACGGACGCCCTCGATGATCTCGTCGAGCACACTCACGCGAGCGGCCCCCTTCCGGACTCGGATGGTCTGGGCTGGTGCGGCGGGAATCCTCCCCCACCAGGCACTGCGATGGTACTTGCCGCGGGGCGAAGGTTTCGCATCCGGTTGACGCGGGTCCCATTCCGTGGACGTTCCGTGGACACCTTCCGCCGCCGGGCCCGGCGCCCGGCTAGGGGGTCAGGACGGCGCCGAAGGGCAGGTTCCGCACGACCGTGAAGAACAGGACGAGGGCCCCGAGAGCCCACCAGTGGCGGGCGCGCGGGGACAGCGGCACGCCCTCCCGGCCCCGCAGGGCCCTCGTGATCCACACGCACCACAGGACGGCGAAGGCGGCGTACCCGGCGACGGCCAGGGCGTTCGCGCCGAGCGCGGCCGGGAGGTCGCCGTGGGCGAGGGCGTGGACGCCGCGCAGCCCGCCGCAGCCCGGGCAGTACAGCCCCGTCCAGCGCAGCAGGGGGCACGCGGGGTAGTGGCCGGGCCGGCCCGGGTCCACGGCGCCGACGTAGCCGAAGGCCGCGGCGAGGCCGGCCGCGACGCCCAGCGGGGCGCCCAGCAGGCGCGCGCGGTCCCTCACCTCGGCCATCACACCGAAAGTGTCCGACGGACAGCACGAAGGCGCAGCTCAAGGCCGTCGTACGGAGGACCGTACGGGCCCGGGGCCGCGCCTCGGGGCAGGGATGGCGTGGAGGACGCGGAGCGTCAGCTCCGGCCGGACTCGCCGGCCACCTTCAGAGGAGCCCTCTTGGGCATGCCCATGCCCATCATGCTCATGACGCCGCCCACGACGCCGCCGATCGCGATGATGGCGACGCCGACCCAGAACCCGGCCGGCTTCGCGGCCACCGTGAAGGCACCGGAGACGCAAAAGCCGATGAAGGCGATCGTGACACCGGTCCAGGCGGCCGGGGTGTGTCCGTGGCTGGTACCCGCCATGACTAAGACTCCTCGTTGCTGTGGCGCGCCCGCGGGCGCGGAGAACGCTCATGGTCATTGTCCCCGACGGCCGCGGCGGCCTCGATCCGGGGGGAGGCGGTAGGGCGTGTCACGCCCTCGTGGGGTCCTCGCCGCGGTCGAGGGCCTTCCACAGCTCCTCGGGGCGCTCCGGGTCCGGGGCGGTGCGGGTGCGGCGCGGGCGCGGGGTGCCGTCGCGCTCGTACCGCCCGGACATGGCCGGCCAGTGACGGCCGAAGCGCAGGGCGAGGAGCCCCGCGAGCAGCAGCAGGACACCGCCCGCGAGGGCGACCCACGGCCAGGCGGTGTGGCTGACGTTGTCGATGGCGCCGCTGGTGAGCCCGTTGGCCTTGGCGGCCTGCTCGTCCAGCGCGGAGGTGTCGCCCGCGCCGGTGACCGCGGCGGCCACGACCCCGGCGCCCGCGAGGACGAGCCCGGCGGACACCACGGTGCGCCAGACGCCGCGGACGGCGAAGACCGCGACCAGGGCGGCGAGGCCGACCACGGCGAGGGCGCCGGGCAGGCCGGTGACGTCCTGGCCGCTGACGTGCTTGGTGACGGTGCTCTGGGCGACGGTGGTCGTGCCCTCGGCCCAGGTGCGGCCGCCTGCGAGCAGGGCGAGGGCGGCGCCGGCCGCGCCCAGGAGCAGTGCGGGGCCTACGGTTCTTCCTGTGCTCACGGGTCCACTATCCCTTGTGGGTGGTTTGTCGGCGCTGCCGGGGTGGCGCCTAGGCGAGACGGTTGGCGGTGTGCACGGCGCGCAGCACCGCCGCCGCCTTGTTGCGGCACTCCGCGTCCTCCGCCGCCGGGTCGGAGTCGGCGACGACACCCGCGCCCGCCTGGACGTAGGCGGTGCCCTCCTTCAGGACGGCCGTGCGGATGGCGATGGCGGTGTCGGAGTCCCCGGCGAAGTCCAGGTAGCCGACGCAGCCGCCGTACAGGCCGCGGCGGGACGGCTCCAGCTCCTCGATGATCTGCATGGCGCGCGGCTTGGGCGCGCCGGAGAGCGTGCCGGCCGGGAAGCAGGCGGTGAGCACGTCGAAGGCGGTGCGCCCGGCGGCCAGGCGGCCGGTGACCGTCGAGACGATGTGCATCACGTGGCTGTAGCGCTCGATCGACATGAAGTCGACGACCTCGACGCTGCCGGGCTCGCAGACCCGCCCCAGGTCGTTGCGGCCGAGGTCGACGAGCATCAGGTGCTCGGCGCGCTCCTTGGCGTCGCCGAGGAGCTCCTCGGCGAGCGCGGCGTCCGCCTGCGGGGTGGCCCCGCGCGGCCGGGTGCCGGCGATGGGGTGCACCATGGCCTGCCCGTCCTCGACCTTGACGAGCGCCTCCGGGCTGGAGCCGACGACGTCGAACCCGTCGAACCGGAACAGGTACATATACGGACTCGGGTTCGTCGCCCGCAGCACGCGGTAGACGTCGAGCGCGGCGGCCGTGCAGGGCGTCTCGAAGCGCTGCGAGGGCACGACCTGGAAGGCCTCGCCGGCGCGGATGCGCTCCTTGATGTCCTCGACGGCCGCCATGTAGTCCGGGCCGCCCCAGCGGGCGGTGTAGCCGGGCAGCTCGGAGGGCGGCAGGGCGGTGGGGGCCGAGGGCGCGGGGCGGTGCAGGTCGGCGGCCATCGCGTCCAGGCGGGCGACGGCGTCGGCGTACGCCTCGTCCACGCCGGTGTCGAGGTCGTTGTGGTTGATCGCGTTGGCGATCAGCAGGACGGTGCCGTTCCAGTGGTCGAGGACGGCGAGGTCGGAGGTGAGGAGCATGGTGAGCTCGGGCAGGCCGAGGGGGTCGCGGTCCTCGCCGCCGTGCTCCCCGATCTTCTCCAGGCGGCGGACGACGTCGTAGCCCAGGTAGCCCACCATGCCGCCGGTGAAGGGCGGCAGTCCGGCACCCTCTATGAGGTCGCGCGGGGTGTGCAGGGCGGCCACGGTGGCGCGCAGCGCCTCCAGCGGGTCGCCGTCGGTGGGGACGCCGACGGGAGGGGTGCCCAGCCAGTGGGTGCGGCCGTCGCGCACGGTGAGGGTCGCGGCGCTGCGGACGCCCACGAACGAATAGCGCGACCAGGTGCGGCCGTTCTCCGCGGACTCCAGCAGGAAGGTCCCGGGCCGTTCGGCGGCGAGCTTGCGGTACAGGCCGACGGGGGTGTCGCCGTCGGCGAGGAACCGCCGGGTGACCGGGATGACCCGGCGGTCCTTCGCGAGCGTGCGGAAGGTGTCGGCGTCCGGGGTGATGTCACCGGTGGTCGTGGCAGCCATGGCAGCGGAGCCTACTTGCCCAGCGGGAGGACGTCGGCATCGAAACAGGTGCGGTCGCCTGTGTGGCAGGCGGCGCCCACCTGGTCGACCTTGACGAGGAGGGCGTCCTTGTCGCAGTCGAGGGCCACGGACTTCACGTGCTGGACGTGTCCGGACGTGTCGCCCTTGACCCAGTACTCCCCGCGGCTGCGGCTCCAGTAGGTGCAGCGGCCGGTGGTCAGGGTGCGGTGGAGCGCCTCGTCGTCCATCCAGCCGAGCATGAGCACCTCGCCGGTGTCGTACTGCTGGGCGATGGCGGGGATCAGTCCGTCGGCGCTGCGCTTGAGGCGGGCGGCGACGGCGGGGTCGAGGGAGGACGCGGGGGCGGTGTTGCCGGTCATGGGGTCCATTCTGCCGCGCGGACGGCCGGGACCCCCCGAACGGGCCTGTCAGTGGCGTACGGCATGCTTCGCCCATGAGTACTCCGCCCTCGAACTCCCCGCAGCCCCCCGGTGGCGGCGGTGGGTTCGGCCCGCCGCAGCAGTTCGGGCCGCCGTCAGCCCAGCCGCCCGCCCAGCCCTACGGACAGCCGCAAGCGCCGCAGGGATACGGCCAGCAGCCCGGCTTCGGTCAGCAGCCGGGTTTCGGCCAGTACGGTCAGCAACAGCAGTACGGGCAGCAGTTCGGCCAGCCGATGCCGCCCCCGCCCCCGCCGCCCTCGGGTGGCAACGGCGCGAAGGTCGCCGCGATCGTCATCGGCTGCGTGCTGGTGGTCGGCCTCATCGTGGGCGGCATCATGCTGACCGCGGGCGACAAGAAGGACGACAAGCCGGTCGCCAAGCCGAGGACCTCGTCGGCCCCGTCGGCGGCGCCCTCCGCGCCCGCCGTGGACCCGAGCGCCCCGGGCACCGACCCCTCCGGCCCGGATCCGTCCTCCTCCGGTTCGCCGTCGGTCTCCCGCGTGCCGTACGTGGTGCTCAAGCCCGGCCAGTGCTTCGACCACCCGCGGATGTCCATCGGCATCACCGAGGTGAAGACGAAGCCCTGCAGCGGTCCGCACGACGGCGAGGTCATCGCCAACGAGACCCTGACGGGCAAGTTCGACTCCGAGCTGGACATCCAGACCAAGGCCCGGGAGATGTGCAAGAAGGACGCGCAGGATCGTATGCGCTCCATAACCGACGGCAAGAACTACTACTCGTACGTGCTCTACCCGACCCCGGTCACCTACGCCCGCGGCCAGGACAAGATCACGTGTTCGATGACGCTGAGCGTCTCGCAGGGCGGCCAGAAGATGGACAAGCCGCTGCCCGAGTAAGCGCGGGGGCGTGGCACCGGCAGGGGGCCGGCCGTAGGGTGGCGCCATGTCGACCCACGCCCAGCGCGAACGTCTGCTCCTCGCCGACCTGTTGGAGTCGGCGGGCCCGAACGCCCCGACGCTCTGTGACGGCTGGCGGGCCCGTGACCTCGCGGCCCACGTCGTCGTGCGCGAGCGCCGCGCCGACGCCGCCGCCGGGATCGTGCTCAAGCCGCTGGCCGCGCGCCTGGAGCGGGTGCAGGCGGAGTTCGCCGCCAAGCCCTACGAGGAGCTGATCCAGCTCATCCGCACCGGGCCGCCGCGGCTGTCGCCGTACGCCCTCAAGCAGATCGACGAGGCCGCGAACACCGTCGAGTTCTACGTGCACGCGGAGGACGTGCGCCGGGCCCAGCCGGAGTGGGCCCCGCGCGAGGTGGACCCCGTCTTCGCGGACGCCCTGTGGGCCCGGCTGGAGCGGGTGGCCCGGATGCTCGGCCGCAGATCGCCCGCCGGCCTGGTCCTGCGCCGCCCCGACGGCCGTACGGCGGTCGCCCGGCGCGGCGCCCCGGTGGTGACCGTCACCGGGGAGCCCGGCGAGCTGACCCTCTTCGCCTTCGGCCGCCAGGCGGCCGCCCGGGTGGAGCTGGAGGGCGAAAAGGACGCGGTGGCCAAGGTGGAGGCGGCAAAGCTGGGAATCTGAGGTTCCGTGCCGGACCGACTCCGAAGAGGTGCCCTGCCATGGCGTACACCAGCAGATCCGCCCACTCCGCCCCCGCGTCCGCGCCGCCCTCGGCCGGCTTCTCCCTGGGGATCCTCCTGCTCCGGATGATGCTCGGCATCATCATGGTCGCGCACGGCACGCAGAAGCTGTTCGGCTGGTGGGACGGGCCGGGCCTCGACGGGACGGCGAAGGGCTTCCAGCTCTGGGGCTATCCCGCGCCCAAGGCGATGGCCGTCATCGCCGGCCTCAGCGAGGCGCTGGGCGGCGCCGGCCTCTTCCTCGGCCTCCTCACCCCGCTCGCCGCGGCCGCCGTGCTGGGCACGATGGTCAATGCGCTCGGGGTGACGTGGGACGGCGGGTTCCTGCTCCCGAAGGGCGTGGAGTTCACCCTGCTGGTCGCCGTCTCGGCGGCGGCGCTCGCCCTCACGGGCCCCGGCAGGTACGCGGCGGACGCCCACCTGCCGGTGCTGCGGCAGCACCGGCTGTCCTACGGGGTCGGCGCGATCGCCCTCGCCCTGGTGACGGGGGCGATCTTCCTGCTGATCCGTGACTAGCCTCCGGCGGATCTTCACCCGGCTGCGGAGCGGTCCGGCACCGCCGGGCTGCCGTGCTGTGGCTTGTCGCCGTTGCGGCGGAAGAAGATCGCCCGCCGCAACGGCGAGGCACCACGACGGCGCGGTCCGGCGGTGCCGGACCTACCTCGGGCTCACCGGACCGGGTGGCCCGCCTCGTGCAAGGCATTCTTGACGTCGGCGATTCTCAGGTCTCCGAAGTGGAAGACCGACGCGGCCAGGACCGCGTCCGCGCCTGCCGCCACCGCCGGAGCGAAGTGCTCCAAACGTCCCGCGCCGCCGCTCGCGATGACCGGCACCGTGACGTGCCCCCGCACGGCCGTGATCATCTCGGTGTCGTAGCCGTCCTTGGTGCCGTCGGCGTCCATGGAGTTCAGCAGGATCTCCCCGGCGCCGAGCTCCGCCGCGCGGTGGGCCCACTCGACGGCGTCGAGGCCGGTGCCGCGGCGGCCGCCGTGCGTCGTCACCTCGAAGGAGCCCGACGGGGTGCGGCGCGCGTCCACGGACAGGACCAGCACCTGCCGCCCGAACCGCTCCGCGATCTCGCGGATCAGCTCGGGCCGCTCGATGGCCGCCGTGTTGACGCCCACCTTGTCGGCACCGGCCCGCAGCAGCTTGTCGACGTCGGCCGCGGTGCGCACGCCGCCGCCGACGGTCAGCGGGATGAAGACCTGCTCGGCCGTGCGGCGGACCACGTCGTAGGTGGTCTCGCGGTTGCCGGAGGAGGCGGTGATGTCGAGGAACGTCAGCTCGTCGGCGCCTTCGCGGCCGTAGACCTTGGCCATTTCCACGGGGTCGCCGGCGTCGCGCAGGTTCTGGAAGTTGACGCCCTTGACGACCCGGCCGTTGTCCACGTCCAGGCAGGGGATGACTCGGACCGCCAGGGTCATGTGCTCGTTGCTCCTCGGTACGCTTCCAGCTCTACTTCGACCAGCACGCGCGAGTCGACGAAGCCGGAGACGACGACCAGGGTCGCCGCCGGGCGGACCGCGTCGAAGAGCTCCTTGTGGGCACGGCCCACCTCGTCCACGTCTCGCGCGTGGGTCAGATACATCCGGGTGCGGACGACGGCCTCGGGGCCGAGGCCGAACCGCTCCAGGGCGGCAAGGGCGTTGCCGAAGGCCGATTTGGCCTGTTGGTACGGATCGCCCTCGCCGTTCAGCACGGTGCCGGTGAACGGCATGGTGCCGGACACCAGCACCCGGTCTCCCGCCGCGACGGCGCGCGCACAACCGAAGGCCTCTTCCCAGGGACTGTCGCTCTGCACACGCTGCACGGCTTCGGTCATACGGACACAGCCTCCAGGGCCTCTTCCAAGGTGAACGCCTTGGCGTAGAGGGCCTTTCCGACGATGGCGCCTTCGACACCCTCCGGTACCAGGTTGGCGATAGCCCGCAGATCGTCAAGGGAGGAGACCCCGCCGGAGGCGACGACCGGCTTGTCGGTGGCCGCGCAGACGTTCTTCAGCAGCTCCAGGTTGGGGCCCTGGAGGGTGCCGTCCTTGGCGATGTCGGTGACGACGTAGCGGGCGCAGCCCTCGGAGTCGAGGCGGGCGAGGGTCTCGTAGAGGTCGCCGCCGTCGCGGGTCCAGCCGCGGCCGCGCAGGGTGGTGCCGCGGACGTCCAGGCCGACCGCGATCTTGTCGCCGTGCTCGGCGATGACCTTGGCGACCCACTCGGGGGTCTCCAGGGCGGCGGTGCCGAGGTTGACGCGGGTGCAGCCGGTGGCGAGGGCGGCGGCGAGCGAGGCGTCGTCGCGGATGCCGCCGGACAGCTCGACCTTGATGTCCATGGCCGCGGCCACCTGGGCGATGAGCTCGCGGTTGTCGCCGGTGCCGAACGCGGCGTCGAGGTCGACCAGGTGGAGCCACTCGGCGCCCGAGCGCTGCCATTCCCGCGCGGCGGCGAGCGGCTCACCGTACGACGTCTCGGAGCCGGACTCGCCATGGACCAGCCGGACGGCCTGCCCGTCACGGACGTCGACGGCGGGGAGCAGTTCGAGGCGGTGCGTCATGAATACGACCTTACGGTGGAGGTACGAACGGGCTGGGCGCCGCGGGCCGTCGGCGCGGGGACGGAGAGGTGGCGGGTCACAGCGTTCCCAGCCAGTTGCGGAGCAGCGTCGCACCGGCGTCGCCGGACTTCTCGGGGTGGAACTGGGTGGCCCACAGCGGGCCGTTCTCCACGGCGGCCACGAAGGGCTCGCCGTGCGTGGCCCAGGTGACCTTGGGGGCGCGGATGTTGGGGTTGGTCACCTCCAGGCTCCACTCGCGCACCGCGTAGGAGTGCACGAAGTAGTAGCGGGTGTCCGCGTCGAGGCCGGCGAAGAGCTGCGAGTCCTCGGCGGGGGTGACGGTGTTCCAGCCCATGTGCGGGACGACGTCCGCCTTGAGGGGCTCGACGACGCCGGGCCACTCGTCCAGGCCCTCGGTCTCCACGCCGTGCTCGATGCCGCGCTCGAAGAGGATCTGCATGCCGACACAGATGCCCATCACCGGGCGGCCGCCGGAGAGCCGGCGGCCGACGATCCAGTCGCCGCGGGCGGCGCGCAGGCCCTGCATGCAGGCCGCGAAGGCGCCGACGCCGGGGACGAGGACGCCGTCGGCGTTCATGGCCTTCTCGTAGTCACCGGTGATCTCGACGTCCGCGCCGACGTGGGCGAGGGCGCGCTCGGCGGAGCGGACGTTGCCGAAGCCGTAGTCGAAGACGACGACCTTCTTCTTCGGGGCGCTCATGACCACAGTCCTTCGATCCGGAGGGTGCCGGCGGCCAGGCACATCGCGGCGCCTATCCCGAGCAGCACGATGATGCCCTTGGGCATGCCCTGCTTGAGGAAGGAGATGATGCCGCCGACCAGGAACAGGCCGACGACGATGAGCGTGGTGTTCAGGCCGTTCACAGGGCGCCCTTCGTGGAGGGGAGGATTCCGGCGGCGCGCGGGTCGCGCTCGCAGGCATAGCGCAGGGCCCGGGCGAGGGCCTTGAACTGGCACTCCACGATGTGGTGGGCGTTGCGCCCGTACGGGACGTGCACGTGCAGGGCGATCTGCGCCTGTGCGACGAAGGACTCCAGGATGTGCCGGGTCATCGTCGTGTCGTACGCGCCGATCATCGGCGCCATGTTCTCGGGCTCGGTGTGCACCAGGTAGGGGCGGCCGGAGAGGTCGACGGTGACCTGGGCGAGGGACTCGTCCAGCGGGACCGTGCAGTTGCCGAAGCGGTAGATGCCCACCTTGTCGCCGAGGGCCTGGCGGAAGGCGGCGCCCAGCGCGAGGGCGGTGTCCTCGATGGTGTGGTGGGTGTCGATGTGCAGGTCGCCGTCGGTCTTGACGGTGAGGTCGAAGAGGCCGTGGCGGCCGAGCTGGTCGAGCATGTGGTCGTAGAAGCCGACCCCGGTCGACACGTCGACCTGCCCGGTCCCGTCGAGATCGATCTCGACGAGGACGGAGGTCTCCTTGGTGGTGCGCTCGACGCGCCCAACGCGGCTCATGTGTTGCTCTCCTTGCGAATGGCGCGTACTGCGTCCAGGAAGGCGTCGTTCTCCTCGGGCGTGCCCGCGGTCACCCGCAGCCACCCCGGTACGCCGTTGTCCCGTACCAGGACCCCGTGGTCGAGGATGGCCTGCCAGGTGGCGTGGCTGTCCTCGAACCGGCCGAACTGGACGAAGTTGGCGTCCGAGTCGGTCACCTCGCAGCCCATCGCGCGCAGCTCGGTGACCAGGCGGTCGCGCTCGCCCTTGAGCTGTTCGACGTAGCCGAGCAGGGTGTCCGTGTGTTCCAGGGCGGCCAGCGCCGTGGCCTGGGTGACGGCCGACAGGTGGTACGGCAGGCGGACGAGCTGGACGGCGTCGACCACGGCGGCGTCCGCGGCGAGGTAGCCGAGCCGCAGCCCGGCCGCGCCGAAGGCCTTGGACATGGTGCGGGAGACGACGAGGTTCGGGCGGCCCTCGATGAGCGGCAGCAGCGAGGGGCGGTGGCTGAACTCGCCGTACGCCTCGTCCACGACCACGAGGGAGGGCCTGGCCGCCTGCGCGGCCTCGTACAGCCGCAGGACCGTCTCCGCCTCGACCGCCGTGCCCGTGGGGTTGTTGGGCGAGCAGACGAAGACGACGTGCGGCCGGTGCTCGGCGATGGCGCGCTCGGCCGCCTCGACGTCGATGGTGAAGTCGTCGCGGCGGGGGCCGGAGATCCAGCCGGTGCCGGTGCCGCGCGAGATCAGGGCGTGCATCGAGTACGAGGGCTCGAAGCCGATCGCGGTGCGGCCGGGGCCGCCGAAGGTCTGCAGCAGCTGCTGGAGGACCTCGTTGGATCCGTTGGCGGCCCAGACGTTCGCCGTGGTGACCTCGTGGCCCGCGGTGCGGGTGAGGTACTTGGCGAGCTCGGTGCGCAGCTCGACCGCATCCCGGTCGGGGTAGCGGTTGAGGTGCCGGGCGGCCTCGGCGACGCGCTCGGCGATGCGGGCGACGAGGGGCTCGGGCAGCGGGTAGGGGTTCTCGTTGGTGTTCAGGCGTACGGGCACGTCGAGCTGGGGGGCGCCGTACGGGGACTTGCCGCGCAGCTCGTCCCGGATGGGGAGATCGTCAATACGGGTTTCATGCGTCACGTGCGTCACTTGCCGTCCGGAACCTTCCAGTCGAACCTCGCCTTGACGGCCGCGCCGTGGGCGGGCAGGTCCTCGGCCTCCGCGAGCGTCACCACGTGGCCCGCGACCTCGGCCAGGGCCTCCCGGGTGTAGTCCACGACGTGGATGCCGCGCAGGAAGGTCTGGACGGAGAGGCCGGAGGAGTGGCAGGCGCAGCCGCCGGTGGGCAGCACGTGGTTGGAGCCCGCGGCGTAGTCGCCGAGCGAGACGGGGGCGTAGGGGCCGACGAAGATCGCGCCGGCGTTCTGCACACGGGCGGCGACGGCCGCGGCGTCGGCGGTCTGGATCTCCAGGTGCTCGGCGCCGTAGGCGTCGACGACGGCGAGGCCGTGATCGACGGAGTCGACCAGGACGATGCCGGACTGGCGGCCGCCGAGCGCGGGCACGATGCGGTCCTCGATGTGCCGGGTCATGGCGACCTGGGTCTCGAGCTCCTTCTCCACCGCGTTCGCGAGGTCCTCCGAGTCGGTGACGAGGACGGAGGCGGCCAGCGGGTCGTGCTCGGCCTGGCTGATCAGGTCGGCGGCGACGTGCACGGGGTCGGCCGTTGAGTCCGCGAGGATCGCGATCTCGGTGGGGCCGGCCTCGGCGTCGATGCCGATGCGGCCCTTGAGCAGCCGCTTGGCGGCCGCGACCCAGATGTTGCCCGGGCCGGTGACCATGTTGACCGGGCGGCACTCCTCGGTGCCGTAGGCGAACATGGCGACGGCCTGGGCGCCGCCCGCCGCGTACACCTCGTCGACGCCCAGCAGCGCGCAGGCGGCCAGGATCGTCGGGTGCGGCAGGCCTCCGAAGTCCGCCTGGGGCGGGGAGGAGACGGCCATGGAGGCGACGCCGGCCTCCTGGGCCGGCACCACGTTCATGATCACGGACGAGGGGTAGACGGACCGGCCGCCCGGCACGTACAGCCCGACGCGCTGGACGGGCACCCAGCGCTCGGTGACCGTGCCGCCGGGCACGACCTGGACGGTCTTGTCGGTGCGCCGCTGCTCGCGGTGGACGATCCGGGCGCGGCGGATGGACTCCTCCAGCGCGGCGCGCACGGCGGGGTCGAGCTCCTCCAGCGCGCGGGCGATGGCCTCGGCGGGGACCCGGATCCGGTCGAGCGTGACGCCGTCGAACCGATGCGCGTAGTCGATCAGTGCCGCGGTACCGCGATGATGCACGTCCTCGCAGATGGGCCGCACCTTCTCCAGGGCGGCCTCGACGTCGAGTTCGGCTCGGGGCAGCAGGTCGCGGTCGATGCCCGCCTCGGGGGAGCCCGGGGCGAAGGCGGAGCCACGCAGATCGATTCGGGAGATCACACGGTAATTGTCTCAGACCCGTCCCGTCGCACGGCGCCCCGTACCACTCAGTGGTACGGGAGTTTCACCGAGAGTGTTCAATCGGTCACGCGTTTGGGAAAGGGGACAGTGCACCGAGGTGTACGGGACGGGAGGGGGTACGGAGCGTGACCGACCCGACGGACGGCGACCCGCCGGCGGAGCTGGAGCTGACCGCCCCCGAGCGGGCCATGTGGGAGGCCTTCCGCCGCGGCGGCACCCACGACCTGCGCACCCCCCGCCCCGAGTGGAACGACCCGCGCGGGCTGCACACGTGGGGGCCCGAGCGCAGCGTGCGGGCCCGCCTCGTGGCCCTCCTCCTGCTGGACGGCCCTCCCCCGCTGCCGGGCCGCGTCTGCGCCCTCAAGCTCAACGGCGTGCAGATCACCGGCCAGCTCGACCTCTCGGGCGGCACGGTCGTGCCGTACGTCGAGATGCACAACTGCCGCTTCGAGCAGGAGGTGCTGCTGCCGGAGAGCCACTTCACGACGCTGCGGCTGGTCGCCTGCGCCCTGCCCCGGCTGGAGGCCGCCCGGCTGCGCACCGAAGGCGATCTGCACCTGCCGCGGTGCGTCGTGCAGCGCGGCATACGGCTGACCGACGCCCAGATAGGCACCGATCTGCTGCTCAACCAGCTCGTGGTGCGCGCGGACCGGCGCGGGGTGTCCATCGCCGCCGACGGCATCAGCGTCGGGCAGGACCTGCAGGCCGAGATGATGCGCTCGTACGGCGAGCTGAGCATGCGGGCCGCCACGATAGGGGTCTCGCTGAGCCTGCGCGGCTCCACGCTGAGCAATCCGCAGGGGCGGCGTGCGTTCAACGCCCCGCAGCTGACCGTGGAGCGCACGCTCTATCTGACGGGGGCCGGGGTCGGCGGCTATCCGTTCGCCACCGGCACCACTCCCCCGTACGGCATCACCACCACCCCGCAGCACGGCATCCGCACCCAGGCCTTCGAGTGCCGCGGCGGGGTGCGCCTCGACGACGGCCGGTTCGGCGACGCCGTCGACTTCAGCGAGGCCCGGTTCGTCCTGGAGTCCGACCAGGAGCTGTCGCTGCGCCGCGTCCAGACCCCCGAGCTGCGCTTCCTCGGCGAATGGGTCCAGCGGGGGCGGGTGGTGCTCTCCGGGACCCGCGTCTCCAACCTGGTCGACCGCTATGCGAGCTGGCCCGGCCCGGGCAGTCTGGTGATGGCCGGCTTCTCCTACGAGACGCTGATACCGCTCGGCCACTTCCCCTTAGGCCTGCGCCTGGAGTGGGTGGCCGCGGCCACCCCCGAGTACGCCCCCGAGCCCTACGAGCAGTTGGCGGGCGCCCTGCGCGACAGCGGCGAGGACGCCGACGCGCGGGCGGTCCTGCTCGCCAAGCAGCGCCGCCGCCGCGAGACCCTCCCGCCGGCCGGCAAGGCCTGGGGCTATCTGCAGGACTGGATGGTGGCCTACGGCTACCGGCCCGGGCGGGCGGCGGTGTGGATGGCGGTGCTGTGGGCTGCCGCCACGGTCTACTTCACCTGGCGGCCCGTGCCGCCGCTCAAGGAGGGCGAGGGCCCCGCCTGGAACCCCGGGCTCTACGCCCTCGACCTGCTGGTCCCCGTCATCGACCTGGGACAGGGCAACGCCTGGCGGCCCACCGGCGCCGCGCAGTGGGTGGTCACGGCGCTCATCCTGCTGGGCTGGGTGCTCGCGACGACCGTGGCGGCGGGAGCGTCCCGGCTGCTGCGCCGGCAGTGAACGCCGGGGCGGCATCGCTGCACAGGCCATTAGGCTTACCGGCTGTGACCACCGCGCGCCTGCCCCTCTTCCCGCTGAACTCGGTGCTGTTCCCTGGGCTCGTCCTGCCCCTGAACGTCTTCGAACAGCGGTACCGCGCGCTGATGCGCGACCTCTCGGCGCTCCCGGAGGAGGAACCGCGCCGCTTCGGCGTCGTCGCCATCCGCGACGGCAGCGAGGTCGCGCCCACGGCGCCCGGGATGCCCGAGGGCGCCCGCCCCGAGCCCGGCCCCGCCTCCGGCTTCGGCCCCGACCCCCTCAAGGCGTTCCACGCCGTGGGCTGCGTGGCCGAGGCGGCGACGATCCGCGAGCGCTCCGACGGCACGTACGAGGTCCTCGCCACCGGCACCACCCGCTTCCGCCTGCTGTCCGTCGACGCCTCCGGGCCGTACCTGACCGGCGAGGTCGAGGACATCGAGGAGGAGCAGGGCGAGGGGGCGGGCGCGCTCGCCTCCGGGGTCGTCCGGGCCTTCCGCGCCTACCAGAAGCGGCTCGCCGGGGCGACCGAGCGCACGCTCGCCGGGCAGAGCGACCTGCCGGGCGAGCCGTCGGTCCTCTCCTACCTGGTCGCCGCCGCGGCCATGCTCGACACCCCCGCCAAGCAGCGGCTGCTGGAGACGCCGGACACCGCGACGCGGCTCGCGCGCGAGCTGAAAATGCTGCGCACCGAGACCGCGGTGATCGCTAAGCTCCCGTCGCTGCCGGCCGTCGACTTCACCCGGCGGCCCACGAACCCCAACTGACCGGACGGGACGGACCCTTGGCACGCAAGGCCGGCAAACAGCAGGCGGGCTCGACCCCGGCGATCGTCGCCCTGGAGAAGGCGGGGACCGCGTTCTCCGTGCACTCCTACGAGCACGACCCGGCGGTCGCGTCCTACGGGACGGAGGCCGCGGAGGCCCTCGGGCGGGACCCCGCGCAGGTCTTCAAGACCCTCGTGGCCGAGGTCGACGGCGCGCTCACGGTCGCCGTCGTGCCCGTCTCCGGCTCGCTCGACCTCAAGGCGCTGGCGGCGGCGGTCGGCGGCAAGCGGGCGGCGATGGCCGACCCTGCGGCCGCGGAGCGCACCACGGGGTACGTACGGGGCGGCATCTCCCCGCTTGGGCAGCGCCGGCGCCTGCCGACCGCGCTGGACGCCTCCGCGCGCTCCCACGCGACCATCTGCGTCTCGGCGGGGCGCCGCGGCCTGGAGGTCGAGCTCGCGCCCGGTGACCTGGCCGCGCTCACGGGCGCGGTGGTCGCGCCGATCGCCCGGGACTGACCGGTGCGGTGACCCTGCGGGTGGCTCTGCGGGTGCCCGGGGTCTGGACGGTTGCCCGTCCCTCGGCTAGGACCGTCAGGAGCGGGCCGCCGCGCGTGCGGCCCGCCATCCGGGAGGGACGCCCATGTCCAAGCGCACCCGCAAGCGCCGCTGGCGCGTAAAGAAAAACCGCGCCAATCACGGCCGTAGGCCGGCGTAGGCCCTGGCCGGGCCGACCGGAGTCCAGCAGCCGGCCGGCTCGGCACCGCCGGACCGCGCCGCGGGGGCTGAGCGCCGTTGCGGCGGGGGTTTTCTGCCTGGCGGCATGAGCGTTCGGGCCGCCCCGGCCCTCAGCCCCCGCAGAGGGAAACGCCACCCCAGCTGTCAGCCCCCGCAGGGGGAAACGGTGCGGGCGGGGCCGGGGCATTTTCCCCCGCCGCAACGGCGAGCGACCAGGACGGTCGTGCCCGGCGGTGCCGGACCGGCTCAGGCCGGATTCCCGGGCTCCCCGGACGTCCAGTCCGGCTCCGGCTCCGGCTCCGGGTCCCGCGGACCGAACAGCGCCGTCAGCACGAGATGGACCGCCATCGCCGCGAGCGGCCACGCCAGCAGCGCGCCCTTGGCCGCGAGCTTGAGCGGGGCGTCGAAGACGACGCCGCGGCCGGCCGCGCGGGCCGCCGCCACCACGTCCGACGTCGGGCCGAGCGCAGCGCCCACGCGCCAGGCGATCACCGAGGCCACCAGGGAGCCGAGGGCGAGGCCCACGACGAGCGGGATGCCCCCGCGGCGGCGGAGCAGGAAGACGACCGCGGCGCTCACCGCGCCGAACCCGAGCGCCAGCAGCACGAACATGCCGTCCGCGCCGATCGCCTGCTCGCCCTCGCTGTTCTTGAGGTACACCGCCTTGCCGTCCGAGATCAGCGGCACGCGCGGCGCCAGCCACACCCACAGCAGCCCCAGCAGCACTCCGGCCACGGCCACCGCCGCGGCGACGACCGCGGCCTGCCGCAGCTCGGTGCGGAGCTCCTCCCGCTCGGCGGGGAGAGCTCCGGGGACGGGGCCCGGCTCGTCCCCGGCGGGCTGCTCGTCGGCGGGCTGGTCATGCGGCGTCAGCGGTGCGGTCACCCTGTCATCGTGCCAGGTCGGCGCAGCCGGGCCCGCGGCAGGACGGTCCTGGCGCGTCACCGCACGGCCGCACGGCGGTACGCCCAGGTCGCCGCGGCCAGCGACACCACGCCGACGGCGGCGCACACGCCGAGGTCGGCGGCGACCACGGCCCAGTCGGGGCTCGCGTCGAAGGTGCGGGCCAGCGCCTCCACCCCGTACGTGGAGGGCAGCAGGTCGCGGGCGTAGGCGATGGGCGCGGGCATGTGCGCGGCGGGCAGCACGCCCAGCAGCAGCGCGGCCGACATGCCCAGCTGCCCGCCGAGCGTCGCCAGCTCCTGCCGGGGGGCGAGCAGCCCGAGGGCCGCGCCGAGCCCGGCGAGGGCGGCGCCGGAGAGCGGGACCACCGCGGCGAGCACCCACAGGTGCCCCATCGGCAGTTTGAAGAGCACGCTGCCCACGACGGCGGTGACGGCCGTACCGGGCACGGTGAAGGAGGCGTAGGCGCCCGCCGCGCCGAGGACCACGGCCGCGGGCGGCACCGGCAGCGTCGCGTAGTGGTCGAGCCCGCCGCCGGCGCGCAGCTGGCCGAAGTACTGGGCGAGGAGGTTGAGGGCGACGAAGGCCACGACGAGCACGCTGGAGCCGGCCACGACGGCCCGCGCCTCGTCGCCGCCGTCCACCACCCCGCGCATCATGATCATGATGCCGACGGACTGGAACGTGGCCACGAAGAGCAGCGGGATCCGCGCCACCTTGGCCCGCGAGAGCTGCGCGCGGTACACGGCGGCCAGGGCGGGCAGCAGCTTCGCCCTGGGCGCGAGCGGGGCGGCGTCCTCGCCGCCGGACCGCGGCCGGGAGTCGCTCCCGGTCCGGACCGCCCCGGACACCGCCTCTGCGGATACAGCACTCACCCGGCACAGCTCCTGTTCGGTCGGGTCCGGTGACCCTGTCTCGCCGTCGCCCCCGCCGTCCCCGTCGCCCCCGCCGTCGCCGTCACGCCTTCACCAGCCCGTCCGCGCGGCCGCCGAGCGCCAGGTACACGTCCTCCAGGCTCGGCGTGGTCAGCGTGAAGTCGTCGAGCGCGGCGAAGGCGGGCCCGCCGGTCACGGCGGCGACGGCCGCACGCGCCTCGGCGGGGGCGAGCCGCAGCGTCCAGCGGCGGCCGGCGGGGTGCGCGGCGTCGCGCAGGGCGGCGACCTCGGGGACGTGCAGCGGGGCCTCGTCGCGCCAGACGAGCTCGACGCGGACCTCGTCGCCGACGAGCTCCTTCAGCCCCGCGGGGGTGTCGCAGGCGATGATCCGCCCGCGCTCCAGCACGGCGACGCGGTCGAGGACGGTCTCGGCCTCGATGACGTTGTGGGTGACGAGCAGGACGGTCGCGCCGCGCTCGGCGCGCCGCCGGTCGACGGCGGCCCAGACGGCGCGGCGGGCCACGGGGTCCATGCCGGCGGTGGGCTCGTCGAGGACGAGCACGGGCCGGTCGCCGACGAGCGCGGCGGCGAAGCAGGCCAGCCGGCGCTGGCCGCCGGAGAGCTTCTTCAGCGCCCGGCCGGCGAGGTCCGTCAGGCCCAGCTCCTCGAGGACGGCGTCGCGCTCGGCGCGGGCGGCGCGCAGGCCGAGGCCGCGGAGCCGGCCGGTGGTCTCGGCGGCGAGGGAGACGGTCAGCTCGTCCAGCGCGGTCGACTCCTGGCCGAGGTAGCCGACGAGGCGGGCGGCGCGCTCGGGGTGGCGCACGAGGTCGTGGCCGAGGAGCTCGACGCTGCCCTCGTCGGGCCGGAGCAGGCCGGTGAGCTGGCGCACCAGGGTGGACTTGCCGGCTCCGTTGGGGCCGAGCAGCCCGAAGATCTCGCCGCGCCGGACCTGCAGGTCGATGCCGTCGCTGGCGCGTACGGCCGCGGTGCCGGGCGCGCCGCGGCGGCCGCGCGCGGCGGGGTAGGTCTTGACCAGGCCGCGCACGGTGCACACCGTGGCGGCTGCCGCCGCCTCTTTCACGCCCGTCCTCACGAGCTATGAGGGTACGCGGTTGGGCTCGCGCCCCGGCCGTTGGGGCGCCCGAAGGCGGGGCGTGGTGGAAGTCAGTCGCCCACCGGCGCCTTCTCCGCGGCCGTGCGCGCGTCGATTTCGCGCCAGAACCCGGCACGGATCGCATAGCGGTCGTGCTCGTCGATCTGGTCGTCCTTGTGGGCGAGGAGCCCGAAGCGGGCGGCGTAGCGGAGCAGCTCGCCGTCGATGCGGTGCGGGATGCGGGGGTACTCCGTGGAGAGGTGCTGCAGGTGGACGGCGTCGGCGAGGCGCTCGGCCCAGCGCCGGGCGAAGACCTGGCCGACCTCGAAGGGGTCGCCGCCGACGGTGGTGATGTCCTCCTCGCGGTCCGCCCAGCGCTGCTCGGCGCTGGTGAGCTGGGCCAGCATCGGCAGGGAGGCGGTTTCGGGGGGCTCGCCGGGCCCGGTGCCGGTGCCGCGCTCGATCCAGCCCTTGTCGGAGGACCAGCGCAGGGTGGCGTTGGCGGCGAGGGCGGCGCCCTGGCCGCCGCCCTGGCCCGGCTGCCCGCCGGGGCCGGACTGGGCCGCGGCGGGCTGGCCGGCGGGGCCGCGGCCGAGGATGGCGAGGTCCTTGGGGGTGGGCACGCCGCGGGCGGCGGGGGCCTCGGGTGCATCGCGGTCGTCGCGCTCGCCGTCGGCGCCGGGGGCCGCGGCGGGCCGGGAGCCGTTGCGTTCGGCGGGGACCGGCTCGGCCTGGCGGGGCGAGGGGGCCGTGCCGGCGGCCGCGGTCTCGGGGAGGGGGGCGGAGAGGATCGCGGCGATCTCGGGGCGGGGCGCGGGCTGCGGGGCGCAGGGCCCGGTGAGCTCCTTGGCACGGACGGCGCGGGTGATCCACGTGCGGTCGAGGACGCGGCGCTCGTCGGCCTCGGCGACGAGGTCCTCGGACTGGTTGTAGTCGCCGTCGGCGGCCTGGACGGCCCACAGGTGGACGGCGACGCCGTGCTCCTTGGCGGACATCAGGCCCGGCAGGAGGTCGCCGTCTCCGGTGACGAGCACGATGTCGGAACAGGCGCGGTTGCGGGCGAGCTCGGTGAGCTCGGCGTGCATGGCGGCGTCGACGCCCTTCTGCGCCCAGCGGCCGTCGCTGCGGGTCAGGGCCCCCAGCCGGACGGTGACGCGGGGCATGACGCGCAGCCTGCGGTGCTCGGGCTGGGGCACCCGGTCGGGCGCGCCGTCGAACCAGTAGATCCTCAGCAGGGGCTGCTCGGTCTCGGCCTCGGCGCGCTCACGCAGCCCCTGGATGAGGATCGCGTGGTCGACGGAGATACGGGACCGGGCGGGCTCGCCGGCCAGCAGGCTCGCGGCGGCGCCCAGCAGGTACCCGGCGTCCACCAGGACGACGCAGCGGTCCACGTTCCACCCTCTTTCTGTGCGTGCAGAAATTGCGGTCGCCCCCCGGCACGGCAAGCAGTGCCCCGGTTCTCCTCGGCTTTCCCTGGAGTCTGCCCGACCGTGCGGGGGTTATCAGTCCGAACTGGATCTTCGGCGTGGCGGATACGCCTTCCCGGCGGTAAGTGCACGGATCACGCACGGTAATTACCCGAAATGCGCTGTTCGCCGGTGCGTGCGAGTGTGTTCGGCGGGGGGACACCCCGAGTGGAGGCTGAGCATGGCGAAGAACAAGAAGCAGGACAGGAGCCAGCAGCGGGGCAGCGCCGCCGAGCGCGGGCAGCAGCAGGCCAAGAGCTCCTCGATCGAGTCCCAGAGCGAGCAGCGGGCCACGCAGGTCACCCCGGGCGACATGGCGCGCAAGAGCAAGCAGAAGCGCTTCGGCCACAACTGAGGGGTGCCGGGACGGCATCCGGCCGATAAGCGACGGCGCCCACCGGCGCTTTGATGCAGCGAGGGGCGCGCCCGGAGGATCCGGGCGCGCCCCTCGTGCGCGGGTGCGGGCTCAGCAGGTGCTCAGCCGGTGATCAGCAGGCGAGCAGCAGGTGCTCAGCCGGCCAGGCAGGACGGGCCGAGCAGCTGCTTCAGGTCGCCGAAGAGGGCCGGGTCCGGGGTGACCCGGTGCCGGTCCAGGCGCAGGACGGTGGTCTTCCGCGGGCCCTGGAGCTTGATCCGCACCTCGGTGGAGCCGCGGTGGTGGGTGAGGACCTGGCCGAGCCGCTCGACCATCGGCGGGGTGACCTTCACCGTGGGGATGGTGATGATCACGGGGGCGTTGGTGCCCGCGTTGGAGAGGTCGGGGACCATCAGCTCCATGGCGACCAGGCGGGGGATGTCCTCGCGCTTGTCGAGGCGGCCCTTGACGAAGACGACGGCGTCCTCGACGAGCTGGGTGGAGACCAGCTGGTAGGTGGCGGGGAAGAACATGCAGTCGATGGATCCGGCCAGATCCTCGACGGTGGCGATGGCCCAGGCGTTGCCCTGCTTGGTCATCTTGCGCTGCAGGCCGGAGATGATGCCGCCGATGGTGACGATCGCGCCGTCGGCGTGCTCACCGCCGGTGAGCTGGGAGATCGAGGCGTCGGCCTTGTCGTTGAGGACGTGCTCGATGCCGAAGAGCGGGTGGTCGGAGACGTAGAGGCCGAGCATCTCGCGCTCCTGGGCGAGCAGGTAGGCCTTCTCCCACTCGATGTCGGAGAACTCCACGTCGAGCCCGAAGCCGGGGCCGTCGTCGGCGGTGTCGTCGCCCATGCCGCCGAAGAGGTCGAACTGTCCCTCGGCCTCCTTGCGCTTGACCTGGACCACATTGTCGATCATCGGTTCGTAGTGCGCGGTGAGGCCCTTGCGGGTGTGGCCCATCTCGTCGAAGGCGCCGGCCTTGATCAGCGATTCGACGGTGCGCTTGTTGCAGACGACGGCCTCGACCTTGTCGAGGAAGTCGGGGAAGGAGCTGTACTTCCCCTTGGACTTGCGGCAGCGGATGATCGAGTCGACCACGTTCTGTCCGACGTTGCGGACGGCGGTGAGGCCGAAGAGGATCACGTCGTCACCCTGGGCGGCGAAGTTGGCCTCGGACTCGTTGACGTTCGGCGGGAGCACCTTGATGCCCATGCGCCGGCACTCGTTCAGATAGATCGCCGACTTGTCCTTGTCGTCGCGCACGGAGGTGAGCAGCCCGGACATGTACTCGGCGGGGTAGTTCGCCTTGAGGTAGGCGGTCCAGTACGAGACGAGGCCGTACGCGGCGGAGTGGGCCTTGTTGAAGGCGTAGCCGGCGAAGGGGACCAGGACGTCCCACAGGGCCTGGATGGCCTCGTCGGAGAAGCCCTTCTTGGTCGCGCCCTCCTTGAAGAAGACGAAGTTCTTCGCCAGCTCGTCGGGCTTCTTCTTGCCCATGACGCGGCGGAGGATGTCGGCCTCGCCGAGCGAGTACCCGGCGACGATCTGCGCGGCCTTCTGCACCTGCTCCTGGTAGACGATCAGACCGTAGGTGACGCCGAGGACCTCTTCGAGGGGCTCCTTCAGCTCCGGGTGGATCGGGGTGATCTCCTGCTGGCCGTTCTTGCGCAGGGCGTAGTTCGTGTGCGAGTTCATGCCCATCGGGCCCGGCCGGTACAGGGCGGACACGGCGGAGATGTCTTCGAAGTTGTCGGGCTTCATCAGCCGCAGCAGGGACCGCATGGGGCCGCCGTCGAACTGGAAGACGCCGAGGGTGTCGCCGCGCTGGAGCAGCTCGAAGGTCTTGGGGTCGTCGAGCGGCAGGCTCAGGAGATCGATGTCGATCCCCTTGTTGGCCTTCACCATCTTGACGGCGTCGTCCATGATCGTGAGGTTGCGCAGGCCGAGGAAGTCCATCTTCAGCAGGCCGAGCGACTCACAGCTCGGGTAGTCCCACTGGGTGATGGTCACGCCGTCGGAGTGGCGCACCCAGACGGGCACGTGGTCGGTGATCGTCTCGCTGGACATGATCACGCCGGCCGCGTGCACACCCATCTGCCGGACCAGGCCCTCGACACCCATCGCGGTGTCGATGACCTTCTTCACGTCCGGCTCGTTCTCGTACATCCCCCGGATCTCGCCCGCCTCGCTGTAGCGCGGGTGCTTGGGGTCGAGGATGCCGGAGAGCGGGATGCCCTTGCCGAGGACGTCCGCGGGCATCGCCTTGGTGAGGCGGTCGCCCATCGCGTACGGATAGCCGAGGACGCGGGCGGAGTCCTTGATCGCGTTCTTGGCCTTGATGGTGCCGTAGGTGCCGATCATGGCGACCTTGTCGGCGCCGTACTTCTCGGTGACGTAGCGGATCACCTCGGCGCGCCGGCGCTCGTCGAAGTCGATGTCGACATCGGGCATGGAGATGCGCTCGGGGTTGAGGAACCGCTCGAAGATCAGGCCGTGCGGGATCGGGTCGAGGTCGGTGATGCCCATGGCGTACGCGACGATCGAGCCGGCCGCGGAGCCTCGGCCGGGGCCGACGGCGATGCCCTGGTTCTTGGCCCACATGATGAAGTCGGCGACCACGAGGAAGTAGCCCGGGAAGCCCATCGAGATGATCGTGTCCATCTCGTACTCGACCTGCTTCATGCGGTCGTCGGGGATGCCGCCGGGGAAGCGGCGGTGCATCCCGCGCATGGTCTCCTCGCGGAACCAGGTGACCTCGGTGTAGCCCTCGGGGATGTCGAACTTGGGCATCAGGTTCCGGAACTGGAACATGCCCTCGGTGTCGACCTGCTCGGCGACCAGCCGGGTGTTGGCGCAGCCCTCCTGCCAGGCGTCCGAGGAGTCGATGGCGTACATCTCGTCCGTGGACTTCAGGTAGTAGCCCGAGCCGTCGAAGCGGAAGCGGTCGGGGTCGGAGAGGTTCTTGCCGGTCTGGATGCACAGCAGGGCGTCGTGGGCCTCGGCCTCGTGCGCGTAGGTGTAGTGCGAGTCGTTGGTGACCAGGGGCGGGATGCCGAGCTTCTTGCCGATCTCCAGCAGGCCGTCGCGGACGCGGCGCTCGATCTCGATGCCGTGGTCCATCAGCTCCAGGAAGTACCGGTCCTTGCCGAAGATGTCCTGGTACTCGGAGGCGGACTTCAGGGCCTCGTCGAACTGGCCGAGGCGCAGGCGGGTCTGCAGCTCGCCGGAGGGGCAGCCGGTGGAGGCGATCAGGCCCTCCGACCACTGGCTGATGGTCTCCTTGTCCATCCGCGGCCACTTGGTCAGCCAGCCCTCGGCGTAGGCGTCGGAGGACAGCCGGAAGAGGTTGTGCAGGCCGGTGGCGTTGGCCGCCCAGATCGTCTTGTGCGTGTAACCACCCGAGCCCGAGACGTCGTCCCGCTTCTGGTGCGGCTGGCCCCACTGGATCCTGCGCTTGTTGCGCCGGGACTCGGGGGCGACATAGGCCTCGATGCCGATGATCGGGGTGATCCCGGCCTTCTGGGCGGAATGGAAGAAGTCGTACGCACCGTGCAGGTTGCCGTGGTCGGACATGGCGATGTGTGTCATGCCCATCTCATTGCAGGCATTGAACATGTCCTTGAGCCGCGCGGCACCGTCCAGCAGGGAGTACTGGGTGTGGACGTGCAGGTGCGTGAAAGGCGGCTTATCGGCCACGGCGGGAGACCTCCGGCGGGAGCGGGCGGGGGGCGAACGGGACAGTTTTGAAGGTTACCGGCCCCCACCGACAGCCGCGGGCACGCGCCGGTAGCCTCACGCGTTGAGCACGACAGCACAGATGTTCGTTCCATGCCCCACCCCAGGAGGACCCCGCGATGGCGACCGAGCACGACCGGGCCGCGCAGCGCGGCGAGGAGATACTCGCCGTTTTCGACACCGCCTTCGGCGAGCTGCTCGCAGCCGACCCCGCCGCCTTCCGGGTCAAGTTCCGCAAGATGGCCGCCTCCGCCTTCGCCTTCTACCGGGGCACGGCGTGCCTCTTCTACGGGGACCTGGCCAAGGAGGCGCCGGAGGGCGCGGCCGGCCCGTACCTGGACGAGCGCACGAGCCGGGTGTGGATCCACGGCGACCTCCACGCCGAGAACTTCGGCACGTACATGGACGCGGGCGGCCGCCTGGTCTTCAACGTCAACGACTTCGACGAGGCCTACGTCGGCCCCTTCACCTGGGACCTCAAGCGCTTCGCCGCCTCCGTCGCCCTGATCGGCTACACCAAGGCGCTCAGCGACGAGATGATCACCGAGCTGGTGCGCACGTACGCCGCCGCCTACCGCGAGCGCATCCACGCCCTGGCCACCGGCGCCGAGGACGACGAGCACGCGCCCTTCACCCTCGACACCGCCGACGGCCCCCTGCTCGGCGCGCTGCGCGAGGCCCGCGCGATGACGCGCTTCGGGCTGCTCGCCTCCATGACGGAGATCCGGGACTTCGACCGCCGCTTCGCCGCCGACGGCGGCGCCATAGAGCTGGACGCGGCCACGCGCTACAAGATCCTCGCGGCCTTCGACGGCTATCTGGAGACCCTCCCGGACACCAGCCTCGCCCGCCCCGACTCCTACCGGGTCAAGGACGTCGTCGGCCGCCGCGGCATCGGGATCGGCAGCGCCGGCCTGCCCTCGTACAACATCCTCCTGGAGGGCAACAGCGACGCCCTGGAGAACGACGTCGTCATCTACATGAAGCAGGCGCAGACCCCGGCGGTCTCCCGGCACGTCACCGACCGGGCCGTGCGCGACTACTTCCGGCACGAGGGCCACCGCACGGTGATCTCCCAGCGCGCGCTGCAGGCGCACGCCGACCCGTGGCTGGGCTGGACCGAGCTGGACGGCGCCGGGCAGCTGGTGGCCGAGGTCTCGCCGTACGCGGTCGACCTGGACTGGTCGGACATCGACGACCCGGCCGAGATCGCCGCGGTCGTCGCCGACCTCGGCCGCGCCACGGCCGCCATGCACGCCGCGGCGGACGACCAGAGCGGCCACTCCCTGGTGCCGTTCTCCACGGAACGCGCCATCGACGCCGTGATCGCCGCCGACGAGGAGGGCTTCGCGGAGCTCCTGGTCGGCTTCGCCCACTCCTACGGGGCCCGGGCCCGCGCGGATCACCAGATCTTCGTGGACCTCTTCCGCAACGGCCGCATCCCCGGCCTTTAGTCCCGGTTTACAGCAGGACGTGCCAGACTCGGTCCCCATGGACATATCGGCGGCATGGGTGCGGGCACTGCGCGCGGCGCTGTTCACAGCGCTGTGCGTGACGCTGTCCGCGGGCTCCCACGTGCTGCTGTCCGGGAGGCCGCTGCCCATGCCCGCCGTCGCGGCGGCGTCGGCGGCCGTCTTCGCGCTCGCCCACTCCCTGGCGGGGCAGGAGCGCGGCTACCGGAACATCGCCGCCCTCCTGGTCCCCCTGGAGCTCGGCGTCACCGCGCTCTTCACCGCCGGGCAGGACACCTGCTACGGCGGCCCCGGCCACCCCGCCCCCGCCCCGGGGGCGCTGGCCTGGCTGTGCAGCGGCAGCACGGGCGGCCCGCTCGCCCGGTTCGCCGGCCCGGGCAGCGCCCCGTGGCTGCTGTTCGCGGGGCACGTCGCGGTCGGCCTGCTGGCCGCCGCGTGGCTGCGCCGGGGCGAGCGGGCGCTGGCGCAGCTCCTGTGCGCCGCGGCGGCCGCCGTGTGCCGCCCGCTGCGGCCCGTCCTCGCGACCGGCGCCCCGCTGCCCGCCGGCGTGACCGTACGGTCCGTGCGGCCCGCCCTCCCCGGCCGCGCCCTTCCGCTCCTCGTCCACTCCGTCGTACGGCGCGGGCCGCCGCGGGGGCCGGCCTCCGGCCTCACCCCCGCCTGACCCACCCCACGTACCACGGAAAGATCGCACCACCATGAGCAAGCGCAACAACTGGGAGAACAAGCAGACCGCACGCGAGCGGCTGCGCGCCGAGCGCGAGCGCCAGGCCAAGAAGGACAGGACGCGCCGCCAGCTGATCGTCGGCGGTGCCGTCGTCGCGGTCCTGGCCGTCGGCGCGGGCATCGTCGTGGCCGTCTCCCAGCTGGGCAAGGACGGCAAGAGCGGCCTGAACGCGAGCTGGGAGGCCGCGTCCAAGAAGGAGCTCGTCAAGCCCGCCAACACCGGCGGCGACAACGGCACCGAGATCCTCATAGGCAAGAAGGACGCCAAGCACACCCTGGACCTCTACCAGGACATGCGCTGCCCGATCTGCTCCGTCTTCGAGCAGAGCGTCGGCGACACCATCGACAAGGACGTCAAGGACGGCAAGTACAAGGTCTCGTACCACGTCGCCACGTTCCTCGACCGCAACTTCGGCGGCAGCGGCTCCAAGAACGCCCTCAGCGCGCTGGGCGCCGCCCTGAACGTCAGCCCCGAGGCCTTCAGCGCCTACAACAAGGCCCTCTACTCCAAGGCCAACCACCCCAACGAGACGAAGGACGACTACGCCAAGGACGACGTCCTGCTGAAGGTGGCCAACGAGGTCCCGGCGCTCAAGGGCAACAAGGACTTCGAGAAGAACGTCCAGGACGGCACGTTCGACAAGTGGGCGCTGACGGTGTCCGACGAGTTCGACAAGGTCAAGGACGTCACCGGCACCCCCACCCTCAAGATGAACGGCAAGAAGCTGACGGCGGAGGACGGGAAGAACGTCCCGATCACCCCCGAGCAGTACACCAAGGCGGTCGACGCGGCCCTCAAGTCCTGAGCCCCGCACCCCCGGTGTCCCGTCCCCTCCGGTGACGTTCAGCGATGCCGAATCTTGACACGACACTTAACGGCTGCCGTGGCAGACTTCGGCCTCATGGAGGGGACGGGAGTTCGACTGAGAGCGCTGCGCGCGGCGCTCTTCACGGCGCTCTGTGTCACGCTGTCCGCCGCTTCGCACGTCCTGCTCTCCCGTACGCCCCTGCCCGCCGCCACGGTCGCCGTGCTGTCGGCGGTGTTCTTCGCCGTCGCCTACGCCCTCGCGGGCCGCGAGCGCGGCTTCGGGTCCATCGCCGCGCTGATGGTCCCTCTGGAGCTCACGGCGGACACCGTGTTCACGGCGGGCCAGCACGCCTGTTACGGGCGGGCCGGCGGCCCCGTCGCGGGCCCCCTGCACTCCCTGGGCCTGGATCTGGCCTGCCGCGGCGAGGTCGGCACCCCGCTGGCCCGCATGGCCGCCGAGGGCGACGCCGGGCCGGTCGCCGGCTCCGCGCTGCCCTGGCTGCTGCTCGCAGGCCACGTCGCGGTGGGGCTGCTGGCCGCCGCCTGGCTGCGCCGCGGCGAGGCGGCCCTGGCCCACCTGCTGCGCACGGCCGCTGCCTTCGCCTTCGGCCCCCTGCTCCTGGCCTTCGCCTCCCCGGTGCCCGCAGGCCCGGGCGCCCGCGTACGCCCCCCGTGCCGCACGCTCCTCGCGCGCGGCCTCCCCCTGCTCGTCCACTCCGTCGTACGGCGCGGACCGCCCCTCGCTCCGGCAGCAGCCTGAGCCCGCGGTCCCCCCATTTCCGTACGTCCACACCGGAGAAGACATCATGAGCAACCGCAACAACCAGCAGAACAAGCAGGCCGCGCGCGAGCGGCTGCGCGCCGAGCGCGAGCGCCAGGCCAAGCGGGACAAGACGCGCCGTCAGCTCGTCGTCGCCGGCGCCATCGTCGTCGTCCTCGCGATAGCCGGCGGCGTCGGCTACGCGGTGACCAACATGAACGACGGCAAGGGCGGCAGCAGCGGCTGGGCGGCCGACAAGCCCCTCGTGAAGCCCGCCAACACCACGGGCGAGAACGGCAACGAGATCGTCATCGGCGACGCCAAGGCCAAGGAGACCCTCACGGTCTACGAGGACCCGCGCTGCCCGTCCTGCGCCGCCTTCGAGAACCAGTCCGGCGCCCAGCTGCGCCAGGACGTCAAGGACGCCCGCTACAAGGTCCGCTTCGTCATGGTGAACTTCATCGACGACCTGGCCAAGGGCACCGGTTCGAAGAACGCCGTCAGCGCCCTCGGCGCCGCACTCAACGTCAGCCCGGAGGCCTTCGTCGCGTACAAGGAGGCGCTCTACTCCCCGAAGAACCACCCCGACGAGCGCGACGACGCCTTCGCCAAGGACGCGCGGCTGATCGAGATCGCGCAGCAGGTCCCGGCCCTGAAGGGCAACAAGGACTTCGAGAAGGCCGTCAACGAGGGCACCTACGACAAGTGGGCCGTCGAGATGGGCACGCTGTTCGAGAAGAACAAGATCGGCGGCACCCCGGCCCTGCTCCACGGGGACAAGCAGCTGAAGGCCCCGAACGGCAACCCGCCGATGGCCAAGGAGTCCTTCATCGAGGCGATCGACAAGGAATTCGGCGCGAAGAAGTAGTGACGGGCGGGTGAGGGGCGGGCGAACTGTCAAGTTCCGCCCGTCCCACTGCTTACCGGGCAGTAAGGTGATGGCCCGTGACCGCTGACACCACAGCCATTCCCGCATCGCACATATCCCGCCGCACCGCCGTCACGGCGGTAGCAGGCGCCGCGACCGTCGCCCTCCTCCCGCTGGCCGGAGCCGCCCCCGCCTACGCGGCGGACCCGCCCGCCTTCCTGCACGGCGTCGCCTCGGGCGACCCGCTGCCCGACGGCGTGCTGCTGTGGACGCGTGTGACGCCCTCGCCCGACGCGGTCCCCGGCTCGGGGCGCGGAGCGGCCGTCGACGTCGACTGGGAGGTCGCCGAGGACGAGGCGTTCGGGAAGGTCGTCGCCAAGGGCACGGTGACCGCGACGGCCGCCGCCGACCACACCGTCAAGGCCGACGTCCGCGGCCTGCGCCCGGCCACCGGCTACTGGTTCCGCTTCACCGCAGGCGGCGCGCACTCCCCCGCCGCCCGCACCCGTACGGCACCCGAGGCCGGTGCGGCCGTCGCCGGCGTCCGCTTCGGCGTCGTCTCCTGCGCCAACTGGGAGTCCGGTCACTTCGCCGCCTACCGCCACCTCGCGGACCGCCGCGACCTGGACGCGATCCTGCACCTGGGCGACTACATCTACGAGTACGCCTCCGGCGTCTACCCGCCCGCGAAGCAGGTCGTCCGCCCGCACGCGCCCACGCACGAGATCCTCACCCTGGCCGACTACCGCACCCGCCACGGCCGTTACAAGACGGACCCCGACCTGCAGGCCCTGCACCGGGCCCACCCCTTCGTGGCCATCTGGGACGACCACGAGTTCGCCAACGACGCCTGGACGGGCGGGGCCGAGAACCACACCCCCGGAGCCGAGGGCGAGTGGACCGCGCGGATGGCCGCCGCCAAGCAGGCCTACTTCGAGTGGATGCCGGTGCGGCCGTCCACCGCGGGCACCACCTACCGCCGGCTGCGCTTCGGCAACCTCGCCGACCTCCACCTGCTGGACCTCAGATCCTTCAGATCGCAGCAGGTGGGCCCCGGCAGCGGCAAGGTCGACGACCCCGAGCGCACCATCACCGGGCGCGCCCAGCTCGACTGGCTGAAGGCCGGGCTCGCCTCCTCCGACACCACGTGGCGCCTCGTCGGCAACCCCGTGATGATCTCCCCCTTCGCCTTCGGCGCCCTCCCGGCCCACCTGCTGGAGCCGCTCGCCAAGCTGCTGGGCCTGCCCGCCGGCGGCATAGCCGCCAACACCGACCAGTGGGACGGCTACACCGACGACCGGCGCGAGCTCCTCGGCCACCTGAGCGACCGCGGGATCCGCAACACCGTCTTCCTGACCGGTGACATCCACATGTCCTGGGCCAACGACGTGCCGAAGACGGCGGCGACGTACCCGCTCTCGCCGTCCGTCGCCACCGAGTTCGTCGTCACGTCGGTCAGCTCCGACAACCTGGACGACCTCCTGGGCGTGGCCCCGCACACCGTCTCCCTCGCCGCGGTCGCCGCCATCAGGGCAGCCAACCGGCACGCGAAGTGGATCGACATGGACTCCCACGGCTACGGGGTCCTCGACATCACGCCCGAGCAGGCGCAGATGGACTACTACGCCCTCTCCGACAAGACCGACCCCAAGGCGACGGCCGAGTGGAGCCGCTCGTACCGGACGCGTTCGGGCACGCAGCAGATCGAGCGCGTGAAGACGCCGGTACGGTGATCCGCGGCCGGTCCCCGGCCTGGTCGCCCGGTCCGGTCCCCCCGGCCTAGCCCCCGATCTCCTCCAGGAAGCCCAGCACGACGCGCCAGGCCGTCTCCGCGGCCTCGGCGTCGTAGTCCGCGAGGTCCGGGTCCGTGAACAGGTGCCCCGCCCCGGGGTACCTGTGGACCTCCACGTCCGCACCGGCCCGGCCCATGCGCAGGTACCAGGCGTTGAGCCAGTCGTGCGGCTCGAAGGGGTCGGGGTCGGCGACGTGCAGCTGGACGGGCAGCTCGTCCACGGAGGCGTCCTCGGCCAGGTCCGACGTGCCGTGCAGGAGCAGCAGGCCGCGCGCCTTCTCGTCGCCCAGCGCCAGGTTCTGCGCGATCGAGCCGCCGAGCGAGAAGCCGGCGTAGACCAGGCCCCGGTCCGACAGCGGCGCCACCGCGGTGACGGCGCGGCGCAGCAGCTCCTCGCGGCCGATCTCGTCCTTGACGGCCATGCCGTCCTCCACGGTGTCCGCGGTCCGGCCCTCGTAGAGGTCCGGAACGTGCACCTCGTGCCCGGCGGCGCGCAGGCGCTCGGCGGCGGCGTGCACGGCCGGCCTCAGGCCGTAGGCCGAATGAAAAAGGACAATCGTGGTAGAGGACGCCACTGGAGTCACTTCCTAACAGGTGGATCGCGTGCCTCCCATCGTGCCAGCTACGGTCGGGGGTGAGCGCCACCCGGTGAGTGCCCGCAGCAGCCGGCCGGAAGGAGCTGAGGTGTCCATGGAGGGCGTACTGCGTCCGCTGTCCGTCATCGGCGGAGCGTTGATCGTCACCCTGGCCGTGGGATGGGTGGCCGACCACGTACTGCGCAGAATCGACGAGCGGCACCCCGAGACGCCGCTGTGGGACCTGCTGCACCGGTGCCGGCTCCCCCTCCAGGTCGTGCTGTGCACGGCGCTGCTGCGCGGCAGCTTCCGCTCGGCCGGGATCCTGGAGGACCACGAGGAGGCCGTCGGCCAGGTGCTGACGCTGGTGCTGATCGGCGCCTGCGCGTGGCTGGTGGTACGGGTCGCCGTCGCCATAGTGGAGGCCGCCTACGCCCGCTACGCCGCGCGCGCCGCGGACGCGGCCCGGGTGCGCCGGGTACGGACCCAGGTGACGCTCATCCGGCGGATCGTCACGGCCCTCGTGTGCGTCGTCGCCGTGGCGGCGATGCTGCTCACCTTCCCGGCCATGCGGGCCGCCGGGGTGTCCGTGCTGGCCTCGGCCGGTCTGATCGGCATCGTCGCCGGTGTGGCGGCGCAGTCCACGCTCTCCAACCTCTTCGCCGGGCTGCAGATCGCCTTCGGCGACGTGGTGCGCATCGGGGACACGGTCGTCGTGGACGGCGAGTGGGGGCGCGTGGAGGAGATCACGCTCACCTATCTGGTGGTCACCACCTGGGACGAGCGGCGCATCACCATGCCGGTGTCGTACTTCACCAGCCGGCCGTTCGAGAACTGGTCCCGCAGCAATCCCCGGATGACCGGCACGGTCTTCTTCCACCTGGACCACTCCACGCCCATAGACCTCATGCGGGAGCGGCTGCACGAGATCCTCAAGGGCCTGCCGGAGTGGGACGGGCGGTCCTGGAGCCTGGTGCTCACCGACACGACGCCGTCGACGATCCAGGTGCGGGCGCTGGTGACGGCGAAGGACGCCGACGACATCTGGACGCTGCGGTGCGTGGTGCGGGAGCAGCTGATCGAGTGGCTGCGGCGGGAGCATCCGTACGCGCTCCCGCGCATCAACACGGCCCCGGCCCCGGGCCTGGAACAGGCGCCCGACCGCCGCCAGGCACCCCCCACGTCGGAGGACATCGGCCCGGGCCCCGGCACGACGTAGGCTCAGCCCGGGTTCGCGGACTCCGGGGGACGCCCGTCCGGGCGGGCCTCCTGGCCGGCGGGCAGCCCCCCCCTCAACCGTCTTGCCGTCAGGCAAGACAAATCCGCCGCAACGGCGATCAGCCACCGCGGCGCTGTCCGGCGGTGCCGGGACACGCTCCGCCGGGGCCCCGCAGCCGCCCGGCGCAAGCCGCGCGGCCGCGGGCCGTGGAACCCCCGCGGCCGTCACCCACCCCGGAGGCTGCGGACGTCCAGGTGGCGGAGGACGCGGTCCACGACCTCCGGGTCCGCCCCGGGTTCGCTGCGGGCCGCCAGGACCTCCCGGCGGGCGGCCGAGAGCATCTCGGCCTGGATGCGCTGGGTCGCCCGGATCCTCTCCACCCGCCGCGCATGCGCCTCCCGCCGTTCCTCGTCCACCATGTCGGGGCTGATGCGCGCGCCGACGTCGTACGCGCGCCGCGTGAGCTGCTCGACCATGTCGTCGGGGAGCTCCTCCTTCTCCTGGATCTCCTTCAGCCGCCGCCTCGCGGCCTTCGCGGCGCGTACGGCGAGCAGGCGGGCGAGCTCCCGCTCGGCGTCGGCGTCCGACTGCACGCCGAGCCGCCGCACGAGCCACGGCAGGGTCAGCCCCTGCAGGACGAGCGTGGCGAGGATGACGGCGAAGGCGACGAAGAGGATCTCGTCGCGGGCGGGGAAGGGCGTCCCGTCGTCGCGGGTGTGCGGGATGGCGAGGGCGAGGGCGACGGAGGCCACGCCGCGCATCCCCGACCACCACATCACGACCGTCTCGCGCCAGCTGACGGGGACCTCCTCGTCGATGTCCCGGCGGCTGTGCAGCCGCTTGGCCAGCCACGCGGCGGGCAGCAGCCACAGCAGCCGTACCCCGACGACGACCGCGACGACGACGGCGCCGATGCCGAGCATCTCGCCCCACCGGCCGGCGGCGGTACTGAAGACGTGGTGGAGTTCGAGGCCGATGAGGCCGAAGGCGACGCCGGTGACGAGGGTGTCGACGACCTCCCAGAAGGAGTGCCGGGCGAGCCGGCCCAGCACGTCGTCGGCGTCACCCGCGTACTCGGCGAGGAAGAGCCCGGTGACGAGCACGGCGAGCACGCCGGAGCCCTTGAACTCCTCGGCCAGGACGTAGGAGACGAAGGGGACGAGCAGGGTGAGGCCGATCTGGAGGGTCGCGTCGCCGAGGGCGTCCATGAGCTTCTTGGCCGCCCAGCCGAGCGCGAGCCCGACGGCGAGGGCGACCACGGCGGAGAGCACGAACTCGCCCGCGGCCTTCGGGGCGGAGAAGCTGCCGCTGACGGCCGCGGCGATGGCCACGTGGTAGAGCACGATGGCCGTCACGTCGTTGAAGAGGCCCTCGCCCTCCAGGATGGAGATCAGGCGGCGCGGCAGCCCGAGGGAGCCCGCGACGGCCGTCGCGGCCACCGGGTCGGGCGGGGCGACGAGCGCGCCGAGGGCGACGGCCGCGGCGAGGGAGATGCCGGGCAGGATGGCGTCGGCTACGGCGGCGACGGCCGCGGTCGTCACGAACACCAGGGCGACCGCGAGCAGCAGGATGGGCCGGACGTTGGCCTGGAACTGCCGCCAGGAAGTGCGCTGCACGGACGCGTAGAGCAGGGGCGGCAGCACCAGCGGGAGGATGAACTCCGGCGGGATCTCCACGTTGGGCACGAAGGGCAGCAACGCGAGGACGATGCCGCCCAGCGTCATGAGCACCGGGGCCGGCAGGCGCAGCCGGTCCGCGACGGGCACCATGACCAGCGCGCCGATGAGCAGCACGAACAGCAGGGCGAGCTGGTCCACGGACGTCCTCCGGGCGGATCGGGGAAGTCGATCGTTTCCCCAGCGTGCCACGAAGCGGACGAACCCGGATCTTCAGGGTGATTCCGGGCAGGGTCAGTGCCTGCTGCTCACAGCGCCTTCGTCATCGCGCGGTGCGGAATGCCGCTTCCCTCGTCGAACTCGGGCCCGTGGGCCGCATAGCCGAGCCGCTCGTAGAAGCCGAGCGCGTGCGTCTGGGCCTCCAGGTAGACCCGGGCCAGGCCCAGCCGGCGGGCCTCCGCCTCGACGGCCAGGACGAGCTCGGCGCCCAGGCCCGTGCCGCGCGCGGCACGGGAGACGGCGAGCCGGCCGAGGACGGCCGTGACGTCGTCCTCGACGCCCGCGTGGCCGTACTTCTTCCGGGCGGGGGCGCCGTGCAGGAAGCGGACCGTGCCGACCGGCCCGGCCGGGCCCGTGGCCAGGAGGTGGACGGCGTGCGCGTCGTACGCGTCCATCTCCTCGGCCTCCGGGATGCGCTGCTCGGCGACGAAGACCTCGCGGCGCACGGCGTGGCAGCCGGGCAGCTCGCCGAGGCCGACGACGCGGACCGTTATCCCCTGCGCGGCGCCCACGGGGTCAGGAGCTTTCGGCGCGCACGGTGTCCAGCGCGCGCTGCAGGTCCTCGGGGTAGGTGCTCTCGAACTCGACCCAGCGGCCGTCCTCGGGGTGCTCGAAGCCGAGCCGCACGGCGTGCAGCCACTGGCGGGTGAGCTTGAGGCGCTTGGCCAGGGTCGGGTCGGCGCCGTAGGTGAGGTCGCCGACGCAGGGGTGGCGGTGGGCGGCCATGTGCACACGGATCTGGTGCGTACGGCCGGTCTCCAGCTTCACGTCCAGCAGGCTGGCCGCGCGGAACGCCTCGATGAGGTCGTAGTGGGTGACCGACGGCTTGCCCTCGGCGGTGACGGCCCACTTGTAGTCGTGGTTGGGGTGGCGGCCGATGGGGGCGTCGATGGTGCCGCTCATCGGATCGGGGTGGCCCTGGACCAGCGTGTGGTAGCGCTTGTCGACCGTGCGCTCGCGGAACTGCTGCTTGAGCAGGGTGTAGGCGCGCTCGGACTTGGCGACGACCATCAGGCCGGAGGTGCCGACGTCCAGGCGGTGCACGATGCCCTGGCGCTCGGCGGCGCCGGAGGTGGAGATGCGGTAGCCCGCGGCGGCCAGGCCGCCGATGACCGTCGGCCCCGTCCAGCCGGGGCTGGGGTGGGCCGCCACGCCGACCGGCTTGACGATCACGACGATGTCGTCGTCGTCATGGACGATCTCCATGCCCTCGACGGGCTCGGCGACGATCTGCACCGGCGCGGGCGCGGCGGGCATCTCGACCTCCAGCCAGGCCCCGCCGGTCACGCGGTCGGACTTCCCGGCCTCCGCCCCGTCCAGCTGGACCTTGCCCGCGGCCGCCAGCTCGGCCGCCTTGGTGCGGGAAAAGCCGAACATACGGGCGATGGCGGCGTCGACGCGCTCGCCTTCCAGGCCGTCGGGTACGGGCAGGGCGCGGATCTCGGGAATGGTGCTCACCCGTCGAGTATGACGGACGGGTGCGACACCCCCGCCCCGGGCTCAGTCCTGGTGGACCGTGCCGTCCGGGTCCAGACCGCGGAAGGACAGGATCACGATGAGGAAGCCGCCGCAGACGATCGCGGAGTCGGCGAGGTTGAAGACCGCGAAGTGCGCGGGCGCGATGAAGTCGACCACACCGCCCTCGAAGCCCCCCGGGGCGCGGAACAGGCGGTCGGTGAGATTGCCCAGCGCACCGCCGAGCAGCAGGCCCAGCGCGATCGCCCACGGCAGGCTGTAGAGCTTGCGGGCGATGCGCGCGATCACCACGATCACGGCGGAGGCGATCACCGTGAAGACGATCGTCATCGCCTCGCCGATGCCGAAGGCGGCACCGCGGTTGCGGACCACCTCCAGCTGCAGCCAGGTGCCGATCACCTCGATCGGGTCGTGGTGCTCCAGCTTCGCGACCACGAACAGCTTGCTGCCCAGATCCAGGAGATAGGCGAAGGCGGCCACCACCAGGAGGACCGCGATGCGCCGCCCGCCCTTGGCCGTGGTCGTCTCCGCGGCCTCCGGCGTGCCGGTGGTGGTCTGTTCCGCCTCTGTCACGTGAGTCCTTCGACGTCGTCCAGGTCGCCAGGGCCTGCCTGACTGAGGACGAGGGTACGGCACACTCGCGCGACGGGGTCAGCGGCGTTCCTGGCGCTGTTTGCACTCCACACACAGGGTCGCCCGCGGGAACGCCTGCATGCGGGCCTTGCCGATGGGCTTCCCGCAGTTCTCGCAGAGCCCGTACGTTCCGGCGTCGAGCCGTTCCAGCGCCCGCTCGGTCTGGTCCAGCATCTCCCGGGCGTTGGCGGCCAGCGCCAGCTCGTGCTCCCGGGTGATGTTCTTGGTGCCGGTGTCGGCCTGGTCGTCGCCCGCGCCGTCGCCCGAGTCCCGCATCAGGCCGGTGATCGCCTCCTCCGAGTGGGCGATCTCCGCCCGCAGCCGCAGCACCTCGCTCTGCAGCTCCGTCCGGGCCTCGGCCACCTCCGCCGGCGACCAGGGCTCCTCCCCCGGCCGTACGGCGAGCTCACCGGGCTCCGCGGGCCCCGTGCGGGCCCCCGGCACCTTCCCCGCGGCCCGTGTCCCGTCCATGGTCTTCTTCGCAGCCACCGTCCTGGCTCCCGTCTTCTCAGGGGGCACCGCCTTCTGGGCAGGTGCGGCTTCTTCTGTGCGGGCGGCCTTGCCGCCGGGCGCGGCCTTCCTGACAGCCGGCGCCTGAGCGGCGCCCTTCCCGGCGGCGGACGCCGCCTTCTTGCCTGCGGCCTTCTTGGCAGAGGCCCCGGCCGCCGGCGCGGCGCCCTCCCCGGCGGGGGCCGCCTTCTTGGTGGCGGCCGTCTTCGTGGCGGAGGCCGTCTTCTTGGCGGGGGCCTTCGCAGAGGGCGCGGACGCCGCCTTCTTCCCCGCGGCCTTCTTGGACGAGGCCGAGCCCGACCCGGACGCCCGGGCGACGGCCTTCTCGGCGGACGCCGCCTTCTTTCCGGCGGCGGCCTTCTTGGACGAGGCCGAGCTTGCCCCGGATCCCCGGGCGGCAGCCTTCTTGGCGGGTGCCTCCTTGCCCGAGGCCGTCGTCCCCTTCCCGGCCGTGGCGGCTTTCTTGGCGGCGGCAGTCTTCTTCGCCGGAGCGGCCTTCTTCGCGGCAGACGCCTTCTCGGCCGCCCCGGCCGCAGTGGCCTTCTCCGCAGCCTTCCCCCCGCTCGCGGCGGCCTTGGCGGCCCGGCCCGCCGTCGTCCCCTTCCCGGCCGCCCCGGCCACACCCCCGGCGGGGGCCTTCTTCGCCGGAGCGGCGGCCTTCGCCGTCTTCCCGCCGCCCCTGGCGGCCTTCGCGGCAGCGGCCCCGGCCCCGCCGTGGGCCTTCCCCTTCGCGGAAGCGGCCCCCGCTGCTTCCGCGACCGCTCTCTTCGCCACCATGACCGCGGCCCCTTCACATTTTATGATCTTGCGCGCGAATCGTGCCGGAACGATAAAACTCCACCGGGCACGCGGCAACGGGGCACGCCGGTCTCATCGGTTGTGCCCCGCCCCCGGCCCTGTAATCGGACTGCACCCGTCCCCCGCCCGGCCCCGGCCGAAACCGGTGGGCCGCGTCCGGTCCCGCCCCGTACACTGGGCGCAGCGAAAGGCGTGGAAGGGACGAGTAGCGCCGCACGCAGCCTGTAGCGACCCGGGGACGGTGGGAGCCCGGGGGCGTGCGCGGTGTGAAGATCACCCCTGAGCCGCCGGAAGAACGCCCCCGGACACCCGGCGGGTCAGTAGAGCCGGCATCGCGGCCCAATGAGGGGGTCACGGGCGCAAGCGCCCGCGGCCAAGGAGGGTGGTACCGCGGGAGGCGTACAGCGCATCTCGTCCCTCCGACGGACAGCGCAATGACGTTCCGCCGGAGGAAGCCTCACCATGAGTCCCCAGCCGCAGTACCGCCAGGTACCCGCCCAGGTGGACCTGCCCGCCCTGGAGCACGCCGTGCTCGAGTTCTGGCGCGAGAGCAAGGTCTTCGCCCGTAGCCTCGAGCAGTCCGAGGGCCGCCCCGAGTGGGTGTTCTACGAGGGCCCGCCCACGGCCAACGGCATGCCGGGCGCGCACCACATCGAGGCCCGCGTCTTCAAGGACGTCTTCCCCCGCTTCCGCACGATGCAGGGCTACCACGTCGGCCGCAAGGCCGGCTGGGACTGCCACGGCCTGCCGGTCGAGCTCGCGGTGGAGAAGGAGCTGGGCTTCTCGGGCAAGCAGGACATCGAGGCGTACGGCATCGCGGCCTTCAACGACAAGTGCCGCGAGTCCGTCACCCGCCACACGGACGCCTTCGCCGAGCTCACCACCCGCATGGGCTACTGGGTCGACCTGGACGACGCCTACCGCACGATGGACCCGGACTACGTCCAGTCCGTCTGGTGGTCGCTGAAGGAGATCTTCAACAAGGGCCTGCTGGTCCAGGACCACCGCGTGGCCCCCTGGTGCCCCCGCTGCGGCACCGGCCTGTCGGACCACGAGCTGGCCCAGGGCTACGAGACGGTCGTCGACCCCTCCGTCTTCGTCCGCTTCCCGCTGACCTCCGGCCCGCTCGCGGGCGAGGCCTCGCTGCTGGTGTGGACGACCACCCCCTGGACGCTGGTCTCCAACACCGCCGCCGCCGCGCACCCCGACGTCACCTACGTCGTCGCCACCGACGGCAGCGAGAAGCTCGTCGTCGCCGAGCCGCTGCTGGAGAAGGCCCTCGGCGAGGGCTGGACGGCCACCGGGCAGTCCTTCACCGGCCGCGAGATGGAGCGCTGGGCCTACCGCCGCCCGTTCGACCTGGTCGAGCTGGAGGGCGCCAACTTCGTCGTCAACGCCGAGTACGTCACGACCGAGGACGGCACGGGTCTGGTCCACCAGGCGCCCGCCTTCGGTGAGGACGACCTCAGGACCTGCCGCGCCTACGGCCTGCCGGTCGTCAACCCGGTCCGCCCGGACGGCACCTTCGAGGAGGGCCTCGCCCTCGTCGGCGGCCAGTTCTTCAAGAAGGCCGACGAGAAGCTCGTCGCGGACCTCTCCGAGCGCGGCCTGCTCTTCAAGCACATCGCCTACGAGCACAGCTACCCGCACTGCTGGCGCTGCCACACCGCGCTCCTCTACTACGCGCAGCCGTCCTGGTACATCCGCACCACCGCGATCAAGGACCGGCTGCTCGAGGAGAACGAGAAGACCAACTGGTTCCCCGAGTCGGTCAAGCACGGCCGCTTCGGCGACTGGCTGAACAACAACATCGACTGGGCGCTCTCCCGCAACCGCTACTGGGGCACGCCGCTGCCGATCTGGCGCTGCGAGGAGAACCACCTCACCTGCGTCGGCTCCCTGGCCGAGCTCTCCGAGCTCACCGGCACCGACCAGAGCGGCCTCGACCCGCACCGCCCGTACATCGACGACGTCACCTTCACCTGCACCGCCGAGGGCTGCTCCCACACCGCCGTGCGCGTGCCGGAGGTCATCGACGCCTGGTACGACTCGGGCTCGATGCCGTTCGCGCAGTGGGGCTACCCGTACAAGAACAAGGAGCTCTTCGAGAAGCGCTACCCGGCGCAGTTCATCTCGGAGGCCATCGACCAGACCCGCGGCTGGTTCTACACCCTGATGGCCGTCGGCACCCTCGTCTTCGACAAGTCGTCGTACGAGAACGTCGTCTGCCTGGGCCACATCCTCGCCGAGGACGGCCGGAAGATGTCCAAGCACCTGGGCAACATCCTCCAGCCGATCCCGCTGATGGACCAGCACGGCGCCGACGCCGTCCGCTGGTTCATGGCGGCCGGCGGCTCCCCGTGGTCCGCGCGCCGCGTGGGCCACGGCACCATCCAGGAGGTCGTCCGCAAGACGCTCCTCACGTACTGGAACACGGTCGCCTTCCAGGCCCTCTACGCCCGCACGTCCGGCTGGGCGCCCAGCGCCGCGGACCCGGCCCCGGCCGACCGCCCGCTGCTGGACCGCTGGCTGCTCGGCGAGCTGAACGCCCTCGTCGGCCAGGTCACCGAGGCCATGGAGGCCTACGACACCCAGCGGGCCGGCAAGCTGCTGTCCTCCTTCGTCGACGACCTGTCCAACTGGTACGTGCGCCGCTCGCGCCGCCGGTTCTGGCAGGGTGACGCGGCCGCGCTGCGCACCCTCCACGAGGTCGTCGAGACGGTGACCCGCCTGATGGCGCCCCTGGTGCCGTTCATCACCGAGCGCGTCTGGCAGGACCTCGTGGTCCCCGTCGACCCGCAGGCCCCCACGTCGGTCCACCTGGCCGGCTGGCCGGTGGCGGACGCCGCCCTCGTCGACCCGAAGCTGTCGCAGCAGATGCTGCTCGTGCGGCGTCTGGTCGAGCTGGGCCGCGCCACCCGCGCGGAGTCCGGCGTCAAGACCCGTCAGCCGCTCTCCCGCGCGCTGGTGGCCTCGGCCGGCTTCGAGGAGCTGGGCGCCGAGCTGCGCGCCCAGATCGCCGAGGAGCTCAACGTCTCCTCCCTCGCCTCCCTCTCCGAGGTGGGGGGTTCCCTGGTCGACACCACCGCCAAGGCCAATTTCCGTGCCCTGGGCAAGCGGTTCGGCAAGGGCGTCCAGGCGGTCGCCAAGGCCGTCGCCGGGGCGGATGCCGCGGCGCTGTCGCTGGCCCTGCGCGAGGGCACGGCCTCGGTCGAGGTGGACGGCGAGACGGTCGCCCTCTCGCCCGACGAGGTCATCATCACCGAAACGCCCCGCGAGGGCTGGTCGGTGGCCTCGGACTCGGGTGCCACGGTGGCGCTCGACCTGGAGATCACCCCGGAGCTGCGCCGCGCGGGCCTCGCCCGTGACGCCGTCCGGCTCATCCAGGAGGCCCGGAAGAACAGCGGTCTGGACGTCGCCGACCGGATCGCCGTGCGCTGGGAGTCGGCGGCCGAGGAAGTCCGTACCGCCCTCTCGGAGCACGCCTCCCTGATTGCGGACGAGGTTCTGGCCACGGACTTCGCCGAGGGCGAGGCCGACGGCTCCTACGGTGAGCCTTTCACCGACGAAGCGCTTTCGCTGACGTTCCGTCTCCGCAAGGCGACCGAGGCCTGATAAAACCGGCAATGGCCGGGTGAGGGATTCCCTCGCCCGGCCATTGCCATATGTCGTATTGGCCGACATCCGTACGGAAATACAGAGCGCATAAAAGGGCCGGGCCCCTGGGAAATCCCAGGGGCCCGGCCCTTTATGACTGCCGACCGACCGACTGCCGACTAGCGGCCGTACGGGCGCGTCAGTTGTCGTCCTCGTCGATAAGGAAGCCCCGCATGGGGGACGGCGCCTGCTGCATCGGCTGCTGGCCCTGCGGCCGCACCGGTGCCATCGGCTGGGTCATCGCCGGGGACATCTGCTGCTGGCCACCGTAGGACGGGCCGCCCATGGAGGTGTTGCCGCCCATCGAGGTGTTGCCACCCATGGACGGGTTGCCGCCCATGCTGTGGCCGCCCATGCCCGCACCTGCCGGAGCCATCGACCCGCTCATCGAGGGGGCCGCGGGCAGCGACGGGGTGTTGGGGTTGCGGGGCGGGGCCAGCGAGTCGTCCGCCTGGTTCTCCAGCTGGCGCAGCTGGCTCTCCAGGTAGGACTTCAGACGCGTGCGGTACTCGCGCTCGAAGCCGCGCAGGTCCTCGACCTTGCGCTCCAGCGTGGCGCGGGCGGACTCCAGGGAGCCCATCGCGACGCGGTGCTTCTCCTGCGCATCCCGCTCCAGGGCGTCGGCCTTGGCGCGGGCGTCCCGCTCCAGGCCCTCGGCCCGGCTGCGCGCCTCGCCGACGATCTTGTTGGCCTCGGAACGGGCCTCCGCGATCGCCTGGTCGGCGGTCTGCTGAGCGAGCGAGAGCACACGGGCGGCGCTGTCACCGCCCGGGCCCTGGCCCGGCTGCGGCAGCTGCGGGCCGCCCATGGGGCCGTTCTGGCCCATGGGGTTCTGCCCCATAGGACCGTTCTGCCCCATTCCGTTCTGACCCATCGGACCGTTCTGACCCATGGGACCGCCCATGGGGCCGCCCATCGGACCGTTCTGACCCATGGGGCCGGGGCCGTTCTGACCCATCGGGCCGGGACCGTGCGGACCCTGGGGACCGTGGCCGTGACCGCTGGGGCCGGCCGGAAGCTGCGGGGCACCGCCCGGCAGCTGCGGCGGGCCGCCCATCTGCTGCTGCTGCGGCACCGGCTGCGGTCCGGATATGGCGGCGGGCACCGGAGCCCCGCCGGGTCGCTGGTCCTGCGGCTCGGGCTTGCGCATGCCCTGCTGCTGGTTCTGCGCGGCGGCACGCGTGGCGGCGGCCAGCTTGGCGCGCAGGTCCTCGTTCTCGCGGAGCAGACGGGTCAGTTCGGCCTCGACCTCGTCCAGGAAGGCATCGACCTCGTCCTCGTCATAGCCTTCTCGGAGACGGACGGTCGTGAACTGCTTGTTCCGCACGTCCTCGGGGGTCAACGGCATCTCTTCTTCACCTCAACGTAGTCGTCGGCAATCGGCAAGACCGTATCGTTCACACCTGCTCCACGACGCGGATCAGGATGAAGACGATAATCATCAATACGAAGAAGGACAGGTCGAGCGCCACGCCCCCGAGACGCAGCGGCGGAATGAACCGCCGCAGAAGCTTGAGTGGCGGATCGGTGACAGTGTAGGTGGCCTCAAGGATGACCACCATCGCCTTACCGGGTTGCCATGAGCGAGCGAACTGGAAGACGTAATCCATCACCAGCCGGAAGATCAGCACAAACAGGAAGCAATACAGCGCGATGTAGATCACCTGCAGTGCGATGCTCATCTCGCGCTTCCCTCTCCCCTTGCTCGTACCCGGCCTGTTCGGCCGTCATTCTCCCGGTATCGCCAGGTATTGCGTCTCAGCTCTGATTGAAGAACCCACCCTCTGCGATGCGGGCCTTGTCCTCCGCCGTGACATCGACGTTAGCAGGAGACAGCAGGAACACCTTCTGCGTCACCCGCTCGATGCTGCCGTGGAGACCGAAGACGAGGCCGGCGGCGAAGTCGACAAGTCGCTTCGCATCCGTGTCGTCCATCTCCGTCAGATTCATGATCACCGGGGTGCCCTCGCGGAAGTGTTCCCCGATGGTACGGGCTTCGTTGTAGGTCCGGGGGTGCAACGTCGTGATGCGGTAGGGCTCCCGCTCGGACACAACCTTGGGCATGATCACCGGTGCGTTCTTCTCCAGAGAGTGGCGTTCGGGTGTGATGGACGCCACGGGGGCGATTCGGGCGGGTCGTCCCGTTTCCGCTGTGAGCGGAGCGGGTTCGCGCTGTGCAGGCGGCTGGGCGACTCGAACCGGTTCGTCCGATTGCGTCTGTTGTGCGAGGTGTTGCTGATGCTGCTGCCTGCGTCGGTCGGGCTCCGGCTCGGGTTCGAACTCGTCGTCGGGGTCGAACCCCGGGCCGTCGTACCCATCGTCCTCCACGAGGCCGAGGTAGACCGCCATCTTGCGCATCGCGCCGGCCATTCTCTGCGTCCTCCGCTCTGTGGTGGATCGGCTCCGTCAACGGCGCCTTGGATCCACGCGGTCTGCCCGCCTTCTGGCGGGAATGACCATATTTTTTGCTGTGGTCCGACTTCTTGGCGACGTTACCCGAGCCTGGGTCGGACTCCGAGTACCGCCGATCCGACACGTACATGTGTCGCCCCGGCGGCCACGGCGTCATCCAGATCCGCGCTCATCCCTGCTGACACCATGTTCGCAGCAGGATGGGCCGCGCGCAGGCCCGTTGAGATTTCCATCAGCCGGTCGAAGGCGGCCCGCGGCCGTCCGGCATATGGTCCGACGAGCGGAGCGACCGTCATCAGACCTGCGGGGCGCACCCCTTCGGCTGCCGCGAGCGCATCGGCGAGTTCTGTCACACCATCAGATGCGACTCCACCCCTTTCGCCCCGTTCACCCGACTCTGCGTCAAGTGCCACCTGAATCAGGCAGTCCAGCGTCCGCCCGGCCTTGGCGGCCGCCGCGGAGAGCGCGGTGACGAGCCGGGTCCGGTCGACCGAATGCACAAAGTCGGCATAACCGGCCACCGAACGCACCTTGTTCGTCTGCAATTGTCCGACGAAGTGCCAGGTGAGGGGCAGATCCGCGCACTCGGCCGCCTTCGGGGCGGCATCCTGGTCGCGGTTCTCCGCGACGTGGCGCACCCCGAGTTCGGCGAGGAGCCGCACGTCACTTGCGGGGTAGGTCTTGGTGACCACGATCAGGGTCACGTCCTCGCGCGGGCGGCCCGCCGCGGCGCATGCCGCGGAGATACGTTCCTCCACGCGGGCCAGGTTGTCGGCGAGTTCCGTTCTCCGGTCCGTCACAGCTCTCAGTCCAACCAGACGTAGCTAGCAAGTCGCCCCGTAGTGCGCTCGCGCCGGTACGAGAAGTGATCAGCCGACTCCAGCGTGCAGATGTGAGATTGTCCGCTCATCGTCACGCCGAGCCGGGCGAGTTGGGCGCGCACCCCCGCGGCCACGTCCACGGCCGGGGTGCCCTGCCGGGTGGTGGCCCAGGCCTCGGGCACGGCCTCGGCGACCTCGGCCCGCATCGCCTCGGACACCTCGTAGCACAGGCCGCAGACCGCGGGGCCGGTGTGCGCGAGGATCCGGGCGGGGTCCGCGCCGAGAGTGATCATCATCTCGACGGTCGCGGGAACCACCCCGGCGACCAGACCCGGGCGGCCGGCGTGGGCCGCGCCCGCGACTCCGGCGACCGGGTCGGCGAGGAGCACCGGGGTGCAGTCCGCGGTCAGGACCGCGAGGGCCAGACCGCGGCGGGCGGTCACCACTCCGTCGACCGCGGGGATGTCGGCGCTCCGCCAGGGGCCGTCGACCACGGCCACGTCCCGGCCGTGCACCTGGTTCATCCAGACGACGTCCGCCGGGTCGAGGCCGAGCGACTTCGCCGCGCGCTCCCGGTTGGCCCGGACGGCGGCCGGGTCGTCGCCGACCGCGCCGCCGAGGTTGAGCTCGTCATACGGAGCGGCGCTCACCCCGCCCCACCTGTCGGTGAAGGCGAAGTGCGCGCCGCTCTCGTGCTTGCCGGGCGACACAGCTTCCGATGTCACTGTGTGCCGTTGTCCTATACCGCTCACTCGCTCGTACGTCCTACTTGAGGAAGTCCGGAACGTCCAGTTCCTCGGCGGTCGAGTCCTGGTACGGACGGGCCGGCGGGACCTGCGGGGAGGAGACCGGCGGCGGCGGGAGCTCGTTGACCGGCGCCGGGTCGGCCACGGGCTCCTCGGTGCGCGGGGTCACGCTGCCCAGTCCGCCGAAGGACGAGCGGGAGGGCTCGGCCGGAGCCGGGCGCGAGGCCGCGGCCGGGGTGCTCTCCTCGCGGCCGGAGCCGTAGGAGGAGCCGAGCACCTTGTCGCGGCTGCCCTTGGCCGGCGGCTGGCCGCCGTCGAAGCCGGCGGCGATGACGGTGACCCGGACCTCGTCGCCCAGGGCGTCGTCGATGACGGCGCCGAAGATGATGTTGGCCTCGGGATGGGCCGCCTCGCTGACCAGCTGGGCGGCCTCGTTGATCTCGAAGAGACCGAGGTCGGAGCCGCCGGAGATGGAGAGCAGGACGCCGCGGGCGCCGTCGATGGACGCCTCCAGCAGCGGCGAGGAGATCGCCATCTCGGCGGCGGCCACGGCGCGGTCGTCGCCGCGGGCCGAGCCGATGCCCATGAGCGCCGAGCCGGCCTCGGACATCACGGACTTGACGTCGGCGAAGTCGAGGTTGATCAGGCCCGGGGTGGTGATCAGGTCGGTGATGCCCTGGACGCCCGACAGCAGGACCTGGTCCGCCGACTTGAACGCGTCGAGCACGCTCACCTGGCGGTCCGAGATGGACAGCAGCCGGTCGTTCGGGATCACGATGAGGGTGTCGACCTCGTCGCGCAGACCCGCGATGCCGTCCTCCGCCTGGTTCGCGCGGCGGCGGCCCTCGAAGGTGAACGGCCGGGTGACCACACCGATCGTCAGGGCGCCCAGCGAGCGGGCGATGTTGGCGACGACGGGGGCGCCGCCGGTGCCGGTGCCGCCGCCCTCGCCCGCGGTCACGAAGACCATGTCGGCCCCCTTGAGGACCTCCTCGATCTCCTCGCGGTGGTCCTCGGCGGCCTTGCGGCCGACGTCGGGGTTGGCGCCGGCGCCGAGGCCGCGGGTGAGCTCACGGCCGACGTCGAGCTTGACGTCTGCGTCGCTCATCAGCAGGGCCTGCGCATCGGTGTTGATCGCGATGAACTCGACGCCCTTGAGACCGACCTCGATCATCCGGTTGATGGCGTTCACGCCACCGCCGCCGATGCCGACGACCTTGATGACTGCGAGGTAGTTCTGCGGTGCTGCCACGTCGAAGGCCTCTCGCCTCGAGTTACGTATGCCTGGGGGACGGTTCAGTGCCGACCCGAACCCTCAACGTGAAGTTTAGGGTTACCGGTGCCGCTGTTCGCTGGGGTTCTCCGAACAGGACACTAAGTCGACAAGCCGCGCGCGTTCAACGAACACGCCGAACCTCCCGTTTTTCTTTTCACCCTATGTGATCACCCATAGCCGTAGCCAGCCAGGGTGCTGCCCGGCCACCCCGGCCGTCAACTCCCCGACGCCGCGGGGGCGCTGGGAGCGCTCACATCGAAGCGGTCGGCACCCCGCGCGGCCTTCAGCAGAGCGGTCAGCGCCCGGGCCTTCGCCTCGCCCCGCTCGCCGCTGCCCCAGACCACCGTCCGATCGCCCGTCAGCTCCAGGGTGATGGAGTCGTACGAGCGTACGCGGATGGCACGGGTGTCCGCCCGCACGGCTTCGGGCAGCGCCTCGGCGACCCGGACGCCCTCGCGCTCCAGCCGCTCGGCACCGAACCGGCGCAGGCTGGCCGCGGCGCCCTCCGAGGGCTCCACGGTCAGCCGGGGCACCCCGCCCGGAGCTTGATCGACTGTGGCGAACCGTACGCCCTCACCGTCGATTTCAATAAATTTTCCGCCCTTTGCGGCGTCCTGGACGATCGCCTTGGGCTGACGCTCGACCACTTTCAGGCCGACCGTGTGCGGCCAGGACCGCTCGACCCTGACCGATTCGATCCGCGGCAGGGCGGCCCGCAGCCGCTCCTCGATGGCGCCGGTGTCCACGGAGACCAGCGGGCCGCCGAGCCGGACGTCGGCCGCGGCCCGCACCTCATCGGGCGTCAGCACCCGGGTGCCGGAAACCTCCACCCGGGTGGCGCGCAGCCAGGTGGAGCCGTACAGCGCCCATCCGGCGGCACCGCCGGCGAGTACGGCGGCCACCGCCCACAGCACCAGCCGGCGGCCGCGGGGCAGCCTGGAGCGGAGGCTGCCGCGGCGCGGACCGCGCCCGGGCGGCCTCCCGGCCGGCTTCCTGGCCGGCCGGGAGGGAGTGCCGCTCCGGGGCCGCACCGACTTGCTGCTCTTCGCGCCACCGCGCCGTGCGGTCGTCGGTCCGGCCACGCTCCAGCCTCCTGCTCCGGGCGTCAGCCCGCTCTCTTGGCGGCAATCGCCTCGTACACCATGCCGACGAGCAGGTCGTCGGCGTCCCGGCGGCCGAACTCGGAGGCGGCACGGGACATCTCGTACAGCCGGTGCGGGTCGGCGAGCACCGGGAGCACATGGCTCTGCACCCACTCGGGCGTCAGCTCGGCGTCGTCCACCAGCAGTCCGCCGCCCGCCTTGACCACCGGCTGGGCGTTCAGCCGCTGTTCGCCGTTGCCGATGGGCAGCGGGACGTAGGCGGCGGGCAGCCCGACGGCGGACAGCTCGGCGACGGTCATCGCGCCCGCGCGGCAGAGCATCATGTCGGCCGCGGCGTACGCGAGGTCCATCCGGTCCACGTACGGTACCGGGATGTAGGGCGGCATTCCGGGCATGTTGTCCACGTGCGGCAGGTCGTTCTTCGGACCGACCGCGTGCAGCACCTGGATGCCGGCGCGCTGCAGGAACGGGACGACGGCCTGGACGACCTCGTTCAGCCGGCGGGCGCCCTGCGAGCCGCCGGAGACCAGCAGCGTGGGCAGGTTCTGGTCGAGCCCGAAGTACGCCCGCGCCTCGGGCCGGGCCGCGCCGCGGTCCAGGGTGGCGATGGTGCGGCGCAGCGGGATGCCCACGTAGCGGGCGTTGCGCAGCTTGCTGTCCGGGGTGGACACCGCGACCCCTGCGGCGTAGCGCGAGCCGATCTTGTTGGCGAGGCCGGGCCGGGCGTTGGCCTCGTGCACGATGATCGGCACGCCGAGCCGCTTGGCGGCCAGGTAGCCGGGCAGCGCCACGTAGCCGCCGAAGCCGACCACGCAGTCCGCCTTGGTGCGCTCCAGGATCTGCTCGGCCGCCTTGATCGTGCCGCGCAGCCGTCCGGGGACGGTGATCAGCTCGGGTGTGGGCTTGCGGGGCAGCGGTACGGCGGGAATGAGGCCGAGCTCATAGCCCCGCTCGGGCACGAGCCGGGTCTCAAGGCCCCGCTCCGTGCCGAGCGCCGTGATCCCCACGGTCGGGTCCTGCCTGCGCAGGGCGTCCGCGAGGGCGAGCGCGGGCTCGATGTGGCCGGCGGTCCCCCCACCGGCGAGTACGACATGCACCGAAATTCACCGCTCTCCGGACGGTCGCTTCTTGACGCGCCGTCTCATCGTCTTCCATCTCACCCCAGGCTGCCGCATGGCCAGCGCCGCCCGCGCACCGGGTTCGTCGCGCGCGAAGGCGATCAGCAGCCCGATGGCGAACATGGTCGGCAGCAGGGCGGACCCTCCGTAGGAGAACAGCGGCAGGGGGACACCGGCGATCGGCAGCAGGCCGAGCACCGCACCGATGTTGACCACGGCCTGGGCCGTGATCCAGGTGGTCACACCTCCCGCGGCGTACCTCACGAAGGGGTCCTCCGTGCGTCCGGCCACGCGGATACCCGCATAGCCTAGAGCCGCGAAGAGGGCGAGCACCGACAGCGTCCCCGCCAGACCCAGCTCCTCGCCGGTGATGGCGAAGATGAAGTCGGTATGGGGTTCGGGGAGTTCGCCCCATTTCTCCACACTCGCTCCGAGCCCGGCACCGAACCAGCCGCCGTTGGCCAGCGCGTAGATTCCGTGCACGGCCTGCCAGCACTGGTCGTGGTCGCCGGGGTCGGTGGCCCCGATGCAGGCCAGCCGGGACATCCGGTTGGCGCTGGTCTTGATGAACAGTACGGCCAGCACGGCCGTGACGCCGAAGACCCCCGCGAACAGCCGCGTCGGCGCCCCGGCCACCCACAGCAGCCCGAGCAGCACCGTGGTGAGCACCACGGTGGTCCCCATGTCGCCGCCCAGCATGATCAGGCCGAGCAGCACGAAGGTGACGGGTACCAGCGGCACCAGCAGGTGCTTCCACTGGGTGAGCAGCTTCTTGGACTGTTTGCGGGCCAGCAGGTCGGCGCCCCACAGCACCAGCGCGAGCTTGGCGAACTCGCTCGGCTGGAGCTGGAAGGGGCCGCCGAGGGAGATCCAGTTGGTGTTGCCGTTGATGGTCTCGCCGATCCCCGGCACCTGCACCAGGCAGAGCAGGAAGAGCGAGCCGGCGAGCGCGGGGTAGGCGAAGACGCGCAGCAGGCGCACGGGCATGCGCGCGGCCAGGAGCAGCATGACGGTGCCGATGGCGGCGGCCAGCAGCTGCTTGCGGAAGAAGAAGGTGGGCGGCAGGCCGTTCTGCAGGGCCTTGATCTGGGAGGCCGAGTAGACCATGACCAGGCCGAGCACGGTGATCAGCAGGGAGCCGCCCATGACCAGGTAGTACGCGGTCAGGGGACGGTCCCAGGCGCGCTTGGCACGCCTGTGGAGCTGCCTGAGGCCGCCCAGCAGGGTGCCACGGGGCCCTCTGGGGCCGCCGGGCCCGCCGCGGCCCGCACCGCCCCCACGGCCCGCTGCCGGGCGCGGACGGGCCGTCCGGGCGGGTCCGGAGCGCGCGACGGGGCCGCGCAGGGCCGTCCATGGGCCGGACGGCCTCAGGATGTCGTCCGCGTGCATCCGGGTGTCCCCTTCGCTGGTGTGCGGCGGCGCCCGGTCGCACGCCGCCGGGGCCCGCCCCGGAGACCCTCCCGCATCCGGGAGGGTTCCGGGCCTCGGCCCGCCGCAGGGACCGTACGGCTACGCGTCCGTGGCGTCGCCGGGCTCCTGGCCGGCCAGGTCCCGGACCGCCTCGGCGAAGGCCTCGCCGCGCTTGTTGTAGTCGGTGAACATGTCCATCGAGGCGCAGGCCGGGGCCATGAGCACGGTGTCCCCCGGCCCGGCGAGCCGTGCGGCTTCCCGCACGGCCTCGGCCATCGCCCCAGTGTCGGTCCGGTCGAGGTCGACCACCGGGACATCCGGGGCGTGTCGCGCCAGCGCTTCGGCGATCAGCGCGCGGTCGGCCCCGATGAGGACGACGCCGCGCAGCCGCTTGGCGGCCTTGGTGACGAGGCTGTCGAAGGTGGCGCCCTTGGCGAGGCCGCCGGCGATCCACACGATCGACTCGTAGGCCGCGAGGGACGCCTCGGCGGCGTGGGTGTTCGTGGCCTTGGAGTCGTCCACGTACGCGACCCCGGCGACGTCCGCGACGTGGGCGATGCGGTGGGCGTCCGGGCGGAAGGCGCGCAGGCCCTCCCGGACGGCCGCGGGCTCCACGCCGAAGGCGCGGGCGAGGGCCGCGGCGGCGAGGGCGTTGGCGACGTTGTGCGGGGCCGCGGGCTTCACGTCGGCGACCTCGGCGAGCTCCTGGGCGGTCGTCTGCCGGTCCGCCACGAAGGCGCGGTCCACGAGGATGCCCTCGACGACGCCGAGCATGGACGGGCCGGGGGCGCCGAGGGTGAAGCCGATCGCGCGGCAGCCCTCCTCGACGTCGGCCTGGCGGACCAGGTGCTCGGTGGCGGGGTCGGCGGCGTTGTAGACGCAGGCGACCTGGTTGCCCTCGTAGATCCGGCCCTTGTCGGCGGCGTACGCCCGCATGGAACCGTGCCAGTCGAGGTGGTCGGGGGCGAGGTTCAGGACGGCCGCGGAGTGGGCGCGCACGGAGGGCGCCCAGTGCAGCTGGTAGCTGGAGAGCTCGACGGCGAGGACGTCGTACTCCTCCTCGCCCAGCACCACGTCGACGATCGGGGTGCCGATGTTGCCGACGGCCCGCGTGCGCAGGCCTGCGGCCGCGAGGATCGAGGCGAGCATCTGGACCGTGGTGGTCTTGCCGTTGGTGCCGGTGACCGCGAGCCAGGCGGCGGGCTTGCGGCCGCTCTCGCCGCGCAGGCGCCAGGCGATCTCCACGTCGCCCACGACCTCCACGCCCGCCTCGGCGGCGGCCGCGAACAGCGGGCTCGACGGCTTCCAGCCGGGGGAGGTGACGACGAGCTCCGTGCCCTCGGGCAGGGTGTCCGCGTCGCCGAGGCGAACGGTGATCCCGTCCGCCCCCAGGGCCGCGGCGCGCTCGCGCAGCACCGGGCTGTCGCCGCCGTCGACGACGGTCACCCGGGCGCCGAGGCCGGCCAGGGCGCGGGCGGCGCTGATGCCGCTCACGCCGAGGCCGGCGACGGTGATGTGCTTGCCGCTCCAGGCGGCGGAGGCGGAGGAGAGCGTCACTTGATGGCCAGCCATCCCGCGTAGAAGATTCCGAGGCCGATGGCCACGCACAGGCCCTGGATGATCCAGAAGCGGACCACCACGAGGACTTCGCTCCACCCCTTGAGTTCGAAGTGGTGCTGGAGCGGGGCCATCCGGAAGACCCGCTTACCGGTCATGCGGAACGAGCCGACCTGGATGACCACCGACAGGGTGATCAGCACGAAGAGGCCGCCGAGGAGGGCGAGCAGCAGCTCGGTGCGCGAGCAGATCGCAAGGCCCGCGAGGGCGCCGCCGAGGGCCAGCGAGCCGGTGTCGCCCATGAAGATCTTGGCGGGCGAGGTGTTCCACCACAGGAAGCCGAAGCAGGAGCCCATCAGGGCCGAGGCGACGACGGCGAGGTCGAGCGGATCGCGTACCTCGTAACAGCCGGAGCCGGCGGTCAGCGGGTTGCCGCAGGACTGGCCGTGCTGCCAGGTGCCGATGAAGACGTAGGCGCCGAAGACCATCACGGAGGCGCCGGTGGCCAGGCCGTCGAGGCCGTCGGTGAGGTTCACGCCGTTCGACATCGCGAGGATCATGAACAGCGCCCACACCACGAAGATGACCGGGCCGACGGACCAGCCGAAGTCCTGGGTGAAGGAGAGCCGGGTGGAGGCCGGGGTCTGCCCGCGGGTGTCCGCGAACTGCAGGGCCAGGACGGCGAAGGCGATGCCGACGATCAGCTGGCCGGCCATCTTCGCCTTGGCCCGCAGGCCCAGGCTCCGCTGCTTGACGATCTTGATGTAGTCGTCGAGGAAGCCGACGAGGCCCATGCCCGCCGTCAGGAACAGCACCAGCAGACCCGAGAAGGTCGGCTCGTGGCTGGTGATGACCTTCGTCAGCGCGTAGGCGATCAGCGTGGCCAGGATGAAGGCGATGCCACCCATGGTGGGCGTGCCCTTCTTCCCGGCGTGGCCGCGCGGGCCGTCGTCGCGGATGAACTGGCCGTAGCCCTTGCGGGCGAGGAACTTGATCAGCAGCGGGGTGCCGATGAGGGTCAGGAAGAGACCGATGACACCCGCGAAGAGGATCTGGTTCATCAGCCGGCGACCTCACCGTCGACGGCGAGCAGCTGCTCGGCCACCCGCTCCAGCCCCACCGACCTGGACGCCTTCACCAGCACGACGTCACCCGGGCGCAACTCGCTGCGCAACAGGTCGACCGCCGCCTGCGCGTCGGACACGTGCACCGACTCCTCACCCCACGAACCCTCGTTATAGGCGCCCATCTGCAGCCAGGCCGCTTCCCTGCCCCCGACTGCCACGAGCTTGCTGACGTTGAGCCGGACGGCGAGCCGTCCGACCGCGTCGTGCTCGGCGAGTGACTCCTCACCGAGCTCGGCCATCTGACCGAGCACCGCCCACGTGCGGGCCCCCTTCGCCGTGGCGGCGGTGCCCATGGCGGCCAGCGCGCGCAGCGCGGCTCGCATGGACTCGGGGTTGGCGTTGTAGGCGTCGTTGACGATCGTCACGCCGTCCGCGCGCTCGGTGACCTCCATCCGCCAGCGGGAGAGCTGGCCCGCCTCGGAGAGCGCGGTGGCGATCTCTGTCACGGGCATGCCCAGCTCATGGGCGACGGCGGCGGCGGCGAGCGCGTTCGACACGTGGTGCTCACCGTACAGCCGCATGGTCACGGCGGCGCACCCGGTGGGTGTGTGAAGCGTGAAGGAGGGCTGTCCGGCGGCGGTCAGGCGGACGTCCTCGGCGCGCACGTGGGCGTCGGGGGACTCGCCGAACAGGACGACGCGGGCCTTGGTACGGGCGCTCATGGCGCGCACCAGCGGGTCGTCGGCGTTGAGCACCGCGACGCCGCCGGCGTCCGCCGGGGGCAGCGCCTCGACGAGCTCGCCCTTGGCCACGGCGATCTGCTCGCGGCCGCCGAACTCGCCGACGTGGGCGGTGCCGACGTTGAGGACGACGCCGATGCGCGGCGGGGTCAGCTCGGTGAGGTAGCGGATGTGGCCGATGCCGCGGGCGCCCATCTCCAGCACGAGGGTGCGGGTCTCGGGGCCGGCGGACAGGGCCGTCAGCGGCAGCCCGAGCTCGTTGTTGAGCGAGCCGGGGGTCCACACGGTGGGGCCGAGCCGCTGCAGCAGCTGGGCGATCAGGTCCTTGGTGCTGGTCTTGCCGGCGGAGCCGGTCAGGGCCACCACGTCGGTGCCGAGCTTGTCCACGACGGCGCGGGCGAGGGCGCCGAGGGCGGCCACGACGTCCGGGACGACGATGGCGGGGACGCCGACGGGGCGGGTGGCCAGGACGGCCACGGCGCCGTCGGCGACGGCGCGCTCGGCGTAGTCGTGGCCGTCGACGCGCTCGCCGGCGATGGCGGCGAAGAGGCTGCCGGGCCGCACGTCACGGGAGTCGCGCACGACCGGGCCTTCGGCCATGCGGCCGGGGTCCGGTATGTCGTGCTGCTGCCCGCCGGTGATGGCGGCGATCTCGGCGAGGGACAGAGCGATCACTGAGATTTACCTCCGGCCGTTCGGGAGAGCTTCCGGGGGGAGGGTTGTGCGCGCATGGCGGTCTGTCATCCCTGGTCGTTCCGGTGCGTGGGCAACGAGCGCAGTCGCGCGGCTTCGATCGCCTCGCGCAGCACCTGTCGGTCGTCGAAGGAGCGGACGACGCCGTTGATGTCCTGGCCCTGCTCGTGGCCCTTGCCGAGGACGAGGACGACGTCCTTGGCCTCGGCCCGGGCGACCGCGGCGGCGATCGCGTCGGCCCGGTCCTCCAGCAGCAGGACGGTGCCGCGCTCGTGGACGGGCACCTCGGCGGCGCCCTGGAGCATGGCGGCGAGGATCGCGAGCGGGTCCTCGGAGCGGGGGTTGTCGGAGGTCAGCACGGCGGTGTCGGCGAGCCGGGCGAGGGCTGCGCCCATGGGGGCGCGCTTGGTGGTGTCGCGGTCGCCGCCGCAGCCGAGGACGGCGTGGATCCGGCCCTCGCAGACCTTGCGCAGCGCGCGGAGAACCGATTCGACGGCGTCCGTCTTGTGCGCGTAGTCGACCACGGCCAGGTAGGGCTGGCCGGCGTCGACGCGCTCCAGGCGGCCGGGCACGCCGGGCACGGCGGCGACGCCGTCGGCGGCGGTCTGCGGGTCGATCCCGGCCGCGACGAGGGCGACGACGGCCGCGAGGGCGTTGGCGACGTTGAACGGGCCGGCGAGGGGCGCCTTGGCCCGCACGCGCTCGCCCTGCGGGCCGAGGATCGTGAAGACGGAGTCGAACGGGCCGATCTCGACGCCGTCCGCGCGCCAGTCGGCGTCGGGGTGGCCCTCGGCGGAGAAGGTGGTCACCGGCACCTCGGACTCGCCGGAGGCGAGCCTGCGGCCGTACTCGTCGTCGAGGTTGACGACGCCGGCGCGGCTGCGGGCCTTGGTGAAGAGCTCCGCCTTGGCCTGGAAGTAGTCCTCCATGCCGGAGTGGAACTCCATGTGCTCCGGGCTGAGGTTGTTGAAGACCGCGACGTCGAAGACGCAGCCGTCGACGCGCCCCAGGCGCAGGGCGTGGCTGGAGACCTCCATGGCCACCGAGCGGACGCCGCGCTCGCGCATGACGGCGAAGAGCGCCTGCAGGTCGGTGGCCTCGGGGGTGGTGCGCTCGGACTTGATCCGCTCGTCGCCGATCCGGGACTCGACGGTGCCGATCAGGCCCGTCATCGCCCCGGCCGCCCGCAGCCCGCCCTCGATGAGGTAGGCCGTGGTGGTCTTGCCGGAGGTGCCCGTGATGCCGATCTGCAGCAGCTCCTGCCCCGGCCGGCCGTAGATCGTGGCGGCCAGCTCGCCCATGACGGCGCGCGGGTCGGCCACGGTGAGCACGGGCAGCCCGGTGGCGGCGGCGCGCTCGGCGCCCGCGGGGTCGGTCAGCACGGCGACGGCGCCGAGACCGGCGGCCTGGGCGGCGAAGTCGGCGCCGTGGAAGCGGGCGCCGGGCAGGGCCGCGTAGACGTCGCCCTGCCGCACGGCCCGGGAGTCGTGGGTGATGCCGGTGACGGCGGCCCCGGGGCCCTGTGGCGCGGGGATGCCCAGCTGACCGGCCAGCTCCGCCAGGGGCGCGGGGCGGACATGGGTGGGACGGGGCGCACCCGCGGGAACGGCGGGGGCGCCCTGGGGGCTGGTGTGGGACTGATCAGCGTGTGGCACGGCGGTGAGCGTACCGGGCGCACCCGCTCCGTCGCGAAGCGAGGGGCGCCCCGGGCCGCGGTTCCCCGGATCGGGAGTGATGGTCGTCACGGCCGGCCCCGGGCTCACTGGTCGTCGTAGCTCACCGGCAGCCGGGGCGGCTGGGTGCCGGAGGGGGGTACCTGCAGGGTCTTCAGGGCGAACTCCATCACCTGCTTGTAGACGGGTCCGCAGATCTGGCCGCCGAAGTAATTGCCCTTGGTGGGGTTCTGGATGGCGCAGTAGACGGTGACGCGCGGCTGGTCGGCGGGGGCGAAGCCGGCGAAGGAGGCGGTGTAGCCGTGGTAGCGGCCGGTGCGCGGGTCCACCCGGTTGGAGGTGCCGGTCTTCCCCGCGACGCGGTAGCCGGGGATCTTGGCCTTGTTGCCGGTGCCCTCGCGGTCGTCGACGACGGACTCCAGCATCGTGGCGAGCTCCCGGGCGGTGCGGTCGCTGACCACCCGGGTGCGCTCGGGGACGGGCGCGGGCGTGAAGCGGCCGTCCGGCCCCTTGGTGCCGCGCACGAGCGTGGGCCGGATGCGCTCGCCGCCGTTGGCGATCGTGGAGTAGACGGAGGCGGCCTGGACGGCGTTGAGGGACAGGCCCTGGCCGAACGGGATGGTGTACTGCCGGGAGCCCTGCCACTTGGCCGGCTGGGCGAGGATGCCGGGCGTCTCGCCCGGGAAGCCCAGGCCGGTGGGCTCGCCGATGCCGAACTTGCGCAGGTAGGAGTAGAGGACCTGGTTGGCCCGGCCCTGGTCCTTGCCGAGCTGCTCGGCGGCGAGGATGGTGCCGATGTTGCTGGACTTGGCGAGCACGCCGTTGAGCGTCAGGTGCCAGGTCGGGTGGTCCATGTCGTCGGCGAAGGAGCGGTCGGCGCGCGGCAGCCGGTTGGGCACCTCGACGTGCGTGTCGGGCGTGGCGGCGCCCTCCTCCAGAACGGCGGCCATGGTCATCACCTTGCTGACGCTGCCGGGCTCGTAGGCGTCCTGCAGGGCGGCGTTGCCGAGGGCGGCGCTGTCGGCGTGGGCGAGGTCGTTGGGGTCGTAGCCGGGGGCGTTGGCCATGGCCAGGATCTCGCCGGTGCGGTTGTCCTGGACGACGACGTAGCCGCGGTCGGCCCCGGACTCCTGCACCTGACGGGTGATGGCGCTCTGGGCGGCCCACTGGATGTCCCGGTCGATGGTCAGCTCGATGTCCGAGCCGGGCACGGCGGGCTGCTCCTTGACGTCGCCGGTGGGCACCTGGCGGCCGCCGGACTGGGCGTAGACGAGCTTGCCGTCCTGGCCCGCGAGCACACGGTCGTACTGGGCCTCGATACCGCCGCCCCCGCGGCCCTCCGCGTTCACGAAGCCCAGTATCCCGGCCGCGAGGCCGCCGTTGGGGTAGACGCGCTTGCTGTGCGGTTCTCTGTTGACCCCGGCGAGGACGTCGGCGCCCTCCTTGCGCTGCGCCCTGGCCGCGGACGCCTTCTTCAGCTCCTTGATCCGGTTCCAGACCTTGGGGGTCTGCCGGCGGGCGAGGACGACGTACTTCGACTTGGGGTTGGCGGTGAGCCTCTGCTCCAGCACCGAGGGGCGCTCGCCGAGGACGGGCGCGAGCAGGGCGGCGGCCTGGCGGGCGGCGCCCTCGGCCTTGATCCGCTCGGGGGTCAGCAGGTCGGGCGCGGCGGTGATGTCGTAGGCGTCGACGGTGGTGGCGAGGTCGATGCCGGAGCGGTCGGTGACGGTGCCGCGCTCGGCGGCCAGGGTGACCGGGATGTACCGGTTGACGTTGGCGCGGGCCGCGTAGGCGCTCGCGTCGAAGGCCTGCACCTGCAGCAGCCGGACGGTGAAGACGAGCAGGACGAGCGTGAGCCCGAGGCCGACCAGGCGCAGCCGCGGCCGGGGGCTGCCGAGCTTCAGGGGCCGCTCCCCGGCGGCCTTCAGGCGCGCCGGGCGGGGGCGGGCCTGGGGGCGGGCGGGCTCGGGGACGCGGCGGCGGGCCGGCCCGGACTGCCTGGGGGGCCGGCCCCCGGGGTTCTGCGGCACAGCGTCACCTGCCGGTGGTCGGGGTGGTCGGCACTGCGGTGGGGGCGGGCATCAGGGCCGGCACGGGGGCCGGCGGCGGCGCGGGGACGGCCGGTGCGGGCGCGCGGTACGCCACGGGGTCGGCCGCGGGGGCGTCCCCGGCCGGGGACGGCGAGCCGCGGACGGTGCCGTCGGGGCTGAGGAAGGCGGGGTTGCCGCCGGGGATCATGCCGAGGTCGCGGGCGCGGCGCTCCAGGGCGTCGGGGGCGGCGAGCTGGTCGACCTCCTGCTGGAGGGCCTGCTGCTCGTCGGTGAGCTCGGTGGTCTTGCGCTGGAGGCGGGAGAGTTCGAAGGAGCCCTGGTTGAGGGCGGAGTTCAGCAGGAGGAGCGAGATCAGGCCGGAGCCGAGCAGCACCACCACGAGGAGGACGAAGGGGGTGCGCTTGGCCCCGACGGGACCCACCAGGCGGCCCAGCCGGGTGCCCCGGCGGGCGGCCGGGGTCACCGGATGTCCTCGCGGATGCGTTCGGCGCCGCGCAGCCGCGCGGGGGCGGCCCGGCGGTTCTCGGCGACCTCTTCCTCGGTGGGCAGTTCGGCGCCGCGGGTGAGCAGCTTCAGGCGGGGCTGGTAGCGCTCGGGGACGACGGGCAGGCCGGGCGGCGCGGTGCTGGTGGCGCCGGCGGCGAAGACCTGCTTGACGATGCGGTCCTCCAGGGACTGGTAGGACAGCACGGCGATGCGGCCGCCGACGGCGAGCGCGGCGACGGCGGCGGGGATGGCCGCCTCGACGCTGGCCAGCTCGGCGTTGACCTCGATGCGCAGGGCCTGGAAGGTGCGCTTGGCGGGGTTGCCGCCGTGCCGCTTGGCGGCCTGCGGCAGGGCCTCGCGGATGACGTCCACGAGCCGGGCGCTGTTGCTGAACGGCTCCTTGGCGCGCTCGCGGACGATCGCCTCGACGATCCTGCGGGCCTGCTTCTCCTCGCCGTAGGCGCGCAGGATGCGCACCAGGTCGCCGGGGGCGTACGTGTTGAGGACCTCGGCCGCGCTGATGCCCGCCGTCTGGTCCATGCGCATGTCCAGCGGGGCGTCCTGCGCGTAGGCGAAGCCACGGTCGGCCTCGTCCAGCTGCATGGAGGAGACGCCGAGGTCGAACAACACGCCCTGGACCTTGGGGATGCCGAGCCGCTCCAGCACCTCGGGCAGCTCGTGGTAGACGGCGCGCACCAGCGTGGCGCGCTCCCCGTACGGCTTGAGGCGGTCGCCGGCGAGCTCCAGGGCGGTGGGGTCCCGGTCGAGGGCGACGAGCCGGGCCTCGGGGAAGGACTTGAGCAGCGCCTCGCTGTGCCCGCCGGCGCCCAGGGTGCAGTCGACGACGACGGCACCGGGCTCGGTGAGAGCGGGAGCGAGCATGTCCAGGCAGCGCTGGAGCATGACGGGGACGTGTCGCGCGTTGCTGCTCATGCGCCCTTCTGAGTTAGGGGTGCCCGGGGCGCGCGCAGGCGTCCGTATCCCCGGGTCCCCGCCCGCTCCAAGGGGAAGCAGCCTGCCCGGCACCGGGGAAGGGGCGCCGGGCGACCGGGGAGCGGGAGGAGGCCGAGGGGTACGTCCGCGTCGCGCACGTGCGGGTTTTCGGTGTCCAGGGGGAGCGTCAGGCCTCCCACTTCGCGCCACTTTAGTCCACTCGTCCCCCCGGTCAACCAACCGGCCAGCGCGTCCCGGGACGGGCGCGGCGCGGGGGGTGCCCACAGGTGCACATGGCGGGAAATGTGCCGTTCACCCGGACGGCCGCAGGGCCGCCACCCTTGTGGCTTACCTCACAGAGGGCCCTGTGAGCGGGGTTTTGTGGCCGGCGTAACGGGCCTCGGGGCGCTGCGCCGACTACCGTCGTTCATATGTCGATATCCGCGTCCCAGCCGGCGCCCCAGAGCTCCGACAACGCCCGACAGCCGACGGTCACGGACCGTCTCGTTCAGGCCAACGCCGAGTACGCCTCGCACTTCTCCGACCCGGGCATGGACGCCCGCCCCGTCCTCAAGGTCGCCGTCGTCGCCTGTATGGACGCCAGGCTCGACCTGCACGCGGCCCTGGGCCTGGAGCTCGGCGACTGCCACACCATCCGCAACGCGGGCGGCGTCGTCACCGACGACATCATCCGCTCGCTGACCATCAGCCAGCGCGCGCTCGGCACCCGCTCCGTCGTCCTCATCCACCACACCGGCTGCGGTCTGCTGACCCTGACCGAGGACTTCCGCCACGAGATCGAGGCGGAGGTCGGGCAGCGCCCGGCGTGGGCGGTGGAGGCCTTCAAGGACCTGGAGCAGGATGTCCGGCAGTCCATGCAGCGCGTACGGACCTCGCCGTTCCTGCCCCACACCGACGACGTCCGGGGTTTCATCTTCGATGTGACGACGGGTCTGCTGCGCGAGATCGACCCGCAGCACTGATTGTCCACAGGCGGTGACGCGGCGCCGCGCGGGCGGCGAGAATGCGGAGAGGACGCCGCCCTGGTGTGACGAGCGGGGTGCGGTGTCCGTAATCGGGGGCGGGCCGGTCCGTGGCTTACGGACCGCAAGCCCGCAGGACGGGCCGAGGAGGGCCGGGTGACGACCTATGGCGAGCCGGGGAGCCTTGAGGATCCCGCGACGCACGCGGAGCCGGGCGTAGGCGGAGATCTGACGACCACCGCGGAGCGGATCCGCCGGGCGGTGGAGAGCGTGATCGAGGGCAAACCGGAAGTCGTGCGGCTCGCGCTGACGGTGCTCCTCGCCGAGGGCCACCTGCTCATCGAGGACGTGCCGGGCGTCGGCAAGACGATGCTCGCCAAGGCCCTGGCCCGCTCGGTCGACTGCTCGGTGCGGCGCATCCAGTTCACGCCCGACCTCCTGCCGTCGGACATCACGGGCGTGAGCGTCTTCGACCAGCAGCGGCGCGACTTCGAGTTCAAGCCGGGCGCGGTCTTCGCCCAGATCGTCATCGGCGACGAGATCAACCGCGCCTCGCCCAAGACCCAGTCGGCGCTGCTGGAGTCCATGGAGGAGCGCCAGGTCACCGTCGACGGGCACACCTACGAGCTGCCGAGCCCCTTCATGGTGGTGGCCACGCAGAATCCCGTCGAGATGGAGGGCACCTACCCGCTGCCCGAGGCCCAGCGCGACCGCTTCATGGCCCGGGTCTCCATGGGCTATCCCAGCCCCGAGGCCGAGCTGCGGATGCTGGACGTGCACGGGGTGGTCCCCCCGCTGGAGGATCTGCAGCCGGTCGCCCACGCCCACGACATCGTCAAGCTCGTCGAAGCGGTCCGTAGGGTCCATGTGGCCGACTCCGTCCGGCGCTATGCGGTGGATCTCGTCACCGCCACCCGCCACCACCCCGACCTCAGACTCGGGGCGTCCCCGCGGGCCACGCTCCACCTGGTGCGCGCGGCCCGGGCGGCGGCCGCCCTCGCGGGCCGCGAGTTCGCCCTGCCCGACGACGTCCAGGCGCTCGCCGTCTCCGTCCTCGCCCACCGGCTGCTGCCCACGGCCCAGGCCCAGCTGGGCGGGCGCACCGCCGAGCAGGCCGTCCTCGACATCCTGCGGCGCACCCCCGTGCCCGACCCCTCGGCGCAGGCGGCCTGGCGGCAGGCGCGGAGGCTGTGATGGGCCCGGGGGAGGGCCCGGATCCCGGCCGCCCGGGCCGGGGGGCCGCAGCGGGCAGCGGCGGCCTGTGGGCGGCGCTGGGCGGGCTGACCACCCGCGGCCGCTCCTTCCTGGCGGCCGGCATCGCGGCCGCCTCCTGTTCCTACGTGCTCGGCCAGGCCGATCTGCTGCGGGTCGGGCTGTTACTGGCCGTCCTGCCCCTGCTCTGCGTGACCGTGCTGCACCGCACCCGCCACCGCGTCACGGGCAGCCGCCGCCTCGCGCCCGCCCGCGTCCCCGCCGGCGCCGAGGCCCGCGTCCGGCTGCGGATCGACAACGTCTCCCGGATCCCCACCGGCCTGCTGATGCTCCAGGACCGGGTGCCCTACGTCCTGGGCTCGCGCCCCCGCTTCGTGCTGGACCGCATCGAGCCCGGCGGCCGGCGCGAGGTGTCCTACCGCGTCCGCTCCGATCTGCGCGGCCGCTATCCCCTCGGCCCGCTGCAGCTGCGGCTGACGGACCCCTTCGGCATGTGCGAGCTGGCCCGCGGCTTCAGCGCGTACGACACGCTGACGGTCGTGCCGCACACCGAGCCGCTGCCCCCGGTGCGCCTGGGCGCCCCGGGCTCGGGCCACGGCGACGGCCTGCGCCGCTCCCCCGCCCTGGCCGGCGAGGACGACGTCATCCCCCGGGGCTACCGCCACGGAGACGACCTGCGCCGTGTCCACTGGCGCTCCACCGCGCGCCACGGCGAGCTCATGGTGCGCCGCGAGGAGCAGCCGCGCCGGGCCCGCTGCACCGTGCTGCTCGACACCCGCCGCACGGCCTACGAGGGCGCGGGCCCCGGCTCGTCCTTCGAGTGGGCGGTCTCGGCGGCCGCCTCCGCCGCGGTGCACCTGCTGGGGCGCGGCTTCTCCGTGCAGCTGCTCACCGACACCGGGGGCGCGGTCCCCGGCCCGGGCGCCCCCGGCGAGTACGGCGGCCGCCCCGGTTCTCCCCACGACTCCGCGGATGCGGCGGGCCTGCTGCTGGAGTCCCTCGCGGCCGTGGAGCACTCGGAGGGCGCCTGCCTCTCCCCCGCCCTGGGCTCCCTGCGCGGCGAGGGCGGGCTGCTCGTGGCGTTCTTCGGCGGCCTCGACGAGCAGCAGGCGGCCCTGGCCGCCCGGATGCGCGGGCGCGGCGGCACCGCCGTCGGCTTCGTCCTCGACCCGGCCGCCTGGCGGGGGGACCCCCGGGGCCAGGGCGCGGCCGAGCAGCGGCTGCAGGTGCTGCGGGAGGCGGGCTGGACGGCGCTGCCCGCCGGTCCCGGGGCCTCGCTGCCCGACCTGTGGCGGCTGGCGGCCGGGCCGGGCCTCACCGCCCCGGCAGGCTTCCCCGGCTCCCCCGGGGCGGGCACGGCGGGAGGGCCGGCATGACCGGGCGGACCCGGCTGGCGGTGAGCGCGGCGGCGGCCACGCTCGCGGCCTCCTGCGCGATGCTGCCGCTGGTGGACAAGTCGGCCTGGATACTGCAGGCCGCCTTCCTGCTGGCCCTCCAGAGCACGGTCGGCGCCCTCGCCCGCCGGGTGCCGCTGGCCCGGCCGCTGACGGTCGCAGCGCAGGCCCTGGTGACCCTGCTCCTGCTCACCGTGGCCTTCGCCGGTGAGCAGGCGGTCGCCGGGCTGCTGCCCGGCCCCGACGTCTTCCGCGAGTTCGGCCAGCTGCTGCAGGAGGGCACCGAGGACGTCGGCCGGTACGCCATCCCCGCGCCGGCCACGGCCGGTATCCGGCTTCTGCTCGTCGGGGGCGTGCTGGTCGTGGGCCTGACGGTGGACGCCGTCGCGGTCACGTACCGCAGCGCCGCCCCCGCCGGGCTGCCGCTGCTCGCCCTGTACTCCGTGGCCGCCGGGCTCGGCCAGGGCGGTTCGGGGTGGCTGTGGTTCCTCGCGGCGGCGAGCGGCTATCTGCTGCTGCTCCTGGCCGAGGGGAGGGAGCGGCTCGCGGAGTGGGGCCGCGTCTTCGGCGGCCGCCGGACGGCTCCCCCGGCTCCCGGGCCCGCACCGGGCGGTGCCTCCCCCGGCCCCGTCCGCACGGGCCGGCGCATCGGCGCGCTGGCCCTCGGCATCGCCCTGGTGGTGCCGGCCGTGCTGCCCGCGATGGAGAGCGGGCTCTTCGAGCCCAAGGGCCGGGCCGAGGCCGCGGGCCCCGGCGGCGGGCTCACCTCCGTCAAGCCGCTCGTCGCGCTCCAGGACAGCCTCAACCAGCCGGCCAACCGCGAGCTGCTGCGCCTGCGCTCCTCCGCCGAGAACACCCGCGACCTCTACCTGCGCATCGTCGCCCTCGACCGCTTCGACGGCGCGTCGTGGCAGACCACCGAGCGCCCCCTGACGGAGCTGCCCGCGGTCCTGCCCACCCCGGCCGGGCTCGCCCCCGGCGTGCGCACCACGCGCATCGACACCACCGTCACGGCCTCCGCCGGCTACGCGCAGAACTACCTGCCGCTGCCCTACCCGGCCGAGGAGGTGCGCACCGAGGGCCGCTGGCGGTACGAGCCGGAGGGCCGCATCCTCACCGGCGAGCGCGGCCAGACCACCCGGGGCGTGCGCTATCAGGTCGCCAGCCTGCAGGTGGAGCCCACGGCCGCGCAGCTCGCGAGCGCCCCCGCGCCCCCGGAGCAGGTCCTGCGGGCCTACACCCAGGTGCCCCGGTCACTGCCGCCCGTGGTGGCGCAGACGGCCCGGAAGGTGACGGCGGGCTCGGCGAACGCCTACCAGCAGGCGGTCATGCTGCAGGACTGGTTCTCGGTCGGCGGCGGCTTCCAGTACGACACCCAGGTCGCGTCGGGAACCGGCGCGGACGCCGTCGCCCGCTTCCTGGAGGCCAAGCGGGGCTTTTGCATCCACTTCTCCTTCTCGATGGCGGCGATGGCACGGACGCTGGGCATCCCCGCGCGCGTGGCCGTCGGCTTCATGCCGGGCACTCCCACGGCGGACGGCTCGGTGTCCGTCGGGTCCAAGGACGCCCACGCCTGGCCCGAGCTGTACTTCGAGGGCATCGGCTGGACGCGCTTCGAGCCGACGCCCGGCCGCGGCACCACGCCCGAGTACGCCGTCGCCGAGCAGGCCCCCGGGGCCGGTCCCGGCGCGGCGCCGGCTCCGGCCCCGGAGCGGAGCGCCGCGGCCCCGGCGGCCCCGCAGGACACGGACGCCTGCCCGCCGGCGCAGAAGAAGCTCGGCGAGTGCCGGCCCGCCCCCGGGCAGGCCGGCGGCGGGCAGTCCTCCGGCGGCCCCTCCGCCGCCGCGGTGACGGGCATCGCCGTGGCGGCGCTGGCGGCCCTGGGGCTCCCCCTGCTGCCCATGCTGTGGCGCCGGCGGGTCCGGGCCCGCCGGCTCGGCGGGCCGGACCTGCACCCGGATGCCGCCGCGGACGCCATGGCCGCGGAGCGCACGCTGGCGGCCTGGCGCGAACTGACGGACTCCGCCTGGGACTACGGCATCCTGCCCGACGACTCCCGCACCCCGCGTGCCGCCGCCGCGCGCATCGTCACCGCCGGCGCCCTGGAAGGGGAGGCCGCCGCGTCCGCGGGGCGCGTGGCCGCCGCGGTCGAGCAGGTGCTGTACGCGCCGCGGCCACGGCCCGCGCCGGGCCTCGCGGGCGACGTCGAGTGCGTGCGGGCCGGGCTGCACGCCGCCGCGGGGCGGGGCGCCCGGCTGCGCGCCGTACTGCTGCCGCGCTCGGCGGCCCGGCTGCTGTGGGGCTTCGCGCGGCGCCGCTCGGCAGCGGCGCGGCGGATCCGCACCGGCCGGCTCGGGGCCTCCTGGCGGCGTGCGGGCCGGGCGCTGCGCGCGGCACGCCCGCGCGCCTGAACGGCACCCGCCGCAGACGGATATGGCGTGGGGGGGGGGGGGNNCCCCACGCCATGGATGAAGAAACGGATGAAGGAAGCGCGAGGGCTCTCAGTGGCCCTGCTCGTCACGGCGGCGCTGCCAGCGCTGCTCGATGCGGTCCATCATGCTGCGGCGCGGGCGCATCTGGCCGCGGCCGCCCAGGGGCCCCGCCGGGCCCGTCCCCCGCTGCGCACCGGCCCGCGGCCCCTTGCGCCAGCCGGTGACGGCGAGCGCCGCGCAGCCCAGCATGACGAGGAAGCCGACCACACTGATCCAGTACTGCCCCTGAATCATCACGCCGGTCATCAAGAGCGCGATACCCACCAGAAACCCGGCGACCGCCTGGTAGACCCGTCGCCGGGTGTACGTGCGCAGGCCGCTGCCCTCGAGCGCTGTCGCGAACTTGGGATCTTCGGCGTACAGCGCTCGCTCCATCTGCTCGAGCATGCGCTGCTCGTGCTCCGAGAGCGGCACGGAGTCCTCCTACTCGTCGGTCGCGGGGGGCGACCGGGTGCGACCCTTTCAGGATAGGCAGGGAATCGCCCCCGTGAAACCCGCCCCTCTGCGCCAATCCGCCCACCGATGTCCGTGTGGCGATCGGTGGTGTCGGGACGTACATTCCCGGTTCGCCGATCGGCCATGCCGGACGGTGTCCCCCGATCATACGGGGCGAACCAGCTGATCGGGTGGTGTGTGACCTACAGCGCGCAGTCAGCCACGTTCGGCCAGTACGTGCAGTTGGGTGGCCACCGAGTGGAAGGCCGGCAGCGCGGCCGCGGCGGCCTCCAGCTGGGCGAGCGCCTCCCGGGCGCCGGGCTCCGCGTCGAGCAGCACACCGGGCACCAGATCCGCGAAGACGCGCACGCCGTGCACGGCGCCGGCCTCCAGGCCCGCGGCGGTCACGAGCTCCGTCAGCTGCTCGGCGGTGAACCGGCGCGGCACCGGGTCGCCCGCGCCCCAGTGGCCGGCCGGGTCGGTGAGGACCTGGCGAGCCTCGGTGAAGTGCCCGGCGAGCGCACGGGCGAGGACCGCGCCGCCGAGGCCGGCGGCCAGCAGGCTCAGGGTGCCGGCGGGGCGCAGCGCCTCGATGACGTTGCGCACGCCCTCGGCGGGGTCGTCCACGTACTCCAGGACGCCGTGGCAGAGCACCACGTCGTAGGCGCCGCGGTCCACCACGTCGAACAGGCCGTGGGCGTCGCCCTGGACGCCGCGCACCCGCTCGGCGACGCCGGCCTCGGCGGCCCGGCGCTCCAGCGCGAAGAGGGCGTTGGGGCTGGGGTCGACGACGGTGACGCGGTGGCCGAGGGCCGCGACGGGCACCGCGAAGTGGCCGGAGCCGCCGCCGGTGTCGAGCACGTCCAGCACCCCGCCGTCCGGGCCGGCGGCCTTCACCCGGCGGTCCAGGGCGTCGCGCAGGACCTCCCAGACCACGGCGGTACGCAGGGACGCCCGGGGGCGCAGCGGGTCTGACACGGCGGGTGGCTCCTCGGCGGTGGCGAACGGTTGCGTCCGCCCCAGCCTAATGGGCCGCGCCCGGGGGCAGGACGACACGGCCGCCCGGTCCGGCGCGGCGCCGCGCGGACCGCCCCGGGCGGCCGCCGGCGCCTGCGCGAATGCCCGTACGGCCACGCGAGGTTGACGCAGGGGCGGGCGCCGCGCGGCGGGCAGGGAGAATCACTTCATGGACAGCAGCAGTACGCGCCGTCAGAACACCCGGCGAAAGCTCTTCGACGCCGCGGTGACCCTCATCGCCGAACAGGGCTTCTCCTCCACCACCGTGGACGAGATAGCGGAACGGGCCGGGGTGGCCAAGGGCACCGTCTATTACAACTTCGCGAGCAAGACCGATCTGTTCGAGGAGCTGCTGCGGCACGGGATGGAGCTGCTGACCGGGGCGCTGCGGGCGGCGGCCGAGGAGACCGCCGAGCGGGGCGGTGGCGCGGCCGAGGCGCTGGACGCGATGATCCGCGCCGGGCTGGACTTCGTGGCCCGCCAGCCGTCGCTGGCCCGGCTCTACGTCGCCGAGCTGTGGCGCACCAACCGGGCCTGGCGCCCGACGCTGACGCGGGTGCGCCAGGAGGCGGTCGAGGTGATCGAGTCCGCGCTGCGGGAGGCGGTCGCGGAGGAGGGCCCGACGCCGGGGACCGACCTCGCACTGACGGCGTCGGCGCTGTTCGGGACGGTGCTCGTGGCGGCGCTGGACTGGCAGTCGTTCCAGCCCGAGCGGTCGGTGGACGAGGTGCACGCGACGCTGTCGCGCCTTTTGCAGGGCCGCCTGAGCGGGGTCGTCCGCTAGCCCTGTCCGGGCCGCGGCCGGTCAGGCCTCCGCCGCAGGCGCACGTCCCGGCGCGGCCGAATCCCCCTCGGCCGGCGCCGGAACGGCGTTCCCCCCTTGCTCCCCCGTGTGCTCCCCCGAGCCCTGCAAGGGCCCCCGCCCCCCCCCGGTCACGTCGGGGGTGCCGCGCCGTTTCCGCCGCCCCGTGCCGGCGGTACCGGCGCCGCGCCCCTTCCGTGGGCACCACTCTTCCGCCCGGCGGGGCCGCGGCCCATCCGTGCGCCTACTCATCTCCTCCTCTGAGTACGGGTACTCACGCCTGAGCGTTCAGGCCCAGGGCGGGCATCCGCGCGCTCGTGGGGACCGGTGCCGCCCGGCGCTGTCAGTGCCGCCGGATAAAGTCCCTCCCATGGCACGGATTGCGGTGATCGGCGCCGGGATGGGCGCGATGGCTGCCGCCGCCCGGCTGGCCGTCGCGGGCCACCGGGTGACGGTGTACGAGCGCGCGGCGACGCACGGCGGAGGCGTCGGGCGCATGACGCGCGACGGCTTCGCCTTCGATACGGGGCCGGGGCTGCTGCACCTTCCGGCCGTCTACCGCGACCTGTTCGTCAAGACGGGCAAGGAGTCCCTGGAGCGATGCGTCGGCCTGGTCCAGGTCGATCCGGCGAGCGCGCACGTCTTCGCCGACGGCACGTCCGTCTCCCTGCCCAACGCCTCCCGGGCCGGGGTGGTCCAGGCGCTCGACGAGGCCGTGGGGGCGGGTGCGGGCGAGCGCTGGAGCGAGCTCGTGAACCGGGCGCGCGTGGTGTGGGACGCCACCCGCCGCCCCCTGCTGGAGGAACCCCTGCTCGCCGACCCCGAGTACCTGGAGGCCCTGGGCCACGACCCCTATCCGGGTCTGCGCAAGCGCGGCCTGTTCCGGCGGAGCACGCCGCCCGTGCTCGCGGCCGTCGCCGAGCGGGAGCTGAAGGACCCGCGGCTCACGGCCCTGTTGGAGAGCCACGCCCTGGCGTACGGGCTCGATCCGCGCCACGCCCCCGCGAGCGCGACGGTCCTGCCGTACATGGAGCAGACCTTCGGCAGCTGGTACGTGCGCGGCGGGATGCGCGGCCTGGCCGACGCCGTGTACGAGCGGTGCCTGGCGCGCAGGGTGGAGTTCGCCCTGGGCTCGGAGGTCACGGCCGTCGTCGAGAAGGACGGCCGCGCGGCCGGTGTGGAGCTGGCGGACGGGCGCACGGCCGAGGCCGACATGGTGGTCGCCGGCGTCTCGCCCGGGCGGCTGCGGCAGCTCGCCCCGGCGGCCTGCGGGCCCGCGGCGCGGCCCGGTCCGCCGGTGCCGCCCGGGCGGTTCACGGTCTTCCTCGCGCTCCGCGGGGCGCGGCCCGCGGCCACCGCCCACCGCACGGTGGTCCACGCGCCGGACCGCGGCGCGGAGTTGGAAGGGATCTTCGGCGAGGGTGCGCGCGGCCCCGCCGCGCTGCACTACCGGCCGACGGTGACCGTACTGCGCCCGGACGATCCGGACGTCCGCCCGGACGAGGGCCACGAGGCCGTCACGCTGACCGCCACGGTCGCACCGCACGGTCAGGTGGACTGGAACGGCGAGGCGACGTCCGCCGCCTTCGCCGAGCGCGTGCTCGACGCCGCGGAAGGAGTGCTGCCGGGCCTGCGGGAGCGCCTGCTGTGGCACGAGGTGCGCACGCCCGCCGACACCGAGCGGGCGACGGGCGCCGAGGGCGGGGGCGTTCCGGCGCCGGTGCTGGCCGGTGGCGGGGGCGCGTTCCTGCGGACCGCCAATGCGACGCCGCTGCCCGGCCTGTATCTCGCGGGCGGCTTCGCCCACCCCGGCGGCGGGCTGGCGCACGCGGGGATGTCCGGGACGATGGCCGCGGGCCTGATCGTGTCCGGGGCGGACTGGCGCGGCTCCCAGTAGGCAGCGGCTCTCCGCCGGGCGGAGGTTCTCCGCCCGGCTGCGGTTCTCGGCCCCGCTGCGGTTCTCGGCCCCGCTGCGGTTCTCCGCCCGGAGCCCCGCTGCCGCGGCGGTGCGGTCAGTAGCGGGGCTGCTCGTTGTGGTGCTCGGTGTACTGCTCGCCGTAGCCCGGCCCCTGACCCTGGCCCTGCCCCTGGCCGGGGAGTTGCTGGGGATAGCCCGGGTAGGGCTGCTGGGGGGCGTAGCCCTGCGGGGCGGGCGGAAGGTCGCCGTCGCGCTGCTGCGGCACCCAGACGCCGCCGGGCGGGGTGTCCATGTCGTACTGCGGGGCGGGCGCGTAGGCCTCGGCGGGATAGCCGCCCATGCCGTAGGGCTGGGGAGCGGGCTGCTGGTACTGCCCGTAGGAGTCGTACGGCTCGTAGGCCTGCTGCCGGCTGCCGATGTAGGGGTCGGAGTACGCGGCGTACTGTCCCTGCCCGTAGTCGAATTGACCGGGCTCGGCGGGCACGCCGGGCGCTGCCGGGACCTGGGCGCCGTAGGGGGCGTCGTACGGGGCGGAGTCGCCGTACAGGACGGGGCCGGCGCTCTGGGCAGGGCCGGTGTCCTGGGCGGGGGCGGAAGCCGCGCCGTAGCCGTTGTCGCCGTAACCGCTCTCGCCGTAACCGCCGTAGGCCGCCGCGTCGCCCGCGTTTCCGGGTCCGGCCTGCGTCCGGAGGTCGGCGCCGGGCAGGCCGGGGTCGCTCGCGGGCTCCGCGAGCGGGGGGACGGCGGGCATGGCCGCGGTCTCGTCGAGCGGAGGGGCCTCCGCCCGCTCCGTCCTGCGGCGCCGGCCGGTGCGCGGCTCCTTCGGGCCGTCGTCCTCGGCGGCCGGCTTCCCGGCGCGCTTACCGGACTTGACGCCCCTTCCGGACCTACCGCCCGTGCCGGATTTCTCCTCCGTGCCGGACTTGCCGAACTCGCCCGCGTTGTCGCCGTTGCCGGTCTTGTCCCGGCGGAGCGCCCAGCCGCGCGAGAAGCCCCGGCGGAAGGAGAGCGTCACATACGTCTGCCCGACGGCGAAGGCCACCGCGCCCACCGCGATGACCGCGACGGACGGGATGACGACGCCCGCGACGACGCCGAGGAACCCGGCGAAGGCGAGGAGGCGCCAGCGCAGTCGCGCCTTGTACTGCAGCAGCACTTCGCCGAGCAGCCAGAGCGCGACGACGCCGAATGCGATGTAGAGGACCGTCCAGCCCATTTACGCCCCTCTCGTGGCCGCCGCCTTTCGAGGGGCCGGCCGTCAGGACCGCTGGTGCAGTCCCAGATTCTCGTAGATTTCCAGCGTCGCCGTGGAGTGGTTCAGGGTAATGAAGTGCAGCCCGGGAATCTCCTCGGCCATCAACCGAGCGCACAGCTCCGTGGCGTACTCGATCCCGATCGAGCGTACAGCGGCGCGGTCGTCCTTGACCGCGAGGATCCGCTCGGCCAGCGCGGGCGGGAACGCGGCATTGCTGAGCTGCGCGAACCGCTCGATCTGGCGGACGTTGGTGACGGGCATGATCTCGGGGATGATCGGGGTGTCACAGCCGGCGGCCGCCACCCGGTCGCGCAGCCGCAGGTAGTCCTCCGGGTAGAAGAACATCTGGGTGATGGCGAAGTCCGCGCCCGCGCGGCACTTGTCCACGAAGTACCGGATGTCGGTGTCCCAGTCGGTGGAGCGCGGGTGCATCTCCGGGAAGGCGGCGACGCCGACGCAGAAGTCGCCGGACTCCTTGATGAGCCTGACGAGGTCGGCGGCGTAGTGCAGGCCCTCGGGGTGGCGCACCCACTCGCCCATGGGATCGCCGGGCGGATCGCCGCGCAGGGCGAGCATGTTGCGGATGCCGACGTCGGCGTACTGGCCGATGATGTTGCGCAGCTCGGCCTTGGAGTGGTTGACGGCTGTCAGGTGGGCGACGGGCGTGAGCGTCGTGTCGGTCGCCATGCGCTCGGTCACCCGCACGGTGCCCTCGCGGGAGGAGCCTCCGGCGCCGTAGGTGACGGAGACGAAGGTGGGGCCTACGGCCTCGATCCGGCGGATGGCGTCCCAGAGGGTGCGCTCCCCCTTCTCGGACCTCGGGGCGGCGAACTCGAAGGAATACGACCGCTCGCCTGAGGCGAGCAGGTCACGCACCGTGCGCGCGTGGTCTGTCCTGGTGGAGGCGGTACCAAGGGCCATACCGGCAAGTTAACCAGCGGTCCCGGCGGCCCCCAACCCACTTCTACGATTTGCCCGATAGGCCGGTATCCCGTCCGCCATGCGGACGGGATCTTCATATTCCGTTGATGCTCCGTTGACGTTCCCGGTGATGCTCCGTTGGCGTTCCCGGCCGGCCCGGAAGGAGCCTTAAGGAACCTCAGGAGCCTCAGAGGCGCTCGCGGACCCGCTTCGCCAGCAGCGCCGCCGCCTCGCCCGGATCGTCCGCCTCGGTGATCGCGCGGACCACCACGACCCGGCGGGCGCCCGCGTCGAGCACCTGCTCCAGATTGCCCAGGTCGATGCCGCCGATCGCGAACCAGGGGCGCGCGGTGCCGAGGGCCGCCGCGTGGCGGACCAGGGGCAGGCCGGGGGCGTGCCGGCCCGGCTTGGTGGGGGTCGGCCAGCAGGGGCCGGTGCAGAAGTAGTCCACGCCGGGCTCGGCGGCCGCGGCATCCACCTCGGCCTCGGCGTGCGTGGAGCGGCCGATCAGCACCTCTTCGCCCAGGATGGCGCGGGCGGCGGGCACCGGCAGATCGCCCTGGCCGAGGTGCAGGACGCCGGAACCGGCGGCGTGGGCGACATCGGCGCGGTCGTTGACCGCGAAGAGCCTGCCGTGGCGCCGGGCGGCATCGGCGAAGACGGCGAGGTGCTCCAGCTCCTCGCCCGCTTCCATGCCCTTGTCGCGCAGCTGGACGATGTCGACACCGGCGGCGAGGACCGCGTCGAGGAATTCCGGCAGATCGCCCTGGCGCTTGCGGGCGTCGGTGCACAGGTACAGCCGGGCGTCGTCGAGGAGGGCGCGGGCGGTGGCGGACATCGGGTGGTTCCCCCCGGGTCGGCGGAGTGCGGGCGGGGGCGCGCCCCGCCCGCACACCGGACGGTTCTGACGGGCGCGGCTCACCGCGCCCGGGACTGCTGCTGAGGCTTTCGGGCGGCTCGGCGGCTCAGACGGCGAGCGCCTGGGCGCGCCGCTTCACCTCCGTGCCGCGGTTCTCCCGCAGCGCGTCCGCCGGGGTGCCCGGCAGGGTCTCGTCGGCGGTGAAGAGCCACTCCAGCATTTCCTCGTCGCTGAAGCCGTCGTCCCGCAGCAGCGTCAGGGTCCCGGCCAGGCCCTTGACGACCTTGCCCTCGCCGATGAAGGCGGCGGGCACCATGAGCACCCTGTTCTCACCGCGGCGCACGGCGATCAGCTGGCCCTCCTTCACCAGCTGCCGCACGCGCGTCACCTCCACGTCGAGCTTCTCTGCGATCTCGGGGAGGTTGAACCAGGCGGGAACAAGCGCGTCGATCTTTGCGTCAATCTCGGTCACGGGACAAGCCTGCCATCTGCCGCTGACAGCCGGTAGCCGGGTTGACCCGACCCGGGCGCGTCACAGCACCGCGGCCTTCAGCGGCACCGACGCGTCGGCGGCCTTGGTGCGGTCCAGGGAGGCGCCCTTCTCGATGAGCTTGCGGCCCTGGGCGAGGTCCCTGGGACGGCCGACGGCCAGCAGGGCGACCAGGACGCCGGCGCGCAGCCAGCACACGCTCCAGGCGGCGGTCGAGGGGTCGCCGCGCCACAGCAGCTCGTCGGCCGCGGCGTGGTGGCCCGCGTACTGCACGAAGCGCCCGAACTGCTCGGACCAGAAGTACGGCACCGGGTCGTAGACCGGCCCCTCGGCCGGGCCGAGCACGATGTTCGCCGCGACGGTCCGCGGCCCCTGCATGGCGTTGTCCCAGTGGTGCACGAGCAGCCGCTCGCCGTAGCGGGCGGAGGGGAAGGAGGCGCAGTCGCCGACCGCGTAGACGTCGGGCAGCGAGGTGCGCAGCCGCTCGTCGGCGACGACGGCGCGGTCCTCGCCGAGCTCGATGCCGGAGCCCTCCAGCCAGCCGGTCGCGGGCCGCGCCCCGATGCCGACGACCACGGCGCCGGCCGGCAGCCGGGTGCCGTCGTCGAGTACGACCGCGCCGGGCTCGACGGTGCTCACGCGCGCGCCGAGCATCAGCCGGGCGCCGCTCTCGGCGTACCAGGGGGCCATGCGGGCGGCGACCTCGGCGGGCATGGCACCGGCGAGGACGCGGTCCGCCGCCTCGACCACGGTCACCTCGCAGCCCGCCTCCCGGGCGGCCGTCGCGACCTCGGCGCCGATCCAGCCCGCGCCGACGGCCACGACGTCGTGCTGGGCGGCCAGCACCGGCCGCAGCCCCACGGCGTCGTCGAGGGTGCGCAGCAGGTGGACGCCGGGCAGGCCCTCGCTGCCGGGCAGCCGGACGGGCTCGGCGCCGGTGGCGATGACCAGGACGTCGTAGGGGACGGGCCCGGCGGCGGTCTCCAGCAGGTGCTCGGCCGGGCGCAGGCCGGTGGCCTCCCGCCCGAGCTGGAGGTCTATCCCGAGCGAGGCGAAGTCCACCTCGAACGCGGAGCCCTCGGCCTTGCCCAGCAGGACGGCCTTGGAGAGCGGCGGCCTGTCGTACGGAGGGTGCGGCTCGGCGCCCAGCACCGTGACGGTGCCGACCCAGCCGTGCTCGCGCAGGGCGACGGCGGTCTGCACGCCGGCCATTCCGGCGCCCACGATGACGACGCGCCGCTCGCCGGCGGCAAGTGCTTCTTCCCGGTGCTCGCTCACCCGATCACTGTAGGGCGACGGCGGCGGGGACCGGCGCGCGGGCACCGCCGCGTCGTCGTCCGACGGGCCCTCGCCCCGCAATCGCGGCGCGTACTAGGGTGGCCGGTGCACGCACTCGCGGGAGCCCGGACGACCGGGCTGAGAGGGAGGCTGGACGGCCTCCGACCGTACGAACCTGATCCGGGTCATGCCGGCGAAGGGAGGGGCTGGACACCTCATGGCCGCGTCGACGACCACATCGGACGCACCGACTCCACCGACCGTGCCCGCCTGCGACGTCCTCGTCGTGGGCGGCGGTCTCATCGGGCTCGTCACCGCCTGGCGCGCCGCACAGCGCGGGCTGCGCACCGCCGTGGCCGACCCCGCACCGGGCGGCGGCGCGGCGCGCGTCGCCGCCGGGATGCTGGCCGCGGTGACCGAACTGCACTACGGCGAGGAGGCGCTGCTCGCCCTCAACCTGGCCTCCGCGCGCCGCTATCCGGACTTCACGGCCGAGCTGGAGGAGGCGAGCGGCGTCGCCACCGGCTACCGGGCGTGCGGCACGCTGGCCGTCGCCCTCGACGCCGACGACCGCGAGCACCTGCGCGAGCTGCACGCCCTGCAGCAGCGCTGCGGGCTGGACGCGCAGTGGCTCACCGGCCGCGAGTGCCGCCGCCTGGAGCCGATGCTCGCGCCCGGCGTACGCGGGGGGCTGCGGGTGGACGGGGACCACCAGACCGATCCCCGCAGGCTCGCGCGGGCGCTGCTCACGGCCTGCGAGCGGGCCGGGGTCGCCTTCCACCGCTCGGGGGCCGTACGGCTGCTGCTCGCCGGGGACCGTGCCACGGGCGCCGAGCTCGCGGACGGCCGCCGGATAGCCGCGGGCCAGGTGGTGCTCGCGGCGGGCAGCCGCAGCGGGACGCTCACGGGCGTCCCTGCCGACGCCTTGCCGCCCGTGCGCCCCGTCAAGGGCCAGGTGCTGCGGCTGCGTGTCCCGGACGCGTACGCGCCCTTCCTGTCCCGCACCGTGCGGGCGGTCGTCCGCGGCGGCCCGGTGTACCTGGTGCCCCGCGAGAACGGCGAGCTCGTCCTCGGCGCGACCACCGAGGAGCTCGGCTGGGACACCACCGTCACCGCCGGCGGGGTCTACGAGCTGCTGCGCGACGCCCACGAGCTGGTGCCCGGCATCACCGAACTGCCCCTGGTCGAGACCTCCGCCGGGCTGCGCCCCGGCTCCCCCGACAACGCACCCCTGCTCGGCCCGACCGCCCTTCCCGGGCTGCACGCCGCCACCGGCCACCACCGCAACGGCGTCCTCCTCACCCCGCTGACGGGCGACGTCATGGCCGAGGTGCTGACCACCGGGCGCCTCCCCGAGGAGGCCCGCCCCTTCACCCCCCGACGCTTCTCGAACGCGCTGCAGGAGCTGCCCGTATGAACCCCAGCGATCCCACCGACAACCCCGAGGCCCACATGGGCATCAGCGTCAACGGCGAGCACCGCGAGGTGCCCCACGGCCTGACCCTCGGCGCTCTCGTGGCGAGCATGAGCTCCGCGCCCGGCGGCGTGGCCGCCGCCGTCAACGAGGCCGTCGTGCCGCGCGGCCAGTGGGCCGCCACCCGGCTCGGCGCGGGCGACCGCGTCGAGGTCCTCACCGCAGTGCAGGGGGGCTGATCAGCACCGATGGCGGACGACCTGCTCACCATCGCCGACACCACCTTCGGCTCCCGGCTGATCATGGGCACCGGCGGAGCGCCCAGCCTCGACATCATGGAGCGCGCGCTGCTGGCCTCCGGCACCGAGCTGACCACCGTCGCGATGCGCCGCCTGGACGCGAGCGTCCGGGGCTCCGTGCTCTCCGTGCTGGAGCGGCACTCCATCCGGGTCCTGCCGAACACCGCCGGCTGCTACACCGCGGGCGAGGCCGTCCTGACGGCCCGGCTGGCCCGGGAGGCGCTCGGCACGGACTGGGTCAAGCTCGAAGTGATCGCCGACGAGCGCACGCTGCTGCCCGACCCGGTCGAGCTGCTCGACGCCGCGGAGATCCTCGTCGACGACGGCTTCACGGTGCTGCCGTACACCAGCGACGACCCGGTTCTCGCCCGCAAGCTGGAGGACGTCGGCTGCGCGGCGATCATGCCGCTGGGCTCGCCCATCGGCTCCGGCCTCGGCATCCGCAACCCGCACAACTTCCAGCTGATCACCGAGCGCGCCGGGGTCCCCGTGATCCTCGACGCGGGCGCCGGCACGGCCTCCGACGCCGCGCTCGCCATGGAGCTGGGCTGCGCCGCGGTGATGCTCGCCTCCGCGGTGACGCGCGCCCAGGAGCCGGTGCTGATGGCGGAGGCGATGCGGCACGCCGTGGAGGCGGGGCGGCTGGCGTACCGGGCGGGACGGATACCGCGGCGCCACTTCGCCGAGGCGTCCTCTCCTGCGGAGGGCTTGGCGCGTCTCGATCCGGAGCGGCCCGCCTTCGGCGCGGGCGACTGACCGGAGCTCCGCCCCGGACCCCGGTCCGGGGCGCCGGACGGCTTGATTCTTGCTGGGGTCATGGCTGTCTCCCCGCCCTTTTAGACTCGTCGCGTGGATACGACGCTAGGGGACCCGTTGGTCGGGCACACGCTCGACGGCCGCTACCGGGTCGAGGCCCGCATCGCCGTGGGCGGGATGGCCACGGTCTACCGCGCCCTCGACACCCGGCTCGACCGGGTGCTCGCGGTCAAGGTGATGCACCCCGGCCTCGCCGCCGACACCGCGTTCGTGGAGCGCTTCATCCGCGAGGCCAAGTCGGTCGCGCGCCTGGACCACCCCAATGTGGTGGGCGTCTACGACCAGGGCACCGACGGCCCGTACGTCTATCTGGCGATGGAGTACGTGCCCGGGTGCACCCTGCGCGACGTGCTGCGCGAGCGCGGGGCCCTCCAGCCCCGCGCCGCCCTCGACATCCTGGAGCCGGTGCTGGCCGCGCTGGGCGCGGCCCACCTCGCGGGCCTGGTGCACCGCGACATGAAGCCCGAGAACGTGCTGATCGGCGACGACGGCCGGGTGAAGGTCGCCGACTTCGGGCTCGTCCGCGCCGTGGACACCGACACCACCGCATCCACCGGATCCGTGCTCGGCACCGTGTCGTACCTGGCCCCCGAGCAGCTGGAGCACGGCACCGCCGATCCGCGCGTGGACGTCTACGCGTGCGGCGTCGTCCTCTACGAAATGCTGACCGGTGCCAAGCCGCACACCGGGAGCACCCCGGCCCAGGTCCTCTACCAGCACCTGCACGCGGACGTCCCGCCGCCGTCGGCGGCCGTGCCGGGCCTGGCCGCCGGGCTGGACGGCCTCGTCGCCGACGCCACCGCCCGCGACCCGCGGCTGCGCCCGGCCGACGCCGTCGCGCTGCTGGGCCTTGCCCGCGCCGCGCGCGCGGAGCTGAGCGACGAGCAGCTGGACTCGATGCCTCCGCAGGCGCTCACCGACGCGGTCACAGGCCGCGCGACGGGCCCCGAGGACCGTACGAGCGTGCTGCCCCGGCCGGCCGCGCGCCCGCTGCCCGAGGAGGACGGCGACCGGCTGAACCGCACCACGCGGCTGGAGCACCCGCCCGCTCCCCCGGCCCCGCCGGCCCCGCCTGTGCCCCCCGCGGGCCCGCGCGGCCGGTTCCGGCAGGCGCCGCGGCGCGGGGTCCTCGCGGCGGTCGCCGCACTGCTGGCCGTGCTGATCGGCACCGGGGTCTGGTACGTCAACTCGGGCCAGTTCACGACCGTCCCCGCCGTCCTGGACATGACCCGGGACAAGGCGGAGAAGACACTGGACGACGCCGGGCTCGGGGTGCGCACGAAGGAGGACTTCAGCGACACCGTCGAGCGCGGCCACGTCATCGCCGCCGACCCGGCGCCCGGCAAGCGCATCCGCAACACCGGCAAGGTGACGATCACCCTCTCGCGCGGGCCCGCGCGGGCCGAGGTGCCCAACGTCGTCGGCATGCCCTTCGACGAGGCGAAGAAGAAGATCGAGGGCGCGGGCCTGACCGTCGGCGAGGTCGGCAAGCAGTTCAGCAGCGAGACCCCGCAGGGCTCGGTACTGGCCACCGACCCGAAGCCGGGCGAGCAGCGCCGCCCGGAGGCGCCGGTCGCGCTGACCGTCAGCAAGGGCGCCCCGCTGGACGTGCCGGACGTGCGGGGCATGTCCCCGGACGCCGCGACCGCCGCCCTGCGCGACAAGGGCTTCGAGACCAAGGTGTCGGAGACCCAGGTCTTCTCCGACCGCGCCAAGGGCTCCGTGGCCGAGCAGTCCCCGGGCACGGGCGACAAGGCCGCCAAGGGCGACACGGTCACCCTGACCCTCTCCAAGGGCAAGGAGATGCTGCCGGTCCCGGACGTCACGGGCAAGAACGAGGCCGAGGCCAAGCGGCTGCTGACCGGGGCGGGCTTCCAGGTGAAGGTCGACAAGCCGTTCTTCTTCCCGCAGGACTCGGTGGAGAGCCAGTCGGTCAAGGGCGGCGAGCAGGCCGCCAAGGGCGACACCATCACCATCAAGCTCAAGGGCGGTCTGTAACCGTGTCCGTAGCAGTGGAGGAGCCGGCAGCCGCGGAGGAGCAGGCCCCGGGACGGCTGCGCAACCCCGTGGGCGGCCATGTGCCGGTGGCGGGCGGCCTGGCCAAGGTGGGCCTGGCCTACGCGCGCGAGATGGGCGCGGAGACCCTCCAGGTCTTCGTCGCCAACCCGCGCGGCTGGGCGACGCCCGCGGGCAACCCCGCGCAGGACGAGGCGTTCCGCGCCGCGTGCGCGCAGGAGTCCCTGCCGGTGTGGGTGCACGCCCCCTACCTGATCAACTTCGGCTCGCACACCGCGGCGACGGTCGAGCTGTCCGGGGAGTCGATGCGGCACTCGCTGCGCCGCGGGCGGGCCATCGGCGCGCAGGGCGTGGTCGTGCACACCGGCTCCGCGACGGGCGGCCGGCCGCGCCGGGCGGCGCTGGAGCAGGTCCACGAGCGGCTGCTGCCGCTGCTGGACGAGCTGACCCACGACGACGACCCCTGGCTGCTGCTGGAGCCCACGGCCGGTCAGGGCGCGTCGCTGTGCTCGCTGGTCGAGGACCTCGGCCCCTACTTCGAGGCGCTGGAGCACCACCCGAAGCTGGGGGTGTGCCTGGACACCTGCCACGTCTTCGCGGCGGGCCACGACCTCGCCGGGCCGGGCGGGATGAAGAGCACCCTCGACGAGCTGGTCTCGGTGGTGGGCGAGGGGCGGCTGAAGCTGATCCACGCCAACGACTCGAAGGCGGTCGTGGGCGCGCACCTCGACCGGCACGAGAACATCGGTTCCGGCCACATCGGCGCCGGCCCGTTCGCGGAGCTCTTCCGCCACCCGGCCACGGCCGGGGTGCCGCTGACGATCGAGACGCCGGGCGGCCCCGCGGGCCACGCCGCGGACGTGGCCCGCCTGAAGGAGCTGCGCGACGGCGTGCTCTGACGCGCGCCGCGGGCCTTAGAGCTCCGGGCCCTCGCCCGGCTGCTCCTGGTAGGAGTAGCGCTGCTCGCGCCAGGGATCACCGATGTTGTGGTAGCCCCGCTCCTCCCAGAAACCGCGCCGGTCGGCCGTCATGTACTCCACGCCGCGCACCCATTTGGGCCCCTTCCAGGCGTAGAGGTGCGGCACGACGAGACGGACCGGGAAGCCGTGCTCGGCGGTGAGCGGCTCATCGTCCTTGTGCGTGGCGAAAATCGTCTTTTCGGAGGCGAAATCGGCCAGTCGCAAATTTGAGCTGAAGCCGTATTCCGCCCACACCATGACATGTGTGACCCCGGGCGCGGGCGGTGCGAGTTCGAGCACCGTACGGGCCGAGACCCCGCCCCATTCGGCGCCGAGCACGCTGTATTTCGTGACGCAGTGCAGATCCGCCACGACCCTCGTGTACGGCAGTGCGGAGAATTCCTCGTGCGTCCAGCAGTGCTTGTCGCCGTCGGCGGTGGACCCGAAGACGCGGAACTCCCACCGGTCCGGCTTGAACCTCGGCACGGGGCCGTAGTGCGTCACCGGCCAGCCGCGCTGCAGACGCTGCCCCGGCGGCAGCTGGGGGAGCTCCCCTTTGCGGCTTTCGGTGTTTTTCGAGGGCCCCATGCCCCCATGGTGTCAGACCTTTCGGGGCGCCGGTGACCAGGGGTTCCACTATGGGGACAACTCCCACTAAGTGTGCACTTACTGGACGGTTTCGAAGGGCGGTGCGAGGATGCGCGCAACCTGCCAGTCACCCTTGCTTGGAAGGAGCCTCTGCAATGCAGGGCGATCCCGAGGTCATCGAGTTCCTCAATGAACAGCTGACTGCCGAGCTGACCGCGATCAATCAGTACTTCCTGCATGCGAAGCTGCAGGAGCACCACGGGTGGACCAAGATCGCGTCACATACGCGCGCCGAGTCCTTCGACGAGATGCGGCACGCGGAGACCCTCACCGACCGGATCATCTTCCTGGAGGGGCTGCCCAACTACCAGCGGCTCTTCCACGTCCGGATCGGCCAGACCATCACGGAGATGTTCCAGGCCGACCGGCAGGTGGAGGTCGAGGCCATCGACCGCCTGCGGCGCGGGGTGGAGGTCATGCGGGCCAAGGGCGACATCACCTCGGCCAATATCTTCGAGTCGATCCTCGCGGACGAGGAGGATCACATCGACTATCTGGACACGCAGCTGGAGCTGATCGAGAAGCTCGGCGAGGCGCTGTACATCGCGCAGTTCATCGAGCAGGAGAACGGCGGGTCGGACTGAGCCCTAGGCCGCCTGGGGCTGAGGCTGTGACAGCGCGGGTATCCCGGCGCCGAGCACATCGGATTCCCCCCGGTCGGCCAGCTCGCGGCGCGGGCACGCGCCACGGCCGAGCAGCGCCTGGATGCGGCGCACACAGCCGCCGCAGTCGGTGCCCGCCTTGCAGGCGGAGGCTATCTGCCGGGGCGTGCACGCCCCCTTGTCCGCGTGCTCACGCACCTGCTGCTCCGTGATGCCGAAGCACGAGCAGACGTACACGCGGTTCACCGCCAGCCGGGTTGATCAATAAGGTAACCCTAACCTTACCCGGCCCGGTGGCGGAAAAACAACGCCGTGGGGCGGGGATCACAGATCCCCGCCCCACGGCGCGCTCGTATCACCGGCTCCTACTGGTCGCGGTACATCTCCGCGACGAGGAACGCCAGGTCCAGGGACTGGCTGCGGTTGAGGCGGGGGTCGCAGGCCGTCTCGTAGCGCTGGTGCAGATCGTCGACGAAGATCTCGTCGCCGCCGCCCACGCACTCGGTGACGTCGTCACCGGTGAGCTCGACGTGGATGCCGCCCGGGTGCGTGCCGAGGCTCTTGTGGACCTCGAAGAAGCCCTTGACCTCGTCCAGCACGTCGTCGAAGCGGCGGGTCTTGTGGCCCGAGGCCGCCTCGAAGGTGTTGCCGTGCATCGGGTCGCAGATCCACGCCACCTGGGCACCGGAGGCGGTGACCTTCTCCACCAGCTCGGGGAGGTGGTCACGGATCTTGCCCGCGCCCATGCGGGTGATGAAGGTGAGCCGGCCCGGCTCGCGCTCCGGGTCGAGGCGCTCGATCAGGGTGAGGGCGTCCTCGGCCGAGGTGGTCGGGCCGAGCTTCACACCGATCGGGTTGCGAATCTTCGAGGCGAACTCGATGTGCGCGCCGTCCAGCTGGCGGGTGCGCTCACCGATCCAGACCATGTGGCCGGAGACGTCGTACAGGTTCCCGGTGCGGGAGTCCGTACGGGTCAGGGCCGACTCGTAGTCGAGGATCAGGGCCTCGTGCGACGAGTAGAACTCGACCGTCTTGAACTCCTCCGGGTCCGTCCCGCAGGCGTTCATGAAGTTCAGCGCGCGGTCGATCTCGCGGGCCAGGGCCTCGTAGCGCTGCCCGGACGGGGAGGACTTCACGAAGTCCTGGTTCCAGGCGTGCACCTGGCGCAGGTCGGCGTAGCCACCGGTGGTGAAGGCACGCACCAGGTTCAGCGTGGCCGAAGAGGCGTGGTACATGCGCTTCAGCCGCTGCGGGTCCGGCGTGCGGGCCTCGGGCGTGAAGGCGAAGCCGTTGACGGAGTCGCCGCGGTAGGTCGGCAGGGTCACGCCGTCGCGGGTCTCGGTCGGCTTCGAGCGCGGCTTGCTGTACTGACCGGCGATACGGCCGACCTTGACGACGGGCACCTGGCCCGCGTAGGTCAGCACGGCGCCCATCTGGAGCAGCGTCTTGAGCTTGTTACGGATCTGATCGGCACCGACGGCATCGAAGGCCTCGGCGCAGTCGCCGCCCTGGAGCAGGAACGCCTCTCCACGGGCGACCGCTCCCAGGCGCTGGCGCAGCTGGTCGCACTCACCCGCGAAGACGAGAGGCGGATAGGACTCGAGCTCGGCGATCACATCGCGCAGAGCCTCTTGGTCCGGCCATTCGGGCTGCTGCGCCGCGGGAAGGGAGCGCCAGGTGTTGCCACCGGCGTGGAGTTCAGCGTTCACGGTCACGCTCCAACCCTACGGGGTCGCGGCGGCTGTCCGGCCGCCGGACCGCACTTTGAGACATTTGCCGAGACAAGGACGAGACGCGCCCAAGACACGCCAGAGCCACCGCCCAATACCGGCCATCCCCGTACCGCTTCACCGCCGCACGGGACACGGGCGCCCCCGCGCCCCCGCCCGCTACCCCGGAAGCTTCCATTCCTACGGCCTGACCTCGGCTGATACCCGCCGGTAGGGATCGTGCTTCGGGTAGGGTGCCCAGCATGTTCGCGCAGCAGACCCAGAACTGGTGGTGGACCGCTCATCCGGCGGCCCACTGACTGCGCGTACCACCGACGCATCGCGAAGGCCGCCCGAGGGGCGGCCTTCCGCATTTCCCGGGCCGTTCCTCTCCTCACCGGAAGGAACACTCCCCATGCCCAGCGACACCGCCCGGCCCGCCGGCACCGCCGCCCTGCTCGCCCGGCTCACCGGCCCCGCCTGCCCGCCCTTCGCCCTCCTCCACCGCCGCACACCCGGCCTCCCGCACGGCGCCGGGGACGGGCCGGGCGCGCCCGCAGGCACCGTCGAGCTGCTCCTCGGCCCCGTCGAGGAGGTCGAGCGCCTCGCCGACATCCCGCTGCCCGCCGGCCGGCCCGGCGGCGACCGCCCCGTCCACGACGCCCTCGCCCTCGTGCCCTTCCGGCAGATCCGCGAGCGCGGCTTCGACGTCCGCGACGACGGCACGCCGCTGGCCGTCCTGCGCCCCGAGGAGAGCCACGAGCTGCCCCTCGGCGACGTCCTCGCCGCCCTGCCCGCCCACGCCGTCCGCGTCGAGGGCGGCGCCTTCGACGTGAGCGACGACGCCTACGCGGAGATCGTCCGGCGCGTGATCGACGACGAGATCGGCAGCGGCGAAGGCGCCAACTTCGTGATCCGGCGGACCTTCGAGGGCGAGATCCACGGCTTCACCCCCGCCGACGCCCTCGCCCTCTTCCGCCGCCTGCTGGCCGGTGAGCGCGGCGCCTACTGGACGTACGTCGTGCACACCGGCGACCGCACGCTCGTCGGGGCCAGCCCGGAGGTGCACGTGCGGATGTCCGGCGGGACGGTCGTGATGAACCCCATCAGCGGCACCTACCGCTACCCCGCCTCCGGCCCCGACCGCGACGGCCTGCTGGCCTTCCTCCACGACCGCAAGGAGGTCGAGGAGCTGTCCATGGTCGTGGACGAGGAGCTGAAGATGATGTGCACCGTCGGCGACATGGGCGGCGTCGTCGTCGGGCCACGGCTGAAGGAGATGGCCCACCTCGCCCACACCGAGTACGAACTGCGCGGGCGCTCCTCCCTGGACGTACGCGACGTGCTGCGCGAGACCATGTTCGCCGCGACCGTCACCGGCTCGCCCGTACAGAACGCCTGCCGCGTCATCGGGCGCCACGAGCCCGGCGGGCGCGGCTACTACTCGGGCGCCCTCGCGCTCATCGGCCGCGACGCCGGCGGCGCCCGCACCCTGGACTCGCCCATCCTCATCCGCACCGCCGACATCGACCGCCGCGGGCGGCTGCGCGTCGGCGTCGGCGCCACGCTCGTGCGCCGCTCCGACCCCTACGCCGAGGTCGCCGAGACCCACGCCAAGGCGGCGGGCGTCCTCGCGGCCCTCGGCGTCCGCGCCCCGCGGGCGCCCCTGCCCGCGGCGGCGCCGGTCCGGCTCGCCGACGACCCCCGGGTGCGCGCCGCGCTCGACGCCCGCCGCGCGGACCTCGCCCCCTTCTGGCTGCGCATGCAGTCCGCGGACACCGCTTCCGCCGCCTCGGCCGCCTCCGCCGCCGGGCGGGCCGGGCACGCCCTCGTGATCGACGGCGAGGACACCTTCACGGCCATGCTGGCCCACCTGCTGCGCACGTCCGGCCTGGAGGTGACCGTACGGCGCTACGACGAGCCCGGCCTGCGGGAGGCCGCCCTGGCCCACGAGGGCCCCGTCGTCCTGGGCCCCGGCCCCGGCAACCCCTCCGACGCCGCCGACCCCAAGATGCGGATGCTCCGCGGCCTGGCTGCGGAACTCCTGCGCAGCCACCGCTACGGCCTGCTGGGGGTGTGCCTGGGACACGAGCTGATCGCGGCCGAGCTGGGGCTGGAGATCGTCCGCAAGGACGTGCCGTACCAGGGGGCGCAGGAACGGATCGATTTCTTCGGGCGGCCCGAGACCGTGGGGTTCTACAACACGTTCACCGCGCGGTGTTCCGCCACCGCGGAGGCGGAGCTGGCGATGCACCGCATCGAACTGAGCCGGGACCCCGGCAGCGGGGACGTCCACGCGGTCCGCGGCCCGGGATTCGCGGGCCTGCAATTCCACCCGGAGTCGATCCTGACCCTGGACGGCGCCACGATCGTGGCGGAGCTGCTGGCCGCCGTCCTGGTCTGACCCGCCGCTGCGCGGCGGGGTCGTCCCACCCACCCACCCGTTCACTCAGAGAGTGATGGTTCTCCGGTAATGGGCGGGTGGGTGGGCGAAAACCCGCGCCGAAGGCGCGGGACACCCGGCCGTCAGCCGAAGAAGACCTTCACCTCCTCGTAGCGCTCGACCGGCACGGTCTTGAGCCGGGCCGTGGCCTCAGCCAACGGCACGCGGACGATGTCCGTACCGCGCAGGGCAACCATCCGCCCGAACTCCCTCCCTCGCACCGCATCGATCGCATGCAACCCGAACCGCGTGGCCAGCCACCGATCGAACGCGCTGGGCGTGCCGCCCCGCTGGACGTGCCCCAGCACCGTGGTCCGCGCCTCCTTGCCCGTGCGCCGTTCGATCTCCTTCGCGAGCCACTCCCCCACGCCGGACAGCCGTACGTGCCCGAAGGCGTCGTGCGACGTGCCGTCCTTGAGGACGAGGTCGCCGTCCTTGGGCATGGCGCCCTCCGCGACGACCACGATGGGCGCGTAGCTGGCGCGGAAGCGGGAGGTGACCCAGCCGCAGACCTCGTCGAGGTCGAAGCGCTGCTCGGGGATGAGGATGACGTTGGCCCCGCCGGCGAGGCCGGAGTGCAGGGCGATCCAGCCCGCGTGCCGGCCCATGACCTCCACGACGAGAACGCGCATGTGGGACTCGGCGGTGGTGTGCAGCCGGTCGATGGCCTCGGTGGCGATGCCCACCGCCGTATCGAAGCCGAAGGTGTAGTCGGTGGCGGAGAGGTCGTTGTCGATGGTCTTGGGGACGCCGACGCAGGGCACGCCGTGCTCGCTCCAGAGCAGGGCGGCGACGCCTAGGGTGTCCTCGCCGCCGATGGCGATCAGGGCGTCGACCTCGTCCTTGGCGAGGTTCTCGCGGATCCGGCGGATGCCGCCGGGCTCCTTGAAGGGGTTGGTGCGCGAGGAGCCGAGCACGGTGCCGCCGCGCGGGAGGATGCCGCGCACGGCGGGGATGTCGAGCCGGGACGTGGCGCCGTTAAGGACGCCCCGCCAGCCGTCCCGGTAGCCGATGAAGTCGTAGGAATGGTCCTGGACGCCCTTGCGGACGACGGCGCGGATGACCGCGTTGAGCCCGGGGCAGTCACCGCCGCCGGTCAGCACTCCGATCCGCATGACACTCTCCTTCAGCCGGAGGACGCCCGGCCGGGTCAAGGTCAGGCGTCGTCGAGACCTCGCTCTATCGCGTAGCGCACGAGCTCCACGCGGTTGTGCAACTGGAGCTTGCCCAAGGTGTTCTGCACATGGTTCTGCACCGTGCGGTGGGAAATAACCAGACGCTCGGCAATCTGCTTGTACGACAGACCCTTGGCGACGAGGCGCAGCACCTCCGTCTCGCGGTCGGTCAGCCGGGGCGCCTTGGGCTCGTCGGGCGCGGCCGGGGCGGGGTCGGCGGCCAGCCGCCGGTACTCGCCGAGGACCAGTCCGGCGAGGCCGGGGGTGAAGACGGGGTCGCCCGCGGCGGTGCGCCGTACGGCGTCCACGAGCTCCTGGGTGCTGGCCGACTTCAGCAGGTAGCCGGTGGCGCCGGACTTCACGGCCTCCAGGACGTCGGCGTGCTCGCCGCTGGCGGAGAGGACGAGGACGCGCAGCGCGGGGTTCTCCCCCACGAGCTCCTTGCAGACGGCCACGCCGGGCAGGCCCGGCAGGTTGAGGTCGAGGACCAGGACGTCGGGGCCGGCGGCCTTGGCGCGGCGCACGGCCTCGGGGCCGTCGCCGGCAGTGGCCACGACGTCGTACCCGGCGGCGGCCAGGTCGCGGGCCACGGCGTCGCGCCACATGGGGTGGTCGTCGACGACCATGACCCGCACGGTGCGCTCGGTGGGTGCTTCGGCTTGCGTATCGCTCATCGCTGTTCTTTCCCGTTCCCCCGTGGAACCTTCAGTTCGACTTCCGTGCCCTGGCCGGGGACGGACAGCAGCTCGGCGCTGCCGCCCAGGTCCCTCAGGCGCCCGCGGATCGACAGGGCGACGCCCATCCGCCCCTCCCGTTCGGCGTCCGCGAGCCGGCCCTCGGGGATGCCGGGGCCGTCGTCCCGCACGGTGACGATCACCGCGTCCGGCTCGTCCTCCAGCAGGATCCAGGCCCGCGCCCCCTCGCCCGCGTGCTTGCGCACATTGTCCAGGGCGGCCCCGACGGCGGCGGCGAGCTCGGCGGCGGCGGCCGCCTCCAGCAGGACGGGGGTGCCGGGCCCGGCGAAGGAGACATCGGCCCCGGCGTGCGGGGCGAGCAGCGCCCCCACGTCGATGGGGCCGGTGGGGACCGGCGGGGCGGCCGCGACGGCGCCGACCAGCTCGGCGTCCCCGGCCAGCTCCTCGGCGGAGCGCTGCGGGGGCAGCAGGCCCCCGGCGACCAGGGTGCGCAGCGCGATCTCCTGCTCGCCGGCCATCCGGCCGAGCTCGGCCGCCTCGCCGCCGAGCGCGGCACCGCGCCGCTGCACCATGGCCAGCACCTGCAGGACGCCGTCGTGGATGTCGCGGGCGAGCCGCTCGCGCTCGCGGGTGGCGGCCTCGATGCGCAGGGCGCGGGCGAGGGTGCGCTCACTGGCGCGGGCGACCTCGACGATGTAGCCGATGGCGATGCTGGAGACCCACACCAGGAGCACGTTGTGGACGGTGTCCCGGGCGGGGCTGCCGCGCTCGGCGAGGTTGGCGACGGCCACGAGGGTGGAGCCGACGGCCGCCCAGCGCCAGCCGCCCTTGATGGCCAGGCCCAGGACGGCTCCGCCGGTCCAGATGGACGGCAGAGTGGCGGCACCACTGTCGATGCGGGCCGGGGAGTCGACGGCCGCGGTGACGAGAATTCCGGCGAGTGCGAGGGCCAGGTCGGCGATGAGGAACCGCTTCGTGCAGCGTTCCGGCGCCGAGGTCCGGTTCCACGTGAGCGCCATCCACCCGGTGAGTACGCCCATGTAGAGGGCGCCGCCGAGCGGATGTGCGTACTCGCGGTAGTTGACGGCGAAGAGCGCCAGGGCGTAGCAGAGCGTCAGAATGCGGTAGCCGGTCAGCGCGCGCCACAGCGGCAGCTCCACCGACATCCGTACGACGCGCGGCTTCCTGCTGCGCGGTGTCATCGTCCAACCCCCGAGCCGGGCGCGCCTGCGCCGCCGGCCGCCGCTTCCCCGTTACCTGCCGCCCTGATCGGCTTTGTCGGCCTTGTCGCCCATATCGGCCTTTTCGAGCCCGGCGGCCTTCGCCGCCTTCTCCTCCTCGGCCTTCCGCTTCGCCTCGTCCGCGATCTGCCGCTTGGCGGCGGTCGCGTAGATGTCCACGTACTCCTGGCCCGAGAGCTCCATGATCTTGTACATGACCTCGTCGGTCACCGAGCGCAGGATGAAGCGGTCGCCGTCCATGCCGTGGTAGCGGCTGAAGTCCAGCGGCTCGCCGATGCGGATGCCCGGGCGCACCATCTTGGGCAGCACCTTGCCCGGGGGCTGCACCTTCTCGGTGTCGATCATGGCGACGGGGATCACCGGCGCCCCGGACAGCAGGGCCACCCGGGCGAGCCCGCCCGGCTTGCCCCGGTAGAGGCGGCCGTCGGGGGAACGGGTGCCCTCGGGGTAGATGCCGAACAGCTCACCGCGCGCCAGCACGTCCAGGCCGCTCTTGACCGCGGCCTCACCCGCACCGCGGGCACCCGAACGGTCGACGGGCAGCTGGCCGACGCCCTTGAAGAACGCAGCCGTCAGCTTCCCCTTGACTCCGGGGGAGGTGAAGTATTCCTGCTTTGCGATGAACGTGACCTTGCGGTCGAGCACCGCGGGCAGGAAGAACGAATCCGAGAACGACAGGTGGTTGCTCGCGAGGATCGCGGGCCCTTCGGCCGGGATGTTCTCCAGGCCCTCCACCCACGGCCGGAAGGCAAGCTTCAGCGACCCGCCGATGGACACCTTCATAGCGCCGTAGAACAACCGAGAACCTCCTGTGTGTGACGAGGAGACCTTAACCTGCCTACCCGCCGTGCGGCGCTCCGCGTACGCTGAGGGCCGGACCCTCTGCGTCCTCCTTTGCCCCCGCATCCCCGATCGGAGATCCCGGTGCCGCTCCTCCCCGGAGCCGAGCCGTTCCGCCATGAAGGCGGAGAGGTAGGCGTCCTCGTGTGTCACGGCTTCACCGGTTCCCCGCAGTCCGTGCGGCCCTGGGCGGACCATCTGGCCGGGCGTGGGCTGAGCGTCTCGCTGCCGCTCCTGCCGGGGCACGGCACCCGCTGGCAGGACATGCAGCTCACCGGCTGGCAGGACTGGTACGCCGAGGTCGACCACGCGCTGCGGGAGCTGAGGGAGCGCTGCTCGCAGGTGTTCGTGTGCGGCCTGTCGATGGGCGGGGCGCTCGCCCTGCGCCTCGCGGCCCGCCACGGGGATGCCGTCAGCGGCGTCGTCCTCGTCAACCCGGGCAACAAGGTCCACGGCCTGGCCGCGCGGGCCCTGCCCGTCGTGCGCCACTTCGTGCCCTCCACCAAGGGCATCGCGAGCGACATCGCCAAGCCCGGCGCCCAGGAGGTCGGCTACGACCGGGTGCCGCTGCACGCCGCGCACTCGGTGCGCCGCTTCTTCCAGCTGGTCGACGCCGAACTGCCCCAGGTCACCCAGCCCTTGCTGCTGATGCACAGCCCCGAGGACCACGTCGTCCCGCCGGCCGACTCCGCCCGCATCCTCGCCCGCGTCTCCTCCCGGGACGTCACCGAGCGGCTCCTGGAGCGCAGCTACCACGTGGCCACCCTGGACCACGATGCCGAGCGCATCTTCGAGGACACCTACGCGTTCATCGGCCGGCTCTCCGGCGTCGGCTCCGAGGAGGGGACGGCCGCCCGTGGCTGAGCGTGACGCGGGCCGCGACGAGAGCCGCGACCCGCTCGACGAGGACGCGGCCTGGGCGGAGCTCGTCGCCGCGTACGGGGAACAGCCCGATCCGGAGACCGGCCGCTGGCCCGCCACGGGCGACGACGCCGGCACCCCCGCGGGGGCCGGGAAGGACACCCCGGAGAAGGACGTCCCCGGGAAGGACGCCTCCCCCGGGCCCTCTCCCGCGAAGGAGGAGCCCCCGGGCAGCTTCATCGTCTACGCGCCCGGCGTGGGCCCCCGCGACTGGAGCACGCCGGAGGCGCCGGAGACCGGCGCGGACGATGCGGAGGATGCGGACGAGGGCCACTTCATCCCGCCCGAGCCGCCGCCCCTGCCCACCGGCGACGTGACCGCCCGTTTCGCCTGGATCGCCGTGCTGGGCGGTCCGCTGCTGCTCCTGATCATGGTGCTGCTGCAGCAGCAGCTCACCTGGTGGGTGACCACCCTCGGGGTCGGCGGCTTCCTGGGCGGCTTCGCCACGCTCGTCCTGCGGATGAAGGACGGCGACGACGAGGACGACGACCCGGGGCGCGGCGCGGTGGTGTGAACCCGCGCTGCGCTACGCAGCCGGCACGCGCAGTGCGGCCAGCACCGGCAGGTGATCGGTCGCGACCCGGAGGTCGCGCTCCTCCACGCCGGGCAATCCCATGGGGACCCCACACCCCAGCACCTCCACCCCCTCCGTCGCGAAGACCGCGTCGATCCGCTGCAGCGGGTCACCCAGCCGGGTGGTGTGCTCCCTCCCCCACGGCTTGGTCGCCCAGCCGTCCTGCAGGGCATCCGCCAGCAGGCCGAAGGTGCGGCCGTCGGGGCGGTCGTTGAGATCGCCCGCGGCGACGGCGTGCGGCACGTCCAGGGCGGCCAGCCGGTCGAGGAGCAGCCGGCCCTGCTCGTAGCGCTCCCACTCCTTGATGCTCAGGTGGCAGCTGAGGACGCCGAGCCGGGCCCGGCCGAAGCGGAGCACCGCGGTCGAGAAGCCCCGCTGGTGGAGACCGGGGGTACGGGGCAGCAGGACGTCCTCGGTGCGCTCCACGTGGGCGCGGAGCGAGGAGAGGATCATGGGCCCGGAGGCGGTGGCCCCGCCCGCGACGTACACGAGCCCGGAGGTGCGGGCGAGCCGGGCGGCGGCCTTGCGCCAGCGGAAGAAGCGGGGCGCCTCCTGAACGCAGACGACGTCGGGCCGGCAGGCCCGGATCACCCGGGCGAGGGCCGCGACGTCGTCGCGCATGGAGCGGATGTTGTAACTGAGCACCCGTACGACGGCGGAACCGTCGGACTCCGTCCGGGATGCCGGGAGATCCGGCAGGGCCGCCGTGCCCGTTCCGGCTTCTGAACCCATTCCGCTCCGTCACCTCTCTCCGCCGCAACGGCGGGCAGCGAGACGGCGGTCTCCGGCGGTGCCGAACCGGCCTCAGGTCGGCTCGGCACCGCCGGGATCCACCGTTGTGGTTGACGCCGGCCGCGGCGGAAGAACGCGGTGCGGCCGGCAAGCAGAGGGGCCCCCGGAACCGCGGGGTTACCCCTGCCGGGCCAGGTCGGCCGCGCCGACCAGCCCCGCCTTACCCCCGAGCTGTGCGGCAAGCACCTGCGCGTGCGGGCGCCACTGGCCGCCGATCAGCCAGCGCTTGAACGACTTGCGGATGGGGTCGAGCACGAGGTCGCCCTCGTCCGAGACGCCGCCGCCGACGATGAACGCCGAGGGGTCGAAGAGCGAGGCCAGGTCGGCCAGGCCCGCGCCGGCCCAGCGGGCCAGCTCGCGGAAGGAGTCGATGGCGACCGGGTCGCCCTGCCGGGCGGCGGCGCTGATGTGCTTGCCCTCGATGCCCTCGACCGTGCCGTCACCGAGACCCAGCAGGATCTCGGCGTTCTCGGGGGTGGCGTTGGCGCGCTGCTTGGCGTAGCGGACGAGCGCGCGCCCGGAGGCGTACTGCTCCCAGCAGCCCTGGCTGCCGCAGCCGCACAGCAGGCCGTCGGGGACGACCCGGATGTGGCCGAACTCGGCGGCCACGCCGAAGCGCCCGCGCCGCAGCTTGTTGCCGATGATGATGCCGCCGCCGAGGCCGGTGCCCAGCGTGATGCAGATGACGTCGTCGTGGCCCTGGCCGGCGCCGAAGCGGTACTCGCCCCAGGCCGCGGCGTTGGCGTCGTTCTCGACGACGACCGGGAGGCCGACGCGCTGCTCGACCTTGTCCTTCAGCGCCTCGTGGCGCCAGTTGATGTTCGGGGCGAAGAGGACGGTGGCCCGCTTGTCGTCCACGTAGCCGGCGGCGCCGATGCCGACGGCCTCCACGTCGTGGTCGGCGCTGACCGTGCGCACCGCGTCCGCGATGGCGTCGATGACGCCCTCGGGGGTCGACGGGGTCGGCACTTTGCACGTCGCGAGGATGTTGCCCGCTTCGTCGACCACACCGGCCGCGATCTTCGTGCCGCCGATGTCGACGCCGATGGTGAGTCCCATGTGTCCCTCAGTTTTTCGCTCGAACCCCGCCGCGACCCACCGTACCGGAGCCGGGGATCAGTCGAGGTCGATGCGCTCGCTCCCGCCCTTTCCTCCGTCACCTTCGCCGGGTCCGGCGGGCTTTCCGGGGCGCTGCGCGGGCTCGTCGCGCACCCAGCGGGCCTCCTGGCCCCGGACCGCGGCGCGGTAGGCGGCCAGGAGTTCGGAGCCGGCGGAGGCGAGGTGGTCGAAGACGTCGGGGTTGCGCTCGATGACGGGCTCGACGACGGCCTTCGCCTGGGCGACGACCTGCTGGACGACGCCCTGGGCGGTGCCGCCCCCCAGCGGCAGCTGCATGCCGGAGACCTTCTCGGCGACGGCGTCGACGAGCTTGCGCAGCTCCTCGGCGGCGGTGCCGGGCGGCGGGCCCTGCTGCGCCCGCCGGCGGGCGCGCTCCGCGGCGAGGTCCTCGGCGCAGGCCTGCTCCCAGGCATCGGGGTCGGGCGCCGCCCCGGGTGCGGGGCGCTCGGTGTGATCGCTCATGGCAGCGCCTCCAGGCTCCTGCAACAGGGGTTTTCTCCGACGTTACCCGAAGGGCAGGGTGCCGTTCAGGCAGTGCCGTTCAGGAGGGCGTCGGCCACAGGTCGGGGTCGGGGGTGAAGCGCACGCACAGCGCCCCGTCCCGCAGGCCCGCGCCCGAAACGGTGCAGCGGCGCAGCGCGGAGGGCAGGGCGAGGACGCGGCGGAACGGGCCGACGCCGACGATGAGTTCGTCGCCCCGGCGCAGGAGGTCGAGGTCGCCGCGGTCGGCGCCCGGCAGCGGGAGCCGCCACAGCAGGACGCCGTCGGTGGCGAGGCGGTCCTCGACGACGGGGTCGGCGGCGCCGGCGGTCCCGGTGCCGTTCCAGCCGTCGAGCTCGTCGGTGAGGCCGCCGCCGGGTATGACGCCGACGCCGCCGGCCGAACCGTTTCCTCCCCCGGCGGCCACGCCGATGGTGGTCGAGCGCGCGCGTCCGGCGAGCTCGGCGAGGTCCCGCGGGCCGCGCGGCCCGCGGCCGAGGTGGGGCAGCTCGCAGACGGTGACGCCGTCGACGAGGAACTCCTCGTGGAGCGCCTTGTGGGCGGCGAGCTGCTCGGCGGCGAGGCCCGCGAGCCAGGGGTCGCCGATGAGGTCGTCGCCGGTGAGGTCGTCACCGGTCACCCCGGCGCCGCTGACGCCGGGCAGCAGGCGGTTGGCGACGAGGGAGTCGACGCGGCAGCCCTGGAGGGCGAGGGCGGCGCGGGCGAGGCGCAGTTCGGCGGCGGCGAGCGGCCCCGGTTCGGCGACGAGCCGCACGGTCGTGCCGTCGGCTTCGAGGACGTCCTGGACGGCGGCGAGCTCGGCCTCCCAGCGCTCCGCGGTCTCGTAGAGCCGCTGCGTGGGCATGGGCACCCCGGCGAGCTGGGCGAGCATGGGGCGCAGGGCGCGGGCGGCCTGCCGCTCGGCGGGCAGCAGCCGGCGCAGGTAGCGGCGCAGCTGCTCGGGGAGGGCCAGCAGCCGCACCGTGGCGTGCAGGGGCGGCATGTCGGCGACGAGCAGGTCCCACTCGCCCTCCGCGTGCGCGGCGCGCAGGGCGGTGAGGAGCGCGAGGGGCTCGGCGCCGGGCAGTTCGGTGAGCTCCTCGGGGTCGAGGGGGCTCGCGCCGAGCAGGTCGAAGAGGGAGGCGCCGCGCTCCTGGAGGTCGCGGGCGCGGTCCTGGAAGTGCTCGCCGGTCGCAATGCGGGCGGCCCGCAGGCCGGGGGCCACCTCGGCAGGAGGCCCCCACAGGGCGCCGCCGCCCGCCCCGGGCGGCGGCAGGGCGGTGCCGAGCACGGCCTCGGGTGCGGGGCCGCGGTCGGCGGTGAGGAGCAGGACGCGCCGCCCCTCGCGGGCCGCGGCCAGGGCCGTGGCCGCGGCGGCGGTGGTGCGGCCCGCGCCGCCGGGACCGGTGACGAGGACCGTGCGCAAGGGGGGAGCCTCCAGCGGTGACGTACGGGGACGCAGGGCCGTCTGCGCGTGGCGCGTAAGGCCGTCTGCGCGTAAGGCCGGGCTACGCGTCGGAAGTCGGCGTGCCCGAGGGCGCCGCGCCGCTCTCGACGCGCTTCTTCAGGCCGTCGAGGGCGCGGTCGATGATGACCTTCTCCGCCTTGCGCTTGATCATCCCGAGCATGGGGATCTTGACGTCGACGGTGAGCTGGTAGGTGACCTCGGTGTGCTTGCCGCCCGCGACGGGGGCGAGGCTGTAGGAGCCGTCGATCTGGCGCAGCATCTGCGACTTGACCAGCGACCAGCTGACCACGTTCTCCTGGGGCCAGCTGTAGGCCAGCACGTGGTCGTCCTTGATGGCGCCGGCGTCCAGCACGAGGCGCACCTGCGTGGCGCGGCCCTGCTCGTCCGTCTCCAGCACCTCGGCCTGCTTGACCTCGCCGGTCCACTCCGCGTAGCGGCCGAAATCGGCGATCACGGCCATCACCTCGGCAGGGGTCGCCTCGATCGTGATGCTCGAGCTGGTGTGTTCCGCCATCTCCGTGGCTCCTCCGTACCGGTCCGCCGCCTGGGGTCTGCCGCTGAAGGCTACCTCGCGCCGCCCGTCACCACTCCAGCACCCAGGGTGTACCCGTGGAGGCGAAGTGGCCGACGTTGACGCATTCCGTCCCCCCGATCCGCATCCGCCGGGCGAGCGGCTGGTGGACGTGGCCGAAGAGTGCGTACCGGGGGCGGGTGGCGCGGATGGCGTCGAGGAGGGCCGCGCTGCCGCGCTCGAAGCGCCGGGCGACGGTGTCGTAGCAGAGTTCGGGCACGTCAGGCGGGATGTGCGAGCACAGGACGTCGACGTCGCCGAGGGCGGCGACCTTGGCCGCGTACTCCTCCTCGGAGACCTCGTAGGGGGTGTGCATGGGCGAGGGGAGACCGCCGCCGACGAATCCGAAGACGAGACCGCCGATCTCGGCCCGCTCCCCGTCGAGGACGGTCGTGCCCTCCCGGGCGAATTCCGGCCAGAGTCGGGGGATGTCGACATTTCCGTACGTGGCGTAGGTGGGCGCCGGGAATACGCCGAAGAGCTCGGCGTACTGCTTGCGGACCGCGGCCTCGATGGCGGCGTCCCGGTCCATGCCGTGCCACAGGCTCCGGGCCAGCTCACGGGCGTCGGCGAAGCGGCGCGCGGTGCGCAGCGCGACGATCCGGTCGGCGTTCTCCACGCCGAAGAGCTCGGGGAAGATGCCGCGGGAGTGGTCCGCGTAGTCGAGGAAGAGGACCAGGTCGCCCAGGCAGATCAGGGCGTCGGCGCCGTCGCCCGCCCGGGCGAGGTCCGTGCTGTTGCCGTGTACGTCGCTGACCACATGAACCCTCATACCGCCTCCATACCGATCACCCTAGGCGCTGCGACGCAGCCTCCGGAAGGGCTGCGACCTGCGGTTACTCCTGTGGTTACTTCCGGGTCACCAAACGGAGGGGCTAGGGTGCGGGGAGCAGTCCCGCGGCATGTGACGCAGAGAACATCTGGGCGCAGCCCCCTATTCGAAAGCCGTACTGGTGGGTAACGTCCGGGCAGTCCACTACCCCCCTTGCCTGATCATGGACCGCAGCCGACGCAGCGCCCCTCGAAGACGCGGCGGCGCCGGCGCCCGACGAGGAGCAGCAGTCTTGCGCGAGTTCAGCCTTCCGGCCCTCTATGAGGTCCCTGCGGACGGAAACCTGACGGATCTGATCCGCCGCAACGCCGCGCAGCGCCCCGACGTCGTCGTCATAGGCCGCAAGGCCGGCAACCGGTGGGAGGACGTCACGGCCGTCCGCTTCCTCGCCGAGGTCCGGGCGGCGGCCAAGGGCCTGATCGCCTCCGGTGTGCGGCCGGGCGACCGCGTCGCGCTGATGTCCCGCACCCGCTACGAGTGGACGCTGCTGGACTTCGCCATCTGGAGCGCCGGCGGCGTCACGGTGCCGGTCTACGAGACGAGCTCGGCCGAGCAGATCCAGTGGATCCTCAGCGACTCCGGCGCGGTCGGCTGCCTCGTCGAGACCGCCGAGCACGAGGCGGCCGTCGAGTCCGTGAAGGACCGGCTGCCCGCGCTCGCGCACGTCTGGCAGATCGAGGCCGACGCCGTCGGCAAGCTGGGCGAGGCCGGTGCCGGCGTCACGGACGAGGAGGTCGACGAGCGCAGCGCCCTCGCGAACGCCGACTCGCCCGCGACCATCGTCTACACCTCCGGCACCACGGGCCGCCCCAAGGGCTGCGTGCTCACCCACCGCGCGTTCTTCGCGGAGTGCGGCAACGCCGTGGAGCGGCTCAAGCCGCTGTTCAACACGGGCGACTCCTCCGTCCTGCTCTTCCTCCCCACCGCCCACGTCTTCGGGCGCCTGGTGGAGATCTCCGCGATGCTCGCGCCGATCCGCCTGGGCTGCGTGCCCGACATCCGCAACCTCACGGACGAGCTCGCCTCCTTCCGCCCGACGCTGATCCTGGGCGTGCCCCGCGTCTTCGAGAAGGTCTACAACGGCGCCCGCGCCAAGGCCCAGGCCGACGGCAAGGGCAAGATCTTCGACAAGGCCGCGGACACCGCCATCGCGTACAGCCGCGCCCTCGACACCCCGTCCGGGCCGGGCCTGGGCCTGCGCATCAAGCACGCCGTCTTCGACAAGCTCGTCTACGGCAAGCTGCGGGCGGTCCTCGGCGGCCGGGCGACCCACGCCATCTCCGGCGGCGGTCCGCTGGGCGAGCGCCTGGGCCACTTCTACCGCGGCATCGGCTTCACGGTCCTGGAGGGCTACGGCCTGACCGAGTCCTGCGCCGCGACCGCGTTCAACCCCTGGGACCGGCCGAAGATCGGCACCGTCGGGCAGCCGCTGCCGGGCTCCGTCGTGCGCATCGCCGACGACGGCGAGGTGCTGCTGCACGGCGAGCACCTCTTCCAGGGCTACTGGAACAACGAGGCGGCCACCGAGGAGGCGATGTCCGACGCCTGGTTCCACACCGGCGACCTCGGCACCCTCGACGAGGACGGCTACCTCACGATCACCGGCCGCAAGAAGGAGATCATCGTCACCGCGGGCGGCAAGAACGTCGCCCCGGCCGTGATCGAGGACCGCATCCGGGCCCACGCCCTGATCGCCGAGTGCATGGTCGTCGGCGACGCCCGCCCCTTCGTCGGCGCGCTCGTCACCCTCGACGAGGACTTCCTGCCGCGCTGGCTCGCCGACCACGGCAAGCCCGCCGGGATGACCCCGGCCGAACTGGCCGAGGACCCCGACCTGCTGGCGGACGTGCAGAAGGCCGTCGACGACGGCAACGCGGCGGTGTCGAAGGCCGAGTCGGTGCGCAAGTTCCGCATCCTGCCTGCGCAGTTCACGGAGGCGTCGGGGCATGTGACGCCGTCTCTGAAGCTGAAGCGGAACGTCGTGGCGAAGGACTTCGCGGACGAGATCGAGGCGATTTACCGCCCGTAGCGGCCCGTCGTTTCCCGCTCTCGTGCAGGACGGCCCCGGATTCCTTGCGAATCCGGGGCCGTCCTGCATGAGTCCGGGGCCGTCCTGCATGAGGGGGACGTCTAGAGCAGCTCCTTGAGACGCTCGGCCAGCAGGTCCCAGCGCCACTTCTCCTCGACCCACTGCCGCCCCCGCGCGCCCATGCGCGCCCGCAGCTCCGGGTCCCGCAGCAGGGTGACGATGCGGTCGGCGGCCTGGGCCGGCGAACCGCCCTTCACCACGAACCCCGTCTCGCCCTCCAGGACGGCGTCGGGCGCTCCGCCCGAGTCGCCGGCGACCACCGGCAGGCCCGTCGCCGAGGCCTCCAGGTAGACGATGCCCAGGCCTTCGACGTCGAGTCCGCCGCGGCGCGTACGGCAGGGCATGGCGAAGACGTCGCCCGCCCCGTAGTGCGCGGGCAGCTCCTCCCACGGCACGGCGCCCGTGAAGCGGACGGCGTGGGCGACGCCCGTCTCCTCGGCCAGCTTCCGCAGGTCGTCCCCGTAGGGGCCGCCGCCGACGACGAGCAGCACCGCGTCCGGAACGGCCGCCAGGATCCGCGGCATGGCCAGGATGAGGGTGTCCTGGCCCTTGCGCGGCACCAGCCGCGAGACGCACACGACCACCGGGCGGTCCGCGAGGCCGAGCCGGGCGCGGACCTCGTCGCCGCCGGAGCCGGGGTGGAAGGTCTTCTCGTCCACGCCGGGCGGCAGTTGCACCATCCGGGCCGCCGCCTCGTCCGTCAGTGCGGAGGCGATCCGCGAGCGGGTGTACTCCCCCAGGTAGGTGAGGGTGTCCGTGCCCTCGCCGATCCGCCGCAGCAGCTGCCGCGACGCGGGCAGCTGCGCCCAGCCGGCCTCGTGCCCGTGCGTGGTGCCGACCAGCCTGCGGGCGCCCGCCCGGCGCAGCGCCGGGGCCATGAGCCCGAGCGGGGCCGCGGCCCCGAACCACACCGAGGTACAGCCGTGTTCGCGCAGCAGGGCGGTGGCGCGCCGGGTCACCCGGGGCGTCGGCAGCAGCATGGTGGTGCGGTCGCGGACGACCGTGAACGGCTGCTCGGCGTCGAAGCGGGCGGTGGCCTCCGCGCCCTCCTGGCCGCGCTTCCAGGTGGACGCGTAGACGACGATGCCCGAGGGGTCCAGGCGCAGCGCCATGTTGTGCAGGAACGCCTGAATGCCGCCGGGGCGGGGCGGGAAGTCGTTGGTGACGACGAGAGTCTTGTCCATCGCCGTCCGACAGTACCGGGTGCGATCGGGGGCAGTCGGGGCCCCGTCCCGCCACGTCACGGCGTATGGACCGGCCGGGGCGGCATCATGCCTTGAAGTAGCGGCGTGCGTACAGCGTGTGGTGACCGTGAAGGGCGAGGTGGATGATGGCGGGCAGGGGTTTGCGGCTCTCGGTCGCGGTGTGGGCCGTCACCCGGGCCGTGCTGCTGATGTGTGTGCTGCGGGTGTGGGTGATGCCGGGGTCGGACGTCTCCGTCGACATCGAGGTGATCTACCAGGGCTGGTACGGGGTACTGCGCACCGGCACCTTCCCCTACGACGACGTCACCTGGCAGTACCCGCCCGCCGCGGCCCTCGCCGTGCTCGCCCCCGGCCTGCTCCCGTTCCTCGACTACGCCCCCGCCTTCTTCGTCGTGTGCTTCCTCGCGGACGCCGTCGTCTACGCGCTGCTGCTGTACGCGGTGCGGGGCGGGCGGCGCGCCGCCGCCGGGGTGTGGGTGTGGGTGGTGGGGGTCCCGCTGCTCGGCCCGATCGTCTACGCCCGCTACGACGTGATGGTGACGGCGGTCGCGGTCGCCGCCCTGCTCGCGGCCGGTCGCCGGGCCCGGCTCTCCGGAGGGCTCGCGGCCTTCGGGGCGCTGCTGAAGGTGTGGCCGGTGCTGCTGCTGGTCGGCACGCCGCGGGGGCCCCGTACGCGGGAGGCGTGGGGCGCGGCGGCGGCGACGGCCGCGGTGCTCGGGCTGGCGTTCGCGGCGACCATGCCGGGGGCGCTGGCCTTCCTGACCTTCCAGCGGGACCGGGGCACGGAGGTGGAGTCCCTGGGCTCGCTGGTCTTCCACCTCGGGCGGCACGTCGGCTGGCACGGCCACGCGCGGCTGCACTACGGCTCGGTGGAGTTCCTCGGCCCGTACGTCCACACGATGAGCCGGCTCGCGCTGGTGCTCAGCGTGGTGGCGTTCGCCTGGCTGCTGCTGTGGCGCGTACGGGCACGCAGGTTCACGGCGTGCACGCCCTACGAGGCGGCGTTCGCATCCGTGCTCCTGTTCACCACGACCAGCCGGGTCATCAGCCCGCAGTACGTGGTCTGGCTGCTCGGGCTCGCGGCGGTGTGCCTGACGATGGGCACGACCCGGCAGCGCCTGCCGATCGCCCTGGTCCTGCTGGCCGCGCCGCTCACCCAGCTGGAGTTCCCGATCTGGTTCTCGCACGTGGTCGCCAGCGACAAGCTGGGCGTGGCGACGCTGACGCTGCGGAACGGGTTGCTGGTCGTGGCCACGCTGATCTCGTGCGCCCGTCTGTGGCGAGAGACGGTGTCCCTGCCGGAGGATCCCGACACACCGGATGACCCTCCCGCGGAGAAGGAACCGGCCTTGCTGGCCGGTTAGCCCGCCGGTGCCGCTCCGCGCACGTCGCTCCGCGGGAGCTTGAGCCGAGTTCGTCACCGGGACCGCTCCGCGGGGGCTTGGCCGGTTCGGCTCCGCCGGTCGCCGCCACGGTGGCTGATCGCCGTCGCGGCGGGAGTGAGAGGCGAGGCCTCTCGGCTTCCCGGGCAACCCCCCGGGCACCTTGCCGCAGGCAAGAAAGATCCGCCGCGACGGCGATCAGCCACAGCGGCGGTACCCGGCGGTGCCGAACCTGGCTCGTCCCCGGCGTGGTCCCGGCTCCCCCGGCGGAGCGGGCCCGTCAGCCCGAGGCGAACTGCTCCGCGACGTACGCGCGCCACCGCGCGGTGAACTCCTGCCGCGAGACGCCCAGAACGGAACGCAGCGCCGCCTCGACGGCGCCGTCACCGCGAGCGTGGGAGCCGACCGCGTGGTAGAACGCGACGAGCTTCTCCTCGCTCCAGCGGTCGGCGATCATGCGGCAGGCCAGCCACCCCTCCTCGTACGCGCGGGCGAGCCGCCCCGCCTCGCCGGTGAAGCCGAACTCCGCGTCGTCGGGCAGCTGCCCGGGGAGGTTGCCGGCGGCGGCCGCGCGGGACAGTTCGGGGGCGGCCTGGCGAGGGGTGCGGCCGGTGCCGCGGTAGGCGGCCCAGTCGGCGAAGCCCTCGGACAGCCACAGCGGCGTGGCCTTGGTCGTCCGGGCCCGGGTGGCGACGTGGGCGGTCTCGTGGGTGAGCACGATGCGCCGCCCGAACTCGCCGAGCACCCCGTACGCCTCGGGGTTGACGATGATGCGGTCCGCGGGCGCGGCGGCGCCGGAGCCGCCCGCCTCGCCGGTGGTCACGGCGGCGATGCCCCGGTAGTTGGAGACGGGCGAGTCCAGGAGCGCGGCCATCCGCGCCAGCGAGGCGGGCATCTCGACCACGACCCGCCCGGGCCACTCGCGCGATCCGGCCCGCCAGGCCGCTCCCACGGCCGGGACGGCCTTGTCGGCGAGGTCGGCGAGGGCGCGCAGCCGCTCGCGGTCCTGGCCGACGCCGAGGACGAGGCTGCGCTCGCCGCGGACGACCGTCACGGCGCCCTGCTCCCACAGCTGGCGGCCGCCGCGCCGGGCGTCGGCGGCGACGTACCACCGCCCGTCGCGCTCGACGAGGGTCAGCCGGCTGCGGGCGGTGACGGGGGCGCTGTCGTAGCCGTCCAGCCGGTAGCGCAGCTCGGCCTCGGCGGCGACGCGCCGCCCGTCCCCGGGCGCCGGGGTGAAGCCGCCCGTGCGCACCAGGCGGTAGTCCCAGGAGGCGAGCGGGACGGCCGCGAGGTTGGCGAAGACGCGCCGCTGCTCCTCCCGGTAGCCCCCGGCGGCGGGGTCGAGGGCGCTCAGGAAGGCGCTCTCGTCGCGGTTGCGGACCGCGGCGGCCCACCGGTCCAAGAGGCCCTGTACGGCCCGCTCACGGGCGTCGGAGGCTCCGGAGAGCCCTCCGGAGCAGCCGGTCAGGCCGGCCTGGAGGGCCATGAGGAGGGCCGCCAGGCAGCATGCCGCCCGGCGGGCCGGCCCACGGCCGCCCGCACGTGTGCCCCCGCGTCCGCTCCTCCACCACCGGCCCGTCACGTCCCGCATCGTACGAGCCGCGCGCCCCCGGGGGCGCGCTCAGGGCGCGCTCACGGCCGGGTCACGGACGAAATCGGCATCATGTTGGCCGGGTCGTAGCGCACCCGGGCGCCCGGGTAGGGCGCGTGCACGACCTGGCCGTTGCCGACGTACATGCCGACGTGGCTGGCGTCGTCGCGGTAGATGACCAGGTCGCCGGGGCGCGCCTCGGACAGCGGGATGTGCCGTCCGGCGTTGCGCTGCGCCTGGGAGGTGCGGGGCAGCCCGACCCCGGCCCGCCCGTAGGCCCACTGCATGAGCCCGGAGCAGTCGAAGGCCCCCGGCCCGTTCGCGCCCCAGGCGTAGGGCGAGCCCACGGCGGAGCGGGCGGCCATGGCGGCCGCGGCGCCGCGGGAGGAGGCGGCGGCGAGGTCCTGCAGCCCGCCGAGGAGGCCGCCTTCCGAGCGCTCCAGCTGACGGGTGCCGCCGGAGCGCGAGGCCCGTGCGTAGGCCTCCCGGTCGGCCGTCGGCAGGGCGTTCAGGAGGCGGCGCGCGGTGGCGAGCTTCCCTTCGACCTCGCGCTTGTGGTGCTCGACGGCCTTGCGGGTCTCCTCCAGCTCGCCGAGCATCCGCGCGGCCTCGCTGCGCTCCTGACGCAGGGCCCGCTGGGCCCCCATGAGGGCCTTGAGCTGCTCGCTCTGGCGGTCGGAGACGCGGTCGAGGGTGGCGGCGCGGTCCAGGTAGCCGTCGGGGTCGGAGGAGAGGAGCAGCTGGAGGGCGGGGTCGACGGCGCCGCTGCGGTACTGGGCGGCGGCGATCATGCCGAGGGCGGTGCGCATGTGGTTGACGCGCTCCTGGCCGCGGGCCACGCGGTCGGTGGCCTCGGCGACCTTCCTGCGGAGCTCGCCGGCGCGCTCGCCCGCTTCGTTGAACTTCTCGGTGGCCCGCTCGGCCTGCTCGTAGAGCCGGTCGACCTGCGTCTTGACGGTCCCGCCGGACCGGTCGTCGCGGGCGGTGTCGCCGGGCCGTGCTCCGGCCGGGGGCGCCATCGCAGCCGCTGCCGTGGCCACGGCGGCGGACAGGACGGTGACCCGGACGGTCTGGGTGAGACCGGACTGCGAAGAACGGCGATGGGACGCCACGGGCTGCCGCACTCCCTTCCTTGCTGCACTGTGGGCGCGGTTCCGGGCGTGCCGGTGCCGCAGCGCCAGACAGTAGCGGCGTGCTCACCCCGCGTTCAAAGACCTCGCGGGGTGGGAATGGGACGAGAATGCGTACGCCCCGCCGGAGACGCAGGTCACCGGCGGGGCGTGGAGTCAGCGAGGGCCACCGCGATTCGCCCGAACGGGCGGCGGGTCAGCCATTCGGCCCAGTCGCGGGCCGGTCCGTCAGCCTATGCGGACGCCGAACTGGAAGGGCATGTTGCCCATCGACTCGTAGCGGACGTTCGCGCCCGGCTTCGGGGCGTGCAGGGTCATGCCGTTGCCCGCGTAGAGGCCGATGTGGTGCAGGTCGCCGTAGAAGAGCACCAGGTCGCCGGGCTTGAGCTGGCTCTGGTCGTAGATGCGGGTACCGGCGTTGGCCTGGTCCTGCGAGATGCGCGGCAGGGTGACGCCGGCCTGCGCGTAGGCCCAGCCGGTCAGCCCCGAGCAGTCGAAGGAGCCCGGGCCGGTCGCGCCCCAGACGTAGGGGGAGCCGATCTTGCCCTGGGCGGCGGCGAGGGCTGCGGCGGCGCGGCCGGAGGTGGGCACGTCCTTGCCGAGGTCGGGGCGGGCGCTGTCGCGTCCGGCGCGGGCGCCGTCGCCGCTCTTGCCGCCGTCGGCCTTCTCCTTCTCGCCGAGGACCTCGGCGCGCTCCGCGGCGGTGAGGGTGTTGAGCTGTTCCTTGGCCGCGGCGAGCTTCTCCTGGACGGATTCCTTCTGCTCGCCCAGCACCTTGCGGGTCTCCGCGAGGTCCTTGAGCTTGCCGCTGGCTTCCTGGCGCTGCTGCTTGAGCGCGCGCTGCTTCTCGGAGATCTGCTTGAGGGTGTCGGCCTGCTTGGCGCTCACCTGGTTGAGCGTGGAGGCCTTCTCCAGGTAGCTGTCCGGGTCGGAGGAGAGCAGCAGCTGCAGCGAGGGGTCGACGGCGCCGCTGCGGTACTGCGCGGTGGCCAGCGAACCGAGGCTGTTGCGCAGCTTGTTGATCTCCTCCTGGCCGCGGGCGACCTTGTCCTGGAGATCGGTGACCTGCTTGTCGAGCTTGTCCTGCTTCTCCTTGGCCCCGTTGTACTTCTCCGTGGCCTGCTCGGCCTCGTCGTAGTACTTGTCGACCTTCTCCTTGACCTCCGCCTTGGAGGCCTTGGGATCGGCGTGCGCGGCCTGCGAGGTGAGGGCGACGGCCGCCGCGGCGGTCGCGGTCAGCACGGTCACCCGGGCGCGGCCCGGCTGCTTGGGTCGACGGTGGGACGCCACGGAGACGGGCTCCTTCTTCCTCGGCCGCCACCGCGCGCCGAAGGCGGCGGTCCGGGCGGGACCTTCACCGTCACCCCGAATGGATGATCGACCGGGCGAAGGTTCGAGGCCCGACCTTAGTGACCCCGGAGTGATCCGTTCAAATCCTCAACAGAAAAATCTCCTGCCTCAACAGAAGCTTTACCAACATGACACAGCCGGTGATGGCGGCTTGACGGTCAGGTACGGGCAAGTCGCTTGAGGAGCAGGGCCGATGCGACCGGCCGGGCGCCCGCCTTCGCGACGCCGTCGGCGACCTCACGGTCGGTGGAGACCACCACGACCGGACGGCCCGGCGGCTCGGCCCGCACCAGCTGGCGGATGAGCTCATCCGCGGTCACCCCGGGCTTGCTGAAGAGCACCCGGACCCCGCGCGGCGGCGCGAGCAGCACCGGCGCGGCCAGCTCGGCCCCGTCGAAGACGCACGTCACCTCGGCGCCCGTCTGCGCGGCCAGCATCGCGAGCCCGCCCAGCAGCCGCAGCCGCTGCTTGTCCAGCGGCATCGTCGGATAGCCGGTCTTGGTGACGTTGTAGCCGTCGACCACGAGGTGCGCCTGAGGCAGCGCCAGCAGCTGGTCCAGCAGCGCCGGATCGGTCTCGGACAGGGCGCGCGTGGCGATGTCCTTCGGCGTCATCCGGCCCGGCTCCACGGCGTCCACGGTGTCCGCGGGGTGTACGGAGGCGGGCGGCAGCGCCAGCTCGCGGCGCAGCCCCTGCGCCGCGTCCAGGACCGTGTCCAGCAGCAGCCGCAGGCGCATGTCCTCCACGCTGCGGCCCTCGCGCACCGCCCGGCGGCTCGCCTCCAGCGCGGCCTCGGCCTCCGACAGCCGCGTCTTGAGCCGGCGGGTCTCCCCCAGCGCGGCGGCCTTCTCGGCCGCGCCCGCCGCCCGGACGGACTCCAGCTCGGCCTCGGCCTTGCGCAGGGCGGCCTCGCCGCGCCGCACATCGGCGACGGCGCTGCGCAGCTTGCGCTGCAGCGCATCGGACTCCCTGCGGGCCGCCTCCAGCTCGGCGCGGATCCGCTCGGTCTCGGACCGCGCCGCGGCCCGGGCCTCCGCCAGCTCCTCGCGCAGCCGCCGCAGTTCGCGCTGGGCCTCCTCGCCCGCGCGCTCCGCGGTCGCCCGCAGGGCCTCCTCGCCGGCCGCCGTCACGAGCTTGACCCAGCCCGTGGGCCGCAGCACGTAGGCCATGGCGGCCACGTCCTCCGGATCGGCGGCCGCCGGCGGCGAACCGGCGTCCAGCGCCTCGGCGAGCTCGGAGCCCGTCTCACGCAGCCTGGCCGAGATGCGCTGGCGGAACGCGGGGTCGTTCTCCACCGCCGCGGCCATCGCATTGCCCGCGAACTTGGCCCGCCGGCTCGGCGTGAACCGGGCGTACTGCCGCAGCGCCGCCGGGAGTTCGGCCACGGTCAGGCCGCCGAACGCCTCCGCCACCAGGCCGATGACCCGGCGTCGCACGCCTTCCGGCAACGGACGGTCGAGCACCTCGGCAGCGCCGTCGGTCCCACCGGTGTCACCAGGCCCACCGGCCGCCTCCGCGCCACCCGTGTGCTCCACCACCGCTCACCGCTCCCGTTCTTCAGGCCTTTGCGCCCGGCCGGTCCACCAGCTCGACCTGGTCGACCGCGTTGCACCAGCGGCAACGCACGGACTCGATCGTCTCACTGACCACCTCGCGTTCCTCCACGTGCGGCTCACCGGAGAGGTCGAGATGGACGAATTCCACGGCTTTGGTCGTACGTGTCACATCGAACCGGGTGAGATTGCCGCACAGAGCGCAGCGCCACCGGGTGCCGGCCGCCGGCTGGGGAACGCCCATCGTCTCGTCCGTCCTCATCAAGTCCATCGAACTGCGGGTGTGCTTCCCGTAACCCTACGGCCTGATGGTCATGCGGCGCGGAGTGCGGGCCCGCTTCGACGGCCCGGCGAGGCACTCTGTGCGCTTTGCTGCCCGTACGTCATGATCTGCTCATGTTCGGAAAGGCCGGAAAGGCTCCCCTGGTCACCTACGGCCTCATCGGCGCCTGCTGCGCGGTGTTCCTGCTGGGCCCCGCGGCGGGCCTCACCGCGCCCCTGGCCGGCGGCCACGGCAGCGGCAGCAATCTGCTGGCCGCCCAGACCGCCTACTTCGAACGCTGGGGTGTGGTGCCCCTGAAGCTCTGGCACGGGCCGCCGGCGGAGCTGATCACCCCGCTCACCGCGCTCTTCGTGCACGGCAACTGGCTGCATCTGCTCGGGAACATGCTCTTCCTCTATGTCTTCGGCGCCATGGCCGAAAACCGCATGGGACGCGGACCCTTCGCCCTCTTCTACCTCACCGCCGGAGTGCTGGCCCTGCTCGGCTACGCGGCCGCGCACGCCGCCTCCGACCGCACGCTCGTCGGCGCCTCCGGCGCGATCTCCGGGGTCCTCGGAGCCTTCCTCTACCTCTTCCCCCGGGCCCGCGTCACCAGTCTCTTCCCGTTCCTCTTCTTCCTGCCGCTGCGGTTCCCCGCCTGGGCCGTGCTGCTGTTCTGGTTCGCCCTGCAGTGGGTGGCCGCCCGCACGGCCGGCGACCGCCCCGGCGTCGCCTACCTCGCCCACGTCGTGGGCTTCGCGCTGGGCTTCCTGTACGCGTGGGCGAGGTACGGACGTGCGACTAGAGTGAAGCGGGGCTGCCCCCCGACCCCCGATAGGAGCCCGCAGTGATCACCTCGATCGTGCTGATCAAGACCGACGTCGACCGGATCCCCGAGATCGCCGAGCAGATCGCCGCGATCGAGGGAGTGAGCGAGGTGTACTCGGTGACGGGTGCGCACGATCTGATCGCCATGGTGCGGGTGGCCCGGCACGACGACCTGGCGGACGTCATCCCGGGCAGGATCAGCAAGGTCCCGGGCGTCGCGTCGACGGAGACGCACATCGCGTTCCGCACGTACTCGCAGCACGACCTCGAAGCGGCGTTCGCCATCGGCCTGGAGTCGTAGGCCGAGGCCGGTTCACTACCGCCGGTCACCTCCGGTGGGGGTTACACGCCGTCGCGGCGGATAAAGAAGCCCCGGCCCCGCCCTTTCACCGTTTCCCCCTGCCGGGGGCCGGGGGCTCGCCCCAGGGAACTCCCCCGCCGCAGCGGCGCTCAGCCCCCACTGGTGTGACCGGCGGTGCCGGACCGGGCGCAACCTGCGATTCCGGCAACCCGCCGTCAGGCGGGGACGCAGCGTCCACCCTCGGTCCGGTAGGACCACTTCGCTCCGTGGCGGACGAGTTCGCCGACGGCCGCCACAAATCGCTCGACGTGCTCGTCGGGGGTGCCGGCACCGAAGCTCACGCGGATCGCGTTGAGGGGCGCCCCCTCGTCGGAGCCGCACCCGCCGTCCGCCGAGGACGCGCCGCCGACCAGCGTCCGCACCAGCGGATGCGCGCAGAAGAGGCCGTCACGGACCCCGATCCCGTACTCCGCGGAGAGCGCCGCCGCGAAGTGCGAGCTGTTCCAGCCGTCGACGGTGAAGGAGAACACGCCCACGCGCGGCGCCTCCGGCCCGAACAGGGACAGCACCCGCACCCCGGGCACCGCCGCCAGCCCCTCCCGTACCGCGCTGATCAGCTGCCGCTCCCGCTCCGCGAGCCGGTCGAAGCCCTCCTCGGTGAGCGCCTTGCACGCGGAAGCGATGGCGTAGGCCCCGATGACGTTGGGCGAACCGGCCTCGTGCCGGGCGGCCCCCTCGTGCCAGTCCACCTCCACCTCGCCGGAGGCGCCCCGCCCGACCCGCCGGCTCGCGCCCCCGCCCGCCAGGTAGGGATCGGCGTCCCGGAGCCAGTCCGCCCGTCCGGCCAGCACGCCGGCGCCGAACGGCGCGTACAGCTTGTGCCCGGAGAAGGCGATCCAGTCGCAGTCCAGCTCCTCGATGTCCACCTGCTGGTGGGGGACGAGCTGGGCCGCGTCCACCACGATCCGCGCACCGTGGGCATGCGCGGCGGCGGCCAGCTCCCGTACGGGCCACAGCTCGCCGGTCACATTGGACGCGGCGGTCACGCACACCAGCGCGGGGCCGTAGGGCTCGCGCGCCGCGAGCGCCTGCTCCAGCGTCTCGACCGCCTGCCCGGGCGTGCGGGGCGCATCGAGGTAGGTCACCTCGACGTCCGCGCGCCGCTCCCAGGGCAGGAGCGCCGCGTGGTGCTCGGTCTCGAAGACGAACACCCGTGTCCCGGCGGGGAGTACGGCCGCGAGCAGGTTGAGCGAGTCGGTGGTCGAGCGGGTGAAGACCACCTGGTCCCCCTCCCGGCAGCCGAGGAACGCGGCGACGTCCGCCCGGCTGTTCTCGAACAGCTCCGTCGACAGCTGCGAGAGGTAGCCCGCGCCGCGGTGCACGCTGCCGTAGTAGGGCGCGTACGCCGCCACGTCGTCCCACACCCGCTGCAGGGCGGGGGCGCTGGCCGCGTAGTCCAGCGCCGCGTAGGTCACCTCTCCCCCGGTCACCAGCGGGACGCGGATATCCCGCCCGAGAACGGGCAGAGGGGTGCAAACGGACCGGTCGGAGGCAAGGGTGGAGACAGACATGGCGAACTCCCGTAAAAAGGCAGGCGAATTCCACCGCGCGACGGGCGCGGGAAAGGAAGGAAGGGTGCGCGGAAAAGGGGCTCTTCGAGCCCTAACGCATTCGCTGAACCACGGAAGGAACTCCCTCGACAACCAGGATCCCTGGCGAGGGATCCGCGCTTGCCGCAGACCTCGCTGCCTGCGACCTGGTCATCACCCGGGGCACCCCGCCACGGAAGGAGGGTTGCCGGACAGCGGGCCGGGGCCGTGTCGCTGTCACTCGTGACCTTGGCCGAGAGTATGGCACAGCTGATCGCCTGCCCGGAAGGGGCGTCCGTATCACGGACGCCCCTTCGCGGCACTGCGCACTACGCACTACGCGTTGCTGGCCATGACCCAGCGTTCGAGCGCCCGGCGCGCCGCCCCGGAGTCGACGGACTCCGCGGCCCGCGCGATCCCCGCCCGGATCTGCTCCGCCAGCGGCGCTTCCGTGGGCGCCAACGCCACCAGCGCCGCGGCGGAGTTGAGGAGCACCGCATCCCGCACCGGACCCGTCTCGCCCGCGAGCAGGCGGCGCGCGACATCCGCGTTGTAGGAGGCGTCGGCCCCCCGCAGCGCCTCCACCGGCACCAGGTCGATGCCCACCTCCCGCGGGTCGAAGGCCTCCTCGCGGACCCGCCCGCCGGAGACCACCCACACCCGCGAGGTCGCGGTCGTCGTCAGCTCGTCGAGGCCGTCGTCGCCGCGGAAGACCAGCGCCGAGGAGCCGCGCTCGGCGAGCACCCCGGCGAGGATCGGCGCCATCCGGGCGTCCGCGACGCCCGTGGCCTGGGCCCGTACCTTCGCGGGGTTGGTGAGCGGGCCCAGCACGTTGAACGTCGTCCGGATGCCGAGCTCGCGCCGCGCCGCGGCCACGTGCCGCAGGGCGGGGTGGAACGTCACCGCGAAGCACAGGGTGATGCCGGCCTCCTCGGCCACCTCCGCCACCCGCTTCGGGCTGAGGTCGAGGTTGACGCCCAGCTTCTCCAGGACGTCCGAGGCGCCGCTGGCCGAGGACGCCGCCCGGTTGCCGTGCTTGACGACCTTCGTGCCGGTGCCGGCGACGACGATCGCGGACATGGTGGAGATGTTGACGGTCTTGGCGCCGTCGCCGCCGGTGCCGACGATGTCCACGCTGGGGCCGGGCACCTCGATCAGCCGGGCGTGCTCGTACATCGTGCGCACCAGGCCGGAGATCTCGGCGACCGTCTCGCCCTTGGCCCGCAGGGCGACCAGGAAGCCCGCGATCTGCGCGCCGGTGGCCTCGCCGCGCATGATCCGGTCCATGGCCCAGGCGGTGTCGCCGGCGGTGAGGTCGCGGCCGGCGAGCAGGGCGTCCAGGAGACCCGGCCAGGAGGGGGCCACCGCGCTGTCGCCGCCTGCCGGGGTCACAACGTTCATGGTCCACGCTCCTGGTGGTCGGTCCGGAGAGCCGGGTTCGTCCCGGGGTCTGCCCGCCCAGCCTATCCACCCCCGGGAACAGCGAAGAGCCCCGTCCAGGCGCTGGACGGGGCTCTCGCTGTGGCGATCAGCGATCAGTGTGGATCACAGGCGGTGATCAGGGGATCAGTGGTGGCCGTGGCCGCTCGTGATCTCCTCGTACTCCTCGCGCGTGGCCTTGGGGATCTGGGTCCCCTCGCCGTAGAAGCCCTTGGAGAGCTTCACCTTCAGGCGCTGGCCTGCGCCGGCCTTGCGGGCCACGCCGTTCTCGTCGTACTCCGGCTCCAGCTCGAGCGGCTGGGGCTGCTGGTGCGCCGTGAGGGTGTGCAGCTGCTCCTGCGAGAGCGGCTCGTGGACCTCGACGAACTCACCGTGCGGCAGGCGCTTGATGATGCCGGACTCGCGTCCGTGCAGCACCTTGTCCTTGTCGCGGCGCTGCAGGCCCATGCAGATCCGGCGGGTCGCGATGAACGTCAGGACCGGGATCACGAAGAAGCCGATGCGGACGAACCAGGTGATGGCGTTGATCGACAGGTGGAAGTGGGTGGCCCACAGGTCGTTTCCACCACCGACCAGCATCACGAAGTACGCGGCGATCCAGGCGGCACCGAAGGCGGTGCGCGTCGGGGCGTTGCGCGGGCGGTCCAGCAGGTGGTGCTCGCGCTTGTCACCGGTGACCCAGGACTCGATGAACGGCCAGACCGCGATCGCACCGAGCACCAGCGGGAAGATGACCAGCGGGATGAACACGCCCAGGACGAGCGTGTGGCCCCACAGGTTGATCTCCCAGCCCGGCATGACACGGATCAGACCCTCGGCGAAGCCCATGTACCAGTCGGGCTGGGCGCCGGTGGACACCTGGTCCGGGCGGTACGGGCCGATGGCCCAGATCGGGTTGATCGAGGCGATCGCCGCGATGGCCGCGATGATGCCGAAGACCAGGAAGAAGAAGCCACCGGCCTTGGCCATGTAGACCGGCATCAGCGGGAGGCCGACGACGTTCTTGTTGGTCCGGCCCGGGCCGGGGAACTGCGTGTGCTTGTGGTAGATCACCAGGATCAGGTGGGCCACCAGCAGACCGAGCATGATGCCCGGCAGCAGCAGGACGTGGATGGAGAAGAACCGCGGCACGAAGTCCGAGCCGGGGAACTCGCCGCCGAAGAGGAACATCGAGATGTACGTGCCGATGATCGGCACGGACAGGATCGCGCCCTCCATGAAGCGGACACCGGTGCCGGAGAGCAGGTCGTCCGGCAGCGAGTAACCGGTGAAGCCGGTGAACATGCCGAGGACGAACAGCAGGAAGCCGAACAGCCAGTTGACCTCACGCGGCTTGCGGAACGCACCCGTGAAGAACACGCGCATCATGTGCACGAACATGCCCGCGAGGAAGATCAGCGCGGCCCAGTGGTGGATCTGCCGGATGAGCAGACCGCCACGGACGTCGAAGCTGATGTCGAGGGTCGACTTGAACGCCTCGGACATGTGCATGCCCTGCATGGGCACGTACGAGCCGTGGTAGACGACCTCGTTCATGCTCGGGTGGAAGAACAGCGTCAGATACACACCCGTGAGGATGATGATCACGAAGCTGTAGAGGCAGACCTCGCCCAGCATGAAGGACCAGTGGTCCGGGAAGATCTTCCGCATGTTGGCCTTGGCCAGGGAGTAGATCCCGAGCCGGCCGTCCGCCCAGTCGGCTACCCGCTCACCCGCGGGCGCCTTGCGGCGGCCCGGCGCACCTGCGCCGGACTGGTTGGTGGTCGTAGTGCTCATCCGCGCTCCCAGTAGGCAGGACCGACGGGCTCGGCGAAGTCGCCCATGGCCTCAAGGTAGCCCTTGTCGTTGACCTTGATCCGCAGCTGCGGAAGAGCGTGGCCGGCGGGGCCGAAGATCACGCGTCCGCCGTCGGAGAGGTCGAAGGTGGACTGGTGGCAGGGGCACAGCACGTGGTGCGTCTGCTGCTCGTAGAGGCTGATCGGGCAGCCGACGTGGGTGCAGATCTTGGAGAACGCGACGATGCCGTCGGCCGACCAGTCGAGCTCGCGCTTGTCCTTGATGTTCTCCGGCTGGAGCCGGATGATCATCAGGGCGGCCTTGGCGATCTCCTGCTGGAAGTCGTGGTCCTCCTCCTTCATGCCCTCGGGCATGGCGAAGGTGAGGGAGCCGACCTGGATGTCCTCGGGACGCAGCGGCTGCAGCGTGTTCTGGTTGATCAGCATCTTGCCCTCGGACCAGGCGGTCTTGCGGAGCTTGGTGCCCGGCAGCGGTCCGAGGTCGCGCAGCAGCATCACGCCGGAGAGCGGCACCAGGGCCAGCGCACCGAACATGGTGTTGCGGATCAGCTTGCGGCGGCCGAAGGCCGACTCCTCCGCGCCCTGCTTGAAGTCGGCCATGACCTTGGCCTTGACATCGGGCTCGGCGGCGATGGCGTGCCGCTCGTCGGCGACCTCCACGTCCGACATCAGGGTGCGGGCCCAGTGGACCGCGCCCGCGCCGATGCAGAACAGCGCCACCGCGAGGGTCATGCCCAGCGCGAAGTTCAGGGCGCTGATGTGGCCGATCGGGAAGACGTAGATGCTCTTGTCGACCGGCAGGCTCACGTAGGAGGCGATGAAGCCCACGGTGGCCAGCATGGACAGCAGGAACAGGAAGGCGACCACGCGCTCGGAGCGCTGGGCCGCCCGCTCGTCCACGTCCTGGATGCGGGGCTCGTGCGGCGGCAGGCCCGGGTCGGCGAACGGGTCGCCGGCCGTCTTCGTCACGGCACCGCCGTGCGCGTCCTGCGTGCTCGGCAGGTTCTCTTCTGGAATGTCTTGGCTACTCATGACTTCTTGGCCTTAGCGGTGTGGGCCGCGACCCAGATGGCTACTGCGATCAGTGCGCCCAGGCCGAAGATCCACGCGAACAGACCCTCGCTGACCGGGCCGAGCCCGCCCAGCTCAAGGCCGCCCGGGCTCTCCGACTTGCTGCTGTTGACCGTGTCGAGGTACGCGATGATGTCCTTCTTGTTCTTCTCCGACATCGTCGTGTCGGGGAAGGAAGGCATGTTCTGCGGGCCGGTCTGCATGGCCTCGTAGATGTGCTTCGGGTTGACGTCCGTCAGGTCCGGAGCGTACTTGCCGTTGGAGAGCGCGCCGCCCTTACCGGTGAAGTTGTGGCACTGGGCGCAGTTGGTGCGGAAGAGCTCCCCGCCCTTGGCGATGTCCGCGCCGTCCGGGCTGTACTGATCCTTGGTCGGGACCGCAGGGCCGGCGCCCAGCGAGGCGATGTACGCGGCGAGCTGGTCGCGCTCGGCCTGCGTGTAGATCGACTTCTTGCGGGGGGCCTGGGCACCCTGCTGCTGGAGCGGCATGCGGCCGGTGCCGACCTGGAAGTCGACGGCCGCGGCGCCGACGCCGACGAGGCTCGGACCGTCGGTGGTGCCCTGACCGCCGGTGCCGTGGCAGCTTGCGCAGCCCACGGAATAGAGCTTCTTGCCCTCCTCGATGGCGAGGGACTGGGCGGTTTCATCGGCCTTGGCCGTGTCCGCCGGCGCGAACGCGGCGTACAGCCCCCCAGTTACCGCCAGCGCGAAGAGTAGGACGACGACCGCCGCCAGCGGATGGCGTCGTCGTGCGGAGAGCTTTTTCACGGATTACCCCGGTGTCAGGATCTTCTGCGTCGATCTGGACTGTTGGTCCGGTGCGGGACGGGACCGATTACTTGATCAAGTAGATCGTGGCGAAGAGGCCGATCCACACCACGTCGACGAAGTGCCAGTAGTAGGACACGACGATGGCCGCCGTCGCCTGGTGGTGGGTGAACCTCTTGGCCGCGTACGTCCTGCCCAGAACCAGCAGGAAGGCGATCAGACCGCCCGTCACGTGCAGGCCGTGGAAGCCGGTCGTCAGGTAGAACACCGAGCCGTACGGGTCGGAGGAGAGCGAGAGACCGTCCTTCTTCACGAGGTCGGTGTACTCGAAGACCTGGCCGCCGATGAAGATGGCACCCATCACGAACGTGATCGTGAACCAGGTGCGCAGCTTCTTCACGTCGCCGCGCTCGGCGGCGAAGACGCCGAGCTGGCAGGTGAGGGAGGAGAGCACCAGGATCGTGGTGTTCGTCGCCGAGAACGGAAGGTTCAGCGAGGACGCCATTTCCTTCCAGTGGTCCGCGCCGGTCACCGATCGCAGGGTGAAGTACATCGCGAAGAGGGCCGCGAAGAACATCAGCTCGGAACTCAACCAGATGATGGTTCCGACGCTGGTGAGGTTCGGTCGATTGACCGACGGGTGTGCGTGCCCGGTATCTGTTGCTGTTGCAGTCGCCACGACCGACATTATGTCGGTCGCTTATCTCGTGCTCACTCCGGGGGGTGCCGTTCGGTGTGTCAAGAGCATGTGCGCTCCTCGTACGGCCCAGCGCCGGCGTCCCCCAAAGGGGGGAACCGGACGTTCCGGGGCACCTCGGGGGCCTGACGGACCCTCCTCCGGAAGGGTGTTCGCGGAGTAGAGTCCGGCCATCGATCAGCTCCACATCAGATCCACAGCTGTGCCGAACACAAGCCTGGAGGAACGATGCAGCCGACGGCCACCGTGCTGGTCTACAGCGACAACGCGGACACCCGCGAGCAGGTCCGGCTGGCCGCGGGGCGCAGGCCGGCCCCCGACGTGCCGCCGGTCGAGTACGTGGAGTGCGCGACCCTCCCGGGCGTGCTCGCGGCCCTGGAGGCGCACCACGTGGACGTGTGCGTCCTGGACGGCGAGACGGCGCCCGCGGGCGGCATGGGGGTGTGCCGGCAGCTGAAGGACGAGGTGTTCCGCTGCCCGCCCGTGCTGCTGCTGATGGGCCGTCCGCAGGACGCCTGGCTGGCCACCTGGAGCCGCGCCGACGCGGCCGTGACGCACCCGCTGGACCCGGCGGCCTTCGCCGACGCCCTGGCGGGCCTGCTGCGCGCCCGCAAGGCCGTGGACGCCTGAGGCGCCCGCGGCACGGCTAGAGCTCGGGGCGCAGGCGGGCCGCATCGGCGGGGTTGCCGCTCCGCTCGGTCTTCCCTCCGACGAGGGCGCTGCCCTTGCGCCATTCGTCCCAGGCCATGTTCCAGTCGCCGAAGCCGTTGTCGAACGGGGTCATGGTCGCGCCGGCGCTGCCCACGACCTTGACGATGTCGCCGACGTGCACGGTGTCGAAGAACCACTTGGCGTTGGCGGTGCTCATGCCGGTGCAGCCGTGGCTGACGTTCTCGGCGCCCTGGGACCCCTCGGACCAGGGCGCGGCGTGCACGTATTCGCCGCTCCAGGTGACCCGGGTGGCCCAGTGGACGGGCAGGTCGTAGGAGTCCGCGCTGCCCTCGGCGATGCCGATGCTGGTGCCGCGCATGCGTACGAAGGATTCCCGGCCCAGGATCACCTTGACCCCGTTACGGGTGGCGTAGCCGGGTTTGCCGGTGGTCACCGGGATGGACCGCACTTCCTTGCCGTTGACCGTCACGGTCATGCTGTGCGCGCTCGCGTCGGTGACGGCCTCGATGCGGTCGCCCGTCGTCATCCGCACGGCCCGGGAGGGTCCTCCGTAGAGGCCGCCGCCGACCTTGATGCCGTCGAGGGTGGCGTGCACGTCCACGGTGGTGTGGGCGGGCCAGTACTCCTTCGGGCGGTAGTGCAGGGTGCGGTTGTCCACCCAGTGCCAGGCGCCCTCCACGGCGGGCTGGGACTCGACCCTGAGGGTGCGCTCGACGATCGCGCGGGCGGCCGGGTCCTGGACGGGGGTGCTCAGCTCGGCGGTGATGGGCTGTCCCACGCCGTAGGTGCCGCTCTGCGGGCCGAAACTGACGCGCAGGAGGCGGTCTGCCGGATTGGTGTCGAAACCGATCGTGCGGCGCCCCTGGGAGCCGTTGTCGTCCTCGGTGGTGACGCGGACGGTGTAGTGGGCGCCGGCGGCGAGGGCGCCGGTGCTGTGCCAGCGGGAGCCGTCGGGGGCGAGCTCGCCCTTGACGTAGCGCCCCGCCGCGTCCGTGGCCGTGACGTCCGTGATCCGGTCCTCGCCCCGGGCCACCACCTCCAGGGGCTTGCTGGGATCCGCCTTCTGCCCGTCGCGGGCACTGGTGAGCTCGACCTGGCCGCTGGCGTCGTAGGGCTTGTCGGCCAGCGGGTTGGACGAGCCGCCGCAGGCGGTGACCCCCACCGCCAGCGCGGTCAGCAGCACCGCCCCGGTGAGCGCCAGACGGTGTCGACGTGACTGGGTCATGGTCACACCGTAGGAAGGATCGGGGGGTACGGCCTGCCGGGTGACTGCAAACGGGTGGAAATGCACCGGGCCCCGCACACCGGGTGGTGTGCGGGGCCCGGACGGCACCGGCCGCTCGCTACTGGTTCTGGTTCTCGCCTCGGTAGAACTCGAACACCCAGCCGAAGAGGCCGACCATGATGATCGGGGCCGAGAAGTACATCAGCCACCAGCCGAAGCAGATGCTCAGGAAGGCCAGGGCGCCACCGACCGCCAGGGAGAGCGGCTGCCAGCTGTGCGGGGCGAAGAAGCCCAGCTCGCCGGCGTCGTCGGCGACGTCCGCCTCCTTGTTGTCACCGGCGCCGGTGTCCACCCGGCGCGCGGTGAACGCCAGGTAGTAGCCGACCATGATGCACAGTCCGAAGGCCATGAAGAGGGCCGTCGTGCCGGCCGCCTCCTTCGACCACACGCCGTAGACACACGCCATGGCGAGGATGAAGACGGCGAGCCAGATGAACATCTTGCCCTGGATCTTCACTTGCCGGCCTCCTTGCCACCCGCGAGGGCCTTCTCAGCCGCGAGGTTCTCTTCGAGCTCCAGGGCCGCGATCTCCGGGTGGTGCAGGTCGAACGCCGGGGATTCGGAGCGGATGCGCGGCAGCGTGAGGAAGTTGTGCCGCGGCGGCGGGCAGGAGGTCGCCCACTCCAGCGAACGGCCGTAGCCCCACGGGTCGTCGACCTCGACCTTCTTGCCGTACTTGGCGGTCTTCCAGACGTTGTACATGAACGGCAGGATCGACAGGCCCAGCAGGAAGGAGCTGATGGTCGAGATGGTGTTCAGCGTGGTGAAGCCGTCGGCGGCGAGGTAGTCCGCGTAACGGCGCGGCATGCCCTCGGCACCCAGCCAGTGCTGCACCAGGAACGTGCCGTGGAAGCCCACGAACAGCGTCCAGAAGGTGATCTTGCCGAGCTTCTCGTCCAGCATCTTGCCCGTGAACTTCGGCCACCAGAAGTGGAAGCCGGAGAACATCGCGAACACCACGGTGCCGAAGATCACGTAGTGGAAGTGCGCGACCACGAAGTACGAGTCGGAGACGTGGAAGTCCATCGGGGGCGAGGCCAGGATGACGCCGGTCAGACCACCGAAGGTGAAGGTGATCAGGAAGCCGACGGCCCACAGCATCGGGGTCTCGAAGGACAGCGAGCCCTTCCACATGGTGCCGATCCAGTTGAAGAACTTCACACCGGTCGGGACCGCGATCAGGAAGGTCATGAAGGAGAAGAACGGCAGCAGCACACCGCCTGTGACGTACATGTGGTGCGCCCACACCGTCACGGACAGACCGGCGATCGAGATCGTGGCCGCGATCAGGCCCCAGTAGCCGAACATCGGCTTGCGGGAGAAGACCGGGATGACCTCGGAGATGATGCCGAAGAACGGCAGCGCGATGATGTACACCTCTGGGTGGCCGAAGAACCAGAAGAGGTGCTGCCACAGCAGGGCGCCGCCGTTGGACGCGTCGAAGACGTGGGCCCCGAATTTACGGTCCGCCTCCAGGGCGAACAGCGCGGCCGCCAGGACCGGGAAGGCCAGCAGGACCAGCACACCGGTCAGCAGGACGTTCCAGGTGAAGATCGGCATGCGGAACATCGTCATGCCGGGCGCGCGCATGCAGATGATCGTGGTGATGAAGTTGACCGAACCGAGGATCGTGCCGAAGCCGGAGAAGGCCAGACCCATGATCCACATGTCGGCGCCGACGCCCGGCGAGCGGACGGCGTCCGACAGCGGGGAGTAGGCGAACCAGCCGAAGTCGGCCGCACCCTGCGGGGTGAGGAAGCCGGCCACCGCGATGATCGAGCCGAAGAGGTAGAGCCAGTAGGCGAACATGTTCAGCCGCGGGAACGCCACGTCGGGCGCACCGATCTGCAGCGGCATGATCCAGTTCGCGAAACCGGCGAACAGCGGCGTCGCGAACATCAGCAGCATGATCGTGCCGTGCATCGTGAACGCCTGGTTGAACTGCTCGTTCGACATGATCTGCGTGCCGGGACGGGCGAGTTCGGCGCGCATCAGCAGCGCCATCAGACCGCCGATGCAGAAGAACGCGAACGACGTGACCAGATACATCGTGCCGATGGTCTTGTGGTCGGTGGTGGTGAGCCACTTGACCGCATTGATACCGGGCTGCTTCTGGCGGACTGGCGGTGCTGCCGTGGCTGTCGCGGCGGCGGCACCCTGGGGTTCGTTGAGGATGCTCACTTGTTCTTGGTCTCCGCGTTCTTCGCGTGATCCGTCATCGCGATGCCCGCCGGCTGGTAGCCGGTCTGGCCCTTCGCCGCCAGCTCCTTCAGGTGCTGCTTGTAGCGCTCAGGAGAGACGACCTTGACGTTGAAGAGCATCCGGGAGTGGTCCTGGCCGCAGAGCTCGGCGCACTTACCCAGGAAGGTGCCCTCCTTGTTCGGGGTCACCGTGAAGCTGTTGGTGTGCCCCGGGATGACGTCCTGCTTCATCAGGAACGGCACCACCCAGAAGGAGTGGATGACGTCCCGCGAGGTCAGCACGAACTGGACCGTCTCACCCTTGGGCAGCCACAGGGTGGGGCCGGGGTTGTTGGTCTGCTCGTTGCGCGTGCCGGGGATGCCGATGTCGTAGACACCCTCCGCGCCCTGCGGTGCCTTCTTCAGGAACCGGTCCGGGATCGCGTCGAGCTCCTTGTTGTCACGGAGCGGCTTCGCCGGGGTCGCGGCGTTGCCGTCGACGTCCTCCATGTAGTTGAAGGCCCAGCTCCACTGGAAGCCCACCACGTTGATGACGTGCTGCGGCTTGTCAGGGTTGGTCAGGAGCTTGTTCTCATCACGAGCCGTGAAGTAGAAGAGCACCGACACGATGATGATCGGGACCGCGGTGTACAGCGCCTCGATCGGCATGTTGTACCGGGTCTGCTGGGGTACCTCCACCTTCGTCCGGCTGCGCCGGTGGAAGATGACGCTCCAGATGATCAGGCCCCACACCAGGATGCCGGTCACGAGGGCGGCGGCCCAGGAGCCCTGCCACAGGGAGAGGATCCGCGGCGCCTCTTCCGTGACGGGAGTGGGCATTCCGAGGCGGGGGAAGTCCTTCGATGTGCAACCGGTGGCGGTCGCCAGGACAGCGCCCGCGGCCAGCGCCTGCAGCAGCTTCCGCCGCACCGGGCGCCGCGACGAGCGGTCGGAGCCGTTGGGACTCACGTAGCGCCTTCCCGAGAGTCTCGCCCGTGCGGCCGGCTGCGGCCGTCTCGCTGGTCGGTCGCCGGCCCGCTGCGGGCAGGGGTTTGGATGTTTATGCGGACCAAACCCTACTGGACGCTATTTGGGGCCGCGCGGGGAGGGTGCCCAACGCGCCGCGTCACTCCCCGAAGGGATGGAATCCACGGGTCCGGGCGCCGTCTGGGGGACCGTCAGACGGCTACGGCGCAGGTCGGACGGTACGCACCGGCCGCGCGCCGATGGCAGGTTAGTTTCTGGGTGTGCCCTACTTCGACGCCGCCTCCGCCGCCCCCCTGCACCCCGTCGCCCGCCAGGCGCTGCTGGCCTCCCTCGACGAGGGCTGGGCCGATCCCGCCCGCCTCTACCGCGAGGGCCGCCGGGCCCGGCTGCTGCTGGACGCCGCGCGCGAGGCCGCCGCGGAGGCCGTCGGCTGCCGCCCGGACGAGCTCGCCTTCACCCCTTCGGGTACCCGCGCCCTGCACGACGGCATCGCCGGCGCCCTCGCCGGGCGCCGCCGCACCGGCCGCCACCTCGTGGTCTCCGCCGTCGAGCACTCGGCCGTGCTGCACTCCGCCGCGGCCCTGGAGGCGGCCGGGGGCGGCTTCACCGAGGTCGCCGTCGACCGCGGCGGCCGCGTGGACCCCGGTGCGTACGCCGCGGCGCTGCGCCCCGACACCGCGCTGGCGGCCCTGCAGTCCGCCAACCACGAGGTGGGCACCGAGCAGCCGGTCGCCGAAGTGGCCGAGGAGTGCCGGGCGGCGGGCGTGCCGCTGCTGGTGGACGCCGCGCAGTCGCTCGCGTGGGGCCCGGTGGACGCGGGCTGGTCGCTGCTGACGGCCAGTGCGCACAAGTGGGGCGGCCCCTCGGGCGTGGGCCTGCTCGCCGTGCGCAAGGGGGTGCGGTTCGCGCCCCAGGGGCCCGCGGACGAGCGGGAGTCGGGCCGGGCGCCGGGCTTCCCCGACCTGCCCGCGATCGTGGCGGCGGCGGCGTCGCTGCGGGCCGTGCGGCAGGAGGCCGCGGCCGAGAGCGCCCGGCTGCGGGCGCTGGTCGAGCGGATCCGGGAGCGCGTGCCGGCGCTCGTACCGGATGTGGAGGTGGTGGGCGACCCGGTGCGGCGGCTGCCGCATCTGGTCACCTTCTCGTGTCTGTATGTCGACGGCGAGACGCTGCTGCACGCCCTGGACCGGGCGGGGTTCTCCGTCTCCTCCGGCTCCTCGTGCACCTCCAGCACGCTGGCCCCGAGCCATGTGCTGCAGGCGATGGGCGTGCTCTCGGAGGGCAACGTCCGCGTGTCGCTGCCGGCGGGCACCACGGAGGAGGACGTCGAGCGCTTCCTCGGCATCCTGCCGGGGGTGGTGGCGTCCGTACGGCAGGAGCTGGGCGCGCCGGCCGCGCCGGAGCCGGCCGTCGCCCGGAAGGCGGCGGAGTCGGAACTGGTGATCGACTCGCTGGGCAAGCGCTGCCCGATCCCGGTGATCGACCTGGCCAGGTCCATCGGCGACGTGCCGGTGGGCGGGCTGGTGACCGTCCTGTCCGACGACGAGGCCGCGCGGCTGGACATCCCCGCGTGGTGCGACATGCGGGAGCAGGAGTACGTGGGCGAGCGCCCGGCGGAGCGGGGGACGGCGTACGTGGTGCGGCGCCGGACGTGACCCCTGCCCCGGGGGACAGGGGCCGGCCGGCGGCCGGGGCTAGGCCAGGTGCGCCTTGACCTCGGCGGCGGCCTCGTCGCCGTAGGCCTTGGTGAAGCGCTCCATGAAGTGGCCGCGGCGCAGCTCGTACTCCTGGGTGCCCAGGGTCTCGATGACGAGGGTGGCGAGCATGCAGCCCAGCTGGGCGGCGCGCTCCAGGGACAGCTCCCAGGTCAGGCCCGAGAGGAAGCCCGCGCGGAAGGCGTCGCCGACGCCCGTCGGGTCGACCTTGGCCTCCTCCTGGGCGCAGCCGACCTCGATGGCGGGCTCGCCCGCGCGCTCGATGCGCACGCCCTGCGCGCCGAGGGTGGTGATGCGCGTGCCGACCTTGGCCAGGATCTCGTCCGCCGACCAGCCGGTCTTGGACTCGATGAGGGCCTTCTCGTACTCGTTGGTGAAGAGGTACGTGGCGCCCTCGACGAGGACGCGGATGTCGTCGCCGTCCATGCGCGCCAGCTGCTGGGAGGGGTCGGCGGCGAAGGGGATGCCCCGCGAGCGGCACTCCTCGGTGTGGCGGATCATCGCCTCGGGGTCGTCGGCGCCGATCAGGACCAGGTCGAGGCCGCCGACGCGGTCGGCGACGGGCTGCAGCTCGATCTGGCGGGCCTCGCTCATCGCGCCGGTGTAGAAGGACGCGATCTGGTTGTGGTCGGTGTCCGTGGTGCAGACGAAGCGCGCGGTGTGCAGGACCTCGGAGATGCGCACCGAGCCGGTGTCCACGCCGTGCCGCTCCAGCCAGGCGCGGTACTCCGCGAAGTCGGCGCCGGCGGCGCCGACCAGGATCGGGTGCAGGCCGAGCAGGCCCATGCCGAAGCAGATGTTGGGAGCGACACCGCCGCGGCGGACGTCGAGGTCGTCGACGAGGAAGGAGAGCGAGACGGTGTGCAGCTGGTCCGCCACGAGCTGATCGGCGAAACGGCCGGGGAACGTCATCAGGTGGTCGGTGGCGATGGAGCCGGTGACAGCGATACGCACGGCGGTTCTGCTCCTGCGGGGCGAGGTGGGTGGGCGAGGGTGGAAAACGAGACGAGCCACACCACGCTACCGGGTCCGGATATCGCACCTGGGTACGGTTTCGGCCACCGTCCGGACAAAATTACCAAATAGTAGCCCTTTCATCGTGTGGCGCGGGCTGCATACGGTGCCGTTATGCCGAACCCTGTGAAGGACGTCACTTTCTCCGACTCCGAGCCCGAATCCCTGGCGGAGCTGCGCGGGCTGTGCGCGCGGATGTCCCCGCACTGGACGGGCGGCGCCGGGCAGCGGCAGGCCGCCGCGGCCGTGCCGCCCTCGTGGATCAGGGGGGTCTCGGTGCCGGCGGGGTCGGCGCGGCTGATCGACGGAATGTCGGAGTACGGCGACTGATACCGCCGATATCGCAGTACGGCGAGGGATGTCCGAGTACGGCGACTGATGCATCCGGCGTAGACGAACCCCGGTGGAACCACTCGCTCCTGCGCTCCGTCCAAGCGGCGTCCCCCTCACGGGGGATGCGGCGCTACAGACATTGGGCGGAGTGAAGGAGCGATGTGGTGAGCACCGAGGGCGGCAGCCCCGAAGGCAAGCAGCAGCGGAAGCGTTCACGGCTCGCGGTCGCGTCGGTCGCGGCGGCGGTGCTGCTGGCCGGTGGCGGCGGGGCGTACTGGGCGGCCACGGCCTCGGAGGGCGACGGCGGCAAGGACAAGGGCGCGGCGGGCGGTGAGAGCCCGCCACCGCCCCTCGCGCTGGACGCGCCGTCCGCGGGCAGCGGCCCCGCCGGCTCCCCGCAGGGCATCGCCGTGGGCGAGCCGGACCCCACGGGCGTGCGCTACCGCGCCGAGGGGAAGCTGCCCGACGGGCCGCGGACGGCGCCGGTGCGGCTGCCGAAGGGCGAGGTGAGCCGCGAGGAGGTGGCCGCCCTCGCCGCGGCGCTCCACGTGCCGGGCACGCCCACCGCCGACGGCGAGGTATGGCGGGTGGGCGGGCCGCCCGGGGCGGACGAGCCGGTGCTGCGGGTGGCCCGCAAGGGCCCGGGCAACTGGTCGTTCGCGCGCTTCGGCGGTGCGGCCAAGGGCTGTGTGCACCCGCCGGGCTCGGGGCCGCGCACGGACCCCGCGGCCGACCTCTCCCCCGGCACCCCCGACCACTGCCCGCAGCAGGAGGGCAAGGCCTCGGACGGGCAGCCGCCCGTGCCGGAGGAGAAGGCGAAGAGCGCCGCCGCACCCGTACTGAAGGCGCTCGGCCAGGACGACTCCAAGGTCGACGCCTCGGTGCTCTTCGGTGCCGTGCGGACGGTCAACGCCGATCCCGTGCTGGACGGCCTGCCGGTCTTCGGCTGGCGGACGACCCTCGACGTCGGCTCGGATGCACAGATCGTCCGCGGCAGCGGCCAGCTGCAGGTCCCGCCGAAGGGTGCGACGTATCCGGTGGTGACGGCGGACGAGGCGCTCAAGGAGCTGAACAAGGGCGGCGGCACCGGCAGCGGCGGGATCGGCGGCTGCGCCTCGCCCGTCCCGCACGACGGCTCGGACGTGCCGGGCGGCTTCGCACCGCCCTGCCCGCCGAAGGCGCCGCCGCGCGAGCCGGCGACGGTGACGGGGGCGGCGTTCGGCCTGTCGGCGCAGTCGGTGGCCGGGCGGCAGGCGCTGGTGCCGTCGTGGCTGTTCCAGGTGCGCCTGCCGGGTGCGGACAAGGAGCCGGCGATCACCGTCGCCCGGCCCGCGGTGGACCCGAGGTTCGTGGCGAAGCCCTCGCCGGCGCCGGAGCGCTCCGAGAGCCCGGGGAAGGGCGCGCCGAAGTCGTCCCCGGTGCACGTGACGTCGTACAGCGTGGAGGACAGGAAGCTCGTCCTGCACTTCTGGGGCGGGGTGTGCCAGACCTACGCGGTCTCCGCCGAGCAGTCGTCCGCCGCGGTGACGGTCAAGGTCACCGGCACGGAGAAGCAGCCGGGCCGGCAGTGCGTGCTGATGGCGAAGAAGTTCGACGAGACGGTGACGCTGGACGAGCCGCTGGGCGACCGGAAGGTCGTGGACGCCTCGACGGGGGAGCCCGTGGCGCAGCAGCAGGAGAAGTAGAGCCGGCGGAAGAGGCACGGAAAACCGCGAAGGCGGCGACCCCGGTGGGGGCCGCCGCCTTCGCGGTGACAGCGGTGACGCCGGCGAACCCGGCTTAGCTGAAGGAGTCGCCGCAGGCGCAGGAACCCGTGGCGTTCGGGTTGTCGATCGTGAAGCCCTGCTTCTCGATGGTGTCGACGAAGTCGATGGAGGCGCCGCCCAGGTACGGGGCGCTCATGCGGTCGGTGACGACCTTGACGCCGTCGAAGTCCTTGACGACGTCACCGTCGAGCGAGCGCTCGTCGAAGAAGAGCTGGTACCGCAGGCCGGAGCAGCCGCCGGGCTGGACGGCGACGCGCAGTGCGAGGTCGTCACGGCCTTCCTGCTCCAGCAGGGCCTTGACCTTGGCGGCGGCGGCATCGGACAGGAGGATGCCGTCGCTCACAGTGGTCTTCTCGTCCTGAACGGACATCTGCTTCACTCCCGGGTTTGGTGCGGACTGCTTGCCCTCGGCTGCAACCGCCGGTCTCCCGGATTCATTCCGGGCCTGCTGCGGTGTATTCCGCCATTCATGCTCGCACACCGCCCGCCGGATCGGGAATGTGTCACATCGACGCGATCACCATCGTCAAAGTGACGCGAAGCGGTTATGATAGATAGCGTCAAATTGACGACAAGGCCTTACCCGGCCGTCCGCAGAACAGAAAGGGTGCGTGACGTGACCACCGCCCAGCCCTTGGATGTCCAGCCCACCCCGCTCGCGCTCCTGCTGCTCGGCCGCGAGGCCGACCCGAAGAGCGAGCGCGGTGTGGAGTGCCCCGGCGACCTGCCGGCGCCCTCCGACCCGGACCTGGTGGAGCGTGCCCGCGCGGCCAAGGCGAAGCTCGGGGACAAGGTCTTCGTGCTCGGCCACCACTACCAGCGCGACGAGGTCATCGAGTTCGCGGACGTCACCGGCGACTCCTTCAAGCTCGCGCGCGACGCCGCCGCCCGGCCGGACGCCGAGTACATCGTCTTCTGCGGCGTGCACTTCATGGCCGAGTCCGCGGACATCCTCACCACCGAGGACCAGCAGGTCGTCCTGCCGGACCTCGCCGCCGGCTGCTCCATGGCCGACATGGCCACCGCAGAGCAGGTCGCCGAGTGCTGGGACGTGCTGACCGAGGCGGGCGTCGCCGAGGTGACCGTGCCGGTCTCGTACATGAACTCCTCGGCCGACATCAAGGCCTTCACCGGCAAGCACGGCGGCACGATCTGCACCTCCTCCAACGCCGAGCGCGCACTGACCTGGGCGTTCGAGCAGGGCGAGAAGGTCCTGTTCCTCCCCGACCAGCACCTGGGCCGCAACACCGCCGTCCGCGACATGGGCATGAGCCTGGACGACTGCGTCCTCTACAACCCGCACAAGCCGAACGGCGGCCTGACCGCCGAGGAGCTGCGCGGCGCGAAGATGATCCTGTGGCGCGGGCACTGCTCCGTGCACGGCCGCTTCTCGCTCGACTCGGTCAACGACGTGCGCGAGCGCATCCCGGGGGTCAACGTCCTGGTGCACCCCGAGTGCCGGCACGAGGTCGTGGCCGCGGCCGACTACGTCGGGTCGACGGAGTACATCATCAAGACCCTGGAGGCGGCACCGAGAGGCTCCAAGTGGGCCATCGGCACGGAGCTGAACCTGGTCCGCCGTCTGGCGAATCGATTCGCCGACGAGGGCAAGGAGATCGTCTTCCTCGACAAGACGGTCTGCTTCTGCTCGACGATGAACCGGATCGACCTGCCACACCTGGTGTGGGCGCTGGAGTCCCTCGCGGACGGCAAGGTCGTCAACCGCATCGAGGTCGACCCCGAGGTCGCGGCGTTCTCGAAGCTCGCGCTGGAGCGGATGCTGGCGCTGCCGTAACCCCCCTCGCGCGAACGCCGGCCGGACCGCTCAGGCGGACCGGCCGGCGTTCGCGCGTCAGCCGGTGCGCGGCCGCACCAGCCCCGACTCGTAGGCGATGACCACGAGTTGGGCCCGGTCCCGCGCCCCCAGCTTCGCCATCGCACGGTTCACATGCGTCTTGACGGTCAGCGGACTGACCTCCAGCCGCTCGCCGATCTCGTCGTTGGACAGCCCGCCCGCCACCTGGACGAGCACCTCCCGCTCGCGGCCGGTGAGGGCGTCGAGCCGCACGCTGCGGCCCGCCGGGCGCTCGGGCTCCCCCGGCTGCGCGAGGAACCTCGCGATCAGCCCCTTCGTCGCCGCGGGCGACAGCAGCGCCTCCCCCGCCCGCGCTATACGGATCGCCGACAGCAGCTCCTCCGGCTCGGCGCCCTTGCCGAGGAAACCGGAGGCGCCCGCCCGGAGCGACTGCACCACGTACTCGTCGACCTCGAAGGTCGTCAGCATCACCACGCGGACGTCCGCGAGGGCGGGATCGGAGCAGATCGCCCGGGTGGCGGCCAGGCCGTCCGTGCCCGGCATCCGGATGTCCATCAGGACCACGTCCGGGGCCTGGCTGCGGGCCAGCTCCAGGGCCTCGGCGCCGTCGGCGGCCTCCCCCACGACGGTCATGTCCGGCTCGGAGTTCACCAGGACGCGGAAAGCGCTCCGCAGCAGGGCCTGGTCGTCGGCGAGCAGGACGCGGATGACGGGACGGTCAGGGGCGGTCATGGGCCCAAAGCGTACGGAGCCCTCAGCGCAGCGTGAGCGCCTGTCCCGCCACCACGAGCAGAACGTGCTCGCATTCGCCGGCCACCATCGTGTTCAGCCGGCCCAGCTCGTCGCGGAAGCGGCGGCCCGACGCCGTCGCCGGGACGACCCCCGAGCCCACCTCGTTGCTCACCACGACGACCGTGCGCGGCGTCGCCCGTACGGCCGCCACCAGCTCCGCGACCCGCGCCGCCAGCGCGTCCGCGCCGCCGTCCGCCCACGACTCGTCGTCCCACGCCCCGACGGAGTCCATCGCGTCCGTCAGCCACAGCGACAGGCAGTCCAGCAGCAGCGGCGGGCCCTCGGCGGCCAGCAGGGGTACGAGGTCGGTGGTCTCCGCCGTGCGCCAGGAGCCGGGCCTGCGCTCGCGGTGCAGGGCCACCCGGGCCGCCCAGTCGGCGTCGCCCGGGCGCGTGCCGCCCGTGGCCACGTAGAGGACGTCGGGGAAGGACTCCAGCCGCCGCTCGGCCTCCACGGACTTGCCCGAGCGGGCGCCGCCCAGCACCAGGGTGCGCCGGGGCAGGTCCGGCACCGCGTGGTAGTCGCCGACGACGAGCGTGGTGCCGTCGGGCACGGTGCGGGCGCCGGCCGCGGCGAGCTGCCGGTGCAGCTCGCGCCCGGGCGGCACGTCGTGGTCCAGGTGGACGGCGAGCACGTCCGTCGTGGCCGTGACGGCGCCCGCGGAGCGCAGCCGGGCGAGCGCGTCGGGCCGGCCGAGGACGTCGAGCAGCACCATGTCGTACGGGCCGCCCGGGCGGTCGGGGCCGGGGCCCGGGCCGTTCAGGCCGGCGGGGGCCGCGCCCGGCGGGAGGTAGAGCAGGCGCTCGCCGTCCGCGGCCGTCACCTCGTAGCCCGTGCCGGGGGCGTCCAGGGCCACCGCCCGGATCCGGTGGCCGCTGATCACGGCCAGCTCCCGGCCGTCCGGCACCCGGACCGGCGCGGGCAGGCCCGCCGGGAACTCGACGGCCGGCCCGTCGTGCGGGTGGGAGAGCAGGACCTGCCGGACCCCGGCGATGGACCGGCCCGCGCGGGCCGCGGCGAAGGCCGGGCCGGGGGTGAGGTCCAGCAGCAGCGCCCCGTCGACGAGGACCGCGGTCGCGGCCCGCGCCTCGTCGCCCACGGCGGTGGCGCAGGAGGCGCAGGGGCAGTCGGGGCGCGGCAGCCCCTCGGGGGCTCCGGTGCCGAGCAGTGTCAGTTCCACGCACTGATCGTCTCGCGTCCGCGCGCGGCGGGCGCGCGGGGCTCACCCTTTCTCGTCGCCGACGGGCCGTTAGGCTGCGCAACGCAGCACGTATGCAGGACCTATGCAGGATCAATCCGGCACGTTCCGGTACGACGCAGGAGGCGGACATGGCGTGGGTGTGGCGGTTCGAGAAGGCCGACGGGACGGAGACGTCCCCCGCGGTGGAGCCGGAGGAGTTCACGACGCAGGGGGACGCCGAGTCGTGGATCGGCGAGGTCTGGAAGGAGCTCCTGGACGGGGGCGCGGAGCAGGTGACGCTGTTCGAGGACGACTCGGAGATCTACGCGATGAGCCTGCGCGCGGCGGCCGAGAGCTGACCTCGTCCCGCTTCACCGCCTGCCGTCCCGCACGGGGCGGCAGGCGGTGTCGCATCCCGCCTCAGATCCCGCGTCACATCTCGCCGAGGTTCACGGTCGTGGTGTGCGCGGTGCCGCCCCGGTCGTAGGACACCTCGGTCCTGTCGCCGGGCTTGAGGCCCGCGAGCGCCTCGGACAGGGTCTGCATCGTGGAGATGGTGCTCCCGCCCACGGCGGTGATCACGTCCCCGGCCCGCAGGCCCGCCCGGTCGGCGGGCCCGCCCTGGGTGACGGAGACGACCGCGACGCCGGCCGGGGTGAAGTCGGGGCCGACGATCGTGCGCCCGGTGATGCCGAGCGCGGCCCGGCCGGAATCGGTGACCCTGCCGCTCTTCACGATCTGGCCCGCGATGGTGCGGACGGTCGCGGCGGGGATCGCGAAGCCGATGCCGGGGGCCGCGCCCTGGCCGAACTGCGGGTCGGTGGCGGCGAGGGTGGGGATGCCGATCACCTGGCCGGCGAGGTTGACGAGCGCGCCGCCGCTGTTGCCCGGGTTGATGGCGGCCGAGGTCTGCACCATGTTCGCGATGGTGGCGCCCGTGCCGCCGCCGCTGCGGCCCTCGCTCACCGTGCGGCCGACGGCGGAGACGATGCCCTGCGTGACGCTGCTGGACAGGCCGAGCGGGTTGCCCATGGCCAGCACGATCTGGCCGACCTCCACCTTCGTGGAGTCGCCGAACGTGGCGGGCTTGAGGCTCTTGGGGACGTCGTCGAGCCGGACGACCGCCAGGTCCTGCTCGGGATAGCTGGAGACCAGCCGCGCGCCGACGGGGCCGCCGCCGGTGGCCAGGGTGACCTTGAAGGACTGCGCGGAGCCGACGACGTGGGCGTTGGTGACGATGTCGCCCTTGTCGTCGTAGACGACACCGGAGCCGAGGCTGTCGCCCGCGGTGATCTGCACGACGGACGGCAGGACGTCCTTGACCACCTTCTCGTAGGCGGCCTGCAGATCCCCGGCGGAACCCGGAATGCCCGGCGCCCCGGAGACGGCGGCCCCCTTCTCCGGCCCCTCCTTCTCGGCGGGGCGGGGAGAGGTGGTGGAACATCCGGCGGTCAGCGCGGCGGCGCAGACGGCGACGGCGGAGACGGTCAGCAGGAGCCTGGCACGGACGTGGGCGCGTGAGCCATCCATGGCTGGAGTATCCCCGCCACGGGGTGGCCTGTCCCGGCCTGGCCTACGAACGGGTGGTGACGGTGACCCCGTGGCCCGGGGTCCGCTCGCCACCGGCGGTGCCGGACCGGCAGGTGCCGGCACGTGCCGGGAAGCCCGGGGCCGCTAGCCCCGGACACCACACAGGTGCAGCAGCGCCGCCACCGCCCGGTAGGGGTCCGTCCGGCCCGCTCGATGCTCCGCGGTCAGGAGCCGCTCCAGCTCCGGGCCCGACGGGACGGGGCGCCCGTCGGCCGCCTGGTCGGTGAAGACCCGGACGCCGTACCAGGTGTGCAGCGGCGCCCCGATCCCCGCGAGCGTCGCGGTGAGGGTCTCCAGGCGGTCGGCGCGACCTTCCAGGCCGATGCGGTTGGTGTAAACCGGCGAGTCGAAGGCGGCGAGGGCGGTGTCCCAGTCGCCGGCGAGGCCCGGCCGCATGGCCAGGGCGTCGGCGTTGCGCACCAGGAGGGAGAGGAGGCCGCCGGGGGCGAGCACGCGCGCGAGGCCGGCGAGCATCGGATCCGGCTCGGGCACGTACATCAGGACGCCGTGGCAGAGCACGATGTCGAAGGAGCCCGGGGTGAAGTGGGCGCCGGTCTCGCGCCCGTCGCCCTGGACGAGCCGGACCCGCTCCCGGATGCCCTCCGGCTCGGCGGCCAGCGCCTCGCGCACGGCGCCGAGCATCACGGGGTCGGACTCCAGGCCGGTGACCTCGTGGCCCGCGCGGGCCAGCCGGAGGGCCTGGGTGCCCTGGCCGGGGCCGACGTCGAGGATGCGCAGCCGCCGGCCGACGGGGTAGCGAGCGCTTATCTGCTCGTCGAGCTGGCGGGCGACCAGCTCCTGCCGGACGGTGTTCCGTAAGCCCCCGAGGCCCCGCAGCCAGCTCTCCGCGCCGGCACCGAAGCCGGGCGCGAAGGCGCTCAGGGCTTCTCCCCGCGCTTGACCTTCGGCTTGGGCAGGCGCAGCCGGCGCATCTGGAGCGTGCGCATGATGGCGTAGGCCACCGCACCGCGGGTGTTCTCGTCGGGGAAGCGCTGCTTGAGGGCGCGCTTGAGGGAGATGGCGGTGACCGCCGAGTTGATGACGATCAGGGCGATCACGATCATCCACGCGAGCAGCACGTACGTCTGGAACGCGCCGCGGTTGATCATGCTGAGGATCAGGATGACGACGGCGAGCGGCAGGAAGAACTCCGCCACCGAGTACCGCGAGTCCACGAAGTCGCGCGCGAAGCGGCGGACGGGGCCCTTGTCGCGGACGGGCAGGTAGCGCTCGTCGCCGTTGGCGAGGGCCTCGCGCTGCTTGGCGAGATCCGCCCGGCGGGTCTCGCGGGCGCGCTTGGCGGCGTCCTTGCGGTTGGCGGGCGTGTGCGCCATGGCGCGGCGCTGGGAGTTGGCCTCGCTGCGCTTGGGGGTCGGGCGGCCCTTGGGGGCCTGCGGGTCACGGGGCTGCTGGGGCTGGTCCGCGGTCACCTTGGCGGCGGCGGCCTGCTCATCCTTGGAAGTGGAACGGCTTCGGAACACGAAACCCAAGGGTACGGGGTACGGGGAGCGGGCACCCGCCCGTCGGGGGGAACGATCCGGCAACGGCGGCCGTTGCCCTGGTTGTTCCCCCCGCTCCTCCCCGGACTTCTCCCCGGGTGGACGTCTACTCCCTGCGCCGGAGGGCGGCGGCCGTCTGATCGTCCTGGAGGAGGAGCGCATCGGGGCCCGAACAGTGCGGTAATGGAAGCAGGGCCCGTACTGTGGGGTCTGCAAGGTGTGCTGGAGCCGAAGTCCGTCAGAAGGGGGCGCGCGAGGCCCATGAGCGGTGTCATGAAGCGTATGGGGATGATTTTCCGCGCGAAGGCCAACAAGGCCCTGGACCGGGCCGAGGATCCGCGCGAGACCCTCGACTACTCGTACCAGAAGCAGCTCGAACTGCTCCAGAAGGTGCGCCGCGGCGTCGCGGACGTCGCCACGTCCCGCAAGCGCCTGGAGCTGCAGCTCAACCAGCTCCAGGGCCAGTCCTCCAAGCTGGAGGACCAGGGCCGCAAGGCCCTCGCCCTGGGCCGTGAGGACCTGGCCCGCGAGGCCCTCTCCCGCCGCGCGGCGCTGCAGCAGCAGGTCAGCGATCTGGAGACGCAGCACCAGACGCTGCAGGGCGAGGAGGAGAAGCTCACGCTCGCCGCGCAGCGCCTGCAGGCCAAGGTCGACGCCTTCCGTACGAAGAAGGAGACCATCAAGGCCACGTACACCGCCGCCCAGGCCCAGACCCGCATCGGCGAGGCCTTCTCCGGCATCTCGGAGGAGATGGGCGACGTCGGCATGGCCATCCAGCGCGCCGAGGACAAGACGGCACAGCTGCAGGCCCGCGCCGGCGCCATCGACGAGCTGCTCGCCTCCGGCGCGCTCGACGACCCCACGGGCATGGCCAAGGACGACATCACCGCCGAGCTGGACCGCCTCTCGGGCGGCTCGGACGTGGAGCTGGAGCTGCAGCGGATGAAGGCCGAGCTGGCCGGCGGCAGCGCCCCGAAGCAGGCCATCGAGGGCGGCGACGGCGGCCAGGGCGCCTCCCGCGCCGAGCAGGAGCGTCCGCGCTTCGACAAGCAGTAGTCCGCAGGTCCCAGGCACTCGCACCCGACCGAGGGAGAGACCGTCATGATCGTACGGATCATGGGGGAAGGGCAGTGGAAGCTCGCCGACAGCCACTTCACCGAGCTCAACAAGCTCGACGACGAGCTGCTGGAGGAGATGGAGAGCGGTGATCAGGAGGGCTTCCGCCGCACGCTGGAGGCCCTGCTGGAAGCCGTGCGCCGGCTGGGCAGCCCGCTGCCCGACGACGCCCTGGAGCCCTCCGAGCTGATCCTGCCCGCTCCCGACGCGAGCCTCGACGAGGTCCGCGCGATGCTGAGCGACGACGGCCTCATTCCCGGCTGACGGCTGACCGGCCGGGCCCGCTCCGCCCGGTACCGGCACTCCAGCACCCGCCGCGCCCCTGTCCCCCGGCCGGACGGGGGCGCCGCCACGAGAGGGGACCCTCCCGGTGAGCTCCCTCGCCGTTCCCGGCAAGGCCCGCCCGCACCGCTGGCTGCGGGCGCACCCGGTCGCCACCGACTCGCTGCTCTCCCTCGCCGTCTTCGCGATCGTCCTCATCGGGTCGTTCGCGGGGCGGGACCGCGCCACACAGCCGCCGGGGACCGGATTCCTGCTGCTGAGCGCGCTGGCCTGCGCCGCGCTGGCGGCGCGCCGGACCGCCCCGCGCACGGTCCTCGGCGTGACGTCCGCCCTGACCCTGGCCGAGATCGTCGCCGACCGCGCCGAGCCCCCGCGCACACAGATCGCGATGGCCGTGGTCGTGGCCCTCTACACCGTCGCCTCGCGCACCGAGCGCCCGGCGGCGTGGCGGTTCGCCCTGGCCACGGTCGCGGTCCTGACCGGGGCCGTGATGGTCCTCGGCGTGCCGCCCTGGTACTCCCCGGAGAATCTCGGGCTCTTCGCCTGGACGGCCCTGGCCGGAGCCGTGGGCGACGCCGTCCGCAGCCGGCGGGCCTACGTCGCGGCGATCGAGGAGCGGGCCGTACGGGCCGAGCGGACGCGGGAGGAGGAGGCGCGGCGGCGGGTGGCGGAGGAGCGGCTGCGGATCGCCCGCGAGCTGCACGACGTCGTCGCCCATCACATCGCGCTCGTCAACGTCCAGGCCGGGGTCGCCTCGCACATCATGGACAGCCGCCCCGACCAGGCCAAGCAGGCCCTCGCACACGTACGGGAGGCCAGCCGCTCGGCGCTGTCGGAGCTGCGGGCCACGGTGGGGCTGCTGCGGCAGTACGGCGACCCGGAGGCGCCCACCGAGCCGGCGCCGGGGCTCGGTGTGCTCGACCAGCTCGTCGACGGGTTCACCCGGGCGGGGCTGGAGGTGACGGTCACCGGCGGAGCGGAGGCGGTGGCGGCGGTCGGGACGCTGCCGGCGGCGGTCGACCTCACGGCGTACCGCGTGGTGCAGGAAGCGCTCACGAACGTCCACAAGCACGCGGGTGCGGGGGCGCGGGCCGAGATCACCCTCGACCGCGGCCCGGACGCCCTGTCCGTGACCGTCCTGGACGACGGCACGGGGTGCCCTCCCGGCGGGGATGCGCCGACGGGCGGGCACGGCCTGGTGGGCATGCGGGAACGGGTGGCGGCCCTGGGCGGCCAGTGCGTGGCCGCGTCCCGCGAGGGGGATGCGCCGGGCTTCTGCGTCCGGGCGACGCTGCCCCTGCGGGGGAGGCCGTAGGCAAGTCCCTCCGCCGCGGCGGAGGATTCCAGGGCGCGAGCGCCCGGGACGCTCGTTGCCGCGCAACCGACCTCCGCCGCAACGGCGAGCCACCCCCACCGGGGTCACCGGCGGTGCCGAGCCGCCTTCCTCGGGGCCGCTCGGCACCGCCGGTCACCTCCGGTGGGGGCCGAGCACCGCTGCGGCGGATTCCAAGGGCGCAAGCGCCCTTGACGACCGTTGCCGCCGCGACAAATCTCCGCCGCAACGGCGCTGGGCCCCCACGGACCTGTTCGGCGGTGCCGTACCACCTCCCCCTGCGGCAGGTCCGGCACCGCCGATCACCTCCGGTGGGGGCTGAGCGCCGTCGCGGCGGATTCAAGGGGCGCAGCCCCTTGACCCGTCGTCGACCCGGAGGGGTTCCGTCCGAACCGGCAGCAACCCGTACGAGCCAGGTCTACCCGCCCTCCGGGCGGGTAGTGTTCGGCGGATGAGCGGTCTGAATCTTGATGACTTCGCCACGCTGATCGAGCGCCCCGACCCGGGCGTGCGGCGGGATGCGGAGGAGCGGCGGGAGCGGCTCGGGCTGCGGCCCGGTGCGCTGGGGCGGCTGGACGAGCTGGCCGAGTGGCTCGCCGCCGCGCAGGGGGCGGTGCCGGTCAAGCCGGTGGAGCAGGTCACGGCGCTGGTGTTCGCGGGTGACCACGGGGTCGCGAAGCTGGGCGTCTCCGCGGGCCCCGAGGGCGGCGCGGCGGTCCTGGTGAAGGCGGCGCTGGCCGGCGAGAGCGCGGGCGCGGTGCTGGCCCGCCGGGCGGGCGCGCGCCTGCGCATCGTGGACATGGCGGTGGACTGCGATGCCGCGGAGCTGCCCGAGGAGGTGACCCGGCACCGTGTCAGGCGCGGATCCGGCCGAATCGACATCGAGAACGCGCTGACCGCCGAGGAGGCGGAGGCGGCGTTCCGCGCGGGCATGGCGATCGCCGACGAGGAGGCCGATTCGGGCACCGACCTGGTGGTTCTGGGCGATCTGAGCGTCGGCGGCACCACGGCGGCCGGCACCCTGATCGGCGCGCTGTGCGGCACGGACTCCTCCGTGGTGACCGGCCGCGGCGGCTTCGGCATCGACGACCTGGCCTGGATGCGCAAGTGCGCGGCGATCCGGGACGGCCTGCGCCGGGCCCGCCCGGTGCTGGGCGACCAGCTGGAGCTGCTGGCGGCCACGGGCGGCGCGGATCTGGCCGCTGCCACGGGTTTCCTGCTGCAGAGCGCGGTGCGCCGCACCCCCGTGATCCTCGACGGAGTCGTCTCCGCGGCGTGCGCGCTGGTGGCCCAGCGGGTCGCGTTCCGGGCGCCGGACTGGTGGCTGGCCGGGCAGGCGAGCGGCGATCCGGCGCAGGCGAAGGCGCTTGACCGGATGGCGCTCAACCCTTTGCTCGATCATGGCGTCACTGTGGGCGAGGGGACAGGGGCGCTGCTCGCTCTGCCATTGGTGCAGGCGGCCGCGGCCCTGGCGGCGGAACTTCCCGAGCGCCTTCCGGCAGACGGCTGACCTCCCCGGCAGCCGGCCGGTGTGAAGCGCACGGAGCCCGCCGCAGACAGTGCCCCGAATGATGATCTTTCATGGGAGAAGTCCGCTTGACTCCGGATGAGGGCGCGCCGGGTGGCCCGAGGTCACGGCGCGCCGCCGCTTTCGCCGTGTGGTACCTGCGCTTCGTCACGTTCGTCAATCTGCTCAGCGCGGTGTGGGTGTCGTTCGGCGCGGACATCCGGCGTCACAACGACGACGAGTTCTTCACGCCGTACCTGCTGACGGCGGGCTTCGCGTCGGCGCTGTGGTCGTTCGCCATGGCGGTCACGCTGCGCCGGCGCAAGCGGGCGTCGTGGATCCTGAACCTGGCGCTGGCCGGGCTGTTCCTGGTGTTCATGGCGACGCTCATGTTCTCCCGGGAGTTCAACCGGCACGCGCTGAACTGGTTCTCGCTGGTGGCCACGGGCCTGTTCGTGGGCGCGCTGCTGGCGGGCCGCAAGGAGTTCTACGCCAAGGGCGACCGCTCCAACCCGAAGCTGGCGGCGATCGTCGCCGTGGTCGGCCTGCTGGTCACCTCGCTGACGGCGGCCCTGCTGGTGCGGGCCGCGAACGACGCCCCCGACGAGTACCGGGCGACGTTCGCCGACCGCTGGCACTACGGCTTCATGCGGCTGATCTCGCTGCAGGTCGACGAGAGCGCCTACCCGGGGCTGGACATCCCCGGGTGGGTGGACGTCACCATCAATGCGATGAGCACGGTCCTGCTGCTGGTCGTGGTGTACGCGGCCTTCCGGGCCCGGCGCGCCACCGACCCGCTCACCGCCGAGGACGAGGAGAAGCTGCGCGCCCTGCTCGACCGGCACGGCGACCGCGACTCGCTCGGCTATTTCGCGCTGCGCCGCGAGAAGAGCGCCATCTGGTCCCCCAGCGGCAAGGCGGCGGTGACCTACCGTGTCGTGGGCGGGGTCTCGCTGGCCTCCGGCGATCCCATCGGCGATCCCGAGGCCTGGCCCGGGGCGATCGAGCCCTGGCTGGCGGAGGCGCGCGAGCACGGCTGGATCCCGGCCGTCATGGGTGCGAGCGAGGAGGGCGGCACGATCTACGCGCGCCACGGCCTGGACGCCCTGGAGCTCGGCGACGAGGCCATCGTGGACACCTCGGAGTTCACCCTCGACGGCCGCGCCATGCGCACCGTCCGGCAGGCGTACAACCGGGTCAAGCGCGCGGGCTACACCGTGCGGATCCGGCGCCACGAGGACATCCCCGAGGAGGAGATGGCGCAGCTGCTGCTGCGCGCCGACGACTGGCGCGACGGCGCGACCGAGCGCGGCTTCTCGATGGCGCTCGGCCGCCTCGGCGACGCCCTCGACGGCCGCTGCGTGATGTTGGAGTGCCATGACGGCACCGGTGAGCTGCGCGCCCTGCTGAGCTTCGTGCCCTGGGGCCCCAAGGGGCTGTCGCTGGATCTGATGCGGCGCGACCGCGACTCCGAGAACGGCCTGATGGAGTTCATGGTCATCGAGCTGCTGCAGCAGGCCAAGGGGCTGGGCATCAGCCAGGTGTCGCTGAACTTCGCGATGTTCCGGTCGGTCTTCGAGCGCGGCTCCCGGCTGGGCGCGGGGCCGGTGCTGCGGGCGTGGCGCTCGCTGCTCAGCTTCTTCTCCCGCTGGTGGCAGATCGAGTCCCTCTATCGAGCAAATGCGAAATACCGCCCCATCTGGGAGCCTCGTTTCATGCTGTTCGAGAAGAGCAGCGATCTGCTGCGGATCGGCATCGCGAGCGCACGCGCCGAGGGCTTCCTCGAAGCCCCCGGCCTGCCCAAGTGGCTCAACCGCAAGCACCTGGAGAGCCGACGATGAACCGCGCGGCGCTGCGACGCGCCGCGGTGACCGAGTGGGGCCCGCTGTTCGGGACCGTCCGGCGGGCGCTCGTACGCAAGAAGTTCCGGGCGATCCCGATGACCCTCGCGGCCGTCGTCCTCACCTCCGTCTTCCAGGTCGTCCAGAACCAGTCCTGGGGCTTCGAGCCGGTGCAGCGGATCGGCTCGGTGCAGGCGCAGCTGCCGTGGTGGATCGCCCTGCTGCGGACGCCGCTGTCGCTGTTCGTCCCCGCGCTGGACCTGCCGGTGTGGGGCGCGCTGGCGCAGATCCTGCTGGTCTTCGGCATCGCCGAGATCTGCCTGGGCAAGTGGCGCACGCTGGCCATCTGCTACGTGGCCACGCTCGCCGGCACGATGTACGCCCGGCTGGCCGTCCACATCGGCCCCGACTCGGTGTTCGGGCTGCCGGCCGAGGCCGCCAAGGTCGTCGACACCGGCCCGTCGGCAGCCGTCGTAGGGCTCGCGATCTTCGTCTCCTGGCGCTACCGGGCCTGGTTCACCTGTGCCGCGGTGGTGCTCGCGATGGTGACGGAAGCGGTGATCAAGCCCAATCTGGCGGGCAAGGAGCACATCGCGGCCGTCGTCGCGGTGCTCGCGCTGTGCGCGGCGGACGAGGTGCGGCGCAGACGCCGCGAGGCCCGCGAGCGTGCGGAGGTGCAGCGCGCTCAGCGGTCCGGGGCGCCCGCCAGCAGATCGTGAATCCTGTTGCGGACCGCCTCCCAGCGGGCGTCGTGGCGGTAGGCCCGCACCCGGGCCCGGCGGCGGGCCCGCGGCCGGTGGCGGTAGAAGCGCCGCGCCCACGGTGAGCCGGGGCGGGCCAGGCGCACCGCGCCGAAGAGGGCGACGAACGGGACCACCGCGCCGATCAGGGCGATCCGCGGCTTGCCCTTGGCCAGGGCGAACAGGGCGATCAGGAAGTTGATCAGGACGTTGGCGACCACGAGGCCGCGATCGTGCAGCTCCTCCGGGGTCAGCTCGTTCACCCCGAAGGGCAGGAAACCGGCCAGCACCAGGCCCACGAGGGCCGCCGTCAGCACGACGAGCTCGACGCTCTTGCGGCCCTGCTCGGTCCAGTAGACGTCGTCCAGGTGCAGGACCAGCGCGAACTCGTCGAGGACGAGCCCCGCGCCCGTGCCGAACAGGACGGCCGCGGCCATCGCCCCGAAACCCTGCCGGCCCGCGGCGACGGCGCCGAAGCCGCCGATCACCGTCAGCACCACGCCGGGCACCACGTGGTGGACGTGCACCCCGCCGGGGCTGATGTTGCGGAAGGGGCCCTTGCCCGCGCGGATCAGGCGGGTGATGACGCGGGTCACCAGGAAGGTCATGACGAAGGCCGTCAGGGCGAGCAGCAGGGGCAGCTTTCCCGGTTCGACGATGTTGCGGCTCAACCACTGGCCCATGACGCACGCACCCGCTCCCGATCGGCCCTCCACCGGCAACCTACTGCCCACGGCGGGCCGGATAGTGTGCCCGCGATGACCGACACGACACCCGCGCGCGCCACCCCCGGCGACGCCCTCCGCTTCGCCTTCGGCACGCTGACCGTGCTGCCCGTCCGCCTCACCCGCTGGGACCGCCCCGCCGCGCGCGGCGGCATGCTCGCGGCGCCGCTGGCGGGGCTCGCGGTGGGCGCGGGCGCCGCGGCGGCGGGGTCGGCGCTGCTGGCGCTGGGTTCGGGCCCGCTCCTGGCCGCGGTGGCCTCGGTGGCGGTACCGGCTGCCCTCACCCGCGGCCTCCACCTGGACGGCCTGGCGGACGTCGCGGACGGGCTGGGCAGCGGGAAGCCCGCGGCGGACGCGCTGCGCATCATGAAGCAGTCGGACATCGGGCCGTTCGGGGTCGTCACGCTCCTGCTCGTCCTGCTGGCACAGGTGGCGGCGCTGTCCGGGGCGTACGGGTCCTCGCCGCTGCGGGGGGCGCTCGCGGCGCTGACGGCGGCCGTGACGGCCCGCTGCGCCCTGACCCTGGCGTGCCGCCCGTCCGTACCGGCGGCCCGCCCGGAGGGCCTGGGGGCGGCCGTGGCGGGCGCGGTGCCGCCTCGCGGCGCGCTGGCCGCGGGGGTGGCGGTGGTGGCGTCCTGCGCGGCGTGGGGCACCTTCCTGGGCCCGTACGGCCCCCTCCACACGGCGGCTGCGGCCGCGGCGGGCCTCTTCTGCGCGGAACTGCTCCTCCGCAGGTGCGTGTCCCGCTTCGGCGGGGTGACGGGCGACGTCTTCGGCGCGATAGCGGAAACGGCGGCGACGACGACGCTGGTAACGCTGTCCCTGGGCTGACCCGCCCTGGTACGACACCGCCGGTAAGCACCGGGGTGGCTGATCGCCGCGGCGGCGGAGGAAATACCGGCCGGCTTCCTGAGCAACGGCCCGCCGACCACCGGGGCGGCACCGCGCCCGGCACTCCCGCGGACGCGGAAGGACCGCACCGGGCACTCCCGACCGCCGCAACGGCGAGAACCCCACTCCGCCGGCCCGGCGGTGCCCACCCCGGCTGAGCCGGTCACGGCACCGCCGGTACGCACCACGACGGCCGATCACCGCCGCGGCGGAAAGATGCCGCCCGGCTGCCGGCCAACGGCGCCGACCCCGACCGGGCGACCGCATGTCGCCGGATGCGGCAACGACCGCGTCGGCCAGCCCCGGAACACACCGTCCACCAGGCATTTCCCCACCGCCGCAACGGCGAGAACCCCACTCCGCCGGCCCGGCGGTGCCCACCCCGGCTGGGCCGGTCGCGGCACCGCCGGTACGCGCCACGACGGCCGATCACCGCCGCGGCGGACGAGAACCCGGGCCCGGCGCCAGCCGAACCGCGGGGCCTCGAAAGACCCTTGGATGCCCCCCGCAGGGATATGGCGCATACGATGCCCGGGGTGCGGCCGACCCACCCGCTCGGCCGAGAAACTCAACGGAAGTAGGGACCTCACCACCGTGTCTGCTCTGACTCTCAGCACTTCCAGTGCGGCGACGCTGCGCGCGGACGCCATCGTCGTCGGTGTGGCGAAGGGCCCGAAGGGCCCCGTCGTGGCCGCCGGCGCCGAAGCCGTTGACAAGGCTTTCGACGGCAAGCTGGCCGCCGTCCTGGAGGCCCTCGGCGCCACCGGCGGCGAGGGGGAGACGACCAAGCTCCCCGCCCCGTCCGGGCTGAAGGCCCCGGTCGTGCTGGCGGTCGGCCTGGGCGAAGCCCCGGCGAAGGACGAGGCCTTCGGCCACGAGGCCCTGCGCCGCGCCGCCGGCTCCGCGGCCCGTGCCCTGGCCGGCACCAAGAAGGCCGGGTTCGCCCTGCCCGTCGAGGACGCCGACGCCGCCGGAGCGGTCGCGGAGGGCGCCCTGCTCGGCGCGTACTCCTACCGCCCGGCCGGCAACGCCGCCGCCAAGAAGAACGACAAGGCCGACAAGGGCGCCCCGCTCGCCGAGATCGCCCTGCTGGGCGGCAAGCCGCGCGACAAGGCGTTCAAGGCCGCGACCGAGCGCGCCGCCACCGTGGCCGAAGAGGTCAACCGCGCCCGCGACCTCGTCAACATGCCGCCCAACGAGCTCGACCCGAAGACCTTCGCCGCCGCGGCCCAGACCGCCGGCAAGGAGTTCGGCCTCAAGGTCGAGGTGCTGGACGAGAAGGCCCTGCTCAAGGGCGGCTTCGGCGGCATCATGGGCGTCGGCCGCGGCTCGGACGCCCCGCCGCGCCTGGTGCGCATCGGCTACACGCACCCGAAGGCGGAGAAGACCCTGGCCCTCGTCGGCAAGGGCATCACCTACGACTCGGGCGGCATCTCCCTGAAGCCGGCCGGCCACAACGAGACCATGAAGTGCGACATGGCCGGCGCCGCCGCCGTGTTCGCCGCGGTCGTCTCCGCGGCCCGCCTGGGCCTGCAGGTCAACGTCACCGGCTGGCTGGCCCTCGCGGAGAACATGCCCTCCGGCTCCGCCACCCGCCCGGGTGACGTCCTGAAGATGTACGGCGGCAAGACCGTCGAGGTCCTCAACACGGACGCCGAGGGCCGCCTGGTCCTGGGCGACGCCCTGGCCCGCGCCTCGGAGGAGAACCCGGACGCGATCGTGGACGTCGCCACCCTGACGGGCGCCATGGTGCTCGCACTGGGCAACCGCACGTTCGGCGTCATGGGCAACGACGACGCCTTCCGCACCTCGGTCTACGAGATCGCCGAGGCGGTCGGCGAGCAGGCGTGGCCGATGCCGCTCCCCGCCGAGCTGCGCAAGGCCATGGACTCCCCGGTCGCCGACTTCGCGAACATGGGCGAGCGGATGGGCAGCGGCCTGCTCGCGGGCCTCTTCCTGAAGGAGTTCGTGGGCGAGGGCATCGCCTGGGCGCACCTGGACATCGCGGGCCCGGCCTACCACGAGAGCGCTCCGTACGGCTACACCCCGAAGGGTGGCACCGGCTCCGCGGTCCGCACGCTGGTCCGCCTGGCGGAGCACACCGCCGCGGGCGACCTCGGCTGAGCGTCACCCCCGCTCCGCCCGGCCCGTACGGTCGCACGGTCCCGCGGCTTTTGCCCGGGGCCGTGCGGATCCGTTCGCTTGTAACGAAATACCTCGGCCGTACGCGCGAGTAACCCCCGAAGGTGACGCAACAGTCGCCTCCGGGACCGGCCCGGCGTCCCGCCGTCCGTCAACAAATGCGAAGATGTTGTCTCGGCAGGACAGGGCCCCCCTAATCACAGGGCCGAAGAAACGCGGCCGAACGACAGCCGCCGCCCGGTCATCGGTGACCGGCTCCGGCGTACCCATGCATGGAGGACGTGACGTGGCGAACGACGCCAGCACCGTTTTCGACCTAGTGATCCTCGGAGGCGGTAGCGGCGGTTACGCCGCTGCCCTGCGCGGAGCGCAGCTGGGTCTGGACGTCGCCCTGATCGAGAAGAACAAGCTTGGCGGGACCTGCCTGCACAACGGCTGCATCCCCACCAAGGCGCTGCTGCACGCCGGTGAGGTCGCGGACCAGGCTCGCGAGAGCGAGCAGTTCGGTGTCAAGGCCACCTTCGAGGGCATCGACATCGCGGGCGTCCACAAGTACAAGGACGACGTGATCGCCGGCCTGTACAAGGGCCTGCAGGGCCTGGTCGCCTCCCGCAAGGTGACCTACATCGAGGGCGAGGGCCGCCTGTCGTCCCCGACCTCCGTCGATGTGAACGGCCAGCGCATCCAGGGCCGCCACGTCCTCCTCGCGACCGGCTCCGTGCCGAAGTCGCTGCCGGGCCTGGAGATCGACGGCAACCGCATCATCTCCTCGGACCACGCGCTGGTCCTGGACCGCGTGCCGGAGTCCGCGATCATCCTGGGCGGCGGCGTCATCGGCGTCGAGTTCGCCTCGGCGTGGAAGTCCTTCGGCACCGACGTCACCATCGTCGAGGGCCTGAAGCACCTCGTCCCGGTCGAGGACGAGAACAGCTCCAAGCTGCTGGAGCGCGCGTTCCGCAAGCGCGGCATCAAGTTCAACCTCGGCACCTTCTTCCAGAAGGCGGAGTACACCGCCGACGGCGTCAAGGTCACCCTTGCGGACGGCAAGGAGTTCGAGGCCGAGGTGCTGCTGGTCGCCATCGGCCGCGGCCCGGTCTCGCAGGGCCTGGGCTACGAGGAGCAGGGCGTCGCGATGGACCGCGGCTACGTCCTGGTCGACGAGTACATGCGCACCAACGTGCCGACCATCTCGGCCGTCGGTGACCTCGTCCCGACCCTCCAGCTCGCGCACGTCGGCTTCGCAGAGGGCATCCTGGTTGCGGAGCGGCTGGCCGGTCTCAACCCCGTGCCGGTCGACTACGACGGCGTGCCGCGCGTCACGTACTGCCACCCCGAGGTCGCTTCCGTCGGCATCACCGAGGCGAAGGCCAAGGAGCTGTACGGCGCCGACAAGGTCGTCGCTCTGAAGTACAACCTCGCGGGCAACGGCAAGAGCAAGATCCTCAAGACCGCGGGCGAGATCAAGCTCGTCCAGGTCAAGGATGGTGCCGTCGTCGGTGTCCACATGGTCGGCGACCGCATGGGTGAGCAGGTCGGCGAAGCCCAGCTGATCTACAACTGGGAGGCGCTGCCGGCCGAGGTCGCGCAGCTCATCCACGCGCACCCGACGCAGAACGAGGCTCTGGGCGAGGCTCACCTGGCCCTGGCCGGCAAGCCGCTGCACTCGCACGACTAAGTCCCGAGCGCACCACCATCCGCACTACTCGTAAGGAGCAACCGCAACCATGGCGGTTTCCGTAACCCTGCCGGCGCTCGGCGAGAGCGTGTCCGAGGGCACCGTCACCCGTTGGCTCAAGGCCGAGGGTGAGCGCGTGGAGGCCGACGAGCCGCTGCTCGAGGTCTCCACCGACAAGGTCGACACCGAGATCCCGGCCCCCGCGTCCGGCATCCTCGCCTCCATCAAGGTGGCCGAGGACGAGACGGTCGAGGTCGGCGCCGAGCTCGCGATCATCGACGACGGCAGCGGCGCCCCCGCCGCCGCCGAGGCTCCGGCCGCTGCCGAGGCTCCGGCCCCGGCCGCCGAGGCCCCCGCCGCCCCGGCTCCGGCCGAGGCCGCCCCCGTGGCCGAGGCGCCCGCCGCCCCGGCCGCCGCCGAGGCTCCGGCCGGCGCGGCCCAGGGCACCGACGTCGTCCTGCCCGCGCTGGGCGAGTCGGTCACCGAGGGCACCGTCACCCGCTGGCTGAAGCAGGTCGGCGAGACGGTGGAGGCCGACGAGCCGCTGCTCGAGGTCTCCACCGACAAGGTCGACACCGAGATCCCCGCCCCGGTCTCCGGCGTGCTGCTGGAGATCGCCGTCGGTGAGGACGAGGTCGCCGAGGTCGGCGCCAAGCTCGCCGTGATCGGTGCCGCGGGTGCGGCTCCGGCCGCTGCCGCTCCGGCCGCCCCGGCTGCCCCCGCCGCCGCCCCGGCCGCTCCGGTCACCCCGGCCCCGGCTGCTGCTCCGGCCGCCCCGGCGACCCCGGCTCCGGCTGCGGCCCCCGCCGCTCCGGTCGCCCCGGCCGCTCCGGCCCCCGCGCCGGCCGCCCCGGCCGCCCCCGTGGCCCCGGCCGCTCCGGCTCCGGCCGCCGCTGCCGCCGTCACCGACGGTGCCTACGTCACGCCGCTGGTGCGCAAGCTCGCCGCCGAGAACGCCGTGGACCTCACCGCGGTCCAGGGCACCGGCGTCGGCGGTCGCATCCGCAAGCAGGACGTCATCGCCGCCGCGGAGGCCGCCAAGGCCGCCCCGGCGCCGGCTCCGGCTGCTGCCGCCCCGGCCGCCGCCGCGCCGAAGGCCGCCGCCCTCCAGGCGTCGCCGCTGCGCGGTCAGACGGTCAAGATGCCGCGCATGCGCAAGGTCATCGCCGACAACATGATGAAGGCGCTGCACGGCCAGGCGCAGCTGAGCTCCGTGGTCGAGGTGGACATCACCAAGATCATGCGGATGCGCAACAAGGCCAAGGACGCCTTCGCCGCCCGTGAGGGCGTCAAGCTGTCCCCGATGCCGTTCTTCGTCAAGGCCGCCGTCCAGGCGCTGAAGGCCCACCCGGTCATCAACGCCCGGATCAACGAGGACGAGGGCACCATCACCTACTTCGACTCCGAGAACGTCGGCATCGCCGTCGACTCGGAGAAGGGCCTGATGACCCCGGTCATCAAGGGTGCGGGTGACCTCAACATCGCGGGCGTCGCCAAGAAGACCGCGGAGCTGGCCGGCAAGGTCCGCACGGGCAAGATCAGCCCGGACGAGATGTCCGGCGCGACCTTCACGATCAGCAACACCGGCTCGCGCGGTGCGCTGTTCGACACGGTCATCGTGCCCCCGAACCAGGTCGCCATCCTGGGCATCGGTGCGACCGTCAAGCGCCCGGTGGTCGTCGAGACCCCCGAGGGCACGGTCATCGCGGTGCGCGACATGACCTACCTGACGCTCTCCTACGACCACCGTCTGGTGGACGGCGCCGACGCCGCCCGCTACCTGACCGCGGTCAAGGGGCTCCTGGAGGCCGCCGAGTTCGAGGCCGAGATCGGCCTGTAGTCCTCGCGGCACGGCAGGATGTGATCAGGGCGCGGCCCCGGCTCGTTT
>NZ_BMUT01000011.1 GCF_014650335.1 Streptomyces hiroshimensis
ACACCCGGCAGGGTCCCGGCAGGGGCGCGGATCTCGGCGGGGAAGTTCGGCAGAGTGGAGAGGTCGTTGCCGAACGAGGCGGTCTCGGACGTGAAACGGTCACCCGTCAGCTGCATACCGTCCCCGGAATCACCCGCGAAACGGATGACGACCCGGCTCATTCGCCGTACCGTCTTTCCCCCCGGAGGCCCGCTGCTCGTGTGCAGGTGCGGGACCGCCACTGTCTGAACGGCCATAGAGGCCGCCCCCTTCCCGTCGTCGCCGGTGAGTGTGAGCGTGCTGCCGTCGCACGGTAGGAAGGGCGACTTGCGACAGGCCAAAGCGGGACGTGAAATCTTCACGGTCCTTCTGTGAACCCGTGGATGTTGCTCCACGGCCCTCCCGTGGATACTCGGTCGCGTCCGTCCAGAGCCTCCTGGAGAGCGCGCGGAGAGAGAGGGACCAGCGATGCCGGATCCGGTCGGAACCCGACCGTTGCACCTCTGGTCGCTGCGCGGCGACGTGGTCGTCGAGCAGGGTGAGGGGGACGGTGATCTCGTCCTGCGCGGGAGCTGGGGGACCGAGCGGATCGCCAATGCCGACCCGCTCGTGCGCGAGGCCCTGCGCCGGATGGAGCTCGGGCCCGTCCTCCTGGCCAACGTGGAGGCGCGGCGCGAGCCCGGGGGCGACCGCCCCGGTTCGTACTTCGTGCTGCTGCCCACCCTCGTGCGGCTCTCGCACCTCCTGGTGCGCTCGCTGGGCCTCGACGACTTCAAGGGCCCGCTGCTGTCGGTGTCGCCGCTGTCGCCGGACGCCTTCTTCGCCCCCGTACGGCTGCCCGCGCGGCGCCGGGTGCGGCTGCCCGCGGGGGCATCCCTCACCCTGGAGCCCGCGGGCGCGGGCCTGGCCCTGGAGTCGTCCGGCAGTGCGCACCGCGTGGTGCTGCACCGGCCCGAAGCGGCGTGGGTGGCGGGGCTGCTGGCCTGGCCGGTCACGCCGGACGCCGCCTCCGCGAGGCTGCCCCTGCCGCCCGAGGTGACGGCGGGCATCCTCGACTACCTGGCCGCCGCCGGCATGGCCGCCCCCGTGGGGTAGCTCCGGGCCGGCCGCCAGGGATGCGGGGCCGCTACAGGAGCCAGCCCGCCTCCCGCGCGATGCGGATCGCGTCCACCCGGTTGCGTGCGTTGAGCTTGGAGACCACGACCGTCAGGTAGTTGCGGACGGTGCCCGTGGACAGGTGCAGCTTCGCGGCGATCTCCGACGCCTCCAGCCCCTCCGCGGCCCGCTGCAGCACTTCCGTCTCGCGCTCGGTCAGCGGCGAGTCCATGCCGTCCCAGGCGCTCAGGGCGAGCTGGGGGTCGATGACGCGCTGTCCCGCGGCCGCGCGCCGTACCGCCGAGGCGAGTTCGTGGGGCGGAGCGTCTTTCAAGAGATAGCCGGTGACCTGGGAGGTCAGCGCCCGGCGCAGGGTGCCCGGGCGGCCCAGGCTGGTGAGGATCAGGGTCTTGCACCCGGGTAACCGCTGGTGCAGCCGGGCCGCCGCCGTGAGGCCGTCGAGACCCGGGAGGTCGATGTCGATAACCGCGACATCCGGCCGGTGTTCCAGGGCGGCGTCGACGATTTCGTCACCGCGCTCGAGTTCGCAGACGACTTCGAGGTCCCCTTCGAGATTCAGCAATGCGACGAGAGCTCCCCGGACCATGTTCATGTCCTCGGCGAGCAGAATGCGAATCACCATGAATGAGCCCCCCGTTCCCTCATGGTGTGCACCGACGATGGAATCAACATAACGGTTTGTCAAGGACTTTGACCTGTGCGCCGGGCCGTGCGGGCACTCTCCTTCTCCGTCGTACCCTCAGGCCGGGGCTTCCGCACACAACCGGAATATTCCCTCCGTGGAGCTGCCGGCGGTGAGGGTTCCGTTCACCGAGGCCAGCCGCGTCGCCAGGTTCCCCAGGCCGCTGCCGCTGTCCGGGGACGGGTCGCGGTGCTCGGGGTCCACCCCGTCGTTGACGACGGTGAGCCGGACCCGGCCGTTCGTGCAGACGGCACTGATGTCGCAGTATGTGGCCTTGGTGTGCCGGAGCAGGTTGGTGACGGCCTCGCGGAGCACGGCCGCGAGGACGGTCTCGGTCCGCGCGCCGACCCCGTCGAGCGCGACCTCGCCCCGTACCTCGACGTCCGCCGCGGCCAGCACGGCCCGCGCGGAGGTCACCTCCTGCGCCAGGGACATGGTGCGCAGCCCGCTCGCCACGGTGCGGACGTCGGCGAGCGACTGCCGGGCGATCGCCAGCACGTCGCCGACCTCCGTCACGGCGCCCGCGGGGTGGTGCGGGATCAGCCGCAGGATCAGCTCGCTCTTGAGGGTGATCGCGGAGAGGCTGAAGCCGAGAAGGTCATGCAGGTCCCGCGCGAACCGCAGGCGCTCCTTGGTCACCGCCACCCGCGACAGCTCGTGCCGGGTGTCGTGCAGCACCCGTACGAGCTCCGTGAGCCGCGCCAGGCCGTAGACGACGAGGCCGGTCAGGAGCGTCGACTGGGCGAGGTAGACGATCGCGAGGAGGGTTTCGCCGTCCAGGAGCGGCGGGACCAGCATGGAGAGCCCGACGAGGCCGTACAGCAGCCAGCCGGGCCGTGCGGGGAGCTGGAGGAGCAGCGAACCGGCCAGGAAGCCGGCCATGGAGCCCCAGCGGGAGTGGAAGGCCAGCAGTGGCAGATAGGTGAGGACGGCCTGGAGGCCGAGCGTGAGGGCCTTGCGGTGCGCGGGGGCCCGCTGCGCCCCCGGATTCGAGTGCCACAACTGCAGGGCGAAGATGGCCGGAAGGCAGGTCAGCCCGGCCGCAAGGGCGACCGGCGACGGGCTGGTGCTGAGCAGGTTGATGACGGTGATGCTCAGATAGCACAGCAGGGCCACGATCAGGATGAGCCGGGCCCGCCGCGGAGCGGGCAGGCCACGGCCGCGCCCGAGCACGCTCTCGATCCGCCCGTCGCCGGGCGCCGCGGTGGCGTCCGGCGACGGGCCGTGCTGTCCGGTGGCGTTCAAGACCCCTACTTCCACACTTCCGCATGAGAGTGCGACGGCTGCCGGAAGCATAAGTGAGGGGCGGCGTACGGGATATGACGAGGAGGGCGCATCTCGCGCCCTCCGCGGGGCCTTTTCCGTTCGTTTACACGAACAGGGGGACGGGATTGAGGTCTTCGTACGCGGTGGGGCGGGACGTCCTGCCCAGGGATACCGGAACGTCGAAGAGACGGCCCGGGGCGAATCGGGCCCAGAAGTGCCGGAGGCCCGGAACGATCACACGGATGACCGGAATTCCGGTGTCCGGTCTGGTCTGGTCGAGAACCAGGAGTTCCATTCCGTGCCGGCGGGTCAGGTCGATCACCGCCGTCACGTCGTCCAGCAGGTCCGCGCGCGGCGTGTACGGCCAGTCGCCGGGGCCGCGGGCGGGGACGTGCGGATCGGGCAGCAGGTAGGGCTGGTTGGCGGTGGTGGCGTGCTGCCACCACGCGCACGCCTCCGGGTCGTCGGTCGCGTACGCAGCCCCTCCGCCGGCTGCGTCCGCACCGCCCGTCCCTGCCGTCTTCCTTTCCGTCTTCCCGTGCACCGCGGGCAGCAGCTGCCCCATCTCGGTGAGAGCCCGGCGCAGCGCCAGGCGGGGGTCGAAGTGCGCCCCGAAGCCGAAGACGATGTCCTGCGCCGCCGGTGGGGCCGGCATCGCTCGTCGGCCGTGCGCCGCTTGCGTGCCGTGCGTCGCCCGGTCGGTGCGGCGGGACAGCGCCGCCATGACGGGAATGCCGAGATCCGTGGTGAGATCGAGCACCCACAGCTCGCGCCCCAGTCGCAGATACCCCTCCCGCAGCCGGTCGAGTCCCGGGTCGGCGAACGCGGGCAGGTTGACCGCCGGGTGGCGGGTGCGGTTGTACCACCACAGGGCGACCGCGTCCCGCTCGACGAGCTCCAGGAAGCCCTGCAGCAGCGCGTCCTCGGGGCTGCTGCCGGCGGCGGTGCCGTTGGAGTCGGCCAGCAGGCCGTCGGACGGCGGCCCGGTACGGCTGTCGGCGTGGCTGTAGTAGAGCGTCGAGGTCGGCAGGAGCCGCTGGGTCCCGGCGGTCAGCGACCATACGGGCGTCCAGTCGGTGGGCCGGTCCTCGTCGAAGGGTGCGGGTACGTACTGGAAGCGGGAGTGGCGGGCGTTCCAGGCGTCCCGGTCCCGGAACTGCCGCTCGTCGTAGAGCTGGCAGGCGTTGGGGTGGACGGCGGCGGCGCCGAGGGCGCGGTAGCGGGCGCGGATCACCGGTTCGTCGCCGTGCCGGGTGCCGCTGTAGCGCTCGACGGCCTCGCACAGGGCGCTGGTGCGGGCCTCGGCGTCGGTGAGCCCCTTGCCCCCGCTGAGCGCCCGCAGCCCGGCCCGCAGGCCGTCGAGGGTGGGGGAGCCCATGGCCAGGTTGTGGCCGGAGAGGAAGCAGCTCGTGAAGTCGGGGCTGTGCGGGGCCCGGCGGATCTCCTTGACGATGCCGGTGACCGGGTCGACGAGATGCCCGTACCGGCTCAGCATCTGCTCGGGCGTCAGGGCGCGGTGGCCGCCCAGGTCGCGGGTGCGGGCGGCCTTGGGCCGCGAGACCGGGACGAACGGCGCCCGCACGCGCCACGCGACGAGCCCCGGGTCGCCGCAGACCGCGCAGTGCGGCAGCCGGGGGACCGGGTGGCTGCCCGCGCGCAGCAGCAGGGTGTCGAAGGTGCGGACGGCGCCCTGTGCGGGATGCCGGATGCCGGCCAGCCACTTGGCCGTCTCCAGCACCGCGAGCTGCACGGCCACCGTCCGGCCCGCGGCCAGGGAGGCCAGGGGCCGGGCCAGCGGACCGTCCGCCAGGCCGAGCGCCCGCCGTACGGGACCCTCGGCCCGGCGGTGCCCGCGTATCCGGGCCCCCATGCAGGCCCAGCAGGGCCCGTCGCCGGGGCGGAAGACGGGGCCGACCCAGGGGTCGGTGCCACAGGGCTTGGCGATCAGCCAGGGCCGGCCGGCCGCCCGGTGCGCGGCGTCCACGTCCGCGAGCCGGGGCGAGAGGTAGTCGGCACACAGGACGACGGAGAAGTCGGCCGGGGATCCGCCGGGAGCCCCGGGCCTCCCCGTCGTTGCGCAGTCGCGCTCGCCGTCGTCCACGACGGCGATTCCCGAATCCCGGCACGCCGCGGCGACAGGCCCCGGATCGAGGCCGTCCAGCGCCTCGATCCGGACGGTGGCGCCGGTGACGGCCGCGGCCGCCCGGCCCCCGTCGAGTCCGGCGAGGTCCCAGTAGGCCTCGGCCGCCGGGTCGGGGCCGGACTCCGGGGCCGGCCGGCCCGGGCGCAGCCGGAGCAGCCCGGAGTCGAGCAGGATCCGCAGCGAGGCGCCGGCCGCCTCGGGACCGAGCACCGCGGCCGCGTCCTGCAGGACGGCGCCCGGGCTGCGGGTCCCGTCCAGCAGGGGGACGAGGGTTTCGACGTGGGAGCCGTGCAGCGCCGTGACGCCGCGCGGCGAGACGAGGTAGGCGGCATCGCCCGGCACGACGGTGGGACGCAGGTGGCTCTTGAACCCCACCAGCCCCCCGCCGTCGGCGGACGGCCGGGATCCGGTTCTCCCCTCGCCGCTCATGCCGCGGCCGGCTCCGCGGTACCGGTACCGGCACCGGCCGCCGGGGACATCACCGGGGGAGCGATGATGCAGATCTGGGTGAAGAGGGCCAGGCCGTCCCCGTCCGGTGCGTCGAGGTTCTCGATCACGAGGAACGGCCGGGGGAACGCGGAGCGGGCGGCGGCAGGGCCGGTGGCCGGTGAACCGAACGGGTCGCAGATGTCCATGGAGATCGTTCTCCTTCATCGTGCTGCCGGATTTCTTCGGTGGGCGTGGTGACGATTCTGCGAAGGAGGACTGGAGCCTGACAGTGCGGTCGTCATCTGTGCCGGGTGAAGTTTTCACGGCTGCCGCAGGCGGCCCGGGCTTTGGCGGAACTTTGGCCATCGGATGCACGCTCGCCCGATGTCCGGTTCCGACGCCCGCGGTCCTCTGTCTGCGCTCCGGTCGGCTCTCGCCCCGGCCCTGCGCTCGGCCCTGCGCGCCTGCCTGCTTTCGGCCATGAACGCGCTGCGCACCCAGGGCCAGTTCTGGGTCTACGACCCCTCTCCCGGCCCCTCTCCCGCCCCGTCCCCCGCCACCCGGCCCCTGCGCGGCCCGGCCCCCGGGCACCCCGAGCGGCTGTGCCCGGAAGCCGTGCCGACGGCCGGGGAGCTCCTGCTCTACCGGCAGGTGTTCGGTGACGGAAGCGGCGGCACCGGCCCCGGCGGACCGTGAACGGATGACGCACGCCGCCGTACCGCCGTACCACCGCCGTCACCGGCGGAAGCACCCGCCGTCAGGCGAGCGGCTCCCTCACCGGGCGCACCCCGCGGGCGTCGCGCCGACGTAGCGACGCGAGTTCGATTGCGGGGCACCGGTCCATCACCATGTCCAGACCGGCCGCGCGCGTGCGCTCGTAGGCCTCCTCGTCCACGACCCCCAGCTGGAACCAGACCGCCTTCGCGCCGATCGCGACGGCCTCGTCCGCGACCGGGCCCGCGAGGTCGCTGTTGACGAACACGTCCACCACGTCGACCGCGAAGGGGATGTCCGCGAGCGAGGCGTAGCCCTGCTCGCCGTGGACCTCCTCGGCCTTGGGGTGCACCGGCACCACGCGCTTGCCGTGGCGCCGCAGCACCTCGGCCACGCCGTAGGCCGCCCGCCGCGTGTTGGACGACAGACCGACCAGCGCCCAGGTGTCGCCGGTCTCCTCGATGATCTTCCGGATGATCCCCGGTTCTGCGTACATGCCCGCTCAACGATCATCCCCCCGTCACCATTCCCGGGCCCCCGTCACCCTTCCCGGGCCGGCGCATAGGCTTGCGGGATGACGGAGCAGTACCGGACGGTCGCGCGCGAGGGCGTGCACGAGATCGAGATCAGCAAGTCGCGCTTCATCTGCGCGCTCGCGCCCGCCGCCACCGAGGAGGAGGCGCAGGCGTTCATCGCGCGCATCCGCAAGGAGCACCCCACCGCCCGCCACCACTGTTTCGCCTACGTGCTGGGCGCCGACGGCTCGGTGCAGAAGGCGAGCGACGACGGCGAGCCGGGCGGCACCGCCGGCGTGCCCATGCTGCAGATGCTGCTCCGCCGCGAGGTCCGCTACGCCGTGGCCGTCGTCACCCGCTACTTCGGCGGAGTCAAGCTCGGCGCGGGCGGGCTGATCCGCGCCTACGGGGGCGTGGTCGGCGAGGCCCTGGACGTGCTCGGGACCGTCACCCGGCAGCGCTTCCGGCTGGCGGCCGTGACCGTCGACCACCAGCGCGCCGGAAAGCTGGAGAACGACCTGCGGGCGACGGGGCGGGCCGTGCGCGAGGTGAGCTACGGCGCGGAGGTCCGCATCGAGGTGGGGCTGCCCGAGGCGGACGTCGAGGGCTTCCGCGCCTGGCTCGCCGACGCCACGGCCGGCACGGCCCGCCTCGAACTGGGCGGCGAGGCCTACGGGGACGCCTGAGCCCGGCCCGGCCTGAACCGGGCCGTTTCCGCAGGCCGCCGCGTCAGGCGTAGTCCTCCAGCCGCGCCAGCGCGTAGCCCTGCTCCGTGAGCTTGCGCAGCACCGTCCGCAGCATGTCGCACATGGTGCCGCCCCACGCCCTGGGCCCGTTGAAGTGGGTGAGGATGATGTCGCCGGGGTGGAACTGCTGGTCGTCGTGGCGGAAGTCGATCCGGTCCGCGAAGGCCTCCTCGTTCCACAGGGGCGCGGCCCGGACCCCGCAGTCCTCGGCGACGGCGAGGGTCTCGGCGTCGAAGTCGCCGAACGGCGGGCGGAAGAGCGTCGGCCGGACGCCGATCTCCCGCTCCAGGATCTCCTGCTGGCCGCAGATCTCGTTGTACTTCTCGTCCTCGGATACGTGGTTCAGCTGCGGGTGGCGCAGCGTGTGGTTCTGGACGGAGACGCCGAGGGCGTGCAGGTCGCGGAAGTAGCCGTAGTCCTCGGCCGCGGACTCGTCGGTGAGGAAGGCGGACAGCGGCACCTGCAGCTCCCGCACCATGTCCAGGAACTCCCGGTCCTTCGCCGCACCGTCGTCGATCGTCAGGAAGGCGATCTTCTCGGTGGTCGGCACGGAGGCGGGCGCGGGGATGAGCCCCGATCCCTTGTCGGCCCACTCCGGCGTGGACAGCTCCGGTTTCCCCTTCGGCGGGGGCGGTGCGACGAGGGGTGCCTCGTCCAGGCCCCAGCGCTGTGCCGCGGCGAGCCGCTGCTCGGGGCTCTGCTTCACCTTCGGCACCGGTGGCGGCTGCTGCGGTGGCGGCGCCTGCCGGTGGGCCTGTCCCGGTCTCTGCCCGAGGCCGGCCATGTTCTGGCCGTCCCCGGTGCCGGGCAGGGAACCGTCGCGGGTCGCGCAGGCCACTCCGACCGCGAGCAGCAGGACCGCGGTCAGCACGAGGGCGAGGGGGCGGACGGGGCGTCGTCGTATGGAGCTCCGGGCACCGCCGCGCCGACCGAAGTCATTTCGTATAAGTCGCATATTTCCGGATCCTTTCAGCGGGTCGCCGCCCCCGCCCGCCCGGTTCACCCATCGGGGTCGTGCCCCGGCACCTGCCCGCAGATGGAACACTTGGGGCCCGTGAGGATCCTGCATACGTCCGACTGGCACCTGGGCCGCTCGTTTCACCGGGTGAACCTGCTGGACGCCCAGCGCGCCTTCATCGGCCACCTCGTCCGCACCGTCCGGGACGAGCGGATCGACGTGGTGCTCGTCGCGGGCGACGTCTACGACCGGGCGGTCCCCCCGCTCGGCGCCGTCGCCCTGTTCGACGACGCGCTGCACCGGCTCGCGGACCTCGGCGTGCCCACCGTCATGATCTCCGGCAACCACGACTCCTCCCGCCGCCTGGGCGTGGGCGCGGGCCTCCTCGACCGGGCCGGCATCCACCTGCGCACCGACCCGGCCGGCTGCGCCACCCCCGTCGTCCTCACCGACGCCCACGGCGACGTCGCCTTCTACGGCCTGCCCTACCTCGAGCCCGCCCTCGTCCGCGAGCAGCTGGGCGCGGAGCGCGCCGGCCACACGGCCGTGCTGGAGGCCGCCATGGACCGCGTCCGCGCCGACCTCGCCGCGCGGCCCGCCGGCACCCGCTCCGTCGTCCTCGCGCACGCCTTCGTCACCGGCGGCACCACCAGCGACAGCGAGCGCGACATCACCGTCGGCGGCGTCGCCCAGGTTCCCGCCGCGGTCTTCGACGGCGTCGACTACGCCGCCCTAGGCCACCTGCACGGCTGCCAGACCATCACCGAGCGCGTCCGCTACTCCGGCTCCCCGCTGGCCTACTCCTTCTCCGAGGCCGGCCACCGCAAGTCCATGTGGCTGATCGACCTGGACGCCGGCGGCGCCGTGACCGCCGAGCGGCTCGACTGCCCGGTGCCGCGCCCCCTCGCCCGCATCCGCGGCCGCCTCGACGACCTGCTGCAGGACCCGCGGCTCGCCCGCCACGAGGACGCCTGGGTCGAGGCCACCCTCACCGACCCGCACCGCCCGGACGAGCCCATGGCCCGCCTCGCCGCCCGCTTCCCCCACGTGCTCAGCCTCGTCCTCGACCCCGAGCGCCCGCCCCGGGACCCCCTCGCCTCCTACGCGCACCGGCTGCGCGACCGCAGCGACCGCGAGATCGCCGAGGACTTCGTGGCCCACGTGCGCGACGGCCTGGGACCCGACGACGCCGAACGGAAGATCCTCACCGACGCCCTCGACCACGTACGGCTGGCCGCGGCCGGCGAGGAGGCGAGCGCCCGATGAGGCTGCACCGGCTGACCGTCACCGCCTTCGGCCCCTTCGGCGGCACCCAGCACATCGACTTCGACGCGCTCTCCGCCGACGGCCTGTTCCTCTTCCACGGCCCCACCGGAGCGGGCAAGACCTCCGTCCTCGACGCCGTCTGCTACGCCCTCTACAACGAGGTGCCCGGCACCCGCCAGGGCAGCGGCGCCCCCGTGCTGCGCAGCGACCACGCCGCCGACGGCACCCTCACCCAGGTGGTGCTCGACCTCACCGTCGGCGGGCGGCGGCTGGAGATCACCCGGCGCCCCGAGCAGCTGCGCCGCAAGAAGAAGGGCACCGGCTTCACCAAGGAGAGGGCCGCTAGCGAGCTGCGCGAGCACCGCGCCGGGGCGTGGGAGGCGCTCAGCCGCTCCCACCAGGAGATCGGCGAGGAGATCAAGCAGCTGCTCGGCATGAGCCGCGAGCAGTTCTGCCAGGTCGTGCTGCTGCCCCAGGGCGAGTTCGCCCGCTTCCTCGGCGCCAAGGACGCCGCCCGCGGCGAACTCCTCGGCAGGCTCTTCGACACCGGCCGCTTCGGCGCCGTCGAAAAGCGCCTCGCGGAGCTGCGCCGGGCCGCGGAGGCCGGCGTGCGGGCCGGCGACGACGGGCTGCTCGCCCTCGCCCACCGGATGCGCCAGGCCGCCGGAGACCCGTCGCTGCCCGAGGTGGGCACGCCCTCGCCCGCAGCAGAGGCCGAGGGCGGCACCGGCGCACCCGCCCACCGCACCCGCGACGGCGTCCCGGCACCCCGCACCGCGACGCCGGCCCGCAGGGGCCGGGAGAACGCCTCGCCCCGCTCCGCCGACGGCACGCCCGGGACCGCGGCCGGCCGCCCGGCCGCCGACGCCGGGCGGGCCGTCCCGGCCCAGCGCACCCCGGCGGCCCCGCTCACCCCCGGCGACCCCGGCCTCGCCGAGGCCGTCCTGGAGTGGGCCGCCCTCGCCCGCAGCAGCGCCCGCGAACGACAGGACATCGCCGCCGTCGCCGCGCGCACCGCCGAACACGCCCACCAGGCCGCCCAGCAACACGCCGACGCCGTACGCGAACTGGCCCGTCTTCAGCACCGGCACGCCGAGGCCCGCAAGCGCGCCGACGCCTTCGCCGCACGGCGCGATGCGCACGAGGCCGCGCACGAGAGGATGCGGCAGGCCCGCGCCGCCGACGCCGTCGTCCCCGTCCTGGAGCTGCGCGCCGAAGCCGAGCGGGCCCACCGCGCGGCCGTCGCCGACGAGCAGAGGATCCGCGCGGCCCTCCCCGGGGAGCACAAGGACGCGGGGGCCGAGCAGCTCGCCGCACGGGAGCGGGGACTGCGCGAGGAGCTCGGCTCGCTGTCCGCCGCCCGCCGCGCGGAGGAACGCGCCGCCGGGATCGAGGTCCAGCGGCGTGAGCTGGAGCGCGAGGCCCGCGCCGACGAGGAGGAGCTCGCCGAGGCCACCGGCTGGCTCGACGGCTGGGAGGCGCTCCGCTCCGCCTGCGAACAGCGCGTCGAGACCGCACGCACGGAAGCCACCCGGGCCGTCCGGCTGGAGGCCGAGACCGGCCCCGTCCGTACGCGGCTGACCGCCGCCCGCGAACGCGACCGCCTCACCGGCGAGGCCGCCGCCGCGGAGCAGCGCCTGACGGATGCCCGGGAGAAGGCCGTGACGGCCCGCACCACCTGGCTCGACCTCAAGGAACGCCGCCTGGACGGCATCGCCGCCGAGCTCGCGGGCGAGCTCGCGCCGGGCGTCGCCTGCAAGGTGTGCGGGGCCACCGAGCACCCCGGCCCGGCCCAGGCCGCGGCCGACCGGGTGGACCGCGCCGACGAGGAGGCCGCGCTGGCCGCCTTCCAGCGCGCCGACGGCCGGCGCGAGGAGACCGCCCGCGAGCTCCAGGGGCTCCAGGACGCCCTCGCCCGGGCCGAGGCCGACGCCGGCGGAGCCGCCGCCGACGAGCTCGAAGCGCTCGCCGGCGACCTCGGCCGCTCCCTGGCCGCGGCACGCGCCGGGGGCGCCGATCTGCACGCGGCCCAGGAGGCGCTCCGGCAGGCCGAGCGCGAACACGACCTGCGCCGCGAGGCCCGGCAGGCCGCCCTGACGCGGACCACCGCGCGCACCACGCGCCGCGAACAGCTCGACCGCGACCTGGCCGCCCTGGAGGAGGAGCTGGCCCGGGCCCGCGGCGGAGAGACCTCCGTCGCCCGCCGGGCCGCCCTCCTGGAACGCCAACTGGACGTCCTGGCCGGTGCCGTCGAGGCCGTCCGCACCGCCGCGGACGCGGCCGGCAGGCTGAAGGACGCCGACGCCCGGCTCGCCGACGCCGCCTTCCGCGCCGGCTTCGGCAACCCCGGGCAGGCGGAGGAGGCCGTGCTGGGCGCGGCGGCCCGGCGGGAGCTGCAGGAGCGGCTCGACGCACGGGCCCGCGAAGAGGCCGCCGTCGCGGCCGAACTCGCCGACCCGCAGGCCGCGCGCGCCGCGGCCCGGCCCGCCGCCGACCCGGAGGCCGCAGCGCTCGCCCTCGCCGCCGCGACCGCCCGGCTGCGCGACGCCTCCTCCGCCGATGCCGCCGCCCGCACCCGCTGCCGGGAACTGGACCGGCTCTCCGCCGAGGCCGTCGCCGACGCCCGCCGGCTCGCCCCGCTGCGCGAGGAGTACCACCGCGTGGCGGAGCTGGCGGCGCTGGCCGCGGGCACGTCCACGCGCAACGAACGCAGGATGCGCCTGGAGTCGTACGTCCTGGCCGCCCGCCTCGAACAGGTCGCGGCCGCCGCGACCGCCCGGCTGCGGCGCATGTCCGCCGGCCGCTACACCCTCGTCCACTCCGACGCCCGGGCCGGCGGGAACGCCCGCTCCGGCCTCGGCCTGCACGTCGTCGACCACTGGACCGGCAAGGAGCGCGACACCGCCACGCTCTCCGGCGGCGAGACCTTCTTCGTCTCGCTCGCCCTCGCCCTGGGCCTGGCCGACGTCGTCACGGAGGAGGCGGGCGGCGTGCGGCTGGACACCCTCTTCATCGACGAGGGCTTCGGCAGCCTCGACGAGCAGACCCTGGACGAGGTGCTGGACGTGCTGGACTCGCTGCGCGAGCGGGACCGCGCCGTCGGCATCGTCAGCCACGTCGCCGACCTGCGCCGGCGCGTGCCCGCCCAGCTGCGGGTGGTCAAGGGCCGGTCGGGCTCGGCCGTCCGCCACGAGGTCGCCGGCGGCGCGCAGCACGACTGAACGGACCACGCCGGGACGTTCCCCAAGGCCCGGTCTCAGCGGCCGATCGCGCGCCGGGGCAGCGGGGAGGAGTAGACGACGCTGGTGGTCACCGACCCCAGCGCGCCGATCCGGCCCGCGACCTCCTCCAGGTGCCGCATCGACCGGGCCGCCACCTTGATCACGAAGCAGTCGTCGCCGGTGACGTGGTGGGCCTCCAGGATCTCCGGCGTGCTCTCCAGCAGGTCGTGGAACGGTTTGTAATTGCCGTTGGGGTAGCGCAGGCGGACGAAGGCGAGGACGGGCATGCCCAGCTTCTCGGGGTCGACGACGGCCGTGTAGCCCCCGATGACGCCCGCCTCCTCCAGTCTGCGCACCCGCTCGGTGACGGCGCTGGAGGACATGTTCACGATCCGCGCCAGCTCGGCGTAGCCGGCGCGTCCGTTGTGCTGCAGGGCGTCGAGGATGCGCCAGTCAGTGGCGTCTGGGGAATAGCCGGTCATAGGCGATGTCTAACAGTGAAATCACCGGTAACTCAAGAGTTTTGCCGAGGATTGACGGTTCTCCTTGGTGATCTTGCCCCGTAGATTCACTGTCATGACCAGCACCGCTCCCACCGCCCTTCCCGCTTCCGCCGAGACCGCCAGCCGCGTCATGGCCGTGCCGCCCGCGCCCTCCGCCGACGCCGCCGCGTACTTCGCCGCCCGCCTCGCCTTCCACACCGACGTCGCCGACGTGCACACGGCCCTCGCCGCCGGCGCCACGGACTTCGTCGTCGTGGACTCGCGCTCCACCGCGTCCTGGGACCAGGGCCACGTCCCCGGCGCCGTCCACCTGCCCACCGCCCAGATCCCGCAACTGGCCCGGCAGTTCCTCGACCCCGCCGTCCCCGTCGTCGTCTACTGCTGGGGCCCCGGCTGCGACGGCGCCACCCGCGCCGCCCTGGCCCTCGCCCGGCTCGGCTACCGCGTCAAGGAGATGCTCGGCGGCATCGAGTACTGGATCCGCGAGGGCTACGCCGTGGAGACCGCCGACGGCACCCGGCAGCTCCCGCCGGACCCGCTGACCGCCCCGGTGGACGCAGACGACTGCGGCTGCTGACCGGCAGGCAGGCCGGCCGGGCGGCGACCCCGCCCGATCAGTCCGCCCGGGCCGCTGCCGCCCGCGGTACTCGGCCGGTACCGTGGGGGCATGCCGGCACTCAACATCGAATTCACGGAAGAGGAACTCGCGGCCATCCGCGAGGCCGCTGCCGCGGACGGCAAGAGCATCAAGGCGTATGTGCACGACCTGTCCGTGCGCGAGCAGCAGCGCCGCCGCTTCGTGGAGCGTGCCGCCAAGTTCTGGAACGAGCACGTGGCGGAGTTCGACGCCGCCTTCCCCGAGGAGGCTCCGCCGTCCACGGGTGGTGCGGCTGCCTGATGTCGCTGCTCATCGATCTGCCCTGGCTCCTGGGCGTACAGGAGCAGAAGCTGTACGAAGAGCCCGCCGTCCACGACTACACCGCCCTCGCCGCCGCCGTCTCGCGGCACGCCTTCGACGTGGCGAAGTTCGACCACGAACCCGACGCCGCCTGGCGCGCGGCCGCCCTGATGCACACCCTCGTCCGCCTGCAGCCGCTGCCGGTGCGCAGCAGTCTCTACGCGTGCATGGTCGTCGTGGCCTACATGGCCGCGGCCGGCGAGGGCATCGACCCGCCGTACGGGTCGATAGTCGATCTCGCGCGCGACATCAAGGAGTACCGCGTCGACGTCTACGAGTGCGCCGACCGGATCCGCACCTGGCGGATCTGAGAGTTCCGCGAGGTGAAGGGGGCGGGCCCGCAGGCCCGCCCCTCGCCGTCACAGCACGGACAGCTCGGCCACCAGGTCGTCCAGGCCCAGCGAGCCCTGCGACAGCGCCGCCATGTGCCAGGCCTTGGCGTCGAAGGCGTCGCCGTGCGCGGCGCGGGCCGCCTCACGGCCGGCCAGCCAGGCCCGCTCGCCCAGCTTGTAGCCGGTCGCCTGGCCGGCCATGCCGAGGTAGCGGACGACCTCGCTCTCCACGTAGTCCGTCGGACGCCCGCTGTGCAGGTCGCAGAACTCCAGCACCAGCTCCGGCGTCCAGCGCTCACCGGGGTGGAAGGGGGAGTCCGCGGGGATCTCCAGCTCCAGGTGCATGCCGATGTCCACGATCACCCGGATGGCGCGCCACATCTGCGCGTCGAGGTAGCCCAGCCGGCGCTCGGCGTCCGTGAGGAAGCCCAGCTCGTCCATGAGCCGCTCCGCGTACAGCGCCCAGCCCTCGCAGTTGGCGCTGACCCCGCCGAGGGTGACCTGGTAGCGCGAGAGCTGCTCGGCCACGTGCATCCACTGCGCGAGCTGGAGGTGATGGCCGGGCACGCCCTCGTGGTACCAGGTGGACACCAGGTCGTAGACGGGAAAGCGGGTCAGGCCCATCGTCGGCAGCCAGGTGCGGCCCGGCCGGGAGAAGTCCTCGGACGGCTCGGTGTAGTACGCGGCCGCCGCGCCGCCGGGCGGCGCGATGCGGGACTCGACCTTCTTGACCCGCTCCGCCAGCTCGAAGTGGGTGCCGTCCAGCGCCTCGATCGCCTCGTCCATCAGCTTCTGCAGCCAGACCCGCACCTCCTCGACGCCCTCGATGTGCGCGCCGTGCTCGTCGAGGTGGGCCAGCGCCTCCCACGGCGTCTTCGCGCCGGGCAGCACCTTCTCCGCCTCGGTGCGCATCTCGCCGAGGAGGCGGTGGAACTCCGACCAGCCGTACGCGTACGCCTCGTCGAGGTCGAGGTCCGTGCCGTTCCAGTAGCGCGACCAGCGGGCGTAGCGCTCGCGGCCGACGACCTCGGGGGCTCCTTCGACGCCCGGCGCGTAGACGTCGCGCAGCCAGTCGCGCAGCACGACGAGGGCGTCCGTCGCGGCGGCCGCCGCCGCGGCCGTCCGCGGTGAACTCGCCGAACCAGCCGTTGCCGGTGCCGATCCACTCCTCCAGCTGCGTGAGGTTGGTGGCCACCTGGCGCGGGCCGGCGGGCAGCTTGCGCTCCAGGCCCTCGGCGAGCGAGGCCCGGTAGCCCTCCAGAGCCGCGGGTACGGCCCGCAGTCGCTCGGCGATCGCCGCCCAGTCCTCGGCGGTGCCGGTCGGCATCATGGTGAACACCTCGCGCACCGAGTGCAGCGGCGAGTGGATGTTACTGACGGCGCGCAGGTGCTCGTCCGCGTCGTGCACCGCGAGCTGGGCGGTGAGGCGCTCGCGCAACAGGCGGGCGCAGCGGCGCTCGATGCCGGAGTCGGCGCCGGGCCGCCGCTCGGCCTCGGCGAGACGGCCGAGGGTGGTGCGCGCCAGGTCGGCGACGGCCTGCTGGCCCGCGGGGGAGAAGTCCGGCAGCCGTGTCGCGGACTCCGCGACTCCCAGGTAGGTGCCCGTGATGGGGTCGAGTTCGGTGTACGCGTCGACGTAGGCGTCGGCGACTCGGCGGGGAAGCAGGTTGCTTGTCTCGTTCGGCATGCGGACATCCTCGTACGGCGAAGCCTGCGGCGTCACCGGCATATTCGGGGCTCCGGATCGCACTCCGGGCGGAATGTCACGGTGTGGGCGGGAGCACGGGGACGCGCGCCGGGGCGAGGCGGACGGTGATGACGAGCGTGCCCTCCTCGACCTGGTAGTCCAGCGGCAGACCGAGCGCCCGCATCGCCGCGACCATGCCCGTGTTGGAGGACCGCGTGACGGCGTAGACGCTGCCGCAGCCGGCCTCCACGGCCAGATCGACCAGGCGGCCGAGGAGTTCGCCGCCGACGCCGCGGCGCTGCCAGTCGTCCTCGACGAGCAGGGCGACCTCCGTCTCGTCGCCGTCCCACAGCAGGTGGCCCAGGGCGACCAGACGGCCCGTGGCGGTGTACGCGGCCAGGGTGCGGCCGAAGCGCGGGCTCAGCAGGTGGCGCAGGTAGCGGTCGGCGTCGCCCACGGGCCCGTGGTAGCGCTGGGCGAGCGTCGCGGGGGAGCAGCGCTCGTGCATCGCGCGCGCCGCGGCCAGGTCGCCCGTGTCGGCGCGGCGGACGGTGATCGCATTGCCCTCGGGCAGGGTCAGCACGTCGGCGCGCGGTGGTACGCGCGGCCCGAGGCGGGCGTCGAGCTCGACCAGGGCCCGGGCCCGGGCGAACTCGGTGGGTGTGAACGGCAGATACGGCCGCTCGACGGTGATGGAGCCGCCGGCGGGGTCGCGCAGCCGCATCACGGTGCCCTCCCACACCCCCTCCGCCGGAACGGGCTCGGTGAGGCCGCCGCCACGCGGCGAGCGGGCGGGGACGGACTGGATCGTGCAGCGGCCGAACAGACGGCGCAGCGCGAGGGGGAGTTCCGCGGCGTCGAGCGCCGTGCGGGTGGCGAGGTTGAGGACCCGGGTGGGGGCGTCCACGAGGTCGTGGGCGTCGGCCCGCTCCAGCCAGGTCTCGGTGCCGCCGCCGGCGGCCGCGGCCTCCGCGAGGTCGCGGGCGGCCAGGGCGCCGGGGGCCCGCAGCAGGAGCTCGTCGACGACGCCTTCGGCCAGGGGGTGCGTCTGGAGGGAGAGGATGTCGACGCCGTGGGGGGCGAGGGAGGCGCACAGCGCGGCGAGGCTGCCGGGCTCGTCGCGCACGGTCGTGCGCATCCGCCACAGGGTGGTGGCGCCGGATTCCGGTGTGTTCTTCGCCGGGGCGTGGCCGGAAGGCGCTGCGGCCGGGGCGGCGGCGGGTGCGGTGGCCGGCGGGGCCGGGGGAGCGTGGCCGTGCCGCCGCGCCCACCAGGTGTGGAAGGCCGTCGTGGCCAGCAGGGCGGCGGCCGAGGAGACGAGGAGTACGGGTCCGTCGGGACCGTGGGCGACGGTGTTGGCCATGGAGTCGGCGGCGGCGACCGCGGTGAACAGGGCGGCCAGCTCGACCAGATCCCGCCGCCAGTGATGGGTGCGGTGGGGCTTCGCGGTGGTCTCGTCCGTCATGGGCACCACCCTGACGGAGGGGTGTTGCGTGATCACGAACAGCCTGTGACCGACGGGTTAAGCGCCTTCTTTCCGGTAACTGCCCGGATTGGGCAGCCGCGCCGGGGGAGGCTCGGCACCGCCGGTCCGGCACGCCGGAGGCCTACGCGTCCGGCCGGGTCTCGCTGGTGCGGAGGTCGGCCAGCGCGTCCTCCACGCCCCGGTGGAACGTCGGGTAGGCGAAGATCATGTGCCGCAGCGACTCCACGGGCACCTCGGCCTGGACGGCCACGGCCAGACCGTACATCACCTCGCCGCCCATGGGCCCGGCCGTCGTCGCCCCCACCAGCACGCCGCGGTCCGCGTCCTCGACGAGCTTGACCAGGCCCTCGTTGCCCGCCTTGTGGATCCAGCCGCGCGCCGAGGACGGCACGCGCGAGAGCCCCGTGCGCACCCGCAGCCCCTTCTCGCGGGCCTGGTGCTCGGTCAGGCCCACCGCGCCGACCTCCGGGTCGGTGAACGTCACCCGCGGCAGGGCCCGGTAGTCGGCCTTGGGCCCCGGCTCGCCGAGCACCGAGCGGATGGCGATCTCCGCCTCGTACATCGCCACATGGGTGAACGCGCCGTGGCCCGTCACGTCGCCCACGCCCCACAGCCCCGGCGCGGCCTGCATCCGGCCGTCCGTCTTCAGGGCCCGCCCGCCGGGGTCGATGCCCACGGTCTCGACGCCCAGGACGCTCAGGTCCACCCGGCGGCCGGTGGCCACCAGCAGCTGATCGCCCGTCAGCTCCGTGCCGTCCTCCAGGGTCAGCGCGAACGCGTCGCCGCCATGACGCACCCCCGTCGCCCGCGCCCCCGTGCGCAGCGTCAGCCCTTCCCCGCCGAGGACCTCCGCCAGCAGGGCGGCCGCCTCCGGCTCTTCTCCGGGGACCAGCCGGTCCATCGCCTCCACGATCGTGACGCGCGTGCCGAAGCGGGCGTAGACCTGGGCGACCTCCAGGCCGATCGCGCCCCCGCCGAGCACGAGGAGCGAGCGCGGCGCCTCCTTCGCCGAGACCGCGTCCCGGTTCGTCCAGTAGGGCACGTCCGCCAGCCCCGGCACCGGCGGGATCTGCGGACGGGAGCCGGTGGCGAGCACCACGCCCAGCCGGGCCTCGAACTCCTGCCCGCCGCCCTCGCCGCCCTCGACCGTCACCCGGCGCGGGCCGGCCAGCCTCCCGTGCCCGCGCACCAGACGGCCGCCCTTGCCGGTGAAGCGGTCGGCCGCCACCCGGTCGTTCCAGTCGTCCGTCGCCTCGTCGCGGATCCGGGCGGCCACCGGCGCCCAGTCGGGCACGACCTGCTGCACCGAACCCGCCATGCCGGGCACGCGCCGCGCCTCCGCCAGCAGGTTCCCCGCGCGGATCATCATCTTGCTCGGCACGCACCCCCAGTACGGGCACTCGCCGCCGACCAGCTCCGCCTCGACGCCCACCACGTCCAGCCCCGCCTCGGCGAGCCGGCCCGCGACGTGCTCACCGCCGGGGCCCATGCCGATGACGACGACGTCCACCTGCTCGGCCATGGCAAGCCACCTTCCGCTCGGGTCGGCCGGACAGCCCCACCTTCCCACCGCCCGCAGGCGGCGTCATTGTCCGACGCGCCCCGGCTGCAGCACCTTGGTGAACAGCACCGCCCCCTCCTCGTCCCGCAGCCGCACGGTCAGCTCGCCGCCCTCGCCGTCGATGGCCACCTCGCCGAAGAACTGACTGCCCCGGCCGGGCGGGACGTTGGCGGTGGCCGGCGCCTTGAGGAAGACCTGCTGCGGGCCGAACGTGCCGTCCAGCTTGTTCGCCGGGAAGCCGCCCGCGTTCAGCGGCCCCGAGACGAACTCCCAGAACGGCGCGAAGTCCTTGAACGCCGCCCGCGCCGGGTCGTAGTGCTGCGCCGAGGTGTAGTGCACGTCCGCGGTCAGCCAGACCGTGCCGGTGATCCGCCGGTGCTTGACGTGCCGCAGCAGCTCGGCGATCTGCAGCTCGCGGCCGAGGGGCGCGCCCGGGTCGCCCTGCGCGACCGCCTCGAAGTTCTCCGGGCCGTCGGTGACCACGAGCCCCAGCGGCATGTCGGAGGCGATCACCTTCCACACCGCGCGCGAGCGCGACAGCTCCCGCTTGAGCCACTCCAGCTGGCGGGCGCCCAGGATGCCCTGGGCGTCGTCGGGGCGGCGGCCGGGCGAGTTGGCGTTGCGGTACGTGCGCATGTCGAGGACGAAGACGTCCAGCAGGGGCCCGTGGCGCAGGACGCGGTAGACGCGGCCGTCGCCGTCCTCGCGCTGCGTGGAGAGGGGGAAGTATTCGGAGAAGGCCCGCCGCGAGCGGGCGGCCAGCACGTCGACGCTCTTCTCCGTGTAGCGCGCGTCGTCCAGGATCTGGCCCGGGTACCAGTTGTTGTGCACCTCGTGGTCGTCCCACTGGGCGACGGTGGGCACCTCGGCGTTGAACCGGCGCAGGTTGGCGTCGAGCAGGTTGTAGCGGAAGGCCCCGCGGAACTCGGCCAGCGTCTCGGCGACCTTCGCCTTCTCCTCGGTCGTGACGTTGCGCCAGATGCCGCCGTCCGGCAGGGTCACGGACGGCTCGATGGGGCTGTCGGCGTAGATGTTGTCGCCGCTGCAGACGAAGAAGTCCGGTTCCAGCCGGCGCATGTGCTCGTAGATGCGGTAGCCGCCGCGGTCGGGGTTGATGCCCCAGCCCTGCCCTGCCAGGTCGCCCGACCACAGGAAGCGCACGTCCGAGCGGCGGGCGGGCGCCGTGCGGAAGGTGCCGTGGACCGGGCGGCCGGTGCGGCGGGGGTCGTCCGGGTCGGCCAGCAGGACGCGGTAGTGGATCCGCTCGCCCGGCGGCAGGCCGCGCAGCGCCGTCCTCCCGGTGAAGTCCGTACCGGGCCCGACCACCGGGCCGTGCCAGCGGCGCACGGAGCGGAACGACTCCGTCGCCGAGGTCTCCACGATCATCCGGGCTCGGCGGTCGGCCCGCACCCACACCAGGCCCGAGGAGGCCGTCACGTCGCCGGCCTGCACGCCCCACCGGGCCTCCGGCCGCCCCGCCAGGGCCAGCGCCGGGGCGGCGCCCGCGAGCGGCGGCACCGCGGCCACCGCGGCGGCGCCCACCGCCCCCCGCAGCACCGCGCGTCTGCCGACTGCGTGCCCGGACCCGGACCCCTGCGCCATGGAAACTCCTCCTGTGCCGACGGCTGCGCCGTGCTCGGTGTTCGCTCCCGGCCGTTCCTACCGGCGCGAGGTGCCCGGCGGTGGAACGCGCCGTGAACAACGGCGTCAACGAGCCACGGCGGCACGTCGCCGTCCGGGGGTATATGTCCTGTATAGGGGTATCGCCACCGGTATCTGTGGGGCTGTGATCCCACGAATCCGGTGGCGCCGCGCCGCCACCGCCGCAGCCCTGTGCCTGTCCGCCGTCCTCGCCCCCGCCGGCCTCCCGGCCGCCGCCGCGTCGCCGCCGGTGCCGCATGACCTCCCGGAGCCGCCGGCGGCCTCCGCCGCCCGGGTGGAGCTGGCCGACCTGACGGTCGAGGCGCCGCACTCGATGGCCGGGTACAGCCGCGCGAAGTTCCCCCACTGGATCAAGCAGATGGGCACCTGCGACACCCGCGAGGTGGTCCTCTCCCGCGACGGCCAGGACGTGAAGACCGACGACCAGTGCCGCGCCGCCTCCGGCCACTGGCACAGCGCCTACGACGGCAAGGACTTCACGGCGGCGGGCCAGCTCGACATCGACCACATGGTGCCCCTCGCCAACGCCTGGCGCTCCGGGGCCGACGCCTGGAACACCGACCGCCGCAAGCAGTTCGCCAACGACCTGACCAACCCCCAGCTCATCGCCGTCTCCGCCTCCTCCAACCGGGCCAAGGGCGACCAGAGCCCGGACCAGTGGCGGCCGCCGCTGAACTCGTACTGGTGCTCGTACTCCCGTTCCTGGACCCACATCAAGCACCTGTACGGCCTGAGCGTGACCCAGAGCGAGCAGGACACCCTTGCTGCCATGCTGGACACATGCGATCGATGAGCAGCACGAGCAGCAGCCGGTGACCGGCGGACAGCCCGGCGGGCCCCTCGTGGACCAGGTGACCGCCGGGCCGGGCGGGGCCATGACCGACGACGTCGGCGTCATCACCGGCGACCTGACCGTCGCCACCAGCGCCCTGCCCGGCGGGCGGGCCCGGGTCGACGTCCAGTACACCGGCGCCGAGGAGTGGTACACGCTCACCGGCAGCCCGGTGCCCGTCCCCCCGGGCGGCCTGGCGGCACTCCACGACCGGGTGCTCGCCCGCATCCGCGAGGGGGACGCGGCCGAGGTCCCCCGCTGAGGCCCCCGCGTAGGATCGGGACGTCCCCCGGGTGCCGCGAGCGCACCCCGGGGGTGTTCCCGGTCTTCTCGTAGCAAGCTACGAACGAGCCCCGTGCCGGAGTCTGCAGCAACCGACAGTAGACTCGGCAGCGTGTCTGTGAAGCCCCGCATCCCCAATGTCCTGGTCGGCCGCTACGCCTCCGCCGAGCTGGCCGTCCTGTGGTCCCCCGAGTACAAGGTGACGCTGGAGCGGCGGCTGTGGCTCGCCGTCCTGCGCGCGCAGAAGGACCTGGGGATCGAGGTGCCGGACGCCGCCCTCGCCGACTACGAGCGGGTGCTCGACCAGGTCGACCTCGCCTCGATCGCCGAGCGCGAGAAGGTCACCCGGCACGACGTCAAGGCCCGCATCGAGGAGTTCAACGCCCTCGCCGGCCACGAGCACATCCACAAGGGCATGACGTCCCGCGACCTCACCGAGAACGTCGAGCAGCTGCAGATCCGGCTGTCCCTGGAGCTCGTCCGGGACCGGTCCGTGGCCGTCCTCGCCCGCCTCGGGAAGCTCGCCGCGGAGAACGCCGAGCTGGTCATGGCCGGCCGCTCGCACAACGTCGCCGCCCAGGCCACCACCCTCGGCAAGCGCTTCGCCACCGGCGCCGACGAGCTCCTCGTCGCCTTCGCCCGCCTGGAGGAGCTGCTCGGCCGCTATCCGCTGCGCGGCATCAAGGGGCCCGTCGGCACCGCCCAGGACATGCTCGACCTGCTCGGCGGGGACGCCGCCAAGCTGGACGAGCTGGAGCGGCGCATCGCCCACCACCTCGGCTTTGCGCAGGCTTTCACCTCCGTCGGCCAGGTCTACCCGCGCTCGCTGGACTACGAGGTCGTCACCTCCCTGGTGCAGCTGGCCGCCGCGCCGTCCTCGCTCGCCAAGACCATCCGGCTGATGGCCGGGCACGAGCTGGTCACCGAGGGCTTCAAGCCCGGCCAGGTCGGCTCGTCCGCGATGCCGCACAAGATGAACACCCGCTCCTGCGAGCGCGTCAACGGCCTCATGGTCATCCTGCGCGGCTACGCCTCCATGGCCGGCGAGCTCGCGGGCGACCAGTGGAACGAGGGCGACGTCTCCTGCTCCGTGGTGCGCCGCGTGGCCCTGCCGGACGCGTTCTTCGCGCTCGACGGCCTGATGGAGACCTTCCTGACCGTCCTCGACGAGTTCGGCGCCTTCCCGGCCGTCGTCGCCCGCGAGCTGGACCGCTACCTGCCCTTCCTCGCCACCACCAAGGTGCTTATGGCGGCCGTGCGTGCCGGCGTCGGCCGCGAGGTCGCCCACGAGGCGATCAAGGAGCACGCCGTGGCCTCCGCACTGGCCATGCGCGAGCAGGGCGCCGAGCGCAACGAGCTCCTCGACAAGCTCGCCGCCGACGAGCGCATCCCGCTCGACCGGGCCGGCCTGGACGCCCTGATGGCCGACAAGCTGTCCTTCACCGGCGCCGCGGCCGACCAGGCCGCCCTCGTGGTCTCCCGCATCGAGGAGATCGCCAAGCGCCACCCGGAGGCCGCGGCGTACGCGCCGGGGGCGATCCTCTGACACCGGTGACACCGGCCGAGCTGGAGGCCGCCCGCGACCGCCTCGTACCCGACGTGGTCGCGGACGGCCTCCGCGTCCTTTTCTGCGGTATCAACCCCGGCCTGATGTCGGCGGCCACGGGCCACCACTTCGCCCGCCCGGGCAACCGGTTCTGGCCCGTCCTGCACGCCTCGGGCTTCACGCCGCGGCAGCTGCGCCCCGCCGAGCAGGAGGAACTGCTCGGCTACGGGCTCGGCATCACCAACGTCGTCGCCCGGGCCTCGGCCCGCGCGGACGAGCTGAGCACCGCCGAGTACGTCGAGGGCGGCCGCATCCTGATGGAGAAGGTCGAGCTGCTGAAGCCGCGCTGGCTGGCGGTCGTCGGCGTGACCGCCTACCGCGTCGCCTTCGGCGACAAGCACGCGCAGATCGGCCCGCAGGAGCGGACGATAGGCGCCACCCGCATCTGGGCCCTGCCCAACCCGAGCGGCCTCAACGCGCACTGGCCGCTGCCGAAGATGGCGGAGGAATACGGTCGGCTGCGGGAGGCTGCCGCCGGCGAGGGGTGACGGCACCCTGCCGACGGCCTGATCGTGATTTCGGCACCGCCGGTCCGCGCCGTCGTGGCCGGGGTCCGCTGCGGCGGAGAAGACCAAGCGGCCGTTGCCGGGGCCCCGGCCCAGCGGTGCCGTGCCGTCGCTGCCGCCTCCGCACACCGGCCGCCCCTCCCCGGAGGGGTCACGCGTCGCGGCGGCTCAGCGACCACCATCCCGCCGCCGCGGCGAGCGCCGTCCACAGCGCCATCACGGCCATCCCCGACCACGCCCCGAGCGGGCCCTCGGGCACCGGGTGCAGGATCTGCTGGCCCGCCCGGTCCGGGAGGAAGGACACCGCCTTCCCGATGCCGGAGACCCCGGCGAAGACCGGCGAGATCAGGAACACCACCGGCGTGAGCACGGACAGCGCCCCCACCTGGCTGCGGACCACCGCGGCCACCCCCGCCGAGAACACGGTCAGCAGCGCGAGGTAGACGCCGCAGCCGACCGCCGACCGGAGCGCGCCCGGCGCCCCCAGCCCCACCCCGTACTCGCCGAGCAGGGCCTGCGCGCCGAGGAAGCAGCCGAAACCGGTCGCCAGCCCCACCGGCAGGGCCGCGGCGCCCAGGACGAGCAGCTTGCCGGCCCAGAACAGGCCGCGGCGCGGGACGGCGGCGAGCGAGAGGTGGATCCCGCCGCCCGCGTACTCCCCGGCCACCGCCATCACCCCGAAGCAGACGGCGGCGATGTGCCCGAAGTTGAGGCCGAAATACGAGCCGTAGACGGGCTCGAAGTCCGCATTGTCCGCCTCGCTCCTGCCCACCGTGGCGTGGACCAGCAGAGTGACGCCGACCGTCGCGACGAAGGCGGCGGACAGGGCGACGAGCAGGGACCTCACCGAACGGATCTTGGCCCACTCGGAGCGGAGGACGGGGGCGAGGGCGAGGGCGGTCATGAGAGCGTGCCTTCCTGGTGCGTGAACTCGGCGGAGCCGGCGGTCAGGGCGAAGTAGGCCTCCTCCAGGGAGGCGCTCTCGCCGACGAACTCGTCCAGGGGAGCGTCGGCGAGCAGCCGGCCCCGGCCGAGCACGACGAGGTGGTCGGCGGTCTGCGCCATCTCGCTCATGAGGTGGCTGGAGATCAGGACGGTCCGCCCCTCCTGCGCCAGGCGGCGCGTGAGCCGGCGCAGCTGGACGATGCCCTCGGGGTCGAGGCCGTTGGCGGGCTCGTCGAGCAGGAGGACGGACGGGTCGCCGAGGAGCGCCGCGGCCAGCCCCAGGCGCTGCCGCATCCCCAGGGAGAAGGCCCGCACGCGGCGGCGCGCCGCGGACGCCAGGCCCGTCTCCTCCAGCACCTCGTCCACGCGGCGCGCAGGGATGCGGTGGGTGAGGGCGAGGGTCAGCAGGTGGTCGCGGGCGGTCCGGCCGGGGTGGGCGGCCGAGGCGTCCAGCAGTGCGCCGACGTGCCGCAGCGGCTCGTCGTACGAGGCGTACGGGCGGCCGCCGACGAGGGCCGTGCCGGACGTGGGCCGGTCGAGGCCGAGGAGCATGCGCATCGTGGTGGACTTCCCGGCGCCGTTGGGGCCCAGGAAGCCGGTCACCCGGCCGGGGCGGACGGTCACGGTGAGCCCGTCCAGGGCGCACACCGGGCCGTACCGCTTGGTGAGTTCGCGGATCTCGATCAAGGTCATGGCTCAAGGCTCGCGTCCGGCCCGGGGCGGCGCTTCCCCCTCGCGCGGGGAGCGTCTCCCCCACGCGGGGGAGGCCGCCGGCCGGGCCGCCTTGGGAGGATGACGTCATGATCACTGCGCTGCGCCCGGTGACCCGCACGGTCACGTACACCCGCTGGCTGCACCTCGTCACGGCGGCGGTCCTCGCGACGGTGTTCGCGTTCGTGTCCCCCGGGCTCGGCAACGTGAACAGCCCGGCGGGCGCCTGGCTGCTCGTGGTGCCGCTCCCCTTCCTGGCCGCGGCGGCCATGGTCCCGGGGGTGCGGCTGTCGGAGGGCATGCAGGCGCAGTTGCTGCTGTTCCCGGCGGGGAGGAGCGGCCCGGAGCCGGACTTCACCCCCGCGCGCTCGGCTTCCTGGGCGGATCGCCGGCGCACGGCCGTGTGGCTGATCGTGCGGTACGAGGCGGGTGTGGTGACCGCGTTCCTCTCGGTCCACGTGCCGGCGCTGGTGATCGGTCTCATCGGCAGCGCCTCCGGGGGCGGTCCGGTGCACACGCCGCTGTGGACACCCGGGCCCGGCCACTGGTCTTACGCCCTCCTGGGCCTGCTGGTGCCCGTGCTCTTCCTCGCCTTCGTCGTCCTGGCGGGCGAAGCGCTGGCGCGGGCCGCGCGGGCGCTCCTCGGCCCCTCGGCGGCCCAGCGCCTGGCCGCGCTGGAGGAGCGGACGGAGCGCCTGCTGGAACACAACCGGCTCGCCCGGGAGCTGCACGACTCCGTGGGTCACGCCCTGACGGTCGCCGTGCTCCAGGCGGGCGCGGCGCGCGCCGCAGGCTCGCCCGAGTTCACCGACAAGGCGCTCGCCGCCATCGAGGAGACGGGCCGGCACGCGCTGGAGGACCTGGAGCGCGTCCTGAAGATCCTGCGCGAGGACGCCTCCGGAGCGGCGGCGGCACGCCCCGCCCTGACCGACGTCGAGCGGCTGCTCACCGCCGCCCGGGGCTCCGGCACCGAGGTCGCGGCCGAGGTCAGCGGCGCCCTGGAGGCTCTGCCGGGCCCGGTCTCGCGCGAGGGCTACCGCATCGCCCAGGAGGCGCTCACCAACGTGGTGCGGCACGCGGGCCCGGTTCCCGTCTCGCTGCGGATAGCGGTCCGCGCGGACGTCCTGGAGCTGGACATCCGCAACCCCCTTCCCCGCTCCGCAGGCAGCGCCGTCAGCGGCACCGGCAGCGGGCTGCGCGGCATCCGCGAGCGCGCCGCGCTGCTCGGCGGCCACGCCGAGACCGGGGTCCACGAGGGAGCCTGGCGGGTGCGGGCGGTGCTCCCGCTGAACGCCTAGGGTGACCCCGTGCCGATATCCGTTCTGCTCGTCGACGACGAACCCCTGGTCCGCGCGGGTCTGCGCGCCATCCTCGAAGCACAGCCGGACATCGAGGTGGCGGGCGAGGCCGCGGACGGGGCGGCCGTGGTGCCGATGGTGCGTCAGCTGCGGCCGGACGTCGTCGCGATGGACGTACGGATGCCGCTGCTGGACGGCATCGAGGCGACCCGGGCCGTCCTGCGTCACGTCCAGCCGCCGCCGAAGATCCTCGTCGTGACCACCTTCGAGAACGACGAGTACGTCTACGACGCGCTGCGCGCGGGCGCCGACGGGTTCCTCCTCAAGCGCGCCGCGCCGACGGAGATCGTGCAGGCGGTGCGGACGGTGGCGACGGGCGAGTCACTGCTGTTCCCGGCCGCGCTGCGGCAGCTCGCGGCCGGACGGGGCAACGAACGCGCCCGGGCGGCCATGGAGAAGGCGGCCCTGACGGCCCGTGAGGCGGAGGTGCTGCGCCAGATGGCCCGCGGCCTGTCCAACGCGGAGATCGCCGCCACCTTGCTGCTCGGCTCCGAGACGGTGAAGACGCACGTCAGCGCGGTGCTGGCGAAGCTCGGGGCGCGGGACCGCACGCAGGCGGTGATCGCCGCCTACGAGTCGGGATTCGTCACGCCCGGGTGAGTCCCGAGGCTCGCCGCCGGTCACCGCACCCGATACGATCCGGCCAGTAAGCAAAGGATGCGCAAAAGCGAGGAGGCGGCGACGTTGGGGCGGCTCACCGGCGGGGATCCGTCCCTGCTGCGGCGGATCAACTCGGCCGTGGTCCTGCACGCGCTCCGCACGGCCGTCTCTCCCGCGTCCCCGCTGTCCACCGCGCCCACCCTCACCGACCTCGTCAAGGTCACCGGCCTGTCCCGGCCGACCGTGGAGGGCGTGATCGAGGGCCTGATGGAGTCCGGCCTGGTGGTGGAGGCGCCCGCCGAGGAGGGCGAGGCGCGCCGCCAGGGCCGCCCCGCGCGCCGCTTCCGTTTCCGGGTGGAGGCGGGCCACCTGATGGGCATCGAGATCGGGCCGCACCGGATCGCCGCCCTGATGGCCGATCTGAGCGGGCGGGTGATGGGCTCGGCGTCCATGGACGTGCCGGAGACCGCCCCTGCGGACGAGCGGCTGGACCGGGTGCGGGACGCCGTCGCCGAACTGCTGGCCCGCTCGGGCGTGCCGCGCAGCGGGCTGCGCGCCGTCGGTGTGGCCAGCCCCGGCATCGTGGAGGCCGACGGCACCGTCCGGCTGGGCACGGCCCTGCCGGGCTGGACCGGGCTGCCGCTCGGGGAGCGGCTGCGCCGCTCCTTCCGCTGCCCGGTCCTCGTGGAGAACGATGCGAACGCCGCCGCCGTGGCCGAGCACTGGAAGGGCGCGGCCACCGGATCGGACGACGTCGTCTTCGTCCTGGCCGGGCTCAGCCCGGGGGCCGGCTCGCTGATCGGCGGGCGGCTGCACCGGGGCTTCGGGGGCGCGGCCGGCGAGATCGGCGCCCTGCACCTGCTCGGCCGGGAGGCGACCCCGGAAGAGGTGCTGTCCACGACGGGGGAGCCGCTGCACCCGCTGGACGAGGCGCAGGTGGCGCAGGTCTTCGCGCTGGCGCGCGGGGGCGACGAGCAGGCCGCGGCGGCCGTGGAGCGCTTCATGCGCAGGCTCGTGCACGACGTGGCCGCGCTGGTGCTGGCCCTGGACCCCGAGCTGGTCGTCGTCGGCGGCTGGGCGGCGGGGCTCAGCGGCGTGCTGGAGCCGCTGCGCAAGGAGCTGGCCCGCTACTGCCTGCGGCCGCCGCAGGTGGTGCAGTCGATGCTCGGCGAGGCCGCGGTGGCCACGGGCGCGCTGCGCCTGGCCCTCGACCATGTGGAGAAGCAGCTGTTCGCGGTGGAGAGCACGGTCACCGCGCGGCGGTGAGCGCTCCGCGCGGGTGCCGGAGAGCGGGGAGCCGGGCGGTGGGGACGCCCTGCTCGGTCCTGCCCGGCCAGGTCAGCCCGCGGCCAGCAGCTGCACTCCGGCCTCGCCGAACGTCAGCCGGCAGGTGTCCGCCCGGTAGGTGGCGACGGCCACGGCCGCCGTGCCGCCCTCGGCGAAGTAGCGCGTGGTGACGAGGAGGACGGGCGCGCCGGGCAGCCGGTCGAGCTGCTTGGCGTCCTCGGCGCGGGCCGACCCCAGCTCGACCGCGCGGTCCTGGCCCTCCAGGCCGAGGCGCTGCAGCTCGCGCAGGACGGTGCGGGCGCGGGCGGGGCCCGAGAAGGTGTCGATCGCGGCCAGGCCGGGGACGGACGACCCCGGCACGTACAGCAGCTCCGCGGCCACGGGCTGGCCGTGCGTGCGGCGGATCCGCCGCACGGTGTGCACGCTCTGGCCGGCCGCCGTGCCGAGCAGCCGGGCGACGGACGCGGGCGGGGCCGCCTCCTGGCAGTCGACAGCCTGCCAGGAATCCGTTGCGGCACCGGGCCAGGCGTCCTCGGCGTCACCGACGGACACGCCCACGCGCGGCGGGGCGACGGTCGTGCCGACGCCGCGGCGGCGCTGCAGCCGCCCTTCGAGCTCCAGTTGTTCGAGTGCCTGCCGGAGCGTGGCCCGAGCGACGCCGAACCGGGCGGCGAGCTCCCGCTCGTTCGGCAGGATCTCACCCACCGCGAACTCGGAGTCGAGCGCCTCGCTGAGCACGGTCTTCAGGTGCCAGTACTTCGGCTCCGGCACCGTTTCGAGCTGCGTGGTCCCCACCCTGATCCTCCGCAAAGCATTTTGCGCGCTTCTTTATTAAAGGTTGTTGCAGTATGGCGACCATAGGACGGTGCCCGGACTTGGTCAAGACCAATGCCCCGATTAACGGCCCGGCACGCGATCGCTTCTAGCCCTTCGGTTACGGTCGTCGATCATGAGGCCCGGCAGACGTTCGTACGGGCCTGGGACGAACGGGTGGAGGGGCGATGGACCAGGTCACGGTGGTCACAGGAGGCGGCCGGGGGATCGGCGCGGCCGTCGCGGTGCGGCTGGCGCGCGCCGGCCACAGCATCGGCATCGGCTACGAACGGGCGGCCGAGGCCGCCGAGGAGACGGCCCGGGCGGTGCGCGCCGAGGGCGTCCGGTGCGTGACCGTCCAGGCCGACACCAGCGAGGAGAGCGCGGTGGACGCCCTGTTCGACACGGTGCGGGCGGAACTGGGCCCCGTCACCGGGCTGGTGAACAACGCGGGCGTCACCGGTCTGCTCGGCCGGTTCACCGAGACCCCGGTGGAGCGGATGCGGCGGGTCGTCGACGTGAACGTGACGGGCGCTCTGATCTGCGCCCGGCGGGCCGCCCTGGAGATGTCCACCCGCCACGGCGGCCGCGGCGGCGCGATCGTGAACATCTCCTCGGGCGCGGCCACCCTCGGGAGTCCGGGGGAGTACGTGCACTACGCGGCGAGCAAGGCCGCCGTGGACGCGATGACCGTCGGCCTGTCCAAGGAGCTCGCCGAGGAGGGCATCCGCGTCAACTCCGTACAGCCCGGGATGATCGTCACCGGCATCCATGCGGCGATGGGCGACCCGGAGCGGCCGTGGCGCAATCCCGGCCGGGTGCCGATGGGGCGTCCCGGCGAGCCCGGCGAGGTCGCGGCGGCGGTGGCGTGGCTGCTCTCGCCGGAGGCCTCGTACACCACCGGGGCGGTGCTGCGGGTGGCCGGCGGGCTGTAGGCGACCGGCCGTACCCGGCTATCCCGCCAGGGCGCGGAGCTTGTCGGGGTTGCGCACCAGGTAGACCGTCGTGATCCGGCCGTCCGCCACCTCCAGGCTGAGCGCGCTGTCCGGGCGTCCCCCGGACAGGACGAGGAGGCCCGGGCGGCCGTTGATCTCCATGAAGCGGGCCTCCGGCTCCGGCAGGGGCCGCTGCGCCACCGCGTGCAGGAAGCGCCCGACCTTGTCCGCGGTCACCAGGACGCGCAGCGGCGCCTTGGACTTGCCGCCGCTGTCGCCGACGAGCCGCACGTCGGGCGCGAGCAGCTCCAGCAGGTTCCCGATGCTGCCGCCGGTGGCCGCCGCGAGGAACCTCTCGGTGAGGTCGCGCTGCTCGGCGGGGTCCACGGTGAAGCGCGGCCTGCGCTCGTCGACGTGGCGGCGGGCACGGGCCGCGAGCTGACGCACGGCCGCCTCCGAGCGGTCGAGCGTGACGGCGATCTCGCCGAAGGGGAAGCCGAAGGCCTCCCGCAGCACGAAGACCGCGCGTTCCAGCGGGGAGAGCGACTCCAGGACCACGAGCACGGCCAGGGAGACGGAGTCCGCCAGGACCGCCTGCTCGGCGGTGTCGGGGACGGCCGGGCCGTAGTCGGTGGCGATCGGCTCGGGCAGCCAGGGGCCGACGTACGCCTCGCGCCGCGCCTGCACCTGACGCAACCGGTCGATCGCCAGCCGGGTGGTGACCCGCACCAGGTACCCGCGGGGGTCGCGCACGTCCTCGCGGCCGGCGCCGGACCAGCGCAGCCAGGCCTCCTGGACGACGTCCTCGGCGTCGGCGACGCGGCCGAGCATCCGGTAGGCCACGCCGGTCAGGACGGAGCGGTGCTCCTCGAAGACGCCGAGTGCGGCGTCGGATACGGCGTCGGGAGCGGCGTCGGGTGCGGTCACCGCTCCATCCCAGCGGACGCGGTGGGGCTTGTCCATGTGAACTCGCTCTCGGGGCGCGGCCGCACGGGACTCGCGCCGGATTCGCACGCGACCCGTGCGCGACTCGTACGGGACTCGCACAGGGTCTACCCTGCGGTAACTCTTACTGGCATCCTGTCTCAATACCTCACCGGTCACCCCAGGATGACGAGGAGCCACCCATGGCCGACACGGTCGTCTTCCCCATCGACACCCCCGCCGGACGGCGGACGGCGGAGGTGTCCTACGAACGGCTCGGCGGCGGAGAGCCACTGGTGCTCCTGCACGGCATCGGCCACCACCTGCAGGCGTGGGACCCGGTCTCCGGCATCCTCGCCGCGGAGCGCGACGTCATCGCCGTCGACCTGCCCGGCTTCGGCAACTCCCCGGCGCTGCCGGACGGCGTGGCCTACGACCTGCACGGCGTCGTCCCCGTCCTCGGGGCGCTCTTCGAGGCGCTGGACCTCGACCGGCCGCACGTGGTCGGCAACTCGCTCGGCGGCCTGCTGGCCCTGCAGCTCGCCCACGAGAAGCTCGTGCGCTCCACGACGGCGATCTCCCCCGCGGGCTTCTGGACGACGGCCGAGCGCCGCTACGCCTTCGGTGCCCTGCGCGGGATGAAGCGCGGCGCCGAATCACTGCCCCCGCAGACCGTCGCCCGGCTGGCCCGCACGGCCGCCGGCCGCGCCGCGCTGGCCGGAACCATCTACGCCCGCCCGGGCCGCCGTTCGCCGGACGCGGTGATGGCCGAGACGCGCGCGCTGCGCGAGTGCACCGGCTTCGGCCCCACGCTGGAGGCCGGCCGCAGCGTCCTGTTCACGCACGACATCACGGACGTCCCCGTCACCGTCGCCTGGGGCACGCGCGACCGGCTGCTGCTGCGGCGCCAGGGCATCCGGGCCAAGAAGGTCATCCCCGCGGCCCGGCTGATACGGCTGCCAGGCTGCGGCCACGTGCCCATGAACGACGACCCGGCACTGGTGGCGAGAGTCATCCTCGACGCCACGCGATGACCGCACCCCGCCCCGGGAGCCCGCCGGGCCCCGGGGCGCGGGGAGCCGGGAACACCTCTCTGACCTGCACGGATATCATCGGGTGGACCGCCCGTGGGCAGTCAACGCACCAGGAGAGCCCCATGTCGTCCGCCCGGTCCCGCATCCTCTACGTCACCGACCTCGCCTACCCGGCCCAGGGACGCAGATACTGCGACGAGGACATCTTCCTGTCCTCCCGGCTGCGCGAGGACTTCGACGTGGCGCTGTGCCACCCGCTCGACGCCGCCGCGCTGATGGACGGCTACGACGCCGTCGTGGTCCGCAACAGCGGGCCGGTGCTGCACTACCAGGAGGCGTACGACGACTTCGCCCGGCGGGCGGAGAAGGACGGCGTACTCGTCTACAACCAGCTCACGGGCAGGGCCGACATGGCCGGCAAGCAGTACCTGCCGGACCTCAGCGCGGCCGGCTACCCCGTCATCCCGACCGCCGACCGCCCCGAGGACGCCGGCCGCCTGCCCGACGTGGCCGAGTACGTGGTCAAGCCGAAGCTCGGCGCCGACTCCATCGGCCTGCGCTTCGTCCCGCGCGAGGAGCTCGCGGACGTCGACTACGACGGCGTCCTCGTCCAGCCCCGGATCCGCTTCCGCTACGAGGTCTCGTTCTACTTCGTCGACGACGCCTTCCAGTACGCGCTGTACGCCCCCGACCCCGCCCGGCGCTGGGTCCTCGAACCGTACGAGCCCACCGCCGGGGACCTGGCCTTCGCGCAGCGCTTCATCGACTGGAACGCCGTCGAGCACGGCATCCAGCGCGTGGACGCCTGCCGCACCCCCGAGGGCGAGCTCCTGCTGGTCGAGCTGGAGGACCTCAACCCGTACCTGTCCCTCGACCTCGTCCCTCCGCAGACGCGCGACGCCTTCGTCGGGGCGCTCAAGGCCTCGCTGCACCGGCTGATCGGAAACAGCGCCTCGTAGGCCCGTAGGCCCGTCGACGCGTCGACGCGTAGACCTCGCGGCCACCGGCGCCGGCCGGGTGACGGAGCCTAGCCCTCCGCCCGCAGCCAGCCCGCCACCTCGCCGGGCCCTTCCCCGCCCGCCGGCGGCGTCACCCAGAAGGCCCTGCCCAGGTCGGCGCTGAAGTGCGCGCCCGTCCGCCCGTCCCCGGACGAGCGGCCCGTCAGGCGCCGGCCGATCCACGGCACGAGGTGCTCGCGGGTGAAGCGTGCGTCGGCGGCGCGCCGGGACGCCCAGCCCGGGCGCACGGCCGGCGGCAGCGCCTCGCGCCAGTCGGACTCCGCCTCGTGGCCGAGCGCCTGCCACACGGCCTCGGCCACCCGCCGGTGACCCTCGGCGTTCAGGTGCAGGCGGTCGTCGGCCCACAGCCGCGCATCGCCCAGCACGTCGGCGCCGAAGAGGTCCACGACCACGGCTCCGTGCCGCTCGGCCAGCTCGTCGATGAAGGAGAACAGCTGCTCCATGCGGGGGCGGAAGCGCTCCAGGACCGGGCCGCGCCGGCCGGGGCTGCGCATCAGCACCAGCTGCTTGCAGCTCGGCGCGAGCCGGTCCGCGGCCTCCGCCAGCCGCGCGCACACCACGTCCACGTCGCACTTGGGCCGCAGGACGTCGTTCAGGCCGCCGACCAGCGTGACCAGGTCCGCGCCCAGCCCGGCGGCCGGCGCGGACTGCTCGTCGGCGATCTGGCCGATGAGCTTGCCGCGCACGGCGAGGTTCGCGTAGCGGAAGCCGGGGCTGCGGGCGGCCAGCCGTGCGGCGAGCAGATCGGCCCAGCCGCGGTAGGAGCCGTCCGGCAGTCCGTCGGACATGCCCTCGGTGAAGGAGTCCCCGACCGCGACAAAACTGGTGTACGTGACATTCATCTGCATGGCGCGGTGATCCTACTCCTCCTCCGCGAACAGCCCTGCCCCGGCCGGGCGGCGCCGGACGGGGCAGGGGGAGGAGCGGAGGCGGGGCGCGTCACTGCGCCGGGCGGCCCACCAGCTCCCGCAGCAGATCCTCCAGCGTGACCAGTCCGGCCGGCCGTCCGTCCTCGCCGATCACCGCCGCGAGGTGGGTGCCGGTGCCGCGCATCGTCGTGATGACGTCGTCCAGCGGCGTGGTCGCGCGCACCGTCGCGATCCGGCGCATCCGCTGCAGCGGGAACGGGAAGTCCCGCGGCCGGGCGTCCAGGGCGTCCTTGACGTGCAGGTAGCCCAGGATCCGGCCCGCGGCGTCCACCACCGGGAACCGGGAGAAGCCGGAGTCGGCCGACAGCCGCTCCAGCCCCTCGGGGGTGATGCCGAGCGGCGCGGAGACCACCCGGTCGACGGGCGTCCCCACGTCCTTCACCGGGCGCTTGCCCAGCACCAGGGCGTCGCGCAGCCGCTCGGTGGCGCGGGAGTCGAGCAGGCCGGCCGCGCTGGAGTCGGCGACGATCCGGGCGAGCTGGTCGTCCGAGTACGTCGCCGCCACCTCGCTCTTGGGCTCCACGCGCAGCAGCTTCAGCAGGCTGTTCGCGAAGGCGTTGATGGCGAAGACGAACGGGCGCAGCGCCCGCGCCAGCGTGACCAGCGGCGGGCCGAGCAGCAGGGCGCTGCGCACCGGCTCGGCCAGTGCGATGTTCTTGGGCACCATCTCGCCGAACAGCATGTGCAGGTACGTCGCCACGGCCAGTGCGATGACGAACGAGATGGGGTGGATCAGGCCGTGCGGCACGCCGAGCGCGTCGAAGGCCGGCTCCAGGAGGTGGGCGATGGCGGGCTCGGCGACCACACCCAGGACCAGCGTGCACAGCGTGATGCCGAGCTGGGCCGCGGCCATCAGGTCCGAGATGTGCCGCAGGCCCCACAGGACGCTGCGGGCGCGCCGGTCGCCCCGGTCGGCGTACGGCTCGATCTGGCTGCGGCGCACCGAGATGAGGGCGAACTCCGCGCCCACGAAGAAGGCGTTGACGACGAGCGTCGCCAGGCCGATGAGCAGCTGCACGAGGGTCATCGGCCGGCCTCCCCGGGCGCCTCGGCGCCGCTGCCGGCGTCCGCGGGCGGACCGGTCAGGCGCACGCGGGCCGCGCGGTGGCCGGTGGCGTCGACGACGTCGACGCGCCAGCCCGCGACCTCCACGGTGTCGCCCCGCACGGGGATGCGGCCGAGCGCGGTGGCCACGAGGCCGGCCAGCGTCTCGTAGGGGCCGTCCGGCGCCCGCAGCCCGATGATCTCCAGCTGGTCGGTGCGGGCCGCGCCGTCCGCGTCGTAGAGCGGCCGGCCGCCGGCGTCCGTGCCGGCGGGTGCGATGTCGGGCACCTCGTGGGGGTCGTGCTCGTCGCGGACCTCGCCGACGACCTCCTCCACGATGTCCTCCAGGGTGACGACGCCGGCGGTGCCGCCGTACTCGTCGATGACGACGGCCATGGTGCGCTTGCCCGAGAGCCGGTCCAGGAGCCGGTCCACGGTCAGCGACTCCGGCACGAGCAGCGGCTCGCGCAGGATCGAGGTGACGGGGTGGCGGTGGCGGAGGTCGGCGGGTATGGCCAGGACGTCCTTGATGTGGGCGATGCCGATGACGGTGTCCAGGCTCCCGCGGTAGACGGGGAAGCGGGACAGGCCGGTCGCGCGGGTCGCGTTCGCGACGTCCTCGGCGTTGGCCTGGGCGTCGAGGGCGGTGACCTGGACGCGGGGCGTCATCACGTTCTCCGCCGTCAGCTCGGCGAGGTTCAGGGTCCGTACGAACAGCTCGGCGGTGTCCGCCTCCAGGGCGCCTTCCTTGGCCGAGTGCCGGGCGAGCGCGGCGAGCTCCTGCGGGCCGCGCGCGGAGGCCAGCTCCTCGGCGGGCTCCAGGCCCATCCGGTGCAGCGTGCGGTTGGCGGTGTTGTTCAGGTGCCGGATCAGCGGGCGGAAGGCGGCGGAGAACGCGCGCTGCGGGCCCGCGACCCGCTTCGCCACCGGCAGCGGGCGCGAGATCGCCCAGTTCTTCGGGACCAGCTCGCCGACCACCATCAGCACGACCGTGGACAGCACCGTGGCCAGGACCAGGGCGGTCGAGGAGGCGGCGGCGGAGCCGAGGCCCACGGCCTCCATCGGGCCCGTGAGCAGCGCCGCGATGGACGGCTTGGAGATCATGCCGATGATCAGGCCGGTCACGGTGATGCCGAGCTGGGCGCCGGAGAGCTGGAAGGTGAGGCTGCGCACGGCCTCGATCGCGCCGGCCGCGCCCCGCTCGCCGTTCTCCGCGGCGCGCTCGAGGTCGGCGCGCTCGACGGTGGTCAGCGAGAACTCCGCCGCGACGAAGACGGCACAGGCCAGCGTCAGCAGCAGGGCGACCACCAGCAGGACTACCTCGGTCATCGGTTCACCTCCGTCCCATGGTCGGACGAAGGGCCGGGGACCGCGCGATGTCGGCTGCGGGGACTACTGGGAGGCTCGCCCATGGGCGGACGCTCACACCTTTCACGTTGAACGGGGGCCTTTGCCCATCCATGGTAAAGGATGGGCAAAGCGATGATCCGGAATGCTCCGGAAGCTCCGTCCGTCGTCCGGAATGATCCGGACGGAGCTTCCGGAGAGGATCGGGGGAGTGTACGTCTTCGGTGCCGCCGGTCCTACCTGAGTTCCTCGATCACCGGTGCGAAGGCTTCCAGGGCCGGCTCCAGCACCGTGAAGTAGGTGAAGCCGAACCGCTCGCGGTGGGCCCGCAGCTGGTCCGCGATGTCCTTGACCGAGCCGGCCAGCAGCACCGGGTGCGCCAGCAGCTCGTCCTCGCTCAGGTCCGGGGCGTGCGCGGCCAGCTCGCGGGCGGCGGCGCGGCGGTCGCCCACCACGACGCGCTGCACCAGGTAGTTGAGCTCGGCGGGCCCGGGGCGGTCCGCGGCGAACTCCTCGGCGAACGCCTTGTAGAGGGCCACCCGCTCCTCCAGGACCGCGAGGGAGACGGGCCGGATCACGCCGTCGTCGCCGGTCGTCGCCCCCGAGAACGCCGCGATGTCGGCGTGCTGCGCCGCGAGCCGCAGCATCCGCCTGCCGTTGCCGCCGAGCAGGAGCGGCGGGCGGGGCGGCTGGGCGGGCTGCGGCACGTGCCCGGGGTCGCCGAGGAACCCCTCCAGTGCGCGGACGGTGTGCTCCAGGTGGTCCACGCGCTCGCGGGGCGAGCCGAAGGGCAGTCCCGCGCGGTCGTGCTCCTCCTTCACATAGCCCGCACCCAGGCCCAGCTCCAGGCGGCCGCCGGTGAGTTGGTCGGCGGTGGCCGCCTCGCGGGCCAGCAGTGCGGGGTTCCACAGGCCCGCGTTGAGGACGAAGGTGCCCAGGCGCGGGCGCTCGGTGGCCTCGGCGGCGGCGACCAGGGACGGGAACGGGGCGGGCATGCCCAGGTGGTCGGGGACCAGGATGACGTCGTAGCCGAGGGCTTCGGCGCGGCGGCACTTCTCGCGCCACTGCGCGGCGGAGCCGGGGGAGAGCATGTTGACGCCGAAGCGGAAGGGTCGCTGGTTCATGATCCAAATTTAGCGGAGGGTTCCTCCGTTTTCTTCCCGGCGGAACCTTCCGTGAGCGGGCTCACGCGTGCCCGTCGGCCGCGTCGGGCACGGCCGACGCCTCCGGCGGGGCGGCCGGCCGTCTGGCCACCCCCAGCACGCACGGGGAGGCCGGGGTCGGCACCCGGCTCTGCGGCACCCGCAGCCGGCTGACCGTCCCCAGCTCGAATCCCGCCGCCTCGATCGCCGCCAGCGGATCCCGCGCCGTGTGGCACCCGCCGAACAGCACCGGCCAGATCGTGCGGTCCAGCGCCTGCTGGGTGACCGCGAGCGCCCGGCCCTCCGCCCGCCCGTGCTCGAAGAACCGCAGCTCACCGCCGGGCCGGAGGACCCGCCGCAGCTCCGCCAGCGCGCGCCGCACATCCCGTACGGAGCACAGCACCAGCGAGGTGACCGCCGCATCGAACGCCTCGCTCTTGACCGGCAGTGCCTCGGCCGCGCCCGGCACCACGTCCACCGGGACGCCCGCCCGGACCGCCGCCTCCACCGCGATCCTGCGCAGCCCGCGCTCGGGCTCGATCGCCACGACCTCGGAGACCGTCGGCGGGTAGTACGGGAAGTTCAGGCCGTTGCCCGCGCCGATCTCGATCACCCGCCCCGACAGGCCGGCCAGCAGCTCGCGCCGGCGCTCCCCGATCCCCGCCCGCTCGTCCATGATCGGGCTCACCTTGGCGTAGAAACGCGCGAAGACAGGATGGTGCACGGCGTCGTGCGGCAACCTGGTGCTCCGAAGCGGCGGCATGGCACACCCCTTTCCGGGGACGACGGCTACCGCGATTGTTCCCCCGCAGGCCCGGCCCGCACCGTCGGCGCGCCGCAATGTCCGCTGCAGTCGCGGCAGTTGGGGCGGGAGGGGTGCGTGGGGCGGCCGGGGAGGGCGGGGTCAGCGGTGAGCCGCGGTGAAGCCGGCTGTGACGCCCGCGGTGAAGCCGGCCGCGTCCCAGGTGCCGGACAGCTCCGGCGCGAGCCAGGCGGGGGCCGCCGCGCGGAACGCCTCCGGCGCGAGGGTGGCCGCGCCCTCGGGGACGGCGCCCAGCAGCGGCGCGCCGGCCACCTCCGGCAGGTCGGCGAGGTTGCAGCGCATCGCCAGGTCCGGGGCGGACGGCCAGCTGCCGATCACCACGCCCGCGCAGTGCAGGCCCCGCGCACGCAGGGCCTCCGCGGTGAGCTCGGTCGTGTTCAGCGTGCCGAGGCCCGCCTGCGCGACCACCAGGACCGGGGCGCCCAGCAGCCGGGCCGCGTCCGCGAGGGTCGCGCCCTCCTCGTCCAGCCGGACGAGGAGACCGCCGGCGCCCTCGACGAGGACCAGGTCGTGGCTCTCCGCCAGCCGCGAGGCCGCCTCCGCGATCTGCGGGGGCCGTACGGGGGCGAGGCCGGCCCGGGCCGCGGCCGTCCCCGGCGCCAGCGGCTCCGGGAACCGCGCGAGCTCCTCCCCGGTCACCTCGCCGCCCGCGAGCCGCCGCACCTCGGCGACGTCGCCGGGCTCGCCGGGGGCGACACCGGTCTGAGCGGGCTTGAGCACGGCCACGGACCGGCTCGCGGCTCGCGCCGCCGCCGCGACGGCTGCGGTGACCACGGTCTTCCCGACCTCGGTCCCGGTCCCTGTGACGACCAGTACTGCCATGGTGTTCGGTGTCTCCGTTCGTGGTCACTGAGGAGTTGCTGAGGCGACCGGGCACCCGCCGGACACCACGAGTGCGGCGGCGCGCCGCGGGGGCGGAAGGAACGCGCCCAGCCATGAAGGACGGGCGCCCCGGCCTCGCCTTCCACCTGGGCGGCGCCGGGCTGGTCGGCCACGTCGGCCGTTTTCTTCCGCCGCAGCGGTGGCCAGCCGCGATGGCGCAGCCCGGCGGTGCCGAACGGCCTCGTCGCCGGGCCGGGCGCCAGCCCGGACGCGCTCGCCGTCAGGCGGCCCGGGCCGCCGCGCGAACCGCCCCGCATACCCGGGCCAGATCCTCGTCGCCCGTGACGTACGGCGGCATCACGTACAGCAGGTCCCGGAACGGGCGCAGCCATACGCCCTCGCGGACTACCGCGCGCGTCGCCGCCGCCACGTCGACCTCGTGGTCGAGCTGGACGACGCCGATCGCGCCGAGTACCCGCACGTCCCGGACGCCCGGCAGCGAGGCCGCCTCGGCCAGACCGTCCCGCAGGCCGGCCTCGATGCGTTTGACCTCCGTCTGCCAGTCCTGTTCCAGCAGCAGGTCGATCGACGCGTTCGCCACGGCCGCGGCGAGCGGGTTGCCCATGAACGTCGGCCCGTGGGCCAGGACCGGGACCTCGCCCCGTGAGATGCCGTCGGCGACCCGCGTCGTGCACAGCGTCGCCGCCATCGTCAGGTATCCGCTGGTCAGCGCCTTGCCCAGGCACATCACGTCGGGCGTGACGCCCGCGTGCTCCGCCGCGAAGAGCCGGCCCGTACGGCCGAACCCCGTGGCGATCTCGTCGAAGACGAGGAGCACGTCGTGCTCGTCGCACGCTTCCCGCAGCACCCGCAGGAGCACCGGGTCGTGGAAGCGCATGCCGCCCGCACCCTGCACGACGGGTTCGACGATGACGGCCGCGAGTTCGTGGGCATGGGCCGCGAGCGTCTCGCGCAGGTGCGTCGCGTACGCGGCCACGGCCTCCGGGCCGGACGAGAGAGCCGGCGGAGCGTCCGCGAACACATGCTTCGGCAGGGCCCCGGACCACAGCTCGTGCATCCCGCCGTCCGGGTCGCACACGGCCATCGGCTGCCACGTGTCCCCGTGGTAGCCCCCGCGCCACGTCATCAGCCGCCGCTTCTCGGGCCGCCCGGCCGAGCGCCAGTACTGCAGGCACATCTTGACGGCGACCTCGACCGACACCGAGCCGGAGTCGCAGAGGAAGACGTGTTCCAGCCCCTCGGGGGTGATCTCCACCAGCCGGGCGGCCAGCCGCACGGCGGGCTCATGGGTGAGCCCGCCGAACATCACATGGCTCATCCGCCCCAGCTGCTCGCGCGCGGCCTCGTTGAGGACGGGGTGGTTGTAGCCGTGGACGGCGGACCACCACGACGACATCCCGTCGATCAACTCGCTCACGCCGCCGACCGGTTCGGCGAGCCTCAGCCGCACCCCCGCCGCGGACTCCACGAGCAGCGGCTCCTGGCGGCCCGGCATCGGACCGTAGGGGTGCCACACGTGCTGCCGGTCGAGGGCGAGGAGCTCGCCGGGGGTGAGCGGCTCAGGCATTGGGAGGCAGGTCCGTCCCCGCACCGCGGCGCCGCACGGCGACCAGGTCCGTACGCGCGTCCTGGCCGGTGACGGCCTCGGCCTCGGGGGCCGCGGCCGTGGGGGAGTCGTCCCCGCAGGGCCCGCACGACCCCCCGCCGCAGCCCGCGGCGGCCTCCGCGACGGCGTCCGCCCGGTGCGCCGGCAGCGTCGTCGTGTCCGTGCCCTCCACCTCGAAGCCGGCGTCCGCGATCATGTCGAGGTCGGCCTTGCCCTCCTGGCCCTCGCTGGTGAGGTAGTCGCCGAGGAAGATCGAGTTGGCCAGGTGCAGGGCGAGCGGCTGCATCGAGCGCAGGTGCACCTCGCGCCCGCCGGCCAGCCGCACCTCGACGTCCGGGCAGACGAACCGCACCATCGCGAGGATGCGCAGCGCCCGCTGCGGCGTGAGGTTCCACTCCTTGGCCAGCGGCGTGCCCTCGAAGGGGATGAGGAAGTTGACCGGCACCGAGTCGGGGTCCAGCGCGCGCAGCGAGAAGACGACGTCGACGAGGTCCTCGTCGCTCTCGCCCATGCCCGCGATCAGCCCGGAGCAGGCGGACATGCCCGCGGCCTGCGCCTGCTGCACGGTGTCGACGCGGTCGGCGTAGGTGTGGGTGGTGGTGATGTCGCCGTAGGTGGCTTCGGAGGTGTTGAGGTTGTGGTTGTAGGCGTCGGCGCCCGCGGCGCGCAGCCGCTCGGCCTGGCCCGCGGAGAGCAGCCCGAGGCAGGCGCACACCTCGACGTCCTCGTTCTGCTCCTTGATCGCCTCGATGGTCTTGGAGACCCGGTCGATGTCCCGGTCCGTGGGCCCGCGCCCGCTGGCGACCAGACAGACCCGCTTCGCCCCGCCGGCGACACCGGCGGCGGCGGCCTTGGAGGCGTCCTCCGGCTTGAGCCAGGTGTACTTGAGGATCTCGGCCTTGGAGCCGAGCCGCTGCGAGCAGTACGAGCAGTCCTCGGGGCAGAGCCCTGACTTGAGGTTGACGAGGTAGTTGAGCTTCACCCGGCGCCCGAACCACCTGCGGCGCACCTTGCCGGCCGCGGCCACCACGTCGAGCAGGTCGTCGTCGGAGGTCGCCAGCACGGCGAGCGCCTCTTCGCGGGTCGGCGGCTCGCGCCGCAGCCCCTTGTCCACCAGCGTGTTCAGCAGGTCCATGGCGGTGATCCTCGCTCACGCCCGTACCCCTGGCCAAGGTAGGGATCGCACAACACCGGCGGATTGATGTGTGTGTATTGCCACACCCTGACCAGGTGTGACGCCCGCTACGTTCTACAGAGGTTCTATCCGGGCTCCACAGAACCGGCGACAGAACCGGCCCCCAGCCCCCTGGAACGCGAAGGACGGCCGCATGGCTCAGGACCCGACCCGGGACACGCCCCGGGTCCCCCTCCGGGACCCCTTCGCCTGGATCGACGCGCACCACGAGCGGCGCCTGGCGGCCGGGCTCGTACGGACCCTGCGGCCACGCCCGGCCGACTCGCCGCTGACCGACCTGGCGGGCAACGACTACCTGGGCCTGACCCGCCACCCGGAGGTGACCGAGGCCGCCGCCGAGGCCGCCCGCCGGTGGGGCGCCGGGGCGACGGGATCCCGTCTGGTCACCGGCAGCACCGCCCTGCACGCCCGGCTGGAGGAGGAGCTCGCCGCCTTCTGCGGCTTCGAGGCCGCGCTCGTGTTCTCCTCCGGCTATGCGGCCAACCTCGCCGCCGTCACCGCGCTGGCCGGGCCCGGCGGCGCCGGCGGTCCGGCGCTGCTCGTCTCCGACGAGGGCAACCACGCCTCACTGATCGACGGCTGCCGGCTGGCCCGCGCCGAGAAGGCGATCGTGCCGCACACCGACCCGGACGCCGTCCGCAAGGCCCTCGCGGCACACTCCGGCCGCGCGCTCGCCGTCACCGACTCCGTCTTCTCCGTCGACGGCGACGCCGCCCCGCTGCCCGCGCTCGCCGGCGCGTGCCGCGAGCACGGCGCGGCCCTGCTCGTGGACGACGCGCACGGGCTCGGCGTCCTCGGCGAGGGCGGCCGCGGCGCGGTGCACGCGGCGGGGCTGGCGGGCGCCCCGGACGTCGTCGCCACGGTGACGCTGTCGAAGGCGCTGGGCAGCCAGGGCGGTGCCGTGCTCGGCCCGGAGCGGGTGATCAGGCACCTGGTGAGCAACGCCCGCACGTTCATCTTCGACACCGGCCTCGCACCGGCGGCGGCCGGCGCCGCGCTGGCGGCCCTCACGGTGCTGCGCCGCGAGCCGCAGCGGGCGCGGCGCGTCCGGGACATCGCCGCCGAGCTGCACCGCAGGGTGGTGGCGGCGGGCTTCGCGGCGGTGCGGCCCGACGCGGCGGTGGTCTCCGTACGGGCCCCCTCGCCGGAGGCGGCGGTGCAGTGGGCGGCCGACTGCCGGGAGGCGGGGATCGCGGTCGGCTGCTTCCGGCCGCCGTCCGTGCCGGACGGCGTCTCACGGCTGCGGCTGACCGCCCGGGCCGATCTGTCGGACCGGCAGGTGACGGCGGCGGCCGACGCGATCGTACGGACCGCGCCGGCCGCCTGAGACGAGCCGGACTTCCGGGACCCTTGGAGCGACCGTGCTACCGGTTCAGAGCGGATCGATCCCGCCGTCGCGCAGCCCCTCGACGAAGCGGCTCCACGCGGCGGAGCGGAAGAGGAGTGCGGGACCGCTCGTGCGCTTGGAGTCGCGCACGGCGAGGAGGCGGCCGGGGAGCGGCCCGGCCGTCTCGACGCAGTTGTTGTACGCGGCGCTGTAGCTGCTGCGGCGCCATGGGACGCCGTGGAGAAGTGAAGGGGCGGCAAGTACGTACCGAGGCATTGCGGACATAGTGCCTCCTTACGCGCCGTCGTTGAACCCGGCGATGAATTCGAGTGAGTTCTCGTGCGAGAGAGCCTGCGAGCGAAGCGTGGTGAATGCCGCGCCGTAAGCCCGGAGGTCTTCTTTCCGCTCCAAGTAGAGGCTACTCGTCAAGTGGTCGAGAACAACCACATCCAGATCAGCAATGCGCGGAAATGAGAAAATAACAAAAGGCCCGGTGATGCCGATATGGCCACCGCGGGAGAACGGCAGGACATGCAGCCGTACATGCTGCGACGACCCCGTCTCGACCAGGTGTTGCAGCTGCCGCGCCATGACCTCGCGCCCGCCCACCTCGTGGTGCAGGACAGCCTCGTCGAGCACGGCGCACATCTGCAGCGGCTGTTCCCTCTGCAATACCTTCTGCCGCGCCATCCGCACCCGCACCAGTTCCTCGACCTGTTCCGGCGGGGGGTCGCCCAGCACCGCCCGGGTCACCGCGCGGGCATAGTCCGGCGTCTGCAGCAGGCCGGGCACCACGGTGGTCTCCAGGGTGCTTAAGCGCGAGGCCTCCGATTCCAGGCTGATGAAGTCGAGATAGGCGGGCGGCAGCCGGTTGCGATAGGCGTACCACCAGCCGCGCCGGGCTCCCGCACCCTCGCCCGGTTCCGTGGATCCCGCGCCGCACAGCGCCCCCAGCAGGGCGCGCAGCTCGGTGTCGCCGACCCCGTAGGCGTCCAGGAGCCGGGCCACGTCCGCCGGTTTCACGCCACTGGCGCCCGTCTCGATCCGGCTGACTTTCGACTGGTGCCAGCCGACCGCGCGCGCGGCCTCCAGACTCGTCAGCCCGGCCAGTTCGCGCTGGCGGCGCAGCTCCGCACCCAGCTTGCGACGGCGTACCGCCGGTCCGTACCGCATTGGCCCTCCCCTGGGTCACTGTCGCTGTCATACGTCAGTGTCAATAGCCCAGTGTGCCGCGTGAATCCGGTCGCTCGTCGTAGAGTTCACTGCTTCGAGCGACAGATATATGCACATCTTGGGGGATCGCTCCCCTCACAGGCGTTATCAGTGGCAGTCTGTCGCGCAGAGCCGTCCGAGGCCGCTCATGACCCCCATGACTTACGGGACGCCTCCCGACTTCCATGGCACCTTCCATGGCATCGCAACCGGGGGTCCGGCCTCGGCGGGACCTCGGCTGAAAGGGCCCCCGCCATGGCAGACCACCAAGAAGCCACCGTCACCCTGCCGAGCGCCCCCGCCTCGGTCTCCACGGCGCGCCGCTATGTCGCGGAGGTGCTGGCGGACTGGGGGCTTCCGGGCGGGACGGACACCTCCGAGACGGTGCGCCTGATCGTCTCCGAGCTCGCGACCAACGCGGTGCAGCACACCCGGGGGCAGTCGCCCACCTTCACCGTGGACGTCCGCCTCGACCGCGATCAGCACCTGCGTATCGGCGTCACCGACAGCCATCCGCGCTTCCCCCGGCGGCTGCCCGCCGCGGTCCAGCAGGACAACGGCCGCGGCATGGTGATCATCCGCTGTCTCACCGCGGAGCACGGGGGGCGGCTGTTCTGCACGCCGACCTCCGACGGCGGCAAGACGGTGTGGATCTCCCTCCCCTGGACCGTGCCGGTCAGCGCAGAGCGCTGAACTCCCCTCCGGCCGGCCAGGCCCCCCGCGTGGGTCGCGGGGGGCCTCGGGCCGCTTGCGGCCCTCGTGCGGGGGTTCACGTCACCGTGCCTTCCGGGGTCTCCGGGCGGGCCGGTGACGCCGGGTCAGCCGACCCGGCCGTACAGGACGCTGTTGGTCCAGATCCGCTCCAGGCGGACGACCGCGCCCGTCTTGGGAGCGTGCCAGATGCGGCCGTCCCCGTTGTATATCCCCACGTGGTAGATCCCGCGCCCGGAGACGAAGAAGACGAGGTCGCCGCGTTCGCGTGCGGAGCGGGGGATGTGGCTGGTGCTGTTGTACTGCTGGGCGGCGGTGCGGGGCAGGGACTTCCCGGCCCGCTTGAAGGAGTAGAGCGTCAGGCCCGAGCAGTCGAACCGGTAGGGTCCGGTCGCCCCCCACTGATAGGGGGAGCCCTGCTTCGAGGCCGCGATCCCGAGTGCCATGGTGGAGACGGAAGACGCCTCCGCCTCTGTCGCGCCGCCCGGTGCCAGCACCGTGGCCCCGACGGCGGCGAGAGTGAGGGCCGATGCGGCACCGGCCCTGGACAGCTTCGACGGACGTTTGTGCGCGCCCATGCGCTAACCCTTCGTCAGCCGCCTGTGAAGGATGACCTGTCGGGTTCGGGCAGGCGAAGGTTGCCCGGCCGCTGTCAACGGCTTCACCCCAAGGGCCGACCGCACTACTCTTGGTCGTCCCACCACTCTTGGGTCCTCCATCCCTGCCGTGCACTCAAGTCGACCCGGCATCCCGTCGGCGGCAGGGTTCGGCGTCCGCCGGGACCGCCCCGCCGGGGTGGCGGGGTCTTGTCGTCGCAGGGATCTTGGCGCAGCCCCCGTACGGATTCCGAGCGGAACCGGGGGTATGTGAGGCTGATCACTCCTGGGCAATTCCGGTGGACACGGGGCGATTTGGTGGTGTGCGCGCAAGGCGGCTGAGTCGCTGGCCTGCGGCGGTTCGTACCCGCCCGGGCGCAATCCGGCCGTCCGCGCCAGATCGATCACCGCGCCCCGTCTACGCCGTGATCCCTCATGGGGCGGACCCAGGTTTATTCGGGTGCGGACCCCCGGCCCTCCGGCGCACGGGGAGCGGAGATCCCTTCGCCCCCGGCGCTCTGCGCCGAGGACCCGTATCGTCCGCGTCGGGATGACCCGCTCGCATCATCCGTTCACCCGTTTCGTACGGGGGTGCGAGCCGGAGCCCCGCCGCGCCGCGGCGACGACCATGGTCTGCGCCGCCCGTAGCCGGCGGTACGTGTCGTGCGGACGGGCGGCCATGATCCGGCCCAGAAGATCCAGTAGATGCAGACGACAGGCGGCGCGCGGAGTCATGGCCATGGCAACGCAAAGAGTCAGTTAACGCGTTGGAAAAGGTTCCGCCCTAATCTGCAATCACTGGCCGCCGGCCGAAGAACCCCAGGTCAACACCGTGTTGAACTCGGGGTAGTCCCGGTGCGTCCAGCCGGGACGACCCGGGACGACAGTGAGGTGGGACGCATGCAACTCTCCCCGCACGAGCAGGAACGACTGCTCCTGCACGTGGCCGCCGAGGTGGCCGGCAAGCGCAAGGCCCGCGGCCTGCTCCTCAACCACCCCGAGGCGGTGGCCCTGATCACGGTCCACGTCCTCGAAGGCGCCCGGGACGGCCGCACCGTCGCCGAGCTCATGTCCTCCGGACGCAAGGTGCTCACCCGCGGCGACGTCATGGAAGGCATCCCCGAGATGATCCACGACGTCCAGGTCGAGGCCACCTTCCCCGACGGCACCAAGCTCGTCACCGTCCACGACCCGATCTGCTGACGGGGAGGACCCCGCGATGATCCCCGGAGAAATCCTGTACGCCGCCGAGCCCGTGGCCCTCAACCAGGGGCTGCACCGCACCCGGCTCACCGTGCTCAACGCCGCCGACCGCCCGGTGCAGGTCGGCTCGCACTACCACTTCGCCGAGGCCAACCCCGGCCTCGACTTCGATCGGGCGGCGGCCCGCGGCAAGCGCCTCGACATCGCCGCCGGCACCGCCGTCCGCTTCGAGCCCGGCATCCCCCTCCAGGTCGACCTCGTGCCCCTCGGCGGCAAGCGCATCGTCGAGGGCCTGCGCGGCGAGTGCGGGGGACCGCTCGATGACTGAGCTCAGCCGCGTCGCCTACGCCGGCCTCTACGGGCCGACCGCCGGCGACCGCGTCCGCCTCGCCGACACCGACCTCGTCGTCGAGATCGAGGAGGACCGCTGCGGCGGGCCCGGCCACGCCGGTGACGAGGCCGTCTTCGGCGGCGGCAAGGTCATCCGCGAGTCCATGGGCCAGTCCCGCGCGACCCGCGCCGACGGCGCCCCCGACACCGTCATCACCGGGGCGCTCGTCCTCGACCACTGGGGCGTCGTCAAGGCCGACATCGGCATCCGCGACGGCCGGATCACCGGCGTCGGCAAGGCCGGCAACCCCGACACGATGGACGGCGTCCACCCCGACCTCGTCATCGGACCGGAGACCGAGATCATCGCCGGCAACGGCAGGATCCTCACCGCCGGCGCCATCGACGCCCACGTCCACTTCATCTGCCCGCAGGCCGCGGACGAGGCCCTCGCCTCCGGCGTCACCACCCTGCTCGGCGGCGGCACCGGCCCGGCCGAGGGCAGCAAGGCCACCACCATCACCCCCGGAGCCTGGCACCTTGCCCGGATGTTCGAGGCGATGGAGGGCTACCCCGTCAACCTCGGCCTGCTGGGCAAGGGCAACACCGTCTCGTACGACTCGATGCGCGCCCAGCTGCGGGCCGGCGCCGTCGGCTTCAAGATCCATGAGGACTGGGGGGCGACCCCGGCCGTCATCGACGCCTGCCTGGCCGTCTGTGAGGAGAGCGGCGCCCAGCTCGCCATCCACACCGACACCCTCAACGAGGCCGGCTTCGTCGGCGACACCCTCGCCGCCATAGCCGGCCGCTCCATCCACGCCTACCACACCGAGGGCGCCGGCGGCGGGCACGCCCCCGACATCATCACCGTCGTCTCCGAGGCCAACGTCCTGCCCAGCTCCACCAACCCCACCCGGCCGCACACCGTCAACACCGTCGACGAACACCTCGACATGCTGATGGTCTGTCACCACCTCAACCCGGCCGTCCCCGAGGACCTCGCCTTCGCCGAGTCCCGGATCCGGCCGAGCACCATCGCCGCCGAGGACGTCCTGCACGACCTCGGAGCGATCTCGATCATCTCCTCCGACTCCCAGGCGATGGGCCGCATCGGGGAGGTCGTCCTGCGCACCTGGCAGACCGCGCACGTGATGAAGAGACGCCGCGGCCCCCTGCCCGGCGACGGCCCGGCCGACAACGTACGGGCCCGGCGCTACGTCGCCAAATACACCATCAACCCGGCCGTCGCGCAGGGCCTCGACCACGAGATCGGCTCCGTGGAGCCGGGCAAGCTCGCGGACCTGGTGCTGTGGGACCCCGCCTTCTTCGGCGTACGGCCGCAGCTCGTCATCAAGGGCGGCCAGATCGCCTACGCGCAGATGGGCGACGCCAACGCCTCCATACCCACCCCGCAGCCGATCCTGCCGCGCCCCATGTTCGGCGCCCGCGGCCGCGCCCCGGCCGCCAACTCCCTCAACTTCGTCACCCAGTGGGCCATGGACGACGGCCTGCCCGAACGCCTCGGCCTCGGCAAGCGCTTCGTCCCCATCCGCTCCACGCGCGGCGTTACCAAGGCCGACATGCGCAACAACGACGCCCGGCCGAGGGTGGAGGTCGACCCCGACACCTTCACGGTCACCGTCGACGGAGAAGTGATCGACCCCCGGCCGGCGGCGGAACTGCCGATGGCCCAGCGCTACTTCCTTTTCTGATGGCAGGGACCACCGACGCCGCCGCGGCCGCCCCGCCGGGGGCGCCCGCCCCCGGGCCGGGCCGCGGCGCGATCGCCGCTCTCCTCGTCCTCGCCGACGGGCGCTTCCCCGCCGGCGGGCACGCCCACTCCGGCGGGGCCGAGGCCGCCGTCAAGGCCGGGCGGATCACCGACGGCCGGACCCTGGAGGAGTTCTGCCGGGGCCGCCTGCACACCGCCGGGCTCACCGCGGCCGCCCTCGCCGCCGCGGCCGCCTCCGGCCTCGACCCGCTCGCCCTCGACGAGGCCGCGGACGCCCGCACCCCCGCCACCGCCCTGCGCGCCACCGCCCGGCGCCTGGGCCGGCAGATGATGCGGGCCGCCCGCGCCGCGTGGCCCTCGGAGGAGCTCGACGCCCTCGCCGCCGCCCGCCCGCGCGGCGCCCACCAGCCGGTCGTCCTCGGCCTCGCGGCCCGGTCCGCCGGGCTCGCCCCGCTGGACGCCGCCTACGCCGCCGTCTACGAGTCGGTCAGCGGCCCGGCCACCGCGGTCGTACGCCTGCTGAGCCTCGATCCCTTCGAGGCGACGGTCGTGCTGGCGCGGCTGGCGCCGGAGCTCGACGCCGTGGCGGAGCGTGCCGCCGGGGCCGCGGACCGGGCGGCCGCCGAGGGCCCGGACGCCCTGCCGGCCTGCTCGGCCCCGCTGCTCGACATCGCGGCGGAGCTCCACGCGTCCTGGCCCGTACGCCTCTTCGCGAGCTGAAGCGGCAGAAGCAGAAGAAGCCGTCGGAACCATCACGTATATACCAACGAACCCCTATACCAACGAACCCCCCCCCGGGAGGGGACCATGCACCTTGACCACCTCGAGGCCTACCCCCACCGCCACACCTACAGCGCCGCTTCCCCCGTCCGCCCCGACGGGACGCGCCGCGCCCTGCGCATCGGCCTCGGCGGGCCCGTCGGCTCCGGCAAGACCGCGACCGTCGCCGCGCTCTGCCGCTCCCTGCGCGAGGAGCTGTCCATCGCCGTCGTCACCAACGACATCTACACCCGCGAGGACGCCGAGTTCCTGCTGCGCAACGCCGTCCTGCCGGCGGAGCGGATCACCGCCGTCGAGACCGGGGCCTGCCCGCACACCGCCATCCGCGACGACATCTCCGCCAACCTGGAGGCCGTCGAGGACCTTGAGGAGGCGGTGGGCCCGCTCGACCTCGTCCTGGTCGAGTCCGGCGGCGACAACCTCACCGCCACGTTCTCCAAGGGCCTGGTGGACGCGCAGATCTTCGTCATCGACGTCGCGGGCGGCGATGACATCCCGCGCAAGGGCGGCCCCGGCATCACCACCGCCGACCTGCTCGTCGTCAACAAGACCGACCTCGCCCCGTACGTCGGCGTCGACCTGGAAGGGATGGCCCGCGACGCCAAGGAGCAGCGCGGTGAACTCCCGGCCGTCTTCACCTCCCTGGTCACGGAGGGCGGCGTGGAGCCGGTCGTGACGTGGCTGCGCGCACAGCTCGCCGCCTGGACCGCGTCCTCGTGACCGCCCCCGCCCCCGCTCCCGCCCCTGCGCCCGCGCAGGGACCGGGGCTGCGGGCCTCCGCGCGGATCGTGGCCGTCGCGGACGGCCGGGGCGGCACCGCGCTGCCCGTCCTCGACGGCGGCGGCCCGTTCGCCCTGCGGCGGCTGCGCTCCCCGGGGGTTGAGGCGCGGGTGTGCCTGGTGGGTGCGATGAGCGCGCCGCTGGGCGGCGACGCGCTCGCGCTGTCCGCCGAGGTGGAGGACGGCGCCGTGCTGCACTTCTCCACGACGGCCGCCACCATCGCCCTGCCCGGCCGCACGGGCGAGCCGGCGACCTACGACGTATACATTCGCGTCGGCGACGGAGCCGTGCTGCGCTGGCTCCCCGAACCGCTGATCTCCGCGCACGGCGGCGAGCTGCGGATGACCACGCGCATCGAACTCGCCCCGACGGCCCGGCTGGTGTTCCGGGAGGAGCAGATCCTGGGGCGCGCGGGGGAGCGGCCCGGGCGGCTGACGGCCCGGCTGACCGTCCGGCGCGCAGGACGCCCGCTCTACGACCAGGAGCTGTCGTATGGTCCGGGGGTGCCAGGCTGGGACGGCGGGGCGGTCCTGGGCGGCCACCGGGCGGCCGGCCAACTCCTCGTCGTCGACCCGGCCTTCGGTGCGGCGCCCGTGGCGCCACGGGTTCTGGGCCCGACGGCCGTCGTCGCCCCGCTGGCCGGTCCGGCCGCGGTGGTGAGCGCCGTGGCGCCGGACGGCCTGCAGCTGCGAACGGTGCTCGAAACCGGGCTGTTGGGGATGGATATCGGCAGATAGTGCGATACGGGTGATGTGGTGCGCCGGTGACGAATGCCGCCACACGCGTCACCAGTTGTTTCATCATTCTTACGGATTAGTAAAGAACACTCGTACGACCTGTCCATTGTGGGATGGGAGACGAAAGGATCCCCCTGCAGCATTGCGATCTCCGCCGCTCTCCAAGCGGCGTACCCAGCAGGGGGATTCCTACGTGAGACACACGTCAATACTCGGCGCGGCCGGCACCCTGGTGACCGGCGCGCTGGTGGCCGGGTTCCTGACCGCCCCGGCCGCCGGCGCGAGCGAGCGCGTGCCGGGCGGGGCCGCAGAGGCCCGCGGTGTGAAGACGGCCGCCGATCGCGCGGCCAAGACCGGCGTCAAGTGGCAGGACTGCCCTGCCTCCTGGGGCCTTGAGAAGCCCATCCAGTGCGGCTTCGTCACCGTTCCCGTCGACTACGCCAAGCCGGACGGGCCCACCATCAAGATCGCAGTGGACCGGGCCCGCTCGACCGGCACCGCGGACGAGCGCCAGGGCGCCCTCCTCTACAACCCCGGCGGCCCCGGCGGCTCCGGCATGAGGTTCCCGCGCCGCATCACCACCAAGGCCCCGCTCTGGGCGAAGACGGCCAAGGCGTACGACTTCGTGGGCTTCGACCCGCGCGGCGTGGGCCACTCCGCCCCGATCTCCTGCGTCGACCCGCAGAAGTTCGTCGCCGCGCCCAAGGCCGACCCGGTGCCCGGCAGCGAGGCCGACAAGCTCGCCCAGCGCAAGCTCGCCCGCCAGTACGCGGACGGCTGCGCCGAGCGCAGCGGCAAGCTCCTGCCGTACCTCACCACGGCGAACACCGCGCGCGACATCGACGTCGTCCGCGCCGCCCTCGGCGAGAAGAAGCTCAACTACCTGGGCGTCTCCTACGGCACCTACCTCGGCGCCGTCTACGGCACCCTGTTCCCGGGCCACGTCCGCCGCCTGGTCGTCGACAGCGTCGTCAACCCGGCCCAGGACAACATCTGGTACCAGGCCAACCTGGAGCAGGACGTCGCCTTCGAGTCCCGCTTCAAGGACTGGGAGGACTGGGTCGCCAAGTACGACTCCACCTTCCACCTCGGCGCCACCCGGACCCAGGTCCAGAAGAACTGGGAGAAGCTCCGGGCCACCGCCAAGAAGAAGCCCCTCGGCGGGGTCGTCGGCCCGGCCGAGCTCATCAATTACTTCCAGGGCGCGGCGTACTACGACTCCTCGTGGGTCCCGGTCGCCGAGACCTGGAGCAAGTACGTCGCCGGTGACGAGAAGTCGCTGGTCGAGGCCGCAGGCCCCAACCTGTCCGACAAGGCCGGCAACATCGTCGCCGAGAACAGCAACGCCGTCTACACGGCGGTTGAGTGCGCCGACGCCAAGTGGCCCACCAGCTGGAACAAGTGGGACCGCGACAACAGCCGCATCCACCGCCAGGCCCCCTTCATGACCTGGGCCAACGCCTGGATGAACCTCCCGTGCGCCACGTGGAAGGCCCCCCAGGGCACTCCCGTCGAGGTCACCACGCACAAGGGCCTGCCGCAGACCCTCATCATCCAGAGCGAGCGCGACGCGGCCACCCCGTACGCGGGCGCCGTGGAACTGCACAAGCGCTTCAAGGGCTCCCGCCTCATCACCGAGAAGGGCGCCGGCTCGCACGGCGTCACGGGCGAGGCCAACCCCTGCATCAACGCCAAGCTCGACGCCTACCTCATCGACGGCAAGCTCGACGCGAAGGACGTGACGTGCGCCCCGCACGCCACCCCGGAGCCGCCGAAGGCCGCCGCGGCGAAGCAGTCGTAGCAGTCTCACCGCACCGAACGGCGCCCCGGTCCCCTGCGGACCGGGGCGCCGCTGCGTCCGCGGGAGACCGGGGAGGGCCTCGGCGGGCCTCGGTGAGCACGGACTCGGCGTGCACGGAGGAGCATCGGGACGTATCAGGCTGGATGACCATTTGATGAGCATTCTGCGAACCTCGACGGTTCTCGGTGTTTTGGCCGCCCGCTCCTCGTAGCCTGTGTTCATGCCCGCCAATCCGGACCTCACCCGGTCGCCCGAGGAGATCAACGATGCGATCCGTGCGTTCCTGGCGGAGCGTCGCGGCCGGATGCTGAGCGGCGAGGAGCGCAGGGCCTACGAGCGGCTGCGGGCGGAGTGGCTGGCGGCGGTGCGGGGCGGCCCGTGCCTGACCGGGCGGCGGTGACGGGGCGGCCGTCCCCCGGCGGTCCGCCGTCAGTGCGGTGCTGTTCGGGCCCGGCGGTGCCGGAGGGCCGGCCGGGTGATCTGCGGCCGCCCGGGCGACGGCACGGCGTGGCTGCTTGCGCGGCGCGGTCCGCGCGCGGTGGCCTAGGCCCGGGCACCCCCGCGCCCACAGGAGGCACCGATGTCCCTACCCCGTACCGCCGTGGCCGCCGCGGCGGCCACCGCCGCGCTCGCGCTCCTCGCCCTGGCCTCCCCGCCGGCCGCGGCGGCCGGCCGGCAGGGCCGCTCCGGCGGCGCGGACGGCACCGACGGCCGTTTCTTCCTCACCGTCTCCGGTGCGCAGAACACCTGGATCCGCGGGGTGCAGCTGAGCTGCCCGGACGCCGTCGGCCATCACCCCCACGCGGCGGAGGCGTGCACGATGCTGCACCGCGCGAAGGGCGACCCGGGGCGGGTGACCGGAGCCGGACACCAGTGCACCCGCGAGTACGACCCCGTGACCGCGACCGCCGAGGGCGACTGGAACGGACGCCCCGTCGTCTGGCACAAGACCTTCCCCAACGCCTGCGCGCTCGACGTGGCGACCGGCCCGGTCTTCCGCTTCTGATCCGCCTCCGGTTCCGGGCCGCTTCCGGCCTGCCCGGGCCCGCTCACGTCCCCCGGGCCACCAGCGTCCCTATCGTCAGCAGCGTCAGCATCACCCACGCGAACCACAGCCAGCCGTCGCTGCCGATGGTCACCGTGTACGCCGTCACCACGACGAGACCCCCCACCGTCAGCCCCGCCATCGCCTTCGTCGATCCGGGCATCCCCGCACCTCCTCACGGCGGCCCGGGAGTGCGCCGACGCGCAAAGGGGCCGCGGCCTGGAGTCCATCGTCTCCCGGCCGCGGCCCCTGCCGCCAGAGCTTGCGCGCACGCCTCCTGCGTACGCCCGCCCGTCAGGTCTCCCGCGAGCGCAGCGAGGCGAGGTAGGCGTTGTAGGCCTCCAGCTCCTTGTCGCCGTTGCGGTCCGCGGCCCGGTCCGAGCGCCGCGCCTGCCGCTGCTCGGAGCGGTACCACTGGTAGGCCAGCGCCAGCAGCACCAGGACCGACGGGATCTCGCTGAACGCCCAGGCGATGCCGCCGCCCGCCTGCTGGTCCTCCAGGGCGTCGATGCCCAGCGAGGCCGGCGGGTGCATATACGTGCCGATCATCGGCTCCGAGGCCATCATCAGCGCGATGCCGAAGAACGCGTGGAAGGGCATGCCGGCGAACAGCTCCAGCATCCGCATCACATAGCCCGGCCGGTGCGGGCCCGGGTCCACGCCCATGATCGGCCAGAAGAACACCAGGCCCACGGCGAGGAAGTGCACCATCATCGCGATGTGGCCGGTCTTGGACTCCATCAGGAAGTCGAAGAGCGGGGTGAAGTACAGCGCGTACAGGCTCGCGATGAACAGCGGGATCGTGAAGACCGGGTGCGTGATGACCCGCATGTAGCGGCTGTGCAGCAGGGCGACCAGCCACTCGCGCGGCCCCTTGCGGCCGCGCCCGGCCGCCGGGAGGGCCCGCAGCGTCAGCGTCACCGGCGCGCCGAGCAGGACCAGGATGGGCGACAGCATGCTGATGACCATGTGCTGCACCATGTGCACGCTGAACATGACCATGCCGTAGTCGTTGAGCTTGGTGCACATCACCAGCCACACGGTCAGCACACCGAGGGCGAAGGCCACGATCCGGCCCACCGGCCACGCGTCACCGCGCCGCCGCAGCCGGACCACCGCCCAGCCGTAGAGGGCCAGGGCCAGCAGACAGCCGATCATGAAGAACGGTTCCCCACTGAACTGCAGACCCCGCTCCAGCGTGAACGGCGGCATGTCCATATGCATCATGCCGTGCCCGCCGTGATCCATCCGCTCTCTCCCATTTCGCACCAATGCGCCGGGACCAGACTAGAGGCGCCCCCGGCCGTGATCACGGCCGGGGGCGCCTCCAGTCGCGCGGATCGCAGCGGATCACAGCACGCACTCGACCTCGGTGTAGCGCTCCTGCGGCACGGTCTTGAGCCGCTCGACGGCCTCCGCCAGCGGCACCAGCGTGATGTCCGTGCCGCGCAGGGCCGTCATCATGCCGAACGCCCCGTGGTGCACCGCCTCGACCGCGTGCCAGCCGAAGCGGGTCGCGAGGACGCGGTCGTACGCGGTGGGCGTGCCGCCGCGCTGCACGTGGCCGAGTATCACCGGGCGGGCCTCCTTGCCCAGGCGCCGCTCCAGCTCGTCGGAGAGCTGCCGGGCCACCCCGGCGAACCGCTCGTGCCCGTAGACGTCCGTGGCGCCCGTCTCGAAGGCCATGGAGCCCTCGCGCGGCTTGGCGCCCTCGGCGACGACGACGATCGCGAAGCGCTTGCCGGCCTCGAAGCGCCGGCCGACGACCTCGGTGAGCTCGTCGATGTCGAAGGGCCGCTCGGGTACGACGATGGCGTGCGCGCCGGCGGCCATGCCCGAGTGCAGGGCGATCCAGCCGGTGTGCCGGCCCATGACCTCCACGATCAGCACCCGCTGGTGCGACTCGGCGGTGGTCTTCAGGCGGTCCAGCGCCTCGGTCGCCACGCCCACGGCCGTGTCGAAGCCGAAGGTGACGTCCGTCGAGGCGATGTCGTTGTCGATGGTCTTGGGCACGCCGACGATCGGCAGGCCGGCGTCCGACAGCAGGCGGGCGGCCTTGAGCGTGCCCTCGCCGCCGATGGGGATGACGGCGTCCAGGCCGAGGTCGGCCACGTGGCCTTTGGCCCGCTCGACGCCGTCCCGCAGCTGTGCGGGCTGGACGCGGGAGGAGCCGAGGATCGTGCCGCCGGTGGCCAGGATGCCGGCCACGGCGTCCAGGTCGAGCCTGCGGTGGTCGCCTTCGAGGAGGCCCTTCCAGCCGTCGTGGAAGCCGATGACCTCGTCGCCGTGGTCGACGACCGCGCGGTGCACGACGGACCTGATGACGGCGTTCAGACCGGGGCAGTCGCCACCGGAGGTGAGTACACCAATGCGCATGACAGGGGGAAACCTTCGCAACAGGGCGGGAGACCGGACCCCGTCGTCCGGTTGCGTCCCCGCCACCTTACTAGCGGTAGGTGGCGGGGGACGCGACCGTCCGTCATGCGGTCGGCAGGGCTACGCCGACTGGGTCGCCGCGGCGATCCGCTCGGCGCGCAGCGCCTCGTACCAGCGGTCGTCCACCGGCGGCAGGGCGTTGACGTCCAGCGCCAGCTTGATCAGCATGTCCGAGATATGCGGGTTGCGGGCCATCACCGGGCCGTGCATGTACGTACCGAAGACGGTGTCGTTGTACGCACCCTCGAAGCCGTCGCCCGTGCCGTTGCCGTTGCCGTAGCGCACGCGGGCGAACGGGCGGGCCGTCGGGCCGAGGTGGGTGATGCCCTGGTGGTTCTCGAAGCCCGTCAGCGGCGGCAGGCCCAGCGGCTCGTCGATGTCCGCGAGGACGTCGCCGACGCAGCGCTCGCCCTCGCCGCGGGTGCTGATGACGTCGAGCAGGCCGAGGCCCTGCTCGCGCTGGCCCAGGTCGTTGATGAACTCGTGGCCCAGGATCTGGTAGCCGGCGCAGACCGAGAAGACGATCGCGCCGTTGGCGACGGCCCGGTTCAGGCCGCCGTCGCGGCGCAGCCGCTCGGCCGCGAGCCGCTGCGGGCGGTCCTCACCGCCGCCGATCAGGTAGATGTCCCCGGAGGTCGGGATGGGCTGGTCGGACCGGATGTCCACGCGCTGGACATCCAGCCGGCGCTGGCGGGCCCGCCGCTCCAGGACCAGGACGTTGCCCTGGTCGCCGTAGGTGCTGAGCAGGTCGGGGTAGACCCACACCACACGCAGACTGTTCTGGCTCATGCTCACAATCCTTAAGTGCTTGCGGGGGTCAGTTGCCGACGCGGCGGCGGACGTCCTGGAAGGCGGTGTAGTTGGCGATCAGCTCGATCTTGCCGGGCGGGCACTGCTGCACGGCCTCGTCGACGGTCTCGCAGACCCGGAAGTCCAGGCCCGCGACCTCCAGCCGGACGGCCAGGTCCAGCTTGCGGTCGCCGATGACGAAGATCGGGTGACCGGCGAGGCGCGGGTAGTCCACGTCCCACAGCCACGAGGTGTCGGTGCCGTCCGCGCCGCGGGCGTTGACCGCGAGGATCACCGGCGCCGGCGGTCCGTCGATCAGCGAGAACGTCTCCAGCCAACCGGCCGGGTTCTTGGCCAGCAGCAGCCGGATGTCACGGCCGAGGAACTGCACCACGTCGAACCGGCCCGCGACCGCCTGCACCTGGTACATCCGCTCCAGGGCGACCTGCGGCGGGACGCCGAAGGTGGCCGCGACGGCCGCGGAGGTGGTGGCGTTGGCCTTGTTGGCCCGGCCCGGCAGCTGCAGGTGGATCGGCCAGGCCGAACCGTGCGGGTCGAGGACGTAGTCGCCCGACAGCGCCCAGCTGGGGGTCGGCCGGCGGAAGCCGCACTCGCCGCAGAACCAGTCGTCGCCGGGGCGCTGCATCACGCCGCCGCACGACGGGCAGGACCAGGCGTCGTCCTTCCACTCCTGGCCGGCCGCCACCCACACCACGTTCGGCGACGACGAGGCCGCCCACACGATCAGCGGGTCGTCGGCGTTGGCGATGATCACCGCCTTGCTGCCCGCCAGGCCCTCACGCCACTTCTCGGCGAGCATGCGCGTCTCCGCGGCCCGGTCGAGCTGGTCGCGCGAGAGGTTCAGCAGCGCTATGGCCTTGGGGGAGACGTCCCGGGCGACACCCGCCAGGTACTTCTCGTCCACCTCGATCACGCCGTAGCGGGCGTCCGAGCCGCCCGCCAGGGCGGAGGTGATGCCCGCGGGCATGTTCGCGCCCAGCGCGTTGGACACGACGGGTCCGCTGGCGCGCAGCGCCTCGGCGATCAGCCGGGTCGTGGTCGTCTTGCCGTTGGTGGCCGACACCAGGACCACGTCCAGGTGGGTCGCCAGCCGGGCCAGCAGGTCGGGGTCGAGCTTGAGCGCGACCTTGCCGCCGATCACCGATCCGCTGCCACGGCCTGCGGCCCGCGACACCGCCGCAGCCGCCTTGCCCGCCGTCACGGCCAGCTTGGCCCGCGGCGACAGTGGCCCCGAGTTGCCTGCCATCGTCCTAGATCCTCCTTGTTGGGCGCCGGGCCTGTTCCCTGGTCCGCCGGTGGTGGAACGCCCCCTCCGCGCCGAATCGCCAGCCAGGAGGCTCCGGTCGGGGATCAGCCTATCGAGATCCGGCCGCAGGCCCGAACCGGCCGCCCACGGAACGTAGGGTTGACCCATGCGAAACGGCTCCATCCCCGGCTCTTCCGGACGCGTACGGCCCATGCGGCTGCTCGGCGACCCGGGGCTCGGCACCCCCTGCGAGGACGTCACGGACTTCGGCGACGGCCTCGCGCAGCTCGTCGAGGACATGTTCGCGACGATGTACGCCGCCGCCGGCGTGGGCCTCGCGGCCAACCAGATCGGCGTCCCGCTGCGCGTCTTCGTCTACGACTGCCCGGACGACGAGGACCGCCGCCACCTGGGCCATCTCGTCAACCCCCGGCTCATCGAGGCCGACGGTGTCACCGTCCGCGGGCCGGAGGGCTGCCTGTCCGTCCCCGGCATCGAGGCGGGCACGCCGCGCTTCGACCGCGCCGTGGTCGAGGGCTTCACCCTGGACGGCGCCCCGGCGCGCGTGACCGGCACCGGCTTCTTCGCCCGCTGCCTGCAGCACGAGTGCGACCACCTCGACGGCGGGCTCTACCTCGACCACGTGACGGGGCTCCGCCGCCGCCGGGCGCTGCGGGCCGTCCGCCGTGCGCCGTGGGCGGGGCGCACCGAGGAGCAGCCGGAGCCGGCCCGTACGGCGTAGGGCGTACGGGCGGCCGGCCGCGGCCACGCGTCGGGGGCTCAGAAGCCGGGGCCGCCCGGAAGGTCGCCCGAGGAGGCGAGCCGGCCCCACAGCAGATCCGCGAGGTGGCGCACCAGGTGCTCCCGCGGGAAGGGGCGCTCGCGCAGCCACCAGTCGCCGGCGGCGTGCATCATTCCGACGATGCCGTGGCCCCAGGTGCGCGACAGCTCGTCGCTGCCGGGGCCGAGGTCGACCCGCTCGGATATGACCTGGGCGAGCTCCTCGCCCATCCGCCGCAGCAGCGGCGCCGAGTGCCGACCGACGTCGAAGCCCTGCTCGCCCTGGTCGGAGGGCTGGCCCTCGTCGGCGGGGTGCATCAGGAAGCGGTAGACCTGCGGCCGGGCCTCTATGGCCGCGAGATAGCTGTCGAGCGTCCGCTCGACGCGGTCGCGGCGCTCGGCGGGGGCGTCCAGCGCGGCCCGCAGCCCCACGAGCAGCGCATCGGTGTGGCGCGCGGCCAGGGCGCGGTAGAGGCCGCCCTTGTCGCCGAAGTGCCGGTAGAGGATGGGCTTGGTGATGCCCGCCTCGGCCGCGATGGCGTTCATCGACGCCCCGGGCCCGTCCCGCAGCACCACCCTGTCCGCCGCCTCGAGCAGCTCCCTGCGGCGACGCTCCGTCGCCTGCTGCTGGTCCTCCCGCTGACCGGTTTCCATATGACCTGCCTCCCCGCCCCTGTGATTCCTGACGCCTGCGCAACGTAACACCCGCTCCACCCAGCGAATCCGGGCGGCGGGACGGTTGACACTACTACCGGTCGGTAACATACTCATGTTACCGCAGGTAAAGGTTGTCGGCAGGGCCGGCAAGAGGTGGGGAGACGCCGTGGCGGAGTTCACGATGGAGCTCAACGAGGACCAGCGGGGGGTGCGCGACTGGATCCACGGCTTCGCCGCCGAGGTGATGCGCCCGGCCGCCGCCGAGTGGGACGAGCGCGAGGAATTCCCCTGGCCGGTGGTCCAGGAGGCCGCCCGCATCGGGCTGTACTCGCTCGACTTCTACGCCCAGCAGTTCTTCGACCCCACCGGCCTCGGCATCCCCATGGCCATGGAGGAGCTCTTCTGGGGCGACGCCGGCCTCGGCCTCGCCATCACCGGCACCGGCCTCGCCGCCATCGGCGTCCTCACCAACGGCACCGAGGAGCAGATCGGCACCTGGCTCCCGCAGATGTACGGCGACGCCGGTGACGTGAAGATCGCCGCCTTCTGCTCCTCCGAGCCGGACGCGGGCTCGGACGTCTCGGCCATGCGCACCCGCGCCGTCTACGACGAGGCCAAGGACGAATGGGTCCTCAACGGGACGAAGACGTGGGCGACGAACGGCGGCATCGCGAACGTCCACGTCGTCGTCGCGGTCGTCGACCCGGAGCTGGGCGCGCGCGGCCACGCCTCCTTCATCGTGCCGCCGGGCACCCCGGGGCTCTCCCAGGGGCAGAAGTTCAAGAAGCACGGCATCCGCGCCTCGCACACCGCCGAGGTCGTCCTCGACGGCGTCCGCCTGCCCGGCCACTGCCTCCTCGGCGGCAAGGACAAGCTGGACGAGCGCCTGGCCCGCGCCCGCGAGCGCGTGCGCACCGGCGGCGCCCGTACGCACAACGCCGCCATGGCCACCTTCGAGGCCTCCCGGCCCACGGTCGGCGCCCAGGCCGTCGGCATCGCCCGCGCCGCGTACGAGGTCGCGCTCGACTACGCCCAGACGCGCGTCCAGTTCGGCCGCCCCGTCATCGACAACCAGGGTGTCGCCTTCCAGCTCGCCGACATGCGCACCCGCATCGACGCCGCCCGGCTGCTGGTGTGGCGCGCGTCCTGGATGGCCACGGCGGGCAAGCCCTTCACCGCTGCGGAGGGCTCGATGTCCAAGCTCTTCGCGGGCGAGACGGCGAAGGCCGTCACGGCCCAGGCCATGCAGATCCTCGGCGGGAACGGCTATACACGCGAGTATCCGGTGGAGCGGATGCACCGGGATGCGGCGATCTATACGATCTTCGAGGGCACGAGCGAGATCCAGCGGCTGGTGATCGCCCGTACGATCTCCGACGTGCCGATCCGGTGAGCCCGGGGCCGGCCGGACCGACCACCTGACGACCCGGGGGCCTGCGGCGTGCTCCATCACCTCGAACTGTGGGTCCCCGACCTGCAGCGCGCCGAGAAGAGCTTCGGCTGGCTCCTCGGCGCCCTGGGCTACACGCCCCACCAGCACTGGGAGCACGGCCGCAGCTGGCGGCTCGGCGCCTTCTACCTCGTCGTCGAGCAGTCGCCCGCGCTCGCGGCCGCCGCCCACGAGCGGTGCAGGCCGGGCATGAACCACGTGGCCTTCCCCGTGGAGAGCCGCGCGGCCGTCGACGCGCTCGTGGAGGCGGCCCCGGAACACGGCTGGCGGCTGATGTTCCCCGGCGAGCACCCGTTCGCAGGGGGACCCGCCCACTACGCCGCCTACCTGGAGAACGAAGACGGCTTCGAAGCCGAACTCGTCGCCGTGGCGGCGGGGGAGACCTCCTGACGGACGGCCCCGCCCTCCGCCGTGCGGCGGAGGAGGTCCGTCCCGCGGGCGGACGCGGCGCAGAGGCCCCGGCACCAGCATGGATCCCATGCTGAAGATGAACGCCCTGCCGGACGTGCCCCGATGGGCCGTCCTCGCGGCTCACGCCGTGCCCCTGGTCACCCTGCCCTCGGGGCTGTGGCGGATCGCACTCGTCGCCGGGCTCCCGGTCGCCGAGTACGAGGGCCACTTGGGCCTCGGCGAGGCCCTCTACGTCCTCTCGCTCACCGTCGTCTCCGAGTCCCTCGCCCTGCTGACCCTCGGACTCGTACGGTCCTGGGGCGAAGTCGTGCCGCGGTGGATCCCGTTGCTGGGCGGCCGCCGGGTGCGCCCGCTCGCGGCGGTGGTCCCGGCGCTGCTGGGTGCGACGGCACTGGCCGGCCTCGCCGTCTGGTTCCTCTGTGCCCCCTACGTGAACCCGCAGCAGGGCATCTGGCAGGGGACCCCGGCACAGGACGCGCTCCTCGCCGCCTGCTACGTGCCTCTGCTGGCCTGGCCTCCGCTCCTGACGGCCGTGACCATCGCCTACTACCGGCGCCGGACGGGCCGGAGCAGGGTCACGGACGGGGCCTTTGCCCGGGTGTGAGCACCCGTCATACCCGCCCCGGCAAAAAAGATTCCGCCGAACCGCAGTTTTTTCTGTTATCCGCCGCACGCCCTCAGGTCTCCCATGCGTAAGACCGCCGATGCGGTGGAGCGGAAAGAGGTGGGCGGAACGTGAACTTGGACAGCACGGCCGGTGTGGTCGAGGCGGCGCGCGGCGGGGACGAGGCCGCGCAGGACCAGCTGGTCGCCGCCTGCCTGCCGCTGGTCTACAACATCGTCGGCCGCGCCCTGAACGGGCACGCGGACGTCGACGACGTCGTGCAGGAGACCATGATCCGGATGGTCGGCGGCCTGCCCGCGCTGCGGGACCCCGAAGGGTTCCGCTCGTGGCTCGTCGCGATCACCATGAACCAGATACGCAGCCACTGGCGCAAGGAGCTCAAGGACCGCAAGGACGCGCCGTCCGGCGGCCTGCAGGAGGTCGGCGAAGCCGCCGCCCCCGAGCCCGACTTCGTCGAGTGGTCGATCATCCGCCTCGGCCTGCAGGGACAGCGCAGACAGGCCGCGCAGGCCACGCGCTGGCTCGACGGCGACGACCAGGTCGTCATGGCCCTGTGGTGGCAGGAGGCCGCGGGCGAGCTGAGCCGCGCCGAGGTCGCCGCGGCCCTCGGCCGCTCGCCGCAGTACACCGCCGTCCGGGTCCAGCGCACCAAGGCCCAGCTGGAGACGGCCCGCGTCGTCGTCCGGGCGCTCGCCACGGACCCGCGCTGCCCGGAGCTCACGGACGTCCTGGGCGACTGGGACGGCGCGCCGGGCCCGCTGTGGCGCAAGCGCATCGCCCGGCACGCGCGGGGCTGTGCGGAGTGCGGCGGCCACTGGTCCGCGCTGGTGCCCGCGGAAGGGCTGCTCGCCGGCCTCGGGCTCGTCCCGGTCGGGGCCGCCCTGCTCGCCCGGGTGGCCGGGGCGGGGCCGGGCGGGCCCATGACGGCCTGTGCCGCCACCGCGACCGCTCCCGTGACCGCTCCCGGCAGCGGCGCTACCGGGGCCCCGGCGCCCGTGGCGGATCCCGCCCCGCCCGGGGAGCCGGCGACGGGCGGCGGCCCCGCCGACCTCGGGCGCCTGGCGCGCCGGGCCGTCGTCGCCGCCGGTGTCGTGGCCGTCGTCGTGGGCGGCACCCTGGGCGGCCCGCACCTCTTCAACGCCGCGCCGGAGGGCGCCCGGCCGCAGGCGCCCGGCGGCACGGTCGAGATCGTCCCGGTCACCGCGGGCGGCCCCACGCCGACCGGTCCTGAACGCTCCGGCGCCACGGCCGTCGCCCGGTCCGACAACGACGGCCGCGCTCCCGTGCGCGCCTCCGCCCCCGCCTCGCCGCCGGCCCCGGCAGCCGCCGCGACTCCCGCCGCGACGCCCTCCGCGCTCAAGAGCCCGGCCAAGCCCGCGGCCGGGACACCCGCCACCCCGGCCGCCCCGAGCGCGGCCCCCGCGGGAGACACCGCCACGCCCCGGCGGACGCCGCCGGGCGACCCGGGTGCGGACCCCGCCGAGGAGGTCGTCCGCATCGTCAACACCGAACGCGCCAAGGCCGGATGCGGCCCCGTGCGCTACAGCGCCGAACTCGTCGCCGTCGCCCGTCGCCACACCGACGAGAGCGCGTCGCGCACCCCCGCCGCCCAGTGGTCCGCCTTCGCCCGCCGGATCGCCGTCCCCGGCCACCACTGGAGCTCGTACGGGGTGAACGCCTCCGCCGGGCAGAGCAGCGCCTCCGCCGTCGTGTCCGTGTGGATGAACGACCCCGGACACCGCCGGACCATCCTCAACTGCGCCTACACGGAGCTGGGCGTCGGCGTCTCCTTCGCCTACGACGGCCCGCGCTGGGTGCAGGTCTTCGCGGCGCGCTGAGCGCGGCCACCCTTCGAGCCACCCCCCTCGCCGGGCGGGCCAGCGCCGCGCCCGGCCGTTCCGTAACCCCCACCGATGGGAACTCCCTTGCCACGCAAACACAGTCACCGCCGCCGCAGCAGAACCGGTCGCCGCGTGATACTCGGGGCGGCCGCGGTCGCCGCGGCCGCCGGAATCGCCTTCGGCGTCATGAGCACCGGTTCCGCGACGTCCACCCCGGGCTCGCAGCCGGAGGCGGCGAACGTGCCCGCCGCGCAGCCGGTGCACAAGAAGACGCCCGCCCCCCTCACCTCGACGCCCCCGGCCGACAAGCAGCGCGGCCTCGTCTACGACGGCCTCAAGCCCGCCCCCAAGGGCGACCGCTGCGTCGGCGTCTACAGCGTCTCGCGGGCCGGCCTGTGCACCCACGGCCCCGACGCCCCGCCCAAGGGCGTCGACATCACCAAGGACACCCCGCCCGTGGCGGCGAAGGCGGCCGCTCCCTCCTCCCTGACCGGTGACGGCGGCCAGGCCCCCTCGGCCTCCGAGGCCCTCGGCGGAGCACCGTCCGTGGTCGACGCCCGCACGGGCGGCGTGGCCACGGCCGCCGCCGCCCCGGGCCCCGGCACGCCCGCGACCCCGCAGGCCGGCTCCGGCTCCAAGGTCGTCTGCGAGGGCGACGGGTCGACCGGCAACCGCGTCCAGGTGCTGTACGTCCACGCGCCCGGCCGCGACCGGTTCGGGCAGTACGCCGCCTCCTTCAAGCAGTGGGCGGCCGAGACCGACGTCATCTACAACGCGAGCGCCAAGGAGACCGGCGGCGAGCGGCACGTCCGCTACGTCACCGAGGCCGACTGCACCGTCTCCGTCCTGAACGCCGAGCTCTCCGCGGGCGACCTGCAGGAGTTCGGGGCCATGAACAACGCCCTGGCCGCCAAGGGCTTCAACCGCCGCGACCGCAAGTACATGGTCTTCGCCGACGCCCAGGTCTACTGCGGCATCGGCACCTTCAACGGCGACGAGCGGCCCGGCCAGGACAACCTCAGCAACTTCGGCCCCTCCTACGGCCGTACGGACTCCGGCTGCTGGGGCGGCAGCACCCCCGCCCACGAACTGGGCCACAACCTCGGCGCGGTCAACAACAGCGCCCCGCACACCAGCAAGGCCGCGCACTGCGTCGACGAGTGGGACATCATGTGCTACTCGGACGCCCCGTACTACCCCAAGATGCAGGTCCTGTGCCCCGAGCGCACGGGGGACCAGCGGCTGGACTGCGGTCACGACGACTACTTCCACACCTCCCCCAAGCCGGGCAGCTACCTGGCCACCCACTGGAACATCGCGAACAACCGCTTCCTGATGGCCGGCGGCGGCACCACGAACCCCGACCCCGGCCCCACGCCGACCCGTACGCCCGACCCGACGCGGCCGCCGTCCGCCGGGCCCGACGCCCAGGTCAGCCAGATCACCCCGAACTCCGCCGTCGTCAGCTGGCCGAAGGCGTCCTCGGCCACCGGCTACGACCTGCTGATCGACGGGAAGAAGACGGCCGACGTCAAGGACACCGTCGTCCGCCTCACCGGACTCACCCCCGACACCGCCTACAAGGTCGCCGTCGCCGCCCGCGGCGCCGACGGCAAGGCCTCCGCGCCGGGCCGGGCCGCGTCCTTCCGCACCCTCTCCGCCGACGGCGGCTCGCCGGTCCGGCCGGGCACCGCGTACGTGATGGTCAACGGCCTCACCGGCCAGGCCGCCGACCTGTGGGGCGGCTCCGCGGCGGACGGCACCGTCGCCATCGCCTACCAGCGCCACGGCTACGCCAACCAGCAGTGGTCCTTCGAGAACGCGGGCGGCGGCACGCTGCGCGTGAAGTCGGCCCAGAGCGGCAAGTGCCTCGAACTGGGCAGCGGGGGACGGGCCGTGGCCGGCCAGTACGTCGCCCAGCAGCCCTGCCGTGACACCGCCGCGCAGAAGTGGCGGCTGAACGCCGCCGGCGGCGGGTCGTACGTCCTGCAGCCCGAGGGCTCGTCCCTGGTGCTGGGCATCAGCAACCGCTGGTACTACGGCGGCCGGCTGCTCGAACTCCAGCAGAAGAACGACCAGGGCTACCAGAACTGGACCCTGTCGAAGGCCGCCGCCTCCTCCTGACGGCCGCCCTCCGACCGGGCCGGCGACCGCTGCTTCACCCCCTGCCTTCCCCCACCGGCGGTCGCCGGCCCGGCCCCTTCTGCCCTGCTCCTCCCACCCTCTTGAGGAACCGTCACGATGAAGCTGCGCCCCACGATGAAGCTGCGCCCCACCACCCTCGCACCGGCGCTCGGATGCGCCGCCCTGCTCGTCCTGGGTACGCCCGGAGTGGCCGCCGCACACGGCGACACCATCCACTTCGCCGTGGGCGGAGAGCAGCAGGGCGGCCACGTACGGACCGTGGCGACCTGGGAGAACGACCACGACCCCGTGGACGAGCCGGTCGCGGGCACCCTGACGGCCACCGGCCCGGACGGACGCACCGCCGGTCCGTGGCAGCTCGTGGCCGCCGAGGGCGAGAAGGGGGCCTACACCACCCGCGAGTCCCTGCCGCAGGGCACCTGGAAGGTCGTCGTCCACTGCGGCTTCCCGGACCTCGGCCACGGGGAGGGGACGGTCACGGTCGCGGCCGTGGCCGCACCCGGGCCGGAGCGGTCGGCGCCTGCAGGCCGGTCGGCCGCCCGGCAGGAAGCGACGGAAGCGACGGAAGCGGTGGAAACGACGGAAGGTGCGTCCTCGGAGACCCGGGGGTCCTCCTCCGGTACGGCCCTCGTCGTGGGTGCCTGCGCGGCCGTCGCCGTGGCGACGGCCGCCGGGGTGCTCCTGCTGCGGACGCGCCGGTTGCGTGCCCGCCGACCGGGGAAGCCCGCCGTCACCAGGTGAGCAGCGGCCTCACGGGGTGAGGACCAGCCGGATCGGGTCGCCCGTCCCGGTGAGGGTCGCCTACTTGACCCGTCAGCGGCGTCGGCGGGCGTTGAGCCGGGCGGCCTGGCGTGTCAGGTGGTCGCGCTCGGCGAGGTCGGGTGCCTTGTGGGCCGCCTCGGCGTACAGCCGTGCCGCCGTCGCCAGGTCGCCGTCGCGCTCGTGGAGGTACGCCGCCACCGCGGTGTGGCGGGGCAGGGAGGCGTCCAGCGCCGCGAGCGCCTCCAGGCCGGCGCGCGGTCCGTCGGCCTCCCCGACGGCGACCGCGCGGTTGAGCCGGACGATGGGGCTGTCGGTCAGGCGCGCGAGCTCGTCGTACCACTCGACGATCTGCACCCAGTCGGTCTCTTCGGCGGTGGGCGCGTCGGCGTGGAGTGCCGCGATGGCGGCCTGGGCCTGGAACTCGCCCAGCCGGTCGCGGGCGAGGGCCGCCTGGAGGATCCCGACGCCCTCGGCGATCAGCGCGGTGTCCCACCGGCCGCGGTCCTGCTCGGCGAGCGGCACCAGGCTGCCGTCGGATGCGGTGCGGGCGGCACGCCGGGCGTGGTGGAGCAGCATGAGGGCGAGCAGCCCGGCCGCCTCGGGGTGGTCGATGCGGGCCGCGAGCTGCCGGGTGAGCCGGATGGCCTCGGCGGCGAGGTCGACGTCGCCGGAGTAGCCCTCGTTGAAGACGAGGTAGAGGACGCGCAGCACGGTGGCGACGTCGCCGGGCCGGTCGAAGCGCACGCCGGAGACCGTGCGCTTGGCCCGGCTGATCCGCTGCGCCATGGTCGCCTCGGGCACCAGGTAGGCCCGGGCGATCTGGCGGGTGGTCAGCCCGCCGACGGCGCGCAGCGTGAGCGCGACCGCCGACGCCGGGGTCAGCGACGGGTGGGCGCACAGGAAGTAGAGCTGGAGCGTGTCGTCCACCGCGGGCGCGGGCCCGGGCGCCGGCTCCTCCTCGACGCGGTCCTCACGCCGGCGGCGGGCGGCGTTCGCCCGGGCCGCGTCGAGGAACCGGCGCCAGGCCACGGTGACCAGCCAGCCCTTGGGGTCCCTCGGTATGTCCGTCGGCCAGACGCGAACCGCCTCGACCAGCGCCTCCTGCACGGCGTCCTCGGCCGCCGCGAAGTCGGCTCCGCGGCGGACGAGGATCCCGAGCACGCTCGGCGTGAGGCTGCGGAGCAGGGCCTCATCCATGGAAGGCGCACTCCGGGACGGTGGGCGGCGCGCCCAGGAACGGGCGCACCTCCAGCCACTCGTGAATCGGCTTCCCACCCGCCCCGGGGGCGGCCGACAGCTCCCCGGCCAGCTCGACGGCACGCTCGTAGCTGTCGACGTCGATGACCATCCAGCCGGCGATCAGGTCCTTGGTCTCGGCGAACGGTCCGTCGGTGACCGGAGGGCGCCCCTCACCGTCGTAGCGGACCCACGCTCCCTCGGGGGCGAGCGCCTGACCGTCGACGAACTCGCCTGTCTTCTCCAGCCGGGCCGCGAAGTCGTTCATGTACTGCACATGCGCCGAGATCTCCTCCGGGGTCCACTGGTCCATCGGCACGTCGTTGACCGGAGCCGGGGCGCCGCGGTAGTGCTTCAACAGCAGGTACTTGGCCATCGTGATTCTCCTCGGTGCTCGTGCGACCCAATTGTGGTCGCGTTCACCCCGGGGGCGGAGCCGGACGCGGGTTCTCGACATCGTCGTCCGATTTTTTTGGCTCTTGTGGATGAGCCCCCGCGGACCCCTTCGCCCTGCATGAAGGCTACGAGCCCAGGGACGACAGGAACCCCAGGAGCTCGGCGTTGACTTCCTCAGGGCGCTCCTGCTGCGTCCAGTGACCGCAGCCCGGCAGGGTCACGCTGCGGCGCAGCCCCGGCACCGTCTCCTCCAGGGACGCCAGGAGCCGGTCCATGCCGGGGAAGGCCCGGACGGGGTCGCGGTCGCCGCCCACGTACAGCGCGGGGACGACGATGCGGAGGTCGTGGAAGGGGGCCAGGAGCTCCCAGTTCCGGTCGATGTTGCGGTACCAGTTCAGGCCGCCGGTGAAGGCGCGGTCGCCGTGCCCGGAGAACTCGCGGACGAAGACGGCCACGTCCTCCTCGGTGAACCAGCCCGGCAGTTCCTTCGGCCCCGCCATCGCGTCCAGGAGCGTCCCGCCGGCCGGGATCACCCACGGGCGCGGCGGGTCGGTCGCCGGGCAGTCGCCCGAGGCGCTGAACAGGATCCGGCGGAACGTCGCCGCCGGGTCCTGCGCCAACTCGGCGTCGGCGACGCCCGGTTCCTGGAAGTAGAGCTGGTAGAAGCCGTCGCCGAACAGGGAGCGCAGCGCAGGCAGAGGCGGCACCGGGCCGCGCGGCGCCGGCGGCACGCTCAGGCCCGCCACGCCGCGGACGACGTCGGGCCGCAGCAGCGCCGTGGTCCAGGCGACCGGCGCGCCCCAGTCGTGCCCGACGACCACCGCGCTCTCCTCGCCGAGGGCGTGGATCAGGGCGATCACGTCACCGGCGAGGTGGAGCACGCTGTACGCGCCGACGTCCTCCGGCCGGTCGCTGCGCCCGTACCCGCGCTGGTCCACTGCCACGACCCGGTACCCGGCTGCGGCCAGCGGCCCGAACTGGTGCCGCCAGGAGTACCAGCACTCCGGGAAGCCGTGCAGCAGGACGACCAGCGGCCCCTGCCCCTGCTCCTGCCCCCGCCCCTGCTCGGCGATGTGCAGGGTTACTCCGTTGACCTCGACGAAGCGGTGCTCGACCGAGCTGGTCATGGTGTCCTCCCGGGGGGCGTCACGCCGACGTACTCCACAGTAGGCGTCAACTTCCCCGCAGCGAAGGAGACGTCGACCACTCGGTCGGCCGCTTCAGCCGTCGGGGTTGGCCTCCAGACAGGTCAGCTCGATGTCGTCGATGATGGCCTCGTTCGTCTGGCCCTTCAGGTGCGCGACGTTCTCGATGCCGACCGCCATCCACCCCGACAGGCTCATGACGAGCACCCGCAGCCCGTCCGTACCGTGCTTGGCGAGCACCCGGTCCGCCACCTTGAGCGCCTCCTCCGGCACCCGTTCCGCCGGTTCGAGGCCGACGATGGTGCGCATCAGCCCGATGGTGGTGTGCGAGATCTCCGGCGCGATCGCCCGCAGCCTCCGGTCCTCTTCCTCGTCCACGTGTCCTCGATTCGTCCGTCAGACGGTCACGTGCAAGCACCCTAGGCGGCCGTGCGCGGGCACCGCAGCCCGAACACCAACGGGTGATCGCTGCTACGGGTGAATCGCGGTCAAGAAGCTCCCAAGTCACCCCCGAGGATGCTCGAAGCGCCCTCAGAGGCCGCGCCGCCGAGCGGCCCGTGCACGGCCGTACTCCCCGAGGAGCACCCGCAGGGCCGCACCGGCCGAAGGGCGCGCCGACCCCCGCAACAGGCCGCAGCCCTTCGCCGCCGCGGCGTCCGCGGTGAGCACTTCCAGCTCCACCATCGCGCGCACGAACGGACGGCCGGCCGGTGCGGTGAGGCCGGCCAGGCGGCGCGCGGCCAGCAGGTCATGGCGCGCGCGGCGCAGCTGACCGGCCAGGAGCGCCCGCACGGCCGGAGTGTCGCGTGCCGATTCCAGGTCGCTACGGGAGACGCCGTGCTGCTCCAGGGTCTCCCGGGGAATGGCCAGGCGCCCGCCCTCCAGGTCCTCGGCGAGGTCGTTGACGAAGTCCAGGCGCTGGCTGCCGTCGATGTACGAACGGCAGGCCGCACGGAACGCGCCCGGGTCGGTGCCCGGGTCGAGCAGGTCGGCGACGAGCATGAACGCCGGCAGCGAGTAGGCGTCGACGTAGTCCTGGTAGTCGCCTTCCGTCGCGAACCCGGTGAAATCCAGATCGGTCACTGCGGCCCCCAGGAAGGCCTCGACCGCTGCGGCGAGCCCGGGGCGGGCGGCGACCGTGTGGAGCACCGGCCGGATCACCGGATGGTCCGCGCGCCCGGTGGCCAGGGCCTCGCGTACGTCCTTCTCCCACACGGTGTAGGCGGAGGCGCGCTCGGCCAGGGTGCTGCCGCCGTCGAGCACGTTGTCCGTGTGGTGCATGAAGGCGGTCATGGCGATGACATGCGGGACGGCCGCACCGGGCAGCAGCAGCCGGACGGCCACGTAGGCGTGGCGCCGGTAGCGCGCGACGAGGGCGCGCTGCCGGGTGTAGTCGTCGCGCAGTTGCCGGTCATGGACGCCGGCGGCGTCCAGCGCCTTGTCCCACGTGCTCGTCATGGATCCCTTTTCCCGTCCGCTGGTTCCGGCCGCTGCGGGCCACGGAGGACTGTACGTCGTACGTCGTACGTCTCGCGGACGGGGACCGGGAGGGTGCTGCCGCGGTGCGTTGTCAGTGGTCGCTGTCAGGATGCAGGGCATGACACCGTGGCTTCTCACCGACATCGAGCGTGCCGTCCGCAGCAGTTGGGGCGCCGACACGTGCACCCCTGAGTACCGGTCGCAGTGGACACCGGACAATCCGGCGCGCGATCAGTGCGGCGTCACCGCGATGGTCCTCAACGACCTGCTGGGCGGCGAGCTCATCCGGGGGGAGGTCCGTGTCGAAGGCGTACAGACCGACTTCCACTGGTGGAACCGGCTCGGGGAGGGTGTGGAGATCGACCTGACCCGCGAGCAGTTCACCCCCGAAGAGATCGTCACGGGCGGCCTGGTCATACCGCGGCCCCCCGAGATCAAGCGCCTCCGCGAGGAGTACGAGCTTCTGCGCGGACGCGTTCTGGAGAAGCTGCTGCGGGGCGCGGCTGCGCACTAGGCGCGCGGGGGCGGGCGCTGCCCGATCATGGCTTGTTCGTCCCTGTGTTCGCCGTCGCACAGCAGTGAGGCTGATCTTGACCGATCCTGCGGGCGAGAGGAGCACTCGTGAACGACGAAGCGACGCGCAGCTACTACGACTCCGGCGATGTCGACGCCTTCTACGACGCGGTCTGGGGCGGGGAGGACATCCACACCGGCATCTACACCCGGCTCGGCGAACCCATCGCCGACGCCTCCCGCCGCACCGTCGAGCGGGTCGCGGACCGGCTCGACGGCAGCCTCGGGCCCGGCAGCGCCGTCATCGACCTCGGTTCCGGATACGGGGGGACCGCCCGCAGGCTCGCCGAGCGCTTCGGCTGCCGCGTCGTCGCCCTGAACCTCAGCGCCGCCCAGAACGAGCGGCACCGCGCGGTCAACGCCGAGCGCGGCCTGGCCGGCCGCGTCGAGGTCGTCACCGGCTCCTTCCACGACATACCGTTCCCCGACGGCCACTTCGACGCGGTGTGCTCCCTGGAGGCCTTCTGCCACAGCACTGACCGGCCGAAGGTGCTGAGCGAGGCGGTCCGGGTGCTCAAGCCCGGGGGCGCGCTGGCCTTCACCGACATCATGGCCTCCGAAGGCACGCCCGCGGAGGTGCTCCACCCGGCCGTCTCCCGGCTCGGCGTGGACGCCCTGGCCACCGTGTCCTTCTACCGCGAGCACCTCGCCGGCCTCGGCCTGTCCGATATCGGATTCGACGACCACACCGGTCAACTGGTCAACCATTATGTCCGGCTGACCGAGGAGACGGCGGCGCGCGCGGAGGAGCTCCGCGGGCGCATCAGCGCCGCCTACCTCGGCCACCTGCAGGAGAACCTGCCCGTATGGGTCGACGCCGCACGCCGAGGACGGCTGCAGTGGGGCGTCCTGCACGGGCGCCGTCCGTAATCAATCAGCCACGCTCTGGCTCAATCGGCCTTCTCCCCCTGATCCATACCCGCGAGTAGCGTGCCCGGGCGCGGGGGGCTCTCTGGGAGAAGGGCGTTTGCATGTTCTATTGCGCGTTCAAGGCCGTGGTGCTCGTGCCGCTGCTGCGGTGGCTCTTCCGGCCGAGGGTGGAGGGGCTGGGCCGGGTCCCGCAGCACGGCGCGGCGATCGTCGCGGGGAACCACCAGTCGTTCACCGACCAGTTCCTGATGGGCGTGACCCTCAGGCGCCGGATCAGCTTCCTCGCCAAGCAGGAGTACTTCACCGGCCGCGGCCTCAAGGGCAGGCTCGCCGCCGCCTTCTTCCGCGGGCTCGGCGCGATACCCGTCGACCGCTCCGGCCGCGGCGCGGGCCAGGCCGCCGTCGAGGAGGGCGTGAAGGTGCTCGGCCGCGGCGAACTCCTCGGCATCTTCCCCGAGGGCACGCGCTCGCACGACGGCCGGCTGTACAAGGGCAAGGTCGGGGTCGCGGAGATGGCGATCCGGTCCGGCGCGCCCGTCGTCCCGTGCGCGATGATCGGCACGTTCGAGGCCCAGCCCGCGGGGCGGCGGCTGCCGCGCCTGGTGCCCGTCACCGTCCGCTTCGGCGAACCCCTGGACTTCTCCCGCTACGCGGGCATGGCGGACCAGCGGCACGTGCTCCGCGCGGTCACCGACGAGATCATGTACGCGATCCTGAAGCTGTCGGAGCAGGAGTACGTCGACGTGTACGCCGTCGATGCCAGGGCCCGGCTGAGCGCCCACGGCTCCGGCGAGGTCCGCGCCGAGGTCCTGGGGAGCACACGGTTCGCGCCGGGCCCGGACCGCCCGCTCGGCGAACACGGAGCTCCGGCCGGGCACGCGGCTCCGGAAGAAGGGCGCACCGCGGCGTAGCGGGAGCGCGAGGAGGACGGAGGGGGCACCCGTGGGGACGGGCGCACCGGGCGGCCGGCGGCAGCTCCGCCGGACCGCCCGGCAGTGCCCTCCGGCACACACTCGCCCGTCGCCCGGACGAACCACCCGCCGCCCCCGTCGCCCGTCGCTCAGACCAGCCACTTCCCGTCACGCATCAAGTGACGGCCACGGAGCTCGGGCTCCTCGTGCCACGCCTGCACGGCACGCGGCAGCACCTTGAAGTAGACGTACGCGTCACCCTCCTTGCGGGGGTCCCAGCCCAAGCGCCCGGCGAACGCGTCGGCCGCCGCGGCCGGCACCTCCTGCGCGCTGTGGGTCTCCACGTCGCCGTCGATGAGGACGACGTCGCGCGTGTGCCCGAGGGCGAGCCGGGCCCGGCCGCCCTCCCGCAGGTTGCGGCCCGTCGGGTTGGCCGGCCGGGTAGCCATCCAGATCGCCTCCCCGTCCCACAGGAAGCACAACGGCACCAGGTACGGCACTCCGTCGGCGCCGGCCGAGGCGACCCAGATGTCCAGCTCCCGGCCCAGCCGCTCCAGGACGTCCCGCTTGCGCTGCGCTCCACTGCGGATCTCCGGGGTCCGCGGGCCCCGGACCGTTTCCGGGACCTGTCCGGCCGTCTCCGGTTCGATCTCCGATTCGATCTCCGATTCGATCTTCATGCCCGGACGCTACAGGCGCGGGCTCCCGTGCGCCTCGGGCCGCGGCCGTAGGGCCGTCGACCGACCCCGCCCGGGCCCGTAGGCTGCCCGCTCATGAACGACGACGTGCGCAACATCGTGCTGGGCCTGGTCGCCAGCGGGATCAGCGCTGCCGCGGGCTGGTTCGTCCGGACGCTCCTGTGGCGGCGCCGACTCCGGCGCAAGCAAACCTTCTTCGGCCTGCCGGCGGGCTCCGAGTGCCTGCTCGTGGTCAACCAGGACCCGAGCGCGAGCGGCTGGGGCGTCGCGCGGCAGGACGCCTTCGCGCTGCTGGAGATATCCGCGCTGATCAAGGAGTGCGGGGCGCACGCGGACATCGTGGCGCACGACGCCGCCCGCCAGGGGATCGGCGTGCGCACCGAGTTCTGCGTCGGCGGGCCCGTGTCGAACCGGCGCACCGAGGCCCACCTGCGCGCGCTGCTGCCCGGCGTCGAGGTGAACGCCACGCACGGGGGCCCCGACGGGGGTGCACTCACCATCGGCGGCGAGACATACCGGGTCGACAAGGGCACGGCCGAGTACGTCCTGCTCGCCCGGCTGACCGGGCCGGGCGGCAGCCGGCCGGTCTTCCTCGCCTCCGGCCAGCGCAGCGTCGCCAACCAGGCGGCCATAAGGTATCTGGCCCGGCACCACAGGCAGCTCGCCCACCGCCACGGGCTCGACGGCACCTTCTGCCTCCTGCTGAAGGTCGTGAACTCGGACGCGTACGGACCGGACATGGTGGAACTGGTCGCCGACGTCACCGAGGCGACTCGTCGGGGAACACCTTCGTGACCACCTTGCCGTCGGCCGCCAGATAGCCGTAGAGCATCCCCTCTCCAGCGACCGTACGGCCGCCTCGACCGCGGCCACGCTGCCGCCGCCGTCCCGCAGGACCTTCCGGCCGGCGCGGAGGGCGCCGGCCAGCGGCGGCGCGGACGGTTGCGACAGCGAGGGAAGCGCCACCGCGACGGCGTCATCCGGATGCCACGCCGAAATCCGGATGCGCACGCCGCACTCGCGCGGCTACCCTCGCCCGCATGTCTACGCCCCGCATTTCCTAGCTCAAGGACCCGATTCCACGCCACCCGTGTGTCCTTGAGCTTTTCCGGAGCGTAATTACATGATCACCGTTCGCGGTGCCGACGTCCGTGCCGGCGCCCGTCTCCTGCTGTCCGGCGTCTCCTTCCACATCGCCCCCGGCGACCGCATCGGCCTGGTCGGCCGCAACGGCGCGGGCAAGACGACCCTGATGAGGACCCTGGCCGGCGAACTCCGGCCCGCCGCCGGAGACATCACCGTCACCGGCTCCCTCGGCTACCTCCCGCAGGATGCGCAAGCCGCCGACCCGGCCACCGTCCTCACCGACCGGATCCTCTCCGCCCGCGGCCTGGACCGGGCCGTCCGTGCCCTGCGGGCCGCCGAAGACGCCATGGCCCGGGCCGGCGGAGCGACCGCCCAGGAACGGGCCATGGCCGCGTACGCCCACGCGGAGGCCGACTTCCAGGCCCGCGGCGGGTACGCGGCCGAGGCCGAGGCCGCCCGAGTCGCGGCCGGCGTGGGGCTGCCCGCCCGCAGCATGGGCGAACCGCTGGGCGCCCTGTCCGGCGGGCAGCGGCGGCGGGCCGAGCTGGCCCGCATCCTCTTCGCCGGCCACGGCACCCTGCTGCTCGACGAGCCGACCAACCACCTGGACGCCGACGCGACCGCCTGGCTGCGTACCTTCCTGACGGGCCATCAAGGCGGGCTGGTGCTCATCAGCCACGACACCGGCCTGCTGGCCGACACCGTCAACCGCGTCTTCCACCTCGACGCGCACCGCACCATCATCGACGTCCACAACACCGGCTGGAGCGCGTACCTGGCCCGGCGCGGGGCCGACGAACGGCGCCGCACCCGGGAGCGGGCGAACGCCGAGCGCAAGGCGGCCGCGCTGCGCAACCAGGCGGACCGGATGCGGGCGAACGTCGCCACCGCCGTCGCGGCGAAGAACATGGCCCGCCGCGCCGACAGGATGCTCGCCGCCCTCGAACCGGCCCGCCGGACGGAGCGGACCGCCAGGATCCGGCTGCCCGAACCCGCCCCCTGCGGGCGCACGCCCCTCGGAGCCGTCAGCCTCGCCAAGTCCTACGGCGGCCGGAGCGTCCTCGGCGGCGTCGACCTCGCCGTCGACCGCGGCAGCCGCCTCGCCGTCCTCGGCCTCAACGGCGCCGGCAAAACCACCCTGCTGAAGATCCTCGCCGGGCGCGAGACACCCGATGGCGGCCGCGTCGTCCACGGCCACGGCCTGCGCCTCGGCTACTTCGCCCAGGAGCACGAGACCCTCGACCCCGCGCTGACGGTGCGGCAGAACCTGGCCGCGGCCGCTCCCCACCTGAGCGACGGGGAGGCCCGGCACGTCCTCGGAGCGTTCCTGTTCGGCGGTGACGACGCCGACAAGCCGGCCGGAGTGCTCTCCGGAGGCGAGCGGACCAGGCTGGCCCTGGCCGGCCTGGTGCACTCCGGTGCCAATGTGCTGCTGCTGGACGAGCCGACCAACAACCTCGACCCGGCCTCGCGCGACGAGGTCCTCGCGGCGGTCGGCTCCTACCCCGGCGCTCTGGTGATGGTCACGCATGACGAGGGTGCCGTGGAGGCGCTGCGCCCGGACCGGGTCCTCCTGCTGCCGGACGGCACGGAGGACCTCTGGGACGAGGGCTACCTGGGGCTGGTGTCCTCGGCCTGAGGCCCCGGCCTGAGGCCCCGGCCTGAGGCTCCGGTCGGTGGGGCTGATCGGTGCGGCTGACCGGTGGGGCACGGCGTCAGACGGGCTTGCGGGCCTCGATGAGGAAGCGCGCCGAGTGGGCGATGAAAGGACCTTCCGCCGTGATGCGTTCGTGCAGTTCGCGCAGCCGGTCGCGGTACCGGCCGACGGTGAAGCCGGGAACCATCCAGATCACCTTCCGCAGGAAGTAGATCACCGCGCCGACGTCGAAGAACTCCATCCGCAGGGACTCGGCGCGCAGGTCGACGACGCCGAGCCCCGCCGCCTCCGCCTCCCGTCGCTCGTCGTCGGGGTGCCGCTTGCGCCGTACCTCCTCCGGCTGCGGGCCCAGGAAGTACTCCACCAGCTCGAAGGCGCTGGCCGGGCCCACGTGCTGCGCGAGGTACGTGCCGCCCGGCCGCAGCACGCGGGCGATCTCCTCCCACCACACCGTCGCGGGGTGACGGCTGGTCACGAGGTCGAACGCCTCGTCGGCGAAGGGCAGCGGAGGCTCGTCGGCATCGGCGACCACGACCGCTCCGAGGGGGTGCAGCAGCTTCGTCGCCTTGGCGACATTGGGCGGCCAGGACTCCGTGGCCACCATCGTGCGGGGCAGCTTCCGCGCGCCGGCGAGGACCTCCCCGCCGCCCGTCTGGATGTCGAGGGCCGCGTCTGCGCGGGCCAGGCGTTCGCTCATGGTGCGCTGATAGCCCCAGGAGGGACGTTCCTCGGTGGCCCGGCCCTCCAGCCAGGAGAAGTCCCAGCCGGCCACGGGGGCGGCCTCGGCCTCGGCCACCAGGTCGTCAAAGCTTCGTGACGTATCACTTCGTGACATATCAGAAGTAATACCGCAACAGGGACTCGGAGGCTCGGGGGAGGGAGGCGGGGGAGGGGTGCCAGGGGATGGGGCTCAAGGGCTCGGTGGCGGCCTTCACCACCGGAGGGACTCATTCCCGGTGGGGCGCGGCATGGGAACGGGCATACCGCGAACAGACGTGCGTGTCGCCGTGCGGTGCGGCGCGTACCCCACCCCCCAGCCCCGAGGAGTCGTGATGGCCTGGTACCCGGGCGCCACGAAGATGGAGCTCCAGCCGGAGTCGGACGACCAGCCGGCGATCCGGCCCACCCAGTTCATCCTGCACAGCGTCGGCGCGCCGTGGACCTCGCGCCGCATCTATGCATTCTGGCACGAAAGCACCAATCTCGAGTCGCATTTCGGCCTCGGTTACGGAGGCGACCTCGCGCAGTACATCGGCACCCAGACCCGCGCCGACGCCAACTACCGGGCCAACCTGCGCCCGGACGGCAGCGGGGCGGTGAGTATCGAGACCGCCTCCAACCTGGAACACACCGACCCGTGGACCGACCGGCAGGTCGACAGACTCGTCGAGGTCGGAGTGTGGCTGCACCAGTACCACGGCCTGCCGTTACGGGTCTGCCGCTCCTGGGACGAACCCGGCTACGGATACCACCGGCTGTTCCCGCAGTGGTCCACGGGCGGCACGGCCTGTCCGGGCGACGCGCGCGTGGGGCAGTTCCACGACGCGGTCTTCCCCGCCATCGTGGCCCGGGCCTCCGGCAGGCCCGCCGATCCGCCGCAGCCGGGCGGGGCTCCGCGGACGCTCGGCGAGTACAGCGACGCGCAGACCGCCCTCGTCCCCGGCGCGTGGACGACCCTCTCGGTGGGCGGCGAGGCCTTGATCAGCGGCGCGAAGGCGTACACGGCGACGGTCTTCCTGACCGTGACCGTCCCGGCGGGCAGTACGCTCCAGGGCCGCTTCTATCACCAGCGGGCGGACGGCTCCCGCTGGAACGGCCCGATCGTCGAGCGCATCGCGACGGTGGGCGCGTCCTTCGTGGACTTCACCCACCAGGGGTCCGTCTCCGAAGGGGAGACCGTCCGCTTCGAGGCGTGCTACGACCCGCCGGCACCGGGCGTACGCGACCCGGGCACGGTGGCGACGTCGCGGGCGCGCGGGTTGTACTGGACCTGACCTGACCTGACCTGACCTGACCTGACCCGACCTGGCACAGGAGATCCGGCCGGGTCAGGCCTGCGGCGCTCCCGGCCCGGCCGGCTCCGCGATCAGCGCCGTGCCCGCGCGGCGGAAGCCGGCCCGGGCGTAGATCCGGGCCACGTCGTCGTCGCCGGCGGACAGGAAGACGGTCTCCGCGCCCCGTGCCCGCGCATCGGCGACCAGGGCCGCGGTGACCGCGAGGCCCAGACCCTGCCGGCGCACGGCGGGCAGCGTCCCGATGCCGACCAGCTCGGTGACCGCGCCGACCGGCTGGTGCATGCCCGAACACAGGGCCGTGTCGCCGCGGACGGCCGCGGCGAGCACCGTCAGGCCCGCACGGATGCGTGCCGCCAGACGGTCCGCCGTGCCGTCCCGCGCGGCGAGCCGCTCCGCCGCCTCCAGTTCCTCGGTGCCCGTGGGCCCCACCGCGGTGCCGGGCTGGGAGAAGGCGAGCGGGCCGAGGGCCACCGCGCTCGGCAGGGCGGGGTCGTCCGGGGCGAGCAGCCGGACGGCAAGGCCCTCGGGCAGCACGGGATCGGCCGGGGCGGTGCCCGGTTCGAGCACCATCAGGGGGTGCTCGTGCACCGTCAGCCCCGCCTCCTCGGCGGCCGCCCGCAGCGCGGGCGTCGTCTCGGCCACCCACTCGAAGCTCTCCGGAAGGCCGAGTTCGCGCTGGCGGGCCCGGACCCGGAGCAGGTCGGCAGCGCTCACCGGTCCGGAGCCGGCCGGGCCCCGGGAGGGGCGGGCGTAGTACGGCCAGCCCTCGCCCTCGCGGACGAAGAGGGTGAGCGGGCCGAAGTCCTCGGCCCGGGCGGTGCTGCGCGGCACGCTGTCGTAATAGCCCTCCAGGCGGTCGAGCAGCCCGGGGCCGGGGGAATCGGAGGTGTGCGCGGAAGGGCGGACGGAAGGGCCGGCGGAAGGGGCGGCGGAAGAGTCGGCAGGCATCACGACAGGCATCCAACACGCGCCGTACGCCCCGCCGCCACCCCATTTCACCGCACCCCGATCACGTACACCCTGTAGTCGATGGTTAACGCCCCGCTATCCTGGGCCCGGTGTCGAGGAGACCAGATCATGTCACCGGGGCCGCAAGCGCCCGCCTGTCGCGCCGCCGTCTGCTGGGCTGGGCCGCCTTCGGCGCCGCTTCCCTTACGGGGGCGACCACGATCACGGCTGCGGCCGGGCCCCGGGTGTCCGCCGCCGCCGACCCGGTCGGCAGCGGTGCGTTCGTACCGGCCGTGGTGGTCGGCACCGGCTACGGGGCCGCGGTCACCGCCCTGCGGCTGGGGGAGGCCGGCGTCGGCACGCTGATGCTGGAGATGGGGCAGCTGTGGAACCGTCCCGGGCCGGACGGCAAGGTCTTCTGCGGGATGCCCGACCCCGACCGCCGCTCCACCTGGTTCAAGAACCGCACCGAGGCGCCCATCGCCTCCTTCCTCTGGCTCGACGTCGTCAACCGCACCATCGAGCCTTACGCGGGCGTGCTCGACCGCGTGAACTTCGGTCAGATGGGGGTGTACGTGGGGCGCGGGGTGGGCGGCGGCTCGCTCGTCAACGGCGGTATCGCCGCGACGCCCAGGCGCTCCTACTTCGAGGAGGTGCTTCCGCAGGTCGACGCCGGCGAGATGTACGGCCGTCACTTCCCGCGCGCCCTCGCGATGCTCAGGGCGAACGAGGTCGCCGCGGACTGGTTCGAGCAGACGGAGTGGTACCGCTTCGCCCGCGTCGCGCGCGAGGCGGCCGCGAAGGCGGGGATGAGGACGAGGTTCGTCCCCAACGTCTACGACTTCGCCTACATGCGGCGCGAGGCGGCGGGCGAGGTGGCGAAGTCCGCGCTGGCCGCCGAGGTCATGTACGGCAACAACCACGGCAAGCAGAGCCTGGACAAGACCTATCTCGCCGCCGCCCTCGGCACCGGCAAGGTCACCGTCGAGACCCTGCACCGCGTCACGGCGGTCCGCCGCGAGGAGGACGGCACGTACGTCCTGAGCGTGGACCGGATCGATGCGGAGGGGCGGCGGCTCGCGCGCAAGGAGATCGGCTGCCGGTACCTCTTCCTCGGCGCCGGAAGCCTCGGCTCCACGGAGCTGCTGGTCCGGGCCCGCGACACCGGCACCCTGCCGGACCTCGGTGCGGAGGTCGGCGCGGGCTGGGGGCCGAACGGCAACGTCATGGCCGGCCGGGCCAACCCCCTGCTGCACCCCACCGGCGCCCGTCAGTCGGCCATCGCCGCGACGTGCGTCGACGACTGGGACCACCCCGCGGCGCCCGTCTTCGCCGACGTCGCGCCGCTGCCCGCGGGCTTCGAGACCGGGATCAGCATGTACCTGGCCGTCACCAGGAACCCCGAGCGCGGCACGCTCGTCCACGACGGCGCCACGGACCGCGTACGGCTGCGCTGGGAGCGGGAGCAGAACGCCCCCGCCGTCGCCGCCGCGAAGTCCTTCTTCGACCGGATGAACAAGGCGAACGGCACCGACTACCGCTACGACCTCTTCGGCCCGAGGGCCAAGGCCTTCGGGGACGACTTCTGCTACCACCCGCTCGGCGGCTGCGTCCTGGGCCGGGCCACCGACGCCTACGGGCGGGTCGCCGGATACCGCCACCTGTACGTGAACGACGGCGCGCTGATCCCGGGCTCGATCGGCGTGAACCCGTTCGTGACCATCACGGCGCTGGCCGAGCGGAACGTCGAACGGCTCGTCGCCGAGGACATCGCGCGATAGGCCGAGGGCATCGCGCGACCGGGGACATCGCGCGACCGGGGGTGCCGGCGCCGGACGCCCGAGCGCCGGGCGCCTCACCCCTCGTACAAGCCCCCCGTACGAGACCCCTCGTACAAGCCCCCCGTACGAGACCCCTCGTACAAGCCCCCCGTACGAGACCCCTCGTACAAGCCCCCGTACGAGACCCCCGTACGCGTCCTACGACTGGACGTTCGTCTGCTGCGCCTTCCCGTCGTGGGCGATCCAGTCCGTGAACGCGTCCTTGCCCGAGCCGCGCAGCCGCGCGCTGCTCAGCTTGTTGTCCAGGCCCATGACGACGACCGCGACCGCATTGCCCTTGGCGTCGAGCGCGACGCCGGGGACGCCCCGGAACGGAATGCCCTCCTTGCCCCACGGACCCGGCCGGCCGGAGCCGGCGGACAGCCGTACGCGGCCCTTGCGGTCGTGGTCGGTGAGCACGGTGGTGTTCCCGGACTGTCCGACGGAGACCCGGCCGTGGCCGCTGAGCGGCTCGCACTGGGCGGAGACGCGCCAGCCCTTGTCGTCGCCGAGCCGGTCGGCGACGAGCACCCGGGAGGTGTTCGGCTGACGCAGGGCCATGCGCATGCCGCCGTTCGCGAGCGGGACGAGGCTCAGGGGGCCGGTGGCGGTGGGGAGCTTCGTCGCCTCGGCCGGCTGCAGCGGGCCGCCGGAGCCCTGGGACATCCAGTGGTGCACGGTCTTCGTGTCGGCGGCGACGAGGTGGATCCGGCCCTGGCTGTCGAGGGCCGCGTCGAGCCCGTCCTCGACCCTCACCTGGGGGTCGGCGGAGGGGAGGGTCTCCCACTCGGAGAAGTCCTTGCCGCCGGCGCCGCTGCGGAAGCTCACCTCGCCCTCGAAGGTGCGGACGAAGACGTGGACCGTGCCGTCGGTGCCGGCGACGGCGACCGGGTAGCCCATCTCCATCGAGCGCTCGGGGTCCTGCTCGGGCGAGCCCAGCGACTCCCAGGAGCCGAAGGCCGGGGTGCCGCCGGAGCCGCCGCCGCTCTGCAGCGCGGTGACGACCTCGCGCCGGTGCGGCGTGTCCTTCCCGGGCAGCACGGTGCGTATGGAGAACAGCTGCAGGGTGCCGTCGGAGTGGCGCAGCGCCTGCACCTGGCCCTCCAGCATCGAGCCGCCGACGGAGGTGGGGGCGGACCAGATGCCGCTGCCCGCCTTGGCCTCGGTCCAGCACTGTGCCGCGCCGTCGAGGATCGCGAACGCCGCGAGGCGGCCGTCGGGCAGCGGCTGCACCCAGCGCATCGTGCCGGTGGCGCGGTGGCGGCAGTTGCTCGACCAGCCGTGGTACTTGGTCCCCGAGGTGCGGCCCACCTTGCGGTCGCCGCAGCCCGCCGTGTCGCCGCAGTCCTTGCCGTCGGCCCAGCCGTAGGTGTCGAGGAACTTGAGCTTGTGGTCGGTGGTGGCCTTGTCGAGGTTGCTGGGGAGGTGGGAGACCTCGTAGCCGACGTAGCTGTCCACGGCCGTGGGCCGGGCGTGCTTGCGGCCCCAGTACTCGGCGAGCGCGGCCTGCGCGAAGAACGCCGACGTCGTGTGGTCCTGGTGGTCGTACTTGGCTATGCCGCGCAGCTCGGGCGGGGTGTTCGGGAACTCCGGCGGCTTCGGCAGGTGCGTGGGGTTCGGGTCCAGGGTGCGGACGACGGTCGGCTGGTAGCGCTCGAAGATCGCGACGAGGGTGTCGATGAGCTGCTTGCGGCCGTACTGGAAGGTGCTCCTGACCGGGCTGCCGGCCGGCAGGAGCGTCGTCAGCTGCGGGGCCGCCCCGAGCCACAGGCCGCGCAGGCTCTCCTTGCGCGGGTTGCGCAGGGTGCGGGCCTCGACCAGCTCCAGGAAGATCAGCTGGACCTGGGGGGCCGCGCGCAGGGTGTGCAGCTCGACCTGGATGCCGGGCAGGAGGGACAGGGCCTCCACGGTCCAGGGGCTGAGCCAGTCGCCGGTGGCCATCTGGGCCGTCGCCTCGCGGAAGCCGTTGAGCCGTGCGCGGACGAACTCGCCCCGCTTCTCGGGCAGCCGCTTGTAGCCGCGGGCGCCCGACAGCTCGTTGCGGCCGTCGGACTCGCCGCCGGTGAGGCAGACCGTCACGGAGGGGCCGCCGCCGAGGATCGACTGCTCCAGCTCGGGATTCATGAAGTAGAGCGAGTCGTCGGGGTGGGCGATGACGTGTACGAACGACTCGGACGTCGTGGCCTTCGCGGGGCGTACCGGGGTGCTGTCCTGCGTGGCCTTCTTCTTCGCCTCCGGGGAGAGCCACTGCCAGGCACCGACCGCACCGGCTCCGACGACGATGCCGCCGCCCGCGACCTGGAGTACACGTCGGCGCGGTATGTGCCCAGGCACAGGTCTTCCCCCACTCTCCCGCGCGTGATGCGCGGGTAGAAAAGCAAAGGGGCGATTAGAACTAATCGCCCATGGATCATGAGTTCGATCCTATGACCGGCAACCTGCTGTTTCCCCGCTGTTTTGTAACAGCCGTACGTCGGCCGCATGTAGTTTCGTAGGCGGTTGCGCAACACCGCCCCACGGTCGCGACAGGGTGACCGACGGTCGCGCGGCGGTAGCGGAGCGGCTTGTGGAAAGCGCTTGTCCGGTCTTCTTCGCGGGCTGTGCCGGGGGTGTGCCGGAGCCGGCTCCGGCGGGGCTCAGGCCTCCGCGCCGGGGCCGCCCGCGTCATGGACGAGCAGGGCGATCTGCACCCGGTTGTTGAGGCCGAGCTTGGTGAGGACGCGCGAGACGTGCGTCTTGACCGTCGCCACGCTCATATAGAGCGCACCGGCGATCTCTGCGTTCGACTGCCCGCGCCCCACGCAGGCCGCGACCTCCCGCTCCCGGTCGTTGAGCCCGGCCAGCAGGGCCCGCGCGCGGTCGCCGCGGGTGTCCCGTTCCTGCTCCGTGACCCGGGTGATCAGCTGCTGTGTGACGGCGGGGGAGAGGACCGGCTCGCCGGACGCGACCCGGCGCACGGCGGCGACGATCTCCGCCGGCGGGGTGTCCTTGAGGACGAAGCCCGCCGCCCCGGCGCGCAGGGCCCGCAGCACCTGCTCGTCGGCGTGGAACGTCGTCAGGACGACGACCTCCGGGGCGCCTTCGCGGCGGCGCAGCTCCTCGGTCGCTGCCAGGCCGTCCACCGAGGGCATGCGGATGTCCATCAGCACCACGTCGGGCGTGTGCCGGTCGACCAGGGCGGCCACCTCCGAGCCGTCGGAGGCTTCCCCGACGATGCGGATGTCGGGCAGGCCGCCCAGCATGAACGACAGCCCGGCCCGCACCAGCGGATCGTCGTCCACGAGCAGGACCCGGATCGGCGGGGCCTGCGGGGGCTGCGGCGAGTGCGGAGGCTCGGGGCTGTGCGGCGGCTGCGGGACGACGTTCATGGCCGCCACGGTAGCCAGCCGTCGACGCGGAAGCCGCCGTCGGGCGTAGGGCCGTGGGAAAGACGGCCGCCGGCGAGGGCGGCGCGCTCGGCCAGCCCGATGAGACCCTGCCCGGACCCGGGCACGGCTGCGCCGCTCCCGTCACCCGGCGGATTGCTGATCCCGAGCGTCAGCCCCGCCTCCGGGGAACCCTCGACTATGACGCTCACCGCCGCCCCTCCGGCGTGCTTACGGGCATTGGTGAGCGCCTCCTGCACGATCCGGTACACCGTGCGGCCCGTGGCCTCCGGAACCGAGGGGGCGTCCGTCACCCGCTGGTCGAGCTTCACCTCTGTGCCCGCCTGACGGGACTCCTCCACCAGCTCCTCCAGCGCCGCCAGGGTGGGCTGCGGGCGGTCGCCCCCGCCCTCCGCGCCGGGGGCGCGCAGCACCCCGATCACCTCGCGCAGATCCTCCAGGGCCTGGTGCGCACTGTCACGGATCACCCCGGCGGCCCGGGCCACCTCCGCGGGCGGTGCGTCCGGGCGGAACTCCAGCGCCCCCGCGTGCACGCACAGCAGCGACAGCCGGTGCGCGAGGACGTCGTGCATCTCCCGGGCGATGCGCTCCCGGGCCAGGCGCTGGGCCCGCTCCGCCCGCAGCTGCGCCTCCGCCTCCGCGCGCCGGGCGCGCTCGCGCAGCGACAGGACCAGCTGGCGCCGGGACCGGACGAACATGCCCCAGCCGATGACGGTGAGGACCAGCAGCACGCCCGTGGCGGTCGCTGCGGGGAACCTCAGGGTGGGGTCGGGGCGGATCGCCGCCTGCAGCGGCTCGCTGATCAGGGCGAGCCCGCCCACGGTGGCCACGGTCCGGAACGGCCGGTGCACCGCCACCGTGAACACCGCGACGAGCATGGCCCCTGCGGCGGTCGGCACCACGATGCTCACGACCAGCAGCGTCACCGCGAGCGGCACCGGCCACCGGCGGCGCATCCACAGCGCGACGCAGGCCAGGGCGCCCACGATCTGGTCGGAGAAGAGGAGCGCGCGCGAGGCGTCCGGATCCTTGCGCAGGGCCTCGGCGGCCAGTATCCCGATCACGGCCGCGAGGGCGATGCAGAGGATGTCGACCGCCCAGTCGCGCACACTGCGCGACTTACGCGGCCGCACCTCCGCCGTCTCCTCGGTCTTCACGTCCATGAACAGCCAATTTACCGACGCGGCGAGCGGACCGGAGGCGCCGGACGGAGGCCCGATACCAAAGTTGCACGAGGCGGGACCTTGGATGATTCGGGCGGGACCTTGGGTGATCCGAGGGGCCGCGGGCGGCTACTTCGGTTCGCGCCGCGCAGCCTTCCGGGCGATGACCGGGGCAGTGCGGCGGCAGGAGCATGGCGGGTATGAAGAAGCTGCTCGAAGGCGTCGGCATCATCCTGCTCCTGCAGGGGCTGGGCGGCGTCGTCCACGGACTCACCGGCTGGCTCCACTACTGGGTGGTCGTGCGCTACCTGGGATTCCTCGACGGTTACGAGATGTACGTGAGCATCGTCCTCGCCGTCCTGGGCACGGCCCTGCTCATAGCCTCGGACGCGGTCAAGCCCGAGGCCGGGGCCGGGGCCGGTTCCGCCGACCGGTCCGGCGGCTGAGGGGGGCGACGGTGAGGGGCGGAGAAGGTGAGGGGCGGGACGAGGAAGGCGATTCCGGGGGCGTCCGGGCGTGGGGCCGCGCGAGAATGCCCTCATGGCTGACAGGACTCCCGGCACTTCGGAACTGGTCGCACTCCTCGGCCTCCAACCACACGTCGAAGGAGGGTGGTTCCGCGAGACGTGGAAGACCTCGCGCGAGGCGGTCCCCGACGGCTACGGCGGGCCGCGGGCGTTCGCCACAGGCATCCACTACCTCCTCCACCCCGGCGAGGTATCCCGCTGGCACCGCGTGCGCTCCGACGAACTGTGGCTGTGGCACCGCGGCGGCCCGCTGCGGATGCGGCTCGGCGGCTCCGGTGACGCACCCGACGACGCACCCGACGGGAAGGGGGCCGCCGAAGCGATCGTCGGGCCCGGCGTCGAGCGGGGCGAGCGACCGCAGTTCCTGGTGCCCGGCGGCGTGTGGCAGTCGGCCGAGCCCGCGGGGGACGAGCCGGTCCTGGTGACGTGCGTGGTCGCGCCGGGCTTCGACTACGAGGACTTCGAGGATTCCGGGGACCCTGAGAGCTCCGGAGACCCTGAGAGCTCCGGAGCCTCCGAGGGCTCTGGAGGCTCTGAAGCCTCCGGCGACTCCGGGCGCCCTGCGCGGGGGTGACGGCGCGCGCCCTCGCCGACCCCCTACTGAGGTATCACTCCACGGTTGGCTCCGTGGGGTGACGCAGCTCCGGGCACCCTCTTCCTAGCTTTCCCTCCGTCACGCCACGGGACGAGGGAGAGACATTCATGGGCCGCTTCAAGCGCACGCTGGTCGCCGCAGCTCTGGCCACCACGGTGGTGGCCGGCACGGCGGGCTGGGCCGTCGGCAACGAGCAGGCCGTGGTCACCGGCCCGCCCGCCGGCGCCGAGGCGTGGCGAGCGGACCACTCGCTCCACCGCGAGCTGCCGGACCCCGCGACGGCGGCCCCGCGTACGGTCGCCGCGTTCTTCGCCGGGCTCACCGAGGCGCAGCGCAAGGACCTGGCGGCCCGTCACGCTCTGGTCGTCGGCAACCTCGACGGCGCACCCGTGACCCTGCGGTACGAGGCCAACGCCCGCGCGATAGCCGCCGAGCGGGAGAAGGCGCAGGCCGCGGCCGCGGACTCCGGCCTGCCCCGCTCCGTGCGGGCAGAGGCACGGGAGCGGGCCGACCGCTGCGAGCGGCTGCTCGCGCCGGGCCGCCGGATCCTGGCCTTCGACCCGCGCGGCCGCGGCCAGGTCGCCGAGGTGTACGGCGATCTGGCGACGGCCCGGCACACCGCCGTCATCGTGCCCGGCTCGGACATCGACCTCCGCACCTTCGACCGGACGAACGACCGCTACGGCACCCCCGCCGGGATGGCCGCCTCCCTGCGGGCCGAGATGGAGCACAGGGCGCCCGGCACCCCCACCGCGGTCATCGCCTGGGCCGGCTACACCACGCCCGTGGGCCTCGGCGTGGACGCCGCCACCGGCCGGCTCGCGCAGGCCGGGGCCGTGCGCCTGGAACGCCTGCTCGCCGGGCTCGCGGCGGCCGCCGCCTCTCCCGCCGCGCCGCCGCCCGCCGTCTTCTGCCACAGCTACGGCTCGGTGGTCTGCGGCCTGGCCGCGCCCTCCGTCGACCGCACCGAGGCCGCCGATCTCGTGGCGCTCGGCAGCCCCGGCATGCGGGCCGACTCCGTGGCCGGGCTGCACACCGGCGCCCGCGTCTGGGCCGCCGCGCGCAACTCCTCGGACTGGATAGGCAACGTGCCCAACGTCGACCTCTTCGGCCTCGGCCACGGCACCGACCCCACCTCCCCGGGGTTCGGCGCCCGCGTCGTCCCCACCCGCGGCGCCCACGGCCACACCGGCTACTTCGCCCCCGGCACGGAATCCCTGCGCAACTTCGCGGACATCGCCCTCGGCACCTACGCCTAGACCCGGCCTCAGACTGCCAAGGTTTCTTTGCAAAGAAACCTTGGCAGTCTAGAGTGCGGGGAATGACCCATGTCGTTCTCGACGCCAAGGGCCTGCGTGCCCTGGCCCACCCCGTACGCGTGCAACTCGTGGGGCTGCTGCGGCTGTACGGCCCCTCGACGGCCACCCGGCTCGCCGAGCGCCTCGGCCTGGCCTCCGGGGCGACCAGTTACCACCTCCGGCAGCTCGCCGCCGCGGGCTTCGTCGAGGAGGACGCTTCGCTGGGCAACGCCCGCGAACGCTGGTGGCGTGCCGTCCACGAGGCCACCGTGATCGACGACGACGAGCTCGCCGAGCAGGAGCCGGAGGCCATGCTCGGCTATGTCCAGGGCATCGTGGCCGCCCACACCCTCCGCGCCCAGCTGGCCGTCGCCGCGTACCCGGCCCTGCCGAAGCCCTGGCGGGACGCCTTCAACATGAGCGACTGGAATCTGCGGCTCACCCCGCAGGAAGCCGCGGAGCTGTCCGGGGAGCTCCGTGCGGTCATCGAACGCTACCGGCAGCACGCGCCCGGCGCGGACGCCCCCGCGGACAGCGAGCACGTCGCGCTCACCCTGCACCTCCTGCCCGACCCTGCCGTCGCGGAGGGCCATGCGGAGGGCCGTACGGAGAGCGGCGCGGGAGCCGGTGCGGGAGCCGGTGCCGACGGGCGGGAAAGGTCATGACCCCGCCGGCGCCGCAGCGCGGCCGGATATCCGGCCGCCCGCCGCACCCCCGTCGCCCGGACGGAGCTCCAGGCGCTTCCTCCGCAGGCCGCAGCATCCGTCCGCTCGCCGGAGTCCTCGCGGCGACGGCCGTCTCCCTGACGGGCACCCGCGTCTCGGCGGTCGCCCTGCCGTGGTTCGTGCTCGTCACCACAGGCAGCGCCACGCAGACCGGACTCGTCGCCTTCTGCGAGATGACTCCGTACGTCCTGGTCAAGATGTTCACCGGCCCCCTGGTGGACCGCGTCGGACCGCGCGTCGTCTCCTGGACGGCCGACACCCTCAGTGCCGCCGCTGCCGCGCTGATCCCCCTGCTCCACGCCCTGGACCTGCTGCCGTTCTGGCTGCTGCTCGGCCTCGTCGCGTCGATCGGCGCCGTGCGCGGGCCCGGCGACCTGGCCAAGGAGATCATGGTGCCGGAGGCGGCGGAGCGCAGCCGGGTCCCCCTGGAGCGGGCCACCGGCCTCTCCGGCGTCACCGAGCGCCTCGCCTCCACGGTCGGCCCGGCGGCCGGCGGCGCGCTGGTGGCGCTGCTCGGCCCCATGGCCGGCCTGGTCGTCAACGCCGTCTGCTTCGCCCTGGGGTCGCTCGTGATCGCGCTCGCGCTCCCGCGCGGCATGGGCCTCGCGGCGCCGTCCGGCGACGCGCCCCCGGACGTCGGGACGGGCGAACCGGCAGGCTACTGGCGCCGCTTCGGCGAAGGCTTCACCTTCCTGCGCGGCGAGCCCCTGCTGCTCACGATCATCGTCACGGTCGGCATCACCAACCTCCTCGAGGCGGGCTTCATGACCGTCCTCGTCCCCGTGTGGGCCGAGGACTCCGGCGGCGGACCCGCGGCCATCGGCCTCACCAGCAGCGCGGCGGGGATCGCATCCGTCTGCGGCAGCGTCGTGGCCGCCGCGCTCGCCCACCGGCTGCGCCGCCGCCCCGTGTTCTTCGCGGGCTTCCTGCTCGTGGGGGCGCCGAAATTCGTCGTGCTCGCCTGCGATGCGCCGCTGTGGGCGGTGCTCGTGGTGTTCGCGGTCGGCGGTTTCGGCGGCGGGTTCCTCAACCCCATCCTCGGCGCCGTGTCCTTCGAGCGGGTGCCGCGCGCCCTGCTGGGCCGGGTGCGGGCGCTGGGCGACTCCCTGGCCTGGGCGGGCATTCCCCTCGGCGGTCTGCTTGCCGGACTCGCCGTCACGTCCGCCGGCCTGGTGCCCGTCCTCCTGGCGAGCGGGGCGGTGTACTTCCTCACCACCAACCTGGCCGGACTGCGCCCGGAGTGGCGCGAGATGGACCGCCGGCGCGGTGCCGGCACCCCTCGCGAAGTGCCGGAGGACATTGCCGTACGAAGTTGATCATCTCCGACCCGAGGGTGACGGCAGGAGTATCACGGCCGTATAACGTGATGATCATGTTGTGGAAATCGCGTAAGACGTCGCGGAGGTCCTTCGTGGCCGCCGCGCTCCTGATGGCCTTCGCCGCGCCCCAGATGCCGGCCGTGGCCGCGGCGGCGGGACGGGTCCCCGAGACGCCGTCGGCCGGCGCCCCGGCCGAGGTCCCGCCCCAGGTCCCGGCCCCCACGGGCAAGCAACCGGTCGGGACGAGGACCCTGCACCTCGTCGACACCTCGCGCCCCGACCCCTGGAAGCCCGCCGCCGGCAAACGGCAGCTCATGGTCTCGCTCTGGTACCCGGCGCGGCACCAAGGCGACCGGAACGCCCCCTTCGTGTCGAAGGAGCTGTCCAAGCAGGTCATCGGCAAGGAGGATCTCGCCGGTATCCGCACCAACTCCACCCTGGGCGCCGCCCCGGCCCGCAAGCCCCGGCCGCTGGTCGTCCTCTCGCCGGGCTTCGGCATGAGCCGGCTGACGCTCACCGCGCTCGGCGAGGACCTCGCGTCGCGCGGATACGCGGTGGCCGCGGTCGACCACACCTACGAGGCCCCCGTGGAATTCCCCGGCGGGCGCATCGAGACCTGCGAGATCTGCGCGAAGCCGGACATGGCCGCAGTCGTACGGAACCGGGCGAAGGACTTCTCCTTCCTCCTCGACCGGCTGACCGCTCCCGGCAGCCCGCTCGCAGTCGACCGCGACCGGATCGCCGTGGTCGGACACTCCGTCGGAGGCGCGAGCGCGGTCGAGGCCCTGCGCGGCGACAAGCGCGTGGACGCCGCCGTCAACCTCGACGGCGACTTCCCCGTCGACCCGCCCGCCGGCGCGGTCAACAAGCCCGTGCTGCTCTTCGGCGCGCAGCGGGCCGGGCACATGGAGAACTGGAACAAGAACTGGCAACTGCTGACGGGCTGGAAGCGCTGGCTCGACGTGCCCGAAGGCGGCCATATGACGTTCACGGACGTCCCCTGGATCGCGGACCGGTTCGCACTGCGCGACCAGCTCCCGCCGGACCAGGTCGCCGGCGCCTACGGCAGCCTGCACGGCACCCGCTCGACCGCGCTCACCCGTGCGTACGTGAACGCGTTCGTCGACCGGCACCTGCGCGGCGTCCCGAGCCCGCTCCTGGACCGGCCGTCCGCGGCCTACCCCGAGGTCACCTTCATGAAGAAGCCCTGACGGTTCATGAAGAAGCCCTGACGGCCCCCTGGGGGTGGTGCCAGTGCCACCCCCGGAACGGATACCAGCGGGGTCGATCACGTCCGCTCCGCCCGCGAACATCGAACCGTCACCACGCACCAGGAGGTTCGATGTTCGAGTTCAGGAAATCACGGCGGACCGTCTCCGCGGTCTCCGCCGTGTCGGCCGCACTTGCCGCGGCCGTCGCGGCCGCAGTGCTCCCGGCGGCAGCGGCGGCCGCGCAGCCGCGAACGGCCGCGGGAGTGAGCGTGCCCGAGCGGTACACCTCGCAGAAGCTGGCCTGGCAGCCCTGTCCCGAACTGGCCACCATGGAGTGCGCGGACATGACCGTCCCGCGCGACTGGCACGCCCCGGACGCCGGCAAGGACCTCACGATCGCCGTCTCCCGCGTACGGGCGAGCGACCCCGCCCACCGGCGCGGGGTGCTGATGATGGCCGCGGGCGGCCCCGGCGGCAAGGGGCTGCTGCGGCCCGCGGGCGTCGCCCGGAAGGCGCCCGCCATCGGTGCCGTCCACGACATCGTCGGCTTCGACCAGCGCGGCGTCGGCAAGAGCACGCCGCTGGAGTGCCAGGCCCAGGAAGAGCTCGACGCCTTCTTCGCGGGCGACTTCCGCGACCGCTCGCCCGAGGCCGTCCGGCGCGTCGTGGACAACTCCCGCAAGCTCGCCGATTCCTGCCGCGAGAAGCACGGGGACCTCCTCCCGTACATCACCACCGAGCAGACCGTGCGCGACATGGACCTCTTCCGCTCCCTGCTCGGCGAGCGGAAGATCTCCTACTACGGGGCCTCCTACGCGACGATGATCGGCGCGTACTACGCCACCCTCTTCCCGCAGCGCGTCGAACGCGCCGTCCTGGACAGCAACATAGCCTTCGACGGCACCTGGGAGGCCTTCGAGAGGGGCCAGCCCAAGAGCTTCCAGCGCCGCTTCGAGCAGGACTTCCTGCCCTGGCTCGCGAAGAACGACGCCACCTACCACTACGGCCGCACCGCCGCCGAGGCGAAGGCCACGTGGGAGCGGCGCCGCAGCGCGCTGCACGACCGCCCGCTCAGCCTGGGCGAGGGCAAGGGCAAGACGCTCGACCCCAACCGCTTCGACAGCGGCACCATCCAGGCGATCTACAACTCCCAGGAGGGCTTCCCGGCTCTCGCGAAGGCGCTCGCCGCGCTGGAGCACTGGGACACGGCGGCCCCCGCCGAGCAGCAGCTCGTCGGCACGCTCTTCGGCTCCTACCTCAGCACCAACTTCTTCGCCGAGTTCCTCTCCGTGACCTGCGCCGACACCCCGTGGACCCGCGACACCGGCACGTGGATCCGGCGCAGCGCCGAGGACACCGCCAAGTACCCCCTGATGGGCGCCCGGGAACTCGCCTTCGCCACCGCGTGCGCGGCGTGGCCCGCCTCCCCGGCACCGCGCGTCGAGGTCACCGGCAAGGGCCTGCCGCCCGTCCTGATGCTCAACTCCCTGCACGACCCGGCCACGTACTACGAGGGCGCACAGCGCGCCCACCGGGCCCTGCGCGGCTCGCGCCTGGTCACGGACACCGGCGGCGACCACGGCGTCTACCTGGGCGGCAGCGCCTGCGCCGACGGCATCGTGGACAAGTACCTCCTCTCCGGAGAACTGCCCGCACGTGACGTCACCTGCGAGCGCGCGCCGCTGCCGGCACCGGCGGCGCAGCAGCCCGCAGCGAAGTAGCCCCAGGGAGGGGGAGAGGGCGGCAGACGGGTTACAGCTGCCGCTCCAGCAGATACGCGGAGAGCGCGGCGAGTTCGGCTGCGGCGCCCTCCGCGAGTCCGCCGCCGCGCAGGCAGTCCTGCGCGGCCTCCGCATGGCGGTGGGCCTCCTCCAGGGCGAACTCCCGGCCGCCGGCCGCCTCGACCAGGCCGGCCGCGCGGCGTGCGGCCCCGGCGTCCGGTGGCGCGCCCGGGCCCAGCAGCCGGGCCAGCTCGCGGCCGGTCGCCCCGCCGTCCAGGGCGACGGCCGCCAGCACCGGCAGGGTCTTCTTCCGCCGCAGCAGGTCGCTGTGGACGGGCTTGCCCGTCGTCCGCGGGTCGCCCCAGATCCCCAGCAGGTCGTCCACGATCTGGAAGGCCGTGCCGAGCCGCCGCCCGGCCTCGGCCAGGGCACCCGTCTGCAGGGGCGGGGCGCCCGCGAGCACCGGTCCCAGGGACAGGGCGCAGCCGAGCAGGGCACCGGTCTTGCGGGCCGCCATCGCCTCGTACTCCGGTACGCCGACCGCCCCCTGCCCCGTCCACGGGCGGTTCTCGAACAGCAGGTCGTCGGCCTGCCCGCGCACCAGCTCGCCCAGGCAGTCGGCCAGATGCGCCACCGCACGGCCCGCGTGCTCGCCCCCGGACCCCGCCACCGTCTGCACGGCGAGCGCGAACAGGGCGTCGCCCGTCAGGACGGCCGGTCCCGTGCCGAACGCCTTCCACGCCGCGTCCCGGTGCCGCCGCCGCTCGTCGCCGTCCATGATGTCGTCGTGCACCAGCGAGAACGTGTGCACCAGCTCCACCGCCACCGCCGCCTGCACCGCGGCCCCGGGAGGAGCACCCACCGCCTCCGCGCCGAGCAGGGCGAACGCCTGGCGGACGCCCTTGCCGCCGGGGGAGGCGCTCGGCGTGCCGTCGGCCTCGCACCAGCCGAAGGAGAAGGCCGCCATGCGCGCCGGCAGCGGGTGCAGCCCCGCCACGGCGGCTCTGAGCGCGGGCTCGGCCAGCTCCCGCGCGCGGGCGAGCGACCGGGGCGCGGGTGTCCGGAGTACGGTCTGCGGGGGCATGGGGCCGGCCTGAGCGGGCATGTGCTTCTCTTTCCTGTCGTGGGCTGCCGCGGAAGGACGTGCTGTCAGGCGGCCGGGCGGGCCGCCGTGGCCGCCGCCGGCTCCGCCGGGTCCGTCGGGTCCGTCGGCATCCCCAGTTCGGCGCGCGCCTCCTCGACCATCCGCCGGGCGTGGAGCAGGCCGATCCGGCCGAGCGTACGGTGCAGGTCCTCCAGTTCGGCGGCGGTCCCGGCGCGGTCGTGCCCCAGCCGGGCCCGGCTCTTGACCAGCCCCAGCCGGGCCAGGGCCGCACCCCGCGGCTCCGCCATCTCCCGGAACTCCTCCAGCGCGCCGCGGTAGCACTCCTCGGCCTCCGCGTAACGGCCTGCGCGGAACAGCACGTTGCCGCGCATCTTGTGGTTGTAGGCCAGGGCGCTGACGAGCTTCATCCGCCGGCACGTCTCCTCCGCCTCCGACAGCAGCGCGAGCGCCCGCTCGGTCTCGCCCCGAAGGGACAGCACGTCGGCGATCCCGCGCAGCGCCCACGCGTGGCCGCGGGCGTCGTCGGCCCGGCCCGATATCTCCGCAGCCTCCTCGAACATGGCCAGCGCGGTGTCGTAGGAGCCGGAGTTGCGGTGCATCTGCGCGATGCCCTCCAGCGCCCACACGGTGTGCCGGGCCTCGCCGCGGCGCCGCGCCTCCGCCAGCAGCTTCTCGTGCAGTTCGCCGACGGCCTGGTAGTCGCCCTGGATGCGGCCGGTCTCGGCGAGGCCCGCCAGGGAGTAGCCGCGGGCCACGATGTCGTCGCCCCGTTCGGCGAGTCCGGCGGCGATGGCGAGCCACCGCCGGGCCAGGGCCAGGGCTCCGCGCTGCCGGGCGAGGGTGCCGCCGCTCCACACGGCCCACGCCATCGCCCCCAGGTCCGCCGCCTGCCGCGCGGCCCGGTAGCTCGCCTTCCACGCGCGCTCGGCGTCCGCCACCCGGCCGAGGCGCCGGCTCGCCTCCGCGACGGCCAGCTCGGCGTGCGCCATTTCGAGGGCGGAGCCGTCCAGTTCGGCCCGCTGCCGCTGCTCGACGGCCTTGGCCAGCACTTCCTCGAGCGAGGCGTTCACAGAGAGGTCTTCCAGGGAGCCCCGGTACTCGGGGGCGAATGCCTTGCCGTACATGGTTCAGCCTCACTTCAGGATCGCTCAGGAGGGCAGGGGGCGCCCTGCTGATGATCAAAAAGCTATGGCCTTGGACCACCGGGAGTAATCCGACCAGGAGGCGGCGTCCCGTACATCTGAGGTCCGGTGCGCAGGGCACGGGTCATACGAGAGATGTACGAGCTTCTCAGGGTGCCGTACCACCGGCAGGGGGCTGCGATTTCCCCTGCTGAGTTTCCCCGGCGAAGGATTTGTACAGTGACCCGCGGGGAAAACCCGCTGGTACAGGCGTTCGGCTCCACGGGGGAGCACGGGAAAGACGGGGGCGGGGCCATGAGTGAGCCGGGTGCGCTCAAAACGCTGGGGACGGGGATCGGCTGGCGGCCGGAGATCGCCGACGCCGTGGCGGCGGGCCCGGTCCGCGCCGACTGGGTGGAGGTCGTCGCGGAGAACATCTGCCCGGGCCACCTCCCCGCCCCGCTCCGGCGGCTGCGCGAGCGCGGCACGACGGTGATACCCCACGGGGTCTCCCTCGGCCTGGGCGGCGCCGACCGGCCGGATCTCGCCCGGCTCGCCGCGCTGGCCGAGCGTGCCGAAGCCCTCGGCTCGCCGCTCGTCTCCGAGCACATCGCCTTCGTCCGGTCCGGAGGTCCGCTGACCGGCTCCCCGCGGATCGAGGCCGGGCACCTGCTGCCGGTGCCCCGCACCCGCGACGCCCTGGACGTCCTGTGCGAGAACGTCCGCATCGCACAGGACATGCTGCCCGTCCCGCTCGCGCTGGAGAACATCGCGGCCCTCCTGCCCTGGCCCGGCGAGGAGCTGACCGAGGGACAGTTCCTCGCCGAGCTGGTCGCCAGGACGGGCGTACGGCTCCTGATCGACGTCGCCAACCTCCACACGAACCACGTCAACCTGGGCCACGACCCCGCGTCCGCCCTGGACGAACTGCCGCTCGAAGCCATCGCCTACGTCCACGTGGCCGGAGGCGTCCGGCAGGACGGGCTGTGGCACGACACCCACGCCCACCCGGTGACCGGCCCCGTCCTCGGCGTCCTCGCCGAGCTGTCCGCCCGCGTGACGCCCCCGGGCGTCCTCCTGGAGCGCGACGACGCCTTCCCCGCGCCCGAAGAGCTCGCGGCGGAACTGGACGCGATCAGAGCGACGGTGGCCGGCGCCCGGCACTCTTCCCGGCAGGACCGGCAGGACCGGCAGGACCGACGGCAGGCGGTGGCACACGGTGTCTGACGCCGCCCGGCGGCGCCTCGCGCACGCCCAGCACGCCCTGCTCTGCGCGCTCGTCGCGGACGCACCCCCGCCGCACGGCTTCGACCCGCAGCGGCTGCGTGCACAGCAGCAGGCGCTGCTCGGCAAGCGCGCGGACGTCGTCGCCAAGATCGCGCCGGAGCTGCCCGAGATCCTCGGGGCGGACTTCCGGCCCCTGTTCCTCGCCCATGCCCGAGGCCGTCCGATGAACGACGGCTACCGCCAGGACGCCCTCGACTTCGCCGAGGCGCTCCTGCAGGCCGACGGCATGCTCACCGACCCCGGGCGGCGGGAGCGCCTCGCGGCGTGGACGGCCGGCCGGCGCGCACGGGCCGCCGGTCCCACCCCGTTCCCCGCTCCTTTTTCTGCTCGCCTGGCGTCGGCCTGGCACACCCTGCGCTCGCGCGTGACCCGAAAGGCAAGCGTCCTATGATCGCCGGCATCGTCGTCGCCACCCTGGTGACCCTCCTTGCCCTCGTCGTCCCCTCGGCCTGGCTGGTCGTCGCCCGCCGCCGCGCCCTCGGCGACCCGCCGCCCGCCCAGGGCGAGCCGGAGCTGCTGGAGGTCGCGTTCCTGCTGGGCGGCCGCGGCAGGGCGGCGGACACCGTCATCGCCGCCATGTGCGACGACGGACGGATATCCCTGAACACCGGCGGCAAGCTCAGGGTCGAGCGGGCCGTTGCGCACAACGCCATGGAGCGCGGCCTGCTGGGCCGCTGCGGCCCCGACTGGGGCACCTCGCTGCGCCGGCTCCGCACCTCGCTGCAGTTCGACGGGGCCGTCGACGGTCTCGAACGCTCCCTCGTCCGGCGCGGGATGCTGGTGTCGCCCGTGGTGCAGCAGAAGTGGCGGCGCGCCGCGGACGTGCAGGTGGCCGGTCTCGTCCTCGCCGGCGTCGGCGTCGTGGCCCTGCTCGGCATGCCCGCGACCTCCGTGCTGCCCGTCGTCGTCCTCGCCCTGCTCATCGGCGGCATCGTGCTCCGCGTCCGGTGCCGGCCGGCCGGGCCGAAGACGCAGCCCACGCCGCGCGGCAAGGCCTTCGCCGACCGGGTGCGGACAACCGGTCCCTGGAGCACCCGGGCCCCCGGTGCGCACCCCGAAGGCACCGCGGGTGTCGTCGCCGTGCACGGTGCCGGCGGGCCCGAGCCGGACCGGCCGTTCCTGCGTCAGCTGAGGCAGGCGGCACTGTCGGGCACCGGTGCGGGCAGCGTGCGCTCCCGCTCCGGGAACGCGAAGAAGCCGTCTTCCCGGAAGTCGAAGTCCTCTTACTCCTCCTCGTCCTATTCCTCCTCGTCATCGTCGTCTTCCTACAGCAGCGGCGGGTACAGCTGCTCCGGTGCGTCGAGCTGTTCGAGCTCCTCCGGCCACTCGGGGCATTCGGGTCACTCAGGCCACTCCGGTCATTCGAGCTGCTCCAGCTCCAGCTCCAGCTGCTCCTCCTCCAGTTCGGGTTCCAGCTGCGGCGGCGGCAGCAGCTGCGGCTCCTGAACGGTTCATTCCGGGCAGCTGGTAGCTTCACCTCGGTGATCATCCGCAGTGCCGGTCCCGGCGCTGCGGATCGCCGTGCGCACTTTCGCCGCACGGCGCGTTCCCGGTCACCCTCCGCACCCCCGGACAAGGAAGCACATTGGCTCGCCACCGGCTCCGCCGCTTAAACCGTCCCGCCGCAGTCTCGGCGGCGGTCTCCGCCCTCGCCCTCGCCGTCCTCCCCGCGGCCCCGGCGTCCGCCGACTCCTCCGCCACCCCGCACCTCGACGCCGTCGAGCAGGCCCTCCGCCAGGTCTCGCCCGGCCTCGAAGGGCGCGTATGGGAGCGCACCGCCGGCAACGCGCTGGACGCCTCCTCCGGCGACCCCGCCGACTGGCTCCTGCAGACCCCCGGCTGCTGGGGCGACGCCACCTGCGCCGAGCGCCCCGGCACGAAGCGGCTGCTCGCCAAGATGACCGAGAACATCTCCAGGGCCACGCGCACCGTCGACATATCCACCCTGGCGCCCTTCCCCGACGGGGCGTTCCAGGACGCGATAGCCGAGGGTCTGAAGAAGTCGGTGGAGAACGGCAACAAGCCGAAGGTCCGCGTCCTGGTCGGGGCCGCGCCGGTCTACCACATGAACGTGCTGCCCACGAAGTACCGTGACGATCTGCGCGAGAAGCTCGGCAAGGCCGCCGGCAGCGTCACCCTGAACGTCGCCTCGATGACGACCTCGAAGACCGCCTTCTCCTGGAACCACTCCAAGCTCCTGGTGGTGGACGGGCAGTCGGCGATCACCGGCGGCATCAACAGCTGGAAGGGCGACTACGTCGACACCACCCACCCGGTGTCCGACGTCGACCTCGCCCTGACCGGTCCCGCGGCCGGGTCCGCCGGCCGGTACCTGGACGAGCTGTGGTCCTGGACCTGCCGGAACAAGAGCAACATCGCGAGCGTCTGGTTCGCCGCGTCCGACGGCGCCGCCTGCATGCCGACGATGGAGAAGGACGCGAACCCCGCCGCCGCCCCGGCCACCGGGAACGTCCCCGTGATCGCCGTCGGCGGCCTGGGCGTCGGCATCCAGGACTCCGACCCCTCCTCGTCCTTCCGGCCGGACCTGCCGGCGGCCTCCGACACCAAGTGCGTCGTCGGCCTGCACGACAACACCAACGCCGACCGTGACTACGACACGGCCAACCCCGAGGAGAGCGCCCTGCGCGCCCTCGTGGCCAGTGCCCGCAGCCACGTGGAGATCTCCCAGCAGGACCTCAATGCCACCTGTCCGCCGCTCCCGCGCTACGACATCCGGCTCTACGACGCGCTCGCGGCCAAGCTGGCCGCCGGCGTGAAGGTCCGCATCGTCGTCAGCGACCCCGCCAACCGCGGCGCGGTCGGCAGCGGCGGCTACTCGCAGATCAAGTCGCTGAACGAGATCAGCGACACCCTGCGCAACCGCCTCGCGCCGATCACCGGCGGTCAGCAGGGCGCGAAGACGGCCATGTGCGGCAACCTGCAGCTGGCCACTGCCCGCAGCTCGGACAGCGCCAAGTGGGCCGACGGCAAGCCGTACGCCCAGCACCACAAGCTGGTCTCCGTGGACGGCTCGGCCTTCTACATCGGCTCGAAGAACCTCTACCCGTCCTGGCTGCAGGACTTCGGGTACATGGTGGAGAGCCCGGAGGCCGCACAGCAGCTCGACGCGAAGCTGCTGGCCCCGCAGTGGAAGTACTCGCAGGCCACGGCGACCTTCGACTACGCCCGCGGGATCTGCCAGGGCTGAGCCCCCGGCGCTCCCGTACGGACCTGTGTTCCCGTGCGGATCTGCGTTCCCGTGCGGATCTGCGTTCCCGTGCGGACCTGCGGCCCGCGGCTGTCACCGGCCGCGGGCCGCAGGCCGTATTGCCGCCCGGCGCAGGTGCGTCAGCGCAGCGTCATCGTCTTCTGCGGCTTGAGGGTGGCGGACGGCCCCGAGGGGGCCTTGCCGCAGTACTCCGCCTCGATCAGCGCGCCGAGGTCGCCCGTCCAGTCGCCGTTGAAGTTGAACGCGGCGGTGTGCCGGCCGTCGAGGGTCGAGGCGGCGATCGAGGCGGAGCCGTGGATGCCGCCGGTGTGCATCCAGACGGTCACGCCGCACGACAGCGGGGCCGTGTAGACCCCGAGGCCGTAGCGGACGCCGGGCATCTGGTCGCTTGCGGACACCCCGGTGAGCAGCTCCCGCTGCTGGGCCTTCGGCAGCAGCTTCCCGCCGATGAGGGCGCCGTAGAAGCGGTTGAGGTCGCCGGTGGTCGAGATGATCTCGCCGGCGGCCCCGCCCCACGACGGGTTGAGCTCGGTGACGTCGTAGATCTTCGGGTCGGGAGCGGGCTCGGCCAGGAGCGTGCTGTACGCCCGGCCGTGCGGGTTCGGCAGCTCCGGCGCCGTGCCCGGGAGGGTGGTGGCGGTGAGCCCCAGGGGCCGGATGATGCGCCGGTTGATCTCGGTGGCGTACGAGTGCCCCGTCACCTTCTCGGTGATCATGCCGGCGAGGACGTAGTTGGTGTTGGAGTAGTGCCAGCCCCCGCCCGGCCGGAAGTACGGAGCGTGCGCCGTCGCGACCTTCACCAGCGCGTCCGGCGTGTAGGTGTCGAAGCGGTGCTCGAGGAAGTCCGGGCCGATCAGCTTCTGGAAGCCCGGGTCCTCGGAGTAGTTGTAGATCCCGCTGGTGTGGTTGAGCAGCTGCCGGACGGTGATCTCACGGCCGTCGTGGCCGTTGCCCCGGACGACGCCCGGCAGCCAGCGCTCGACGGAGTCGTCCAGGCCGATCCGGCCCTCCGCCTCCAGCTGGAGCAGGACGACGGAGGTGAAGACCTTGCTGATGCTGGCGATGCGGAAGCGGTCCTGGGGGAGGCGGGGCCGCTGGGTGGTGCGGTCGCCGACGCCGGCCGAAGCCCGCCAGGTGCCGTGGTCGTCCCGGGCCTGCCCCAGGACGCCGGGTATGCCCGCCGCCACCTGGGCCTCCATGGCGCTGCGGGTGGCGGAGTGCCGGCCGTGGCCGCCGCCGGCGGCGGACGGGGCGTCGGCGGCCTCGGCCGCGGCGGGGGCGGTGAGGGCCGCCGCGGCCATCGCGGCGGCGGCCAGTGCCCCCGCCAGGGCTCTGTGGACGGTGCGGGTGCGTACGTTCATGGCAGGTAGCCCCTCTGTTCCGGCGTGTGTGCTGACACCGGACAGGACACCGTCAAGTCGTACGGGGTTGAAGGGCACTTGTGGGTGGGGAGCGGTATCCGGCCAGCGGGAACGGCGTCCGCGGGCGTGAGGCACGGCACATGTTCTCCCGTCCGGGGAACCGTTGCCCGTGCTGCGGCGTCAAGGCGATGTAGGGGTGCCGGCCGCCCCGTCCCGGGCGGCTCCGTCCACGATCGGCTGAATCGCCGCCCGTACCACCGCCTCCGCGCCCGGCCGGAAGGTCACCGTCGGATACAACTCCCTCACACAGGGTGCTCCGGCGGTGGTGGGAGGCCCGCGGAGGCGGCCCGCGGCGGGCGTCCGGGCGGGCGTCCCGGAAGGGTGCGCATGCGGCGCGTGTAGCTTTGCCGTACAGCCGTGCCGTCGTCACCCCTGCGGCAGGCATTCGTCGCCTTTGCGTGTACTGCCGTGCCGGTACCGCCCTACCCATACAAAGGACGCCCCACCCATGCCGTACGTGCGCCACTGGTTGCGCAACTCGGTCCTGCTGTTCGCCGTCGCGATCGCGCTGGGCCTGGTAGCCGTGCACACCGATCTCATCCAGCCGCACGACCTGAAGCTGGACCGCACGGTCCAGACCACTTTCCGCACCGAGTGGCTGAACGTGGTCATGGAGGGGGTCAGCGCCCTCGCGTCCCCGATCGCCGGCCTGCTGATCCTGGTGGTCTGGAGCGGCTGGCTGCTGTTCGTGCGGCGCCGGCCGGTGACGGCGGTCTCCACCTTCCTCGTCGTCGCGATCGGCTGGAACAGCACCCAGATCGCGAAGGCCATCGTCGCCCGGCCCCGGCCGCCGCGGGAGTTCATGCTGGACCCCGAGATCGGCTCGAACAGCTTCCCCAGCGGTCACACCGCCTTCACCGTCGCCGCCTTCATCGCCGCGTACTTCCTCTTCCGGGAGTCCCGCCACCGGCGGACCGTGGCCGTCGTCGGTGTCTTCGCCGTGCTGCTCGTCGCCTTCTCCCGCTGGTACGTCGGCGCCCACTACCCGACCGACACCCTCGGCTCGGTCCTGATCGCCTCGTCCGCGATCATCTTCGTCACCGGCGTCTGGCACGCCTGGCTGCTGCCGCGGCTCTACCGCATCCCGCTGCTGGAGCGCTTCGGTCTGGACGAGGAGCTCGCCGAGCTGGAGGCCGCGGAGCGGCACGGCGGCCACCACGGTCACACCCGCCCCGTGCCGCACAGCCGCCGCCGCGGCGGCGGAGGGGGCACGCCGGCCGGGGGCCGTCACCGCCGGCACGCCGGCCGCTGACGGCCGCGGCGCCGCCGCCGTATTCGCCGCACGCCGTATCCGCCGTATCCGCCGTATCCGACAGGGACCTCGCAGGGCTGACGCCCGCGAGGTCCCTGCTTTCGTCCGCCTTCCGAATTTCTGGAACAGGTTCTACGGTGTGCGCCGTCAGCGCGCGCGGCATACGGCGAGCACCCTGGAGGGGCCGTGGACCTCGAATACACCCCGGAACAGCGGCGCTTCCGCGCCGAGCTGCGGGACTACTTCGCCGGGCTGGTCGCAGGCCGCGCCCACGCCCGCCACGACGACCCGGCCGAGCAGAAGCGCTTCTACCGCGCCACGATCCGCCGCCTCGGCGCGGACGGCCGCCTCGGGACCGGCTGGCCCGTGGAGTACGGGGGCAGCGGCCGGACCCCGATGGAGCAGTTCATCTTCTTCGACGAGGCCGCGCAGGCGGGCGTACCGCTGCCGCTGATGGCCCTCAACACCGTCGGCCCCACCCTCATGCAGTTCGGCACGGCCGAGCAGAAGGCGTACTTCCTGCCCCGGATCCTCTCCGGCGAGCTCGACTTCGCCATCGGCTACAGCGAGCCCGACGCCGGCACCGACCTCGCCTCCCTCAGGACGCGGGCCGTGCGCGAGGGCGACACCTACGTCGTCAACGGCCAGAAGATCTGGACCACCAACGGCGACACCGCCGACTGGATCTGGCTGGCCGTCCGCACCACCCCCGTCACGGACGGCACACCGCCGCACAAGGGCATCACCCTCCTCCTCGTCCCGACCAGCGCCCCCGGCTACTCCTGCACCACCATCAACACCCTCGCCTCCCACAGCACCACCGCCGGCTACTACGAGGACGTCCGCGTTCCCGTCCGCAACCGCGTCGGCGAGGAGAACAAGGGCTGGCGGCTGATCACCACACAGCTCAACCACGAGCGCGTCACCCTCGCCGCCCACGGCACGACGGCCATCAGCGCCCTGCGCGACGTCCGGCGCTGGGCCGCCGCCACCAAGCTCGCCGACGGCCGCCGCGTCATCGACCTCGGCTGGGTCCGCGCCCGGCTCGCCCGCACCCATCTGCGCCTGGAGGCGATGAAGCTGCTCAACTGGCAGATGGTCGACGCCCTGCAGCGCTCCGCCCTCACCCCCCAGGACGCCTCCGCCGTCAAGGTCTACGGCTCCGAGGCCCGCCGCGACGCCTACGCCTGGCTCATGGAGGTCCTCGCCGCGGCGGGCCCCCTCAAGGACGGCTCCGCCGGCGCCGCCCTCCACGGCGAACTGGAGCGCGGCTACCGCAGCGCCGTCATCTTCACCTTCGGCGGCGGCAACAACGAGATCCAGCGGGAGATCATCTCCTGGATCGGCCTGGGGATGCCGCGCGTGCGCCGCTAACCTGACGACGACAGGAGGTGCCCCATGCCGCACGCCGACCCCGGGCTCTTCGGGCCCGCATCGGTCACCTGGCAGCTGCACGGCGACCCCATGATGTGGATCGCCGGGGTGCGCGCCCTGTGGCTGCAGGCGCTGCACCCGCGCGCGGTCCGCGGCGTCACGCAGAACTCCGACTTCCGCAAGGACGCCTGGGGCCGCCTGCGCCGCACCGCGGACTTCGTGGGCACCACCACGTACGGCACCACCGAGGCCGCCGAGCGCGCGGGTGCGGCCGTGCGCGGCATCCACCGCAGGCTGTCCGCCACCGATCCGGACACCGGCGAGCGCTACCCCGTGGACGACCCCGCCCTGCTCCTGTGGGTGCACTGCGCCGAGGTCGACTCCTACCTCCACGTCCTGCGCCGCTCCGGCATCGCGCTCAGCGACGCCCAGGCCGACGCCTACTGCGCCGAACACCGGACCTCCGCCCGCCTGGTGGGCCTCGACCCCGCCGGCGTGCCCGACACGGCGGGGCGGATGGCCGCCTACTTCGAGAAGGTCCGGCCCGAGCTCGCCCTCACCCCGGAGGCCCGCGGGGTCGACGCCTTCCTGCGGCGCCCGCCCGTCCCCTTTCCGGTGGTCCCGGCGCGGGAGTTGCTCTGGGGGCGGGTGGCCTCCCTCGCGTACGCCGCGCTGCCTCCCTACGCCCACGAGCTGTACGGGCGGCAGGCCCCGCCCCCGCACGTCGTCACCCGCCGCCTGCGCGCCGCCGGCGCCGCGCTGCGCACGATCCCCGCGGACCTCCGCTGGCAGCTGCCTCCCAAGCACATCCTCCGAGCCGTCGCCAGACTCGGTCCCGGTAGCCGTCCCTCCTCCTACAACCTGCACAGACGGGCCGCCATACTGGACGGGCCGGGGGAAGCGCGGGGCATCGACGGGGGCGGCGGCGCGGGATGGCGGAATCCAGGCTGATCCAAGGGCGGTACCGCCTGCTCGAACGCATCGGGCGGGGCGGGATGGGCGAGGTGTGGCGGGCGCTCGACGAGTCGCTCGGCCGGCAGGTCGCCGTCAAGTGCCTCAAGCCCATGGGGCCCCGGCACGAGCCGTCGTACCTGCGGGTGCTGCGCGAGCGCTTCCGCCGCGAGGCGCGCGTCGCGGCGGCCCTGCAGCACCGCGGCATCACCGTCATCCACGACTTCGGCGAGTCCGAGGGCGTGCTCTACCTGGTCATGGAGCTCCTCGACGGCCGCAACCTCAGCGAGCTGCTGGAGGACACCGGCGGCATGCCGCTCGCCCTGCCCGTCATCCTGGAGATCGCGGAGCAGGTCGCCGCCTCCCTCGCCTACACCCACCGCCAGGGCGTCGTCCACCGGGACCTCAAACCCGCCAACATCATGCGGCTGGCCGACGGCACGGTGAAGATCTGCGACTTCGGCATCGCCCGGCTGGGCGATTCCCTCTCCTACTCGTCCTCCTTCTCCTCCCGCCTGACCGGCACGGGCATCGCCATGGGCACGCCCCACTACATGTCGCCCGAGCAGATCGGCGGCGGCCCGGTCGACCACCGCAGCGACCTGTACTCCCTGGGGTGCGTGCTGTACGAGATCGCCACCGGCGCCCCGCCGTTCGACATGGACGACGCCTGGGCCGTGCTCGTCGGCCACCGGGACACCGCGCCCGAGCGGCCGCGCACCCACCGGCCCGAACTGCCGGAGGCCTTCGAGCGCATCGTCCTCGACCTGCTCGCCAAGGACCCCGACGACCGTCCTCCCGACGCCGCGGACCTCCACGGCCGCCTGCTCGTGCTGGAGCCCCCGGACCGGCTCGCCCGCCTGGCGACCGTGCACCGGACGCTGCCCGAGACCCGCCCGCGCCCCGTGCGGGCGTCCGTGCGGCTGCCCGAGCCGCGGCTGCCCGGCTGGGCCAGGAACATGACCACGGGCTCCAAGGCGACCGGCCCCGGCCCGCGGACGGCGCCCCCGCCGGACCCGGCGGCGGCGCTCACGGGCGCCTGGACGGCGGGCCCGACGGGAGCGGCGGAGCCGACCGGGCTGCCGGCGCCCACCCGGGGCAGCGGAACCGGGCCGGAGGCCGTGCCCGGCGCAGGCCCGGCCGCCGGCCCGGAGGCGTTCGCCCCGCCCGCGCCGGAGGCCGTCGCCGCGCTTGTGGCCCGCCATCAGGAAGGGCTGCGCCTGGGCCGGCTGGGCCGCTGGGAGGAGGCCGGGCGTGCGCACGCCGCCGTCGCCGCCGACCGCGAGCGCCTCCAGGGCCCCGAGCACCCCGACACCCTCACCAGCCGCTACGAGGCCGCCTTCGCCCTCAGCATGCTGGGGCGGCCGGGCGAGGCGCTGCGCGAGTACGCCCGTGCCGCGTCCGGGCGCGAGCGCGTCCTGGGCGCGGACCACCCCGCGACGCTCGCCGCGCGCCAGGAGACGGCGTACGTCCTCGGGCAGCTCGGCCGGCACTTCGAGGCGCACGACGTGTACGCCGCCGTGCTCGCCGCGCGCGAGCGGACCGCGGGCCCCGACCACCCCGACACCCTGCGCTGCCGCCACAACCTGGCCTTCAACCTGGGGCGCCTCGGCCGGCTGGAGGAGTCGTACCGCATGGCGTGCGAGGTCGCCGTCACCCGCTCGCGGGTCCTGGGCCCCGCCCACCCGGACACGCTCGTCAGCCGCTACGAGGTCGGCTACGCCCTCGGACAGCTGAACCGCTGGACCGAGGCGCTGCAGACCTACCGCGAAGTGGCCGTCGCCCGGCAGCGGGTGCTCGGCGCCGGCCACCCCGACACGCTCGCCGCCCGCTACGAGACGGGCATCTGCCTCGGCCGCCTCCAGCGCAGCGCGGAGGCCCTGGGGCTCTTCCGCGACCTGGTCGACGAGCGCACCCGCTCCCAGGGCCCCGACGACCCGGACACCCTGCGCGCCCGGCACTGCCTCGGCGTCAACCTCGGCCGCCTCGGCCGCTGGGAGGAGGCCCTGGCCGAGGCCCGCGACGTCTGCGCGGTCCGCGAGCGCGTGCTGGGCGCCGACCACCCCGAGACGCTGGTCAGCCGGCGCGAGATCGCGGTCGGGCTCGGCTGGCTGGGGCGCTGGACCGAGGCCCTCGCCGTCTACCGCGAGGTCGCGCAGGCCCGGCAGCGGGTGCTCGGGGCCGACCACCCGGACGCCCTCACCAGCCGCAACGACGAGGCGCACTGCCTCGAACAGCTCGGCCGCTCCACCGAGGCCGTGGAGCTCTACCGCCAGGTCGCGGCGGTCCGGCGGGTCGGGCAGACGCGGGGGCGACCGCTGCACCGGTAGCCGGCCCTCCCTCATGCCCGGCGGTCCATCTTGTCTGACGCTACGTCAGAAAACCTCTTCCCTCGCCCGGCCTCCTGCGGCATCCTGCCGCCCATGCAGACCGAGCTGAGCCAGCGGCTGGGCATCGAGCACGCCGTCTTCGGCTTCACGCCCTTCCCCGCGGTCGCCGCGGCGATCTCCCGGGCCGGAGGGCTCGGCGTCCTCGGCGCCGTCCGCTACACCGACCCCGCAGCGCTCGCCCGGGACCTCGCCTGGATGGACGCGCACACCGGCGGCAGACCGTACGGGCTCGACGTCGTCATGCCCGCCGGACGGGCCGAGGGAGTCACCGAGGCCGACGTCGAAGCGATGATCCCGGACGGGCACCGCCGCTTCGTCCGCGAGCTCCTCGCCCGGCACGGCGTCCCCGAACTGGCCGCCGGGGACCGGCGGGGCTGGCGCATCACCGGCTGGCTGGAGGACGTCGCCCGCGCCCAGCTGGACGCCGCCTTCGACCACCCGCTCGCACTGCTCGCCAACGCCCTCGGCCCGCCGCCCGCCGACGTCGTGCAGCGCGCCCACGCCCACGGCACCCTCGTCGCCGCGCTCGCCGGCAGCGCCCGGCACGCCACCCGGCACGCCGACGCCGGCATCGACGTCGTCGTCGCCCAGGGCTACGAGGCCGGCGGCCACACCGGTGAGATCGCCACCATGGTCCTCACCCCGGAGATCGTCCGCGCCGTCGGCCCGCTGCCCGTCCTGGCCGCCGGCGGCATCGGCTCCGGCGAGCAGATCGCCGCCGGGCTCGCCCTCGGCGCCCAAGGCGTCTGGCTCGGCTCCCTCTGGCTCACCACCGAGGAGGCCGACCTGGGCTCGCAGGCCCTGACCGCCAAGCTCCTCGCCGCGGGCTCCGGCGACACCGTGCGCTCCCGCGCCCTGTCCGGCAAGCCCGCCCGCCAGCTGCGCACGGCCTGGACCGAGGCCTGGGACGACCCGTCCGGCCCCGGCCCCCTCCCCATGCCCCTGCAGGGCCTCCTCGTCGCCGAGGCCCTGACGCGCATCCAGAAGTACGAGGCCGCGCCGCTGCTGGGCACACCGGTCGGCCAGATCGTGGGCAGCATGAACAGCCGCCGCAGCGTGCAGGCCGTCTTCGACGACCTGACGAGGGGCTTCGACCGCGCCGTCGCGCGGCTGGGCCGCATCGCGGCGGGAGCGGGTGCCCCTGCGGGGCGGGCAGGACCGGCCGCGGACGGGCCGCACCTGCCTACGGACGTGCCGCACCCGTCCACGACCGGTGCCCGCGGGGCGCCTTCGACGCCCGGTGCCGGGCCGGGCACCGGCGATTCCGGGCAGGGCTGCGGAGCGGGACCGGCCGCTGACGAGCCGGAGCCGTCCACCGTCCGGCACCGCGCAACGCCCCCCGCCGCCGGCGTCGCGCACGGCTCCGAACGGGCCGCGACGGGCCCGGTCGTGCCCGGCGATCGTCCTGCCTGCCGCGGCAACGCGGACCGGAACGGGCCCGCGCCGCAGTGACCGACCCCAGGCACGCCCGCCTCGCCGTCCATCCGCTGTCCGAAGGAGGCCCCATGGCACCCCGACCGCCCAACGGCTTCTGGGCGCAGGCCGCCGCCGACCCCGACCGCGTCGTCCTGGTCGACCCGGCCGGAGGCACGTGGACCGCCGGGCGCCTGCACGGCGCCGCCAACCGGCTCGTCCACGGGCTGCGCGCCGCGGGGCTGCGCGCCGGCGACGCCTTCGCCGCCGTCCTGCCCAACGGCGCCGAGCTCCTCACCGCCCACCTCGCCGCCACCCAGGCCGGTCTCTACCTGGTGCCGGTCAACCACCACCTCGTCGGGCCGGAGATCGCCTGGATCGTCGCCGACAGCGAGGCCAAGGCCCTCATCGCCCACGATCGGTTCGCCGCCACGGCCACGGCGGCCGCCGACGAGGCCGGCCTGCCCGCCGCACGGCGCTACGCCGTCGGGGACATCGCCGGCTTCCGCCCGTACGCCGCCCTCCTCGACCACCGCCCGGACACCCCGCCCGCCGACCGCACCCTCGGCTGGGTCATGAACTACACCTCCGGTACGACCGGCCGGCCGCGCGGCATCCGCCGCCCGCTCACCGGCAAGCCGCCCGAGGAGGGCCACCTCGGCGGGTTCCTGGGCATCTTCGGCATCCGGCCGTTCGACGGCAACACCCACCTGGTGTGCTCACCGCTCTACCACACGGCCGTCCTGCAGTTCGCGGCCGCGTCCCTGCACATCGGCCACCGGCTGGTGGTGATGGACAAGTGGACGCCCGAGGAGATGCTGCGCCTGATCGAGACGTACCGGTGCACGCACACGCACATGGTCCCCACCCAGTTCCAGCGGCTGCTCGGCCTGCCGGAGCACGTCCGGGCCCGCTACGACGTCTCGTCCATGCGGCACGCCGTGCACGGCGCCGCGCCCTGCCCCGAGCACGTCAAACGGGCGATGATCGACTGGTGGGGCGGCTGCATCGAGGAGTACTACGCGGCCAGCGAGGGCGGCGGCGCCTTCGCCACTGCCGAGGACTGGCTGAAGAAGCCCGGCACGGTCGGCAAGGCCTGGCCCATCAGCGAGCTCGCCGTCTTCGACGACGACGGCAACCGCCTGCCGGCGGGCCGCCTCGGCACCGTCTACATGAAGATGAGCACCGGCGGCTTCACGTACCACAAGGACGCCGGCAAGACCCGCGACAACCGCATCGGCGACTTCTTCACCGTCGGCGACCTCGGCTGTCTCGACGAGGACGGCTATCTCTTCCTGCGCGACCGCAAGATCGACCTGATCATCTCCGGGGGCGTCAACATCTACCCCGCGGAGATCGAGTCCGTGCTGCTCGCCCACCCGGCCGTCGCCGACGCCGCCGTCTTCGGCGTGCCGCACGACGACTGGGGCGAGGAGGTGCGCGCCGTCGTCGAGCCGGCCGAGGGGTACGCACCGGGCGCCCCGCTGGCGGCGGACATCCTCGCGCACTGCGCCGGGTCGCTGGCCGGCTACAAGCGGCCCAAGGCCGTCGAGTTCATCACCGCCATGCCCCGCGACCCCAACGGCAAGCTCTACAAACGCCGCCTGCGGGAGCCCTACTGGAAGGGCCGGGACCGCCCGGTGTGAGCGGCGCCCGGCCCGGAAACCGGCAGGAGCGGACCGTCAGCGTTCGCCCACGCGCACCACCCGCAGCTGCGGCGAGGACAGGATGTCCTTCTCGCAGAAGCGGGCCGTGACCATGCGGCCGGCCGAGAACAGCCGGGTCTGGTCCGCGTAGTGCGGTGAGGTGGGGTCGGAGGACTGCCCGTACGTCAGGAGGGTGCGGGCCGCCGGGCAGGGGCCGCCGTCGAAGCCGACGGCCTGGATGTAGCTGGAGCCGTGCCGGACCTCGGAGTAGCCGCCGCGGGCGGAGTCCCACGGCGCCGACTCGATCATGTTCCAGATGCCCAGCGCGTCGGCGCCGCCCGCAACGGGGATGCGCTTGCCGTTGCGCTCGACGAACTGGTGCTCGCCCAGGGGTGCGTCCAGGGCGATGCCCGCCCCGCGCAGCTCGGCGACCGCGTCGGCGAGGGCGCGGCCGACCGCGGGGGACGCCGTGTTCAGCGTGTTCGGCGTGGTCACGGGGGAGGCGGGGGAGAAGGGCACGCGCCACAGCTCGGCCTGCGGAGCGGAGCGCACGAGCCTGCGCCAGAAGCGGTCGAAGAGGACCGCGCCCTTGCTGTCCGTACGAACCGTCCGGTCCCAGCGGGCCAGCACTCCGCAGGCCGCGGAGACGTCGACCGGCTTGCCGTCACTGCCCGTCGCCCTGCCGCCCGGCAGCGCGGCGCAGGCCTTCGCCGCACCGGCCGCGGCCAGGTCGCCCGCGGGGGCACGGTTCGCGAACTGCTGCCGCTCCAGGTCCGCCACGGTCAGCCCACCGCGCTTCGCCAGGGCGGACACGTCCTCGACCGCGCCGCGCGTGCGCAGCGAGCGGGCGGTGGAGACGTCGCCGAAGATCCGCGGGTAGCCGGTGAGCGGGCGGTCCGCGTTGGCCAGCCAGGGGCTGTCGTTGGAGTTTTCTGCGTATGGTGCGTCGACCAGCGACGGCATCGCGGAGGGGCCGAAGATACCCGGCTGGACGGCGTCGGCGTCGCGCCCCAGCGCGCAGCCGCCGCGGGAGCCGTCCAGGACGGCCAGGCCCGCGGCCGGGAACGTCTGCCTGCCGAGGGCGGTGGAGCAGCGCCCGGCGAGCTCGTCGGTGACCCGGGGCAGGACCTGCGACTGGGTGTAGAGGCTGTGCCCGCCGGAGTCGGCGGCGATCGTGTTCACCCACGGCAGGCCCTGCGTGCGGCGCAGGGCGTCCTGGGCGCCGCGCACGCTGCGGGACTTGGCCAGGGAGAGCGAGGCGTCGGTGAAGCGCAGGCTTTCGGCATTGGGGTCGGTCAGGGCGTAGGCCTTGCCGTCGGCCCAGGGCAGGGGCAGGTCGTCGATCGAGGTGACCACCGGCCCGTAGCGCGTCCACCACTGGCTGCGGGTGATCCGGGAGGTGCGGCCGTCCTTGCCCCGGACGGGCACGGTGACCGTGCGCTCGGTCATCCGCTCGGGCCTGCCGTCCACGAGGTAGGCGTGGGCGTCGCCGGGCACGGTCTTCAGTTCGTACAGGCTGACCGGCACGCCGGTGGCGACCGTGTGGCTCCAGGCCATCCGCTCGTTGAAGCCGATCTGCACGACGGGCATGCCGAGCAGCGAGCCGCCGGAGACGTTCAGCTCGCCGGGGATGGTCTGCTGCGACTGCCAGAAGCGGCGGCCGCCCTGCCAGGGGTAGTGGGGGTTGCCGAGCAGCAGGCCGCGCCCGTTCGCCGTGGTGGAGCCCGCGAAGGCGACCGCGTTCGAGCCCATGCCGGCGTTCTTCCGCTGCTCGTCGACGACCTTGCGGGCCGCTTCGGCGGGGTCCGCCGGGGCCTTGGCCGCCTCGGCCGTACGGGGAGCGGCCCCCGGCCGTGCGTCGGCGGCGATGCCGTCGGCGGCCATGCCCTGGCCGCCGAGGACGGTGATGGCGTAGCCGCGCCGGGCCACGTCCAGGGCGGTCACCGGGGTGACCCAGCCGGCGCCGCGGCAGGCCGGGTCGGTGATGCGGTTCTGCGCCAGCCAGGCGTTGTAGCCCGCGGCCCAGCCGCGCATGAGCTCCTTGGCCTGCCGGGTGGGTCCGGCCGGGGCGGGTGTGCCGAGGATCCTGTCGACGGCCTTCGCCTCGTTCAGGCCGCGGAAGAACAGGTCGCTGGAGAGGTTGGTGGTGGCGGACGACAGCGAGCCGTCGGGCTTCGCGTCGGGGCCGAAGCGGGCCGAGCGCTCGCCGCGCAGGGTCACGAACCCGTCGGCGAGGGTGCACACCTGGTCGGCGGCCTGGGCCCAGCCGGTGCCGAAGCCGAGGTTCGCGTAGTCCTTCGCGACGATGTGCGGAACGCCGTACTCGGTGTAGCGGATGACGGCGGACAGGCCGCCGCCCGAGGCGCGGCCGCCGGTGGCGGGCGTGGCTGCAGTGGCGGGCGCGGCGCCGGTGGCGGCCGTGGCCTCGCCCGGCAGGGCGACGGCGCAGGTCAGCGTCGCCAGGCCGAGGCCCGCGAGGGCACGTATGCGATGGCGTAAGAGCAACGTGGCTCCCATGGCTACTGAGGGACGAGTTGTCACCTGTGGGAGGTAGGACGCCGGCGCAGGGCGGGGAGTTGACGACGGAGGCGGCGCTGCCCCGTGCCGCCCCGTGCCCGCCCCGCCTGCCCGCCCGGTCCTGCCCGTCCGTCGTCGCGCCCGTCCGTCGTCGTGCCCTCTTGACCTCGGCGCACGGCGGCCCCCAGGATCCGGGCATGACGGGAGCCCGCGAGAGCACGGTGGACGGCATTCTGCGGCGCTCGGCCCGGCGCGTGCCGGAGCGGACGGCCCTGCGGTACGGGGAGCGCACCTGGACGTACCGCGAGCTGGACGAGGCCGTGACGGGCGCCGCCGTGGCCCTGCGCGACAGCGGGCTGCGCGACGGCGACCGCGTCGCCGCCTACGGGCACAACTCCGACGCCTATCTGATCGGCTTCCTGGCCTGCGCCCGCGCGGGCCTGGTGCACGTGCCCGTCAACCACCAGCTCACCGGCGGGGAACTGGGCTACATCCTGGAGCAGTCGGGCAGCGCGCTGGTGCTGACCGACCCGCACCTGGCCCACCGGCTGCCCGCTTCCGTCCGCACCCTGCCGCTGCGCGACGCCACGGATTCCCTGCTGGAGCGGTCGGCGCAGCATCTCCGGCGCACGGGCAGCGCGACCCTGTTCACCGGGGGCCCGGACCGGGACGATCTCGTGCAGCTGCTCTACACCTCCGGCACCACGGCGCAGCCCAAGGGCGCGATGATGACGCACGGCGCGCTCGTGCACGCCTATCTGAGCGCGATCACCGCCCTGGACCTCCGGGAGACGGACCGGCCGCTGCACGCCCTGCCGCTCTACCACTCGGCGCAGATGCACGTGTTCCTGCTGCCGTCCCTGGCCGTGGGCGCGGAGAACACCCTCATCGACGCTCCGGACCCGGACCGCGTCCTCGAACTGGTGGAGGCGGGGCGGGCCGACAGCTTCTTCGCCCCGCCGACCGTGTGGATCGCACTGGCCGGTCACCCCGGCTTCGCCGGCCGGGACCTGTCGGCGCTGCGCAAGGCGTACTACGGCGCGTCCGTCATGCCCGTGCCGGTCCTGGAGCGGCTGCGCGCGCACCTGCCCCGCCTCGCGTTCTACAACTGCTTCGGGCAGAGCGAGATCGGGCCGCTGGCCACCGTGCTGCGGCCGGAGGAGCACGAGGGGCGGATGGACTCGTGCGGGCGGCCCGTGCTGTTCGTCGAGGCGCGCGTCGTGGACGACAAGGGCGCCGACGTGCCCGACGGCACGCCCGGCGAGGTCGTCTACCGCTCCCCGCAGCTGTGCCGGGGCTACTGGGGCAAGCCCGGGGAGACCGAGGAGGCCTTCCGGGACGGCTGGTTCCACTCCGGCGACATGGCCGTCCGGGACGCCGAGGGCTACCTCACGGTGGTGGACCGGCTCAAGGACGTCATCAACTCCGGCGGCGTGCTGGTCGCCTCCCGCCAGGTCGAGGACGTGCTCTACGGTCATCCGGCGGTCGCCGATGCGGCCGTCATCGGGCTTCCCGACGCCCGCTGGATCGAGGCGGTCACCGCCGTGGTCGTCGCGCGCGACGGCGTGACCGAGGAGGAGCTGAGGGCGTACGCGCGGGAGCGGCTCGCTTCCTTCAAGGCGCCCAAGCGTGTCCTGTTCGTGGACGAGCTGCCGCGGAATGCCTCCGGCAAGGTGCTGAAACGGGAACTCCGGGAGCGGTTCGGCACCGTACCACCCGGCTGATCACGACGGCGCGTCGCCGTCCGGTCCGGTGATCGCGGATCCGCCCGCACCCCGCCGAGACGGTGCTGCGCCGTCGTGGCAGGCATACCCTGCCGCTGCCGCTGCCGCTGCCGCTGCCGCTGCCGCTGCCGCTGCCGCTGCCGCTGCCGCTGCCGCTGCCGGGCCGCCAGGACGCGGCAGCCGGCAGGTGCCGGGGCGCCGTTGCCCGGATCCGCCCGGGCGGGATCCGGCGTGCCCGGGCCCGCTGCCCGCCGGAGGGCGTCACCGCTTTCCCCTCTCGTCCACGATGCGCTTCAGCTTGCCCACCGACCGCTCCAGCGTCCCGCCGTCGACCACCTCGACGGTCACCGTGACGCCGATGCCCTCCTTCACTTGCCGCGCCACCTCGCCGGAGGCGGCCCCGCGCTGCTCCGGCGTCGCCTCCGGGCGGGCCTCGGCCCGCACGGTGAGGTGGTCCATCCTGCCCTCGCGGGTGAGGCGCAGCTGGAAGTGCGGGGCGAGGCCCGGCGTCCGCAGCACGATCTCCTCGATCTGCGCGGGGAAGAGGTTGACGCCCCGCAGGATGATCATGTCGTCGCTGCGCCCGGTGATCCGCTCCATCCGGCGGAAGGCGGGACGGGCGGTGCCGGGCAGGAGCCGGGTGAGGTCGCGGGTGCGGTAGCGCACGACGGGCATGGCCTCCTTGGTGAGGGAGGTGAGGACCAGCTCGCCGTGGCTGCCCTCGGGCAGCACCTCGCCCGTGACCGGGTCGACGATCTCCGGGTAGAAGTGGTCCTCCCAGATGTGCAGGCCGTCCTTGGTCTCGGCGCACTCCTGGGCGACGCCGGGACCGATGATCTCCGAGAGGCCGTATATGTCGACGGCGTCGATGGCGAAGCGCTCCTCGATCTCCCGGCGCATCTCCTCCGTCCAGGGCTCGGCGCCGAAGATGCCGGTGGTCAGCGACGTGCTGCGCGGGTCGACGCCCTGGCGCTCGAACTCGTCGAGCAGGGTGAGCATGTAGGTGGGCGTCACCATGATGATCTGTGGCTGCAGGTCCTGGATGAGCCGGACCTGGCGCGCGGTCATGCCGCCGGAGGCGGGGATCACCGTGCAGCCGAGCCGCTCGGCGCCGTAGTGCGCTCCGAGACCGCCGGTGAACAGCCCGTAGCCGTAGGCCACGTGGATCCTGTCGCCGGGCCGGCCGCCGGCGGCGCGGATGGAGCGGGCGACGACCTCGGCCCACGTGTCCAGATCCCGGTCGGTGTAGCCGACGACGGTGGGCGTGCCGGTGGTCCCGCTGGAGGCGTGCAGGCGCCGGATCCGGGTATCGGGCACGGCGAACATGCCGAAGGGGTAGTGCTCCCGGAGATCGGCCTTGGTGGTGAACGGGAGGCGGGCGAGGTCGGCGAGGGTGCGGCAGTCGTCGGGCCGTATGCCCGCGGCGTCGAAGGAGCGCCGGTAGAAGGGCACGTTCTCGTAGGCGTGCCGCAAGGTGGCCCGCAGCCGCTCCAGCTGCAGTGCCGTCAGCTCTTCGCGCGTCATCCGCTCGGCTGCGTCCCGGGGAACCAACCGATCGTTCGGTCGTTGCATGGGCTTAAGTATCCAGAGGCGCCGCCGGGCGTCAAGAGGGATGCCGGGCCCTGTGGAAAAGCGGTGCCGGGCGAACCGGTCACATAAAGCGGCTGCGCGAGCTCCGGTCGCATGAACCGGCCGCGCGAACCGGTCACCCGCCGTCCTCCGCCACCGCCCGCGCCCACCGGTAGTCGGCCTTCCCGCTCGGAGACCTGCGTATCCGCTCCGTGAAGACCACGCTGCGCGGCACCTTGTAGCCCGCCAGCCGCGCCCGGCAGTGCGCCTGCAGCCCGTCCAGGGTCAGGGGCCCCGCCCCCGCGCGCGGCTGGACGACGGCGGCGACGCGCTGTCCCCACCGCTCGTCCGGAATGCCCGCGACCAGCACGTCGTACACGTCCGGATGGGCCTTGAGCGCCTGTTCGACCTCCTCCGGGTACACCTTCTCGCCGCCGGTGTTGATGCACTGCGAGCCCCGCCCCAGCACGGTGATCTCGCCGTCCGCGCCGGCCCGCGCCATGTCGCCGAGCAGCACCCACCGTTCGCCCCCCGCCCGGAAGAACGTCGCCTCGGTCCGGGCGGGGTCGTTGTAGTAGCCGAGCGGTACGTGGCCGCGCTGGGCGACGCGTCCCTCCTCGCCGGGCGCGACGGGTTCGTGCGTGACCGGGTCGACTACGGCCGTGCGGTCGTTGACGCGCAGCCGCAAGCCGCCGCCCGCGCCGCCCCAAGCCGCGCCCTCCCCGCCCCCGCTCGCGCCCGCCCCGTCCGTCGCGGTGCCGTTGAATCCCGATTCCGAGGAGCCGAAGTTGTTCAGCAGCGCCACGTGCGGCAGCAGCGCCGTGAACTGCTCCCGCACGGTGGCGGAGAGGACCGCGCCCGAACTGCTGACGCTGAACAGCGACGAGCAGCCGGTGCCCCGCATCGGCCCGGCCAGCGCGTCCACCAGGGGGCGCAGCATCGCGTCACCGACCAGCGAGATACAGGTGACCTTCTCCTTCGCGACGGTGCGCAGCACCTCCTCGGGGGCGAACTTCCGGTGCAGCACGGCCTTCTGGCCGTAGTCGAAGGCGATGAGCGCGGTGAGCGTGGACGTGCCGTGCATCAGCGGCGCGGTGGGGAAGAAGACCAGGCCCTCGCCCCCGTCCGCGACGCGCGCGGCCAGCTCCCGTGGGTCTTTGACCGGCTCGCCCGTGGGCGCTCCTCCGCCGAGGCCGGAGAAGAACAGGTCCTCCTGCCGCCACATCACGCCCTTGGGCAGGCCCGTCGTGCCGCCGGTGTAGATGATGACCTGATCGTCCCCCGAGCGCGGCCCGAAGCCGCGCAGGGGCGACCCCGAGGCCTCGGCCTCCGTGAAGGGGACGGGCGTGAGGGCGGGTTCGGGCGCCCCGTGCGGTGGCGTGCCGGCCCGCACGAGGTGGCGCAGCAGCTGCGTACGGGGCAGCGCCGCCGCCACCCGGCCGGTGAAGGCGGCGTCGAAGACCAGCGCCACGAGGTCGGCGTCGCGGTAGAGGTAGGCCAGCTCGTCCTCGACGTAGCGGTAGTTGACGTTGACGGGCACCGCCCGGATCTTCAGGCAGGCCCAGAACGTCTGCAGGTACTCGACGCCGTTGTAAAGGTGCAGGCCGACGTGGTCGCCGGGCCGGATCCCGCTGTCGCGCAGGTGGTGCGCGAGCCGGTTGGCCGCCGCGTCGAGCTGCGCGTACGTCAGCCGTCGCTCGGCACCGCTCCCGGGGAGGTCCGCGTGGACCAGGGCCTCCCGGCCGGGCACCGCGTCCACGACCGACTCGAAGAGATCGGCGAGGTTGTAGTCCACGTCTCCTCCTGCCCGGCGGAACGGCGACTCGGTGGAACGGCGGCCCCGGGTGAAGGGCGACTCCGGGGCGAACGGCGGCCGCGCGCCCATTAGAGCGCCGCGCGCCGCAGGGAGGAAGGGAGGGCGCCCCAAAAATCTGACGGGATGTCAGAAAAGCCTTGTACCCCGGACACGCCTCCTGCACCCTGTTCTGGTCGTCGGGACGGGAGGGGCAACCCATGAGCGGCACCGAACACCTCACGGTCGAACGCATCGGCGCCACGCTGGTGCTCACCCTCAACCGGCCGGAAGCGAAGAACGCCCTGTCGCTGCCGATGCTGGCCGGGCTCCACGACGGCTGGCTGGAGGCCGACGAAGACGACGCCGTCCGCTCCGTCGTCCTCACCGGCGCGGGCGGGGCCTTCTGCTCCGGCATGGACCTCAAGGCCCTGCACGGGCCGGGCCCCGCGGGCGACGACCCGTGCCGCGCCCGGTTCAAGGCCGACCCCGACCTGCACTGGAAGGCCATGCTCCGCCACTACCGGCCGCGCAAACCGGTCATCGCCGCGGTCGAGGGGCCCTGCGTCGCGGGCGGCACCGAGATCCTCCAGGGCACCGACATCCGCATCGCCGGGGAGAGCGCCGTCTTCGGCCTCTTCGAGGTGCGCCGCGGCCTCTTCCCCGTCGGCGGCTCCACCGTCCGCCTCCCGCGCCAGATCCCGCGCACCCACGCCCTGGAGATGCTGCTCACCGGCCGCCCCTACACAGCGGCCGAGGCCGAGCGCATCGGCCTCATCGGTCACGTCGTCCCCGACGGCACCGCCCTGGAACGGGCGCTGGAGACCGCCGGGCTGATCAACGCCAACGGCCCGCTGGCCGTCGAGGCCGTCAAGGCCTGCGTCCACGACTCCGCCGGCCTCGCCGAAGCCGACGGCCTCGCCCTCGAACTCGAACGGGGCCGGCCCGTCCTCGCCAGCTCCGACGCGAAAGAGGGCACCCGGGCCTTCGCCGAGAAGCGCCCCGCCGTCTACCGGCGCGCCTGAAGGGAGCATCGCCGTGCCGGAAGATCCTCACCTGAAGGGAGCACCGCCGTGCCGGAGATCCTCACCGCGCCCCTGACCGTCTCCTTCCCCTTCACCCGCTCCCTCGGCCCCGTGCAGAGCGCCTTCCTCACCGGCCTGCGCGAGCGCACGGTCCTCGGCGTACGCACCCGCGACGGGCGCATCCTCGTCCCGCCCGTCGAGTACGACCCCGTCACCGCCGAGGAGATCCGCGACCTGGCCGAGGTCGCCCCCACCGGCACCGTCACCACCTGGGCCTGGAACCCCGCCCCCCGGCCCGGCCAGCCCCTGCGCACGCCCTTCGCCTGGGTCCTGGTGCGCCTCGACGGCGCCGACACCGCCCTGCTGCACGTCCTCGACGCCCCCGGGCCCCACGCCGTACGCACCGGCATGCGCGTCCGCATCCGCTGGGCACCCGAGCGCACCGGCGCGATCACCGACATCGGCTGCTTCGAACCGTACGACCCGCACGAGGACGACGGCGGGGACGGCGGGGACGGCGGGGACGGCCCGCGGACACCCGCCCCGCACCACGGCACCTTCGACGACCCCGTCACCGGCATCGTCGCCCCCGCCCGGCTCGACTACACCTATACGCCCGGCCGGGCCCAGAGCCGCCACCTCGCCGCCCTCGCCGGGCGGAGGATCACCGGCGAACGCTGCCCCTCCTGCAGCAAGGTCCACGTCCCGCCCCGCGGCGCCTGCCCCACCTGCGGCGTGGCCGCGACCGAGCAGGTCGAGGTCGGCCCGCGCGGCACCGTCACCACCTTCTGCATCGTCAACATCAAGGCCAAGGGCGCCGGCATCGAGGTCCCCTACGTCTACGCCCACATCGCCCTGGACGGAGCCGACCTCGCCCTCCACGGGCGCATCGGCGGCATCCCGTACGACGAGGTGCGCATGGGCCTGCGCGTCGAGCCCGTATGGACCGCGGACGGCCGCCACCCCGACCACTACCGGCCCACCGGGGAACCCGACGCCGCCTACGACACCTACAAGGAGCTGCTGTGAAGCCCGGCGGCGCGGGCGGCGCCCGCCGCACGGCCCCCCGCGACGTCGCCATCGTCGCCTTCGCGCGCAGCGACCACCGGGGCGCCGCCGAGGGGCTGTCCGAGACGGAGATGCTGCTGCCCGTCCTGCACGCGGCGCTGGAGCAGGCCGGACTCGCCCCCGGCGAGGCGGACTTCACCTGCTCCGGGTCGAGCGACTACCTCGCCGGCCGCCCCTTCTCCTTCACCCAGACCCTCGACGGCGTCGGCGCCTGGCCGCCCGTCGCCGAGTCCCACGTGGAGGCGGACGGCGCCTGGGCGCTTTTCGAGGCCTGGGTGAAGATCCTCACCGGCCGGGCCGACACCGCCCTCGTCTACGCCCATGGCAAGCCCTCCGCCGGCCCCCTGCGGGACGTCCTCACCCGCCAGCTCGACCCCTACTACGTCGCCCCTCTGTGGCCCGACTCCGTCTCGCTGGCCGCCCTCCAGGCCCAGGCCCTCATCGACGCCGGCCACACCGATGAGGAGGCCCTGGCCGTCCTCGCCCGCCGGGGCGGCGACGATGCGCCCGCCGGCGAGTACGTCGTACGGCCCCTGCGCGCGGGCGACTGCCCGGCCGTCACCGACGGCGCGGCCGCCGTCGTGCTCGCCGCCGCGGACACCGCGCGCCGCATGTGCGCCCGGCCCGCCTGGATCCGCGGCATCGACCACCGCATCGAGGCCCAGGCCCTGGGCCTGCGGGACCTCACCGACTCGCCGTCCACCCGCCTCGCGGCCGAACGCGCCGGAGCCTTCCGCGCCCCCGTCGACACGGCCGAACTCCACGCCCCTTTCACCTCGCAGGAAGTCGTCCTGCGCCGGGCGCTGCGCCTGGACGACACCGTCGCCGTCAACCCCTCCGGCGGCGCCCACGCCGCCGACCCCGTCATGGCCACCGGCCTGATCCGCCTCGGCGAGGCGGCCGCCCGCATCCACCGGGGGGCCTCCGACCGGGCCCTGGCCCACGCCACGTCCGGGCCCTGCCTGCAGCACAACCTCGTCGCCGTACTGGAAGGCGAGACCGAGGGCGAGACCAAAGGGGAGGCCAGGTGAGCAAGGAACCCGTGGCCGTCGTCGGCATCGGCCAGACCAAGCACGCGGCGGCCCGCCGGGACGTCTCCCTGGCCGGGCTCGTCCGCGAGGCCGCCGTGCGGGCCCTGGAGGACGCGGGGCTGTCGTGGGCGGACACCGACGCCGTCGTCGTCGGCAAGGCCCCCGACTTCTTCGAGGGCGTGATGATGCCCGAGCTCTACCTCGCCGACGCCCTCGGAGCCGTCGGCAAGCCCGTCCTGCGGGTGCACACCGCCGGGTCGGTCGGCGGCTCCACGGCCCTCGTCGCCGCCGACCTCGTCGCGGCCCGCGTCCACCGGACCGTGCTCGCCGTGGCCTTCGAGAAGCAGTCCGAGTCCAACGCCATGTGGGGCCTGTCCCTGCCCGTGCCCTTCCAGCAGCCCCTGCTGGCCGGCGCCGGGGGATTCTTCGCCCCGCACGTACGGGCCTACATGCGCCGCAGCGGCGCCCCCGCCGCCGTGGGCTCGCTCGTCGCCTACAAGGACCGCCGCAATGCCCTGAAGAACCCGTGGGCCCACCTGCACGAGCACGGCCTCACCCTGGAGCGGGTGCAGTCCTCGCCCATGCTGTGGGACCCGGTTCGCTACTCCGAGACCTGTCCCTCCTCCGACGGCGCCTGCGCGATGGTCCTCACCGACCGCACGGGTGCCGCCCGCGCCCCGCACCCGCCCGCCTGGGTGCACGGCGGCGCCATGCGCAGCGAACCCACGCTCTTCGCCGGCAAGGACTTCGTCTCGCCGCGCGCCGGCCGCGACTGCGCCGCCGAGGTCTACCGGCAGGCGGGCGTCACCGACCCGCGGCGCGAGATCGACGCCGCCGAACTGTACGTGCCCTTCAGCTGGTACGAGCCGATGTGGCTGGAGAACCTCGGCTTCGCCGCCGAGGGCGAGGGCTGGAAGCTCACCGCCTCCGGGGCCACGGAGCTGGACGGCGAACTGCCGGTCAACCCCTCGGGCGGCGTCCTGTCCACCAACCCCATCGGCGCCTCCGGCCTCATCCGCTTCGCCGAAGCCGCCCTCCAGGTGCGGGGGAGGGCGGGTGAGCACCAGGTCGACGGCGCCCGCAAGGCGCTCGGCCACGCCTACGGAGGGGGCGCGCAGTTCTTCTCCATGTGGGTGGTCGGCCACGAACCCCCCACCACCTGAAGGAGCGCACGGCGGAGCGTTCGCCGCCGTGCGGCCTGTGCGGCGCACGCCGCGCTCGCTAGGGTGGGCGCGGGACGACGACCGGGAGGAGCTTCAGCAGTGGCAGAGAGCACGACTGAACGACCGGCGGGCGCCATCGTGCCCGAGCTCGACCTCGGCAACGCCGCCTGGCTGCCGGGCAGCCAGGGGACCGGCGATGTCCAGATCGCCTTCGTGGAGGGCTTCATCGCCATGCGCAACGGACGTGATCCGGGTCCCGCAGTGGTGTTCTCGCCCGCGGAGTGGCGCGCCTTCGTACGCGGCGCCCGCGAGGGCGAGTTCGACCTCACCTGACGGGCAATCAGCCCACGGGCGTGCCCTCCGTCAGCAGAGCGGCGTGGTGGCGGCGGGCCACCTGCGGGTGGGCGCGCAGCCAGCCCTTGATCTCGTTGCGGCCGTACTCCGCGAACAGCGGGTTGCGGTCGTCCTGGGTGACGCCCGGAGCCCGGTCGGCGTGTGCGAAGGGCACCGGCTCGATGCGGGCGTCCAGGCGCGGGTTGTAGAAGAACGGGACGGAGAAGCGCTCGCGGGTGCCGGCCGGGCTGACCACGCGGTGGTTGGTCGCCTTCAGGTAGCCGTTCGTGGCCACCTCCAGCAGCTCGCCGAGGTTGATGACGAACGCGCCCGGCACCGGCGGCACGTCGATGAACGACCCGTCGGCCGCCTCCACTTGGAGACCGCCGACCTCGTCCTGCAGCAGCAGGGTCAGGAAGCCGTAGTCCTTGTGGGCGCCGACGCCCTGGCCGGCGCCGTCCGGGGCGCTGCCGGGGTAGCGAACCAGCTTCAGGTGCAGGTGGGGACGGTCGGCGAAGGCCTTGTCGTAGAAGTCCTCGGGGGCGCCGATCGCGGCCAGCAGCTCGTGCAGCAGCCGCTCGGCCACCGCGCTCAGCCGGTCGATCCAGCGCAGGGCGGCCGTACGCAGCTCCGGCAGGGCCGCGGGCCACTGGTTCGGGCCCTCCAGCCACCAGTAGCCGGGCTCGTCCGCGCCCGGCACCCGCGCCTCGCGCTCGGCGCCTATGTCCAGCTGGTCGCGCCAGTCCCGGCTGCCGCCCGTCCGCTCGTCGCCGATGCGGGTGTAGCCGCGGAAGTGCGGGGAGTTGAGGTTGCTGACGGACAGCCGGTCGGCCTCGGGGAGAGCGAAGAACGCGCGCATGGTGCGCCACAGGTCGGCGGTCTCGGTCTCGGTGACGCCGTGGCCGGTGAGGTGGAAGAAGCCCACGTCGCGGGCGGCCGAGTGCAGCTCCTCGTGGAAGCGGGCACGGGCCTCCGGACCGGCGGAGGCGGCGGAGAGGTCGAGGACGGGAAGCTTGTTGCTCATGAGGGTTGTCCACAGCGTGAGGGCCCGGGATTTTCCGTACGGCGGTGCGCCGGACGGCCGCTCCGTCGTCGCGGGTACGCGGGCAGGGCGGAGCGGGACCGGGAAACGGCAGGAAAAGTAAGAAGGAAAAGCAGGCCTCGGCCCGTGGAGAGGGCTGGGCGGGAAGAAGATCAGCCGTAGCGGCGACAGGACATGCTCGTGACGCGGAGGAGGTCCACGTGGCGGCGTTTGACGAGCATAGTCACGCGGTCATCGTATACGACCGGGCGGGGAACCGGCGTCCGGCCCTCTGACCTGCACGTTCCGGGCAGGGGCCGACGAGGCGCCGGCAAGGGGCCGGCAAGGGGCGGCAGGGTTCGGAAGCGGGGCGGAAGGGTTCGTAAGGGCCCCGGGACAGGGGAATCCCCCTGTCCCGGGGCCCGTGCACCCGAGACAGGGGGAGATCCGTCCGACCGAGACGCCGGTCAGTGGCCGCCGAAGCCGGGGTGGCCGCCGTTGAGGCCGTGCAGGCCGGGGTGGCCGCCGCCCTTGTTGCCCGAGCCGTTGCCCGAGATGATCGGGATCTCGTCGAGGATGTGCGACAGCGGGTCGTCGCCGTCGCTGATCGTCGAGTTGTCGGTGCACTGCTGCTGTTGCTGCGAGGAGAGGATCGGGACGTCCTGGACGTTGATCGGCACCGCGCCGACGAGCCCCTGGAGACCGATCTTCCCGATGCCCAGGCACGGCTTGTTGAGAGTGCCCTGGATCAGGCTCATCTGCGGGCTTTCCTTGCCGCCGGTCTTCGTGTTGCCGTAACCGGTGTGCGAAGCGTTGCCGTTGGCGACGTCCTGATCGTTGCCGATCGCCATCGCCGGGCCGGCGATGGTGCCGACAGCGGTAGCTGTCATGGCGGCCGTCGTGAGTACCTTCTTGAGCACGGTCTGTGCCTTTCGATCGATTAACTGCCTCTCACAGACAGGGAAGCGATCTGAGTAACTCGGTCCCATAACGGAAGTTTCGGGAATTCACCCATTCGCTCCAGAGTAAGGGTTTCCATAAATGAGAGCCCCGTTTGCGCCTGGTAGCGTGCCGCCGCGGCGGTGTCCTCGGCCGTCGGTCCGCCCGGACAGCGCCCCCACAAGCTGCGTCCGGGCGGGCTTTTGGCCGCGGTTCCGCAGGGGAGGCCCGGCCCGCCCGGGACGCCCGCGACGCCCGGCCCGCCCGGGGCGCCCGCGACGTCAGCGCCGCGGGCGTTCCGGGGCGAAGGGCACCCCGCTCATCAAGCCCCGTGCGCCGATGACCAGCGCTTCACCGAGGAAGCTCACGCCGATGTTCAGCTGCATCGGCCGGGCGTCCTCGGACACGCCCGCGTGGGTGGCGAGCAGACCGAAACCGCCCGTGATCACCAGGGAACCCACGAGGACCAGGAACGTCCGGCCCGTGTAGCGCTGCCAGAGCGCCCCGGCCTTCTCGGAGAGGTGCACGGTGGCCCCGCGCACGGCGCCGAGCCCGCACCCCAGGAGGGCGCCCGGGATCACCCAGGCGAGATCCGTCCCCGTCAGGCCCTCCGCCTTCACCAGCGAGGCGACGCCGATGCCGGTGAGGACGACCGGCGTGATCAGCAGGTCGCGGGCGTTGAGCGGTTCCCCCTTCAGTCGCTTGATCACCACGACGATCACCACCGCGGCGATGATCGCCCCCAGCAGCCAGCCGTTCACGCGGCACTCCCTCCATTTTTTGGCACGGCCGTGCCAAAAAAGGATGGTAGCTCGCCCGTGCTATAAAGCCAACATGCCGAAGATCGTCGACCCCGGGGCCCGCCGCAGGGCCGTCGCCGAAGCCGTCCTGCGCGTCGTGAGCCGGAGCGGCCTGGAGGCCGCCTCCCTGCGCAACGTCGCCGAGGAGGCCGGCCTCGCCATCGGATCCGTGCGCCACTACTTCAGCGACCACGACGAAATGATGATCTTCGCGATGGGGGAGCTGACCGGCCGCATCGAGACCCGTGTCCGCGCCCACGCCGACCGGATCCTCGACCCCGCCCACGCGGCCGAGCGCCGCAGCCTCGCGGAGGACCTCCTCGCCGAATTCCTCCCCCTCGACCGGGAGCGCCACGAAGAGGCGGTCCTGTGGATCGCCTTCGCCACCGCGGCCCGCACCCGGCCGGGACTGCTGCCCCGCGCCCGGCAGTTGCAGGACGGGATGCTCGGCGTCGTGACCCGCGTCCTGCACCGCAGCCGGGAGGCCGGCGGTCTGCCCGCCGGCCTGGACATCGCCACGGAGAGCCTGCGGCTGTCCGCCCTGCTCGACGGCCTCACCCTCCAGGCCGTGCTCCAGCCCGGCACCCTCACCCCGGACGTCCTCCGGCAGGTGCTGCGCAGCCACATGGACAGCCTGCGCGCCGCCGCCTGAGCACCTCACCCGCCCCGCCCGCCCCTTCGCTCGCCTGCTGCGCAGCCCCGTCCCGCAGGGCGCGCAGAGAGCCGTGCCGAAGCTCTCCCCGGCGCCGCGTCACGGGCCCGGGCACGTACGATGTGGGCATGTCCTTCCTCCGCCGCCGCAGCGCCACGCCCACCGGGCCGGACTTCGACGTCCTGGCCATGGACCCGGGGGACTGGCCGGGCGATCTCGGGGCCGGGCTGCTGCCCGCGCCCGACGGCAGCTGCCAGGGTGTCTTCCTGCGCTACGACCTCTTCGGCGGGCGCGGCCCGGCGATGATCATCGGCAATATGCCCGAGGGCTCCCCGGTGCGCGAGCTCGACGAGGGCCAGGTGCCCTTCGAGGTCACGCAGCTCCTCCTGGCGCTCGGCAACGACGAGCCGGTGGAGGTGCTGGAGACCGAGGACATCCCGGTCATGCACGAGGACAATCTGCTGATCGTCCGGCGCATCAAGTGCTCCGAAGGCCGCATCTCCTGCACCCAGTTCGACCGCAGCGACGGCGTCCTCGTCACCATCGCCAGCTGGGACCGGCCCATCACCGACGAGCTCTACCAGCTCCTCAAGCCGCTGCCCGCCGAGATGTTCCAGACGGCCTGACGCCGCGCTCCTCCCGGAGCCCGCGCACCATCCACCGCACACCCGCACGCACCGGAGCCCGGCACGGCAGACGCCGTACCGGGCTCCGTCGCCATGCGCCGGGGCTACTGGTTCGAGGGCCGTACGCGCACGTCCTCGGCCTTCACGAAGGCCACCCGGTGCCCGAACTGGATCTCGTAGTACGCATCCTTGCCCTTGACCACCTTGTGGCCCGCGGGATCGAAGGTCTTCGCCCACAGATACTCGCTCCGCACCCGCGGCCCGGCGACGTAGGACTGGCCGGCGCGCAGCTTGTACGGCAGCGGCGCCAGGGCCTGCACCGGGACGCCCGCGGGATACGCCTCCTGCTCCGGATAGGCGCGCCCGTAGACCGCGACCTCCTCCAGCCCCTCCTTCGGGGTGACCACCGAGCCGAACGCGTTGACGGCGGTCGGCTGCGACCACGGGTTGCGGAACCACGCCTGCCGGCCCAGGTACCAGATCGCCGTCCAGGAGCCCTTGCGCCCCGCCACCGCGAACTGCTGCCCCGTCGAGGCGCGCGCACCCGTGTCATTGACGTCGATCGTGCTCGCACTGCCGTCCGGGCGCAGCCCGGCGTCCTTCACCAGCGGTGACCTCTCGTTCGGCGCGGTGTGCAGCCGCACGGCACCCGAGCCGTGCGGTGCACAGGGCTTGGCCGGGCTCGTGCAGCCGGTGTACGCGGGCTCGTGGGCCTCGTAGTCGGGAAGGATCGTGACCATGCCGCCGGACGGGCCGCCCGTGGGCTGGAACGGCCTGCCCATCAGGTCGAAGTAGTGCGCCCAGTCCCAGTACGGGCCGGGGTCGGTGTGCATGCCCTTGATCGTCGACGGGGTCGTGCCGGGGACGTTGTCGTGGCCGAGGATGTGCCGGCGGTCCAGGGGGATCTTCAGCTGCTGCGCCAGATGCCGCACCAGACGGGCCGACGTGCGGTACATCTCCTCCGTGTACCAGGCGTCCGGCTGGGCCAGGAAGCCCTCGTGCTCGATGCCGACCGACTTGGCGTTCACGTACCAGTTGCCCGCGTGCCAGGCCACGTCCTTGGTGCGCACGTGCTGGGCGATGTGCCCGTCCGCGGAGCGCACGGTGTAGTTCCACGAGACGTAGGCCGGGTCCTTGATCAGCTTGATCGTCGTCTCCCAGGACCCCTCGGTGTCGTGGATGACGATGAACTCGGTCTTCTGGGAGGCCGGGCGGCCCGCCAGATCGTGATTGCCGTAGTTGTCGCCCGACAGCTTCTCGTACGGCGCGGGGATCGCTTCACAGGCCACCGTCCTCGGGCACTCGGTCCCCTCCTCCGGGGCGTTCGAGAGGCCCAGGCGCCGCACCTGATCGGTACGCCCCGCGAGGCGCGGGCTGCGCGGCAGGGCGACCCGCTGGCCGGAGTCGGTGGTGCGCCGCTCGCCCGTGCGCATCACGTCGAAGACGTCACGGGCGAAGGCGGCGGCCGTCGCCGCGTCCGACGCGCCCGGATAGCCCGCCACCGCGCCGTACCAGTCGGCGGGATCCTGGCTCAGGGGCAGGCCCAGCCGCTTCTGGGCGGCCGCGAGCAGTGCGGCACCGCCCTTGACGTTCGCCGCGGGATCCCGGCGCAGTGCCTCGCGTGACAGACCGGAGGCCTGCGCGGCCCGCTCCAGCGTGCGCAGCCGGGCGGGGACCTCGCCCGCCGGAAGGGCGGTCGGCCGGTCGGCCCGGGGGAGCGGGCGTGCGCCGTCGCCCCGCGGGTCCTCACGGCCGTCGCTGTGGTGCGGGGCCTCGGCCAAGGCGTGGGCGGCATCGGTGAGGTGCATGGGGCCGTAGCCGCCGGTGACGCTCGGCGCGCCGCCGTGGGCGTCCCAGCGTGACTGCAGATAGGAGACCCCCAGCAGCACGCTCTGCGGGACGCGATACTCACGGGAGGCCTCGGCGAAGGCCCGCTGCAGGGCGCCGGAGGGCGGCCGCTGAACCGTGGCCGTCGCCGCCTGGGGCGCAAGCGGCAGCAACAGGGCGGCCGAAGCCAGGACTCCGGCCGCCCGGAACGCGGCCTGTCTTCTCCTCGGGGGTCTGCTCGGGGGTCTGAGGGGGGCGTTCCACGGTCGGGGAGCGGATCCTCGCAATGCAGCCTCCTCGGGGCGGGCCGTGCCACGCGCGGCAATGGTCGGGGCGCGATCGGGCGTGCGGGACCGGACGTAACCAGAGGTAGCCCCTGGCGGACGTTCCGTCAATCATGCTGTGGCGATGCATGTTGCCCACGGCTGCTGCCGCGCCTCTGCCGTCACGGCACCTTCCCTCCGGGAAAGGCAGAGACACGCCGCGCAGTGTGCGCGGCGTGTCGCGGAAGGGGTGACGAGGGAGCGAGGGGTGGGGTCAGCGGGTGCCGACCGCGGCCCGGACGGCGCGCCTGGCGAGCGCGCAGTCGTCGTGCAGGCGGCGCAGCAGCAGCCGCTGCTCCTCGCCCGACTCGGCCGCGCCGGGCGCCGTCGGGGCGGGCTCCTGCATCGCATGCTGCACGGCCGTCTCACAGGTACGGATCTCGCGGGTCAGCACCAGCATGAGATTCACCAGGAAGGCGTCACGCTGCACCGTGCCGGCCTGCTGGGCGACCTGGCTGATGTGACGGCGTGCCACGGGGGCGTCGCCGAGGACCGTCCACAGCGTGGCGAGGTCGTAGCCCGGGAGATACCAGCCCGCCTGGTCCCAGTCCACCAGCACGGGGCCGGTGGGGGCCAGGAGGATGTTGGAGAGCTGGGCGTCACCGTGGCAGAACTGGCCCTGGACGTGGGCCAGCCCGTGCAGCAGCTTCTGCAGATCGCCCATGTCGCGGTCGGTCAGCAGGCCCAGCTCGTGGTAGCGCGCGATGCGCCTGCCGTAGTCCAGCGGCATGTCGAACATGCCCGCCGGCGGCCGCCAGAGGTTGACCCTGCAGATCGCGCCGAGCGCGGCTCGCACATCCGCACGGGGCGGCGCCTCCGAAGGATGCCGCTGCAGGGCCGCGGGACGCCCGGGCATGCGCTCGATCACCAGCGTGCAGTTGTCGGGGTCCGCGGCGATGAGCCGTGGCACCCGCACCGGCGGACGGTGGCGGACGAACGCACGGTATGTAGCTATTTCGTGCCGGAACCGCTCGGTCCAGGCCGGTGAGGGGTCCAGTAAACACTTGGCCACTGCTGTGGTGCGGCCCGTGGAGCCGACCAGCAGGACCGAGCGCCCGCTGCGGCGCAGGACCTGGACGGCGTTGAACTCCGGGCAGATGCGCTGCACGGCGGCGATCACCGAACGCAATTGGGTGCCCTGAGGGCCGGACAAGTCGATTCTCCCGCTGAGCGGTTGCCCCCCCAGCCCCGGGGTCCGCCGGGCCCGTCCGCCCCCGAAGGCAGCCCCCGCGGCGTGGGAGGGATCGAGGTACGGCCCGCCGCCGGCGTGGGGAGGGCGGAGCCGGGGCGGGGCGGACACGGAGGACGAGGCTGCATACATGAGCGGAACGGATCCCTTCGTGTGCCGACGAGTTGCCGCGCTCCCCCGGTCCCCGGGCCGGTGTGCACCCTGGGGAATGCACGTGGTCCGCGGCCGGTCCCCCTCCGGACGGCCCTTTCGGGCGCCCTTGAGCGGTACCGGCCGGTTCCCTGCCCACTGCTGGGCCGGCTGCCGGTGACCGGGGTGGCGCGTTCCTACATCACACCCGCCCGCGGGTGGCACACCATGTGGCGGACCCTGGCGAACCCTGGCGAATACTCGCTTGGCCCATGACGGACCGCTACCTTCAAGTCAGCCGAGAACCTGGGGGCTTGACGTGACGAGGGAACCCAACACCCGCCTCGCGGATCTGTTCGGCCTGGCCGGATGGTCCAAGGGCGAACTGGCGAGGCTGGTGAACCGGCAGGCGGCCGTCATGGGCCACCCGCAGCTGGCGACCGACACCTCGCGGGTGCGGCGTTGGATCGACATGGGGGAATCCCCGCGCGATCCCGTGCCCAAGGTGCTGGCAGCCCTCTTCACCGAGCGACTCGGCCGTGTCGTGACCATCGAGGACCTCGGGTTCGGTCGGCGAGGGCGCGCGGGTAGGGGGCAGTCCGCGGACGGTCTCCCCTGGCCGCCCGAGCGGACCGCCGCGGTCCTCACCGAATTCACGGGAATGGACCTCATGCTCAACCGACGCGGCTTGGTGGGTGCGGGCGCCGCGCTCGCCGCAGGCTCAGCACTCAGCAGCGCCATGCACGACTGGCTGCACTCCGATCCGGTCCTCGCCTCCGACTCCCCCCGCTTCGACGATCCGCTGCGCAGCAATGCCGTCCACGCCGAAACCGCCGGGCTCGACCGCTACGAGGCCGCGCCGGTGGGCTCCACGGAGATCGACGCCCTGGAGCGCTCGGTCGAGGTGTTCCGCGCGTGGGATGCGGCCCGCGGCGGCGGCCTGCAGCGCAAGGCGGTGGTCGGCCAGCTCAACGAGGTGGGGGGCATGCTCTCCTACCACCACCCCGAGCACCTGCAGCGCAGGCTCTGGGGCGTCGCCGCGAACCTCGCGGTGCTCGCCGGCTGGATGTCCCACGACGTGGGCCTCGAGCCCACCGCCCAGAAGTACTTCGTCATCGCCGCCCACGCGGCCCGCGAGGGGGGCGACAGGCCCCGCGCGGGCGAGGCGCTCTCCCGTGCGGCCCGCCAGATGGTGCACCTCGGCCGGCCCGACGACGCCCTCGATCTGATGACGCTCGCCAAATCCGGCTCCGGCGACGAGACCCTGCCGCGCACCCGCGCCATGCTCTACACCATCGAGGCCTGGGCACAGGCGTCGATGGGCCGGGGCCAGGCCATGCGGCGCACCCTCGGCGAGGCGGAGGAGCTGTTCGTCTCCGACAAGCGGGACGTGCCTCCCCCGAGCTGGATGCAGCACTTCGACGAGGCCGACCTCCACGGCATGCAGGCCCTGGCCTACCGCACGCTCGCCGAGCACGACCCCGGGGCCGCGGCCATCGCCCAGCAGCACGCCAAAGAGGCGCTGGCCCTGCGCAGAAGCGGCCACCAGCGGTCGATGATCTTCGACTACATCTCCATGGCCTCCGCCTGCTTCATCAGCAACGACCCCGAGCAGGCGGACACCTATGCCCGGCTGGCCCTGGTGTCGATCGGGGAGACCTCCTCGCACCGCACCTGGGACCGGCTCCGCGAGATGTACCGCCTGACGGGGAAGTACGCGGGGTACGCCCGGATCGAGGATCTCCGTCAGGAGATCAAGCAGGCGCTGCCCAAGGCCCCCAGGCCGCAGGCGAAGAAGGGCGGCACCGGAAGCAAGGGGACGGCGGTGTAAGCCTCCCGGCCGTTGACGGCCCCGGGTTCCTACAACAGGTTCCTGCGCGACAGGTCCCTACGGCCGCAGTCGTTGACGGCAGTCGTCGTTGACGGCCTCAGTCGTTGACGCGCCCGATCAGCAGGCAGGCGTCGTCCTCGCGCTCCTTGCCGCCGAACTCCTCCAGCACGGCCCGTACGCACTCCTGGGCGCACTTCGCCGTGGCGAACCGGGGGGCGAAGCCCAGCAGCCGGTCGGTGACGGTCTCGGTGATCGGCCCGGCGCTGTGGGGCGAGAGCCCGTCGGTGCGCAGAAGGAGGATGTCACCGGGCTCCAGACGCTCCTCCGCCTGTCCGTACGCGGCGTCGGAGACGGCACCGAGCAGCATGCCCTCCGGCGGCTGCAGCGCACGGCCCTTTCCCCGGCGGAAGAGCAGGGGCGCGGGGTGGCCCGCCTGGGACCAGGTGAGAGTGAAGGTCGCGGGGTCGTAGCGGCAGCAGACGGCGCTGCCCAGGGCGGGCTGCGCGGAGGCGTCGAGGAGGTGGTTGAGCCAGCCCATCAGCGGGCCGGGTTCGGCGCCGGTCACGGCCATGCCGCGCAGGGCACCCAGCAGCATCGCCATGCCGGACGTGGCGGCTGCGCCGTGCCCGGTCAGGCCGCCGACGCTGAGGAGGGTCCGCCCCCCGGGCAGCCGCAGGGCGTCGAACCAGTCGCCCCCGATGAGGGCGCTGCTGGCGGAAGGGAGGTAGTGAGCGGCGAGGTCGAGGGTGCCGGGGGAGCCGTCGGACTGCGAGGTGCCGCCTTCGGGAAAGCGCAGGGATCCGCGCCACGGCGGCAGCACGGCTTCCTGCAGCTCGACGGCGAGCCGGCGCTCGGCCTGGGCGATGTGCTCCCGGCGCTGCAGCGTATGGCAGGTCTCGTCCACCGCCTCGCGGCTGCGGTGCAGCTCGCTGACATCCCGTAAGACGGCCCACATGGAGGCCGTGGAGCCGTCGGCGCCGAGGACGGGCTCGCCCATCATGTGCACCCTGCGGACCGAGCCGTCGCTGCGCACGATGCGGAATTCGCCGTCGATGGGCCTGCCGTCCACCAGGCAGCCGGTGACCATCGCGGTGAGCTGTCCGCGGTCCTCCTCGGGCAGCCAGGAGGGGAGCTCGTCCAGCGTCAGCGGGCCCTCCTCGGGGCGGCGGCCGAAGAGCCGGAACAGCTCGTCGGACCAGGTGGCCTCGTCCGTGAGGAGGTTCCATTCGGCGCTGCCGACGCGGGCCGGGGCCGTGACGGGCGCGGGCGGGGCTGCGGGCGGCGCCGCGGTGGCCTGCGCCGTGCCCGGGGCGTCGACCGGGCCGGGCGCGGGCGGGCCCTCGCGCAGCTGGCCGAGGTGCTCACCGAGATCGTCGAGGTGGTGTGCGGCCAGATCGCACAGGGCACGGTGCCAGCGCCGCCGGGCGTCATCCGGCTCCTCCGGGCCCGCCGTCTCGCGCCGCACGGCGTCGAGCCCGCCGCGCAGCCGGCGCGTCTGCGAGATGAGGGCGTCGACCGTGCCGTGCTCGGGCGGCTGAGCTGCGGAGGAGTCCGCGTGGAGGGGGGACGGCATCTCGTACTCCGATTGGGGGGCGCGGCGCGGCCGGCTCCATAGGTCCGCGGAATGGGCCGTAACGACTGTTGCACAGGGAGCGAGGGCCTGTAAGTGCTTTGGCAACACCCGATCCGGTGGTGTCCAGGGCATATGCCTATGGCAGGGAGAAGTGATGGTGAAGGTTCATCTTGGAGGTAAGTAAGTGATTACGGGGAGTGGGATCGCGCCGACGTGGGGGCGGAGTGGCCGAGGAGTGGGCAAATCGGACAGGACTCGGCGGAATCTCTCACTCCAGGTAGGCTGCGGGGCGCTCGACCGACCTCGAGTTACCCCTGTTCACCACGCATAGCACCGGTGGACACCGGCAAGAATGCCGGACGACGGAAATCCCGTTGCCAGCCGACTCCCCGCACCGGATGCTGACCCCATGTTCGATCCAGACATAGCGCCCAGCGGCACCCTGCTCGGCCTCCTTCAGCGAGGCCGCGGCGACGGGACCCTGCATGCCCTCGCGGCGCCGCGGGCGGAGGCGCTCGCGGCGCTCCACCACTGCCTCCTCAGCGACCCCAGGCGTGACTGGCAGGTGGAGAACCGCTCCCTCTACTACGCGCGCCTGTGTCTGGACCTCGACGCCGGGCTCGGCGAGATCGACCGGCACCTCTTCGACGCCGACGACTTCCTCGACACCGACGAGGAGCGCACCGGCCTCGCCCTCGCCGTCCTCGGCCACCTCGCCTCCTACGGCCGGGAGGACGCCCTCCTGCTGCTGCGGCGGTACGCGATCTCCGGAACCAACTGGGCCTGGGCCCTCGACGAGCTCGCCCTGCGCGACGACGACGCGGGCCTGCTCGCCCTCGGCGAGAGCATCCTCGCCCGCTTCCCGGCCACCCCGGAGGGAGAGAAGGCGCTCGCCGCGGCCGTGCGGGACGCCTTCGAGCCCCGCCCCTGGCGGCTGTGGGCCGACGCCGCCCAGTCGCCCACGACCGCGGAGCGGGTGCGCGCAGCACAGGAACAGGGCTCCTTCGACCGCTGGCAGCGCCAGCTGCGCCCCACGGGCCCGCGGCCCGGCTGGAGCGTGCCCGAAGTGCTCGACTGGGCCCAGGAGGGCCTCGGCCTGCACCCCGTCCAACTGCGCCACGTCCCGGCGACCCGCTGCCTGAACGCCGTCGCGGGCCCCGAGGACCGGCTGGAGATCATCGAAGCCGCCGCCTTCGGCCCCGACGGCGCCCGGGCCACCGCCCTGCGCTACCTCGCCGAGCACGACGACCCCCAGGCGCTCGACCTCATCGAGACCGCCGCGGCCGAGCCCGGCGAGCTCGTGGCCGACGCCGCCGTCACCGCCTTCGAGCGGATGCGCGGCACGGCCGCCCTGGAGCGGGCCCGCGCCTGGATCCACCGCACCGACGCCCTCGGCGGCGCGGCGGCCGGCATGCTCGCCTCCCGGGGCGCTCCTTACGACGCGGCGCTGGTCCTCGGCGCCCTGCGGCGCACCGTCCGGGCCGAGGGGCCCGACGCCCCGGTCCTGTGGGATCTCGTGCCGGGCGCCGGGCGGCTGGGGATCACCTGCGCCGCGCCCGTCCTGCGCCACATCTACCGCGAGACGTCGTCCTCGCACCTGCGCGGCCGCACGGCGCGGGCGCTGGCCGCGACGGACCCGTCGTTCGCCACGGGCTTCGCGGTCGAGTGCCTGTGGGACTGCGAGGAGAGCACCCGTGAGCTGGCCGCGCACCACGCGGCCACCGCCGACGCCCGCGTCGTCGAACAGCTGCGCAGGCTCGCCGCCGATCCGGCCGAGGAGGACGAGGTACAGATCGCGGTGCGCAGCCGCTTCGGCCCGGAGACGGCAGTCTGAGCGGCGGGCGAGCAGAATGATCGCGTGAATGCGATATCAGGTGTTTCAGAAGGTGCTTCAGCAAGCGCTCCCGCGGGCGATCCGGCAGCAGGCGTGAAGAGGGCGAAGCGGGTGGCGGCCGCAGCGGCCGTACTCGTGGCCGTGCAAGTGGCGGCCGGGGCCGTCGCGCAGGCGGCGCCGTCGCCCGCGCCGGCGGTCACCGCCGCCGTCGTCGCCGTCGGCGGCAAGGCCGAGGCCGGTACGACGACCCCCGTCAGGATCACGGAGGGGCAGGTCGCCGAGGCCGCGCCGGGCGGCACGATCCTCTACCCGAGCGTCACCAGCTGTCTGACGGTGACCGTCCGGCTGCGCGACGGCGGCCTCGTGGGCGCCCACGCCAGCCTCTTCCAGGTGCCCGGGGAGTACCGCTCCGACCGCATCCTGTCCGAGCTGAAGCGCAGGACCGGCGGCCGGCCGGTGCGCGCGGTCGAGGTCAGGGGCGCCGTCGGCGCCTGGGACCCGAGCTATTTCGTCAAGGCCATCGAGAGCTACGGGGACGGGGAGGCCGTGCCGTTCCCGACGTCGCCCGACCCCGGCGGCATCGCCGAGGCGGTGGCCAAGGGGCTCGGGCAGCCCCGGGCCCGGGTGACCGTCGAGGACGTTCCCGACGGCGACCAGACCGTCCGCTGACGTAAAAGCCGACGTAAAGGACGTAAAAACAGGAAGTGCGGGGCGGCGTGCTGCCGCCCCGCACTTCCTGCTTACGCCGTTCCCGCTGCTTCCGCTCAGGTGCGACGGCGCCTGAGAGCCTTGCGGATCAGGACGATCGCCAGAATGATCATGGCGATCACGAAGACGAAGACCAGGATCATCACGATGATCATGAAGATTCCGAGCTTCTTGAAGAAGCCCTTCTTCTTCTTTTTCTCCTTCTTCGGCTTCTTCGCCGCCGAGGTCACGTGGTCCTTGGCGGACCGGTGCCCGTGCGAGGCCTGCAGCGCGGAAGCCGCGCCCGTGCGCTCGGCGCCCGCGGCGGCCCCGGCCTCGGCCTGACGCTCCACCGTGGCGACGGCGGCGGCCGGACGGGCCTGCTCCGTCGCCTGGGCGGAGGCGGGGGAGACCAGCAGGGAGGCGCCCAGCGCCAGCGCCGCGACGACGGCCGCCCGGCGGGCCCGCTGCCACCGCCGCCGTACGACGGGTACTGCCGCGCCCGTCCGCTGCTCGTCGTCCATCAGCTCAGCGTTCATTGTGACGCCCCCATCGGTGTTCCGGGTGTTCTTGCACGTACGGCTGCGCTCCGGTGGCGGGCCGCAGGGCCCGGCCGCCGGAACGCGGCCCCTATTATCTGCACACCGACAAGCCGCCCAGCAGGGCGCACGGAAGCTCTGGAACCAAACCGGAACGATCGGCTCCTGAGGCGTGGTCACTATCCCGCAGTATGGGCAGATTGGAGTCTCCCGTGCCCTCCACCGGTCCCGCCGCCCGGCTCATGCTCGCGCCGCAGTACTCCTCCACGGCAGAGCTGCTGGCGGCCGCGGCCCGGCGGCGGGGCATGCGGGTGGAGACCCTGCCCCGCGGCGCGGATCCCGCGGACTGCCGTGAGGGGAACCGGGGAGAGGCCCACTACTACGGCGGCCCGCTGTTCGCCGCCCGGGTCCGGGACCGGCTGGGTCTGTGCCTGCTGGAGCCGGCCGACGACTGGCTCTCCGGGCTTCCCCGCACGTTCTCGGGCCGCGCGATCCGTACCGCCACCCTGGCCGAGGCCCGCGCGCTGACGCGCCCCGCCTTCGTGAAGCCGCCCACGGACAAGAGCTTCCCGGCGGCGGTGTACGGGGACGGCGGCGGGTCGCCCGCGGGCCCCGGCCTGCCGTCGTGGACACCGGTCCAGATCAGCGAAGTCGTCACCTGGCACTGCGAGGTGCGCCTGTTCCTGCTGGACGGCGAGGTCCGGACGGGCAGCCAGTACGCCGTGTTCGGCCGCCTCGACGCCGCGCCCCTCGACGGGCACCCGCAGCGCGCCGCGATCCTGGAGTTCGCCTCCCGGCTCGCCGGGGCGGCCGGGCACACCCTGCCCAGCGCGGTCGTCGTCGACGTCGGCCTCATGTCGGCCGGGGACGGTGCGCCCCGGTGGGCCGTGGTCGAGGCGAACATGGCCTGGTTCAGCAACTGCTAGGCAGCCGACCCGGACGCGGCCCTCGATGTCGTCCTGCGCGCCGCGGGCCCGGTGGGCCGGGTGGCCGACCGGGATCGTCCCTTCGGCAGGTCGTGCGCGGTCCTGCCCACCGCGTAGGCCGCCGGGGTCATATCCGTGGCGCCCGGGGCAAGAGTGCCGAATGCGACAGGTGTGGCAGTGATCCGGACACTTGCGGTCCGGTTCCATCAAGGACGCGCATTGTTCACTCAGAAGTAGCGAATGTTCACCCAGCGTTTCCTTATGGTCTGGGTACTTCCTACGTACAGAGAGTGAGCGATGGACTCCCTAAGACACCTCGCCGCCCACCTGGGGCTCGACCTCGTCGCCGTGTGCCTGCTGACGTTCGCGATCTACTACCCCCGGCACCGGCGGCGCGACCTCGTGCCCGCCTACCTGGCCTTGAACGTGGCCTTGTTCACCGTCGTCGCGGCCCTCGCGGAGCTGGGCGGCAACGGCGGGATGGCCCTCGGGTTCGGGATGTTCGGCGTGCTGTCGATCATCCGGCTGCGCTCGGACTCCGTGCAGCACGAGGAGGTCGCGTACTACTTCACGACCCTGGTCCTGGGCCTGATCACCGGGCTGCCGCACCTCGCGTTCGGGCTCGCGGCCGCGCTCGGCGCCGTCCTGCTCCTGGTCGTCTACGCCGCGGACCACCCCCGGCTCCTCGCCCGCTCCCGCCGCACCGTCGTCACCCTCGACACCGTGCACGCCGAGCCCGCCGCCCTGCGCGCCGATCTCGCCCGGCGTCTCGGCGAGCCGATGCACTGGACGGTCATGGAGGTCGACTACGTGCGCGACCTCACGGTCGTGGACGTCCGATACCGGGAGCCCGAGCCCGGAAGCGGCCCGGCCCGTACCGCCCCCGTCGGAGCCGAAGCCCGGGCCGAGGCCCGGACCGAAGCCGGAGCCGCGCCCGCGGCCGCGCCCGCCTGGGAGTCCGTGTGACCGCCGCCGTCCGGCAGGCCGCCGCTCCCGCCGGAGCCCCCGCGGCCCTGCCCGCTTCCGCCGCCGCAGCCGTGCGGGCCATCCACGACGCGGCGCACGCCACCGGGCCCATCCCGCTCGCCGAGGTCAATGCGCGCGCCGAGCTGATGGCGCGCTTCGACCGGAGCTACCTCGTACCCGCAGAAACGTTCCTCCAAATAGCGGCCCGGCTGACCGACCCCCGCAGGCCCGGCGGCCCCTTCCGCGCCCTCACCATCGACGGCCGCCGCGCCTTCCACTACCACTCCGTCTACTACGACACCCCGGGCCTGCGCTCCTTCCACGACCACCGGCAGGGCCGCCGGCTCCGCTTCAAGGTGCGCGAGCGGGTCTACCAGGACACGGGGGACCGGCAGTTCGAGGTCAAGCTCAAGGGGCGCCGGGGCGACACCGTCAAGCACCGGCGGCCGCTGGCCGGCTCGGACACCCCGCTGGACGCGGGCTACCGCGCCTTCCTCGCCGACACCCTGCACCGCGCCTACGGCATCGACTCGCCCGCGACCCTGCAGCCCTCGCTCAGCACGGACTACCTGCGGGCGACCTTCGTCGCCGACGGGGAGCGCATCACGTGCGACGCGGGGCTCGTCTGCGACGACCTCCGCGCCGGGCGCCGGGTGCGGTGCGACACGGACCTCGTCCTCGTCGAGACGAAGACCGCGGGGCACCTCACGGACGCCGACCGGCTCCTGCACGCGTGCGGGGTGCGGCCGGCGGTCTTCACGAAGTACTGCGGGGCGCTGGCCGCCCTCCGCCCGGCCCTGCCCGCCAACCGCTGGCGGCGGGCGGCGCGTTGCGCGTTCGGGGAAAGCTAAGGGGCAGGGAGACGCCGCGCGGCGGTGCTACTGACCGCCGTTACGGGGGGCCGTCAGCTCCTTGAGCTCCTTGTCCAGCCACTTGAGCACCACCGGGTACTCCTCGCGCCACGTCTGGAAGTTGTGCCCGCCCTCGTCCCGGACCAGCTTGTCGACCTTGAGCGGGGGCTTGGCCTTCTGCGCGAACTTCAGGCTCGGCCCGTAGTTGTCCTCGTTCTTGCTGGTGCCCAGGAGCAGCGAGACCGGCGGCGGGGGCATGTGCTCCAGGCGCCACGTCAGGTCGTTCTCGTTCTTGTACGCCTTGCTGCCGGCGTAGAGGTCGCCGGTCTTGCCGTCCTGGCGTGCGAAGTAGTCGGCGGACAGGCCCGCCGCGGCGCCGTAGCGCGCCGGATTGGTCATCGCGAGCTTCAGTGCGCAGTAGCCGCCCGTGGAGTTGCCGACGGCGCCCCAGCTGCCGGGGGCGTCGGAGGCGCGGTACACGTCGGTCACGGCGAACGGCACGTCCTGGTTGAAGAAGGTGAGCGCCTGGGGACCGCCCGGCATGTCCGTGCAGTTGGTGTCGCGGTCGGCGACCACCGAAGGCCGGACGAGCAGGTAGATCGTCGGCCTGATCTCCTTCTTCATGATGGCGGAGGAGGCGACCTGCGGGACTTTGAGCTGGGTGATGAGGTTCTTGGAGACCCCCGGCTGGCCGGTGATGACCACCACCACGGGGAACTTCTCCTTCTCGTGCTCCTTCTGGAAGTACTCGGGCGGCAGATAGGCGTACCCGTCCATGCTCAGTCCGCTGACCGGGCCGTGGATCTGGACGCGGTCCACCTGCCCGGCCTTCTCGCGGGTGCCCTTGAGCCCGATGGACTCCTGCCCCTGCACGGTGAGGGCGGGCGGCCGCCTGCCGTCCTTCGTGCCCGTTTGCAGGACCTGTTTGCTCGACGCGCGGCCCAGCAGCTCGTTCCAGGTCGAGTAGAAGCCGAACTCGTTGTTCGCGGCGACGAGCAGCACGGCCAGGATGCTGACCTGCGTCACCACGAGCAGACCGATGCGGCCCGCCAGCGCCAGCGGTCCCTTCCGTGCGGCCCGCGGCCACAGCCACAGTACGAGCGCGCTCACCGCGACGGCGATGAGCACGAGGACGAGCAGGAACGTCTGGGACGTCAGGCCCACGGCAGTCACTCCTCCGGGAGGGGCGTTACTCCGGGAGAGACGGGTAATCAGTGGAAGTGGTTTAGTCTTTTGAGACGGAATTTCATCTTATATCGACAATGGTGGACCCGCCCTCCGTCCGGCCGCCCCTAACCGGCGGCCTCCAGCCGCTCCAGCAGCGCCGCCTCCCGCTCCGGGGCGAGGCCCAGCGGCGGCCGGTCCGGGCGCTGCGGGGCCCGGCCGCCGAGCTCCTGCAGCCAGGCCCACGTGGCCGCCACGGTCTCGGCCGCCGGCCTGCAGCGCAGCCCCGCGGCAAGGGCCTTGGAGGCGTCCCCCCGGTGGAGTACGTCGTACAGCTCGCCCGGCGGCACCCACACCGGCAGGTCGGTCCAGGGTTCGATGCCCGCGGACAGGATCGGCTCGGGTCCGGTCCAGCGCAGGAGCGCACCGGAGCCCGTCACCCGGACGCACGCCTCCAGTAGTTCGCCCATGGTGGCGTGCCCGGGCGGGTTCACGAGGTTGTACGGGCCGCCGAGCCCCGCGCCGAGGGCGTCGAGGATCCAGGCGGCGAGGTCGTGCACGTCGATGTACTGCACGCCCAGGTCGCGCGGGCCGGGGGCCAGTACCGTCCCGCCGCGGGCGATCCGCCCCAGCCACCACGGCAGCCGGCCCACGTTCTCGCCGGGGCCGAGGATCAGCCCGGCCCGCACCAGCAGCGCCCGGTCGCCGAACGCGCCGAGGGCCGCCAGCTCCCCGCCGCGCTTGGCCTCCGCATAGCCCACTTCGCCGGCGTCCGGCGAGCCGTCCACCACGGGCCAGCGCTCGTCGCGCCCGGCCGGCGAGGGGTAGGCGTACACCGAGCCGCTGGAGACGTAGGCGTACCGCCCGGCGCGCCCGGTCAGCAGCCGCGCCGCGTCCCGCACGGCCGACGGCGCCCACGACCAGGTGTCGACGACGGCGTCCCACTCGCCGTGCGCGAGCGCCCGCAGGCCGTCCGCCTCCCGGCGGTCGCCGTGCAGGGCCGCCGCGCCCTCCGGCGGCGCGTGCCGGCCGCGGTGGAAGACCGTCACCTGCCAGCCGCGGGCCAGCGCCGCCTCGGTGACGGCGCGGCCCACGAACTCCGTGCCGCCCAGTATCAGTAGCCTCATGCCCCCACCCTGCCTCCTGGACCCCACCTCGCGGAAGGAGGAGAGGAGGGGAAGGGGCCGGGAAACGGGAGGGAAGAGGGCGGGAGGGGCAGGGGCGAGCGCAGCCCCGAAGGAGGGCAACCTTACTTAGAGGGCGAGGAGTTGCTTCCGGTTGCTCCCCGGTCCGGAGGGGGATCTTGCTTGGTGAGATCACCTACGGCGACGGCCGGGGGATGTGTGCGGCGATCAGGCGATACAAGCGAAAAGTCGGACGGCCGTCATCAGGCCGATCTCGGGGCGGCCCGGCGCTCAGGGTACCCCTGGGGCACCCGGGGGAACGCCTGCGGACACCCGCTTCGGGCGCCGGTGTCGCCACAGGTCACCGGCGCGCCCGCCGCTGCGCACGACGGCGGTGCCCGTGCCGTGGGGCGTGATCGCAGGACGCTCAATTCCGGCCAGTGAGCCGCGAGTTCCGCCCCGCTCATGGCCAGTGAGCCAGCGAGACCTCCGGGCATGGCGCACTATATGCCTGGGCGGTCGAGAGGCTGTTGAGGGACTCAAGTGCCTCTCGATGCCGCGGCAGGGGCACACCTGTGCCCGCCGCCCGCGCTGTGCCGTGCGGTCCGGCTCCGGCCGTGCGGCCCGGTCACGGGCGTAGGTGCCCGTGCCGTCGGGGGAACGGGCAGGCGGTCGGGTGGGGAGGCGCGACCGCCGTGGGGCCGTGCCATGTGGGGATCAACAGGGGATCAATTCGATGTGCGGGCCGGGCCGTCGGCGCCGCTCGCACGTGTCTTTGGAACCGGACGGCCGCGCCGTGCGCGCCGCCGTCCTGGGGGGAGAATCCTATGGGTCGTACGACCCGCCTTGCCGCAGCATGGGCTGCGGCCGCTCTGCTCGCCGTCGCCGTTCCGGCCGGGGGCGCCCAGGCCGCCGACCCGCCGCCGAGGATCGATCTGCGGGTCCTCGTCGTGGACGACGGCGGCCCCGCCACGGAGGCGCTCCGCGCCGAGCTCGACGGCGCCGGCACGCCGTACACCGCGGTGAATCTGACGGACGCCGGGCGCCCGCGCATCGACGAGGCCTTCCTCAGCGACACCGTGGACGGCAGACCCCGGGCCAGATTCCAGGGCGTGGTGCTGCCGAACGAGAACCCCTTCGGGGCGGGCTCGCCGGAGATGGCCGCCCTGGCCTCCTTCGAGAAGCGCTTCGGCATACGGCAGGTCGACGCCTACACGTACGCGAGCCCCCGGGTCGGGCTCAACAGCCCCCAGGAGGCCGGCTACAGCGGCCCCCTGGACGGCAAGACCGCCCAGGTGACGGCCGACGGCGCCACAGGACCCTTCGGCTACCTCAAGAAAAACGTTCCTTTCGAGGACAACGACACCTCGGTCAACGAGAGCTACGGCTATCTCGCCGCGCCCCTCGCCCAGCAGGAGCAGGGCGCGACCTACACCAGCTACCTCGACGCACCGATCCCCGGCTCCGCCGCGCGCGGCTCGCTGATCGGCCAGTACACCCACGACGGCCGCAGCGAACTCGTCGTCACCTTCATCGCCAACCAGTACCAGAGCCAGTTCCGCCTGGTCTCGCGCGGCATCGTCGAATGGCTGACCCAGGGCATCCACCTGGGCGCCTCCCGCAACTACTTCGGCGTTCACGTCGACGACGTCTTCGCCTCCGACGACCGCTGGGACGTCAAGCGCAAGTGCACCCCCGGCGACGTCGACTGCCCCGGCAACCCCGCCCCCGACAGCCCGCCGATACGCATGACGGCCGCCGACGCGCAGTACGCCAGGCAGTGGTCGCAAAGCCACAACCTCCCGCTGGACCTGGCCTACAACGGCGTCGGCAGCGAGGAGTTCAAGGCGGAGCACGGCGGCACCTACGACCCGCTGCTCGACCAGCTCCGCGCCGACCAGAAGTCCTTCCGCTGGATCAACCACACCTATACCCACGCCTTCCTCGGCTGCGTGCAGAACACCACCGTCGTGCCCTGGAAGTGCGCCACCGACCTGCTCGGCAACGTGCGCTGGGTCAGCCGCGCCACCATCAACGGCGAGATCGGCAACAACCTCAACTGGGCGGCCCGCCAGGGTCTCACCCTCGACAAGGACGAGCTGGTCACCGGTGAGCACTCCGGCCTGAAGACCCTGCCCCAGCAGACCAAGGACAACCCCGAGCTCGCACCGTCCCTCACGCAGAACGGCGTCGGCTGGGTCGCCAGCGACAACTCCCGCGAACGCGAGCAGCGCCAGGTCGGCCCCGCGCTCACCGTGCCGCGCTACCCGATGAACGTCTACTACAACGTCGGCAAGGCCACCGAGCAGACCGACGAGTACAACTGGCTGTACACGAAGAAGGCCGACGGCGGCAGCGGCATCTGCGAGAACTCCACGACGACCACCTGCCTCAAGGCCCCGCTGGACGTGAAGACCGGCTTCTCGTCCTACATCCTGCCCCTTGAGGCCCGCATCGCCATGGGCCACGTCCTGGCCAACGACCCGCGCCCGCACTTCATGCACCAGTCCAACCTCTCCGAGGAGCGGATCGGCTACACCGTCCTGGAGAAGGTCCTCTCCGACTACTCCGGCCTCTACGCCGACAACACCCCGCTGGTCAACCTCCGCATGCGGGACATCGGCACGGAGATGAGCAAGCGGGCCGCCTGGACCGCCGCCCTCTCCGCCGGCAAGGTCACCGCCTACCGCATCGGCAGCACCGTCACCGTCTCCGCACCCGCCGGCACCCAGCTCTCCGCCACCCTTCCCGGCGGCACCGTCCGCAACGACACCAAGGCCGTCTTCGGCGACGCCTACGCAGGCCTGCGCTCCGGCTGGGCCGCCCCCGCCGCCGGGCAGGACCGGCTGGACCTCACCCTGCCCACAGGCGCCACCCCGGCCGCCCGCGCCCTGAACTCCGCCACCGCCCGCGTACAGCCCCCGGCCACGAGCGCCCTCCCGGTGCCCAAGGGCGTCACCACCCGGGTGCCGTACGGCCCCGGGGACGCCGCCGCCCGGCGCTGACCCGGACCGCCATCACTCCGTGCCGCACCACCCCATGCACAGCCGACACTGGAGAGAACCGAGTTCTATGCACGGACCGCCTGCCGAAACGGCATCCGACACTCCCACGGTGACCCTGCTCACCGAGGGAACGTACCCGCACAGCCATGGCGGAGTGAGCGTGTGGTGCGACCAGCTCGTCCAGGGCATGCCCGACGTCGACTTCCGGGTCATAGCGGTCACCGGCACCGGCCGCGAACCGCTCGCCTGGGAACCGCCCGGCCACGTACGGGAGGTGGAGAGCCACCCTCTGTGGGGACCTCCGCCCCCCGGCCGCGCCCCGCGCGGCCGGGAGCTGCGCGCCTTCCTCACCGCCTACGAACAGTTCCTGCTGTCCCTCCTGGACCCCGGCCAGGAGCAGCACTTCGCCCGCACCTTCTACCGCCTCGCCGACCACGCGGCCTCCGGCGCGCTGTCGGCCGCCCTGCGCGGCGAGGCCGCCGCCCGCACCCTCGTGCGCGTCTGGAACCGGCCGCACCTGCACACCGCGGCCGCCCGCCCGACCCTGCACGACGCCCTGCTGGCCACCGACCTGCTGGAGCACGCGCTGCGCCCGCTCGCGGCCACCCCGCCCGCCCGAGGCGTCACCCACGCCGTCAGCGGAGGGCTCGCGACGCTGCCCGGCCTGGTCGCCCACCACCGGCACGGCACGCCCTTCCTCCTCACCGAGCACGGCATCTACCTGCGCGAGCGCTACCTGAGCTTCCGCGCCGAGGCCTACCGCTGGCCGGTCAAGGCCCTGATGCTGGGCCTGTTCCGGATGCTCGCCGTGGAGAGCTACCGGTGCGCCTCGCTGGTCACCCCCGGCAACCGCTACAACCGGCGCTGGGAGGAGCACGGCGGCACCCCGCCCGACCGCATCCGCACCGTCTACAACGGCGTCGACCCCACGGCCTTCCCGCCCGCCGGGCCCGAGCCGGACGCCCCGACGCTCAGCTGGGCCGGGCGCGTCGACCCCATCAAGGGCCTGGAGACCCTGATCCGCGCCTTCGCACTCGTCCGCAAGGAGATACCCGAAGCGCGCCTGCGGCTCTTCGGCGGCACCCCGCGCGGCGGCGAGGGCTACCGCACCGCCTGCGAGAAGCTCGCCGCGGAACTCGGCGTCGGCGAGGCCGTCACCTTCGAAGGACGCGTCGACGACATCCGCGACGCCTACGCCGCCGGCAACGTCGTGATGCTCTCCAGCATCAGCGAAGGATTCCCCTTCACCCTCATCGAGGCCATGTCGTGCGGGCGGGCCACCGTCTCCACGGACGTCGGCGGCGTCCGCGAGGCCGTCGGCGACACCGGGATCGTCGTACCGCCCCGCGACCCCGAGGCCATGGCCCGCGCCGCCCTGACCCTGCTGCGGGACCGGGAGCTCCGCGCGGACATGGGGGAGCGGGCCCGGCTCCGGGTGATCGAGCAGTTCACCCTCCGTCAGACCATCGACGCCTTCCGCGACATCTACCACGACCTCGCCGGCACCCGCCGGCCCGACACCCTCGAACGGCCCCGGCGCAAGCAGGCGGAGCCTGCCCGGGCCCTCGCGGACGCCGAGAGACCCGTCATGGCCATGGCCGCGGGCGGTGCGGGATGAGCGGCTTACTCCGCCTCGTACCCGACGAGCCCGAGCCCGCCCACGACCTGGCGGCCGCACCCGCACCGGTGCGGCCCCGGCCGCGGCCGCGCTGGGCGGCCGACCCGGTCGACGAACTCGCCGAGGAACTGGCCGAGGTGTGCGCCGCGGCCGTCCACCCCGACGAGATCGCGGCCGTCCTGGAAGCCGACGGCCTCACCGGCGAACAGATCACCGAACGCTACGGGCGCGCGGACGCCTTCGAGCTCGCAGCCGAGCTGTACGCGCGCGTGCCCCGCAGCCACCCCGAACCCGGACCCCGTCCGGACCCCTGGAAGGTGACCCCGGGCCGCTTCGTCCTGCGGGCCCTGGTGTTCACCCTCCCCGGCTTCGGCTACTCCCTCGCCGCGCCGCTGATGGCCGGCGCCAGGGACGGCTACGGCCTGCCCCTGGGCACGGCCGGCCTCGTCGCCTCCGCGCTCGTGGCATGGGCGTGGAACCAGGGCCTCGCCCACCGTGCCTACCTGCGCCTGGCCACGGGCGGGCGCAGCGCGGCGGCCCGCTGCCTGCAGTGGGGTGCCCCGCTCGGCGCCCTCCTGGCCGCGGCCGCGGCGGTGATCCCGCCCGGCCTGCCGGGAGTGGCCGCCTTCGCGGCCGGCCAGGCGCTCTACCTCGCCGCGGCGACGGTCCTGCTGGTGCTCGGCCGGGAGAGACTCCTGCTGCTCACGCTCGCGCCCACCGCGGCCGGGGGAGCGGCCCTCCTGTTCGTCCAGCCGCCCGACGCCCTGCGCATCGCCCTGCTCCTGGCCACCGCCGGGGGAGTGCTCGCCGCGGCGGCCCACGAGGTCGTACGGGCCCGCCGCGAGGGGAAACCCCCCGCGCATCCGGCCCTGTCGCCGCTCGCCTCCGTCCCGTACGGCCTGTTCGGCCTGGGCTGCGGCGTACTGACGACCCTCGCCGCACTCGGCGACGTCCTGCGCCGCACCCCGGGCGCCACCACCGCCGGGGCCGCCGTCATCGCGCTCACCCTCAGCATGGGAGCCGCGGAATGGCTGCTCTACCGCTGCCGCGGCACGGCCCTCGCGGCACTCGCCCGCTCCACCACCACCGCCGGCCTCAAGCTCGGCGCGGCCCGCGTGCTGGGCCTGTGCGCCGCCGCCTACCTCGCGGCCCTCGCCCTGCTCGCCCTGACCACGGGGGCGCTGTGGCCGGACGGCCCGCCGGTCACCACCGGACGGACCGCCTCTCTGCTCGCCCTGGGGGCCGTCCTGTGGACCGGGCTGCTCCTGCAGGCCTTCGGCGTCGCCTGGCTCCCGGCCCTGGTGTGCCTGGCCGCGGCCGGCGCCGAATCGGCCGCCGCCGTCCTGCGGATCTCCGCACCCGTCACGGCCCAGCTCCTCGTCTGTACGGCGGCGGCAGCCTGCCTCCTCGCCGCCGCCACCGCCCTGCTCAGCCGGATCACCACGCACCGCTGACGCACCGATACACAGCGCTGACGCACCGTTCGCTCCGTCCCCGCTCCACCGCGGCCACGATCCAGCCGCCACCGCTCACGCAAAGGGAGACCCGTCATGCCCGCAAACGCAAACGCAAACGCACCCGCACCCGTAGCCGTCACCGGCGCGGAGGGTTTCATCGGCTCGCACCTGGTGGAAGCGCTCGTCGCCGCAGGCCACCACGTCCGCGCGATGGTGCAGTACAACTCCTTCTCCTCCTACGGATGGCTGGAGAACCTGCCCGGCGAGGTGATGGACAACGTCGAGGTCGTCCTCGGCGACGTGCGCGACCCCGGCTCGGTCCAGGGCCTCGTCACCGGCACGGAGGCGGTCTACCACCTGGCCGCCCTCATCGCGATCCCCTACTCCTACCGCGCCCCGCACAGCTACGTGGAGACCAACGTCACCGGCACGCTCAACGTGCTGGAGGCCGTGCGCCACCTCGGCATCCCGCGCCTGGTCCACACCTCCACCAGCGAGACCTACGGCACCGCGCAGACCGTGCCCATCAGCGAGGACCACCCCATCAACACCCAGTCGCCGTACGCCGCCTCGAAGGCCGGCGGCGACCGCCTCGCGGACAGCTACCACGCCAGCTTCGACGTGCCCGTCGTCACCCTGCGCCCCTTCAACACCTTCGGCCCGCGCCAGTCCATGCGGGCCGTCATCCCCACCGTCATCGGCCAGGTCGCGGCCGGGGAGCGCACCATCACCCTCGGCGACCTGCGCCCCACCCGTGACTTCAGCTACGTCAAGGACACCGTCGCCGCCTTCCTCGCCGTCGGCACCGCCCCCGCCGCCGACGTCGTCGGACGCACCTTCAACTCCGGTACGGGCGAGGAGATCTCGGTCGGCGACCTCGTCACCCTCATCGGCAAGATCATGAACACCGAGCTGGAGATCCGCGCCGACCAGGAGCGCATCCGGCCGGCCGCCTCGGAGGTCATGCGCCTGGTGTGCGACGCCACGCGGCTGCGCACCGCCACCGGCTGGGCCCCCGCCCACACCCTCGAACAGGGACTCGCCGAGACCGTCGCGTTCTTCCGCGACCCGCTGAACCTCGGCCGGTACAAGGCCGGCATCTACAACGTCTGACGCGACGGCACCGCCCCGACGTCACCCACGCAGAGAGGAACAGCACCCATGCATGTCGTCATTCTTGCCGGAGGCAAAGGCGTCCGGCTCCGCCCCTACACCACCGCCCTGCCCAAGCCGCTGGTGCCCATCGGTGAGGAGCACGCGATCCTGGAGATCGTGATGCGCCAGCTCGTCAGCGCGGGATTCACCAGCTGCACCCTGGCCATCGGCCACCTCGGCCACATCATCCGCGCCTACGTCGGCGACGGCTCCCAGTGGGGCATACGCGTCGACTACGCCACCGAGGAGAGCCCCCTGGGCACCATGGGCCCCCTCCTCACCATGCTCGACCGGCTGCCCGAGCACTTCCTCGCCATGAACGGCGACATCCTCACCGACCTCGACTTCGGCGATGTGTACCGTACGCACGTGGCCTCCGCAGCGCCGCTGACCATCGCGACCTACGCCCGCCAGGTGAGCATCGACTTCGGGGTGCTGACCACCGACTCCGGCAGAGTCGTCGGGTTCGCGGAGAAACCCAGGATGGACTACCGGGTCTCCATGGGCGTCTACGGCGTCTCGCGCGCCGCCCTCGCCCGCTACACCCCGGGGCTGCCGCTGGGGTTCGACGAGCTGGTGCTGGACATGCTGGAGGCGAAGACCCCGCCGCGCGCCTACGAGTTCGACGGCTACTGGCTCGACATCGGCCGGCCGGACGACTACGACCGCGCCAACCGGGAGTTCTCCCTGCACCGCGACATGCTGATCAAGGGAGCGTGAACGGCCGGCATGCGCATCATCGTCCTGGGCGGCACCGGCTTCCTGGGCCGGCACGCCGCCGAGCGCCTGCGCGCCCTCCCGGGCGCGCAGGTGCTCGCCGCCGGCCGCTCGGCCGCCGCCGACGTCCCTATCGACCTCGCCTCCGCGGCGGTGGACGACCTCGCCGCCGTCCTGCGCCGGGCCGCGCCCGACGCCGTCGTCAACTGCGCGGGCGCGGTCGGCGGCAGCCCCGTGGGCCTCACCGGCCTCAACGCCCTGGGCCCCGCCGTCCTGTGCGAGGCCCTGCGCGCGGCGGCGCCCCGGGCCCGCCTCGTCCACCTGGGCTCCGCCGCCGAGTACGGGCCCGCCGACCGGCCCGTCGCCGAGACCGACGCCGCGCGCCCGCTCGGCCTCTACGGCGCCACCAAGCTGGCCGGCACCCTCGCCGTCACCGGCTCCGGCCTGGACACCGCCGTCCTGCGGGTGTTCAACCCCGTGGGCCCCGGCGCCCCCGCCGCCTCCCTGCCCGGCCGCCTCGCCGGGCTGCTCCGCGACGCCGGGCCCGACGGCCGCATCCGGGTCGGCGACCTCTCCGCCCACCGCGACTTCGTCGACGCGCGCGACGTCGCCGACGCCGTCGCCCTCGCCGTCACCGCGCCCGGCCCCCTGCCGCCGGTCCTCAACATCGGCAGCGGCACCGCCCGCCCCGTCCGGGCCGTCGCCGACGGGCTGATCGCCTCGGCGGGCTTCCGCGGCCGGCTCGACGAGGACGGCGACGGCTCACCCCGTTCCGCCGCCGTGCCCTGGCAGCAGGCCGACACCACCCTGGCCGCGAAGGCCCTGGGCTGGGCGCCGCGGCGCCCCCTCGCCACCTCCCTCACCGACCTGTGGGCCGAGACCCGCGACCGCTCCGGGGAGCCCCCGCGGTGAGCCCACCCGACCCCCCGGCGGACGGACAGCGGCTGCTCGTTCCGCTCTACGTCCACCCCGCCGCCGACCCCGCGGCGTGGTCCGCGCTCGTGGAGGCCGCGCCCCGGCTCCACGGCGTCGTCCTCAACGTCGCGGACGGGCCCGGGGCCCGCCCCGACCCCGCCTTCGGCGCCGTGGCGGAACGCCTGCGCGGCGCGGGCGTGCGGCTGCTCGGCTATGTCGACACCGGCTACGGCCACCGCCCGCCGCGCGCGGTCGTCGGCGACATCCGCCGCCACCGCCGCTGGTACGGCGTCGACGGCGTCTTCCTCGACCAAGCGGCCGCGCAGGCCGCGCACCTGCCCCACTACCGACGCCTCGTCATGCTCGCTAAGGCGCTCGGTGCGCGCACGGCCGTCCTCAACCCCGGCACCCATCCCGACCCCGGCTATGCTCGCCTCGCCGACCTCCTCGTCACCTTCGAGGGGACCTGGGAGACCTACCGGAGGGCCGCCGTGCCGCCTTGGACCGCCGACCACCCGCCGTCCCGCTTCTGTCACCTCGTCTACGGTGTGCCGCCCGGGCGGGCAGCCCACGTGGCACGCACCGCGGACGGCCGCGGCGCGGGCGTGCACTGCGCGGTACCGGGGGAGGGCGCCAACCCGTGGCGCTCGGTGCCGTGCACGGACGGGCCCCGGCCCGAGGCGGGGGGATGCCTGCCGACGGCGGACGGTCCCCGGCTCCGGCCGGACGGCACCTCGCTCCACGGGAGGGCACAGTGAAGCGGCGGCGGCCTTCGTACGCCGCCCTGCTCGTGCTGCTCCTGCTCGCCGTCACCGCGGGCTGCTCGGCCACGGACGACGGGGATGACGGCGGCGACGGCCGGGACGGCGGTGGCGAGCCCTCGACCATGGCATCCGGGGAAGCCCGCCGCGCCACCGGGAAGCACTGGCAGCCCCGCCCCGGCACCCGCTGGCAGTGGCAGCTCGACGGGAAGGTCGACACCTCCGTCGGCGTGCCCGTCTACGACATCGACGGCTTCGAGAACACGGCCCGGACGGTCAAGGAGCTGCACGACCGCGGCGCCAAGGTGATCTGCTACGTCAACGCCGGGGCATGGGAGGACTTCCGCGCCGACCAGAAGGCGTTCCCCAAACGGCTGCTGGGCGAGCGGAACAAGGGCTGGAAGGGCGAGAAGTGGCTGGACATCCGCCGCCTCGACGTCCTGCGCCCGATCATGGCGGCCCGCTTCGACATGTGCCGCGAGAAGGGCTTCGACGCCGTCGAGCCGGACCTGACGGAGGGCTACCGCAACCGCACGGGCTTCCCGCTCTCCGCGGCCGACCAGCTCGCCTTCAACCGCATGCTCGCCGGACTCGCCCACGAACGCGGCATGGCCGTGGGGCTGAAGAACGACCTCGACCAGATCCCCGACCTCGTGGGCGACTTCGACTTCGCGGTGAACGAACAGTGCGCCGAGTTCGAGGAGTGCGAGAAGCTGACGCCGTTCGTCAAGGGCGGCAAGGCGGTCTTCCACGTCGAGTACGCCCTGGAGCCGAAGGAGTTCTGCGCCACGGCGCAGCGGCTCGGCCTCAGCTCGATGCGCAAGAAGCTCGAACTGGACGCGTGGCGCGAGCCGTGCGGGTGACCGGTGCCCGCCGTCCGGGCGGTCACCGCGTCCGGAGGGTCATGACCCCGCGCGGGCGGTCACGGCCCTCCGTCCGGCTTCGTCACACCTCGCCGACGTACACCCACTGCCCGTCCTCGCGGACGAAGCGGCTGTTCTCGTGCTGGAAGCCCGCGTGGCCGCCGGCCGTGTAGTGGGCGCGGAACTCGACGGTGCCCTCCTGGTGGAAGGCCGTGCCGTCCGTCGTCCCCAGGATCTCCAGCCGCGTCCACTGCACGGCCGGGTCGAAGTCCAGGCTGTCCGGCCGGGTGGAGGAGTGCCAGCTGCGCAGCAGGTAGGCGGCGTCGCGGACGGCGAACGCGCTGTAGCGCGAGCGCATCAGCCGTTCGGCCGTGGAGGCCGACCGTCCGCCTGCGTGCAGGCTGCCGCAGCAGTCGCCGTAGGCCGCGTCGAGGCCGCAGGGGCAGGGGGAGGCGGCGGTGACGGCCGGCCGGGGAGCGTGGTCTCTGGTTCTTCTGGACACCCCACGATTGTGCCCGGTCCCCGGCCCGCCCCCGGCACCGGCTCGGCCGGCGACGGGGGCCGGACCGGTGGCCGGTGGCCGGTGGCGTGGGGGCCGCTCAGCCGGCGGCGGGGATGTACGCCAGCCCGTGCGCGCCCGCCTCGCCCTTGCGGCCGACCTCCAGTGTGGTGATCACCTCCATCCGCTCCAGGTCCACCACGGTCACCGTGCTGGACATGACGTTGGCCACGTAGCCCACCGCACCGTCCGGCGAGGACGTGATGGTCAGCGGGAACTTGCCGACCGGGACCCGCCCCACGGCCCCGAGGCCGTCCGGCCCGAAGACGGTCAGCACGCCGTCCCGCTGGGAGCCGAGCGCGCCGCCCTCGCCTTCGGCCATCCGCAGCTCGCCCGCGAGGACCAGGCCCGTGGCCGTGGTGTGCACCGGGAAGACCACGCCTCCGGTGGGCAGCATGCGCACGACCTCGCCCGTGGCGGCCTCGATCACCCGGATGCCGGGCGGGGCGGCGAGTGCGGAACCGAAGTCGCCCTTCGGGGCGGCGACGTAGACGTACCTGCCGTCGGGGGAGACGTCCAGCCCCTCGCTGCCCGGCACGGTGACGCGTCCGGCGAACTCGTCCCGCTCCAGGTCCAGGACGGAGACGAACGACGCCTCCTTGTTGGTGGACCAGCCGCGGCGGCCGTCCGGGGAGATCGCAAACCAGTGCGGTCCGTCGGCCATGACCGGGATCCGGCCGATGCGGCGGCGGGTGTCCGCGTCGAGGATCACGACGCCGCCCGGCTCGGTCGCGGTGGCTTCGACGCTGACGTACAGCCGGGAGCGCTCCCGGTCCAGGGCGAGGCCGTGCGGCGCGTGATCCGGGCCGAGGTCGACGGTGTCGACGACCTTCCGGGCGTCGGCGTCGATGACGGCGATCTGCCGGGCGCGCCCCCGGTGGGCGTGGTAGTAGCCGTCGACGTACGTGCTCGCGCAGTACAGCAGGCGCCGGTCCGGGTCGAAGCACAACTCATGTGGCTGGGCGGGCACTTCGACCACGTCGAGCTGCTCGTACGTGGCGGCGTCGAAGAAGGTGACGGTGGGGCCGGTCTGGCTCACGACGGCCAGCACGTCGTGGCGGGAATCCGTGTTCGTGTTCATGGCACGCATCCTCGGCCGCCCTTCCGGTGACGTGCCAATGCCGGGCGGGCAAGGATGCTTTGCGGCAGGCGCATTTACCCAGCTGACGGCAGCTGCAGGCCGCGGCCGCCGTGGCGCGCGTCACGTCGGCCGGCCCCGGGGGCCGGCTTCGGGGCCCGCGGTGACCGGCCTCCTGCTGCCGGCTACTGGTACCAGCGCTGGTTGGCGCCGCCCGTGCAGTCCCACATCCATACGATCGCGCCGACTTCGTCCCTGGAGAACATGACGTCCAGGCATTTGCCGTTCATTCGGCTGCGGATCTGCTGGCCGTCCCAGTACCACCGCTGATTGATGCCGCCGTCGCAGTTCCAGGTGTTCACGGCAGCGCCGTTGTCGTTGCGGAAGGCGTAGATCTCCAGGCACTTCCCGTTCAGCGAGGTGCGGAGTTGCTCGCCGTCCCAGTACCACTGCTGTTGCGGACCCCCGTTGCAGTCCCACATGAGGACCGAGGCCCCGTCTTCCTGGTGGAATGCGTAGACGTCCAGGCATTTGTTGTTCATGGCCGATCTGAGGAGCGGACTCTTGATCGCTTTGCCGGCCGAGGCAGGAGGCGGCGCCGGAGACGGCGCCGGGGTGGCGGCGGACGCCGACGAAGTGACGAAACCGCCGCACACCATGAGTGCGACGGATCCCCATAACGTGGCTGATCTGCGTGATCTGAACATGATTCTTTCCTCCGCGGAATCAAGCGACTGCGGTGCGGGGCAGGCCTGAGGATGCCCGGGAGTGCGCTAGGACGCCAGTGCTACGGAACGGGATTCGCGCGGATCGGCTCACTCGTGTGAGTGCTGCCGTTCTCTAAACGGCAAATCATCCCTTCGGGTGGTATTTCGTCAACCATCTTCCGAAATGCACCCGGAAGAGTGGACTCTCCTCCGTGAAGGTGCCGCTCTCGGGGAGGCGACTCCCCCCAACGTCAACGCGGCGCCACCGCGGGGGAAGGAGACTCCATGTTCCCGCTCAAACGCCTGGCGCAACTCGGGGTGACAGCCGCAGCGGCAACAGCCCTCATCGTCGGGTTCTCCGCCAATGCCGAGGCGGCAAGAGGCACTTTGACGCTCAGGTATCCCAACGGCAACACCATCAACGTCACTGACCGGGGCAACTTCATCTGCTTCCCGATCCAGGGTGCGGTGGGGGCCGTCAACAGGACCGACGCAAACGCCTTCTTCTCCACGGATGCGTCCTGCTCCAACACGACGGTGGTCGTCCCGCCCGGCGGCAGCGCCGACTTCTCACCCCAGAACGGCCTGGTCTTCCGCCCTGTCGGTGACGCTTCCGGACAGGACCAGTCCCACACCTGAGCGCGTGGCTGTGATTCCCGCGACCTGAGCCCCCGGCCGAGAAGGTCCGGGGGCTCGGTGCTGTGCGGGTTGCCGCCCGGAGCGGGGCGCGTTCCCCTGGGAATACTGACATCGCCGCAGGTCGCGGTGGTGTTCAAGGATCCGGAGGAGTTCCCGCATGCCCGGTTCGTCGCGCCGCGTGCCCCGTCTGCTCCATTCGCTCCGTCTGCTCCCTTCGCCCCGACCGCTCCGCGCCCGCTCGCCCCTGGCCGCAGCCCTGGCCTCGCTGACCCTGGTGCTGTGCGGGCTGCCCGCCTCCGCCTCCGCCGCTGGACCCGCGGCGGCCTACGACCACCAAAGATGCGGCAACACCTCCGGGCGGGTGCTGCTCACCCTCGACGACTGGGCCTTCGACCGCCCCGAACGGGCCGTGGAGACGGGTGTCTACCTCAGGGGGAGGGGAATCCGCGCGGCGTTCTTCCTCATCAACCAATACGCCTCGCAGCAGCCTCAGGTCGCCGAGACGCTGCGCCGTCAGGGCCACTGGGTGGGCAATCACACCTACTCCCACCCGCACTTGACGAAGCTCGGTGAGGACGAGGTGGGCAGGGAGATCCGCGACGGCGTCAGGAGCACGCTGTTCCGTCCCCCGTTCGGGGACTACGGGCCCCGGGAGACGCGGATCGCCGCCGGCCTCGGCTACCGCGTGTGCACCTGGACCGTCGACACCCTCGACTGGGATGACGCCGACGGCCGCTTCCCCGACGTCGCCACGCTGCGGGCGAGGGTCCGCAACGCCCCCGCGGAGGACAAGCGCGGGGGAGTGGTGCTCGGACACCTCTTCAGCAATTTCCCCGACGCCCTCCCGGGCATCGTCGACGATCTGCGCGCCCAGGGATACGCCCTGTGCCGCAACACCGGCCCCACCGGTCCGGTGATCGGGGACCCGCTGCGGTGCTGACGGCCGGGGTGTCGCCTTGAAGCAGACAATTCCTCACCTAATGTGAGGAACACTATGATCCGCACAATCGGCTGGAATGCCGCACCCGGCCCCCGGGCCGCCCCGGCGCGCTCCTCCGGGCGGAAGGCGCCCCGGTGGATGCGGGCATGAGCGTGTCCGCCCGCCGGCTCCTGCGTCACGAGGGCGTGCCGCAGGCGGCCCGCCGCGCCCTGTGGGTGGTGGCGGCCGGCTGCCCCGGCTTCTACTTCTTCCGGTACGTCACCGGCGACTCCGTCATGGCCCTGTACGCCATGTTCGGCGCGCTGCCCCTCGCCATGTTCTGCCGCATCCCCGGCCCGCCGGCGCAGCGGACCCGGATCCTGCTCACCGCCCTGCCCGTCGGCTGGATCCTCGTCACCGCCGGAACGCTCCTCGCCGTCAACCCCTGGGCGGCCGCCGCCGGCATGTTCGCCGTCGGATTCGTCATCTCCTACTGCGGCGTCGGCGGCCCGCGCCTGACCGGCCTCGCCATGGCCTTCCAGCTCTTCTACGTGCTGCCCTGCTTCCCGCCCTACGAGCCCGGCACGCTCGACTCCCGCCTCGCCGGCCTCACCACGGGCATCCTGCTCGCCGTCCTGGCCGAGCGGTTCCTGTGGCCCGAACCCGCTCCCGTCCCCTACCGCGCCGTGCTCGCCGAGGCGGTGGCGGCCGTGGCCGACTACGCCAGCGCCACCGCCTACCACCTCGAAGCCGGCGGCGGCGCACCGGCCGAACGGGAGGCGGCCGACCGCGCGCTGGCCGCCGCCCGCCTCTCCCGCGTGCCCGTCACCGAGCGCCCGGCCTCGCCCTCCGTGCACGACCGGGCCCTCAACCACGCCCGCGCGGCCGTCCGCCACGTGCGCGACCAGCTCGACCGCCTCGCCGACTGCCCCGGCCACCCCGCGGCCGGCCCCGCCGCCGTGATCCTGCTCCGGCACACCGAACTCTCCCTGCGGTCCGTCGCCGGCGAACTGCGCACCGGCGTCCCGGGCACGCAGCCCGACCCGCTGCCCGCGGCCCTCGCCGCCTTCGACGCCGTCCGCGTCGCCGAACTGCGGGAAGCCTCCACCGCGCGGCTGCGCCAGGACGCCGTCGCCCGCTCGGCCGCCGAAGGCACCAGGCTGGCCGTCGAGGCCGCCCGCCTCGCGCTCGGCCACGGGCAGCGGCCCGCCGTGGCCCCGCCCGCTGCAGCGCAGCCCGCCGCAGCGCCGCCGCACCCCGGCGCCGACGTCCTCGCGTACGCCGGCACACCCCCGCACCTGCTGTGGTGGCGGCGCCTGCGGATGCACCTGACCCCCCACTCGGTCCACCTGCAGAACGCCCTGCGGCTGGCCGTGGCGCTGGCCTGCGCCCGGCTGCTCGTCGGCGCGCTCGACCTGTCCCACGGCTTCTGGGTGCTGCTCGCGACCCTCAGCCTCATGCGGACCTCGGCGGCCGACACCCGCGCGGCCCTGGTCCCCGCCTTCGCCGGTACGGTCGTGGGCGCCGCCGTCGCAGCCCTGATGCTCTACACCGTCGGGGACCGGCCCCTCGTCTACGCCCTCGCCCTGCCCGTCGTCATCTTCGCCGGCTTCACCCTGGGGCCCCCGCTCGGGCCCGCCTGGACGCAGGCCGCCTTCACCCTCGCCTTCGTCCTCGTCTTCACCCAGATCTCCGGCGCCGACTGGCGGCTGTCCGAGACCCGGCTCCTCGACGTCGCGGTCGGCGGTGCGGTCGGCGCGCTCGCCGGCCTCCTCGCCTGGCCGCGCGGCGGTCGCGGCGAACTCGCGCGCGACATGGCCGACTTCCTCACCGAGGGCGCCGTCGCCTGCCGCGCCGTCACGGCACTCCTGGGCGACGACCGGCTCCAGCGCGACCGCTCCCAGGGCGACCCGCTGCAGCCGGCGCGGCGCGCCATGCACCTCGCCGACGCCTCCTTCGCCCAGTACCTGACGGAGCGCATGCGCCGCAAGCGGCCCGAGCCGCACTGGGAGGCCGCCCTGGCCACCGGGCGCACCATCGTGCACGGCGCGGAGCTCTTGCTGATGACCCATCAGGACGGGCTGCGCGACCCCCTCCCGCCCGGCCCCGCCGCCGCCCTGACCGGGCTCGCCGGACAGGTGGCACAGGAGGTGCTGCGCGCCGCCGACACCCTGCGCGGGTCCGGACCGCGCGAGCCCCGTACGACCGTCTCCCGTTTCCCGGCGGAGGACTCCGGCCCCCTGCGGCGGGCGGCCGACCGGCACGGCATCGACGACGCCCACGTCCTGCTCATCGTCGACACCGAGGCCTGGCTCACCGGAGTGGCCCACGACGCGGTCCGCACCCGCTCGGCGCCGCCCCGGACGGAGGTCCCGGCCACCCGCCGGGCGGGTCCGTCCAGGGCGCGGGTGCGGGGTGCCGGGCCCGGCGGCCTCACGCCCTGATCTGCGCCTGCGCCTCCGTGCCCGGCGCCGCCCCCTGGCCGCGGCCCGCCGGCGAGGGCTCCGCCGGTGCGGGCTCCGCCGGTGCCTGCGCCAGCCGGTCCGCGACCTGCCGGGCCTGGCGGACCACATTGCGCAGGTGGTTGGCGAACGGGATGCGGACGTGCGTACCGACCCCCACCACCCACACGTGCTCCGGCCGCGCCTCCGGCCCGCTCCGTACCCGCAGATCCGCCTCCAGACGGCCGACGGCCGTGGCCCCCTCGGGCGCGCCGTCCAGGTGAAGGACGCTCTGCTCCCGGTCCCAGTGCAGGAGGGGCGGGCTGAATCCGGTCGCGTTGACGACGTAGTCGAAGCGCTCCGGCGCGGCACCCGAACGCTCCGCCAGCCATGTCCCGTCCTCGAACGAGACGGACCGCGGATAGGGCCGGAGCATGCGCAGCGCCCCGCAGTCGAAGTGCGCGAGCAGCCGCCGGGCGTTGACGTGGGAGAGGGCGGTCGCGTACCGGCCGGTCATCCAGGCGAACTCCGCGGCCAGCTCCCGGAGGCGGCCCGGGGGCAGCGCGGGCGCCAGTGCGATGAGCTGCTCGATCAAGGGCACCATGACGTCCGGCCACGCGCAGGCGCCCTCCTCGACGAGGGCGGTCTCCTCGCGCAGCCGCTGCACGGGATCGCCGGCGCGGGAGACCTGACGGCGCAGGGGGCGGCGGTCGCGCAGCCGGATCGCCTCCACCACGCACCGCACCAGGCGGTCCTCCAGGTACGGGTCCGCGGGGTCGAGGCGGGAGATGCGCTCCAGCGGCGGGTACGGGCGCAGTGGCGCGGCCAGGGACTCACGGACGGCGGGCAGCCGGCCGGACGGTGAGGTGAGGGCGGCGCGGTGGCCGTCGCGGCACAGCAGCAGCGCCGCGTCCGCCGCCGACTGGTGGCTGCCGAGGACGAGCACCCGCGAGCCCGGGCGCAGGCCTTGCCGGATCCGGGCGGCCGGATAGGGGCTGTCGAGGTAGCGCGGGTGGTCCAGGAAGGCGGCGAAGCCGTCCGGGACCCGGGGCCGGTGGACGCCGGTGCAGACGACGACGTCGTCGGCGCGCAGCTCCTCGCCGGTGCCGAGCCGCACCCGGTGACCGTCGGGGCCGCCCGCGCTGATGCTCTCCGCGCTCGCGCGTACGTGCTGGACGGCGACGCCGATCCGCCCGGCCTGCTCCCGGGCCCGGGCAGAGCGGTCGGCGCAGTATTCGGCCATCCGGGCGCGGGGGACGCAGTCCTTCGCGGTGCCCGTCCAGCCGTGCTCGCGCAGGTGGTCGACGAAGTCGCCGGGCCGGTCCGCGAGGAGCGAGTTGAGCTCGGCCGCGGTGTTGCACAGCAGCAGCGGGTCGTCGTCCCCGAAGGCCAGCCCCCATCCGGCGGGGTGGGGGTCCACGACCCGGACGCTCCTGACGGGCCGGGGCGGACGGCAGTCGGTGAGCGCGCTGACCAGCTGCAGCAGCACGCTGGTCCCGGCGACCCCGCCGCCGACGATGACGACGTCCCGGCCGGTGATACGAGCGATACCGGCGATATGTCCCACAGGCACCGTCCTCCCCTCGGTCATCCCCCCGGTCCGTAGAGCTCCCTGCCCATCCGGACCTCCCGCGGAACCCGCGCGGCCCGTGCAGACGCAAAGCCGCAGCCCGCGGCGCTCCGGGATGCGACCCGCCCGGGCGCCGGTTACGTTCCGCCTGTGGACCGTGTCTCCGGCGGACTCTCCCCCGAAAGGCCTCCCGGGCAGGCGCCGGCCGACCCCGCGCGCTGGGCGATGCTCGCCGTCCTGTGCGCGAGCCTCCTGCTCGTGGCGATGGACGCCACGATCCTCAACGTGGCGCTGCCCTCCCTCATCAAGGAGATGCGGCCCGACGCCCTCGAACAGCTGTGGATCATCGACATCTACGGCCTGGTGCTGGGCGGCCTGCTGGTCACGGCCGGCGCGGTGGGGGACCGGGTGGGCCGGAAGCTGCTGTTCACCACCGGGTTCACGGTCTTCGGCGCGGCCTCGGTGCTCGCCGCCACGGCCGGTGCCACCGACAGCGTGCTGCAGCTGATCGCGGGCCGGGTCCTCCTCGCGATCGGCGGGGCCATGGTGATGCCCTCGACGCTGTCCCTGATCCGCACCATCTTCACCGACGCCCACGAGCGCACCCTCGCGATCGGCATCTGGGCGGCCGTCGCCGGGGCGGGCGCCGCGATCGGCCCTCTCGTGGGCGGCCTGCTGGTGAACTCCTTCTCGTGGTCGGCGGCGTTCTGGGTGAACGTCCCCGTCGTCCTCGTCACCGTGGTGGCGGCCGTCCTGCTGCTGCCCGAGTACCGCAGCCCGTCGCACCACGACCTCGACCTCGTCGCGGCCGTGCTCTCCGTCGTCGGGGTGATCCTCACGGCCTGGGGCATCAAGCACCTCGCGGGCGGCTTCCGCCCGCTGGACCTCGCCGCCCTGCTGGTCGGCATCGCGGCGCTGACCTGGTTCGTCCGCCGCCAGCTGCAGTCCGCCGACCCGCTGTTGGACGTCCGCCTCTTCGCGAGCCGCCCCTTCCTGGCCGCCGCCCTCGCCACCCTCATCGCCATGATGGCCATCGGCGCGGCCCTCTACCTGATCTCGCTGTGGCTGCAGTACGTCCGCGGCTACGACGCCCTGGCCGCCGGCCTGCGCACCCTGCCGGTGGCGCTCGCCCTGCTCGCCTCCTCGCTGCTGACGCCGTGGCTGCTGCGCCGCACCGGCGTGCGCACCGTCCTGACGGCGGGACTGGCGGCCCTGCTCTGCGGCTTCGTCGTCCTCGCCGCCGCACCCCAGCCCCTGGCCTACGGTGCGGTGGCCGTCGCCCTGGTCACCTTCGGCATCGGCGACGGCATGGCGATCACCGCCTCCGCGGCCGTCATGATGGCGGCCGTCCGCCCCGAGCGGGCCGGGCAGGCCGGCGCGGTCTCGGAGAGCGCGTACGAACTGGGCATCGGCTTCGGCGTCGCCCTCCTCGGCAGCATCCACACCACCCTCTTCCGCTCGGGCATGACGGACCTGCCCGGACAGGTGCGGGGAGCGGCCCGCGAGACCGCCCGCGAGTCGGTGGGCGGCGCGGACCAGGTGGCCCGCGACCTCGGCTACGACACCGGCCCGGGCCGGGCACTCCTGGTCGCGGCGAGATCGGCGTTCAACGACGCCCTGACCACGACCGCGCTGGTCTCGGCGTGCATCGTGGCAACAGCCGTAGTCCTGGCGGCCCTCCTCGTCCCGAAGGGCTTCCGCGCGGACTCGGCGCACTGATGTTCCCGCCGACCGCGCTCTGTGATGCAGGACATGCGACTTGCTGGGGGGACGTTTCGTCGCGCGCGGTTGCGCCCGTTAGCCGGGGCAGTTGCCTGCGGACTGGGCTTGGCCCTGACTGCGGGAGCGTTACGTGGAGGTGGGCTCACTCCGCGGAGAGAGCCGGGACGTGTCGCCGCCGCAGAAGACTGTGTATGGGCAGCTCGGGGGTGGCAGGAATGTAATTCTGCGGTTCAACAAACTGAGTAGTTGGGGCTTGAGGAGCGGCGATTTGCTTCCGCAGGGTGACGTCAACGTGATCCTTTATGGCGGAGTAAAGGCATGGTAGAAGGATCCGGGAAGAAGTATCGGTAAGCGCTGAGCTCTATTGCCTCCGAGATGAGGTGAGTGAAAGATGAGCTACGGCCTGGTGGTTTGGCAAGGGGACGTGCCGTCCAGTGATCACGAAGCGGCTAGGGTGCATAATCGCCTGTACAGCGAGTACCTCGACGGCGATGAGCTGCTCCCGACGGTAAGCGTCATCACCGAGTTCCTGGCTGGACTCTCTTGGGAGTTTTCTGAGGGGTCAATCCTCAGGGTTAACTCTCGGCCACGTTGAATGTCGGCGTGGGATATCTCCCGCATAAAAAGTCGATAGCGCCAGCGAAGTGAAGCCCCGGCAGATGTTCGTCCTGGCGGGGATTCTGCGCGGTGACGGTAGTAGCTGATGGCAACGTCAGCGGATGAGGGCGGCGCAGGGTGGCGGTGACGCCGATGTGGGCGTGGCCGGGGAGGGCTTGATGACGACGAGTTCGATTCCCTGTGGGCAGTGTTGCGCTAGAGGGGATGCCTGACGAAACTCTGGTCTATGTCGACGGGGAGTCCGACATCCCGCGGTTCGGCCGCCTGACGGCCCCGCAGGGGCCGCTGGAGAAGCTTCGTGATCAGCTGTAGGGCCGGTTCGGGTTGTGGGCCGAACGGGCGGCATCGGCCGTCACCCCCGGGCTGTCCGCGCCGCGCCGCACATGCCTGCTGATAGATCGGCAGAGACATCGGCAGGAGCAGGTGCGACGCGGAAGGGGCCGTCATGGGTGTGCCTGCGGCACCGGCGCCGGAGCCGGCACCCGGGCCGCCCTCCGTCGGCGCGAGTGCCGTGCGGATCGGCGTTGCCTGTGCCGGGGCCGTGCCCGCCGTCGTGGCGCGGCTCGGTGGGGCCGGGCTGGCGCCCGGGTGGGCCGTGGCCGTCTTCGGGCTGGGCGTGCTGTGCTCGGCGCTCCTGCTGATGTGGGCCGCGGAGACGGCCCGTGTGGACATGGCCGGGGCGCTCGCCCTGGCCCTGCTGGCCTTCATCGCGGTGCTGCCCGAATACGCCGTCGACCTCTACTTCGCCTACGCGGCCGGATCCGACCCCTCCTACGCCGCCTACGCCGCGGCCAACATGACCGGCGCGAACCGGCTGCTGGTGGGCGTCGGATGGCCGCTCGTCGCGCTCGCCGCCGCCCTGGCGCTGCGCCGCCGCGGCGCGCGCCCCGGCGCGATCGTGCTGGAGCCGCACCGCCGCATCGACGTCGCCTTCCTCGCGGTGGCCGCCGTCTTCGCGTTCGTGATGCCGCTCAGCCGCGAGATCGGCTGGTACGTACCGGTGGTGCTCGTCCCCTGGTACGGCTACTACCTCTACCGGATCGCCAAGTGCGGCTCGGGTGAGATGGAGGAGCTCGTCGGCGTCCCGGCGCGGCTGGCCCTGCTGCCGCGGGCCGGGCGGCGCACCGTCACGGCCGTACTCTTCGCCGGCGCCGCCGCCGTCGTCTTCGCCTGTGCCGAGCCGTTCGCGCACGGGCTGGTGGAGGCGGGCGCCTCGCTCGGCATCGACCGCTTCGTCCTGGTCCAGTGGCTCGCCCCGCTCGCTTCCGAGGCCCCGGAGCTGATCGTGGCCGTGGTCTTCGCGTGGCGCATGCGGGCCGGCGACGGCCTCGGCGCGCTGCTGTCCAGCAAGGTCAACCAGTGGACGCTGCTGGTGGGCTGTCTGCCCCTCGCCCACGCCCTCGGCGGCGGAGGGGCGGACCTGCCGCTGGTGACCCGTCAGGTCGACGAGGTCGCCCTGACCGCCGCGCAGACCGTCCTCGCCGTCGTCGTCCTGCTGGACCTGCGCTTCGTGCGGTGGGAGGCCGCCGTCCTCTTCGTCCTCTTCGCGGTGCAGTTCGCGCTTCCGGGCGAGTACGCCCGGGAGGTGCTGACCTACGTCTACCTGGGCCTGGCGGCGGCCCTGCTGCTGACGAGGCGGTGGCGACACCTCCCGGACACGGGCCGGGCCCTGGGCGGGCGGGTCGCGGGGGACCCGCACTTCTGACCTGCCGCTACGGTTCCGAGATCAGCTCCGTCACCGCCTTCAGCCCGTCCGTGGCCAGCGCCCGGCGCTGCCGCTCCGCCCCGGTGCCCCGCCGCAGCAGGCGGCTGACCAGCGAGCTCACCTGCCGGGTGTCACCCGACTCCTCCAGTGCCTGCCCTACGTGGGCCAGGAGGCTGCGCACGACCTCGTCCGCGCCGCGGCGCCGGCCCCCGGGGTCCACGAGGACCCCGTCGAGCCCGTGCCGCGCGGCGTGCCAGTTCGCCGCGGCCAGCAGCTCCGGCAGACAGGGCGTCGGGGGCCGCCCGGCCTTCTCGTCGCGGAGGGCGGTGGCGACCAGCCCGCGGACGATGCCCGCGAACATGATGGCGTCGTCGGCGCGCAGCTGGACGTCCAGGCAGCGCACTTCGATCGTGGGATAGCGGTCCGACAGCCGCGCCTGCCAGTAGAGCTGTCCCCGGTCCTCGATCGCCCCGGCCGTCAACAGCGCCTGGATGCGCTCCTCGTAGTCGGCGAGGCCGTCGAAGTACGGGGGCGGGCCGCTGACCGGCCAGCGGCTGTAGACCACCGTCCGCCAGCTGGAGAAGCCGGTGTCGTGGCCGTTCCACAGGGGCGAGTTGCCCGCCATGGCGACCAGGACGGGCAGCCAGGGGCGCACCCGGTTGAGGACCGCCACGCCCATCTCGCGGTCGGGGATGGCGACATGGACGTGCATCCCGTGGACGAACTGCTCGTCCACGAGCTGGGCGGCACGGGTCCGCATCGCCAGATAGCGCGGATGGCCGGTGACGGGGATGGGCTCGGGCCCCGAGCACGGCGCCGTACCGCAGGCGGCGATCCGGCAGCCGGACCGCTTGGCGGCGGAGCTCACCGCATGGCGCAGCCGCAGCAGGTGCCGGCTGGCCTCGGCGAGATCGGAACAGACCGGAGTGGCAACTTCCACCTGGGCCTGCAACAGCTCCGCCTGAATCTCCCGCTCGTTCACGACCGGTTCCAGGTCGACCGCCGCCCGGACCTCGTCGGCCAGGGGTACCGGCAGCGCGGTGGCCGGGTCGAGCAGAAGATACTCCTCCTCGATCCCTAGGGTGAGCATGCCGTAGGGCTACCCTCGCGCCCGCGAAGCGAACCGCACGGAGCCCGCCGCTACGGCTTTCTGACGCAAAGACGCCCTCCTGCGGCCCCCGCCACCTGGTCTTTCACCTGCTGCCGAGGTGACTCGAATCCGTTCTTCAACTCCCTTTTGATAAAAGGGATTACCCGCCACTGGTGATACGGATTCACGCTCCGGTTCCAGGGATCGCCGCGAAGTGAAGAAGTTCACAGAAGTACCTTTCGGCTCCGAATTCCGGCGGTCCGTGATGCAGGATCGTGCATCGAACAACAAGATCCCGTCACCGAGGCGGGCGACCCGGGCGGACGCCGAGTCCTGCCGCCGTACCGGGTGCGGAGCAGAAGCGAATGGATCGGCAGGAGCGGGAGACCCGAGCACGGCGGACCACGATGGCGGTGGTCCTTGGGGTGAAGCCACTTCAGGTGGCCGGGCAACTTCGACAGCCCGAACCCGACAGGTCATCTTTCGTAGGCGGATGACGAAGGGTTTTGGCATGTCTGCGTTCCCTGGCATATCCACGCTCATGTCCCGCGCCGGTGCCGCATCGGTGGTCACCGCGGCCACCGTGACCGCGTCCATGCTCCTCCCCGGCATGTCGGCCGAGGCGAGCGCGGCCACTCCGGGCGCCGCCGCCCTGAAGGTCGCGGCCTCCAAGCAGGGCTCCCCCTACCAGTACGGCGCCGCCGGCCCGAACCGGTTCGACTGCTCGGGCCTCACGCTCTACTCGTTCAAGAAGGTCGGCAAGAACCTGCCGCGCACCGCGGCCGACCAGTACAACAAGACCCGGCACATCTCCGCCGGCTCCCGCCAGACGGGCGACCTGGTGTTCTTCCACTCGGGCAGCAACGTCTACCACGTCGGTATCTACGCGGGTAGCAACAAGATCTGGCACGCGCCCAAGCCGGGCGCGTCCGTCCGGCTGGAGAAGATCTGGTCGGGCAGCGTCTGGTACGGCCGGGTCAACTGACCGGGCCGGATGACGACGGCCGACCGCGGCCGATGGCGGCCGTGCGACCGATGACGGCCGTGCGGCCGGCCGGCGGCCGACCGGGCCGGGGCGACCCACCCCGGCCCGGAGACCTTCGGGATCCCCCGGCCGCCCGGTGGGACCCCGAAGGGGTGCGTCACGGCAGCGCGTCAGCACGTCCGTGCGTCAGTGTGTCAGGGCAACTGGGCCCCGTACGCCTGCAGCGCCGCCGGTACGGGCTGGAAGAACGTCTCTCCGCCGGAGGAACAGTCGCCGCTGCCACCCGAGGTGAGGCCGAGGGCGGTGTCGCCGTCGAAGAGGGCGCCGCCGCTGTCGCCCGGTTCGGCGCAGACCGAGGTGCCGATCATGCCCTCGACCGCCCCCTCCTCGTAGTTGACGGTCACGTCGAGGGCGGTCACCTCACCGCCGTGGACCCCGGTGGTGCTGCCGCTTCGCTGCACCTGCTCGCCGACGGTCGCCTCGCCGGCCTTGCCGATGTCCTGCGTGCCGCCGCCGTAGAGGTCCACCGCGCTCGGGTGGGCGACATTGGATGTGTAGCGGACGAGCGCGTAGTCGTGGCCGGGGAAGGACGAGCTCTCGGTCACGCCGATCTGCCCGCCGCCCTGACTGGCGGACCAGGTCTGCGAGGCGTTGCCGCAGTGCCCGGCCGTGAGGAAGTACGGCTTGCCGCCCTTGGTGACGTTGAAGCCCAGCGAGCAGCGCACGCCGCTGCCCCAGATCGCGTCGCCGCCCGCGATGAACGGGCGGAACTTCCCCGCCGTTCTCTTGACCGCGACCTTGTCGCCGAGGCGCGCGACGACCTCGTCGAGCCGGTCCTGACGGTCGCCGGTGACCGTGCTGTCGGCGGTGACGACGACCTTGTTGGCGCGGGGGTCGACCGACCAGGCCGTGCCCGGAATAGCTGCCTCCGCCTTCAGCGTCCGCTGCGTCGAAGCGAGTTCCGCGGCTGAGTGGCGCACGGTCCGGGGCTCGGCGCCCGCGAACCGTACCCGGGCCGCCGTCTCCTGGTCGAGGACGCCGACGACGAGCCTTCCGGTCCGGGCGTCGTAGTACGAGCCGGCCGTGTCCGCCCCGAGGTCGGCGGTGATCTGCCGGGCCAGCTCCGCGGCCTGCGGCGAGGAGAGCTGACGGGGGGCCGGGGCGCTCGCGTGCGCGCTGGGCAGGGTCAGCGCCGCGGCGGTCAGGGCCACCATCGCCGCACCGGCGGCGGCGGTACGGCGCGGGGCGGCGTGACGCCGGGCAATGCGGCGCGGGGCAGTGCAGGAACGTTTCACTCGTGACCTCCTGTGGGGGAGTGCCCGGCGGCACGGTGGTGCCCGGGCGTGGAGGACGTGCGGGTGTGATGCGTGGCGCGCATGTGCATGCGCGGGCACATGTGCGTGCGCATCGGTGAGGACACGGCGCACGACAAGCCGATGAGATCGTCGCGTCCATGTCAAGAACGGGATACGGGCGAGTATCCCGATGCGGCAAGCGGAAGTTCAAGAGCGACATTCGGTCGCGCGAAGGGTGCCGGTCGCCGGCCCCCGGCGGCTCAGCGGCACCGCGAGCCGTCCCCCTGAACGGGGGTGACGGCAGCGGACGGCCGCCGGGCGGTGACCGGACACCGGGCGGGCCGCCTGTCCGGTATGCGTTCCTCGCGGGCCGTATACGGAGCAGCGCCGGGGCGTTCTTTGCTCAGCCTTAACGACCGGAGCGCCGCAAAGGCAAGGCCGGGTCCCGCCGTTCGCACGGCGGAACCCGGCCCGGCATGCGGCTACTGGGCGCCCGTCGTGTGGGTCGGACGGATCGGGCCGCTGCCGCCCTGGGTCTGCGGCGCGGTGCCCTCCACGTGCTCGACCGGCTTGTCCAGCTCGGCCGCAAGGGCCTCCTCGGACGGCGTGGCGGCCGGCCCCGCGGCTGCGGCGGCCTGCTCGGCGGGGGCCCCGGCCTGCTCGGTGTTCTTGGGGTCCTCAGCGGTCATATCGAAACTCCTGTGTAGAACGCGCTGTGATGCGCAGGAAACAACTGTGCCTGCAGTATGTAACGACGTCATCAACGGACGATCAACGGCCCCTCAGCAGGGGCGGTCCGCCCCTGCCGGGGGCCGGCTGCACGCCCGCCCGGCCCCCTCCGTGAGCGCAACCGGCCTCTGCTCCCGGACGGGTCACTGAGGTACTGTCACCAACTGTCGCCGGACAGAGCCGGCAGGGCACGGTCGGGGGAAGAATGCGGGACACAACAGAGCCGTCCGCAGACCGGTTCCATTTCCAGCTGCTCGGCCCCGTACGCGCGCTGGCGGACGGCCACCACGTGGACCTGGGCGCACGCCAGCAGCGCGCCATGCTCGCCGTCCTCCTGCTGCGCGGCGGCGCCACCGTCTCCAGCGACGAACTCATCGACGCCCTCTGGGGCGAGGCCGCACCGCCCCAGGCCCTCGGCACCGTCCGCACGTACGCCTCCCGCCTGCGCACCCTCCTCGAACCCGGACGTCCCGCCCGCACCCCCGCGACCGTCCTCGTCTCCGTCGCCGGCGGCTACGCCCTGCGCGTGGCGCCCGAGCGCGTCGACGCGCTCGTCTTCGAACGCCTCCTCGGCGAGGCCGGCGCCGCCCAGGCCACAGGCGACGTCGCGACGGCCCACGCCACGTACGCCACCGCGCTGGACCTCTGGCACGGCGCCGCACTGGCCGGCCTCCCCGGCCCCTACTGCGAGCGCCAGCAGTACCGGCTCTCCGAAGCGCGCCTGGGTGCCCAGGAGGGCCTCTTCGACTGCGCCCTCGCCCTCGGCCGCCACGCCGAGCTGGTCCCCGAGCTCACCTCGCTCGCCGCCGAGCACCCGCTGCGCGAGCGGCTGCGCGCCCAGCTGGTCCTCGCCCTCTACCGCTGCGGCCGCCAGGTCGACGCGCTCGCCGCCTACGCCGAGGCGCGGCGGCTGCTCGTCGAGGAGCTCGGCGTCGAACCCGGCCCGGAGCTGACCCGGCTGCACGCCCAGGTGCTCGCCGGCGACCCCGGGCTCGCGCTGCCCGCCCCCGCGGCCCCCGCCGCGCCCGGCCCCGGCGAAGCGCGCCGCCCGACCGGCGCCCCCTTCCAGCTGCCCGCCGGCATACCCGACTTCACCGGCCGCGAGGAGCTGGTGCGCGAGGTGCGCGGCGCACTCACCGGTGCCGCCGGCGCCGCCGTGATGATCGCCATGCTCACCGGCATCGGCGGCGTCGGCAAGACCACCCTCGCCGTCCACACCGCCCACCTGGCCCGCCCCGACTTCCCCGACGGCCAGCTCTACGTGGACCTGCGGGGCGCGGGCTCCGACCCCGCCGACAGCGGCAGCGTCCTGGCCCACTTCCTCCAGGCTTTAGACGTCCCCGAGACCGACATCCCCGACGACCTGGAACAACGGGCCGCCCTCTACCGTTCCGTGCTCGCCGACCGGCGCGTGCTGCTCCTCCTCGACAACGCCCGTGACGCCGCCCAGATCCGCCCGCTGCTGCCCGGCACCGCCGGCTGCGCCGTGCTCGTGACGACCCGCTCCCGGGCCATCACCCTCGGCGGCGCCCGCCACTTCCACATCGGCGTCTCCAGCGAGCCGGAAGCCCTCTCGCTGCTGGCCGCCATCGCCGGGGAGGAGCGGGTCGCAGGCGAGCCGCGCGCCGCCAGAGACCTGGTCGCCTCGTGCGGCCACCTGCCGCTGGCCGTGCGCATCGTGGCCTCCCGCCTCGCCTCCCGGCCGGGCTGGACCCTCGCCTCGCTCGTCGCCCGCCTCGACGACGAACGCCGCCGCCTCGACGAACTGCAGGCCGGGGATCTGACGGTGGAGGCCACCTTCCGGCTCGGCTACACCCACCTGCCGTCCGACCAGGCCCGGGCCTTCCGCCTGCTCGCCCTCGCCGACGCCCCCGACCTCCCGCTGGCCGCCGCGGCCGTCCTGCTCGACCGCGACGACTTCACCGCCGAGGACCTCGCCGAGGGCCTCGCCGACGCCGGCATGCTCGAGTCGTACGCCCCCGGCCGCTACCGCTTCCACGACCTCCTCCGGCTCTACGCGCGTCGCCAGGCCGAACGCACCGAAGCGCCCCAAGAGCGGGGCGAGGCCGTCGCCCGCCTCCTCGGCCACCTGCTCGTCACCGTCGGCAACGCCTCCCGCATCCTCGAACCCGACCACGCCCTGCACCGCCACCTCCACCCGGTCGCCGCGCCCGGCCTCGTCTTCGCCGACGCCGACGAGGCCCGCCAGTGGCTGCGCCGCGAGCACATCACGCTCGCCGCCACCCTCGCCCAGGCCGTGCGCGAACTCCCCGGCGCGCTGCGCGCCGCGGGCGACCTGCTGCTCACGTGGTCCGGCCTCATCGAGGGCCCCGCGCACCGCGACGAACTGCGCCGCCTGTCCGAGCTGACCGCCGCGGCCGCGCGCGAGGCGGGCGACCTGCGCGTCGAGGCCCGCGCCCGCTACACCCTCGGCAACCTGCACTACCTCACCGACGTGTACGAGGCCGCCGAGCGCGAGCTGTCCGAGGCGCTGCGCCTCGCGGACGCGGCCGACGACCCCATGTGCCGCCACCTCGCCGCCAACGCCCTCGGCATCCTGTGCTTCGCCACCGACCGGCCCGCACGCGCCCTGCCCCTGCTGGAACAGGCCCGCATCCTGTGCGAGGTCCTGGACGACAAGGGCAGCGAAGCGCGGGTGCTCGCCAACACCGCCCGTGTCCGCCTCGCCCTGGACCAGCCGCGCAAGGCCGAACGCGACGCCGCCGAGGCCGTCCGCCTCGCCGAGGCCACCGGCAACGGGCCGACCGTCGCCCTCACCCTCTACCAGCACGGCTGCGTCCTCCACAAGACCGGCCGCCCCGACCTGGCGGCCCGTCAGCTCCGTGACGCACTCGGCTACTTCATCGAGCAGCAGCAGCGCGGCTGGGAGGGCCTGACCTGGGCCCGACTCGCGGAGTGCCGCCTGGCCGAATGGCGCGACACCGACGCCGTCTCCTGCGCCGAGCAGTCGCTGCAGATCGCCCGCGAACTGGGCAAGACCTACTGCCAGGGCCTGGCCCACGCCGTCCTCGGCCAGGCCCTTCCCCGCCTGGGCGACCCCTCCCGCGGCCGGGACCACCTGCGCGAGGCCCTGGCCCTCTTCGAACGGCTGGGCGTCCCGGAAGCGGCGTGGGTGCGCACCCTCCTCGCGGAGACCCCGGCGCGGACACGGTGACGCCGGGTCGTGCCCAGGCCTTGGCCAGGGAGCCGGGCGCCTAGGCCTCCGCAGCGACCCGCGTCAGCGGGCTGCGTGGTTCGGGGTGCCGCCGCCGTTCACCGGCTGGACGGCGGCCGGGCCGGGGTCGGGGAGGTTCTTGAAGAACTCCGAGGACTCGCGGCGGCGGATGCGGAACACCGCGTCGAGGAGGGCGTTCGCCGACCGGGACGGGCCGTCGGAGCGGTCGTGGCCCAGTCCCCCCGCGCGCCAGGCGAGATAGACGCGGGTGAGCTCGATCTCGGTCTCGCGCAGCAGTATCCAGGAGACGTCCCAGCGATAGAGGCCCTTCAGGGCCGTCGTGATCGCCACCAGGAATCCCGCCCCGGCGATGGCGGCGGACTTGCCGGGGAAGTCGAGGGCGGTCAGGACGGGCAGGGCCGCGCCGACGAGGATCACCACGGCGCCGCTCAGCCGGTACAGGCGCCGGTGCCAGCCGGCACGGGCGTCGTAGAAGTCGATGACGTCCAGGACGTACCGCTCGGCGGCGGCCGTGAAGCCCTCCTCGGAGTTGCGCCAGCGGGGCGCCGTCGCTCTGATGCCCATTTTCCTCAACACGCTTTTCCCCCAGGCTCACAGGGCTGACACGGGCAGGTATCCGGAGAAGAAGACGTTGGCCACCGACTCCCGGGCGGCGCGCTCCTCCTGCGGCGAACGGACGGTCCATCCGATGACGGGAAGGCCCCTCCGCTGCCAGAAGCGCAGGGCCCGGGACGGCAGCGCGGCCAGTTCGAAGCTGATGAAGCCGGGGCGGGAGACGGCGTTGGTGACCATGGACCGGCCGATCGGGCGCAGGACCGGCGGCGCGGAAGCCAGGGCGCCCGCGATCTGCCCGACGGGCACGCCGGGAAGCATGCGCCTCAGCCGGAAGACCGTACGGGGATCGAAGGACTGCACGGCCACGCAGCCGTCGTAGCCGCGGATCGCCGCCGCCACGGCCCGCTCCAGGCCGGACGCCCCGGTCATGCCCCAGCGGCGGACGTCGACCATGACGGGCACACGGCCGGCCACCACGGCCAGCACCTCGGGCAGCGTGGTGGGCATGTGCGCCGCGAGGGCCGAGGAGGCCACCGCCCGCAGTTCGCCGAGCCGCAGGGAGGTGACGGGCAGCTCGCGGCCGGACGGCAGGCGGACCGCCGCGTCGTGCACGACGGCGAGGGCGCCGTCCCTGGTCAGCTGCACATCGAGTTCGAAGGGAACGCCGTGCTCGACGGCGCGCCGGAACGCCGCCATCGAGTTCTCCGCCACGGCGTCCGGGCCGCCGTGCAGGCCACGGTGCGCGATCGGCCGGCTCAGGTGCCAGGGGAGATCTCGCACGGTGCCCTCCGGAGCGCTCGTCACGACGGTGCCGCGGGCCGGGGAGTGTCGCACAGCCGCTGGAATGCCGCGAGCATGCGGGTCTCGGCCAGGGAGAGGGAGTTGTGCACGCCGAGCAGGTGGTGGAGCTCCTCGAAGCGCACCCACGCGTCGCGGTAGCCCAGCCGGCGCAGGGCCTGGACCCGGTCCGGGGAGAAGGACAGCAGACCGGTCAGCGGCCCGAGCGGCCCGGGCGGGACGATGGGCACGCTGGGCCGGATGTCGATGCGGGTGACGCGGCTCGCGGCGTGCGAGCTCACGACGGCGTCCGGGTGCAGGTGGACCACCACCACGACCTCGCAGTGCTCCTGCTCCGCGAAGGCGCGCACCGGCGTGCGGTCGCCGGGACCGCCGAGCCCGCCGTCGAGGTAGGCGCAGCCGTCGACCACACGGGAGGGGAAGATGAAGGGCAGCGCGGCGCTGGCGAGCACGGCCTCGCGGATCTGGTGCTCCGGAAGGTGGTTGAGCGGCAGGACGTCGCCCCTGGCGCCGCCCAGCCACCGCATCACTTCCATGAGGTGGCGCAGCCGCACGGGCAGGGACTCCGTGCGGGCCAGCGGGTAGGCGACCACCCACAGGGGCCGGCCGGCCCGGATCGCCGCCGCGTCCACCGCCTCGTCGACCAGCTCCTCCAGCAGCCCGACGCGGCGGCGCAAGCCCAGCAGCCGCGAGGCGAGCAGCCGGGCCTGCCGTGCCGTGTCCTCGGCCGCCGCCCCGGCCGCGTCGAGCGGCAGGCCCCGGTCGGCGAAGGGCGTCACGCCCGACCGCGTGGAGAAGCGCTCCCAGAACTCCGCCAGGCGCAGGGTGCCGGTCTTCAGGTCCGGGGCGCTGACGAGCACGGCGCCGTTGAGCGCGCCGATGCTGGTGCCGGCGACGGCCGCGATGTCGAGGCCCATTTCCGCGAGGTAGTCGCAGACGCCCAGTTCGTACGCGCCCTTGGCGCCCCCGCCGGCCAGGACCAGGCCGATGCGCAGGGAACCGGTCGGCCGGAACGGCGGCCGGCCGGCCGCGGCCGGGGCGGGGCTCCCGGGGCCCGGTTGCGCCGTGGGCACGGGGACGGCGCGCGTGGGAGCCACACTGCTCGCACGCTCCGCCCACGCGGAGAAGGTGCGCTCGACGTCCTGTCCGTCACTCACGGCCCGCACCTCCCTGCCCGCCGTCGCCGGACTCCGCGAGCTTGCGGAGCCGGATCCGCCGCTGACGCGCCTCCGCGAACTGCTCGGCCACGATGCGCCGCACGAGCTGCTCGACGCTCAGGCTGGACGGGAGGAAGAGGTCGCCGCTGCCGCTGCTGTCGCGCAGGGCGGACCGCGCGGCCTCGTCGGGCCCGGCCCCGGCCACGGCCAGCTCCGCCGCCCGGGCCAGGGCCGAGGTCAGCGGCCCGGCGGCGTCCGACAACTCGTCCGCCACGCCCAGGCCGAGCAGCTCGGCCACCATCAGCCGGTGGTTCTCGCCGGGGAGCTCGCGGACGGCGGTGGTGAGCATGGCCGGCAGCGACTTGACCCCGTCGAACCAGGGCACGGGAGGGTCCTGCAGCATGCGCTCGGTCAACTGCCGCTGCATGAGGGTCTCTCCGCCGCTGAAGGCGTACGTGCCGGCCGGGCCGGAGGCCACCTCGCGGGCGAGCAGGACCGCCCCCACCAGCCAGGGCAGACCGGGGTCGGGCCGGGGATGGCGCCAGCGGCGGGCGGCGGCGTCCATGGCCGTACGGGCCTCCAGGGCCGCGAGCCGGCGCTCGTGGTCGGATAAGAAGCGGCCCGTGTCGCTGGCCAGCCGCGCCAGGACCGCTCCCAGCTCGCCGATGGCGTCCGCCGACCACCGGCCGGACGCCTCGACGCGCTCGATGCGCTTCTTGGCGTCGTGCACCTCTTCCGAGACCTCGGCCACCACGAGATCGGTCACCGTCATCCGCTCGCTGAGGTGTGTCAGCCAGCGCAGCGTGAGCTTCTGGGTGCTGAGCACCCGGTCGCGGACGGTCCGTTCGCGGATGCGGTCGCGGCCGGTCGCGCGGCCGAGCAGGCGGGCGAAGAACCCCTCACGCGCCCCCGCGCGCGCCAGGTCGTTCGCGGTGTGCAGGTCGTTGGTCAGCTCCAGGAGCAGCCGGTCGTCGACGAGCGGCACGCCACGGGCCACGATCTCCAGGGAGAGGGTGTCCTCGGGGGCTGTCACGGCGCCTCGTCCGGGACGAGGAAGACGAACGCCTTCAGGTGGTGCTCGGGCGCCTCGCCCTGGACGGCGTAGGCCGGCGCGACCACGAAGCCCGGGGCTCCGGTGTCCTGTCTGTTGTACGGCTGGTAGTCGCCCTCGGCGAGGGCGTCGACGCCCACGTCGAACTGCAGGGTGGCGGGCAGTTCGACGGCGGCCATGTCCCGGACGATGCCGTTGGCCGCGTCCACGGCCTTGTGCAGCCGGGGTTCGACGCCCTCGGTCGCATAGCCGCGCTCCGTCAGCGCGGTGAGCACGCTCTCCGTCGTGGCGGCCGCGCCCTGCTGGGCCGGAGCGAAGAGCAGGTGCACGGTCTCGGCGACGGAGCGCGCCCGTGCGGCCGGCATGCCGCCGGCCATCCGGTCCCACTGCCGGGCGTCCGCGGGGCACAGTTCGCTGGCGAGGCGGCGCAGGTCCTGGTCGACGAGGCGCTGATAGCGCTCCTTGATCTGGAAGTGGCGCCGGTGCATGTCGCTCGGCGCCTCCCCGGTGGCGATGGCGTCGCGGACGCCTGCGGAGCGCAGCCGGTCCAGCAGGGTCTCCACCTGCCGGATCCTGTCCTCCAGGTGCTCCACCCGGGTGGCCACCGCCGTCACGCCGTCCGACAGCAGGCCGACCGTCTCCCGCAGGCGGGAGATGTCGTGCTGCGCGGAGCCTCCCCTCCTGGACTTCGTGGCCTGCTGCTCGCCCCTCCCGTCCGTGCCGTGCTGCCACGACTCCACCGCCACCAGCCGGTCGTGCAGGTCCCGCAGCTGGCTGAGCCACCATTCCTGCGAGTACTGGCCGCTCGTCGCCGCCCGCATGGAGGGGGCGCCGTGCGGCTCCTGAGGCGCCTCGTGCTCGTTCCACCCGTAGTGGTCGTACATGGCTCACCTTCCTTGCGCGGTGTCGGGACGGTCGGTGCTGCCGCGGCCGTAGAGGTCGTCGAAGGCGACCTCGGCGCGGCGGGCGGCTCCGGACCGGCGGTCGCGGACCTCCACCTCGATCTCCGTCGTCCCGAAGGAGAACGCGACGTCCAGGGAACGCTGGCCGGTGGGGAGGCCGACCGAGCCCGAGATATCGGGAACGACTTTCCCGATGGCCTCGCAGCCCTCCTCGTCCGTGTATTCCGGGTCGTGTGCGTACGTGGCGTGGATCGTCACCTGGACCGACGTCCACTTGGGGAATACCGCCACGGTGCTCAGCGCCTGGTGATCCGTCGGGACGAGCTCACCGCGCCGGGCCATCACGACGAAGCGGTCATTGCACTTCTCGTTTCCGTCGTCGTCGATGAAGAATTTGTCCTGGGGGTCGATGCCGTGCCGGAACGGCATGCTGCAGCCGAATCCGTAGGTGTATTTGGAACGCCGTCCCCAGATGACGGACGGGTCGTAGGCGAAGTGCACGGCGCCGCCGAGAACGGCGACGGCGGGGTCCGTCGGTGTGATCACCCGGACTTCGTGGCCGAAGCGCTGGGCGATACGGTCGCGGAGGTAGGTGGAGCGGGCGAATCCGCCCACCAGAAGCATTTGCTCCCGCCCCGTCGACGGCCCGTCGCCGGACGCGGCGGCCCGCTGCCGCTCGATGGTGGCGAGGATGGGGCGCACCACGGATTCGAAGAGCTGCGTGACCTCGTGGGCGGTGATCTCGATGTAGTGCGTCTCGCCCGAGGCGAGCACCGTCAGCCGGGCCTTGGTCGCCGCGTCGAGGGCCTCCCAGATCCTGCCGGGGATGCTGATGAGGACCGTGTCGTTGATCACGGGAGTGCCGTCGGCGGCGGTCTCGGAGACGAGCCGCACCTTTTCGGTCTCCCACGCCGACTCCAGCTGTCCGACCTCCTTGGGGAAGGCGGAGACGAGCGCTTTGAGCTGCTGCTCCCCGAAGCGGTCGGTGAGGATGTCGCCGGCGAAGGCATGGTTGACGTAGGCGGAGCCCAGGCGGTCGCCGTCGGCGACGCGGGTCTCCTTGAGCTGCCCGGAGCCGACGCCCTCCGCACGGATCTGGTAGCTGGTGATGTCGACGGTGCCGCCCCCGCAGTCCACGACCATGAACCGGCTTCCGGGGGTGTCGACCTCCAGCTGCCCCTCGGGGCGGTCCGGGCCGAGCACGGTGCCCGCGTTGAGCGCGCAGTAGACCGCGGCCGCCTCGGGCTCCTGCACCAGGAGCAGCCGCTCGGCGTCCCCCGGGAGCCCGGCCGAGACGGCGGCCGTCCGCATGAACTGCCGGTCGGCCTCGGTCCACATGGCGGGAATCGTGAGGCACCAGCGGATCTCGTCGGCGGTGTAGGCCGCGCCGCCGACCGCGTACCGGCCGATCTGGTCCAGCGCGGCCTGCCGGACGTGCATGAGCGTGGCGGTGACGAGGTCCTTCACGGTGTCACGGCGTGCCCCCGCCAGGCGGCCCTGGAACTCCGGGATGTCCGACTTTCCCTCGCGGCCGTGAATCGCCATCTTGAACTTGCTGGCGTAGCCGTAATTCTGGGGGTTGCCACGAGCGAGTTCGCGGTCCCAGGCATTGCGTGCCTTTTCGCCGAACTTCACCGGCTCACCCGCCCGGTTCACCAGAACGGCGCTCAGGTCCTTCGGGTAGGTGTGGCCCCCGGATTGTGTGAACGGCTGGTAGACGACGACCCGGTGTCCCGCCGCGTCCTGGAGCGCGGAGACGGTGGCCCAGGCGAATCCGGTGCCGTGCGTACCGAAATCGATCGCGACGATCACCTTGGGTTTGAAAATCGCACCACGTGTTGACGGCGTCATGGCTCCCCCGAGCTCCGCACAGTTGCCGACAGGTGCTTGAGGGTACACGTCACTCCGGGTGCCCGGGAGCCCGTTCGCGGAATGGCTTCCACCTGTGCGCGGCGGCGGTTCGCGGAATGGATTCCCTTGGTATCAGCACCGATTGGGAAGCACCGGGAACGGGGGCGGGGAGAGCGATTGCGGGGTTCGTGGATATATCCGTTCGATCTTTCTCCGGCACCGTGCGGGTCCGCTTCAGGTGACGCTTCGTCACCAGTCCGTCCCAGCCCCGCCTCCGCCCCCAAGTCGGCCAGTTGTCGACTGCCGGGCGGCATGCACAGCCACGACACTGCCAGGTGATTCCCGCGGCCGAGTACGGAGTACGCCGAGCACAGGGAGGCATCTGATGATCCATCTGACCGAGACCCTGGCCCTGCAGAGCGTCGAGGAGTTCCTGACGCCGGCGGAGCTCCGGCAGCTGGTCAAGATCATGGACCACGAGATCGCGGCGACCGGGTGGAAGCCGCGGCGCCAGGCCGAGGTCTTCCGGGCCCCCGGGCTCGCCCAGGAGATCCTGCGCTCCGCCACCGCCCGCGCCCTGCACGTCCTGCAGCGGGCCCTGCCCTCGGTGGCCGCCGACGCCCGCTGGGACTACACCGAACTGACGGCAGGCCAGCACATCCCGACGCACATCGACGGGATCCCCGACCCGGCCGTCGCACCGCGGCGCATCGGACGCATCGGCGTGGTACTCGAAGACGCCGACGCCGGCGGCGAGTTCTACATCGAGACCACGGCCGGCCCGGCCGTCTGGACCGGCACCGTCGTGGGCGAGGCCGAGGGATACGCCCCCGGGACGCCCCTGACGCACCGGATGCCGCATCTGGGCGGCCACGAGGCCGTGCCCGCCTGGCTCCGGGACGTCGACTCCACCCGCTGGGTCACCGCCACCCGCCCCGGCACCGCCCTCGCCTACGGCGCCCAGGTCCTCCACGGCGTCCAGCCGGTCCGCGCAGGCAAGCTGCGCAAGTTCGTCACCGACCTGCTGGACACCCCGGCGCGCAGGTAGCCGCGGCGGCCGCACCCGCCGCCGCACGGTAAATCGTTTGGCCGGGTCACCGGCGCCCGCACAGACTGTGCCCCATGCAGGAGCCCTACCGCCGTATCCGGGCGGCGCACACCGAGAGCACCATCACCGTCTACCAGGCCTACGCACCCCGCCTCGGCCTTCCCGCCGCCCGCGACGGCCGCTTCCCGGCCGCGTGGAAGCGCGACCGGATGACGTGGATCAAGCAGTGTTCATAGGCTCTTTCCATGACGGCAGACGAGAAGGACGAGAGGGCTGACGCGCGCTTACGCAGGGCCCTGCGAGTAGGCCAGGCGGCCGGTTCGCAACGGGCCAAGAAGGTCGGCGGCCGTGCCGATTGGCAAGGACAATCCGCGGCGATCTATTGCCGGATCTCCCATGCGAGCGACGACGATCAGACCGGAGTGGACCGCCAGGAGCGGATCTGCCGGGAAGTCGCCGAACGGCTCGGTCTCACCGTGGCCGAGGATCAAGTGTTCGTGGACAACAACAGGTCTGCTTGGCAGCGGAAGCGGAAGCGTCCGGGGTGGGACGCCTTGATCGCCGAAGCGGGCAAGGGACGCGTCCGCCACGTACTGACCTACCATCCGGACCGTCTGATGCGGCAGCCGCGGGATCTGGAAGAGCTGTTGCAGATCGCCGACGACCACGACATCACCCTGCACGGGCAAGCGAATCGGCGCGACCTCTCGGACCCCGACGACCGGTTCTTCCTCCGCATCGAGGTTGCGCACTCCTGCCGCTCCAGCGACGACACCTCACGTCGGCTGATCGACGCCCTGGTTGACCGGGCGAAGGACGGAAGGCCACACACCGGCAAACGCCGGTTCGGGTACGACAAGACCGGCATGGAGATCGTCCCCGAAGAGGCCGCCATCGTCCGGGAGATCTTCACTCGCTACCTCGACGGGGACAGCCCGGTTCAACTGGCGAAGGACCTGTACGACCGTGGTGTGAAGACTGTGGAGGGGCGCTACTGGAACGCACCCCGGGTACGCGATCTTCTCGACAACCGCCATGTCGCAGGCATTCGTGTCTTCCGCGGCGAGGAGATCGGGGATGGCGAGTGGCCCGCGATCATCGACCGGGGCATGTGGCTGGAGGTCAGAGAGCGTCGCGCGTACCGGGCCGCGGCGAGGAAGCCGAGCGGTCAAGCAGGCAGGTTCTATCTTCTCCGCGGCATTGTCATCTGCACTGCCTGCGGAAAGCCCATGGGCGGAGCCGGAGGGAAGTACATCTGCCACGGCCACACTCACCGGCTCGATGTCTCACGCTGCAACCGGGCAGTGTCCGCCCCCATCCTGGAGGATTTCGTGACCAAGGCCGCTATCTACCTCCTGGAGCGGCTCGACCTGGCCGACGCTCCCACGCCGTCATCCCTGTCGGAGAAGGACCAGGCCGCCATCGACGCCGATCGTCAAGAGCTCGATGATCTCAAGGACATGTGGGAGAGCCAGGAGCTGAAGACGCGGGAGTATCGCGAGATGCGCAAGACGGTCGAGGCGCGCATCGCTGCGGTCGAGAGCAAGATGATCATCCGTCCGGCCGCAGACGTCTTGAAGGGGCTCGTGGGCCCGGATGCCCGTGAGAGCTGGGAGGCGCTGGAGAAGGCGGGGAATCACCAGCGCATGAACGCCGTCATGCGGTTCCTGTTCGAAGCCGTGAAGATCAAGGAGGCCGCTAAGAAGGGGCGCTATTTCGATTACGGCAGGATCGACATCGAGCAGAGCCCGATCTGGTTCTGACCAAGATCCTGGGCAGGAGGGGCCGCGGTCCGGGCCCCTCCATATGCCGTTCAGAGGTTGGGTTCGGCCCTGGTGAAGAGTGTGATGTCGCTGCTGGTGGCGACGGCCAGGGTACGTCCGGACGGAGAGAATCCCGCGGCGCGCAGTTCGGACCAGCTGGAGTGGAAGATGTGCCACCACTTCTCCCCGGCGGGTCCACGGCAGAGGCCGCCGTCGGCCGAGAGAAGTACCCGGTGGTGGGGCCAGTCGGGGCTGAATACCTGGATGGTCCAGCCGTCATCTGTGGTGGTGTGCAAGCCTCCGCCGAACAATCCGGCAATGCGGACCTGAGTGCCCGCGAGCGAGCCGAGCCCCGGGCAGGACAGGTCAGGTCCGGTAGGCGTGCTCGTCTCCGGATCGGGATCGTAGTCCCGGGCGAGTCGCTCACCCGTGGAGGCGTCGAAGAGGCCGTGGCCGTTGCTGGAGACGACCATAAGCAGGTCCTTCCCGCTGGCCGGGTCGAGTGCGAATCCGACCCCCAGGAGACCGCCGATCGGTATCAGATGGGCGGACACCGGGCGCCAAGGGTCCGGAGCCGGTACGACGGGGGCGGAGAGGAAGCGGTCTCTCAGATCCTGCTGGTATTCGCTGAGCAAGGTGTGTGGTGTCCTCGTGCTGGAAGTCCCGGATGGCGGTTCGTGCAGGGTAACCAGTGCCTTACGAGCGTCGGTCACCGGTGGGGTGCGGATGAAGTCTCATTCGATCTTCCCGCCGGGCTGGCGCTCCAACAGGCGGGCCAGACGCCTTGCTGCCTCCGGGCTGATCTTCGTTGAGAACTTCCGGCAGACGCGATCCAGATGTCGGGCCAGTTCGGCCTCGCGATCGTGCTTGGTCACCAGGCCGCTCCCGCTGTGCGGGCGACGCCGTGATGGGCGAAGAGGCTTTCGGCGATTCCGGCGACGCGGGTAGTGAGGTCAGCGTGCTGGACGCGTACGGGGGTGGTGAGTGTGCCGGGTTCGGCAGTCAATGGGTGGGCCTCCGAGGGCATCAGGTGCGGGGCGGGTCACGGCAGTTCATAGCTGGGCTCCGTTTCGGCAGGCTGACTGCGCGTCAGCACGCGCTGCGCCTGGCGCAGGCGCTGTTGTCACTCGTCCTTACATGTTCTCAAGTGCCGCTGTGGCCTACCAATGAATAACCCTCCCCAGCCAGCAACTCGCCATCGCCAGCATGTGCGCTGCGCCTCAGGCCCGGGCTGACCCGCCGTCCGACGATGGGAGGCGGCGATCGGTCGAAATCTTCTTCACTTACTCAAGGGCGCGCCGTCGGCGCGCCGGGCGGCCGGGGGCGCCCCGGCGGGCTGCGGCCTGACGGCCGGTCCCGCCGGACGCCCCACCGCCCAGGCGATCACGAGTCCGCCGCGGCGCGAAGACTGGACAACCACCCCCAGGGCCCTGCGGGCATGCCACCGAGTCCTCCGGCCTTCCGGCAGCCGTCAGTCGCGGTCAGTAAGGGCATGCCGGGAGCCGTTGATCGTCGGCTGTAGAGCGGCGGGGCTGACGGTCGGTGGCTTGGCTCGCTTCGCGTGGCAGTGTCGTCGTCGCCTGCAGGAGGTGTACGGGCAACATCGGTGCCGACACCGGTGGTATCGACCGTGACGTGGAAGAGCATCCGAAGAGTGGCTGAGGCTGGAACGTGGTGCAGGTGGCACACGTGGCGGGTGATCGACCGGCCGCCCCGCCATCGCGGCTGACTTTCGGTGGTCCAGGTCAACCAGGGACGCAACCAAGCCAGCTGGGCTCAGGCCGCCAGTGGCTCCGGGCCGTCGCCGCGCACGAGCTCCACCACCGCCCGTACGGTCTCCACCGACCACATCAGCCGGACTACCCCCGACCCGTCCGGCGCCGTCCGTGCCGTAGCCTTCGTCCCCTCCAAGGGCACCCCTGCCGCGGTCAGGGCGGCCGCTAAATCCGCCGCTGCGTCCGTGGCCTCGCGCCAGCCGGCGACGTAGTCCACGCCGCGCACCCAGAGCACGTCATCCGGGTCGAACTCCTCAACATCGGATCCCATCCGGCTCAAACTCCCTCCAGAGGAACTTACTTGACCACTGCCTGACGACGTCATCGCACGGACATACGTCGATATCCCCGGTACCATCGGCACCGGGGTTCGTGATCGTTCCCCTGCCGGACCACCCCCGAGCCCGCCAGGTAACGGGGTGGTCCGGTTTCGTATGCGGTTGTTGTTCGCGGCCCTGCCCAAGTTCGGGATCTTGAGCAGGGCCGCAGGCGGCGGAACCAGAGGAGGACGCCGCCTCTCCCCGGGGCATCGGAGGAGCCGCACAGCCCACCGCGGCGTGATCGCCGTGAGCCCTGCCCCAAGGGAGTTGAAGGACGAGAGCAGCCGGACCCTCCCGAGGTAGGGCAGCTCTCGTCCGGCCTAAGAGGACCGGTGACCTTCGGCGATCCGGCGGGCCACGCGCTCTTCGAGCCGTCGTAGCGCGGCCGCGTCGGCCTCTTCCGTCACGGGACGTAGTCCCCTGGTCAGGTGGGCACGAAGGTCCACCAACAGCGCGTCCAGCTCCCTGCCGGGAGTGCATGGTCGGCGGCCGGGTGCCCCTGCGAGTCTCGACCGGGCCGTGGTCACCGGCCCCGCCGTGACGGGAACACCGAGACCTCGACGTCGTCCGTCTCCTCCATGCGTGCGGCACTGCCGGTCTTGAACGTCAGCACCACGTCGGAGCCGCTCCGCAGACCTCGCTCTTTGGTGCGCACGCCTTTGACCTCCCGGCAGTCACCCCTGAGGCTCACCAGGTCACCGCGCCGCAACTGTGACGCCCGCATTCGTGCCACTGTGTTCTCCCTTCACGGCCGGTACTGCCAGCACCGCCCACACTGATTTGCCGACGCCCACGCGGTTGCTCACGCCCCAGGAGGTCGAGAGCGCGGCTACCAGGGGGAGCCCCCGGCCGCTCTCCGCGCCCTGGGCGCGCACAGAAGGCCACCTCTCGCAGGCGTCATCGACCCTGATACGGAGAGCGCCCGTCTCCAGCTCAAACCGGGTCTCGATCTCCCGGCCCGGCGAAACCCGCCCATGCACCACCGCATTGGTCAGCAGTTCCGAGAGGACCAGGAGCGCCACGTCGTCGACCGACGTCAGGCCCCAGCCTTCAAGTGCTCTGCGCAGTTCCGTGCGCGCCAGGCCGACACAGCGACGGTGACGGGCCCAACGCCTCACCAACTTTTCGCCGTTCGCGTCTTCCTGCCGTCTCTCCATGCCAAGCAGCATCACGGGTGACAGTTCGAGAAACGAGCCCGGCGTGGTTACCCACGATGGGTAACATCGCCGGTAACCCGACCCGCATGGCCTCACCGCGGATTCCGTCCCTCCCCGGAGCACCGCTCATGCCCAAGTCCGAACTTCCACAAGGCTTTCCGCCGCGCTTGCTGCGAGAGGAAGCGATGGTGGAGGCGTGCCGCGTCCGAGACTTCTCTGTGATCTTCCAGCTGGCCAAGCGAGCGGGCTTCTACCCTTCGCGGCTCGCGCGATGTGTGGAGCTGACGCCGAGCGCCGTCGGGGAGATCATCAAAGGGAACCGCGAGATCAACAACATCAGCGTGGTTGAGCGCGTCGCCGATGGCCTGCGGATCCCCGGGCGCATGCTGGGTCTCGCCCGCCGTGACTGGGAGGCGGACGACGACGCGGTGGCTGTGCAGGTGGCGTCTTCCGAGGTGGACCCGTTCGGTTGCTTGGCCGACACCGGTCCGGATGATGAGCCCACCGATCCACAGTTCGTTGCCGCGCTCATCGAAAGCCAGCTGCCCCAGCACTACAAGAGCTCGAATTTCTTCGGCGCCCGGCACACCATCCCGGCCGTCGTGCAGCACGCCCAGACCATCACGAGGCTGCTGGAGAGCGGTAGCAGCGGGGCGCCGCGGCAGGCGCTCCTGCAGACCGGCGGGCGAGTCGCCGAGTTCATCGGGTGGCTGTGCCAGGACCTGGGAGACTTCCGGCGTGCGGCACTCTGGTCCGACCGCGCGATGGAGTGGGCGCAAGAGGCTGCCGACGACCACATGCAGGCCTACATCCTCTTTCGCAAGAGCAACCAGGCAACCGCGCGCGCCAGCGCAGGCAGAGCTGTCGGGCTGGCCAAGGCGGCGCAGCGTCTGCCCGGGCTCACCCCTCAGATCGAGGCGCTCGCCGCTCAGCAGGAGGCCCAGGGGTACGCGTTGATGGGTAACCCGAAGGCAGCGCTGGCCAGGTTCGATGAGGCACGCACCCTCGTGGCCGAATCAGCCGCCGAGGCAGTGTCGGCTACCGGGCTCGACACCTCGTACTGCACACCGACGTACATCGAGATGCAGCGCGCCAACTGCTGGATCGATCTCGGTAAGCCTCAACAGGCGATCGAGCTCTTCGAAGGGCACCTGGAAGCGCTGCCGCAGGTCTTCCGGAATGACCGAGGTGTCTACCTCGCAAGGCTGGGGCGCGCGTACGTCCGCGCCGGTGAGCTGGAGCGCGGGGCCGAGGCCGCGACGAAGTCACTCGGGATCGTCAGGTACACCGGATCCGCCCGTACGTTCGGCGTGCTCTCGGCAGTGGCGGACACCCTGACGTCAGAGCGGAACCTGCCGACTGTAGCGGCCTTCCTTGAGCACTTCGCGATCGTTCGTGACCGGTTCGCGGCATGACTAGCTCGGAATCGGTGAGAGATGCTGGGATCATGGACGAACTGATCACGCAAGCCACCACCGGCGACGAGCGCCGCCGAGGGCCCGCCGTTGCCGTCCTGCCGATCGGGAGCTTCGAGCAACACGGCGACCACTTGCCCCTGATCACCGACACCGTCATCGCCTGCCTGATCGCTCGTCGGCTGGCCGATGACCACGGCCTGTTCCTGCTACCGCCGATCACAATGGCTTGTTCTCACGAGCACGCCCCCATGGCAGGCACGGTCAGCATCAGCGCCGGAACGCTGTACGCCATGGTCAACGACATCTGGAGATCACTCGAAGCCTCGGGGCACCCCGGGCTGATCATCGTCAACGGCCACGGCGGCAACTACGTCCTGTCGAACGTCGTCCAAGAGCTCAACGTCACCGGCCCCCGCGTCGCCCTCTTCCCCGTCAGCGAGGACCGAGCTCAGGCCCGTGCCGATGCCGAGCTGGAGAGCAGCAGCGCCGAGGACATGCACGGCGGCGAGTTCGAGGTCTCTCTACTCCTCCATGGCGCGCCGCACCTGGTGCACGAGGGCATAGAGGAGGACGACCACTCGGCCCCGAAGCGCCCCCACCTGCTCACCCTCGGCATGGAGGGCTACACCACCAACGGCATCATCGGACAGCCTTCGCTGGCCACCGCCGCCAAGGGCAAGGCGCTCCTGGACAGCTTCTCTCGCCTGGCGGCCGCTCACCTGGACGCGATAGCCGTGCGCTGACCTGCGGGGGTGCGCCCAGGCTCAAAAGGACTACGAACACTGCTTGACTTGGATCAAGCCCTCTTTTCTCTGGATGATGTACCGCTGCGGCTGGGCCACCAAGGCCGACCAGGAATGCGTCCTCGCGATCGAGATCGACCGCGCCGGGTTCGACTGGGCCCTGGCCAACGCCTGTCTGTCCCACTACGACCGGGACGTGCACGCCGACCGTGCCGCCTGGCAGCGCGAGCTGAAGGCGGCGCCGGCCAGGGTGCAGTGGGATCCCGAGCGCGATCTGCACCTGAAGGCCCTGCCCTACCGCTCCCTCCAGCTGGGGCTCGCGGGCGAGGCGGCGCGCCGCTACGCCGACGAGTGGACCGTGTCCGTCACGGACGTCACGCCCCTGGCCCGTGAGGTCCACGCGCTCGTCGCCGCCGGCGATCTGGAGGAGGCGCGGCGCAGGCTGCCGGAGGAGCGGCCGTACGAGCCGGCGGGAGGCGCGTACCCGTAGCGGGTTCATGGCCGGATTTCGCCCGTCCCTTCACCATGAACCCGCCGTTGCGCGGGTTCGCGTCCCGTGTCAGTCCTCCCCCAGCAGCTCCGTGAGGGGCAGGGCCGCCACGTCCTGCGCGGGCCGCGAGAGGTAGAGGGTCGTGTGGAAGTACCCCTCGGTCTCCTTGCCGCGGGGGTTCTCGCCGGCGGCCTCGACGGCCTCGACGGCGTACTGCTGCTCCTCCGGCCCGCTGAAGTGGCGCTGCGGGAACGTGCGGACGGTGTACTTCTCCGTGCTCAGGCCGTGGGCGGCCAGGGCGTCGGCGATCGGCGCGTACGAGGCGGTCCGGAGCACGAACGAGGCCACCCAGGGCGGTGCGTCCGTGCCCGCGGTGAGCGCCTTGAGCGTCCTGGCGGACAGGAACGTGGTCCCGCCGGTGATGGTGATGAGCCGGGCCCGCCGCGTCTGCCGCAGCAGCTCCCCGCTGGGCTCGGCCGTCTCCAGGTTCTCGGAGAAGCCCTCGTCCAGCAGCCCGACTGCCTGCGCGTACGCCACCGCCTGCGCGGCCACGTCGATGCCGACCACCCGTGCCGCGCCGGGCCTCCGGCGCGCCGCGAAGTACGCCCGGTCGTCCTCGATGAGCTCGGCCGTGGTGAGCGGCGCGACCTGCGGCGAGGTGTAGCGGGTGTAGAGCTCGTCCAGCGTGACGTCGTGGTTGAGGAGCGCCGCGTTGATGCCGTAGGAACAGCAGATGTCCACGACGGCCGGCGGCTCGCCGCCGGGCGGGCCCCCGAGGGTCTCGGCCATACGCCGGAAGACGCTCTGGGCATGATGCGGCGTCTGGTACTCCAGAGGTCCCAGCACCGTGAAGTACGCCCGGGGGTCGGGCTGGTCGTAGATCTTGTCGAACGAGGTCATCCCGGAGGTCATCGCACAATTCCTCTCGCCCCTGGGGGCCGGCCGGACCGGCCCCGCTACAGGTAGAGCCTCCGGGGCCGAAAAGGGAACAGGGCAGGGGCTGAATCCGGCCATTTTCGGCAACTGTCATGCTTGATGTTCCCCGAGGTGAGGGGTGCTCACGGGGAGCCGCGGGCGCGCGTCTACAGTTGCCGCTCCGATCCTGTGAGTACGAGATAAGCGAGCACGCGCGTGTCAGAGAGACCTGTGTCCGGGAGACGTGACAAGAACACCGCCTCCCGGGAACCCGAGGGCTGGCGCACCGGCCCCGCGTGGCAGGAGATGAACGGGAAGGCCGAGCGTAGACGCCGGATCCTCGGCGGCATCGGCGTGGCGGCCGCCGTCGCGGCCACCCTGGTCGCGCTCAAGCCGGGCCCGGTCCTCTCCCGGATACCCGGCCTCGGCTACGAGGGGACGGACGACCGGGGCACGGCCTCGCACGGCACCGCGGCGCCCCTGGCCCCCGAGACCGCACGCCCCAGCGGCGCCCCGGGCAGCGCCGAGGGCACCCCGACCCTCGACCGGCCCTTCGCCGGATCGCCGGCCGAGCAGTACGCCGACGGCGCGGCGGGCATCGTCGTGCCCGAGGCCCGGCCCGTGGGGGCGTTCTCGCGGGAACAGGTCGCCTCCGGCCTGAAGCTGACCAAGGACTTCCTCGTCGCCGCCAACCTGGACCCCGCGACCATCCGGGGCGAGCGTCCCGCCGCGGCGCTCGCCCTGCTCGACCCGCACCAGGACGATCTCGTCACCGACGCCGAAACCGCCTTGAGCAAGCCGAGCCGCGACCACGACCCCCTCACCCTCTTCAGCCGCTTCGACGGCAAGGAGGTGCGCATGGTGGGGGAGACCGTCAAGACCCGGGGGCGGATGACGTTCGCGGAGCACAAGGACGGCTCCGTGGCCATCCACGCCGACTACACCTTCGTCTACCCGCTCATCAAGACGGAGAAGGGGTCCCGCGAGGTCGTGCGCACCATCGTGCGGCGCGTCCTCGACACCGAACTCCTCGACCCCGAGCGCTTCCAGGTGACCCCGGGCAAGCTGGCCTTCCGCGGCTACAACGTGGACATCGGCAACTCCGCCTGCGGCGTCTACGACGGGTTCATGCACCCGGCCTTCCACGCGGGACGGCTGGGCGACACCGCGCCCCCGTCCGGCCCGGCCGTCGACCCCTACGACCGAAGCCGCGAGCTGGACACCGGCGAGGCCGGGTCCGGGCCGTCCGCCAAGCCCGGCAAGGCGGGGGACAGGGAGCCGTGCGGGACCGTCACACGAACGTGATCCCCGGCCGCGCGCCGGAGTCCGGGGCCGCGCGGGTGCGCTCGGCGGCCCCTTGCCGGTCCCGGACCGCGTCGGCCTCCCGCCGGCAGGCCCGGGCCCGTTCGGCCTGGCCGATGAGGTCCAGCGCGCGGGCGAGCACGGTCAGGGCGTTGGCGAGCTGCCACCATGTTCCGAGACCACGGAGTACGGACAGGGCCAGCTCGGCCGACCGCACGGCTTCGGCGGGGCGCAGGGCGACCACGTGGACCTCGGCCATCCGGTAGAGCGTCACGCCCTCCCACCACCGCTGCCGGCTGTCCCGGAAGATGGCGAGCGCTTCTTCCAGCCGGTCCAGTCCCTCATCCGGACGACCGGCCTCCGCCAGAGCCAGCCCGAGCGCGTACAGGCCGTTGCCCAGGCGCCAGGAGCCCGCGGCGCCGCGGTAGATGGCCAGGGCCGCCTCCGCCAGCTCCACTGCCCGGGCGGCGTCGCCCAGGTCCCCGTGGACCCGGGAGAGGTTGGCGAGGGCGCTGGCCTCGCCGATCCGGTTGCCGTCGGCCCGGAAGTATTCGAGGGCCCGGCCGAGATGCGCCTCGGCCTCCCGGTAGCGCCGCTGGTAGATGGCGACGATGCCGAGCTGGTTCGCGGCGTAGCAGCGGATCAGCAGCGGGTCTTCGGTGGTGTCGCCGAGGAGCACCGACCGGCGGGCGTACGCGTCGGCTTCCTCCATCTGGCCGGTGAGCCGGTGCGCGTGGGCGAGGACGATGCAGGCCCGGCCCTCCGACTGGGCGTCCCCGGCGGCCTGCGCGGCGGCGAGCACGATCTGGGCCGTGTGGATGTAGGTGTTCCCGCTGATGCCCGCCTCCACCAGGTCCTTGGCGACGAGCAGCAGGTCGGCCGCGCGCCGCAGGGAGTCTCCCCTCGCCTGGAGCCGCACGGCGGACAGGATGCAGGCGGCTTCCGTCGCCAGCCAGTCGACCGCTTCTCCGCCGTCCTTGAGGGCGAGCCCCGCCGCCTCGGTGGGCGCCAGGTGGGCCACCAGCCGGTCCCCGGGCCGTTCGAGCGCATAGGCCCGGGCGGCGGTGGCGAGGTAGAAGTCGAGCAGGCGGGAGAGGGCGGCTTCGCGTCCGGCCGGCTGCTCGTCGCGTTCGGCGCATGCACGCGCGTAGAGGCGTACGAGGTCGTGGTAGCGGTACCGGCCGGGTGCGGCGCATTCCAGGAGGGAGGTGTCGACGAGCGACTCCAGCAGCTCCTCCGTGGCATCGATGTCAAGGTCCAGGACGGCTGCGGCCGCCGCGAGCGAGATGTCCGGGCCGTCGGCCAGTCCCAGCAGCCGGAAGGCGCGGGCCTGGCCCGGCTCCAGCTGCCCGTAGCCCAGCTCGAAGGTGGCCTTGACGGCGAGGTCGCCGGCGCGCAGCTCGTCCAGGCGGCGGCGCTCGTCGCCGAGCTTGCGCGCGAGGACGGAGACGGTCCAGGTCCGGCGGCCGGCGAGGCGGGAGGCGGCGATGCGGATGGCCAGCGGCAGGAACCCGCACGCGGCCACGACGCCCGTCGCAGGGCCGGGCTCCGCCGAGGCACGCTCGCTGCCCACGATCCGGGTGAAGAGCGCGAGCCCTTCGCCGGGGTCCATCACGTCGAGGTCGACGATGCGCGCGCCGGCGAGGCCGGTCATGCGGTGGCGGCTGGTGACCAGTGCCGCGCAGCCGCCGGTCCCGGGCAGCAGTGGCCGGATCTGGGCGGCGTCGCGCGCGTTGTCCAGCAGGACCAGGACGCGGCGGCCGTCGAGGGTGGAGCGGAAGAGCGCGGCGCGCTCGTCGAGGCCGTCGGGAACGGCGGCTCCCGAGACGCCCAGGGCGCGCAGGAACCACCCCAGCACCGCCTCGGGTTCGGCAGGTTCCGGGCCCGCGCCCTGCAGGTCGGCGTAGAGCTGCCCGTCGGGGAAGTGGTGGCGTACGCAGTGGGCCACGTGGACGGCGAGCGTGGTCTTTCCCACGCCGCCCGTGCCGGTGACGACCGGGACCGCCGGGCTGCTGCCGCGGCCGGCGGCCAGCAGTTCACGGATCTCCGTCACGTGGGCGGAGCGGCCGGTGAAGTGTGCGATGTCCGCGGGCAGCTGTGCGGGCCGGATGAAGCCCTCGGGGAACCCCGCCTGCTTCCGGGCGGGACCCGCGGCGACCGCGAGGCCGGCGTCGGCGTTGAGGATGCGCTGCTGGAGCTCGGCCAGTTCGGGCCGGGGGTCGACGCCGAGCTCGTCGGCGAGGAGGCGGCGCGTGTCGGCGTAGACGGCGAGGGCTTCGGCCTGGCGGCCGCTGCGGTAGAGGGCGAGCATGAGGAGTTCGCGCAGGCGCTCGCGCAGCGGGTGCGCGGCGGTCAGGGCGGTCAGCTCGGAGACGGCCTCGGCGTGGCTGCCGACCTCCAGGTCCAGGTCCAGGCGGGCCTCGGTCAGCGACAGCCGCCACTCCTCCAGGCGCGTGCGCTGCGTCTCCGCGTACGGGCCGGGCAGGCCGGCGAGTGATTCGCCCTGCCACACGCCGAGGGCTTCGGCGAGGAGTCCCCGGGCGCGCACCGGGTCCCCGGAGCGGCGGGCCTCCTGCCCCTCCTCGGCCAGCGACCGGGCCCGGTCGAGGTCCAGCTCCAGAGCCGGTCCGGAGCCGTCCGGGGCGGTGCGGATCGCATAGCCGCCGGAGTCGCTGACGAGGAGACCCGCCCCCTCCGTGCCGAACGACCGGCGGATCCGGAAGGCGTACGTGCGGAGGACGTTCAGGGCCGTGGGCGGTGAATTGCCGTCCCAGAGGCCGTCGATGAGCTCCCCGACCGTGGCTGTGCGGCCTCCCCGCAGCAGGAGGGCCGCGAGCAGGGCGCGCTGCTGCGGCGAGCCGGTGTCGAGGGCTTCGCGCCCCCGCCAGGCCAGGACGGGCCCGAGCACGGCGAAGCGCAAGGGCTCCTGCGGCGTGCGTGCGCCTTCCATCTCCATGCCCCCTCGCAGTGGCCGACGCGGCTGTTGACCCGGTGTCGCCGCGGCGCATGCGCCGTGCCGATTGCGTGATCATATGACTCCGGAAGGTGCGCTCACCTGCCGGGCGACGGGAAGTGGCCACGCGTCGTGCAGCGCGCCGGTGACGGCCACTTCCCGCCCGGCCGCAGGTCAGACCACTGCGCCCGAGCCCCTCGTGCCCCTCGGGCTCCTCGTGTCCCTTGGGCTCCTGCGCGACGCGAGAGACGAGGGGGACGCGGACGACGCGGAGGATGCAGAGGATGCGGAGGATGCGGAGGAGGCGGAGGGTCCTGGGGGCGCGGGCGGCCCGGCGGCGGGCCGGCGCCCTTCGAGGATCACGGCGATCGGCGCAGCCGTCAGGACGGTCGAGCCGATGCCGAACAGCACCCCGGCGAGCAGCGCCAGCGAGAAGTCGGCCAGCGAGTCGCCGCCCAGCACCGCGAGCGCGCCGAGGACGAAGAGGACCCCCATGCCCGTGTTCACCGTGCGCGGCACGGTGTGCAGGATCGCGCTGTCGACGGCGGACGCCGTCGACGCCTGCCCCCCGTCCTCCCCCGGGCCGCCGCTCTGTCCCGGGCGCCGCGTTTCGCGGATGCGGTCGAAGACGACCACCGTGTCGTTGACGGAGTACCCGACCACCGTGAGCAGCGCCGCGAGGAAGACGCTGTCGGCCGGCCGGCCCAGCCAGGCGAACAGCCCGACGACCAGCAGCACGTCCTGGACCATCGCCGCCACCGCCGCGGTCGCGAAGGTCCAGCGGAAGCGCACGCTGAGGTAGACGAGCTGGGCCGCCACCGCGACGCCCAGGGCGATCAGCGCCTTGTCGCGCAGCTCGCTGCCCAGGCTCGGCCCGATCCGCTCGTCGCGCTCGACGGTGACGGTCCCGCCGTGGGCTTCCAGGGCGGACTGCACGCGCTGCCGGCCGCGGTCGTCCATGGCGCCGGTGCGCACGACGATGTCCCCGTCGCCCGCCTTCTGTACGACGGCCCGCGGGAAACCGGCGTCACCGATCGCAGTACGCGCCTGCTCCACGTCCACGGGGCGGCTCGTGCCGTACTCGACCAGACGGCCGCCGGTGAACTCGACGCCGAGCTGCAGCCCGCGCAGCCCGATGCCCGTGACGGCGAGGGCCAGCAGCGCGGCACTGACGGCCAGCCAGGTGCGGCGGTGGTGCATCAGGCGGGGGCTGCGACGGGCGAGGAAGGCCCGTACCCGCCCCGCCGAAGCGACCCCGGCCAGGCGCGGCCGGCGCCGCACCCAGCCGCTCCGCAAGGCCCGGTCGGCGAGCACCCGGGTGATGACGAGGGCGGAGACCATGGAGGCGGCGACCCCCACGGACAGGGTGACGCCGAAGCCCTTCACCGGGCCCGTGGCGAAGAAGAAGAGCAGCCCGGCGGCGAGGAGGGTCGTCACGTTCGAGTCGATGACGGCGCTCCACGCCTTGCCGAAGCCCTTCCGCAGCGGGCCGCGGAGGTCTTGCGGGCCGCTGCGGCGCGCGGATGCGGCCCGGGCCCGCTCGTGCCCCGGCCGGGCCCGCTCATACTCCTCCCGGGTCCGTTCGAAGACGAGGACGTTCGCGTCGACGGCCATGCCGACGGCCAGCACGAACCCGGCCAGCCCGGGGAGGGTGAGCGTGGCCCCGAGCGCGACCAGCGCGGCGTACGAGATCAGCCCGTAGAGCGCGAGCGCCACCGTGGCCAGGACGCCCAGCAGCCGGTATACGGCGATGACGAACAGCGCCGTGCAGACGAGGCCGATGACCGCCGCGGCCGCGCTCGCCCGGATCGCCTCGGCGCCCAGCGTCGGGCCGACGGTACGCTGCTCGACGACCTCGACCGGAACGGGCAGGGCCCCGCCCTTGACGAGCGCCGCCAGATCGCGGGCCCCGGCGTCGCCGAACCCACCGGTGATCCGGGCGCTGCCGCCCTGGATCCCGGTCCGGCACGCCACGGACTGCTGCATCGCCGGCGCCGAGACGATCCGGTCGTCGAGGACGATCGCGACGCGGCGGGACGCCTCGCCCGGCGCGGCGCACGCGGCCTCACCCGTGACGCGCGCCCAGCTCTTCTCCCCGCCGCCCCGAAAGGAGAGGGCGACGGTCCAGCCGCCGGCGGTCTGCGCGTCGAGGACGGCCCGGGCGTCCCTGACGTCCTGGCCGGTGAGGGCCGCGGGGCCGAGGCGCAGGGAGTGGCCCGGGGCGTCGGGGTCGGGCAGGGTCCGTGCGCCGGCGGCGTCGCCCGTGCCGCCCGCGGCCTCCCGGGGGCGGTCGCCTTCCGGCACGGTGCCGAGCACCGGGTGGAAGGTGAGCTGGGCGGTGCGGCCGATGACGTCGACGGCCTTCCGCGGGTCCTGGACGCCGGGCAGTTCGACGACGATGCGGCGCTCGCCGGAGCGCGCGAGCGACGGCTCGGCCACGCCGAGCGCGTCGACCCGCTGCCGCAGGACCTCCAGCGCACGGTCGGTGGCGCCGGCGTCCGCCCGGGACGTGGGCGAGTCCCGCGCCTCCAGCACGATCCGGGTACCGCCGCGCAGGTCGAGGCCCAGGCGGGCGGGGGTGGTCAGGGCGAAGAACAGGGAGGCCGCGACGACGGCGAGGGCGACGAGCGCGCGCCACAGCGGGGCACGGCGCGAGGGCCGGGGCGCTCGGGACGGGCGGGATACCCGGGAGGCCCGGGATGGCCGAGGTGCTCGGGACGGGCGGGGTGACATGGTTTCTCCACTTCACGGCATACGGAGGCGGAGCGCCGGCCGCCGGAGGCCCGGCCTCGCAGGAGGAGCCGACGGGACGTCGTCATCGACGTGGCGTCAGAGATCGCTGCGGGCACGCGAGAAGGGCAGGGCGGGGTCGACGCTCAGGGCGTCAGATGCTCCGTGTGGAGGGAGGGCCGCGGGTACGGCGTGAGGAGGGGGCCGCCGCGGGCGGCGCGCGCTCCTGCCGGGGACCGGCGAGCTCGCCGGGCGGCAGCGGGACGGCGAGCGGCCCTGTCACCGGGCCGGGCACCGCTCCGGGCAGCCCGGGCATACGGGTGTGCTGCACCACCGCGGAGGCGTGGAGGCCCTGGGCGCGGGTGTGGTCCGCCGCGTGAGGGGAGACCGGTGCGCTGAACGCGGGACGGTCCCGGTCGGCGGTGCCGGTGGCCCCGGCGGCCCCCGCGGGTCCGGTGGCCGAGGCGACCGCCGGGAGGGCGGCGGCGGGCAGGCCACCCGTACCGGCGGCGGGCCCCGTACCGCAGACCACGCCGAGCACGAGCACGAACAGGGCCCAGAGGGCGACCGGCACCGGCGTACGCCGCACGTGATGGGCCACGCCGCCTCCGTCCGCTCGTGAAATCCCTGAGCACTCGGGCCCTTCAGTCCTTGGGCCCCAACCCTAGCCCGGCGCCCCGCCCCAGCCGGACATATGAGTCCCTTTCAGGCGGGACGATGCCACGATTTGATCACTCGATTGTCACAGGAGCCCCACCAGGCCCGCTCTTGGCCGGAACCCGCCCGGAGGCGAGGTAAGAATGTGCACGTCAAGCACCGGAAATGTGCACGTCAAACGAACCATCGCGTTCATCACGGGGGAATCATCATGCGTCGTCAGCTCCTCACCGCCGCGGCCGTCATCGTGCTCGCGGCCACCGCCACCGCCTGCAACGGTGACGGCACCGACCCCGCGGCCGACGCCAGCGCCTCGGCCGACAAGAGCCCCGCGGCCCAGCAGCCCGCCGAGCAGGGCAACGCGGGCCAGGGCGGCGGCCAGGGCAAGGACCAGGGCAAGGGCCAGGACCAGGGTCAGGACAAGGGCCAGGGCGGCGCGCACGCCGTCGGCGGCAAGCTCACCCTCAAGGGCAAGAAGGCGGGCGAGCAGCTCGACGTCACCCTGAAGGGCTTCGCCGACCCGGCCCACAGCGACAACAAGTACCTGCAGCCGGCCGCCGGCAAGCGCTGGGTCGCCGCGCAGTTCGAGCTCGTCAACACCGGCACGGTCGCGTACTCGGACAGCCCCTCCAGCGGGGCCAAGGTCCTCGACGAGCAGGGCCAGGCCTTCACCCAGACCATGGGCGGCGTCACCGAGGGCCCGAAGTTCCCGGTCACCGTGAACATCGCCCAGGGTGGCAAGGCCCTCGGCTGGATCGTCTTCTCCGTCCCCGAGAACTCCAAGCCGAGCAAGGTGCAGTTCACGCTGGACGGCGGCTTCGCCAACGAGACGGGTGAGTGGACCCTCAAGAAGTAACGCCCGAGTAGTAACCGTCCGAGAAGCAACCGTCGAGGAGCGGTGCCCGCTGTCAGTTCGTCGTCAGCGAGCCCGCGACTTCCCTGAGTGCGTCGAGGACCGGCCGGAACAGCGGATGATCCTCGGCACCCCGCCGCACCGCGGCGAAGACGCGCCGGGTCGCGGCCGGCCCCTCGACCGGGCGGACGACGGTGTCCTTCAGCTCCATGCCGCGCAGGGCCGAGCGCGGCACGAGGGCCACCCCGGCGCCGGCCCCGGCCAGGGCCACCACGGCGCGGAAGTCGTCCGAGGAGTGCACGAGGCGGGGCTGGAAGCCGGCCAGTTCGCAGGCCAGCACCACCACGTCGTGGCAGGGGTTGCCCGGGTAGGGGCCGACCCAGTCGCTGTCGGCCAGCTCGGCCAGGCTCACGTGAGGGTTTCCGGCCAGCGGGTGCGCGGCGTGCAGGACGGCGTCGAACGGCTCGGCGTAGAGCGGCACGCGGACGAGCCGGCGGTCGTCCTCCCGCGGGGCGCCCCGGTACTCGACGGCGAGGGCCACGTCGGCCTCCCCGTCCAGCACCATCGGCAGGCTCGCGTCGCCCTCGGCGTCGCGCACCCGGAGCCGGATGCCGGGGTGGCGGCCTGCGAGGAGCCCGATGACCGGGGCCAGCACCTCGGCGATGCCCGTCGCGAACGCCGCCACGGTCAGCTCCCCGGCCGTGCCGCCCGCGTACGCGGCGAGCTCGGCCTCGGCCCGCTCCAGCTGGGCGACGACCTCGTGGGCGTGGGTCAGCAGGATCTCGCCGGCCGCGGTGAGGCGCACGCCGCGGCCGCTGCGGGTCAGCAGGACGTGGCCGGTCTCCTGTTCCAGCGCCGCGAGCTGCTGGGAGACGGCCGAGGGGGTCAGGTACAGCGCGGCGGCCGCGGCGGTCACCGTACGGTGGTCCGCCACGGCCCGCAGGACGCGCAGCCGCCGGGGGTCGATCACCCCGTCATTTTGCCAGGAACGCGGGGTAACCCCGGCGGGGGCCCGGCCCGGGCCCCCGCCGGGGTCACCGGTGCTCAGCCCCGCAGCGCGTTGCGCGCGTCCACGAACGCGGCGACGGCCCGCTCGACGTCCTCGGTCGAGTGCGCCGCGGACAGCTGCACACGGATGCGGGCGGCGCCCATCGGGACCACCGGGTAGGAGAAGCCGATCACGTAGACGCCGCGCTCCAGCAGCAGCTCCGCCATCCGGCCGGCCTCCGCCGCGTCGCCGATCATGACGGGGGCGATGGCGTGGTCGCCGGGCAGGATCTCGAAGCCCGCCTCGGTCATCTTCGTGCGGAACAGCTCGGTGTTGGCCTTCAGCTTCTCCCGCAGGTCGCCCGCGGACTCCAGCAGGTCGAGGACCTTCAGGGAGGCGGCGGCGATGACCGGCGCGAGGGAGTTGGAGAAGAGGTACGGGCGCGAGCGCTGGCGCAGCAGGGCGACGATCTCGGCGCGGGCGGCGACGTAGCCGCCGGAGGCGCCGCCGAGGGCCTTGCCGAGGGTGCCGGTGATGATGTCGATGCGGTCCATGACGCCGTGCAGCTCGGGCGTGCCGCGGCCGCCGGGGCCGACGAAGCCGACCGCGTGGGAGTCGTCGACCATCACCATGGCGTCGTAGCGGTCGGCCAGGTCGCAGATCTCGCTCAGCGGCGCGACGTAGCCGTCCATGGAGAAGACGCCGTCGGTGACGATCAGCTTGCGGCGCGCGCCGCCCTCGTTGGCCGCCTGGAGCTGCTTCTCCAGGTCCGCCATGTCGCGGTTGGCGTAGCGGAAGCGGCGGGCCTTGGACAGGCGGATGCCGTCGATGATGCTCGCGTGGTTGAGGGCGTCGGAGATGACCGCGTCCTCGGCGCCGAGCAGGGTCTCGAAGACGCCGCCGTTGGCGTCGAAGCAGGACGAGTAGAGGATCGTGTCCTCCTGGCCGAGGAACGCGGACAGCCGCGCCTCCAGCTCCTTGTGGACGTCCTGCGTGCCGCAGATGAAGCGCACCGAGGCCATGCCGTAGCCCCAGCGGTCGAGGGCGTCCTTGGCGGCGGAGACGACCTCGGGGTGGTCGGCGAGGCCGAGGTAGTTGTTGGCGCAGAAGTTCAGGACGTCACCGGGGGCGCCGCCCGCGGTGACGTTGACGGAGGCGCTCTGCGGGGTGCCGATCACGCGCTCGGGCTTGAAGAGACCGGCCTCGCGGATCTCTTCGAGGGTGGCGCGGAGGTCGTCGCGGACGGACGCGTACATGCGGGGGACTCCTTAACGGAAGGAAGAAAAAGGGGACGGCCGGCCGGGGTCAGGCGGTCCAGTCGAGGATGATCTTGCCGCTGCGGGCGGTGGCAGCCTCGTCGAAGGCCGCGTCGAAGTCCTTGTACGAGTACTTGCCGGTGATCACCGGGCTGAGGTCGAGGCCGGCCTCCAGCAGCACCGTCATCGCGTACCAGGTCTCGTACATCTCCCGGCCGTAGATGCCCTTGACGGTGATCATCGAGGTGACGATCTTCGCCCAGTCGACGGGGAACTCCTGGGCCGGCAGGCCCAGCATGGCGATCCGGCCGCCGTGCGTCATGTTGGCGATCATGTCGCGCATGGCCTCGGGACGGCCGGACATCTCCAGTCCGATGTCGAAGCCCTCGCGCAGGCCCAGCGTGCGCTGGGCGTCCGCGATCGAGGCGCCGGAGACGTTGAGGGCGAGGGTCGCGCCCGCCTTGCGGGCGATCTCCAGGCGCGGCTCGCTGACGTCGGTGATGACGACGTTGCGGGCGCCGGCGTGCTTGGCGACGGCGACGGCCATGATGCCGATCGGGCCCGCGCCCGTGATCAGCACGTCCTCGCCGACCAGCGGGAAGGAGAGCGCGGTGTGCACGGCGTTGCCGAACGGGTCGAAGATCGCGGCGACGTCGAGGTCGACCTTCGTGCGGTGCACCCACACGTTGGAGGCGGGCATCACGACGTACTCGGCGAATGCGCCGTCACGGCCGACGCCGAGGCCGACCGTGCTGCGGCACAGGTGGCGGCGGCCGGCCAGGCAGTTGCGGCACTTGCCGCAGACCAGGTGGCCTTCGCCGCTGACCAGGTCGCCGGCCGCGATGTCCTGCACGTCCGAGCCGACGGCGGCGACCTCGCCGACGAACTCGTGGCCGAGCACGAGCGGGGTCTTCACCGCGCCCTGGGCCCAGCCGTCCCAGGAGCGGATGTGCAGGTCGGTGCCGCAGATGCCGGTGCGCAGCACCTTGATCATGACGTCGTCGGGGCCGTACTCCGGCTCCGGGACGTCCATGAGCCACAGCCCGGGCTCGGCCTTGTGCTTGACGAGTGCCTTCATGGCTGCGGCTCCAGGCGTGGTGAGGCGATCTATTGCGTGTGGATCTACTACGTGCGCGCACCAATGTGCCCAGTGATGACCGTGAAGTCCATCGAGGTTTTCTTAACCGGGGCAACAGCAGAACTTCACGCGGTGCGCGCGTGTCCTCACCCGAGGCGGGTCAGCCTGGCCCCCGCTCCCGGCGCCGCCAGGTCCTTCTGGAGCGCGACGGGCACCTGCGCCCGGCCCGGGCCGGTCCCCACGGCCAGCGTGCCGACCTCCGTACCCGCCCCGGCCTCGTGCGGGATGCCCTTGCCGCCGGCGGTGAGCTCCGGCTCCGCCTTCAGCCCGCCCCAGCCCACGGCGCGCAGGTCCGCCGTGGCGACGACAGGCGTCCGGCCGCCGAGCCCGTCATCCACGTGCCCGACGACATCACCCTTGCGGACCACCGTCGCGGGGACCAGTGCGTCCTGCACCGCCTTGATCATCTTGTAGCTGCGCTCCTTGACGACCTTCAGGTGGGCGTTGGCGTCGTCGCTGCCGGCCTGCCGCTGGGCCATGGTCGCGCCGACGATCAGCCGCTCCTCGCCCTCGATCGTCCGCTTCGCCGCCCACATCAGCGCCCCGCCCGCCGGGCCGCTCGACCCGGTCTTGATGCCGAGCCCGCCGGGGTTGGTGACCAGCAGGTCGTCGTTGTTGTTGTAGATCCGCCCCGGCAGCCCGGGAACGTCGGCGTTGGGCATCTTGACGATCTTCCGCAGGACGGCGTTCTTCATGACCTCCTCGGCGAGCTTCACCTGGTCCGCGGCGGTGCTCACGGTGGAGGCGTCCAGCCCGCTCGGGTCGGTGTACGTGGTGTCGTCCATGCCGAGCTCCCGGGCCGCCTCGTTCATCTTCTTCACGAAGGCGTCCTCCGACCCGGCGTCCCAGCGGGCCAGCTGACGGGCGATGTTGTTGCCGGAGGGGATCAGCAGCATCTGCAGCATCTGGAACAGGGTGTAGGTCTGTCCTTCCGAGACCTCCACCCGCGACTCCTCCTGGGCGCCCGCCTCCTTGGCCGCCGTGGCGTCGACCGTGATCCGCTCGCCCTCCTCCCCGCTCTTGAGCGGGTGCTCCTTGAGGATCACGTACGCGGTCATGACCTTGGCGACGCTCGCGGTCGGCACGGGCTTCTGCTCGCCGTGGGTGCCGAGGCTGCCGGTGCCCACGACCCTGGCCGCGGCCTGGCCCTCCTCCGGCCACGGCATGGTGAACGCCTCGCCCGTGAAGGTGTACGGGTCCCCGGCGACGGTGAACCGGGGGTCCGGCAGGGGCCGGATCAGCTGGACGGCGCCGAGGGCGGCGACGAGCAGCACGGCCGGTGGCGCCCAGACCCTGAAGCGCCGCGCCAGGGGGCGGGCCGCGGGCGGCGGGGGTGCAGGCCGGCTCCCCGCTGCCGCCTCCTCCTCCGGCTCCTTCATCTGCTCCGCCATGCCGGGGGACTCGCCTGTCACCGATGCCTCCTCCAGATCGTCACCACTCGCCATCGAACCGACGTGCTAGACGAGTGCGACATACCTGCTGGTTCCACCATCAATCCGCTGATCCGATGAGTGTGTGTTCGTTACGGAACCACCCCGTTCGTACGGGCTCTGTGAACGGTCCTCCGCGGGCTGCCCGGCGGCAGTACGGTCCCCGTGCGTGCCGAAGCCTTGGGGGGAACCATGCGCAAGAACCTGCTCGCCGCTGCCGTCACTGCCACCGTCGTCGGCTGTCTCACCCTCGCCGCCTGCAACGACGACACCAAGAGCGGCGAGAGCGGCGAGAGTGGTCACAGTCACCAGACGCAGCAGAGCGCCCAGGGCAGCACTCCGGGCACTCCGGGCGCCCAGAGTCCCCGGCGCTCCGGTACCCCGTCCGCGCCCCCGCCCCCGCCCCGGTCCTCGGACGCGGGCGCGGGTGGCCCGAAGGGGGCCGCGCTCGCCTTCGGCGAGCCGTCGCGGACCGTGGGGGCGGGCACGGTGGGCATCCTGGAGATCACGCCGACGACCGTCGTCTACACCAAGGAGGGCGGCCGGGTGACCTCACAGCACGGCACCTTCGCCGTGGTGACGCTGCTGGAGAAGTCGATGAGCGCCAACCCCGCCGACGAGGAGCAGCCCGCCAAGGGCGGCGGCTGGCGCTGGGTCGCCGCCGGCGGGCAGTCCGTGCCGGCGGGCAACGGCAACGCCGCCAAGGTGGTCCTGGAGAAGTACCGGCAGTCCGGGGGCATCGCGCCGGGGACGTCGCAGGTGCGCGTGAAGGTCTTCGACCTCACCCCGGTGCAGGCGAAGGGCGGCACGATCGTCTACACGGACGGCACGAAGAGCGCCGACCGCTGGACGGTCCCGGCCACGGACACCGGGCCGCAGGTCGCGGAGGTCAGGCAGCAGCTGAAGCCCTGAACTCCCCTGCGCATGCGGTCAGGTGCCACTGCTCGCTTCTGTCTTGGCTTCTGTCTTCGCGTCCGTCTTCACGTCCGTCTTCGCTTCTGTGTTCGCATCCCTGCTCACGTCTCTGTTCGCATCCCTGTTCCTGTCCCGGAAGCCCTCGAGAACCTTGCCCTCCGTGCTGAGCCAGCCCCGCTCGTAGTCGAACCGCGGGGCACCGGCGAAGGTGAGGTAGAGCCACTTGAAGTTCTCGGCGAAGACGTACGCGGGGCAGTGGTCGCCCTTGGCCTTGGGCTGCCGGGTGACATCGGTGAGCACGGTGTAGCCGCCCGGCACGCGGTGGTGCCTCCTGAGGTTGCGGAAGTACTGCCAGGCCGTGGTCCGGTAGTACGGGTCGCCGGTCTGCCACCACAGCTGGAAGGCGCAGTTGGCGTATTCGGGGCGCAGGTCGTTCCGGGTGCTCAGCGCCCGCAGCCGGGTGTAGTCGATCTCCTCGGGGATGACCTCGTACTTGTCCAGGACGGCCGTCCACGACCGGTAGTAGTCCGCCGCGAGCTCGTTGTCCCCGCCGACCGGCAGGACGGCGACGGCCAGGGCGGACTGGCGCCGGCTGATCAGCTGCCCGGTGCGGAAGTCGACGTGCTTGAACCAGAGCAGGCCGTCGACCCGCTCCGCCTGGTGCTTGCGCATCGCGGCGGTGAACATCCTGAACCAGTCCCGGCAGTCCTCGTCGTGGAACATCTCCCAGGCGCCCCACAGGTATTCGAAGAACGAGTCCGCCGGGGGGTTCACGGCCACGCTCTCGCGGTCCGCCCACCGGCCCGTCTCGACGTTCAGCCGGGTCGCGAGCAGGTCGAGCGACGAGCGCCGCTGGACGACGGCGCGCAGGGCGCGCTCGGCCGCCTGCCGGTACCGCGTGTCGCCGGTGAGCCGGGACAGGACGCCGAACTCCAGGATGTTGGTGCCGATCTCGGCCAGCGGCAGCGTGGTGCCGGAGGTGTGACCCGTCCGCAGGTTCACGTACCGGTACGGCATGCCGGTGGGTGACGAGGTGAAGGCGGGCAGCAGCCGGTCGGCCAGGTCGGTGCAGCGGTCGAGCAGAGCCTTCTCCCCGGTGGCGAGGTAGCCCGAAAGGAGGCCGCCCACCAGCCGGATGACGGACTCGAAGACCTGGAAGTCGGCGTCGACGTCGAAGTCCAGGTGGTTCCTGATCCAGCCGACGCAGCGGTCGACCTCGGTGTCGAGCTCCATCAGGTAGTGCGTGTCGAGGGCCTCGATGATCGACAGGCCCACCGGGTGGTTCCCGGCGAAGAACTCGCGGGGGCGGCCCGACACCGGCAGGACTTCGTCATGCCCCCACGCGTACCGCTTGTAGCCCTCCCACGCATGGACGAACTCCGCCCGGATCTCCCGCGCCTTCTCCCGGTCCGCGCGGAGCCTCCCCGGCCGCCCGGGCACCGCCCGGGCGGCGCGTCCGGCACCGGCTTGCGCCCCGGCACCGGCTTGTGGCCCGCCCCCGGGCCGCGCGGCGGCTCCGGCCGCCCGCGGCTCCGTCGCGGCGTGCCCGGCCCCGCCGAGAGTGCCGCTCACGGCGAGACCGCCCGTGGCCGCGAGCGCGGACAGCAGGCGCCGCCGGGTCGCAGGAGCGGGGAGCGAGTCGTACGTCATGACGGGCAGGACCTCCTGGCCACCGGTTCCGCCCCCCGACACTGATCGCAGTATGCGGCCGGACGGCCCCTCCGGGCGGCAGGCGCTCCGGGCGGATGGTCATACCGCCGTTCGGCCGGGTGGCGGGAACGGGGCGGCACCGGCACCGGTCGCTGGCATGCTGAACGCGCGGCGCGGGCCGCCGGTGGCCCGGCCGGAACGGGACGACGGAGGTGCTCTGTGCGCGAAGGTGCTCGTGAGACGACGGCCGAGGAAGCGGGGCGGCGCAGCGCCGCCCTGGTCATCGAGGAGGCCCTGGGATTCCTCTACCCGGCCGCCCTGCGCGCCGCGGCGGCCGTGGGCGTGGCGGACCACTTCGAGGGAGGCGCCCGCACCCCGGCGGAGCTGGCGGCGGCCACCGGAACCGACGCGCCGGGCCTGCGGCGCGTGCTGCGGCTGCTGGCCACGCGCGGGCTGTTCGAGGAGGACGACGAGGGCCGCTTCCGGCTCACCGAGGCGGGGGACGCGCTGCGCTCCGACGCGCCCGTGCCGGTCGGGCCGGCGGTCCTGATGCTCACGGACCGGACGATGTGGCAGCCGGCCGGGGAGCTGACCCGGTGCCTGGAGGACGGGCGCTCGGCATTCGGCCACATCTTCGGCATGCCCTTCTTCGAGCACTTCGCCCGGGACGAGGAGACCGCCGCGGTCTTCCACGAGGGCATGGCCTCCATGTCCGAGGCGGAGAACCGGCCGATCGCCGACAGCTGCCCCTTCCCCGAGGACGCCACGGTCGTGGACGTCGGCGGCGGCCACGGCGGCCTGCTGCTCGCGGCGCTGCGTGCCCGGCCCGGCCTCCGGGGCGTCCTCCACGACCGGGCGCACGTGCTGGCGGGCCACCGGCTGGACACCGAGGAGACGAAGGGCCGCTGGTCGCTGCACGAGGGCGACTTCTTCACCGCCGTCCCGCCCGGTGACGTCCACCTCCTCAAGCGCATCCTGCACGACTGGGACGACGTCCAGTGCGTGGGTGTCCTGCGCAACTGCCGCCGGTCGCTGGCGCCGGGCGGCCGCGTACTCGTCGTCGACGCCGTCCTGCCGCCGGGCAACACCCCGCACCAGGGGAAGACGCTGGACGTGATGATGATGGCCTCCCTGGTCGGCCGAGAGCGCACGGAGAGCGACTTCGCCCGGCTCTTCGACGCGGCGGGTCTGCGTCTCTCGCGCGTCATCCCCACGCCGACCGTGCTGTCGATCGTCGAGGGCGTGGCCGACGACGTGCCTCACTAGGCGCCCCGCGAGGCCTGTGGCGGCGGGACCGGCGGCGCGGGCTGCACGGGGCCCCGGGCCTGCCGGTTCACCCGCGGCCAACCGGATGAAAATCTTCCATATCCCTTGTGTCGCTGATCACTTGAGCCTGCCGCCCACGCTTCGGTGAGCCGGCCAGGCCGAGCCGGCGCGCCGGACGCAGCGGAGGCCGTGCGGTGTCGCCCACTCACCGGCGCACGGTGCCGCCGGGCCGTGTGCTCCGTGCGCTCCCCGGACGCCCTGATGAACCGCCCCCACCGCTTGTTATATTCGCGCTGGGACGCGACAGCGGAGGGGACCGCCTCATGTCGACCCTTGATATCGCGACCGCGCAGCTCGACCTGCCCGCCGTCCGGAGCCGGGTCGACGCCGTCCTGGCCGCATTCCTGGACGGCAAGGCCCGTGCCGCCGCCGTGGACGGCCACCCGGCCGTGGTCACCGAATTCCTCAGGAACTTCCTCTTCGCGGGCGGCAAACGGCTGCGCCCCCTGCTCTGCGTGATCGGCTGGCACGCGGCGGGCGGCCACGGGATGCCCGCACCGACGCTGCAGGTGGCGGCCTCGCTGGAGATGTTCCACGCCTTCGCCCTCGTCCACGACGACATCATGGACAACTCCGCCACCCGCCGCGGGCGGCCCACCGTCCACCGCGCCTTCGCCGACCGCCACCGGGCCGGCCGCAGCGCAGCCGCCGCCGACCGGCTCGGCGGCAGCGCCGCCATCCTGATCGGCGACGTCGCCCTCGTCTGGTCGGACGAGCTCCTGCACACCGCCGGACTGCGGCCCGGCCGCCTCGCCGACGTCCTGACGGTCGTCGACGCGATGCGCACCGAGGTGATGTACGGCCAGTGCCTCGACCTGCTGGCCACCGGCCGCCCCACCGCGAGCACCGCGCACGCCCTGGCCATCGTCCGCTGCAAGACCGCCAAGTACACGGTCGAACGCCCCCTCCACATCGGCGCCGCCCTCGCGGGGGCGGGCCCGGCCTTCCGCGCGCTGCTGAGCCGGTACGCCCTGCCGCTCGGCGACGCCTTCCAGCTCCGCGACGACCTCCTCGGCGTCTACGGGAACCCGGCCGTCACCGGGAAGTCCCGGCTGGACGACCTGCGCGACGGCAAGCACACCACGCTCGTCGCCCTGGCCCTGGAGCGCGCCGACCGCGACCAGCGGCGGGCCCTGCACGCCCTGCTGGGCAACCCCGACCTCGACGAGAGCGGCGCCGGCCGGATCCGTGACCTCCTCGCCGAGACCGGCGCCCACGCCGCGGTCGAACGGCTCATCCAGTCCCGCTGTGAGCAGGCCGAACAGGCCCTCGACCACGAGGCGTTCCCGCCCGCGGCCCTCGGCGCCCTGCGCGAACTGGCCCGGGGTGCCGCCCTGCGGACCGCATGACGAGGCGAACACCGCTCGCACAAGCGAAGTTACGTTCCGTCAAGGTTTTTATGCGACGGACTGGACGCGCGGGGCCTCCGGGACGGCATTAGGGGTGAGAGCGCGTGATGCTCTCCCGGGTCGTTGGGGGGCACAAGACCTGGACCGCATCGTGAAAGAGGCTGGGAAAACGTGAAGTTCGACGGCACAGCGCCGCCCGGACGCCGCAGGGGGGCGACCCTCGCACGGCGAGCAGAACGGCACCGCGTGCACCGATCACCGGCGCTTCTCCACCGGCTCCGGCTGTTCCGCTCCACGCCCGCCCGGGGGCCGGCGTGAGCGCCCGGCATGCCGTGCTGGGCACGGCCGCCAAGGACCAGCACTCGGTGGTGTACGAGTCCTTCGTCCTGCGCAAACGGAACGCCTATGTGAACTGGTCCTACGTCAAGCTGTATTCGATGGAGGACGCCCGTGAGGCGGCGAACGAGGCCTTCTTCAAGCTGTACCTGCACTGGGACGACGCCCTGGCCAGCGCCAGCACCGACGCCTTCGCCTTCAAGATCCTCCGCGGTGTCGTGGCCGACATACTACGAAAACGCGACCGCCGACCCTGCGTTCCGGCCGGTCTCGCCTTCGAGCCCACGGTCAAGCCCATCGCCGGCATCCCCAGCGAGGAAGTCGACCAGATCACCGCGCGCATGGAGGTGCACCGGGCCGTCGCCCAGCTCTCCGAGCGCCAGAACCGCTGCATCTCCCTGCACTACTTCCTCGGCTACACCCCCGAGGAGATCGCCGACATCACGGGACTTGCCGCCTCCACCGTCCGCTCCCACCTGGCGGCCGGCCGCAGCGCCCTGGCCGCGCTCCTCGACGCGCCCGCCGACGAACCGCCCGCTCACGAGAAAGGCCACCACGGATGATCGACGACATCCTGCGCGGGACGCAGATCCGCACCCCCGCTTACAGCAGCGAGCAGCGCGCCGAGGACGACCGCCTGCTGCGGGCCCGGATCGAGCAGGTGGAGCGGCGCCGCGCCCTCGCCGCCCGCAGCCCGGCCCACGACTGGCTGGTTCCCACCTCCCCGGAACTGGCCGACCTGCTCCTGCAGCCCGTCGACGACGAGGGCCTCGCCTCGCTGTGGAAGCTCAAGCGGCGCCTGCGCCGTGATCTGAAGGAGCTGTGCAGCCAGGTCGCCCAGGCGCCCGGAGCCGCCGAGCGGCTGGTGGAGTTCGCGGAGGCCGAGCGCCCCACCGACCCCGTGGGCGCCCGCGGCCTGGGGTGCCTGCTCTACCTCAACGGCTGTGAGGCGGGGGCCCGGTTCTGGTGGCGGTACGCCGCCGGCGCCGACGACGCCACCAGCGCGTACTGCCTCTTCCTGGAGGGGCTGCTGCGCGACCGGCCCGGCGAGGCCGTCCACTGCTACCGCGAGCTGAACGCCGGCGGCTTCCTGTGCGACGAGGACTGGGAGGGGCCCGACGCCGGAGCGCCTGCGACCACCACGTGGCCGCCGGCCGTCAGCGAACACATCCGCGAGGTCAACACCGGCTCGGCGCACGGGCAGGTGCCCATCCCCGAGGGATACCTGGACGACGCCTCCCCGGCCGAACGCGACGAGCTCCTCTGCCACCGCTGCTGACCGCTGCCGCCCGTGCCCTGCGGACCCGTGCGGGCCGCAGGGCACCGCCGTGCCGACCCCGGACCGAAGGATCACCATGCCCCGACTCCGCATCCCCCGACCGCGTAGGCGCCGGCGAGGCCTGTTCCCCGCGCCGCACAGGCGTACCGGCGTGCCCCGGTTCGCCCGCGCCCACCGCATTCAGATCGCCGCCGCCCTCGTCAGCGGCACCCTGCCCGCGGCGGCCCAGTTCCTCGGCCCGTGGCTGTGGCGCTGACTCGCAGGGGCGGCGGCCCGGCTGTCACCGGGCCGCCGCCCGGCGCGGGGCCGGTCAGCAGCGGCCCGGCGCCACCCCGTCCATCCGGCCCCCGAAGTCCCCGGCATAGGCGGAGCGCCAGTCGCCGTTGTGGGTCGCGCGCTTCTCGGTGGGCTGGTAGGCGATGAAGCAGGCGTCGGTGGAGGCGACGAAGGAGCCGACGTGGTCGTGGAGGGACGGGGGCAGGTCGCGGTAGCCGCTGTTGGCCGTCCACTCCCAGGCCTTGCCGTGGAAGTTCTCGGCGCTGTAGAAGCAGACGGACCCTCCCGGACAGGCGGGGGCCGCGGCGGCGCCGGCCGGCGAGGCGAACGGCAGGCACAGGGCGGCCACGGCCGCGAGAACGAGGGACGCCCGGGCGCGGAACGCAGACATCTCTTCCTCCGGATGTATTCATGGAGTGCTTATGGAGTGGTTACGGAGAGAGCGTCCTGTGCGCGGGGCGGGAGGGAAGGGGACTTCCCGGCCAGTACACCCGGAAGGAGTAAAAGGGTGACTATGGTGCCGAGGGGGCGGGTAAGTACGCGGGTCGGACAGGCCGGCCCGTGGGCCGGCCTGTCCCCGCGTCAGGCCGCAGGGGCCGAAGTGACCTTCTTGCCCTGGTCGTTCACGGCGAACCACAGGCCCTGCTTGCCCTGCCCCGCGGTGTCGCCGGGCTTCTTGTCGCCCGTGAACCAGTAGACCGGCCAGCAGTCGACCGCCAGCTGCTCGGTGCCGTCCGGCCGGGTGACGGTGCTGATCAGCTTCTCGGGCACGCCGCGCACCGCGCTCTTCTCGACGGGCTTGGCGGGCTTCCACGTGTCCAGGCACGTGCCGGTGCACGCGAACTTCATGGGCCAGGCGCTGTCCTTGTTGAACCGGTACAGGGTCCGGCCCTGGCCGTCCACGAGGATCTTGCCGAGGGCGGCGTTGTCGGCGACGAACACGCCTGCGGCGGCGGGTTTCTCCCCTTGCTTCCCTCCTTGCTTCTCGCCCTGCTTCTCGCCCTGCTTCTCTGCTTCCTTCTCGCCTTCCTTCTCCTCCTGCTTCCCGCCCGCTGCCTTCTTGCCGTCCGGAGCGAACGCGCTCCACGTACCGCCCACTCCCTGCCCCTTGGTGTCACCGGGCGCGGTGTCCTTGGCGTAGCGGTAGACGGGCCATCCCGCGAGCGTGAGCTGCTTGGTGCCGTCGGCGCGCTCGACCTCTCCGAGCGCCGCCCCGATCCCGGACGAGGCGGTCGCGTCGCCCGCCGGCACGGGCGGCCACGCCTTTGCGCAGTCGCCGTCGCACATCGAGGCGGGGGGCTTCGCCGTGTCCTTGTCGAAGCGGTAGAGGGTCATGCCGGCGCTGTCGGCGACGACGGAGCCGATCCCCGGGGCCTCACGCACCGTCATCTCCTTGGCCGGGGCGTTCTTGGCCTGCGTGTTCGAGGAGTTGCCGGAACCGTAGCCGCCGGCCCCGTACCCCTCGCCGATCTTGGAGGAGCTGCCGGCGGGGGCCTTGCCGTAGTCGTCCTTCGCGGACGAGCCACCGCCGCCGCAGGCCGCCGTGAGCATCATGACCGTGATCGCCGCTCCCGCGAGAGAGGCGTGACGCAGCTTGTTCATGAACCGTCCTTTGCTCGTGTTCCGGCGGTGAACCGCCGTTGCAGGGGGGATACGGGCCCGGTCGGCCGTCCGCTCAACGGGACCGGGAATTTGTCACCCGATGACAGAAAAAGCGTTCAGCCGGCGGACGCGACGCGCAGGGCGAGGGCGGGGCAGCGCCGCACCGCCCGCAGGGCCCGTCCGCGCATCCGCGCGGGCAGGGGCATCACGGCCCGCTCGGGGTAGCCGTCCGCGCCGAGCCGCAGCAGCCCGGGCAGCAGGTCCGCACACAGGCCGTGGCCCCGGCACAGCGTCCAGTCCACCAGCAGCTGCTCGGCGGGCGGTCGTGCGGAGCCGTCCGTACGGGCCGGTGACACGGACGTGTGCACGGCCGCCCCCTCAGGCAGTGGCAGGGCGCCGAGCGTCGGGCGTGCGCAGCCGTGCCCGAGGGCGTGGGCGGCGAACTCGTCGGCGAACACCGTGAGCGCGGACGCCACGAAGCGGGCGGTGCCGTCGGGGTGGGCGCACGCGCCGCGCTGCTCCACGGCGGACATCCGTGCGCGTGCGGCGTCCAGGGCACGCTGTCCGCCGCCGTCGGCCGCGTCGGCAAGCGCGTCCGCGAGGGAGGGCAGGCCGAGGGCACAGGGTCCGCACTGACCGGCCGACTGGGCCGCCAGCCACCGGGCCGTGCGGAGGACTTCGCCGACGGGGCACGTCGTCTCCGGCAGTGGCAGTACGGCGCCGGCGCCGAGGACGCCGCCGGCCGCGGCGAGCGAGTCGCGCGAGACGGTGGCCGTCCGGGCCGCCTGCGCCGGCAGCCAGCTGCCGTGGTAGCCGCCGACCAGGACACCCTGGCCCGGTGCCGTCCCGCACAGGTCGAGGACGTACGTCAAGGGCACGCCGGTCGGGGTCTCGACGACGTGGGTGCCGGCGACGGTCAGCATGACGGTGCCGGGCTCGGTGGGCAGCCCGCACGCGCCGTAGCCGGTGGCTCCGAGCCGCGCGGCGGCGGCGAGCTGGGCGAAGGTCTCGGTGTTGGAGAGCAGGGTGGGGGCTCCGCCGAGCCCGCTCTCGCTGGTGCGGACCCTGCGGCCGGACGGAAGCGCGGGGCCGCCGTCGATGCCGCGGACGAGCGCGGAGCTCTCGCCGGTGACGAAGCGCTCGGGCAGCAGGGTCACATCGGCCTGCGGGCCGGAGGAATCGCGTTCGGCGATGGCGCGGCTCACCGACCGCTCGACGTCGGGACGGGTCACGCCGACGGCCACGCGCTGGGCGCCGAGCGCCTTCGCCGCGAGCATCGCGCCGTCGAGGACCAGGTGCGGGGCGTAGAGCAGCAGGGCGGTGTCCTTGAGGCAACCCGGTTCGCCCTCGCTGCCGTTGACGACGACGGAGACGGAGGAGCCCTTGCGGTGCACCGATGCGGCGACCGCGCGCAGTTTGCGGGCGAACAGGAAGCCCGCGCCGCCCCGGCCGCGCAGGCCGATGTCCTCGGCGAGCCCGGCGAGTTCGTCCACGCCGGGCTCGGGGGCGGGGCCGTGCACGGCCAGGTGCGCTTCCCGGTCCATCCACGCCGTCTCGTCCAGGCCCGCAAGCAGCCTCGGCGGTCCGACGGTGGCCAGGGCGGGCACGGTCCGGTTCATGCCGTCCCTCCGCGTCCCTCGCGTGCCGCCCGTTCCCTGCGCAGCCGTGAGCGCATGCGCAGGGCCAGGGCGCCGGCCACGCCCGCCAGGCACAGCGCGTACGCCGCGGTGGCCCAGCCTGCGGCGGGGCGGCCCGCGTGCAGCCCGTGGACCAGGGCCGCGCCCCAGGCCGGGTAGGCCGCCATGTGCAGGGCGCGCCACTGGCGCGAGCCGCCGACACTGCTGAACGCGCTGCGGAACGCCCCGCCGACCGCCACCGCGACGAACAGGTAACCCGCCATCGTGCCCAGGCCGATGAGCAGTGGTTGCGTGTTGTCGGTGAACGGAACGGCCGCGGCCGCGGTACTGGTACGGTCCTCGGCAACCTTCACCCAGATGTGCAGGGCGAGAAAGCCGAGCCCGGCCACGGCCAGCCCGCGGTGCACGCCCTGGGCGAGGAGTCGGTGGGCCGAGCCCAGCAGCCGCCGGTCGGTTGCGGCCAGCCCCCACAGCACGGTGGAGGTGAGCGAGACGAGCGCGAGGACCCCCGCGCCGAAGTCGAGGAACTCCTGCGTCCGTTCGGCCACGCCGGCCCGGGCGGCGACGGCGAGGAGGAGCAGGATCGCCGCCGGGAGGGCGGGCCGCGCCGAGGGCCGCATCTGCGGCCGGGCCCGCGCCCTCGTGGCCCGGCCGTCGGCTGCGGCCCGGCCTCCGGCCGTGGCGCGGGAGCGGCCGCGGGGCCTGCCGCGGGGGCGGGTCCGGGGCCGGGCAGGTGGGTGGGACCTGGGATGGGGCCGGGGAAGGGTTTGCATTCGCGACATGTGCATACGGGTCTCCGACAGACGGTCTCCGGTGCTTCCGGCGACTGCCCGTGTTCCTGAGAAATCCGGAAATCCCTCGCATCGGCGTTATTCGCCGGGAGGGCCCTTGTTGAATTCACGCGGTGTGACCGGTCGGCCACCGGAAGCCCGGCGGTCGAATGTGCAGAAGCATCGTCCATCTCCGCAGGATCTTCATAAGGTTTATCGCGCTGTGACAAATTCCCGTACGGCTGTCCCCCTGACGGGCGCCGACTGTCGATGATGCCCACTCAGGCGAGAGGGACCCGGCCCGCATTTACCCGGTTTCCCGGCCCTCGCGCCCGGAACGGAAGTCCGGAGGTAGACGATGTGCGAAATCCTGAACCGCATCTGGTCGCGGCCGCGCGGTGAGTGGTCGGGGGCCTTGAGAAGGGAACTCCCCGCGGTCGCCGCCCAGCTGGCCGAGGAACTGCAGCGCAGCACGCCGGCGTTCTCGGCGGCCGCACAGCGCATCGGCCCGGAAGCGACGCGGACCGCCGTCGAGCAGGCCCTGCTGCTGACGCTGGGGCTGCGGCCCGAGACCGCCGCGGGCCGCATACCCCAGCCGCGGCGAAAACCCGCCCGCGTCGTCACCGCCATGCCCGGCACCCGGGCGCGCCAGGCTCTCTTCGCCGCCCTCGCCGACGACCGGCCCATCCCCTCCGACGTGCTGGCCGAGCTCGCCGGTCAGGCCGGCTGGCCGCTGCCCCGCCGGGTGCGTGCGATCGTCCTCGCCGCCCCGAACGACGTGCCGTCCCCCGCGCCCCACCTCGTGCCGCAGCCGTCCCCGCAGCTGACGTCCCAGCTGGCCGCCGCGCTCGGCCAGGGCCTGCCGGGAACGGTCGAGGCCGACCTGTGCCTGCTGATCCCCGACCCGGGGCCGCGGGCCCGGCCCGCCCTGGACGCCGCCCTGGAGACGGCGCTGGGCGGGCGGCCGGCCGCGGTGGGCCACTCCGTGCCGGTCACCGAGGCCGCGGCGTCGCTGCGCTGGGCGCGGCGGCTGCTGGGCCTCACGGGAGCGGTGTCCGGCCCGGGCGGACGCGTCACGTTCGTCGACGACCACCTCTCCGACCTGATCGTCCTGCAGGACGAATCCCTGGCCCGGGCCCTGTCGGCGCGCTGGCTGCGCCCCCTGGACGACCTCACCCCGCGGCAGAGCGAGCGCCTGGAAGTGACGCTGCTGGCCTGGCTGGAGAGCGGCGGCGCGCCGGAGGCGGCCCGCACGCTCAACGTGCACCCGCAGACCGTGCGCTACCGCCTGCGCCAGATCGAGAAGCTCTTCGGGCCCGCGATGCGCGAGCCGCGCAGCCGCTTCGAACTGGAGCTCGCGCTGCGCAGCCGGCGCCTGCTGGCCCGCGCCCGGCTGCTGCGCTCGCGGGCCCACGGCACCGTACGGGCGGTGGGCGCGGCCGTGCAGCCGCTGGGCTCCGCCGGGCGGGCCCGGGTCAACGGCCTGTGAGCCCTGCGCGCTCGGCCGGGTCCGGGCATGGCGCAGCGGCCCCGAATCCGGCAGTTCGGGGCCGCCGCCTTCCCGGTACCGGGTGGCAGTGGGGGGTGAGGCGCACCCGGCGCCGGGGGTCCGGTGGGAGAGGGTCGGTGAACGTCTGTGCGCAGCCGCGGGGAGGGCGCTGTCAGCAGGTGCGTCCGGTGTTGATGCAGTCCGCCGCCCTGGACATCAGGGCGTCCGGCATCACGTTGATGAAGTCGCCGTGGTCGGTGACGGGCTTGTGCAGCTGCTCGGGGAAGCTGTCCACGGCGAACGGGACACGCGCCGGCACGTCGTAGGTGATGCGCTGCACCAGCTGCGGGATGGCGCGGAAGCCGCGCGGGCACGAGCCGTCCGCACGGGCGAACGCCACGTGGGTGCGGTGGTTGGCGCTGTCGGTGTCGCGCCCGTCCCAGCAGTTCTGGAAGGCGAAGGTGCGGACGACGTCCGCGCCGTTCGGGCAGATCGGGTATTTGTCCTTGAGCTGCCGGTTCTCGAAGCCCACGCAACTCCACGAGGCATTCGCGTTGGCCGTGCCGTTGGTGAGCGCTTTGGCGTCGCCGGTGATGATGCGGAGGAATCGCGGCATCGCGGTCACCTTCGCCACCGGGCTCCCCCGGAACTGCAGTGTCACGGACGCGGGCCGCAGGATCGTTCCCATGTTCCCGTCGTGTCCGCCGCCCGGTGCCCGGGCGTCCGGAGCCGCTTTTCCGTCCAGGACGCGCAGCACCGGCCAGTAGTGCGTCGACTTGTCCCCGTTGGTGCAGGTGGTCCCCGCCGCGGCGAGGCTCGCATCGGTGGAAAAGGCGTCGGTGGATTTATTGCCCACGTAATCGTGCATGTGGTGGGCGCCGTTGCGCACCCCCGGCGTCACGATGACATTGTCGGGGTTGAAGTGACCGTTCTCGTTGCGACCGCACACGGTGGTGAACGTGCCGGTCGACCCTCCGCGGGCGGCGGCGGGCGTGCCCTTCGCGGCGGGGGCGTTCCTGATGTCGGCGAAGTCGGCGCGGGACGGGCCGCCCGGCATGCCCTGGTCGCCGAGCCGTGAGCTCAGGGGACGCGAGGAGTCGTCGGCCGCGGCCGTGCTGACCTGGCTGGTCCGGCAGCCGCTGAGGGCCTTGAGCCCGCCCGGCGAGGAATCCGCCGTGCCCGCCGCGCGGAGGGAGTCGGAGATCTTGCCGATGGTCTGCGTACGCTCGCGCTGCAGATCGCCGAGGACGGCCTCGGGCTTCGACTCCGCCATCCGCCCGTAGGCCCGGGCCACCTGGGCGTCGAGCTGGGACAGCCCCTGGGAGACCTCGGTGCGGGCCGGCGCGGGCACGTCCCGCAGCCGGTCGCCGACGTCGGGGCAGGAGATGGTCGTCGCCGCGCCGGCGGCCTGCGCCCCCGCGGCGTGGGAGGAGTGGCCGTCGCCGCCTGCGGAGACGTCCCGGCCGGCGCCGGCCGAGGCGTAGTCGGCGACGATCGCCGTACCGCCTCCGCCGAGCAGCAGCGCCGCGGCCGCCACCACCGCCCGGGTTTTCAGCTTCGAGCGTTTATGGGCCTGTCGCATCATGTGGGGTCACTTCTTCTCGTTGTCGCCTGGGTGGGGGAAGTCGACGAGTCCGGTGTTCTCGAGGACGGTGATGTGGTCGAGGACGACGGAGTTGGCGCGTGTCGCCAGGGCCCGCACCGTGGCGTTGGCGGTGCGGTCGCGCACGAGGGCCACCAGGCCGAAGACCTTGCCGTGGGCGGCGCGCACGAGATTGGCGAACAGCCGGTCGAAGGTGGCGCCGCGGGAGTCCTGCAGCTGGTCGAGCCACCCCTGCTGTTCGGCGCCGGGGCGCTCCGGCAGGCTCACGCCCAGCGAACGGGCCGTGTCGACGGACCGCTGATCGAGCTCGCTGTGGCCGTCGATCAGATGGTCCCCGGCCATCCGCACGGCATCCGTGGTCCCGCGCTCCCGGGCGAGCTTCCCCGCGGGCTTCTCCCAGAGCCCGGCCATCCGGACCCGCCGGACGAAGTCCCGGTCCAGCGCCGTCAGCGGCCCGGCCGGCGTCTGCCGGGTCCCCTCCCCGTCGTCGGTCCACGAGGTGCGGGCGCCGGCCGCCGCCGGCCCGGCGCTGCCGAAGAGGTAGACCGGGATCAGCAGCGCCAGCAAGGTCGCGGCCAGCGAGAAGACGATGAGCCCGGTACCGAGGGTCCGCCGTGACATGGGCCTGCGCGCCTGCAGGGAACCGACGGACCTCAGGGAGCTTACGGACCGCAGTGAACGTACGGATCGCAGTGAATGCCCGGATCGCAGTGAACGCAGGGACCGCAGGGTTCGCATGGCAGCACCTTCTTCACTCGCCCGACTGCCGGAATGCCCACGGACGCTAACCCCGGGAAGAACACGGCGGACAAGCATTCGCTCCCTCTGACAAACCCCTGCTCCCGGCGCCCGTACGCTGCTACCGTTCCGCGCACGCACGGACCGTGGCCCGGGGCGGCAGACGTGCCGCACGGGTCACAGCAGCATGGCCGGGAAAGGCCAGTGGTGAGGGCGGCACGGGAGCCAGACCGAACGGTCGCCCACGGTGAGGAGGAGCTTCTGCTCCGCCCATTGCCGGGCCAGGGGCACGGGCAGCGCCGCGGTCGGAGCGCCGTCCAGGACCCGGCGCTGGGCGTCCAGGGCCTCCGGGCCGTCCAGGACGCTGATGACGGAGCGCGCGGCGCGGTGGTCGCGGACCTCGATGAACCCGGGGCCCCGGCGCCAGATGCACAGGCCGGGCAAGTGAGTCTCCCGCCACGTGCGCGCGATCTGCTCGGCTCCCGCGGTCCCCGCTCCTTCGACGGCCCTCGGCGGGGCGAGGTGGCCGAGTGCGCGCCACTCCGCCGCGGCGGCCGGGCGTACGGCCCAGTCGACGACGATGCCCACGCCGGTCAGCGCCCGTACCAGCGCGATCGCGTGGACGGCCGTGGCGGGGGAGTCCGCGCCGGTCAGGTCGACGGGCTCGGTGAGGCGGGCCAGGCGGGCGCCCTCGCGGAAGTGGCGGCGGGCCCACGCGTCCGCGGGTTCGCCGCCGGGGCGCGGGGGCGGTGACTGCCAGGCCGGAACGCCGGCCGCCCCGGCGGTCCCTGCCGGCTTGACCGCCCCAGCCGTCCTAGCCGTACCCGATGTCCCGGCAGTCCCGTAGTCGCGCTCCCAGATGACGAGTTGCTGCGCGTCCGCCGTCAAGCGTCCGTCCCTTCGGGCTCGGTGGAAAGGAGCGCGGTGTCACCGGGCTTGCGCACGGGGAGCCGGCGCAGCTCGGCGTTGGTGGCCTCCGGGACGACGTGCACGAGCTGCCCGTCGTCGCCGAAGAGCAGGCCCATCGCGCGCCAGCGCTCCAGCATGCCCTCCAGCCGGGCCGCGGCCACGCCGAGGCGGCGGGCCAGGCCCGCGGGGGTCCGGGGGTTGTCCAGGAGACGGAACGCGGCGATCTCGACGGGGTCGGTCAGCTCGTACGCCGTCCACGCGAACGCGGGCCTGCTGCTGACGAATGCGATGCTGCTGCCGAGGTCGCGCCGGGTGAGCCGGGACGTGCGGTGGGCCCGCTGCCACACGCGCAATTCCGCTTTCAGCCGGGCGGACAGCTCCGCGTCGATGCCCTGCTCCTCGGTCTCGAAGAGATAGGCGAGGTCGTACAGTTCCGCCTCCGGCAGGTCGTAGACGAGGGAGTAGCGGGGATCGGCCCGCAGTTTCCCGAAACCCAGCTCGGGACGGTCGAAGAAGGGGCTGAACCGTTCCACGCGCAGCCGCGCCGCGTGCCGGGCGGGCTGCAGGTGGTGAAGGACGGGGAACTGAGCCATGGCCGGCTCGTAGTCGGCGGCGCACTCGCCGGGAAATCCGTGGAGGTAATTCCAGGAGACGGTCAGGCCGGCCGTCTCGGCGTCACGGAGCATCCGTACGTTGAGGCAGCCGCTGACCCCCTTGTCCATCAGGGAGAGGACCCGGCTGCTGAGGTTCTCGATTCCCGGCTGGACGTGCACCATGCCCGCCGCGGCGAGCCGCCGCAGCCCCTCCAGGCGCATATTGGACTTGATCTCCACGAACATCCGCAGGTCGTAATCGGCCTCCGTGAAGTACGGGAGAGCGGCTTCGAGATGGGACGGCGCGAGGATGTTGTCGACGACCCAGAAGTCCAGGACGCGATGGCGCTCCGCGAGCCGGACGACCTCCTCGGCGAACGTCTCCGGCCGCTTGGCGCGGAATTCCATCAGCGAACCGTTGAGCCCGCAGAAGGTGCAGTGGTGCTTCTCGCCCCACCAGCAGCCGCGGGACCCCTCGACCACCAGCTTGGGCGCGACGCTCGCGGCGATCGGCGAGCGGGCGAACCGCTCGAAGAAGTCGTCGTAGTGCGGCGAGGCGATGCGCCCCGGAGGGAGGGGACCGGCCGCCGCAGGTTCCACCACGGGCGTGCCGTCCGCGCCGCGGTGGCACAGCCCGGGCAGCCCCGCCGGCCCGGCGGCCCCGGCAAGGCCGGGAGTCACGCCGCGGGCGGCGGGCAGCAGCGGTTCCAGCCGCTCCAGCAGGCGGGGGAAGACCTCGTCGCCCTCCCCGCGCACCACCACGTCCACCCACGGGAAGTTGCGGTGCAGCGCCACTCCTTGCGGGCCGTCGCAGTTCGCGCCGCCGAAGACGGTCACCACGTGCGGCGCGTCCCGCTTCAGGTGCCGCGCCACCGCCAGGGCCGCGGTGTTCTGCTGGAAGGTGGAGGTGAAACCGACCACGTCCGGCCGCCACGCGGCGATGCGCCGGGCGAGCTGCGCGGTGAACCGCGGCGCGCCCGCGTGGAGCCGGCGGGCCACGCGGTCGCGGCGGGCGGTGAGACGGAACCGGTCCGCGTACGCATCGAGGTGCCAGCCGGGGTCGTCGTAGAGGGCCGAGGAGAAGATCCAGTCGCCGAGCCCCTGCTCGTAGGTCTGCAGGGAGAAGTACTCGTAGTCGCCCAGTGTGAAGTCGCCCTGTTCCAGGGCCCAGTCGGCGTACTCCAGGTTGGCGTGCAGGACGTCGACCTCGGCGGCCGGGAAGCGGGCACGGGTGGCGGAGGCGAGGATGCCCAGGGCCAGGGAGGGGACCTCGACGAGAGCCCACGGCATGTTGACCAGCAGGACGCGCACGGTGCTCCCCCTAGGTCCGGGCGGACGGGTCCGGGCGGAGAGTGGTGTCCCCTCATGCTCCCGCCGCCCCGGCGGGGCGCGCCAGAGGGCCCACGCACGCTGTGGGCCCACGAGGCCGGAAACCGGCGGTCTGCGTGGTCGGCCGGCGGCTCACAGCTCGACGAGGGCCTGTACCGGGAGGTGGTCGCTCGGGAAACGGCCCTCGTAGGAGTAGGTGTTGATGCCGGCCCGCACGGTGCGGACCGACGGTGAGGCCAGGATCCAGTCGATGCGGTCGCCGTCCGGGACCAGGGGCCGGTAGCCATGGAACGTCGCGTACTGCCGGCCGCGCTCTGCGGCGGTTTCCCAGGTGTCGGTCAGGGCCCCGCCGCCGAGCAGCGCGTCGTAGACCGGGTTGCCGTGGGCCGGGACGTTGAAGTCGCCGGTGACGATGCGGGGGAGTGCCGGGTCGAGGGCCCGCAGGCGCTCGCCGATCAGGGCCGCGCTGCGCTCCCGCGCGTACTGGTGGGCGTGGTCGAGGTGGGTGTTGAGGAGGTGGAAGCCGCTGCCGGTGTGCCGGTCGGTGAAGCGGATCCGGCTCGCCATCCGGACGATGGTGTTTCCCCAGGTGGCGGAGCCGATCAGGGCGGGGGTGTCGGACAGCCAGAAGTGGTCGAACTCCTCGGGGCTCAGCCGGAGCGTGTCGTAGAAGACGGCGCCGAACTCGTCGCGGCTGCCGCCGAGCCGGCCCAGCCCGATCCACGCGTAGCGGGGGCCGAGGTCTTCGGCGATGTCGCGCAGCTGCCGGTACAGGCCCTCCTGGGTGCCCAGCACGTGGGGTCTCTCGCGACGCAGCAGCCGCCGCATCACCGGGCGCCGCTCCGACCAGGGGTGGGGATCGGTCTCGGAGGCGTACCGCAGGTTGAACGACATCACCCGCAGCCCCCGCCGGTTCTCCGTCCCGGAGGCGGCGGGGGCTCCCGCGGCGGCGGTCGCGGCCGTGGCGGCCGTGGCCCGCAGTGTGGTGCGGCGGGTCAGGTGCTGCTGGTGCGGCGTGCGGGGGTCCGGCGGAACGGGGGCGGGCATGGTGCCTCCTGGTCGGGAAGGTCCGGAAGGTCCAGGGGATCCTTGCCGCAGGACGTCCCGGAGACAAGGAGCGGAAGCGGACTTCTGCCGTGCCGTGCCGTGCCCATGCCGTGCCCATGCCCGTGCCGTGCCGCGCCCCCGCCGCTTGCCGGCCGGCGTGCCCGCCTCAGATCCTGCCGCCGCCCGGCAGCTCCTTCTTGGCATCCACCACGGCCCGCCGGACGATCGCACTGCGGAAGTACTCGGTACCCGGCGCCAGGCCCCAGTGCTCCTTCACGAGTACGCTGCGCTGGCCGATGTACTCGTACGTGTCCCTGTCGAAGATCCACTCCTGGCGGCCGAAACCGGCGGTGAAGGTGACGGCGATGCCCTTCCGGCCGTCCGGGTTGGTGGCCTCGTCCACGAAGGTGACGCCCGGGATCTTCGCCGCCGCCTTGTAGAGCGCAGCGCTGATGCGCGGCGGCACCAGCTGCTCGCCGAGGATCTGGCCGATCTCCTCGAACGCCGACCAGTCGGCCTGCGGATCGCCCACACTGGCGCCCCGGTACAGCTGCTTGAGCAGGGCGTCGGGGTCGGACGGGAGCGCTTTGAGACTGGCGTAGGAGTGCGGGAGCTCGTCGGCGGGGCCGTCGCCGACGTCCAGATCCTCGCCCTTCTTGTCCATGAACGGGTGCTCGGGCTCGTAGATGAAGCTTTTGCGGCTGTCGGGCGAGAGCCAGACCTGGCGCGGGTGCAGGGAGGTCACCCGGAACCGCTCCTTGCCGCCCGAGCGCTCGCTCTTGATGCCGGACACCCGGCTCTCGACGTAGATGAACTGGTCCGGCCGGGGCTCCGGGGCCGGCTGCCGCTCGGCCGCGAGTGAGATCCGGTCCATGACCGCCGGCAGCCCTTTGGTGGTGCCGGCGACGGTGCCGGAATCCGCGCTCACGGCGCCCGGCCGCCCGCCGGTGCCCGGATTCTGCCCCCGCGAGTCCGTTCCCGCGCTCCCGGGGGAGAGGAGTACGACGCCCGCGATCACCGCGGCGGCGCTCGCGGCCGCGGCCGCCGGTACGGCGATGCGCACGGCGCGGCGCATGCGCGGCCGCGGGGCGGGCCGCGTGGTGACGGCACCGGTGCCGTCACCGGGGACCAGGTCGGGGACGGGGTCGGCGGCCCGGCCGATCTCGGCCATCAGGTGCTCGCGGAGCTGCTGTTGACGGGCGGCGGACAGGCCGCCGTCCGCGGGCCGGGGCAGCAGCAGGCCGAACTCGGCGTGGTCGAGCGGTTCGTGGTCGAGCTGTTCGCGGTTGCGCGGCTCCTGTGCGGGCCGCCGGAAGACGTTCTTCATCGGTTCCACTTCACTTTCGGCCGGATCAGGTCCGTGCGGTCGCCGAGGACCGGGAGTGCGGTGCCGGGGGTTCGTGCCGCGTCGCCGGCGCTCTGCCGGAGTTCGCGCTCGGCGAGTCCGCGCAGCCGTTCGCGGGCCCGGGACAGCCGTGACCGCACGGTGCCGACGGGCACGCCCAGGGCTTCCGCCGCTTCGGCGTAGCTCAGCCCGGACCACACGCACAGGGTGACCACTTCGCGTTCGCTCCGGCGGAGCTTGCCCAGGGCCCTCTCGGCCGCGGCGAGCTGCTCGGCGTCGGCCATCCGCCCGACGAGCTCTGCGGAGAAGTCCGGAACCGTGTCCCTCGCCGGGACGCGGGCGAGGGCCTTCTCGTGGCGGCGCGCGGCGCGCGCGACGTTGCGCAGCACGTTGACCGCGATGCCCATCAGCCACGGCCGGGGGCTGTCGCCCTCGTCGCGCAGGCGCTCGCGCAGCCGCCAGGCCTCCAGGAACGTCAGCGAGACGACGTCCTCGGCCGTGGCCCAGTCGCCCGTGACGCGTACGGCGTGCCGGTGGACCAGCTGGGCGTGGTCGTCGAAGAGCTGCCGGAAGGCGCCGGGGTCGCCGCTCCGGATGCGGGCTTGTATGGATCGGTTCACGTTCTGAGTTGTCCGCTCGGGGCCGTGCGTTCCCGTGATCCGGGTCACGGAGAGGCCGGGTGGCCGGCCGTCAAGGGGAGGATGTCACGCAGGGGGCCACCGGCTTCGAGGAGCCCGGCCAGGACCGAAGGGACGTGTGTTGTGCCGTACGCCCGGAGCGCGGACGGGGTCCGCATCGCCTACCAGACCGAGGGCGAGGGCTCCCCGCTCGTCCTGCTGGCGGGCCAGGCCTGCAGTCATCACTGGTGGGACGGCGTCCGGGAGGACTTCCACGCCGCCCACCGCACCGTCACCCTCGACTACCGGGGCACCGGGGAGAGCGACAAGCCCGACGAGCCGTACAGCATCGAGGGGTTCGCGCAGGACGTGATCGCGGTGCTGGACGACCTCGGCGCCGACCGGGCGCACGTGTACGGCACGTCCATGGGCGGGCGGGTCGCCCAGCTGCTGGCCGCCCGCCACCCGGAGCGGGTCCGCGCGCTGGTCCTCGGCTGTACGTCACCGGGAGGCCGGCACGCCGTCGAGCGCGGCAACGACGTCCGCAAGTCGCTGGTCGCGCCCGGGCCCGCGGCCCTGCAGGCCCTGCGCGAACTGATGTACACCCCGGCCTGGCTCGCGGCGCACCCGGGCCCTTCCCCCACGCTCGGCGACCCCGCCATGCCGGCCCACGCCCGGCGCCGGCACCTGGCCGCCAGCAACCGGCACGACGCGTGGGACGCGCTGCCCGGCATCTCCGCGCCCACGCTGGTGGTGCACGGCAGCGACGACCTCCTCAACCCCACGGCGAACGCGCACCTCCTCGCGGGCCGTATCCCGGGCGCCCGGCTGCACCTGATCCCCGGGGCACGGCACGCCTACTTCGAGGAGTTCCGCAGCACGGCGGGCCCGCTCGTCCTGGACTTCCTCGCGGAGCAGGAGCAGGAGCAGGAGCAGAGGCAGGAGCAGGAGCAGGATCAGGAGCAGGAGCAGGAGCAGGAGCAGCGCACGGCGTGATGCGGCGGGCGCCCGGCGTGGGGGAGAGGGCGCGGGAGAGGTCAGGCCGGTGCGGCCTCGATGAGGTGGAAGGAGTTCGGGCGGGGCAAGGGGGTGATGCCGGTGAGACGGAAGCCGCCCTGGGCGCACAGGGCGGTGAAGTCCTCCGCGGTGCGTTCCCTGCCGCCCACCGTGACCAGCATGTTGAGGTCGCTGAGATAGGTCAGGTCGGTGGTCCCGGCGGGCACGGTGGGCGGCAGGACCGGCTCGACGATCAGGAGGGTGCCGCTGTCCGGGACGACCTTCCTGATGTGGCGCAAAATGGTTGCGCACCGCTCGTCGTTCCAGTCGTGGATCACGCTCTTGAGCAGGTAGAGGTCACCGCCCGGAGGAGCCGAGGCGAAGAAGTCGCCGCTCTCCAGGGCGACCCGGTCGGTGAGGCCGTCGCGTGCGAGCCGCTCGGGGGCCTGGGCGAGGCCTTCGGGGGTGTCGTAGAGGATGCCGCGCGGCCGGGGATGCGCGCGCAGGATCGCGGAGAGCAGGGTCCCGTCGCCGCCGCCGACGTCCACCACCGTGCCGAAGCGGCCGAAGTCGTAGTGTTCCGGGACGGCAGCGGCGGCGAGCTGAGTGGCCTGGCTCATGGCCGCGTTGAACTCGGCGGACAGCTCGGGCCGCTCGCGCAGGTAGCTGAAGAAGTCCGTGCCGAAGACGGTGTCGAAGGTCGTCGCTCCCGTCCGGATCCCTTCCTCCAGCAGGTCCCAGCCCCGCTGCAGCGAGGGGTCGGTGAACATCCGGGCCCCGGCGGCCATCGTGCCGGGGACGTCCGCACGCAGCAGGTCGCCGGTCGCCGTCGTGGTGAACGTGCCGGGCGCCGTCTCGGTGAGCAGTTGCAGACAGGCCAGTGCCCGCAGCAGCCGGTGTGTGGCCTGCGGCTGGGTGCCGAGCTCGGCGGCGAGCCCGGCGGCCGTGCACTCCTTCCCGCCGATGCGTTCGAAGACCCCCAGTCGTACGGCGGTGCCCAGCGTCTGCGTGGTCATGTACCCGAAGGCCAGTTGCACGACGGTGCGGCGCTCCTGCCAGCCCGCCGGTGCCTGCTCGCCGTCGTTTCCTGTCGTGGTCATCGCGGCCCTCTCGTCGTGGCGCCGCCCGGCGCCGGTCAACGTTGGTGCGGCATGCCGGGGCCTGTGCCACGGGGTGGCTGACGCCCGACTTAGGTAACCCTAAGTCGGGCTTCGGCGGACCTGCAATGCTCCGTCAGTCCTCAGTCCTCAGTCCTCAGTCCTGAGCCCTCAGTCCCCAGCCCCTCAGTCCCCAGCCCCTCAGTCCTCGCCCCTCAGTCCCTGCCGACGGGCCGCAGGCCGAAGTGCACGGTCTTCGCGGTCAGCAGGAACAGGTCCGCGCGCCGGTCGATCCCCGCCGGGTCGGCCGGGTCGAGCAGCCGGTCCAGCGTCGCCGCGTCCCCGGCGTCCAGGGCCTCGGCGCACATCCTGCGCTGCCGCTCCAGGGACTGCCGCACCGACTGTCGCGTCCCCTCGTCCAGCGGTGCAGGTCGGTCCACGAGGAAGCTCTTGCTGCGCACCCCGGTGAGCCCCGCTGCCCGCAGCATGCCGGGCCAGTCCTCGACCACCGCGACGGAGCCGGGCAGTTCCTCCCGCATCCGGCTGAAGCGTTCCGCCATCGCCACGTCCAGCCGGGCCTGCAGCCCGGGACGGCCGAAGCCGAGGTCGCGCGGCAGCGAGCGCGCCCGCATCTCGCCTTCGACGACGGCCAGCACGCCTCCGGGGGCGAGCAGCCCGGCGAGCCGGTCGAGGGCGTCCTGCTGGTCACCGACGTGGTGCACCACCTGCGCCGTCCACACCAGGTCCGCCGGCCCCAGGCCGTCGAGCCCCTCCGGGAACTCCGCCGCCCGGGTCCGCAGCCGGACCCCGAGCCGGCCGGCCCGCTCCTCGGCGCGGGCCAGCAGCTCCGGCGCCCCGTCCACGGCGACGACCTCGGCCTGCGGGAACGCCTGTGCGAGGCGGCAGGCCGCGACCCCCGGGCCGCTGCCGATGTCGAGGATCCGCCGCGGTGCGCCGCCGGTCAGGTGCCGCAGCTCCTCGACGGCCTGCTGCACGTAGGGGCTGTGCGCCTCGCCCTCGAGCTCCAGCATGTAGGCCAGCGCGGCCCAGTCGAAGTCGTTCACCGGATGTGCTCCCTCGGCTCGTCGGCCGGCTCCGCCGCCGGCTCTTCCCTTTGGTCCCTCTGGCGCAGACTGTGCGGCCGGATGACGATCCTTGACAAACCTTGTTGCTGTTTCTGCAATAGAGCCATGGAAGAAGTGCTCGCCGCCGTCGGCCCCCGGCTCAAGCGCATCCGCCGGCAGCGTCAGTGCACTCTCGCCGCCCTGTCGGAGGCCACCGGCATCTCGGTCAGTACGCTGTCCCGGCTGGAGTCCGGGCAGCGCAAGCCGAGCCTGGAGCTGCTGCTGCCCATCGCGCACGCCCACCAGGTCCCGCTCGACGAGCTGGTCGGCGCGCCGCCCGTCGGCGATCCGCGCGTACGGCTGAAGCCGGTCAGGCGCGGGGACTCCACGGTGGTGCCGCTGACCCAGCAGCCGGGCGGGCTGCAGGCGTTCAAGATGGTCATCGGCACCTCGCGCAGCCGCCCCGACCTCCGCACGCACGAGGGCTACGAGTGGCTGTACGTGCTCGGCGGCAGGCTGCGGCTGGTGCTCGCCGAGCACGACGTCGTCCTCCAGGTGGGCGAGGCCGCCGAGTTCGACACCCGGGTGCCGCACTGGTTCGGCAGCACCGGGGACGGGCCGGTGGAGGTGCTGAGCCTGTTCGGGCCCCAGGGCGAGCGCATGCACGTCCGCGCCAAGCCGTCCGGCAAGGCCTGACTCCGGCAAGGCCCGTGCCCGGCAGAGCCCGGGCACGACGACTCCTCAAGCACCCGCCGTCATGCTCTGAGCCGTGCTGCCCGCGGTCCGGCTCCGACGCCGGTCGTCCCGGCCCCGACCTCCGCCCCTTGGAGACTTCCCGTGCGCTTCCTCGCCGACGTCACACCCCTGCGCCGCTCCGCGGACTTCCGCCGCCTGTGGTGCGGCAACACCGTCTCCTGGGTGGGCCAGCAGATGACCGCGCTCGCGGTCTCCCTGCAGGTCTACGCGATCACCGGCTCCACGTTCTCGGTGGGCCTGGTCGGCCTGTGCTCCCTGGTCCCGCTGATCGTGGCGGGCCTGTACGGCGGGGCCGTCGCCGACACCGTCGACCGCCGGGCCCTCGGCCTGGTCAGCGCGTCCGGTGCGGCGCTGCTGTCCGTCGTCCTGGCAGCCGCCGCGCTGCTCGGGCTCCGGCAGGTGTGGCTGCTCTACACGGTCGTCGCCCTGCAGTCGGTCTGCTTCGCGATGAGCACCCCGGCCCGCAGCTCGATGATCCCCAGACTCCTGCCGCGGGAACAGCTTCCCGCCGCCAACGCCCTGTCCTCCCTGACGACCAACCTCGGTCTCATGGGCGGCCCCATGCTCGGCGGCGCCGTCGTCGGCCTCTGGGGCTTCCAGGCCGCCTACCTGATCGACGTGGCCGCCTTCTCCGCCTCGCTGTACGCGATGTGGCGCCTGCCCTCGATGCGCCCCGAGCCCGTGGGCGGGACCGGGCCGGCCTGTGCAGCCGGCGCGTCCGGGGACCGGCGGCCGCAGCAGCGCGCCTCCGTACGGGGCGGCCTGCGCTTCCTCGTCACCCGCCCCAACCTGCGCGTCACCTTCCTCGCCGACCTGGCCGCCATGGTGCTGGCCCAGCCCCGGGCGCTCTTCCCGGCCATAGCGGGACTCTGGTACGGCGGCGACACGAAGACGGTCGGCCTGCTCGTCGCCGCACCCGCCGTGGGGGCGGTGCTGGGCGGGCTGTTCTCCGGCTGGCTCGGGCGCATACACCGGCACGGGCTCGCCGTGCTGCTCTCCGTCGCCGGCTGGGGAACGGCCGTCACCGTCTTCGGCCTGACCCGCAACCTCTGGCTCGGCCTGCTCTTCCTCGCCCTGGCCGGATGCGCCGACAGCATATCGGCGGTCTTCCGGACCACCATGCTCCAGGCGGCCACCCCGGACGACATGCGCGGCCGCCTCCAGGGCGTCTTCATCGTCGTGGTCGCGGGCGGTCCCCGGCTGGGCGACTTCCTCGCCGGGTCCGCCGCGGACCTCGCCTCACCCTCCTGGGCCGTCGTCGGCGGCGGCCTCGGCTGCGTCGTGGCGATCGCGCTCATCGCCGTGCAGTGGCGCAACTTCGCACGCTACGACGCGCGTTCCCCTCAGCCGTAGGGCCGGCATCAGCTGTACGAACCGATGTCAGCCGTAGGACCCCAACCGTCCGGCTGACCCCCACCGTACGGCCCGCCTCAGCCCGACGACCGGCCGGCCAGCAGGCTCCCGAGCGCCGTGCGCCGGTGCAGGACCGCCCGCCCGGAGCGGACCGTCGTGATCAGACCCGCGCCGCGCAGCGCGGCGGCGTGGGCGGAGGCGGTGGCGTTGCTGACGCCCAGGCGCCGGGCGAGGTCGCTGGTGGTGTGCTCCTGCGCGAGCACGAGCAGGGCGTCGGTGCGGGTCCGCCCGAGCACCCCGGCCAAGGCGTCGGCCGCGCTTCCCGTACCGCCCGCTCCCGCCGCTCCGTCCGGCGTGAGAGGCAGGCCGGGGCCCGCCGGATAGGTCAGGCCCAGGGGCCCGTCGGGCAGGTCGGCGAGGAGCGGACGGCCGTTCCAGTGGAACGTGGGCAGGAGCAGCACGCCGCGGCCGTGCAGCCGGACCTCCCACTCACCGGGAGCGTCGATCTCCCACACGTCGCCGCGCAGCCGGGTCCCGGGGACGAGGCCGGTGAGCGCAGCGGCGATGCCGTGCTCGGCCACGGCCAGGGCATGCCGGGTGAACTCCGCCCGGTGCAGGTCCTGCACCAAGGGCCAGACGGGGCGCAGGACCGACTCGAACGCCGTGTGCTGGGCGCGGCGGATCAGCTGCCGGGCACCGGCGTCACCCCGGTGCAGCTCGCGGACCCACGGCGGAGCGGGGGCGGCGTGCCCGGCGTACACGCGCTCGATCTCGGAGCGGACCAGCTCCGGGCGTACGGCGAGCACACTGTCCAGCGCGTCGTCGAGCGTGTCACCGAACACGTCGAGGAAGGCCGGGGCGGCCCCCGCGGGGACCAGGTCCCCCAGCGGCTCGACGGCGGACGGCAGGTGACGGAGCAGCCGCTGTCTCCAGCGGCCGAAGAGCAGCTGGTCGTCGCGGCGGAAGGCCATCATGAACGCCGCGTTGAGCTCCTGCAGGGGAGCAGGCCGGGGCGCGAACCGGACCCGCGCGAAGTCGGCGGCCGTGAAGTGGATCCGGATCACTGCTCTCCCCGGCGGCGCAGCGCCATCGTTTCGGGCAGGGCCTGAACGATCGACCGCGATCCCCGCCGGGCGCCAGCATGCAGGCGTCCCCCCGCCATTCACGCAGGGGGCCGCCGGACGGCACAAGGACCGGCGTCACAGAGGGCACAAGGGGAGAGCCGTGCAGCGTCGAGGAGTTCGAGAACGAGCCGGAGTGAGCCGGCGGACCGTCACCAGGTCGGCCGTACTGGCCACCGCCGCCCTGCTGCTCCCGGGCGGCCCCGGCGGGATCGGCGGGGCCGGGGCGCAGGCGCGGGCCGCCGCCGGCGTCACCCTGCGGCTGCCGGCGCCGACCGGCCCCCACCGCACCGGGGTCACCACGCTGTACCTCGTGGACCGCTCGCGGCCCGACCCGTGGGAGCCGGCGATTCCCGTCCGGGAGGTGATGGCCACTGTCTTCTACCCGGCGCGCACCGTCCGTGGCTTCCCGGTGGCCCGGCAGATGAGCGCAGGCGCCGCCGAGTCCTTCGGGCAGTCCGGACCCGCAATCCACCCGGAGCTGCCGGGAGCCGGGGTGGACTGGCGGGCCACCGCGACCCACTCGCACACGGGCGCCCCCGCGCAGGCCGCGCGCCGGTGGCCGGTGCTGCTGTACAGCCCCGGCGGCGGCGACCCGCGCACCATGGGCACCGCGCTCGCCGAGGAACTGGCCAGCCACGGCCACGTGGTGGTGACCGTCGACCATCCCGGCGACGCCGGCGAGGTGGAGTTCCCGTGCGCCATGGCCGGACGGGAGACGGTCCGCCCGACGGTGCTGCGCGACGACCCCAGGAAGCGCCCGGAGCTCTTCCGCGCCCTGATCGGCACCCGTATCGCGGACACCCGCTTCGTCCTGGACCGGCTGGAGGCGCTGGCGGCCGGGCGGAACCCGGACGCTGCGGGGCGCGCCCTCCCGGAGCACCTCGGCCGTGCCCTGGACCTGCGGCGGGTCGGCGTCTACGGACACTCGGCGGGCGGTACCACCGTGGCGGAGGCGATGTACGAGGACCGGCGCATCGCCGCCGCCGTCAACCTGGAGGGCTATCTGGACCGGGCGCCGGAGACACCCGGCCGGGCCGGGGAGCTCTACCCGGTCGCCCGGCACGGGTCGGACCGGCCGCTGCTCCTGCTGGGCACGGACGGCTTCCCCGACCGCAAGGCGCTGGAGCCCTCCTGGCAGGCGGTGCTCGCCCGCTCGGGAGGGCGCGCCGAGCGTCGGCAGCTGGGCGGCGCCGCGCACGGGGTGTTCACCGACTACGCGGCGCTGGCGCCCCAGTTGCAGGCCGCCGGGCTGATGACGGCGGCCGCCCGGGCCTCGCTGGTCGGCCCGGCCGACCCGGCGCGGTCGGTGCCTGCGGTGCGCTGCCACGTGCGCGCGTTCTTCGCCCGGCACCTGCCGGTGCGCTGAGCGGGAGGGCCCGGCTGGTCACGGCATCCCGTGCCGCACGGCCGGCGGCGGCCCGCCGGCGAACGAGGCCAGGGCGTGGACCAGTTCCACCCGGGAGCGGATCCCGAGCGCCGCGAAGACGTTGCGCAGGTGGTGGTCGACGGTCCGGTGGCTCAGCGCGAGGAGGACGGCCACCTCGCGGTTGGTGCGGCCTTCGGCCACGTGCCGCGCCACCCGCAGCTGCTGCGGGGTGAGGCAGGCCGGGTGGCGGGGCCGCGGCCGGCCGCCCGGCTCCGCCTGGCCGGCCGCCCGCATCTCCTCGCGGGCCCGCTCCGCCCACACGTCCGCTCCGCACGCCTCGAACAGCAGCATGGCGCCGCGCAGGTGCCCGCGGGCGTCGGCCGGCCGGCGCAGGCGCCGCAGCGCCATGCCGAACACCAGCTTCGTACGGGCCTGGGAGAACGCGGAGCCGACTCTCTCCACCAGCGCCAGCGCCCGGTCGAAGCACGGGTCCGCGGTGGCGGGGTCCGCCGTGGCCGACAGCACGGCCCGGCAGTGCAGGGCCGCGGCCCGGGCCCGCTGGTCGCCGTTGGCCGCCGCCCACTCCTCCAGGGTCCGCAGGATCAGCCGGGCCTGGCGGCAGGCCCGCTTCCGGGCCGGGGCCGGGAGTTCGGCGACGGCCAGGGCGACGGCCTCCACGAAGGAGGGGATCACCCGCAGGCGCCAGGCGAAGTGGTGCACCCCCGAATCGCCCAGGACGAGCGGGCGCAGCCGCTCGACGGCCTCGCGCGGCTGCTGGTGCGCGAGGTCCAGCCAGCCCAGGCTCCACGTCGCGATCAGGGCGGGGACCATCAGGCCGTGGGCCTGGGCCGTGCCGAGCGCCCACCGCGCGTGGTCGCGGCAGGCGGCGGCGTCCCCGCGGATCGCCGCGGTCATGGCGAGCGTGCTGCGCAGCTGCGCCGCGGCGTTGGGCCGCCCGGCGGCGAGGGCGGCTTCCAGACCCCGCCCGGCGTGGGATGCGGCACGCGGGTAGTTGTCGGCGACGAGTTCCACCAGCGCGAGGAGGCCGAGGAGTTCCGGCCTCGCCCGCTGCGGTGCGGCGGCGCGGGCCAGGGCACGGGTGGCGAGGTCCCGGGCGTGCGAGACCTCGCCCAGCATCAGGGCGGCGCGGCAGGCGTGGACGAGCGTGTCCGTACGGCCCTCCGCCGCGGGCACGACACCGGCGGACGCCGCGCGGAGCAGCGGGACGGACAGCGCGTGATCGCCGCGCAGGGCCGTGGCGATGCCGCGGTAGTAGGCGCGCACCGCCGGGGGAGCTGCGGTGTGGCCGCCGATGTGCTCGGCGGCCCGCGCGTACCCGGTGCGGTCGCCCGCCGTCCAGCTCGCCTCCGCGGAGTGCAGGAGGGCGGCGAGCTCCTCGTCCGTACGGTTGGCGTGCCGGAAGAGGGCGGCGGCGAGACGCAGGGCCTCGCGCGCGTTGATCACTTCGCCGGTGCGCAAGGACTGCAGGCCGCGGGCGAGTTCCTGCTGTCCGCGGGTGGCGGAGACGGCCTTCTGGCGGACGGAGAGCGTGTGCAGGGCCGTGGCGCGCCGGGAGAGCCCGGCCAGCCGGGCGTGGTCCGCGGCCGAAGCGAGGCGCCGGTCCCGCGCGCCGTCCTCCTCCGTGCGCCCGGCGGCCCGCAGGAGGGCGGACGAGCACCGCAGGTGCAGGCGCCGGGTGGTGCCCGCCCTGCCGGCGCGCGGGCGAGGGCGGGAGCGAGGAGGACGTACGGCCTGGGAGTCGCGCACGGTTGCTCCTCCTCGTTACGGGGCGATGACGGGCAAGTGCGGTGCGTTGCCAGCAAGTTACCCACAAGTAAAACCGCTGGGCAGGTGATTTCGCCGATGCGCGGTCCCCGGATGCGGACGCATGCTCTCCGCAGCCGCTCGGCAGCCCGTTCCCCCGCCGGGCAGGCCCCTTCCCCTGGAGGACCGTATGCGAAAGATCAGCCGTGCCCTGGCCCTGACGGCGGCCGTGGCCGCCCTCCTGACGACCGGACCGGTCGGCACCGGCACCGCCCAGGCCGCCCCCGCGCGCACCCCTGTCGTGTTCGTCCACGGCTATCTCAGCGACGCCGTGATCTGGGACTCGGCGCGCACCGCCTTCCGCAGCGCCGGATACCAGGACAGCGAACTCTTCTCGTACACCTACGACTTCCTCGCCTCGAACGAGGACAGTGCCCGCGGGCTCGCCTCCTTCGTCGCGAAGGTGAAGAACGACACCGGAGCGCAGAAGGTCGACATCGTGAACCACTCCATGGGCGGCCTGGTCTCCCTCTGGTACGCCAAGGAGCTGGGCGGCACCGCGGACATCAAGCACATGGCGTCACTGGCGGGGAGCAATCACGGCACGTACACGGCCGGGCTCTGCAGCCTGGCCTCCGCCTCCTGCCGCGAGATGACGCCCGGCTCGGACTTCCTCCGCAGACTCGCCTCCGGCGACGAGACACCCGGAGACGTCGGCTACCGCACCTGGTACTCGCCGTGCGACGGCGTGATCAACCCGTTCACGAGCACCGTGCTCGACGGCGCGGTCAACACCCTGCTCCCGTGCGTGACGCACGTGGGGTTCCTGACCGACAACGGGCTGCTGTCCCAGGTGGCCTCCTACCTCAAGGCGTGATCCCGTCGGGCTCGAAGTTGGTCAGGGTGCAGCCGTCCGCCACCGCCTTCTCGGAGCGGTAGCCCTCCGGGGTGGTGAAGCCCGGCCGGCACTCGAGGCGGAAGAACTGCTGCTGGTACAGCCCGAACCGGGCGGCGGCATTGTTGGTCTCGATCGCCACGTTCCCGCCGAGGAGCAGCACGCTCTTCGTCGCCTTCGGCCGGCCGCCGTTCTCCTGGATCTCCTTGAGCTGGACGGCCCTGGCGCGCGTCTGCAGGGCGGCCATGTCGTCGACCTTGTCGAGCCAGATCAGCCCGTGGGCGCGCTGTGCGCCCCCGGGCTGACCGCACAGGCCGCGCTCGCCGACTCCCCACCCGGCCGGATCGCCCTCGATGAAGGGCTGGTAGTCGATGGACCGGACGGCGACGGTCTCCGGATCCGTGGAGAAGCGCTTGCAGTCGACGCTGGACGCGATCAGCTTCCTCAGTTCGGAGACGCTGCCGGCGCTCGGCAGGCCGGGGTTCGCCGGCTGTGCCGGCTGCCCGCCCTGCGAGCTGCCGGGCTCCGGGCTCCCGGCGTCCGCGCCGTCCTTCGTGTGGACGAAGTCGCTCAGCACGCAGGAGTCGGCGAGGGCCTTCTCCTTCTTGTGGCCCTCCGGCACGCCGAACGCCGGGTTGCAGGTCAGGACGCGCATGCCGGACTTCGCAAGAGCCCGGGCCGTCGTCGCCGAGGTCGGCTCGGCCACGAAGTCCTTGCCGACGAAGACGCGGCTGTACAGACCGTACGCCGGCTCGCCGGCCGCGATCTTGTCCATGACCTGCCGGTGGTACGCCTCCTGGAACTCCTTCATGTCCGGCGTGAGGAAGATGCCGATCGCACCGTTCTCGCGCAGGTCGCTGCACACTCCGACCTCGCGCACGGGACCGCCCACGGTCTTGACGCTGCTCGACCGCAGGCGCACGTCCTCCCGGCCGCCTGTCGCCAGGTTCTCGCAGGAGGCGTACCGGCGGAGGTACTTCTGCGCGTCGGCCGTCGACCCGGCCGACGGCGGGCCCGGCTGCGGGGCCGGGGCGCCCGGCTGGGCGGGGGTGGCGGCGCCGTCCCGGCCGGGCTTGCGTCCGGTGTCCTCGCACGCCGTGACCGAGGCGAGGGAGAGGAGGGCCGCGGCCGCGGCGAGTGCCGGCTTGATGCGCATGCTTACGCCGCGCCCTGCGCCGCCGGCGCACCGGCCGTCGCCTGAGGCGCGGCCTGCGCGGCCCGTGCCGCCTCCGCCGCCGCCGAGCGGGCGCGGCCCTTCTTGGCGACGGTCATGGTCCACGTGACCAGCGCCACCACCACGGCGATCGGAAGCGCGTTGTTCACCAGCACCATGGCCTTGGTCGGCAGCGCGTAGGTGAGCGCGACGCGGACCGCCGCCTCCAGCAGGAAGCCCGCTCCCCACACCGACGTCAGCAGGTACTGCGCGCGGCGGAAGCCCGGGAACTCCCACAGGCCGTTCCAGCGGGCCAGGCCCTCGGGCGTGCCGTCCGTGCCGAACTTGCGGCCCAGGTAGAACATCGCGGGCCGGCGCATGGCCAGGCTGCCCAGGAACACCAGGCCCAGCAGGCCGGTGATGGCCGAGTCCTTGATGAAGACCAGCTCGGTGGTGTTGTACGCCAGCGCGCTCAGGGCGCCCAGGAGCGTCATCGCCAGCATCATCACGCCGAACTCGTCCACCCGGCGCCGCAGGGCCAGGTGCAGCAGCGTCTCCGCGGCGGGCCACAGCGAGATCAGCAGCAGCGCCTTCACCTGGCTCACCCCGTGGTCGGTGAGCATCCCGTACGTGACGAACGGCAGGATGACGCCGCACAGGATCGCCGGCCCCCAGTTCATCAGTGCGTTGCCTCTGCCGCCGCGCTCGTTCGTCATTACCGCTCGTCCCCCGGACTCTCTGGCCGATTTATGTGTGTACTGCACATCGTGTATCGCGTAAGCTCACGATCGTGAGCGAGAGAGTAACAGATGAAGATCGACAAGGCGGGGCGAGCGTGTCCCGCGGGGCGAACGTCGCCCTGGTGCCGTTCCTCTACGGCGTCGCGGGCCGCGAGGAGCTCCCGGGCGTCGCACTGGTGAAGCTCCTCACCGACGTGGGCCTGACCCCTGCCGGCGCACGCTCCCTCATCGCCCGGATGCGCAAGGACGGCCTCATCGCGGCCACCCCCCGGGGCCGCGGCGCCGACTACCGCCTCGTCGGCGCCTTCCTGGAGTCCTTCCGGCAGGTCCGCCACGGCCGCCCCGAACCCCCGCCCTGGGACGGCTTCTTCCACGCCGTCTTCTACACCGTGCCGGAGGCCCGGCGGGCCTACCGCGACCGCCTGCGCCGCGCCGCCGCGCTCGCCCGCTACGGCCTCATGCAGCCCGGCGTCCTCATCTCGCCGGCCGACCGCCGCGACCACCTGACGGCCGAACTCGGCGGTCCCCCCGAGGAGGGGACGGTGTACTTCGGGCGCATCGCGCTCTCCACCGCCGACGCCGCACAGGTCGCCTACCGCGCCTGGGAACTGGAGGAACTCGGCCGCCGCTACCGCGAGCACGCAGAGCGCCTGCGCGCCGCCGTCCGGGAGCACCCGGTGCCGCCCGGGCCGAGCGGCCCCTCCCTCGCGGCCTACGTGAAGCTCTTCGGCGGCAGCCTCGTCGACACCCTGCGCACCCCGCCCGCCCTGCCCCCCGAACTGCTCCCCGCCGACTGGTCCCTGCCCGCCCTCCTGGCCGAGGTCGGGCGCACGTACGCACACTTCGGCCCGCCCGTGACCGCGTACGTGGAGCAGGTCATCGCCGGGGACGGCCTCTGAGCCCGGGACGGTCTCTGAGCCCGGGACGGCCCCTGAACAGCGGCCCGGCAGACCCGGCGTGCCCCTGCGCGCGCAGTGGCCGGAAGTCCACCCGCGCGGCCGCCCTGGCCGGATCGCCCCCTGCCGTCGTTCCCGCCCGCGCTGCCAAGGTGTTGCCCTTTCGCCGTCGAGCCGAGAGGAACGACCGTCATGAGCAAGCGCCCCGTACCCGGGCAAGGACCGCAACCGCAACGGCAACCGAAACCGGGCCCGCGCGACACCCCGTTCCCCCGGGAGGTGCCGGACGAACTGCACGTCTGCATGGGCCTCAACTCCTGTGCCGGTCTCGACGCCTCGGGTACCGCCCCCATGGCCGGCACCGGGACCTGCGCCACCGTCTACCACGTGTGTCACGGCGAGGGGTCCTGCCGCGGCCAGGGCGGCTGCGGCTACGCGGGCACGGACTACGAGCAGTTCCACCCGGGCGAGCAGGACTGCCGCTACAACGGCAGCTGCGCCAGCCCGATCAACGAGAGCAGGGTCTTCTCCGCCGGCCCCCTCAAGGGCAAGAGCGTGTGGAAGCAGGCCCGCAGGCTCTTCGAGGCCCGGATGTACGCGGCGGGCAAGGCCTTCGGCCCGTCCCCGGGCGAGGGTGTCAAGGACGACCTGATGCCCCACTACGACTACATGAACCCGCCGCCGGAGACGGTGAAGCGGACGTCGAACCGGCAGGTGATCCAGGGCCGGGGTCAGGGCCGGGGCGAGGGCGGGCGGCCGGAGGGGCGGGGCGCCCGTGGGTGAGGCCCGGCTCGGCACACCCCGCCTGGGCTACGGGGTCGGGCTGCGGACGCCGCACCTCGCCCACATCCGCGAACACCGTCCCCCCGTCGGCTTCTTCGAGATCATCTCGGAGAACTTCCTCGACTGCCGGGGCGGCCGCCGCCGGGCCCTGGAGGAGATCGCCGCGCACTACCCGGTGGTCCTGCACGGCGTGTCGCTGTCCATCGGCAGCACCGACCCGCTCGACTTCGGCTACCTGCGCCGGCTGAAGCGGCTCGCCGACGAGGTGGACGCACCGTGGGTGTCGGACCACGTGTGCTGGACGGGCGTGCTGGGCGTCCACACGCACGACCTGCTGCCCCTGCCGTTCACCGAGGAGACCCTGGCCCATGTCGCGGCCCGGGCCCGGGTCGTCCAGGACGTGCTGGAGAGGCCGCTGGCCCTGGAGAACCCCAGCAGCTACGTCGAGTTCCGGGCGTCCACCCTCACCGAGTGGGAGTTCCTGGCCCGGCTGGCGGAGGAGGCGGACTGCGGTCTGCTGCTCGACGTGAACAACGTCCACGTCTCCGCGTTCAACCACGACTTCGACCCCGAGCGGTACCTGCGGGAGCTGCCGCACGAGCGGGTGGTCCAGATGCACCTGGCCGGCCACACCGACTACGGCACGCACATCATCGACACCCACGACGCACCCGTGGCCGAGCCGGTGTGGGAGCTGTACCGCCTCGCCGTGGAGCTCACCGGTGGCGGCGCGGCGACGCTGCTGGAACGGGACGACAAGCTGCCGCCCTTCCCCGAGCTGCTGGCCGAGCTGGACCGGGCGCGGGCGGCGGCGGGGGCGGTGACGGCCGTGTCTTCCGTGCCTTCTGGGTCTTCTGGGCCTTCCGTGTCGTCCGTGGCGGCGGGGAGCGGCTCCCATGGCTGACGACGCCCCCGGCCCGGCCGGACTGGCCGCCGTCCAGCGCTGGATGCAGGCGGTGATCCTCGATCCGGCCGAGGCGGGTCCCGGCGCCGCCGACCAAGTGGTGACCGCCTCGCGCCGGCTGCCGGCGCGCGAGCGGTTGCGGATCTACCAGCAGGGCTACCGGATGCGGCTGGCGGAGTGCATGCGCAGCCTGCACCCGGGGTCGGTGCACCTTCTCGGCCACGAGATCTTCGATCAGTTCGCGCTGGAGTACGTGGACGCCCACCCCTCCCGCTCGCCCACGCTCGCGGGGCTGAGCGACGGATTCGCCGCGCATCTCGGCCGTACGCGGCCCGACACCGCCCCCGGCGCGCAGCGCGAGGCGTGGATCGACCTGCTCATCGACCTGGTCCGCTTCGAGCGGGTCTTCGCCGAGGTGCTGGACGGGCCCGGGCCGGAGGACGGCAGCGGGGACGCGCCGTCGTCCCTGCGGCTGTTCCGGGCCTGTGCGCCCGTGCACACCTATCTGGCAGCGGTCCACCGGGGTCTCGACCCGGACCCGCCCGGGCAGAGACCGGTCCGCCTCGCCGCCTTCCGCCGCGACTACACGGTCGTGACCCGGGAGCTGAGCCCTGCGGCGTACGGCCGCCTGCTCGCATCCCGCGCGACGGACGACTTGCCGACGTAGCGCCCTCAGACATAGCGCCCTCAGACGTGGCGCCCTCAGACGTAGCCCGTCTCTTTCCGGAGGACTTCTCATGTCCCAGAACGCTCCGCTCTCCGACGAACCCGTTCCCGACATCGCCACCCTGGACGACCTCACCGAGCACCTGAAGGCCGCAGCACAGGTCGAGCTGTCCACGATCCCGCTGTACCTCTACGCCACCTACTCGATCAAGACGCGCGGCTATTCGCAGTGGGCCGCCGGGGAACCGGCGCAACGCACCATGATCGGTATCGCGATCGAGGAGATGCTGCACCTGACGCTGGTGCGCAATCTGCTGGTCGCGATCGGGAGCGGGGACAAGGTCCGGTTCTACTCGGAATCCTTCATCCCGAAATACCCCGCACCCATGCTGATGCGCACTCCCGAGCTGATGCTCGCCCTGCGCCGTATGTCCTCGGAACAGGTGGACACGTTCATCGGGATCGAGAAGCCCGAGCAGGCGGAGCTCATGGCGGAGAGCATCCGGCCGTACCACTCCCTCGGCGAGTTCTACGAGCGCATCGAGAAGGGCATCAAGCTCCTCAGCTCCGAAGACGTCAAGCCGGAGAACCGGATCGACTGGAACGCGGCCAGGGAACGGCTGTGGAAGTTCCAGTACCACCGCGGTTACTGGAACCAGAACGGCGGATCCGACCAACCGCTCCTCATCATGGACGAGGATTCCGCGCTGCAGGCCATGGAGATCATCGTCGACCAGGGCGAGGGCGCCCGGGGTGACCACGGCCTCCTGCCCGACCCGATCGTCCGTACGGATGACTTCCCGCCGCAGGAACTGGGCAAGTGGCAGGCCTCCCACTACACGAAGTTCAGTGACATCAAAAAGGGCCTGAACGGGATCGGCGTCGTCCAGGACGACAACGGAAAGCAGAAGTTCACCATCGACAGCCCGGACGTCATCTGGCCGGTGATGCCGGATCCGGACATCGACAAGCTCGTCGAGGGACGGCCCGTCCGGGATCTGATGGTGCTGTCCAACGCCGCCTACTGTTACGTCCTCGCCCTGCTCGACGCGATTTACCGCGAGCCGATGGAGGCGATCGACCCGAAGGACACCGAGCCGTTCCGCACGAGCCGCCGGTACGGGCTGGAACGGTCCTTCGTCGCGGTGATGCAGGGGGTGCTGTACCCGATCGCCGATCTGCTGGTCCGGACCCCGCTCACGGCCGAGGACCTCAAGGCGGCGCCCACGAAGCCGGTACACGCCGGCCCGCCGTTCCAGTACTACGCATTCACGAAGCAGCCTCAGGCCGAACTGCTGGAGATGTGCAACGCGCTCATCCCGTACTACCCGGCGCTGGGCGGCGACGACGGGGTCCAGCGGCAGATCGCGCTCCTGCCCGAAGTGGACCTTCCGGAGAGCTGAAACACCGGGCAGCACGGAACGGCGCCCTCCCCGGCGGGAGGGCGCCGCTCCTTTGGACCTGTACCCGTGCTTGACCTGTACCCGTACCGCCGGAGCTCAGCCGGTCTTCGGCCTGGCCGTGGCGATCTGCCCGTTCACGAAGACGGGCGCGCCGTTGTCGGCGTTGTCGATGGTGTTGTTCGGCACCGTGAACTCCACCTTGCCCGGCTCGAAGACCATGCACATGCTCGATCCGCCGTAGCTGAAGTAGCCGATCTCGTCGCCCCGGGTGACCCGCTTGCCCTCCTCGGCGGTGATCGTGACCGACGAGATCTCGGTGATGCCGACGGGGATGACGCACACCAGGCCGATGTCGGGCACGGTGCTCTCGATGACGACCAGTCCGCGGGTGTTGACCGACGCCTGATACCCCTGGGAGAGCGTGCCGGCGGACGTGTCCACGTCCTTCATCTGCAGCTCGCTGAACATCAGCCCGGGGATCGTCTCGACGTGCCGGACGATGCCGTCGACCGGCGCGTGCCAGCGGTGGTAGTCCGCGCCGGAAAGGAACGTCTGGAAGACGTCCCCGCCGACGAACCTGTCCGTTTCCGCCCAGCCGTTGAGCATCTGCCGCAGCGAGTAGGGCTGCCCCTTGAGCGTGATGTCGGCGTCCTCCTGGACGCCGGACAGATACCGCACCACCGATCCGTCGTTGGGCGAGAGGACGGCCTGCGGATTGTGATGGGCACCGTTGGGGCGGAACTCCGGCTTGATGTGCCGGTTGAAGAAGTCGTTGAAACAGCCGAACCCCCCGTAGAGGGCCTCGGGGTCGGGGATGACGAACTCGTAGAGCTTGAACTTCTCGGCGGCGGCCTGGCACAGCCAGCCGTTCGGGCCGTCGTTGAGGACGTAACGGCTGTCCGGGTGGACCAGGAAGTCGCACCACGCCTTGAGGATCACCCTGAGGGCGTCGTTGAACTTCTTGTCGCGGAAGGCTTCCCAGCCGGCGGGCATCGCCATCATGTAACAGAACAGGGCCGACATCGGAAAGGCGACGTGACTGGAGGGATCCAGGTCGAACGTCGGCGCGGTGACCGTGATTTCGTCGAGACAGTTCAGCATCTCGTCGATGTCCTTGACGTACTTGTGGTCCGCCGGAACCTGGTCGATGGCCTGGGCGACGAGGTCTTTGAGCTTCTTGTCGCCGTCGAGCAGTTCCTTCAGCGCCTGGACGGAGGGGACGTGCCCCTCCGTCCGTGCTGCGGCCCTGCGGACGAGATCCGCCTGCCAGGCGTCGATGGCCTTCCGGTTACGGGGCAGATAACCGGCGGCCCGCCCGAATGAATTCCGGTACCGCGCCTCGAGAACCGCCGTCGTGATGGCCTTGCCCATGGCTTGCCCTTCGTCGATTTCGTCGATCGGATCGTCGTGCGGAAACGCCTCGTTCACGCGTCGTCGGCGCAACGGGATCCGACCGTACCGGCCTGCCGAGGGGCGTCACAGGAGTGCAATCCGGCCGCCGTTCCGGGCCACTTGGCGTCTCTGCAGCCCTAGGACATCTCGGGCACGGCCTCCCGGGCCGCAGGCTGCGGTCGCTGCTGCTGCGCCGCCGGCTTCGCGGGGCGCCGCACGAGCGCGAGGGCCACCAGACCGCCCAGGATCCCCAGCGCTCCGGAGACGAGGAACGTCTGCCGCAGGCCGGCCGCGAAGGCCTCGTGCACCAGCTGTCCGAGCAGATCCCGCTCGGCGGGGCCCGCGTGGGCGACGACCGCTCCGGCCTGGCCGCCCGCCAGCGCATCGGCGGTCGCCGAGGGGTCGGCCACCGAGCCGGCCCCGTGGTCCCTGACCGCGCTCGTGAGGCCGGACTGGAACACGACGCCCAGGACGGCGATGCCCAGCGCGTTCCCCAGCTGCCGCGCGGTGTTGACGGCGCCGCTGGCCATACCGCCGCGCTCCGGGCCGACGGACGCCATCGCCGCCGAGGCCAGCATGGGCGTGGCGAGCCCGACGCCGATGCCGGTGACCGCGAGGCCCGGGACCAGGACGGTCCAGTCCGACCCCGCGTCCACGGTCGCCTGGAGGAGCGCACCCGCACCGATCAGCAGCATGCCCACGCCGATGGTCCAGCGCGGCGAGACGTCGTGCAGGAAGCGCCCCGACAGCGAGGCGACGAGGAACGCGGCCACGCTCATCGGCAGACAGGTCAGCCCTGCCGCCACCGGCCCCATGCCCCGGACGGACTGCAGCCACAGGGAGGTGTACGCCAGGTAGGAGAACGCGGCGACGGACAGCAGTACCGCGGCGGCCATCAGACCGGAGAAGGACGCCCGGCGAAAGAGGGAGAGGTCCAGCAGCGGCTGCTCGCGACGCGTCTCGATCAGCAGGAACGCGAGCAGCGCCAGCGCGGCCACGCCGAACAGGCCCAGGGTGGCGCCCGACGTCCAGCCGTAGTCGTTGCCCTTGATCAGCGCATAGGTGGCGCTTCCCGCCGCGACGGTGAAGGCCGCCAGGCCCGGCAGGTCCACGCCCCGGCCGCGGCGGGGCGGCGTCGGGGCGACGCAGCGCAGCGTCATCGCGATGGCCAGCACGCTGATGGGCAGGTTCACGAAGAAGATCCAGCGCCAGTCCAGGTGCTCGGTCAGCAGGCCTCCCATGATCGGGCCGGCCGCGGAGGCGGCGCCGCTGACCGCTCCCCAGGCGCCGAACGCCACGCCGCGGTCCCGGCCGTGGTAGATGCTGCTGATCAGGGCCGTGGTCGTCGCGAGCATCGCCGCTCCGCCGACGCCCTGCACGCACCGGAAGGCGATCAGGGCCTCCGGGCCGGTCGCCAGTCCGCAGGCCAGGGAGGCGAGGGCGAACAGCGTCAGCCCCGCCACGTAGACCTGCCGGTGGCCGGCCCGGTCGGCGAGGGAACCGACACCCAGCAGCAGCGCGGCGAGCGCCAGCGCGTAGACGTCCATCACCCACTGCAGGTCCGCGAACGAGGTGCGCAGGCTCTCGGCCATGTCAGGGAGCGCCACGACGACGATGGTCACGTCCACGAGCAGCATGAACGTCCCCAGGCACACCGCCACGAGCGGCAGCCACTTACGCATTTTCCACAACCTCCGAGGGTGTTGTCCGACGAGGACCGAAGGTCGCATCCGTTGGCTGTTTCTCAGAACTCAGGGGAGGTTTCATGACGGATTCCGATGCACAGTGGCCATGGAATGATGGAAAGCATGACCAATGACGGGCAGAAGTTCGACCTCCTCGACCGGCAGCTGGTGCAGGCGCTGATGATCGACGGCCGGGCCGCCTTCAGCCGCATCGCCGCCGTCCTCGGCGTCACGGACCAGACGGTGATCCGCCGCTACCGCAGACTGCGCGGCGCCGGCCTGCTCCGGGTGCTCGGCCTGCCCGAGGGCGAGCGCGTCGGCCTCTACGAATCGCGGCTGCGCATCCAGTGCGTCCCGGGAGCGGCCGTCGACATCGCCGAGGCGCTGGCACGCCGTCCGGACACGGGCTGGGTCAAGATCTTCTCGGGCGGCACCGAGGTGGGCTGCCTCGTCAGCTCGCGCACGCGCGAGGACCACGAGGCACTCCTGCTCCGCAAGCTGCCGCGCACCCGGCAGGTCACCGGCGTCTCGGCGCAGACCATGCTGCACGAGTACACCGGCGGCGCGAACCGCTGCTTCGGGCGGGACGAGCTGACCGGGGAGCAGATCGCGGCGCTGGAGCCCGCACCGGCCGGCGGGGAGGGCGCGGGCGAGGACGTCGTCCGGCTCGACGACGCCGACTACGCGATGCTGGCCGTGCTCGCCCGGGACGGCAGGGCGGGCTACCCGGAGCTCGCCGCGGCGGCCGGCCGGTCGGAGTCCACGGTCCGAAGGCGCATCGAGTACCTGCGGGGGAGCGGCGCGCTCTCCTTCGACGTCGAGGTCCACTCCGTCCACCTCGGCTACGCGATCGAGGCCGGGATCTCCGCCACGGTCGTGCCGAGCGAGCTCGCGGCGGTCGGACGGGCGCTCGCCCGCCACCCTCAGGTGCCGTTCGCCGCGGCGGTGACCGGTGCGGCCAACCTCGCGGCGTCGGTGCTCTGCCGCGATCAGCGCGACCTGTACCGGTACATGACCGAGGGCATCGGGGCCTTGAAGGCCGTGCAGCGGCTGGAGGTTCTCCCGGTGCTCCGGCAGGTGAAGAGGGCGGGCCTGCTGAGCGACGGCAGCAGGCTCTTCGACGCCCCGTGAGACGGGGGTGGGGTGAGGTGGTGCTGCCGACGGCCCCGGTCCAGGGGTAGACCGGGGCCGCCGGGGGTGTCCGAGGGGAGCGGACCACCCAAACGGAACGCGCAGGGCCGATGAGGAGGGTCTCGTCCCTGGTGTTCGCCCACCTTGGCGTCCCGGATGCTCACCGTCGTGAGCGCTGCAGGTCCGGGTGCCACAGGCAGTAAATATATTTACTGCCCAGTAAGCAAGGGTATGAAAATTTTCATTCGCAGTGACGCCCGGGTACGGCGTGAAAGTCCCGATATCGGGTGGGGGCGTGGGCGGGGTGTGGCTGTGGGTGCGCGGGTGTCAGTCGTCGAGGAAGAAGTCGTGCTGCTCCGCCGCCTGCTCGTACTTCTCCAGCCGGGTCTGCGTGCGCTCGGGATCGGCGTCGGCCATGGCCTGGAGGATCGCCGCGGACAGCACCCCCGGCGCCGCGTACGAGTCGAAGACGAGGCGCGAGCCGGTGCCGGCGGTGAACGCCACGTCGGCCTCCTCCGCCAGGGGCCCGAGGCTCGCCTCCGTGATCAGCGCGACGCGCAGGCCCGTGCTGCGGGCGGCCCGCATCGCCGCCAGCATCTCGTTGGAGTGCCGCGGCATCGCGAACGCCAGCACCCACGTGCCGCCCGCCTCGCGCGACTGGAGCAGGGCGTCGTAGGCGACGCTGCCGCCGCGGGAGACCAGGCGGACGTCCGGGTGGATCCGCTTCGCCGCGTACGCGAAGTACTCTGCCAGCGAGACCGAGATCCGCAGGCCGAGGATCGTCAGCGGGACCGACCTGGCGAGCTCGCGGCCGATCTCGACCACCCGGTCGGTGTCGGTGAACGCGCGGCGCAGGCTCTCCAGGTTCTCGATCTCGGCGTCGACCGCCGCCTGCAGCTCGTTGCGGCGGTCCTCCTCCCGCGCGCCGGGGGAAGCGGCGACCGCGCTCAGCGCGATCGGCTGCAGCGCCTCCCGGAGCGCGGGATACCCGCTGAAGCCCACGGAGACCGCGAAGCGGGTCACCGACGGCTGGCTCACGCCGACGCGGTCGGCGAGGTCCGTGATCGACAGGAACGCGGCCTCGGTGAGGTGGTCGGTGATGTACTGCGCGATGCGCCGCTGCCCGGGAGACAGCCGGTGACCGCCGAGGAGCGTCCGGACCCTGTCCGCGGGAAGCGGCTCCGGGCCGGGGGGCCGCTTCCCGGGCCCGCCCGGCTTGCCCGGTGTGATCGCAGACGCCTGAGCGCGTGCCTGCTGCCCTGACGGCGCCGGTGTGCCTCGTTCTCGTCCCACGGCGCTCAACATAGCCCAAGCGCCGTGGGGCCGCGGCCGGCCGTCAGTGCGAGCCGAACCTCACGCTGGCGAAGCGGAGGTTGCGGGGGGAGTTCCCGCCGGGGGAGACGCCGAGCGCCTTCTTCTTGCAGGTCTTGTCGGTGTACAGGGCCACCGGAACCGGCGTGCCGTTGTGTGCACCGCGGGCCTCGTCGCTCATCGTCAGACACCGGCCGTCCGGCGGGTTCTCGATGTAGAACGGGGCGCCCTTGGGCCCCGTCCAGGAGAACCAGCCCTTGGTGGCGACCGCCGCCCCCGCGGGCAGGGCCAGGGCGAGGGCGCATCCGGCGAGGGCGACGAGCGCGGGACGGATGAGGCGCATCACGATCCTTCCAGTCGATTGCTGAGGAATGCACAGGAAATGCATGAAACGTCTTCACGCAGTGAAACGACGTGAAGCAGCAATCGACACGCACGGCGGCAACGCGGCCCGGCCCACGGGGCGGCGGGGTTCCGCGCTGCCGTTGCTCAGCCCGCGCCCCGGACCGCTCCCCGGAGCCGCCCTGGTTCACGTCCAGGAGTCGTCCTGCCGGACGACGCACAGCCCCCAGATGACGAAGGCGCACAGCGCGATGGCCACGATCGACCACAGCGGGTAGTACGGGATGGACAGGAAATTGGCGAGCATGAGCAGAGCCGCGACGGCCACGCCGAGGATCCTGGCCCACAGGCTCACCCGGAACAGGCCGACGCCCACCATGAGCGCCGCAAGTCCGAGCAGCAGGTGGATCCAGCCCCAGCTCGTCAGGTTGAACTTGAAGATGTAGTCCGGCGTGGTGACGAAGACGTGGTCGTGAACGATGGCCATGATCCCGCGGAAGAGATTCACGAGGCCCAGGACCAGCATCATCACGGCGGCGAACACCGTCAGACCACCGGCGGCGGCCTGGGATGTCTCCGAATGCGGATGGAGGGTGGATGACATGGGACTACCTCCCTTGCCTGTACGACAGCCCGTATGACAGTCGGACCCTCACCTCCATCGTTTCCCCTTCCGCCACCGATGTCCACGCGAGGAGGTGTCCCCGGCACCGGATTCCAGCTGGTCAGCACCCCCGCGAAAGTCATGTAATATTCATGTCGCGCGCCGCTAGCTCAGTTGGTTAGAGCAGCTGACTCTTAATCAGCGGGTCCGGGGTTCGAGTCCCTGGCGGCGCACCGCGGGAAAGCCCCGCCGGTTCACCGGCGGGGCTTTTCTTGCCCCTCCATTCGTTACGGAATGCAATTCAGGACACGCTTTCCGTGACATCTCCGCGATTCGACACCCGCCGGACGCCCACCCACGATGGAAGGGTGCCGTCACGAGATGAAGGCGCCACCCTCCGTATCGCCCTGCTCGGCGGATTCCGCCTGGCCGCGGGCGACGGCCCCGTACGGATTCCCGCGGGGTCCGAGCGTCTGCTGGCCTACATAGCACTTCGCCCCGGCAAGGTGGCCCGGAGCGCTGCCGCAGAAGACCTGTGGCCCGGCGCGTCCGAGGCTCACGCACACGCGTCCTTGCGCTCCGCCCTTGTCCGGCTGCGCGGAACGGGCTGCTGCCACGCACTCGACATCAGCCCCGGCGAGCTCGCGCTCGCCGACGTCGTGGCGGTCGACCTCCATGAAGTCCGCGCACTAGCGCACCGCATTCTGGACGCGACGGAGTCCCCGGGCCTGGGGACCGAGGAGATCGAGGGCCTCTCCCAGGAGCTGCTGCCCGGCTGGTGCGACGAGTGGGCGCTGGGCGAGGCGGAGGAGTGGCGGCAGCTGCGGCTGCACGCCCTCGAAGCGCTGGCGAGCCACTTCGCCGGGGCGCGGCGCTACGCCCACGCGGTGTCGGCCGCCGGTGCGGCCGTGCGCGCCGAACCGCTGCGGGAGAGCGCTCACGCGGCCCTGATCAAGGCCCACCTCGCCGAAGGCAACCAGTCCGAGGCGCTCCGCGCCTTCCGGAACTACCGGGTGCTCCTCCGGAGCGAGCTCGGCCTGAGCCCGACGCCCCGCCTGCTCGGCCTCGTGGCCGGCCTCGGCCCGGCCGTATCCCGCGTCGACGGGCATCACGCGGCGGTCACGTCGCGGTGACGGTGCGGCGGCCATGATGGCGGAGAGAGAACGCGCTCACGAGCACGGGTGACGTTCATGGGTTACGTGATCAAGCATCCTGAAGGCAAGCTCGCGCCCCCGAAGGCTCCGCTCCTGGTCCGGCCGCGGCGGTTCGTATCCCACGCGGTCGATGCCGTGGGGCGGCGCGTCCGTTCGGTGCGGGTCCGGCTGGCTGCCCGGAGCAAGGTCGCGCCGGCTCAGCAGTGGTGGACGAGAGGTTCGATCAAGCGGTACGTCCCCTATCTCGGCACGCTGATCCTCCTGGTCTGGGTCGGCTCCGGCGTCTACGCGCTCCTTGCACACGGGGCCTCTCCTGTGGAGACGTGGTGCCAGGGAACCGGCGGGTGCACCGTGGTCTACGGATTCCTCACCCCGTTCCTGAGCCTCAGCCTCGCCACGGTCGCCTTCTTCTACGCGACCTACGGCTCGGTGCGCAGGACCCTCATCCGGGCGGCCAGGAAGGATCCGCGCGGCATGGTGCCGACGGCCGGGCCGGCCATCGCGGACGTCGTCGGGCGCAAGGAGATGTGCCTGGTCATCGCCCGGGCGCTGCGGGACAAGCGCACCAGGCGTCCGTACCTGCTCGTGGGCGGCGTGGGTGCCGGGAAGACGTCGGTCCTCGTACAGCTCACCCGGATGCTCGCCGAGAAGGGCGCCGTACCCGTCCCCATAAGACTGCGGGACGTCGACATGGACGCGGCGCGGCTCGACTTCCGTGAAGTGGCCTTGAAGCGCTTCAGCGAGATGGCGGACCGCAATGTGCTCTCCGACCGGCACAGCGAGAGAGTGTGGCGCCAGCTGTGCATGGACGACAGGGTCGTCGTCCTCGCCGACGGTCTGGAGGAGACCTTCGCCGACGGCAGGAAGCAGAAGCAAAGGGACGTACTCATCCGCCGGGCGATCGAGCGGGCGGAAGAGCAGAAGCTTCCCTTGGTCATCGCCTCCCGCCCCCACGCACCGCTGGAGCACACCCGGGCTGCGGTCGTCGACCTGGAGCCGCTGAGTGAGGAGGCGGCACTGGAGTACCTCCAGAAGGGCTACGGGGACCAGGACTGCCGCGCCATGGACCGTGTCGTCGGGGCGGCGGGTGCGGCCGAGTCCCCGCTGTACTTGCAGATAGCGCGTGAGCTGCGGAAGCACCCTCCGCGAGAGCATTCGGACTGTACCGAGCGCTGGATGGATCCGGACGTGCGCGACGGCGACCGGACGGCATCGCAGCGGCGGCTGCTCGACGCATGGCGGGAGGCGTTGGTCACCGGGCGCATCCATGGCGAAGTGGCGCTGGCCGCGGGCGACCGGGCCAAGGTCGTCGAACTCATCTCCGCACTGGCCGGGATCGGGCTCCTGCACGATCAGCTGGAGGTCCGGCTCGGCGATCTGAGAAGGCAGCCGGACATACTGGACCGCCTCTTGCAGCGTCTCGACGAGGGATGCAGCAGCGAGAAGATCGACAAGCAGAGGCAGCGCGAGCTCCTGGCACTGTGTGCGACGCAGGGAGAGCAGCTGGGCCTGATCGAGACCCGAGGGGAGAAGGTCCGTTTCCAGCACAGCATTCTCCAGGCGTACCTCGGCTCCGGCTACCTGGACGTCAAGGAGTGCGCGCTCCTGGCCGATGCCCTGGCCAGGGAGGCGGGCCCCGGTCGCGAACTCCTCATAGGGCTGGGGCTGAACTCCCGGTCGGGGCACCCCGGCCCGCAGGAGCCGGTCGTCGAGCACCTCCTCGAAGCGGCCGGCGCCCGCAAGGACGCCAAGGCCCTCGACATGTACGCAGTCGTACTCGACATCGACAGAGCTGCGGGAGCCGCCCGCCACCGGCACATCGCCGAGACGCTTCGCGAGCGGTGGACGGACATCACGGCCGGCGACCGCAGGACGATCGAAGGGGCGAAGGAACGCCTGGTGCACCGGTTCGGGGAAGTCCTGCGGGCGGTCGCCTGCCCGGCCTACGAGCAGTTCTTCACCATCGCCACCCTCGAGCCCTCGTACCAGATCAGGCTGGCCGTCGCACAGGAGATGGGTGCCGGTGGGGACAACGCGTTCGACGCCCTGCGCTCCATGTTCCCCCTGCCCAGGAAGGACGAGCGCGGTCAGGACGACCCCTGGGTGCAGTACCAGAAGGAACTCCGCGAGCAGTCGGAAGCGGAGCACTGGACCCGCGAGAACCTCGTCAGACGGGCCGACGTACTGGGGGACGCTTACGAGAGGCTGGCCAAGGAGGCCGCCGAGAAGGGGAAGGAGCAGCGACTCCGGATCTGGCGGAAGTTCGTCATGCGGGCCTGGCTCGTGCCGATGGTGGTCGGATCGGTGAGCAAGAAGCACAGGGAGCAGGCGAAGGAGAGGCTCCAGTTCTGGCTCCGCCACCTGGAGCCGCAGCACGCCCGCCCGCACGGGGCGGATCTCCACCTCTCACTGGAGATCGCCCTGGCCCAGGGGTTCAAGAGCGCGGCCAACCGGCGCCGGCGACACCCGCAGACGAATCAGGAAGCGCGGGAGTTCCTGGTCGAACAGGCCGAGAGCATGCTGGTCCACGCCCGCTACTGGTATTCGCAGATGACGCTCATTCAGGCCCTGTGCCTGTGGGAGCTCCCGGAGAGCACGGAAAGTCCTCCACGCGGCGGTTCCGAAACCGGCCGGCCCGTGCGGAAGACCGATCCGACGAAGGCGGTGAAGGGCTGGCTGGCCCGGGCGGGCAGCAAGCAGGACCCGCGTGCCCTGCAGCCGGGGGACCGGACCCGTAAGGGCGATCGCGTGCACCCCTTCGTCACCGAGGCCGCCAGCCTCGCCGTCTTCGCCCTGGAGAGCGGCCACCCCGAGCGATTCGTCTGGATCGACGAGATCGGCGCGATGAACTCGATCGGATCCTCCCCCGTCGATCCCGGCGTCCACCGCGAGCACCGCCTCTGGATTCCGCCGTCGGTGGGCTGGAGCATCCTGCACCCGCGCGCCCAGCAACTGCTGGCCGACGTCTTCCTGCTGCGCAGCCTCACCGAACGGGACACGCAGCAGCCGGCCGAGCTGGAGGCGTGCCTGGTGCGTGCCGACCGCACCGGTCTGCCCCCGTGTCTCGTCAAGTACCGGCGCACGCTCCGGCCCGGGCGCACCGTGGGCATGACCGGGGATGCATCGCCGGGAAAGGCCTGCCGTGAGGAAAGCACCTGCCGTGACTGCTCCTTCGAACTCTGCCCCTACCCCGCCATGGGCACGCAGCCGCGGGCCGAAGTGCGTGAGGTGTTCTGCCGGCAGCAGCAGGCGCTTCTGCGCCGCTATCGCTGGAGGAGCTACGCCAACCCGCTGTCCTGGACGCGCAAGAAAGCGCCGTGGCAGGACATGACGGCACGTGAACTCCGTAAGTTCTGGGAGGATATGGCCAACCGGTCACGGACCCCCTCCTGCTGACCCCGTCCGTGCTTCAACTCCGCTCCGGCGCCCGCAGCACCAGCAGCGCCAGATCGTCATGCCCATCACTGGGCCGGGCCTCGGCGACGGCCCGGCCGAGGACGTCGAGCGGCGTCCCCGCATGGGCCGCGGCGACCTCGGCGATCGTGCGCAGGCCCTCGTCCAGCCCGTGTCCGGGGTGCTCCACCAGGCCGTCGGTGAACATCAGCACCGTGGCCCCCGCGGGCAGCACGTACCGGTGGTCGTGGCGGGCGAAGCCGGCGTCCACCCCGATCGGCACGTCCGGCTCCGCGTCCAGGAAGCGCGTGCTGCCGTCCGCGGTCACCACCAGGGGCGGGGGGTGCCCGGCGCTGCTCCACACCAGGGACCAGCCGCCTTCGTGGGGCGCGAGGCGCACCAGGCACACCGTCGCCATCGTGGGTTCGGCGACCGCCTCGAGCGTACGGTCCAGGCGGCTGAGCAGATCGCTGGGCAGCGCGTCCGAATCGAAGGCCAGAGCACGCAGCATGTTGCGGATCTGGGCCATGGTGGCGGCGGCGCGCACGTCGTGGCCGAGCACATCGCCGACGATCATCACCCGGGTGTCGTCGGGCAGCACCAGCGCGTCGTACCAGTCGCCGCCGAGCAGGGCGGGGTCCGCGGCCGGCTGGTACGTCGCCCAGGCGTCGAACGGGGAGAGGTCCGGCAGGCTCGGCAGGAGCAGCCGCTGGAACTGCTCCGCGCCGGCCCGGACGCGGCCGTAGAGCCGGGCGTTCTCGATGGCGACGCCGGCGGCGCCCGCCAGCGCGACCACCACGGACTCGTCGTCGGCGTCGAAGGAGCGGCCGCCCTGGCGGTCGGCGAGGTAGAGGTTGCCGTAGACCCTGCCGCGCACGGTGATGGCGACGCCGAGCAGCGAGCGCATCGGAGGGTGCCCCGGCGGGAACTGGGCGGCCTGGGGGTGGTCGGCGATGGCGTCCACGCGCAGGGGGCGGGGGTCGGTGATGAGCAGCCCGAGGAGCCCCTCGCCGTGGGGGAGGGCGACGCCCGTCAGGCGTTCCTCCTCCTCGCTGTGCAGGCCCACGGGGATGAACTCGGCGAGTCTGGTGCCCTCCTCGTCGAGGACGCCGAGGGCCCCGTAGCGCGCCCCGACCAGCTCCATCGCGGTCGCCACGATGCGGCGCAGCACCACGGGGAGCTCCAGCTCCCCGCTGATCGTGAGTATCGCCTCGAGTAAGCCCCGCATCCGCTCCTGGGCGCGGGCGAACTCGGCCAGTTGGTCGCCGAGCCGGTCGAGGTCCGCGTCGAGGCTCAGCCTCCGGCGCGGGAGGCTGTGCGGGGGACGGTCGTCATGATCTGTCTCGCTGGCTGCCACCGGCCACAGGCTAGTGACTCGGCGTCCCCTGCGTGGCTAATACCCGCATGTCAGCCCCGGGCCCGGCGGGTGTGCTCCCGGCGGGCCGGAGGAGGAGCGTCGAACGGGCATTCCGGGGGCGTCCACAGGCGTCCGGGCGCGTCACAGGACCGCGGTGGTCTCCTGGCGGGCGTAGCTGAAGCCGTCCTCGTCGAAGTAGAAGACCGTGACCTTCACGCGCTCGCCCCTGCCGAAGTACGAGCCGGTGGCGGGGCGCAGCGTCACACGGGCGGCGTGGTCGGCGTAGTCACAGACGAGCTTGCCGGCCTTGAGGGTGCCCGCGGCGATGGACTCGTCGTGCCCGGTCCCGCCGATCTTGGCCGCGTTGGCGACGAGCTGGTGGTTCAGGCCGGGGTCGCAGGAGTACGTGACGTTCACCTGGATCCCGGGCTCCTGGAGCGCGACCTTGCCGATCGTCAGGACGTTGGCCTTGGCCGCCGCGGACGGGGCGGTGGCGAGGGCTCCCGCGCCGATCAGGAGCGCGGCGGCCGCGGTGCCGGCGAGGCGGCGCCCGCAACGGGACGACTTCATGAGGCTTCCTTCCCCCGGAACCGTCCCGTGCGCCCCGGCTGCGCCGATCGCTGGGACAGCTGTTCGTGTGAGTGCACGGATCCTACGTGATCATCCTCGCCCACAGGGGTGGAATTCAGGCCAAGTCGTCCGTGGGCAGGGCGGGGTTGGGGGTGAGGATGCGGCGCAGGACGGCCTCGACCTCGGTGCGGGTGGGGGGCCGGGTGCCGGCGAGGCCGCGCAGGGTGATCCCGTTCATGGCCACGGTCGCGGCGTGAGCGGTCACCGGGTCGGTGTAGGGGAGCAGGGCGTCGATGCTCAGCTGCATGTACTGATCGGCCACCTCCCGCAGGGCCGGGCGCCGCAGCGCGGCCATGTACAGCTCGAACTCCATCACCTGGGTGTCGCGCGCCGGGCCGAAGCAGCCCATGAGGGCGTCGGTGAGCAGGACGGTGAGCTGCTCGGGGGTGAGCTCGGGGCGCTGGGCCACCCAGTCCTCGAGGTAGGCGCCGAAGCGGGCGACGGAGCGCTGCAGGGCGGCGGCGATGAGGTCGTCCTTGGTCGCGAAGTGGTACGTCGTCGCCCCGAGGGGGACGCCGGCCTCCTCGGCGACGGCGCGGTGGGTCAGGCCCTCGATGCCGCGCTCGGCGATGACCCGCTCGGTGGCGGCCGCGATCTCGGCGATCCGCCGCTGCGGGTCGCGCCGCCGCCTGGGGGCGTTCTGCTCGGCCATGGCCGCGGTACCTCCTGGACGCTCGGATGTTGAGGGTGAAACCATCTCGGTACAAACGTACCACCACTCCTTGGCGTGCGGAATTCCGCCTCTTCCAGAGTCCTTACCTGCCCATTTATGCACCATTTGTCGACCGTGCTGGATATCGGTACAGTACTTGTGTACTAATGGATCCCCAGGGGTTGACCACAGGCAAGGAGAGACCATGAAGATCGCAGTTCTCGGTACCGGCGGCGGTGGCCGCGCCCACGCCGCCAGGCTCGCCGAGCTCGGCCACGACGTCGTCGTCGGCACGCGCGACCCCGAGGCCACCCTGGCCCGCACCGAGCCCGACATGATGGGCAACCCGCCCTACAAGCAGTGGCTCGCCGACCACCCCGGCATCACCCTGATGACCTTCGGCGATGCCGCCGATGCCGCCGAGCTCGTCATCAACGGCATCGACGGCCACAACGCGGTCGGCGCCCTGTCCGCCATCGCCGGCAAGCTGGAGGGCAAGGTCCTGGTGGACTACGCCGTCCCGTTCGTCTACAACCCCGACGTCGAGCACCCCTGGCCCACGCCCTGGGGCGTCATGCCGAAGCTCGACCCCTGCGACACCGACAGCCTCGGCGAGCAGATCCAGCGCGCCCTGCCGGGCACCAAGGTCGTCAAGAGCTTCGTCACGCAGGAGCAGGAGATCGTCGTGAACCCGAAGGCCGTCGGAGGCGGCGACCACACCATGTTCGTGGCCGGCGACGACGCCGAGGCCAAGAAGGCCGTCACCGGCCTGCTGAAGTCCTACGGCTGGACCGACGTCCTCGACGTCGGCGGGATCGTCGCCTCCCGCGGCATGGAGATGTACGCCCACATGCACAGCGTCATCGGCTTCGCCCTCGGCTTCGGCAACCCCTTCGGCGTCAAGGTCGTCCGCTGAGGGACCTCACGCCCGTACGACGCACCGCGCCCCCGGACCACCGATGCCGTTCGCATCGGCGCCGGGGGCGCGGCACGTCACCGGGGTGCAGTGCGCCTCCGGTCAGCCGCAGTTGCCCGCCGGCCGGGTGCGGGTGACCACGTCGCTGTAGCCGGTCGTGGCATCGATCCACACGACCTGCCTGCCGCCCGTGGCAGCGGCGGAGAGCTGCTCACCGCGGTTGCAGGAGACCCGGCCCTTCTGCTTGCCGTCCGCCGAGAGCTGCCACAGCTTCGTCAGCATCTCGTTGCCGTACGCGCCGGGCCCGGTCACGGGCGCCTGCACGGTGACGGTCACCGCGTCCTCGGAGGCCGACAGCTCGACGGCGTCGAGCGCGTCGGGGCCCTTGGCCGGGCTGAGGTCCGCGACGCCCGTGCCGTCGAGGTTCGCGCGGCGCACCGCCGGGCGCCCGGCCTCCGCGGTGTCCTGGACCAGCCAGTAGACGCTGTTGCCGCTGATGCCGGTCTGGCCGGTGACGCCCGGCGTGCCGATCTGCGGCATCGTCGTCCGCTTGCCGGTGGCGAGGTCGAGCACCTCCGTGTCGTAGGTGCGCACCCCCGGCTTACGGGTGATCTTGGTGTAGGCGATCCGGCCGTGGCTGATCGACGGGAAGCCCGTGGTCACACCGGGCTCGTCCACCACCCGGACCGGGTTCCGGTCGCTCAGCCGCAGGTACCGCACCTGGCGGGCGGTCGGGCGCTGCGCAGTCTCCATGACGACGACGTCACCCTCGACGCTCGCCACGTTCAGCCCGCGCCGCCCGGCCCACAGGCTCTTGACCGGCCCTCCGGCGAGCGGCCGCGCCAGCAGCTCCACCGACCGGCGGCCGTACGCCTGCCACACCACGGTCTTGCCGTCGGTGGCGGGATTGACGTGGTAGCGGCCGTCGTTGGGGCTGATCAGTTTCGGCGAACCGGAGCCGTCGAGACGGCCCGCCCAGACCGAGTACGGCTCGGAGCCGGTCTCGTTCGACTTGGACGCCGCCCACCAGCCGCCGCCCGCTCCCGCCTTCGAGTCCTGCGTGCCGACCCGGGCGAGCAGCTGGTCGGAGTCCACGCCCAGGGCGAGCTCCCAGCCGGGCACGATGCCGTGGGCGTTGAAGGACCGCTCGACGGCCTTGAGCTCCTTGTCCGCGACCTTGAGGTCCCTGGCCGCGGCGAGGACGGCGGCGCGGCCCTCGGTGAAGCCGTCCAGCGGCGTCATGTACTCGGTCAGGGCCTTGTAGACGATGCGGTCGGCCAGGGTCCGGCCGACGTCCTCGCGCATGTCCCACAGCGCGCCGGAGAAGATCGTGGAGTTGAGGTGGACGCCGCCGCCGTCGGTGCCGAGGCCCACGCCCAGGAAGGACTTGGAGGCGGTCCTGCCGTCGTTCAGGTCGCGGACCGCGCACTCGCGCGGGGCCTTCGTCCGGCACAGGGCGTCGCCCAGCAGGCCCGCGTCGGGGCTGTCCATGGCGATGCCGTAGATGTCGGTCTTGACGGCGTTGCCGAAGTAGTCGGCGAGTGCCTCGTTCAGGGCGCCGGACTGGCCCGCGTAGACGAGCTCGGTGCTGTTCTCCACGACCCCGTGCGTCATCTCGTGGCCGACGACGTCCAGGGCCGAGGAGAAGGGACGGTACTCGGCGTCGCCGTTCCCGTACACCATCTTGGTGCCGTCCCAGAAGGCGTTGGCCAGTGTCCCGCCGAACCCGTAGACGCCGACCAGGGAGTTGACGGTCATGCCGCGGCCGTCGAGGCTGTCGCGGCCGTGCACGTTCTTGTAGTAGTCGTAGACCTTGGCCGTGGCCCAGTGCGCGTCGACGGCGCCCGACTCGGTGGCCTCCTTGCCGAAGGAGGGGGTCGGCGAGGCGAACTCCTTGATGCCGTCAGGCCACTGGCCGGTCGCGTCCCAGACGGTCCTGTCGCGCGCGTCCCAGGTGGCGAGCACGTTCTTGGTGGTCTCACGCATACGGGACTGGTCGCGCAGCACGTACGCGCCGCGCGCCTCGTCGCGGGTGATGTCCAGCTCGGTCGTCTTCCCGTCGAGCCTGACGCCGGAACCCTTCTCCGCGGGCTCGCCGGCCGCCCCCTGCGCGCCACGGGCTCCGGGGACGGGCGCGGCGGACGCCCCGCCCGCACCGGCCTTCTGCCCGGGGGCCCCGAACGTCTTGATTCCGCTGTACTGCAGGACCGGATATCCGGCCTTCGCGTCGACGTACACCTCGTGCAGCACCGGGGCGCCCGTGACCGGGTCCGTGCCCCGTACCGTGACATGCCGAGTGAGGACGCCGGTGCCCTTGGGCAGGACGACCAGGCCGCGGGCCGTGCCGGTCAGCGGCTGCGCCGCCGCCGCGCCCTTGCGTTCCCCGCCGTCCCCGCCCTCCTCCGGGCCCTCGTCCTTGCCGAAGCCGAACCGCCGGGAGGTGAGCTGCGCCGTTGTCGCGTCGACCGCCCGCTCGACGGCCAGGGCCTCGTCGACCTCCGGCGTGGTGTCCGCCGTCAGGCCGGTGAAGTACTTGCCGGAGGTTCCGGTGACGACGCGCTTGCCGCCCTTGTTCTCCATCCGTACGACGTACTGGCCGCCCAGCACGTCGACGCCGCGGTGCTTCTGCTGCAGCCGCACGGTCTCCGAGGCGCCCGCGCCGGTGGTGCGCAGGGGCTTCAGATCGCGGCCGGGGTCGGCGATCTTGTAGCGGCTGCGCTTGTCGGCCAGGTGCCCGCGCGCCGCGTCCGCCGCGCTCCCCGTGGCCTTCGCCTGCTCCCGGATCCCCTCCACCAGCGCGGGGGTCTCCGTCCGCTGCCCGGGGACGACCTCACCCGGACTGGGCGGTGGCGCTGCCGCCGCATGGGCGGGCGCCGCCGAAACGACGAGTGCGGCGGCGCTGATCAGCGCCGCCGCACCCGTTATCCCGCTCTGCGCTCTCGATGCTGCGGGTCTTCTCGAACGTTTTCCGGGCTTGCGTGAACCGGGCAAGGTGTCCCCCCTCGCGGCCTTCCCGACACGGATGTGTCAGGGCAGTGCAAGGGAAGCGGTGATGCGGCAGCGCATCAATGGGCCGCGGGAAGCCGTGGACGACTTTCGGCCCCGGCAGACGATCGTCCGGTACCGTCGGCCGCCCGGGTCGCCGCCCGGGCCGGATTACGGGATTCCGTATCGTCTCCCGGCCGGGCCGTGACGTCCGCCGGGCTCCGTCGTTCTTCACGGCGGGTGCACGTAATACCGTCGGGCCGCCAGGGCATCGTCCTGGCGGCCCGACGGTTTTCCGGGTGTCACAGGGCCAGCATCGCCGCGATCGCCGAGCGCCAGTCCTCGCCCGGGCGCTCCACCAGCTCCTCGGCCAGGGCCTCGGCGCGGTAGCGGTGGCGGTGCAGGAGGCCGGGGGCCCGGTCCGGGGACGCGACGATCTCGCTCGGGCTCTCCAGCAGCCGGACGAGCTCGCCCGCGAACTCCCCCCAGCCGACGTGCCCGCCGACGGCGTTCACCGTGCCGTGCGGGGGCCGCTCGGCGCACGTGACCAGCGTCCGGGCCAGGGCCGCGGCGTGGATCCAGGGGACGCCGGACCACGGGTCGCCGGAGGGGGGAACGGCGCCCGCCGCGGGCAGGACCACCGGCTGCCCGGCGCGGGCCGCCTGGAAGAGCGCGCCGGTCGCCCCCCACCGCAGCTGGTCGCGCAGCCTCGGGTGCGGCCCCCAGACGATCGGGGCGCGGACCACTCCGGCCCCGCCCCGCCCGGCCGTGCCCGCGGCCTCCCACAGCATCCGCTCGCAGTCGAGCTTGGCCCGCCCGTACGCGGTGAGCGGCTCCTCCGGCGGCGTGTCCTCGGCGACGTCCGTCACGGACGGGCGCCCGTACGCGTCCACGCTGCTGACGAAGACGAACGAACCGTGCCGCCAGCCGTCCAGCAGGATGCGCATCGCCGCGACGTCCACCTCCGGCGAGGTGAAGGTGCAGGCCGCGTGGATGACCGCGTCCACGCCGCCGGAGACGGCCGCGCGCAGGCTGTCCGCGTCGGCGAGGTCGCCCTCGGCCACCTCCACCCCGTCGGCCGCCACCAGGTGCGCCGACTCGGGCCGGACGAGCGCCCGGACCGGTCGCCCCCGGGCGGCCAGCTCCCGCAGGACGAACGCCCCGACCCCGCCCGTGCCGCCCGTGACCAGGACCGTGCCCGCCCGCGCGGACGGGGTACGGGCTGCCGGGGTACGGGCCGCAGGACGGCGGCGCGCGCGGGCCCGCTCGTCCAGCAGCGCCCCCAGCGCGCGCGGGGTGCGCTGCTCCAGGACGTCGAGCCCCGTCAGCGGCACCTGCAGCTGCTCGCGCAGGCGCTCCGCGACCCGGACCGCGAGCAGGGAGTGCCCGCCCAGGAGGAAGAAGTCCCCGTCGGGCCCCGGCCGTTCGCCCAGCAGCTCGCCGAAGACCGTCATCACGGCGGGCGCCGAAGCGCCGAGGTCCGCATCCGCGGGCCCCTCCGGCAGCCCGGCGCCCGCCGCGTCCAGGAGGGAACCGGCCGTCAGCGGACGCCTCCGGCCCGCCGCCAGCGAGTCCAGCACCTCCGCGAAGCCCTCCAGCAGCCTCCGCGCCGCTCCCTCGTCGAGCCGGCCGCGGTCGAAGCGCACCAGGCAGCGGGGCCCGGCGGCGTCCGTGGGCTCCTCCACGTACAGGCCGAGGCCGAACTTGGCCCCGCCCAGCTCGATGTCGACCGGCTCGCACCGCGCCCCGGCCAGCTGCAGCACCGGGGGCGGGCCCAGGACGTCCGCGGTGACACCCACCAGCGGGTTGCCGCCGCCGTCGCGGGCCGCCGCACCCAGCCGCTCCACCATGAGGTCGAACGGCACGTGGCGGTGGCGCTGCGCTTCCAGCAGCGCGTCCCTCACCCGCGGCAGCAGCGCCCCGGCGTCCGCGGCCCCGGACAGGCCGGGCCGGATCGGGAGCGTGTTGACGCACAGGCCCACCAGATCGCGTGCCCCCGCCGTGTCACGGTGGCTGCTGGCGCACCCGATGACGAGGTCCTCCTCGCCGGTCGCCTCCAGCAGCGCCGCGAACGCCGCCGCGAGCACGACCGTGAACAGCGTCGCGCGGTGCGCGCGGCCCGCCGCCCGCAGGTCGTCGACGGTGCCGGGCGCCAGCGGTACGGACAGGGTCCGCGCCTCGCCCCGGCCGCCGGCCTGGGCCGTGCCCCGGGGGAGCGGCACCGGGCGGGCGCCCGCGAGCTGCTCCGTCCAGTAGGCCAGGCCCGCGTCGAGCGCGTCCGACCCTGCACGTTCCCGCCGGGCGAAGTCCGCGTACCGCGGCGCGGGCTGCTCCGGTTCCCCGTCGCGCCCTGCCAGCTCCGCGCCGTAGCGTTCGCCGAGCTCGCGGGCGAGCACCTCCAGGGAGCCCCCGTCGACGGCTATGTGATGGAACGTCAGTAGCAGGGTGTGGTCGTCCGGAGCGTGCCGCACGTGCAGGGCCCGCAGCACCGGGCCGGCCGCCAGGTCGAACCGGCGGGCCGCCTCCGCGTCGAGGAGCCTCTGCGCGGCGTCCCCGGCGGCGTCCACGGTCCGTACCGGAACCTGCCGCGCCGCCGTCACCTCCTGGTACGGCTCTCCGCCGTCCTGGCCGTAGCGGGTGCGCAGCACCTCGTGCCGGCGCACCAGCCCCGTCAGGGCCCGGCCGAACGCGTCCGCGTCGAACGGGCCGCGCACCCGGGTCGCGAACGGCACGTTGTAGACCGCGCCGCCCCGGCCCAGGCGCTCCATGAGCCACATCCGGTGCTGCGCGTGGGACAGCGGTGCGTGGCCGTGCCCGGCGTCGTCCGACGGTGCGGGCGCAGGGCGCTCCTGCCGCGCACGGGCGTCGGCGCTGCGGCGCCGGGCCAGCCGCAGCAGCGCCTCCTGCCGGGAGGTCTCCGAAGCGGTGCCGCTCACCGGGACGCCCCGCTCTCCTCGGTCTCCGGCTGCGTGCCGTACCTCTCCACCAGTTCCTCCTCGATGAGTTCCGCCTGCCCGGCCACGGTGGGCGCCGAGAAGAACGCGGCGAGCGTCAGTTCCACGCCCAGGTCCTCGCGCAGGTCGTCGACGACGCCGAGCGCGAGCAGCGAATGCCCGCCCAGGGCGAGGAAGTCGGCGTCCGGGGCGGCGACCTCGCACTCCAGCGCGCGGCCCCAGGCGTCGGCCACCGCCTGCTGGAGGGGCGTCAGTTCCTGTCGTACGGGCGCGGGCCCCTGCTCCCCGCCGGGCAGCGGTCGCTCGGCCAGGGCCCGGCGGTCCACCTTGCCGTTGCTCGTCAGCGGCAGGGCGCCGACCACGGACCACGCGTTGGGCAGCAGGTGCGCGGGCAGCCGACCGGCCAGGTGGTCGCGCAGGACTGTGACGGCGGGCTGCCCCTCGCCGTCGGGCACGACGAACGCCACGAGCCTGGCGTCGTCGGCGCCGGGGCGCACGACCGTGACCGCCGCGTCCGCCACGCGCGGGTGGTCGCGCAGGACGTGCTCGATCTCGCCGGGCTCGATCCGGAAGCCCCGGATCTTGACCTGGTCGTCGACGCGGCCGTGGAAGTCCAGCGTCCCGTCGGGCCGGGCCGACACGACGTCGCCCGTGCGGTAGATCCGCCCCGCCGAAGGGTGGTCCACGAAGCGCTCCGCGGTCAGGGCGGGCTGCCCGAGGTAGCCCGCGGCCAGGCGCGGCCCGCCGACCCACAGCTCGCCGCGGGTGCCCGCGGGCACCGCGTCGCCGCGCTCGTCCAGGACGTGCACCGTCGCTCCGGCCAGCGGGCGCCCGATCGGCGGCGGGGCGTCGCAGTCGGCGTCCCGTACGCGGTGGGCGGTGGCGAAGCTGGTCGTCTCGGTCGGCCCGTAGCCGTTGACCAGCTCCAGCCAGGGGTGCGCCCGCAGGACCGCGCGCGCGTGCCGTGCCGACAGGGCCTCGCCGCCCACGATCACCGAGCGCAGCACGGCGAAGACCGGCGAGCGGCGGGCGGCCAGGTGGTGGAAGAGCGCCGTGGTCAGGAACGCCACGGTGGCGCCCAGCCGCTCCACGTCCCGCACCAGGCTCTCCAGCGACTGCCGGCCCCCGGTGGAGACGGCCACGGCGGCGCCGTTGGCCAGGGCCACCCACATCTCGAACGGCGAGCCGTCGAAGGTCAGCGCCGAGTGGAAGAGGACCCGGTCCCGCCGGCCCACCGTCAGGTAGTCCGGCTCGGCCGTCAGTCCCGCCACGCCCCGGTGGGTGATCGCGACGCCCTTCGGACGGCCCGTCGAGCCCGAGGTGTACATCACGTACGCGGTCGCGCCGGGGTCGTACGCCGCAGGATCGGGCAGGTCGTCCTCGGCGTGGTCCGCGGCGCAGGTCCCGGCGAGCCCGCCCGCGGTCAGGACCAGCGCCCGGACGGCCGGTATGCCGGCCGCTTCGAGCAGGTCCTTCTCACCGACGATCAGCGGGACACCGGCGTCGGCGAGCATCGCCTCGGTGCGGGCGCGCGGGTAGGCCGCGTCCAGCGGTACGTAGTGGCCGCCCGCCCACCAGACCGCGAGCTTCGCCACGACGACGCCCACCGAGTGCGGCAGCAGCAGGCCCACCGGCGTGCCCCGCCCGACGCCGCGGGCCTGCAGGGCTCCGGCGAGCCGGCGGGCGGCCGCGGTGAGCTCCCCGTAGGTGAGGGTGAGTTCGCCGTCCGTCACGGCGAGCGCCGCCGGGTCCGCGGCGGCGTGTGCGAGCACGCGGCCCAGGACGCCGCCGGGGGCGGCGGGAGCGGGGCTGTCCGGTGCGGGAACGGTACCGGCCTTCGCCGGGGTCGCCGGTACAGGCGGTACAGGCGGTACAGGCGGTACAGGCGCCCCCTCCCGGCGGGAGTCCACCAGGGCCGCCAGCGCGCGCAGGTCGGGCTGGCGCAGCAGCTGCGGTGCCCGCAGACGGACACCGAACCGTTCCTCCAGGGCGGTCAGCAGCCGGGCCGCCGTCAGTGAGTCGCCTCCGGACTCCAGGAAGTTGTCGCCGGGGCCGGTCTCCGGACGGCCTAGGAGACCGCGGCACAGCTCGACGACGATCCGCTCCGTGTCCGTACCGGCGACCGCGTCGGCGACCGTATCGGTGGTCGCGTCGGTGGTCGCGTCGGTGGTCGCGGCCAGGAGCGCCGCCCGGTCCACTTTGCCGTTGGCGTCGAGCGGGAACGTCTCCACGTAGCGCAGCGCCGACGGCACCGCCTGCTCCGGCAGGCGGCCGCGGACCGTCTCCAGCAGCTCCGCCGCCGGCAGGGCCCCGGCGCCGGGCGCGAGCCGGACGAACGCGATCAGGCGGACGTCGCCCGCGGCGGAGGACTCGGCCGCGACGACGGCCCGCAGGACGCGCGGGTCGTCCTCGAACGCGGCCTCCGTCTCGGCCGGTTCGATCCGCGCACCGCGCACCTTGACCTGGTCGTCCAGGCGGCCGAGGAACTCCAGCACGCCGTCGGGCCGCATCCGCACCCGGTCGCCGGTGCGGTAGACGCGGTCGGTGCCGGTCACCTCCGGCGGCGGGGCGACGAAACGGCGCGCGGTCAGGGCCTCGTCCAGGTAACCGGTCGCGAGGCCCGCGCCGCCGATCCGCAGTTCGCCCGCCTCGCCGCGCGGCACGACGTGCCCGGCGGGGTCCGTGACGCACACGACGGCGCCGTCGAGGGGCGTGCCGATCGGCGGGGGCGTGCCGGGGGCGTCCCCGTCCGGCTCCAGGCCGTACGCGGTCGCCACGACCGTGGCCTCGGCCGGACCGTAGGCGTTGTCCACGCGCGCGGTGACGTCCGGGCCGGGCCTGCGGCGCAGCCGGTCGCCGCCGATGCTGAGGTGGCGCAGCGCCGGAACGGCCGGCCAGGGACGTTCGAGGACGATCTCCGCCAGGGGAGTGGGCAGGATGGCCACGGTCACGCCCGCCCGCCGCCACCAGGCGGTGAGGACGTCCGGGTCCCAGCGGACGGCGTCCGGGGGGACGGTGAGCGCCGCGCCGGAGGTCAGGGCGGCCCACAGCTCCAGGACGTGCGGGTCGAAGGAGACGCCGATCATCAGGCTGTGGCGGTCGTCCGGGCGGGCGCCGGTGCGCGCGGCGTACCAGCGCAGACGCGCGGCGAGTGCGGCGGAGGCCACGGCCACCGCCTTGGGCGTGCCGGTCGATCCCGAGGTGAGCACCGCGTAGAAGGTGCCACCGGGCACGGCGGGGCGGCCGGCGGCGTCCGGGGCGGCGGCGGGGAACGCCGCGAGGGGCTCCCCGTGCGCGTTGGCGCCCGCCGCGGGCAGCGGCAGGGCCCGCCGCTCGGCGTCGTCGTATGCCGCGGGCAGCGCATCGGGCGCGCCGATCAGGCAGGTGACGCGCAACCCGTCCGCCACGGCGGCCAGCCGCCGTTCGCCGGGGCGCGGCCCCAGCGGGAGGTAGACGGCCCCGAGCCGGGCGAGGGCCACGGCCGTCGCGACCAGGGCGACGGAGCGGTCGAGGCAGACGCCGACGAGGTCGCCGGGGCGCACGCGGTCGCGCAGGGCGTCGGCCGTCCGGTCGGCGAGCGCGTCGAGTTCGGCGTAGGTCCAGGCCAGTTCGCCGTCCTCGACGGCGGGCGCGTCCGGGACCCGGGAGACCTGGTGCGCGTACCGGGCCAGGACGTCGTCCCAGCCGTGCGCGGTGGCGGTGCCTCCGTGGGCGACGGACAGGGTGGTGTCAGGTGAAGAATTCATGATTCCTCCGTGGATGACGTCGGAAGCGAGAAGCCGGAAGGGAAAGCCGGAAGGGAGAACCGGGAGGGAAAAGGGGGCGGAGGCGGGTCAGCCCAGCCCCATGGCCCGGGCGACGATCACCTTCTGGATCTCCGAGGTCCCCTCGATGATCGTCATCATCCGGACGTACCGGTACAGGAATTCCAGCGGGTGACCCCGCACCCAGCCCGTCGCCCCGTGCACCTGCAGCGACCGGTCCACGACCCGGACCGCGGTCTCGGAGGACGTCAGCTTGGCGAGCGCCGCGTTCTCCGGGGCCTCCACGCCCTCGTCCACCAGCCGTGCGCACGCCAGCGTCAGCAGCTTGGCCGCCTCCACCTCCGCCCGGCTGCTCACGAGGTGCTCCTGGACGTGCTGGTACGCGCCGATGCGCTCCCCGAAGGCCTGCCGCTCGCGGGCGTAGGCGACCCCCAGCTCCAGCGCGTGCTCGGCGATGCCGTTGCACATCGCCGCCACCACGAGCCGGCCCCGGGAGAGGCTGTCGATGCCGTTGCCGAGCGCCGCGCCCACGCCCGCCTCGCCGCCGATGACGGCTTCGGCGGGCAGCCGCACCTCGTCCAGCACCAGCTCGTACAACTCCTCGCCGGACATGCCCTGGTAGCGCTGGCCGATGCGCAGGCGCGGCTGGTCCATGCCCATGACGAACGCCGTCGGCCCGCCGTCCTTGCCGTCGCCGTCGACGGCCCGGGCCACGACGATGACGAAGTCCGCGTGACCGGCGTTGCTGACGAACGTCTTGCGCCCCGACAGCACCCAGCCGCCGCCGTCCGCGTCCCGCCGGGCGGTCGTGGTGAGGTGGAAGGCGTCGGACCCGGCGTTGGGCTCGGTCAGCGCGAGGCAGCGCGTCGCCTCGCCGCGCACCAGCGGCTTCAGGTACTGCTCGATCTGCTGCTCGGTGCCCTGGCGCAGCAGCGGGCTCGGCCCGTCCGACCCGGCGAGCGCGTACGGGGCCAGCGGGCAGCCGCTGCGTCCGGCCGCGTGGTGCAGCTGCACCACGGCGCTGAACGGCATGCCGGAGCCGCCCAGTTCCTCGGGGTGGTCGCCCGCGTAGAAGCCCAGCTTCGCCGAGCGGCGGCGGACGTACGCGCGGAGGTCGGCCGGCGGCATGTCGCCGTCCTCGGGGAGCTCGGCCGCCAGCGGCACCAGCTCGCGGCGGACGAACGCCGTGAAGGCGTCGGCGATCTCGCGGTGCTCCGTCTCCAGGACGGAGGAGGGGGTGGTGGCGCTCATCGGTCGGTCTCCGTCAGGGCTCGGGCCTGGTCGGCGAGGACGGGGTGCTGGAAGAGGACGCGCAGCGGCGGGCGCGTGCCGAGCCGGGTCTCCAGCCAGGCGGCGAGGTGGGCGGCCAGCAGGGAGTGCCCGCCGACCTGGAAGAAGTGGGAGGACGGCGAGAACCGGTCGTGCCCCAGGACCTCCCGCCAGCCCTCGGCCACCAGCGCGACGGCCGGGTCGGTGCTCTCCTCCTGCTCCGGAGCCGCCGGGCCGGAGGCCGTTCCCGCCTCGGCGGCGAGGCGGGCCAGCGCGGCGCGGTCCGGCTTGCCGCCGGGCAGCGTCGGCATGGGGGCCGCGGGCCGGAGCCAGCGGGCCGGGACGAGCGCGGCGGGCAGCCGCTGGGACAGCGCCTTGTGCAGCAGGGCCTGGTCCGGCTCCTCGCCGCCGTCGACGAAGCCGGTCAGGCAGGGGCCGCCGGCCGCTTCCCGGTCGAGGACGACGGCGCACGAGCGCCCGCCGAGCACCTCGGAGGCCACCGCCTCGATCTCCTCCAGCTCGATGCGGTAGCCGCGCAGCTTGACCTGGTTGTCGCGGCGGCCGAGGAACCACAGCAGGCCGTCGCGGTCCCGGTAGCCGAGGTCGCCGGTCAGGTAGGCGCGTGCCCCGCCGAGCGCGGGCACGGTGACGAACCTGGCCGCGGTGGCGGTCTCGGCCTCGCCGCCGCCGAGGTAGCCCTCGGCGAGTCCGGCGCCGGAGACGGCGAGTTCGCCGACCGCCCCCGCGGGGAGCGGCTGCAGGCCCGCGTCCAGGACGTGGACCCCGATGCCCGGCAGCGCCGTGCCCAGCGGCACCTCGCCGCCCTCGCCGGCGCCCTCGGTCTCCTCGCGGCTCACCTCGTGGACCGTGGAGGTGATGGCCGCCTCGGTCACCCCGTAGGCGTTGAGGACCGTCGCGTCCGTCGCGGCGAGGACGTCCCGCAGCGCGGCGGCCGGCAGCCGCTCGCCGCCGGCGACCAGCAGCCGCGGCTCCCACATCCCGTCGCGGAGCGCCTCGCACAGCTCCTCCCGTACGGCCAGGAGGTAACTCGTCGGCAGGTTGGCGACGCTGACCCGGCGGGCGGCCAGGACGGCGATCAGCTCGGCCGCCGTGGGGACCTCCCGCTGCGGCACGACCAGGGACGCACCGGCCAGCAGGGACGGCAGCACCTCCTCCAGCGCCACGTCGAACGAGGGCTGGGCGAAGAGCAGCACCTTGTCGTCGGAGCGCAGTCCGAAGCGCGCGGCCACGGTCGCCACGTGGTGGGCGAGCGCGGCCCGGCCGACGGCCACGGCCTTGGGCAGGCCCGTGGAACCGGAGGTGTGGATGACATACGCGGCGCCGTCGACGCACGCGGCCGGCGCGGCGGCGGGGAAGGCCCCGTCGGCGTCGAGCAGCGCGACCGGCACGGGCAGGCCCTCCGCGGGCAGCGCGAGAGCACTCTCGCGGTCCGTCAGGACCAGGGCCGGGGACAGGCGCCGCAGCAGCGTCTCCAGGCGGCTCGCCGGGTCGTTGGGGGACAGCGGGCTGTAGACCGCGCCCGTGCGCAGGCAGGCGAACAGCGTCACGACGGTGTCCACGCCGCGCGGCAGCACGGCCGCCACCGGCTGCCCCGGCGTGACGCCCGCCGCCCGCAGCCGCGCGGCCAGCCCCTCGACGAGCCGGTCGAGTTCACCGTAGGTGATCTTCCGGGCGCCGCTGACGAGGGCGGGCAGACCGGGGTCGTGACGGGCGACGGGGTCGAGGACGGCGTCGGGGTCCACGGGCTCCCCGGTCTGTGCCGGAAGGTGTTCCGGCTGTGCGCCGAGCGCTGCGAGAGACGCCTCCGGAGCCTCCAGGTAGGCCCGTACGAGATCGAGGAAACGGTTCGCCAGGAGCCGGGCGGCGTCCTCGTCGAACAGGTCCCGGTCGTAGTCCCAGACCAGCGTCATGCCGGCCGGTCCCTGCCGCGGCCCGACCGTGCGCCGGTCGTCGGGCAGCAGCACCAGGTCGAGGTCGAAGCGCGTGGTGCCGGTGTTGAAGCCCTCGAACAGCGACACCTCCAGGCCCGGCACCTCGACCTCCGGCAGCGCCGCGTCGTGCGCGCTGAACATGACGCTGAAGAGCGGGTTGTCCGCGCCGGACGTGTGCAGGCCGAGCTCGCGGGTGAGCACCTGCACCGGGACGTCCTGGTACGGCAGCGACCGGATGAGGCTGTCGGTGACCTCGTCCACCGCCTCGTCCGCCCCGGCCGCCGGGTCCAGGCGCAGGCGCAGCGGGATCGTGTTCACGAACATGCCGGTGGCCGACTCGAAGCCCTCGGGGCGGTTGCCGACCGCGGTGCCGACGACGAGGTCGGCGCGGCCGCTGTGGCGGCGCAGCAGTTCGGCGAAGAGCGCGAGAAGCGTGGAGAAGGGGGTGTGGCCCTGGGTGCGGCTGTGGGCGCGCAGGCGCTCGGCGAGCTCCGCGTCCACGGGCTGGCGCAGCTGGCCGCCCGCGTGCCGGCGCCGGGCCCCGGGCCGGGCCAGGCCGGGCAGCGGCAGGTCGAACGACGCGTCGCCCAGCTCGCGCCGCCAGTACGCCAGGCCCGCCTCGCGCCGGGCCGCCCGCTCGGGGCTGTCCGCGGCCCCGACGTGGTCGGTGTAGGAGGCGGCGGGCGGCAGGACCGCCTGCTCGCCCCGCACGCGCGCCCGGTACACGGTGAACACGTCGTGCAGCAGGATCGCGAAGGAGTGCCCGTCGTGGACGAGGTGGTGCTCGACGTGGACGAGGCGGTGGTGATCCGCACCGAGCCGGACGAGAGACCAGCGCAGCAGCGGCGCCTCGTGGACGTCCAGGGGCGTCTCGGCCTCGGTGCGCAGCAGCGTCGCGAACGACGCCTCGGGGTCGGTCTCGTCGCTCATGTCGACCGTCCGCAGCCGGGGCGCGCAGCCCTCGCGCACGCGCTGGCCGGGCAGGCCGCCCGGGGAGTCGACGAGTTCGAGACGCAGACCGGGGTGCCGGTCGAGCGCCGCCGCCAGGCCCTCCCGGAGCGCGGCCTCGTCGAGGGTGCCGCGCAGGTCGATGGTGGCGGTGAAGTTGTAGGCGCGACTGCCGGGCAGCATCTGCTCGTGCAGCCAGACGATCTCCTGGGATGTGGAGAGTCCGAACATGGTCAACCTTTCCGGTTCGGTAGGTGTACGGGCCGGAGGGCCGGGTGGGCCCGTGCGGCCGGTGGAGGGTGCCCCGGGTGGCGCGTGCCGGTTGGGCGGTGCGGCGTGGGGCAGGGCGGCTTGCGGTGGGCTCAGCCCGCAGGAGCGGGATGCGCGTTGCGCGTGGCGAGCGCAGCGAGCGCGTCGGTCAGGCGGTCGAAGGCCTCTTCCGCACGGTGGTCCGGAACGGCCGACCGGTCCCAGGCCATGCGGACGAGGAGGTCGGAGCCGTAGGAGACGGAGACGGCGAAGGGAGCCTGTACGGGGCGGCCGTCGATGTGGGTCTCCCGCCCCGTGGCACCGCCGAGCCGCAGCGGTGGCCGGCGGCCGAGATCCTCGAAGGTGAGGAGGCCGTCCAGCCGGCCGGACCACGGTGTCCCGGCCCGGCGGGCCGCGTGCACCACCTCGTCGAAGGGGGTGTCGGCGCGGTCGAGGTCGTCCCACCAGGCCGAGGCGCGCTCCGCGACGTCGGTGTCGTCCGCCGGGTGCGCGACGGTGTTGAGGAAGCACCCGAGGACCGGCGCGGCACCGGGGGGCCTGCCGCCCCAGGGGTACCCCAGGACCGGTACGGAGTCCGCGCCGTGGAGCGTACGGGCCGCCCCGGCGCAGGCGTCGAGGAGGACGGGGAAGGCCGTGGACCGCGCGCCGTCCCCGGTGACGGGGATCCGGCGCAGGGCGGTGCCGGTGCGGGGGCCGGTGCCCGTGCCGCTGCCGACCGGTGCGGCGGCGCCGCGGAGGCCTGCGAGGCGCTTCGCCCAGTAGGCGAGGGACTGGGGCTGCGACGCCTTCTCCTCGGCGGCGAGTTGACGGTGCACGGCGTCCGCGTAGGCGGCCATGCCGTCGGCCGCCACGTCCACGGGCACGTCCTGCGGTCCGAGCCCCTCGCGGTACGCGTCGGAGAGGCCCGCCGTGATCAGGCCCAGGGACTGCTCGTCGCAGGCCGTGTGGTCCAGGACCACGGCGAGGATCTCCTGCGCGCCGCCGTCCGCCGAGGCGTCGTCCGCCAGGAGGAACCGCAACGGCGGGCCGTCCGCGGGCCATTCGGCCAGGGCGTGCCGCAGGGCGTCGCGGGCGGACTCGCCGGGCCGCGGCCGGACGCGGTCCACCTGCCCGGCCGGGGCGCCGGGCACCTGGAGCGGCACCCCGCGCCGCACCAGCGGGCGCGTGCGCAGCGCCGGGTGCAGGGCGGCCAGGTGCCCGGCGGCCGCGCGCAGCCGCTCGGTGTCGACGGCCCCCGCGGGGAAGGCGAAGAACAACGGGACCAGGACCGGCCGCCCGGCGGGGTCGAGCCGGCGGGCGAGGAGGAAGCGCCGCTGCGCTCCGGTGACCGGCAGCGGTGCCGGCGCGCCGCCGGGCTCGGCGGCGCCTTCGGTGAGGTTCCGGTAGCGGGCGAGGTAGGACGAGGTGATGTTGCCGGGTTGCACGATGACCTCCCGTGCGCCGAGGGGCGCGACGGCTCGTGGGACGAGAGGAGCGATGACATGCGCCGAGCTGCTGCGAGCTGCGAGCTGCGAGCTGCGGGTTGCGGTTGCGAACTGCGGTCGTGGCGAGGGCGGCCGGGGTGGCGCGGCCGGTCCGGACGGATCGGTGGCCGGGCTGGCAGGACGGCCGGGGTGGCTCTGCCGGTCGAGGCGGTGTGGAAGTCGGCTGGGGTCGGATGTCGGGACGGGCTGGTGACCGGGATGGCTCGGCCCTGGTCGGGGCGGTTCGTACGCTCGGGCCGGGCCCGTGATCGGGCGGCGCGGCCGGGCGGGGTCGTTCAGCCGGTCGGGGCGGTGTGGAGGTCGGCTCCACCTGGTGATCGGTGCGGCTCGGCCGGGCGGGATGTGCGGCGTGTGCGGGCGGTGCGGCGTGTGCGGGCGGGGCGGCTTGGCAGGCGCGCATTCGGGTCATCCGGGCCGGCACCGGCACTCGGGTCGGCGTCCGGGCTGCTCCATCGGCCGGGACGGCGGTGCGGCTCGTCCGGTCGGAGGACGGGTCCGGAGCCGGGTCCGGACCCGGCGGTCGTCCGGCCGCCGGCAGGCGGGGTGCGTACCCCGTCAGCCGGTGACCGCGGCCGCCGCAGGCAGGTCCCGCAGGCGTCGCAGCGGCGAGGCCAGGAGTGGCACCGGCACCAGCAGGATCCCGGCGGCGCACACCCATACCGCGGCGCGCGGCCCGGCCGCCTCGGCGATGCCCCCGCCGATCAGCGCGCCGAGGGGCATGGTGCCCCACACCATGAAGCGCAGCGTGGCGTTCATCCGGCCGAGCAGCTCGTCGGGGCACAGCAGTTGCCGGAAGCTGACCTGCGCGACGTTGTAGACGACGGCGCCGAAGAAGACGGCCGCGGAGGCGACGGCGAACCACACGGCGGAGGCGCCCCGGCCGGCCAGCGGCCACAGCAGGGCGAACGGGCCCGTGACGACCGTCGACAGCCAGATGACTCTGGCCTGGCCGACCGCGCGGGCGAGTGCTCCGGCGCACAGGGCACCGGCCAGACCGCCGACGGCCGAGGCCGACATCATCAGCCCCATGGCGCCGGGCGGCAGGTCCAGCACCCGCACCAGGAACACCGTCTGGACCGCCATGAGCATCGCGGTGAAGAAGTTGGCGAGCGCCGTGGCGCAGGCGATCATGCGTAGGACCGGATGCCGGAAGACGAATGCGAGACCTTCCGCGATCTGGGCGCGCAGCGCGACGCCCGGTGCGGGCGCCGGCTGCGGTTCGGCGGCCCGGATGCCGCGCAGGAAGAGGGCGGACAGCACATAGCCGATCGCGTCGGCCAGCAGGGCGAAGGGTGCCCCGAGGATCTGCACCAGGGCGCCGCCCAGCCCGGGGCCCGCGACCTGGGCGGACGAACGGGCCGTTTCCAGGGCGCCGTTGCCTCCGACCAGCCGGTCACGGGGCAGGAGGGACGGAAGGTAGCTCTGGTGCGCGATGTCGAAGAAGACCGTGGCCATGCCGGTGACGAGGGCGACCACGTAGAGGTGCGCCATCGTCAGGGCCCCGGCCCAGGCGGCGAGCGGCAGGCTCGCCATCGCCGCCGCGCGGACGACGTCGGCGCGGATGAGGACCGGCAGCCGGCGCATCCGGTCCACCCACGCTCCGGCCGGCAGGCCGACCAGCAGGAACGCCGCGGTCTCGGCGGCGGTCAGCAGGCCGGCCTCCATGGGGGAGGCGTCGAGTACGACCACGGCGACCAGGGGCAGCGCCACCACGGTCACCTGGGCGCCGATCTGGCTCACCGCGGCACCGGAAAGCAGCAAACGGAAATCCCTATTCCGTAAGAGGCCACCGCTGTGAGGCTTCATTGACAACATTTGGCAGACATTTGGGCATGACGATGCGCTCAGTCAAAAATGACGGATATTTTCGGTCATTAACGTTCTCAATATGGATAACTCCTCTTGACCGACCAGTGAACCGCAGGTGCCCGCCATCTGAACGGCACCAGGTGTGACCTGCGGAGGTCCGCTGCGACTGGGAGCAGAGGACCACTGGCCGGGGTGCGACAGGGGAATGTCCGGTAATCGGTGTCCGTGTACCGCAGAGCGCCCGCCCGGTCCGGCGGCCGGGCGGGGCGGGGGCGTGCCGCCGGACGCGCACGGCAGGCCCGCGATCCCTGGCATGATCGAGGGATGTCTGAACAGATCATCGCCGCCTGTGACGGGGCATCGAAGGGCAACCCCGGGCCCGCGGGCTGGGCCTGGGTCGTCGCCGACGCGACGGGCACCCCGGAGCGCTGGGAGGCCGGCCCCCTCGGCAAGGCGACCAACAACATCGCGGAGCTGACCGCCCTCGAACAGCTCCTGGAGGCCACGGACCCGGCCGTGCCGATGCAGGTGCGGATGGACTCGCAGTACGCGATGAACGCCGTCACGAAGTGGCTCCCCGGCTGGAAGCGCAACGGCTGGAAGACCTCCTCCGGTTCGCCGGTGGCCAACCGCGACCTCGTCGTGCGCATCGACGCCCTCCTCGCGGGCCGCGCCGTCGAATTCCGGTACGTGCCGGCCCACCAGGAGAACGGCGACCCCCTGAACGCCATCGCCGACCAGGCGGCGAGCGACGCGGCGTCCCTCCAGCAGGCGTCCGGCACCTCGCGGGGAGCCGGGGGCATGCCCGTGCCCGCGCCGCGCGAGGCCTCCACGGCCCGGCGCAGCGGCCCGCCGAAGAGCCGCAAGCCGCGCTCCTCCGGGACGGCGACGATCAAGGCGAAGTTCGCGGGCCGGTGCCCGTGCGGCTCGTCGTACGCGGTCGGCGAGAAGATCTCCAAGGGCGAGCGCGGGTGGGGCCACCCGTCGTGCGCGGCCGCCACGTAGCCGCTGCGCAAGCGCTGCTGCGTACCCGCTGCGTGACTGCCGCCCCGGTGCCCGCCGCCTCCAGGACGCCCCGTCCGGTGCAGGTGGGGTCACCGGGGCCCAGGAGGTGACCGACCGGTCCTCAGGGTCGGCTCAACCTGGCCTATGCACGACCCCTCCCCGGTGGTGGCATGGGCCGCGCGCACAGCGAGTCCGCACGGGGGAAAGAAAGGGGAATCCCATGTTCAGACCGGTGATGACCGCCGGAGCGGCCGTGGCGCTGGTGGCCGCCGCATCGTTCGCCCCCTCCTCGGCCGCCGCGGACGGGGTGCCTCCGCCGGACAGGGTCGTCATCGACGTCGTGGCGGTCAACGGCTCGGGGTGCCCGGCCGGGACGGCAGCCGTGGCGGTCGCGTCGGACAACACGGCCTTCACGGTGACGTACAGCAAGTACCTCGCCCAGGTGGGCGTCGGCGCCAAGCCGACCGACTTCCGCAAGAACTGCCAGCTCGGCCTGAACATCCACGTCCCGCAGGGCTTCACGTACGCGATCGCCAAGGCGGACTACCGGGGCTTCGCGCACCTGGAGAACGGCGCCGCCGGCCTGGAGCGGGCCAGCTACTACTTCCAGGGGATGTCCCACACCACCTCCGTCTCCCACCGCTTCGCGGGCCCGCTCAGCGACAACTGGCAGACGACGGACGTGACGGACGCGTCCGAGCTCGTCTACGCCCCCTGCGGCGCACAGCGGCTGCTCAACGTGAACACCGAACTCCGGGTGAGCGCAGGCAGCTCGGACCCGGCGAACAGCACCAGTTTCATGGAGATGGACTCCACCGACGGCAGCGTGAGCACCCTCTACCACTTCTCGTGGAAGGAGTGCCCCTGACCGGCCGCCTTCGGGCACAGGTGTACGTCCGTGAATCCTGGACCAGGGGGAGGTATCTCCATGTTGAGACCGGTGGTGATCGGCAGCGCGGCCGTCGCCCTGCTCGCCGCTTCGATCGTGCCGTCGTCGGCCACTGCAGACGGGGAGCCTCCGCCTGACAAGATCGTGATCGATGTCGTGGGTGTCAACGGATCGGGCTGTCCCGCCGGCACGGCCAGCGTGACCGTCAGTCCAGACAACACGGCGTTTACCGTGACATACAGCAACTATCAGGCGCAGGTGGGGGTCGGCGCGAAGCCGACCGACTTCCGGAAGAACTGCCAGCTCAGCCTGAACGTCCACGTCCCGCAGGGCTTCACGTACGCGGTCGCCAAGGCGGACTACCGCGGCTTCGCCCATCTGGAGAAGGGCGCGGCGGGCCTGGAGCGGGCCAACTACTACTTCCAGGGCATGTCGCAGACCACCTTCGTGAACCACCACTTCACGGGCCCGCTCCACGACAACTGGCAGACGTCCGACACCACGGACATCGACTCGGTGGTCTATGCGCCCTGCGGGGCCGTCCGTTACCTGAACATCAACACCGAACTGCGCGTGGACGCCGGCACGTCGGACACCACGCGGACCACGAGCTTCCTGGCGATGGACTCGACGGACGGCAGCATCAGCACGCTCTACCACTTCGCCTGGAAACAGTGCCCCCGCTGACCCTGACCTGACCCGTCGGCAAGCGAGGCCGGCTAGTCCTCCCGCGCCCACGGTCGCAGCTTGTGCGGGTTGCGGACCACCCAGATCCGGGTGATGCGCCCGTCGGCGACGTCGAACGAGGCCACGGTCAGGACGACGCCGGCGCGCCGGGCCACCAGGCCCGGCGCACCGTTGACCGAGCGTTCCAGAAGTTCGAGGCCCGGTGCCTTGTCGGCGATGGCGACCATGTACCGGGCGATGCGCGCGCCCCCCTCGACCGGGCGCAGGGCGGTGCCGACGATGCCGCCGCCGTCGGCGGTCATCACGGCAGCCGGGTTGAGGAGGCCGACGAGGGCTGCGATGTCCTTGGTCTCCCACGCCTCTTTGACCTGTCTGACCACATCCGCCTGGCCGGTCGCCGCCGGCACCGGGGCGCGCGCGGCGCTCACCCGCCGCCGGGCGGAGGCCGCCAGTTGCTTGCAGGCTGCAGGGGTGCGCCGGAGAACGCCGGCGATCTCGGCGAAGGGATACCGGAAGACGTCGTGCAGGACGAACGCGACCCGCTCGGCGGGCGTCATCGTCTCCAGGACGACGAGGAAGGCCATGGTCACCGACTCGTCCAGAACGATCTGATCGGCGGGGTCCGCACGGCCGGCGGGCTCGGCGCCGCCCGCACGGTCCCACTCGGTGCGGTCGGGCAGCGGCTCGGGCAGCCACGCGCCGGCATAGCGTTCACGGCGGGCCCGCGCCGAGCCGAGCACATCCAGGCAGATGCGGCCGGTCACCGTCGTCAGCCAGGCGCCGGGGGAGAGGATCTCCTCCTGCCGGCTTCGCGGCAGTCCGTACCAGCGCGCGTAGGCGTCCTGTACGGCGTCCTCGGCCTCGGTCACCGAACCGAGCAGCCGGTAGGCGACATTGATCAGCCGGCGTCGCTCGCCGGCTATCCCCTCCGCACCGGTCCCGGCACTCCCCATGCTTCCGGTCGCCCCCTCGCCTTACCTTTCGCAGGCCCGCGTCGTCGGACTGGTGAGACCTTATCGACCCCTGCCCGAGGGCGGAAAAGAGGACTGTGACATGGCCACCGAGGTGACGACCGAGGCGACGGCGACGGAGAACGCACGGCGCGGCTCCGCGTTCCTGCAGACCGCGATCGTCCTGCAGACCCTGACCATCTTCCTTCAGGCGGTCTCCGCCGGACTGCTGCTGACCTCGTCCTATGGGGAGACGCTGCACAGTGTCGGAGCCCGGGTGATGTACGGGGCGTCGATGCTGTACGCGCTCGCTGCGGTCCTGGCGTGGAAGCCGGGCGGCGGCTCGCCCCGGCCCGTCCGGCACGCGTCGGGATTCCTCGTACTCGCCTCGGTCCAGGTCGTGCTCGGCATCGCGCACGTCCCGTCGGTCCATCTCCCCCTGGGCGTCCTGATGTTCGGCCTGAGCGTGCTGGCCCTGGCCCGGCGCTAAGGTCCGGTGCGGTGGCGCGGAGTGCAGGTGAGGACGAGGGCGACGGCCAGGACGCAGGCGGACGTCACCAGGAGTACGGCGGGAGGGCGTACGGCCTCGTGGAGCATCCAGGCGCCCAGCAGCCCGCCGGCGAACATCGCCCCGACCGACGCCGTACGGCGGATCTCGGCCGCGGTGCCGGAAGGGATCCTGGAGTCGAGACCGAAGCGGGAGGTGCCGATGAGGGCGGTCATGGTCCGGGTGATGACGGTGGTCGGCATGTCCGGCACGCTCGCCCGCAAGGTCGTGACGTTGCGCATGCCCATGGCCAGGGCGACCAGGGCCGTCACCAGGTATTGACGGAACGTCAGGGGATGGCCGTACCGCTCGATGCTCCATCCGGCCAGTCCGGCGACGGCCAGCAGTACGGACTCGGCGACCAGCGCCTCCACGAACCAGCGGCGCCCGCGGACGTCCGCGCCGGAGCTCAGCCGCGCCCCCAGGGCCGCGCCGACGGCGAACCCCAGGAGCGACGCCGCCGACGCCGCGGCGGAGAACTCGCCGGAGCCGACGACCGCGAAGCCGAGGAAGAGCGTGTTGCCCGTCTGGACGGCGGTGAAGACGGGGCCGAGTGCGAGGAAGCTGACCGCCTCGACCATCCCCGTCGTCACGGTCAGCGCCACCATGGCCGCCGGGAGGGTGGCACCGGGCTGCAGCTTCACGGGTACCACTGTCGGCGGGCCCGCCGGGCTCCGGCGGCGATTGCGCTGTCCGTGGGCCGTTCAGGCTCCGCGCCCCGGCCTCACCTCCGGCCTCACCCCCGGGCCCCCGGCCCCTCGATCAGCGTGGTCAGGCCGTCCAGCATCGAGGTGAGCCCGAGCTCGAAGACCTCGTCGAGGCGCAGGTCGTAGCCGCCGCTTTCGCCGCCGCCTTCGCCTTCGCCGCTGTCGGCGAACGCCCCGATGACCTTGGCGAAGACGGGGTACCGGCCGGAGGCGGTGAGGGCGTCGAAGGCCTCGGCCTGGGAGTCCATCCACTCCTCCCCGGACAGCCCGGAGTCGCTCGCGGCCTGGGCCTCCCGCTCCAGGTGGACGGCGGTGCCCTGGACGTAGCTGTACAGCAGCACGTTCACGTCGAGCATCGTCGTCGCGGACAGGCCGTGCCCGTCGAGCGCGCCGAGCATCCACTCGGAGTAGCCGATGAGGCGGGGCACGGCGAGCGGGCGGGTGAGGGGGCCGATGTGCGCGAGCCAGGGGTGCCGGCGGTGCACCGCCCACAGCGCGCGGGCCCCGAGCTCCAGGCGCTGCCGCCAGCCGGCGGGGGCGTCCTCGGGGTAGGAGAGCTCCGCGAGCACGGCGTCGGCCATGAGGAGCACCAGGTCGTCCTTGCTGTTCACGTAGCGGTAGGGCGACATGGCGGCGACCCCCAGACGGCCGGCGACGCCGCGCATGGAGAGCGAGGCCAGGCCTTCGGCGTCGGCGATGCCGACGGCCGCCCGGACGATGCGCTCGCGGGTCAGCTCGTGCTCGCCGCCGGGCGGGGCTGCGGCGGCGTTCTTCGGGGCGGCGTTCTTCGGTGCGGGCGCGGCGGCGGCCGCCTGCGGAGCCCGCTCCGGCCGGGGTGTCCGGGGCGGCCGCTCCGCACCCGGCCGCTCCGGGCCTGCGACCACGGTGCCCACGCGCGGCCGGGCCCGTACGAGCCCCTCCTGGCGCAGGGTGGTCAGCACCTTCGTGGCGGTGGCGAGGGCGACGTCCCAGTCCTGGGCGATCCGCCGGGTGGACGGGACGCGGTCGCCGGGGGCGAGCTCGCCGTCCGCGATGCGCCGCCGCAGTTCGGCGGCGATGCGCAGGTAGGGGGGAACCGATGTGCCGGCCAAGGACGGCCTCCTTCTCGCTGTACTAGTACAGAGACTAGCAGGGGAGTGGGGTGCGAACAGCCTCTGTACTAGTGCAGGGCTCAAAACAACGCTTGTCGGAGCTGCGTGTACGGCGTACATTCAGATGCGTACAGCGTATGCAGCGTATGCAGCGCAGGAACGCAGAGAAGCAGAGAAAGGTGCTCGCCATGAAGACCGTCCTCGTCTCCGGAGCCAGCGTCGCCGGGCTCACCCTCGCCTACTGGCTCCGCCGCAACGGCCTCGCCGCGACCGTCGTCGAGCGGGCCCCCGCCGTGCGCCCCGGCGGCCAGGCCATCGACGTCCGCGGCGTCGCCCTCGACGTCCTCGACCGGACCGGGATCCTGGACGAGGCGCGCGGCGTCCGCACCCGGCTGCGCGGCATGGCCGTGCTCGACGGCCGGGGCGAGGAGGTGTGGCGCTCGGAGGAGATGACCCTCAGCGGCGGCCGGCTGGACAGCGAGGACATCGAGCTGCTGCGCGAGGACCTCACTGCGCTGCTGCACCGGCAGGCCCTCGGCGCAGGCGTGGAATTCCTCTTCGGGGACTCCGTCACCGCCCTCCACGACGGGCCGGACGGTGTGCGGGTCGTCTTCGAGCAGGGCCCGGAGCGGACCTTCGACTTCGTCGTGGGCGCCGACGGCCTGCACTCGAAGGTGCGGCAGCTGGCCTTCGGCCCGGAGGAGCGGTTCCTCCGCCGCCTCGGCGCGTACATCACGGTCTTCAGCGCCCCCAACTTCCTCGGCCTCGACAACTGGGAGATATGGCTCAACGAGGAGTCGGCGGAGGGCGGCGCGACCTACTGCGTCTACCCGGTGCGGGACAACACCGAGATCAGGGCCACGCTCGGCTTCAAGTCGGGCCCCGTCGCGTACGACTACCGCGACACCGGGCAGCAGAAGGCGCTCATGTCCGAGCGGCTGGCGCACGTGGGCTGGGAGACGCCGCGGCTCCTGCAGGCCATGCGCGAGGCCCCGGACTTCTACTTCGACGAGATGGCCCAGATCCACATGGACCGCTGGACCACCGGCCGGGTGGCCCTGGCCGGCGACGCCGGCTACTGCGCGTCGCCGCTCTCCGGCCAGGGCACGAGCCTGGCGCTCGTGGGCGCCTACGTCCTGGCCGCCGAACTCGGCCGGCAGGCGGACGGAGACCACGCCGCCGCCTTCGCCCGCTACGAGTCCCGCATGCGGCCGTTCGTCGGCCTCAACCAGGCGCTCGCGCAGGAGAACGCGAGCGGGAACATGTCGGAGGAGTCGATGGAGAAGGCGAAGAACGGCATCGCGCTCGACGGTTGAGCCGTCACGGCGGCCGAACTGTCCCGCAAGAGGCAGACGCCCTCGCCGGACCCCGGAACGGGGCCCGGCGCCCCGCGCGGCATGATGGGCCCATGGGAACCCGACCTGTGCTCGTCTACGACGGCGACTGCGGCTTCTGCACCACCTCGGTCCGGTGCGCCGAGACGTACGTACGGCCGCGCTGCGACGTCGTCGCATGGCAGTTCGCGGACCTGGACGCGCTGGGCGTCACGCAGGAGAGGGCCGAGCACGAGCTGCTGTGGATCGCTCCCGGCGGCACGGTCTACGGTGGCGCCCAGGCCGTCGCCAAGCTCCTGCTGAGCGCGCGGGGCGGATGGGCCGTCGCCGGGGCGGTGCTCACGCTGCCGCCCGTGCGCTGGGCCGCGCACGGTCTGTACCGGCTGATCGCGGACAACCGGCACCGGCTGCCCGGCGGCACGGCGGCCTGCGCGCTGCCCGCCGGCCGCCGCCCCGGAGCGGGGAAGGCGGCGGGGCCGGGTCACTCGAACGCAGGCCACTCGAACACGGGCCGCTGATCTGCGAGTTCACACTCCTTCGCGCTCCTTGCGGCGTCGAGGGCGTCCGGTAGCGTAGGGCGATGACCCGCCCCCGCGTGATCGCCACGGACCTCGACGGAACCCTCCTGCGCAACGACAGGACCCTCTCGCCGCGCACCCTCCGCGCCCTGCGGACGGCGACCGCGTCCGGGGCCGAAGTCGTCTTCGTCACCGCCCGGCCGCCCCGCTTCGTGGACCGGCTCTCCGCCGCGACGGGCCTCGCCGGCACGGCCGTGTGCAGCAACGGCGCGCTCGTGTACGACCTTGCGGCGCGCACCGTCACCGCTTCCCGTGCCCTGCCCGTCGACGTCGCCCGCAGGGTCGTCGCCGCACTGTCGGCGGTCGTGCCGGACGTGGGATTCGCGGTCGAGACCGGCCACAGCGTGCTGTACGAACCGGCGTACGGGCTGCGCCTGCCCGAGGACGCCGGAGCGGAGTCGCCCGTGGCGTCCGTCGCGGACCTGTGGACGGCGGACGTCCCCATCGCCAAGCTGCTCGCCTGGTCGGCGCGGCTCGACGCGGATCTGCTGCTCGCCGCCGCGGAGCAAGCGGCGGGCGCCGAGGCGCAGTTCACGCACTCGGGCGGGCGCGGGCTGCTGGAGATCAGCGCGCCGGGCGTCACCAAGGCCGGCACGCTGGCGGAGCTGTGCGCCGGGCGGGGTGTCCCCGCCGCGGAGGTCGTCGCCTTCGGGGACATGCCCAACGACCTCACCATCCTGACCTGGGCGGGCACCGGCTACGCCATGGGCAACGCCCACCCGGCGGTGCTCGCCTCGGTGCGGCGGCGCACGGGGACCAACGAGGAGGACGGGGTCGCCGCCGTCCTGGAGCGGCTCTTCGGGCCGGCCTAGTCCCCGGCCTGGTCTCCGGCCTGGTCTCCGGCCTGGTCTCCGGCCCGGGCGAACGCGTCCAGGGCGCCGAGCACGTGACGGCGCGTCGCATCGGTGCCCAGGTGCCCCGCGCCGTCGACGACGATCAGCCGTGATCCGGGCCATGCCCGGGCGAGTTCCCACGCGGTGCCCAGCGGGCCCGCCATGTCCAGGCGGCCGTGGACGAGCACGCCCGGGATGCCGGCCAGGCGCCCCGCGTCGCGCAGCAGCGCGCCCTCCTCCAGCCAGGCCCCGTGGGAGAAGTAGTGCGCGCAGATGCGCACCAGGGCCAGCCGGGCGGCGGCCGGCCTGCCGGTGTAGGGAGCGGTGGGCGCGGAGCCGTCCGTCTCGCCCGAGAGGACCGCGTCCTCCCAGGCGCACCAGTCGGCCGTGGCCTGCTCCCGCACGGCGGCTTCGGGGTGCTCGGTCAGGCGCGCGTAGGCCGCCACGACGTCGCCGTCGCGCGGTGTGCCGGGGGCTCCGGCGAGGAAGCGCTCCCACTGCTCGGGGAAGAACCGGCCCGCACCGCGGTAGAGCCAGTCGATCTCCGAACGGCGGGTGGTCGTGACCCCGGAGACGACGATCTCCGAGACCCGCTCCGGGTGCGTCTGCGCGTAGGCCAGGAGCAGCGTCGACCCCCACGAGCCGCCGTACAGCAGCCAGCGGTCGATGCCGAGGTGCGTACGCAGCCGCTCCATGTCGGCGATCAGGTGCGCGGTGGTGTTGTGCCGCATGTCCGTCGCGGGGTCGCTCGCGTGCGGGGTGCTGCGGCCGCAGCCGCGCTGGTCGAAGAGGACGACCCGGTAGCGGTCGGGGTCGAAGTACCGGCGCACGCCGGTGCCGCAGCCCGACCCCGGCCCGCCGTGGACCACGAGCGCGGGCTTGCCCTCGGGGTTGCCGCAGGCCTCCCAGTACACGAGGTTGCCGTCGCCGGCGTCGAGCAGGCCCGTCTCGTACGGCTCGATCGGCGGGTACAGCCCGCCCGCGTCCGCGTCCATGCGCCCGGTCTCCCGTCCTTCCAGCGAATACAACAGCGCTGCCGCATATGCAACAGCGCTGTTACATTACGCCCTATGACGTCTTCCCCGGACACCCCGGACACCCTGGGCACCCCGGGCCCCGAACTGCTCGGCACCCGGCTGCGCCATCTCCTGGAGCTGCTCGACGGCGGTGTCGGCGCCGTGTACGCGGACCTCGGGGCGCCCGGATTCCGTCCGCGCTTCACTCCCGTCGTGCGCGCGCTGGCCGCCTCGGGGCCGGCCTCGATCCGCGACCTCGCGCGGGCGACCGGCGTGACCCACTCGGCCGCGAGCCAGACCGTGGCGCGGATGGCCGGGGACGGGCTCGTCGTCCTCGCGCCGGGGGAGGAGGACGCCCGGCAGCGCGTCGTGCACCTGACCGCCCGCGCCGAGTCGTTGCTGCCGGTGCTGGAGGCCGAATGGGCCGCCACGGCCGCCGCGGCGGCGGAGTTCGAGGCGGAGCTGTCCTATCCGCTCGGCCTGCTCGTCACCGAGGCGCTCGACGCCCTGCGCCGGCGCCCGATGCGGCAGCGGATCACCGAGGCGCTGCCGCCGGACGCAGGCCCGGAGCCGGCCCAGGTGACCCCGTAGGCCCCACGGGTACTCCTGCTCCACATGGGGGAGCGCGAACCACCCATGTGCGCCACCCGGCCAGGTTTGCGCCGTCTCTGTGCGGCAACGCGACCTTATGAGTCCCTCCTCCCGGCAGGAGCCTCCCGTGGTCGTCTTCGCCCTCGCCCTCCCCCCTCTGCTGCTGTGCGGAATCCTCGCCCTGGGCCGCTACGAGGAACGCATACTGACCGGCCCCGTCCCGCCGCGCCGAGCTCCGGGCAGGCACCGTGGCACGCGCCGGCGCCGGCGCATCGTCTGAGGCCGCCACGGGCCCGCCGGGTCGGCAAGCGCCGACGCTCCTCACCCATCACTGTGGAAGCAGAGTGGAAGCAGAAGACGGCAGCCCCGGCGCGTCCGAGGGAAGGAGGACGGCGTGACGGACGAACCGATGACGCTCTTCCACGAGAGTCCCGAGGACCCCTTCTCGGTCGGCAACTCGGCGTCGGCCGTACTGGACCACCGGGGGACCGTCGTGGGCTGGGGACACCGCGCCGAGGCCCTGCTGGGCCACCCGGCGGACGACGTGATCGGGCGGCCCGCCCTGGAGGCGCTGGTGGACCCGGGCGACCGCGACGAGGTCGTGGCGGCGGCCGCCGCCTGCCTGCGGGACTCCGGCTGGTTCGGCATCGTCCCCGTAGTCCACCGCGACGGCCGCCGCATCCCCGTGGGCGTCCGGTCCCGCCGCATCGTCCGCGACGGCCCCGCCACCGAATGGTTCCTGGTCGGCGCCCCTGCGGGGGACGTGATCCAGTGGGAGACCGACCGCTCCGTCCTGGACGGGCTCTTCCGGACCGCCCCCGTGGGACTGGCCGTCCACGCCCCCGACCTGAGCATCCTGCGGATCAACCGGGCCGTCGCCCGGATCGGCGGCATCACCGTCGAGCAGGCGCGGGGCCGCTGCACGGGCGACTTCCTGGTGGCGGCGGACACGGAGACGGTGGAGCGCCGCCTGCGCGAGGTGCTGGAGACCGGACGGCCGATGATCTTCACCGAGCAGCCGTGCCGGCTGCGCTCGGACCCTTCCCACGTCCGGTACGTCTCCGTCTCCGCGTTCCGCATGGAGGATTCGGCCGGAGACATCCTCGGCGTCACCCAGTTGGTCGAAGACGTCACCGAACGGCACCGGGCCAGACTCCGGCTGGCCCTGCTCAACGACGCAGGCGCCCGCATCGGCACCACGCTGGACGTGGTCACCACCGCCTGGGAGCTCGCCGACGTCGTCGTCCCCGAACTCGCCGACTGCGCCACCGTCGACCTCCTCGAACCCGTCAGCCGCGGCGAGGAGCCCTCGCAGGACGGCTTCGGGCCCGTCCTCCGGACGGCCGTCAGGTCCGAGAACCCGAGCGCCGAAGAGGGCCTCAACCCCCTGGGCGGCATCATCCGCTTCGCCCCGGAGACCCCGCAGGGCAGGTGCCTGGCCGAGCAGGTCCCGATCCTCGTGCCCGAGCTGCGCACCCCCGCCGACCACGCCGCCGTGGCGCAGGAGCGCGCCGACCACGCCCGGGCGATGGGCGTCCACTCGGTCATGATGCTGCCGCTGGCCGCCCGCGGCCTCGTCCTCGGCCTCGTCACCCTCTGGCGCTCCCGCACCCCCGATCCGTTCGAGGAGGACGACCTCACCCTCGCGGGCGAGTTCGCCGCCCGCGCCGCCGTCTGCATCGACAACGCCCGCCGCTACACCCGCCAGCACCAGGCCGCCCTGACCCTGCAGCGCCGCCTGCTCCCCGGCGAGCTGCCCGAGCTTCCGGCCGCCGAGGTCGCCCACCAGTACATCCCCGCGGGCGCCGCCGAAGGCGTCGGCGGGGACTGGTTCGACGTCATCCCCCTGTCCGGCGCGCGCGTCGCCCTCGTCGTCGGCGACGTGATCGGCCACGGCATCGACGCCGCGGCCACCATGGGCCGCCTGCGCACCGCTGTCCACACCCTGGCCGAACTCGACCTCGACCCCGACGAGGTCCTCTCCCACCTCGACGACCTCGTGCACCGGCTCGCCGCCGAACAGGAGAGCAACAACCAGGACTTCCCCCTGGACCAGGTGACCGGCGCGAGCTGCCTCTACGCCGTCTACGACCCGGTCTCCCGCATCTGCTCCCTGGCGCGCGCCGGCCACCCGCCGCCCGTCGTGGTCACCCCGGACGGCACGGCGGCCTTCGCCGACCTCCCGGCCGGGCCGCCGCTCGGCCTCGGCGGCCTGCCCTTCGAGGCGGCCGAGATCGAGCTGCCCGAGGGCAGTCTCCTGGCCCTCTACACCAACGGCCTCGTCCAGAGCCCCGAGTACGACATCGACGCCGGCCTCGCCCGGCTGGCGGAGGAACTCGCGCGCCGGGACTGCCCGGTGGAGGAGACGGCGAAGGCCGTCGTGGACGCGCTCCTGCCGGCCGAGCCGGGCGACGACGTCGCCCTCCTCCTCGCCCGCACCCGCGTGCTGCCGGGGGACAGCGTGGCCACCTGGACCCTGCCCGCGGACGCGCGTGCCGCGGGGCAGGCCCGCGCGCTGATGGCCGAGCAGCTCAGCGCCTGGAAGCTGGACGACCTGGCCTTCACGACCGAGCTCGTCGTCAGCGAACTGGTCACCAACGCCTACCGCTACGCCGGGGGGCCGGTGACCCTGCGCCTCATCCTCGGCCCCTGTCTCATCTGCGAGGTCTCCGACACCAGCAGCACCGCCCCGCACCTGCGCCGGGCCCGGACGACCGACGAAGGAGGCCGCGGCCTGTTCCTGGTCGCCCAGCTCACCGAGCGCTGGGGAACGCGGTACGGGCGCGAGGGGAAGACGGTCTGGACGGAGCAGCAACTGCCGCCGGGGCACTCGCCTGCATGAAGGCGCTGGTCCTGGATGAGGACGCTGGTCCTGCGTGAGAGCACGGTTATAGATGAGGTCTATAGCAGCCATGGATTTCACATCTTGGACACTATAGGTGCAGGTCATGCACAGTGGATGACGTCGGCCCCCACCGGCATCCACGCAAGGGAGTGACCATGCATGACCTCACCGAGGGCGTCGCGCGTTTCCAGCGGGACGTCTACCCCGCCAAGGCGGAGCTCTTCGCCCGCCTGGCCGCGACCCACCGGCCGACGACGCTGTTCATCGGCTGTTCCGACGCCCGGGTGGTGCCGGAGCTGATCACCCAGAGCGAGCCGGGCGAGCTGTTCGTCATCCGCACCGCGGGCAACCTCGTTCCCGCTTACGCACCCCGCACGGACGGCATCGCGGCCAGCATCGAGTACGCGGTCGCCGCCCTGGGCGTCACCGACATCGTCGTCTGCGGACACTCCGCCTGCGGCGCGATGACCGCCCTGGCCGAAGGCCACGACCTGGGCACCCTGCCGACGACCGCCGACTGGCTGCGCCACGCGGACGCCGCACGGGCCCGCACCACGGTCGCCGGGGTGGACGCTCTCGTGCGCAGCAACGTCCGCGCCCAGCTGGCGAACCTGGTCACCCACCCGTCGGTGGCCCGTGCCCTCGCACAGGGCACCGTCACGCTGCACGGCTGGTGTTACGACATCGGCAGCGGCACCGTCGAGGAACTCGACGTCGCGGGCCGCCTCGGCGCAGTGGCCTGATCCCTCGTCCACCTGTCTCCGCCACGCATGACCCGTCATGCGCGGCTTGTCACCCACGTGTCGTCACCCACGTGTCGTCACCCACCCACGTGTCACCCACGGAAGGAACCCCTCCCATGATCCACGCCCAGTTCGACCCCGCCGCCCGTCAGGCCCTGGCCGCCCAGGCCGTCGAGGCGAAGGTGCGCAAGGACCTCTCCTGGCAGCAGATCGCCGACGCCGCCGGCCTGTCCGTCGCCTTCGTCACCGCCGCCGTGCTCGGCCAGCACCCGCTGCCCGAGGCCTCGGCGAAGGCCGTCGCCGAGCTGCTCGGCCTGGACGCCGACGCCGCGATGCTGCTGCAGACCATACCGACCCGCGGCTCCATCCCCGGCGGCATCCCGACCGACCCGACCGTCTACCGCTTCTACGAGATGCTCCAGGTCTACGGCACCACGCTCAAGGCCCTGGTCCACGAGCAGTTCGGCGACGGCATCATCAGCGCGATCAACTTCAAGCTGGACGTGAAGAAGGTCGCCGACCCCGAGGGCGGCGAGCGCGCCGTCATCACCCTCGACGGCAAGTACCTGCCGACGAAGCCCTTCTGATCGGACCCCTTCTGACGGGCCCACTCCCCGCAATCCCCGCGCCCGGCTCCCCGCCGGGCGCGGGCTCCGCACCCCTTCCAGGAGCCACGACACCCATGGACTTCATCCGGCGCACCATCGACATCGCCCGCAAGAACGTCGAGGAGGGCGGCCGCCCGTTCGCGACCGTCATCGTCAAGGACGGCGAGATCCTCGCCGAGAGCCCCAACCTCGTCGCCCAGACCTCCGACCCGACCGCGCATGCCGAGATCCTCGCCATCCGCGAGGCCTGCACCAGGCTCGGCACCGAGCACCTGACCGGGACCACGATCTACGTGCTCGCCCACCCCTGCCCGATGTGCCTGGGCTCGCTCTACTACTGCAGCCCCGACGAGGTCGTCTTCCTCACTCAGCGCGATGACTACGAGCCCCACTACGTCGACGACCGCAAGTACTTCGAGCTGAACACCTTCTACGCGGAGTTCGCCAAGGACTGGAGCGAGCGGCGGCTGCCGATGCGCCACGAGGCCCGCGACGAGGCCACCGCCGTCTACCGGTTCTGGCAGGAGCGCAACGGCGGCGAACGCCGCGTGGCCGGAGCCCCCACCGCCTGACGGCGGCGGCCGGGACGGCCCGTCAGCGCGCCGCCTTCTCCTCCGCGGCGCGCACCGGCCCGGCGGGCTTCTCCACCGTCACCCGCTCCTCCGCCGCCGCAGGCTCCCGGCGGCGCCCGTTCAGCACCACCGTCGCCAGCACGCCGGCCAGCAGACCCCAGAAGGTCGAGCCGATGCCGGCCAGGGTGATCCCCGACGCGGTGGCCAGGAAGGTGACGACGGCCGCCTCGCGCATGCGCGCGTCCGCGAGGGCGGCCGTCAGGGAGCCGCCGATCGTGCCGAGGAGGCCGAGCCCGGCGATGCCCATGACGAGGGAGCCCGGCATGGCGGTCAGCAGCCAGCCCACGACACCGCCGAAGAGGCCCACCGTGATGTAGAACAGACCCGCCCACACGGAGGCCAGGTAGCGCCTGCGGGGGTCGCGGTGGGCGGCCTCGCCGGTGCAGATCGCCGCGGTGATCGCGGCCAGGTTCAGGCCGAAGCAGCCGAACGGGGCCAGCACGGCGTTGACGATCCCGGTCCAGGTGAGCAGCGGCGAGACCGGCGTACGGTAGCCCGCGCCGCGCAGCACCGCCACGCCCGGCAGGTTCTGCGAGGCCATGGTCACCACGAACAGCGGCAGGCCGACGCCGATCAGCACCTGCCAGGAGAACTCCGGGCGTACGAAGACCGGTTCGGCGAGCGCCACGTGCAGCCCCTGCAGGTGCCACGAGCCGCGGAACAGGCTCACCACGACCCCGACGGCCAGCGCGCCGATGACCGCGTACCGCGGCAGCCACCGCTTGCAGGCCAGGTAGACCGCGAACATCGGGAACACCACGGCGAAGTCCTGCTGCATCTTCGTGAACAGCCCGGTGCCGAACTGCACGAGCACGCCCGCCAGGAGCGCCGACGCCAGCGGCACCGGGATCCTGTCCATGACGCGCTCGAACCAGCCGGTCGCACCGCTGACGATCACCAGGGCCGCCGAGAGGAGGAACGCACCGACGGCCTCGGCCATCGACACCCCGTGCAGGCCGGTCGCCAGCAGGGCCGCACCGGGCGTGGACCATGCCGTGACGACCGGCGCCCGGTAGCGCAGCGACAGCCCGGCGCAGGTGACCCCCATGCCGATGCCCAGGGCGAACATCCAGGACGTCAGCTGCGCCGGGGTGGCCCCGGCCGCCTTCGCCGCCGTGACGACGATGGCCACGGAGCTGGTGATGCCGATGAGCACGGCGAGGAAGCCCGCCGTGACCGCGTCGGCGGGAGCTGCGGAACGTATGCGCTGCGTGAGCCGGATGATTCGGTGGGAGGGCACGCGTGCGAGTCCACTACACATGTTGATCTTCGTCAACCGACTTGTCGGCGCAGGCCGGTGGGGTGCTCGGTGCCCCGTCTACCGGGCCGCCGGCAGGACCACCTCGAAGCGGCAGCCGCCGGGGACGTTGCACACCGCCGCGCGGCCCGCGTGCGCCTCCACGATGCCGCGGACGATGGCCAGGCCCAGCCCCGCGCCGCCCGGGGGCGTACGGGCCTCGGTGCCGCGCCAGCCCGTGTCGAAGACCCGCGGGAGGTCCTCCTCGGGGATGCCGCCGCAGCCGTCCGTCACGGACAGCACGACCGTGTCCGCCTCCCGGCGCGCGGCGACCGCGACCGTGCCGTCGGCGGGCGTGCGGCGGATGGCGTTGACGAGGAGGTTGCCCAGGACGCGCGTCATCTCCTTGCCGTCGACCTCGACCGGCACGGCCTCGACGCCGTCCCCCGTCAGCCGGACGCCGTGCTCGCGGGCCAGCGGCCCCACCCCGGCCAGGGCGTCGTCCACCAGGTCGTCCACCGACATCCGGCTCGGGTGCAGCGGCAGCGCGCCCGCGTGGATGCGGGAGAGCTCGAAGAGGTCGCCGACCATGGTGTCGAGGCGCTCGACCTCCGTGCGCATCCGGCGGAGGTAGCGCGGGGGATCCTCCGCCACGCCGTCCTCCAGGGCCTCGGACATCGCCCGCAGCCCGGCCAGCGGGGTCCGCAGGTCGTGCGAGATCCAGGCCACCAGCTCGCGCCGCGAGGCCTCCAGCGCCTGCTCCCGCTCCCGCGAGCGGGCGAGCTTCCCGCTCGTCGCGGCCAGCTCGCGCCCCAGCGCGGCGAGTTCGGCCGTGGCGCCGCCGCCCGGGGCCGCGAAGCTGCCCTCGTCCCCGAAGGAGCGGGCGGCGCGCGTCAGGGCGTTGCTGTGCGCCACCACCCAGCGCCCCAGCAGCAGGGCGGTGGCGAGGGAGACCACGGCGGCCATCGCGCAGACCGTCGTGACGACCGTCAGGTCGTGCGAGGAGAGGAACATCGCCCGGGCCACGGCGAGCGTCCCGGCCAGCATCGCGAGGACCGAGACGACGGCCACCACCGTGAGGGAGACCGCCACCGAGCGGTGGCGCAGGGCCCGCAGGGCGAGCGCGCCCAGCAGCCCGGCGGCGGCCGCGCCGAGGAACGCGTACAGGGCGATCAGGAGGACGTCACGCACGGTCCGCCCCTTCGCCGCGCACGCCCGGTCCCTGCGGAGGCTGCGCGGGCCCCTGCGGAAGCTGCGCGCCGTCCGCCTCGAAGCGGTAGCCGACGCCCCACACCGTCCGGATCAGCTGCGGCCGGGCCGGGTCGTCCTCGACCTTGCCGCGCAGCCGGCGCACGTGCACGGTCACCGTCGACAGGTCGCCGAACTCCCAGCCCCACACCTCGTGCATCAGCTCCTCCCGCGAACAGGCCCGCCCCGGGTGGCGCAGCAGGAAGGACAGCAGGTCGAACTCGCGCAGGGTGAGGGCGAGCTCGGCGCCGTCCTTGGTGGCGCGCCGGGCGGCCGGATCGAGTACGAGGCCGGCCGCGCGCAGCAGGGGCGCCGGGCGGGGGTCCGAGGAGCGGGCGTGCGCGCGGCGCAGGACGGACGCGACGCGCAGCACCAGCTCGCGGGGGCTGAACGGCTTGGTGACGTAGTCGTCCGCGCCCACCTCCAGACCGAGGATCCGGTCCTCCTCGTCGCCGCGCGCGGTGAGCATGATCACCGGGACGGGGCCGTCCGCGCGGAGGCGGCGGCAGACCTCCAGGCCGTCCATGCCCGGGAGCATCAGGTCGAGGACGACGAGGTCGGGCCGGACCGCCGCGGCCAGTTCCAGTGCGCGGGGGCCGTCCGCGGCCCGGTCGACGGTGAAGCCGGCGCGGTCGAGGTAGCCGGCGACGACCTCGGCGACGGTCGGGTCGTCGTCCACGACCAGGATGCGGGAAGGCGGGGTGTGCTGCATACGGCAAGCCTCGCACCGCCCGGTGCGGAGCGCTTCGCGGGTCCGTGCCCGCCGGTGCCGGCGCCCTCGCCCATCGCGCTTATCACACTTCGAGCGCGGTGTCTGGTGCCTTCGGCCCGGTTGTCCGATGGTGAAGGCAACTACGGCTGGTCCACCGGCATTTGACGCTGCCCGGCATGCGCCGCAGGCAGGAAGGGGGGTCATGAACTGTCCCGAATGTGGCGCGTCGACCATCAACGGTCCTGACGGGAAGTCCTCGTGTTCACAGTGTTCATGGCAGTCTGGGTGACATGGAAGAGCAGGCATGGCGCTCACACGCCGCACCCGGCGAGCCCTACTACACCACCAACACCTGTAGCGGCTGCGGATCCGTCGTCCTGGGGGTACACGGCAGGTGGACGTGTGCCTCGTGCGGGACCTGCAGCCCGTACCAGGAACCTCCCGAGGGCTGGGCCTCGGAGATCGTTCCGGAAGGGAAGGGCGGCAACGGCAACGGCGCCGGCGGCCAGGCCTGCGACGATCCCCAGGGCAGACGGTAAGGCCTGTCCCCGGGGCAGACGGTAAGGCCGTCCCCGGGCCGGACGGCAGGGCGATTCCCGGGGCGGACGGTGAGGCGCGAAGAAGCGGGCCCGGCGGCTTCAGGCCGCCGGGCTTGCCGGTTCTCCGATGCGTGCGGCCGCCGTGCGCCAGGCGCCGGTCACCGCCTCGTGGGCGCGCGCCGTGGCCGCAGCCCGGTCGCCGGCCAGCCGGAGCGGGGCGCCGATGTGGACGTGCAGGGGCGGCCGGCGCACGGGCGCGGTGAGCAGTCCGGCCAGCTGCCGGGTCCGGCTGCCGGAGCAGATGCGGCGCGCTCCCGCCTGGCCGAGGGGCACGACGGGCGCCCCGGTGGCGAGGGCGAGGTGGGCGAGCCCGCCGCGGAAGGGGCGGGGCGCCGCCTCGCCGGAGTCCCTGCGCCGGGGTATGGCGCCTTCGCCGTAGATGAGCACGACGCGGCCGCCGGCCAGCGCGGCCTCGGCCCCGTCGAGGGCCGCGGCCGCCCGCGGGTCGCCGCGGTGGACGGGGACGTACCCCTCCCGGGTGAGCAGCCGCCCGAGCAGCGGGATCCGCCACAGGCCGGCGGCCGCCAGGGCGACGGGGGACACCCCCAGCCGGTGGAGGGCGGCGAGCACGACCGCCGGGTCGGCCAGCGAGGTGTGGTTCGCCGCGACGATGCTGCCGGGCGCGGGCCCGGCTCCGGCGGCGTCGTCGGTCGTCACCGTCAGCCGCCCGGCCGCGGGCAGCACGGCGGAGGCTATGCGGCCGAGCACGGGGTCAGCCGTTCTGCTGGTGCGGCTTGGCCTCGCTCGGCCGGACGATCACGAAGCCCTCTCCCTCCAGCTTGAGCTGGACGGCCTCGCCCGAGCCCCCGCGCAGCATCGAGCCGAGGCTCTGGGAGCGGTGCAGCGAGGTGCGCAGGGAGGCGGACCAGCCGACGACGGCGTCGGTGTCCACGTAGACCGGGGACTGTGCGGAGACGGGGATGACGATGGGGTTGCCCTCGCATATGACGCCGAGCTTCCCGTGGCCGCTGAAGACGGAGTTGAAGAGCCCGCCGCCCGTCATGCCCGCGCCCTTCACGGTCTGGATCTCGTAGGAGAGGGTCGGGTCGAAGCACAGGACGTTGCGGCCGTTGACCGTGAGGCTCTCGCCGGGGGCGATGTCGACGATGAAGCAGTTGGCGGCCTCGTGTGCGAACCACACCTCGCCGCGGCCCCGCACGGCCATCAGCGCCAGGCCCTCGCCGGTCACGGCGCGCTTGAGGAACTTGCCCACGCCCTGGCCGAGCTTCTCGAACTGCAGGTCGCCGCGGAAGGCGACCATGGATCCCTGGCGCGCGTAGCACTCCCCCTCGACGGCGTAGACGATGGACTTGGCGTTGTGGACGGCCATGCCCGGCGCGGCGGCGGGCTTGGCCATGTTCTGCTGGGCGAAGAGGTCACTGTGCATGACGTGCATGATCACCCATATGGCGGATGGGCGGCAACGGCGCGAGCCGGGGCGGCCGCGGCGCGCCGGGCGGCGTGCGGCGTGCGAAGGCAGGGCCGCCCCCGGGAGGGCGGCCCTGCAGGGTGACCGGCCGCGCCGCGTCAGTTCCGGTGGGGGCAGGCGCCGGCCCGGACGGGCCGGCACGGATCGGCGCCCTCCGCGCTGCTGCCGGTGCCGGTGCCGGTGCCGGTGCCGGTCGTGGTCGTCGTCGCCGTGACGGTGACGGTCGTGGTGGTCGTGGTGGCGACGGCGGCTCCGGCGAGGGCGAGCGAGGCCAGGAGCAGAGCGCCGGTGCTGCGGAGGCGGGCGAGGGGGGAGGAGCGGGTGTCCATGGGAGTGTCCCTTCGGGAGGGTGGAGGCGGTGGAGGGCGGGGGCCGGAGAGGGCGCGGGGTCAGAACCGGGAGGCGAAGCCCTGGAAGACCTTGGTCCTGTCCTTCAGCGCCGGCCCGGCGCCGGTCCACTCGTAGCGCTGCCGGGCGATGCTGTCGTTGTGGTAGCCGGTGTTGCCCTCGACGGTCGTGACGCGCGTGCCGGAGACGTCGACCACGACACCGACGTGGCCCGCGTGGTTCCGACCGGCCCACATGAGGACGTCACCGGGCTGCGGCAGCCGCCCGGCCGCGTAGGGATGCCACCGGTGGCCGGTGCCGGTGCGCCAGGCCCGGCTGCTGCCCGGGTCCGCGGGGACACCGCGGCCGTCCCACATCCTGGCGGTGAAGAAACCGCACCACTGGCGGTGGTTCGGGTTCCGGGCGAAGTCGTTGTACTCGTTCATGTTGGCGTTGCTGTTGCCCCGGCCGAGGTAGTTGGTGTCCTGGTCCGGGTGGCCCGGCCGGGACAGGTAGACGGGCCCGCCGCGCTTGAGGCGGAAGCGCTTGGGGGTGGTCAGGGCGGCGAGGGCGCGGTCGACGATCTTCTGGCGTTCGGTCGCCTCGGCGTCGGCGTCGGCGTCGGCCTCGGGGTCGGCCTCGGCCTCGGGGTCGGGGTCGGCGTCCGTGGGCGCCGGTGTGGCCCACGCGGCCGGGGCCATGGTGACGGCGGTGGGTGCGCCGTCGGCGAGGGCGGCCGTGGCGCCGGTGAGGGCGAGGGCCGGGAGTACGACGACGGTGGGGAGGACGAGGCGGCGGTTGCGGAGGCGACGGCTGTTCATGAGGGCTCCTTGTCTCGGCTGAGGCCGTGTCACCGGGGGGTGGATTCATCCCTGTTGTCCCGGTACTTCGAGTCTCGGAGCGGGGCAGCGTTGCGGAATAGGGGTTTCCTGTTGCCTCGGCGGACAAGGCGGCGGGGCAACCGCCTCCCACCGGCCGTGATGCGCATGTGAGTGAAGTGCGTCCGGTGATCAGGCGATCAGGCGATCAGGCGATCAGGCGACAGGCGATCAAGGGCAGCCCGGCGCGTAGGGAACGTCCGGCAGCAGGCGCTGCCAGAGCGGCCGGTCCGTGGCGCTGCCCAGCGCCCTGCAGGTACGGGCGAGGACGGTCGGTACGTCCAGGTCCCACCAGCGCACGGTCCCGTCCTCCGCCACGGACACCACCGGTCCGCCGTCACCGAGGAAGGCCGCGGCCCGGACGCGGTCGGTGTGGCCGGTCAGGGTCAGCAGCAGGCGGCCGTCGTGCGGGTCCCAGATCCGTACGGTGTTGTCGCGGCCGGTGGTCACCAGCCGGGTGCCGGCGGGGTTGAAGGCCGCCGACGTGACCGGGCCGGTGTGTCCGGCCAGGGTCCGCAGGCTCTTGCCGGCGGCGGGGTTCCAGAGCTTGACGGTGTGGTCGCGGCTCGCCGTGGCGAGGATGCCGTCCCGGCTGAAGGCCAGGCCGAAGACGGTGTCCTCGTGTTCCGTCAGGCTGCGCAGCACACGGCCGTCGGAGTAGCGCCAGATGCGGACGGTGTTGTCGAGGCTGCCGGTGGCGAGGGTGTCCCGGCCGAGGAAGAGCACGCGGTAGACGCCGTCGTCGTGGCCGGGCAGCGTGCGCTCCTCCAGGGCCGCGTCCCCTGCGAGCCGCCACAGTTTCGCGTTGTGGTCCTCGGAGGCGGTGGCGAGCGCTCCGGCGTCGCCGGGGCGGAAGGCGAGCGAGGTGAGTGCCCGGCCGTGCGCCCGCCAGCGGTGGAGCGGGCGGCGGAGGTCCGCGGTGCCCCACACGGTGGCGGTGCCGTGCTCGTCGCCCGCGGCGACCAGCGACCCGTCGTGGCTGAACGCCACTGCGCGCACCGGGTCGCGCCCGGCCTGCACCGTACGCAGGCTGCGGTCGGCGGTGCGCAGCAGACGCAGCGTGCCGTCCCGCCCTGCGAGGGCGAGCAGGGAACGGTCGGGGCTGAGGGTCCCGTCCTGCCAGGCCGAGCCCGGCAGCGGGGTGGTGACGGCGGCCTGAGGGGTCCACAGGCGCACCGAGCCGTCCTCCCCGGACGTCGCCAGGGTGCGGCCGTCGGGGGAGTAGGCGATGGCGTAGACGGGGCCGATGTGGCTGGCGAGCTGCGCGATGCGGCGGTGCTCGGCGAGGTCCCAGATGGCGGCGGTGTCGTCCTGGCTGGCTGCGGCCAGTCGGCTGCCGTCGGGGGAGAAGGCCACGCTGAAGACGGAGTCGGAAGGCCCTTCGAGGGCGGCCTCGCGCGTGCCGCTGCGGGTGTCCCACAGGCCGATGCGGTTGAGCCACTCGCCGGTGGCCAGGCGGCGCCCGTCCGGGGAGAAGGCGAGGGCCCGTACGCGGCCGAAGTCCCTGCTGCCGACGACCCTCGACCGCCCGCTGCCCACGTCGAGCAGCCACACCCGCCCGTCGAAGCCCGCGGCCGCGACCTGTGCGCCGTCCCCGCTGACGGCGGCCGCGTACAGCCATCCCAGGCCGACGTCCCGGACCTCTGTGCGGGCCCGCCCGCCGCCCAGGTGCGTCAGGCGCACCGTGCCGTCCTCGCCCGCCGTCACCAGCAGGTCCCCGCGGTCCGACAGGGCCGCTCCCCGGACGGTCCCGCGGTGCCTGCTCTCCGGGGGCAGCGCCACGGTGCGGCCGCCCGTGCCCTCCCGCAGGGTCACGACACCCGCCTCGTCCCCCCAGGCGGCCAGGTTCCGCTGCCGGGCCGAGGCCAGCGCGCGCACCGCCGCCCCGCACCTCGCCACCGCGACCTGCCGGCGCGTGCGCACGTCCCACTCCCGGACCGTGGCGTCCGCACCCGCCGACAGCAGCCGCTTCCCGCCCGGCAGCCACGCCACGGCGTGGGCGCGCTTGCGGTGGCCGGGCAGCCGCCCGGCGTACGGCTGCGCCTGCGTGCTCAGTACGGCGCTGGCCGCGGCCGGGGTGTGGGCGTCCCGCCAGGCTCCGGTCGCCAGCAGCATCGCCACCTCGGGCCGGGGCGCGCCGCCCGAGACGGCGCGGAAGGCCAGCTCCTCCGAGCGGGCCACGTGCCGCTCGGCCTCCGCCCGCAGACCCTGGTGCACCGCCGTCACCCCGCCGGCCAGGGCCAGGGCGAGGAGGACGGCCAAGGACACCAGCAGCCGGTACAGGCGCCGGGCCCGGCGCCGCTCCGCCTCCTGTTCGGCGGCGGCCAGCGCGCCCGCCGCCGCCAGGAACGCCCGCTCGACGCCGCCCACCGCGGCCAGGGGGTGGCAGGCCGTCTCCCGCGCGGCCGCCAGCCTGCTGCCGCGCGGCAGCAGGGCGGGGTCGCGCCCCTCGGCCTCCCACTGCCCGGCCGCGGCGCTCAGCTGCTGCCAGCCGTGCAGGGCCGCCGCGTCGGCCTCGATCCACCCGTGCAGCCGCGGCCAGGCTCGCAGCACGGCCTCGTGGGCCAGCGTGACCCGGTCGGCGTCGACGGTCAGCAGCCGCGCGCGGGTGAAGGCCTCCACCACCTCCGGCGCCGCCCCGGCCTGCTCCCCGAGGTCCTGCGACAGGCGCTCGCGCGACACCCTCAGGCGCGCCGACCGCCCGTCCTGGTCCACCCGGACCAGCTGCAGCAGGACCGCCCGGGCGGCCTCCCGGCAGCCGGGGGACAGACGCCCGTACGCCCGCTCCGCCGTCGCCGCGACCGCCCCCGCGATCCCGCCGGCCTGCTGATAGCCCGCCACGGTCAGGAGCCTGCCGCTGCGCCGCTGCCAGGTCGCCAGCAGCGCGTGGGAGAGCAGCGGCAGCGCACCGGGCTCGTATCCGCCGCCCTCCCGCTCGCCGCCGCCGTCGCCGACGTCGTCCCCGGCCCCCAGGTCACGCAGGATCAGCTCGGCCAGGCCCGGCTCCAGTTCCAGGCCCACCGCGTGGGCGGGCCGCACCACGGCGTCGCGGAGCTCCTGGGCCCGCAGGGGCTCCAGGGGGAGCTGGCCCGCCCGCAGCGCCGCCGCCAGCTCGGGGAACGCCAGACACCTGCCGTAGAAGTCGGCCCGCATGCCCAGCACGACCAGCGCCGCGGAGCCCTCCTGGCCGTCCGCAGGGGCGGGCCCCGTCGCCAGGGCGTGCACCGCGCGGACGAACTCCGCCCGCTGCCGGGCGTCCGGGCACAGCGTGAAGACCTCCTCGAACTGGTCGACGACGAGCACCACCCGGGCCGGCTCCCCGCCCTCCGCCGCCGCACTCCCGGCGCGCCGCGGACGGCGGTTCAGCGCGGCGTGCACGGCACGGGCCAGCGCCCCCGCCCCGCCGCGGCCGAGCGCCCTGCGCAGGTGGTCCGGTTCCGCCGCGACGGCGTCCGCCACCCGGACCAGCAACTCCTCCACGGGGTGTTCCCCGGGGCGCATCGTGACCACCGGCCAGCGGCTCGACCCGGACACCGGCAGGACGCCCCGGCGCAGCTCGGGCACCAGCCCGGCGTGCAGCAGCGACGTCTTGCCGGTGCCCGAGGCGGCGACCACGGCGACCGGCCCGGAGCCGTCCAGACGCTCGGTCAGCTGGCGGACGAGTGCGGCCGTCGCCCGGCTGCGGCCGAAGAACCAGCCCGCGTCCGAGGTGTCGAACGCCGCCAGGCCGCGGTACGGGCACACCTCCAGCAGCCCGTTGCGCCCGGCACGCCGCCCCTCGGCCGGCTCCGGCACCAGCCCGGACAGCACCCCGCCCGCGCCGAGCGCCTCTTCGCACCGCCGTGCCACCTCGGGGGTCATCGGCTTCTCGCCGGTCTCGACCCGGCTCAGATAGCCCTTGGTGTAGTGGACGGCCCGGGAGAGCCCGGCCAGCGACATGCCCCGCTCCTGCCGCAGCCGCCGCAGCTCCTCTCCCGGCGACGCGGCCACGGACGGCGAGCGGCCGCCCCGGTCACGGTCGTCTCCGCGTGACTGCACGCTCCCCACACCCTTCCGTCCGAGCTTGCCGGCAGGTCGTATCCGCCAGGCCTGCATAGCCGCTCCGGGGAAGGCGACTCACCCACGACGGCGACAAAACAGCCCAACGAGTGACCAATCGCCCCAGATTCGGGGAGTGTGTGCGTGCTTGGGGTGTGCCCGGGGGTGTGTCCGGGGGTGTGCCCGGCCGGGGCCGGGACGGCAGGTCAGTCGAGCGGCCCGGCCGAGGCGTTGTAGCGCAGCAGATAGCCGGCGAAGCGGTCCAGGTCGGCCTCGTCCCAGTCGGCGAGGCGCTCCCGGAAGGCCGCCCGGCGGTTGGCGGTGACCTGGGCGAGGGTCCCGGCGCCGCGGGGCGTCAGGTGCAGCACCTGGGCGCGCTGGTCCTCGGGGGCGGGGCGGCGCTCGACGAGGCCGAGCCGCTCCAGGGCCGCGATCTGCCGGCTGACCGTGGACTTGTCCAGCAGGTAGTGCGCGGCCAGGTCCGTGGCGCGGCACCCGCCGCGGTCCTCCAGGTGGGCGAGGAGGGTGAAGGAGACCAGCGAGAGCTCGGGATGCATACGGGCCGCGGCCGCCCGGGCGCGGCGCGCGAAGGCGGTCAGCTCGCGCTGGATGGTCTCCACGGAGGCGTCACGGTCGGGCACGGGGACATCCTTTCGAGGTCTGGTTGTATAGTACAACTTAAAGGGAAAGTTGTAAAAGCCAACCAATTCGGCTCGATCGATTCGGCCCGGCCGATTCCGCCGGGCGATTCCCGGGCCGATCCGCCCGGGAGACCGAGGAAGGACACGATGGGACCCGCCACCCGCGGCGCGCTGCGCCACGTACTGAGCCACTTGCTCACCCCCTTGCTGATGTGCATCGGGATGGGCCTCGCCTACCTGGGCGCGTTCGCGCAGCCCACGCCCCACGAACTGCCCGTCGCCGTCGTGGGGTCCGGCCCGGGCGCGCAGACCCTGGCGCGGGGCATCGCCGAGAAGGCGGGGGACCGGCTCGCCGTCCGCACCGTCGCGGACCGCGACGAGGCCGTCCGCGCGCTCCGCCACCAGGACGTCTTCGGCGCGTACATACCGGACCGCAAGGCCCCCGAGCTGCTGGTCGCCTCCGCCGGGTCCGACACCACCGCCGTGGCCGTGCAGAAGGTCTTCACGCCCGTCGCCGCCCGCACCGGCGCGCCCCTGAAGGTGACCGACGTCGCGCCGCCCGCCGAGGGCGACCCGACCGGGCAGGGCATCTTCTTCCTGCTGGTCGCGGTCAGCATCGGCTCGTACGCCTCCGTCGCGGTGCTGGGCGCCGCGGGCGGCGCGCTGCCCATGCGGCTGCGGGCCGCGCTGGCGGTGGCGACCTCGTTCGTGGTCAGCGTGATCGGCGCCGTTCTGGCCGGGCCCGTCTTCGGCCTCGTCGACCACGGCCTGTGGGGCCTGTGGGGGATGGCCTGGGCCTACTCGGCGGGCATCCTGCTCGTCGGCGTCGGGCTGCACACCTTCCTCAAGCGCTGGACGACGCTGGGCATGATGGTGCTCTTCGTGATGCTCAACTTCACCAGCGCGGGCGGCGTGTACCGGCCCGAGCTGCAGAACGGCTTCTTCGCCGGGCTGCACTCCTTCTGGAACGGCGCCGGCTTCGTCGAGGGCACGCGCAGCCTCGTCTACTTCGACAGCACCGGGCTCGGCCGCCACGTGGCGACGCTGGCGCTGTGGCTGGCCCTGGGCGCGGCCGTGACCGCCGTCGCGTGGGCCGCCGAGGCGAGGAAGGCCCGCACGGCCTCCGCCACCGCCACCGGCTCGGGGCCCGGGGCCGAGGAGGAGATGGAGGAGACGGTCGGGGTCTGACCCCGGCCGGCCGCCGCGTCGGCAGGGCCGCCCGCCTCACACCCTCACAGCGGCCACCCGTACATCGGCGACCTCCTGGGCTCGGGGGCCGCGCCCACCGCGGCGACGTCGTGCTCCGCGGTGTGCAGGAGCTGTTCGCCGAGGTCGCGCAGGGCCCGCCCCGCCGCGAACTCGTCCCCGATCGCCGGGATGTCCTTGTCGCCCGGCGCGCACGTGGCGCTCCCGCGGCCCGTGACGGTCGTCGCCCCGGTGTCGAGGGTGGCGCGGGCGCTCGTCCTGCCGTCCTCCTCGACCAGATCGAGGTGGACGTTCCATTCGGCTGTGTGCGGCATCGTCGGCTCCTCTGCGCTCGGCCCCTCCGCCTGCCTCTCCTCCCGGTGGTCTCTCCTCCCAGTCTCTCCCAGCTTCTCCCCTGCGCCGCCGTCCGGCACGGGGACCGGCGCCCCGCCCCGCTGCCGGTCCCCTCGGCGCCTCCGCCAGCCCTGGCGGCCCGGCGTCGGCTGGCCGAAACTGGACGGGAGACCCCGCCGGCGACGGTCCGGGAGGCGGCATTGGGCGAGCGCACGCGCAACGTCATCGACATCGTCTCGCTGACCAAGCGCTACGGCCGCACGGTCGGCGTCGAGGGGCTCGACATCGGCGTCGGCGAGGGCGAGGTCTTCGGCTTCCTGGGGCCCAACGGGGCGGGCAAGACCACCACGATGCGCTGCCTCGTGGGGCTGCTGCGCCCCACCGCGGGCCGGGTCCGGGTGCTCGGCCGCGACCCCTTCAGCGAGCACCTGCGCCTCGCCCCGTCCCTCGGCTACCTCCCCGGGGAGCTGCGGCTCTACCCCGAGCTCACCGGCCGCGAGACCCTGCGGCTGCTGGCGGCGCTGCAGGGCGCCCCCGCCCGTCTCCAGGACGAGCTCTGCGAGCGCCTGAGCCTGTCCGGCGCGGACCTGGACCGCACCGTCCGCGCGTACTCGCGCGGCATGAAGCAGAAGCTGGGCCTCGTCCAGGCACTGCAGCACGAACCCGAGCTGGTGATCCTCGACGAGCCCACCGAAGGGCTCGACCCCCTCGTCCAGGAGACCTTCTACGCCCTGCTGGCGGAGGTCCGCGCGGCCGGGCGCACCGTCCTGCTCTCCAGCCACGTGCTGCCGGAGGTCCAGCGGACGTGCGAGCGGGTGGCGATCGTCCGGGCCGGGCGGCTGGTGACCGTCGGGTCGGTGGCCGCCCTCCGCGAGGCCCGGGCCCGCAAGGTGCGCCTGACGTTCGCGGACGGCCTCGGGCGGCGGCCGCTCGGCGCCGCCGACCGCTGGTCGCCCGCCTGGCACGGCGACCAGGCCGTGCTGATGATCCCGCCCGACCGGACGGTCGCCGCCCTGCGGGAGCTGCTGGCGCTGCCGGTGCGGGACCTCACGGTGGAGGAGGCCGGGCTGGACGAGGCGTTCCTCGACCTCTACCGGAACGGAATGGTCGTCCGGACCGGCCCGGACGACCAGAACAACCAGAACAATCGGAACAGGGGGACGCCCCCATGACCGGCCGCTTCCCGTTGATGCGGCTGGCCCTGCAGCGCCGCCGCCGGATGATCGTCGCCCTGGCCGTGGGCATCGCCGTCTTCGAGGCCCTCATCGTGGTGATCACGACGACCGTCACGCCGGGACAGATCTTCGGCGCGGGCGGGCGGCAGCCGCCGGGCGTCTTCAGGGCGTTCAGCGGATCGAACGGCGACGTGTCGATCGCCAGCTACCCCGGCCTGCTGGGCGCCGGGCTCACCCACCCGTTCTGGATCGCCCTGCAGCTGACCGCCGTCGGCTCGCTGGCCGCCGCCGCGGTCGCCGCGGACGTGGAGGCGGGCACCATCGAGCTGCTCATGGTCCGCCCCGTCTCGCGGGCGCGGCTGCTGGCCGAGCGGACCGCCGCGCTCGTCCTCGTCTCCCTGCTGCTCAACGTGGCCGCGACGCTCGCCGTGTCCGTAGGCGTGGCGCTGGCGCCCAACCTGCGCGACGCCGTCCCCCAGAGCGGGGTGTACGCGGCCGGGCTGCTGGGCTTCGGCTTCGCGCTGTGCCTGACGGGCCCCGCCCTGGCCGTCTCGGCCGCGGGCCGCAGCAGGGCACGTGTCGTGGGGACGACGATCGCCCTCGGCGCGGCCGGGTTCGCGGTCAACTTCATCGCCATGGCCTGGGCGAAGGCCGCGCCCCTGCGCTTCATCAGCCCCTTCCACTACTACACGCCGGGCGACGCACTGGCCTACGGCGCCGTCCCCTGGGGGCAGTTCGCGGTGCTCGTCGGCGTCGGCGCCGCGGGCGTCCTGCTGGCGTTCGGCCTCGTCGCCCGCCGTGACCTCGCTCCGTGAGGCGGGCGGGCGCTCTCTGGTGCACAGGCCGGTCAGCCAGCAGACTCGGGCCATGGAAACCACGGTGCGGGTCAAGGGCGGCGAAGTCTGGGCGGACGACTCGGGGGAGGGGCCGGCAGGGGGAGGCGTACCGCTCGTGCTGCTGCACTCCGGGGTAGGGGACTCGCGCATCTGGGATCCCGTCCTGCCGCGCCTCGCGGAGCGGCACCGGGTCATCCGCTACGACGTGCGCGGCTACGGGCGCTCCCCGGCGGCCACGGTGAAGTACTCCCTGATGGAGGACCTGGTGGCGGTCCTCGACCACTTCGGCCTGGACCGGGCCGCCCTGGTCGGCTCCAGCATGGGCGGCGCCACGGCGGTGAGCCTCGCCCTCGCCGACCCCGGGCGGGTCGCGGCGCTCGCGCTGCTGGTCCCGGGCGTGACGGGCTACGACGAGCTCGGCTCGCCGCGCGTCATGGCCGAGATCGAAAGGCTGGCCGGGGCGGGGGACATGGACGGCCTCGTGGCCCTGTGCCGGCGGACGTGGGGCGCGGCCGGCTCCGGCGACGACGCCGAGGCGGTGGCCCGGATACGGGCGGCGCTCCCGGCGTGGTTCTCCAACCACCCTTACCACGTGCCGGACGCCCCCGCCTTCGGCCGGCTGGGCGAGCTGGACGTGCCGTGCCTGCTGGCGCTGGGCGAGCAGGACCAGCCCGAAGTGGTCCGGTGCAACGAGGAGATGGCCGCACGCATCCCCGGCTGCCGCCTGGTCAGGCTGCCCGGATCCGACCACCTGCCGACCCTGCGCGAGCCGGAGACGGTGGCGGGGCTGGTGCTGGAGGTGTGCGCGGGGTGACCTGGCGGTCGGCCACGGGGGTTTCCTGGGGAACGCGGTCCGGGACGCGTTCCCTGATCACCCTCCGTGAACCCAAGGGTGAGCTTGAGGGGTAGACTCGCGCCGGTAAAGCGGCGGACGGCGACAGCCAAGAGGAACAGCCGAGAGGAGGCCCGCCATGAGCGAGAAGCGGGCGGAGCGGCAGGTTGCCCTCCGGGTGCTGGTCTACGTCTTCGTCACCCACCTCTTCGCCGGTTTCATCTGGTTGCTGTTCTACATCGGCGGCCACGCCGACAAGTGATGCGCCGGGCGGCCCGTCCCCCTCGCCGGCCTCAGCCGGCGACCGGCACGGCGTGCCCCGTCACCCGCACCCGCGCGTCCGCCGGGTCGATCGCGACGAGCAGATCGCTGGGGCGGCCCATGTCCTCGCCCTGGCGGATGCGGATCGTGGTGGCCTCGCCGATCGCCCGCAGGTAGCCGCCGAACGCGGCCGCGGCCGCCCCGGTGGCCGGGTCCTCCACGACGCCGCCCACGGGGAAGGGGTCGCGCGCATGGAACAGCCGCCCGTCCTCCCGCCACACCAGCTGCACGGTGGTCCAGCCGTACGACCGCATCACGTCGCCGAGCGCGTCGAAGTCGTAGGAGAGGGAGGCCAGCCGGGCGCGGGTGGCGGCGGCGAGCACGAGGTGATGGTTTCCGCCGAAGGCGACGTGCGGCGGCAGCGCCGGGTCCAGCTCCTCGCGGGTCCAGCCCAGGGCGGCCAGCGCGGCGTCCGCCTCGGCGTCCTCGGCGGGGCGGGAGTGCGTGGGCGCGCTGGTGAGGGTCGCCCGCCCCACGCGGTCCGCGCCGGTCTCCGTGGCGACCCCGATCTCGCCCACGGGCGTGTCGAAGAGCAGCTCGCCGGGGCCGATGCGGCCGGCCAGGGCGACCGCGGTCGCGACGGTGGCGTGGCCGCAGAACGCGACCTCCGCGAGCGGGCTGAAGTAGCGCAGCCGGAAACGGCGTGACGCCGCGTCCCCGGCGGTGATGAACGCCGTCTCGGAGTAGCCGACTTCGGCGGCGATCGCGAGCATCTCCTCCTCGCCGAGGCGGGCGGCGTCGAGGACGACTCCCGCGGGGTTCCCGCCGGAGGGGTCGGAGGTGAAGGCCGTGTAGCGCAGGATCTCGGTGGCAGCAGCGGTGCTCTTGGTGGTCATGGGCCTCACTCTCCCGCAGGCCACCCATCATGACCAACGATGGTTTTTGATCTCTGCGATCGGGAAGCCCGATGGCTCACTAGGATCACCCCGTGGACACCCGACTCCTCCGCACCTTCCTCGCCCTCGCCCGCACCGGGAGCTTCACCGCCGCGGCCGCGGAGCTGCACCTCGCCCAGTCCACCGTCACCGTGCAGATCCGGGCGCTGGAGAAGGAGCTGGGCACCCGCCTCTTCGACCGGCTGCCCCGGGGCGCGTCCCTCACCGCGGCGGGCCGCCGCCTGATCGAGGAGGCCGAGGCCGTGCTGGACGCCGAGTCCCGCCTGCGCGCGGCCGTCGCGGCCGAGGGGCCGCCGGCCGGGCGCGTCGTCGTGGGCGCGGGGGAGACCTTGTGCTCGGCCCGCCTGCCCGGCGTCATCGCCGCCCTGCGCCGCTCCCACCCCGGCATCGAGGTCGACCTGGCGCCCGTCGGCACCGCCGCCGCCGTGGAAGGACTCCGCACGGGCCGGCTCGACATCGCGCTGCTGCTGGAGGAGGACGTCTCCTTCCCCGACATCGCCGCCGAACCCCTCGCCCACGAGCCGCTGGTCCTCCTCTGCGCCCCCGGACACCCCTTCGCCCGCCGGCCCGCACCCGTCACCTGGGAGGACCTGGCCGGCGAGACCTTCTTCCTCCACGAGCAGGGCTGCTCCTACAGCGACCGCCTCGCCCACCGCCTCCTCTCCCTCCCCGGCGCGCACCTGCGCCTGACCCGCTTCGGCAGCATCGAGGCCGCCCGGTCCTGCGTGGCGGCGGGGCTCGGCCTGACGCTGCTGCCGCGCGCCACCGCCGAGGACGCCCTGCGCGAAGGCCGCCTGGCCGCGGTGGCCGGGCCCCCGTTCCCCGATGTGCCCGTCCAGGTGGCACGGCACCGCAGGCGCTGGGTCTCCCCGGCCGCGCAGGCGGTCGTCGCCGAACTCGCGCGGCACTTCCCGGCCCGGACGGCCGCCTCCTAGCCGCGCGCGGGCCGCCTCCCGGAGCGCCTGACCCGGGCGGGCAGGACCGATCGAGGCTCAGCGGGGCCGCTCCAGGCCGGCCAGGAGTTTCTCCGGCAGCAGGGGCAGGTCGCGGACCCGTACCCCCGTCGCGTGGTGCACCGCGTTCGCGATCGCCGCCGCGGTGCCGACGATGCCGATCTCCCCGATGCCCTTGCTCCCCATGGGGTTGAGCCACGGGTCGTGCTCGTCGATCCAGTGCGCCTCGATGCCGCGGACGTCCGCGCACGCCGGCACGTGGTACGAGGCGAGGTCCCGTTCGGCGAAGTCGCCGAAGCGGGCGTCCATCGTGCTGCCCTCCATCAGCGCCATGCCCACGCCCATCGTCATGCCCCCGATGAACTGGCTGCGTCCGGTGCGGGCGTTGAGGACGCGACCGGCGGCGAAGACGCCCAGCAGGCGGCGCAGACGCACCTCCCCGGTGTCGGTGTCGACCGCGACCTCCGCGAACTGCGCACCGAAGGACGCCTTCGCGTGCGGCGGGTCGGAGGCGATGTCCTCCCCGGTGTCGGCCGTGGCGGTCAGGCCGTCCGTCGGCAGCGTGCCCCCGCGCTCGTCGATCATCCCGACCAGCGTGCGGCAGGCCTTGTGCACGGCCCATCCCCACGAGCCGGTGCCGGCGGAGCCCCCGGCGAGCGGCGCGGCCGGCAGCGCACTGCTGCCGATCTCGACGGCGACCAGGTCCTGCGCGACGCCGAGCGCCTCGGCCGCGATCTGTGCGAGGACGGTCCGGGCGCCCGTGCCGATGTCGGTGGCGTTGACCCGGATCCGGTAGCGGCCCGCCCCGGTGACCTGTGCCTGTGCCGAGGAGGGCATGAGGTAGACGGGATAGAAGGACGACGCCACCCCCGAGCCGATCAGCAGGCGGCCCTCGGTGCGCGAGCGGGGCCGGGGGTCGCGCGCGTCCCAGCCGAAGCGGCGCGCCCCTTCGCGCAGGCACTCGACCAGGTGCCGGCTGCTGTACGGCTTTCCGCTGTCCGGGTAGGTCGCGGTGTCGTTGCGCACCCTCAGCTCGACCGGGTCCACCCCGGCGGCGCAGGCGAGTTCGTCCATCGCGCACTCCAGCGCGTACATCCCCGAGGCCTCGCCCGGCGCCCGCATCCACGACGGGCTCGGGACGTCGAGCGCGGCGACCCGGTGCGTGGTGCGGCTGTCGAGGGAGACGTACATGGCGCGCGAAGGGGCCGCCGCCTGCTCCACGAACTCGCGGACGGTGGAGGTCTGGGTGGTGACCTCGTGCGCGAGCGCCGTGATCACGCCGTCCTCGCCCGCGCCGAGCCGCATGCGCTGGATGAGCGGCGGCCGGTGCCCGACCACGGCCGCGAGCTGAGCGCGCGGCAGCACGGCCTTGACGGGTCTGCCGGTGTGCCGGGCGGCCATGGCGGCCAGGACGACCTGCGGGCGGGGCGTGCCCTTGCAGCCGAAGCCGCCGCCCACGTGCTCGGCGACGACCGTGATCCGCTCCTTGTCCATCCCGAACAGGGCGGCCAGCGTCTCCTGGACGGCCGTCGCGCCCTGGCAGGAGTCGTGGGCGAACAGCCGGCCGTCCTCCCAGCGGGCGGTCGTCGCGTGCGGTTCCATCGGGTGGTTGTGCAGGCCGGGCAGCGTGTACGTGGCGTCGATGCGGACGGGGGCACGCGCGTAGGCGCCGTCGAAGTCACCGCGCTCGCGGCACGCCGGAATGCCCGAGTTGGCCTCCTCGGGGAAGTACAGGCGCGGGTGCTCCGGGGTCAGCACGGCGTCGTGCTCCTCGGGCGCGTACGCGACGCGCACCGCGGCGGCCATCGCGCGGGCCGCCTCCGGGGTCTCGGCGACCGCCAGCGCCACGTACCAGCCGCGGTGCGGCACCCGGTCGTTCTGCAGCACGAGCAACGTGCGGTCCTCCACGTCCTTCAGACGCGGCGCGTTCTCGTGCGTCAGCACGGCCAGGGCACCGGGCTCGGCCATCGCCGCCCCGGTGTCGACCGACAGGACCCGGCCGAGGGCGACCGTGGCGGGCACCGGCCAGGCGTACGCGGTGCCGGGCGGGGTGTGCTCGGCGGCGTAGCGGGCGGATCCGGTGACCTTCTCGCGGCCTTCGAGCCGGACGGGATCGGTGCTCATGAGCCGGTCTCCTCCTCGCCCGGTGCGGCGAGCCCGGCCAGCACCCGCACGGCCAGGTTGCGGGCGAGCCGCACCTTGAAGGCGTTGTCGCGCAGCGGCTCGGCGGCCGCCAGCTCGGCCTCGGCGGCCTCGGCGAAGGACTCCTCGGTGGCCGGGGCACCCCGCAGCGTGCCCTCCGCGACGCGCGCCCGCCAGGGCTTGTGGGCCAGACCGCCGAAGGCCAGGCGCACGTCCGCGACCCGGCCCGCGCGGACGTCGAGCGCCGCGGCGACGGAGGCGAGCGCGAAGGCGTACGAGGAGCGGTCGCGCGCCTTCCGGTACGCGGACCGGCCCGCGGGAGGGGCCGGCAGCCGGACGGCCAGGACGAGCTCGGCCGGCTCGACGACCGTGTCGCGCTCGGGCTCGTCCCCGGGAAGGCGGTGGAAGTCGCAGAGCGGGACGGTGCGTTCGCCGCCGGGCCCGCGCAGCTCGACGACCGCGTCGAGCGCCGCCAGGGCCACGGCCATGTCGGAGGGGTGCGTGGCGACGCACTGCGCCGAGTGGCCCAGCACCGCGAGATCGCGGTGCACTCCTTCGCGGGCCGGGCAGCCGCTCCCGGGAACCCGCTTGTTGCACGGCTTGCCCACGTCCTGGAAGTACAGGCAGCGGGTGCGCTGGAGGAGGTTGCCGCCCGTGGTGGCCGTATTGCGGATCTGCCCGGAGGCGCCCGCCAGCACGGCCTGGGACAGGGCGGGGTAGCGCGCCCGCACGGCCGGGTGGGCGGCGAGGTCGCTGTTGCGGACGCCGGCCCCGATGCGCAGCCCGCCGTCCGGCGTCTCCTCGATCTCCGTGAGCGGCAGGCGGCTGACGTCCACCAGCAGCCCGGGGGAGGCGACGCCCAGCTTCATCAGGTCGACCAGGTTGGTGCCGCCGCCGAGGAACATGCCGCCGGGAGAGGCCGCGAGGGCCGCGATCGCCCCGTCCACGTCGTCGGCGCGCGTGTAGGCGAAGGCCTTCACCGCGTCACGTCCCCGATCGCGGCGACGATGTTCACGTAGGCCCCGCAGCGGCACAGATTGCCGCTCATCCGCTCGCGGATCTCGTCGGGGGAGAGGGGGACGGGCACCCCGGGCGGCCCCGCCGCGAGCGGTGTCACGTGGGAAGGCGCGCCCTCGCCCGCCTCGGCGATCATCCCCACCGCGGAGCAGATCTGCCCCGGTGTGCAGTAGCCGCACTGGAAGCCGTCGTGTTCGAGGAACGCCGCCTGGAGAGGGTGCAGATCGTCCCCGTCGGCCAGCCCCTCCACCGTGGTGATCTCCGCGCCGTCGTGGGCGACGGCCAGCAGCAGGCAACTGTTCGCCCGCCGCCCGTCGACGAGCACCGTGCACGCCCCGCACTGCGCGTGGTCGCACCCCTTCTTGGCCCCGGTGAGCCCCAGGTGCTCGCGCAGGGCGTCGAGCACGGTCGTGCGGTGGTCGAGTTCCCTGCGGTGGGCGACGCCGTTGACGTGCAGGGTCACGGGGGAGGTGGTCTGCGGTGCGGCCACGGTGCCTCGCCTTCAACTGATGTCCCTCCGGCACCGTCACGAGGTCCCCGCTGCGCCCCCGCGCAAACGCACCGGACCCGCACTGCACCCGTTCGGTGCAGCCCGGCTGCCTCGCGCGGCGCGGGAGTGAGCGGGAATGAAACGATCACGGGCGGCGGTTCGGACCAGGAGAGTCCGCGACCACCGGAAGGCGCCCGCATGACCAGCTCACCATCCCCCGCCCCGACCCCGACCCCGGCCCCGGCCCCCGCCGCCCCGCTCGCCGGCCGTGACGTCGTCATCGTCGGCGGCGGCTCGGGCATCGGCCTGGAGGTCGCGCGGCGCGCCGTCGCGGCCGGCGCGCGCGTCGTGCTCGGCGGGCGGAACGAGGAGAAGCTCGCCGCGGCCGCGCAGTCGCTCGGGGACCGGGCGGGCTGGGCAGCGGTGGACACCACCGACAAGGAGTCGCTGGCCCGCTTCTTCGACGGCATCGACCGGATCGACCACCTCTTCACCCCGGCCGCCTCCTACCGGGTCGGCCCCATGCGCGAGTTGAGCGACAGCGACGCCGAGAGCCCCTTCGTGTCCAAGTTCTGGGGCCAGTACCACGCCGTCAAGTACGCGGCCCCGAAGCTGACCGCGGACGCCTCCGTCGTCCTGATGTCCGGCGCCGCGAGCGTACGCCCCCCGGCAGCCGCCCCCGCCTACGTCGCCTGCAACGCCGCGATCGAGGGGCTGGGGCGCGGGCTCGCCGTGGAGCTCGCGCCCGTGCGCGTCAACGTCGTCTCGCCCGGCACGGTCGACGGCAACCTGTGGGCGCAGCGCCCGGCCGAGGTGCGCGAGGCGAGCTTCGCGCAGTACGGCAGGGACAGCCTGCTGCACAGGCCCGGGACGGAGGGCGAGATAGCCGACGCGGTGCTCTTCCTCTTCACGAACACTTTCATGACGGGATCGACGCTCTACCCGGACGGCGGGTACGCCCTGCGCTGACCGCGAGGGGGCCCCGGGCCGTATTTCCGGCCCGGGGCCCCGGCGCTCACGCGGTCCTCGGATCCGCTACGGCCCGCTACGACCCGCTGCCGTACGGGCGGGTGAGCACCTCGAGGTAGTGGCCGGACGGGTCGGGGAAGTAGACGCCCCGTCCGCCGTCGTTGTGGTTGATCTCGTTCGGCCGGGTGCGGTACGGGTCGGCCCAGTACGGCACTCCGGCTTCCTTGATCCGCGCGAAGATGCCGTCGAAGGACTCCTCCGGCACCAGGAACGCGTAGTGCTGCGGGACGATGTTCTCGGGCTGGTCGCTGGTGGCGAAGTCCAGCGCGACGCCGTTGCCGGTGACGACGGGGACGAACGGCCCCATCTCCGGCGCGACCTCCAGGCCCAGGACGTGCGCCAGGAACTTGGCGGACTCCTGCTTGTCCCGGGAATGAACGATGGTGTGATTCAGCTCGACTGACACGATGCAATGCCTCCACAGGCATCTCCCGGACACCGGCCCCGCTCTCACCCGGATGGTGACAGCGACCGGTGCCCGTCAACGACCATAAACGGCCGTCCCGCGAGATGTCATGAGACTTCGGACCTACTCCGTAGGCCTACTCCGAAGGCCTAGGCCGGAGGCCCGGGTCAGTGCCCGCGCGCGATCCACTCCGGCAGGTCCGGGGCCTCGCCGCCGACCGTCGTGCCGTCCCCGTGGCCCGTGCGCACCACGGTGTCCGGCGGCAGCGACAGCAGCCGCTTGCGGATCGAGTCGATGATGGTGGGGAAGTCCGAGAAGGACCGGCCCGTCGCGCCCGGCCCGCCGTGGAAGAGGGTGTCGCCGGTGAAGACCGTACCCAGCGCCGGCGCGTACAGGCAGACGCCGCCGGGGCTGTGGCCGGGGGTGTGCAGCACCGTCAGCTCGACGCCCGCCACGGACAGCACCCGGCCGTCCGTCAGGTCCCCGTCGGGCGCGGTGTCCGGGTGCGTCTGATCCCACAGCACCCGGTCGTCCGGGTGGAGCAGGACCGGGGCGCCCGTGCGCGCCGCTAGCTCCGGAGCCGCGTCGATGTGGTCGTTGTGCGCGTGCGTGCACAGGATCGCGACGAGCCGGCGGTCGCCCACGGCCTCTGCGATCGCCTCCGCGTCGTGGGCCGCGTCGATGACGACGGCCTCCTGGTCGTCGCCCACGATCCAGACGTTGTTGTCGACCTCCCAGACGCCGCCGTCCAGGGCGAACACGCCGGTGGTCACCAGGTGCTCGACGCGGGCCTTCCCGCCGTCCGGCGTCGTCTCCGCCGCGCTCACAGCAGCACCACCGAGCGCAGCACCTCGCCCTTCTCCATGCGGTGGAACGCCTCCTCCACCTCGTCCAGCGCGATCGTCTCGCTGACGAACGCGTCGAGGTCGAGGCGGCCCTGCAGATAGAGGTCGATCAGCATGGGGAAGTCCCGGGAGGGCAGGCAGTCGCCGTACCAGGACGACTTCAGCGCGCCGCCGCGCCCGAAGACGTCCAGCAGCGGCAGCTCCAGCTTCATCTCCGGCGTGGGCACGCCCACCAGCACCACGGTCCCGGCCAGGTCGCGCGCGTAGAAGGCCTGGCGGTACGTCTCCGGGCGGCCGACCGCGTCGATGACGACGTCGGCGCCGAAGCCCGCCGTCAGCGACCGGATCGCCTCGACGGCGTCCGTGGAGGAGGAGTTGACGGTGTGCGTGGCGCCCAGGGCCTTGGCCTGCTCCAGCTTGGCGTCGGAGAGGTCCACCGCGATGATCTTCGCGGCGCCGGCCAGCCGGGCCCCGGCGACCGCCGCGTTGCCCACGCCGCCGCAGCCGATGACCGCGACCGAGTCGCCCCGGCCCACCTGGCCGGTGTTGATCGCCGCGCCCAGGCCGGCCATCACGCCGCAGCCCAGCAGGCCGGCGGCCGCGGGCGCCGCGGCGGGGTCGACCTTGGTGCACTGCCCGGCGGCCACCAGCGTCTTCTCCGCGAAGGCTCCGATGCCCAGCGCGGGCGAGAGCTCCGTGCCGTCCGTCAGCGTCATCTTCTGCTTCGCGTTGTGCGTGTTGAAGCAGTACCAGGGGCGGCCGCGCAGACACGCCCGGCACTGACCGCAGACCGCACGCCAGTTGAGGATCACGAAGTCGCCCGGAGCCACTTCGGTCACTCCGTCACCGACCGACTCGACCACACCGGCAGCCTCGTGGCCGAGGAGGAACGGGAATTCGTCGTTGATTCCGCCTTCCCGGTAGTGCAGGTCGGTGTGGCACACCCCGCACGCCTGGATCTTCACCACGGCCTCGCCCGGGCCGGGGTCCGGGACGAGGATCGTCTCGACCCGCACGGGATCGCCCTTGCCTCGTGCGATGACACCGCGTACTTCTTGCGCCATGGGGGTGCTGCCTTTCTCGGTGGTCGGATCTTGTGTCGGACCGTCCCCCACTCTGCGCGGGAAACCGGATCGTGTCCAACATCCCTGACCGATCACATTCAGCAGTTCTGCTGATCAGTCATGCCTGACGGCCGGTCATGTCCCCTGATCGGTCATCGCCAGCAGCGCACGCGCGGCCGCGGTCGGCTTGCCCGCCGCCGGCACGGCCACGGCCACCTTCCACAGCGTCGGCCCCTCCAGCGGCACCGCACTGAGCCCGCGCGCCTGCTCCTTGAGCGTCACCGGGCGCGGCACGACCGCCGCGCCCAGGCCGCGCGAGACGAGGTCGAGCAGCGTGTAGACGTCGTTGACCTGCAGTGCGACCTTGCGGGCCACGCCCGCGTCGGCGAAGGCGAGATCCGCGGCCCGGCGGGCGCCCCAGTCCGGGTGGAGGTCCACGAACACCTCCCCGGCCAGCCGCGCCAGCGGCACCGGCCCGCTGAGCCCGGCCAGCGGGTGGTCCGCACGGCACAGCAGCATCAGCGGCTCCTCCGCCACCCGCCGCAGCCGCACCCCCTCGTGGAAGCCGTCGTGCACGACGAACGCCACGTCGAGCTCGCCGCGGCGCACCTGCTCCAGCAGCCGCCCCGAGCCCGCCTGCTCCATGTGCACCTCCACCTGCGGATGGAGCGCGTGGAAGGAGGCCAGCAGCGCGGCGGCGTCGACCGTGCCCATGCACTGCTCGGTCCCCACCGAGAGCGTGCCGCCCATCAGCCCCTGCACCGCCGCGACGGCCTCCCGGGCCGCCGCCGCGCACGCCAGCGTCCGCCGCGCCTCCACCAGCAGCGCCCGCCCGGCGTCCGTGAGCCCCACCCGCCGCGTCGTACGGAGGAACAGCTCGGCGCCCAGCTCCCGTTCCAGGGCCCGCACCGAGGCCGACACCCCCGACTGCGCCACCCGCAGCCGCTCGGCCGCGTGCGTGAAGTGCTGCTCCTCGGCGACGGCGACGAAGTGCTCTAGGTGTCTGAGTTCCATGATTCAGCATCGTAAGTGCTGGATCACGGCCTCCCCGCGGGGCCTTGCGGTCCGTGCCCGTGGCGCGTGCCCCCGGCACGGCCGCTCTGGCCGATAGGGGGTCCTCCGGTACCGCCCGTCGGCCATTCGAACGCCCCGTCACACCCGTCCCGGCAGCGCTTCCCGGCCAACTCCTGCACCTGCGGAACCACTGCCTCACAGCCCACACCTGCTCCGGAGGCCTCGGCGGCCTTCTCGCGCGTGGCCGGTCCTCACCCTGCGGTGCAGTCAGGAAGCGAAGTGCCTGTCTACTCTCCCGGGCCATGCGCAGATCACTGTTCGGACGCCTCGGGCTGTCCGCCACCCTCGCCTCTGTCGTCGCCCTCATGGGCCTGGCCCAGCCGGCCTCCGCCGCCGACACCCCTCCGATGACCGTCACCGTCGACAAGGCGTCCGCGACGCCCGGTTCCACGGTGAGCATCACGCTGAAGTTCACCAACGACCAGACCACGAACACCCAGTTCGTGTACCAGTCCATACAGCCGACGTGGAGCACCTCGCAGGACCCCGCGCTGAAGTACGCGTTCGCCTCCTGCACCGGCGACGTGACCAGCTGCAACGTCACGGGCAAGCAGAGCGGCTCGATGAACTACGCCGTGCCGATCCTCCCCGGCGCCAGCCGCACCGTGACCCTGACCTACAACGTCGCCGCGGACTCGGCCTGCGGCCCGAGCCGCCGCATCGAGTTCTACACCTACCTGTACTACGAGTACCAGGGCGGTCAGGCCAAGAAGGACGGCGTCCACTCGGTCGGCACCGACATCGCCTGCAAGACGCCCGCGGCCCTCGGAAAGACGGTCCGCGCCGGGCGCTGAGCCACGCTGGACCCTCGCTGCACGAAGCCGTAGGTCCGGCCCGGCCAGGAGCGCGCCCTGGCCGGGCCCGGGCGCGCACCCCGGGGGTCAGTCCGCGGCCAGGTGCTCCGCGAAGAACGCCTCGATGCGCCGCCAGGCGTCCGCGGCCGACGCCGGCTCCGGGCCGATGCCCATGACGGCGCGCATCACCGGCCGCAGCAAGGGCGGCACGTTGTCGGCGTGGTTGAGGAACGAGTGCCCGGCGCCGGGATGGACCGTGACCTCGTGCGGGACGCCCGCACGCTCCAGGGCCTCCCTGAGCGGGCCCGCGTAGCCACGGAACGCCCGGTCCTCGGCGCCGTATTGGGCGATCACCGGGCACGCGCCCTGCATCGCCGCATCCACATCGGAGGGCGGCCTCCCGTAGTTGGCCGCGGCCGCGGCGTAACGGCCCTGCCCCGCGAGGACGAGGGCGAAGCCGCCGCCCATGCAGAACCCGATGACACCGACCTTCCCCGTACAGCCGGGATCGGCCAGCAGCCGCTGCCGGGCGGCCTCGATGTCCCCGTACACCGGCCCCCGGCCGGAGAACAGCGACCGCATCGCCGGCACCAGGCAGCGGTAGGGGGAGCGGCCGCGGTAGAGGTCGGGCATGAGGGCCAGGTAACCCGCCTCGGCCATCCGCTCGTTGAGCCGCCGGTTGACGGCGTCGGCGCCCACCGCCTCGAAGAGGACGACCACGCCCGGCCGGGGTTCCTCCCCCGGTGGCCGCGCGAGATGGCCGCGGAGCCCCGGGGCCCCGCCGTGCCGGACGGCGAGCTCCGACAGATCAACGAGTTCGGCCATCCCGCGACGTTACGTCAGGAACGACTTCCTCCGCCATCGAACACCGGCCGGATCCGCGGCGCGGCCGTGTCACCCCGCCCACGACGGCCGGGCCCACGCGGACGGCGAGCCCGGCGCGGGGCCGTCCCCCTCGGGCGTGGGATCCGGCAGGTCCACGGCCCGCGCGGCGAGCCCCTCCCGTGCCCGGTCGCGCGCCCGGCCGCCGGCGGTGACGGCCACCGTCCACAGCGGCTCCAGCCGCGCGCCGCGCCGCGACTTGGCCCGGGACGTGCCGATGCCGAGGTGCACGGCGCGGGCCCCCAGCTCGTGGGCGAGCCGGAGCGGCTCGTAGAACATCAGGCCGAAGTAGCAGCCGCGCGTCCCGGGGCGGGACTCGTCGACGCCGATCAGGCGCACCCACAGCACGTCGCGGTAGTGGAAGACCAGGTGGCAGCCGACCGTGCGGCCCGCGAGCCGGGCCCGCACGACATAGGCGCCGGGGAGCTCGGCGCAGCGGGCCAGATAGCGGGAGAAGCGCGAGCCCGGCCGGTCGTAGACGGAGCCGTACATGCGCTCGTGCAGCGCGAGCAGGTCGCCGGTGTCGTCGTCGGGGCCGGTCAGCGGGCGGGTGGAGAAGGCCAGGCCCGCCATGGTGTACCGGCGCAGGTCGTCCTTCACCTGATGGCGGTGGGTCTTCTCCAGCCCGGCGAGATAGCCGTCGAAGCCGGTGCCGGGGACGTCGAGCCAGGCGTCCCAGGCGATCAGGCCCGCCGGGTGGCCCGCCGTTTCGAAGGCGGCCGCGGGCCCGCTCGGCAGATACGGCAGGAGGGCGGCCTCGGGCGCGGGCTCCCGCTCCCCGGGGGCCAGGAGGCCCTCGGCGACCTCGTCGGCCGGCAGCCTCTCCGGCCCGTAGCGCAGTTCGTTGAGATAGCCCGTGCGGGGGCCTGCGACGACGCAGCGTTCGGCCGGGAGCCGCCCGTGGAGGAGGAAGCCCGGGTGGTAGCGCGCGGTCTGCACGGCCGGGCCGTCGGTGAGGGGGGTCAGGGCCGCGGCGCGCTCCCGCGCGCACATCAGCAGCCAGCGGTACCGGTGGCCGTGCCCGTGCAGCAGCTCCAGCCAGGAGTCGCTGCTGTACAGGCCGCGCGCCGGGGCCAGGGGATGGTGTGCGGTCGCTTCCGGCAGTGATGCGTACGCGTACGAGCCGATCACTTGGTCCTTTCCGCCGCTGCGGTCACGGACACCCGGAGCGCCGGCCGTCGCCGCCCGTCGCTCCCGGTCGTCGAATATAGCGGGACCGCGCCGCCAAATGGGGCAAACGAGGACGGGAGACGGGAAGCGGCGGCATTCCCTCCGAAGGGGTGAAGAGAGGGAAACGGAGGGCATCTCCGCCCGTCGGGAGGGGAAAGGTGAGGGACCGGGCCGGCCGTGACCGGCCGCGGTCGGCGCGTCGAGCCCGTCGCGCCGTGCAAGAAGGACGAAGGACTGGAATCACATGGCAACAGGCAAGGTGAAGTGGTTCAACGCGGACAAGGGCTTCGGCTTCATCGCGCAGGACGACGGCGGCCCCGACGTGTTCGTCCACTTCTCGGCCATCCAGACGCAGGGCTTCAAGGAACTGCACGAGGATGACCGCGTCTCCTACGACGTCACCCAGGGCCCCAAGGGGCCCCAGGCGGAAAACGTCGTCCGTGAGTGAGGGGCCCCTGCCCCCGCCCTACCGGCCGTTTTCGGAGACGGTCAGCAGGACGCGCCCGAACGGTCGTTCCTCGATGAGGTGACGCTGCGCCCGGGCGGCCTCCTCCAGGGGGAACTCCCGGGCGACGACGGGGTCGAAGCGGCCCTCGGCCAGCCAGCCGGTCACCGTGCGCCGCGCGGCGGCCGCCGTCGCGGGCGCGAACATGTTGAACATGTAGCCGTGGACCCGTGCGGTCCGCCAGATCAGGTCCGTCACGTCGACGGTGCCGCGCGTGCCGCCGGCGTAGCCCACGCAGACGTAGTCCCCGCCCCGGGCCAGGCAGGCGAGGGCGTCGCCCAGCAGGGGGCCGCCGACGCCGTCGACGACCACGTCCACGCCCTTGCCGCCGGTCAGGCGCGCGACACCCTCGCGCAGGGTCTCCCGGGAGAGATCGACGACGTGGGCGAAGCCGGCCGCGCGGGCCTGTTCGGCCTTGGCGGTGCTGCCGGCCGTGGAGATCACCTGGGACGCCCCCAGCTGGGCGGCCACCTGGGCGGTCCCCATGCCCACCGCCCCGCCGATGCCCGGCGCGAGCACGCTCTGCCCCGGGCGTATCCGGGCCAGTTCGGTCAGGGCGAGGTAGGCGGTGACGTGCCCGGCACCCGCCTGCAGCGCCGCCATCTGCCGGTCCGTCACCCCGTCGGGGACGGGGGACAGGGCGCTCGGGTGCTCCGCGACGTACTCGCGCCAGGTGCCGTCCACGCTCAGGCCCCGGCCCATCCCGGTGACGGCCACCCGGGCGCCTGCGGCCAGCCCCGACGTGCCCGGATCGGCCACCACGCCGACGGCCGCCCCGCCGGGCACGATCGGCAGCGGCTTGTGCAGGTCCGGTGACATCCGCCCCGCCCGGACGGTGTTGTCCAGCGGGCTGACCGTGCCGTAGGTGATGCGGACCAGGGCCTGCCCGGGCTCCGGCTCGGGGACCGGCAGATCGACCAGCCGCAGTTCGTCGTAGCCGCCGTGCTTGCCGTACTGGATCGCGCGCATGACTCTCCCTGGTTCGTTCGTGTGCGGCCGGTGCTCCGGCCGTCAGCCGGCCCGGCCGGCCAGCGTGCCCCGCAGGACGTCGGCGATCGAGGTGCCGCCGAGGGTGCTGCGCACGGCCGCCTCGGCCCCGTCGTAGACCTCTTCCAGGGCCGGCCGGATGCCCGCGCCGATGGGGCACTTCTGATTGGGCTCCGCCCGGTGGAGGGCGAACAGCGGCTCGGTCTCCACGGCCCGGTAGACGTCCAGCAGGGTGATGGCGTCCGCCTCGTGCAGCAGCCGCCAGCCCGCGCCGGCCCCGTGCAGGGCCTCGACCAGGCCCGCCTTGCGCAGCTCGCCCAGGCTCCGCCGGATGACCACCGGGTTGGTGTTGACGCTGTCGGCGATCTGATCCGAGGTCACCACGTCCCGGCCGCGGCCTTTCACGAGCGCCATCCAGGTGAGTACGTGGACGGCGACGGTGAGCCGGCTGTTCGCGGCCATGACATCCTCCTCGATCCGTCGGGCGGTTCACCGGCCCGGCGATGTAACTATTTCAGTTACGACACCGGGCTTGTCAAGATCCTCTTCCGCCGGCCCCGGCTGCGCGCCCGCCCCGGAGCCCGCGCCTCACCGCCCCACGGCCGCCGCCATCCGGCGCACCGCCTCGGTGAGCACCTCGGGCGAGGCGGCGAAGTTCAGCCGCACATGGCCCGCCCCGCCGGTGCCGAAGGGGATGCCGCTGCTCAGCGCGACCCGGCCGCGCTCCAGGAAGACGGCCGCCGGGTCGTCGCCCAGCCCGAGCGCCCGGCAGTCCAGCCACGCCAGGTAGGTGCCTTCCGGACGCATGTACCGGATCTCCGGCAGGTGCTGCTCCAGCAGTTCGCCGAGCAGTCTCCGGTTCTCGTCCAGCGCCGTCAGGACGGCGTCGAGCCAGTCGCCGCCGTCCCGCAGCGCCGCGGTGTGCGCCACGACCCCGAAGTGGCTGGGGCCGTGGCCGACGATCTCGGGCAGCCGGGCCAGCTCGTTTGCCGCGGCCGGGCCCGCCACGGCGACGGCCGCCTTGACGCCCGCCAGGTTCCAGGCCTTGGAGGCGGAGAGCAGACAGAAGGCGTTCTCCGCGCCGGGCACCGACAGATACGGCACGTACTGCGCGCCGGGCAGCACCAGCGGCGCGTGGATCTCGTCGGAGACGACGCGTATCCCGTAGGCGTTCGCGAGCTCCGCCACCGCCGTCAGCTCGGCGCGGGTGTGCACCGCGCCGGTCGGATTGTGCGGATTGCACAGCAGGTACGCGGCCCGCCGCCCGCCCGCCGCCGCCCGCCGGAACGCATCCTCCAGGGCGCTCGGGCACAGCCGTCCGTCCGCGTCCAGCGGGGCCTCGACCACGCGCCGGTCCTCGTGCTCCACGAACCCGAAGAACGGCGGGTACACGGGCGGGCTGACGACGACCGCGTCACCCGGACCGGTCACCAGCTTCAGCATCTCGACCGAGCCGCGCATCACGTCCGCGACGGCCGCCGTCCGCTCGACCGCCAGGCCGTCCCAGCCCCAGCGCTTCCTGGCGAAGGAGTCCAGGGCCTCGGCGTACGCCGTCCCGGAGGAGGGATAGCCGGTGTCGCCCAGGGCGAGCGCGCCGGTCAGGGCCCGCGTCACCGCGCCGGCCGGCATCGCATCCATCTCGGCCACCCACAGCGGCAGGACGTCCGCCGGATAGGTGCGCCACTTCGCGCTCGTACGGCGCCGCAGTTCGCCGAGGGAGAGCCGGCGCAGGGGATTGCCCCCGTCGCCGGACGCGGGGAAACCGGACACGCGGGCATCGGATGTGCGGGCATCGGACACGCAGTCATCGGACATGCAGATCATTGTCCGAACGCCGGGGCGGCGCCGGTAGTGGGGCATTCGAGCCGGGCCCGGGACCGGGCCCGGCGCCGCGCGGCCCTCACGTCTCCGCCGCCCCGCCCTCCTGCCGCCCCGGCGCCCAGCCGCGGTGCGCCGGCTGCCGGCCCGCCGGCTGCGGCGGCGCGGGGGTGTCGGGTACGTGCGGCACCTTCCGGCTCACCACCGCGCCCTGCTTGAGCGTCATCGGCTCCCCGTAGTGCTCGACCTCCAGGGCGTCGCCGTCCACCAGCTCGTACGTCGCCGTCTGCCCGGTGATCTCGACGCGCAGCCGGCGCTGCAGCACCTGCACCGTGAACGCCAGCCGGCCCAGCTGCTCGGGGAGCTTCGGCGCGAAGCCGACCGAGCCGTTGCAGTGGCGCAGCCCGCCGAAGCCGGCGACCAGCGCGATCCAGGTGCCCGCGAGCGAGGCGATGTGCACGCCGTCGCGCGTGTTGCTCTCCAGGTCGGACAGGTCCATCATCGCGGCCTCGCCCAGGTAGTCGTACGCCAGCCGCAGCTGGCCCACCTCGGCGGCCATGACGGCCTGGACGCAGGAGGACAGCGAGGAGTCGCGCACCGTCAGCGGCTCGTAGTAGGCGAAGTTCCGGGCCTTCTGCTCCTCCGTGAAGGCGTCCCCGCGCAGGTACATGGCCATGACCAGGTCCGCCTGCTTGATCACCTGCTTGCGGTAGATGTCGAAGTACGGGAAGTGCAGCATCAGCGGGTACTGGTCGGGAGCGGTACCGGCGAAGTCCCACTGCTGGTGGCCGGTGAAGCCGTTGGACTGCTCGTGCACGCCGAGCGCCTCGTTGAACGGGAGCGCCATCCGCGCCGCCGCGTCCCGCCACTCCGCCGTCTCCTCGTCGTCCACCCCGAAGCCCGCGGCGAGGTCCGGGTGGCGCTCGGCGGCGTCCGCCGCGGCCCGCAGGTTCTGCTGCGCCATCAGGTTCGTGTAGACGTTGTCGTCGGCGATGGCGCTGTACTCGTCCGGGCCCGTCACCCCGTCGATGTGGAACTTCCCCTGGTGGTCGTGGTGGCCCAGGGAGCGCCACAGCCGTGCCGTGTGGACCAGCAGCTCCAGGCCGACCTCCCGCTCGAAGGTGGTGTCGCCCGTGGCCAGCAGATAGCGCACCACGGCGTCCGCGATGTCCGCGTTGACGTGGAACGCCGCCGTACCGGCCGGCCAGTACGCCGAGCACTCGTCGCCGTTGAGGGTCCGCCAGGGGAAGGCCGCGCCCTTCAGGCCCAGCTGCTGGGCGCGGTTGAGCGCGGCGGGCAGGGTGGCGTGGCGCCACCGCAGTGGCTGCGCGGCCGCCAGCGGCGCGGTGCACGTGAGCACGGGCAGGACGAAGGTCTCGGTGTCCCAGAAGCTGTGGCCGTCGTAGCCCGGGCCGGTCAGGCCCTTCGCGGCGATGGCCCGGCACTCCGCGCGGGCACCCGCCTGCAGCACGTGGAACAGCGCGAACCGCACGGCCTGCTGGATCTCGGCGTCGCCGTCGACCTCGACGTCCGCGCGGTCCCAGAACTCCTGCAGGTACTGCTTCTGCTCGGCGCACAGCCCCTTCCAGCCCGTGCTCGTCGCGCCCGCCAGCGCCGCGTCCACCTGGTCGTGCATCGCCGGCAGCGAGCGGGTGCCCGACCAGCCGTAGGCGACGGTCTTCTCCAGCCGCAGCCGCCGGCCCGGCTGCAGCACCGAGGTGACGGTGTACCGGCTGAGATCGGCGCTGCTCCTGGAGTACGACCGCGTCTCCGCCGGGCCGTCCACGGCGTGGACGGCGGCGGTCGCGACCCTCAGCCCGCTGCGCTGGGTCCGGTGCACCAGGCGCAGCACGCCCTCCTCGGCCGAGTGCTCCTCCGCCACCAGCGGGGACTCCAGCACGGCCGCCACCCGGGGGTCCCCGCCGGCGCGGGGCAGCTGCTCGTTGGCCACCAGCTCCGACTGCAGGACGATGCGCGCCTCGCCGTCGACCGGCTCGACCTCGTAGGCGACGGCCGCGACCGCCCGCTGGGTGAAGGACACCAGCCGCGTCGAGCGCACCCGCACCGTGCGGCCCGAGGGCGACGTCCACTCCACCGTGCGGGACAGCAGGCCGGTGCGGAAGTCGAGCACCCGCTCGTGATGGAGGAGCCTGCCGTAGCGCAGGTCGAACGGCTCGTCGTCGACGAGCAGCCGGATCACCTTGCCGTTGGTGACGTCGATGACCGTCTGCCCGGACTCCGGATAGCCGTACCCGGCCTCGGCGTACGGCAGCGGGCGCAGCTCGTAGACCCCGTTCAGGTACGAGCCCGGAAGGCCGTGCGGCTCGCCCTCGTCCAGATTGCCGCGCCAGCCGATGTGGCCGTTGGCCAGGGCGAAGACGGACTCGCTCTGCGGCAGCACCTCCAGGTTGAGCTCCGTCTCGCGCAGGCACCACGGCTCGACGGCGTAGGCCGGATGGGTGATCACGTGTGCTCGCCCGCCTCTCCCAGCAGTTGCTCCAGGTCCTGGACGACCACGTCCGCGCCGTGGCTGCGCAGGGCCTCGGCCTGGCCGACGCGGTCGACGCCGACGACGTAGCCGAAGCCGCCCGCCCGGCCCGCCTCCATGCCCGCCAGAGCGTCCTCGTAGACGGCCGCCCGGGCCGGGGTCACCCCGAGCTCGCGGGCCGCCTCCAGGAAGGTGTCCGGGTGCGGCTTGCCCGGCAGCTTCCGCTCGGCGGCGACCACGCCGTCGATCCGCACCTCGAAAAGGCCGTCGATGCCCGCCGCGACGAGCACGTCGTGGCAGTTGGCGCTGGAGGAGACGACGGCCCGGCGCAGGCCGGCGGCGCGGGCGGCGTGCACGTAGCGCACCGAGCCCTCGAAGGCCTCCACGCCCATCTCCTTGATCTTCTCGAGGACGATCGCGTTCTTCCTGGTGCCCAGACCCTGGACGGTGTCCCGCTCCGGCGGGTCGTCCGGATCTCCCTCGGGCAGCCGGATACCCCGCGAGGCGAGGAACGAACGCACGCCGTCCGCGCGGGGCATGCCGTCCACGTACCGGTCGTAGTCCTCGACCGCGTCGAAGGGGCGGAAGCCCTCCCCGTCCCGCGCTCTGAGGAACGCGTCGAACATCTCCTTCCAGGCGGCCGCGTGCACGGTCGCCGTCCGGGTGAGCACCCCGTCGAGGTCGAACAGGCAGGCGCGGATGGACTCGGGAAGGCCGAGGCTCGTCATGCGGCCATGATGCCCCGTGGGGCGGGCGCGCGCCCGGCGCATACACTCGCTTGCGCCCGTCGCCCAGCAGCCGTTCCCGTCCACCCGAAGGCCGTGTACGCCCGGGCGGACGTGTGCGGAGTGCTCCGTTCAGACCCGTAAAGTGATCAAATGACCCATCCTGTTGATGCTGTCGATGCCGCCGCGGTCGCCCTGGGCGAGCGCGTCTGGATCCCCCACGACGAAGAGCTGGCCCTCGGCCGGACGTTCCTCGCCCACCGCGATGCGGTGGAGCCGCGCCTGCTGCCGGACATGCCCCGCAGCGCCGACCCTCAGGGGTGGCTCACCCAGCACGTGCTGTGGCTGGAGGACGTGGCGGCTCTCGCCGAGAACGTCCGCAACCAGTGGTACGCCCATCTGCCGACCAGTCATATGACGGCGCTGATCTCCGCCTATGCGGAGCACGCGCGCGCCGTGGCCCCGCTCGCCGCCCACCTGCGGGAGGCCTGGGCCGCGGAGTCGCCTGCGCCGCGCACCCAGGAACAGGTCACGTGGTGGGAGGAGTGGCACCTGCCCCCGGCCCAGCGCCAGCAGCTGGACGCGCTGACCCACCGTCTGATCGTGATCGGCTCGGTGGTCGTGGCGGCCGTCACGGGCGCGTGGAACGAAGCCCCGGCGGGGGGCGCCTGACCGCCGGCGCGGGGCCGGTTCGGCGCGCGGCGCCTGATCCGGCTCGGCGCCGCGCCATCAGGGTCGCCGCCCCGCGGCGGAGGTCCGGTGCGCGGCACCCCGGTTCTTCCAGGTGCCGCGGCACCTGGATCCGCCGCGGGGGAACGCACCCGGTGCGTTGCCGGGTAAGAACCCTCCGCCGCGACGGCGAGTCGTCCCGCGGTGGTGTCCGGCGGTGCCGGGCCGGCCTCGGCCGGGGGGTTCCGGAGTGGGCCCGTGTCTGTCCTGATGCCCTGGCATCTGGATCCGCCGCCGTGGCGAGTAACCCCCGCGGTGGTGTCCGGCGGTGCCGGGCCGTCCTCAGCCATGGCTGATCACGGCTCGGCACCGCCGGTCCGCTTCGCGGGGGTTGCTCGCCGTCGCGGCGGGGATTCGCGTGCTGGGCGCCAATTCCGTCCTGCGGACGTGCCGCCGGGCCGGGGCGGGCGGCGCCGCCCGCCCCGGCGCTTCAGCGGGCGGTTCAGTGCGTGGCCACGCCGGGGTGGGCCGGCAGGGCGTTCAGCCCTGCCGGGAGCGTGCCGGTGTGCACGATTCCGAGGCGTTGCGTCGCGCGCGTGAGGGCCACGTACAGGTCGCTCAGGCCGAATTCCGCCGGTTCCGTCACGATGACCGCGTCGAACTCCAGACCCTTGGCCTGCCGCGGGTCCAGCAGGACCACCGGACGCGTCAGGTCCGGTGCCGGGCCGTGGGCGGCGTCCGGGAGCGCCTCGGACAGGGCCGCGTGGTGGGCCCGCGGGGCGATCACCGCCAGCCGGCCCTCCTCCGGAAGTTCCCGCGCCACGGCTCCGGCGACCGCACGCGGCAGGTCGCCGGTGTGCAGCGCCCAGGGGCGTACGTCCGTGGAGCGGATCGAGCGCGGCGGCTCGAAGGACGGGTCGGCGGACCGCAGCACGCCCGCAGCGACCTCCATGACCTCCGCCGGCGTCCGGTAGTTGACGCCGAGCCGCACGTGCTCCCAGCGGTCCCCGACGTACGGTTCGAGGACCGTCCGCCACGCGCCGCAGCCGCCCGGCTCGGAGGTCTGCGCCGGGTCGCCCACCAGCGTCATGGAGCGCGTCGGGCACCGGCGCATCAGCAGCCGCCACGCCATCGGGGACAGCTCCTGCGCCTCGTCCACGATGATGTGGCCGAAGGCCCAGGTGCGGTCGGCGGCGGCGCGCTCGGCGGCGCTGCGGTGGTCCTCCTCCTCGTGGCGCTCGGCGAGCCGTTCGGCGTCGACGAGGTCGTGCGCGGCCAGCACCTCCGAGTCCTCGTCCTCCCGGTCCTCGAACTCCTGGGTGCGGGACCCGTAGGACATGTCGAGCACGCCCTGGGCGTAGGCGACCTGCCGCTGCCGCTCGGCCTCGGCGGCGGCGCGCGCGGCCGAGTCGTCCTCGCCGAGCAGCTCGGCGGCCTCGTCCAGCAGCGGGACGTCGGCGGGGGTCCAGGCGCCGCCCTCGCGCCGGACGGCCTCGGCGTCGGCCTCGGAGAGGTGGACGGGGTCGGCGAGGAAGTCCGCGATCAGCCGCTGGGGCGTGAGGGCGGGCCACAGCTCCTCGATCGCCGCGTGCACCGCGCTGCTGGCCGCGATCGCCTTCCCGAGCTGGGCGATGTCGTCGGGGCCCAGGAAGTTCGGCCCGCCGTAGGGGTCCGCGCCTATGCGGTCGGCGAGCTGCGTGGTGAGCGCGTCGATGACGTGGAAGGCGAAGTACGGCCGGGCGAGGTTGTGCGGCAGCTTCGTGGCGCGCGCGTGGTGCCGCGCACCTGCGGCGATGTCCGCGTCCAGCAGCAGCTCGCCGTCCTCGTGGTCGATGACGATCACGGGGTCGGGGAGGGTCTGCCGGTCGCGGACGTACGCCGCGAGGGCGTCCGCCATCGTGGCGGCGCCCTTGACCTCGGCGGCCCGCGGCGTGTCGGTCCCGGTCGCGGTCACGCCGGGGAAGAGCTCGCCGGGCGTGGCGAGCAGCACGCCCGTCTCGCCGAGCGAGGGCAGCACCTCGCCGATGTAGCCCAGGAACGCGGGGTTGGGGCCCACGATCAGCACCGCGCGCCGGGACAGCTGCTCGCGGTGGGCGTACAGCAGATAGGCGGCGCGGTGCAGGGCCACGACCGTCTTGCCCGTGCCGGGCCCGCCCTCGACGACGAGGACGCCGCGGTGCGGGGCGCGGATGATGCGGTCCTGCTCGGCCTGGATGGTCTGCACGATGTCGTGCATCCGGCCGGTGCGCGCCGCGTCGAGGGCGGAGAGCAGCACGGCGTCGGCGTCGGAGCCCTCGTGCCCGGTGCGCTCGGCGTCGGTGAGGTCGAGGATCTCGTCGTGCAGGGCGGTGACGCGGCGGCCCTCGGTGGTGATGTGCCGCCTGCGGCGCAGCCCCATCGGGGTGTGCCCGGTGGCGAGGTAGAACGGCCGGGCGACCTCGGCGCGCCAGTCGATGACGAGCGGGGTGCGCTCGGCGTCGTCGCGCCGGATGCCGATGCGGCCGATGTGGTGGTCGCGGCCGTCCCGGAAGGCGAGCCGGCCGAAGCACAGGCCCCGCTCGCCGGCGTTGAAGGCGGAGAGCAGCCCGGACTGCTCGGCCACCATGACATCGCGCTCCAGGCGCGCCTGGAAGGTGCTGCCGCCCTGCGCCAGGGCCTGCGCCACCGACGCCTCGGCTCCGGCACGCAGCTCGGCCAGGCGTTCGTGGAGCAGATCGATGAATTCTTGCTCGTTGCGCATGTCCGCGATTGACAATTCAGCTCCCGCCGGGATACGATGGCCTCATCAAGCTTCCCCCTGCCCTGTTTTGCGCAAGGCAGGGAAACATCCAATATACGCAGAGAAATCCCTCGCCCGTCAATACGGCCGAGGGATTTCCTGCTTTCCGGGGGGTCTTTCCCGGGTGCTCACCCGGTGAACAATTGCCGAAGCCTTGAGGCGAGTTCATACGCTCCGTAGGCGAAAGGCGCCCCCACCCACAGCCAGCTCAGCACGAGCACCGCCTTGCGCACGGGTGTCACAGCCCCGCTCCCTTCTCCGGTACGGCCTCCGCCGGCGGCCGGCCCCCGTCGCCGGCCGGCTCGTGGTGGCGCGGGTCCACGGGGCGGACGAGCTCGTTGGCCGCGAAGCCCACGGCCAGCAGCCCGATCATGACCAGGAAGGACGTCGTGTAGAGGCCGGGACCCGTCCGGCCTGCGGACTTCCCGGCGTCGGCGACGGAGTTGACGATGAGCGGCCCGAGGATCCCGGCCGTGGACCACGCCGTCAGCAGCCGGCCGTGGATCGCACCGACCTGGTACGTCCCGAAGAGGTCCTTGAGATAGGCGGGCACGGTGGCGAACCCGCCGCCGTAGAACGACAGCACCACGCCGGCGCAGGCGATGAACACCGGCTTGGACGAACTGCCGACGACGGCGATGACGAGATACATGAGCGCACCCGCGCCGAGATAGAGCCGGTAGGCGTTCTTGCGGCCGGTGAGGTCGGACGCGGAGGACCAGACGATCCGGCCGAGCATATTGGCGAGCGAGAGCACGCCGACGAATCCCGCGGCGGCGGCCGGACCCACGGGGGAGGAGGAGTCCGCGAAGAAGTCCGTGATCATCGGGGCGGCCTTTTCCAGAATGCCGATGCCCGCTGTCACATTCGCGCAGAGAACGACCCACAGGCACCAGAACTGCGGTGTGCGCAGGGCGTTGCGGGCCGACACACGGGCGCTCGTGACGAGCGCCCGGGACGGCGCGGCGGCCGCCGCCTGCCCGGCCTCTGCCGCCCGGTCGGCTCCCGTCGCCCGGTCGGCTCCGGGCGGCCGCCAGTCATCGGGCGGTACCCGTACGAGCAGCACGCCGAGCGTCATGAACACGGCGTACGCCGCCCCCATCACCAGGAACGTCCGCGCGATGCCGGACGGGTCCGTGCCGAAGTGCGACAGCATCGCGGACGACCACGGCGAGGCGATCAGGGCACCGCCGCCGAAGCCCATGATGGCGATGCCGGTGGCCATGCCCGGGCGATCGGGGAACCACTTGATGAGCGTGGAGACCGGCGAGATGTAGCCGATGCCCAGGCCGATCCCGCCGATGAGGCCGTAACCGGCCACGACGAGCCAGTACTGGCGCGTGGCCGCCCCCAGGGCGGCCACCAGGAAGCCGGACGAGAAGCACACGGCCGACACGGACATCGCCCAGCGCGGGCCGTTGCGCTCCACGAGCGTGCCGCCGAAGGCGGCCGACAGGCCGAGCATCACGATCGCCACCTGGAACGGCAGCGCCGAGGCCGTGCCGGACAGGCCCAGCGAGGACTCCAGCGGCGGTTTGAACACGCTCCAGGCGTAGGCCTGGCCGATGGCCAGGTGAATGGACAGCGCAGCGGGCGGGACCAGCCAGCGGCTCCACCCCGGCGGTGCGACGACACCGGATCGGGCAGGCATGGACGGACGCTACAGCGCCTTCGGGGCCTGCGCCCAGACCGCGGGAGAACCGGCCGCCGGGGGGTGAGCCCTTCACCGGCAGCCGGGTGCTTCACCTGCAGGCGCACCGTAGCCGGTCGCGCAGTTCCCCGCGCCCCTTCGGGCGCGGCCGAACCGCACCGGACGGCGTCGAGCCGCTCAGCCGGCGGTGACCCCCACTGCGGCCAGCCAGCCGGTGAGCCGGGCACCGGAGACGACACCGCTGAAGCGGAAGCTCTCCCTGCCCTCGCGCAGCAGGATGACGGTGGGCACGCCCATCGCGTCGAACCGCTCCTGCGCCCAGCCGGCCCGGTCCACATCGATCTTCACGCCGGTCAGGGCGTCGCCGCAGGCCTCGACCACGTCCTCCAGGACGGGGGTGAGCAGGGAGCACGGGCCGCACCACGGGGCGGTCAGGTCGACCAGGACGGGCACGGGCCCGGCGAGCAGCCGGTCCAGCTCGGCTTCGTCGACGACCTCGCGCAGCACGCCACGCTCCTGCGGCTGCTCCTCTTCCTCCCCCTCTTCTTCTCCCGCCTCCTCGAAGTCCTCCTCCTCGAATTCCCCGGCGTCCGCGGCCTCGGCCGCGGCGCGGGCGAAGAGGACGGCGTTCTCCGGCGGGGCGGAGATCCCGTTGACGCTGAGCCCGGCGGCCAGCAGCCGCTCCAGTACGTCGAGGGCGAGGTCGTGACCGGGGCGCTCGGCCACCGACACCTCGGCGAGCCGCGGCGTGAGCGCGATGAGGGCGTCGGCCAGGGCGTGGTCGACGCGGACGCCCTCGAAGGCGAGGGAGGCCAGGTGCGGCGCCTCTGCCAGGACGGCGAGCGACGCGGGCTCGAACGCCGTGGTGCCGCTGAGGACGAGGGTGTCGAGGGAACCGGCCGTCGCCGACCCCGCGAGTGCGGCCAGTCCCGCCCCGGTGAACCGGGCCGACTCCAGCACCAGGTCGGTCAGCTCCGGCATGTCCCGCAGCGCCGCGACTCCCTCGTCGGTGAACTCGCCCGACAGCACGAGCGTCTTGAGCGCCCGCTGCCCCGCGACGGCCCGGAGCATGTCGTCCGTGGCGCCGCCCAGGTCGGCGACGACGAACGCGTCGGACGGCAGCCCGGCGAGGCCGTCCGCGAGGGCCTCCCTGTCGGTCGCCTCGGCATCGGCCGCGTCCATCACGTAGACGAGCCGGGAGCCGGAGGACAGGGCCACCTGGCCGCGCGCCTCCACCTCCACGGGCTCGCCCCCGCCCTCCGTGTAGCGGACGACGGTGCCTGGAAGGCCTTGTTCCGGAAACGGGATCAGACGCGCATGCATGCGCCCCATGCTATGCGTCGGGGCCGAGTCACCCGGGCCTGGCGCGTCATCACAGCCCGTACGTCAGCAGCCCCGAGGCGAGGAACTCGTCCACCCACCCGTTCAGTTCGTCGCGGATCCCGTCCTCGTCGCCGCCCCAGAGCGGGGCGAGCTCCGCCGCCGCCCGCGCGGGATCCCAGCCGTTCTGCCGCAGGGCGATCCACATCGACGTGCCCAGCGGCCCGCACCGGTGCCGGAGGCCCGCGCGCGGCGAGAACAGCTCCAGGCGGCCGTCGGGCAGGACCCGGGCCGTCAGATCCGGCTCGGCCTGCAAACACCCCGCCGCCTGTGCCCGGGGCGGCTGTTCTCCGCCGAGGCGGCCGGCCGTGCGGCGAATCGAATGCAGCACCATGGATCCTCCCGGCTGGGACGCGACCTTGACGGGCGCCCTCGTGGGTCCGCACCGCCCGTGCAGCGGCCCGCATCACTGCCGACGCTACCGACGGTCGCTCCCCGGCGGAACCAAGCTGGCTGAGCCCGGAAGGGAGAGGAAACGGGTGCCGGGAGGTGGAGAAACCTCTACTCCCATCCCGACCGGACCCGTCTCCCCGGGACCCGTCTCCAACAGGCCTCTCACGCAGGCGCATTGTGGACATCGATCGGCTGTACATAGCATGCGGATACGGAGATCACCCATCCTGATGAGGACGGCCGGGACCTTGACCGACGCTCTCGGCGCGTGGCGCGCCCGGGTCCGCCGCGCGGGCGGCGACACGGCGGTCGGAGCGGCGATCGCCGCCGGGGCGATGGCGGCCCTGGCTCTCTTCCTCGTCACCGCCTACTTCGTGACCCTCTTCGTCATCGGCATCGGCGCCGTCGCGCTGCCCGTCGTCACCAAGGGGGTGCGCCGGCTGTGCAACCTCAACCGCCGCGCCGCCGGCCGGGTGGGCGTCCCGGTCGCCGTCCCCTACCGGCCGCAGCCACGGGAGTTCGAGAAGGACATCGTCGGCTGGATGCGCCGCCGCCAGTGGATCCTCACCGACCCCGCCACCTGGCGCGACCTGCTGTGGCTGCTGCTCGACACCGCGGTCGGGACGGTCGGCCTCCTGCCGGCCGCCGTGCTCTGCTACGCCCTGGAGGGGTTCGTGGTGGGCGCCGGCCTCTGGCGGCCCCTGCTCGATGCGAACGGCACCGGCTGGTGGTACTGCTTCATCACCGTCGACAGCCGGCCGAGCGCCCTCCTCGCCCTGGCGGCCGCGAGCGGCCTGCTGCTGGCCTGGCCGTGGACCGGCCGGCCGGCCCTCAAGGCGCACGCCTACTTCACCCGCTTCCTCCTCGGCCCGACCGAGAACACCGTGCTCGCCTCCCGCGTACGGCACCTGGCCGAGACCCGGACCACCGCGCTGGACACCCAGGCGGCCGAGCTCCGCCGTATCGAACGGGACCTCCACGACGGCGCCCAGGCCCGGCTCGTGAGCCTCGGCTTCACCCTCGGTGCGGTCGAGCGGAACATGGACCGCAAGCCGGAGGAGGCGCGGCGGCTGCTGCGCGAAGCGCGCGAGTCCTCCGTCCTCGCGCTCCGGGAACTGCGCGACCTCGTCCGTGGCATCCACCCGCCCGTGCTCGCCGAGCGCGGCCTCGCCGACGCCGTGCGCGCCCTGGGCATCGACAGCCCGCTCCAGGTCGCGGTGGAGACGGACGTCCCGGGCGGGCTGCCCGCGCCGGTCGAATCCGCCATGTACTTCTCCGTGTCGGAGCTCCTGACCAACGCCCTGAAGCACTCCGGGGCGGACCGCGTCGAGATCGAGCTCCGGCACGGGCAGGACGTGCTGTACGCCCGCGTCGCCGACGACGGCCGCGGCGGTGCCGACGCCGGCCGCGGCACCGGGCTGCACGGCATCCGCCGCCGCCTGGCGGCTTTTGACGGAACCCTGGACATCAGCAGCCCCGTGGGCGGCCCGACCGTGACGAAAATGGAGATACCGTGCGCGTTGTCCTCGCCGAAGACCTCTTCCTCCTGAGGCAGGGGCTCATCCAGCTCCTGGAGGCCTACGACTTCGAGGTCGTCGCCGCCGTGGACAACGGACGGGATCTGTCCGCGGCCCTCGCCGAGCACCGGCCCGACATCGCGATCGTGGACGTGCGGTTGCCTCCGACGTTCACCACCGAGGGCCTCCAGGCCGCGCTGCAGGCCCGCCGTGACATGCCGGGCCTGCCGATCCTCGTGCTCTCCCAGAACGTCGAGCAGATGTACGCCAGGGAGCTGCTGGCCGACGGCACCGGCGGCATCGGGTACCTGCTCAAGGACAGCGTCTTCGACAACGACCAGTTCATCGACGCCGTCAGCCGGGTGGCGGCCGGCGGCACCGCCATGGACCCCGCGGTGGTCGCCCGGCTGATGGTCAGCCACGCGCGCGACGAGCCCCTCGGCGCCCTCACGGCACGCGAGCGGCACGTCCTGGAGCTCATGGCCGAAGGCTGCTCCAACATGGCCATCGCGCAGCGCCTGAGCGTCAGCGAGGGCGCGGCGGCCAAGCACATCTCCAACATCTTCGCCAAGCTCATGCTGCCGCAGGACAGCGACAGCAACCGCCGCGTCCTCGCCGTCCTGGCCTACCTCAATGCCTGACGGCCGCGCCCCGGCTGCCGGGGCGCGGCTTCCGGCCGAGTCGGTGAATACCGAGTCGGTGAATGCCGGGTCAGTGAATGCGGACCATCCGGACCGGTGAGCTGCGCACCACGTCCGGATGCGGGTCCCCCGGAGCGTCGAGGCCGTAGAGGACGCCCCGCAGCTGCAGGGCGCCCCGGCGCCGTGCCCGCACATTCGTCTCGACCGTCGCGCCGGCGCCGGAGGACACCGTCCGGCCGCAGCCGACCGTGCGCCACGAGGCCGTTCCGAGCACACGTTCCTGGACGCAGGCGCGCAGGTACGGCGCCCCGTCGTCGTCGCCGTCCCCGCTGATGCGCAGGGCCTGCCCGGTGCGGACGGGGCGACCGGGGGCGGTGATCTCCATCGCACCCTTGGCGGCCGCCGGGGCCGTGAGGAGGGAGAGCACGGCGGCGCCGAGCAGCGCGGCCGCGGCGGCGCGGGGGAGGTGGCGCTTGGGGTCGAGTGTCATGGCCCACCCTTCTGCGATCCGGTCGTTCTTCTGCGGTCCGGTCGTTCACATGGAATTTTTCCGGGGAATTCATATTTTCCGCGCCAACTCCCCTTCGAACCACTGTTATTGGTACGGTCCCGGCGAATGAGACGATACGTTCCCGGGAGGCGCCGGCCGTGGACACTTCGCCTTCCGCGGGCCGCGCGCCCGGCACCCGTGCGGCAGTCCGGAAATAACACTTGCTATATTGCGCAACTGTGAAAGTTGCGAGGTCGTCGCGGGTGCGGCGGCCGGACCGATGGGGAGCACGTATGGGCCGTAGGCGGAGCGAGACGCCAGGGAAGCGGACGCGGCGGGCCGGAACGGCCCTGCTCGCCCCGGGAGCGCTGCTCCTGGCCGGTGCCGCGGTGGACGAAGCGGCCGGGGCGGGCCTCGGCTGGGTCTTCGCGCTCTCCGCCGCGGCCGCCACCGCTCTCGCCGCGGTCCTGTGCGCCCGTGCGCACGCGTGGTGGGTGCTCGCCGCACCGCCTCTGGTGATCGCCGCGGTGGCCGTCGGCGCCCAGCTGGTCGCGGCCCCTCCGGGAACGGGCGCCGGCGGTGGCGGGGACACCCTCGCCGCGGCCGCCCACTGGGCCCTCGACACGTTCCCCGCCATGGTGGCGGCCGAGGCCGTGGCGGCTCTCGTCCTGGCCGTGCGCACCTTCCGCCCCGGCCGGGGGAGGCGGGCCTGCCATGCGTGAGCCCTACCGCCGCGAGCCCTACCGCCCCGACGGCCGGACCCGCTCCCCCGGCGCGGGCCGCGGCCGCCCGA
>NZ_BMUT01000012.1 GCF_014650335.1 Streptomyces hiroshimensis
TCTTGTCGGGGTGACCCTCGGTCACGGACTCCGAGGTGAACAGGCGGCGGGACACATCGCTCCCTGGGGTTGCAGCGGCTGCTGGCTGATCATTGACGGACCCGGCCGAGAGCTGCGCTCGACGCGGGGTCCTAGGTCAGTTTATCCGGCGTTCTCGTGGTTGGGGCATCCTGTCTCGTATCACCGCCCCGGTGACCTGCGACACCCGTGCACTCCGGCGCGCAAATCGCTCACGCAAAGCGCCGGACGACCAGGTCCCAGACGGTGTCCGCGAGGTCGTCCTTGGGACCGTAGGGAACGGGCGTCTCAGAGCCGTCAGGGGCCAGGACGACGGCTTCGTTCGCTTCCGAACCGAAGGTCTTCCGCTCCCCCACCTCATTGACAACCAGCAGGTCACAGCCCTTGCGGGCGAGCTTGGCGCGACCGTTGGCGAGGACGTCGTCGGTCTCCGCGGCGAAGCCCACGACGACCTGCCCGGGGCGCGGCCGGCTCCCGGAGAGCTCGGCGAGGACGTCGGGGTTCCGGACGAGCTCGACGGGCGCCGGCTCCTCGCCGTCCTTCTTCTTGATTTTGCCCTCGGCGTAGCGCGCAGGGCGGAAATCGGCCACGGCGGCGGCCATGACGACGGCGTCGGCGTCCGCGGCGGCCTTCAGCACGGCCTCCCGCAGCTGGACGGCCGTGCCCACGTGTATGACGTCGGCCCCGGCCGGATCGGCCAGCTCGCTGTTGGCGGCGACGAGCGTGACCCGGGCGCCGCGCGCGACGGCGGTGCGGGCCAGGGCGTAGCCCTGCTTGCCGGAGGAGCGGTTGCCGAGGAAGCGCACGGGGTCGAGCGGCTCGCGGGTGCCTCCGGCGCTGATGACCACGTGACGGCCGGCGAGGTCGGCGGCCGGGCCCTGGGGCCCGCGGGCCAGTACCCGGCGGCAGACCTCGAAGATCTCCTCGGGGTCGGGGAGGCGGCCCTTGCCGGTGTCGACGCCGGTGAGGCGGCCCACGGCGGGCTCGATGACGATAGCGCCGCGGCGGCGCAGCGTCGCCACGTTCTCCTGGGTGGCCGGGTTCTCCCACATCTCGGTGTGCATGGCGGGGGCGAAGACGACCGGGCAGCGGGCGGTGAGCAGCGTATTGGTCAGCAGGTCGTCGGCGAGGCCGTGGGCGGCCTTGGCCAGCATGTCGGCGGTGGCGGGTGCGACGACGACGAGGCGGGCCTCCTGGCCGATGCGCACGTGGGGCACCTCGTGGACGCTCTCCCACACCTCGGTGCCCGCGGGGTGGCCGGACAGGGCCGACCAGGTCGCCTCGCCGACGAAGTGCAGGGCCGAGGCCGTGGGCACCACCCGGACGTCATGGCCGGACTCGGTGAGCCGGCGCAGCAGCTCGCACGCCTTGTAGGCGGCGATCCCGCCGCTGACCCCCAGGACGACCTTGGGCTTGTCCATCGCTCGCTGTCTCCCCATCCATCGGTTGCGTACAGGTCCCATGACACACCAAGGGTCCGGCAGCCGCGCTGCCGGACCCTTGGTGACGAAAACGACGAAAAACGCCGTGCTTACTGCGCCGGGGCCTCGATGGCCTCGGAGGTCAGCAGGCCCGCGTTGATCTCGCGGAGCGCGATGGAGAGCGGCTTCTCGTGGACGTGGGTGTCCACCAGCGGGCCGACGTACTCCAGCAGGCCCTCGCCGAGCTGCGAGTAGTACGCGTTGATCTGACGGGCGCGCTTGGCGGCGTAGATCACCAGGCTGTACTTCGAGTCGGTTGCCTCGAGCAGCTCATCAATCGGCGGGTTGATGATGCCCTCGGGCGCGGTGATAGAAGAGGACACTCTCTGCCTTCCGAAGGGGGGGTGAAGAAAGATGGTCAACGGAGCAAGGCTAGCAGTTCACGCGCAACGTCCTCGACGGAGGTGTTGACCAGCGTGACGTCGAACTCCGACTCCGCGGCGAGCTCGACCTTGGCCACCGCGAGGCGGCGCTCGATCACCTCGGGCGACTCGGTGCCCCGGCCGGTGAGCCGGCGGACCAGCTCGTCCCAGCTCGGAGGCGCCAGGAAGACCAGCTGAGCCTCCGGCATGGTCTCACGGACCTGCCGGGCGCCCTGGAGGTCGATCTCCAGCAGCACCGGCTCGCCGGCCTCCAGGCGGTCGAGGACCGCCTGGCGCGGCGTGCCGTAGCGGTTGCCGGCGAACTCGGCCCATTCCAGCAGCTCACCGTTGGCGATGAGCTTGTCGAACTCCTCGTCGTCGACGAAGAAGTACTGGACACCGTCCTGCTCGCCGGGGCGCGGCTTGCGGGTGGTGGCCGAGACCGAGAGCCACACCTCGGGGTGCGCCTTGCGCATATGGGCGACGACCGTGCTCTTGCCGACCCCGGAGGGGCCGGAGAGCACGGTCAGCCGCGGTTGTCTGGCCGGGGATACGGGGGACGTCCCCCGGGAGACTGCAGTACTCATGCAGCGATTATCCCGGTTCGCGGGAGTGCCTGGGAACGTCAGGCGGCCTTGCCGCCGAACTCACGCTCCAGCGATGCGATCTGGTTCGAGCCGAGCCCGCGCACACGACGGCTCTCGGAGATCCCGAGCCGCTCCATGATCTGCTTGGCGCGGACCTTGCCCACGCCCGGCAGGCTCTCCAGGAGTGCGCTGACCTTCATCTTGCCGATCACTTCGTTCGTCTGGCCCTGCGCGATGACATCGTGCAGCGAGGCACCGGAGTGCTTGAGCCGATTCTTGACCTCGGCGCGCTCCCGGCGAGCCGCGGCGGCCTTTTCGAGCGCGGCAGCGCGCTGTTCAGGGGTAAGGGGCGGAAGAGCCACGCCTACGTCACCTCGGATATCGAACTGTCGGATAACGGACCGGTGAGGAACCTAGTCGGCCCACACCTGCGGAGCAACGAGCAACGCGCTTGCACGTTCGCTCTCGTCGGAGACTAGCGGCCGATTCCGCTCCAGTCAGCGAGAACAAGCGAAAAGTCCTGGTCAGACTCGCTCGACCAGGACTTTTCCGGACATATGGACCAACAATTTTGACGCTTCCGCGGCAGGCCCTCCGCGCGGCGGGCCCCCGGCGGACCCCCGGCGGCCGTCCGGCGGCTATCCGGCCGCCGGATCCGCGGCGCTCACGGCCTCCCGGACCTCGGCGGCGAACCGCTCGGCGCTCGCCCGCAGCGCCGCTGCGTCCGGTCCGTGCCGGAGCACGCCCCGGCTGACGTTCGGCACCACGTCGCGCACGGCCGCGCCGAAGACCTTGGGCAGGTCGGCGGCGGTCGCGCCCTGCGCACCGATGCCGGGCGCGAGCAGCGGGCCGTTGATGTCCAGGTCCGCGCGCGCCGCGCCGAGCGAGCCTCCCAGGGTGGCGCCGACGACCGCGCCGTACGAGCCCATGGGCGCGGCGTCCGCGTTCTCCGCCCGCAGGTGGTCCAGCATGGTCGCGGCCACGCTCACGCCGTCCGCGCGGACGGCGTGCTGCACCTCGGCGCCCTCCGGGTTCGAGGTGAGGGCCAGGACGAAGACGCCGGTGCCGCTCTCGCGCGCCAGGTCCAGCGCAGGGCGCAGCGAGCCGTAGCCGAGGTACGGGCTCACTGTCACGGCGTCGGAGAAGAGCGGCGAGGCCGGGTCGAGGTAGGTGGCGGCGTAGGCGGCCATGGTGGAGCCGATGTCGCCGCGCTTGGCGTCCATCAGGACCAGCGCGCCGGCCTCGCGGGAGTCGGCGACGGCCTGCTCCAGGACGGCGATGCCGCGCGAGCCGAAGCGCTCGAAGAAGGCGGACTGGGGCTTGAGGACCGCGACGCGGTCGGCCAGCGCCTCGACCACGGTGCGGGTGAACCGCTCCAGGCCGTCGATGGTGTCGGGGAGGCCCCAGTCGGCGAGCAGCGACGCGTGCGGGTCGATGCCGACGCAGAGGGGGCCGCGCGTGTCCATGGCGCGGCGCAGGCGGGCGCCGAAGGGTTCGAGGGTCATGCGGCTGCCTTCTTCCGGGTCTCGGCGCCGACCGCGTCGGCGAGCGTGGCGTACGGGCTGGCCGCGAGGCGCTCCGCCAGGCCCCGGTGGAGCTTGCGGCACCAGAACGGGCCCTCGTAGATGAAGGCGCTGTAGCCCTGGACGAGCGTGGCGCCCGCCAGGATGCGCTCCCAGGCGTCGTCGGCGGTCTCGATGCCCCCGACACCCACAAGGGTGATCCGGTCGCCCACGCGCGCGTACAGGCGGCTCAGGACCTCCAGCGAGCGGGCCTTGAGGGGGGCGCCGGACAGGCCGCCGGCCCCGATGGCCTCGACGGTGCGCTTCGGGGTCGTCAGGCCCAGCCCGTCGCGGGCGATCGTGGTGTTGGTGGCGATGATGCCGTCCAGGCCCAGCTCGACGGCCAGGTCGGCGACGGCGTCGACGTCCTCGTCGGCCAGGTCGGGGGCGATCTTCACCAGCAGCGGCACGCGGCGCGAGGTGACCGTGCGGTCGGCGGCCTCGCGGACGGCGGCGAGCAGCGGCCGCAGCGCCTCGGTGGCCTGCAGGTTGCGCAGCCCGGGCGTGTTGGGCGAGGAGACGTTGACGACGAGGTAGTCGGCGTGGGCGGCCAGGCGCTCGGTGGAGGTGACGTAGTCGGCGACGGCCTCGGCCTCCGGCACGATCTTCGTCTTGCCGATGTTGACGCCCACCGTCGTCCTGCTGTGCTTTTCACCGAGGGCGGCCTTCCGAGCGGCCAGGCGCGCCGCCACGGCCTCGGAGCCGTCGTTGTTGAAGCCCATGCGGTTGACGAGCGCGCGGTCCGCGACGAGGCGGAAGAGGCGCTTCTTGGGGTTGCCGGGCTGCGGCTGGGCGGTGACGGTGCCGATCTCGACGTGGTCGAAGCCGAGCATGGTCATGCCGTCGATGGCGGAGGCGTTCTTGTCGAAGCCGGCGGCGAGCCCGAAGGGGCCGTGCATGCGCAGGCCGAGCGCCTCGGTGCGCAGCGCCTTGTGGCGGGGGGCGAGGACGGCCGCGACGAAGGTGCGCAGGACCGGCACGCGGGCCGCGGCGCGGATCCAGGCGAAGGCGAGGTGGTGGGCCTTCTCGGGGTCCATCCGCTTGAAGATCAGGTCGAAGAAGAGGCGGTACATGGCGGGCCTTCCGGGGCGGGAGGGGCGGACGGGTCGCATGCCGAGGGGGACACCTTCCGGTGTCCCCCTCGGCCCGGGAGCCTTACGCCTCGCGGGCGGCGGTCAGGTGCTCCGCGTGCTCCTGCAGGGAGCGCACGCCCACGTCGCCGCGGGTGAGCGCCTCGATGCCCTGGACGGCGGCCGCGAGGGCCTGGACCGTGGTCAGGCACGGGACCGCGCGGGAGACCGCGGCGGTGCGGATCTCGTAGCCGTCGAGGCGGCCGCCGGTGCCGTACGGGGTGTTGACGATCAGGTCGACCTCACCGTCGTGGATGAGCTGGACGATCGTCTTCTCGCCGTTCGGGCCCTCGCCCTCGCTCTGCTTGCGCACGACGGTGGCGTTGATGCCGTTGCGCTTGAGGACCTCGGCGGTGCCGGAGGTGGCCAGCAGCTCGAAGCCGTGGGCGACCAGCTCACGGGCCGGGAAGATCATCGAGCGCTTGTCCCGGTTGGCCACCGAGACGAAGGCGCGGCCCTTGGTGGGCAGTGCGCCGTAGGCGCCGGCCTGCGACTTGGCGTAGGCGGTGCCGAAGACGCTGTCGATGCCCATGACCTCGCCCGTCGAGCGCATCTCCGGGCCGAGGACGGTGTCCACGCCGCGGCCGGAGGCGTCGCGGAAGCGCGACCACGGCATCACGGCCTCCTTGACGGAGATCGGCGCGTCCAGCGGCAGCGTGCCGCCGTCGCCCTCCTTGGGCAGCATGCCCTCGGCGCGCAGCTCGGCGACGGTCGCGCCCAGGGAGATCCGGGCGGCGGCCTTGGCCAGCGGCACGGCGGTCGCCTTCGAGGTGAAGGGGACCGTGCGGGAGGCGCGCGGGTTGGCCTCCAGGACGTAGAGGATGTCCCCGGCCATGGCGAACTGGATGTTGATCAGTCCGCGCACGCCGACACCCTTGGCGATGGCCTCGGTGGAGGCCCGCAGCCGCTTGATGTCGTAGCCGCCGAGGGTGATCGGGGGCAGGGCGCAGGCGGAGTCGCCGGAGTGGATGCCGGCTTCCTCGATGTGCTCCATGACGCCGCCGAGGTAGAGCTCGTGGCCGTCGTAGAGCGCGTCGACGTCGATCTCGATGGCGTCGTCGAGGAAGCGGTCGATGAGGACCGGGTGCTCGGAGATCAGACCGGCGTGGCGCTCCAGGTACTCGCCGAGGGAGGGCTCGTCGTAGACGATCTCCATGCCGCGGCCGCCGAGCACGTAGGACGGGCGGACCATGACGGGGTAGCCGATCTCGGCGGCGATGCCCTTGGCCTCCGCGAAGGAGAAGGCGGTGCCGTACTTGGGCGCGGGCAGCCCGGCCTCGGTCAGCACGCGGCCGAAGGCGCCGCGCTCCTCGGCGAGGTCGATGGCCTCGGGCGAGGTGCCGACGATCGGCACGCCGTTGTCCTTGAGCGCCTGCGCCAGGCCCAGCGGGGTCTGGCCGCCGAGCTGGACGACGACGCCCGCGACCGGGCCGGCCTCCTGCTCGGCGTGGACGATCTCCAGGACGTCCTCCAGGGTGAGCGGCTCGAAGTAGAGCCGGTCGGAGGTGTCGTAGTCGGTGGAGACGGTCTCGGGGTTGCAGTTGACCATCACGGTCTCGTAGCCGGCGTCGCTGAGCGCGAAGGAGGCGTGGACGCAGGAGTAGTCGAACTCGATGCCCTGGCCGATGCGGTTCGGGCCCGAGCCCAGGATGATCACCGCGGGCTTCTCGCGGGGCGCGACCTCGGACTCCTCGTCGTAGGAGGAGTAGAAGTACGGGGTCTTCGCCGCGAACTCGGCGGCGCAGGTGTCGACCGTCTTGTAGACCGGGCGGACGCCGAGGGCGTGGCGGACCTCGCGGACGACGTCCTCGCGCAGGCCGCGGATCTCGCCGATCTGGGCGTCGGAGAAGCCGTGCCGCTTGGCCTCGGCCAGCAGCTCGGGCTCCAGCTTCTCGGCGGCGGCCAGCTCGTCCGCGATCTCCTTGATCAGGAAGAGCTGGTCGACGAACCACGGGTCGATCTTCGTGGCGTCGAAGACCTCCTCGGGGGTGGCCCCGGCGCGGATGGCCGCCATGACCGTGTTGATGCGGCCGTCCGTGGGGACGACGGCCTTGGCCAGCAGCTCGGTCTTGTCGCCGGGCGCGGAGACGAAGTCGAACTGCGAGCCCTTCTTCTCCAGCGAGCGCAGGGCCTTCTGCAGCGCCTCGGTGAAGTTACGGCCGATGGCCATGGCCTCGCCCACCGACTTCATGGTGGTGGTGAGGGTGGCGTCGGCGGCCGGGAACTTCTCGAAGGCGAAGCGGGGCGCCTTGACCACGACGTAGTCGAGCGTGGGCTCGAAGGACGCCGGGGTCTTCTCGGTGATGTCGTTGGGGATCTCGTCCAGCGTGTAGCCGACGGCGAGGCGAGCCGCGATCTTGGCGATCGGGAAGCCGGTGGCCTTGGAGGCGAGCGCGGAGGAGCGCGAGACGCGCGGGTTCATCTCGATGACGATGACCCGGCCGTCGTCGGGGTTGACGGCGAACTGGATGTTGCAGCCGCCGGTGTCGACGCCGACCTCGCGGATGATCGCGATGCCGACGTCGCGCAGGATCTGGTACTCGCGGTCGGTCAGCGTCATCGCCGGGGCGACGGTGATCGAGTCACCGGTGTGCACGCCCATCGGGTCGAAGTTCTCGATGGAGCAGACGACCACGACGTTGTCGTTCTTGTCGCGCATCAGCTCCAGCTCGTACTCCTTCCAGCCGAGGATGGACTCCTCCAGGAGCACCTCGGTGGTCGGGGAGAGCGTGAGGCCCTGGCCGGCGATGCGGCGCAGCTCCTCCTCGTCGTGCGCGAAGCCGGAGCCGGCGCCGCCCATGGTGAAGGAGGGGCGGACGACGACGGGGTAGCCGCCGAGGGTGTCGACGCCCGCGATGACCTCGTCCATGGTGTGGCAGATGACCGAGCGGGCGGACTCGCCGTGGCCGATCTTGGCGTGGACGGCCTCGACGACGCCCTTGAACAGGTCGCGGTCCTCGCCCTTGTGGATGGCCTCGACGTTGGCGCCGATCAGCTCCACGCCGTACTTCTGCAGCACGCCGTTCTCGTGCATGGAGATCGCGGTGTTGAGCGCGGTCTGGCCGCCGAGGGTGGGCAGGAGGGCGTCGGGGCGCTCCTTGGCGATGATCTTCTCGACGAACTCGGGGGTGATCGGCTCGACGTAGGTCGCGTCGGCGATCTCCGGGTCGGTCATGATCGTGGCCGGGTTGGAGTTGACGAGGATGACCCGCAGGCCCTCGGACTTCAGCACGCGGCAGGCCTGGGTGCCGGAGTAGTCGAACTCCGCGGCCTGGCCGATGACGATCGGGCCGGAGCCGATGACCAGAACGGACTGGATGTCGGTGCGCTTAGGCACGCTGGCCCTCCATCAGGGAGACGAAGCGGTCGAACAGGTACGCGGCGTCGTGCGGGCCTGCGGCTGCCTCGGGGTGGTACTGGACGCTGAATGCCGGCTGGTCGAGCAACTGGAGGCCTTCCACCACGTCGTCGTTCAGACACACGTGGGAGACCTCCACCCGGCCGTACGGCGTGTCGGTCGCCCGGTCGAGCGGGGCGTCGACGGCGAAGCCGTGGTTGTGCGCGGTGACCTCGACCTTGCCGGTCGTACGGTCCTGCACCGGCTGGTTGATGCCTCGGTGGCCGTACTTCAGCTTGTACGTGCCGAAGCCGAGCGCGCGGCCGAGGATCTGGTTGCCGAAGCAGATGCCGAACAGCGGCGTCTTGCGGGAGAGGACCTCGCGCATGACGGCGACCGGGTGGTCGGCGGTGGACGGGTCGCCCGGGCCGTTGGAGAAGAACACGCCGTCGGGGTTCACGGCGTAGACGTCCTCGGCGGTGGCCGTGGCCGGCAGGACGTGCACCTCGATGCCGCGCTCGGCCATCCGGTGCGGGGTCATGCCCTTGATGCCCAGGTCGACCGCGGCGACGGTGAACTTCTTCTCACCGATCGCGGGGACGACGTAGGTCTCCTTGGTGGCGACCTCGGCGGAGAGGTCGGCGCCCTTCATCTCGGGGGCCTGGCGCACCTCGGCGAGCATCGTGCCCTCGTCGGGCAGGGAGTGCCCGGAGAAGATGCCGACGCGCATGGCGCCGCGCTCGCGCAGGTGGCGGGTGAGGGCGCGGGTGTCGATGTCGCAGATGCCGACGACGCCCTGCTTGGCCAGCTCCTCGTCCAGGGAGCGGCGCGAGCGCCAGTTGGACGGGACGCGGGCGGGGTCGCGCACCACGTAGCCCGCGACCCAGATGCGCGCGGACTCGGGGTCCTCGTCGTTGACGCCGGTGTTGCCGACGTGCGGGGCGGTCATCACGACCACCTGGCGGTGGTACGAGGGGTCGGTCAGGGTCTCCTGGTAGCCGGTCATGCCGGTGGAGAACACGGCCTCGCCGAAGGTCTCCCCCACGGCCCCGTAGGCCCGGCCGCGGAAGATCCGGCCGTCCTCCAGGACGAGTACGGCGGGGATCTTGGCAGTCCCCCTGGTGGAGGTCGTCATCGTGCGCCTTCCGTGTCGCTGTTCAGGTGGTGCAGGTGGGTGAGGGCCTCGACCCAGGCGGAGTGCTCGGCCGCCTGGTCGGAGCGGAAACCGGAATCGATCTCGCGGTCCCCGTGCACCCAGGTGATCACCAGCAGGCCGCCCTCGGTGAGGACCTTGCCGGCGATGCCCTTGTCGAGCCGGGCGCCGCGCACCCGGTCGGCGGGGATGAAGAAGTCCTGGGCCCCGGGGCGCACGACGGTGACGCCCTGGTCCGTCAGGGTGAGCTCGGCCCGGCTGCGGGTGCCGAGGCCGTGCGCGACGATGCGGTCGAGCCACTGGCCGGCCGTGGTGGAGCCGTGGTAGCGGCCCTCCATGGTGAGCGTGGGCTCACCCGCGTCGGCGGGGACGGCGGGCAGCTCGGGCAGGTCGCCCTGGAGCGCGCCGCGCCACTTCCAGCCCTCGCGCATCAGCCAGTAGACGAGCGCGATGAAGAGCAGCAGTCCCACGACCCAGCCGATGCGTGCGGCCCAGTCGGTGACGTCGGCAGACTTCTGCTCGGCCGCCAGGTTGATCAGTGCAGATGGTGCTGATGTCACGCGAGTTTCCCGTCCACGACCGTAGCCCGGCCCCGCAGGAAGGTGTGGGTGACGCGACCCGGCAGCTCGCGGCCCTCGTAGGGGGTGTTGCGGCTGCGGGAGGCGAAGCCCGCGGGGTCCACGACACCACGGTAAGCGGAATCGACCAGGGTGAGGTTGGCGGGCTCACCGGCGGCGATCGGCCGGCCGTGCCCGGCGAGGCTGCCGATGCGGGCGGGCTTGAACGACATGCGCTCGGCGACGCCGGCCCAGTCCAGCAGCCCGGTCTCGACCATCGTGTGCTGGACGACGGACAGCGCGGTCTCCAGGCCCACCATGCCCATGGCGGCCGCGGCCCACTCGCAGTCCTTGTCCTCGTGCGGGTGCGGAGCGTGGTCGGTGGCGACGATGTCGATCGTGCCGTCCGCCAGGGCCTCGCGCAGCGCCATCACGTCGCGCTCGGTGCGCAGCGGCGGGTTCACCTTGTAGACGGGGTTGTACGACCGCACCAGCTCGTCGGTGAGGAGCAGGTGGTGCGGGGTGACCTCGGCGGTGACGTCGATGCCGCGCGACTTGGCCCAGCGGACGATCTCGACGGAGCCGGCCGTGGACAGGTGGCAGATGTGCACCCGGGAGCCGACGTGCTCGGCGAGCAGGACGTCGCGGGCGATGACCGACTCCTCGGCGACGGCCGGCCAGCCGCCCAGACCGAGCTCGGCGGAGACGACGCCCTCGTTCATCTGGGCGCCCTCGGTGAGGCGGGGCTCCTGCGCGTGCTGGGCGACGACGCCGCCGAAGGCCTTCACGTACTCCAGCGCGCGGCGCATGATCACGGCGTCGTCGACGCACTTGCCGTCGTCGGAGAAGACGGTGACGCCGGCGGCGGACTCGTGCATGGCGCCCAGCTCGGAGAGCTGCTTGCCCTCCAGGCCGACGGTGACGGCGCCGATGGGCTGCACGTCGCAGTAGCCGGACTCCTTGCCCAGGCGCCAGACCTGCTCGACGACGCCGGCGGTGTCGGCGACGGGGAAGGTGTTGGCCATGGCGAAGACGGCCGTGTAGCCGCCGCTCGCGGCCGCCCGGGTGCCGGTCAGGACCGTCTCGGAGTCCTCGCGGCCGGGCTCGCGCAGGTGGGTGTGGAGGTCGACCAGACCGGGCAGCAGGATCTTGCCGCCGGCCTCGATCACCTGGGCGCCCTCGGGGGCGGTCAGGCCCGTGCCGACCTCGGCGATGGTCTCGCCGTCGATCAGGACGTCCTGGGGCTCGCCGCCGAGGACCTTCGCACCGCGGATCAGGATCTTGGTCATTACTTGTTCTCCTCGGTGCGGGCGTTGTTCAGGGTGACGGCCGGCTCGGAGCCGCCGAGCAGCAGGTAGAGGACGGCCATCCGGGTGCTGACGCCGTTGGCGACCTGCTCGACGGCCGTGCAGCGGTCGGAGTCGGCGACCTCGGCGGTGATCTCCATGCCGCGGTTCATCGGGCCGGGGTGCATCACGACGGCGTGCTCGGGCATCTTCGCCATGCGGTCGCCGTTCAGGCCGTAGCGGCGTGCGTACTCGCGCTCGGTCGGGAAGAAGGCGGCGTTCATCCGCTCGCGCTGGACGCGCAGCATCATCACGGCGTCGGACTTCGGCAGCACGGCGTCGAGGTCGTAGGAGACCTCGCAGGGCCAGCTCTCGACGCCGACGGGCACCAGCGTGGGCGGCGCGACGAGGGTGACCTCGGCGCCGAGGGTCGTCAGCAGGTGGACGTTGGAGCGAGCGACGCGGCTGTGCAGCACGTCGCCGACGATCGTGATCCGGCGCCCGGAGAGGTCCTGCCCGATGCCGGCGTCCCGCCCGACCAGGCGGCGGCGCATGGTGAAGGCGTCCAGCAGGGCCTGGGTGGGGTGCTCGTGGGTGCCGTCGCCGGCGTTGACGACGGCCCCGTCGATCCAGCCCGAGTTCGCCAGCCGGTAGGGGGCGCCGGAGGCGTGGTGGCGGATGACGACGGCGTCGGCGCCCATCGCCTCCAGGGTCAGGGCGGTGTCCTTGAGGGACTCGCCCTTGGAGACCGAGGAGCCCTTGGCGGAGAAGTTGATGACGTCGGCGGAGAGCCGCTTGGCGGCGGCCTCGAAGGAGATGCGGGTGCGCGTCGAGTCCTCGAAGAAGAGGTTGACGACGGTGCGGCCGCGCAGGGTGGGCAGCTTCTTGATCGGCCGGTCCGCGACCCGGGCCATCTCCTCGGCGGTGTCGAGGATCAGGACGGCGTCGTCGCGGGTGAGGTCGGCGGCCGAGATGAGGTGGCGCTTCATCCGGGTGCTCCGTGTGTAGGAGGTGTGCGGGTACGCGGACGGGCGTGCGAGGACGAGCAGTCACGGCCTCGCAACGGCCGGGTCCGGGAGGGGGGAGCTCGCTACTGCGCTTCGGCAGGGGTGGCCGGGCGCACGCCGAGCAGGACGCTGTCGCGCCCGTCCTCCTCGGTGAGCTGGACCTTGACCGTCTCCCGCAGCGACGTCGGGAGGTTCTTGCCGACGTAGTCGGCACGGATGGGAAGTTCGCGGTGGCCGCGGTCGACGAGGACCGCGAGCTGGACGGCGCGCGGGCGCCCGATGTCGTTCAGGGCGTCCAGCGCGGCGCGGATCGTACGGCCGGAGAAGAGCACGTCGTCCACGAGGACCACGAGGCGGCCGTCGATGCCCTCGCCGGGGATCTCGGTGCGCGCGAGGGCACGCGCCGGGCGCAGCCGCAGGTCGTCGCGGTACATGGTGATGTCGAGGGAGCCGACGCGGGTCGCGCTGCCGGTGATCTCTTCGAGCTTGGCGGCCAGCCGGCGGGCGAGGAAGACGCCGCGCGTCGGAATGCCGAGGAGCACCACATCGTCCGCGCCCTTGGCGCGCTCGACGATCTCGTGGGCGATACGGGTCAGGACCCGGGCGATGTCCGGTGCTTCGAGCACGGGACGGGCGGCGGAGCCCATGGGGCTCGCCTCAGGAATGGCGTCCATACGAAACGGACCTCCTTCTCCGCCTCACGGGACGGACATTAAAGGACGTCGGAATTACTCCCTCACCGTACCAGGCCCGCCACCGGCTGCTCCCCGTCACCCCTCCTGGAGGACGGTATGGACCATTCGGCTTGACGAAGTCAGATTACGCTGCGTAACCTCACAGTGAGTTACCAGTCTTCGTCCGGGGAGCTTTATGTCCAGCGAATACGCCAAACAGCTCGGGGCCAAGCTCCGCGCCATCCGCACCCAGCAGGGCCTCTCCCTTCACGGCGTGGAGGAAAAGTCCCAGGGCCGCTGGAAGGCCGTCGTAGTGGGTTCGTACGAGCGCGGCGACCGTGCCGTGACCGTGCAGCGCCTGGCCGAGCTGGCCGACTTCTACGGGGTTCCCGTGCAGGAACTGCTGCCCGGCACCACGCCGGGCGGCGCTGCCGAGCCGCCGCCGAAGCTGGTCCTGGACCTTGAGCGCCTGGCCCACGTGCCGGCCGAGAAGGCGGGCCCGCTCCAGCGTTACGCGGCGACCATCCAGAGCCAGCGCGGCGACTACAACGGCAAGGTCCTCTCGATCCGCCAGGACGACCTGCGGACCCTCGCCGTCATCTACGACCAGTCGCCCTCGGTGCTCACCGAGCAGCTGATCAGCTGGGGCGTGCTCGACGCCGATGCGCGCCGCGCGGTCCAGCACGAGGACGCCTGACGGCCGTCCGGCCACTGACAACCGGCCATAACGAAACCGCCTGGGGCGGGAAACCGATGGTTTCCCGCCCCAGGCGGTTCGTCTTTGGGCGGGTCCGGCTCGTTGCGAGCCGGACCGCTTACTTCTCCTCGCGCCGGAGCCCCGGCTTGAGCTCCTTGAAGCGACCGAGCAGACCGTTGACGAAAGCCGGCGACTCGTCGGTGGAGAACTCCTTGGCGAGCTGCACCGCCTCGTCGATCGCCACGGCGTCCGGGGTGCCGTCCTCCCAGATCAGCTCGTAGGCACCGAGCCGCACGATGTTCCGGTCCGCGACCGGCATGCGGTCCAGGTCCCAGTCGACCGCGTAGGTGGCGATCAGCTCGTCGATCCGGGCGACGTGCTCGGCGTACCCCTCGACCAGCTGCATCGTGTACTCGTTCACCGGCGGCTGACGGTCGTCGGACCGCGAGTGCCGGATCCAGTCCGCGAGCACGTTCTGCACGGAGATGCCGCGCTGGTCGGCCTCGAAGAGGATCTGGAAAGCGCGCTTACGGGCCTTGCTGCGGGCAGCCACGGTTAGCTGTTCACCCGGCCGAGGTAATCGCCGGTGCGCGTGTCGACCTTGATCTTCTCGCCGGTGGTGACGAAGAGCGGGACCTGGATCTCGTAGCCCGTCTCCAGCTTGGCGGGCTTGGTGCCACCGGTGGAGCGGTCGCCCTGGACGCCCGGGTCGGTGTGCTCGATGGTGAGCTCGACGGCGGCCGGCAGCTCGACGTAGAGCACCGAGCCCTCGTGCGTGGCCACGGTGGCGGTGAAGCCCTCGAGCAGGAAGTTGGCGGCGTCGCCGACGGCCTTGCGGTCGACCATCAGCTGGTCGTAGGTCTGCATGTCCATGAAGACGAAGTACTCGCCGTCCATGTACGAGAACTGCATGTCGCGGCGGTCGACGGTGGCCGTCTCGACCTTCACGCCGGCGTTGAAGGTCTTGTCGACGACCTTGCCGGAGAGCACGTTCTTCAGCTTCGTACGGACGAAGGCGGGGCCCTTGCCGGGCTTGACGTGCTGGAACTCGACGACGGACCAGAGCTGGCCCCCGTCGAGCTTGAGCACCATGCCGTTCTTGAGGTCGTTCGTGGATGCCACGGTTGCGGTATCTCCTGGACTGGTGGAACCAGAAAGTGCGGTGCGCCCGGCTAGAGCGCGAGCAGCTCTTTGGTCGTGATGGTGAGTAGCTCGGGTCCGCCGTCCGCCTCGGGGCGGACGACGAGCGTGTCATCGATCCGGACGCCGCCGCGGCCCGGGAGGTGTACCCCCGGATCTACGGTGACCGGCACGCAAGCGTCCAGTTTACCCATTGCCGAAGGTGTCAGCCGAGGGTCCTCGTCGTTTTCGAGCCCCACGCCGTGTCCGATCCGCGGCCCGACGCGTTCGCCGTGGCCCGCGGCCTCCAGCACCACCCGCGCGGCGCGGTCCACATCCCGGCAGGGCGTGCCCGGCGCGAGCGCCTCACGGCCCGCCCGCTGGGCGGCGAACACCTGGTCGTAGAGCTCGATCTGCCAGTCCGCCGGGCTGGTGCCGATCACGAAGGTGCGCCCGATCTCGCTGCGGTAGCCGCGGTAGTCCGCGCCGACGCACACGCTGAGGAAGTCGCCCTCCTCCACCCGGCGGTCGCTCGGCAGGTGCCCTGCCAGCCCCGAGTTCGGCCCGGTGCCGACGGACGTGGGGAAGGCCGGGCCCGTCGCGCCGTGGTCGACCAGACGGCGCTCCAGCTCCAGCGCGAGGTGCCGCTCCGTGCGCCCGACCAGGATCGACTCCAGCAGCTCCCCCAGGGCCTGGTCGGCGATCTCCGCGGCGATGCGCAAGGAGGCGATCTCCTCGTCGTCCTTGACGAGCCGCTGCTGCTCCACGGCGGGGCCCAGGTCCGCGAGGCGCAGCCGGGGCGCGACGGACTGCAGGGCGCGGTGCCGGGAGACCGTCAGGTGGTGTTCCTCCACGGCGAGCGAGCCGGCCCCGGCGGCCGCGGCCCGCTCGGCGCCGGCGACGGCCGGATCGCCGTCGGCCCCGTCCAGCACGACGACGCGCAGATCCTCCGCCACGGGCCGGGTGACGGCGGCGGTGCCGCAGGGGTCGCAGGGGCACAGGAGGACGTCCTGGCCGGGGCACACGAGCAGCGCCGCCCCGGCCGGGGCGGGTCCGGCCAGATAGCGGACGTTGGCGTTCCCGGAGACCAGGGCGGCCTCGCTCCCGGCCGCGTGGCAGCGCTCGCGCAGCCGGTCGCGGCGTGCCGCGTACACCTCGGACATGTCTCCGAGCGTACGGCCGGGCTTCGCGGGCGGCCGTCCCAGCGCGTCCGACCGGGCAGCGGGCCCGCGCGCCCGGAGCCCGGGCGGAAAGCGCAGACCGGGCCGGAACCGGGGCCCGGCCGAACCGGAGTCAGGGCCGAACCGGAGCCGGCGCCGGGCCCGTCACCAGCTGGGCGGGCTGGCCAGCGAGCGGGCGACGACGTCGTCGAGGAGGCGGGCGGTGGTGGTGACGTCCTGCTGGGAGTTGTCGATGATGGGCAGGCCCGAGCCGTACCAGCCGGCCATCCGGCCGTGGATGCGGGCGACCTCCTCGTCGCCGAGGCGGCGGTTGCCCGTGCGCTCGGCGTTGCGCTCCAGGACGACCTCCAGGCCGGGGAGCAGGACGACGGGCAGCAGGCCGGGGCCCACGTGGCGCTTCCAGCCGCCCAGGCCGACGGCGGGCCGGTCGGGGAAGACGGCGTCGTCCAGGATGCAGGAGATGCCGTTGGCGAGGAAGTTGCGGGCGGCGAAGCCGCAGGTGCGGCGGGCGAGGCGGTACTGCGCCTCGGAGTGGTCGTTCCAGCCGGACTGGGGGTCGGCGAAGCCCGAGCGCACCCACTCACGGACGTCGTCCAGGCTGATGTGGGCGGTGGGCACGCGGCGGGTGTCCGCCCAGTGCCGGGCCACGGTCGTCTTCCCGGCGCCGGCCGGGCCGATGAGGATCACGGCGACGGGGGCGTGGGCGGGGTCGAGGGGCTGCGCGGCGGGCACGGGTGCACACTGCGGAACCATGAGGTGGCCCGTCGCATCGACGGGCGGCTGCGGCTGCGGCGGCGCCTGCGGGGGCGCGGCGGGCCAGCCGGGCGGCGGACCCGCGGCGGGCGGGGCGGCGGGGACCGGCGGGAGGGGCGGTACGGGGTGGGACCCCATGGGCGGATGGCCCGGCGGGTGGCCGTTCAGCCGGCTGCCCGGCCCCTGCCCAGGGGGCGGTGGCAGCGGCGCTCCCACTGCGTGCTGCATCCGGTGGCACTCCGTCTCGTGCGGTCGACTGGCGCATGGTGAAGGGCCGCGAGGCCGGCCAGGAGGGGAGAGTACCGGAGAGTACCGGGCCTGCCCCCCTTGCCCCGGCCGCCGTGGGGTGAACGGCCGGGGAAGGCGGGAAGTGCCCGAAGTGGGCGGAATCAGCCGGGAATCGATCCGGAAGACGGCCGGGGCGTCAGCCCGCCGCGCCCGGGAGTTCCTCGGCCAGGGCCCGCAGCGCGAGCCGGTAGGAGCCGATGCCGAAGCCCGCGACGGTGCCGCTGGCGACGGCCGCGATCACGGAGGTGTGGCGGAACTCCTCGCGGGCGTACGGGTTGGAGATGTGCACCTCGATGAGCGGCGCGGTGCGCTGGGCGGCCGCGTCGCGCATGGCGTACGAGTAGTGCGTGAACGCACCGGGGTTGATGACGACGGGGACCGACCCGTCGGCGGCCTCGTGCAGCCAGCGGACCAGCTCGCCCTCGTCGTTCGTCTCACGCACCTCGACGGCGAAGCCGAGCTCCCCGCCGAGCCGGGTGCACTCCTCCACCAGGCCCTTGTAGGACGTCGAGCCGTAGACATCGGGCTCACGGGAGCCGAGGCGGCCGAGGTTGGGGCCGTTCAATACGAAGACCCGGCGCCCGCTCACGCGGCGATCTCCGCGTGAGCGGCCAGCAGCATCGCCGGGTCCGGGCCCTCCAGGACGGTGGGCTTGGCCAGGCCGTCGAGGACGATGAAGCGCAGCAGGTCGCCGCGGGACTTCTTGTCGACCTTCATGGTCTCCACCAGCTTGGGCCACTGGTCGCCCCGGTAGGTGACCGGCAGGCCCACGGACGTGAGGATCGCCTTGTGCCGGTCGGCCGTCGCGTCGTCGAGGCGGCCGGCGATGCGGCCGAGCTCGGCGGCGAAGACCATGCCCACGGCGACCGCCGCGCCGTGGCGCCAGTTGTAGCGCTCGTTCTTCTCGATGGCGTGGGCGAGGGTGTGGCCGTAGTTGAGGATCTCGCGCCGGCCGGACTCCTTGAGGTCGCCGGAGACGACCTCCGCCTTGACCCGGATCGAGCGCTCGATCAGCTCGGCGGTGTGCGCCCCGGCGGGGGTGCGGGCCGCCTCGGGGTCCGCCTCGATCAGGTCGAGGATGACCGGGTCGGCGATGAAGCCGGCCTTGATGATCTCGGCGAGGCCGCTGACGTAGTCGTTCACCGGCAGCGAATCCAGCGCGGCCAGGTCGCACAGGACGCCGGCCGGCGGGTGGAATGCGCCGACGAGGTTCTTGCCCTCGGCCGTGTTGATGCCGGTCTTGCCGCCGACGGCGGCGTCGACCATGGCCAGCACGGTGGTGGGCACGGCGATCCAGCGCACGCCGCGCAGCCAGGTGGCGGCGACGAAGCCGGCGAGGTCCGTGGTGGCGCCGCCGCCCACGCCGACGATGACGTCGGTGCGGGTGAAGTTGGTCTGGCCCAGCGCCTTCCAGCAGTAGGCCGCGACCTCGACGGTCTTGGACTCCTCCGCGTTGGGCAGCTGGACGGCGATGGCCTCGTAACCCTGCTCGGCCAGATCCTGGCGGATCGCCTCGCCGGTCTCGGCGAGCGCCTCCGGGTGGAGCACGGCGACCCGCTTGGCCTTGGGGCCGATGAGGCCGGGCAGCTCGCCCAGCAGCTGTCGCCCGACCAGGACCTCGTAGGGGTCGGTGCCCGCGCTGCCGGCGACCTGGATACGGGTGGGGGCGTCGGTCATGCGTTCCTCACTGCGTGGTGTCCTGTGTTCGGTCCCGCGGCTCCGGCGCCGGGTGAAGGGCCTCCAGCACCGCGTCGGCGACCTCGTCCGGCGTGCGGCCGCCGGTGGCGACGGTGGCCCGGGCGACCTCCGTGTAGAGCGGGCGGCGGGCCTCCATCAGCTCGCGCCAGCGCTGCCGCGGGTTGACCGCGAGCAGCGGGCGCGGGGCGTCGAGGCCGACGCGCCGTACGGCGTCGGCCAGCTCGACGTCGAGGAAGACCACCGGCAGCCCCGCGAGGAGGGCACGGGTCCCGTCGTCCATGATCGCGCCGCCGCCGAGGGAGAGCACGCCCGCGTGCTCGGCGACGGCCGCACGGACGGCCTGCCGCTCCAGCTCGCGGAAGTGCGGCTCGCCCTCGTCGATGAAGATCTCGGGGATGGGCTTGCCCGCGGTCTTCTCGATGTCGGCGTCGGTGTCGCGGTAGCCGGTGCCCAGCCGCTGCGCGAGCAGGGCACCGATGGTGGACTTGCCGGCTCCCGGCGGGCCCACCAGCACGACGACGGGCGGGGTCACTTGATGGCCAGGTTCTCGAGGTAGCCCTGGACGTTGCGGCGGGTCTCGGCGACGTTGTCGCCGCCGAACTTCTCCGCCACGGCGTCGGCCAGGACGAGGGCGACCATGGCCTCGGCGACGATGCCGGCGGCCGGGACCGCGCAGACGTCGGAGCGCTGGTGGTGCGCCTGGGCGGCCTCGCCCGTGGTCACGTCCACCGTGCGCAGGGCGCGCGGCACGGTGGCGATCGGCTTCATCGCGGCGCGCACGCGCAGCAGCTCGCCCGTGGTCAGGCCGCCCTCGGTGCCGCCGGAGCGGCCGGAGGTGCGGCGGATGCCGTCCTCGGTGGAGACGATCTCGTCGTGGGCCTGCGAGCCGGGCACCCGGGCCAGCTCGAAGCCGTCGCCGACCTCGACGCCCTTGATCGCCTGAATGCCCATCAGGGCGGCGGCGAGGCGGGCGTCCAGGCGGCGGTCCCAGTGGACGTGCGAGCCCAGGCCGACGGGGACGCCGTAGGCCAGGACCTCGACGACGCCGCCGAGCGTGTCGCCGTCCTTGTGGGCCTGGTCGATCTCGGCGACCATCGCCTTGCTCGCCGCCTCGTCCAGGCAGCGCACCGGGTCCGCGTCGAGCTTCTCGACGTCGGAGGGGGTCGGGTAGACACCGAGCGGGGCCTTGGCCGCCGCCAGCTCGATGACGTGGGAGACGATCTCGATGCCCGTCGTCTCCTTCAGGTAGGAGCGGGCGACGGCGCCGAGCGCGACGCGGGCGGCGGTCTCGCGCGCGGAGGCGCGCTCCAGGATCGGACGCGCCTCGTCGATCCCGTACTTCTGCATGCCCGCCAGGTCGGCGTGGCCGGGGCGGGGACGCGTCAGCGGGGCGTTGCGGGCCATCGCCGCCAGCTCCTCCGGGTCCACCGGATCGGCCGCCATGACCTTCTCCCACTTCGGCCACTCGGTGTTGCCCACCATGACCGCGACCGGGGAGCCCATCGTCAGGCCGTGGCGCACACCGCCGAGGAAGGTGACCTCGTCCCGCTCGAACTTCATGCGCGCGCCGCGGCCGTAGCCCAGGCGCCGGCGGGCCAGGTGGTCCGCCACCATGTCCGTGGTGATCGGCACGCCGGCGGGCAGGCCCTCCAGCGTCGCCACGAGGGCCGGACCATGCGACTCACCGGCAGTCAGCCAGCGCAACCTGCTCAACGGGACTCCTCTTGCTCGCGCGCCTCGGAACGTACGGCGTCCGGGTGCGCGGCCCCGGCCCGCCGCTTCTGATCCTCCCATGCCGCGGTGACAGGACCGCCCTCCGGTCCGTGTTGGTGGAAAGGACTGAGTCAGGTCCCGGCCATAAGTGGGTCAGGTTTGCGTCAACCCCGGGCGGCGAGGGCGGCCTCGCCGGCGGCGCGCATGGCGGCCAGCGGGGCCTGCGGGCAGCCGGTCATCCGCTCGACCTGGAGCACGGCCTGGTGCACCAGCAGGTCCAGGCCGCCGAGGACCGCTCCGCCGCGCGCGGACCAGGCCGCGGCCAGCGGCGTGGGCCAGGGCTCGTAGAGCACGTCGAAGAGCGCGCCGGGGCGGTCCGGGACGGCGCCGGCGAGCGCGTCGGTAGCCCCGGCCGGCGTGGTGGCGATGACCAGCGGGGCGGTGAGGGCCTCGGCCGCGCGCGACCAGTCCGCGGTGCGGACGGCCACACCGAGGCGCTCGCCCCACGCGCGCATCTCGGCGGCGCGGGCCTCGCTGCGGACGTAGACGGTGACCTCGCCGGTGCAGATGCCGGACAGGGCGGCGAGGGCCGAGGAGGCGGTGGCACCCGCGCCCAGCACGGCGGCGGAGCCGGTCCGCGTCACTCCGCGCTCGCGCAGGGCCGCGGCGATACCGGGGATGTCGGTGTTGTCGCCGAGCCGGCGGCCGTCGTCGGTGAGGACGACGGTGTTGACGGCCTCGACGGAGGCGGCCGTATCGCTGATCTCGTCGAGCAGCGGGATCACCGCCCGCTTCAGCGGCATGGTCAGGGACAGACCGGCCCAGCTGCCGTCCAGCCCGCCGAGGAAGGCGGGCAGCGCGGCCTCGTCCACCTCGAAGCGGTCGTAGGTCCACTCCCCCAGGCCCAGCTCCGCATACGCGGCGCGGTGCAGGACCGGGGAGAGCGAGTGGGCGATCGGGGATCCGAGAACCGCCGCGCGGTGCCGTCGCGTCACTGGCCTGCCGCCTTCTTGTGCTCCTTGTTGTACCGCTCGCGGTTCTTGTTGTGCTCCTCGTTCGTCACCGCGAACAATGTCTCGTTTTCGTTGATCGAAACGAAGTAGTACCAGGGGCCGGGCGCGGGTGCCATCGACGACTTCAGGGCTTCGAGACCGGGGTTGTTGATCGGCCCGGGGGGCAGGCCCTTGATCTTGTAGGTGTTGTACGGGTCCTTGAACTGCCGCAGGTCACTGACCGCGCCCGTGTCCAGCGTGGACGTGTTCTTGGCGTAGTTGACCGTCGAGTCGAAGTCGAGGAGGCCGTACGTCTCCTTGTTCTCCGGCTTGAGCCGGTTGTAGATGACCCGGGAGACCTTGTCGAAGTCGTGCTTGTAGCGGCCCTCGGCCTGGACGAGACTCGCGACGGTGATCACCTGCAGCGGCGATTTCAGGCCGAGCTCCTTGGCCTTGCCCTCCAGGTCCTGCTTCGCGTAGTTGTCCTTGGCCCGGGTGACCATCTGCCGCAGGATCTCCTCGGGCTTGGTGCCCTTGCCCGCGCCGTACTGCGACGGGAAGAGGAAGCCCTCCAGGGGGTCCTTGATGTTGGGGTCGGTGCCCGCCCACTCCGGCAGGCCGAGGTTCTTGGCCTGGCTCTTGGCGACGCCCTTGGTGGTGCCCTCGGCGAGCCCGAGCTTCTTGTCGATCGCGGCGTAGATCTGGCCGGCCCGCTGGCCCTCGCTGATCGTCAGGAAGTTGGCGGCGTTGGTCATCATCTCGACCGCGGCCGCGCCCGACATCTGCTTGTGCAGGGTGTACGTGCCCGGCTGGATGGACTTCTTGGCCGCGGCGTTGGTGAACGCGCCGACGCTCTTGACGACCCCGGCCTTCTCCAGGGCCTGGCCCATCACGGTGAGGCTGGCCCCCTTGGGGATCTCGACCTGGACCTGGCCGCTGCCCTCGCCCTCGTAGTCGGGCGCGGCGCCGAAGTGGGTCTGCCAGTAGTCGTACGCGAAGTAGCCGCCACCGCCGACGACGCCGAGCAGGGCCACGGCGACCACCAGGCAGGCGGTGCCGCTGCGGCGCTTGTTCTTCTTGGTCTTCTTGGACTTCTTGCCGCGCCGGTCACGGCCGCGGGAGCGCTCCTCGCGGGGCTCGTCGTCGTCCTCGTCCTCGGCCGCGGGCTCGCCGTCGTGCTCGCCGGGGCGGGGCGTGGCGGGGGGCAGGTCGTCGAAGAGGGAGATCTTCTCCTCGTCGGGCTCGGACCACTCCTGCTGCGGCTGGTAGGCCTGGTGCTGCGACTGCTGCGGCACCTGATGGCCCTGCTGCTGAGGCTGCTGGGGCTGCTGATGCCCCTGCTGGCCGTGCGGCTGATGGCCCTGCGGCTGGTGCGGATGCCGGCCCTGCGGCTGATGGGGCTGCTGTCCGTGCGGCTGCTGGGGCTGTTGCGGCTGCTGATAGCCGTCGGGCGTGCCGTAGTAGTCGCCCTGCCCGCCGCCGTACGTGCCGCCGCCCTGCTGCTGCCCGCCCTGCGAGGGGTCCCAGCCGTACTGCTGCTGGCCATGGCCGTACTGAGGATGCTGAGGGTGCTGCGACTGCTGCGGATGCTGCTGCTGTCCGCTGTAGCCCTGGTCCCCGTACAGCGGGTCGTCAGGATGCCACGGTTGGGAGCCGGAGCCCCGGCCGTACTCAGTCATCGATCCCCTAGAGCCGCGCAGCGGCAGCAGGTGGGCGCTCCGAGGAGCGCGGTTCCCAGTCGCCCGGCCGTCGTCGGAGACGACAGCCGGGCGGCTGCCTTGTTCAGCGCGGAACGTTACCGTACTGCGATCAGATGACCACTTCGACGGTCTCGCCCGGAGGCCTGCCGGAGACCTTCTCGGTCTCCAGGGCGTTCTGCAGGATGACCACTGCAGCCGCCTGGTCGACCACGGACCGGCCCTTCTTCGAGCTGACGCCCGAGGCGCGCAGGCCCTGCGTGGCCGTCACCGTCGTCATCCGCTCGTCGACGAGGCGCACCGGCACGGGCGCCACGCGGCGCGCCATCTCCTTGGCGAAGGTGCGCACCTTGGCCGCGGCCGGCCCCTCCCCTCCTTTGAGGGAACGGGGCAGGCCCACGACGACCTCGATCGGCTCGTACTCCGCGACGATCTCCACGAGCCGCTTGTGGGCCTTGGGGATGTCACGGCCGGGCACCGTCTCCACCGGGGTGGCGAGGATCCCGTCGGGGTCGCACGAGGCGACCCCGATCCGGGCGTCCCCGACGTCGACGGAGATGCGTCTGCCACGTCGCACGGTCAGGCCGCCTCGGCCACGAGGCGCTCGACGGCGGCCATGGCCTCGTCGACGGCCTCGGGGTTCTGGCCGCCGCCCTGGGCGACGTCCGGCTTGCCGCCACCGCCGCCGCCGAGGGTCTTGGCGGCCGTACGGACCAGGTCGCCGGCCTTGAGACCGCGCTCGCGGGCGGCCTCGTTGGTGGCGATGACCGTCAGCGGACGGCCGTTCGCGACGGTGAAGAGGGCGACCACGGCCGGGCGGCCGCCGTTGATGCGGCTGCGCACGTCGAGGACGAGCTTGCGCAGGTCGTCGGCGCCGGTGCCGTCCGGGACGCGGCCGGTGACCAGGGCCGTGCCGTGTACGTCCTTGGCGCTCTCGGCCAGGCCCGCGGCGGCCTGGAGGACCTTCTCGGCGCGGAAGCGCTCGATCTCCTTCTCGGCGTCCTTGAGCTTGGCGAGCATCCCGGAGATCTTCTCCGGCAGCTCCTCCGGGCGGCCCTTGACGAGCTCCTGGAGCTGGGCGACGACCGTGTGCTCCTTGGCCAGGAAGTTGTAGGCGTCGGCGCCGACGAGGGCCTCGACACGGCGCACGCCGGAGCCGATGGACGACTCGCCCAGCAGCTTCACCAGGCCCAGCTGGGCGGTGTTGCCCACGTGGGTGCCGCCGCACAGCTCCTTGGAGAAGTCGCCGATGGTCACGACGCGCACGCGCTCGCCGTACTTCTCGCCGAACTCGGCGATGGCGCCGGCCTTCTTGGCCTCGTCCAGGCTCATCACCTCGGCCTGCACCTCGAGCTCCCGGGAGAGGACCTCGTTGATGCGCTGCTCGACGTCGGTCAGCACGCTGCCGGGGACGGCGGTCGGCGAGCCGAAGTCGAAGCGGAAGCGGCCCGGGGAGTTCTCCGAGCCGGCCTGGGCGGCCGTCGGGCCGAGCGCGTCGCGCAGGGCCTGGTGGGTGAGGTGGGTGGCCGAGTGGGCGCGGGCGATGGCACGCCGGCGCTTGACGTCGATCGCGGCGTAGGCGGAGGCGCCCACGGTGACCTCGCCGACCTGCACGACGCCCTTGTGGACGTGCACGCCCGGCACGGGCTTCTGCACATCGCGGATCTCGATCACGGCACCGGTGTCGAGCTTGATGCGGCCGGTGTCGGCGAGCTGGCCGCCGCCCTCGGCGTAGAAGGGGGTGCGGTCGAGGATGACCTCGACCTCATCGCCCTCGGTGGCGGCCGGCGAAGGCAGGCCGTCGACGAGGAGACCCACGATCGTGGACTCGTTCTCGGTGCGGGTGTAGCCGGTGAAGTCGGTCTCGCCCGCGGTGTCGGCGACCTCGCGGTAGGCGGACAGGTCGGCGTGACCGGTCTTCTTGGCCTTGGCGTCGGCCTTGGCGCGCTCCCGCTGCTCCTTCATCAGGCGGCGGAAGCCGTCCTCGTCCACGGAGAGGCCCTGCTCGGCGGCCATCTCCAGGGTGAGGTCGATCGGGAAGCCCCAGGTGTCGTGGAGCAGGAACGCCTTGTCGCCGGCGAGGACCTTGCCGCCGGCGGCCTTGGTCTCCGTCACGGCGGTGTCGAGGATGTTGGTGCCGGCCTTCAGCGTCTTGAGGAAGGCGGCCTCCTCGGCGAGGGCGACGGTCTCGATGCGCTTGCGGTCGCTCTCCAGCTCCGGGTACTGCTGGCCCATCGTCTTGACGACGACGTCGAGCAGGTCGGCCACGACGGGGCCGGTGGCGCCCATCAGGCGCATGTTGCGGATGGCGCGGCGCATGATGCGGCGCAGGACGTAGCCACGGCCCTCGTTGCCGGGGGTGACGCCGTCGCCGATGAGCATGGTGGACGTGCGCATGTGGTCGGCGACCACGCGCAGCGAGACGTCCGTGTCGTGGGCGGCGCCGTAGCGCACGCCCGTCAGCTCGGTGGCCTTGTCCATGACGACGCGCAGGGTGTCGGTCTCGTACATGTTCTGCACGCCCTGCAGGATCATGGCGAGGCGCTCGAGGCCGAGACCGGTGTCGATGTTCTTCGACGGCAGCTCCCCGAGGATCGGGAAGTCCTCCTTGCCGTCGCCCGCACCGCGCTCGTACTGCATGAAGACCAGGTTCCAGATCTCCACGTAGCGCTCGTCGTTGACGGCCGGGCCGCCCTCGGCGCCGAACTCCGGGCCCCGGTCGTAGTTGATCTCGGAGCACGGGCCGCACGGGCCGGGCACGCCCATGGACCAGTAGTTGTCCTTCTTGCCCAGGCGCTGGATCCGCTCGGCGGGCACACCGACGACGTCGCGCCAGATGCGCTCGGCCTCGTCGTCCTCGAGGTAGACGGTGATCCAGAGCCTCGAAGGCTCCAGGCCGAAGCCGCCGTCCGCCACGGGAGTCGTCAGCAGCTCCCAGGCGAGCTTGATGGCGCCTTCCTTGAAGTAATCGCCGAAGGAGAAGTTGCCGCACATCTGGAAGAACGTGCCGTGGCGGGTGGTCTTGCCGACCTCCTCGATGTCCGGCGTGCGGACGCACTTCTGCACGCTGGTGGCGCGCGTGAAGGGCGGCTTGACCTCACCGAGGAAGTACGGCTTGAAGGGCACCATGCCCGCGGGGACCAGAAGCAGGGTCGGGTCGTCCGCGATGAGCGATGCCGACGGCACGACGGTGTGCCCACGCTCCTCGAAGAAGCGCAGCCAGCGCCTGCGGATTTCAGCCGACTCCATCAGTGGTCCTCTTTCCGGGTGAACGAGTGGTAAGTGTGCTGCTGTTCGAGCGCGACGAGATGACGCTGCCCGGGGAGTGCGCGGTGCTCGGGGGCGGGCGGCGCGGCCGTGAGGCCGAGCGCGTCCTTGAGCGCCGCTTCCCGGTGCGCCATGCCGTCGCGGACGTCCAGCGCGAAGAGCTTGACCTTGCGCCCGGCGATGACCGCGCGGTCCGCGGCCTGCAGGGCCAGGCTCTCCGGGGTGAGCTTGGCGAGCTTCCGGTTGACCTTGGTAGTGGCCCAGACACCGGCTGCTACACCGGTTGTGAACCAGAAGGTGCGGCGGAACATTCCTTGGTCAACCCTTCCCACGGGTGCGGCGGCCGGCGCGTGCGGACGGCAGGGGGCCGCCGGAGGCCTTGCCGACGAAGACGGAGCCCTTCGGCTCGGGAGCGGCCTTGCGGCCCATCGCCCGCCGTACGCCGTAGCCGAACGCGGCGACCTTCACCAGCGGCCCGCCGAAGGCGGAGGAGACGGTCGAGGAGAGCGCCGAGGCGTTCGCCGTGACCTCCTGGACGTCCGCGGCGATCGAGTCGACGCGGGCGAGCTGGGTGTGCGCGGAGCGGACGGTCGCCGAGGCGTCGGCGAGGAGCGGAACGGCCTGATCGGTGACGTCCGCGACCAGCCTGGTGGCCGCCTTGAGCGTCTGCGCGAGCCGCACCAGCACCAAGGCGATGAAGGACACCAGAATGGCCCAGAAGACGGCCACGAGGATCCCGGCCACCTCTCCACCGGACACGATGCACCCGCTCCCTAGCTGGTCTTCGTCGCTGTCTGTACCTGCCCGGCTGTCTTTCGGGGCAGGTACTGACCTTATCGCGCCGGGCATCGCGGCCCGCACCCCATTTGCCGCTGTATTCGGCGGGCCCGCCGGGCGCACCGGAAACGCGGCAGCCCGCCGTCTCGCCGGCCACGAGGGCCGGGGAGACAGCGGGCTGAGCGTGAAAGGAAGGCCTACAGTCGCTGGATCAGCGGGCGTAGTACTCGACGACGAGCTGCTCGTCGCAGATGACCGGAACTTCCTTGCGGTTGGGCAGGCGGTCCAGGCGGAAGGCCAGGGCGCCCAGGTTGACCTGCAGGTAGCGCGGGGTCTCACCCTCGGCGGCGAAGCCACCGGCGCGGGAAACCTCGAACAGCGGCTTGCTGCGGCTGCGCTCGCGGACCATCACGACGTCGTTCGGGGCGACGCGGAAGGACGGCTTGTCGACCTTGCCACCGTTGACCTCGATGTGGCCGTGGACGACCATCTGGCGGGCCTGGTAGATGGTGCGGGCGATGCCCGAACGCAGGACGAGGGCGTCGAGGCGGCGCTCGAGCTCGACCACCAGGGCCTCGCCGGTCTTGCCCTCGGCCTTGCGGGCGCGGTCGTAGGCGCGGACCATCTGGCGCTCGCTGATGTCGTACTGGGCGCGCAGACGCTGCTTCTCGAGCAGACGGACCTTGTAGTCGCTGTTCTGCTTGCGGCCACGGCCGTGCTCACCCGGCGGGTAGGGGCGGGCCTCGAAGTACTTGACAGCCTTCGGGGTCAGCGCGATGCCGAGCGCACGAGACTTCTTGACCTTGGGACGCGACTGGTTAGGCACGTTCTCCAGACCTCCGAAATAGGTTAGGTTAGGCTTACCTTACTCAAGGAGATCGCATGTCTCGCCCGGGGAACACCAGTCACATCACGGACAGCACGCAGAAGACCGGCGCTCTCGATGGCGCCGACGTGACGGAGGTCCGATCAGATCGTGGTCAGCCGCGTCCCAGCGGACTTGAAATCGCGCGGATGCCGTCAGCAGCCGAGCGCACACGAACTCTCGTACAGAGTACATGCTCCGCGGTGCTGCTGATCCCCGGGGCCGCCGCCACCCGCCCCGACCAGCTGATGCCCGAGGCGCGCAGCGTCGGCCCCGACGGCGAGATCTTCCTGGTCTTCCCCTCCGACAGCCCGGTCGTGCGGGCCGCGACCCACGCCCAGGACGACGAGCTGGCCGCCGTCCTGGAGCTCACCGACGTGGCTCCCGTCTCGGTGCCCAACCGCATCCGCGGCCGCGCCTGGGTCTCCGGCTGGGTCACCTGCGTCCCCGGCGTGACCGAACCCGGCCGCATGATGGTGCGCCTGGAGGTCGGCGAGGCGAGCGTCGACGACCTGTGGGGGGCGGAGGACGTCGAGCCCGAGGAGTTCGCCCGGGCCCACCCCGACCCGCTGGTCGCCCACGAGGCCGAGCTGCTGCAGCACCTGCACTCCGGCCACGGCGAGCAGGTGCGCGGACTGTACACGCTCCTCGGCGAGCGGGCCGAGGACGTGCGCCGCGCGGGCGACCGGGCGGTACCGCTGGCGCTGGACCGCTTCGGGCTGCGGGTGCGGTTCACCCGTGCGGGCGGCGGGACGCCGGTGGACCGGTCCTTCGACGCCCGGTTCGAGTTCCCGGAGCCGGTCCGCGACGTGGTCGGCTTGCGCCGGGCGATGCACACGCTCTTCGAGGCCGCGGCGGATTGACGGCTGCCGGCTGAGCGGGGCTCGGCACCGCCGAGCAGGTACGTACGACGTCTCGCCGTTGCGGCGGATTAAACCCCCGGAGCTGCCAGCAGCTCTCATCCCGCCGCGACGGCGCCCGACCCCCACCGGAGGTGCTGGGGGTCCCCCCAGCGGTAGCTGGGGGAGGTGCCGGACCGGGCTCAGCCCTCCTGCTCTCCGCGCAAGCGCGAGCGAACCCGTTCGACCACATCCGCGTAGCGGGCCTCCGCCCCGTACCGCGTCGGCGCGTAGTACTGCTTGCCCCGGACCGCATCCGGCGCGTACTGCTGTGCCACGATGCCGCCGGGCAAATCGTGCGGGTACACGTACCCCTGCGCGTGCCCCAGCTTCTCCGCGCCCTTGTAGTGGCCGTCCCGCAGATGCGGCGGCACCGGACCGGCGAGGCCCGCCCGGACGTCCGCGAGGGCGGCGTCGACGGCGAGATACGCGGCATTGGACTTCGGGGCCAGGGCCAGCGCGATCGCGACCTGGCTCAGGGTGATCCGCGCCTCGGGGAAGCCGATCAGGGCGACCGCCTGCGCACCGGCGACCGCCGTCTGCAGGGCCGTCGGGTCGGCCAGGCCGATGTCCTCGCTCGCGGAGATCATCAGCCGCCGCGCGATGAACCGCGGGTCCTCCCCCGCCTCGATCATGCGCGCCAGATAGTGCAGCGTGGCATCCACGTCGGAGCCGCGGATCGACTTGATCAGAGCGCTCGCGACGTCGTAGTGCTGGTCGCCGTCGCGGTCGTACTTCACCGCCGCCCGGTCGACCGACTCCTCCAGCGTCTCCAGGGTGATCTCGGCCTCGCCCTTGGCGATGGCCGAGCCGGCCCCCGCCTCCAGGGCGGTGAGGGCACGCCGGGCGTCACCGCCGGCGATCCGCAGCAGATGCGCCTCGGCGTCCCCGGGCAGCGTCACCGCGCCGCCGAGCCCGCGCTCGTCGGTGAGGGCGCGGTGCAGCAGCCCCCGCAGATCCTCGTCGGTGAGGGCCTGCAGGGTCAGCAGCAGGGAGCGGGACAGCAGCGGCGAGATGATCGAGAAGTAGGGGTTCTCCGTGGTGGCCGCGATGAGCGTGACCCAGCGGTTCTCCACGGCGGGCAGCAGGGAGTCCTGCTGGGCCTTGCTGAAGCGGTGGATCTCGTCCAGGAAGAGCACCGTCTCCTTGCCGTAGCCGCCGGAGGCACGGCGCGCGCCGTCGATGACGGCCCGCACCTCCTTGACGCCCGCGGTGATCGCGGAGAGCTCCACGAAGCGCTTGTTGGTGGCCTGGCTGACGACGTACGCAAGCGTCGTCTTGCCGATGCCGGGCGGGCCCCACAGGATCACCGACGACGGGCCGGCCGGGCCGCCGCTGCCCTCCCCCACCAGCCTCCGCAGCGGGCTGCCGGGCTTGAGCAGGTGCCCCTGCCCCACGACCTCGTCGAGCGTGCGGGGGCGCATGCGCACGGCCAGGGGACTGCTCGCCGGGTCTTTCTCCTGGCGGTCCTCTGCGGCGGCGGTGAACAGGTCTGGCTCCACGTTCGAAACCCTATGCCACGGCACTGACAAGGCCGCCGGACCAGGGGTCCGGCGGCCTTGATCAAGCCAGTGCGGCGGCGGTCAGGCGGTGCCGCCCGTCCAGAAGTCCCACCACCGGGTGAGGATCAGCATGCCGATGATGCCGATCCACAGTACCGGCACCACCCAGTGGAACTCCAGGACCGCGCGGCGCAGGCCGTCCGGCAGCGGGATGAAGCGGTGCCGGATGTTCTGCACGGTGACGTAGCAGAACATGACGATCGTGGCGACCCAGGCCAGGCAGCACCACAGGCACAGCGACCCGATGACGTACAGCGACTGGTACTGCAGCCAGCTGCAGAATCCGACGCCGAAGAGCGTGCCGGCCTGCATGCCCAGCCAGTACCAGCGGGGGAAGCGGGCACCCGAGAGCAGCGCCAGGCCGATCGCGATGATCGCGCCGTAGCAGACGAGCCCCAGCATCGGGTTGGGGAACCCGAAGGCGTGGGCCTGCTCGCTCTCCATGATGTTGCCGCAGGAGACGATCGGGTTGAGGCTGCACCCGGGGGTGAAGGTCTTCCCGACCGCCTTGGCCTCGAGGATCTTGTTCTTGTCGATCGTGATGACCCAGGCGGCGAGCAGCCCCAGCGCACCCGTGATGACGAGCAGCAGCGCGAACGCGCGGCCGCCGCCCACGGCCCCCGTCGCGGGGCCGTCCCGCTCCTCGCCGTCGGTGTCGGAGCGGTCGAGTGCCGAAGTGGTCATAGCGACGTCGATCCCATCAGTCGGGTCCCTGGCGCCCATTCTGCACCAGGGGACATGCAATCAGCCCTGCTCGGCCAGGAGTTCACCCACGACATCGGCCAGGGCGACGGCCTTCTGCTCGCCGCTCTCCAGGTCCTTGAGCTGCACGTTGCCCTCGGCCAGGTCGCGCTCGCCCGCGATGACCGCGAAGCGGGCACCGGAACGGTTGGCCGACTTCATGGCGTTCTTCAGGCCCTTGCCGCCGAAGGCGAAGTCGGTGGCGACGCCGTTGCGGCGCAGCTCGGTGACCACGCCGAAGAGGACCTTGCGGGCCTCCTCGCCCAGCGGGACCGCGTAGACGTCGGTCGGCGAGGGCAGGTCGAGCGCGATGCCCTCGGCCTCCAGGGCGAGGACCGTGCGGTCCACGCCGAGCGCCCAGCCGACGGACGGCAGCGCGGGGCCGCCGATCATCTCGGACAGGCCGTCGTAGCGGCCGCCGCCGCCCACCGCGGACTGCGAGCCGAGGCCGTCGTGGACGAACTCGAAGGTGGTACGGGTGTAGTAGTCGAGGCCGCGGACGAGCTTGGGGTCGTCCTCGAATGCGACGCCCGCGGCGGTCAGCAGCTCGCGCACCTGCTCGTGGTAGGCCTTGCAGGCCTCGCACAGGTGGTCGCGGAAGAGCGGGGCGCCGACGAGCTGCTTCTGGACGTCCTCGCGCTTGTCGTCCAGGACGCGCAGCGGGTTGATCTCGATGCGGCGGCGGGTGTCCTCGTCCAGCTCCAGGCCGCGCAGGAAGTCCTGCAGGGCGGCGCGGTAGACGGGGCGGCACTCCTTGTCGCCGAGCGAGTTCAGCAGGAGGCGGAAGTTCGCGAGGCCGAGCGACTTGTAGGCGTCGACGGCCAGGATGATCAGCTCGGCGTCCAGCGCCGGGTCCTCGGCGCCGATGGCCTCCGCGCCGACCTGCGAGAAGTGGCGGTAGCGGCCCTTCTGCGGGCGCTCGTAGCGGTAGTACGAGCCGGAGTACCAGAGCTTGACGGGCAGGTTGCCGTCCTTGTGGAGGTTGCCCTCCAGCGCCGCGCGCAGCACGGAGGCGGTGCCCTCGGGGCGCAGGGCGAGCTGGTCGCCGCCGCGCGTGGTGAGGGTGTACATCTCCTTGGTCACGATGTCGGTCGACTCGCCGACGCCGCGGGAGAAGAGCTCGACCTGCTCGAAGCCGGGGGTCTCGACGTAGCCGTAGCCGGCCCGCTTGAGCGGGGCGGCGATGGCCTCGCGGACCGCGAGGTAGACGGCGGAGGTGGGGGGCTTGAGGTCGTAGGTGCCCTTGGGGGCCTTGAACGTACTCACGGGAAAATCGTCACATTCCTCTTCGCGGAGCGGCGGTAGGGCCGCCTCCGGAGCCGCGCTGCGTGTCCGCCACTTCCCGCAGGTACGGGTTGGTGGCGCGCTCGCGGCCGATGCTGGTCTGGGGGCCGTGGCCGGAGAGGACCACGGTCGAGTCGTCCAGGGGCAGGCACACGCGTGCCAGCGACCGGAGCATCTCGGCGTGATCACCACCCGGCAGGTCGGTGCGTCCGATGGAGCCGGCGAACAGCAGGTCGCCCGAGAAGAACACCGACGGGACGTCGGAGCTCTCGGGCATCCTGAAGGTCACCGACCCCTTGGTATGGCCGGGCGCGTGCGCGACGGTGAACTCCAGCCCCGCGAGATCGAGGCGGGAGCCGTCGGTCAGCTCCTTGACGTCGTCGGGCTCCCCGACCGTCAGCTCGCCCATGAGCTGCTGACCGATGGAGCGGCCGAGGGCCTTCTCCGGGTCGCTCATCATGTAGCGGTCGGCGGGGTGGATCCAGGCCGGGACGTCATGGGCGCCGCACACGGGGACGACCGAGGCGACATGGTCGATGTGGCCATGGGTGAGGACGACGGCGACGGGCTTGAGCCGATGCTTCCTGAGCGCCTCCTCGACCCCGGGGGCCGCCTGGTGGCCCGGGTCGATGATCACGCACTCCTCGCCGGCGGCGGGGGCGACCAGATAGCAATTGGTCCCCCAGGCCCCGGCGGGGAACCCGGCAATCAGCACATTCGTCCTTAATGATCGACCAGCAGAATTTCGTCAGCGGTGCGGCAGGGGCTCCCCGCGGGGGAACCTCTGCCGGGACAAGAGCCTACCGGCGGCACTCCCGCGGCCGCGAACCCGTATACGGTACGGGCACACCAGCAACACAGGGCTCATGACATGGACAAGTCGGTATGAGGAGTAGACCCGGTGGTCAGTAACGAGCAGCGGCGGCGGCAGCTCGCCCGGGAGAAGTTCGAGCGGCAGCAGCAGCGTCGCGAGGAGGCCCGGCGCAAGGCCCGGCGCCGGAACGCGGTGATCGCCGCGGGCCTCGCGGTGGTGCTGGCCGCGGGCGCGGGCGCGTACGCCACGGGCGCGCTGTCCGGCGACGACAAGAAGGACAGCACCGACGCCGCGGCCCCCGACACCTCGCAGAAGCCCTCCAAGGGCCCCGACCCGTGCGCCAAGGCCGCCCCCGGATCGCCCTCCGCCAAGACGTGGAAGGAGGAGCCGGAGATGAGCATCGACAAGTCCGCCGCCTACGCGATGAACTTGACGACCACCTGCGGCACGATCGACGTCAAGCTCGACGCGGCGAACGCCCCGCACACAGTCAACTCCTTCAACTTCCTGGCCGGCGAGGGCTACTTCGACCACTCCAAGTGCCACCGCCTGACCACCAGCGGGATCTACGTACTGCAGTGCGGCGACCCGAAGGGCCTGGGCTCGGGCGGACCGGGCTACACCCTGCCCGACGAGAACCTCAAGGACTCCAGGCTCAAGGGGAACGTCTACCCCGCGGGCACGGTGGCCATGGCCAACACCGGCCAGCCGCACACCGGCGGCAGCCAGTTCTTCCTCGTCTACCAGGACAGCCCGCTGCCCCCGACGTACACCCCCTTCGGCACGATCGGCGCCGAGGGCATGAAGACGCTCAAGAAGATCACCGGTGCGGGCGAGAACTCGGGCGCCGGCGACGGCGCCCCGAACGCGACGGTGGTCATCGACAAGGCGGCGGTCGCCAAGTCCTGACGCCGGGCTCACCGCCCCGATCAGGCCTCCGGCGCCCGGTTGTTGCCCGCAGAGCGAAATTTCGGTCGCGCGGGATACGGACAGCCAGGGCGCCGGTCGCCTATGTTGGCGTTGTGTAGGGTGCCTGATCCGGCGGCTACCCGCACCCAAATGATCAAGCCGTCGGACCGGCCAGGGCGCGGCCCTGCCCGGAACAACTGTGGACGATGCGCGAGGGCCGCACGCCGGCCTCGGCATCATGTGGAGGAGGCGCTGTGAGCAGCGACCCATGGGGCCGCGTCGACGAGACGGGGACCGTGTACGTGCGTACTGCCGACGGTGAGCAGGTCGTCGGATCGTGGCAGGCCGGGTCTCCCGAGGAGGCCCTTGCTTACTTCGAGCGCAAGTACGAGGGCCTGGTCGTCGAGATCGGCCTCCTCGAGAAGCGGGTCAAGACCACCGACCTGTCGGCCAAGGACGCGATGACCGCGATCGACCACCTGCGCACGCAGGTGGACGAGCACCACGCCGTCGGTGACCTCGCCGCGCTGCGGGTCCGGCTCGACAAGCTCGTCGCGACGGTCGAGGCACGCCGCGAGGAGCGCAAGGCCGCCAAGGCCAAGCAGACCGACGAGGCCCGTACGGCCAAGGAGGCGCTGGTCGCCGAGGCCGAGGAGCTGGCGGCGAGCGAGCAGTGGCGGTCCGCCGGCGAGCGGCTGCGCGCCCTGGTCGACACCTGGAAGGGCCTGCCGCGGCTGGACCGCAAGGCCGACGACGAGCTCTGGCACCGCTTCTCGCACGCCCGCTCGGCGTTCTCCAAGCGGCGCAAGGCGCACTTCGCCTCCCTCGACGCCCAGCGCGAGGACGCCCGCAAGGCCAAGGAGAAGCTGGTCGCCGAGGCCGAGGCGCTCTCCGGCTCCACCGACTGGGGCCCGACGGCCGCGCGTTACCGGGAGCTGATGGCCGAGTGGAAGGCCGTCGGCCGTGCGCAGCGCGAGGCGGAGGATGACCTGTGGAGCCGTTTCCGCGGCGCACAGGACGTCTTCTTCCAGGCCCGCAGCGAGGTGTTCGCCGAGCGCGACGCCGAGCAGCAGGTCAACCTGACGCAGAAGGAGGAGCTCGCGGTCGAGGCCGAGAAGCTGCTTCCCGTCACCGACCTGAAGGCGGCCCGTGCCGCGTTCCGTTCGATCAACGAGCGCTGGGAGGCCATCGGGCACGTCCCGCGGGACGCCCGCCCGAAGATCGAGGGCCGGATGCACGCGGTGGAGCGCGCCATCCAGGAGGCCGAGGAGGCCGAGTGGCGGCGTACGAACCCCGAGGCGCGGGCCCGCGCGGCCGGTCTCACCGGCCAGCTGCAGGCGGCCGTCGACAAGCTGCAGGAGCAGGTCGACAAGGCGCGTGCGGCCGGCAACGACGCCAAGGCCGACAAGCTCGCCAAGGAGCTTGAGGGCCGCAAGGCGCTGCTGGACCAGGCCCTGAAGGGCCTGGAGGAGTTCGGCGGCTGAACAGTCACATGAGTAAGGGGCTCCGGCTATTGCCGGAGCCCCTTACTCATGTGCGCTTACGGTCTGCGGGCCGACGTCACGCGGTAGACGTCGTACACGCCCTCCACACCCCGTACGGCCTTCAGGACGTGACCGAGGTGCTTGGGGTCGCCCATCTCGAAGGTGAAGCGGGACGTGGCCACCCGGTCCCGGGACGTCTGCACGGCCGCGGACAGGATGTTGACGTGCTGGTCGGACAGGACGCGCGTGACGTCCGACAGCAGCCGGGAGCGGTCCAGCGCCTCGACCTGGATCGCGACCAGGAAGACCGAGGACTGGGTGGGCGCCCACTCGACGTCGATGATCCGTTCGGGCTGCTGCGAGAGCGACTCGACGTTGACGCAGTCGGCGCGGTGCACCGAGATGCCGTTGCCGCGGGTGACGAAGCCGATGATGGGGTCGCCGGGCACCGGCGTACAGCACCGGGCGAGCTTCACCCAGACGTCCTCGACGCCCTTGACGATCACGCCGGGATCCGCGCTGGAGCGCCGCTTGGAGCGGCCGCGGATCGGGGCGGTCTCCTCGATGTCCTCGGTGGCCGCGTCCTCGCCGCCGAGGGCCTGCACCAGCTTCTGCACGACGCCCTGCGCCGCGACGTGGCCCTCGCCGATGGCGGCGTAGAGGGAGGAGATGTCGGGGTAGCGCATCTCGTGCGCGAGGGTGACCAGGGAGTCGCCGGTGAGGATCCGCTGGATCGGCAGGTTCTGCTTGCGCATGGCGCGCGCGATGGCGTCCTTGCCTTGCTCGATGGCCTCGTCGCGGCGCTCCTTGGAGAACCAGGCACGGATCTTGTTGCGCGCGCGGGGGGACTTGACGAAGCCCAGCCAGTCGCGGGAGGGGCCGGCGCCGGGAGCCTTGGAGGTGAAGACCTCGACCAGATCGCCGTTGTCGAGCGTGGACTCCAGCGGCACGAGGCGCCCGTTGACCCGGGCCCCTATCGTGCGGTGGCCGACCTCGGTGTGGACGGCGTAGGCGAAGTCGACCGGGGTGGCCCCTGCCGGGAGCGCTATGACATCGCCCTTGGGGGTGAAGACGAAGACCTCGTTGCGGGAGAGGTCGAAGCGCAGGGACTCCAGGAACTCTCCGGGGTCCTCGGTCTCCTTCTGCCAGTCCAGCAGCTGCCGCAGCCAGGCCATGTCATTGACGGTGTCCTGGTTCTTGCCGGCGTTCTTGGGCACGTCGGTGCGGACCTTGGAGGCTCCGGCGACGGCTTCCTGCTTGTACTTCCAGTGCGCGGCGATGCCGTACTCGGCGCGGCGGTGCATGTCGAAGGTGCGGATCTGCAGCTCGACGGGCTTGCCGCTGGGCCCTATGACCGTCGTGTGCAGCGACTGGTACATGTTGAACTTGGGCATCGCGATGTAGTCCTTGAACCGCCCGGGCACCGGATTCCACCGGGCGTGGACGGTGCCGAGCGCCGCGTAGCAGTCGCGGACGGTGTCGACGAGGACGCGGATGCCCACCAGGTCGTAGATCTCGGCGAAGTCGCGGCCTCGCACGATCATCTTCTGGTAGACGCTGTAGTAGTGCTTCGGCCGGCCGGTGACGGTGGCCTTGATACGGGCGGCACGCAGGTCGGCCTGGACCTCGTCGGTCACGATGGCCAGGTACTCGTCGCGCTTGGGGGCCCGCTCGGCGACGAGGCGGACGATCTCGTCGTACATCTTGGGGTAGAGGATCGCGAAGGCGAGGTCCTCCAGCTCCCACTTGATGGTGTTCATGCCCAGCCGGTGCGCCAGCGGGGCGTAGATCTCCAGGGTCTCGCGGGCCTTCTTCTCCTGCTTCTCCCGCTTGAGGTAGCGCATGGTGCGCATGTTGTGCAGGCGGTCGGCGAGCTTGATGACCAGGACGCGGGGGTCCTTGGCCATGGCGACGACCATCTTGCGGACAGTCTCGGCCTGCGCGGCCTCGCCGAACTGCACGCGGTCGAGCTTGGTGACGCCGTCGACGAGGAGGGCGACCTGGTCGCCGAAGTCACGGCGCAGGTCGTCCAGGCCGTACTCGGTGTCCTCGACGGTGTCGTGCAGCAGCCCGGCCATCAGGGTGGCCGGATCCATGCCCAGCTCGGCGAGGATGGTGGTCACCGCGAGGGGGTGGGTGATATACGGATCGCCGCTCTTGCGCTTCTGGCCGCGGTGCCAGCGCTCGGCGACCTGGTAGGCGCGCTCGATCTGGCGCAGGGTCGTCGCGTCGGCCTTCGGATCGTTTCCGCGCACGATGCGCAGGAGCGGCTCTAGGACCGGGTTGTACGGGCTGGAGCGCTGGACGCCGAGGCGGGCGAGGCGGGCCCGGACACGGCTGGAGGAGCCGGGGCGGGGAGCGCTGGGCGGCGGCGTGGGCCGGACGGGTGACGTACCCGCGACGGCCGGGACCTGGCTCTTCGGGCCGCTGCCCGCCCCGGGGCCGGCCGGCGGCCGGGGCGTGGACTCAGGCGCGCTCTGCGGGCGGCCCTTGGGCGTGCCCGCGGCCGCCGCGGCCTCGGGAGACGGCTTGTCCGGTGTTGCGGCGGTGAGCGGCTGGGCCTCGTCTGGCAAGAGCACTCCTCAAGCGGGGTCCGGCCCCCCGATCAGGTCCGGACAACCATGGTATCGAGCCGGACGGCGGGGTCGCCGCGCACCCGGCTGTGCTCACAAGAACGCGAGGCGGCCCCCGGGGTCTTCCCCGGGGGCCGCCCCGCGTTGCGCAGTGCGTGCCCGTCCTGCCCGGCATGGCAGGTCAGAGGCGCATCAGACCGTGATCAGCGCCTCCAGCGGGGCGTCGCCGAGGGCGTCCGCGAGCCGCTCGCGGCCGGGCAGGAAGCCGAGCTCCATGAGCACGACGACTCCGGCGACCTCGGCGCCCGCCCGGCGGATCAGCCGGAGCGAGGCCTCGGCGGTGCCACCCGTGGCCAGCACGTCGTCGATGACGAGGACGCGGTCGCCCGGGCCGACGGCGTCGGCGTGCATCTCGATCTCCGCGGTGCCGTACTCCAGCTCGTAGGCCTGGGCCAGCGTGGCCCCGGGGAGCTTGCCGGCCTTGCGCACGGGCACGAAGCCGAGCCCCGCGCGGACGGCTGCCGGGGCGCCGAGGATGAAGCCCCGGGCCTCCAGGCCGACGACCTTGGTGGCGCCGTGGCGCTTGCACAGCGCGGCGAGCTCGTCGGTCAGGGCGGCGAACGCCGTGGCATCGGCGAGCAGCGGGGTGATGTCCTTGAACATCACGCCCGGCTTCGGATAGTCGGGCACGTCGTGGATGTGCGCGAGCAGCAGCTCACGCAGCTTCTCGTCGGCCGTGCCGACGCCGGTGGCGCTCATCGGCGCTTCCCCTGGGGACGGCCGCCGCGGCTGCCGCGGGCGCGGGCGGTGGACTGGCGGGGGCCGACGACGCCGGTCGCGGCGTCCTCCGTCTCCTCGTCCTCGCCGCCGGGGATCTCATCGCGCGGGTCCTCGGCCGACTCGCCCTTGGCGGCCTGGGCGGCGCGCTTGGCGCGCACCCGCTTGGCCAGGGCCTTGATCTGCGGGTCGCGCTCCTTGAGGTCGGCGACCAGCGGCGTGGCGATGAAGATCGAGGAGTAGGCACCGGCCGCGAGGCCGACGAAGAGGGCGAGCGAGATGTCGTTGAGCATGCCCGCGCCGAGGAAGCCGCCGCCGATGAACAGCAGGCCGGCGACCGGCAGCAGCGCGACCACCGTGGTGTTGATCGAGCGCACCAGGGTGCCGTTGAGGCTGCGGTTGGCGATCTCGCTGTAGGTGAAGCGGGTCTGCTTCGTGATGTCCTTCGAGCTCTCCTTCAGGCCGTCGAAGACGACGACGGTGTCGTAGAGGGAGTAACCGAGGATGGTGAGCAGACCGATCACGGTGCCCGGGGTGACCTCGAAGCCGACCAGTGCGTAGACACCGACGGTGATGGTGAGGTCGTGGATCAGGGCGATCAGGGCGGCGATGGCCATGCGCCACTCGAAGGCGATCGCCAGGTAGATCACCACGAGGATCATGAAGATGGCCAGGCCGGTCCACGCCTTGTCGGCGATCTGGTCGCCCCAGCTCGGGCCCACGATGTCGGTGTTGACCTTGTCCGTGGAGACGCCGAGCTTCTTGGCCAGGGCGTCCTGGGTGACGCGCGACTTCTCGGTGGTGAGGTCGCTGACCTGGATGCGCAGCGGGCCGTTGCCGAGCTTCTGGACGATCGCGGTGTGGCCGGAGGACTCCTCCGCCGTCCGGCGGATCTCTTCCGCCGAGACCGAGGTCTTGGGCGTGGTGAAGACCGCGCCGCCGGAGAACTCGATGCCGAAGTTCAGGCCCCGCACCGCAAGGCCCACGATGGCCGTGATGGTGATGAGGATCGAGATGCCGTACCAGATCTTCCGCTTGCCCACGAAGTCGTAGCCGACCTCGCCGCGGTAGAGCCGGGCGCCGAGATTTCCGAGCTTGGACATCTCACGCCTCCTTGGGGTCGACGGGGGCGGAGGGGCGGCGGCGGGAGGCCCGCAGCGGCGGCTTGACGCCGAGGCGCTTGGGGTCGAGCCCGGACCACGGATGGCCGCTGGCGAAGAACTTGCGCCGGGCGAGGAGCGTCATCAGCGGCTTGGTGAAGAAGAAGACCACGACGACGTCGAGGAGCGTGGTCAGGCCGAGCGTGAACGCGAAGCCCTGCACCTTGCCGACGGTGACGATGAAGAGCACCGCGGCGGCCAGGAAGGACACGAAGTCGGAGACCAGGATCGTGCGGCGGGCGCGCGGCCAGCCCCGCTCGACGGCCGGGCGCAGGGTGCGGCCCTCGCGGATCTCGTCGCGGATGCGCTCGAAGTAGACGATGAAGGAGTCGGCGGTGATGCCGATCGCGACGATCGCACCGCAGACGGCCGGCAGGTTCAGCGCGAAGCCGATGGCCTGGCCGAGCAGCACCATGATCGTGTACGTGAGGATCGCCGAGGCCAGGAGGCTGGCGAGGGCGACGAGCGCGAGACCGCGGTAGTACGCGACCAGGTAGATGATCACCAGGACGAGGCCGATGGCGCCGGCGAGCAGACCGGCGCGCAGCTGCTCACCGCCGAGCGCGGCGGTGACCGTCTGCTCGGTGACGACGTCGAAGGACAGCGGCAGGGCGCCGTAGGACAGCACGTTGGCGAGGTCCTGGGCGCTGGTCTGGGTGAAGCCGCCGGAGATCTCTGCCTGGCCGCCCGTGATCGAGGTGGAGACGGAGGGGTCGGAGACGACCTCGCCGTCCAGGACGATCGCGAACTGGTTCTGCGGGGACTGCTTGCTCGCGAGCTGACCGGTGACGTCGGCGAACTTCTTGGAGCCGGTGGAGTCGAACTTCAGCTGGACGAGCCAGCCGCGGCCCTGCTGGCTGTCGAAGACGGCGCTGGCGCCGGTGACGTTGGTGCCCTCGACGGACACCGGGCCGAGGATCTCCTTGGCCGAGCCGTCCTTCTTGCACGCGACGATGACGTCGGTGGGCTTGGCGCCCGCAGCGGCCTCGTTGGCCTTGGCACGGCCCTCGGGGGTCGTGCAGTCCAGGGCGTCGAGCTTCTTCTGCAGCGCGGCGACGTCGGCCGGGGAGGGCGTGGGCTCCTTGGACTTGTCGTCCTTGGCCTTGTCGTCCTTCTTGCCGTCGTCCTTCTTCTCGTCCTTCGCCTTGTCGTCCTTGGCGACGGCCGAGGCGGACGGGGTGGCGTCGGCCTTCACGGCGTCGGTGACGGGGCGGCCCTGCTGGCGCGGGCTCGCGCTGGCACCCGCGGAGGGGCTCGCCGCGGCCGAGGAGGAGGCGGAAGGCGTGCCGGACGGCTTGGTCTTGCCGTCCTTGTCCTTTTCCTTGTCCTTGCCGGGGGACGAGGCGTTGGGGGTGGGCTCGGTCTTGGCACCGGGGGCCATCGACAGCACGGGGCGGAAGCCGAGCTTGGCGGTGGTTCCGACCTGCTGGCGGGCCTGCTTCGCGTTCGTCCCCTTGGGGATGTTCACGATGATGTGATTGTCGCCCTGCGTCTGGACCTCGGACTCGGTGACGCCGAGACCGTTGACACGCCGCTCGATGATGCCGACCGCGGTGTTCATATTGGTCGGGTTGATCGCATTGGGCTTGCCGGGCTCGTTCTTGGCCTCCAGCGTGAAGCTGGTGCCGCCCGCGAGGTCGATGCCCAGCCGCGGCGTGGTGCGCCCGGAGGCGAACATCCCCCCGGTGAGCGCCACCATGGCGATCAGGATCAGGGCCAGGACCCGGCCCGGCCTGCCCTGGCCGCCCGGGGACCTGCGGCCCTTCTTCGGTGCTGCCACCTTGTCGTTTCTCCCTGTCCAACCGCCCGGTGCCCGTGCGTTCGCCGGGCGGCCACGAATGTTGTGGGGACCTGCCCCCCGCCGGAGCCTAGACCGTCAGGGAACCGCGGCGCACTGCCCCAGCAGTGCTCCGCGGTTCCTCGAAGGGCTACTTCGCGTCGGCGTCGCCGTCCTGCTTGCCGTCCCGCTTGGCGTCCTTGACATCCTTGGCGTCCGGCTCGGCGTCCTTGGACTCCGGCTCGGCGGCCTTCTCGGCCTCGGGGGCGGCGGCCTCCGCGGCCTCGCCCTTGCCCAGGTCGATCTTCTTGTCGGCCGGGGCCTCGGCCTCGGTCAGCGACGAGGCGTCGTCCGGGACGACAGGGGTCTCGGACTCGTCCGGCTCGATCCCGTGAACGATGCGGTTGTACTCGGCGTCCTCCAGGACGGCGCCGATGGCGTTCTTCGCGTAGATCGCGTGAACACCCGGGGCCACCTCGAGGAGGACCGTGTCGTCGCTGACCTCCTTGACGGTGGCGTACATGCCGCCGATCGTCCGCACACCGGTGCCCGGGTGCATCTGGTCGCGCATCTGCGCCGCCTGGCGCTGCTTGTTCTTGGCCGATCGCGTCATCAGGAACATGGCCCCGATGAGCACGATGAACGGCAGGAGAGTCACGATATTCACGGGACGGGGTTTCCTTCACACGACCGCGGGGGTGCGGCCTTCTACGGGGGTGGTATGCCGCGCCGGTACGGACGGCATCGGCGGAGTCTAAGCGAGTCCGCGCCTATGGAACAACGCCCAGCATGGCACCGTGGTTCCTGACCCGACCAGCCCCCGCGCCGTCACCCGCCGAAGAGGCCCTGCTGGGGAGGGGTGCCCGCCCGGCCCGCCGTTCCGGCATCGTTGACGAGGCCGAGGTGCTCCCACGCGGCCGGGGTGGCGATGCGCCCCCTGGGCGTACGGGCCAGCAGCCCCTCCCGGACGAGGAACGGCTCGGCGACCTCCTCGACCGTCTCGCGCTCCTCGCCGACGGCCACGGCCAGGGTGGACAGACCCACCGGGCCGCCGCCGAAGAGCTTGAGGAGGGCGGTCAGGACGGCGCGGTCCAGGCGGTCGAGGCCGCGGGCGTCGACCTCGTAGACGTCGAGGGCCTGGGCGGCGATCTCGCGGGTGATCACGCCGTCGGCCTTGACCTGGGCGTAGTCGCGGACGCGCCGCAGCAGGCGGTTGGCGATACGGGGGGTGCCGCGGGAGCGGCCGGCGATCTCGGCGGCGCCCTGGTCCTCTATCTCCACGTCCAGCAGCCGGGCCGAGCGGTGCACCACCCGCTGCAGCTCGGCGGGGGCGTAGAACTCCATGTGCCCGGTGAAGCCGAAGCGGTCGCGCAGCGGGGGCGGGAGCAGGCCGGCCCGGGTGGTGGCGCCGACGAGGGTGAAGGGCGGCAGCTCCAGGGGGATGGCGGTGGCGCCGGGGCCCTTGCCGACGATCACGTCGACGCGGAAGTCCTCCATGGCCATGTAGAGCATCTCCTCGGCGGGCCGCGACATGCGGTGGATCTCGTCGAGGAAGAGGACCTCTCCCTCGGTGAGGGAGGAGAGGATCGCGGCGAGGTCGCCGGCGTGCTGGATGGCGGGGCCGGAGGTGATGCGGATGGGGGCGCCCATCTCGGCCGCGATGATCATCGAGAGGGTGGTCTTGCCGAGGCCGGGGGCTCCGGAGAGCAGCACGTGGTCGGCGGTGGCGCCGCGGGCGCGGGCGGCCTTGAGGACGAGGTCGAGCTGCTCGCGCACACGCTCCTGGCCGACGAACTCGCCGAGGTCCTTGGGGCGCAGAGCGGCCTCGACGGCCCGGTCCTCGCCGTCGGCGGCGGTGGCGACGAGGCGGTCGCCTGCGGGGGGCTCCGCGTATGCGGATTCGTCGTCCCAGTTCACGGGTTGAACCTCACGGTCGAATGCTTGGTGGCTTTGCGGGCAGGCGTTCCGCCGGTGCGGCCCCTGCTCATCGCGCCCGGTTCAGCGTCTGCAGCGCGGCCCGGAGCAGCTGGCCCACCTGCGGCTGGCCGCCGTCGGCGAGGACGGCCTCCGCCTTGGGCGCCACCGCCTCCACCGCCTCGTCCGCCTCGCGGGCGGCGTAGCCCAGGCCGACGAGCGCGGCCTGCAGCTGATCGCGCCAGCCTGCGGCGGCGGGGGCGGCGGCCGGCGCGGCGGAGCCGACGGGCTTGCCGAGCCGGTCCTTCAGCTCCAGCAGCAGCTTCTGCGCGCCCTTCTTGCCGATGCCGGGCACGGCGGTGAGGGCCTTCTCGTCGCCGGAGGCGAAGGCGCGCCGCAGGGCGTCGGGGCTGTGCACGGCGAGCATGGCCTGGGCGAGGCGGGGACCGACGCCGCTGGCGGTCTGCAGCAGCTCGAAGGTCTGGCGCTCGTCGTCGTCGGCGAAGCCGTAGAGGGTCAGGGAGTCCTCGCGGACGACAAGGGACGTGGCGAGGCGGGCCTGCTGGCCGATGCGCAGGCCCGAGAGGGTGTTGGGCGTGCACTGGACGGCCATGCCGATCCCGCCGACCTCGACGACCGCGGTGTCGGGGGCGAGGGCGGCGACGGGGCCGGAGACGAAGGCGATCATCGGGTGCCCTTCGGGAGGCGGACGGGTGCGGTGGTGCGGCGCTGGGCGGCGGCGAGCTGCTGCAGGCGGCCGGCCGCCGGGGCGCGCCAGATGTGGCAGATGGCCAGGGCGAGGGCATCGGCGGCATCGGCCGGCTTCGGCGGTGCGTCGAGCCGCAGGAGGCGGGTGACCATGGCGCCGACCTGGGCCTTGTCCGCCCGGCCGGAGCCGGTGACGGCGGCCTTGACCTCGCTGGGGGTGTGCAGGGCGACGGGCAGGCCGCGGCGGGCGGCACACAGCATGGCGACGGCGCTGGCCTGGGCGGTGCCCATGACCGTGCTGACGTTGTGCTGGCTGAAGACGCGCTCCACGGCGACGAATTCGGGCCGGTGCTCGTCGAGCCACTGCTCGATGCCGCGCTCTATGAGGACGAGGCGGTCGGCGGTCTCGGCCTCGGCGGGGGTGCGCACGACGCCCACGCCGAGCATGCGCAGCGGGCGGCCCGCCGTGCCCTCGACCACGCCGACGCCACAGCGTGTCAGCCCCGGGTCCACACCCAGCACGCGCATCGCGCCCTCCCTTTCGATCACCTGCGCGCAGGCTATCGGTTGGCACTGACAACGCGACGGGCCGACGGGAGGGTGTCCTCCCGCCGGCCCGTCGGACGCGGCTGCGTCAGGCGTCGACCTTCTCCATGACGTCGTCGGAGACGTCGAAGTTGGCGAAGACGTTCTGGACGTCGTCGCTGTCCTCGAGCGCGTCGATCAGCTTGAAGATCTTGCGCGCGCCCTCCTCGTCGAGCTCCACCTGCATGGTGGGGACGAAGTTGGCCTCGGCGGAGTCGTAGTCGATGCCCGCCTCCTGGAGCGCGGTGCGGACCGCGACCAGGTCGGTGGCCTCGCTGATGACCTCGAAGTTCTCACCGAGGTCGTTGACCTCCTCGGCGCCGGCGTCCAGGACCGCGCCCAGGACGTCGTCCTCGGTCAGCTCACCCTTGGGGACGATGATGACGCCCTTGCGGTTGAACAGGTAGGACACCGAGCCCGGGTCGGCCATGGAGCCGCCGTTGCGGGTCATGGCGACGCGCACGTCGGAGGCGGCGCGGTTGCGGTTGTCGGTGAGGCACTCGATGAGGACCGCGACACCGTTCGGGCCGTAGCCCTCGTACATGATGGTCTCGTAGTCGGCGCCGCCCGCCTCAAGGCCACCGCCGCGCTTGACCGCGGAGTCGATGTTCTTGTTCGGCACCGACTGCTTCTTCGCCTTCTGGATGGCGTCGTAGAGCGTCGGGTTGCCCTCGATGTCGACGCCGCCCATGCGGGCCGCGACCTCGATGTTCTTGATGAGCTTCGCGAAGAGCTTGCCGCGCTTGGCGTCGATCACGGCCTTCTTGTGCTTCGTCGTAGCCCATTTAGAGTGGCCGGACATCCGCCTGTCTCCTTCGCGTAACCAAATTCTGAGAACGAACGACTGAGATCCTACCGGGGCCGGGCTACTGGGCTGCGCGCACCATGTCCACAAAGTAGGCGTGGACGCGGTGATCGCCGGTGAGCTCGGGGTGGAAGGACGTCGCCAGCACGTTGCCCTGGCGCACGGCGACGGTGTGGCCGTCGTAGGTGGCGACGACCTCGGCCGCGGCGCCGACGGACTCGACCCAGGGGGCGCGGATGAAGACGCCCTCGACGGGGCCGCCCTCGATGCCCGCCATCTCGACGGACGCCTCGAAGGACTCGTTCTGCCGGCCGAAGGCGTTGCGGCGGACGATCATGTCTATGCCGCCGAGCGTCTCCTGGTCCTCGCGCCCGTCCAGCAGCTTGTCGGCGAGCATGATCATGCCGGCGCAGGTGCCGTAGACGGGCATCCCGGCCCGGACGCGCTCGCGCAGCGGCTCCAGCATCCCGAAGACGACGGCGAGCTTGGACATGGTGGTGGACTCGCCGCCGGGTATCACCAGGCCGTCGACCTCGGCGAGCTCCTCGGGGCGGCGGACCGGGCGGGCGAGCGCATCGGCGGCGGCGAGGGCTATGAGGTGCTCACGGACGTCGCCCTGCAGGGCGAGGACGCCGACGGTGGGGGTGGAGAGCGGGGACACGGGGCACTACCTCTCGGACGAACGACGACCGGCGGGCGGCCCGCGCAATGCTGCGGACCGCCCGGCCGGGAAGAACTGCGGGAAGAACTGCGGGAACTACCGCGTCACCAGCCGCGGTTGGCGTAGCGCTGCTCCTCGGGCAGGGTGTCGCAGTTGATGCCGACCATGGCCTCGCCCAGGTTGCGGGAGGCGTCCGCGATGACCTTCGGGTCGTCGTAGAAGGTGGTGGCCTTCACGATGGCGGCGGCGCGCTTGGCCGGGTCGCCGGACTTGAAGATGCCGGAGCCGACGAAGACGCCCTCGGCACCGAGCTGGCGCATCAGCGCGGCGTCGGCCGGGGTGGCCACGCCGCCCGCGGAGAAGAGGACGACCGGCAGCTTGCCGAGCTCGGAGACCTCCTTGACGAGCTCGTACGGGGCGCGCAGCTCCTTGGCGGCGGCGTACAGCTCGTTGTTGTCGAAGCCGCGCAGCTTGGCGATCTCGTTCTTGATCTGGCGCAGGTGGCGCACGGCCTCCACGACGTTGCCGGTGCCGGCCTCGCCCTTGGAGCGGATCATGGCCGCGCCCTCGGCGATGCGGCGCAGGGCCTCGCCCAGGTTGGTGGCACCGCAGACGAAGGGGGTGGTGAAGGCCCACTTGTCGGAGTGGTTGACCTCGTCGGCCGGGGTGAGGACCTCGGACTCGTCGATGTAGTCGACACCGAGCGACTGCAGGACCTGGGCCTCGACGAAGTGGCCGATGCGGGACTTGGCCATGACGGGGATGGAGACGGCCCCGATGATCTCCTCGATCATGTTGGGGTCGGACATCCGGGCCACGCCGCCGTCCTTGCGGATGTCGGCCGGAACCCGCTCGAGGGCCATGACCGCGACCGCGCCCGCGTCCTCGGCGATCTTCGCCTGCTCGGCGTTGACGACGTCCATGATCACGCCGCCCTTGAGCTGCTCGGCCATGCCGCGCTTGACGCGGGCCGTACCGGTCTCAGGGGTGGTGGACGTGCTGGGGACCGTGCTGGACACGTTGTGACCTCACTAATCAAGGGCGGTGATGCTGCGCCCCTCATACAACCGATCCCGCTTTCCCCGGAAAAAGAGCCAATTCGAGGCCGGTGGCTTGTCCGGGGTGTCCGCAGAGGTCCGGGGATCTTCCGGAAACCTCCGCGATGAGGCCTCCCCAGGGGTCAGGGGCCCGTCCGCGCCTCCAGGACGGCGGGCGGTTCGTCGTCCATTTCGAAGGCCATCGGGAAGGGCGCGTGGCCCGCGAGCCGGAACCAGCGCACCACGCGGTGCTTGCGCACGGCGCGGGCGGCGCGGACCGCGTCGTTGTGGAAGCGGCGGGCCATCGGCACCCGCCGGACCGCCTCGGACAGCTCGGTCAGGGACTCCTCGCCCCCGGGAGCCTCCCGGACGGCCTCGACCTGCGGCACCTCCGCGAAGACCGCCCGCAGGGCCTGGCTCAGCTCGCTCTCGGCGACCTCGCGGTGCTCCTCCTCGGCCTGCCGTGCGGCGTGGGCGGCCTGGTAGAGCACGATCGACGCGGCCGGATCGAGGACTCCCGCCGTGCCCAGCTCCTGGGCGACCGAGGCACGGCGCAGCAGCTGGGCGTCCAGCGCGGCGCGGGCGGCGTCGATACGGCTGTGCAGGCGGTCCAGCCGGCCCGCCGTCCAGCTCAGATAGACGCCGATGACGACCAGGGCGGCGACGATCCAGATCAATGTGGTCACGCCGGGCCACGTTACCGCTCGCCCGGGCGGCCCGGGGCTGCTCCACCTGGGGGTGGAGAGCGGCCACGGGGATCTCCACCCTCTCTCGGCCCTGGCTCCGATCCTTCTCCACCCGCCCGGCGCCTAGCGTCGTTCCAGGACCATCCAGGACCATCCAGGACCTCTGAGACCGGCGCATAAGACCGGCGAGACTGGGGAGGACGCCCCATGACACCGCATGTCAGGCGAGCACTGCTCGTCCCTCTGACCGTCACGATCGCGCTGCCCCTCGCGCTGTATTACGTGCTGCGGGTGCAGGGCACCGCCCAGTGGCAGGCCCTGCTGATCAGCAGTGCCATACCGGCCGCGCATGCCGTCGTGACGGCCGTCCGCCGCCGGCACGTCGCCCTCTTCGACCTGCTCGTCGTCGCCCTGCTCGTCCTGTCCGCCGCCACGTCGCTGATCAGCGGGGATCCACGGGTGATCCTGCTGAAGGACGCCGTGCTGCCGGCCGTGCTGGGGCTGTGGATCCTGGGCACGCTCTTCCTCGCCCGGCCCTTCCCCTTCGAGTTCGGCCGGCACCTTCGCCGCGGCGCCGCCGAGGCGGACGCCGAGCGTGCCTGGCACGGGCTGCCGGAGTACCGCCAGGCCCTGCGGGGGCTGACCGTGCTGTGGGGAGGCATGCAGCTGCTCGATGCGGCGCTGAGCACCGTGGAGGCCCTGGCCCTGCCGGTCGACGCGGTCCCGGTGATCGGCCGAATCCAGTCGTTCGCCCTGCTGGGACTGGTGGCCGTGATCACCGTACGACGCAGCCGCCGCTTCCGCGCCCGGCACGGCATATCCCTGTTCGGGACGGGCGGCGAGGCGGGCGCGCCGGTGCCGCAGGAGGCGGGGAGCGGCGCCTGACGGCGAGCCGTGGCCGCAGGGGAGCCGCGCCCGCGCCGGCCGGCTCCCCTTGGTCCCGGGCCAGGCCGAATCAGTCCCGGGCCAGGCCGAAGCGGGCGCGCAGGCCGCTGCGCTCGTCGGCGGCGACCGAGGCCGCGCCGGCGGTGACCGTCTCGTAGACGGCCAGGATGTCGGCGCCCACGTGGGACCAGTCGAAGCGGCGCACATGCGCACTGCCGCGCTCGCTCAGCCCGGTCCGCAGGTCCTGGTCGCCCAGCAGGCGCACGGCCGCGGCGGCGAGCGCATCGGCGTCCTCGTTGGCGAACAGCTCCCCCGCCGAGCCCTGGTCGAGCACCTGGGCGAAGGCGTCCAGGTCGCTGGCGAGGACGGGAGCGCCCGCCGACATCGCCTCGACGAGGATGATGCCGAAGGACTCCCCGCCCGTATTGGGGGCCACATAGACGTCGACGCTGCGCAGCAGCCGCGCCTTGTCCTCGTCGCTGACCATGCCGAGGAACTCGACGCGCTCACGCATCTCCCGGGGCAGGCCTGCCACGGCCTCCTCCTCGTCGCCCCGGCCGGCGACCAGCAGCCGGGTACCGGGGCACTCGGCGAAGATCTTCGGCAGGGCGCGCATGAGCACCGGCAGGCCCTTGCGCGGCTCGTCGATGCGGCCGATGAAGCCGATCGTGCCGCCCTGCCACTCCTGCTTGGGCTCGGCGCGGGCGAAGAAGTCCACGTCGACGCCGTTGGGGATGACCACGGCGTCGCCGCCCAGGTGCTCGACCAGCGTCCTGCGGGCGTATTCGCTCACCGCGATGCGCGCGCTGATCTTCTCCAGGGCGGGCTGGAGGATCGGATAGGCCGCGATCATCGCCCGCGAGCGCGGATTGGAGGTGTGGAACGTCGCCACGATGGGGCCCTGTGCGGCCCAGCAGGTCAGCAGGCCCAGGGACGGGGAGGTGGGTTCATGGATGTGGATGACGTCGAAGTCGCCGTCGTGCAGCCAGCGCCGCACGCGGGCGGCCGACAGGAAGCCGAAGTTCAGCCGCGCCACGGAGCCGTTGTACGGGACCGGGACGGCCCGCCCCGCCGAGACCACGAAAGGCGGCAGCGGCGTCTCGTCGTCCGCCGGCGCCAGTACGGACACCTCGTGGCCCAGCCGGATGAGGTGCTCGGCCAGGTCGCGGATGTGGAACTGCACGCCGCCGGGCACGTCCCACGAGTAGGGACAGACGATCCCGATCCTCATGCCTCGGTCCTCCGGTCGCTCTCGGCGCTGCCGGCACCCTCGCCCGGCGTGCCCTGCGCACCCTGCGTCTTCCGCGCCGACCCGTTCGCCGAGGCGTCCGCCGACCCGTCGGCCGGCCCGTCCGCTGCTCCGTCCGTCCCCCCGTCCGCCACTTCGTCCGTCCCTTCGGAAGGCCGGTCCGGGCGCGGTTCGAGATCGGCCAGCCACAGTCGCTGGAGCATATGCCAGTCCTGCGGGTGCTCGGCGATGCCGGAGGCGAAGACGTCGGCCATGTGCTGCGTCATCACCGTGGCCTTCTCGGCACGCGTGCCCTCCGCGGGCACCTCGATCGGGGCGTGCACCCGCCCCTGCATCACCGGCGAGCGGTCGTACCAGAGCGTCACCGGGATCAGCAGCGCCCCGGTCTGCACGGCCAGCATGGCGGGCCCGGCGGGCATCTTCGCGGCCTCGCCGAAGAACGTCACCTCTATCCCCGAGGAGGACAGATCACGATCGGCCACCAGACACACCAGGCCTCCCGAGCGCAGCCGGCGCGCCAGCGTGCCGAAGGCGCTGCCGCCCGCGTGGGGCAGCACCTCCATGCCCAGCCCCTCGCGGTAGGCCACGAAGCGGTCGTAGAGCGTCTCGGGCTTCAGCCGCTCGGCCACCGTCGTGAAGGGCACCCCCAGGCGCGTGGTCACCCACGCCCCGGCGAGGTCGTAGTTGCCCATGTGCGGCAGCGCGATCACCACGCCGCGCCCGCTCGCCAGGCCCTCCTCCAGATGGTGCAGGCCCTCCGGGGCGAAGGCCGAGCGAGTGCGCTCCTTGCTCCACGCCGGCAGCCGGAAGGACTCCATCCAGTAGCGCATGTACGAGCGCATGCCCGCCCGGGACAGCCGCGCCAGGCGCTCCGGGGCCGCGTCCGGCAACACCCGGGCCAGGTTGGCCTCCAGCCGCAGCACGCTCCTGCCGCGCCGCCGCCACGCCGCATCGGCGATCTGCTGCCCCAGCCGGACGGCCACCGGCTCCGGAAGCTTCTTGACCGTGGCCCAGCCGAGCCCGTACAGCGCGTCGGTCAGCCGCTCCTTCACCCGTTGCCACCGCCCTGGGCCGCGGAGGCCCCGGCCTCGGCCGCCGCCTCCGCCTCGGCCGATTCGCGGCGCACCGTCACCACCCGCTGGATCAGGGTGACCAGGCTGCCGACGGCCACGATCCACAGCGCCACCGGCAGCAGGTACTGGATGCCCGGCACGCCGAACTTGTGCAGCCCCGCGAGGCCGCACGCCACCAGCGAGATGACCAGCCGCTCGGCCCGTTCGACCAGGCCGTTCACGTTCACCGGCAGGCCGATGCTCTCGCCGCGCGCCTTGGTGTACGAGACGACCTGGCCACTGGCGAGACAGAAGATCGCCACCGCGCACAGCACGTTGTCGTCACCACGGCCCGCGTACCACAGCGCGAGCCCGCCGAAGATCGCCGAATCGGCGACGCGGTCGAGCGTCGAGTCCAGGAAGGCGCCCCAGCGGCTGGAGCGGCCCAGCTGGCGGGCCATGTTGCCGTCCACCAGGTCCGAGAAGACGAACAGGGTGATGACGATCGTGCCCCAGAAGAACTCTCCCCGGGGGTAGAAGACCAGTGCGCCCGCCACCACACCACCGGTACCGATGAGGGTCACCGCGTCGGGGCTGACGCCGAGGCGGATGAGCAGGGCGGCGAACGGCGTGAGAACACGCGTGAAGAACGCACGCGCGTACTTGTTCAGCATGGCCTTCCCGGAGGGGTGTCGTATCGGGCCGCGTGGTCAGGAGGCCACCGGCTGGCCCATCGTAGCCAGGCGCCCCCGGGCAGCCGCGCACGCACCGCTCGCCGCGGGCGCACCGGCGCCCCCACCACCCACGGCGGCGCCCCCGCGGGGCGTACGGATGCGCCTCCGTGTGCGACGTATGGACGCAGCGTTACCGCAGTGGAAAGCTCGATGTACCGCAGGTGTCGACCGGGAGGCGGGACACATGGGCGAGAAGACGGGCACGTACCCAGGGGCCGCGGGCAGAGCAGTATCGGCCGACCGGCCGAGCCACGTACGCAACGTGGTGCTGGTCGGCCACAGCGGCTCAGGAAAGACGACGCTGGTGGAGGCCCTCGCGCTGGCGACGGGCGCGGTCAACCGGGCCGGCCGCGTCGAGGACGGCGGCGCACTGTCGGACTACGACGAGATCGAGCACCGCCAGCAACGCTCGGTGCAGCTGTCGCTGGCCCCTGTCGAATGGGCCGGCATCAAGATCAACCTGCTGGACACCCCCGGCTACGCCGACTTCGTCGGGGAACTCAGGGCCGGTCTGCGCGCAGCGGACGCGGCCCTTTTCGTCGTCTCGGCCGCCGAAGGCGCCGAGAACATCAACGGCGCCACCCGCATGGTCTGGGAGGAGTGCGCCGCCGTCGGCATGCCCCGCGCCATCGTCATCACCCATCTGGAGGCAGCCCGCTCCGACTTCGAGGAAATGACGGAGACCTGCCGCACGGCCTTCGGCGGGGACTCCCCCGACAGCGTGCTGCCGCTCTACCTGCCGCTGCACGGACCCGAGGGCCCCGACGGGCACCGCTCCGTCGCCGGCCTCATCGGCCTGCTCTCCCAGCGCGTCTTCGACTACTCCTCCGGAGAGCGGGCCGAGACCGCGCCCGGCCCCGAGCACCAGCCCCTCATCGAGGAGGCACGCAACCGGCTCATCGAGGGCATCATCGCCGAGAGCGAGGACGAGACCCTCATGGACCGCTATCTCGGCGGCGAGGAGATCGACGTCAAGACCCTCGTAGAGGACCTGGAGCGCGCCGTCGCACGCGGCAGCTTCCACCCCGTCCTCGCCGCGGCCCCGGCCGCCGAAGGGGCCAAGCAGGGCCTGGGCACCGTCGAGCTCCTGGAGCTGATCACCGGCGGCTTCCCCACCCCCCTCGAACGCGAGGTCCCGGCCGTCACCACCCCCGAGGGCCGCCCCCACGCGCCCGTGACCTGCGACCCCGCGGGCCCGCTCGCCGCCGAGGTGATCAAGACCTCCTCCGACCCCTACGTCGGCAGGATCTCCCTCGTCCGCGTCTTCTCCGGCACCCTGCGCCCCGACGAGACCGTCCACGTCTCGGGCCACGGCCTGGAGGACCGCGGCCACGAGAGCCACGACGTCGACGAGCGCATCGGCGCGCTCTCCTCGCCCTTCGGCAAACAGCAGCGCCCCCTCCCCCAGGCCATCGCCGGGGACATCGCCTGCGTCGCCAAGCTCAGCCGCGCCGAGACCGGCGACACCCTCTCCGCCAAGGGCGACCCCCTCCTCATGGAGCCCTGGCAGATGCCCGACCCGCTGTTGCCCGTCGCGATCCAGGCGCACAGCAAGCCCGACGAGGACAAGCTCTCCCAGGGCCTCGCCCGGCTCGTCGCCGAGGACCCCACCATGCGCCTGGAGCAGAACCAGCACACCCACCAGGTGGTCCTGTGGTGCCTCGGCGAAGCCCACCGCGACGTAGCCCTAGAACGGCTGCGCTCGCGCTACGGCGTCCAGGTCGACGTCGTGCCCCACAAGGTCTCCCTCCGCGAGACCTTCGGCAGCAAGGCGGCCGGCCGCGGGCGGCACGTCAAGCAGTCCGGCGGCCACGGCCAGTACGCCATCTGCGAGATCGAGGTCGAACCGCTGCCCGGCGGCTCCGGCATCGAATTCGTCGACAAGGTCGTCGGCGGCGCCGTCCCCCGCCAGTTCATCCCCTCCGTGGAGAAGGGCGTCCGCGCCCAGGCCGCCCGCGGCGTCGCCGCCGGGTACCCCCTGGTCGACATCCGGATCACCCTCCTCGACGGCAAGGCGCACTCGGTGGACTCCTCGGACGCCGCCTTCCAGACGGCAGGCGCCCTCGCGCTGCGCGAAGCCGCCGCCGAGGCCAGGATCCACCTCCTGGAGCCCGTCGCCGAGATCGAGGTCCTGGTCTCCGACGACTACGTGGGCCCCGTGATGAGCGATCTGTCCGGCCGGCGCGGCCGCGTCATCGGCACCGAGCAGTCCGGTGCCGGCCGCACCCTGGTGCGCGCCGAAGTGCCCGAGATCGAGATCGGCCGCTACGCCGTCGACCTGCGCTCCCTGTCGCACGGCACCGGCCGGTTCACCCGCTCCTACGCCCGCCACGAACCGATGCCCCCTCAGGTCGCCGAGCGACTGCGGGAATCGGCCGGTTCCGGAGGGTAACGGGCGCAAACCGCCCGCCTCACACCATCCGGGGCGGGCGGCCTTCACGATCTCTGCGACAGCCGGCACCCCGCGCCGATACGCTGGGCCCGCGGACCAACACGTATGACGCGGGCGGTCGTCGGCATCCGTCGGAAGGCCGCAGGACCGGCACGTGCGCGGCATTGGGGGCAAGCAGTGGCAGCAGGGGATCCGTTCGACTTCAGCCCCGGGGCACAGATCCCGCTCTCGGGCTCCTCGGGACAGACCGCGGCGACACAGGCGCTCGCCTCCGCCGCCTACCGCGACGGGCCGGTCGACCAGTTCCTCAAGACCAACACCGACTGGGCCAAGTCCGAGGTCAAGCCGCCCCGCATATCGCTCTTCGAGCCCAACCTGGGCGAGGCCTTCGCCCGCGCCGTCCAGCTGCGCGTCCTCGGCGGCGGCCGCAAGCCCCTCATCCAGTCCTTCGGCCTCGACCCCCAGCCCGTCGTCGAGCACTGCCTCGCGGCCAACCGCATCCGCAAACAGCGCGACGCCAAACTCACCCTCATCATGGGCGTCTGCGGGCTGCTGTTCCTGCCCGGCGTCCTGCTCTGGCTCGGCACCTTCCAGCTCCGCCGCACCATCGCCGGCGCCCAGAACAAGCGCGCCGGCGCCCTCGGCACGGCCCTCCTCGCGGCCCTCGGCATCCTCGCCGTCATCCTCCTGGTGAAGCTGCCCTTCCACGGCTTCTGGGCCTTCTACCTACGCGCCATGATCATCGCCCCGCTCATCGGCGGCTTCTGGGCCAAGACCGTCTGCGAGCGCACCGCCAAGGACCTCCGCGACCGCTGGACGGGCCTGCTCTCCGGCGGCGGCATCGGCGCCAAGATCCCCGAAGCCGTCCCCAAGAACCCCGGCGAGACCGCCGCCGAGCGGCTGCGCCAGTCCCTGGAGCGCCTCGCCGCCGAACAGCAGAGCAACGTCGCCTTCTACGCCGGCACCAAGGGCATCCTCGGCATGGGCACCCGCTGGGGCAGCTGGCACCTCGCCGAGGAGCTCGTCCCCGCCGAGCCCGGCAAGGAGATCAACCCCTTCCGCAGCTGGGACGTCATCCGCGCCATCCACGACCAGCTCCACCTCCTGGAGCGCAGCCCCCTGCACACCGGCGGCTTCCCCACCCCCTCCATCGAGCACTGGGTCGTCTCGGACGTCGGCGAGGGCGCCGGGGCCGTCTCCCGCCCCGAAGGCGCCGACGGCTTCCAGATAAGGGGCGCCGAACTCCAGAAGATCTGCAACGAACAGCAGTTCGGCGCCGGCAGCCGGCACTACCTCGGCGTCCAGTTCGTCCTCTGGGACGGCCAGCTCGTCATCACCCTCCTCATCACCGTCACCGTCCTCCACAAGACCCTGCGCATCGAGGTCACCGGACACGCCCTCGGCCCCGTCAGCGGCGTCTTCATGGGCAAGCCCGCCGCCCGCACCAAGACCACCCCCAAGACCATCAAGTTCTGGGAGAACCGCACCAGGACCCTCTCCGTCGTCCCGCCCCGCGAGATCGTCCGCCTCGCCGCCCGCGCCCCCCTCACCTGGTACCCCCCTCTCCTGGAGTACTGGGGCGGCAAGCTCGTCCTGCCCGAGCCCTTCGGCCTGCGGCACGCCTGGGCCGAGAAGCCCTGGCGCCACCGCTTCATGGCCGACGACGCCCTGCGCACCACCACCCCCGTCCTGCGCGTGGTGCACGAGGCCGCCCTGCGCGTCCTCAAGGAGCACGGCGTGAACACCGACCGCTTCACCAGCCGCGCCATGTCCCTCAGCGGCGCCGTCCAGGACGCCAAGCCGGGCGCAGCGGACGTCTACAACGCCTGACCGGCGTCCGCCGCGCCCTGCCTGCCGTCACCCGCCGCCGTCCGCCGTCACTCGCCGGGCCTCACCGGAAGGTCCTCACCGGAAGATGCCGGTGTGGCCCAGCGAGTACCGGCCCGGCTGCGGATACACCGCGAGGCCGTGCGGCCCCGCCCCGACGGGGATCTTGGCGATCTGGTGCCCGTCCCGCGTGTCGATGGCGTACACCTCCGAGTCGTAACGCCCCGACAGCCACAGCACGTTGCCGTCCGCCGACACCCCGCCCATGTCAGGGCTCCCGCCCTCCGGGAGCTCCCACTTCTTCACCAGCTTGCGGCTCGGCAGGTCCAGCACCGAGATCGAGCCCTCGCCCCGGTTGGAGATGTACATCGACTTCGAGTCCCGGCTCACGTACAGCCCGTGCGCGCCCTTGCCCGTCGGCATCAGCCACGGCTCGGTGAACTTGTCGCCGTCCAGCACCCACACCCCGTCCGCCATCATGTCGGCGATGTACCAGGTCCTGCCGTCCGAGGAGATCTTCACGTCCTGCGGCATCGCCCCCTCGAACGGCAGCTTCTGCTGGCCGATCACCTTCATCTTCGCGGTGTCGACCTTCAGCAGCTCGCCCGAGAACTCGCACGAGACGATGAAATACCTCCCGTCCGGCGAGAAGTCCGCGTGGTTGACCCCCTTGCACGACACCGGCTCCGTCTTCTTCCGCTTCATGGTCTGGGCGTCCCGGAACACCAGCTCCCGGTCCATCGACGCCATCACCACCGCGTACTTGCCGTCCGGCGTGAAGTAGAGGTTGTACGGATCGTGGACGTCGACCGTCCGCCCCTTCTTCCCCGTGGCCGGGTCGATCGCCGTCAGCGTGTGACCGCGGTCGTTGTTCACCCACAGCGTCTTCATGTCCCACGACGGCACCACGTGCTGCGGCTGGTTCCCCACCGGGATCGTCTCGATCACCTTGTACGTCTTCGGGTCGATCACACTCACCGTGTTCGACTCCGTATTGGGCACGTACACCCGCGACGGGAAGTCCTTCACCACCGGCGACAGCTGATTGGGCCGGTCCGCCGCGTACAGGTCGTTCGGATCCAGCAACGGCGGCATCCCGGGCAACCCCGCCGCCGGCGCGGCGCCCCGCCGCGGCTGCTGCTGCCCGCCGTCCTTGTGCGGCGCGCGGTCGGCCGCCTCCGTGCCGGAGTCCCCGCCGCAGCCGGAGGCCAGCAGGGCACAGGCGGCGGCGAACAGCACGGCGCGGTGCACCCCGCGCAGACGCGGCCGGCGCAGAGAGCTAGAGCTCGAGAACGAGGAGAACTGGTTCATCAGGTCAGCAGCTCCGTTGTCGTCACCGCACGCAGACCGCGGCGGTGCAGGCCGTCGAGGATGGCGGGCAGCGCGGCCACCGTGCCGGCGTGCCCGAAGTGCAGGCTCACCACCGACCCCGGCCGCACCGCGGCCAGCACGGTGCGCCGGACCGCCTCGGGTCCGGGATCGGTGTGGTCCAGGGAATCCACGTCGTAGGACAGGACGTGCGGATAGCCGGCCTGCCGGGCCAGCCGGGCCACCTGCTCGGTGGCGAGCCGCGCCCGCGAGGGCCGGAACCAGCGGCCGATCCCGCCCGTCAGCCGCCGCAGCCGCTCCGCGCACTCGGTGATCTCCGCGGAGGCCGCGGCCGCGGGCATGGTGCAGATGTCGAGGTGGTGCATCGTGTGGTTGCCCAGCTCGTGCCCGCCGTCGAGGATCCGCCGCGCGAGCTGCGGCTGGGCGTCCAGCCAGGTGCCCACGGCCAGCACGGTCACGCGCGCCCCGGCCCGCTCGGCCTCCCCCAGCAGCTCCGTGACGGGCTTGGGCTCGCCCTGGCCGTGGAAGGTCAGGGCCACGTTCTTGCCGGTGCGGGGGCCGTGCTCGATCTGGGCGGGGAGCCCCGGCGGGAGCGGGGCGAGCGTGAGCGCGGGGGGCTTCGACACCGACGGCGCCCCGGAAGCCCCCGGGCCCTTCACGGCACCGGGCTTGCGGGACGCGCCCGCTTTGCCGGACGCACCCGGCTTCGCGGACGGCGCGGGCGGCGCGGTGGCCCGTACAGACGGATCCGCCGCCCGGGCCCCCGCCTCTCCTTCGGACCGGCCGCAGCCCACGGCGGCGGCCCCGGCGAGAGCGCCGCCGGCGGCCGCGCGCAGCACGGTGCGGCGGTGGAGGAAGGTCACCGCACCATTAGAACTTCTTTTAATTAAGACTTTGGGACATTTGCCCGTTTTTCTCTGACGCGTGTCCTCAGGCGTCCGGCCAGGCGTCCGCGAGCATCTTGCGGGTGTCCGCGAGCAGTTGGGGCAGCACCTTGGTGTGACCGATCACCGGCATGAAATTGGTGTCGCCGCCCCAGCGGGGGACCACGTGCTGATGCAGGTGAGCGGCGATGCCGGCGCCGGCGGTCGCGCCCTGGTTCATGCCGATGTTGAACCCGTGCGCCCCGGAAGCGGTGCGCAGCGCCGCCATGGCCCGCTTGGTGAAGTCGGCCAGCTCGGCGGTCTCGGCGTCGTCGAGCTCGGTGTAGTCGGCGACGTGCCGGAACGGTACGACCATGAGGTGGCCGCCGTTGTACGGGTACAGGTTCAGCACGGCGTAGACGCGCTCACCTCGGGCGATGACCAGCCCGTCCTCGTCACTCTTCTCCGGAATCGCGCAGAACGGGCAGCCGTCGCCGGACCCCGGCCCGGTCGGCTTGTTCTCGCCTTGGATGTACGCCATCCGGTGGGGCGTCCACAGGCGCTGGAACGCGTCCGGCGCCCCGACTCCGATCTGCTGCTCCGGCTCACTCGTCATGCTCTGCAGCATATGGGCCCCGGAGCGCCGTCGACGCTCCGGGGCCCGTTCGTCCTCAATCGGACCGGGACGCGGTCCTCGGTCAGACCTGGACGCGGTCCTCGACGGCCTTGAGGATCTCCGCCAGCGCCTCGGCGCGCGGGATGCCGTTCTTCTGCGAACCGTCGCGGTAGCGGAAGGAGACCGTGCCCGCGTTCATGTCGTCGTCACCGACGATGATCATGAACGGAACCTTCATCTTCTGCTGGTTGCGGATCTTCTTCTGCATGCGGTCCGAGGAGGCGTCCACCTCGACCCGCAGGCCCTTCTCCCGCGCCTCGGCGGCGAACTCCTGCAGGTACTCGACGTGGGCGTCACCGATCGGGATGCCGACCGCCTGCACCGGGGCCAGCCATGCCGGGAACGCACCCGCGTAGTGCTCCAGCAGGACGCCGAAGAACCGCTCGATGCTGCCGAACAGCGCACGGTGCAGCATGACGGGCTGCTGACGGGAGCCGTCCGCCGCGGTGTACTCCAGGCCGAACCGCTTGGGCTGGTTGAAGTCGACCTGCAGGGTCGACATCTGCCAGGAGCGGCCGATCGCGTCCCGCGCCTGGACCGAGATCTTCGGACCGTAGTACGCGGCGCCGCCCGGGTCCGGGACCAGCGGGAGCCCCTGCTTCTCGGCCGCCAGGCGCAGCGCCTCGGTGGCCTCCGCCCAGTCCTCGTCCGAGCCGATGAACTTGTCCGACTCCGGGTCCCGGGTGGAGAGCTCCAGCTCGAAGTCGTTCAGGCCGTAGTCGCGCAGCAGGTCGAGCACGAAGGTGAGGAGCGTGTCGAGCTCCTCCGGCATCTGCTCCTTGGTGCAGTAGATGTGCGAGTCGTCCTGGGTGAAGCCGCGGGAGCGGGTCAGGCCGTGGACGACGCCGGACTTCTCGTACCGGTAGACCGTGCCGAATTCAAACATCCTCAAGGGCAGCTCACGGTACGAGCGACCGCGCGACTTGAAGATCAGGTTGTGCATCGGGCAGTTCATGGCCTTGAGGCGGTAGTTCTGCCCGTCGAACTCGATGGGCGGGAACATTCCCTCCGCGTAGTGCGGAAGGTGCCCGGAGGTCTCGAAGAGGTGCTCCTTCGAGATGTGCGGGGTGTTCACGAACTCGTAGCCGGAGGCCTCGTGCCGCTTGCGCGAGTAGTTCTCCATCTCCTTGCGGATGATGCCCCCCTTGGGGTGGAACACCGCGAGGCCGGGGCCCAGCTCGTCGGGGAAGGAGAAGAGGTCCAGCTCGGCGCCCAGCTTGCGGTGGTCGCGCTTCTCGGCCTCGGCGAGGAAGTCCAGGTACGCCTTGAGCTCGTCCTTGGTCGGCCACGCGGTGCCGTAGATGCGCTGGAGCTGCTTGTTCTTTTCGCTGCCGCGCCAGTACGCCGAGGCGTTGCGCATCAGCTTGAACGCCGGGATCACCCGGGTGGTCGGCAGGTGCGGACCCCGGCAGAGGTCCTTCCAGCACAGGTCGCCGGTCTTCGCGTCCAGGTTGTCGTAGATCGTCAGCTCGCCCGCGCCGACCTCGACGTCCGCGCCGTCGTCGTGCGAGGCGGAGCCCTTGAGGCCGATCAGCTCCAGCTTGTACGGCTCGGCCGCGAGCTCGTCGCGGGCCTCCTCGTCGGTGACCACGCGCCGCGAGAAGCGCTGGCCGCGCTTCTGGATCTCCTGCATCTTCTTCTCGATGGCCTTGAGATCCTCAGGCGTGAACGGCTTCTCGACGTCGAAGTCGTAGTAGAAGCCGTCCTTGACCGGCGGGCCGATGCCCAGCTTGGCCTCGGGAAAGAGCTCCTGCACGGCCTGGGCCATGACGTGCGCGGTCGAGTGGCGCAGGATGTCGAGGCCGTCCTTGGAGGAGATCTCGACGGCCTCGATCTCCTCGCCGTCGGCGACGACGTACGCGAGGTCCTTGAGCTCGCCCGCGACGCGCGCGGCGACGACGGTGCGCTCACCGGCGAAGAGCTCGGCGGCCGTAGTGCCCGTCGTCACCACGCGCTCTTCCCGCTCGGAATCGCGTTGGATGATCACACGGACGTCTGACACCGGTCTCTCCTGACGTATGGGTCGCCGCAGCGGTCACTGCGCGCCTGAATCGTACCGAGAGCGGCAGCCTGGTCGCGAAACGGTTTACCCGGCGGCCGGGGAAGGCGCGGTCTCACTCGTCGCCGCACGCCTCCTCGAAGAAGTCGATGTTCTCGTGGAGCGACTTCAGCAGGCGGTCCCGCTCGCCGTCGTCGACCCGTACGGGCATGACGTCGCGGGCGTCGGCCAGGCGGCGGAAACCGCCCCTGCTCTCCAGGCGGCCGCTCATGCGGACGGGGAGGCCGAGGAGGTGGGCGTGGCCTGCGATCCGGTAGTCGTCCTCGTCGAGGGTGGCGCGGATCTGGGGGACGTCCGCACCGGCGAGGATCCTCAGCCGCACGGCTCCGGGCCCGCTCTGGTCCTCGCGGCGCATGCGGACGACCACTGCGGTCAGGTGCACGGGGACGGGCGGCTCGTCCCGGATGTAGCGCGCCCCGGCCTCGCGGAGCACGGGGAGATCGCCGGGGGTGAAGGCGACCGGCACGGGGTGGGCGGCGAAGCCCTCGGGCGGGCCTGCCGCGGGGGCCCAGTGCAAGGTGATGCGGATGCCCGCGGAGCCGCGGACGAGTTTGCCGATCGCCTCGGTCAGCTCCTGGCAGACGCCCGCTTCGACGGCGGGCTCGAAGGCGTCGTGCGCGCCGGTGGCCCGCTGGCGGTCGGTGGCGTCGCGTGCGGCGTACAGGGCGCGGAGGAGGGCGGTGGTGACCTGCCGGCCGTCGGGGCCGGGAGCCGCGCCCGTACCGACGGGCAGGAAGGTGGTCAGCTCCCGGCCGCCCGCGGCTGCGCCGGCCAGCAGGCGGTCGAGTGCGGCCTCGGCGTGCCGGCGGTGGCGGGCGCCGTGGTAGCCGGCGGTGCCGCGGGTGGCCAGGGCGGCGGCGAGGAGCAGTGCGCGGGCGCCGCCGCGCAGCTGTTCCTGGGCGGCCCAGGCGGCCGCGGGGGCGTCGGGTTCTGTGGTGTCCCGCTGCCAGTGGATCTCGTCGACGGGGGTGTGCAGGGCGGTGAGGATGTCGCGCGCGGAGGGGGCGGCGCTGTGCCGGAGGGCGGTGAGCGCCTCGGCGACGAGGTCGGTGCTGTCGGGGTAGGTGCGGCTGTCGGGGACGAGCAGGCTGGTGTGCCCGCGGGCGCCGGGGGCGGTGGCGTCGGGGGGTGTCCAGCGGCTGTACGGGCCGGCTGCCGCGCCGCGGCGGCGCCAGCCGTGGCGGGCGAGGAGGGCTGCGAGGACGGCGGGGTCGACGGTGTCGGGCGGGGGGCCGCCGGGCGGGGTGTGCCGTGGGGGGCGCGAGGGCTCGGTCGGCCGGTGCATCAGGGTCTCCCTCCCGCCCCGACCCGCGTCATGATCTCGCAGAGTGCGCGGTCGTCGAAGACGCGTGTGGCCGGGATCCGCACGGTGGTCCGGCGTCTGCCGGTCACGGGGTGGCCGGCGAGGTTGGTCCAGTAGCAGCAGTGCCTCAGGTGGAGGCTGTCGTGGCCGGCCCGCAGCCAGTCGTCGCGCGATCTGGGCACGATCATCACGACGAGGATCTTGTGGACGGCGACGGGGGTGCGGGCGAGTTTGGCCAGGTGGTCGTTGTCGAGGGTGAAGGCGAAGGTGGGCACCGGGGCGGCCGGGCCGGCGGGGCCGGAGGCCGGGCCGGCAGAGCCGGCGGGGGGCTCCGCGGCGTGGGTCCGGGGCGGCGGCCGCACGGCGGGCCCGCGCGCCGGGCCCGGGCGGGGGCCGAGCTGGTAGGTGCATTTGAGCTGCACCTTGATGGTGACCTCGTCGTCGACGGCGTGGCCGGGGGCGGTGTGGCTGATGTGCCAGTCGATGCCGTGGTCGGGGAAGGGCTGGGCCAGTGAGCAGCCCGCGGCCGCGGCGACGGCGTGCAGATAGCCGATCTGGAGCGTCTCCATGCAGGCGGTGGTGGCGAGCGAGCCGCGTGCGGGGGCTGTGGCGGGGGCGGCGGGCTCGGAGAGCTCAGACAGCAGCCCGCCCGGTTCGGGCCGCGGGAACGCCATGTCCGAATCCTTCCGGGCGACTTCGGGCGTTCGATCCGTACAACTGTGTTGTTTCCTTTGCAACTCTCGTGCAAACAACGGCGGTTCGCATGACTCTGCGGCCGGGTATCACCTGGCGGGGAGGGTGAAACACGCCATTCGCCGGGCAAGTGCGAGGAGTTGTGAACATGTGCTGGTTCGAGGGACCACTCGCCGCGTTCGACACCGAGACCACCGGGGTGGATGTCGAGCACGACCGGATCGTGTCGGCGGCCCTCGTGGTGCAGTCGGCGGCCGAGGCCGTTCCGGTCGTGACGCGCTGGCTGGTCGACCCGGGGGTCCCGGTGCCGGAGGGGGCCACTGCGATACACGGGCTGACGGATGCCTATCTGCAGCGGAACGGCCGGTGGCCGGCGCCGGTGATGGAGGAGGTGGCGCGGGCGCTGGCGGTGCAGTCGGCGCGCGGGGCGCCGCTGGTGGTGATGAACGCCCCGTTCGACCTGACGCTGCTGGACCGCGAGTTGCGGCGCCACCGCGCCTCGTCGCTGGCCGACTACCTGGGGGCGGCTCCGCTGTGCGTGATGGACCCGTGGGTGCTGGACAAGCACCTGGACCGCTATCGCAAGGGGCGCCGGACGCTGACGGATCTGTGCGCGCAGTACGGGGTGGAGCTGAGGGGCGCGCACGACGCGGCGTCGGATGCGCTCGCGGCACTGCAGGTGGTGCGGGCGGTGGGCCGCCGGTTCGCGGCGCGGCTGGAGCGGCTGAGCCCGGCGGAGCTGCACGCCCGGCAGGCGGTGTGGCACGCGGCGCAGGCGCGCGGTCTGCAGGCGTGGTTCGCGCGGAACGGGACGGAGGAGGCGTGCGACCCCGCGTGGCCGCTGCGGCCGTCGCTGTCGGCCGCAGCGTGAGCAGCGCCCCGGGCGCTATCGGCGCATACGGGCGCTACGAGTGCTACGGGTCCTGACGTACGGGCACACGAGCGTACGGGCGGGCAACGCACAAGGCCGGTCCGTCTCTTGACGGACCGGCCTTGTCTGTGTGTGGGCGATACTGGGATCGAACCAGTGACCTCTTCGGTGTGAACGAAGCGCTCTCCCGCTGAGCTAATCGCCCGGGATTCGTGCGGGGTTTCCCCCGGCAACGCACTGAACAATACAGGTCGCGGCGGCTCTCCATCAAATCCCCTGGGCACCTGCGGCCAGCAGGGCCCGCAGGCCGCGCCGTCCGGCGCGCATCATCCACGCGTGGTTGGCCACGAAGAGGGGCCTGGCGGGCAGGGCGAGCCGCCTGAGCAGGGGCTTGCGGGCCTCGACGTCCTGCTCGAAGCGGGCGGTGCAGCCGGTGGGGCCGGCCGGGAGGACGGTCCAGCGGGCCCAGCCCTCGATGTCGCCGGTCATGGCGATCTCCAGGACGCGGGCGGCGGGGTCGTGGCGGCGTGCGCGGACGGCGACGGTCAGGTCGTAGGGGAGGAAGGAGCGCACGCGGGCGGTGCCGGTGGCGGCGTCGGCCCGGCGCACCTCGCGGACCTGCGGCCACCAGGCGGGATAGCCGTCCACGGCTTCGAGGCGGGCGTAGACGGCGTCGGGCGGGGCGGCGAGGGTCCATGCGCCGCGGAAGCGGTAGCGGTGGGACGGGGCCAGGGCCGCGGCCAGGAAGGGCATGGGACCAGCGGACACCCAAAGACCGAGGGTCCGCAAGGGGTGAACCTTGCGGACCCTCGGTCCTTGCTGTGTGGGCGATACTGGGATCGAACCAGTGACCTCTTCGGTGTGAACGAAGCGCTCTCCCGCTGAGCTAATCGCCCGGGCGCACCGCAAACATTACCGCATGTCAGACGGTGCTTTGAACCGGCGGCGGGCCGGTCAGCCGTGCACCTTCCACGGCATGGCCATGCCGAACTTCCAGAGGTAGACGCCGATGAGCGCGCCGGCGATCACCAGGCCCGTCACGGTGATGATGATGTTGCGCCGCCGGACCCGGGGGTCGAGGGCGCGCTGGGCGGCCTCGGTGACCTTCCGCTTGGTCCAGCGCAGCACGAGCTGGGCCCAGACGAACTCCGTCGCCCAGATGGCCATGCCCGCGAAGATCACGAGCCAGCCCGGGCCGGGCAGGGGCAGCATGATGATGCCGGCGACGACGACGGCCAGGCCGACGATGAAGACGCCCACCTGCCAGCTCAGGTGCAGGGGGCGCGAGCGCTTGATGAAGTGGGGGGCGCGCGATCCGAGGGCGGGCTCGCCCGCGCTCCCGTTCTGCGCCTCGCCCTGCGTCCCGTCCCCCGCCGCGGCGGCATCCTGCCGCCGGTCACTCTCCGCATTCATACACCCCAACCTACCGGACCGATCCTGAACTCACCGGAATGGCGGTATTCCCCGTCGGGCGACTGGGCCGTCCGAGGTATCCGAACAGTCTCAAAACGGTCAGAGGGGTTTACAACGGCACCGTAGGTGGCATGTCGATTTCGCCGACGTGCGAATCCCCGAGCGCACACTGAGCGAAAGGCCCTGGCGCTTATGAACACCACGGTCAGCTGCGAGCTGCACTTGCGCCTCGTCGTGTCGAGCGAATCCTCACTGCCTGTCCCCGCAGGCCTGCGGTACGACACGGCCGATCCGTATGCCGTGCACGCCACCTTCCACACCGGAGCCGAAGAGACGGTCGAGTGGGTCTTCGCCCGCGATCTGCTCGCCGAGGGTCTGCACCGGCCCACCGGCACCGGCGACGTCCGTGTCTGGCCGTCCCGCAGCCACGGTCAGGGCGTCGTGTGCATCGCGCTGAGCTCTCCCGAGGGCGAAGCGCTGCTGGAGGCCCCGGCGCGGGCCCTGGAGTCCTTCCTCAAGCGGACGGACGCCGCGGTGCCGCCGGGCACCGAGCACCGTCACTTCGACCTGGACACCGAGCTCTCCCACATCCTGGCGGAGAGCTGAGTCCGGGCCGGGGCTGACCCGGAGCGCGCCAGCCCACTCGGGGAGGCTGCGCGCCACATCTCGCACACAGGGCACGGCACGGCGCCGTCGTCCGCGGACGGTTCCGCGGGCGGCGGCGCCGTCGCGAGGAGGGGCCGCGCGGATGCCGCCCAGCCAGTAAGGTCGTGGGCCGCGGTCGAACACTTGCCGCCTCCGTCCGGCCAGGGAGCGTACGAACGTGCAGATCAACCACGACACCAAGACTGCGCTCGACTCCGTCGTCGACCTCCTCAACACGGGCCCGCAGGATCTTGCGGAGCTGCGCGCCTTCACGGAGCGGCACGGCATCATCACGGTCGAGGCGCTGCGGGAGCGGGACGTCGCGGCGGTGCGGTCGATACGCGAGCGGTTCGGACGGATCTTCGACGCCGCGAGCACGGGGGAAGCGGCGCGGCTGATCAACGAGCTGGTGGCCGAGGCCGGCACCACGCCGCAGCTGAGCGAGCACGACGGCTACGACTGGCACGTGCACTACTTCGCGCCCGGGGCGGCCGTGGCCGAGAACCTCGCCGCGGACGGCGCCATGGCCCTGGCGTTCCTGCTGGTCGCCGGAGAGCGCGACCGGCTGCGGCGGTGCAACGCGCCGGACTGCGGGCACGCCTTCGTCGACCTCTCCCGCAACCGCTCGCGGCGCTACTGCGACGGGCGCACGTGCGGGAACCGGCTGCACGTCGCGGCGTACCGGGCGCGGCGCCGGGGCGCCGAGGCCGAGGACTCCGGCGCGGCGGTCTGATTCCGGGCAGAATCAGGCCGGAGCGGCGACGGAATCCCGGCTTTCCGCCGGGCGCGCGGGGAAATTACGGGCGGGCGAATACGCACCCGGTGAATTACCCGGAAAACAGACTGCGGGCGTCCAGCGGCGGAAGCGGCCTCCCGGCGTACTGAACGGACGGCTCGTGCGTATGGACTCGTGCGTACGGAACGGACGGTCCGTCATATTCCGTGCTTCTTGAGAATGGCCTCGATATCCGAGAAGTCCTCGCCGTCGGCCGATTTCTTCGCCTTGCCCTGCGGCCGGGCCGCGGCCCGGCCCGGGCCCAGTGACGGAGCGGAGGCGGCGGGGGCCATGGCATCGCGCTGTGCGGCGGCCGCCGCGGCCTTGCGCTCCTTGCGGCCGCCCCCGGCGCCGCGGCGCTCGGCCGCCCTGCTCACCACGAACAGCAGGGCCGAGAGCGCGAGGATCCCGAAGCCGGCCCAGACGCTCGGCTTGAAGACGACGTCGGTGAGCCACTTGACGATCCCGGTCAGGACGAGCCCGATGGGGACGAGGGAGAAGGCCGCGATGCGCGTCGCCGCGAGGAAGCGCCGGCGGTAGGCCGTCAGCGCGGCGATGCCGAGGCCCGCCGCGGACACCGCGGCGCAGATGGTCGAGGTCAGCATCGGGCTCCTCCTGGGCTTCCTGGATTTCGCTTGCGGGCTCGCCCTTCCATCGTGCACCCGCCGCGGCCGGCCGGGCCATCGCCGGACGGCCGGCTCAGGGAGATCTCGGGGTCATCCCTGAGGCCCGGGGAGACCCGGAGGGCCGCCGCCCCCGCCGCCTGGAAGACTGGCCGCATGAGCGAGACCAACACCGCCCCCGTCGTCCTCGACGTGTGGTGCGAGCTGCAGTGCCCCGACTGCCGTACCGCCCTGGACGACCTGCGGGCGCTGCGCGCACGCTACGGCGACCGGCTGGACGTGCGGCTGCGGCACTTCCCCCAGGAGAAGCACAAGCACTCCTACGCCGCCGCGCAGGCCGCCGAGGAGGCGGCCGAGCAGGGGCAGGGCTGGCCGTACGCCGAGGCGGTGCTGGCGCGGGCCGAGGAGCTGGGCACGGGCGGCGTGCAGCTGCTGGTCGAGGCGGCCGGCGAGCTCGGGCTGGACGCCGAGGAGGTGGACACCGCCCTGGTGGACGGCCGCCACATGCTGATCGTGGACGCGGACCAGGCCGAGGGCAAGGCGATCGGCGTGACCGGCACCCCCACGTACGTCATCGGCGGCGAGCTGCTCGACGGCAGCAAGAACCAGGACGGGCTGCGGGAGCGCATCGAGGAGATCGCGGACCGGCTCCTCGGTTAGGCACGGTCGGCGCCGCCGTCCGCGCTAGAGCAGCGGCTTGTACAAGTGGTACGCCGTCGGTACGTAGCCCAGCGACTCGTACAGCCGCAGCGCCGGGGTGTTCCCGGCGAAGACGTTGAGGCCGAGGGTGCGCGCACCGTGCGCGAGCGCCTCGGCCTCCGCCAGCAGCATCAGGGACCTGCCGTGGCCGCGGCCGCGCTGCGCGGGCACGACCTCGACGTCGAAGACATAGGCGCCCGGGGTGTCCGGGCCGCCGTCGCGCAGCGCCACCCAGAGGGTGCCGACGACGGTGCCCTCGTGGATGAGGACGCGCAGCAGGGCGCCGGCGGTCGCGGCGCCGTCGGGCAGCAGCGTGCGGTCGTCCGCCTCGGCCTTGGCGCGGGCCTGCTCGGCCGGGACGCCGCGGTCGGTCCAGTCCTGCATGTACGCGGCGCGGGACGCCTCCCGCCAGCCGGTGTACTCGGCCTCCGTCATCCGCCGTCCCTCGCTGCCCTCGGGCAGCCGGGGGGCGGCGGTCAGCGTTTTGGCCATGTTGCGGTTGCGCTCGGTGTAGCCGAGGGCCGCGGCGAGCCCGAGGCCGACCGCGGCACCGGCGTCCACGGACAGCTCGATGCGGGTGCAACCCCAGCCGCGCAGCACTTCCTCGGCGGCGAGCGCGGCGACGGTGCCGCGGCCGCGGTGCCGGTCGCGCTCGTCGATGGCGAGGCGGACGATGCGGCCGGCGGCCGGGCCGAAGCGGTGGTCGGTGGCCAGGTCGACGGCGCCCACGGGCCTGCTGTTGACGCAGACCTCGTACGAGCGGGACCGGGCGCCGCCGGGGCCGCGCTGCTCGGGTGTGGTGGGCCGCAGAGTGGTGGTCACCTTGGTGTTGTACCGGTCCCGGTGGCCGCGCGTCACGGGGTTTTGCGGGTGCGGTCCCGCAGCGCCTACGGGTCGAGGTCCGCCGTCGACTGCTCGTCGAAGATCCGGGCGGCCTTGGCGGTCACCGGGCCGGGGACGGCGGGCAGTTCCCTGCCGTCGACGGCGCGCACGGCCTGGACGTCGCGGAGGGTGGAGGTCAGGAAGACCTCCTCGGCGCGCTCCAGGACGTCGTAGGGCAGCTCGGTCTCCTTGGCCCCGGCCCACTCCAGGACGAGGGCGCGGGTGATGCCGGCGAGGCAGCCGGAGGCGAGGGGCGGGGTGTGCAGCTCGCCGTCGAGGACGACGAAGACGTTGGAGGCGGTGCCCTCGCACAGCGCCCCGGCGGTGTTGGCGAGCAGCGCCTCGGTGGCGCCGTGCTCCTTGGCGCGGGCCAGGGCGACGACGTTCTCGCCGTAGGAGGTGGACTTGATGCCGGCGAGGGCGCCGCGTTCGTTGCGGGTCCAGGGCACGGTCACGACGGCGGTGGTGTCGGGGCGCCGGGCCGTCTCGGCGACGGCGACGACGAGGGTGGGGCGGGCGGCGCCGCGTTCGGAGCCGAGCGGGGCGAGGCCGCCGGTGTAGGTGACGCGCAGCCGCCCGAGCGGCATGGGGTTGGCGTCGAGGACGGCCGTGCAGGCGCGCCGGATCTCGTCGAGGTCGGGTTCGGGCAGGCCCAGGGCGCGGGCGGAGGTGGTCAGCCTGGCGAGGTGGCGGGTGAGGGCGAAGGGGCGGCCCCGGACGGCCTTGAGCGTCTCGAAGACGCCGTCGCCGACGGTCAGACCGTGGTCGAGGACCGAGACGCGCGCGCTGTCGGCGTCGTACAGCGAACCATTGAGCCAGATCGTCACCGGATCGTCCCTCCGAGCGGCTGATGTGTGCCCGACGCTATCGCGAGCAGCCGGGAAGCCTTGAGCTCCGTCTCGGCCCACTCGCGCTCGGGGTCGGAGCCCCAGGTGATGCCGGCGCCGGTGCCGAAGCGGAGGACGGGGGCGGGGGTGGCGGTGCGGTCGATCCAGAAGGTGCGGATGCCGACGGCGAGCTGGCCGGTGCCGCGGTCGGCGTCGACCCAGCCGATGCCGCCGCAGTAGGGGCCGCGGGGGGCGGTCTCCAGGGCGCGGATGATCTGCAGGGCGCTCTCCTTGGGGGCGCCGGTGACCGAGCCGGGCGGGAAGGTGGCCGAGAACAGCTCGGCCCACCCGGCGCTGTCGGCGATCCTGCCGCGCACGGTGGAGACGAGGTGGACCAGCCCGGGGTGGGGCTCGACCGCGCAGAGTGCGGGCACGGTCACGGAGCCGGTGGTGCAGACGCGCCCGAGGTCGTTGCGGACGAGGTCCACGATCATCACGTTCTCGGCGTGGTCCTTCTCCAGCAGATCGGCGGCGGTGCGGCCGGTGCCCTTGATCGGGCCGGACTCGACGGTGCGGCCGGTGCGGCGCAGATAGAGCTCGGGAGAGGCGGTGGCGACCTCGACGCCGTGGGCGGGCAGGCGTATGCAGCCCGCGTAGGGGGCGGGGTTGTCGCGCGCGAGGAGGGCGGTGAGGGCGTCGACGTCGGCCTCGGCGGGCTCGGGCAGGGGCGCGCTGAGAACGCGGCAGAGGTTGGCCTGGTAGACCTCGCCGGCCGCGATGTGCTCGCGGATGCGGCGGACGCCCGCGGTGTAGGCGGCGCGGTCCAGGGAGCTCGTCCAGTCCCCGGCGGCCGGGCCGCGCCACCGGGCGGAGCCTGCGGGGCCGGGCGGGGCCGGGCGTACGTCGCCGAAGCGCGCGCAGGTCAGCCGCCCCTCGAAGTCCGCGACCACCGCCCACCAGCCCGTGGACTCCAGGGCTGCCGGGTCGCGGGTGACATCGCGCAGATCGGTGGCGAGGAGACCGCCGAAGCGGGCCATCGGAGGGAGGCTCGGGGGGAAGCTGTGCACGTCATCGAGTCTATGGCGGGGCCGTCCGGAGCGGCCCGGGCGAACAATCAGGGCAGCACGCTGCGGAAACGGAATTTGAGCTGGCGCTGGAATCCGCTAGAGTTCAACACGTCGCCGGGACGCGGAAGCGAACCGGGCAGACACTGCGGACGTAGCTCAGTTGGTAGAGCACCACCTTGCCAAGGTGGATGTCGCGAGTTCGAGTCTCGTCGTCCGCTCGAGTTGGGGGATCTTCCCGAACCCCCGCACTCCTGGTGGAGTGGCCGAGAGGCGAGGCAACGGCCTGCAAAGCCGTCTACACGGGTTCAAATCCCGTCTCCACCTCCAAGGACGATTAGCTCAGCGGGAGAGCGCTTCCCTGACACGGAAGAGGTCACTGGTTCAATCCCAGTATCGTCCACCAAGGTCTTCACGGACCTTCCCGCGCGATTAGCTCAGCGGGAGAGCGCTTCCCTGACACGGAAGAGGTCACTGGTTCAATCCCAGTATCGCGCACGCTGCACCTGCGGAAACGCAGTGCCGTCCCGGACGATTAGCTCAGCGGGAGAGCGCTTCCCTGACACGGAAGAGGTCACTGGTTCAATCCCAGTATCGTCCACCGAGGTCCTTACGGATCTTCCCGCGCGATTAGCTCAGCGGGAGAGCGCTTCCCTGACACGGAAGAGGTCACTGGTTCAATCCCAGTATCGCGCACACCGATCGGCCGGAGGCCGGGGCTCATGAGCTCCGGCCTCCGGCCGTTTCTGCGGGCTGATTGCGCGCGTGACGGCGGTACAGCAAGCGGTACAGCAATACGAAGGGCCGGGCGCCTCCCCAGGTGCCCGGCCCTTCATGCCGTCCGCCGTACCCCCGTCCCCACGGGGTTGATCCGCCGGCTTGTCCCCGGCCCGGGCCGCTCTCCCGGGCCCGGGGCGCTCAGCGCCCCAGCATTCCGGCGACGGACGACGCTTGTGTGACGACGGCGTCCCAGCCGCCGAAGAGGACGGCGAGGAACGCCGCGAAGGGCACCACCATGGCCACGGCGACCGCCGGGTGCCGGGTGCCGGAGGACCGCGGCGCGAAGAGGCCCGCGACCGTGTCCGCGGCCCGGTGACCGCGCGACCGGATGACCGTACGTCCCGCCGTGTCCGCCATGGTTCCGCTCCTGGTGTGTGGGCCCGTCCCCTGCCGTGCGAAGTCGCACGAGCGGCGGGCGTCTGACCTCGGGGGACGAGTGCTGCACCCGCCGCTCGATCTCCACAGTAGGGGCGCGGGCCCGGCCGGGCGTCATGCCCTCGTACCGATTGGCGGGCATCCGGGAGGATGAGCGGGCACCGCGCGGCTACTCCCCTGGTTGGACACGGACGTCCCCGCTCTTGGGGACTTCCCGGAGGGGGCGGCCGGGCGGACGCCCGGACAGACACCCGGACAGGCGCCCGGAGGGAGTGCGGGAGTGCGCGAAGAGGGTGGCCGGAAGCGTGCGGGAATCGCCCCGGCATGGGTGACTTCGGTCACTTCGCGCCCACTTCTGTTCTTAATGATCTTCACCGCCCCGGCAGCCCCTCCCCTGCCCGCCGCACACGCCCCAGCCGCCCCTCCCGCCTCTGCAGGAACGAGGCGCTCCGGGCCGGGCCCGGCCCCAATCCCCCTTCGGGCGCGGCTCCTTGGGCCCGCTTCCCCGCGCCGGGGGTACGCGACCGCCGCCCCGGGCCCGCGGCCCGCCGCCCGCGCCGGGTGCGGGCAATCCACTGGCCGACGCATGCGCGGCCTATCAGCGCGCCCGCCCGTCAATCCGTAAGCTGTGCCACGTCAGACGGACCGGGCAGCGGGGATGAAGATGGCGATGATGCGGCTCCGGCGCGAGGACCCGCGTGTCGTCGGCTCGTTCCGGCTTCACCGCCGGCTCGGCGCGGGCGGCATGGGCGTGGTGTACCTCGGCTCCGACCGGCGCGGGCAGCGCGTGGCACTGAAGGTGATCCGGCCGGACCTGGCCGAGGACCAGGAGTTCCGTTCGCGGTTCGCGCGCGAGGTGCAGGCCGCCCGGCGCATCCGCGGCGGCTGTACGGCGCGGCTGGTGGCCGCCGACCTGGACGCGGACCGCCCGTGGTTCGCGACGCAGTACGTACCGGGGCCCTCCCTCCACGACAAGGTGAACGAGGAGGGGCCGCTGTCGGCGGCTCAGACCGCCTCCATCGGGGCGGCGTTGGCCGAAGGCCTGCTCGCCGTGCACGACGCGGGTGTGGTCCACCGCGACCTCAAGCCCTCGAACATCCTGCTGTCCCCCAAGGGCCCCCGCATCATCGACTTCGGCATCGCGTGGGCGACCGGCGCGAGCACCCTGACCCACGTGGGCACGGCGGTGGGCTCGCCCGGCTTCCTCGCCCCCGAGCAGGTGCGCGGCGCCGCCGTCACCCCCGCCACGGACGTCTTCGCGCTCGGCGCGACCCTCGCCTACGCCTCCACCGCGGACTCACCCTTCGGCCAGGGCAGTTCGGAGGTCATGCTCTACCGCGTCGTCCATGAGGAACCGCAGCTCATGGCCGTGCCGGACGCCCTGGCACCCCTGATCCACGCATGTCTGGCCAAGGATCCCGAGGAGCGGCCGAGCACGCTGCAGCTGTCGCTGCGGCTGAAGGAGATCGCCGCCCGCGAGGCGCACGGCCTCTCCGAAGGCCGCCAGCCCCTGGCGCGGCGCGATCCTGACCGGCCGTCGGGCCGGCGGGCCGCGGAGTATGCGGAGCAGCGCACCGAGCGGCCCACGGTCAAGGCCCCGGCGCCGCGCCCGCACCCCCCTCAGGGCCGGCCGGAGTCCGGCCGCCGTCCGGCCGCGCGGCCGGGGCGGGCGAACGGCGCGCCCGGGGCAGGGCAGTCCGCCCGGGGTGCCGCGGGGGCCGCGGCACGGCGCGGCGGGCAGCCCGCGGCGCGTACGGGCGCAGGCGCCCGGCGGCCCCCGCGCGACCCTCGGCTGCTGCGGCAGCGGCTGACCGTCTTCGTGGTGGTGACGCTGCTCGTCGCGCTGGGCATCGCCGTGGCACAGGGCTGCCAGGGGCCGGAGCGGAGCGACAACGGGTTGCAGCGGATGCCTTCCGTGTCCCGGAGCGACGGGCCTTCCGCTGCGTCGGGCGACGGGCTCGGCCTTGCCCGGGGCGGGCGCTGACCGGCTGCCTCGGCGGCAAGGGCCGAGCCCGTAGGGCTCGAAGGCGTCAGTCCTGCGGGCGGCCCGCCGTCACCGCGTAGAACGACACGGCCGCCGCCGCGCCCACGTTCAGCGAGTCGATGCCGTGCGCCATGGGAATACGGACCCACTCGTCCGCCGCCATCAACGCGCGCGTGGACAGGCCCTCGCCCTCGGCGCCGAGCATGAGGGCGACCCGCTCCAGCCGGTGCGGGGCGGCCGCGTCGATGGACGTGGCCTTCTCGTCCGGGGTCAGGGCCAGGATCCGGAAGCCCGCCTCGCGCACGGTCTCCAGGTCGCGCGGCCAGGTCTCCAGGCGCGCGTACGGCACGGAGAAGACGGCGCCCATGGAGACCTTCACCGAACGGCGGTAGAGGGGGTCGGCGCAGTCCGGGGAGAGCAGGACCGCGTCCATCCCGAGGGCCGCCGCGCTGCGGAAGATGGCCCCGATGTTCGTGTGGTCGTTGACCGCCTCCATGACGGCGACGCGGCGCGTGCTCCGCAGCAGCTCCGCCGCCGACGGCAGCGGCTTGCGCTGCATGGAGGCGAGGGCCCCGCGGTGGACGTGATAGCCCGTCACCCGCTCGGCGAGGTCGGGGCTCACGGCGTAGACGGGGGCCGGCGCCTCGTCGATGACGTCGCGCATGACGTCGACCCACTTCGCGGACAGCAGCATCGAGCGCATCTCGTACCCGGCGTGGCGGGCGCGCCGGATGACCTTCTCGCCCTCGGCGATGAAGAGGCCCTCGGCGGGCTCGCGGCGGCGGCGCAGCTCGACGTCGGTCAGGCCCGTGTAGTCGTGCAGGCGCGGGTCGTCGGGGTCTTCGATGGTGATGATGTCGGCCATGTTCTCGGTCCTCGGTACGGGGTGCTCGGTCGCGGGGCGGAGTGGGCGGTGGGCTCTAGCGGCCGGTTCCGGTGCCGATCGTCACCACGTCGCCGATGACGATGACCGCGGGAGGCCGTATGCCCTCCGCCTTGACGCGCTCCCCGACGGTCGCGAGGGTCGCGTCCACGCGCCGCTGGGCCGCGGTGGTGCCCTCCTGTACGACGGCGACGGGCGTGCCCGCGGGGCGGCCGTGGCGCACGAGGGCCTCGGCGATGGCCCCGATGTTCTCGACGGACATCAGCAGGACGAGCGTGCCGCGGAGCCTGGCGACGGCCTCCCAGTCGACCAGGGAGCGCGGGTCGTCGGGGGCCACATGGCCGCTGACGACCGTGAACTCGTGCGCCACGCCGCGGTGGGTGACGGGGATGCCGGCGGCGCCGGGGACGCTGATGGTGCTGGAGATGCCGGGGACGACGGTGCACGGGATGCCGTGCTCGGCGAGCGCCTGGGCCTCTTCCATGCCACGGCCGAAGACGAAGGGGTCGCCGCCCTTGAGGCGGACGACGGTCTTCCCGGCCAGGGCGTGCTCGATCAGGGCGTTGTTGATGGCCTCCTGGGCCATGAAGCGGCCGTACGGGATCTTTGCGGCGTCGATGACCTCGACGTGCGGCGGGAGCTCGTCGAGGAGGTCGCGCGGGCCGAGGCGGTCGGCGATGACGACGTCGGCCTGGGCGAGGAGGCGGCGGCCGCGCACGGTGATGAGGTCGGGGTCGCCGGGGCCGCCGCCGACGAGGGATACGTGGCCGGGGGCGGCTTGGCCGGGGGCGGTGCCGGTGGCTGTGGGGGTGCCGGTGGCGGTGGTGCGGGCGCGGAAGTGCGGGGCCGTCAGGGAGCCGTCGCGCAGGCCCTCGATGATGGCGTCGCGGACGGCGGCGGAGCGGCGGGGGTCGCGGCCGGTGAGGACGGCGACGGTGATGCCCTCGCTGCGGCCGGTGGCGGGCGTCCAGGCGGAGGCGGCGTCCGCGTCGTCGCTGCGCACGGCCCACACGCGGCGGGCCTCGGCCTCGGCGGAGGCGGCGCGGTTGGCCTCCGGGTCGTCGGTGGAGATCAGGGCGTACCAGGCGCCGTCGAGGTCGCCGTCCTCGTAGCGGCGGCGCTCCCAGCGCACCTCGCCGGCGTCGGCCATCGCTTCGACGGAGGGGGTGGCGGAGGGGGAGACGAGGAGGACGTCAGCGCCCGCGGCGATCAGCGCGGGGAGGCGGCGCTGGGCGACCTGGCCGCCGCCGAGGACGACGACGCGGCGGCCGGCGAGGCGCAGTCCGACGGGGTAGGCGACGGCTTCGTTGTGCTCGGCCATGGGCGTGCGGGTCTCCTCGTGGGCGGGCGAATGCGCTGGTGGGGACACCCTACGGTGCGGCGGGGGGTCGGGGGCGGGGTGGGACGGGCCCTTCCGGGGCTGCATGATTTACGGCGGGTACCGTTCGCCGTCGAGCGAGCCCCCGACGCCGCCACAAATCACGCGTCACGCCCCTCCCAGGGCCCGTCCCACCCCACCCCCTCCCGCCGGTGGGCCGGTACCCGTCCGGGGGTGGACCCGTGTCCCTTCACCGGTACCCGGGCACCGGTCGCCCGCCGTTGGGTCCGGGCCTCTGTACTGCCCGGGCGATCCGTCATTCAGTAATGGGCGGGCGGGAGACGACCCCGCCGTAGGCGGGCGCGCCGCACCGGCGTGGTGCGGCGCCCGCCCAGGGCGTCAGCCCTTTTCGGTGACGCCCGCGGCGTCGAACGTGGCCACCTCGTGCATGGCGCGCGCAGCGCTCTGCACGATCGGCAGGGCCAGCAGCGCACCCGTTCCTTCGCCTAGGCGCAGGTCGAGGTCGACGAGGGGCCGCAGGCCGAGCTTGGTGAGGGCTGCGACATGCCCCGGCTCCGCGCTGCGGTGACCGGCGATGCAGGCCGCGAGCGCCTCGGGGGCGATGGCGCGGGCCACGAGGGCCGCGGCCCCGGCGCTCACGCCGTCCAGGATCACCGGCGTGCGCAGCGACGCACCGCCGAGGATCAGGCCGACGAGAGCCGCGTGCTCCAGGCCGCCGATCGCGGCGAGGACGCCGATGGGGTCCTTCGGGTCCGGCCGGTGCAGTTCGAGGGCGCGCCGGACCACATCGACCTTGCGGGCGTGCATCTCGTCGTTGATGCCGGTGCCGCGGCCGGTGATCTCGGCCGGGTCGGCCTCGGTGTAGACGGAGATGAGGGCCGCCGACACCGTGGTGTTGGCGATGCCCATCTCGCCGGTGAGGAGCGCCTTGTTGCCGGCCGCGACCAGGTCGCGGGCGGTCTCGATGCCCACCTCGAGGGCGGCCATCGCCTCCTCGCGGGTCATGGCGGGGCCCGTGGTGATGTCGGCGGTGCCGGGCCGGATCTTGCGCGGCAGGAGGCCGGGGGTGCTGGGCAGCTCGCCCGCGACGCCGACGTCCACGACGCAGACCTCGGCGCCGACCTGGTTGGCGAAGGCGTTGCACACGGCGCCGCCGCCCAGGAAGTTGGCGACCATCTGGGAGGTGACCTCCTGGGGCCACGCCGTGACGCCCTGGGCGTGCACCCCGTGGTCACCCGCGAAGATCGCGACGGCGGCGGGCTCGGGGATCGGCGGCGGGCACTTGCGCGACAGGCCGCACAGCTGCGCGGAGATGATCTCCAGCATGCCGAGCGCGCCGGACGGCTTGGTCATGCGCTTCTGCCGCTCCCAGGCCTCGCCGAGCGCCTTGGCGTCCAGCGGGCGGATGCCGCGGAGGGTCTCGGCGAGGAGGTCGTGCGGCTCCTCGCCGGGCAGGGCGCGGCGGCCGTACTCCTCCTCGTGCACCACCCAGGACAGCGGGCGGCGCTTGGACCAGCCGGCCTGCATCAGCTCGGGCTCGTCCGGGAACTCGTCGACGTACCCGACGCACAGGTACGCGACGACCTCCAGGTGCTCGGGAAGGCCGAGGGTGCGGACCATCTCGCGCTCGTCGAAGAAGCTGACCCAGCCGACGCCGAGGCCCTCGGCGCGGGCGGCGAGCCAGAGGTTCTCGACGGCCAGCGCGGAGGAGTACGGCGCCATCTGCGGCTGGGTGTGCCGGCCGAGGGTGTGGCGGCCGCCGCGGGTGGGGTCGGCGGTGACGACGATGTTGACGGGCGTCTCGAGGATCGCCTCGATCTTCAGTGCCTTGAACTGCTTGGCCCGGCCCTTCGGCAGGGACTTGGCGTACGCGTCGCGCTGACGCTCGGCCAGCTCGTGCATGGCCTGCCGCGTCTCCGCGGAGCGGATGACGACGAAGTCCCAGGGCTGGGAGTGACCGACGCTGGGCGCGGTGTGCGCGGCCTCCAGGACGCGCAGCAGCACCTCGTGCGGGACGGGGTCCTTGCGGAACCCGTTGCGGATGTCGCGCCGCTCGCGCATCACGCGGTGCACGGCCTCGCGCTCGGCGTCGCCGTAGCCGGTGGCGGCGGGCGCCTCGGGCTCCGCCTCGGCACCGGGGGCGTCCTCGTCCACGGGGCCGTCCGCCGCCGGGGCGGCCTCGGCTGTGCGGGACGCGGGGACGGCCGGGCCCGGAGCCTCGGCCGGCTCGGCGGGGGCCTGCTGGGAGGCCGGGATGCGGACCTCGGCGTCGGCGGGGGCCTCGGGTGCCGCCGCCGGGGTGATGACCTGGGCGGCTGCGGGGGCGACGGGCTGAGCGTCGTCCGCGGCGGCCGGTTCGGGCAAGTCTGCTGCGGACTGCTCGGGCGCCGGAGTCTGCGCTGCGTCCTCGGTCGCGGGTGCCTGCGGATCGGAGATGGTGGCCTGCTCGGTCTGCGGAACGCCGGCGGGGGCGTGCGGGTCGGACGGGGCGGACGCGGCGAACGGTTCGCCGGTGGGGGCGGCGGGTGAGGCGGGGACGGCGGTCTGCTCCGGCTGCGCGGTTTCGGCAGGGGCGGGTCCGGTTCCCTCCGGTGCGCCCGCAGCGGCGGTCTGCTCGGCCTGCGGGGCCTCGGCAGGAGCCGGTTCGGTCACCTCCGGCTCGCCCGTGGCAGCAGTCTGCGGGGCGGCAGGGGCGTTATCCGGCACTGCCTGGGCGTCGGCGGCCTGCACGGGCTCCGGCGCGACGGCCGGAGAGTCCGGCGTGGAGGCGGAGCCGGGGGTGGAGGCCGTCGCCGTAGCGTCGGGGTGGGGAACTGCGGCCTGCGCCTCTACGGCAGGCTCTGCGGCCTGCGCTTCCGCTACGGGCCCGGCAGGCTCGTCGGCGGTCTGCTCAGTCTGCGCAGCCGCAGCCTCCGCCACGGGCGCAGAACCGGCAGGCTGCTCCGGCTGCGGGACCTCGGTCTGCGCGTCCGTCACGGCCTCGGCCGGGACTGCGGCTTCGGCGACCTGCTCGGCCTGCGGGGCGGGAACCTCAGCGGCCGCCACAGGCTCGGCAGCGGCCGGAGCGGCGGCGGCATCCGCCACGGACACGGCACCGGCGGGCTGCTCGGCCTGCGCAACAGCGGTGGCATCCGTCGCGGGCACGGCGCTGACGGGCTGTTCGGGCTGTTCGGGCTGCGCGACGTCAGCCTGTGCGCCCGCCACCGCCACGGCCTCGGCCTGCACAGCGGCGACCGCATCCACCACGGGCACCGGACCGGCAGCCTGCTCGGGCTGCACGGCCGTGACCTGCGCCTCGGCCACACCCTCGGCAGCAACCGGGACGGCGGCCTGCGCCTCCCCCGCAGGGTCGGCAACGGCGGGAGCCGCCGCTTCGGCAGCCTGTTCTGCCTGCGGAGCGGTGGCGGCGTCCGCCACCGGTACGGAACCGGCAGGCTGCACACCCGCGTCCTGCGCGTCCACCGCGGGACCGGCAGCGACAGCCGCCTCCGGCGCGAGATGGGCCACGTCCGGCGTCTCGGGAGCCGCAAGTTGTTCCGGCATGCCGTCAGCGGCCGCATCGGCCGGGGCGGTCTGTACCTGGGGCTCGTCCGCGGGAATGACCGCCGGGAGGGCCTCTGCCGACGGGGCGTCAGCGAGAGCCGCTGCCTGGTCGGCCGGGGCCTGCGGAACGCCGGCGGGGGCGATGGGGGCGACGGCCTCGGCGGCGGGCGCCGGCGGGACCTCGGCCGGAACCGGAACCTGGTCTGCCTGAGCCGCGGTCTGCTCCGGCTCGGCCGCACCGGCCGGGGCACCGGCGGCCGCAACGGCCTCGGTGACCTGCTCGGGCTGCCCGGTAGCGGCACCGGCAACGGGAACCTCGGCCGCCGCAGGCTGGGGCACAGCCACGGCCTGGTCGGCCGCGACGGCCTCCGCACCCTGGTGCGGGTCCGGCACGGAGGTCAGCGCGGGCTCGGCGCCCACGGCGGGAGCCTCCTGCGCATCGGCCACGGCAGCCGGTTCGGCGGGCTCGGCCGCGACGGCGGGGGCCGCAGCCGCATCGGCCTGCGGGGCGTCGGCGGGCGCAGCCACCGGCTCGGCCTCGGCGGCAGGCGCCGGCGCCGGGGCGGCGTCCGCCACGACGGCGGCCTGGGGGGCCGCCTCAGCAGCGGCGCCCGGCGGTACGTGGACCTGCCCGGTGGCTGCGGCGACCACGGCGTCGATGGCGCTGAGCCCGGTCGAGGGCACCGCACCGGCGACCGGCTCGGCGGCGGCCTCGGGGGCGGCGGGGTGCCCGGCCGCCTGCTCCGGAGCGGGTGACGGCACGTCAACGGCGGGGGCGGCCGGGCCCGACGCCTGGGGCGGTACGAAGGCCGCGGCGGCCGGCGGCTGCGGCTGGGCGTCCCACGTGCCCGGCTGCTGCTGCGGCACCTCGCCGAGGCGCGGAGCCTGCTGAGTGCCCGTCTCGTCGGTGACACCGTCGAGGTATTCGGGGCCCGGGACGGGTGCCGCCGGCGGAGCGGGCGGGCGGACCGGGGAAGGGGCGGGCGCGGCCGGGCCGCGGTCGGCCAGCGAGCGGACGACTCCGCTGGTGGGGTCCGGGACGGGCGGGCCCATGTGCAGCGGGCGGCGCGGCGCCGCGGGGGCGGCGGGCGGCTGGCCCGCGGCGGCGGCCGGGGGGATGCGGACGTCGCCGTAGTCGACGGAGCCGGTGTCGCGTCCGCCGCTCTCGTGCGTACCGCCCTGGACGGCCGGCTGCTCCATCCAGGCGCCCTGGGCGCCCGGCATCAGCAGGAGGTCGTCCTCGTCGGCGCCGTCCGGCTCCGTGCCGTCCCCGTGGTCGAGGAAGGTGAACGTGGCTGGAGGGGCTGGAGGGGCCGGGGCTCCGGGGTCGGCAGGGGCTGCGGCGTCCGCGGGGAACGGCTGGCCGGGCAGCGCGCCTGCGTTCTCCGGCTGTCCCTCGCCCGGGAACTGGCCGGTGTCGGTCATGCGTACCCCTCGCCCATCGGTAGTGCTCCTTCCAACCGCTCACGCCCATAGTCAAGAACGAGCGTCCGTGCCTCGCGGCACGTTGTACGTCGCCCGCCCCTACCTTGCCGTGCCCCCGCCAAAAGGAGGGTGCGTTCGGGACATTGACGACTGTGGTGTCGGACACCGAGGGGCGGTACAACGATCCGCCAGCCTACCCTCCACCCGGCGGGCCGGGATCACAGGTGGGTGCGGCGTCCGCTCAGCAGGAAGGCGACGGACCGCTCGCGCTCGGCCCAGGCCGCGGGGTCCAGCTCCACGGCCTGGAGCAGGGCGCATTCGACGGCGTAGCCGCCTTCGGCGAGGGCGCGGCCGATGGCCTCGGCCTCGTCGCGGGTGGCGGCGTGGGCGACGATGCGCTCGGGGCGGCGTGCGGCGCAGGCGGCGACGACGGGGGCGCCTCCCCCGCCGACGCGGACGACGTCGGGTTCGGGGAGGTCCTCCAGGACGTGGGGGGCCGCGCCGTGGACGACCTGGATCTGGACGGCGTAGCGGCGGGCGACGGCGGTGGTGCGGGCGCAGGCGTCGGCGTCGCGGTCGACGGCGATGACGGCGGCGCCGAAGCGGGCGGCCTCGACGGCGGCGGCGCCGCTGCCAGAGCCGATGTCCCAGACGAGGTCGCCGACGCGGGGGCCGAGGCGGGCGAGTTGGGCGGCGCGCAGTTCGGTGGCCTCGCCCTCGCCGAGGTCGCTGCCGTAGGCGTCGGCGGGCAGGGCCCAGCCGCGGACGGCCGGGGGGTAGCCGGGGTCGCGGCCGGCGATCCAGCCGCCGGCGGCGCGGGGCCGGGTCGCCCCCCAGCCGGGGACGGCGGCGGGTGCGGCGCCGGCGCCGCCGATGACGATGACGACGTTGGGGTCGCGCCAGTGGTGGTCGGGGGCCTTGTCGGAGGTGAGGACGGTGACCTGTTCGCGCTCGGTGCCGAGCTCCTCGCAGATGACGAAGGTGCGGTGGACGTCGCCGAGGAGGAGGGCGAGTTCGGCGGGTCCGGCGCCGGGCGAGGTGAGGACGGCGACCTTGGTGTGGGCGCGGCAGACGTTGACGGCGCGGCGCAGGTCGCGGCTGTGGGCGACGACGATCTGGGCGTCGTCCCAGGGCATGCCGGCGCGGGCGAAGGCGGTGGCGACGGAGGAGACGGCGGGCACGACTTCGACTTCGAGGCCGTGCTGGGGGGCGCGCAGGGTGCGGACGACGCCGAAGAAACCGGGGTCGCCGTCGGCGAGGACGACGGCGGAGCCGCGGTGGCCGGCGATGCGGCGGGCGGCGAGGTCGACGCTGCCGAGGCGGATGCGCTCGGCGGCGGGCGGGACTTCGGGCAGGTCCAGGTGGTGGGCGGCGCCGGCCACGAGGGTGGCGGCGGCCAGGGCGGAGCGGGCCGCGTCCGTGAGTGGTGAGCCGTCCCACCCGATCACCGTGACCCGGTCGGCCATCGTCGTCATTCTCCTGGGCTTGTCGGCGGGTCTGCAGGTCTGTCGGCGGATCTGCGGGTCTGTCGGCGGATCTGCGGGTCTGTCGGCGGGGCTGTCGCCGGGTCTGCCGGCAGGGCTGTCGGTGGTCTGTCACGGGGTGCCGGAGGCGGGGCAGGGTGAGCGTACCCCTATTGGTCCGGACCTTCCCGGATCCCGCCTCAGGACCAGTCGCCGAAGGCCGCAGCGTAGCCGGGGTTCCCCGCGGGCTGCTCGCGCATTTCGTCGAGGTCCTCGGGGAGGAGGCTCCAGATGATGAGGTCGGTGCGCAGCTCGCTCCAGCCCCCGTCCCCGGTGCGGCCGCGTCCTATCCAGGCGTTGCGCAGCACGCCCTCGCTGATGCAGCCGATCTTCTGGGCGACCTGCTGGGAGGCCGTGTTGTCGGCTGCGGTGCGCAGCTCCAGGCGCTCGAACTTCTGGTCGCGGAAGAGCCACTCGGCGACGGCGAGCACGGATTCGCAGGCGTAGCCCTCGCCACGGGCCCAGGGGGCGACCACGTAGCCGACCTCGGCCGACAGGGCCCGCCAGTCGGTGTGGTGGAGGTGGACGCAGCCCACGAGGCGGTGGGTGAGGAACTCGGTGACCGCAAAGACGATTCCGCGCCCTTCGGTGCGCTCGGCCGGGGCCTCGCGCAGGGCCCAGTCACGGGCGTGGGCGGTGGTGTAGGGGTGGGGCACCGAGGTCCAGGCGGTGACGAGTTCGTCGCTCATCATCTCCGCGAGCGCGGGCACGTCCTCGGCTTCGAACGGGCGCAGCACCAGCCGGTCCGTACTGATGGAGATGTCCGGGAAGGTGGATGTCATGTGCTGCTCCAACGCCGGGGAAGTGGGCTCGGGACGGGGCGCTCCGGGCTTGAGTGCACCAGCATGCAGCATCGATGCGTGGGTGCGCCAAGCGCGTCGGCCCCGCGCACGCCGACGGGTGCGCGGGGCCTGGGACCACAGGGGCGGCTGTGGTTACGGAAGCGACAGCCGGTGTCAGCCCTTCACCGCGCCGAAGGCGGGAAGGACGGCGCCGTTGCTGAACTTCTGCTCGATGAACTTCTTCACCTCGTCGGAGTTGAGGAGCTTGGCGAGCTTCTGGACGCGCGGGTCGGCCTCGTTGCCCTTCTTCACCGCGAGGAAGTTGGCGTAGGGGTTGCCGTCGGCCTTCTCCAGGGCGATGGCGTCCTTGGCCGGGTTGAGCTTGTGCCCGATGGCGAAGTTGCCGTTGATGACGGCGGCGTCGACGTCGGCGAGGCGGGACGGGATCTGGGCGGCCTCGAGCTCGGTGAACTTGATGCCCTTGTCGTCCTTGATGTCCGAGAGCTTGCCGGCGGCGCCGACGCCGTCCTTGAGGACGATGACGCCGTTGTCGGCCAGCAGCTTCAGGGCGCGGCCCTCGTTGGTGGCGTCGTTGGGCACGGCGATGGTCGCGCCGCTGCCGAGGTCGCCGGCCTTCTTTACCTTTTCGGAGTACAGGCCGAGCGGCTCGAGCTCGACGTTGACGACCGGGACGATGTCGGTCTTGTTCTTCTTGTTGAAGTCGTCGAGGTACGGCTTGTGCTGGAAGAAGTTGGCGTCGACCTCGCCGTTCTGCGTGGCGGTGTTCGGGAGCACGTAGTCGTTGAACTCCTTCACCTCCAGCTTCAGACCGGCCTTCTCCGCGAGGTTGTCGCGGACGAAGTTGAGGATGTCGCCGTGCGGGGTCGGGCTGGCTGCGACGACGAGCTTGGCGGCCGGGTCGGCGTCCTTGCCCTTCTTCGTCGAGCTGCCGGAGGAGGAGGTGTCGGACGGAGCGCTGCACGCGCTCAGGCCGAGGGTGAGTGCGGCGGCGGCCGCGACGGCGGCGGTGAGCTTGACGGTGGTACGCACGAAGAGTGCCCCTCTTTCTGGATTTCCTGGGTTCACGAGGTGTTGCCGCCCGGCAAAGGGTCCGGGCTCGTGGATCTGCGGTGAGGGGCGAAAAGCCCCTCGTGCCAGGCCTGATCAGCTCCGATCAGGAAGTCTTTTCGGTCAGGAGGCCTTGGAGGCCTCCGGCGCCTCGGCCTGAGCCGGGACGGTCGCCACGGGCTTGGGCGCCACGCGCGCGGGGGCCCACAGCCGGCGCAGGCCCACGGGGGCCGCCTGCCGCCCGCCGCGCCGGGCGAGGGCCCGTACGGCGAGGTCTCCGGCGAGCTGGACGACGGTGACGATGACGATCAGCAGCACGATGGTGATGTTCATCAGGCCGGTCTCGGAGCGCTGGTAGCCGTAGACGATGGCCAGGTTCCCGAGGCCGCCGCCGCCGACCGCGCCGGCCATCGCCGAGTAGCCGATGAGGGCGATGACGGTCGTGGTCAGACCCGCGATGACCGAGGGCAGCGCCTGCGGGAGCAGCACCTTGAAGATCACGGTCCAGGTGCCGCCGCCCATCGACTGGACGGCCTCGACGAGACCGTTGTCGACCTCGCGGAGGGCGGTCTCCACCAGCCGGGCGAAGAACGGGATCGCGCCGATGGCCAGGGCCACCACGGCCGCGCTGGGCCCGATGGAGGTGCCGACCACGAAGCGGCTGAAGGGGATCAGCCACACCATGAGGACGATGAAGGGCAGCGAGCGGCCGAGGTTGACGACCACCCCGATGACCTTGTTGACCACGACGTTCTGCAGCAGGCCGCCGCGGTCGGTGAGGACCAGCAGGATGCCCAGCGGCAGTCCGCCGAGGATGGTGTAGACGGCGGACCACCACACCATGAAGAGGGTGTCCAGACAGGCGTTCTGCAGCAGGGGCTGCATCTCGGTCCAGGTCACTTGGCACCATCCTTCAGGAGCGCGTCGGCCGGGGCTGTGTCGTGGGCGTTGCGCACATCGGCGACGTCCACCTGCAGCCCCTGCTCGCGCAGGAAGCCGATCGGGACGACGTTCTCCTCGAAGCGGCCGGGCAGCTCGATGCGCATCCGGCCGACCTGCTTGCCGCAGACGGTGTCCATCGCGGCGCCCAGGATCGAGATGTCGATGTTGTACGTACGGGAGAGCTGGGAGATGACCGGCTGGGTCGCGGCGTCGCCGTGGAAGGTGACGTCCACGACGGTGCGGTCCGGGCCGGACGGCTCGCCGCCGACGGGGAAGAGCTCGGCCGCGAGCTCCGAGCCGGGGGTGGCGAGGAGTTCGGAGACGGTGCCGGACTCCACGACGCGCCCGCCCTTCATCAGGGCCGCCGAGTCGCAGATGGTCTTGACGACCTCCATCTCGTGGGTGATGAGGAGGACGGTCAGGCCGAGCTGCCGGTTGAGGTCGCGCAGCAGCTGCAGGATGGAGCGGGTGGTCTCCGGGTCGAGCGCGGAGGTCGACTCGTCGGAGAGCAGCACCTTGGGGTCGCCGGCCAGGGCGCGGGCGATGCCGACGCGCTGCTTCTGGCCGCCGGAGAGCTGTCCGGGGTAGGCCTTGGCCTTGTCGGCGAGGCCGACGAGGTCGAGGAGTTCGAGGGCCTTGCGCTCGCGCTCCTTGCCGGAGACGCCGAGGATCTCCAGCGGCAGCTCGATGTTGGACTGCACGGTCCGCGAGGACAGCAGGTTGAAGTGCTGGAAGACCATGCCGATGCGGCTGCGCGCCTTGCGCAGCTCGGCGCCCGCACGGGTGCCGCGCCCGGCCAGGGCGGTGAGGTCCTGGCCCGCCACGGTCACCGTGCCGGAGCTGGGGCGCTCCAGGAGGTTGACGCAGCGGATGAGGGTCGACTTGCCGGCGCCGCTCTGACCGACGACGCCGTACACCTCGCCCTCCCGCACGTGGAGGTCGACGCCGTCGAGGGCGGTGACCTCGCGGCCGCGTGAGCGGTAGACCTTTGTCAGGCCCGTAGTGGTGATCACAGGGGTTTCCGTCACTGTCGAGTGCGCGGCGGTGGGGGGCGCCGGGCACGGGCATTCATTGCGGAGCGCGGCATAGGGTGCCCCGGCGTGCGCGTGGGCGCGGCTTCGGGGAGTCCTGGTGACGCGGGGCGGAGCTTTTCCGGTCCGGTCCGGTGGGACGCGGGACGCGGGCTCTACGGGTCTCGCTTCGGGGCGCGAGGCACGGAACGGGGGCCCTCAGCGGTCACACATTCGACACATGCGACGAGCAGCGCCGGGCGTCGTCATCGCCTCGGTCGCACAGGTGCGGCTGCTCGTCGTGGTCATGCGGGAAAGTAAAACAGACGGATGTGCGAGTCGGCCAAGCCTGTCCGAATAGCGGACGCGAGTGGCCGGTTCGTGGACACGGCCCGCTCCTCGTAAGTGATCTTCAAGCCACCGCCGGCCGCGCCACGACCTGCGGGGACGCGGGCAGCGGGCCCTGCGCCCGTACCCACCGGCCGGGGCGTGCGGATGCGCCGTGTGGTCAAGGCCACGAGCGGACGCGGCCCGGCGCGGGGCCGGGCGCGGGGTCGGGCGCGGCGCATTCCGGGCAGGCCATTAAAGTCGTCCCATGCTTGTCCAGCCCCCTCCGCACGCGCCCGCAGCCCGGTGGCCACGGTGATCGGCGCGCTGACGCTCGCGGTCGGAGTGACCGCCCTCGCGCTGGCCGCCTGGTGCGGCGTCGCCTTCTCCCGCGACCAGTCCACCAAGGACTGGCACTTCATCGGCATGGCCGTGGTGGCCGTCCTGGCCGTCGCCCAGCTCGTGGTCGGCGTCGTGCGACTGGCCGGAGGCGACAAGCCCGAGCAGGGCACCGCGATCTTCGTGGCCTACCTCATCGGCTCGGCGGCGGCCGTCCCCGCCGCGGGCTTCATGTCGCTCGCGGAGCGGACCCGCTGGGGCTCGGCCACCGTGGCGGCGGGCGCCGTGATCCTGGCCGTGCTCGAAGTGCGGCTCTACGACATCTGGGGAGGCTGACCGTGACCGAACCGACCACCCCCGCGGGGCCGGGCTTCAACCTCGGCGAGGGCCCGGGCCGGCTGCTGGTGTGGCTCTACGGCGTCTTCACCGTCGCCGCGGCCTCCCGCTCGATCGTCCAGATGATCCTGGACTTCGGCCGCGCCCCGCTGGCCTACGTCCTGTCGGCGATCGCCGCCGTGGTGTACGCCTTCATCACGTACTCCCTGGTCCGCGGCGGTCCCACGGCCCGCCGGGCGGCGCTCGTGTGCTGCGCCGCCGAGCTGGCCGGCGTCCTCGTCGTCGGGACGTGGACGCTCGCCGAGCCGTCCGCCTTCCCCGACGCCACGGTCTGGTCGGACTACGGCATGGGCTACCTCTTCATCCCGGTGATCCTGCCCGTCACCGCGATGGTGTGGCTGCGCCGGGCGGCACAGCCACAGGCCGGCTAGCGGCTCGTCGTCGCGAGCGCCGCCCCGGCGGCGCCCTGCGCGGACTCCGCCTCCTGCTCCCGGCGTTCCTTCTCCATCGTCACCAGCGTGAGCTTGCGCGTGACCTGCTCGGTGGCCACCTGCGCGTACCCCCACTTGCGGTACAGGCGCAGGTTCCCCTCGTTGCGGTGGCCGGTGGCGAGCCGGAAACGGCTCGCGCCCTCCTCCGCCAGCCGGGCCTCGACCGCGGCGAGCAGCCGCCCGCCCAGGCCGTGCCGCTGCATCCGGGGATGGACGATCATCCCGGAGATCACCGCCGTGTCCCCGGGGCCGGCCGCGCCGCGCACCGAGCCCACGACCTCGTCCCCGAGCCGGGCCACCAGGACGCAGCCGGCGCCCAGTTCGGCACGGAGCTCGGCGAGGGTCTGGGTGAGCGGTGCGATGGAGTAGTCGCCGTAGAGCTCGGCCTCGCCCTGATAGCAGAGGTACTGGAGTTTGAGGATCTGTTCGGCGTCGAGATCGGTCGCCGCAGAGATGGTCACGCTCATGCCCATGTGCCCACGCCTCCCCTTTTCGGTTCGGTCCGCCCTGACAGGAGCCGTCGCGGGTGTACGTCGCCTCCGTGGCGCCGGCTGTCTATCGCTCCTTTCCCCAGGGTTCAGGAGCAGCAACCTCCGCCGTCAGCATTCTGCGCAGGCATCCCAGGCAACGGGAACGTACCGGCCCCAAAGATCCTTGTGACATTCCCAACTCGCCTGCGATTTCTCGGTAGGTCGGGTCCTTGCGGGAGAGGAGGGCGGCCAGCAGCCGGGGGCACCGGCCGGGCAGCCGGCGCACCGCGGCGCGCAGCGCCCGGCCCTCCTCGGCGGCAAGTACCTGCTGTTCGACGCCCGCGTCGTGGCCGCCCGGCGGCTCGGAGTGGGTGGGGTCGTAGAGCACCTCGCGCCGTGCGCGGCGGCGTGCGGCGCGGGCCTCGGCACGGACGGTCGCCCGCAGCCGGGCCGCCGAGACGATGGTGCGGCTGTCACTGAGCAGCCGCACCCAGACGCCCTGTTCGAGGTCGGCGGCGTCGGTCCCGGCGACCGCGGCCGCCTCGGCGGCGCACTCCGCTTTGAGCAGGGGGCTCAGCCGGGTGAGGAGATCGCTCTGCGTCATGCGAGGCGGGACGTGTGCGCTTGCCGCGCCGGTTGCCGCTGTTGCGGCTTATCACCCGTCCGGGTGGCGGCCGGTCCGTTTGCCACGGCTTTCGACGCCGTACGGCGGTGCCGGACCGGCCTCAGTGGGTCAGCCCTTCAAGAACGCGCTGCGCGCGAGCACCGCGGTGTCGCAGTTGTCCGAGAAGATGCCGTCGATCCCGGTCGCGAAGTACGTCTTGAACGCCGCGAGCGCGTCACCGTACCCGTTGGGGTCGGTGCCCCGCCGGAAGTCCGCCGGCAGGAAGCTGTTCTCGTTGCGCATGGTGTACGGGTGCAGGATCAGCCCGGCGGCGTGCGCATCGCGTACCAGCGTCGTCGGCTTGGTCAGCTTGTCGTTCTTGTCCCGCGGGATGATCAGGTTCAGCCACGGGCCGATGCCCTGGGCGAAGCCGGAGACCCACTTCAGGCCCTTGGGCGTGATGAGGTCGGCCACCGTCCGCGGGTCCTTGGCCTCGACGAAGTCCCACGGCTGCGTCGTGAGGTCGTCCAGCAGGAGCACCTTCGGGCAGTCGACGCCCAGCCGGCCCAGCCGCTGGAGGCTGCTCGGCTCGAAGGACTGCAGGAAGGTGTACGCGTTGCGGCCCGAGCGGTTGTAGCGGCGCAGCAGCTTGGCGAGCCGCTCCTCCAGGCCGAGGCCCGCCTTGCGGAAGTAGGTGGGGTGCTTGGTCTCTATGTGCAGCCAGATGCGCCGGCCGCGCTTGCGGCCCTGCTCGTCGGCCCACTTCAGGACCTCTTCGAAGGTGGGCACCTGCCAGACGCCGTCGTAGAGGGTGTTGTGCTGCCGGTTGCCGGGGATACGCTCCTTGGCCCGCAGCGTCTTCAGCTCGGCGAGCGTGAAGTCCTCGGTGAACCAGCCGGTGTGGGCCTCGCCGTCGACGGTCTTCGTCGTCTTGCGGGAGGCGAACTCCGGGTGGGAGGCCACGTCGGTGGTGGCGGTGATGTCGTTCTCGTGGCGGCACACGAGGTGCCCGTCCTTGGTGGGGACGAGGTCCTGCTCGATGACGTCCGCACCGTTGTCGAGGGCGAACTGGTAGGAGCCGAGGGTGTGCTCGGGCCGGTAGCCGCTGGCGCCCCGGTGGCCGATGACCGTCGGCTTGGGCAGGTCCTTGTACGAGCCGCCGGCGCCGCCGTGCCCGTACTCCGCCGCCTGCCCGGCCCCCGCGGCCTGCCCGCGCTGCGCGGCCGAGGCCGTGCCCGCTCCGCCGCCGAGGACGACCGCTCCCGCGCCGAGGGCCGCGGCGGCCCCCAGAAGGGTGCGCCTGCCCGGCCGCTGCTCCTGATCCATGAACGCTCCTTGCTAGCGCGTCCCGGCGCCTCTCCGGCACCCGTCGGACGCGTGATCGTAAACATGTACGACTTCCGTCTGTGAAGACGAAGGTCAAACGGCGTGCAAACTCCTGTCAACACTCCGTATCGCGTCCGCCTACCCGGGGTGCGCAGGGCCCATACCGGCGAGTATGGTCACTCCCCTGCGCAGGCATGCGCCGCACCGACCATCACGACCGGAGGGCCCCCGTTGTCCCGCATCTTGCTCAAGGCGTTCCTCGGATTGCTCATGCGCGTCCTGTACCGCCCCAAGGTGGAGGGCACGGAGCACATCCCCGGCAGCGGACCGGTCATCCTGGCGGGCAGCCACGTGACGTTCGTCGACTCGCTCTTCCTCGCGCTGGTGATCAAGCGGCAGGTCTTCTTCATCGGCAAGGACGAGTACGTCACGGGCAAGGGGATCAAGGGCCGGCTCATGGCCTGGTTCTTCCGCAGCTCCGGCATGATCCCGGTGGACCGTGACGGCGGCCGCGGCGGTGTCGCGGCGCTGATGACCGGCCGTCGCGTCCTCGACGAGGGCAAGGTCTTCGGCATCTACCCCGAGGGCACCCGCTCCCCCGACGGCCGCCTCTACCGCGGCCGCACCGGCATCGCCCGCCTCGCACTGATGACGGGCGCGCCGGTGGTGCCGTTCGGGATGATCGGCATGGACAAGGTCCAGCCGGACGGCAAGGGCATGCTGCACCTCGCCCCGGTGACGGTGCGCTTCGGCGAGCCGCTGGACTTCTCCCGCTACGAGGGCATGGACCGCGACCGCTACATCCTGCGCGCTGTCACCGACGAGGTGATGAGCGAGGTCATGAGCCTGTCGGGCCAGGAGTACGTGGACGTCTACGCGACCAAGGCCAGGGCCTCGAAGGCCGCCTGACGCCACGTCACCTCGGGCCGTAGCCGACGCTGCTAGCTGCCCATACCGATGCAGTTGGGGTGGAAGGCCGGGTCGGCCGGACCCTTGCGCCCCAGCGCGTTGAGGACCCACTGGGCGACGACCGGGTCCTTGGTGGACTGGTCGTGCATGAAGAAGTCGAGCTTGCACTTGTCCTGCAGCACGACGTTGGTGACGCGCTCGGCCGGACCGTTCAGCAGGGCGCTGGTGTACGGGATGACGACCTCGTCGTAGCGCGTGGAGATGACGGTGTAGTCCGGCCCGGCCGGCGCCTCCTCGCCCTCGTTGAGCTTCTGCATGAAGGGCGAGCCCCAGCGCTGGTCGGCGCAGGACGGGCAGAACGTCCAGCCGGCCGGGACGGCCAGCGGGTTCTTCGTGCCGTGGTTGGACGGGACGATGCCGACGAGGTCGTCGACCTTGTCCGCGCCGCCCAGGAACTTCACGTAGTAGCGCGGCATCATGCCGCCCTGGCTGTGGCCGACGATGTCGACCTTCTTCGCGCCCGTGGCGCCGCGCACGGCCTCCACGAAGTCGCGCAGCTCCTCGGCCGCCTTCGGGATGGTGTCGGTCTCCATGTTGCCGTAGTTGAAGGCGAAGACGCAGTAGCCCGCCTCCTTCAGCTTCGGGGAGAGCGCGGCCCAGTTCTCGCCCATGAGCTTGAAGGTGCCGTTGACCAGCACGACGGGCTCGGGGTGGGCCGAATCGGGCTTGCAGGACCAGTCGTTGGCCCCGCGCGGCGGGATGTCGAGGACGGAGGCGGAGGCCGGGGCCGCTCCCAGGCCCGTGAGGCCCAGGGCCGCGGTGGCCGCGGCGGCGAGCAGCAGTCTGACCGTTCTGCGGAGGCGCATGAGGGGGGTTTCCTTTGGCAACGGGACGGCGGGGGACCGCCGTCGGAACCGAACCGCGTTCGACAATGTCGACCAGTGGTCGTGATCGTTGCCCGCGCATAAGCATCGCGTCAAGGGAAATTGTTTCCGGCATATGTCACACGGGCCGGGGCTTGCCGCCCCGGCCCGTCGTGCGCTTTGCTCATGTGAGCCCTACCCGGCTCAACCCGGTGAGCCCGCTTCCGTTTGCCGTACCCGCGCGACGGTTCAGCCGCCGTACCCCTCCTCCAGCTTCTGGCCGCGCAGCAGGAACCATGCGGCCGCGGCCGTGGCCAGCAGCACCACCGCGCCGACGCCGGAAGCGATCTGCAGCCCGTCGACGAAGGCTTCCTGCGCGGAGGTGAGCAGGCCCTCGGCCTGGGAGGGCGGCAGCGCGGAGGAGACCTCCACGGCGCCGCCGAGGGACTCGTGCGCCTCCGCGGCGGTCGCCGTCGGCACGCCCGCGGGGACGGCGAAGTCCCGGTAGACACCGGTGACGATCGAGCCGAGCAGCGCGATGCCGAGCGCGGCGCCGAGCTCGTAGGCCGTCTCCGAGACCGCCGAGGCGGCGCCCGCCTGCTCCTTGGGCACGCTGGAGAGGATCACGTCGGCCGTGACGGTGAAGGAGAAGCCCGCGCCGACCCCCACGACCAGCAGCGTCGCGCCGAGCACCGGGTAGGCCGTGTCGGACTCCAGCCAGACGAGCACTGCGAGGGCGACGCCGATGGCCGCGAGCCCGCCGGCCACCACCGACCGCACGGAGAACCGCCGGGCGGCCCGTCCCGCGAGCAGCCCCGCCGTGACCGCGCCGACCGCGGCCGGCAGCTCGGCCAGGCCCGCCTCCAGCGGGCTGCGCCCCTGGACGAGCTGGAGGAACTGCGACAGGAAGAAGACCATGCCGGACAGGCCGAGGACGGTGAGCAGGTCGGCCAGCACCGCGCCCGAGAAGCCCCTGTTGTGGAACAGGCGCATGTTCAGCAGCGGCGAGGGCAGCGTGAGCTGCCGGCGGACGAACCACACCAGCGCCAGCACGCCCACGGCCGCCGCCGCGGCGACGTCCCAGCCCGGCCCGTGCGTCGCACCCTCCTTGATCGCGTAGACGACGGCGATGACGCCGGTCATCGACAGCACCACGCTGAGCAGGTCCCACGGGCCGGGCGCGGGGTCGCGCGACTCGGGCAGCAGCCTGGCGCCGACGATCACCAGCACGGCCATCACCGGCAGGTTGATCAGGAAGACCGAACCCCACCAGAAGTGACCCAGCAGGAAGCCGCCCACGACCGGCCCGACGGCGGCGCCCGCGGAGGCCATGGCACCCCAGATGCCGATGGCCAGGCTGCGCTCCTTGGGGTCGTGGAAGATGTTGCGGATGAGCGCGAGGGTCGACGGCATCAGCGTCGCGCCCGCGACGCCCAGCAGGGCCCGGGCGGCGATCATCATCTCGGGCGTGGAGGCGTAGGCGTTGAGCACCGACACCGCGCCGAACGCCACCGCGCCGCACAGCAGGAGCTTCTTGCGGCCGATGCGGTCGCCGAGGCTGCCCATGGAGACCAGGAGCCCGGCGATGACGAACGAGTAGACGTCGCCGATCCACAGCAGCTGGGTGCCCGACGGCTGCAGGTCCTCGCTGAGGAAGGGCGTGGCCAGGCCGAGGACGGTGGCGTCCACGGCGACGAGGAGCACGGCCAGCGCGAGGACGGCGAGGGCGAGCCAGCGCCCGGGGCGGGGAGTCTCGGCGGGGGCCGCAAGGGCCTGCGGGCCGCCGGCGGTTCCGGTCACCGTTTCATCCTCCGCTCGGTATCGGTCCTTCGCTCGGCGCCGCCGAGCAACAGCTCGGCGACCATCCGGGGCATGTCCTTGGCGGCCACGCGCCGGTCCTGGACGGCCCAGGCGCCGGTGCCGATCAGGCCGTAGAGGGCCTCGGTGAGCCAGGCGGGGGTGAGGTCGAGCCGGAAGGACCCCTCCTCCTGCCCGCGGCGGAAGAGCTCCTGGACGCGGGCGTCGAGGCGGTTCCAGCCCTCGTTGGTGCCGTTCTCGTAGAGCTGGTTCTCGGTGAAGAGGAAGGCGAGCATGCCGGCGACGGGCTCGGCCTCGTCGATCAGGCGGCGGACGGCTCCGGCCGCGTCGCCCTCCTCGATCCGGGCCGCGTCCAGGGCCTGCCCGAACTGCTGGATGCCCAGGTCCTCCAGGGCGCGGACCAGCGCGTCGCGCCCCGCGAAGTGGCGGTGGAGGGTGGCGCGACCGATCCCGGCGGCCTTGGCGATCTCGTCCATGGAGGCGGTCGCCCTGCGCGTGAGCAGGGCGGCGGCCTCCCTCAGCACATGGTCTCGGTCAACACTCATGAGACGACGATAACCCGGATGAGACGTTAATGTCTCACTCGGGTTGTTGTCGTCTCATGAAAGGCGTGACCGTCTCAGGGAAAGCGGGGAAAGCACGGCCGTCTCAGCCGCGCTTGGCCTCCACCCACTCCCGCTGGACCGCCAGGTCCGTCTTGACCTCGCCGAGCTGGACCGCGACCGCGGACGGCGCGGTGCCGCCCCGCCCGCTGCGCGAGGCGAGTGCACCGGGCACGTTCAGGACCGAGCGGACCTCGGGCGTCAGGTGCGGCGAGATGGCGGCGAACTGCTCGTCGGTCAGGCCGTCCAGCTCGATGCCGCGCGCCTCGCACTCCTTGACGCACTCCCCCGCCACCTCGTGCGCCACACGGAACGGCACGCCCTGCTTGACGAGCCACTCGGCGATGTCGGTGGCCAGGGAGAATCCGGCGGGGGCCAGCTCCTCCATCCGGGCGCGGTTGACGGTGAGGGTCGCCATCATCCCGGTGAAGGCGGGCAGGAGGACCTCCAGCTGGTCGCAGGAGTCGAAGACGGGCTCCTTGTCCTCCTGCAGGTCCCGGTTGTAGGCGAGCGGGAGGGCCTTGAGGGTGGCGAGCAGGCCGGTGAGGTTGCCGATGAGCCGCCCGGACTTGCCGCGCGCGAGCTCGGCGATGTCCGGGTTCTTCTTCTGCGGCATGATCGACGAGCCGGTGGAGAAGGCGTCGTGGAGGGTCACGAAGGAGAACTCCTTCGTGTTCCAGATGATGACCTCCTCGGCGATCCGCGAGAGGTCGATGCCGATCATCGCCGTGATGAAGGCGAACTCGGCGACGAAGTCGCGCGAGGCCGTGCCGTCGATGGAGTTGCCCGACGAGCCGCGCTCGAAGCCGAGGTCGGCCGCGACCGCCTCCGGGTCGAGCCCCAGGGAGGACCCCGCGAGGGCCCCCGACCCGTAGGGCGAGACCGCCGTGCGCTCGTCCCACTGCCGCAGCCGCTCGGCGTCCCGCGAGAGCGCCTGGACGTGCGCGAGCACGTGGTGGGCGAACAGGACGGGCTGGGCGTGCTGCAGGTGCGTCCGGCCCGGCATGGCGACGTCGGCGTGGGCCTCGGCGAGACCCACGAGCGCCTCCTGCAGCTCGGCGAGGAGCCCGCCGATGATCCGGGCGTGGTCGCGCAGGTACATCCGGAAGAGCGTGGCGACCTGGTCGTTGCGGGACCGCCCGGCGCGCAGCTTGCCGCCGAGGTCCGGGCCGAGCCGCTCCAGCAGACCCCGCTCGAGCGCGGTGTGCACGTCCTCGTCGGCGATGGTGCCGGTGAAGGTGCCGTCCGCGACGTCCTTCTCCAGCCGGTCGAGGCCGCCCTGCATCCGCTCCAGCTCGTCGGCCGTCAGCAGGCCGGCCGTGTGGAGCACGCGGGCGTGGGCGCGGGAGCCGGCGATGTCGTACGGGGCGAGCCGCCAGTCGAAGTGGACCGAGGCCGAGAGTCTGGCCAGGGCCTCGGCAGGGCCGTCGGCGAACCGGCCGCCCCAGAGACGTACGTCGCCGCCGGCGGACTGGCTCTGCGGTCCCGTGGTCATCGTGCTGCTCCTCTGCGTGGCGCGGTACTGGGGCCTCCCCGGCCGCGGCGGGCCGGGGAGGCGGGAGAACGTCGGTGCGAGCCGCAGGCTAGTGGGCCAGGTCCCGCTTCGCCGCGATCTTGCTCGACAGGCCGAAGATCTCGATGAAGCCCTTCGACATCGACTGGTCGAAGGTGTCGCCCGTGTCGTACGTGGCGAGGTTGAAGTCGTAGAGCGACTTCTCGGACTTCCGGCCCGTGACGACGGCCCGGCCGCCGTGCAGCGTCATCCGGATGTCGCCGGAGACGTGCTCGTTGGCCTCGGCGATGAAGCCGTCCAGGGCCCGCTTGAGCGGGGAGAACCACAGGCCGTCGTAGACGAGCTCGGTCCACCGCTGCTCGACCTGCCGCTTGTACCGGGCGAGCTCGCGCTCGACGGTGACGGCCTCCAGCTCCTGGTGGGCGGTGATCAGCGCGATCGCGCCGGGCGCCTCGTAGATCTCCCGGGACTTGATGCCCACCAGCCGGTCCTCGACCATGTCGAGCCGGCCGACGCCCTGCGCACCGGCCCGCTCGTTGAGCTGCTGGATGGCCTGCAGGACGCTGACGGGCTTGCCGTCGATCGCGACCGGGACGCCCTGCTCGAAGGTGATGATCACCTCGTCGGCCTCCCGGGGGGTGGCCGGGTTGGCGGTGTAGTCGTAGACGTCCTCGATCGGGGCGTTCCAGATGTCCTCCAGGAAGCCCGTCTCGACGGCCCGCCCGAAGACGTTCTGGTCGATGGAGTACGGGGACTTCTTGGTGGTGGCGATCGGCAGGCCCTTGGCCTCGCAGAAGGCGATGGCCTTGTCCCGCGTCATCGCGTAGTCCCGGACGGGGGCGATGCACTTCAGCTCGGGGGCGAGGGAGGAGATGCCGGCCTCGAACCGCACCTGGTCGTTGCCCTTGCCGGTGCAGCCGTGGGCGACGGTGGTCGCGCCGTGCTTCTTCGCGGCGGCGACGAGGTGCTTGACGATCGTGGGCCGGGAGAGGGCGGAGACCAGCGGGTACCGGTCCATGTAGAGGGCGTTGGCCTTGATCGCCGGGAGGCAGTACTCCTCGGCGAACTCGTCCTTGGCGTCGGCGACCTCCGCCTCCACCGCACCGCAGGCGAGCGCGCGCTTGCGGATGACGTCCAGGTCCTCGCCGCCCTGGCCGACGTCCACGGCAACGGCGATGACCTCGGCGCCCGTCTCCTCGGCGATCCAGCCGATGGCGACGGAGGTGTCCAGGCCGCCGGAGTAGGCGAGTACGACGCGCTCGGTCACGGGTTTCTCCTTACGATGCATACGCTGATGGGCATAAGTATGCACTGCACCGTATGTTTCGTCAATGGCGACGAGTAATTGCCGAATGGTTGCAGTGCGTAGCGGGATCGTGACACAGAGGGGGTCTCGGACCCCGAATTTGGATCACGCAGCCAAACAGGATATTTTCTTTCTGCACGCCCCACCGGGAAGAAACCCCGGGAGGGACGAGCACCGGGACGTGGCGCAGCTTGGTAGCGCACTTGACTGGGGGTCAAGGGGTCGTGGGTTCAAATCCCGCCGTCCCGACCAGCGAACATCGCAGGTCGGAGGCCGTTTCCTCGTAAGAGGAAGCGGCCTTCTCCGTTTTCCGGGCCCTACGGCTTTCCTGGCTCTACGGCTTTCCGGTCCCTACGGTCCCGCCGGGCCCTGCTGGGGCTTGTCCGGGTCCACCCGCACGCCCTCCCTCAGGACCGCCGTCACGGCGTGCACGGCCGTGATGTCGGCGAGGGGGTCCCCGGCCACCGCCACGACGTCCGCGTCGAAGCCGGGCGCGATGCACCCCTTGCGGCAGGCGACGCCGCACGCGCGGGCCGCGGCCGAGGTCGCCGCGCGCAGCGCCTCCAGCGGCCCGAAGCCCGTCTCGGCCATGGCCACGACGCTGTACGGGTGGCTGCCGTGCGCCTTGACCGGGAAGATCCCCGAGTCGCTGCCGCACACCACGCCCACGCCGGCCTCCCGCATCGCGGCGAGCCCGGCGACCAGGCCGGGGATGCGGCGCGCGATCCGCGGCGGGGGCGGCGGGCCGCCGGGCAGCGCCCCCAGGGTGAGGGAGGCGACCACGCCCAGGCGGGCCATGTCGTCGAGGATCCGCCGGTCGTAGTCCACGCCGGTGTCGGTCTCGTCGCTCTCGTCGGTGATCTCGGTGACGAAGAAACAGTGTTCGACCATGTCGAACCCGGCGGCCACGGCGTCGGCAATGCCGGCCGCCGAGTGCGCGTGAGCCGTGGCGGGCAGCCCGTGCCGGTGCGCCTCGCGTACGGCGGCGAGCAGCTCGGCGTGGCTGTACTGCACGTGGAAGGGGTCCGAGCCGGGGGTCAGATCGCCGCCGGTCACCATCACCTTCACGACGTCGACGCCCCGCTCGGCGCGCTCGCGCACGGCCGCCCGGATCGCGTCGACGCCCTCGGCCTGCCCGCCGAGGAACCAGCAGTGGCCGCGCGCGGTCGTGATCGGCGGTCCGGAGGCGAGCACGGTGGGACCGGCCGTGGGGTCCTTGGCGGTCTCCTCGCGCAACCGCAGCGCGAGGTAGCCCCGGTCCCCCAGGTCCCGTACGGTCGTCACCCCCACGGCGAGCGCCGCCCGGCCCGCCGCCCGCATGCGGTCGAGCAGCTCCTCGTCTCCGGCGCGCCGCAGGCGTCCCACGGCGTCCTCGCTCGCGTCGAAGGCGAGGTGGACGTGGGTGTCCACGAATCCGGGGAGCAGCGTCACGTCCCCCAGGTCGAGCAGTTCGGCACCTGCGGGCACGCTCCCACCGGGGTGCACGGCGACGACCCGCCCGCCCTCGGCCAGCACCACGGGCCGTTCGACGAGCTCCGGCCCTATCCCGTCGAAGAGCTTCGCCGCGCGGATCGCGAGCATGTGTCCTCCCTTGCCCAATGACTGCCGTTGGGCTGGTGTTTACGGCGCCGATGCCCTGGCCCTTCGTCATCCTGCCCATTCCGGCGGCGCGGGAGCCTGCATCCGCCATGATTTCCGGGGGCGGGCGGGGCGTCCGCGAACGCGCTGATGGCGCCCCGCACTTGCGGGGCGCCATCAGCGCGTTCGGGCCGGGTGCGGGGCGCGGCCGGAGTCGTCCGGGCCGTGCCCCCGCCCTCACCGCTCCTTCTGGGCCAGTCGCAGCAGGTGGTCCGCGAGGGCCTGGCCGCCCTTCGGGTCGCGGCTGATGAGCATCACGGTGTCGTCGCCCGCGATGGTGCCGATGATCTCGTGCACCCCCGCCTGGTCGATCGCCGAGGCGAAGAACTGCGCGGCGCCCGGCGGCGTGCGCAGGACGACCAGGTTGGCGGAGGCCTCCGCCGAGATCAGCAGTTCGCCCGCGAGGCGGCCCATACGGGCCTCGGTCGCGGATTCGCCGAGCGGGGCCCGGGGGGTGCGGTCGCCGCCCTCCGACGGGACCGCGTAGATCAGCTCGCCACCGGTGTTGCGGATCTTGACCGCGCCCAGTTCGTCGAGGTCGCGGGAGAGTGTCGCCTGGGTGACGGACAGGCCGTCGTCGGCGAGCAGCTTGGCGAGCTGGCTCTGCGACCGGACCGCCTGCCGGCCGAGGATGTCCACGATCCGGCGGTGGCGGGCGGTACGGGTCTGCGGTACGGCCTGTCCGCCGTGGAACGGCTCCGGCTCCTGCGCCTGGGTCATCGTCTCGTCAGTCTCCGCTTCGTCGTTCCCCGAAGGCCCGAGGGGCCGTATCGCCCCGCCGGCCCCGTCGGCGCCTCGTCGGCCGCTCCGGCCGCTCACGCCCCCGCGCCGGCGGCGGCAGCGGCGGCGTCCAGGACACCCGGCAGCGCCCGGAGGAACGTTTCCACCTCATCTTCGGTGATGATCAGCGGCGGGGCCAGCCGCACCACGTCGGGTGCGACCGCGTTCACCAGGAGGCCGGCGTCCTGTGCTGCCTGCTGCACCTTCGGTGCAAGGGGCTCGGAAAGGACAATACCCAGCAGCAGGCCCGCGCCACGGACGCGGTCGACCAGCGGGTGGCCGAGCGCAGCGATCCCGTCACGCAGCCGCTCCCCCGTCGCTGCCACGCGGGCGAGGATTCCTTCGCCCTCCAGCGTGTCGAGGACGGCCAGGGCGGCGGCGCAGGCGACGGGGTTCCCGCCGAAGGTGGAGCCGTGCTGACCGGGCGTCAGCAGATCGGCCGCGGCGCCGAAGGCGAGGGTCGCCCCGATCGGCAGGCCGCCGCCGAGGCCCTTGGCGAGCGTGACGATGTCGGGTTCGACGCCCTGGGCCGCGTGCTCGAACCAGTGGCCGGTGCGGCCGATACCTGTCTGAATCTCGTCCAGGACGAGGAGCGTGCCGGTGGCACGGGTGATCTCCCGGGCGGCGGCCAGATAGCCGGGAGGCGGTACGACGACGCCGGCCTCGCCCTGGACCGGCTCCAGCACCACGAGCGCGGTGTCGGTGGTCACGGCGGCCCGCAGCGCTTCGGCGTCGCCGTACGGGACGTGGGTGACGCCCGCGGGCAGCGGCAGGAAGGGGTCCTGTTTGGCGGGCTGGCCGGTGAGCGCCAGGGCCCCCATCGTGCGGCCGTGGAAGCCGCCGGTGGCGGCCACCATGTGCGTCCGGCCCGTCCGGCGCCCGATCTTGAACGCGGCCTCGACGGCCTCCGCGCCCGAGTTGGCGAAGTACACGCGCCCGGGCCGGCCCGCGAGGGCGAGCAGCCGCTCGGCGAGGGCGACCGTCGGCTCGGCGGTGAAGAGGTTGGAGACGTGCCCGAGCGTGGCGATCTGGTCCGACACCGCCCGGACGACCGCCGGGTGGGCGTGGCCGAGGGAGTTGACGGCGATCCCGCCGACGAAGTCGAGGTACGGCGTGCCGTCGGCGTCCCAGACGGTGCTCCCCTCCCCGCGGACGAGGGGGATGCGCGGGGTGCCGTAGTTGTCCATCAGCGCGCCCTGCCAGCGCTGGGTGAGTCCGGCGTTGCTGCTCAACTCCGCTTCCCCTCCGTCCCGGTCGCCGCCTCGTCGGGGACGACCATCGTGCCGATGCCCTCGTCCGTGAAGATCTCCAGGAGGATCGAGTGCTGGACCCGGCCGTCTATGACGCGGGCCGTGGTGACGCCGTTGCGCACGGCGTGCAGGCAACCCTCCATCTTGGGGACCATCCCGCTGGCCAGGTCGGGCAGGAGGGCCTCCAGCTCGCTCGCCGTGAGCCGGCTGATGACCTCGTCGCTGTGCGGCCAGTCCTCGTAGAGGCCCTCGACGTCGGTGAGGACCATCAGCGTCTCGGCGCCCAGGGCCGCGGCGAGGGCGGCAGCGGCGGTGTCGGCGTTGACGTTGTAGACGTGACCGTCGTCGGCGCTGCGGGCGATGGAGGAGACGACGGGGATGCGCCCGTTGTCGAGCAGGGCCTGGACGGCGCCGGTGTCGATGTCGGTGATCTCGCCGACGCGGCCGATGTCGACGCGTTCGCCGTCGATGTCGGCGTAGCGCTTGACGGCGGTCATGGTGTGGGCGTCCTCGCCGGTGAGGCCCACGGCGAGCGGGCCGTGCTCGTTGAGCAGGCCGACGAGTTCGCGCTGCACCTGCCCGGCGAGCACCATGCGGACGACCTCCATGGCCTCCGGGGTGGTCACGCGCAGGCCGGCCTTGAACTCGGACTCCAGGCCCAGCCGGTCGAGCTGCGCACTGATCTGCGGGCCGCCGCCGTGCACGACGACCGGGCGCAGCCCGGCGTGGTGGAGGAAGACGACGTCCTGGGCGAAGGCGGCCTTCAGCTCCTCGTCCACCATGGCGTTGCCGCCGAACTTGATGACGACGGTCTTGCCGTGATGCCGCGTCAGCCAGGGCAGCGCCTCGACGAGGATGCGGGCCTTGGGGAGGGCGGTGTGCTTGCGGGTCGTGCCCGCGCTGTCCGTGGTCGTGCTGTCCGTGGTCGTCATGAGGAGTACGCGCTGTTCTCGTGGACGTAGTCGGCGGTGAGGTCGTTGGCCCAGATGACGGCGGACTCGGCGCCTTCGGCCAGATCGGCGGTGATGCGGACCTCCCGGTAGCGCATGTCGACGAGGTCGCGGTCGTCACCGACGGAGCCGTTGCGGCAGACCCAGACGTCGTTGATGGCGACGTTGAGCTTGTCGGGGTCGAAGGCGGCGGAGGTCGTACCGATGGCGGAGAGCACGCGGCCCCAGTTGGGGTCCTCACCGTGGAGGGCGCACTTGAGAAGGTTGTTCCGGGCGATGGAACGCCCGACCTCGACGGCGTCGTCCTCGGTGGCGGCGTTGATGACCTCGATGCGGATGTCCTTGCTGGCGCCCTCGGCGTCGCCGATGAGCTGGCGCGCGAGGTCGTCGCAGACGGCCCGCACGGCCTCGGCGAACGCGTCCTGGGCCGGGGTGACTTCGGCGGCGCCCGAGGCGAGCAGCAGCACGGTGTCGTTGGTGGACATGCAGCCGTCGGAGTCGACCCGGTCGAAGGTCGTACGGGTCGCGGCGCGCAGGGCCGCGTCGAGACCGGCGGCATCGACGTCGGCGTCCGTGGTCAGCACCACGAGCATGGTGGCCAGCCCGGGCGCCAGCATCCCCGCGCCCTTCGCCATACCGCCCACCGTCCAGCCGTCACCCTGAACCACAGCCGTCTTGTGCACGGTGTCCGTGGTCTTGATCGCGATGGCGGCCTTCTCACCGCCGTGGGCGGAGAGCCCCGCGGCAGCCTTCTCGATGCCGGGCAGGAGTTTGTCCATCGGCAGCCGGACACCGATGAGCCCCGTGGACGCCACGGCGATCTCGCCCGCGCTGTGCCCGAGTACCTCGGCCGCCTTCTCGGCGGTGGCGTGGGTGTCCTGGAAGCCCCCGGGCCCGGTGCAGGCGTTGGCGCCGCCGGAGTTGAGGACCACGGCGGAGACCTGCCCGCCCTTGAGGACCTGCTGGGACCAGAGGACCGGCGCGGCCTTGACGCGGTTCGAGGTGAAGACGCCCGCGGCGGCCAGGCGGGGGCCCTGGTTGACCACGAGGGCCAGGTCGGGGCTGCCGCTCTCCTTGATCCCGGCGGCGATGCCCGCCGCCGTGAATCCCTTCGCTGCCGTGACGCTCACTGCATCTCCTCGTTCGCCCGGTTGCTCGTCGTGTTCATGGCCGTGCCGCACGGCACCAGCCGCGCCAGAAGGGTCGCGATGACCCGGCGGACGCTCATGGCGCCACCCCCGTGGCCGGCAGGCCCAGCTCCTCGGGGAGACCGAGGGCGATGTTCATGCTCTGCACCGCGCCACCGGCCGTGCCCTTGGTCAGGTTGTCGATCGCGCTCACCACGACGATCCGCCCCGCCGCCTCATCCAGCGCCACCTGCACCAGCGCGGTGTTGGCGCCGCAGACGGCTGCGGTGGCGGGCCACTGCCCCTCGGGCAGCAGGTGGACGAACGGCTCGTCCGCGAACGCCTTCTCGTACGCCGCCCGCAGGCCCTCCGCCGTGACACCGGGACGGGCCTTGGCACTGCAGGTGGCGAGGATGCCACGCGACATCGGTGCCAGGGTGGGCGTGAAGGAGACCGTGACGGGCTCGCCCGCGGCGGCGGAGAGGTTCTGGACGATCTCGGGCGTGTGGCGATGCCCGCCGCCCACACCGTACGGACTCATGGAGCCCATGACCTCGGACCCCAGCAGATGCGGCTTGGCCGCCTTGCCCGCACCCGACGTCCCCGACGCCGCCACGATCACCGCTTCCGGCTCCGCGAGCCCCGCCCCGTAGGCCGGGAACAGGGCCAGCGACACGGCGGTCGGGTAGCAGCCGGGCACCGCGATACGCCGCGAGCCCTTCAGTGCCTGCCGCCCGCCGGGCAGCTCCGGCAACCCGTACGGCCACGTCCCGGCATGCGCCGAACCGTAGAACCGCTCCCACTCCCCCGCATCCTCCAACCGGAAGTCCGCACCGCAGTCGATCACCAGCGTCCCGTCACCGAGCTCGGCGGCGACGGCCGCGGACTGACCGTGCGGCAGCGCGAGGAAGACCACGTCGTGCCCGGCGAGGACCTCGGCCGAGGTGGGCTCCAGCACGCGCCCCGCCAGGGGCAACAGGTGCGGCTGCACGGAGCCGAGCTTCTGGCCCGCGTTGGAGTTCGCCGTGAGGGCCCCGATCCGTACGCCGGGGTGCGCGAGCAGCAGGCGCAGCACTTCGCCGCCTGCGTATCCGCTCGCTCCTGCCACTGCCACACGTACTGCCATCGGGCCCCTCCTGGTCGATGGCATGACTATACGAATAAGCGAAGATTTATGCAATGCCTCCGCGGGGATCGGACCCCCGGACCTCGCGACGCCAGGCATGGCGCCATTAATGGTTCGCCATGGCGCCACACATGCGTCATGATGGCACTCTAAGCAGCGCGGGGTGAGCCATCAAAAGGGGTCGGATCATGGAGACAGCGCAGAGTCGGCAGCAGGCGGCACCCGGCGCCTTCAGCACCTTCAGCGCCTTCGCCCGCTTCGTACTCTGCGGCGGCGGAGTGGGGCTCGCCTCCAGCTTCGCCGTGGCGGCCCTCGCCTCCTGGATTCCCTGGGTCCTGGCCAACGCCCTGATCACCGTGGTCTCCACGCTGCTCGCCACCGAGCTGCACGCGCGCTTCACCTTCGGCGCGGGCGGGCGCGCGACCTGGCGCCAGCATGCGCAGTCGGCCGGGTCCGCGGCGGCCGCGTACGTGGTGACCTGCGTGGCGATGCTCGCCCTGCAGCAGCTGGTGGCGGCACCCGGTGCGGCGCTTGAGCAGGTCGTCTACCTGTCGGCCTCCGCGCTCGCCGGTCTCGCGCGGTTCGCGGTGCTGCGCCTCGTCGTCTTCGCGCGGAACCGCTCGCAGGCCGCGGCCACCGTCCGCACCGCCCGTCCCCTGCACGCGGCCGTGGCCCGCGCCTCGGCCCCGGCCGGCCCCGCGGCGCTCTGCCGCGCCGCATGAACAGAAACCGCCCCGGCCGGGCGCAGTGCCGGCCGGGGCGGAACGGTTTTCCGTCGTTGCGGGACGGGTCAGCCCAGGATCGCCAGAGCCTGGTTGAGCGTCGCCGACGGGCGCATGACGGCCGAGGCCTTCTTCACGTCGGGCTGGTAGTAGCCGCCGATGTCGGCCGGGGAGCCCTGCACCGCGATCAGCTCGTCGACGATGGTGCCCTCCTGCTCGGTCAGCGCCTTGGCCAGCGGCCCGAACGCCTCCGCGAGCTGCGCGTCGTCGGTCTGCTTCGCCAGCTCCTGGGCCCAGTACATCGCCAGGTAGAAGTGGCTGCCGCGGTTGTCGATGCCGCCCAGGCGGCGGCTCGGCGACTTGTCCTCGTTGAGGAAGGTGCCGGTGGCGCGGTCGAGCGTGTCGGCGAGGACCTTGGCGCGGGCGTTGCCCGTGGTCGTCGCGAGGTGCTCGAAGCTGGCCGCGAGCGCGAAAAACTCGCCCAGGCTGTCCCAGCGGAGGTAGTTCTCCTTGACGAGCTGCTGCACGTGCTTGGGGGCGGAGCCGCCGGCGCCGGTCTCGAACAGGCCGCCGCCGTTCATCAGCGGGACGACCGAGAGCATCTTCGCGCTCGTGCCGAGCTCGAGGATCGGGAACAGGTCGGTCAGGTAGTCACGCAGGACGTTGCCGGTGACGGAGATCGTGTCCTCGCCGCGGCGGATGCGCTCCAGCGAGAACTTCGTCGCCTCGACGGGCGACAGGATCTCGATCTGCAGGCCCTCGGTGTCGTGCTCGGGCAGGTACGCCTTGACCTTCTCGATGAGCTGCGCGTCGTGCGCGCGGTTCTCGTCGAGCCAGAACACGGCCGGGACGCCGGTGGCGCGGGCGCGGGTGACGGCGAGCTTGACCCAGTCGCGGATCGGCGCGTCCTTGGCCTGGCACATGCGGAAGATGTCGCCCGCGCCGACCGCCTGCTCCAGCACGACGTTGCCGGCGCCGTCGAGGACCCGCACCGTGCCGGTGGCCGGGATCTCGAAGGTCTTGTCGTGGCTGCCGTACTCCTCGGCCTTCTGCGCCATGAGGCCGACGTTGGGCACGGAGCCCATCGTCGACGGGTCGAAGGCGCCGTTGGCGCGGCAGTCGTCGACGACGACCTGGTAGACGCCCGCGTAGCTGCTGTCCGGGAGGACGGCGAGGGTGTCGGCCTCCTGGCCGTCCGGGCCCCACATGTGGCCGGAGGTGCGGATCATGGCCGGCATGGAGGCGTCGACGATGACGTCGCTGGGGACGTGCAGGTTGGTGATGCCCTTGTCGGAGTCGACCATCGCCAGGGCGGGGCCCTCGGCGAGCTCGGCGTCGAAGGAGGCCTTGATCTCGGCGCCCTCGGGCAGGGCCTCCAGGCCCTTGAGGATGCCGCCGAGGCCGTCGTTCGGGGTCAGGCCCGCGGCGGCGAGCTGCTCGCCGTACTGCGCGAACGTCTTCGGGAAGAAGGCGCGGACGACGTGGCCGAAGATGATCGGGTCGGAGACCTTCATCATCGTGGCCTTCAGGTGTACGGAGAACAGCACACCCTCGGCCTTGGCGCGGGCGATCTGCGCCGTGAGGAATTCGCGCAGGGCGGCGACGCGCATGACGGAGGCGTCGACGACCTCGCCGGCGAGCACGGGGACCGACTCGCGCAGGACGGTGGTGGAGCCGTCGTCACCCTTGAGCTCGATGCGGAACGTGCCGTCCTCGGCGACGACCGCGGACTTCTCGGTGGAGCGGAAGTCGTCGACGCCCATGGTGGCGACGTTGGTCTTCGAGTCGGCCGTCCAGGCGCCCATGCGGTGCGGGTGCGCCTTGGCATAGTTCTTGACCGACGCGGGGGCGCGGCGGTCGGAGTTGCCCTCGCGCAGGACGGGGTTGACGGCGCTGCCCTTGACCTTGTCGTAGCGGGCGCGGATGTCGCGCTCCTCGTCGGTCTTCGGGTCGTCCGGGTAGTCCGGCAACGCGTAGCCCTGCTGCTGCAGCTCGGCGACGGCGGCCTTCAGCTGCGGGATCGAGGCCGAGATGTTGGGCAGCTTGATGATGTTGGCACCCGGCGTCTTCGCCAGCTGACCGAGCTCCGCCAGGGCGTCGGCGATGCGCTGGCCCTCTTCGAGGTACTCGGGGAACTGGGAGATGATGCGGCCCGCCAGCGAGATGTCGCGGGTCTCCACAGTGACCCCGGCCGTCGAGGCGTAGGCCTGGACCACGGGCAGGAACGAGTGCGTGGCCAGGGCCGGCGCCTCGTCGGTGTGCGTATAGATGATGGTCGAGTCAGTCACCGGGTGCTCCGCTCCACGTCTGTAACATTGCTCGACATCAAGATATCTCGTGCCGCACCCCCTCTCGACAGGACCCTGGCCACATCCGCGGCGTGAAAGTCAGCCCTTGCCGTCGCCCAGGGACTCCAGCAGGGTCCTGAGGGCCGTCGCGACCGTGTCGCGCTCTTCCTTCGTGAGGGCGGCGAGCAGGCCGGCCGAGGTGGCGACGTGGTCGGGCAGGGCCTCGTCGATGAGGGCCCGGCCCGCGTCGGTGAGCGCCACGACGACGCTGCGGCCGTCCGACGCGCTGGGGCTGCGGCTCACCAGACCGCGGGCCTCCAGGCGGTCGAGGCGCTGCGTGATGGCCCCCGAGGTGACCATCGACGACCGCATCAGCTCGGCGGGGGTCAGCCGGTGCGGCGCGTCACTGCGCCGCAGCGTGGCGAGGACGTCGAAGGATGCGGCGTCCAGCCCGTGGGCGTTGAACGTACGGCCCGTTTCCGCCTCGACGAGCCGGGACAGCCGCTTGAGCCGTCCGAGTACCGCCATCGGCGACACATCCAGATCGGGGCGCTGCGCGGCCCACTGCTTCAGTACGCGGTCGACGTGATCTGCCATCGGTCCAGGGTAGAGGGTCCGCCGCAGTTGTCTTAGCAGTGAGGTACCTCACGTGGCACCCCCTCCTCAAATAGCTTAGCGCTGAGATACATTGCTTTAGTGCTAAGCAATCGCGTCGGGACCCTGCTGCTCACCGCCCTCGCACCCGCTGTCTGGGGCACCACCTACCTCGTCACCACCGAATTCCTCCCGCCCGGCCGCCCGCTCCTCGCGGCGGTCGTGCGGGCCCTGCCCGCCGGGCTCGCCCTCGTCGCCGTCACGCGACGCCTGCCGCAGGGCGTGTGGTGGTGGCGGGCGCTCGTGCTCGGCGCCCTCAACATCGGGGCGTTCTTCGCCCTGCTGTTCGTCGCCGCCTACCGGCTGCCCGGCGGGGTCGCCGCCACCGTCGGCGCGATACAGCCCCTGCTGGTCGCCCTCCTCTCGGCAGGCCTGCTCGGCCAGCGGCTCTCCGCCCGCACCCTGATCGCCGCCGTCACCGGCGTGGCGGGCGTCAGCCTGCTCGTACTGCGGGCCGGCGCCCGGCTGGACGCACTCGGTGTCGCCGCCGCGGCCGGCGGAGCCGTCGTCATGGCCACCGGAGTCGTCCTCAGCAAGCGCTGGGGCTCGCCCGCACCCCTGCTCGCGACCACCGGCTGGCAGCTCGTCGCAGGCGGTCTGCTCCTGCTGCCCGTCGCCCTCCTCACGGAGGGCGCGCCGCCCGTGCCGACCGCGACGAACCTGGCCGGTTACGCCTACATCGCGGTCATCGGGTCGGCCTTCGCGTACGCCCTGTGGTTCCGCGGGATCCAGCTCCTGACCCCGACCGACGTCACCTTCCTCGGGCTGCTCAGCCCGCTGGTCGCCACGGCGCTGGGGTGGCTGGCGCTCGGTCAGGAACTCAGCGCCGCCCAGGGGTTCGGCGCGATCGTCGTCCTCGGCTCGCTGGTCGCGGCGCAGAGCCGCCGCCGCGGACAGGGCGCGAAGGACGCGGACGACGCGAAGAACACGCACGTCACACTGGGTACTTCCCCTGCGGCCGCAACCGTGGCCGCAACCAACTCTCCCGACACCACCAGGAGCTGAGCCATCATGCGCATCACCGTCTTCGGAGCAGCCGGCAACGTGGGAAGCCGCGTCGTCACCGAGGCTCTGTCCCGCGGCCACGACGTCACCGCCGTCGTACGGAACTCCGCCCGCTTCGGCGAGCTGCCCGCCGGCGCCACCGCCCGCACCGGCGACGCGTCGGACCCGGCGGACGTCGCACGGCTCGCCGCCGGGCAGGACCTCGTGATCGGTGCCACCCGCCCGGCGCCCGGCAGCGAGCACCAGCTCGTCGCCGCCACCGAGGGACTGCTGGCCGGTCTCGCCGGGACCGGCGTCCGGCTGCTGCTCGTGGGCGGCGCCGGCAGCCTGATCCTCCCCGGCACCGGGGGCACCACCGTGATCGACGGTCCCGGCTTCCCCGCCGACTGGCGGCCCATAGCCCTGGCCTGCAACGACCAGCTGGCGGCCTGCCGCGCCGCCGGGCCCGGCCTGGACTGGGCCTACCTGAGCCCGGCCGCCCTGCTGGAGCCGGGCGAGCGCACCGGGCGCTACCGGCGGGGCACCGACGAACTCATCGTGGACGCCGAGGGCAACTCGGCGATCTCCATGGAGGACCTGGCGGTGGCCCTCCTCGACGAGGCCGAGCAGCCGGTGCACCACCGGGCGCGGTTCACGGTCGCGTACTGACGAAATCCAGGCCGCTGCCGCGGGCGATCGCCGACGGTCACCGTCGCGAACCGCCCGCGGCGCGGCCATGCGGCCGGCGTCCGCGGTTCGACACGACGGTAGTCCGGCACCGCCGGTACGGCCGATCGTGGCTGGTCGCCGCTGCGGCGGGGGACGCCGGTTCCGGCGTCAGTGGGCCCGTTGTGCGCCCTGCAAGCGCTCCAGTTCGCGGCGGTCGCGCTTCGTGGGGCGGCCCGTGCCGCGGTCGCGGACGGCTGCCACGGCCACCTGCTCGCGCGGCGGCTCGGGCGGGGTGTTGTCGACGTAGCACTCCGCCGCGACGGGCGCGCCGACCCGCTTGCTGATGAGCCGCGACACGACGACGATGCGCTCCCGCCCGTCGAGGCGCACCCGCACCTCGTCGCCGGTGCGCACCGTCTGGGCGGGCTTGGCGCGCTCGCCGTTGACGCGGACGTGGCCCGCCCGGCAGGCGGTGCCCGCCGCGGAGCGCGTCTTCGTGAGCCGCACGGACCAGATCCAGCTGTCGACCCGGACCGGCGCGGCGCCCTCGCCTGAAGCAACTACTGAAGCCATGCTCCGACTGTAGGCCCTGTCCGGGCAGTCACCCGGAATATGCGGTCCCGAACGCCGTCCGCAGTCTGCTCACGCCCTCCGCGAGCTCCGCCGTCCCGGCGGCCGCCGCGAAGCTCAGCCGCAGGTGCGGGGCCACGGACTCCGCGGGGTGGTACGGGCCGCCCGAGGCCACGGCGACGCCGGCGCGCAGCGCGGCCGCGGACAGCGCGGCGTCGTCGGTGCCGTCCGGCAGCCGGGCCCACACGTGGAAGCCCCCGGGCGGGACGAAGCCGACGGATACGCCGGGAAGTTCGCGGTGCAGGGCGGTGAGCAGCGCCTCGCGGCGGACGCGCAGCTCGGCGGCGGTCGTGCGCCGGTGCCGGGTCCAGGCGGGCGAGCCGACGAGTTCGAGCGCGGCCTCCTGCAGCGGGCGCGGCACGAAGAAGCTGTCCACGACCTGGATGGCCCGCAGGCGTTCGAGGACCGGCCCGCGGGCGGCGAGGGCCCCGACGCGCAGGCTCGGCGAGGTGGCCTTGGTGAGGGAGCAGACGTGGACGACGATGCCGTCGGGATCGTCCGCGGCGAGGGTGGGCGGCAGCGGCGGGGCGTCCTCGTGGGCGAGGCGGCGTGCGAAGTCGTCCTCGATGACGAAGGCCCCGGCCTCGCGGGCCGCCCGGATCACCTCGGGCCGCCGGTCGTCGGCCAGGACCGCGCCGGTCGGGTTCTGGAACAGCGGCTGGCAGACGAAGACCCGCGCGCCGCTCGTATGGAACGCCTCCGCGAGCAGGTCGGTGCGCACGCCGCGGGCGTCGGCCGGCACGGGGACGGGCCGCAGTCCGGAGGCGCGCGCGGCGGCGAGCATGCCGGGGTAGGTCGGGGACTCGACGAGGACGGGCGCGCCGGGCGGGGCGAGGGCCCGCAGGGCCGCGGTCAGGGCGCTCTGGCCGCCGGCGGTGATCAGCACCTCGGAGGCGGCGACGGTGCCCGCCGGGCCGCCGATCTCGCGGGCGAACCACGCGCGCAGCTCCGTCACGCCCTCGATCGGCGGGCGGCCCCACGCGCCGGGGCGGCGCCCGGCCCGGCCGAGGGCCGCGGCGAGGGCGCGCTCGGGCTGCAGGGAGGGGTGGAGGTAGCCGCCGCTGAGCTCGATGACGCCGGGCGGGGGCTCGGCGAGCGTGCTGAGCACGCCGGACGCGTCGACGGAGCGGGGGACGGCCTCCGCCGCGCTCTCCACGCTGAGGGCGACCTGCTGCCAGGAGGTGTCGCCGAGGCGTACGGGCGCGCTGTGCGGGGCCGTACGGAAGGCGCCCGCGCCGGGGCGGGTGGTCACGAGGCCCTCCGAGGCGAGGGCGGCGATGGCCCGCGAGACGGTGACCGGGCTGACGCGGAAGCGCTCGACGAGCGCCCTGCTGGACGGCAGCTTCTCACCGGGAGAGTAGCGGTCGAGCTCCTTTTTCAGGGCTTCTGCCAGTTCAGCGACGCTGTTACGCTCATGCATGAGTGTGAAAGATAGCGCTATCGAGCCGATGACGGTAGCAGTGCAGAGCTCCGGGCGGGCCGCTGCGGCGGACCCCGCGGGAGCTGCCGTCCCCCACGCCGTCCCCCGTGCGGGGAGCGGCGTCCTCCTCGCCGCCCTGGGCGTGGCCACCTTCTCGCTGACCTTCCCGGCGACGGCCTGGGCCCTGGAAGGGCTCGGCCCGTGGTCCGTGACCTCCTGCCGGATGACGCTGGCGGGCCTGATCGCCGCCGGCTGCCTGCTGGCCCTGCGCGTCCGGGTGCCCGCGCGGCGGCACTGGCCCGCGCTGTGCGCGGTGGCCGGCGGCACGGTCGTCGGCTTCCCCCTGCTGACCACGCTCGCCCTGCAGACCTCCACCACCTCGCACGCCGCGGTCGTCGTGGGCCTGCTGCCGCTGACGACGGCCGCCTACGCGGCCGTACGCAACCGGACCCGGCACTCGCGCACGTTCTGGGGCGCGGCGGTCACGGGCGCGGCCGTGGTGATCGCCTTCGCGCTGCAGCAGAGCGGCGGCAGCCCCACGGCCGGCGATCTGTACCTGTTCGGCGCCCTGCTGGTCTGCGCCGCGGGCTACGCGGAGGGCGGGCGGCTGGCGCGCGAGATGCCGGGCTGGCAGGTGATCGGCTGGGCGCTGGTGCTGTGCCTGCCGGTGGCGGCCGCGGGCACCGCGGTGGCGCTGGCGGCCGAGCCCGTGCGGCTCACGGGCCACACGGTCGCGGGCCTGCTGTGGCTCGCCGCCGGATCGCAGTTCCTGGGCATGTGGGTGTGGTACCGCGGCATGAGCGCGATCGGGGTCGCCCGGGCCAGCCAGCTGCAGCTGGCGCAGCCGCTGCTCACCCTGGTCTGGTCGGTGCTGCTGCTCGGCGAGCACCTGACCCCCGCCGCGCCGGTGGCCGCCGTGGCCGTGCTGGTGTGCATCGGGGTGACGCAGCGGGCGCGCGGCTGACCGGTGGCGCGGCGTTGCTCCACCTGGCCGAGGGGCGGGCCATATACCGCCGGTCACCGTAGACTTGGAAGCATCCCAGCACACCTCGAATATCGAACGGAACTCGAACAGAAGGGGCACCGTCGATGCATGCGAGCAAGGGTGACCGCTTGGTGGTTCACGGACGGACGGTCGGCCAGGAGGACCACGTCGTGGAGATCGTGGAGGTGCTGGGACCCAACGGCAATCCGCCGTACCGGGTCCGCGCCGACAACGGCCACGAGACGATCATGTCGCCGGGCCCCGACGCCGTCGTCGACCACCGCAAGGCCTCCGGCCAGGGTTAGCCGAACGGGCTCCCCCTCCCGCCGCCGCGGCGCCCGGCCACCGCGGCGGCCCGTCCGGGCCCCGGGTCACTTCGGCGGGCGCACCCGCGCCGGGTAGTGGTCCCTGACCACCCGCGCCATCGCCCCTATCGGGTCCGCCACCACCTGCTTCGCGGAGAAGTACACGTTCCCGAGCACCTCCGGGTACTCCCGGCACAGCGTGAGGTGGCGCGAGAGCTCGGCCGGGTCCTGCCAGGGGGCGGGCTGCGCGGGGTCGCCCGCCCGGTACAACGCCTCGCCGATGTACAGCTGTACGTCCGTGTCCCGGACGGTCTCCGCCCACCACGGCACGAGCTTCGCGTAGTCCGCCGCGGCGAAGCCGATGTGCCAGTACACCTGCGGCACGATGTAGTCGATCCACTCCTCGCGGACCCACTTGCGCGTATCCGCACCGAGGTCGTCGTAGGTCTGGACGCCCGCACGGGTGTCCGAGCCGAGCGGGTCGGCGGAGCGGTTGCGCCAGACCGCGAACGGGCTGATCCCGAACTGCACGTGCCGCTTGCGCCGCTTGATGCGCTCCCCCATCTCCCGCACCAGCAGGTCGATGTTGTCGCGCCGCCAGGCGGCCCGGTCCGGGAACCCCGAGCCGTAGCGGGCGTACGCGGTGTCGTCGTCGAAGCGCTGGCCGGCCACCGGGTACGGGTAGAAGTAGTCGTCGAAGTGCACGCCGTCCAGGTCGTAGCGGGAGACGGCGTCGAGCATGGCGTCCTGGACGAAGCGGCGCACCTCGGGCAGGCCGGGGTTGTAGTAGAGCTTCCCGCCGTAGGGGACGACCCACTCGGGGTGGATACGGGCGGGGTGCGTGGGGACGAGCCGCCCGAGGTCGGTGTGGTTGGCGATGCGGTAGGGGTTGAACCAGCCGTGCAGCTCGATCCTGCGCCGGTGGGCCTCGCGCACGGCGAAGGCCAGCGGGTCCCAGCCCGGATAGCGTCCTTGAGTGCCCGTCAGGTACTGCGACCACGGCTCGAACGGGGAGGGCCAGAAGGCGTCCGCGGTGGGCCGGATCTGCAGCATGACGGCGTTGAGCCGGCGCTCGACGGCCGCTTCGAGGAGGGTGATCAGCTCCTCCTGCTGCCGTTCGGGGCTCAGGCCCGGCTTGGACGGCCAGTCGACGTTGACGACGGTGGCGATCCACATCCCCCGGAACTCGCGCTTGCGCCGGCGCTCGGCTCCGCCACCGGCCCCGGCCGCCCGCGGAGTGGGCCACGCCTGCCCCGCCGCCGCCCCAGCCTCGCCGGACGCCAGCATGGCGGACATCATTCCTGCGGCGGCCACGGTGAACCCTCTTCGGGTCATACGCCCCATATGCGGGACCTCTCTTCGCCGTCTCGTCGGATCGGTCACACCGTTCGAGGCCAGCATGCCCGCCCCAGCCCCATCAGGACCGCAGGGCGCGGAGTAACGTCTGGAACGAGGCGACCGCCGCGGCGAGGACGCGGCGCCCCGCCGGACGACCAAGATCAGCGAAAGGCACGATGTTGACGGACACTGTGGCAGACGTAGCGCGTGTCGGGGTGGTGGGCTGCGGCCAGATGGGCGCGGGGATCGCGGAGGTGTGTGCCCGGGCCGGCCTGGACGTCATGGTCGCCGAGACCACCGGGGAAGCCCTGGAGATCGGCCGCACCCGCCTGACCAATTCCCTCGGCAAGGCCGCCGAGCGCGGCAAGATCTCCGAGGAGGAGCGCGACGCGACGCTCGCCCGGCTGAGCTTCACCACCGACCTCGGCGAGTTCGCCGACCGCGACCTGGTCATCGAGGCCGTCGTCGAGAACGAGCAGGTCAAGACCGAGATCTTCCAGGTCCTCGACCAGGTGGTCACCCGCCCCGACGCGATCCTGGCCTCCAACACCTCCTCGATCCCGCTGGTGAAGCTGGCCGTGGCCACCTCCCGGCCGGACCGCGTCATCGGCATCCACTTCTTCAACCCGGCCCCGGTGCAGAAGCTCGTCGAGCTCATCCCGGCGCTCACCACCAGCGAGGAAACGATCAAGCGCGCCGACGCGCTGGTCGTCAACGTGCTGGGCAAGCACGCCATCCGGGCCCAGGACCGCTCCGGCTTCGTCGTCAACGCCCTGCTGATCCCGTACCTGCTCTCGGCCATCCGGATGTTCGAGTCCGGCATCGCCAGCCGCGAGGACATCGACAACGGCATGGAGCTCGGCTGCGCCCACCCGATGGGCCCGCTCAAGCTCTCCGACCTGATCGGCCTGGACACGGTGGCCTCGGTCGCCGACAGCATGTACCAGGAGTACAAGGAGCCGCTGTACGCCGCTCCCCCGCTGCTCCAGCGCATGGTCGACGCCGGCCGCCTCGGCCGCAAGACCGGCTCGGGCTTCTACACGTACTGATACCCGTACGGGCGTCACGTACCGTCACCGCCGCACACCCGTGTTCGCACGGGGTGTGCGGCGGTGACTCGCATATACCCCCCGCACACGCTCCCGTTCCGCGCCGCTACGCGATTGACTCGGCTCGTCGGACACACAGGAGTCATTCCGGAAGGGGTACGGACCGTGACCATGCATCCCGAGCAGGCCACCAGAACGGCTGAGCTCGCGGAGCTCCGTCGTAGCCTCGATGTCGGCGTCGTCCGCATCGACGGCCACCTCGCCCTCCTCACCCAGCGCAGCGACCAGTCGGAACGCGAGATCACCGAGATGGCGGACCGGGTAAGGGCACTGGAGCACGGCAGGTGGCCCCTGCCCTCACTGGCCGCGCTCACCGGAGTCGCCGCCCTGGCACTGGCCGTCTGGCAGGCGACCGGCCGGTGAACGCGGGACGTGCCGCAGCCGGGTGCGGGGCCGCGCGCTAGCCGAGCCTGATGTGGTGGAGCAGAAGCAGCGCCGCCGCCATGTTCGCGGCCGGCACCTCACCCCGGCCGATCATGTCGGGCACCAGCTTCAGCGGCACCCACTCGCGCCGGTCGGACTCGAAGTCGTCCTCCGGGTCGCCGATGTACTCGGCCTCGTCCGACCAGTAGATGTGGTGCCGGGCGTCGGTGAGGCCGTTGGACGGCTCGACGGACATCAGGTGCCGCAGCGGGCCCGGCCGCCACCCGGTCTCCTCCTCCATTTCGCGGGCCGCCGCACCGGCGAGGTCCTCGCCGTCCTCGACCACGCCGGCGGCCAGCTCCCAGCCCCAGTTGTCGGTGATGAAGCGGTGCCGCCACAGCAGCAGGACCTCATTGGCCTCGTTGACCACCGTGGCCACGGCGACGGGCCGCAGCCTGATGACGAAGTGGTCGAGGTGGCGGCCGTCGGGGAGTTGAACGTCTGCGAGATTGACCCGGAACCAGCGGTTCCCATAGACCGTCCGCTCCCTGAGATTCTTCCAACGCACGTGTTGCCACCTTCCGCCGAGGTGGCCACCTCCCCGGGCGCTGTCCTCACAGGGGCACGCGCAACGCCCCGTCGATCATCTCGGCGGCCTCGGCAGTGGCCGCACACCCGCTTTCGATCAGGTGCTCGCGCACCGCCCGGAGCCGGTCCCGTAAGCGCTGCGATTCCATGCCTCTCGCCTGCTCGGTCATCTCCCGTGCGGTGGCCACCGCCTTGTCCGCGTCTCCTTGACGCAGCTCGATGTGCGTGAGCATGGCGAGCCGGTGGACACGTCCCCGGTCGTGGGCGGGGGTGTCGACGGCCCGGTCCGCGTGCTCACGGGCGGGTCCGAGGTCGCCGAGGCTGAGGAGCGCCTCCGCCACCTGCACGTTCACCAGACCGGGCTGCACATAGCCGGTCTCGGCGGGCTCCTGGCCACGGCGGATGCGCTCGGCGGCGGTCTCGGCGCGGCGGATACAGGCGAGCGCGCCGGCGCCGTCGCCGAGCCGTGCGTAGGCCTTGGCCTGCATGGCGTAGAGGTCGGCCGCGAGGGCCGGGGTCAGCTCCGTGCCCGCGGCCCGCAGCGCGGACTCGGCGAACGCCACGGCCTGCCGGTACTCGCGCATGAACAGCGACTGGTTGACGAGCAGGGCGATGACGTAGCCGCCGAGGCCGCGGTCGCCGCTGGCCTTGGCCAGCCGCAGCGCCTGGTGGAAGTAGCGCTGGGCCAGGCCGTGCGCGTCGGAGTCGTAGGCGCAGATGCCGGCGACGGCGACCAGCCCGCCGGTGGCGCGGTGCAGCTGACGGCCCGTCTCGTCGGTGTAGCTGCCGCGCAGCAGGGGGGCCGCCTCGGCGTTGAGGAAACCCACGACGCGGGCGCGCGTGGCGATCCCGCCCGCCTTGCGGTACATCTGCTCGTAGTGGGTGCGGGCCGCGCGCAGCATCTCGATGTCGTCCATGGAGACGCGGGTGAGGCCGCGCCGGGAGACGTCGGCGTCCTCGGGAGGGTTCTCCCACTCCCAGACCGGGATGACGGCGGGGGTCCCGGTGACGGCGGGAGCGGTGACGACGTGCTCGCGCTGCTGCTCGTCGGAGCGCCAGAGGGCGGTGGCGCGTTCGACGAAGCCGGAGAGCGGGGTGTTGGGCAGGCGCGGGCTGCCCGGGGTGCCGAGGCCGATGTCGTCCAGGGTCAGCGCGCGGTGCAGCCGCTCGCCGAGCACTTCGCAGATCAGATCCGGCACCTGGCCGCGGGGCCGCTGGCCCTTCAGCCAGCGGGCGACGGCCGTGTGTTCGTAACGCAGCGCCAGACCCCGGGCCCGGCCTGCCGCGTTGATGTGGGCGGCGAGGCCGGCGTGGGATATGCCCGCTTCGTCGAGGATGGCGTCAAGGAGAGTGTTGGGCTCCATCCTGCCCTCCGCATACGCTCGGTGGGGCCAGCGTAATGGAGATCCCTTCGCACGGGGTGTGAACCGGCCGTGGCTGTGCGTCGAACGGCAGCGGGCCGCGGAGAGACGGATTCCGCCGGCCGCGGCAGCGCGCGCGTCAGCGGCGGGGGCGGCCCGAGCGGGCCAGACAGGGGCGGGATCCGGGCCCCGGGGCGGGGCAGCGGTCGTTGCTCAGCACCAGCAGGGCGATGTCGTCGGAGAGCCGGCCGCCGGTGTGGCGCAGCAGGGCGGACTGGACGTGCTCGATGATCGCGGCGGGGACGACGGGCGCACGGTCGGCGGCGGCGTCGTCGAGAGCCCTCGCGAGCGGAAAGAAGGAACCGGCCGCATCGCGCGCATCCTCCGCGCCGTCCGTGTGGAGCACCAGGGCGTCCCCCGGCAGCAGCATGGTCAGGGGGACGACGGGCAGCTCGGGCGGCAGCGGGAACAGCCCGAGCGGCGGCAGCGGATCGCCCCGGCCCACGGCGGCCGCGCGGGCGCCCTCACCGGCGGTGCCGGAGAGGCGGTACGGCCAGGGGTGGCCGCAGTTGACCGCGGTGACCAGGCCGTCGGGGCGGATCTCCAGCAGCAGGACGGTCACGAACTCCTCGCCCAGGCCGCGCTCCTGCTCCGCCCCGGGCCTGGCCTGTGCCTCGGCGCGGGCGCGCTCGCACAGATGGCGCTGCAGGGCGCGGTCCAGGCGGCGCAGCACATCGGCCAGGGCGGGTTCGTCGTGGGCGGCCTCGCGGAAGCTGCCGAGGACGGCGGCGACGGTGCCGATGGCGGTGAGGCCGTGGCCGCGGACGTCTCCTATGACGATGCGCACGCCGTACGGGGTGGCCAGCGCCTCGTACAGATCGCCGCCGACCAGGGCGCCCTCGCTGACCGAGAGGTGGCCGCCGGCGAGGGTGATCCCGTCGAGCCGGGGCGGCAGGGGCCGCAGGAGCACGCGCTGGGCGGTGGCGGCGACCTCACGGGCGCGCTCCAGCTCGCGCAGGAGACGCCGGCGGCGGCCGGTGACGGCGCAGCCCGCGGCGGCGACGGCGACGATCGCACAGCAGGTGCCGACGCGGACTCCGCCGTCCACGCGGGCCGACCCCAGGGGGACGAGGGCGAACAGCGCGCAGGCCCCGGCGGCCGTCACGCACTGGCGGCGGCCGCTGCCCGCGCAGGCGATGGCGGGCGCGGCCGCGAGCAGCTGCACGGCCTCGCCGCGGGGGCTCACCAGCTCCCACGCGACCACTCCCAGTACCCACAGCCCGGGGAGAGCGAACACCACCCCCCGCCGCCAGCGCACCGCTCTTGTCCGGATCATGCCGTTGGCCCCCCTAGCAGCAATGACGCGCTCGATTCTCGCGAGCGATCAGCGCTAAGTAACGACCCGGACCTTCATTTCCACCCTATTGAGTGATATTCGGACACTCTTGAGTGAGGAAACGCGAGAGGGGCGCATCCGGTTCACCGGATGCGCCCCTCGTTCAGGCCGCGATGTCCTGCGTTTTCCCCGGCTTCTTCCAGCTGCTTCCAACTGTTTTCAGCCGCGGCCTTCCGCCCGGCAGGCGGTCACGCAGTGTCACGTGGTGTCACACGATGTCTGCGACGTCAGGCGCCGCGCAGCACCGCGCCCGTGCGCTCGACGGCCGCGGCCACGGCGGCGTCGCGCGCGCCCGAGGCCTCCTCGGCCGTCAGCGTGCGGTCGGCCGCGCGGAAGCGCAGCGCGTACGCGAGCGACTTCCTGCCCGCGCCGATCTGCTCGCCGGTGAAGACGTCGAACAGGCGCAGCGACTCGAGCAGCTCGCCCGCGCCGGACCGCAGCGCGGCCTCGACGTCGGCGGCCGCCACCGAGGCGTCCACGACGAGCGCGACGTCCTGCGTGGCCACCGGGAAGGAGGACACCTGCGGGGCCTCGACGGCACCGGCGCCGGCCTGCTGCAGGACATCGAGGTCGATCTCCATGGCGCAGGTGCGCTCCGGCAGGCCGAAGGCCTTCACGACGCGCGGGTGCAGCTCACCGGCGGAGCCGGCGAACACCTCGGCGCCGTCGACCACGGCGTAGAACGCGGCGCAGCGACCCGGGTGGAACGGCGCCCGCTGGTCCTGACGGACGATCAGCTCGGCGCCCGCCTCGCGCGCGACCGTACGGCCGGCCTCGACGGCGTCCGCCCAGCCGGCCGGACGGCCCTTGCCCCAGTAGCCGTCGAGCTCGCGGGCCCCGGCGAGGACGGCGGCGGCGCGGCGCGGCTGCCGGGGCAGCGCGGCGTTCAGGCCGGCGATCTCCTCGTCGGTGGGACGGCGGTCGACGGGCAGCCGGACCGGGGTGGTCTCCTCGCCGGTGGGCAGGAAGACGAGGCCGGTCTCGAAGAGGGCCAGGTCGTGCTCGCCACGGCTGTCGTTGCGGCGCAGGGCCGTGAACAGGCCCGGCAGCATCGTGGTGCGCAGCGCCGGCTCGGCCTCGGAGAGCGGGTTGACCAGGCGCACCGTGGTGCGGCGCGGGTCATCGGCCTCCAGGCCCAGGTGGTCGAGCGCCCAGTCCCCGACGAAGGGGTAGTTGAGCACCTCGACGTAGCCCGCGCCGGCCAGCGCCCGGCCGACGCGGCGGTGCAGCCGCTGCCGGTGGGTCAGGCCGCGGCCGGCGGGGGGCGCCGGCAGGGTGGCGGGCAGGTTCTCGTAGCCCTCGAGCCGGATGACCTCTTCGGCGAGGTCGTTCGGGTCGGTGAGGTCCGGGCGCCAGCTCGGGACGGTGACGATCAGCTCGTCCTGCCCGTAGACGTCGCAGCCGACCTCCTGGAGGTGGCGGACGACGGTCTCGCGGCCGTACTCGACACCGGCGACGCGGTCCGGGTGGTCCGCGCGCATGGCGATCGTGCGCGGGCCGCTGGGGGCGGCGAACTCCGTCACGCCGGCCTCGGCGGTGCCGCCCGCGAGCAGCACGAGGAGGTCGGCGGTGCGCTGGGCGGCCGCGGAGGCCGCCTGCGGGTCGACGCCGCGCTCGAAGCGCTTGGACGCCTCGGAGGGCAGCTTGTGGCGGCGGACGGCGCGGGCGATGACGACGGGGTCGAAGTGCGCCGCCTCGATCACGACCTCGGTGGTGCCCTCACCGGCCGCGTGGTCGCCGATCTCGGTCTCGGCGCCGCCCATGACGCCCGCGAGCCCGATCGGGCCGCGGTTGTCGGTGATGACCAGGTCCTCGGGGTCCAGGACGCGCTTGGTGCCGTCGAGGGTGGTCAGCTTCTCGCCGCGCTCGGCACGGCGGACGCCGATCGGGCCGTCGAGGCGCGAGCGGTCGTAGGCGTGCAGCGGCTGGCCGAGCTCCAGCATCACGTAGTTGGTGATGTCGACGGCCAGCGAGATCGGGCGCATGCCGGCCTTCTGCAGGCGGCGCTGGAGCCAGATCGGGGAGCGGGCCTCGGAGTCGATACCGGTGACCGTGCGGGCCGTGAAGCGGTCGCAGCCGGCCGGGTCGGCGACCTTGACGGGGTAGCCGAAGGCGTTGGGCGCGGGCACGTCCAGCAGGGCCGGGTCGCGCAGCGGCAGGCCGTAGGCGGTGGCGGCCTCGCGGGCGATGCCGCGCATCGACAGGCAGTAGCCGCGGTCGGGGGTGACCGCGATGTCGAGGACCTCGTCCACGAGCTGGAGCAGCTCGATGGCGTCGGTGCCGGGCTCGTACTCCTGCGGCAGCACGATGATGCCGTGCGTGCCGTCGTCGCCCATGCCCAGCTCCTCGCCGGAGCAGATCATGCCGTGCGAGGTCTTGCCGTAGGTCTTGCGGGCGGCGATGGCGAAGTCGCCGGGCAGGACGGCGCCGGGCAGCACGACGACGACCTTGTCGCCGACGGAGAAGTTGCGGGCGCCGCAGACGATCTCCTGCGGCTCACCGGTGCCGTTGGCCGTGCCGACGTCGACGGTGCAGAAGCGGATCGGCTTGCGGAAGCCCTCGAGCTCCTCGATGGTCAGCACCTGGCCGACCACCAGGGGGCCCTTGAGTCCGTCGCCGAGGCGCTCGACGCGCTCGACCTCGAGACCCGCGGCGATCAGCTTGGCCTGCACGTCGCGACCGGTCTCACCGGCCGGCAGGTCGACGTATTCCCGCAGCCAGGAAAGCGGGGCGCGCATCAGATCTCCATCCCGAACGGCCGGGTGAAGCGCACGTCACCTTCGACCATGTCTCGCATGTCCTCGACGTTGTGGCGGAACATCAGCAGTCGCTCGATGCCGAACCCGAAGGCGAAGCCGCTGTACTTCTGCGGGTCGATGCCCGCGGCGGTCAGCACACGGGGGTTGACCATGCCGCAGCCGCCCAGCTCGATCCAGCCCTCGCTGGAGCAGGTGCGGCAGGGGCGGTCGGGGTTGCCGGCCGACTCGCCGCGGCAGACATAGCACTGCATGTCCAGCTCGGCCGAGGGCTCGGTGAAGGGGAAGTAGTTCGGGCGCAGGCGCGTGGTCAGGCCCTCGCCGAACAGCGAGCGCACCATGTGCTCGATGGTGCCCTTGAGGTCGGCCATGGTCAGGCCCTCGTCGATGGCGAGGAGCTCGACCTGGGTGAAGACCGGCGTGTGCGTGGCGTCCAGCTCGTCCATGCGGTAGACGCGGCCGGGGCAGATCACGTAGACCGGCGGCTCGCGGTCGAGCATCGTGCGGACCTGCACCGGGGAGGTGTGGGTGCGCAGCACGACGCCGGACGCTGCTTCGTGCCTGGAGGCCTGGGCCTTCGTGCCCGGGGCCTGGACGAAGAGGGTGTCCTGCATGGCGCGGGCCGGGTGGTCCTGCGCGATGTTCAGGGCGTCGAAGTTGAACCACTCCGCCTCGACCTCGGGGCCCTCGGCGACCTCGTAGCCCATGGCCACGAAGACGTCCTCGATGCGCTCGCTGAGGGTCGTGATGGGGTGGCGGGCGCCGGCCGGGGTGCGGTCGTAGGCCAGGGTGACGTCCACCGCCTCCTCGACCAGCACGCGGGCGTCGCGCTCCGCCTCCAGCTCGGCCTGGCGGGCGGCGAAAGCCTTGTTCACGGCACCGCGGGCCATGCCCATGCGCTTGCCGGCCTCGGCCTTGGCGTGCGGCGGCAGGGCGCCGATCTCGCGGTTGGCGAGGGCGAGGGGCGAGCGGTCACCGGCGTGCGCGGCCTTGACCTCGCGCAGGGCGTCGAGGTCGGCGGCCGCGGCGACGGCGGCGAGCGCCTCGTCCCGCATGCGCTCGATCTCTTCCGGTTTCAGTGCCTCGACCTCGACAGGGTCATACGACTTATTGGGTGCGGACATCTCTTCCCGTGCTTCCGGTTCTGGATGGCTTCGCTTCGCTGCGCGGCTTTGCCCGACGGATGGGTGCCAAGGTCGTGCCAAAGGTGCCAAAGGTCGAGTCTAAGGGGCGCATGGGGGTCGGTGGGCCCGCGGGCCGCCCGCTCAGGCCTGTGAGAGAAAGGCCGGGGCGCCCACGGGCAACGTAAATCGGAACCGGGCGCCACCGCTGGCGGCCCGCTCCACGGTGATCGTGCCGCCGTGGGCCTCGACGATGCCCTTGACGATATAGAGGCCGAGGCCGGTGCCGCCGCGCTTGCTGCCCCGCCAGAAGCGGGTGAAGACGCGGCTCATCGACTCCTCCGGGATCCCGGGCCCCTCATCGCTCACGGTGACCGCCGTTCCCTCCGTGTCCTCCGCGCGTGCCTTCAGCAGCGCCGGCGCCACCTCTATCGTGACGCGTCCTTCGCCGTGGCGCACCGCGTTTTCCAGGAGGTTGCCGAGGACCTGGTCGACCTTGTCGGGATCGGCCCAGAGCGCGGGGAGCGGATCGGTGACCTTGACCTCGAAGCGGTCGGCGCGGTGGCCGGCCGTGGTGTACGCCTGGACGTGGCGGCGGACGGCGGCGACGATGTCGACGGGCTGGCGGCGCAGCTCCAGCCGGCCGGAGTCGATCCGGGAGATGTCGAGCAGCTCGGCGATCAGCCGGGTGACGCGGTCCGCATCGGCGTCGACGGTCTCCAGCATCAGCCGCTTCTGGTCGTCGGTGAAGCGCTCCCACTTGGCGAGCAGCGTGGCCGTGAAGCCCTTGACGGACGTCAGCGGAGAGCGCAGCTCGTGGGCGACGGTGGCGATCAGCTCGGCGTGGCTGCGCTCGGTGCGGCGGCGGGCATCGGTGCCGCGCAGCTGGATCACCAGGCGGCGGACGGGGCCGGTGGGCCGCTCGCGGACGAAGCGCGCGGAGACCAGGACCTCGCGGCCGCCGGGGAGCAGAAGATTCCGCTCGGGCTGGCCCACGCGGGTGGCCGGCCCGCCGTAGGGGTCGGTCAGCGGCCACCAGCGGCGGCCGTCCAGGTCCTCCAGGGGGAGGGCGCTCTCCAGGGGGCGGCCGATCGCCTCGTCGGGCCGGACCGCGGTGATGCGGGAGGCGGCGGCGTTGAAGCAGGTGACGCGGCCGTCCTCATCGGCGACGACGAGGCCGTCGGGGAGGTCGTCGGGGTGCAGGCAGAGCCCGGTGAGCCCCTGTACGAGGGGGTCGTCCGGCTCGTGGGACCCGTGCGGCGCACCGGCCGCCGCCGGAGTGGCGTCGGCCACGCTTCCGGAAGTCCTGACGTTCATCATCCGCACCCCCTCCCGACTCCCCCCGGGAGGCAACCCTACTAGCTGAAGGTCACGGAGCGGCACCCTCCGGCTGCACGCTGCGCACGGGCGGAGGCGTAGAGGCACACCGCGGCGGCGGTCGCGAGGTTCAGGCTCTCGGCTTTTCCGTGGATCGGCACGCGCACCACGGCGTCCGCCAGCGCCCGGGTCTCCTCGGGCAGGCCCCATGCCTCGTTGCCGAAGACCCAGGCCGTGGGGCCGCCCATGGTGCCGCGGTCCAGCTCGGCGTCCAGGTCGCGGTCGCCCGCGCCGTCGGCGGCGAGGATGCGGGCGCCGACGCCCTGCAGTCCGCTCACCACCTGCTCCACGGGGACGCCCACGGCGACCGGCAGGTGGAAGAGGGAGCCGACGGAGGCCCGTACGGCCTTGGGGTTGTAGAGGTCCACGGAGGCGTCGGTGAGCACGACGGCATCCGCGCCGGCGGCGTCCGCGCAGCGCAGGACCGTGCCGGCGTTGCCGGGGTCGCGCACGTGGGCGAGGACGGCGACCAGCCGGGGCCGGCCGGCCAGGATCTCCTCGAAGGGCGTGTCCAGGAAGCGGCACAGGCCGACGATGCCCTGCGGGGTGACGGTGTCGGACATCTCCGCGATGACCTCGTCCGTCGCGGTCAGCACGGGCACGCCGGCGGCGAGGGCGGCGGCGACGATGTCCGCGTGGCGCTCGGCGGCGTCCGGCGTCACATAGACCTCGATCAGGTGATCGACGGCCTCGCGGACGGACTGCGGCCCCTCGGCCAGGAAGCGGCGTTCCTTGGCGCGGAAGCTGCGCTTGGTCAGTCGGCGGGCCGCGACGACACGGTGAGATCGCAGGGAGGTCAGCTCGGGGGCCGCCATGGGCTCACTTTCGGTTGCGGGTGTGCGCGGTGCGGTGCCGGGCCCGTGGGGCGCCGGCGGGCGATCAAGGCCCGGACGCGAGCGGACCCGCAGGCCTGGGGCCTGCGGGTCCGCGTCGCTACAGCCTCGGGGCGCCGGTTCAGGCAGCGGCCTTCGGGGCGTTCACGTCGGCCGGCAGGGCCTTCTGGGCGACCTCGACGAGCGCGGCGAACGCGTTCATGTCGTTGACGGCCAGCTCGGCCAGGATCTTGCGGTCCACCTCGATGTTGGCGGCCTTCAGACCCTGGATCAGGCGGTTGTACGTCATGCCGTTCTGGCGGGCAGCGGCGTTGATGCGCTGGATCCACAGCTGACGGAAGTCGCCCTTGCGCTTCTTGCGGTCGTTGTAGTTGTAGACCAGGGAGTGGGTGACCTGCTCCTTGGCCTTGCGGTACAGACGCGACCGCTGGCCGCGGTAACCGCTGGCCGCCTCGAGGATCGCCCGACGCTTCTTGTGCGCGTTGACTGCGCGCTTGACGCGTGCCACTTGTTAACTCCTTGTAGCGGGGCCGTGGTGGATTCTCACACGACCCGAATTCGATTGGGTCCCGGTGTGGACGTGCGGCCGAAGCCGGAACGTCACTTGCCGAGAAGCTTCTTGATCTTCTTGGCGTCGGCCGGGGCCATCTCGGCGTTGCCGGTGAGGCGACGCGTCAGGCGGGACGACTTGTGCTCGAGCAGGTGGCGCTTGCCGGCGCGCTCGCGCAGGACCTTGCCGGAGCCGGTGACCTTGAAGCGCTTCTTGGCACCGCTGTGCGTCTTGTTCTTCGGCATAGCGCCGTTCTCTCCTCGTCGTGGCACTCCCCCCGCCGTATCAGGGCGTACAGGAGTGTCATCTGTTTCGGTGGTGTCCGGGGCGGATGCCCCGGGGGGTCATCCGGGGCGCGGGGCGCCCCCGGATCACGCCTCTGCGGGCTCCTCGGCGGCGTCCGCGGACGAGGCGCCGGAGCGCTCCGCCTTACGGGCGGCCTGTGCCTCGCGGGCTTCGGCCATCGCCTCGGTCTTCTTCTTGTGCGGACCGAGGACCATGATCATGTTGCGGCCGTCCTGCTTCGGGTTCGACTCGACGAAACCGAGGTCCTGGACGTCTTCCGCGAGACGCTGCAGCAGTCGGTAGCCGAGCTCCGGCCGGGACTGCTCGCGACCACGGAACATGATCGTGATCTTGACCTTGTCGCCCTGCTTGAGGAACCGGACGACGTGACCCTTCTTGGTGTCATAGTCGTGCGGGTCGATCTTCGGCCGGAGCTTCATCTCCTTGATGACCGTGTGCGCCTGGTTCTTGCGCGCCTCACGGGCCTTCATGGCCGACTCGTACTTGAACTTCCCGTAGTCCATGAGCTTGCAGACCGGCGGACGGGCGTTCGCCGCCACCTCGACGAGGTCGAGGTCGTACTCCTGCGCAAGCTCCAGTGCCTTGGCAAGCGGCACGATGCCGACCTGCTCGCCACTGGGACCGACAAGTCGCACCTCGGGGACTCGAATCCGGTCGTTGATGCGGGGCTCGGCGCTGATGGATCCTCCTCGGTAGCACCACGCGGCGGCCTGGCGGGCGGCCACGTAACGTCTTTTCGTAAGACCAACCGCGCCGGTGCAACAAAAATGCCCCGACGGGACACAGGCGGGGCTCCATAAAACCGGAACACCGCCACGGCATGCCGCGGGGCGCATCGGGCAGCTCCATCGTCCGTACGGAACGATGGGCGCCGCCTGACCGGAGACCTGCCGGCCTTCAGGCCGGGCGAGGTGGGAGAACGGAGCTCCACTTGTGGGCCGGGCACGGGAGTGTCCAGCCGGTCGATCCACAACTCTAGCAGCTGTGGAGCAGGCGTGCTAACCGGTGACAAACCGATTCGGCACCGGCACGCGGGGCGGCCGGTCGCGCCACGTATCGTGGGCGCCATGAGCGACGCGAACCCCGCCACCCCCGAGAACCCCGACTTCGACACCATGACCCGTGACATCGCGGACGTCCCCGCGGTCGAGGTGATCACCACGGTCGCGGTGCACCTGATGAGCTCGGCGGCGGTCAACCTCGGCCTGGCCGAGGAGGGCGAGCAGCACAAGGACCTCGACGAGGCCCGCAAGCTGATCACCGCGCTCGCCGGGCTCGTGACCGCGAGCGCCACCGAGATCAGCAACTTCCACGCCGGGCCGCTGCGCGACGGCCTGAAGTCGCTCCAGCTGGCCTTCCGCGAGGCGTCCGTCGTGGCGGACGAGCCGGGTCAGGGGCCCGGCGAGAAGTACACGGGCCCCGTCTTCGGCTGAGCCCCCCTCTTTAGCGCCCCGGTTTTCGGCGCCCCGGTCAGGCGATGCCCGACGGGCCCGGCCGACCGGGGCGCTCCCCGCCCTCCCCGCCCTCGTCCCCGTCGTCGCGGTCCTCCCGCGGCTCGGGGCGTTCCTCCGTCGGGTGCGCGGCCGTCGTCGGCCCCTTCGGGTAGTGCGGAAGCGCCAGGTCGTCCGCCAGGTTGGCCGGACCCAGCGGCGGATGGGTGAGCCGGTGCGCGCAGGCCGCCAGTGCGCCGCCGATCAGCGGCGCGATGATGAACAGCCACAGCTGCGAGAGCGCGCCCCCGCCCGCGAACAGCGCCGGGCCCAGGCTCCGCGCCGGGTTGACCGAGGTGCCCGTCAGCGGGATGCCCACCAGGTGGATCACCGCGAGGGCCAGGCCGATGGGCAGCCCGTCGAAGCCCACCAGGGCGATCTTGTGGGTCACCGCGAGCACGACGAAGACCAGCAGGAAGGTCAGGACGACCTCCGCGAGGAACGCGCCGCCCGTGTTCAGGTGCACGGCCGAGCGGTTGCCCCAGCCGTTGCTGCCGAACGCGCCGTGCGTCTTGAGCCCCGGCACCTGCTTGGCCAGCAGGAACAGCAGCGCCGCACCCACGATGCCGCCGAGCAGCTGCGCGACCCAGTACTCGATCGCCGTGCGGGCGGCGATCCGGCGCTCCAGCAGCATGCCGAGCGTCACCGCCGGATTGACGTGGCAGCCCGAGACCGGGCCCAGTGCGTAGCAGAGGGCCAGCAGGGTGAAGCCGAAGGCCAGGGCGATGCCGAGGACCCCGATGTAGTCGGCCGCGAGGACCGCGGAGCCGACGGCGAAGAAGACCAGCAGCAAAGTGCCGAGGAACTCGGCGGCGACGGTTCTCGTCTCCACGGAGTCGAGACTTGCGGCCCCCAGCTTCACGTCCATGGCGTCCTCCAGGGATCTCGTGGACCTCTTCGCATTGTCGGTCGATCCACGGCGGGGCGCCTGTCGGCTGGGGCTCGGCGAGCGGGCCTCGCCGAGCGGACTTGGGCTAGCGGACCTCGGCTAGCGGGTGAAGAGCGGCTCCCCGGGGACGGAGGCGCCGGCGGGCAGCAGGGCCAGGTCGAGGCCGCGGACGAGGCGGGCCCGCAGGACGTCGTCGGAGGCCAGTGCCTGCGCGATGCGCTGCACCGCGGCGGAGACCTCGGCGTCGTCCGCCAGGGCCAGCGCCAGCGTGCCGTCCGCGTCCTGCGAGGGGGCCAGGTGGGCGCGGCGCACGGCCTGCTCGGCCGCGAGGACGGCGCGCAGCGCCTCCGCGACCGCGGGGTCGGCCAGGGGGTCGGTGCTCTCGCGGCCCTCGGCCAGGGCCAGCAGGGCGGGGCCCGTCAGCTGGTACGGCACCGGGCCCGCCATGTCCAGGACGATCGTGTCGGCCTTCTCGTGGGCGGCCGCCTGCAGCGCCTGGTGCAGGGGTACGGCCACGGGCCGTGCGTCCGCGCGCCAGCGGGCCAGCGACTCGATGGACGTGAAGGCCGGCAGCGCCTTGCGGCCGTCCGGCGCCTGCAGCGTCGGCACGGCCATGTCGCTGGTCTTCTCCCGCTTCAGCCCGTCCGGCCCCGTCTCGACCTCGCCGAGCACGGCCACGACGGGAACGAGCAGGCGCGCACCGCGCAGCGCGGCGAGGACGCGCGGCTCGGCGCCACGGTCACCGGCCCACGCGGCCAGCGCGGCGGTCAGCTCCGCATCGGCGGAACCGTCGTCGTCGGAGAACCCGGGATCAGGAATGTTCTTGAGCGCCACCCCGAGAGTCTATGGGGCGCCCCATTCCGACGCGGGGCGCCCCATGGCTACGGACGGGCCTGCCGGCCGGGGGAGTCGATACGACCGGACCTGCCGTCCGGGGACGGCTAGCTGTCACGACGGGAGGCGTGTCCGGCACCGCCGGACTGCGCTGGGTGGGCTGAGCGCCGTCGCGGCGGGAGCAAGAATGCCCGGGCAGGCACCGCCCGGCCGCACCGCGGGCCGACTCGCCGTCGCGGCGGGGAGTGTGTCCGGCACCGCCGGACCGCACCGCGTGGGCTCCGTCGCGGCGGCGGAGAGTGGCGCGGCACCCGGCGGGTGCTGCCAGGCCACGGCCTGGCGAAGCTCCATGCCCTTGGGCCGGGCATTTGTTTCCGCCGCAGCGGGGCTCAGCCACGACGTTGGGATCCGGCGGTGCCGGACCGGCCCGCGGTGGCGTGAGGCGCCCGGGACGGGCAGAGGCCGGGAGCTTCCTGTCCCTACAGGATCCGCATCTTCGCTCCGCCGCCGCGGCGCGCAGCCACGACGATGCGATCCGGCGGTGCCGGACCGGCCGGAGGGCGTCCGGGGCGCCCCGGAGTCGCTGCCGAAGCGGAGCGCTCACGCTGTGCGGCGGCGGCCTCGCCACAGGGTGGCGGCTGTTGCTACCAGGAGGGCCCCCAGGGCGCCCGCCGCCGGGGCCGTGTAGTCCGGGGAGTCCGGCGTCTGCGCGGCGGACCGGGCCGACGGGTCGGTGCCGCCGAAGTACGGGCTGCCGTACTCGCGGGTGACGCGGGGGCCCGTGCCTTCGGGGGTCAGGGTCGCGCCGCGGGCGATCGCGGCGGCCGGGTCGACGACCCCGGCCCCGAGCGCATCGCTGCGCCCGCCCGGCGGCGCGTCGCGGGCCGTGTCCACGAGCAGCTTGCGGATCTGGGCGGGGCTCAGGCCGGGGTGCGCGGAGCGGACCAGGGCGACGGCGCCGGAGACGAAGGCGGCCGCGGCGCTCGTACCCCAGCCCTCGTAGTAGCGCCGGTCGGGGTCGGCGATGACGACGTCGACGCCGGGCGCGCTGACGGCCGCGTACCACCGGCGCGTGGAGAACGCGGCCCGGCTGCCGTAGCGGTCGACGGCGGTCACGGCGATGACGCCGGGGTAGGCGGCGGGGTAGGAGACGTGGTCGCCCTGCTCGCCGCCGTTCCCGGCGGAGGCGACGACGACGGCGCCCTTGCCCAGGGCGTACTGGACGGCGGCGTCCTCCTGCGGCTCGGGGTGGGCGGTCTCGCTGTCGTCGCCGAGGGAGAGGTTGATGACGCCGGCGCCGCGGTCGGCGGCCCAGCGGATGCCCTCGGCGAGGGCGCTCCCGCGCCCGCTGCGGGCCTTGGCCCGGGAGGGGTCGCCGTCCTCCAGGATCACCCGGACGGGAAGGATCTTCGCTTCGGGGGCGACGCCGAGCACGCCGTCCGCGCCGTCCGCGCCGTGCCCCCGGCCGGCGATGATCCCGGCCATGGCGGTGCCGTGCCGGGCCCAGGCGCGGTCGCCGGGGCCGGCGCCGAAGCCGATGAGGTCCTTGCCGGGCAGCACCTGCCCGGCGAGGTCGGGGTGGCCGTCGTCGACGCCGGTGTCGAGGACGGCGACGGTGACGCCCGCGCCCTTGGTGGTCTGCCAGGCCTCTTCGGTGTGGAGGGCGTCGAGGGCCCATTCCTGGACGCGTATGGAGTCGGCGTGCGCGCTCCCGGCGGCCGGCAGCACGGCGAGCGCGGCGGCGAGGACCGCCGCGGCCAGGGCTCGGGGGCGCCCGGGCGCGGTCATCGCGCGTCCTCCCGGCCGCTCCCGCGCAGGGCCCGCCGGAAGCCCGCCTCCACGCGCCCGGCGAGGGCGGCGGCCTCGTGGCCGAGGCCTGCCTGGGCGGGGGCGGTGGTGGCGCCGGGGCGGGTGGCGAGGGCGGCGGGCTGCGGGGGCGTGCCGGTGCGGCCGTCGGCGAAGCCGGTCACGGCGTAGACGACGGCGGGGGCGTCGGTGAGGACGCTGACGGACCAGCTGGCGCGCTGCGCCGCGCCGAAGCGCTCGGCGACGGTGCCGCGGGGCGCGTACGGGCGGGGCATCAGATCGGTGCGCTCGTCGAGCCGTTCGTCGGCGAAGCGCCGGCGCAGGTCGCGCATCCCCCGGCTGTCGGCGGATGTGACGAGCAGTCCGACGGTGGTGACGGCGGTGGAGGTGGCGTCGGTGTAGGTGGCACGCAGCAGCCGCGCGCAGCCGACGGGGGCGAGCGCCTTCTCCAGGAGGGGGTCGAAGGCCTCTTCGCACCCGCTGTCGGGGGCGACGCCGATCCGGGTCCACTGACGTTCGGCGCCGCCGGGGCCTGCGGCGTCGCCGCGCAGCGCGGGCGGGAAGAGCTCGTCGACGGGGACGGTCCGCCAGAGCGTGCCGCCGCGTGTGAAGGCGCGTTCGGCCGCGGTGCCGCCGCCGGTGCCGTCCGCGAGCCAACTCCCGGCGACGGCGCCGCCGATGAGCCCGAGGCCGAGCACGAGGCAGGCGGCGGCGGTCAGCGTGCGGGCGCTGCCGCCCCGGCCGCCGGCCGGCTGCGGCACGTGCGGAGGGCGGGGCGGCCGGGGCGGCAGGGGTGACTGCGGCGGCCGGGGCGGCTGGGGCGGCCGGGACGCGAAGTACGAGGAGGCCGGGAGGGGGCGGACGGGCAGCGCGGGAGCGGAGTCCGTTTCGGTGCTCACCCTGTGCTCCCCCTCGTGAGCCGATTCCCCGTGCCGTTTCCCCGTACCGTCCAGGGGCTCCCCCGGGCCCGTCCACCGTTCGGGACAGGCCGGTTCGTATCCGGACATCACGCCGCCGGGCTGCGGCCCACGGCGTGGGCGCCACTCTACGGGGCGGGCGGCGGGCGCTGCCATCTCGCCCGTGCAGGGCCCCTATCCAGCTCCGGACGCCTCTGGCAAGCTGCGCCCCATGCGCCTTCCCGCCGCACCTCCCGTCGCATGCGCAAGCGCCGAGCGGGCCCGTCTGGACCGGGCGACCGCCTCCTACGACGCGCCGCTGGCCGTGGTCGACCTGCAGGCGTTCGACGCCAACGCGGCGGATCTGGTGCGCCGGGCGCAGGGAAAGCCGGTGCGGGTGGCGAGCAAGTCCGTGCGGTGCCGGGCTCTGCTGGAGCGTGCGCTCGCCCGGGACGGCTTCACGGGTGTGATGAGCTTTTCGCTGGCCGAGTCGCTGTGGCTGGCGCGTTCGGGCATCGAGGACGTGTTGCTGGCGTACCCGTCGGCGGACCGGGCGGGGCTGGCGGAGCTGACCTCGGACCCGAAGCTGGCCCGGGCGGTCACGGTGACCGTGGACGACCCCGCGCAGCTGGCGCTGATCGACGCCGCCCGGGCGGGGCGCGAAGAGGTACGGGTGTGCCTGGAGTTGGACACCTCGCTGCGGCTGCTGGGCGGCAGGCTCCGGCTGGGGGCGCTGCGTTCCCCGGTGCACGATCCGGAGCGGCTGGCGGACCTCGCGCGGTCCGTCGTACGCCGCCCGGGGTTCCGGCTGGTGGGCCTGCTGGCCTACGAGGCGCATGTGGCGGGTGTGGGGGATGCGGTGGAAGGCCGGCCCCTGTACTCCCGTTCGGTCCGGCTGATGCAGGCCGCGGCCCGCAAGGAGCTGGCGGTGCGCAGGGCCGAGGCGGTGCGGGCCGTGCGCGCGGTGACGGAGCTGGAATTCGTCAACGGCGGCGGTACGGGCAGTGTGCAGCACACCGCCGCGGAGGACGCGGTGACGGAGGTGGCGGCCGGTTCGGGGCTGTTCGTGCCACGGCTGTTCGACCACTACAGATCGTTCCGCGGCCGTCCCGCGGCCCTGTTCGCGCTGCCGGTGGTGCGCCGCCCGGGGCCCGGCGTGGTGACCGCCCAGGGCGGCGGCTACCCGGCGTCGGGCGCGGCCGGCGCGGACCGGCTGCCGCAGCCGTACCTCCCGGCCGGCCTGCGGCTGGACCCCCGCGAGGGCGCGGGCGAGGTGCAGACGCCGCTGACCGGGCCGCCCGCCGACGACCTGCTGGTGGGCGACAAGGTGTGGTTCCGGCATGCCAAGGCGGGCGAGATGTGCGAGCGCTTCGAGGCGCTGCACCTGGTCGACGGCGACCGCGTGGTGGAGACCGTCCCGACGTACCGCGGCGAGGCCCGTACGTTCCTGTGAGCCCCGCACCCTGAATCCGAGTCCGGGTCGTGCGGCATGCTCCTGCGGCAGGAGGGGATACGGGGACCGGTGCGCCGTCGGCGGGCCGGTCCCCGTAGCACGCGAGGACCTCAGGAACGGCTCGGGGAGCCTCAGAAGGCCTTGTCGGCCTGGTCCGGGATCACGGAGCCGTCGGCGCGCCGGACGGGCGTCTTCGAGCCGTCCTCGGCAGTGGCGCCGGTCGTCGAGCACGGGTACGTGCCGGACTTGCGCGGCATCGGGTCGATGAACATGGGGTTGGCGACCCAGCGGCCGTCCGCGTCGTCGTAGGCGCGGCACATCAGCTCGGACTTGTTGCGGTTGATGGCGACGTGCGCACCGGTGGCGTCGTTGACGAACGTCACGTCGGTGTCGGCGTCGCCCGCGCCGAGGGCGATGCGGTGCTTGAAGTCCTGCTGCTGCCAGGCCTTGGCGCCCTTGATCTTGAAGATCTCCTGGTTGATCATGCAGCGCTTGCCGTCCATGTACGGCAGGGCGTCGCCGCGGCCGGTCTCGACACCGCCGCAGCCCTTGACGGCCGTGGTGAGGCGACCGTGCTTGGTGATGCTGCGGATGCCGATGGTGTGCTTGGCGTCCAGGCCCACGCCGCTCGACCAGGCCTCGGCGATCGGCTCGGAGGAGGCGGAGACGATGTAGACGTCGAAGCCGGCCGCCTTGAGCGTGCGGATGAGGTCCTTCTGCTGGTCGTAGTAGCGGACGTAGCCGGCGAGCGTGTGCGTGCCGACGGTCTGCTTGGTGCCGACGGGCGCCGCGAGCTGCTCGGCGCGCGCCTGCTTGGCGAAGGAGGTCAGGGCGGCGGGGGTGTGACCGGCGAACAGCTGGGGGATCCAGGCGTAGGCGGGCACGGTGCGGCGGTGGTTCCAGTCGCCGGCGAAGGCGGCCTCCCCGGCCATCGTCTGCGACTTCTCGCGGATCTCGAAGATCTCGTCGGCGCAGGCGGTGTTCTTGGAGGTGGGCAGCGGCCGGCCGGGGCGCACGGCCGTGCCGCACGCCTTGGCCAGGGCCTTGTCGGCGGCCGGGGTGAGCCAGGCGCTGGTGTCCTTCCAGCTCTTCGGCTGCAGGATCTTGTCGTGCTTGAGGGCCCAGGCGAGCGTGGCGTCGGTGATGTCGTTCTTGACGACGGTGTTGTCCCAGTCGAACGCGGCGACGGGGCGGGGGCCGTTCTTGCCCGAACAGGTGCCGCGCTCGTCGATCATCTTCTGGAGCCTGGCGCGGTTGTCGCCGGCCCACGGGAGCTTCTTGTCGAGCTGGGGGCAGTTGCGGCGGGGGGCGTCGTGCGTGGGGGCCGCGGTTGCGGGGACCGACGCGGCGAGGGCCGCGGCGGCAGCGAGGCCGACGACGATGGCGGACTTGGTGCGCATGTGCTCTCTTTGCGGTGCGTGCGTGCGTGTGGTGGCAGGAAAACCACCGCTGACAGGAATCCACTGCCGGCAGGGAATCCACGGCGGGACCGGCTCCGGGGTCTGCACCCGCAAGCCGGTCCTACCGTTTGATCATGGACCCTACAGCGGGGTCACATACGCGCCCGCGATGCCACCGTCGACGAGGAAGTCGGCGGCGTTGACGAAGGAGGAGTCGTCGCTGGCGAGGAAGGCGACGGCGGCCGCGATCTCCTCGGGCTCGGCGAACCGGCCGACGGGCACGTGCACGAGGCGGCGCGCGGCCCGCTCGGGGTCCTTGGCGAAGAGCTCCTTGAGCAGCGGGGTGTTCACCGGCCCCGGGCACAGGGCGTTGACCCGGATGCCCTCGCGGGCGAACTGCACGCCGAGCTCGCGGGACATCGCCAGCACGCCGCCCTTGGAGGCGGTGTAGCTGATCTGCGAGGTGGCGGCGCCCATGACGGCCACGAAGGAGGCGGTGTTGATGATGGAGCCCTTGCCCTGGCGCTGCATGTAGGGCAGGGCGGCCTTGCAGCACAGGTAGACGGAGGTGAGGTTGACCTCCTGGACGCGCTTCCAGGCGTCGAGCCCGGTGGTGAGGATGGAGTCGTCGTCGGGCGGGGAGATGCCGGCGTTGTTGAAGGCGATGTCGACCGAGCCGTAGGTGTCGTACGCGGTCTTGAAGAGCGCCTCGACCTCCTCGGGGCTGGTGACGTCGACCTTGACGAAGAGCCCGCCGGTCTCGGCGGCCGCGGCCTTGCCGGCGGTCTCGTCGATGTCCGCGCAGACGACGCGGGCGCCCTCGGAGGCGAGGCGGCGGGCGGTGGCCAGGCCGATGCCGCTGCCGGCTCCGGTCACGACGGCGGTGCGGCCGACGAGTCGGCGGCAGACGGGGGTCTGGTCGGTCACTGATTACTCCTCGGTGCTGATGAAGACGTTCTTGGTCTCGGTGAAGGCGGCCAGCGCCTCGGGGCCCAGTTCCCGGCCGAGGCCGGACTGGCCGAAGCCGCCGAACGGCGTCCAGTAGCGGACGCTGCTGTGGGAGTTGACGGAGAGGTTCCCGGCGGCGACGGCGCGGGAGACGCGCACGGCGCGGGAGACGTCACGGGTCCAGATCGAGCCGGAGAGCCCGTAGTCGGTGGCGTTGGCGATCCGTACCGCCTCCGCCTCGTCCTCGAAGGGGATGACGACGGCGACCGGGCCGAAGATCTCCTCGACGGCGGTACGGTCCTGCGGCCGGCCCTCCAGGACGGTGGCGGGGTACCAGAAGCCCTTGCCCGACGGGGCCTCGCCGCGGACGGCGGCGGGGGCGGACTCGGGGACGTAGGACCGTACGCGCTCGCGCTGCGCGGCCGAGATCAGCGGGCCCATCTGCGTGGCGGGATCCGCCGGGTCGCCGACGGTGAAGGACTTGACGGCCGGCTCCAGCAGCTCCATGAAGCGGTCGTACACGGAGCGCTGGACGAGGATGCGGCTGCGGGCGCAGCAGTCCTGGCCGGTGTTGTCGAGGAAGGAGCCGGGGGCGGCCGCGGCGGCCCGCTCGACGTCGGCGTCGGCGAAGACGATGTTGGGGCTCTTGCCGCCGAGTTCGAGCGTCACGCGCTTCACGCCCGCCGCGCACTTGGCCATGATCTGCTTGCCGACGGCGGTGGAGCCGGTGAAGACGACCTTGGCGACGCCGGGGTGCTCCACGAGGGCGTTGCCGGCGACGGGCCCGGCGCCGGGGAGGACCTGGAAGAGGCCCTCGGGCAGGCCCGCCTCCAGCGCCAGCGCCGCCAGGCGCAGGGCGGTCAGCGGGGTGGTCTCGGCCGGCTTGAGGAGCACGGCGTTGCCCGCGGCCAGGGCCGGGGCGAGGCCCCAGGCGGCGATGGGCATCGGGAAGTTCCACGGGGCGATGACGGCGACGACGCCCAGCGGCTCGTGGAAGGTGACGTTCAGGCCGCCGGCGACGGGGATCTGCGCACCGTTGAGCCGCTCCGCTCCCCCGGCGGCGTACTCCAGCAAGTCGCGGGCGTTGCCCGCCTCCCAGCGGGCGTTGCCGATCGGATGGCCGGCCTCGCGGACCTCCAGCTGTGCGAGTTCCTCCAGGTGTGCGTCGACTGCGTCGGCGAAGCGGCGCAGGTGGCGGGCGCGGTCGCCGGGGGCGAGGGCGGCCCAGCTGCGCTGGGCGTCGGCGGCGCGCTTGACGGCGGCGTCGACGTCTTGCGGCGTCGCCGCGGGAACGGTGGCGATGACCTCTTCGGTGGCCGGGTTGATGATCCGGTGCTCGTGCTGGTGCTCGTTCAAGGCGCGGTCCTTACATCCGCTCGAAGGAGCGGAACCGCTCCCAGTCCGTGACGGCCGTGTCGTACGCCTCCTGCTCGACACGCGCCATGTGCAGGTAGTGCTCGACGACTTCGTCGCCGAAGGCCTCCCGTGCGATGGGGCTCTTCTCCCACAGCGCCGCGGCCTCGCGCAGGGTGGCGGGGACGTGTTCGGCGTCGCCGGCGTAGGCGTTGCCGGTGCAGACCTCGGGCAGCTCCAGTTCGTGCTCGACGCCGTACAGCCCGGCGGCCACCATGCCCGCCACGGCGAGGTAGGGGTTGACGTCCCCGCCGGGCAGCCGGTTCTCGAAGCGGTGGGAGTGGCCGTGGCCGATGACGCGCAGGGCGCAGGTGCGGTTGTCGGGGCCCCAGGCGACGGCGGTGGGCGCGAAGGAGCCGGGCCGGAACCGCTTGTAGGAGTTGATGTTCGGCGCATAGAGGAGGGTGAAGTCGCGCAGCGCGGCCAGCTGTCCCGCGAGGAAGTGCCGCATCGTCTTCGACATGCCGTACGGGCCCTCGTCGTCGGCGAGGACGGGCCGCCCGGCCTCGTCGCGCAGCGAGAGGTGGATGTGGCAGGAGTTGCCTTCACGCGCGTCGTACTTGGCCATGAAGGTGAGCGCCATGCCCTCCTGGGAGGCGATCTCCTTCGCTCCGGTCTTGTAGACGGCGTGCTGGTCGCAGGTGGTGAGCGCCTCGTCGTAGCGGAAGGCGATCTCGTGCTGGCCGAGGTTGCACTCGCCCTTGGCGGACTCCACGGTCATCCCGGCGGTGCCCATCTCGTTGCGGATGCGGCGCAGGAGGGGTTCGACGCGGCCGGTGCCGAGGACGGAGTAGTCGCAGTTGTACTGGTTGGCGGGGGTCATGTCGCGGTAGCCGCGGCCCCAGGCCTCCTCATAGGTGTCCTTGAAGACGATGAACTCCAGCTCGGTGCCGGCGTACGCGCTCCAGCCGTGCTCGGCCAGGCGGTCGAGCTGGCGGCGCAGGATCTGCCGGGGCGAGGCGAGGACGGGCGAGCCGTCGTGCCAGGCGAGGTCGGCGGTGAGGAGTGCCGTGCCGGGGTTCCAGGGGGTGCGGCGCAGGGTGGAGAGGTCGCCGCGCATGGCGAAGTCCCCGTAGCCGCGCTCCCACGACGACATGGCGTAGCCGTCGACGGTGTTGAGGTCGACGTCCACGGCGAGGAGGTAGTTGCAGCCTTCGGTGCCGTGGTCGAGGACGTCGTCGAGGAAGAACCGGGCGGCGAACCGCTTCCCCTGGAGTCGTCCCTGCATGTCGGTGAAGGCGAGGACGACGGTGTCGATCTCCCCGGTGTCGACCAGCCTGCGCAGCTCCTCGACGGCGAGCGGGGGCGTGCGGTCTGCCACAGTGATGCCTCCTGTCGGTGCGACCGGAGGTCTTAAGGTAGGGCTGTAGACCATTAAAGGGAAGGGGTCAGATGAACGATCATGCGACGGACCGCCTGGCGCCGGTGCTGCGGCCGGTCCGCGCGGGCAACGGATTCGAGGAAGCGCTGGAGCAGATACTGCAGATCATGCGGCTGGGCCTGGTGGCCGAGGGGGAACGGCTGCCCGCCGAGCGCGAGCTGGCCGACCGCCTGCGGGTCAGCCGGGTGACGCTGCGCGAGGTGCTCAAGGTGCTGCAGGACCAGGGCCTGGTCGAGAGCCGGCGCGGCCGCTACGGCGGCACGTTCGTACTGGCGCGGCCGGCGACGGCGGGCGAGGAGGAGCTGCGGCGCCGGGTCGCCGACGTGGACGTGGAGGACACGCTGCGCTTCCGCGAGGTGCTGGAGGTGGGCGCGGCCGGGCTGTGCGCCGCGCACGGGCTTCCGGAGGGCGGGGCCGATCGGCTGCGCGCGGCGCTGGCCGCCACGCACGACGCGCCGCTGGCCGAATACCGGCGCATGGACACCCTGTTCCACCTGACGCTGGCCGAGCTGTCGGGCTCCCCGTCACTGGCCGCGCACTACGCGGCGGTGCGGGCGACGGTCAACGACCTGCTGGACTGCATTCCGCTGCTGGTGCGGAACCTTGAGCACTCCCAGCTGCAGCACACCGCGCTCGTGGAGGCGGTCCTGGACGGGGATGCGGAAGCGGCGCGCGAGGTGATGCGCGAGCACTGCTGCGGGACGGCGGCGCTGCTGCGGGGTTTTCTGTCGTAACGCCCGCCACGTAACCCGCAGGGACCTCTCTCGTAACCAGTGTTTTACGCAAGGGGGTTGCCGAATCAGCCACGCCGGGGCAAAGGTATGCCGCAAAACCTTTACCCCCCGAGGCAGGGAGCGGCAGCATGCCCGAACGCACGGAGACACCCACGGCACCGCCAAGCTCCCCGGGCCGGTCGGCGGAGCGCCCGGACTACCTGGAGAAGCGCACGCTGCGCCGCGGCAGCGCCGGCCCCCTGCTCCTCACCGGCCTCGGCGTCGCCTACGTCGTCTCCGGCGACTTCTCCGGCTGGAACTTCGGCCTCGCGCACGGCGGGTTCGGCGGGCTCGCCGTCGCCGCCGCCCTGATGGGGCTGATGTACACCTGTATGGTCTTCGCGCTCGCCGAGATGGCCGCCGTCCTGCCGACGGCGGGCGGAGGCTACGGCTTCGCGCGGCGTGCGCTCGGCCCGTGGGGCGGCTTCCTCACCGGCACCGCCATCCTCATCGAATACGTCCTCGCGCCCGCGGCCATCTCCCTCTTCATCGGCGACTACGTGGAGTCGCTCGGCCTGTTCGGGCTCACCTCGTCCTGGCCGGTGTACCTGGCCTGCTTCGTGATCTTCATCGGCATCCACCTGTGGGGCGTGGGTGAGGCCCTGCGCTTCAGCTTCGTCGTCACCGGCATCGCCGTCGCCGCGCTGCTCGTCTTCGCGGCGGGGGCGTTCACCGACTTCGACGCGGGCCGGCTGCACGACATCCCCGTCGACACCGGCGCCCTCGGGGCCTCCTCCTGGCTGCCGTTCGGGCTGCTCGGGATCTGGGCGTCCTTCCCGTTCGGGATGTGGTTCTTCCTCGGCGTCGAAGGGGTGCCGCTCGCGGCCGAGGAGACCAAGGACCCCGTGCGCTCGCTGCCCCGGGCCATGGCCACGTCCATGGGCATCCTGCTGGTCCTCGCGCTCCTGACCTTCCTCGCCTCGACGGGCGCGGGCGGTGCGGACGCCCTCAAGGACGCCGGGAACCCGCTCGTGGCCGCCGTCCAGCCGGACGGGCACCCCACCGTGCTCGGCCGCATCGTCAACTACGCGGGGCTCGCAGGCCTCGTGGCCTCCTTCTTCTCCCTCATCTACGCCGGGTCCCGGCAGCTCTTCGCCCTCTCGCGCGCCGGCTACCTCCCCCGCTTCCTCTCCCTCACCAGCCGCCGCAAGGCCCCCTGGCTGGGCCTGGTGGTGCCCGGCGCGCTCGGGTTCGGGCTCGCGGCGGCGACCGGGGACGGGGCGCGGATGCTCAACGTCGCCGTGTTCGGCGCCACCGTCTCCTACGCACTGATGTCCCTCTCCCACATCGTGCTGCGGCGCCGCGAGCCGGGGCTGGAGCGGCCCTACCGGACGCCCGGGGGCGTCGCGACCTCGGCGCTCGCCTTCGTCCTCGCCTGCGCGGCGCTGGTGGCGACCTTCCTGGTGGACGTCACCGCCGCGCTCGTCGCCCTCGGCGTCTACGCCGTCGCCGCCGTGTACTTCGCCTGCTGGAGCCGGCACCGGCTCGTGGCGGGGGCGCCCGAGGAGGAGTTCGCGGCGCTCGCCGCGGCGGAGGCGGAACTGAACCGCGACTGACCACGTGATCGACGTCGTAGCGTACGGAACCAGGTACGGAATCACGTACGGAATCGCGTACGGGATCACGTACGTACGGAAAGGACCCGCTCCATGCCCCGCCAGCCACTGATCGGCGTCACCACCTACCTCACCCGGGCCCGCTGGGGCGCCGCGTGGGACCTGCCGGCCGCACTCCTGCCCGCCTCCTACGCCCAGCACGTCCAGCGGGCCGGCGGCCTCGCCGTCCAGCTGCCGCCGGACGAGCCGGCCGCCGCGGGCGACATAGTGCGGCGGCTGGACGGCCTCGTCCTCGCCGGCGGCGAGGACCTCGACCCCGGCCTCTACGGCGAGCGGCCGCACCCGCGCGCGGGCGCGCCGGTCCCCGAACGCGACGCGTGGGAGCTGGCGCTGCTGGGCGCCGCGCTGGAGCGGGGCGTTCCGGTGCTCGGGATCTGCCGCGGCATGCAGCTGATGAACGTGCACGCCGGCGGCTCGCTGTGCCAGCACCTGCCGGACGAAGTGGGGCACGAGGAGCACAACCCCGTCGTCGGCGCCTTCACCGACCACCTGGTCAAGCCGGTCCCGGACAGCCGCCTGGGCCGTCTCCTGCCCGAACCGTGCGACGTCGCCACGCACCACCACCAGTCCGTCGCCCGCCTGGGCGACGGACTCGTCGCCACGGCCCACGCGGAGGACGGCACCATCGAGGCCCTGGAACGCCCGGGCGACCTCTTCGCGGTGGGCGTCCAGTGGCACCCGGAAGCGCGGGACGACTTGCGCCTGACGCGAGCCCTGGTCGAGGCGGCCACCGTCGGCTGAGCGCTTCCGGGTGCGCCCGGGTCGCCCCTCGGCTCGGCACCGGCCCGGGGTTCATGGGTGCCTGCACCCATGAATCCGCCGCGACGGCGCCCAGCCCCCGCGGCGGAGACCGGCGGTGCCGTACGTGCCTCAGGCAGGCGCGGCACCGCCGGGCACCTTGACAGTGGTTGCTCGCCACCGCGGCGGAAGGGGGTGCCCGCACCGGTCCGGGCAGGCGCACCGCTGCGGCCGGAAGGGGGTTGCCCGGCGAGGCCCCGCTAGGGGCCCTGAGTCAGGCTCAGGAGATCCCTCGCCGGGCCCGTGGGGCGGTGGCCCGTGGGCCAGACCGCGCGCAGGGACCGGTGCAGGTCGAGATCCTCGAAGGGGATCTCGACCAGGCGCCGGGACGCCAGTTCCTCCCCGATCGCCAGCTCGCTGAGCACGGACGGCCCCGCCCCGCCCACCGCCGCGGCCTTCGCCGCCGTCGTGGAGGCCAGTTCGAGCAGGGGCTCGGCGAGCCCCCCGTACGCGGCGAGGGCCGCGTCCAGGACCTGCCGCGTGCCCGAGCCGCGTTCACGGAGGATCAGCGGGGTGGCCGCCAGCTCCGCCGCGGCGATCGGGGCCCGGCGCCGGGCCCAGGGGTGGGCCGGGGCCGTGACGACCACGAGCCGGTCGCCGCCGACGACCGCGCCGTCCAGCCCGGCCGGGGCGGCGAGGCCCTCGACGAAGCCCAGGTCCGCCTCGCCCGCCCGCAGCCGCTCCGCGACGGCCGCCGAGTTCCCGGCGAGCAGCGTGACCGCCGTGCCGGGGCGCCGGGCGCGCAGGGCGACCAGCCAGCCCGGCAGCAGGTACTCGGCGATGGTCATGCTCGCGGCCACCCGCAGCCGCGAGTCCCGCTGCCCGCGCAGCGCCTGCGCCCCGGCGTCGAAGGCCTCGGCGGCCTCCACGATCCGCCGTGCCCAGTCGGTGACGAGCACTCCGGCGTCCGTCAGCCGCGACCCGCGCGGCGAGCGCTCGACGAGGCCGACGCCGAGCATCCGCTCCATGCTGCGGATCCGCCCGCTGGCGGCGGGCTGCGTGATGCCCGTCTCGCGCGCGGCCCGCCCCAGGCTGCCCAGCCGCGCCACGGCCAGCAGCAGCTCCAGCGCCGCGAGGTCGGGCACGCGGTGCGCGAGCGGGCCCCGCAGGCTGCCGCCGTCCTCGTTGCTCATAAATCCAGCTTATGCCCTCATAGAGACAAAGCCCCTGGTGGCAGGGGACCCCGCGGCCGACGCTGGACGCATGAGCACCTCCGGCACAGCCCCCCGCACCACCTCCCCCCTCCGCCAGCTCGGCCCGAACTGGTACGCCGCCGTCATGGGCACCGCGATCGTCGCGAGCGCAGGCGCGGCGCTGCCCGTACGGCCGCCGGGCCTGCGCGGGGCGTGCGAGGCGGTCTGGGCGCTGTCGGCGGTGGCGCTGGCCGTGCTGCTGGTGGCGCGGGCCGTGCACTGGGCCCGCCACCCCGACCAGGCGCGGCGCCACCTCGGCGACCCGGCCGTGGCACCGTTCTACGGCTGCGCGGCGATGGCGCTGCTGGCGGTCGGCGGGGCCACCCTCTCCGTGGGTTCGGCGGTGATCGGCACGGGCGCCGCCGTGGCCGCCGACGCCGTCCTGTGGACCGCCGGCACCGTGACCGGGCTGGCCGCCGCGGCCGGCATCCCGTACCTGATGGTGACCCGGCACCGGATAGAGCCGGGCCAGGCCTCCCCGGTCTGGCTGCTGCCCGTCGTGGCACCCATGGTCTCCGCGGCGCTGGGCCCGGCCCTCGTGCCGCACCTGCCGTCCGGCCAGTGGCAGGCGGCGATGGTGCTGGCCTGCTACGCCCTCTTCGGGATGAGCCTGCTGGCGACCCTGCTGATCCTGCCCGCGGTCTTCGCCCGGCTGATCCACCACGGCCCGCTGCCGCTCGCGCTCACCCCGGCCCTCTTCCTCGTCCTGGGCCCGCTCGGCCAGTCGACCACCGCGGTCGGCAACCTCGCCGACGCCGCGCAGGGCGCGCTGCCCGCCCCGTACGCGCACGCGGCGGCGCCGTTCGCCGTGCTGTACGGCACTCCTGTGATGGGCTTCGCACTGCTGTGGCTGGTACTGGCCGCGGCCATGGTGCTGCGGGCGTTCCGGCAGGGCATGGGCTTCGCGATGACCTGGTGGGCGTTCACCTTCCCCATAGGCACCTGCGTCACCGGCGCCGCGGCCCTGTCCCGCCACACCGGCCTGCACGCCCTGACCTGGCTGTCGGTGGGCCTGTACGCGCTGCTGGTGACGGCCTGGGCGGTGGCGGCCGCCCGCACCGCGCACGGCCTGGTCAGCGGCCGGCTGCTCGCAGCGCCGCGCCCAGCACCTCAGCCGCTTCCCGCAGTGAGGGTCCGTACCACGTGAGGTGACGCCCGCTGACGAGCGCGCACGGCAGCCCGGGGAAGGACTCCGGGCCGTCGTCGTGCGTGAAGCGGTAGGGCTCGTCGGGCAGGACGGCCAGCTCCGCACCGCACGCGTTCAGCTCGTCCAGGGGGATCCGCGGATAGCGCTCGCGGTGGTCCGCGTGGACGTTGGCGACGCCGAGCCGGGCGAGGACGTCACCGGCGAAGGTGTCCCGGCCGAGGACCATCCACGGCCGCCGCCACACCGGCACCACGGCCCGTACCGCCGGCCCGGCGGCCCGTACGTCCCGCCACGCGTCCTCCGCGTCGGCCAGCCACGCGGGCCTGGCCAGCCCGCAGCCGCGCACCAGGACCCGCTCCAGTTCGGCGAACGCCTGGGGCAGCGTACGTACTTCGGTGACCAGCACCTCCAGCCCGGCGGCGCGCAGCGCGCCGAGGTCGGGGGCGCGGTTCTCCTCCTCGTTGGCGAGGACGAGGTCGGGCGCGAGGGCGGCGATGCGCGCCGTGTCGGGGTTCTTCGTGCCGCCGATCCGGACGACGTCCAGGCCGGCCGGGTGGTCGCACCAGTCGGTGGCGCCGGCGAGCAGCCCGGGCTCGGTCGCGGCGACGGCCTCCGTCAAAGAGGGGACGAGGGAGACGACGCGGCGTACGGCGGGGCGGCTGCTCCTGGGCGGGACCACCGCCCCACCGTACGTCTGTTCGTCAGTGGCGGACAGGCGCCAGCTTGTCGGCCAGGCCCGGGTGGGCGTCCAGCCAGCGGCGGGCGGACTCCTTCTCCTTGCCCTTCCCGCCGTTCTGGATCTCGACCTCCAGGGAGGCGAGGTCCTTCTCGGAGAGCTTGAAGTCCTTCATCCAGGCCGTGACCTCGGGGAAGTCCTTGCCGAAGTCCTTCTTGCCGACGGCGTGGATCTCCTCGCCCTTGCCCCAGGCGCCCTTGGGGTCCTTGAGCTTCTTCAGCTGGTGCTTGCCGTAGGCCCAGTGCGGCGACCACAGGGTGGTGACGATGGGCTCCTTCTTCTTGATGGCCCGGTCGAGGTCGGCGAGCATCGAGGAGGTGGAGGAGGAGACGACCTTGTACTCGCCGTCCAGTCCGTACTCCTTGAGGACCTTGTCGTTGAGCGTGCCCATCATGCCCGCGCTGGACTCGATGCCGACGATCTTCCCGCCGAACTGGGCGCTCTTGCCCTTGAGGTCCTCCAGCGAGTCCACGCCCTTGACGTAGTCGGGCACGGACAGCTCCAGCGACGTGGGCCCGTACCAGGCGCCCAGGTCGGTGAGCTTGTCGCGGTAGCGGTCCATGTACTGCTTGTGGGTCGTCGGCAGCCAGGAGTCGAACTGCAGGTCCATCTGACCCTGCGCCAGCGCGGTGTAGAGCGGACCCGGGTCGAGCTGCTTGACGTCCGGCTTGTAGCCGCGGTCCTCAAGGATGTTCTGCCACAGGTAGGTGGTGGCGACGGCCTCGTCCCAGGGGAAGTAGCCGAGCTTGATGCCCCGGCCGTGCCCCACGTTCGCGCCCGCGGCCACGTTCTGCCCGTCGTCGCCGCTGCGCGCGAGGTTCATCCCGCCGGCGACCAGTGCGAGGACGACCACGCCGACGGTGGCGACGGCCGTGCCGGGCCGGTAGCGCAGGAAGGCGAACCCGCGGGCGGCGGAGGCGGCCTTGGCGGCGGCGCGGCGGCCGAGCGGGGAGACCCGCTGGTTGAGGGCGCCGGTCATCCGGTCCAGGTAGATGGCGAGGACGACGACGGCCAGGCCGCTCTCGACGCCGCCGCCGATGTCGACCTTGGTGACGGCCGCGTACACGGCCTCGCCGAGGCCGCCCGCGCCCGCCATGCCGGCGATGACGACCATGGACAGGGCCAGCATGATGACCTGGTTGACGCCCGCCATGATCGTGGGCAGGGCGAGCGGCAGCTGCACCCGGGTCAGGGTGTCGCGCGGCGTGGTGCCGAAGGCCGTCGCGGCCTCGACGAGCTCGCCGTCGACCTGCCGGATGCCCAGCTCGGTCATCCGGACGCCCGGCGGCATCGAGAAGACGACGGTCGCGATCAGGCCGGGGATCGGCCCGATCGAGAAGAACATGACGCCGGGGATCAGGTAGACGAAGGCGGGCATCGTCTGCATGACGTCCAGCGCGGGCCGCAGGACACCGCTGACCTTGCTGCTGCGCGCCGCCCAGATGCCGAGCGGCACGGCGACCAGCAGCGTGATCAGGCTCGCGACGAGGACGAGCGACAGCGTCGCCATCGCCGCCTCCCACAGGCCGAAGGAGTCGACCAGGGCGAAGCCGGCGAAGGTGAGCACGGCGGGCAGCAGCCCGCGCAGCCACCAGGCGACGACGGCCAGGATGCCGGCCATCAGCAGCGGATCGGGGGCGCCGAGGACGGCGTTCACCCCGTCGTACATACCGGTCAGGACCGTGTTGATGACGTCGAACAGCCAGCTCAGGTGGGTCTGCAGCCAGCTGACGGCGTTCTCGGCCCAGCTTCCGAAGTGGATCCTAGGCACGGGCGCTCACCTCCGCCTCGTCGGCGCGGGCAGGCGTGGCGGCCTCCGCGGGCTCGCCGGCTTCGGCGATCTCGCCGGTCTCCGGGGCCTCCCCGGTGCGCGGGGCGGGCACCCCCGGCTCCTCGCCGAGCGCGGCGAACAGCAGGTCGCGGGTGACGACGCCGGCCGGCTCGCCCCGCTCGTCGGTGACGGTGAGGGGGGCGGCGCTGCGGGCGAAGGAGGCGAACAGGTCGGCGAGCGGCGTCGCGGCGGGGACGGTGGCCGCCCCGTCGGCGCCGGAGGCCCGGCCGGTCCGGTCCATGATCGAGCCGGCGGTCAGCACCCGGCTGCGGTCGACGTCCTGGATGAAGGAGGCCACGTAGTCGTTGGCCGGGCGCACGAGGATGTCCTCCGCGGTGCCGTTCTGCACGATCCGGCCGTCGCGCATGACGGCGATCCGGTCGCCGAGGCGCATGGCCTCGTTGAGGTCGTGGGTGATGAAGACGATGGTCTTCTTCAGCCGCGTCTGCAGGTCCAGCAGCTGGTCCTGCATGTCGCGGCGGATCAGCGGGTCGAGGGCGCTGAAGGACTCGTCCATCAGCAGCAGGTCCGCATCGGTGGCCAGCGCCCGGGCGAGCCCGACGCGCTGCTGCATGCCGCCCGAGAGCTCGTCGGGCCAGGAGGTCTCCCAGCCCCCCAGGCCTGCGAGCTCCAGCGCCTCGGCGGCGCGCTTCTCGCGCTCCGCGCGCGCCACGCCCTGCACCTCCAGGCCGTAGGCCGCGTTCTCCAGCACGCTGCGGTGCGGGAAGAGCGCGAAGTGCTGGAAGACCATGCTGATCTTCCGGGAGCGCACCGTGCGCAGGTCGCGCGGGGACAGGGCGGTCAGGTCCTCCCCGTCGAAGAGGACGCGGCCGGCCGTCGGTTCCAGCAGGCCGTTGAGCATCCGCAGGAGGGTGGACTTGCCGGATCCCGACAGACCCATCACCACGAAGATCTGGCCGGCCTCCACCTCGAACGAGGCGTCGATGACCGCTGCGGTGGTGCCGTCGGCACGCAGCTCGTCGCGGTCGGCGCCGCCTTCGAGCCGTTGGACGGCGGCTTCGGGTCGTCTCCCGAACACCTTGTACAGATGCTCGGCCTGGAGCCTGGACACATACACCTCTCGGGTAGAACTCACGACGGCCCTGCCTCCCCCTGTGGCAGGGCCGTGGAGCGGTGCGGCATCGGTCCGCGTGCCCGCTTCCGGCACACGTGCCGAGGACGGGGTCCGCTCCGGTGCCGCGCCTGCCCCCGATCAATCCGGGCAAACGGAACAGTGACCCGGTTCACATCGGCGGGGTGGGCCTGCGGGGGCGGTGTCAGTGGTCTGCGGCATGATCGGACCGTGACGCGACGCCTGATGCTCCTCGACACCGCTTCCCTGTACTTCCGCGCCTATTTCGGGGTGCCCGACTCCGTCCGCGCCCCCGACGGCACCCCGGTGAACGCCGTGCGCGGCCTGCTCGACTTCATCGCCCGCCTCGTCCAGGACCACCACCCCGACGACCTGGTGGCCTGCATGGACTTCGACTGGCGGCCCCACTGGCGGGTCGAGCTCATCCCCTCGTACAAGGCGCACCGCGTGGCCGAGGAGACGGAGACCGGGCCCGATGAGGAGGAGGTGCCCGACACCCTCTCCCCGCAGGTCCCGGTGATCGAGGCCGTGCTCGACGCGATCGGCATCGCCCGGGTCGGCGCCGCGGGGTACGAGGCCGATGACGTGATCGGTACGCTCGCGGGGCGCGCCGAGGGCCCGGTCGACATCGTCACGGGCGACCGCGACCTCTACCAGCTGGTGGACGACCGGCGCGGGGTGCGGGTGCTGTATCCGGTCAAGGGCGTGGGCACGCTGCAGGCGGTCGACGAAGCGCTGCTGCGCGAGAAGTACGGGGTGGACGGATCCGGGTACGCCGACCTGGCGCTGCTCCGCGGCGACCCCAGCGACGGGCTCCCGGGGGTGCCGGGCATCGGCGAGAAGACGGCCGCGAAGCTGCTGGCCGCCTTCGGCGACCTGGCGGGGATCCTGGCCGCCGTGGACGACCCGGCGGCGAAGCTCACCCCGGTGCAGCGCACGCGCCTGGCGGAGGCCGGGCCGTATCTGGCGGTGGCCCCGAAGGTCGTACGGGTGGCGTCGGACGTCCCGCTGGCGCCGTTCGATCCGGCGCTCCCGGTGCGGCCGCGGGACCCTCAGGCGCTCGACGCCCTGGCCGGGCGGTGGGGGCTCGGCGGCTCGCTGCAGCGCCTGCTGGACGTTCTCGGCAGCTGAGCTGTTAGGTTAGGTAGACCTAACTTTTCAGGATCAGGGGATCAGGGGAGACACCATGGCAGAGCGTCCCGTCCGGCAGAGGCCGAAGCTCAACCGGGCCCGTGTGGTGCGCACCGAGCGGCTCACGCCGCACATGGTGCGCGTGGTGCTCGGCGGCGAGGGCCTCGCGGACTTCGGCGCGGGCGAGCACACCGACCACTACGTGAAGCTCCTCTTCCCCGTGCCCGGTGTCACCTACCCCGAGTCGTTCGACATGGAGATCATCCGCCGGGAGCTGCCCCACGAGCACTGGCCGAAGACCCGTACGTACACGGTGCGCTCCTTCGACCGCGAGGCGCGCGAGCTGGCCATCGACTTCGTCGTCCATGGCGACGAGGGCCTGGCCGGCCCGTGGGCGGCCTCGGTCCGGCCGGGCGCCGAGGTGATCTTCCGCGGCCCCGGCGGCGCCTACTCCCCCGACCCGGCCGCCGGCTGGCACCTCCTGGCGGGCGACGAGAGCGCGCTGCCGGCGATCGCCGCGTCCCTGGAGCGGATCCCGGCCGGCGCGCGCGTGCACGCCTTCGTCGAGATCCCCGGCCCGGAGGACGAGCAGAAGCTGGAGCTGGCCGAGGGCGTCGAGGTCACGTGGCTGCACCGCGGCGCCGCGCCCGTCGGCGAGGCCCTGGTCGCGGCCGTCCGCGGGCTCGACTTCCCGTCCGCCGACGTCCAGGCCTTCGTGCACGGCGAAGCGGGCTTCGTGAAGGAGCTGCGCCGGTACCTGCGCGTGGAGCGGGAGGTGCCGCGCGAGCGGCTGTCGGTGTCGGGCTACTGGCGCCGCGGCCACGACGAGGACGGCTGGCAGGCGTCCAAGCGCGAGTGGAACCAGCAGGTCGAGGTCGAACAGGAAGGTGCGGCTGCGGCGTAGGCCTGGCCGGGGCCGGCGCCGACGGCCACGCTGTGACCGTCGGCGCCGGGCGCCTCAGCCCACCGACGAGTACGCCACGACACCCCGCAGCAAGCCGTCCACCGCACGCCGCGCATTGCGCGCCACCGTACTGCCGTCCTGCGGCGCCGCAGCCGCGATCTGCCCCAGTACGTCGATCAGCTGCTTGCACCACCGCACGAAGTCACCGGCCGGCATCTCGACCTCCCGCAGGACCTCGTCCAGCCCGTGCCCGGACGCCCAGCGGTACGCCGCCCAGGCGAAGCCGAGGTCCGGCTCGCGCTGGCCGACCCCCTCCGCCTGGTTGATCTTGTGCTGCTCCTCCAGGGCGTCGAGCCGGCCCCAGATGCGCACCATCTCGCCGAGGGCCTCCTTCGCCGGGCCCGTGGGCAGCTTCGGGGGCGCCGCGTCGTCGGCCATGCGCGCCTCGAAGACCAGCGCCGAGGCGCACGCCGCGAGCTCGGCCGGCTTCAGCCCCTCCCACACGCCGTCGCGCAGGCACTCGGAGGCCAGCAGGTCCAGCTCGCCGTAGAGGCGCGCGAGCCGCCTGCCGTTCTCGGTGACCTCGGTCCCCCGCAGGTAGTCCAGCTCGGTGAGGAGCGCGCAGATCCGGTCGAAGGTGCGGGCGATGGTGTTCGTACGCCCCTCGATGCGCCGCTCCAGCTGGCGGGTGTCCCGCAGCAGCCGCTGGTAGCGCTCGGCCCAGCGGGCGTGGTCCTCGCGGTCGGAGCAGCCGTGGCAGGGGTGCGCGCGCAGGGCCGCGCGCAGCCGGGCGATCTCGGTGTCGTCGGCGCCCGCCGCGCGGGACTTGCGGTGCCGGTCGGGCACGATGTGCCCCGCCTTGGTGCGCAGCGCGGAGGCGAGGTCGCGCCGCGACTGCGGGGAGCGCGGGTTGAAGGACTTGGGGATCCGCATCCGCTCCAGCGCCTCCACCGGCACCGGGAAGTCCATCGGGGCGAGGCGCTTGACCTGCCGCTCGGCGGTGAGCACCAGCGGGCGCGGGCCGTCGTGGGCGTCGAAGCCGCGGTGGCGGTCGGCGCGGGCGGGCGGCAGGCCGGGGTCCAGCACGAGGGCCAGGCCCGCGTACTTGCCGGTGGGAACGTGGATGACGTCACCGGGCTTGAGCCGCTCCAGGGCCGTCGCCGCGGCGGCGCGGCGCTGCACCGCGCCCTGCTTGGCCAGGTCGGTCTCACGGTCCTTCAGCTCACGGCGCAGCCTGGCGTACTCCTCGAAGTCGCCCAGGTGGCAGGTGACGGCCTCGCGGTAACCCGCCAGGCCCTCCTCGTTCTTCTGCACCTGCCGGGAGATGCCGACGACCGACTTGTCGGCCTGGAACTGCGCGAACGACGTCTCCAGCAGCTCGCGCGAGCGGTGCCGCCCGAACTGCGAGACGAGGTTGACCGCCATGTTGTACGACGGCTTGAAGCTGGAGCGCAGCGGATACGTGCGGGTGCCCGCGAGACCGGCGAGCGCGGCCGGGTCCATGGCGCGCTGCCACAGCACGACGGCGTGCCCCTCGACGTCGATGCCGCGCCGCCCGGCGCGGCCGGTCAGCTGGGTGTACTCGCCGGGCGTGATGTCCGCGTGGGTCTCGCCGTTCCACTTGACGAGCTTCTCCAGCACCACCGTGCGGGCCGGCATGTTGATGCCGAGGGCCAGCGTCTCGGTGGCGAAGACGGCCTTGACCAGGCCCTTGACGAAGAGCTCCTCCACGACCTCCTTGAAGGTCGGCAGCATGCCCGCGTGGTGGGCGGCGATGCCGCGCTCCAGGCCCTCCAGCCACTCGAAGTAGCCGAGGACGTGCAGGTCCTCGTCGGGGATGGCGGCCGTGCGCTCCTCGACGATCTCGCGGACCTTCGCGCGCGCCGCGTCGTCGTTGAGCCGCAGGCCGGCGTACAGGCACTGGTTGACGGCGGCCTCGCAGCCCGCGCGGCTGAAGATGAAGGTGATCGCGGGCAGCAGGCCCTCGGCGTCGAGGCGCTCGATGACCTCCGGGCGGCCGGGCGTCCAGATCCGGCTGCGCTGGCGGCGCTCGCGCTCGCGGTCGGCCTCGCGCACCATCTTGCCGCGGCGGCGCTCGCGCGGGTTGTAGGTGCGGCTGTTCTCCATGCGGGCCATGCGCAGCAGGTCGGGGTTGACCTCGCGCCGGGCGGCGCCGCGGCCGCCGTGGTCCGTCTCCTCCTCGAAGAGGTCGTACATCCGCCGGCCGGCGAGCACGTGCTGCCACAGCGGGACGGGCCGCTCCTCGGAGACGATCACCTCGGTGTCGCCGCGCACGGTGTCCAGCCAGTCGCCGAACTCCTCGGCGTTGGAGACGGTGGCCGACAGGGAGACGAGGGTCACCGACTCCGGGAGGTGGATGATGACCTCCTCCCAGACGGCGCCGCGGAAGCGGTCGGAGAGGTAGTGCACCTCGTCCATGACCACGTAGCCCAGGCCGGTGAGGGCCTGGGAGTTGGCATAGAGCATGTTGCGCAGGACCTCGGTGGTCATCACGAGCACCGGGGCATCGGCGTTGATGCTGTTGTCGCCGGTCAGCAGGCCGACCTTGGCGGCGCCGTAGCGCCTGACGAGATCGCTGTACTTCTGGTTCGACAGCGCCTTGATGGGCGTGGTGTAGAAGCACTTGCGGCCCTGGAGGAGGGCCAGGTGGACGGCGAACTCGCCCACGATGGTCTTGCCCGAACCGGTCGGCGCGGCGACCAGGACACCCTTCCCGGCCTCCAGGGCCTTGCAGGCGTCTATCTGGAAGGGGTCCAGCTCGAATTCGTACATCTCGCGGAACGGTGCGAGCGCGGTGGCCTGCTCGGCAGCGCGCACCCGTGACAGGGCGTAGCGCTCAGCAGGGGACATGTCGTCGGTCATCTTGTCTACGAGCCTACCGGTGACCTCCGACAGCGCACCCGATCTTTTATGCAGCCTTTTCCGCAGCTCCGAGCAGGCGCACGGCTCCGGGCACGGTCTCGGCTTCCAGCGGCAGCGGGCCGAGCGGCTCGCCGTCCGCCCAGCCGGTGACCCCGGCTGCGGACAGTGACACCTTGGCGACGCGGTGCACGGTGACCTTCGGGTGGCCGAGGTGGGTGCCGCGGTAGACCCGGGGGAAGACCTTCAGCAGGGTGGAGCGGCTGCACGGGCCGACGACGGTGATGTCGAACAGCCCGTCGTCCATGCGGGCTCCCGCGCAGATGCGCATGCCCCCGCCGTAGGAGGAGCTGTTGCCGACGGCGACGAGGGTCGCCTCGATCTCCTGCTCCGGGCCGTCGTCCAGCCGGATCCGGTACGCAACGGGGCGCAGCGCGGCCAGTTCGGCGATCATCGCCAGGTCGTAGCGCAGGCGGCCGGAGGGGAAGCGCATCCGGTTGCCGCGGTCGTTGACGCGCGAGTCGAAGCCGGAGGCGAGCACCGTCGCGAAGTACGTCCCGCCGGCCCGGCCGAGGTCCACAGGGCGGCCGCCGTCGCCCTTGAGGGACTCGGCGATGAGGCGGCCGGCCGCCGCGGGGTCGCGGACCGGCAGCCCGGCCTCGCGGGCGAAGTCGTTGCCGGTGCCGACGGCCACCACGCCGAGCGGGGTGGGCGTTCCGGCGACGGCCTGGAGGGCCAGCGAGGTCATGCCGTCGCCGCCGACGGCGATCAGCGCTCCGGTGCCGCCCGCGACGGCCTCGCGGGCCCGGCGCAGAGCGTCGGCGGCGTTCTCGCCGAGGACGGTGCGGACGGAGAACCCGGCGGCGCGCAGCGCCCGGGCGGCCGGCTGGGCGGCGGCCGCCCCGCGCCCGCGGCCTGCCGTCGGGTTGACGAAGAGCGTGATGTCGCTGGTCACCCGCCGGACCCTATCGGGTCGGGATGCGCCGAGGGGCGGCCGCTGTGTCAGCGGCCGCCCCTCGGCGGTGCCTGGACGATGCGCTCCTCGGAGCGCGCCGCCTCAGCTCACGTCACGTCGTCGTAGCTGTTGCGGGCCGCGTGGCTGCGGCCGTCCTCGGATCGCTCGCTCAGGGCCGGCATCGGCTCGGAGTCGCCGGTGGACTGCGGGGTCAGGTCCAGGGGGGCCGCCTCGTCGTCCGACAGCAGCCGGTCGGGGTTGCGCAGCGCACGGCGCTTGTCGTTCAGCATCGAGAAGCCGACCGCACCGAAGTACAGGATGATGATCGGCACCGCCAGGATGCACATGCCGAACGGGTCGGTGCTCGGGGTCGCGACCGCGCCGAAGACGAAGACGCCCATCACGACGCCGCGCCACCACTTGACCATGGTCTTGCCCGTGACCATGCCGGCGATGTTCATCATCACCAGGAGCAGGGGCAGCTCGAAGGCGAGGCCGAAGACGAGGATCATCCGGACGGTGAAGTCGAGGATGTCGTCGAGGTTGAGGGTGTTGGCCGCGGAATCGGGTGTGATCTGGAGCAGCACCCGCATGCTCATCGGCATGATCTCGTAGGCCAGCCAGGCGCCCGCGACGAAGAGCGGGGCCGCCGTCGCCACGAAGGCGATCGTGTACTTCTTCTCGCTCTTGTGCAGGCCGGGGGCGAGGAACGCCCACAGCTGGTAGAGCCAGATCGGCGAGGAGACCGTCACGCCCGCCAGGAGGCAGATCTTGACGATCGTCGTGAACGGCGACGACAGGCTGTTGAAGACGACGATCGCGCAGTTGCCGCCGTGGCTCTGGGCGAGATCGCGCCCGGGGCACTTGGGAACGGGGCTCGAGAGGAAGTCCGTGAGCTGCTTCTGGTAGAAGGCAGCGACGATCGCGACCACGATGATCGCGAGGACCGCCTTGGCCAGCCGGTTGCGCAACTCACGCAGGTGCTCCGCGAGCGGCATCCGCCCCTCGGGGTCCTTCTCCTTCTTGCGGGCAGACTTGGGCAACCCACGTCCCTATCTCGTGCGGCAGACGGACACCCCGCGGGCGGCCGCCTCGATCGTCCCTGAAAAAGTGCTGCTCAGCGCCTGTCCGGCGCTGCTCAGTGCTACGCGGAGCGGTCGCTCGGCTCGGTGACCGGACGCGCGCCGGCCACATCGCCGGGAGCCGCCTTGATCGTACGCGGGGCCTGGCCGGCGGGCGGGTCGGCCGGGGCGGAGGCGTTGTCCTGGCCCTCCGACTTCATGGCCTTCGCCTCGCTCTTGAGGATGCGGGCGGACTTGCCCAGGGAACGCGCCATGTCCGGGAGCTTCTTCGCACCGAACAGCAGGACGATGACGACGAGAATGAGGATGATCTCGGGGGCGCCGAGCCTACCGAACATTTGCGTTTACCTTCTCACCGAGGCGGCATGGGGTGGGGTACTGCCGACCGATCGGACATTTGTCCATCAGCCGTACGGCAGCGATCGTAACGCGCAGGGGTAAACGCTGGGCAATCCCCTTGCGTACTCCCGGATGCGACCCCCCGCCTCGTCGCCGGGGCCACCGAAACAGCGTACCGCCCGGTCGGTGAACCCAGGAGAGAGCGGGAGCGACGTTGTCAGAACCGCTCATTCCTGGCGCAAAGTGTGCACGGCCTGTGCGCCCGCCGCGGCGAGCGGCGTCGCGGCCCGCTCCAGGTCCTCCGCGGCCCGGCTGATCCGCTGCGAGCTCTCCGAGACCTGACGCGCCAGCCGCCGCACTTCGACCAGCACCCGGGCGGCCAGCACCCCGAGGACGGCGATCCCCAGGAAGGAGAGGGCGACGGCGAGCATGGGCCAGAACATGGGGCGAACCTATCGGGATGTCGGAATGGCTCAAAACAGCTGTTTATCGGAGTGTTTCGTACGGACTGTGTTCGTACGCACCGGGCCCGGCAGCGGGCCGGGGCTCACACCGTCGAGTGCAACCGCAGCGTACGCACCCCGCCGCCCGTCAGCAGCTCGACGATCCGCTCCCCCGCCGGCTTGCGCACCGCGGAACCGCAGTCCGGGCAGGTGAAGGAGTAGAAGGTGGTCCGCCGGCTGCCGCCGATCGCCAGCCGCAGCGCGCTCGCGGCCAGCTCGAAACGGCCGCGGCAGTCGGGGCAGGCCGCCTTGAACATCGCGGCTCCCGGCACTCTCCCGTCCATCGCGTCCACCCTCACTCCCCGTACGCCGCAAGGGCCTCGCGGGCGGCGTCCCGCGCACTGACCGCCAGCGCCGCCGGCGAGACGATCCGCCCGTCGCCGCCGAGCCGCAGCGCGAGCCGGCGCAGCGAGGCCGGGTCCGGCGTGCGCAGCGTGATCCGCAGGCCGCCGTCGGGCCGCTCCTCGGCGCTGTCGTGCGGGTAGTACTCGGCGACCCAGCGGCCGCCGGGGCCCACCTCGATCACGACCTCCGGATCCTCCGCGGCCGGCTGCACCAGCCCCTCGGAGAGGTCGCGCAGCTCGACCGGCGGCGGGTCGGAGGGCTCGTCGAGCAGCCTGATTTCGGCCACCCGGTCCAGGCGGAAGGTGCGCCGCGCCTCCGAGAGCCGGCACCACGCCTCCATATAGGTGTGGCCCACGACGAACAGCCGGACGGGGTCGACCTCGCGCTCGGTGAGCTCGTCGCGCGCGGGCGAGTAGTACTTGATCCAGACGCGGCGGCGCTCGGCGATCGCCCGGTCGACGTCGGCGAAGACGCCGCCCTCGGACTCGAAGGTCACCGACAGCCGCGAGCTCGCGCCCGCGGCCTCGCCGGCCGCGGCCTCGATCTTCGCGGTGGCCCGCACCAGCGCCTGCCGGTCGCTCTCGCGCAGGCCCGGCAGCGTCGCCACCGCGCGCGCGGCCACCAGCAGGGCCGTGGCCTCGTCCGCGGCGAGCCGCAGCGGCTCGCCCGTGCTGCTGCCCGAGGCGTCCGGGTTGTGCCACCAGATGCGGTCGCCGTCGGTGTCGATGTCCAGCAGGTCACCGCCGCGGAAGCTGGTGCCGCACATCGGCAGGACGTCGAGGTCGCCGATCAGCTCGTCCTCGGTGATCCCGAAGGCGCGCGCCACGTCGGTGACCCGGGCGCCGGGGCGCTCCCGCAGATAGGTGACCAGCGACAGCATCCGCCGCGTCTGATCAATGGCGTTTCCGGCCATCAGAAGTCGGTCCGTTCCTCTCAGCCCTCGTCGCGGGCCCTTCGGCCCGTATCCGCTGTCTCAGCCCTTGGCCACGGCGCGCAGCCGGTCGAGCACCTCGGCCCGCAGCTCCGCCGGTTCCAGCACCACCACGTCCGGGCCGAACTCCACCAGCCAGGCGTCCAGCCCGTGCCCGTAGGGGATCTCCAGCTCGTCCCAGCCGTCGCCCAGCTCGCGCGTGGCCAGGGCCCGCGCCCGCAGCGGATACCCGTGGTCCGCGCGCACCTTGATCAGGGCCGTGCCCGTCGCCGTCTCGCCGGCCCAGCGCTCGACCGTCTCGCGGACCGTCACGTGATCGGGCACCGGCGCGGTGAAGGGGATGCCCCGCGAGCGCACCTTGCCGGTGATCCGGGACAGCCGGAAGACGCGCTCCGCCTTGCGGTCGCGGTCCCAGCCCGCCAGGTACCAGTGGCCGCGCCAGCACTCCAGCTGCCACGGCTCGACGTGCCGCTGCTCGGGGCGGGCCGAGTTCGCCTTGCGGTAGTCGAAGACCACCGGGCGCCGGTCGCGCGCGGCCAGCATCAGCGGCTCGAAGGCGGCCTCGTGGACCGGGATCCGCGTCTCCAGGGCGCTGTGGCTGCCGTAGACCTCTTCCGCGAGCGGCATTCCGGCGGCCCGCAGCTTCTGCAGTGCGCCGCTGGCCGCGGCGGCCAGGCGGGCCTGCTGCCAGACGCTGGCGGCCAGGCCCAAGGCGGCGGCCTCCTCGACGTCCAGCGTGACGGGGGGCAGGCGGTTGCTGTCGCGGCGGGCCAGATAGCCGGTCTCGCCGTCGACGCTCTCCACCGTCTCGATGATCAGGCCGAGCTCGCGCAGGTCGTCCTTGTCGCGCTCGAACATGCGGTTGAAGGCGTCATCGCTGCCCGTGGCGTTGTCCGGGGCCCCGGAGGCCGCACCGGGCCCCGACCCGGAGGCGACACCGCTTCCCGGGCCAAAGGCTTCGAGGTAAGCCTCGATGGACCCCCGCAGCTCCCGCTTGCTGAGCGGACGGCGCGTCCCCAGCAGGCACAGCGCCAGGTTCATCAGCCGCTCGGCCTTGGCAATCGCCATCGACGCCCTCTCTACTTGTGCTCTCAACCGTTGACCGTACCGCTCCGGTCTTCCTGCGCAAAAGCCGAGGGCCCATGCCCCTGGGGGACATGGACCCTCGGCCCGCCGACAGGTCGGCGTCAGACCGCGATCAGGTCGCAGACGAAGATCAGCGTCTCGCCCGGGGCGATCACGCCGCCACCGGCGCCACGGTCGCCGTAGCCGAGGTGGGCGGGGATGACCAGCTTGCGGCGGCCACCGACCTTCATGCCCTGGATGCCCTTGTCCCAGCCCTCGATGACCTGGCCGGCGCCCAGCTTGAACTCCAGCGGGTTGCCACGGTTCCAGCTCGCGTCGAACTCCTCGCCGGTGGAGAAGGCCACGCCCACGTAGTGGACCTTGACGAAGTCGCCGGCCTTGGCGACGGCGCCGTCGCCCTCCCAGATCTCGGTGATCTCCAGGTCAGAGGGCACCGGGCCCTCGGGGAAGTCGATCTCGGGCTTGTCGATGCTCACGAAAGTGCTCCTACGAAAGAATCTTGTAGACAACCGTGCAAGTCTGGCAGATCCCGATCGGAAATCAGACCTTGCCCACGATGTCCACGACGAAGACCAGCGTGTTCTTCTCCAGGCCGTTGCCGGTCTGGCCCTCGTAACCCAGCTTCGGCGGGATCACCAGCTCGACCCGGTCCCCGACGTGCTTGCCGACCAGGCCCTTGTCCCAGCCCTGGACGACGGAGCCCGTGCCGATCTGGAAGCTCGTCGCGCCCGAGTGGTCCCAGGAGGAGTCGAACTTCTTGCCGTCCTCCCACTTCACGCCGGTGTACTGGGCGATCAGCCCCTCGCCCGCCTTGATCTCCGGGCCGGTGCCCTTGATCAGCACCTGCTCCTTGAGGTCGGAGGGCGCCTTGGTGTCCTTGGGGATCGTGATCTCCGCGGCCTTCTGCGGCAGCACCTTCACCTCGGGCATGCCCTCGTCCGGCTTCGCCTGGTCGCCCTTGACCTCGCTCTTCGGGTCGACCTTCTGGCCGCCGACGACGTCGACGACCCAGACCAGGCCGTCCTCGGGGTCCAGGCCCAGCTGCGGGTTGACCTGCTCGCCGATGGTGTCCTTCACCGTGCCCACGACCTCGACCCGGCTGCCGGCCCGCTGGCCGATCACGGCGTCCGCCACCTTCGCGGGCACCTGCTGGCCCGGCTGACCCGCGGCGAAGACGTCCTGGCGGCGCACGTCCTTGTTGCCCGGGATCTGCCCCTGGCTCGACCAGGAACCTCCCAGCGGCTTGTCGTCCTTCATGCTCTGCACCGCGAAGTCGAGCCGCACGAACGTGCCCTTCTCGACCTTGTCGCCCTTGCCCTCCGACAGCGTCTTGACGGTGAGCTCGCCGCCCGGCTTCGCATCCTTCTCCACGGAGATCTCGGGCTTCTGGCCGAAGTCCCCCTTCACCGAGACCTTCGCCTCGGACGAGCCTTTGCCGTCACCGCACGCGGCGGCGGAGAACAGCAGGACAGGCACGGCAAGCGCCGCGGCCAGGCGACGCGTGTTCATCGTGAGGTTCATCAGTCCAACTCGGGCTAGGGGGGTGGCTGAGCAGTGCCCGCCACTCTACGGCCTGATCCTGTGCGATCAACCCTGCCCGACACGGCACTGCGCCGGGCCCCACGGCCCGGCGCAGCCCCACCCGCTCACATCCCGGCGATCAGCTTCTCCACCCGGTCGTCCACGGACCGGAAGGGGTCCTTGCACAGCACCGTCCGCTGCGCCTGGTCATTGAGCTTCAGGTGCACCCAGTCGACCGTGAAGTCGCGCCGCTGCTCCTGTGCGCGGCGGATGAAGTCGCCCCGCAGCCGGGCCCGCGTCGTCTGCGGGGGCACGGACTTGCCCTCGAAGATCTTGAGGTCGTTGCACACCCGGGCCGCCCGGCCGCGCTTCTCCAGCAGGTAGTACAGCCCGCGGCGGCGGTGGATGTCGTGGTACGCGAGGTCTATCTGCGCGACCCTCGGGTGCGACATGGTGATGTTGTTCTTCGCCCGGTACTGCTCGATGAGCTGGTACTTCATCACCCAGTCGATCTCCGTGGAGATACGGTCCAGGTCCTCGTCCCGGACGGCCTCCAGGGTGCGGCCCCACAGCTCCAGGACGCGCTCCACCGTGCCCGTGCGGATGCCGCGGCGCTCGCAGAAGTCCACGGCCTTCTCGTAGTACTCCTGCTGGACCTCCAGGGCGGAGGCCTCGCGCCCGCTCGCGAGCCGGACCTTCCGCCGGCCCGTGATGTCGTGGCTGACCTCGCGGATGGCCCGGATGGGATTCTCCAGCGTGAGGTCGCGCATGACCGTGCCCGCCTCGATCATGCGCAGCACCAGATCCGTCGCGCCGACCTTCAGCAGCATCGTCGTCTCGGACATGTTGGAGTCGCCGACGATGACGTGCAGGCGGCGGTAGCGCTCGGCGTCGGCGTGCGGCTCGTCACGGGTGTTGATGATCGGGCGGGAGCGGGTGGTCGCCGAGCTGACGCCCTCCCAGATGTGCTCCGCGCGCTGGCTGACGCAGTAGACCGCGCCGCGGGGCGTCTGCAGGACCTTCCCCGCCCCGCACAGCAGCTGCCGCGTCACCAGGAAGGGGATGAGGATGTCCGCAAGACGCGAGAACTCCCCGTGCCGCGCGACGAGATAGTTCTCGTGGCAGCCGTAGGAGTTCCCGGCGGAGTCGGTGTTGTTCTTGAAGAGATAGACGTCGCCCGCGATCCCCTCCTCGTGCAGGCGCCGCTCGGCATCGACGAGCAGGCCCTCGAGAATGCGCTCTCCGGCCTTGTCGTGGGTGACCAGCTCGACCACGCTGTCGCACTCCGGCGTTGCATATTCGGGGTGCGAGCCCACATCCAGGTAGAGACGCGCTCCGTTGCGCAGGAAGACATTGCTGCTGCGGCCCCAGGAAACGACACGGCGGAAGAGGTAGCGCGCCACTTCGTCAGGCGACAGCCGGCGCTGTCCCCTGAAGGTGCACGTGACGCCGTACTCGTTCTCCAGCCCGAAAATGCGGCGGTCCATGCCTGAACATTACGCCTGATGCCCTGCGCTGAAACCGGGTTCGACCGCACCGTTCCGATCATTTTCCGACCGGGCCACGACGGGCGACGGGGTCGCGGGGGCCTGCAGCCACCGGCGGGCCGCCACCATGACGAGCAGCGCCGCCGCGCCGCCGCCCACGGCGACCAGGTACCCCGCCCGTGCACCGCCGCTCTGGACCGCCGGGCCGACCACGCCGGAGCCGATGGCGGCGCCCACGCCGAAGGAGGTCACCAGCCAGGAGAAGGCCTCCGTGACCGTACCGCGCGGCGCGTGCCGGTCCACGACGACGAAGGCACAGGCCAGACACGGCGCCAGGAAGAGACCGGCCACACCGGCGAGCACCGTCATCATCACGGTGCCCGGGACCAGCAGCAGCGGCAGGTAGCAGACCGCGAGACCGGCCACGAGCAGCCGCAGGCGCTGCTCCGGCGTGCCCGGCCACTGGCGGTGGCCGTAGACCGTGCCGCCGATGAGGGCGCCCACGCCGATCGCGGAGAGGATGTACCCGGCGGTGGCGTCGTTCCCGGCGTCCTTGCCGTAGGCGATCGCCGCCACGGCGATCGAGCCCAGCGCGGTGCCGATGAAGAAGAACGTGCCGAGGACGACGCGCAGCCCGGGCGAGCGCAGCGCGCCCAGCCAGTGCGCCTCGCGCGGCGCACTGCGCCACTCCCGCGAGGGCCGCGAGGTGACGACGGCGAGCGCGCCCAGGGCGCCGAGGGCGTTGATCACGAACAGTGCTGCGGCCGGGGACCACACGGCGACCATGCCGGAGATGATCAGCGGGCCGACGACGTACATCAGCTCCTGGGCGATGGCGTCCAGGGAGTACGCGGCGTGAATCCGCTCCTCGCTCTTGAGGACCGAGGGCCACAGCGCCCGCAGGCCGCCCTCCAGCGGCGGGGTGAAGAATCCGGACACCACCATGGCCGCGTACGCTAGGAAGGCCGGCTCCGGGCCGGTGACGGCGAAGACCGCCATGCCGAGCGCGGCCATCAGGGCCGAGGGAAGCATGACGCGGGGCTGGCCGTAGAGGTCGACGGCCCGGCCCAGCAGGGGCTGGCCGACGGCGTTCGCCACACCGTAGACGGCGGACAGCGCTCCGGCGAATGCGAAGCTGCCGCCCTCCGCGAGGACGAAGAGCGGGATCGCGAGCGCGGCCGTGGCGTTCGGCAGGCGACCCACCAGCGTGCCTGTGAGCAGGCGTGCGGCGTGCCGCGTTCTGAGCATTTCGCCGTAGCCGGCCGCCATCGGTGACTTCCTCTCTTCCCCGAGCCTCGGGTTTTACGTATAACTAGAAGCGTCATACGTATCATGGCCGCAGCCCGCGGGTCCAACCGCCGCAGGCTGGGGCATAGGGGAGGCACCGACAGTGACCAGCGGTGAAGAGACCGGGCAGCGCCGCGACGAGCGGTGGCCCACGGCCCGCGGCCCCCGCGCCGGAGCCCGTGCCACCAGCCGCGACGTCGCCCGGGCCGCAGGCGTCTCGCAGGCCACGGTCTCCCTCGTGATGGGCGAGAAGTGGCGCGGGCGGGTCTCCGAGCGCACCGCCGAGGCCGTCCGCTCCGCCGCCCGGAGCCTGGGCTACCGCCCCAACCTCGCCGCCCGCGACCTCCGCCTCGGGCGCACCCGCACGGTCCTCCTCGTCGTCCCGGCGCTCACCAACGAATTCTTCGCCCGGGTCCACACCGGAGTCGTCCGCGTGGCCCGCGAGCACGGCCTCGGCGTCGTCCTCTACCTCTCCCCCGAGGGCACCGGCCCGGCCCCCGACCCGTTCGCCTCCGCCAGCTCCACCCTCGACGGCGTCCTCGCCTCCTCGATGGCCGCCGAGGCCGTCGGCGCCATCCGGGGCGGCGGCCTCCCGCTCGTCATGCTCGACAGCGACCCGGGCCACGAAGGCGCCTCCGCCACCGTCAACCCCGACATCGCCGACGGCATGCGCCAGGTCGCGGAGCACCTGCTGGGCCTCGGGCACCGGCGCTTCCTCCACCTCGCCTCGGACATCGACACCTGGACCTTCCGGGTCCGCGCCGACGCCCTCGCCGGCGCCTTGCGCGAGGCGGCCGGCGTGACGCTGCGGACGGAGCGGGCGCCCCTCACCGTCGCCGACGGGCTGCGCGCCACCGAGAAGGCCCTGGCCGAGCCCGGCCACCGCCCCACCGCGATCATCTGCGACGACGACGTCCTCGCCGCGGGCGCGTGCAAGGCCGCCCGCCGGCTGGGCCTGCAGGTGCCCACCGACCTCTCCGTCACCGGCTTCACCGACCTGGCCCTCGCCACGGCCGTCGAGCCGGAGCTCACCACCGTGCAGCTGCCGGCCGAGGCCGTCGGCGAGGCCGGCATGCGTGCCCTCGTGGCCGTCCTCGACGGGCGGCCGCCGGCCCCCGAGGCCCTCCCGGTCCGGCTCGTCACCCGCGGCACCACGGCCTACGCCCGCCCCTAGCGCCCGCGTCCTCCGGACGGCGAAAGCCGTGCGCCCCGCCGGGATGACCCGACGGGGCGCACGGTGTTTCGGCAAGCAGAGAAATCAGCTCTCGGACGAGGCCGCTCCGCCCTCCTCGGACGAACCCTCCGGCTCCGCACCGGACTCGGTCGCACCGGACTCGGCCGCGCCGGTGGGCGTGTCCTCCAGCAGACGCGACAGCTGACGGCCCAGCAGCCGCTTGAACTTCCGCTGCTGCGGCCGCGTCCGGTCGAGGACGGCGACCTCCAGCTGCTCGGCGGTCAGCGTGCGCTCGCCGCCGTTGTTGTCGCGGGTGAGGGACTCGACCGCGAGCTTCAGCGCCTCGGAAAGGGTCATTCCGTCGCGGTGCCGCTGATCGAGGTAGGTGCTGATCTGATCGGCATTGCCACCGATAGCGACCGAACCGTGCTCATCCACGATCGAACCGTCATGCGGCAGCCGGTAGATCTGGTCGTCCTCGGGGCCCGCGCCGACCTCGGCGACGATCAGCTCGACCTCGTAGGGCTTCTCGGCCGCGCTGGAGAAGATCCCGCCCAGCGTCTGGGCGTAGACATTGGCCAGGCCACGGGCCGTGACGTCGTCCCGGTCGTAGGTGTAACCCCGCAGATCCGCGTAGCGCACACCGCCGATCCGCAGATTCTCGAATTCGTTGTACTTGCCGACCGCCGCGAAAGCGATCCGGTCATAGATCTCGCTGACCTTGTGCAGGGCCCGGGACGGGTTCTCGGCAACGAAGACAACGCCATCGGTGTACTGGAGCACCACGACACTGCGGCCGCGCGCAATGCCCTTGCGGGCGTACTCGGCGCGGTCGGCCATGGCCTGCTGAGGTGATACATAGAACGGCGTCGACACCGGTTATCCGTCCCTTTCTGTCAATGAGGGGTACATTCCGAAAGCCTCGGATCAGAGGAGGGCGGCCCGGGGGCCGTCCGGCTCCTGGAGCCGCCGTTCGTGGATCGCCCGGACGATCTCGGAGCACTCCGCCTCGGTGAGCTTTCGGAATCCCTCCTCGGTGATGACGGTGACGATCGGATAGATACGCCGTGCAAGATCCGGGCCGCCGGTCGCGGAGTCGTCGTCGGCGGCGTCGTAGAGCGCCTGGACGACGAGCGTGAGGGCCTGGCTCTCCGTCAGATCCTCACGGAAGAGCTTCTTCAGCGACCCCCGGGCGAAGACCGAGCCCGAGCCGGTCGCGGCGAAGCCGTGCTCCTCCGAGCGCCCGCCGGTCACGTCGTAGGAGAAGATCCGGCCCTTCTGGCGGTCCACGTCCCAGCCGGCGAACAGCGGCACCACGGCCAGGCCCTGCATGGCCATGCCGAGGTTGCCACGGATCATCGTCGACAGCCGGTTCGCCTTGCCCTCCAGCGAGAGCTGAACCCCTTCGACCTTCTCGAAGTGCTCCAGCTCCAGCTGGAAGAGCTTGACCATCTCCACGGCCAGACCGGCCGTGCCGGCGATGCCCACCGCCGAGTACTCGTCGGCCGGGAAGACCTTCTCGATGTCGCGCTGGGCGATGACGTTGCCCATCGTGGCCCGCCGGTCACCGGCCAGCACCACACCGCCCGGGAACGACGCCCCGACGATCGTCGTCCCATGGGGGATCTCGATCGCGCCCTTCACCGCCGGGAGCGGCCGGTTGCCCGGGAGCAGCCCAGGGGAGTGCGAGGCCAGGAAATCCATGAACGACGAGGAGCCGGGGGTCAGGAAGGCAGCCGGCAGACGCCCGGTGCTACGAGTGTTGGCTTCCACACGTTTCCTTCCACGTATGCAGCGGCCCGCCCCATGACGTCCGCTCGATCCTTGAACCGCCCCAGGGCCGCGTCGGAGCTGGGGCGCAGTACGCCACGGACCTTACCGGTCCCATGATCATGTTCGACAGGCGCCGGCAGCCGCCTACTCGCCGCCCTTCTGGACGAAGGAGCGCACGAAGTCCTCGGCGTTCTCCTCGAGGACGTCGTCGATCTCGTCCAGCACGGAGTCGACGTCGTCCGACAGCTTCTCCTGCCGTTCCTTGAGGTCCTCCGAGACCTGCGCATCCTGCGCCTGCTCCTCGACGTCCTCTGTGGATCGCGTGGCCTTCTGCTGACCGCCGCCGGTGTCCTTGGTCGCCATATCCCTCACCCCGCTCGGTTCGACGTACAAGATCGGACGTACTCAGGTCCCTACTCGGCCCTTGATCAGACCCTACAAGCAGGGTCCGGCATCGGCCCTGCACTTGCTACAACGTCCCGGAACCACCGTGATGATTCCCTGAACGCCGTCCTCTCAGACCTGCTCAGCCCCCGGAGAGCACCCGGACCAGCTCCTCCGCGGTGCGGCAGCGGTCCAGGAGCTCCTTGACGTGGTTGCGCGTGCCGCGCAGCGGCTCCAGGGTGGGCACCCGCTGCAGGGAGTCACGGCCCGGGAGGTCGAAGATCACCGAGTCCCAGGAGGCCGCGGCCACGTCGTCCGCGTACTGCTCCAGGCAGCGGCCGCGGAAGTAGGCCCGCGTGTCCTCGGGCGGGACCGTGCGGGCGCGCTCCACCTCGGTCTCGTCCAGCAGCCGCTTCATCTTGCCGCGGGCCGCGAGACGGTTGTACAGGCCCTTGTCGGCCCGGACGTCGGCGTACTGCAGGTCCACCAGGTGCAGGCGGGCGGCGTCCCAGCCCAGGCCGTCGCGGCGGCGGTAGCCCTCCAGGAGCTCCCGCTTGGCCACCCAGTCCAGCTCGCCGGCGAGGCTCATCGGATCGTGCTCCAGCCGGTTCAGCACGTCCTCCCAGCGGCCGAGCACGTCCTTGGTCTGCTCGTCGGCATCCGCCCCGAAGCGGTTCTCGACGTACTTGCGGGCCAGCTCGTAGTACTCCATCTGGAGCTGGACGGCGGTGAGCGTGCGGCCGCTGCGGAGCGTGATCAGTCGTTGCAGGGTGGGGTCGTGGCTGACCTGGTGGAGGGTGCGCACGGGCTGGTCGACCGCGAGGTCGGAGACGATGAAGCCGTCCTCGATCATGGACAGGACCAGCGCCGTGGTGCCCAGCTTGAGGTAGGTCGAGATCTCCGAGAGGTTCGCGTCACCGATGATCACATGGAGCCGGCGGTACTTCTCGGCGTCGGCGTGCGGCTCGTCGCGGGTGTTGATGATCGGCCGCTTGAGGGTGGTCTCCAGGCCCACCTCGACCTCGAAGTAGTCCGCGCGCTGGCTGAGCTGGAAGCCGTGCTCGTGGCCGTCCTGGCCGATGCCGACGCGGCCCGCGCCGGTGACGACCTGGCGGGAGACGAAGAAGGGCGTCAGGTGGCGCACGATGTCCGAGAAGGGGGTCTCCCGCTTCATCAGGTAGTTCTCGTGGGTGCCGTAGGACGCGCCCTTGTTGTCGGTGTTGTTCTTGTAGAGGTGGATCGGCTGGGCTCCGGGCAGCTGGGCGGCGCGCTCGGCGGCCTCGGCCATGATCCGTTCGCCGGCCTTGTCCCACAGGACGGCGTCCCGGGGGTTGGTGATCTCCGGCGAGCTGTACTCGGGGTGGGCGTGGTCGACGTAGAGTCGCGCGCCGTTGGTCAGGATGACGTTGGCGAGGCCGATGTCCTCGTCGGTGAGCTGGCTGGAGTCCGCGGCTTCGCGGGCGAGGTCGAAGCCCCGGGCGTCCCGCAGCGGGTTCTCCTCCTCGAAGTCCCAGCGGGCACGTCGCGCCCGGTGCATCGCCGCGGCGTAGGCGTTGACGATCTGGGACGAGGTGAGCATGGCATTGGCGTTCGGGTGACCGGGGACGGAGATCCCGTACTCCGTCTCAATGCCCATTACTCGCCGTACGGTCATGCGGCCCTCCTTGCCCGGCGGCGCCCCCTGGTGGGGTCGGCGCTCAAGTACCGCTGCGCATCCGGTCCGTGTCCGGCCCTCGATCCCCCATCGCGCTGTGCGGCGGTATCGAAGAGCCTAGAACGGCTTTGCGGCGGTGGGGAGATCATTACAGTCATTGCTCCGCTTCGTGGCGTACCCGGGCCATGGACGCTCCCCGTGGCGCGATCCCGGCGGGAAACCTGGCGGGAACGGCGCACACCCCGGGAAAAAACACATCCGGCTGCGGTTGTCCCGGGGTGTGCCCCCGCCAGGGCGGGGGCGGGACATCCGCAGCCGGACGGCCGTACTACAGGTACTGGCCGGTATTGGCCACCGTGTCGATCGAGCGGCCGGTGTCGGCGCCCTGCTTCCCGGTGACGAGGGTGCGGATGAAGACGATCCGCTCGCCCTTCTTGCCGGAGATCCGGGCCCAGTCGTCCGGGTTGGTGGTGTTGGGCAGGTCCTCGTTCTCCTTGAACTCGTCGACGCAGGCGGCGAGCAGGTGGGAGACGCGCAGACCCTTCTGGTTGTGGTCGAGGAAGGCCTTGATCGCCATCTTCTTCGCCCGGTCCACGATGTTCTGGATCATGGCGCCGGAGTTGAAGTCCTTGAAGTAGAGGACTTCCTTGTCGCCGTTGGCGTAGGTGACCTCGAGGAAGCGGTTCTCCTCGGACTCGGCGTACATCTGCTCGACGACCGACTGGATCATGCCCGCCACGGCGGCCCTGGAGTCGCCCCCGTGCTCGGTGAGGTCGTCCGCGTGGATGGGCAGGGTCTCGGTCAGGTACTTCGAGAAGATGTCCTTGGCGGCCTCCGCGTCCGGGCGCTCGATCTTGATCTTCACATCGAGGCGGCCGGGGCGCAGGATCGCCGGGTCGATCATGTCCTCCCGGTTGGAGGCGCCGATCACGATCACGTTCTCCAGGCCCTCGACGCCGTCGATCTCCGAGAGGAGCTGGGGGACGATGGTGTTCTCGACGTCCGAGCTGACCCCGGATCCGCGGGTGCGGAAGAGGGAGTCCATCTCGTCGAAGAAGACGATGACCGGGGTGCCCTCGCTCGCCTTCTCCCGGGCGCGCTGGAAGATCAGCCGGATGTGCCGCTCGGTCTCCCCGACGTACTTGTTGAGGAGCTCGGGGCCCTTGATGTTGAGGAAGAAGCTCTTCCCCGCGGGCTTGCCGGTGACCTCGGCGACCTTCTTGGCAAGGGAGTTGGCGACGGCCTTGGCGATGAGCGTCTTGCCGCAGCCGGGCGGACCGTAGAGCAGCACGCCCTTGGGCGGGCGCAGTTCGTGCTCCTTGAAGAGGTCGGGGTAGAGGTAGGGGAGCTCGACCGCATCGCGGATCAGCTCGATCTGGTTTCCCAGACCGCCGATCTTGGTGTAGTCGATGTCCGGGACCTCTTCGAGGACCAGCTCCTCGACCTCGCTCTTCGGGATGATCTCGTAGACGTAGCCGGATCGGGGTTCGAGGAGCAGGGCGTCCCCGGGGCGGATGGTGATGTCCAGCAGCGGCTCGGCGAGCCTCACCACCCGCTCCTCGTCGGTGTGCCCGATGACCAGGGCACGCTCGCCGTCCTCAAGGATCTCCTTGAGGGTGACGATGTCCCCGGCTCGTTCGAACTCCATGGCTTCGACCACGTTGAGCGCTTCGTTGAGCATGACCTCCTGGCCCCGCCGGAGATCCTCCGCCTCGACGCCGGGGCTGACGTTCACCCGGAGCTTGCGGCCCCCGGTGAAGATGTCGGCCGTGCCGTCGTCGTTGGCCTTGAGGAAGACTCCGAAGCCGGCCGGCGGCTGAGCGAGCCGGTCGACCTCCTCCTTGAGGGCGACGATCTGGTCGCGCGCCTCGCGGAGGGTGTTGGCGAGCCGCTCGTTCTGAGCGGACACTCCGGCCAGGTTGGTCTGGAGCTCGACGATCCGCTCTTCGAGAATCCTCGTGTGACGCGGAGAGTCGGCGAGCTTGCGCCGCAGGACGGCGATCTCCTGCTCGTAATAGGCAACCTGGCTCGCGAGGTCGTCGGACGCTCGTCCCGGCCGGATGCCGCGGTTCATGTCGTCGTCGTGGGCTGCCACGGTCCTCACCTCCTCCAAGGGGAGCTGGACGCTTCCTGACCCTACCTGGGCCGGTGCAGGTTGAAACCCCTAGATCACAAACCCGGTCGGAGTGTGTCCGATCTTCACCCTTGCGCACGTCCCCACAGCAGGGGAATACCCACCCATCAACATCGGAAAGCGGGCGGTTGTATCGTCGAGTCGGTCAACACCCGTCAGGGCTGGCTCCAATTGATTCACGTACGCAGGAAACGGCAGGGCGAGATGACCGTGCAGAACGACGACCGCGCGGAGGCGGCCGGGGCTCCGGTGGCCCTGGAGGCCCCGGCGACCGGCCCGGAGGCGGGCGGCGAGGCCCTTGAGGTCTGGATCGACCAGGACCTGTGCACGGGGGACGGGATCTGCGCCCAGTACGCGCCCGAGGTCTTCGAGCTGGACATCGACGGCCTGGCGTATGTGAAGAGCGCCGACGACGAGCTGCTGCAGGAGCCCGGCGCGACGACGCCCGTGCCGCTGCCCCTGCTCACGGATGTCCGTGACTCCGCCAAGGAGTGCCCGGGCGACTGCATTCATGTCCGCCGCATTTCGGACAAGGTGGAGATCTACGGCCCCGACGCCGAGTAACGGTTCACACACTCCCTGCGACGGGCATCGGCCGGAGGGCGAACTTGCCGTTCTTCCAGTGCCATTCGACCGTCCGGCTCATGTCGGGACAGCAACGCGGCACGCTCGGGGCGGAGTAGCCGACCAGAGTGGCCGAAACGGTGCCCTGAGTGACGGCGAGAGCGGTGACGGACATCTTCTCCCGGGGGTCCACGAGCGTGGCCAGGAGGCGGGGCCGCTCGCCCTCCTTGCGGGGCGCGGCGAGGACGTAGACGCCGCTGGGCGGAGTGCCGCCGCCGGCGCGGCAGCGCACGACGGCCACCGTCTCCGGCCGCCCGTCGGCGTCGAGGTCGCTCGTGATCTGCTGGACGACGTCGGGCCCGCCGCCGGGGCCGCAGCGCAGGGGGAAGCGGGCCGCGAGCGGGCCGGGGTCCCCGGCCGTCACGGTCGAGGTCGCGACCGGGGCGGGATCCTCGCTCGGGCCGGCGAGGGCCGCGGCCGCGACGACGGCGGCCAGGGCCACGGCGGTGGCCAGCCAGTGGCCGGGCCCGGAGCGGGTGTGTGGCTGCACGCGCGCTGACTCCTGAGGCGATGGCTGCGGGAGATGCAAGAGATGCGGAATTGATCAGCATCGTGCCACAACCCCGCGTACCGGAGAACAGCGGGCACGCCGGTGAAGGGCGTGCGAAAAAAGCCGGGCGGGTGAGCCTGCCGGCGACGTGCGAGCGCGTCCGGCGAAGACGTGCGGGGACGCCTAACGAAGAGGCGCCGCCCCCGAGTTCCCCGCGGTGCGGGGTCCCGGTGACGGCGCCTCGGCGTGCTGTGCACGCGCGCTGACGGGGGTCAGCCCTTGTTGGGGCCCTCGTAGTCGTCGCCGTAGGCGCCCTTGGCGGGGCGGCGGCGGCGCATCGGCGGCTCGACGCCGTCCGCCAGGCGGCGGGCGGTGACGAGGAAGCCGGTGTGGCCGATCATGCGGTGGTCCGGCCGGACGGCCAGGCCCTCGACGTGCCAGTTGCGGATCATCGACTCCCACGGCTGCGGCTCGGCGAAGCAGCCGATCTCGCGGATCGACTCGACGGTCCGGGCGAGCTGGGTGGTCGTCGCCACGTAGCAGCAGAGGATGCCGCCGGGGACGAGCGCCTTGGAGACGGCCTCCAGGCACTCCCAGGGGGCGAGCATGTCGAGGACGACGCGGTCGACGTCGGTGTCGGACAGGTTGTCCTGCAGGTCGCCGACCGTGAGCTGCCAGGCGGGGTGCGGGCCGCCGAAGTAGCGCTCGACGTTCGCCTGGGCGATCTCGGCGAAGTCCGCGCGGCGCTCGTAGGAGTGCAGCATGCCCTGGTCACCGATGGCGCGCAGCAGGAAGGCGCTGAGCGAGCCGGAGCCCACTCCCGCCTCGACGACGCGCGCGCCGGCGAAGATGTCGGCGAAGGCCAGGATCTGCCCCGCGTCCTTGGGGTAGACCACGGCTGCGCCGCGGGGCATGGACAGGACGTAGTCGGGGAGCAGGGGGCGCAGCGCGAGGTAGGCGACGTTTCCCGTGGTACGGACAACACTGCCTTCGGGGGCACCGATCAGCTCGTCGTGGGGGAAGGCACCCTTGTGGGTGTGGAACTGCTTCCCGGCTTCGAGCGTGAAGGTGTAGTGGCGTCCCTTGGGGTCGGTGAGCTGGACCTGATCCCCGACCTGGAAGGGGCCGCGACGGCGGGCGGCACCGGTCGGTTCGGACATGTGACCAGCCTACCCGCCATCCGGCGGGGGTACGGACACGGCGGCGCCCGCCGGGGCGCGGCGCGCGGCACCGGGCCGGCGGGGCGTGCGGCCGGGAGCGGTCAGGAGGGCGTACGGGCCATCGCGGCCACGAAGGCGCGCTCGACGTCGGTGGTGGCGAGGACGCCGTAGACCTCTCCCGTCTCCTCCACCACCAGGTACTCCGTGGCGGGCGTGGCGCGCAGGGTGTCGAGGAGCTCCTCGCCGGAGAGGTCGGCGGAGACGCGCATGCCGTCCTTGAGGTCCTGGGCCAGGGCGCTGACCGCGACCCAGGGGCGGCGGTGCTCGGGAACGCCGACGATGGCGGCTTCCCGCACGAGGGCGGTGGGGTTGCCGAGGCCGTCGACGACGACCAGGGCGCGGGCTCCGGCCTCGCCGGCGCGGCGCAGGGCCTCGGACAGGGGCGTGGCCGCCTGGACGGGGACGGCGCGGCGGGTGAGGGTGCGGGCGCGCAGGCCGGGGAGGCGTTCACGCAGGCGGGCCATGCGGAGGCTGTTGCCGGCGCCGGTCCAGATGATGGCGGCGAGGATGGCCGCGAGCAGGGCGTCGGTGAGGGAGTCGAGGCCGCCCAGGTCGTTGCCGGAGGCGCCGAGGCCGCCGGCGCGGGCGAGCAGGGGCAGGCCGATGAGGACGGCGACCGCGAGGGCGCGGCCGATCCAGGCGGCGGCGACCGTGCCGGTCATGGGCTTGCCGCTGATCTTCCAGACGACGGCGCGGAGCATGCGGCCGCCGTCGAGCGGAAGCCCGGGCAGCAGGTTGAAGGCCGCCACGAGGAGGTTGGAGACCATCAGGCCGGCGAGCAGGACGCCGGGGACGGTGCCCGGCTCGACGACGAGCATGCCGAGGTAGAACACGCCCGCGAGGACGAGCGAGAGCAGCGGGCCGACGAAGGCGAGGACGAACTCGCGGCCGGGGGTCTCGGTCTCCTTCTCGATCTCGGAGACGCCGCCGAAGAACTGCAGCTGGATGCGGCGCACGGGGAGCTTGAAGCGCAGCGCGGCGACGGTGTGGGCGAGCTCGTGGATGAGGACCGAGGCGTAGAAGGCGACGGCGAAGAAGAGGGAGACCAGGTAGCGGGCCCGGCCCAGCTCGGGCAGGACGCGGTCGAGCTGGCCGCCGAAGACCCAGGTGATGAGGGCGGCGACGAGGAACCAGCTGGGGGCCACGTAGACGGGCACGCCGAAGGGGCGCCCCATGAGGATGCCGCCGCCGCTCTCGCGGGGGCGCTTGGGGCGGTCCCCGGGCTCTTGCCGGTCACCGGCGCCCCCGCCGCCGGACCTGCTCTGCCCGCTGTTGTCCACGGTGTCCCCTCGTCGGATGCGGCCCTCGCAGGTGACCGGCGGTCTCCCGATCATGCAGTGCGAAGGGGTCTGTGGTCGATGGTATGACGCCGGCTGTCGGTGGCGGGCCTTAGGGTTTTCTGTCATGGGTATGGACAGTGGGGCCCCTGCGGGGCAGGCCGGGCCGGGCGTGGGCCGCGGGCCTGCGGAGACGGGCACGGGGGCGGTGCGGCCGAAGGCGCTCTCCCCGTCGCGGGCGGGCGATTTTATGCAGTGCCCGCTGCTGTACCGGTTCCGGGTGATCGACAAGCTGCCGGAGAAGCCGAGCGCGGCGGCCACCCGCGGCACGGTGGTGCACGCGGTGCTGGAGCGGCTCTTCGACGCTCCCGCGGCGGAGCGCACGGCGGCGCGGGCCAAGGGGCTGGTGCCGGGCGAGTGGGAGCGGCTGCTGGCCTCCCGCCCCGAGCTCGCGGAGCTCTTCCACGGTGAGGACGGCGCGCACGACCCCAAGCTGCTGGCGAAGTGGCTGGGGGATGCCGAGCGGCTGGTCGAGCGCTGGTTCACGCTGGAGGACCCCACGCGCCTGGAGCCCGCCGAGCGCGAGCTGTACGTGGAGACGGCGCTGGAGTCGGGCCCGCTGCTGCGCGGCTTCATCGACCGGGTGGACGTCGCGCCGACGGGCGACGTGCGCATCGTGGACTACAAGACGGGCAAGGCCCCGGCTCCGCGGTTCCGCTCCGAGGCCCTCTTCCAGATGACGTTCTACGCGCTGGTGCTGTGGAAGCTGCAGGGCCGGGTGCCGCGCCGGCTCCAGCTGGTCTACCTGGGCAGCGGCGACGTCCTCACCTACGACCCGGTGGAGGAGGAGCTGCGGGCCGTCGAGCGCAAGCTGCGGGCCCTGTGGGACGCGATCGTGCTGGCCACGGAGACGGGCGAGTGGCGCCCGCGGCCCACGAAGCTGTGCGGCTGGTGCGATCACCAGGCGGTCTGCCCGGAGTTCGGGGGCACTCCCCCGCCGTATCCGCTGCCCGTCGTGGCCCGGGGGGACGGCCGGGTGCCCGCCCAGGGGGCGGCTCAGGGCAGAATGGACCCGGTCTAGCGAAGGAGTTCCTGTGGCGATCCGCGTCCTACTGGTCGACGACCAGCCGCTGCTGCGCACCGGCTTCCGGATGATTCTCGAAGCGGAACAGGACCTCGCGGTGGTGGGCGAGGCGGGGGACGGTCTGCAGGCACTGGATCAGGTGCGGGCGCTGCAGCCGGATGTGGTCCTGATGGACATCCGGATGCCCCGGATGGACGGCGTGGAGGCCACGCGCCAGATCACCGGCCCGGACCGCGACGGCCCGGCGAAGGTCCTGGTGCTGACCACCTTCGACCTCGACGAGTACGTGGTGGAGGCGCTGCGCGCGGGCGCGAGCGGCTTCCTCCTCAAGGACGCGCCGGCCAATGAGCTGGTCCAGGCGATCCGGGTGGTGGCGGGCGGCGAGGCGATGCTCGCGCCGAGCATCACCCGGCGCCTGCTGGACAAGTACGCAGGTCACCTGCCGTCCGGCGAGGAGCCCCTGCCGGACACCCTGCACACGCTGACCGACCGTGAGGTCGAGGTGCTGAAGCTGGTGGCGCGCGGCCTGTCGAACGCCGAGATCGCGGCGGATCTGTTCGTCAGCGAGACCACGGTGAAGACGCACGTGGGGCACGTCCTGACGAAGCTGGGGCTGCGCGACCGCGTCCAGGCGGCGGTGTACGCGTACGAGAGCGGCCTGGTCCGCCCCGGCGCCCAGTAGAACCCGCTGGAACCCGCTGCAACCCGCGCCGGTCATCGTCATACGGCAAGTGCCCTCCTCCGAAGGCTTTCGGAGGAGGGCACTGTGTTGTGGGCACCGCCCGGGCGTCAGCCCTTCGAGGCCTTGCTGATCTCCCAGAAGCGGAAGACGGTGGAGGCGTCGAGGGACCACTGCAGACCCGAGACGCGCTCGTTGGCCACGGCGTACTGCTTGCCCTGCCACAGCGGGAGGATCGGCACGTCCTGGGCGACGGTGCTCTGCACCTTGGCGTAGTCGCCGATGGTGGAGGGCCGGCTGCCGTTGGCGGCGGTGGCCAGGATGCGGCTGGTGATCTCCTTGGACTCGTAGTTGTTGGAGAGCACGTTGTCCTCGCCGAAGAAGGGCGCGGTGAAGTTGTCCGGGTCCGGGTAGTCAGGCACCCAGCCCTTGACGTAGACGCCGTACCGGCCGGCGGCCACACCCTCCTCGTACTCCTTGAGCGGGACGGACTTCACGTCCGCCTCGAAGAGGCCGCTCTTGTTGAGCTGCTGCGCGATCGCCTGGAACTCCGGGACGGTGCCGGGGCCGTAGCGGATCGGGGTGGCGTACAGGGTCAGCTTGACCTTGTCCTTGATGCCCGCGGAGTTCAGGGCGGCGGCGGCCTTGTCGGGCTGCGGCCGGTCCCCGTAGGTGTCGTAGAACGGGGTCTTGTGACCGGTGATGCCGCTGGGGACGATCGAGTACAGCGGCTCGGCGGTGCGCTTGTAGACGTCGCGGACCAGGGCGCTGCGGTCGATCAGGTAGGCGATGGCCTTGCGGACGCCGACCTTGCCGACGACCGGGTCCTTGGTGTTGAACACCAGGTGCTGGACCTCGGCGCTGGTGCCCTCGACCACCTTGACGTTGTTCTTGCCGACGGCCGCCGAGTCGAGGCTGGCGATGTCCTTCATGGCCAGACCACGGTAGGCGAGGTCGATGTCGCCCTTCTGGACGGCGTCCCGCAGCGAGTCCTGCTCGCCGTGGAAGAACTTCATGGTCACGCCGCGGTTCTGGACGACCGCACTGCCCTTGTAGTCCTTGTTGACCGAGAACTTGGCCTGCTTCTCGTCGTACGAGTCCAGCTTGTAGACGCCGGAGCCGACCGCCTTGCCATCGGTGCGGAGCTTGTCCAGGGGGTATTCCTGGTGGTCCACGATCGAGCCGGCGCCCGAGGCGATCTTCTGCGGGAAGGTGGCGTCGGAGCGCTTGAGCTCGAAGACGACGTTCAGCTTGTCCGGCGTCCTGATGTTCTTGATCGTGGACAGCAGGGACTTGGCCGGACCCTTGTCGTCGTTGATCTTCAGGGTGCGGTTGAAGGAGTGGGCGACGTCCTCGGAGGTGAGGGCGTGGCCGTTGCTGAACTTCAGCCCCTCCTTGAGGGTGCACTGGTAGACGGTGCTGCTCTCGTCCTTGAAGCTGCACTTGTCCGCGGCGTCCGGCTGCGGGATGGTGCTCCCCTTGGGGAAGCTCATCAGCGACTGGAAGATGTTGTTGAACACCACCCAGGAGCCCGGGTCGTAACCGGATGCCGGGTCGGTCGACACGACCTCGTCGGACATCCCCATGACCACCGACTCACCGGTGCCGCCGGCGTTGCCGTCTTCCGAACCGCACCCGGTGAGCAGGGCGGCGGCGAGCCCCGCACCGAGCGGGGCGGCAAGCCACTGGTCACGTTTCCTCACGTGCACATTCCTCACAGTTTCCTTGTTCGTCTCTGAACAAATCGTGAACAGGTCGTCGGCAGAACCGGTCTGACGGCTGGGTGCCTCACACGCCGCGGGCCAGTTCCCACGGCTGCATCTCGGAGGCGGAGTTGAGCGCCCACTCGGCACCGGTCACGTTCTCCCGGGCGGCCAGGTACTGCTTGCCCTGCCACAGCGGCAGCACCGGCACCTCCTCGGCGACGATGTCCTGTGCCTGCTGGAAGTACTTCGTGGCCGCCTCGCGCTGCGCGGCCTCGCGGGAGTCCGGGATCAGCTCGTTGCTGATCTTGCTGTTGCGGTAGGGCGAGCGGAGGAAGTTGTCCCTGCCGACGAAGGGGGCGACGAAGTTGTCGGGGTCCGGGAAGTCGGGGAACCAGCCCATGCCGTAGACGGAGTACTTGCCCGCCGCGGCCTCGGGCCGGAAGTCGGCCCACTTCACGCCCTGGAGCTTGACGTTGAACAGCCCGCTGCCGTTCAGCTGCTTCTGCAGGGCCTTGAAGGACTTCTCGGTCGCCTCACCGTAGTGGTCGGTGGTGTAGGTGAGGGTCAGCGGCACCGGGGTGCTCACATTGCCGGCGCGCAGCAGGGTGCGGGCCTTCTCGGCACTGGGGTCGCCGTACTTGTTGGAGAAGGAGTTCTGGTGCCCGGTGATGCCCATGGGCACGAGCGAGTACAGCGGGTCGTTCGTGCGGCCGTAGGAGTCGCGGGCCAGCGCCGCGCGGTCGACGACCTGGGCCATCGCCTGGCGGACCGCCTTGTTCTTCACCGCCGGGTCGTCGGTGTTGAAGGCGAGGTAGCTGATCTCCTGGCCGGGGGCCTCCAGCAGGCGCACGTCCTTGCCGGCTTCCGTGCGCAGGCGGTTGACCTGCTCGGGCGACAGGGTGCGGTTCATGACGTCGATGTCCCCGGCCTTGAGGGCCTTCTCCATCGCCGTGGCGTCGTCGTAGAACCGCATCTCGACCTTGTCGTTCTTCGGCTCGACGACGCCCTGGTAGTTCTTGTTGCGGTGGAGCACGGCCTTGACGACGCGGCCGTCCTTCTCCTCGGTCTGCAGCGTGTACGGGCCGGAGCCGACGACCTTGAAGCCGTTGTCGAGCTTGTTCTTGTCGTAGGACTCGGCGTCGACGATGGCGGCGGCCGGGGTGGCGATCTTCTGCGGGAACGTCGCGTCGGGCGACTTCAGCTGGAAGACGACCTCGAGCTCGCTCGGCGTCTCCACCCGGTCGATGTTGCCGAGCAGCGAGACCGGGCCGTTCTCGAAGTTGATGGCGCGGGCGCGGTCGACGGAGAACTTGACGTCCTCGGCGGTGAGCGCGTGGCCGTTGGAGAACTCCAGGCCGCTGCGCAGGGTGCAGCGGAACTGCTCGTTCTTGCGGTCGCCCCAGGTGCACTTGGAGGCGGCGTCGGCGACCGGGCTGGTGCCGGAGCGGGGCAGGCGCAGCAGTGTCTGGAAAGTGCTGTGGAGAACGTTCCAGGCGCCGATGTCGTACGCGGCGGCGGGATCGAAGGGCGCGGGGGCGTCCGTGGTCTCCTCGAACCGGTCGGTGGTGCCGATGACGATGGCGCCGTTGCCCTTGCCGGCTCCGTCGCTCCCGCCACAGGCGACGAGCACGGGGGCCAGCAGGGCTGCCACGGTAGGCAGCACCAACGTCTTGCGGTTCATTGTGTGGGGTTCTCCCTGTGGTGCGTTCGGTTCCCGGGACCCTACCGGCGACCGGTGTGCGGGCCCACGGGCAAGCCGTGAAGTTCTCGCGAAAAGATTAGTGCCGGGGGCCACTGCCGCCGGAACACGGAGAAGTTGACGCGATATCACGCGGTGATAACAGCGGAGCGTTTCACCGATATCCGGACGCCGGAACGATTCACGCACACGATCATCAATCCGGACACAAGGGTGCTCTTCAACCCTCGGAGGGGCATCACCGGGTGACCGGTGATGCACACACCGCCGCCGGGCGCGGTGACGAAGGTCACTCGGGCGACTTCACCGCGGACTGCGGGAATTAGGTCACCGCATTCGTCACGGAAAACACTCGTTCCGGCGCCCAGAGTTCCTTGAACTTTCCGCGGGGCACGCTCAGTGCACGGGAGAGTGCATTCCCGTGATCAGTCCCCGGAGAAAACCGAGATCCACTTCCTCGAGGGAGCCCACGACCGTCCGCCCGGCGGCGGCCGGGATCGGGGCCACCGACGGCACCGCCACCACCCGGCAGCCCGCCGCCTCGGCGGCCGTCACGCCGGTCAGGGTGTCCTCCACGACCGCGCAGCGGCCCGGCTCCGCCCCGAGCCGGGCGGCCGCCAGCAGATAGGGGTCGGGGTGCGGCTTGGTGCGCTCCATCTCGTCGCCCGCGACGGTCAGGGTGAAGTTCTCCGGGCCCAGTGACAGCAGCACGCGGTCGATGATCTCCCGGTGCGAGGCCGAGACCAGCGCGGTGGGGATCTTGTACGCGGCGAGCTCGGCGAGCAGCCGCCGGGCGCCCGGCATCAGCGGCACACCGCGCCCGATCATCTCGGAGAAGCGCGTGTTCAGCAGGACGGACAGCTCCGTCACGGCGATCTTGGCGCCGGTGGCGCGGATGAGGAAGGAGGCGCTGCGCGTCATCGGGCCGCCGACGACGACCTCCCGCCACTCCTCCAGCAGCTGGTGGCCCAGCTCGGCGAAGACGGCGACCTCCACTTCCCACCAGAAGCCCTCGGTGTCGACGAGGGTGCCGTCCATGTCGAGCAGGACTGCCTGCAGGGCCGAGCCTGCGGCCGCGCGGGGCGGGGCAGCGGGAATGCTGCTGGTCATCCGGGGCACACCTCCTGAGGGACGAGAAGGCCGGCTCGCGCAGCCCCCTCGCGGGGGTGTGCGAACCGGCCTTCACCGGACCGACAAGTGTACGGCGGACGGTTGCGGACGTCTCTTCAATATCGGAGGTTCGTCACATCGGGGACCGGTGGCTCGGCGGCCTCCCGGTTCCGTCAGCTCTCGTCCTCGGGCCCCTCGGTCTCCTCCTCGGGCGCCGCCTCGTCCTTGGGCGACCGCTGCGGGCGCGTGCGCCCGCTCGTGGTGTCGCGCAGGTACGAGCCGCCCTGCCCGTCGCGGCCGTCGCCGAGGCCCGGTTCCGCGGCGTGGCCGCCGGGCTGGCCGGGGCCCGGCTGCGGGTCGCGGCGGCGCAGGTAGCGCTCGAACTCACGGGCGATGGCCTCGCCGGAGGCCTCCGGCAGATCCGCGGTGTCGCGCGCCTCCTCCAGGGACTGCACGTACTCGGCGACCTCGCTGTCCTCCGCCGCCAGCTGGTCGACGCCCAGCTGCCAGGCCCGCGCGTCCTCCGGCAGCTCGCCGAGCGGGATGCGCAGGTCGATCAGGTCCTCCAGGCGGTTCAGGAGCGCCAGGGTGGCCTTCGGGTTGGGCGGCTGGGAGACGTAGTGCGGGACGGCCGCCCACAGGCTCACCGCCGGGACGCCGGCGTGCGTGCAGGCCTCCTGGAGGATGCCGACGATCCCGGTCGGGCCCTCGTAGCGGGACTCCTCCAGATCCATGGTCCGCGCGAGGTCGGGGTCGGAGGTGACGCCGCTGACCGGGACGGGCCGCGTGTGCGGGGTGTCCCCGAGCAGCGAGCCCAGGACGACCACCAGCTCCACGCCGAGCTCGTGGGCGAAGCCCAGGATCTCGTTGCAGAACGAGCGCCAGCGCATGCTGGGCTCGATGCCGCGCACCAGGACGAGGTCGCGCGACGCCCCCTTGCCGTCGCCGCCGCCGGTGCGCACCACCGACAGCCGGGTCGTCGGCCAGGTGACCTTGCGGACCCCGCCGTCGAGCCAGACCGTGGGCCGGTTGACCTGGAAGTCGTAGTAGTCCTCGGCGTCGAGCGCGCCGAAGACCTCGCCCTTCCACTCCCGGTCCAGGTGCGCGACCGCGCTGGAGGCGGCGTCCCCCGCGTCGTTCCAGCCCTCGAAGGCACAGATCATGACCGGGTCGATCAGCTCGGGTACCCCCTCAAGCTCGATCACCCAGCGCCTCCTTCCGACCGGGGCGCGCGTGCGGCTCCGGTTTGCTGTTCCGTGCGGTTTTCTTCACTGCTCTGCTGCCTTGGTGCTCTGTTGTGCGACCCCAAGACTACGACTTCCCCGCTGCCCGGTCGCAGCCCCTGTACGGGCTCTTCCTCAGCCCCTTGCGCCCCACCCGTTCCTGTAGGCACGCCAGTCGTCGTCGGTGGCCGCGAAGTCGACGTAGAGCGCGAGCCCGAACCGCTTGCGGTCCCGGTCCTCGCGGGTCAGGCCGAGCCGGGCGCCGCGCACGGCCGCCGCGGCCGTCTCCGCGTGACCGTGGTGGCCGATGTCGTCGGTGTGGTAGAAGGGCAGGCCCATCAGCAGGTCGGTGCCCGCAGGCGTGACCTGCAGGGCGAGCTCCGTCTGACGCGCCACGTAGCCGCCGTAGAGGCTCTCGATCGGCAGCGCGGTGTCGTAGGACATCACGGCGATCTGGTCGGTGCGGCGGGCGACCTGGGCGAAGTAGCGCTGGGTCCACCACTTGGGGCTGCCCACGAAGCGCGCCGCGGCGTGCATCGCGGGCACCGGGTCGATCTGCTGGGCCGCGACCGACAGCACTCCCCCGGCGGACCGCACGGCCGGATGCAGGGCGTCCAGCAGGGCGAGGAAGTCGCGGTCGCCGGTGCGCACGGGCTCGACGTCGAGGTGGACGCCCTCGAAGCCGGCCCGCATGACCTGCCGGGCGCTCTCCACGACGGCGGCCCGTGCCTGCGCCGAGTCCAGGCGCAGGCCGCCGGATCCCTCGCCGGGGCGCACGAGCTTGTCGCCGAGCCAGGCCTGGATGCGGATGCCGGGCAGTTCGCGGTGCAGGATGCCGATCATCCTGCGGGCGTCCGGGTAGGCGGAGGCGGGCAGGGTGCCGTCGTGCTCCAGCGGTCCGGCGTGGATGTACAGGTCGCGCATGCCGGTGCCGGCGAGGTTGCGCTTGAGCGCGGCGATGTCCGCCGGGCCGCGCCGTCCGTCGAGCCAGGCGTGGCCCAGCCAGATGGCGTCCCGGCCGCGGGTGACCGCATCGGCCGCGGGCGATCCGGCGTACGACGCCCGCAGGACGCTGCCCGCGGCGACGACGGGCGCCAGGACCAGGAGGGTCAGGGCGAGCGCGACCCGTATCGCCGTCTTCCGGCCGGGGCGCCATGCGCGCACCCGGGCGGCCAGGGACCGGCCGGTCCGATTCTTCATCTCGTCCCCCTCGTTTTCTGTAGGGACGAGAAAAACAGCAGGTCAGTTGCCCTATGGCCGAAAAGACACGCGCCTCGGGGAGGGACGGTGTGCGTCCCTCCCCGAGGCTGCGGCGACTACCGGCAGGTCAGCCCTTGTCGGCCAGCATGTCCTTGACCCGGGCGCGGACGTTCTCGTCGTCCAGGCCGCGGATGGTCAGGGTCGTGCGGCGGCGCAGGACGTCGTCGACGGTCTCGGCCCACTCGTGGTCGCGGGCGTAGACGACCTGGGCCCAGATCTCCGGGCCGTCGGGGTGGATGCGCTCGCCGAGCTCGGGGTTCTCGTTGGCCAGGCGCGCGATGTCGAAGGACAGCGAGCCGTAGTGCGAGGCGAGGTGGCGGGCGGTCAGCGGGTCCATGCGGGCGCCGGGCTCACGGTCGACGAGCAGGCGGTGGGCGACCGCGTTGGGGTTCGCGACACCGGGCAGCGGGGTGCGGCGGACCAGGCTGGAGATGGGCTCCATGTCCTCGGTCAGCGGGCTGCCGGGCACCTGGGCCAGCTTCTTCATGACCGTACGGCCGATGTGGCGGTAGGTCGTCCACTTGCCGCCGGCGACGGACAGCATGCCGCCCTTGCCCTCGGAGACGACCGTCTCGCGCTTGGCCTGGGCGACGTCGCCCGGGCCGCCGGGCAGCACGCGCAAGCCCGCGAAGGCGTACGTCATCAGGTCGCGGTCGAGGTCCGCGTCCTGGATGGAGAACGCCGCCTCGTCGAGGATCTGCTGGATGTCCTCCTCGGTGGCGCGCACGTCCGCCGGGTCACCCTCGTACTGGGTGTCGGTGGTGCCCAGCAGCAGCTGGTCCTCCCACGGCAGGGCGAAGGTGATGCGGTACTTGTCGATCGGGGTGGCCATGGCGGCCTTCCACGGCGACTTGCGCTTCATCACGATGTGCGCGCCCTTGGAGAGGCGGATCGACGGCGCGGCGCCCTTGTCTTCCAGCTTCCGCAGGTGGTCCACCCACGGGCCGGTGGCGTTGAGGACGACGCGCGCGTCGATGCCGAACTCCGAACCGTCCATGCGGTCCTTGAGCTCCGCGCCGGTGACCTTGCCGTGCGTAAAGCGCAGGCCGGTCACCTCGGCGTGGTTGAGCACCACGGCACCGGACTCGACCGCCGCGCGGACCGTCATGACGGCCACGCGGGAGTCGTTCATCTGGTGGTCGTAGTAGACCGCCACGGCCTTGAGGTTGTCCGTGCGCAGACCGGGGTTGTCGGCCTTGGCCTTGGCCGGGGAGATCACCTTGCCGACGCCGTCGCCGAAGGCGGACAGCGCCGAGTAGGCGAAGACACCGGCGCCGAGCTTGGCCGCGCCGACCGGGCCGCCCTTGTACACGGGCAGGTAGAACGTGAGCGGGTTGACCAGGTGCGGGGCCACGTCCTTGGCCAGCACCCGGCGCTCGTGGTGGTTCTCCGCGACCAGCTTGACCGCGCCGGTCTGCAGGTAGCGCAGACCGCCGTGGACGAGCTTGGAGGAGGCGGAGGAGGTGGCGCCGGCGAAGTCGCCGGCGTCCACCATCGCGACCCGCAGGCCGGACTGCGCAGCGTGCCAGGCCACCGAGGTGCCCAGGATGCCGCCACCGATCACCAGGAGGTCGTACGTCGCCTTGGACAGCCGTTCCCGGGTCTCGGCGCGGCCCGGGTTGGCGCCGGCAGCCGGGTGCGTTCCCAGGGTCGGAACGCTCTGCGGGGTTGTCATGATTACTCCTCGTCCTCGATCCAGCCCATGGTCCGCTCGACGGCCTTGAGCCAGTTCTTGTACTCGCGGTCACGCGTGTCCGCGTCCATGCGGGGGGTCCACTCGGCGGCCCGGCGCCAGTTGGCGCGCAGAGCGTCGGTGTCCGGCCAGAAGCCGACGGCGAGGCCGGCGGCGTAGGCAGCGCCGAGGCAGGTCGTCTCGGCGACCATCGGGCGCACGACCGGTGCGTCCAGGAAGTCCGAGAGGGTCTGCATCAGCAAGTTGTTGGAGGTCATGCCGCCGTCGACCTTGAGTGCGGTCAGCTCGACGCCCGAGTCCTTCGTCATGGCGTCGGTGATCTCGCGGGTCTGCCAGGCGGTGGCCTCGAGCACGGCGCGGGCGATGTGCGCCTTGGTGACGTAGCGGGTCAGGCCCGCGATCACGCCGCGCGCGTCGGAGCGCCAGTAGGGGGCGAACAGGCCGGAGAAGGCCGGCACGAAGTAGGCGCCGCCGTTGTCCTCGACGGAGCTGGCGAGCGTCTCGATCTCGGCGGCGCTCTTGATCAGGCCCATCTGGTCGCGCATCCACTGCACGAGGGAGCCGGTGACGGCGATGGAGCCCTCGAGGGCGTAGACGGGCTTCTGCTCGCCGATGCGGTAGCCGACGGTGGTCAGCAGGCCGTTGTAGGAGTTGACGGGCTCGTCGCCGGTGTTCATCAGCATGAACGTGCCGGTGCCGTAGGTCGACTTGGCCTCGCCCTCGGAGAAGCAGGTCTGGCCGAAGAGGGCCGCCTGCTGGTCGCCGAGCGCGGAGGCGACGGGCACGCCGGCCAGGGCGCCGCCCTTGGCGGTGCCGTAGACCTCGGCGGAGGAGCGGATCTCCGGCAGCACGGCGGCCGGGACCTCCATCGACTCCAGGATGCGCTCGTCCCAGTCGAGGCTGCGGAGGTTCATCAGCATCGTGCGGGAGGCGTTGGTGACGTCGGTGACGTGGACGCCGCCGTCGGTGCCACCGGTGAGGTTCCAGATGACCCAGGAGTCCATGGTGCCGAAGAGGATGTCGCCGGCCTCGGCGCGCTCGCGCAGGCCCTCGACGTTGTCCAGCAGCCAGCGGACCTTCGGGCCGGAGAAGTAGGAGGCCAGCGGCAGGCCCGTCTCACGGCGGAAGCGGTCCTGGCCGACGTTGCGGCCGAGCTCCTTGCACAGGGCGTCGGTGCGGGTGTCCTGCCAGACGATGGCGTTGTAGACCGGCTCGCCCGTGTTCTTGTCCCACAGCAGCGTGGTCTCGCGCTGGTTGGTGATGCCGATGGCCTTGACGTCGGCGGCGGTGATGCCCGCCTTCTCGACGGCGCCGGCGACGACTTCCTGGACGTTGGTCCAGATCTCCGTGGCGTCGTGCTCGACCCAGCCCGGCTTCGGGAAGATCTGCTCGTGCTCCTTCTGGTCGACGGAGACGATGCGTCCGTCGCGGTCGAAGACGATGCAGCGGGAGGAGGTGGTGCCCTGGTCGATCGCCGCGATGAACGGGCCCTGGCTGTGCGCGTCGGTCATGGTGTCTCTAGCTCCTGAAGGTCTGAAGGTCTCGGCGGGTGATCAGAACGCGATCTTGTGGATGCCTGCGGCCAGGGCGGCGCCGAGGAGCGGCCCGACCACGGGGACCCAGGCGTAGCCCCAGTCTGAACCGCCCTTGTTGGGCAGCGGCAGCAGCGCGTGCACGATGCGCGGGCCGAGGTCGCGGGCGGGGTTGATGGCGTAACCGGTCGGGCCGCCGAGCGAGAGGCCGATGCCGACGACGACGAGGGCGACCATCAGGGTGCCGGTGCCGCTCGTGGCCAGGCCCTTGGTGAGACCCATGGTGAGGATGAAGAGCACCAGTGCGGCGGTGCCGATGATCTCGGTGACGAGGTTCTGCACCGCGTTGCGGATCTCGGGGCCGGTGGAGAAGATGCCGAGCACCGGGCCGGCCTGGGGCGTCGCGGTCTGGTCGACCATGCCCTCGGCGGGGTTGAGGCTCGAGACGAGCTCCGGGTCCGTCAGGTGGGCCTTGAACTGGCCGTAGTAGGCGAGCCAGACCAGCGACGCACCGATCATCGCGCCGAGCAGCTGGGAGCCGATGTAGAGCGGAACGTCGCTCCACTTGACCGCGCCGTCGAGGGCGAGGCCGAGGGTGACGGCCGGGTTGAGGTGCGCGCCGGACTTGGTGCCGATGTACGCACCGGCCAGTACGGCGAAGCCCCAGCCGAACGTGATGGCGAGCCAGCCCGCGTTCTGTGCCTTCGAACGCTTCAGGGTGACGGCGGCGCACACGCCGCCGCCGAGCAGGATCAACACTGCGGTACCGATGAGCTCACCGGTGAAGATGTCGGAGCTGGACACCCGCGACTCCTTTGTCCTTCGTCCAGGGGAAGGCGAACCCCGGGTCCCTCCGGTGGTCCGCAGCTCTCCGATGGAGAGCTTCGATCGGCCCGCGGCAGTGTCCACCATAGCGAATATTGTCGTTAGGTGTTCGACAATGCCGACCGATGAACGGCAGTTTTCTGCACTGTAAGAACTGCGTCAAGAGTCCTGTGACCGAAAACTCTCCGCCCGAGTGGCCGAAAATCGACGTATGGACACTCGGGGTTACCGACTGGTAGTACCCGGTAGTCACCACCGGGCACAACGAAGGACCGGACCTCAGAAGCGGCCCGCGCCCAGGTCGCGGGAGACGGCGCGCGCGCAGTCCCGTACGGCGGCGACCAGCTGCGCCCGCAGCTCGCCGTCGTCGCAGACCCGCTCCACCGCGCCGGTGATGCCGACGGCGCCCACCGGCATCCGGTGCCGGTCGTGGATGGGGGCGGCGACGGAGGCCACGCCCTCCCAGGTCTCCTCGACGTCCGCCGCCCAGCCGCGGGCGCGGGTCAGGTCCAGCACGCCCTCCAGGTCGGGCAGGGCCGTGACGGTCTGCACGGTGAACGCCTCGCGCTCGGCCTCCAGCAGCTGACTGTGCGCCACAGGGTCGTAGGCGCACAGCACCTTGCCCAGGGCCGTGCTGTGCAGCGGCTGCATCGCGCCGACCTCCAGCACCTGGCGGCTGTCGTCGGGCCGGAAGACGTGGTGGACGATCAGCACGCCCTGCTGGTGGAGGACGCCCAGGTAGACGCTCTCCCCGCTGGAGCGGGCCAGGTCGTCCGCCCACAGCAGGGCGCGGGCGCGCAGCTCGTGTACGTCCAGGTAGCTGTTGCCCAGGCGCAGCAGCTCGGCGCCGAGCTGGTAGCGGCCCGACGCGGGGTCCTGCTCGACGAAGCCCTCCTGCTGCAGGGTGCGCAGAATGCCGTGTGCGGTGCCCTTGGCCAGCCCGAGTGCGGAGGCCACATCGGACAGACCCAGCCGTCGTTCGCCCCCCGCGAGCAGCCGTAGCATCGCCGCCGCCCGTTCGAGCGACTGGATGGTCCGTGCCATCGCTCAACCTCCTCCGAAATGCCCGTTCGGCATTGCTGAACACTATCGGCCGATGCCGACCAGGAGATAGCTGACCGGCGGCGGGACCATGATCGCCGAGATGCCCCGGGCGCCGCGCACGGGCCCGTCCGCCGCGTATCCGTCGCGTATCCGAGGCGTGGGACACCCGCCCGAATCCCGGTTCCGGCGGTTACGCTGACGGCGTGCGTCTTCTTCCGGAAGACGCAAAGCCGACAGCCGTCGCAACCCCGGGAGCACTTCCATGGCCTCGTTCACGCCATCGACCGCAAGCACCGCCCGAGCCTCCGAACTGCGGGAGGCGCTCGCCTCCCGGGTCGTGGTGGCCGACGGAGCCATGGGCACGATGCTCCAGGCACAAGACCCCAGCATGGAGGACTTCGAGCAGCTGGAAGGCTGCAACGAGGTCCTGAACGTGACGCGCCCCGACATCGTCCGCTCGGTCCACGAGGCCTACTTCTCCGTGGGCGTGGACTGCGTGGAGACCAACACCTTCGGCGCGAACCTCGCCGCCCTCGGCGAGTACGACATCGCGCACCGCGTCTTCGAGCTCTCCGAGGCGGGAGCGCGCGTCGCCCGCGAGACCGCCGACGACTTCACCGCCCGCGACGGCCGCACGCGCTGGGTCCTGGGCTCGGTCGGCCCCGGCACGAAGCTGCCGACACTCGGCCACGCCCCCTACACCGCCCTGCGCGACGCCTACCAGAGCAACGTCGAGGGCCTCGTCACGGGCGGGGCCGACGCGGTCCTGGTGGAGACCACCCAGGACCTGCTCCAGACCAAGGCCTCGGTCATCGGCGCCCGCCGCGCCCTGGAGGCCCTCGGCGCCGACCTGCCGCTGCTGGTGCAGGTCACGGTGGAGACCACCGGCACGATGCTCCTCGGCTCCGAGATCGGTGCCGCGCTGACCGCCCTGGAGCCGCTCGGCATCGACATGATCGGCCTGAACTGCGCGACCGGCCCGGCCGAGATGAGCGAGCACCTGCGCTACCTCTCCCGGCACGCCCGTACGCGCGTCTCGGCCATGCCCAACGCCGGCCTCCCCGTCCTCGGCAAGGACGGCGCGCACTACCCGCTGACCCCGGCCGAGCTGGCGGACGCCCACGAGACCTTCGTACGGGAGTACGGACTGTCCCTGGTGGGCGGCTGCTGCGGCACGACCCCCGAGCACCTGCGGCAGGTCGTCGAGCGCGTCCGCGACATGCAGCCCACCGAGCGGCGGCCGCGCCCCGAGCCGGGCGCCGCGTCCCTCTACCAGACCGTCCCCTTCCGCCAGGACACCGCCTACCTCGCGATCGGCGAGCGGACGAACGCCAACGGTTCGAAGAAGTTCCGCGAGGCCATGCTGGAGGGCCGCTGGGACGACTGCGTGGAGATGGCCCGCGACCAGATCCGCGAGGGCGCCCACCTGCTGGACCTGTGCGTGGACTACGTGGGCCGTGACGGCGTCGCCGACATGGCCGAGATCGCCGGCCGCTTCGCCACCGCCTCCACCCTGCCCATCGTCCTCGACTCCACCGAACCGGCCGTCATCCAGGCCGGCCTGGAGAAGCTCGGCGGCCGGGCCGTCATCAACTCCGTCAACTACGAGGACGGCGACGGCCCCGGCTCCCGCTTCGCGAAGATCACCCGGCTGGCGGTCGAGCACGGCGCCGCCCTGATCGCGCTCACCATCGACGAGGAGGGCCAGGCCCGCACCGTCGAGAAGAAGGTCGAGATCGCCGAACGGCTGATCGACGACCTCACGGGCAACTGGGGCGTGCAGGAGTCGGACATCCTCATCGACTGCCTCACCTTCACCATCTGCACCGGGCAGGAGGAGTCCCGCAAGGACGGCATCGCCACCATCGAGGCGATCCGCGAGCTCAAGCGGCGCCACCCCGACGTCCAGACCACGCTCGGCCTGTCCAACATCTCCTTCGGCCTCAACCCGGCCGCCCGGATGGTGCTGAACTCCGTCTTCCTGGACGAGTGCGTGAAGGCCGGCCTGGACTCGGCCATCGTCCACGCCTCGAAGATCCTGCCGATCGCCCGCCTGGAAGAGGAGCAGGTCAAGGCCGCCCACGACCTGATCTACGACCGGCGCCGGGAGGGCTACGACCCCCTGCAGCACCTGCTGGAGCTCTTCGAGGGCGTCGACACCAAGTCCATGAAGGCCGGCAAGGCCGAGGAGCTCCTCGCGCTGCCGCTCGACGAGCGGCTCCAGCGCCGCATCATCGACGGCGAGAAGAACGGCCTGGAGGCGGATCTGGACGAGGCCCTCACCGGGCGCCCGGCCCTCGACATCGTCAACGACACGCTGCTGGAGGGCATGAAGGTCGTCGGTGAGCTGTTCGGGTCGGGGCAGATGCAGCTGCCGTTCGTGCTGCAGTCGGCCGAGGTGATGAAGACGGCGGTGGCCTACCTGGAGCCGCACATGGAGAAGTCGGACGCGGAGGGCAAGGGCACGATCGTGCTGGCCACCGTCCGCGGCGACGTCCACGACATCGGCAAGAACCTGGTCGACATCATCCTGTCCAACAACGGCTACAACGTCGTCAACCTGGGCATCAAGCAGCCGGTCTCGGCGATCCTGGAGGCGGCGGAGGAGCACCGTGCCGATGTGATCGGGATGTCGGGGCTGCTGGTGAAGTCCACGGTGATCATGAAGGAGAACCTGGAGGAGCTCAACCAGCGCAAGCTGGCCGCCCAGTACCCCGTCATCCTCGGCGGCGCCGCCCTGACCCGGGCGTACGTCGAGCAGGACCTGCACGAGATCTACGAGGGCGAAGTCCGCTACGCACGCGACGCCTTCGAGGGCCTGCGGCTGATGGACGCACTGATCGCGGTCAAGCGGGGCGTGCCGGGCGCGGCGCTGCCGGAGCTGAAGCAGCGCCGCGTGCCGAAGAGGGAGACCGCCGTCCTGGAGGTCGAGGAGCCGGAGGGTTCCGTCCGCTCGGATGTCGCCACCGACAACCGCGTGCCCGAGCCGCCGTTCTGGGGCACGCGCGTGATCAAGGGCATCGGGCTGAAGGACTACGCGTCCTGGCTGGACGAGGGCGCGCTGTTCAAGGGCCAGTGGGGCCTGAAGCAGGCCCGCGCCGGAGGCCCCACCTACGAGGAGCTCGTCGAGACCGAGGGCCGCCCCCGCCTGCGCGGCTGGCTGGACAAGCTCCACACGGAGAACCTGCTGGAAGCGGCGGTCGTCTACGGCTACTTCCCCTGCTACTCCAAGGGCGACGACCTCATCCTCCTGAACGAGGACGGCACCGAGCGCACCCGCTTCACCTTCCCGCGGCAGCGCCGTGGGCGCCGGCTGTGCCTGGCGGACTACTTCCGCCCGGAGGAGTCGGGCGAGAAGGACGTCGTGGGCCTGCAGGTCGTCACCGTCGGCTCCCGTATCGGGGAGGCCACGGCCGAACTCTTCGCCGCCGACGCCTACCGCGACTACCTCGAACTCCACGGCCTGTCCGTCCAGCTCGCCGAGGCCCTCGCCGAGTACTGGCACGCCCGCGTCCGCGCCGAACTCGGCTTCGCCGGCGAGGACCCGGCCGACGTCGAGGACATGTTCGCGCTGAAGTACCGCGGCGCCCGTTTCTCCCTCGGCTACGGGGCCTGCCCGAACCTGGAGGACCGCGGCAAGATCGCCGACCTGCTGCAGCCCGAGCGCATCGGCGTCCACCTCTCCGAGGAGTTCCAGCTCCACCCCGAGCAGTCGACCGACGCCATCGTCATCCACCACCCGGAGGCGAAGTACTTCAACGCGCGCTGAGCGCAGGCAGTAGGAGGGGTCAAGGGAACGGGCACGCACCGTGCGACGGTGCGTGCCCGTTCCCTTTCTCACGGGGCTTGACCTCAAGCTTGGTTGAGGGAAGAAGCTTTGGCCATGGACCTGAACCAGATGCACGAACAGCTCCGCGCCCTCACCGACCGCGCCGCCGTGGAAAACCTCGTCACCCGCTACCTCCGCTCGCTCGACGAGGGCCCGTTCGACAGCGCGTGGGCCCGTACCTTCTTCACCGACGACGCGTGCAGCGAGACGCCCGTCGGCGTGCACGAGGGCATCGACGCCCAGCAGTCGTCGACCGGTGCGGCCATGGCGCTCTTCGAGCGGACGGTGCACTTCGGGACGAACCTCGACGCCGAGCTGGACGGCGACCGCGCCACCCTGCGCTGGAACCAGCTGAGCACGCACGTCCTGAAGGAGGACGGCGAGCCGCAAGGGGAACGGCTCTTCCTCTCCGGCGGGCACTGCGAGGCCGAGGCCGTCAGGACCCCCGAGGGCGACTGGCGCTTCCGGAAGCTGGCGCTGCGCATCAAGTGGACCCAGGGCCGGCCGCCGGTGCTGCCCGCCTGACGGGCACACGGACCGAATCCCCGACGGGCTCTTGCTTACGTAAGCAAGAGCCCGCTATTTTTTGCTCATGGAAGCAAATTCTGGTTCATCCGCGCGGCGTGCGCAGATCGTGGCCGCCGCGATCGAGGTCATCGCCGACGCCGGGTACGCAAAGGCGTCGTTCGCGAGGATCGCCCGGCAGGCCGGGCTGAGCAGCACGGGGATGATCTCGTACCACTTCGCCGGCAAGGACGACCTCATGCGCGAGGTCGTCGCCGAGGTCGCCCGGGTCGCCGAGGCGTATGTGAGGCCGCGCATCGAGGCGCAGGGGACGCCCTCCGGCCGGCTGCGGGCCTTCATCGAGGCGAGCGTCGAGGTGATCGCCGCATACCCCAAGCACATGCCCGCCCTGGTGGAGGTGCTCACCCATCTCCGGGACGACGACCCGTCGCGGCACGATCTCGTCAGCACGCAGGTGGCGGCCATGGACGTGCAGGTGGAGCGCATGCGGGAGGCTCAGCAGGCCGGGGCGTTCCGGGAGTTCGACCCGCGGGTGATGGTCACCGCGATCCGGGGAGCCATCGACTCGGCGGTCGTGCGCGCCGCCAAGGATCCGGACTTCGACGCGGTGGCCTGGGGCCGTGAGCTGGCCGACACCTTCGACCTCGCCACGCGGAGGGCGGACCGGTGACCGCGCCCGCGCAGGCGGAGACGCCGGACAGGACGGAACGCCAGAAGACGGAACATCAGGAGACGGGACGTCAGAAGAACGCCTCCGTACGGAGGTTTCTGCTCCTGCAGCTGTTATTCGACCTGGTCCTGCCCCTGGGCAGCTACTACGGCCTGCGGGCCCTGGGGACGAGCCAGTGGTGGGCCCTGACACTCGGCACGGCGCTGGGGCTGCTGTCGGTCGTCTACGGCATCGTCAAGCGCCGCAAGATCGAGGTCATGGCGCTGTTCACGCTGAGCCTCATGACCGTCGGCACGGTGCTGTCCCTGGTGACCGGGGACCCCCGGACCCTGCTCATCAGGGACAGCTGGCTCACCGCCGTGATCGGCCTGTGGATCCTCGGCACCGTGCCGACGCGCCGCCCCTACATGCTCACCGCGCTGCGCACCATCGTCCTCGCCAAGGCCGGGGAGGCCGCGCTGGCCGCCTGGGAGGCCCGGTGGCGGGACGACCACGCCTTCCGCCGGAGCCTGCGCGTGCTGACCGCGATCTGGGGAGCGGCGTTCACACTGGACGCGGGCGTACGGGTGGCCTTCGCCGCCACCCTGCCCGTCGACGCGGTCCCGACCGTGAACACCGTGCAGTGGCTGGTGGTCCTCGTGGGGCTGCTGGTCTTCCACAAGCGGTACATCACCCGGCACGGGCTGAAGGCCTGACCGCACCTCCTGACGGCCCGACCACGCCCCGCGCGCCTCAGTGCACCTGCCGCACCGCCACCGCGTTGTACTGCGTCGTCGGCGTCGGCTGCTCCGTGAAGCGGGAGTTGGGCAGGTACAGCCGGTCGCCGTACGCGGCGACCGTCGTCGGGATCCGGAAGCGCGGGTCCGTGATCCGTGCGACCGCCGTGCCACGCAGACCCGTGGCGTCCATGTGGAAGACGTCCACGGCGTTCTGGACCTGCTGGACGACGTAGAGCGTGCGGCCGAGCAGCAGGGCGCCGTCCCCGTCCGGGATCCTGGCCGCGCCGAGGTCCACGCGGCGCGCGTCGCCGCTGCGGGGGTCGACGCGGTAGAGGCTCCCGCCGTTCGCGTAGACGTTGATGACCAGCAGCCCCCGGCCGTCGGGGGTGCTTTCCAGCCCGTTGGTGGTGAAGCCCTCGGCGGGGGCCTCCGCCCATTCGCCCTTCAGCGGCAGGGTCACGACGTCGCGCGGGTCCGGCAGCTCGCCGCGCGGGCCGAGCGGCAGGCCGTAGAGCTGCGGCTGGGTGGAGTCGGTGAACCAGGCGGCGCCGGGCGTGAGCACCACGTCGTTGACCACGGTGGCGGGCCTGCCGACCTCGTAGGCGGCGAGGATCCTCCCGCTGCGGCCCTCGACGACGCGCAGCTGACGGCTTGCTCCGCCCGCGATGAAGAGCCGGCCGTGCCGGTCGGACTTCAGGCCGACGGACATGGCGTCCGTCCCCGTGGGGACGACCTCGCCGCGGCCCGTCGCCAGGCTCGCCCGGTAGAGCGAGCCCCCGCCGAGCGAGCCGAACCAGGCGTACGGGCCCGGGCCGGTCGCGATGCCCTCGGGCCGGAAGCCGTCGGGGAGGGGGAATTCGGTGGGCCAGAGGGCGGCCGCCGGTTCGGCGCGGGCCGCCGTCGCGAGCGGCCCTGCGGCGGCCAGGGCGCCGAGCGCGGCGCCCGCTCCGAGGAGTCTTCGGCGGGAGAGGCGGTCAGAGGGGCGTTCTGCCATGGCGTACGTCCTTCCGTGATGCTGGTCGGCCGACCGGCATACGGAACCACAGCCCGCGCGGCACCACACCGCACACGCGGGGATCTCCACACATGAGTGGGGGCGCTCCCATGTCGGGAGCGCCCCCTGTGTTGCTGTCGTGCGGTGTCAGCGCGTCAGAGCGCCACTCCGAGCAGTGCGTCGACGGCCCGGGAGACGACGCCGGGCGCGCCTTCCTCGGTGCCGCCGTCGGCGGCCTGGGCGGCGGCCCAGCGGTCGACGGCCACGAGGGCGCGCGGCGAGTCGAGGTCGTCCGCGAGGGCCTCGCGGATCTCCTCCACCAGTGCGTCGGCGGACGGGCCGTCGGGGCGCGAGACGGCGGCGCGCCAGCGGCCGAGGCGCTCCACGGCCTCGTGCAGGACGGCGTCGGTCCACTCCCAGTCGGCGCGGTAGTGGTGCGCGAGGAGCGCGAGCCGGATCGCGGCCGGGTCGACGCCGTCGCGGCGGAGCGCCGAGACGAAGACGAGGTTGCCCTTGGATTTGGACATCTTCTCGCCGTGGAGCGCGACCATGCCCGCGTGGACGTAGGTCTTGGCGTAGGGGTGCTCGCCGGTGAGCACCTGGGCGTGCGAGGCGCCCATCTCGTGGTGCGGGAAGACGAGGTCGGAGCCTCCGCCCTGCACGTCGAAGCCCATGCCGAAGTACTCCAGGGCGATGGCGACGCACTCGATGTGCCAGCCGGGGCGGCCGGGGCCGAGCGAGGCGCCGTCCCAGCTGGGCTCGCCCGGGCGGGCGGCCATCCACAGCATGGGGTCCAGGGGGTTCTTCTTGCCGGGGCGCTCGGGGTCGCCGCCGCGCTCGGCGGACAGCAGGCGCATGGCCTCCGCGTCGAGGCCGGAGATCTGGCCGAAGTGCGTGTCGGACTCGACGGAGAAGTAGACGTCGCCGTCGAGCTCGTAGGCGGCGCCGGCGTCGCGCAGCCGCTCCACCAGGGGGACGATCTTCGGTATCGATTCGACGGCGCCGATGTAGTGCTGCGGCGGGAGCATCCGCAGCGCGGTCATGTCCTCGCGGAAGAGGGCGGTCTCGCGCTCGGCGAGCTCGGTCCAGTCGTCACCGTTGGCGACGGCGCGCTCGAGCAGCGGGTCGTCGATGTCGGTGACGTTCTGGACGTAGTGAACCTGCCGCTTGGTGTCGAGCCACACGCGCTGAACGAGGTCGAACGCGTTGTAGGTCGCCGCGTGTCCCATGTGGGTGGCGTCGTAGGGCGTGATGCCGCAGACGTAGATACGGGCGACGGGGCCGGGGGCGAGGGTCACTCGTCCGCCGGTCGCGGTGTCGTGGATCCGGAGGTCGCGGCCACTGCCGGGCAGGGCGGGAACCTCAGAAGCGGGCCAGGCATGCATGCCACGAGCGTAACCGGACGCATGTTCCGGATACGAACCGGATCCGGCTGTTGGCCGAACAGACACTCTTGCGTGGGCACGCCGCGCTGTGCTTGCGCCCGGCCACGGCGAGGCCCTTCGCCGTTCGGGAGGCCTCGCTCACACCGGCGGCCACGGGATCGCCGGCCACTGCCCGCTGGGCTCACGGTGCCGCCCCGTCCGCAGCAGATCCGCCACACGCCCGCGCAGCGCCTCGATCTCGCCGGCCGTAAGGAGCTCGGCGAGCCGCGCCGCCAAGGGGCTCCCGTCAGCCAGATTGGCCGAAAGTCGCCGCAGCGCCTCCGTCGCCTCCTCCGTCAGCGGTTCCCCCGCCCAGCCCCACAGGAGCGTGCGCAGTTTGTCGTCCGCGTTGAAGGTCACACCGTGGTCGATGGCGTACAGCCGGCCGTCCGCGGAGGGCAGCAGGTGCCCGCCCTTGCGGTCGCCGTTGTTGATCACGGCGTCGAGGACGGCCAGCCGCCGCAGCCGCTCGTCGTCGGCGTGCACGAGCAGCGCGGTGCGGTCCCCGCCCACGTCGGCGAGGCCCACGGCCTTCCAGCCCGGGCCCGGCTCCGCGCCCTCGACCAGCGCCAGGAGCCGCTCCGCGCCCTCCTCCGCGTCCTCGGGGGCGTCGATCCACATCTGGCACATGCCCTCGCCGTAGGGCCCGTCACGCAGCACCGTGGGCGGGATCAGGCCCCACCCCATGGCCTCGGAGAGCTCGTACGCGGCGACCTCGCGCTGGGCCAGGGTGCCGTCGGGGAAGTCCCACAGGGGCCGCTCCCCCGCTACGGGCTTGTAGACGCAGGCGGCGCTCACGCCCGCGTACTCGACCGTGCAGTACAGCACCGCGTTGGACGCCTCGGCGACCCGGCCGCGCACCGTCAGCTCGCCCTTGGCCAGCAGTTCATGCGGCGTCACGGTCGGAGGCGGCGTCACGCCCCGCGGCGGTATCCGTTCTGGCGCGGACATACGTGTCCCTCCGGGTCGAGCGGCAGGCTGCACAGCGGGCACGGCGGGCGGCCGGCGTTGACGACCTCCAGGGCGCGCTTGGCGAAGGCACGGGCCATGGTGCCGGTGATCCGCACGCGCAGCATCGGCGGACCGTTCGCCTCGTCCTGCAGGAGGCGCTCCTCGGCCTCGGCGAGGTCCTCGTCGGTGTCGGCGTCCAGCTCGACGAGGGCCTGCGCCTCGACGATCATGCGCTGGTGATCGCCGTCCCAGGCCAGGGCCATGGTGCCGACGCGGAACTCCTCCTCGACGGGGGTCTCCAGCGGGGCCGTGTCGGTGAGCTCGGCGGGGGCCATGGCCGGCACCGGGGCGCTGCCGCCGGTGCGCCGCACGACCTCGTCGAGCAGCTCGTCGATGCGCTCGGCGAGCGCTTCGACCTGGGCCTTCTCCAGTGCGACGCTCGTGGTACGGCCGGCCGCGGTGGCCTGCAGGAAGAAGGTGCGGCGGCCAGGCAGCCCGACCGTACCGGCGACGAAACGGTCCGGCGGGTCGTAGAGGAACACCTGACGGGACAACGTCCTGCTCCATGTGGTTCGGGCGGTTCGGGCGGTCGGGATTTCTCCGGGTGCCGGGTCAACGGTGGAGAGGCGGACTCTGCCGCGCCACCACCCTACTGCGCGGCGCGATCACGGTGCCCCCGCCCCGCCCCCCACGACGCCGTCCGCCTCGGGACCCGCCTGTGCGGTCGCCTCCTCGGGCGGCACGAGGCCGCGGAGGTCTCCGGTGTCGCCGAGGCGCACCAGGAAGGGGCGCAGCCGGGTGTAGCGGATGGCCGTGACCGAGCAGGGGTCGACGGCGATGCGCTGGAAGAGGTCCAGGTGCAGGCCGAGGGCGTCGGCGACGAGGGACTTGATGATGTCGCCGTGCGTGCACACGACGTAGCAGGCGTCGTGCCCGTGCTCGGCCTCCACCCGCTCGTTCCAGTCGCGGACGGCGTCGACGGCGCGGGCCTGCATGGCCCGGACGGACTCGCCGCCGGGGAAGGCGGCCGAGGAGGGGTGGCGCTGGACGACCTCCCAGAGCGGTTCGCCCGTGAGCTCGGCGATGGTGCGGCCGGACCAGTCGCCGTAGTGGCACTCGCCGACGCGCTCGTCGGTGTGCAGCGGCAGTCCGGGGCGCGCGGCGAGGAGGGGCGCCAGGGTCTCGCGGCACCGCTGCAGGGGGCTCGTGACGGCCGCGGCGAGCGGCACCTGCGCGAGGCGGTCCGGGAGGGCGGCCGCCTGGGCGGTGCCGTGCTCGTCCAGGGCGATGCCGGGGGTCCATCCCGCGAGCACTCCCCCGGTGTTGGCGGTGGACCGGCCGTGCCGGACGAGGATCAGCGTAGGCATGGCGCCCAGCCTAATCCGCTGCCCGCCGCGGCCGTCCGGCCCCGCGGGGCGAATCCGCGCCGCTCCCGCCGGGTGTCGTGTGTGAAAGCGCGATCAACGGCAAAATGCCCTGCGTGATCGTGGACTGCGCTATCTACCGGGACGGACGCCGCACCGAGGGCCCCGCCGACTTCTCCGACGCGCTCGACGAGGCGCGCGCCGCGGGCGACTCCTTCCTGTGGGTCGGGCTGCACGAGCCGACGGAGGAGGAGTTCGACCTCATCACCAGCGAGTTCAACCTGCACCCGCTGGCGGTGGAGGACGCCCTCAAGGCTCACCAGCGGCCCAAGCTGGAGATCTACAACGGTTCGCTGTTCCTGGTGCTCAAGCCCGTCACGTACGACGACGACGCGGACACCGTCACGACGGGCGAGCTGATGCTGTTCGTCGGCGACTCCTTCGTGGTGACCGTGCGGCACGGCGAGGGCAGCCCGCTCGCCCAGGTGCGGCAACGGCTGGAGCAGGAGCGGGAGGTGCTGCGGCACGGGCCCACGTCGGTGCTGTACGCGGTGTGCGACGCGGTCGTGGACCACTACATCGAGGTGGCGGGTGAGCTCCAGATGGACCTGGAGGAGCTGGAGGCGGAGGTGTTCGCCCCGCTGGGCGGGGACACCCGGAACACCGCCTCGCGGATCTACTCCTTCAAGCGCCAGGTGCTGGAGTTCCGGCGGGCCACGGCCCCGCTGGCCGAGCCGATGACGCGGCTGGCGGGCGCGGGCGTGCCGTTCGTCCCCGAGCGCTCGCAGCCCTTCTTCCGCGACGTGAACGACCACCTGATGCGGGCGAACGAGTCGGTCGAGGGGCTGGACCGGCTGCTGTCGGACATACTGTCCGCTCACCTCGCGCAGATGGGCGTCCAGCAGAACGACGACATGCGCAAGATCTCGGCGTGGGCGGCGATGGCCGCGGTCCCGACGATGATCGCCGGGGTCTACGGGATGAACTTCGACCACATGCCGGAGCTGCGGCAGCCGTGGGGCTATCCGGCGGTCGTCGTGGTGATGGTGGCGCTGGTGTTCTGGCTGCACCGGATGTTCAAGCGGCGCGGCTGGCTGTGAGGGCACGGCCCGGGGGCCGGTGCCGGCAGGAGGCGGGAGGCGGGAGGCGGGAGCGGCTGCGCCTCAGGCGAACTCGGGTGCCGTCTCCGCCGGTCCGCCGAGTGCGTCGCGGCGCTGCGGCATGCGCAGGGTCACCATCCGCCGCCAGCCGACGAGCTGCTCGTAGCGGTGGACCGCCCGGATGCCGAGCGACAGCACGAGGGCCTTCGGCCGGGACCAGCCCAGGAGGGCTCCCATGCGCTCCATGACGGCCAGGCTCACGTCCCGGTAGACGCGCGTCTCGGCGCGGGCGCTCTCCCGCAGCACCGACCGGATGGTCCGGCGGTGCCCGGCGCGCGCCAGCCGCAGCAGCTCCTCGTGGCAGTACGCGAGGTGGTTGTCCTCGTCGTGGGCGACCATCCGGATCGCCTTGCCGACTTCGGGGTGGTCGCCGAAGTGCGTGGTGAGCATCCGCATCTGGTCGGCGGCGCGCTGTTCGGTGACGCGGCTGTGCGCGAGGTAGGTGACGATGTCCTCCTCGGTCAGCGGCCGCTCGCCGCGGAGCAGGACGTGGGGCAGGCCGATGCCGCGGCGTTCGAGGAGCATCGTGTAGTCGGTCCCGGCCGGCACCGGGACCGGGGTGAGGCCGCGTCTGCGCAGCAGGGCCTCGAAGATGCGCCCGTGCTTGTCCTCGTCGGCGCCGTGCCGGGCGATCTTCGGTGCGAGCGCCCGCTGTCCCTCGGGGACGAGGGCGGCGATCCGGCCGTTCTCCCAGCCGCCCTGTGTCTCGCCCGCGGCGGCGATGGAGCAGAACAGCCGGTAGGCCTCGTCGTGGTCGAGGATCTCCTGGAACAGGCTTCTGGCCGAGAGCATGACGGACACACCTCCGTTCACGGCGCATTTCGCGTATGTCCCGTGAAACCCGAGTCAAGTGCCATGCCGGGGAGGCGGCAATCGGGGGCGGCGTCCACTCGGCCGAATGCGCGACGGCGAAGGCGGTGCCGGGGCGCGTAACCCGGCGCCCGTACGGGCGTTGTCCTCTGTACCGGCCGTGGCGGGGAAGACACCCCGAGCCCCCACCACGGCCGCTGGGTTGCCCTCCCCCGTTACGCCGGGCCGGTCCCCTGTCACGCCAGGCCGGCGCGCTCCAGGGCCTCGACGCCCGCCCGCAGGCTCGCGATCCGCTCGTCCAGGGTGAAGCCCGCCGGAGCGAGCGACAGGGTGGTCACACCGGCGGCGGCGTAGGCCTGCATACGGTCGGCGATGCGCTCCACGGAGCCGATGAGGGTGGTGGAGTCGATCAGGTCGCGCGGGACGGCCGCGGCCGCGCCCGCCTTGTCGCCCGAGAGGTACTTCTCCTGGATCTCGGCGGCGGCCTTCTCGTAGCCCATGCGCTGCGCGAGCTTGTTGTAGAAGTTCTGCTTGGCGCTGCCCATGCCGCCGACGTAGAGGGCGGTGTACGGGCGGAAGAGGTCGGCCAGGCCGTCGACGTCGTCACCCACGGCCATGGGGACGGTCGGGACGACGTCGAAGCCCTCCAGCTCCTTGCCCGCCTTCGCGCGGCCGGCGCGCAGCGCGCCGAGCGTGGTCTCCTCGGCGTGCTCGGGGGCGAAGAAGACGAGGAGGGCGCCGTCGGCGATCTCACCGGTCTGCTCCAGGTTCTTCGGCCCGATGGCGGCGATGTACAGCGGGATGTGCTCGCGGACGGGGTGGACGGTGAGCTTGATGGGCTTGCCCGGGCCGCCGGGGAGCGGCAGGGTCCAGTTCTCCCCCTCGTGGGTGAGGCGCTCGCGGGACATGGCCTTGCGGATGATCTCGACGTACTCGCGGGTGCGGGCCAGCGGCTTGTCGAAGCGCACGCCGTACCAGCCCTCGGAGACCTGCGGGCCGGAGACGCCGAGGCCCAGCCGGAAGCGGCCGCCGGAGAGCGAGTCGAGGGTCGCCGCGGTCATCGCCGTCATGGTGGGCGTGCGGGCGGGGATCTGGAAGATGCCCGAGCCGACGTCGATGCGCTCGGTCTGCGCGGCGACCCAGGACAGGACGGTGGCCGCGTCGGAGCCGTAGGCCTCGGCGGCCCAGCAGACCGAGTAGCCCAGCCGGTCGGCCTCGCGGGCGACGGCGAGGTTGTCGGCGTCCATGCCGGCGCCCCAGTAACCGAGGTTGATCCCCAGCCTCATTCCACTCATGGCGGGCTCCCCTTACCGATCAGTAACGTCGTTGTTGCCGGGACTGTAGCGCGCAGACGCGGGGTACGTCACCGGCCGGCCGCCGTCCCCCACCGGAGTGGGTCCGCGGCGCGCGGTCCACGGGGGCCGCGGGGCGTTGTCCACAGGCGGCCACGGCGCGGGCCGCGGCCAGTAATCTCAGCGCTCATGGAACTAAGGCATCTCGGCCGCACGGGTCTGCGGGTATCCCGGATCGGGCTCGGCACGCTCACCTGGGGCCGGGACACCGACGAGAACGGCGCCGCGGAGCAGTTGAAGACGTTCTGGGAGGCCGGCGGCACCCTGGTCGACACCGCGGACGTCTATGCCGACGGCGCCGCCGAGTATCTGCTCGGGCAGCTGATGGAGGATCTCGTGCCGCGGCGCGACCTGGTCATCGCGACCAAGTCCGGCAGCGTCCCCGACCCCGACCGGCGCTTCGACGGCTCGCGCGGCCATCTCCTCTCCGCGCTCGACGCCTCCCTGGAACGGCTCGGCACGGACCACGTGGATCTGTGGCAGATCCACGCCTTCGACCCCCACACGCCCGTCGAGGAGACCCTGCAGGCCGTCGACATCGCCGTCACCAGCGGCCGCGCGCGCTACGCCGGGGTGTCCAACTTCTGCGGCTGGCAGCTCGCCAGGGCCGCCACGTGGCAGCTCGCCGCCCCCGGCGTGCGGACGCGGCTGGCCGGCACCCAGATGGAGTACTCCCTGCTGCAGCGCGGCATCGAGCGCGAGGTGCTGCCCGCCGCGCTCGACCTCGGGATCGGGGTGCTGCCCTCCTCCCCGCTGGGCCGCGGCGTGCTCACCGGCAAGTACCGCCACGCGACGCCCGCCGACTCCCGGGGGGCCTCCGAGCACCTGGCCCCCTTCGTCGCCCCGTATCTGGACGAGACGGCCCGCCGCGTGGTCGACGCCGTCGCCACCGCCGCGGACGGCCTCGCCACGACGGCCCTGAAGGTCGCCCTCGCCTGGGTCCGCGACCGCCCCGGCGTCGTCGCCCCGATCGTCGGCGCGCGCACGGCGCAGCAGCTCAGGGCCGCGCTGTCAGTGGAGAGCCTTACGCTTCCCGACGAGATCTGCCGTGCGCTGGACGATGTCTCGGCGCCCGTGCACCGCTATCCCGATCAGGACTGGAGCACCCTGTGAACACCGATCGCCGCGACGGCGACCCCGCGCCCACGGAAGACCCGGCGGCCGGCGCCGGGAGTGGCGACACGGCCGACGGCGCATCGGAACCGGACCCCGCCGCGGGGCAGGAGCCGGGCGCCGCACCCGGGCAGGAGCCGGCTTCCCCTGCGCGCGACGCCGAGCCGACCGGCGCCGGCGACACGCCGGAGGCCCCCGCCCCTGTCCCGGGGCAGCCCCTGGCCCCTCTCGCAGCCGGCAACACCCGGACGCAAGACGGCGACCCCGCCACCCCCTCGCGCGGCGGCGCCGGTCACCCCGACGCACCGCAGGCCGCGCAGACGGTGCCGGGCCCGGACGCGGGCAGCACCGGCGCGCAGCCCGAAGACACCGCCTCGGGCGAAGAGCCGACCGCCCCGCGCCGCGGCGCCGAGCACCCCACCGCCCCGCAAGCCGCGCGCAGCGCACCCGGTTCCCCGACGAACGCCGTTGCCGAAGCGCTCGCCGCGGCCGTGCGGGCCGTGGAGAGCGGAGAGCGCTCCGCGGCGTCCTTCTTCACGGAGGCTCCGCGCCCCGCGCGCAAGGCCGCGCCCGCGCGACCGCCCCGCCAGGCGGCCCCCGCGCCCACCCCCGCCGCAGCCCCCCGTATCGACGCCGAAGGCCTCGCCGGCGTGCGTGAGGTCCTCGCCGCCGGGGGCGCCCCCGAGTCGCTGGCCGTCCCCGTCGCCGAGGCACTGGGCGAGCAGGCCGCCGAGGCCCTGCGCGAGGATCCCTGGCAGCTGCTGGCCGTCCCGGGCGTGCGGCCCGAGCAGGCGGACGGGTTCGCCCGCGCCCTGCTGGGCCCGGAGGCGGGCCCCGGTGACGAGCGCCGGGCCCGGGCCCTGACCGGCCGGGTGCTGGAGCGCGCCGCGCTCGAAGGCCATACGGTCCTGGAGGCCCCGGCCCTGCGCGCGGCCCTGGCCCGCCACTCCGTGCCGGATCCGGACGAGGCGCTGCAGGCCGCCATCGCCGAGGGCACGGTGCTGGTGTTCCAGGAGGCCGTGGAGCCCGGGCCGGGCGGGCCGGCCGCCCCCGCCCCCCAGGGCGAGGACGAGGAGGTCCCGGTCCGGCTGCTCCTGGGTCTGGACCGCTGCGCGATGGCCGAGGAGAGCCTCGCCGACGGCCTGGGCCGGCTCATCAGCACCTTCACGGCCGGGCCCGAGGAGTGGGAGCCCGCGGCGGCCGCCGCCCCGTCGGCCTCCGCCGCCGAGCTGATCCGCGCCGCTGCCGCAGCGGGCCTCGTCACGCACAGCGGCGGCGAGGCGGCCCGCGCCGAGCCGGCCGCCCTCGTGGCCGCGGCCCGCGCCCTCGGCCTGCGTGCCTGCGCCGCCGTGCACACCGAGGACGGCCGCCGGCGCCTGGCGGAGTCGGGCGATCCGGAAGCGGTGACCGTGGCCGGCCTGCTGTCCGGCGCGGAGGGCCCCGGCCGGGACGAGGACGGCGCCCTCGCCCTGGACCTGCTGGCCGTCCTGGACGCCCCCCAGCTCGACGTCGAGACCGCCGCGATGCTCGTGGAGTCGCTCGCCGACGGCACCCGTCTGGTGCTGAGCGGCGATCCGGCCGTCCTGTGGTCTGCGGGCCCGGGCCGGGTGTTCGCCGACGTGGTGGCGGCCCGCGCCTGCCCGGCGGTCGTCTCCCGCACGCCGGACGAAGGTCCCATCGGCGAGCTGGTGTCGGGCATCGGAGTCGGCGAGCTGTCGCAGCCCGCGGCCCCCGGCAAGGAGGTCGTGATCGTCCCGGTGCGGGATCCCGGCGAGGCGGTGCACCGCACGGTGCAGCTCGTGGCGGATTCCATCCCGCGCGCCTTCGGGGTGTCCGCCGAGCACACCCAGGTGATCACCCCCGGCCACGGCGGCCCCGCCGGCACCCGCGCGCTCAACGCGGCGCTGAAGGAGCGGCTGAACCCCGGCCCCGGCCGGTTCGGCGGCTTCGACCCGGGCGACAGGGTGGCATACGTTCCGGCGCCGGGCCGGATGCTCCCCGGCACGGTGACCGGCGCGGAGCAGGAAGGGCTCCGGCTGGACTGCGAGGGCTCCCCCGTCCTCGTCCCCCGGGAGCGCGTGGCCGAGACGGTGCGCCACGGCTGGGCCGTCACCGCCCACCAGGCGGCCGGCCGCCGCTGGCCGGCGGCCGTGGTCGTCCTCCCGGGCGATGCCGCCTCCGGGCTGACCCGCTCGTGGATCTACACGGCGTTCGGCCGGGCCGAGCGGCACCTGTCCGTCGTGCACGGTGTGGAGCAGGCGCTGCCGCGCGCCGTCGCGGAGGTCCCGGCCAAGGAGCGGACGACCCGGCTGCGGGGCCTGCTGCAGGCCCAGGGCCGTCCGTCCGAGTGAGACCGCCCTGCTCCGGGCCCGGTCATCCGCCGGGCCCGGGGCGGGTCAGTGCTTCGTCGGCGAGGGCGGCCCGCCGCCGTCGCCCCGGCTCCCCGGGGCGCCGTCGGCAGCGTCCTCGTCCATGACGTCGTCGTCGATGCCGTCGATACCGTCGTCGCCATCGTCTTCATCGGCGTCGTCGTCATCGCTGTCGTCATCGCCGTCCAAGTCCTCGTCGAAGACCGCACTGACGTCGAAACGGCAGATCACCCGCTGCGGATCGGCCTGCTCGAAGGGCGCCGACAGCCACTCCCCCGGCTCGGCGGGATCGTCCGACGCGGTGACCCAGAGCGTGGAGTCGCCTTCCTCCAGGCCGAATTCCTTGTGCCGCGAGGCGATCTCGTCCGGCTCGTACTCACCGAAGATCACTCCGAGTGCGGCGTGCACGCTGCCGCCCACATTGCCCACGGCGGCCGCCCCGGCGGGGCCGGGCGGGGTGTCGACGTCGGGATCGAGGTCGGCGACGCGCTGGGCCTGGGCGAGGAGCCGCTGCGGCTCGACCACCGCATAGTCGCGGCGGATCAGCAGGCTGAGTGCGCTCGGCTCCTCCGGCCCCGCGTAGGCGGGCAGGGTGTCGTCCCCGGGGATCTCGAAGGGGGTCACCTCGTCGTAGGCGTCGTACAGCAGCTCGTCGTACGCCTCGGCTGTCGCGGCCAGGTCGTTGAACGCGGCGTAGACGGCCGGGTCGTCCTCCCCCGACCGGCGTTCGACGGCGTCGAGGTGGCGGTCCAGAGCGGCTTTGACCGCCTCGGCGGCGGCGCGTACCTCGGCAGCGGATGGCTGCGCAGCATCAGACATAGTGCAGACGCTATCCGCACCGGGCCCGTTCCCGCACAATAGATGCGATGCCGGAATACGAATTCTGTGATGTGTATGTGCCACGGGGGGTCTCCCGGGGTGCCGCCACACGCCTGCTGACCGACCACGCCGAGTACGGACACTGGGAGTTGGACCGACTTCGCCTCTACCCCGACGGCAGCCGCAAGGTGCGGCTGCGCCGCAGGATCATCCGCCAGGTGCGCGCCACCTGGTGACACACGGACGGAGCGGGCCCCGCATCGCGGGACCCGCTCCGTGTTCGTACGAACCGCTCCGGATGATCCGGGTCAGTGCGCTCCGGGTCAGTTCTGCCCGGCACGCGCCCGGCGGTAGATGACCGCACCGCCGAGCAGCAGACCGGCGCTGGCGGCGCCGGCCATGCCCAGCTGGCCCGCGCCGGTGTGCGCGAGCTCAACGGCCTTGGCCGCCGGACCGGTGGCCGCGGAGACGGCGGGGGCCGCCTTGTGCTCGGCCTTCACCTCGGGGGCGGGGGTGTGCGCGGCGTCCGTCCGCACGGGCTTGTGCCCGGCGGGGGTGTGGTCGGCCGGCTTGTCCTTGCCCGGGGTGTGACCGCCCGGCGTGTGGTGGTCCGACGACTGGTCCGTCGGCGGCTTGTGGCCGTGGTCCCCACCGGGCGGGTTGTGGTGCGGCGGCTTGTGAGTGCCGTCGTGCCCGCCGGGGTGGCCCGGGTGACCGGGGTGGTTGGGGTGACCCGGGTGACCGGGGTGGCCCGGCCATCCGGGACCGTCGCCCTCGTCCACGTTGGCGCACTTGTTGCCCGTGGTGTGGTTGCCGACGCCGACGACGTTGACGCTGTTGCCGCAGGCGTTGACCGGCACCTCGACCGGCACCTGGATGGTGTTGCCCGAGGCCACACCGGGCGAGTCGGTGCTGGCGCCGTGGGCGCCGGAACCGCCGTGCCCGTGGTTGCCACCGCCGGGGCCGCCCTTGCCGCCGTGGCCGCCACCGTGGTGCCCGCCGTTGACACACGTGTTGCCCGAGGCCGGGTTGAGCGCCCCGATGACGTTCACGGTGTTGCCGCAGGCGTTGACCGGCACGTGGACCGGGACCTGGACGGTGTTGCCCGAGGCCACACCGGGCGAGTTCGCCGCGTGGCCACCGGCCCCGGACGACGCCTGGGCGTAGCTGCCGGTCACGGCGGCGAGTACGCCACTCGCCGCCGCTGCAGTGATCAGGCCCTTCTTGGTGACCTGTCGCATGAGTCCTGCCTCTCTGCTTGCGCTATACGGATACACGCCAGCAATAAGGACAAAGTGCCCACATGCTCGCGCATCGAAAGCCCGGGCGGCCCCGGAGTGCACACATGTCACTCCGGAGCCGCCCTTGTCAGACCCTTACGGGTTGAGGCACGACGTCAGTCGTTGACGCAAGTGTTGCCGAACGTGGGGTTGAGCAGCCCGACGACGTTGATCGAGTTGCCGCACACGTTGACCGGAACCTGAACCGGCACCTGGACCACGTTGCCGGAGACCACACCGGGCGAGTTCACGGCGGCCCCCTGGGCGCCGGAGTCCGCCGCGGCAAGGCCAGCACCCGCGAGCACGAGACCACCGGTAACGGCCGCGGAAGCGACGACCTTCTTGATCATTGTTCCTCCTTGTTGGCAATGCGGTCCCAGCCGCGGACCGCACACCTGTAACGACGAGGAGGTAATCGGGCTACGCAACCCTCAGATCATTCACTCGTTACGGTTAACTCGGCACAAACTTACGGAGTTTAGACCCGAATTCAGCACTGATCGAGGAACCGGTCGAGAACGCGTGCGCCGAACTTCAGACCCTCCAGGGGCACTCGTTCGTCAACACCGTGGAACATGCCCGCGAAGTCCAGCTCCGGCGGCAGCTGCAGCGGCGCGAAACCGAAGCACCGGATGCCCAGGTCGTCGAACGACTTCGCGTCCGTACCGCCCGAGAGCATGTACGGCACGGCGCGCGCGATCGGGTCCTCCGCCTTCAGGGCCGACTGCATGGCATCGACGAGCTTGCCGTCGAAGCTCGTCTCCAGCGCCTTGTCCGCGTGCACGTCCTCGCGCCTGACCCGCGGGCCGAGGATGCGGTCGAGGTCGGCGAGGAACTCCTCCTCGTACCCCGGCAGGAACCTTCCGTCCACGTGCGCCGTGGCCTGCCCCGGGATCACGTTGACCTTGTATCCCGCGCCCAGCATGGTCGGGGCGGCGGTGTTGCGCAGCGTGGTGCCGATCATCTTGGCGATGCCGCCGAGCTTGGCGAGCGTCGTCTCCATGTCCTCGGGGTCGAGCGGGGTGCCGAGGGCGTCGGAGAGCTCGTCGAGGAAGGACCGCACGGTCTTGGTCATCCGCACCGGGAACTCGTGCCGCCCGAGCCGGCCGACCGCCTCGCACAGCTCCGTGATCGCGTTGTCCTTGTTCGTCATCGAGCCGTGGCCGGCGGTGCCGTCGACCGTGAGCCGCATCCAGTGCATGCCCTTCTGGGCCGTCTCGATCAGATAGAGCCGCAGGTTCTCGTTGACCGTGAAGGAGAAGCCGCCGACCTCCCCGATCGCCTCGGTCACGCCCTCGAAGAGCCCGGGGTGCTTGTCCACCAGGTGGCGGGCGCCGTAGACGCCGCCGGCCTCCTCGTCCGCGAGGAAGGCGAGCACCACGTCGCGCGGGGGCTTGCGGCCCGTGCGCATGCGGTCGCGGACGACCGCGAGGGTCATCGCGTCCATGTCCTTCATGTCCACCGCGCCACGGCCCCACAGGCACCCGTCCGCGATCTCGCCCGCGAAGGGGTGGTGGGTCCAGTCGGCGGCGTTGGCCGGGACGACGTCGGTGTGGCCGTGGATCAACAGCGCCGGACGGGAGGGGTCCTCGCCCTCGATCCGCGCCACCGTCGAGGCGCGCCCCTTGTGGGACTCGAAGATCTGCGGTTCGAGCCCGACCTCGGCGAGCTTCTCCGCCACGTACTCGGCGGCGGCACGCTCGCCCGGCCCGGAGTGGTCGCCGTAGTTGCTGGTGTCGATCCGGATCAGATCGCGGCAGAGGTCGACGACCTCGTCCTCGCCGCCCCCGCCGCCCTTGCCCGCCCCGGCCCCGGCCGGCTTCGACTCGCTCACGCTGCCTCCTCCTGGTTCGCTGCCGCGGGCCGCCGGCGAGGGCGGCCCACGGCGTGGGTCCTCGGCCATCCTCTCTCTCCGCCCGCTCCAGCCCAAGGCCGCAATGCTGCCGACATCCGCCCGCCACACTCGCCGGAGCCGCCGGAGCCGCCGCACCGGGCACGTGATCGAGCACCCCCAGATCTTTGGTATTGTTTTCCTCGTCGGAAGGGCAACGGCCCGGAAGACAAAACACCCGGTCCGGGTGGCGGAATGGCAGACGCGCTAGCTTGAGGTGCTAGTGCCCTTTATCGGGCGTGGGGGTTCAAGTCCCCCCTCGGACACCAGCTGAGACCCCACTTCACGTGGGGTTTTCTGCTTTTCTGGGCAGTGGCGTGACCAACCACGTGACCAACGGCCCAGAGATTCCCCAGGTCAGACCAGGGATGACAGGCCCAGTCGGCCCGCACCGGAGGCGGCGAGCTTCCGCGCTCCGTCCTTACGTGAGTGCCCGTACCGGGCCATCGTGTAGCCCGGCGAGTGGTGCCGGACGTTCGCGGAGACCTCTACAGGGTTCTCCCCGGCCTCCAGATCGTTCGTGACCTTGCTGTGCCGCCAGTCGTGAATGCGGAAGCCCTCCGGCAGGTGCAGCCGGGTGCGCATGGTGCGCCATCGTGCGGACACCTTCTCGGGGTCCTGCGGGCCACCTGCCTCCCCTCGATAGAGCTTGAAGCCGTCGCGGGCGAACACCAGGTCGTGATCAACCCAGCCGCCCCCGAGCCGTGCCCGCTCCGCGTCCTGCCGTTGTTTCTGCCACTTCAGGACGTTCATCACGGACTGATCCACGTAGATCCGCGCATTGTCGTCACCGTCCTTGGTGAGCTTGCGAAGCCGGTAGGTGTTGCCCTCCTCAACCACGACCCAGCCGAGCTCGATGGACCCCTCATCCCAGTTCACGAGGGACCACTTCATGCCCAGCGCCTCGCTGCGGCGCACTTCGGTAGCGGCGTAGACGGTCCACAGTGGGGCGTCACGGAGGCAGTGATGAGCCAGGCCGCCGTCGCAGGCCCGGTTGCCGCACGGCTCCCACACGGACGCCAGGAAGCGCGCCGTCTGGCCATCGTCCACGGTCGGGTACTTCTGTTCCTGTGCCCGGATCTGCCGCGCGGTGGGCGGGTGTGCGGTCGCAGCTGGGTTGGCGGGTATCAGCCTGGGCACTGCCGCGCCAAGTGCGCCAGAGAGGATGTTGTGGACGTGCCGGACGCTCTTCACTCCCAGCGGCTTGCCGTGGTTCGTGCGGCACGGGGCGGTTTCCAGTAGCCGGTACAGGTCGTCAAGGGTGTCGTCGGTGACTTCGCACAGCTTCACGCTGCCGATGTGCGGCTTGATGTGCAGACGGATCTTCGTCTCGTACCCGGCCACGGTGGTTCCCTCCTTCCTGTGATTCGACAGCCACTTGTCGAGCCAGTCGCCCAACTTCATGTCCGAGCGGGCCGCGACCTTGCCCGCCTCGTAGTCGGTCGTCCACTGCCGGAGCGCCTTCTCCGCTGCGGTCTTGTTCTTGAACTCCCGGCCTATCCAGAAGCGATCCCGCTTCCCCGTCGCCTTGTTGAAGTGCTCAGGAGTACGGACACCCCAGGTGTCCGCCCGCCCCTTGCGAGGGATGAGCACCGGAGTGCCTCCCATCCCGTTGCCACGCTTGGCCACCTACCGTTCCCCCCTTGCTCTATTCCAGCCCCTACGGCTGTCACACGCCGTCAGCTCCATCGGCAAGCTTGATCCCCTTCAACGTCTCGACGGCCTTGTCCGTGAGCTGGCCGCCCGCCTTGCCCTCGACCTTGGTCAGGAAGCCCCTCTGACGTGCCGCCCGCAGGTGCCCCTTCAGCGTGGCCTGCTTCGATCCCGTCCAGAGCTCAAGGTCCTGGGCGGGTGCGCGCCGTCCGGCGTTCACGAAGCGCACGTACAGGGCGGAGAGCACCGCGAGGTACTCGTCAGACACCCCCTTGGGCAGGCCAGCCAGCTCTCGCCGGAAGTTCTCCACTGCCTGTCGGCCAGCGTGAGCCAGCTCGGCCAATGGCTCCACCTCTTCCGCGAACGCGGCCGTGTCGATCTGCCGCAGGACCGTGCTGGTGATGCCGCGCGCTACCTCTTGCGGGTCGGCTTCCTCGTCCGGCTCGATCCGGATTTCTCGGGGATTGCCCGAGGTGGAGTCGAGCGGAAGCCACATGGTGACCTTCCACGCCCCGATGCGCTGCACCTGTTCGACGCCCGCACGGGACGGAGCGCCGCCCTCGTGATCAGCAGATTTCGTCATGGCGCCACCGTACGGAGCTCAACCACCCTAGGCAAGTCAGGCTGTGACGCATCCGGCTTTGACTGAACCAGACTGATAGCGCAGGATGGGCCATCCCCGGGGGGGGGGGCAACCCCCACCGCAGCACCAGAGGAGTCAGCCCGTTGCAAAACGCCCGCCTGATGAGCGTCGCCGACCTTGCCGAGTACCTGGGCGTCACGCCCGCGTGGGTCTACAACAACCATCGAGCACTCAACATCCCCGCCCGCAAGATCGGCGGACATCTCCGCTTCCGACCCTCCGACGTGGACCGCTGGATCGAGCGAGAGTGCCCGGCTGTCGCCTGACCAGGACCGCTCAAGCCCTCGCCGCCAAGCCGGCCGGACTGCTGACCGTGCCTACCAGAAGGGGGTACATGTCCCCGCCCAGTCGGGGTTGCAAGGCGCTCGCTGAACGTCCAGAAGGGATTCACCACAGTGAGGCGTACGTCATTCCAGTTTGAAGGCGACTTCGCCGCCGTGTTGCAGGAGGAGTACAAGCAGCGGGCCAGAGACCCGCGCTACGAGTATCGCCACCGCGTCGAATATGCGGCCATGGGATGGGCAAACCGCATCGGGCATGCCGAGTTTCCTCCGGGCGAGCTGAACAAGATCCTCGTGGACAAGCACGGGGTAGTGCCGAGTAAGGACGCCGTGAACCACGTGCGCCGGACGAAGGAGTGGGGCCTCATTGAGTCGGAATCGAACCGCCGATGCCTTGTCCTGCCGGAGTACCGGTTTCAGAAGGGCATCGGTGACGTGACCTGCGACGACCACGGCATACGCCCAGCCAAGCGCTTCAGGCCATAGCGGACACGCGGGGCGTGTTGGTTAGTGGGGGTACCGACACACGGGATCTGTCGATGCCGAGCTGGAAGACATACGCCTTGTGTCGCTGCAACCGCTTGACCTGGGGCGATGCGCCGCCCCGTCTCTATCTCTCTTGGTAAGCCTCGCGGGATGGCAAGGCAAGGCGCAAAGGGGCCAGCGCAAGGGGCGGCCCCAGGCCGCCACAGCGCGAAACCGTTTGCGTCCGGGCGGCCCCACGGGGGCCGATAGGGCGAAGCCACTTACTTACGTGGGCAGCGGCGAAGGGAAGCAGGGGCGCGACAGCGCCCCACCTGACGAGGAGGCAGCGGCGAAAGGCTAGGGAACAGGGAGCGGCCAGAGGCCGCCACAGACCGAAGCCGGCTTCGACGGTGCGGCCCCGCAGGGGCCGACATCAGTGGAGCTGGCCAAGTGGGGCGCTCCACGCCCGAAAGCAGACACCTACACAAGTGGCCCGGTGGTGCCGCGCCGGCCAGGCGCACATGGGCGAAGGGCGTCTACTCAAGCATGATGTGCTCGCTCCGCTTGCCGCTGTCAGCAAATGCCAAGAGGTCCGGCCGCTCCTGCAACACAGCGCGGAGTGCCGCGATTGCTACCTGCACGGCTACATCGCGGGACTCGCTGATCTTCTCCATCTTGACGTCGCTGGCCCCGTGAACGATCTTGCTTCGCATGGTGTAGACACCCTTGGCCTTCTTCATGAAGACGAGGCGTTCTTCGAGCGTGTGGCAGAGAAGTCGTGCCAGCGAGGCGCAGACACGGAAGGTGATCTCACTGTGCGTGCCGAAGATGGATTCCCAGACGATGACAGCGTCCACGAGGGCGTCGACGGGGTCCTGACGTTCCGTGATCGCGCGAAGCAGCCGCTGCGACGCGTGGCCGAGATTCTCAAGTGCGAGTCCGTCCAGTACTGCAATCCATCGTTCCCACTCTTCGGCCTGCTCGACTGACAGGCGCGTCGGTGTCCTCTGACGCAGCCTGGCGATCTCTGTCATCGTGTAACCCGTAACATCCGCGATGGGGTTATCGATTTTTGCCCAAGTCGGCAGTAGCGGTGGCAAGTGCGGGTTGTCCATGGCTAGGGCGAAGGCCAGTCGGACATCTTGAACCCGGCGCTCAAGGTGGCTGTAGCTACTCGACGAGATGGCAGAGGGGAACTCGCTCTCGGCAGGCTGCTGAGCAAACTCCGAGACCCACGGAACCGTCGTTTCTACGGTCAGATCTCCTGTGCCTCGACTCACGAGTTGCGACCCATCGGGAAGCGACATGCTAGTGAGATCACGAAGGCTGTCGACGAGTCGATTATCGGTTTCGAGAGCTATGCGCACCCTGCCCCAGGGAGCGGTGAGTTCTGGCTTCCCCTCGGGTAGGAGGACTCCGGACAGCCCCGCTAGGCCTAGCGTTTGGACAGCCTTCCCCGCATAGAGCGCCCGTGCGGTGTTGAGCGCTGCGGGAAGGTCAGTGAGCAGGTCATCCAATTCCGGTGTTGCCGCGCACCGCGCAGAGGCGCGGCGGAACGCTGCCGCGACGATGCCCGGTCCAAGCATTGCGAGCTGGAGGCCGCCAGCACTGCCGGCACTGGTGACGTGGAGGAGCCCGTCCGTAGGTGCAGATTCGATGGTGAACGGCAAGGCCGGGTCCTCAGCGATGGCCCGAGTCATGCGCTCCCTGGCTTGGCCTCCCCATCCGAGGGAGAATCCGCCTTCCCCTAGAAGGAGGCCTCCAAAGTTCTCGGCTGCCCATACGTGCAGAGCTGCCAGCACGTTGTCATCCGGTGGTTCAGGGAGTACCAGCTCCGTACCACCTGACGCCAGCCGGAGTTCGTTAAGCAAGGTCTTGCCAGTGTCAGGGTTGATCATCCCAAGGTGGCTGATCCGGAGATAGGCAGGGACTGGCGCCCCTTCCGGTACCACTCCCTGCGATGCCCGGTGAACGAGTGTCGCAACCGAGAGTTGTTCGGGTGTCCGCGTGGGTTGGCCATCGACGGCGAGGACCCAGTCGACGAAACCGTCTCCGAAGATACGGCGAATCGCCACCTCGTCCGCTGCTGGGTCTTCTTGGGGAGGAGTCACCTTCCTGACGATATAGACCCGCCCACAGCTGCACACGCGAGTTTGCCGAGTCACGCTGCGGCCACCGAGCCGCGGTAGACCGCGACCGGCTCTCGATTCTCTTGAGACGAGTCGCGCAGCGGGTTGGCCGACGCGTGCCATCTGCGAGAATGCGACTCCTGAGGGGGAGGGGCAGCATGGGACTCTTTGGTGGATGGTCAACTGGCCGTGGGCTGTACGGGGGTTACCGGGTCGGCGGTCCCATGCGACGTCGACGGGCCATGGGCTCTCATGCCTTTCAATCGACCTCCACGCCAGCGAATAGCGCCAGCGCCAACGACGTGCCGACCTGGCTCACGCTCTGTCTCACCCTGCCGGGAATCGTCCTGCCGATAGCCGGGGCCGTCTGGCTGGGTGTCTGGGCGTGGCAGGCGGTACACGAGGGGATGTTCTCCAACGCGATGTGGGTGGTGCTGAGTGTTGGCTGCATCCTGATCGCCGCGGCAGTCGGCGCGCTTGCCGGCGTACTTCTCGCCCTGCCCGTAACTGTTGTCCTGCCGCTGATAGCTGGTGTGCTCATCGGTATCGTGAGGGCCTTCCGGTGGATGAAATCCCGCGTTCTCCCCAGGGCGCCTCGGACTTCGGAACCCTCAGATCAGACCGTTGACCTGGGCAAATGATCGCTGATCGCCAACCAGCAGCCGCCTGATCGCCCCTGGAACCGTGGCGGAATCCGAGCTGCTAAGACATGGCGGTCGGCGATTAGAGCTAAGGGGGGCATACCCCACCCTTGACGTCGCAGTCGCGCGTCGTGACTATCTGCTCCGCCGCCGTTGTGGTGGGTGTCAGGCCCTACCCCTCCCGCTGCGGTCGGCGTTAGCGAGGGGAACCACCCGACTCGATTTCGCCAGGCTGACGGAACCCTTGCTCAGGCAGAAGGCGGTCAACCATCACGTCAGGGCTCGACTGCATGTCCAGTGCCTTCATCGCCGCAGCCGCATTGAGGCGATCCCGTGCTACCGGATCTTCAACCCTGTCAATCAGCGTGGTGGCTGTCTCTAGCTTGTGATCAAGGTCGATCTTGACGTCCATGCGGTCGGCCTGCTCCGTGACGTGGGCACGAGCGCGGCGAGCGTGGACGGCCAGCGCGCCACCGCCGACCGTAATCAGGGCACCCGTCAAGCTCGTCACGATCGGTAGGTAGCTGAGGTCGGGATTCCCCGCGTGCACCAGCGCTAGCACTCCGCCAGCCAGGATGACAGCCGCGCCACCAGACATGAACCAAACGCTCAACCGGAACGTCCACTCCGCTTGCTTAAGGGAGTGCTTCAAGAAGTCGAAGAAGAAGCGTTGGCGCTGCTCGGCGAGGGTTTCGCGGTCTCGCCCCTGACTAACGTCCTGCCCTGCATCCGACTGAACGTTTGCGTGGTTGTCGCCGATGAATACGTTGCTTTGCCCACTTACGTGGATGGCTCCACTCACCGCACCAAAGTGAACAGCCGGCCCTTCCGCTTGCCCGCCGACAGGCTCCACCTTGCCCTGCTCCTTGTCGGGAGATCCGCCCTTACCAGCCGTCACGTTGTCCCCCCCGGAAGCTACTAGCGCCACGTCAACTCCACTCAGATTAGCGGTAGTCGATCGCGCAGCACCCCGTCATGGTGATGTGCGGGCCATGGGGAAGGTGGGGTCTGGCCGCCTCCGCCCCTCGGGGGGAGAGGGGCGGCTACCGGAAGCCGCCGTCTCGAAAACCTTCGTTATCGGGACGGTTGGGCCAAGCTCGAGGCGTATCCGTTTCGCCCCCGCTCGGATGTCTCGCAACCCGTCCCGAAACATCACCCCTCAGGCTAGCTTTCGGGACACGTTTATGGGACTGTCTCGTCATGTCCACGAATACCCCGGCCGCACAGGTCGAACGTCACGCCTGCCCGAAGTGCGATGCCCCTGCCGGTAGCCCCTGCCGTACGACCACGGGCAAGGTGGCGGCGAGCTACCACACGGGGCGCTTCGCACTGGTGCCCGCGCTCAAGGCGGAACTGACCGTGAAGACTCCGGCAGACCGCAACCCCGGCAAGGCATGGACGGCAGGCGCTCCCGTTCCGCAGGTACCCGACGCGATACCGGGCGCAGTTATCCGACTCGGCTACGCCCGTTGCTCCACGGTCGGGCAGGAACTCCAGTCTCAGTTGGACATGCTGGCCCGTGCCGACTGCACCCGCGTGTTCTCGGAGAAGATCAGCACCCGCGTGAAGGAGCGGCCGGAGCTTGAGAAGGCGCTCACGCTGGCACGGGAGATCAAGGCAGCCGCACCGAATCAGCCCGTCGTCCTGACCGTGGTCGAGATGAAGCGGCTTGCCCGCAGTGCGGCGGAGCTGATGACTCTGTCTTCCACCCTTCAGGCGGACGGCATCCAACTGGAACTCCTGTCCGGTCCCCTTCAGGGCGTGTACGACCCGAACGGGGCAGGTGCCATCGTGTTCGCCGTGCTCGCCGTGAGTGCCGAGGTGGAGCGGGAAGGCATTCGGGAGAAGACGTTGGAAGGGCTGGACGCTGCGGCCCGCAACGGCAACGTCGGTGGGCGTCCGTCCGTCGTGGACGACGACAAGCTAGCCGTCGCCCGTGCCCGGCACGCCAAGGGAGAGAGCGTCACGTCCATCGCTAAGACCCTGGGAATCGGTCGTGCCACCTTGTACCGCCACCTCGGAGAGAGCGCCTGAGACAGGCGCACACGGACACAGGCGGGCCCCCGGCATCACGTCGGGGGCCGCTGTCATGCACGGGCCTGTCAGGCGCTGACCTCCGAGTGCACCGGGACCGGTGGCCGAACGCCCGTGAGCGATTCCGCGCGAGCGAGTAGGCGCGGGGCCAGGTCCGGATACCAGCCACGGGCGACGGCTTGCAGCATCTCTGCCAGGGCCGCGAGTTCTCCGACTCGGCCGACTGGGGTGTCCAGGACCGAAGCGAACTCCAGCCGGATACGGTCCGCCACGTCGGGAACGAGCAGGCTGTTGGCGTGGAGAAGACCCGCGTCGTAGCCGTAGGGCACCAGACCCCACCGCTCCCAGTCCAGCAGGGTCAGGGGCATGGTCGTGAGGTTGCCCCAGTGCAGGTCACCATGACCGGTCGCCCGCTCCACCTTGGCCGGGGCAGGGATGCCGAGAAACTGAGGGAAGGCGCGTTCGATCCACCCATCCCGGACAGTGACCTTCACTCCCTCCGCTCCAGCGAGCAGGGCCAGAGCTCGGCGCAGGTCGGCCCACCACTCGGCAGGCAAGCCGGGGTCGCGGTCCAGGTCGGCCCGCTCCGGGGACACGACGGGGTGCGTCACGTAATCGAGGACTTCGGCCTCGAAGGCCCACTCCCCGTCAGTCCAGTCGTGCACCTCGTACAGGCGCGGGCGCGGGACCGCGTCAGGCACCAGCAGGGAAGCCCCCACGATGCCCTCCCCCTGCTTCCTGCCCGCGTTCCTCCTGGCCGTCCGGCCTACCCGTAGCCACCGCTCCCCTGCCTGCCGACCGAGGGTCACACCTTGGAACCCCCAGGCCAGCGGACCCGTACACATGAGACCCAGAGCCTTCGCCGCCCTGTCGTGCGCGGCCTCCATCAGGGTCTGTACGTCCTCACTCGGCGGCGAGTTCATCGGTCACCCTCCTCAGTTCATCGGCCGTCAGGGGTGCAGCCAGAGCCTTCGCCGCATCGTCCCAGTGTTCGCGGGTGCTCGCGGAAGTCAGGACGACATCGAGGCCGGGGCACGATCCAGCAGCCAGCAGGGCAGCGGCTGCGGCCGACAGACCAGGGCGGATGAAGTTCACCAGTTCAGGCGTCATGGCATCCAGCAGTTCGCCGCCGTGCAGAGGTGCGGAGCCGAACGTGATCAGCCCCGCGTCCTTCGCCTGCACCAGCGGTCCGCCGCCGTCGAGCGCCTGTCTGATCAGGTCGTCCATGATCAGGCTGACGGGCATCTGCAACGCCGTGAAGTGGTGCTCGGCGGAGCCCGCCGCCTGTCGCGCGAGCGCGAGCAACTCGGGAACCGTGAATGCTTCGGAGGTCAGGCCCGTCCAGGTGGCGACCCCGTACCCGCCGATCTTGCCCGCATGAGCGAATTCTTCCAACGCCGTGAAGGCTTCCCGTACACGCCAGTGCAGAGCGGCACGGTCAAGGCCATGCCCGTGGTGCTCGGGGTTGTGCACGAACACCAGGTCCACGCGGCCGAGTGAGCCTAACGAACGCTTCGTCTGCCAGCGAACGAAGCCCGGTTCAAGGCTGTGCCGGCTGGCCATCTCTTCCCTGGTGAGCACGCCCTCAGCCAGGGCGGTGCGGCCTTGCTCTTCCGTGAAGAACCCCGTCTTCGTAGCTACCCGCACGCTCGGGTACTCCCCGAGAACCGGGCGCAGCTCCTCATGCGCCCGACCGTGGGCGTAGTTGGGTGCTGTGTCCACCCAGGCGCTACCGGCAGCCAGGGCGGTGCGTGCCGCCTGACTGACGGCACGCACGCGGTACGTCCCTAGCGAGAGAGCGGCGGTCACAGCGCGGTCCCCACGACTGCGACGGCATGGCCCTCGATTAGGGCGGATACCAGTTCGGCCACGTCCTTGATCTCCAGTCCGGTGGAGTCGGCCATCTCTCCGAGCGTGGTCGGCTGACCGGTCAGCAGCGTGCCCAGTACGGGCGCGGCCGACTCGGCGAAGTCCCAGGCGGTACCGGCCGCCGAGAACGTGACCGTGCTGTGGGCGGGGTTCGCTGTCAGACGGCCCCGAGGGGCGGTCAGCTTGACCGTGATTTCCGGCCGTGCGGGCAGCCCGTCCACGTAGGGCAGCGAGGGAATCGCGTGCCCCAGGTCGGTCGTGTCGATGGACTGCGCCCACCGTTCCACCAACCGGGGGTCCGCCATCATGCCCAGCACCTCACGGCGCACGGCCTCGATGAAGTCCGACTGCTCCACCAGGGAAGCGAACCGCGGGATGTCCTTGCGCAGTGCGAGGGACGACCGGAGCTGATCCACGACCCAGAGCATGAGGTCCGCGCCCGTGTGCGGGACCATGCCGAACGTCAGGTGCAGCGACTCCGTCCCCTGGTCAGCCGTGACCGCGTGCCACCAGCCGCGCGGCAGGTAGAGCACATCACCGGGGGCGAGAACGATGTCCGCCACCGGGCCACCCTTGGGCCTCTCCGGTGACTCCACGTCCCGGAAGGTCGGAGCCTCACGGGTGGAGCCGTACAAGCGCCACCGCTTCGAGCCGTGAACCTGCACCACGACCACGTCGTGGTCGTCCCAGTGCAGGCCGAAGCCCTCCCTATCGGTCCAGGATGCGTACGCGTTGGCCTGCACGGGCGTGCCAAGGAACCGTTCAAGACCTTCGGCAGCCGCACCCACCGCCGGGTGGATCTTCTCGACCGCATCGAGGACCAGCGACGCCCCGTCCTTGAGCTGGGCGTGGAAATCGGCCGGCTGGATGCGCGACCAGGTGACCGCCCGGCGGTTCGTGGTCGGGATCGCGTAGCGGTGAAGGGGGACCATCTCGCCGTCGGCCGACAGGCGCAGCCGGGGCGGCTCCAGTCGCTGCGTGGCGATGATCCGGTTGAGGTCGTCCCAGGAGAACAGGCCCGCCGTGTTGGCGGTGCCGGGAAAGTGCGCGTAGGAGCGGTGGTACGTCTGGGCGAGGAACGTGTCCCCGCCCAGACGCCCCGCCCACGAGGCTGCATCAAGCATCGTGGGCAGCCCCGTTAGTCGTTGCCGTCGGAACGGCCGCTACTGACGTCGGACTCCTGCTCGGCGCGGGTGCGCGCGGCGACGATCTTCCGCTTCGCGACGAGCAGGCCACCACCCTCGGGGGCCGCCGAACCGGTGTTCTCTTCCACCATCGGACTTACCTCTCTACTCGGAAACCCCCGCCGGGAATCCGGCGGGAGGAACGGGAGGGCAGCAGCCTTCGAGGCGGCTACCGCGTCGCAAGGGCTCCGGCGAGGAACACAGCCGAGCCGCCGAGGATCATGGCCAGGTAGAGCGGACCTGCGTACCGGCCGAAGCGGCGCAGCACCCAGTTCCGTAAGCCAGACCTCACGCCGTCCTCGGCTCGATGTCAGCCGGGCGGAGCGACGTGGCGGACAGCGACTGGTGGCCCGTGCAGCGGGCACACCCGCAGGGCGGGTATCGCCCCGGATCGGACAGGATGACGAACGCGTCACCCTCCTGGACGCTGGTGCTCTGCTGCCAGGTGCGACCCGAGTCGCGGGATACCCGAAGGGTCATGAGAACGCGGCGGTCAGCTCCGAGGCCCCGAGACTGGGCGGAACCGAAACCATCGCGAGCCATGCCGTTCTCCGTTGCCATGTCCGCACCCTTCCGCAGGTTTGCCCCCGTGCCCGTTTGCGACAACACCAAGGAAAGCGCGGGGAGTCCGAGCCCTCCACGGCATCAATGCGGCACTCTTGAAGCACATCCGTGCACGGGAACGCCGTGGGTTCAGGTCATGGGAAGAGGGGCGACATGGGACTGGCGGAACGGCGCAAGACCCTGGGTTACAGTCAGGAGAAATTGGCCGAGTTACTTGGCGTGGACCGCACAACGGTCGGACGCTGGGAGAGCGGCAAGATCGCACCGCAGCCGCCTCAGCGGCCAGGCTTGGCAGCCGCCCTCGAAGTGAGCCTTCAAGAGCTGGATGCCCTTCTGACACAGCCACGAGCCGTAAGCCGGACGACCAGATGCCAGCAGCCCAGTGACCACCCGAGTGTGGGAGACCCAGACGAAGTGATCCGCCGCGAATTCCTCCGCATCCTCACCGTCAGCGGGGCGCTGACCGCCTTGCCGCTGGACGAGGCGGAAGCCCTCTCCGATGGGGTCCTCAGGGGCGCACCCGGCGACTTCACGCGGATGAACGGCCACCTCTGGCAGGTCTACCAACTGGCCCGGTCCAAGGGGTCCGTTTACCCCATCGTCCGCGACCAACTGACCACCCTGAACGAAGCCCTCGCGGCCGACACCCGAGGCAACTCCCGCCCGCTCCTGAGCGCGGCAGCCGACCTCTTCCAACTGGCCGGGGAAGTTGCGTTCGACGCGAGCCGGTACACCGACGCGGCTGCCTCCTACGCCCTCGCAGCATCCGTTAGCAGGGACGCCGGAGCCTACGATCTGTGGGCGTGCGCACTCGTCCGGCACGCCTACGTAGACATGTCGGAGCAGCGCTACCGGCAGGCGGCACAAGTCCTGGGAGCCGCTGAGCGGCTGGCCGGGCGAGGTGACAGCAACCTCGCCACGCGGCACTGGGTCGCCGCCGTCCAGGCAGAGGCGTACGCCGGCCTGGGCGACCTCCCCGCATGCGAGCGCGCCTTGGACCAGGCGGAGCACGTCATGGACCTGAGCGCGGGCAGCACCAACGGCGGGTGGCTGCGGTTCGACGGGACGCGGCTGGCCGAAGAACGGGGAGCCCGCTACGTCCAGCTCGGACGGCTCGACCTGGCGGAGGAAGCACTGAGGCGGGCACTGGAGCAGACCGCCCTTGCCTCCGGGCAGTCCTACCGACGGCGCGGCGCCGTCCTGACCGACCTCGCCGCCATCGGCGCCAAGCGGCGAGACCCCGAACACGTCGTCGCGTACGGCTGGGAAGCCCTCCTCCTGGCCCAAGCCTCTTCCTCCGGATACGTCGCCCGTAGACTCCAGACCCTGTGCGACGAGTTCGGCCCCCTGAGCAGGGACCACCGTGTAGCGGAGCTGGGGGCGGAGATCGCCGCGCTCAGCACGCCATGACGAGAGGGGTTGGCATGTCGCAGACCGAAGGTGCACGAGTGTTCCGGGAAGCCTGGATCGCGGGAGTGCACCAGCACTTCCCCGGGGAGCCGAAGGCCGGGTACGTGACGCCTTGGGACGACACCCCGCAGTGGGAGCGCGAGGCCGCAGGCTCGGTCTACGACCAGGTCCGGCAGTTCATCGAGATCAGCGGCGGGCACGCATCGAGGCTGTCTCGCGAGCAGAAGAGTCGGTTCGTCGCGACGTGCTGGACCGCTCAGATGTTCAAGCACTTCGAGGACCCCAAGCCGGGCTACGTGGCCGACTGGCCCGACCTGCCGAAGTGGCAGCAGGAGACCGACGCCGACATCTTCGAGGCCATCGAGAAAGCCTGACCGAGCGGGCGAGATCGCCCGTCCTGGCCAGGTAGGTTGGGCACGTGACCAACGGGTGACCAACAGCGTCCTGAGGCGGCCTGAAGCAGCAGGAAAAGACAGGAAGAGCAGGACTGTCGAACCCCTACCGCGACAGGCGATCCCGCAGGTCAGAGCGCCTATGGGCTGGTGCCCGAGTGGAGAGTTCAAGTCCCCCCTCGGACACATACGGAAAGCGCCGGTCTCATCGACCGGCGCTTTCGTGTTGTCCGCGGCGGCCGGGCCGGGCGGGCCCGTGCGTATCATCTGGCTGATGATCACCAACCCTTCCCGCCGCCCGAGGCCGGCAGCCGCCTCCGCCCCCTGTCGCGTCACCGTCTGCCGCGGCTGCTGCTGCGGCGATCCGCGGAAGGTGCCGGGGGTCGATCACGCCGGGCAGATCCCGCGGCTGCGGAAGGCGTTGGGCGATGCCGCCCAGGTGCGGGCCTCCGAGTGCCTGGACGTGTGCGACCAGGCGAACGTGGTGGTCGTACAGCCGTCGGCGGCGGGGCGGGCGGCCGGCGGGCGGCCCGTGTGGCTGGGGCTCGTCAACGACGACGACGTGCTCGCCGACATAGCTGACTGGATACGGGCGGGCGGGCCGGGGCTGGCGGAGCCGCCCGGGGTGCTGGACCTTTACACGTTCACGGTGTCGCGACGGGTGGGCAAGGGCGTGGAGGAGTAGGCCCGCGGGCCGCTCCCTCTTCCGCCCCGCCCTTCGTTTCAGTCGCCGCTCAGTCGCCGCGCGGAGCGGCCGCCGCGGCCGCCTTCTCCAGCTGGAACGCCTCGTTGCCGAGGCCGATGCTGCCGTGCACCCCGGGGCGCAGGTACTTCAGGACGATGCCGTAGCCGATGCCGGCGACGACGGCCGCGCCGATGGTGCCGGGCAGGATCCAGCGCAGGGGCGATCCGGGGTCGGCGCCGAGCAGGACGTCGAAGTCCTTGACCGCGTACACGGCGATGACCACGAGGGCGACCCCGGCGACGCCGGAGGCGATCAGGCGCGGCGCCTGCGTCCGCGCGGCCCCGCGCCGGACGAAGAAGGCGATCACGGCGGCGGACGCGGCCGCCATCAGCACGATGACGCCGAGGGCGCCGACGTTGCCGCTCCAGGTGAACAGGCGCAGGACGGGCGCGGTGGGGTCGTCGTGCGGGCGGCCGTCGGTCACGGCGAAGAGGAGGACGGCGATCAGCGACACGGCGCTCTGCAGCAGGGAGCCGTAGGCCGGGGCGCCGCTCGCGCGGGAGGTGCGGCCGACGGCGGCGGGCAGCAGGCCCTCGCGGCCCATGGCGAAGGCGTAGCGGGCGACGACGTTGTGGAAGCTGAGCATCGCGGCGAACATGCCGGTCACGTAGAAGACGTGCATGACGTCGGTGAAGGTGCCGCCGAGCCGGTCCTCGGTGAGGCCGAAGAGGAGGTTAGGCCCCTGCTCCTGGGCGAGGCCGACGATGCTGCCGGGCCCGGCGGCGACGCTGAGGGCCCACGAGCTGACGGCGAAGAAGAGCGCGACGAAGCCGACGGCGAGGAAGGTGACGCGGGCGACGACGACGTTGGGGCGGCTGGTCTCCTCGGCGTAGACGGCGGCCTGTTCGAAGCCGACGAAGGCGGCGATGGTGAAACAGAGGGCGGTGCCGAGGCCGCCGCCGCCGAGGGTGGCGGGGTCGAAGGCGTGGAAGGAGACGCCCTGCGGGCCGGGGTCGGCGACGCCGGCGATGTCGAAGACCACGACCATCACGCACTCGATGAGCAGCAGGACGCCCAAGACCTTGGCGCTGAGGTCTATCTTCAGCCAGCCGAGGACGCCGACGACGAGGACGGCGGCGAGGGCGGGGACCCACCAGGCGACGGCGAGGCCCAGGTGCTTGTCGAGCAGGCCGGAGAGCTCGTAGCCGAAGATGCCGTATATCCCGAACTGCATGGGGCTGTAGGCGACGAGGGCGACGACGGAGGCGGCGGCGCCGGCCGTGCCGCCGAGGCCGCGCGCGATGTAGGCGTAGAAGGCGCCGGCGTTGTGGACGTGGCGGCTCATTTCGGCGTAGCCGAAGCTGAAGAGGGTCAGCACGACGCCGAGGATGACGAAGAGCAGGGGCTGGCCGACGATGGCCATCGTCCCGTAGGTGGTGGGCATGACGCCCGCCGTCACCATCAGGGGCGCGCTCGCGGCGACGACCGACAGGAGCAGACCGGCGAGGCCTATGCGGTCGGCGCGCAGGCGTCTGTCCTGACCCTTGAACGTGCTGATCTCGCTCGTCGTGCCCGTCGTCATGGCGGGGTGGTCCTTCCCATGGGGTGAGCGGGGGGTGATCGGAGGGGGGTACGCGCGGCCGGGCGGCGTCAGGCCGAGCCGAGGGCGGCGCGGCGTGCGTCCTGGAAGGCCTTCCCGGGGTCCCGGTCGGGGTAGCACCAGGGGGCGGGGGTGGCGTGCGGTCCTATACGGGTGAGCAGGGCCGCGGCCTCGGCGAGCCGGCCTTCGTGGAGCTTGGCGTGGGCGAGGTAGTTCAGGTCGACCTTGCGCCGGGGGTGGGCGGTGCCGTCGGTGTTGTCGTCGACGTCCCATTCGAGCCACCAGTCGAAGGCGGCCTTCATCACCTGGCGGGCGCGGCGGCTGGTCCAGTGGCCGGAGCGGGCGGGGTCGCCGGGCTCGACGCCGGAGCGGGCGAGGACGCGGTAGCGCTCGGCGTGGGCGACGACGGGGAGCACGGCCAAGGGCGAGTCCGCGGGGGCCTGTTCGGCGGCCCAGGCGGCGAAGTCGTAGACCTCGTGCAGGGGGTCGTCGCGGTCGCCGGTCTGGTGCTCGGCCAGGCACGCGGCCATGAGGTGGTGGGCGTGGTGGTGGTCGCGGTGGCGGGCGCGGACCTGGTCGAAGGCGCGGACGCGCTCGTCGTCGGTGCCGGTGCGGCGGGCGAGGATGAGGACGGCGAGCCAGGGCGAGGGGTCGGTGGGGGCCATCCTGGCGGCCACCAGGCAGGCTGCGCGCGCCGTCTCGGGGCTGTCCTTGCCGCTCACGGCGCGGAAGACGGTGGCGCAGGCGAGGAGGGCGGCGGCGTCCGGGCTGTCGGGCTCGGCGAGCTGCCACTCGCGGGCCCAGGCGACGCTGGAGGGGCCTTCGGCGAGGACGACGAGGCGGTGGCCCCGGCGGTCCCAGTCGTCGCCGGTCTCGGCGAGCAGGTTGCGGGCCTCGGTCCAGCGGCCGCGCGCCAGGGCGTCACGGACGGTGGCCAGTTCGGCGTCGTCGAGGGCGGGGTCGAAGGCCGCTCCGTCCTTGTTCCGGGGGCGGGAAGCAGCCCGGGCCGCCTTCCCAAGGGGTCGCGGGGGCGTCATCTGCGGGCTTCCTCCACGGCGTACGTCCCCTCCGGCCGCCGGGTCGGGGCGTCCGCATTCATCCACGTCAGTCACGCACAGCAAAGCGGTAGTCACGGCTCCGAGTCAAGACCCGATCTTGAGGCTGACACATCATCAACTCACATACCGTCAGTTCCGGTTACCGCCATTCACTCCCCCGCATCCCGGAGGCCACTTCAGCCCCTCCGCGCACCTGCACCCCCTTCCGTCACGCCGACCTGTGGGCAGCCCGGAGGCGCCGCGGAGGGCGACACTCAGCCAGTCGGTCACCTTGTCGACGAACGACTGTTCGAGCCATAGGGGGGCACTCCCGGCCGGTGTCGACCGTTGGAGGGGATGGCCGCCCGAAAGAGGGGTACTCGGCCGTCACACCGCCCACAAGGCGGCTATCGTTTTTCTGTCAAGTCCCCGACGACCGAGTGGTCTTGAGGTGCGCGACGTGTTGGTCTTCGCCTTCGCCGTGAGCGCGGCCTGCTGCCTGGGCATCGGCTTCGTCCTCCAGCAGAACGCCGCGCAGCGGGCCCCGATGAGCGACTTCCTCTCCCTGCGGCTGCTGGTCGACCTCGTGCGGATGCCGCGCTGGCTGGCCGGCATCGGGATGATGGTGTGCGGCATGGGGCTCGGCGCGATCGCGCTGGGCCAGGGCGAGGTCTCGCTGGTCGAGCCCCTGCTCGCGACGAACCTGCTGTTCGCCATGGCCCTCTCCCGGTGGCAGACCCGCCAGCCCCTGGGCCGTACGGGCTGGGGCGGGCTGTGGCTGCTGGCCGGCGGTGTCGCGGCGTTCATCGTCGCGGGCCGGCCGCACGGCGGCGACACCGTCACCGATCCCCTGCGGCACTGGCTGATCATCGGGGTGATGGTGGGCGGCGCGCTCGCGATGGCGGCGGTCTCCAAGCGCGTACGGATGAGTGTCGAGGCGCCGCTCCTGGGGGTGGCCGCCGGGCTGCTCTACGGGGTCCAGGACGCCCTTACGCGCGTCAGCGGCGAACGGCTGTCCGAGGGCGGCTGGACGACGTTCTTCCTGAGCTGGCAACCGTACGGGGTGCTCGTCCTCGGCGTGACGGCGCTCGTGTTCGTCCAGAGCGCCTTCGAGACGGCGCCGCTGCGGCTGTCCCTGCCCGCGCTGACCGCCGCGCAGCCGCTGGCGGGGATCGCCTGCGGCGTGGGCTTCCTGGGCGACCGGCTGGACACCTCGCCCGGGGCGCTGGCCTGGGAGGCCGCCGGCCTGGTCGCCATCGTGATCGGCATCGTGCTGATCGGGCGGCACCCGGCGATGCCGTCGGGGAGCTCGGAGTTCGATCGCGTGCGCGACTTGCAGCCGCACTGACCGGTCGGCCCGGGGCGCGCCCTTCTCATGGGGGCGCTGCGTTCATGGGGGCGCCGCTTCCATGGGGGCGCTGCTTTCATGGAGGCGCTGCTTTCATGGGGGCATGAGCGATCAGACACCGCCGCCGGCGCCGGCGGACGAGCTGCTGGACATCGTCGACGAGCAGGACCGCGTGGTGGGGCAGGCCGCGCGCGGCGAGTCGTACGCCCTGGGGCTGCGCCACCGCTGCGTGTTCGTCCTCGCCCGGGACGCCCGGGGGCGGATCTTCGTCCACCGGCGCACGCCCGGAAAGCTGGTCTTCCCCTCGCGCTACGACATGTTCGTGGGCGGGGTCGTGGGGGCGGGCGAGTCGTACGACGAGGCGGCGCTGCGGGAGGCCGAGGAGGAACTGGGCGTCTCGGGCCTGCCGGCCCCGGCCCCGCTGTTCCGGTTCCTGTACGAGGGGCCGGGGGGCTCGTGGTGGTCGGCGGTGTACGAGGTCCGGTGCGAGCTTCCGGTGAGGCCACAGGTGTCGGAAGTGGCCTGGCACGCGTTCCTCTCCGAGGAGGAGCTGGAAGGGCGCCTCGGGGAGTGGGAGTGGGTACCGGACGGCTTGGAGGCGTACCGGCGCTTGCGGGATCGCTGACGCGGGTCGCCTGGCGGCGGGGCCCGTCCCTGACGTGGCCGGGACCACCCACCGCTCCGGCGGGGCGCCCCGCCCGCGGGGGTCGCTTGCCGCTGCGGCGGAGGCACGGTGCCCGGCAGTGCCGGTCGCCCCGAGCCGCCTCAGGAGCGGCACCGCCGGACCCGGACCACCGGCCGGGACGGCACCGCCGGACCCCGCCGCGGGGGTTGCTCGCCGCCGCGGCGGAAGCATGGCGCCCGGCAGGGCCAGACGCCCCGAGCCACGTCAGGAACGACACCGCCAGGCCCGGACCACCGGCCGGAGCGGCACCGACCCGCACCACCGGCCGGGACGGCACCGCCGGACCCCGCCGCGGGGGTTGCCCCCCGCCGCGGCGGGGGGCATGGTGCCCGGCAGTGCCGGACGCCCCGGGCCGCGTCAGGGGCGGCACCGCCAGGCCCGGACCACCGGCCGGTTCGGCACCGCCTAGCCCGGACCACCGGCCGGAGCGACACCGACCCGCACCACCGGCCGGGACGGCACCGCCGGACTGCGCCGCGGGGGTTGCTCGCCGCTGCGGCGGAGGCATGGTGAGCCGCGTCAGGAGCTGTGCCGCCCGGCCCGGGCGGCGCCGTCGGGTGCCTCTCCCTGGAGACGCCCCCGGGGCTAGTCCATCGTGACGATGATCTTGCCGCGGGTGTGGCCCGCCGCGCTCAGGCGCTGGGCGTCCGCCGTGCGTTCCAGGGGGAAGACTTCCGCCACCTCCACCGTGAGCGCGCCGCTCTCGGCCAGGTCCGACAGGGCCGTGAGGTCGGAGGCGTCGGGGCGGACGAAGACGTAGCGGCCGCCGTGGCCGAGGACGGCCGGGTCCGCGATGGAGGCGAGCCGGCCGCCGTGGGCGAGCAGCGCGGGCGAGGCCGTGAGGGCCTCCCCGCCCGCGAGGTCGAGGACGGCGTCGACGCCGTGCGGCGCGAGCGCCCGGACCCGCTCGGCGAGCCCCTCGCCGTAGGTGACGGGCTCCGCGCCGAGCGAGCGCAGGTAGTCGTGGTTGCGCTCGCTGGCGGTGCCGATGACGCGCGCGCCGAAGTGCCGCGCGATCTGGACGGCCATGCCGCCGACGCCGCCGGACGCCGCGTGGATCAGCACGGTCTCGCCCTCCCACACCCGCAGCGCCTTGACCAGCGCCTGGTAGGCGGTGAGCCCGGCCAGCGGCAGGCCGGCGGCCTGCTCGAAGGTGAGGTTCTTGGGCTTGCGCGCAAGGGTCCGCACGGGTGCGGCGACGTATTCGGCGAAGGTGCCGCGGGAGAGGAAGTCCTCGCGGACGTAGCCGATGACCTCGTCGCCCTCGGCGAATTCGGGGGCGTCGGCGCCGGGCCGGACCACGACGCCGGCCATGTCCCAGCCGGGGATGACGGGGAAGACCGCGTCGAGGGCGGGCTCGAGGTAGCCGGCCTGGGCCTTCCAGTCGACGGGGTTGACCGCGGCGGCCTTGACCTTGACCAGGACGGAGTCGGGGCCGGTCTTGGGGTCGGGCATCTCGCCGTACTCCAGGACCTCGGGCCCTCCGTAGCTGCGGTAGCTGATGGCCTTCATGGGTGGTGCTCCTAGCAGGGTCAGGCGGAGGCGGGTGCGGTCTCAGCGTCCGTCGCGGGGACGTGGCCCGCCACTTCGGTGCGCCGGGCGCGGATCGTGCGCAGGCCGAGCCCGGCGACGAGCGCGACCAGCATGAACGCCGTCCCGGCGATGACGAACGTCAGGGTGAACTGGCTCTCGGCGGGCAGCTTGGGCGCACCCGGCGGCAGGTGCTCAAGGCTCTTCGAGGCCAGCACCGTGGTGATCATGGCGCTGCCGATGGCGCTGCCGGTCGAGCGGGAGATGGAGTTGATGCCGTTGGCGATGCCGGTCTGGTGGTGCGGGACGCTCGCGACGATCACGGCGGGCATGGCGGCGTACCCGAAGCTGATGGCGGCGCCGACGAACATCCCGGCGGCGATCACGGAGAGCGTGTGCTCGTGGTCGAGCGCGATCCACACGAAGCCGGCGGTGCCGATGAGGGAGGCGAGCAGCAGGACCAGGCGGGGGCCCTTGTGGCGCACGAGCTGGCCGCCGATGGGCGCGGCGAGCAGCGAGACGATGGTGCTGGGCAGCAGGTATTCGACGGAGGCGCGCAGCACGCTGGCCGAGAAGCCGTATCCGGCGATCTTCTCCGGCATCTGGACGAGGTAGGAGACGCCGATGAAGAGGGCGAAGGAGCCGAAGCCGACGAGCAGGCCCGCGATGTTGGCGAAGAGCACGGGGCGGTGGGAGAACATCTTCATGTCGACCAGCGGCTCGCGCACCTTGCGCTCGACGAGGGTCCACGCCGCGGCCATCACGACGGCACCCGCGAAGCAGCCGATCGTACGGCCGGAGGACCAGCCCCACTCGTGACCCTGGGTGATGGGCAGCAGGAGCAGGACGAGGGTGGCGGCCAGGGTGAGTGCGCCGAGGACGTCGGTGCGGCCGCCGGTGGTCTCGCGGGTGGCGGGGACGAGGGTGACGACCGCGATCAGGGCGAGCGCGGCGAGGCCGGTGGCCAGCCAGAAGGCGCTGCGGTAGTCGGGGTTGTCACCGGAGGTGAGCAGGCCGGTGGCGACGAGCGCGAGGCCGCTGCCGAAGGCGAGGGTGCCGCTGACCATGGCCATCGCGCCGGGCAGCTTGGCGGGGCGCACCTCCTCGCGCAGGACGGAGAGGGCGAGCGGGAAGATCGCGGTGGCGGCGCCCTGGAGCACCCGGCCGACGATCAGCCACAGCAGGGAGTGGGTGACGGCGGCGAGGACGGACCCGGCGACCATGACGACCAGCACGCCGACCAGGGTCTTCTTCTTGCCGTGCTGATCGCCGAAGCGGCCGAGCAGCGGGGTGAAGACGGCGGCGGAGAGCAGGGTCGCGGTGGTGACCCAGCTGACGTTCGCGGAGGTGGTGTGCAGGTCGTTCTGGATGAGGCCGAGGATCGGCACGACCAGGGTCTGCATCATCGAGACGACCATGGCGGCGAGGCTCAGGGCGAAGACGATGACCGTCTCGTTGCGCTGCGTACCCCGCTCGGCGGGCGCTGGGGAGGACATGGGTGGGGGTGTTCCTTCGAGTGGCTCGGCGTTGCTTGGGGGCATTGCTTCAGGACATGGATGCTTGAGGCAATCAAGCAACTGCTCCACCGTAGGCCGAGATATTTAAGGTAGTCAAGTTAATGATTTACGTCATGAAGCTCTTGAGTACACTCGAACCATGACCGGCACCGCATTCCCGCCCCCGACCAAGGCCCAGCTCCTGGAGCTCGTCGCCGCGCTCGGCACCGCCCAGTGGCAGGACTTCGCCGCCGCCGCGGCCCGGCACGGCCTCACCTCCGTCCAGGCCAAGCTCCTCGCCCAGCTCAAGGGGCCCGTCCCGATGCGCGGCCTCGCCACCCTGCTGGTGTGCGACGCCTCCAACGTCACCGGCATCGTGGACCGCCTGGAGGCCCGCGGCCTGGTGCGCCGCGAGCCCGACCCGGGCGACCGGCGGGTGAAGAACGTCGTCGCCACCGACGAGGGCCGCGAGACCATCCGCCGGGTGCGCGCCGAGATGCAGGCCACCCACAGCGCGCTCGACACCCTCGACGAGGAGGAGCGCAACACCCTGTACGGGCTGCTGGAGCGGCTGCGCCCGGGCCTGGAGCACCGCGGCTGACGAGCCCGGACGCCGGCGGCCGGCGCCCTCCGCACCCCTCCCGCACCCCTCCCCCGGCGCCCGTATTCTGACGGGCAGTCCGATCCGCGCACCCCGCGCGGAGCCAAGGGGAGGTCATCCATGTCCAGCACGAGCCCGGTCGCGCCCGTCGGCGCCGCGGAGCCGGCCGAGCCCTACACCGTCGGCCTCGCCCCCGGGGTCACGGCGTTCGTCCAGCCCGACGGGGGCTGGTGCCTGAACAACGCGGGGATCGTGACCGGCGGCGGCCGGACGGCGCTGATCGACACCGCCGCGACCGAACGCCGCGCGCGGCTGCTGCGCGACGCCGTCACCGACGGCGGCGCGCCCCTGCCCTCGACCATCGTCAACACCCACCACCACGGCGACCACACCTACGGCAACTGCGTCTTCCCGGAGGCGACGGTCGTCGGCCACCGCGAGTGCCGCCGCGAGACCCTCGCCGCAGGCCTGCAGCTGCACGGCATCTGGCCGTGGGTCGAGTACGGCGACGTCCGGATCACCCCCGCCGAGGTCACCTACACCGACACCCTCTCGCTGCACGTGGGCGACACCGAGGTCGAGCTGATCCACCCGGGCCCCGCGCACACCACCGGCGACACCATCGCCTGGCTGCCGCAGCACCGCATCGTCTTCACCGGCGACCTCGTCTTCAACGGCGGCACCCCCTTCCTCCTGATGGGCTCCCTCGCGGGCTCGCTGCACTCCCTGGAGGTGCTGCGCGGCCTCGGCGCCGAGACCGTCGTGCCCGGCCACGGACCGGTCACCGACCCCGGCGCCTACGACGTCATCGAGCGCTACTTCCGCTGGCTGCAGGGGCTGGCCCGCACCGAGCACGCCGCCGGCCGCACCCCGCTGGAGGCCGCCCGCCGCGCCGACCTCGGCGAGTTCGCGCAGCTGCGCGAGAGCGAGCGCCTCGTGGCCAACCTGCACCGCGCCTACGCCGAACTGGAGGGCGACCGCCCCCTGGCCGCACCGCTCGACATGCCGGCCGTCATCGCCGACATGACGACGATGAACGGCGGACGCCCGATGTCCTGCCACGCGTAGGGAGTTGCCACGCGCAGGGGGTTGCCACACGCAGGGGGTTGCCACGCGCAGGAAGTCCGCGCCCGGCGCACCCTGGACGCCATACCGACTGGTCGGCATGATGATCCGGGACAGTCGCCCGGCGGCGGGTTCCCACGACGCGTGGAGGAGCACTCGATGAGCTCGACCGGCAGGAGCAACCCCCCGGGACTCGACCCGGAGCGGCTGCGCGCCCATCTGGAGCGGGAGCGGCCCGGGCTCATGAAGGGGCCGCTGGCGGCCGAGTTGATCGAAGGCGGCCGCTCCAACCTCACCTACTCCGTCACCGACGGCACCGGCCGCTGGGTGGTGCGGCGCCCGCCGCTCGGGCACGTGCTCGCCACCGCCCACGACATGCGGCGCGAACACCGGGTCATCAGCGCCCTGCAGCGGACGGCGGTGCCGGTGCCGGAGACGGTGCTGATGTGCGAGGACGAGAGCGTCCTCGGATCGCCCTTCTACGTCATGGAGTTCGTGGAGGGCACGCCGTACCGCACGGCCGCGCAGCTCGCCGCGATCGGGCCCGGGCGCACCCGGCAGGTCGTGCTCGGCCTCGCCGACACGCTCGTCCGCCTGCACGCCGTCGACCCGGAGGCGGCCGGGCTCGCGGACTTCGGGCGCCCGGACGGCTTCCTGGAGCGGCAGTTGCGGCGCTGGGGCAAGCAGCTGGAGGCCTCCCGCAACCGCGAGCTGCCCGGCATCGACGCGCTGCACTCCGCCCTGGCCGGGGCCCTGCCCACTTCCCCCGCGGCCACCGTCGTGCACGGCGACTTCCGGCTCGACAACGTCCTCGTGGGCGCCGACGACGAAGTGAAGGCCGTCCTCGACTGGGAGATGTCCACCCTCGGCGACCCGCTGACCGACCTGGGCCTGCTGGTGATGTACAGCGAGCAGGAGCCCGTCCCCGGCTCCCCCGTCAGCACCACGCGCGACGCACCCGGGCATCCCGACCCCGCCGAGATCGTCGAACGCTACGCGGCCGGCTCCGGCCGGGACGTCTCCGCGCTGCCCTGGTACACGGCCTTCGCCTACTTCAAGCTCGCCGTGATCCTGGAGGGCATCCACTACCGCTACACCCTCGGGCAGACCGTCGGCGCAGGCTTCGACCGCATCGGGCAGCTCGTCCCGCTCTTCATCGACAACGGACTCACCACCCTGCGGAAGGGCTGACGGGCATGGACTTCGCTTTCGACGCGCGCACCGAGGAACTGCGCGGGCGCCTGCTCGCGTTCATGGACGAGCACGTGCACCCGGCCGAGGCCGTCGCCGAGGAGCAGCGGGCCGCGCTCGCCGACCCGTGGACGGCGCCGCCGGTCGTCGCGGAACTCCAGGCGGAGGCGCGGCGGCGGGGGCTGTGGAACCTGTTTCTTGCAAACCAGCACGGCCTGCCTGACGGCGAGTACGGCGCCGGGCTGACCAACCTCCAGTACGCGCCGCTCGCCGAGATCACCGGCCGCAGCCCGCAGCTGGCCCCCACCGCCCTCAACTGCGCGGCCCCCGACACCGGGAACATGGAGCTGCTCGCCCAGTTCGGCACCGAGGAGCAGCGCAAGCGCTGGCTGGAACCGCTGCTCGAGGCCCGGATCCGGTCGGCGTTCGCGATGACCGAGCCGGAGGTCGCCTCCTCGGACGCCACGAACATCGAGACCCGCATCGTGCGCGACGGCGACGACTACGTCATCGACGGCCGCAAGTGGTACATCTCCGGTGCCATGAACCCCGCCTGCGAGATCTTCATCGTCATGGGGAAGACCGATCCGGACGGCGAAGATCCGCGGCGGCAGCAGTCGATGGTGCTGGTCCCCCGGGACACGCCGGGCCTGCAGGTCCGCCGCGCCATGCGGGTCTACGGCTACGAGGACCACTACCACGGCGGCCACGCCGAGGTCCTCTTCGACGGCGTACGGGTGCCCGCGGCGAACCTCGTCGGCGAGGAGGGCGGCGGTTTCGCCATCGCCCAGGCGCGCCTCGGCCCGGGCCGCATCCACCACTGCATGCGGCTGATCGGGATGGCCGAGCGGGCGATCGAGCTGATGTGCCGGCGCGCCCTGGACCGTACGGCCTTCGGCAAGCCGCTGGCCGCGCAGGGCGTCGTGCAGGAGTGGATCGCCGACTCGCGGGTGGCGGTGGAGCAGCTGCGGCTGCTGGTGCTCAAGACGGCGTGGCTGATGGACACCGTCGGCAACCGCGGCGCCCACACCGAGATCCAGGCCATCAAGATCGCCACCCCGCGGACGGTCGCCGGCATCATCGACCGGGCCGTCCAGCTGCACGGGGCGGGCGGCGTGGGCCAGGACTTCCCGCTGGCCGAGCTGTGGGCGGCGGCGCGGACGCTGCGCTTGGCGGACGGGCCGGACGAGGTGCATCAGCGGTCACTGGCGCGACGGGAGTTGCGGCGGTACCGCTAGCACGGAGGGCGGTTCCCCGCGTACCGGCCGCGCAGGCGGGCAGACATATATCCAGTGGGCAGACATATGTCTATACGCGCGGAGGAACCGGGGGGTATCGCATGGCTGCCAGGTGGAAGGGCCCGAGGGACTCCGTGGGGCTGGGAGGGCTGCCGTTCGCGGCGGCCGCCCTGACCGCCACCGTGGCGCTCTACATGGCGCTGGTGGCCTTCGGCAACATCACCGACTTCGGTACGAACCGGGAGTTCGTCCGCCACGTCCTGGCAATGGACACGACCTTCGAGGACGACGACCTGATGTGGCGGGCCGTCACGGACCGCACTCTGCAGGACATCGCCTACGTCGCGATCATCATCTGGGAGACGCTGGCCGCCGTGGTGCTGGTGGCCGCGACGGTCCTGTGGACGCGCGGCCTCACGAGGCGGGGCGCCGGCTACCGGCGCGCGCGGCGGGTGAGCACGCTGGGGCTGGTGATGGTTCTGCTGCTGTTCGGGGCGGGCTTCATCGGCATCGGCGGCGAGTGGTTCGCCATGTGGCAGTCCCAGAAGTGGAACGGCCTGGAGGCCGCCGGGCGGAACTTCCTGCTGGCCGGCTTCGTCCTCGTGCTGATCCAGCTGCCCTCGCCGCAGTGGCATTCTCCGGACGGCTGAGCGCAGCCGCCCGCCTACGCCTCCTCTGCGCTCCTCTACTCCGCCTCTACGCCCCCTCTACGCCTCCTCGGAGAACACCACCAGCGACCGCCCTCCCCGCCCCGCGAGCATCGCCTCGAAGGCGCCGGCGATGCCGTCCAGGCCGATCCGCGCCGTCACCAGGGCGGACAGATCGAAGCGGCCGGCGCGCACGTGCCCGGCGATGACGGGCAGGTCCTTCGCGGGATCGCTGTTGCCGTAGACGCAGCCCGAGAGCGTCCGCCCGAAGTAGAACAGCTCCAGCGCGGAGAACGTCACCTGCTGGTCCATGCCGCCGATGCCGACGACGGTGGTACGGCCGCCCTTGCGCGTCGACGACCAGGCCGTACGGATCGCATCGGCCCGCCCGGCGCACTCGATGGCGACGTCCGCGCCCTGGCCGCCGGTGAGCCCCCGGACGGCCTTGGCCGTCTCCGCGCTCGCGACGACGAACTCGGTGGCGCCGGCGGCCCGGGCCAGCTCCTCCTTCTCCGGGGAGACGTCCACGGCGACGATCGTGCCCGCTCCGGCGATCCGCGCGGACTGCAGGGTGGCCAGGCCGACCCCGCCCACGCCGTACACCGCGACCGACTCGCCCGCGCGCACCCGCGCGGAGTGGTGCACCGCGCCGTATCCGGTGAGCACCGCGCAACCCAGCAGGGCCGCCTCCACGGGCGGGATCCCCTCGGGGAGCGGGATGGCCGCGTCCGCCCGGACGACGGTCTCCTCGGCGAAGACGGCCGTGCCGAGGCCCGGGTAGAGCGCGCTGCCGTCGGCGGCGAGGCTCGCGTACGGGAGCGTGGCGGCGGCTGCGGAGCCCGCGCACAGCCAGGGCTCTCCGAGCCCGCAGAAGTGGCATCCGCCGCAGGAGGGGGCCCAGTTGAGGACGACCAGGTCGCCCGGCGCCACATGGGTCACCCCCTCGCCCACCGCGATGATGCGGCCCGCGCCCTCGTGACCGAGGACGGCGGGCACGGGCTGGCGCAGCGTCCCGTTGGAGAGCGAGAGGTCGGAGTGGCAGACCCCGGCCGCGGCGAGGCGGATCCGCACCTGGCCGGGTCCGGGCGCGGGCAGGTCGATCTCGGCTAGCTGCAGCGGTGCACCCACGGCGGGCAGTACGGCGGCGCGGACCATGCCATTCCTCTTTCTGCGGCGCGAGAGGGTCGGGGTTGCGGAACCGGTCGGAATCAGAATCGGAATCAGAACTGGAGCGACTTCGTCTGGAGGTACTCCCCCAGGCCGTGGACGCCCATCTCGCGGCCGACGCCCGACTCCTTGTAGCCGCCGAAGGGCGCCAGGATGTTGAACCGGCCGCCGTTGACCTCCACCTGTCCCGCCTCCAGGCGCCGCGCGAAGGCGGCGGCCCGCTCCTCGTCGGCGGCCCAGACCGCGGCGGCGAGCCCGTAGACGGTGCCGTTGGCGATCCGGAGGGCCTCCTCCTCGTCCTCGTACTTGATGAAGGAGAGGACCGGCCCGAAGATCTCCTCCCGGGCGATGGTCATCTCCGGGGTGACGTCGGCGAAGACCGTCGGGGCGACGTAGTAGCCCTTGTCCCGGCCCTCCGGGACGGCCGGGCCGCCCGCCACGAGGCGCGCGCCCTCCTCGATGCCCTTGTCGATGTAGCCGCGCACGCGCGCGTGCTGCTTGGCGTTGACGACGGGGCCGACCCGGACCGCGGGATCCGTGGGGTCGCCCGGCACGAACTCCGCGACCGCCGCCGCCGCGAGGGCGACGGCCTCCTCGTACTGGTCGGCGTGGACGAGCGTACGGGTGAGGGCGTTGCAGGACTGGCCGGTGTTGCGGCACACGTCGGCGACGTTGGCGGCGATCGCCTTCGCGAGGTCCGCCCCCGGCAGGATGACGTTGGCGGACTTGCCGCCCAGTTCGAGGGCGACGCGCTTGACGGCCGCACCGGCGATCGCGCCGATGCGCTTGCCCACGGCCGTCGAGCCGGTGAAGGAGACGAGGTCGACGCCGGGGTGCTCGGCGAGCGCCTGGCCGGCGACCGGGCCGAGCCCGGTGACGAGGTTGAAGACGCCCGCGGGGATCCCGGCCTCATGGACGCACGCGGCGAAGAGCCGGGCGGTCAGCGGCGTGTCCTCGGCGGGCTTGACGACGACCGTGCAGCCCGCGGCGAGCGCCGGGGCGACCTTGGCCACGATCTGGTGGAGCGGATAGTTCCAGGGCGTGATGGCGCCGACGACGCCCACCGGCTCGTGCAGCACCGTGGAGGTGCCGATCCGCTCCTCGAAGGGGTGGCTCGCGGCGATCTCGGCGTACGAGCCGGCGACGGCGATCGGCAGCCCCGTGTGCACCCGTGTGGCGAAGCCCGTGGGCGCGCCGAGCTCGGCCGTGACGGTCGCGACGATCTCCTCCTGCCGGGCGGCGAGCACGTCGCGCAGGGCGGCGAGGTACTCGCCGCGCCGCGCGGGCGGGGTGGCCGCCCAGCCGGGCAGCGCCGCACGGGCCGCGCGGACGGCCGCATCGACGTCCCGGGCGTCTCCGGCGGGGACGGTGGCGATGACCTGTTCGTCGGCCGGGTTCACGACCTCGATCGTGCCGCTCCCCGCGGCGGGCCGCCAGCTTCCGTCGATGTACATGCCGTCCTGCGCGCTCACTGGTCGTCTCCTCGCGGAAGCGGAATCAAAGGTCCCCACAGCTGGGGTCCTACAGCTGGGGTCCTACAGCTCGGGTCCCCCACAGCTGTGGTCCCAAGCTAACGCCGCGGGCGCAAGGCGTACCAGGGGGCGCCGTGGCCTGTGGTGTGGCCGTCGTCTCAATGCCGGGGCCCGCCGGTCACGTAAGGTCTGAGCTGTGCCGCAGATTTCGAACAAGGTCCAGGAACTCACCGTCGGTCAGCTGTCCGCGCGCAGCGGCGCGGCGGTCTCCGCTCTGCACTTCTACGAGACCAAGGGCCTGATCAGCAGCCGCCGCACGTCCGGCAACCAGCGGCGCTACGACCGTGACGCGCTGCGGCGCGTCGCCTTCATCCGGGCCGCGCAGCGCGTCGGCATCCCGCTCGCCACGATCCGTGTGGCGCTCTCCGAGCTGCCCGACGAGCGCACCCCGAACCACGAGGACTGGGCGCGGCTGTCGGAGACCTGGCGCGGCGAGCTGGAGCAGCGCATCACGCAGCTGGCCAGGCTGCGCGACCACCTGGACGACTGCATCGGCTGCGGCTGCCTGTCGCTGGAGAACTGCGCGCTGTCCAACCCGGACGACCTCAACGGCCTGCGGGGCGCGGGCTCGCGCCTGCTGGTCGAACGCTGAGGCCGCGGCCCCGGTCCACCGGGGCCGCGAAGCCGCACGCCGTCCGGCACGTCCCGCTCCGGCCCGCTCCGCCTCACCACACGGCGGGCCGCCGGCCGGCCCACGGGCGGGCCTCCTCCAGCTGCGCGGAGAGCGAGATGAGCGTGGCCTCGTCGCCGTAGCGGCCGCCGAGCATGACCCCGACGGGCAGGCCCTCGGGCGTCCAGTGCAGCGGAACGCTCACGGCGGGCTGCCCGGTCGCGTTGTACAGCGGGGTGAAGGGCGTGAAGCCGACGAGGGAGGCGAACTCCCCCTCCGGGTCGTCGTCGTTGCGCAGGGCGCCCACGGGCAGCGGCAGCTGGGCGAGGGTGGGTGACAGGAGCACGTCGTAGCCGGTGCCGGGCGCCTGGAGGGCCTCGGCGACGAGCCGGCCGATGGCGCGCATCCGGTACAGGGCGGCTGCGAACTGCGTCCCGGTGACACGGGCGCCGCGCTCGCGCAGGTGCCGGGTGAGGGGCATCAAGTGCTCCTCACGGCCCGGCGGTACGGGCGCGAGCGTCGACAGCACCTCCCACACGGTGATGAAGGCCCGGCCGAGGGCCTCGTCGGCGGGGAGCGTCAACTCCTCGACCTCGTGCCCGAGTTCCCGCAGCAGGCCGGCCGTCTCCTCCGCGGCCCGCCGGCACTCGGGGTGCACCTCGACACCCGGGATCGGGGCCTCCGTGATGTGGGCGATGCGCAGCCGGCCCGGGGCGCGCCGGGCGTGGCCGGTGAAGGTCTCGCCGGGCGGGAGCGCGGGCGCCGCGTAGGGGTCGCCGGGCATCGGCCCCGCGAGGACGTCGAGGAGCGCGGCCGCGTCCGCGACGGTACGGGCCAGGGGCCCGGAGCTGCCCAGGCCGGTCACGTCGTACAGGACCGGGCCGGAACTCACGCGGCCGCGGCTGGGCTTGATGCCGAACAGGCCGCACGCGGAAGCCGGGATGCGGATGGAGCCGCCGCCGTCGCTCGCGTGCGCCAGCGGCGCGAGCCCCGCGGCGACCGCTGCGGCCGCCCCGCCGCTCGACCCGCCGGCCGACCGGCCGAGGTCCCACGGGGTGCGGGCGGGCGGCGCCACGGCGTTCTCGGTGTGGGCGGGCAGGCCGAACTCGGGGGTGTTGGTCTTGCCCAGCAGGACCGTGCCCGCCTCGCGCAGCTTGGTCACCACGTGGTCGTCCACGGGCGCGACGTGCTCGGCCATCGCCGCCGAGCCCATGGTCCAGCGCACGCCGGCGACCTGATTGAGGTCCTTGACCGGCACGGGCACACCGTGCAGCGGCGGCAGTGTGCGGCCTTCGCGCCGGGCGGCCGAGGCCGCGCTCTCGGCGTCGGCCGCCTGCTTGCGCGCGGTATCGGGGGTGACGGTGACGAAGGCCCCGACGGTGGCGTCGAGCCGTCCGATGCGCTCCAGGTAGTGCTCGGTCAGCTCGACGGGCGACACGCGCCCCGTCCGCACCGCCTCCCCCTGCTCCAACGCGGTCAGGTCGTGCAACTGCGCCATGCCGTCCGCCTTCTCCTCGAACCGGTGAGCCGTGCGCTGCATCCTCGCACCACCGGCCGACGGCGGACACCCTGTTCCCGGCCTCTCGGCTCTGCCTGTGCGCTTGCCGGTCCGTTTCCTGCGGACCTGTTCCTCGCGGCCCTCGCGGTCCTCGCTGTCCCCGCGGCCCTCGCGCTCTTTGCGGTCTTTGCGGCGCCCCGCCTCACACCGCCGCGTACCGGTCCTCCAGCACCCGGCGGCGCGCCGCGGCCAGCGCCCCCGCGGTGAGTACGGGAGCCGGCACCACGATGCCGCAGTCCGCGCAGACGGGGCCCTGCGCGGGGCAGCGGTCCAGGTCGGGGCGCCATTCGAGGCGGTCCTGCGAGCAGACGGGGCAGACGTCCCCGGGCTCGGACTCCATGGCGGTGATCACCCGGCGCAGCACGTCGGACAGGCGTGCGGCCGGGTAGGCCGTGGGGCTGACGCAGGGCACGATGTCGCAGCCGCCCCAGGTGTGGCGGTGCCAGGCGTCGACGGCGGCGGGCTGCCGGATGCCGTCGTGCTTCTCGCGCTTGCGGCGGTCGGCGAACCCGGCCTCGTAGGCGAGCCAGACCGCGCGGGCCTCTTCCAGCTCCGTCAGCGCCACGACCAGCCGGGCCGGGTCGGGGGCCCGGTCGGCGGGGTCCATCCCGGCCAGGTCGCACAGGTGGTGCCAGGTCGCCCGGTGGCCGTACGGGGCGAAGCGCTCAAGGCACTTGCGCAGGGAGGTCCGCCGCAAGGCGATGGTGTTCCGTGGATTGCGCACCTCTCGTGCGAGTGCTCTGAAACCTGCCACTGCATCCCACCTCCGACAGCGCGGACTCGGATCGACATGGAAGGGACGTAACTCATCGCCATTCGGATCCATCGGCCGCAGTGCGCAGCCGACTCCGCTCTGCTACCCCGAAGTCGCGCGGGGATGTGGGAACGCGCGAAGGTGGCGGATCCTCACTGTCCGCTCACCTTTCGTTCACGGATGCAGGAGCCGGCCGGCCAGCAGGATGACGCGGGCGAGCTCCTCGTGGCAGATGTCGCTGTGCGCGCCGGACGGAGGGCCGCCGCGCGCGACCACGGAGGAGGCGTCCACGCTCACGCATCCCTCGCCGGGCAGCGCACCGCGCAGGACCTCGTCCAGGCCGAGCCGCGCGCAGGGGTCCACCGCCTGGATGCCGTCGTGGCCGATCGCGCCCCACCGGGGGTCGTCGGAGCCGAGCAGGCCGTCGTCCTGGCGGGAGACGAGGGACGCGAGCGGGTAGAGGACGCCCAGGGCCGAGTCGTGGCTGGAGTAACAGGACACCAGCGGGCCGCGGACGCGCCGGTGGAGCCCGTCGAGCGCCCCGCCCTGGCCGGTGTCGAACGGCAGGCGCGAGGAGAACGCGTAGTGGGAGAAGGCGCCCTGGAGCAGGGTCACGCCGGCCAGGCAGCCGCTGTCGTCGGGCAGGCCGCGCAGCGCGAACGACACCAGGCGCGCGCCGAAGCTGTGCCCCGCCAGGTGCACGCGCAGGGCGGGGGCGGAGGCGGACAGCAGGGCGAGCGCGGGCCCGAGGCCCTTCTCTCCGACCGTGCCCGCGCGTTTCTTCATCGTGTAGTACGACATCTGCCGCAGTACTTCGAGGGCGCCTCCCCACAGCCGCTTCAGGCCGCCGCCGAGGAAGGCGGGCGGCAGGGCGCCCATGTGCCCCAGGGCGGAGGCGAAGGCCTCGCACACCTCCTGGGCGTCACCGGTCAGCAGATAGGGCTCGGCATCCCCGTCCTCCGGCTCGTGCGGGACCGCTGCGGCTCCCTGCACCGGGGCGGGGGCGAGGCCGCGCACGAGGGAGACGAACTCCTCCAGGCGCGCGGGGTCGTCGGGCTGTCCGGCGGCCAGCTGCGCGAGCCGGTCCATCACGGCCTGCTCGCACGGCAGGGTCCTGACGAGGGCCTCGCGCGTGGCGGCGTCGAGTGCGGGCGGGGCGGGGACGTCGTCGGGGGCGCCCGCCGCCGTCGCCGACGGGAAGTCGGGAATGGGCTCCCCCGGGAAGCGCATGGACGGCCAGATCACGCCCGCGTAGCCCACGCGGGCGCCGGGCGCGCCGGCGAGCAGGCCCGGGAAGGGCTCGAAGAAGCGGGAGTAGAGGCGCGTGGCCGTCGGCCTGTCGTTGTTCCAGCCGTGCGCGAAGACCACCAGATCGGTCAGGCCCGCGTCGGTGGCCCCGCGTATCAGGGCGTCGCGCTCGCCCGCGTCGACGTCCCCGTCGGCGTCGAACGTGAGCTCCCAGTAAGGATCCACACTCATGCCGGACATGGCATTCCCCCTTGAGCGGTCCGGTACTGGCGCATCGTCCCGCCGTCAAGGGGACGTGTCCAGACTCCTGTCACGCCGTTCACGCTTCCGTGTCCGGGCCCCGTGCGCCCCTGGTCCGCACGCGGCGGTTCAGCCGTACAGGAGGTGCTCCTCGCGCGTCGCGCGGAAGGCCTCCAGGCCGGGCTGCCAGGCCTCCACGATGTCGTCGGCCGAGGCCCCCGCGTCGGTCATCGTGCGCACGGCCGCCGTCCCCGCGAGGCGGTCGATCCAAAGGTCCGGGCGCCAGGCGAAGCCCGGCCAGATACGTCTGGCGGTGACGAGCAGGGCGACGCCCGTGCGCACCGGGTCGTACGCCCGCCGGTCGTGCACGTGCAGCTGCACCCCGCCGATGGTGCGGCCCTGGAACTTGGAGAACACCGGCACCGCGTACGCCTCGCGGAAGCGCACGCCCGGCAGGTCCAGCGCGTTCAGGGCCGCGGCCCAGCGGTGGTCGACGCCCTCGGCGCCGACGATCTCGAACGGGCGGGTCGTGCCGCGCCCTTCGGAGAGGCTGGTGCCCTCCAGCAGGCAGGTGCCCGCGTAGGCGAGGGCGGTGTCGGGCGTGGGCATGTTGGGGCTCGGCGGCACCCACGGCAGCCCGGTGCCGTCGAAGAAGTGCGTGCGCCGCCAGCCGCTCATCGGCACGGTCTCCAGCCGTGCGGCGCGCCCGGCGGCCCTCGGCACGCCGTCCGCGTTGAACAGCAGGGCGAGCTCGGCCACGGTCATGCCGTGGGCCTGCGCGAGCGGTTCGCGGCCGACGCCCGAGGCCAGGGAGCGCTCCAGGACCGGTCCGTACGCGCCGCGGCCCGTCAGGGGGTTGGGCCGGTCCAGGACGACGATGCGCAGGCCGGCGAGCGCCGCGGCGATCAGGCACTCGTAGAGCGTCCAGACGTACGTGTAGAAGCGTGCGCCCACGTCCTGGACGTCGAAGACGACGGTGTCCACGCCGGCGCGGCCGAACAGGGCGGCGAGCTCCCGGCCGCGCAGGCCGTAGACGTCGTGCACCGGCAGGCCGGTGGCCGGGTCGGTGCCCGTGCTCTCCGAGCCGCCGGCCTGTGCCGTGCCGCGGAAGCCGTGCTCGGGGCCGAACACGGCGCGCAGGTCCACCCGCCGGTCCGCGTGCATCACGTCCACGATGTGGCGGAGGTCGGCGGTGACGCCGGTGGCGTTGGTGACGACGCCGGTGCGGGCCCCGGCGAGCAGGGCGTAGCCGCTCTCCGCCAGCCGGTCGAAGCCGGTGCGGACGCGGGCCGCCGCCGCGGCCCCGGCCGGGCTCGCGGCGGGGCAGGAGAGCGCTCCGGCGGCCGCCGTGCCCAGCACCTGGCGTCGCGTCACATTCCTTGTGTACGGGGGGCGTCCCCCGGAAGAGTGCCGCATGGGACGCACGCTAACGCTCCGGCGGCCCGGTCGGCACAATGTCGGAGGGCGTGCCTCCGGGCGCGTCACGGCCTCTTCCCCCGGCACATACCGACTGGTTAGTCTGCGCCGAGCAACCGAGCCGAGGGAGACCGAGCGTGAGCATCGTGCGGGACGCGGGAGTCGTCGTCACGGGAGCGGGAGGCGGCATCGGCGCCGCGCTCGCCCGCCGGTTCGCGGCCGAGGGCGCACGGGTGGCGGTCAACGACCTCGACGCCGCCAAGGCGGAGGCGGTCGCGGCGGAGATCGGCGCCATAGCGGTCCCCGGCGACGCCTCCGACGTCGTGGAAGCGGCCCGCGAGGCGCTCGGCGGCCGCGTCGACGTCTACTGCGCCAACGCCGGTGTGGCCCCCTCGGGCGGCCCCGAGGCCGAGGAGGAGCTCTGGGAGACGGCCTGGGACGTCAACGTCATGGCCCACGTGCGGGCGGCGCGCAAGCTGCTGCCCGAGTGGCTCGACCGCGGCAGCGGCCGGTTCGTGGCCACGGTCTCCGCGGCCGGGCTGCTCACGATGCTCGGCTCGGCCCCGTACAGCGTCTCCAAGCACGCCGCCCTCGCCTTCGCCGAATGGCTCTCCCTCACCTACCGCCACTGCGGCATCGAGGTCCACGCCATCTGCCCGCAGGGCGTGCGGACGGACATGCTGCGGGGCACGGGCCCGGCCGGGGACCTGGTGCTCGTGCCCACGGCGATCGAGCCCGCGCAGGTCGCCGACGCGCTCTTCGAGGGGATGGCCGCGGGCCGCTTCCTGATCCTGCCGCACCCCGAGGTCGCCGACTACTACGCGGCCCGCGCCACCGACCCCGACCGCTGGCTCCGCGGCATGAACCACCTCCAGCGCAAGCTCGAAGAGGAAGGGTGAGCGTCGCACGCGCGGCCGCCGGGCCGCAGACGAACACGATGCCCGCACCTCTGCGCCGCGCGGGCGGAGAAGCGAACGGGGAAATGCAGTGAGCGTCGCGGGCGCGGCACCCGAGGGCGAACCCGTGCCGCAGCGGCTGCTCGCGGCCGCCACCCGGCTCTTCGCCGACCAGGGCTACGACCGCACGTCCGTCCAGGAGATCGTGGTGGCCGCGGGCGTCACCAAGGGTGCCCTCTACCACTACTTCGGCTCGAAGGACGACCTGCTGCACGAGGTGTACGCGCGCGTGCTGCGCCTGCAGCAGGAGCGGCTGGACTGCTTCGCGCGCTCGGACGCCCCCGTCGAGAAGCGGCTGCGGGAGGCGGCGGCCGACGTGGTGGTCACCACCATCGAGAACCTCGACGACACGAAGATCTTCTTCCGGTCGATGCACCACCTCGGCCCCGAGAAGCTCGCGCAGGTGCGGGCGGAGCGGCGCCGGTACCACGAGCGCTTCCGGGCCCTGGTGGAGGAGGGCCAGCGCTCCGGCGTCTTCACCTCGGCCACCCCGGCGGACCTGGTCGTGGACTACCACTTCGGCTCCGTCCACCATCTGGGCGCCTGGTACCACGCGCAGGGCAGGCTGAGCGCCCGGCAGGTCGCCGGCCACCTCGCGGACCTGCTGATGCGCGCGCTGCGGCCGTAGCGCACCGGCCCCCGCCACACCTCCCTAAGCGCTTGCTCACCTCGGGGTATGGTGTTCGTTCCGCGGGCGCAGGGCCCGCGGCGGGCCGGGAGAGCGGGGCGTGGGATGGGTGCGGAGGGGCAGCAGGGCGGGCAGTGGGCCGATGTCACGCCCGATGCCGCGCGGCGGCTGGTGACCGCCGCCGTCGAGGCCTTCGCCGAGCGCGGCTACCACGCCACCACCACCCGCGACATCGCCGGCCGCGCGGGCATGAGCCCCGCCGCGCTCTACATCCACTACAAGACGAAGGAAGAGCTGCTCTACCGCATCAGCAGCGTCGGCCACCGGCTCGCCCTCGACATCCTGCGCCGGGCGCGGGACTCCGCCGGCAGCCCCGCCGACCGCCTCTCCGAGGCCGTGCGGTCCTTCGTCCGCTGGCACGCCGAGCACCACACCACCGCGCGGGTCGTGCAGTACGAGCTGGGGGCGCTGGGCGAGGAGCACTACGCCGAGGTCGTCGCCCTGCGCCGGGACACCGACGCCGCGGTCCGCGCCATCGTCGAGGACGGGGTGGCCTCGGGCGACTTCGGCACCCCGGACGTGCCGGGGACGACACTGGCGGTGCTGTCGCTGTGCATCGACGTCGCCCGGTGGTTCAACGCCGAGGGCAAGCGCACGCCGGACGAGGTGGGCGAGCTGTACGCGGACCTGGCGCTGCGCATGGTGGGGTACGCGGGGAAGTGAGCGCCCGGCCGGGAACCCGGCGTCGAAACCCGGTGCTCCGTACACGCCTCCCCTGATCCATTGACGCGCCCCGCCGGGAATCCTACGGTCTCCCATAGGAATCCATCGGCGCTGGGAGCACGCGATGAGCGGTACGGGCAACGAGCAGGCGCGGAAGGCCGCCGAGGGGCTCGCCTACTCGGCCGGTTTCGGCAATGAGCACAGCAGCGAGGCCGTCCCGGGCGCGCTGCCCGTAGGGCGCAACTCGCCGCAGCGGGCCCCGCTCGGGCTGTACGCGGAACAGCTGAGCGGCACGGCCTTCACCGAGCCCCGGCACACCAACCGCCGGTCGTGGCTCTACCGCATCCGGCCCTCCGCCGCGCACCCGCCCTTCACCCGCACCGGCAACGGGCACCTGGCCAGCGCGCCGTTCGCCGACGCCGTGCCCGACCCCAACCGGCTGCGCTGGGACCCGCTGCCCGAGCCGGCCGAGGGCACGGACTTCCTGGCCGGCCTGTGGACCCTGGGCGGCAACGGCGACGTCACCCAGCGCGCGGGCATGGCCGTCCACCTCTACGCCGCGAACGCCTCGATGGACCGGGTGTTCGGCGACGCCGACGGCGAGCTGCTCATCGTGCCCGAGCGCGGCGGGCTCCTGCTGCACACGGAGTTCGGCCTGCTGCACGCCGGGCCCGGGCACGTGGCCCTGATCCCGCGCGGGGTGCGCTTCCGGGTGGAGCTGCTGGACGCCACCGCCCGCGGCTACGTCTGCGAGAACTACGGACAGCCCTTCACGCTCCCCGACCTGGGCCCGATCGGCGCGAACGGGCTGGCGAACGCACGCGACTTCCTCGCCCCGGTCGCCGCGTACGAGGATGTCGAGGGCCCCGTCGAGGTCGTCGGCAAGTTCTGCGGCAACCTCTGGAAGGCGACGTACGACCACTCGCCGCTGGACGTGGTCGCCTGGCACGGCAACCTCGTCCCGTACGTCTACGACCTGCGCCGCTTCAACGTCCTCGGCTCCATCAGCTACGACCACCCGGACCCGTCGATCTTCACGGTGCTCACGTCCCCGTCGGACACCCCGGGCCTGGCCGGCGTCGACTTCGTCGTCTTCGCGCCGCGCTGGCTGGTGGGCGAGGACACCTTCCGGCCGCCGTACTTCCACCGGAACGTGATGAGCGAGTACATGGGCCTGATCGAGGGCGCCTACGACGCGAAGTCCGCCGGGAAGGGCGGCTTCGTCCCGGGCGGCGGCTCGCTGCACAACATGATGTCGGCGCACGGCCCGGACCGGGACACCTTCGACAAGGCGAGCGCGGCCGACCTCAAGCCGCAGAAGGTGGACGACGGACTGGCCTTCATGTTCGAGACGCGCTGGCCGGTGACCGCGACGGAGCAGGCCCGGACCGCCGGCCATCTCCAGACGCGCTACGACGACGTGTGGCAGGGTCTGGAGCGTCATTTCCGCCAGCCCCGCCCATGACGCCGTACGAGCCGGAGAGCCCGTGACCACCTTCGCCCCCGACTCCCTCGCACTCAACCGCAAGCTGCCGCTGTGGTATCAGGTGTCGCAGTCGCTGCGCGCCTCGATACTCGGGCGCTGCCCGAGCGACCCGCTGCGCCTGCCCACCGAGGACGCCCTCGCCGAGCACTACGGCGTGAGCGTGCTGACCATGCGGCAGGCGCTGAAGGAGCTGGAGGAGGAGGGGCTGATCAGCCGGCACCGGCGGCGCGGCACCTTCATCGAGCCGAGCGCCCGCCGGGTCTCCCCCGTGCGGCTGCTCGGCTCGGTGGACGCCATCGTGGCGCAGCAGTCCGGCGAGCGGACCACCGTGCTGGGGCACGGGCCGGCGGCGGTCCCGGCGGAGCTGGCCGAGCACTTCCCCGGCCTGGAGGAGGCGGTGGTCTTCCGGCGGCTGCGCTGCGACGGGGAGTCGGGCGAGCCGACGAACTGGGCGGAGAACCTCGTCCGCCCGGAGCTCGCCGAGCGCATCGACCTGGCGGACCTGGCGCGCTGGCCGATGACGAAGGTGCTGCGGGACGCCGTGGGCGTGCGGATCAGCCGGATCACCGACACCGTCGAGGCCCGGCTGGCCGATCCGGAGACGGCACGGCTGCTGCAGGTGCCGCTGCTGAGCCCGATCCTGCACTACACGGGCGTGACGTACGACGCCTCGGGCCGGGCGGTGGACGTGGCCCGGATCCGCTACCGGGGCGACCGCTTCTCCTTCAGCGTCACGCTGGAGGCGGAGGCGGACTGACGCGCCCCGGACCGAAGCCGCCGGGAGCCGCCGGGCGGCTCACACCCTGCCGCGGCACGGCCTGAGGGCACACCGGAGAGGAGTGCCGGGACGCGCCACGGCGCCGTCCGGCCGCGCCCCGGGGAGAGGGTGGAGGGCCGACGGCGTCGCGCCGGTCGGTGGAACGGCGGTGGGGCGCTGCGCTCGGGGCCGGGGTTCAGTCGTGGTTGCCGAACAGGGAGCGACGCAGGCGTCTCAGCGGCGCCAAGAGGGAGACCTTCGCGGTCCGGCTCTGCTTGGTGCGCGCGTGATCACGCGTGGTCAGCTCGCGCATCAGCAGGGTCGCCCCCTCGACTTCGCGCTGGGGCACGGCAGGCCCGCCCAGCACCGCGAGATGGCGGTCGAGGCGCGCGCTGGACGCGCCGCTGTTGCAGCTGATGGCAGGCACACGTGGCCTGCCGCGCATTGCTATCTGATCCATTGAGACTCCCCACCCGAACGAGGCACCCGGCTCAGGCAGGGTAACCCTACCGCCCCATTCCGTCACCCGCGCATCGGCGGGGCGGATTCACCACTCCGTCAAGGGCGTTGACGGGGCTGGCGTGAACCTGCCGTCACTGTCGGCGAGTTAGCGGGTCAAGGATATGCAGAAGAGGGGGCAATCACGCTCCGTTGCGGTAGATTCACCCCGAATCGCTCTCTTGGTGGAGGGGGCCCGTCGATGAGCGGGACGTTCGGGGGCGGTCCGGAGGGCGCAGCGGTGCCGCCGGGCCGGATGGTGGCGGGCCGGTACCGGCTGCTGGAGCGGTTGGGCCAGGGCGGCATGGGCGTGGTGTGGCGCGCGCGGGACGAGGTGCTCGACCGCGAGGTGGCCGTCAAGGAGGTCAGGGCCCCTTCCGGCCTGCTGGAACACGAGATCCGGCAGCTGTACGTGCGCCTGGAGCGCGAGGCCCGGGCCGCGGCGCGCATCTCGCATCCCCATGTCGTCACCGTCTACGACGTGGCCGCCGAGGACGGGCGGCCGTGGGTCGTGATGGAGCTGGTGCGCGGCCTGTCCCTGGCCGATGTGCTGGAGGCTGAGGGTCCGCTGGCCCCGGCGCGCGCGGCGCACATCGGCGCCGGTGTGCTCTCCGCGCTCCGGGGAGCGCACGCGGCGGGCGTGCTGCACCGGGACGTGAAACCAGGCAATGTCCTCCTCGCCAACGACGGGCGTGTCGTGCTCACCGACTTCGGCATCGCGACGGTCGAGGGGAACTCGGCGCTGACGCGGACCGGGGAGCTGGTGGGCTCGCCGGAGTTCCTGGCCCCCGAGCGCGCGCTGGGGCATCCGCCGGGACCGGGGTCGGACCTCTGGTCCCTCGGGGTGACGCTGTACGCGGCGGTGGAGGGCGTCTCCCCCTTCCGCCAGGACACCCCGCTCTCCACCATGCGGGCCGTGGTCGACCAGCAGCTCCCGGCGCCCGTCCGGGCGGGGGCGCTCGCGCCCGTCCTGGAAGGGCTGCTGCGCAAGGATCCCGCCCTGCGGCTCGGCGCCGAGGAGGCCGAGGGGATGCTGCGGGTGGTGGCGCAGGGCGGCACGCTCTCCGCCCCGGGCGCTCCGCCCACCGCCGAGGCCCCGACGGTCCCGGCGCACCCGCGGCGCGATCCGCCCGCCGGCCCGGCGGCGTTCTCCGGGGAGCACGGCGCCGGCGGCGGCTTCGGCCCGCCGCCCGGTGCCGGACCGTACGGGCCCGCGGAACCTCCGGGAGGGATCGGCACCACCGGCGACGACCGGCGCCGCCGCCCGGGGCTGGTGTTCGCGGTGGCCGCCGTCGTACTCGCCCTGCTGGCGGGCGGACTGGCCTGGGCCTTCAGCAGAGGCGAGGGCGACAACAGCGGTTCGTCGTCGTCCGGCGCGGGCCCGTCCGCGCCGGACAAGCCGGACAAGAACGCGGGGTCGCGCTCGCAGTCGGCGGACGGCTCCGGGAAGGCCTCGGACGCCGGCGGCGACCCCCCCTACGGACTGCGGGTCTCCGTCGAGGCGGTGCGCGACTCCTACACCGGCCCCTGCCCGCCGAAGAGCGCGGGCCCCTCGTTCCGGGTGACCTTCACCGCCGACCGCTCCCCCGTCCGGCTCTCCTACCGCGCGGTCACCGACAGCGGCCAGGTCGGCCCCTGGCAGACGTCCGACATCACGGAAGGCAAGAGCCTCAGCCTGACGTTCGTCGAGACCGATCACGACACGGGCCGGGACCGGCTCGCGGTCGAGGTCAGGAGCCCGCAGAAGATCACCTCCAATCGCGTGCCGTTCACCGTCACCTGTCAGGAGCAGTCGTCCGGCCGCCCGCCGTCCGGCCGCCCCTCGGGCAGGCCGTCGTCGCCGGGGCCGTCCCGGCCGCCGGGCCCGCCGCCCTCCGCAGCGACGGGCCCGACGTACGGGGGCGGGTACGGGTCAGGCGGCTGAGCTGAAGACCGGCAGGTAGCCGCCGGAGTGACCGGCCGCGGTCGGGTGGTAGGAGCTGTCCATGGGCAGGGTCACGCTGTTGAGCCAGGGGCTGCCGGAGCACAGCTCGTGGCCCGCGAAGCCGGCGGCGGCGTCCCCGAAGGTGAAGCCGTGATCGGCGACCCGCTTGGCGATGACGGAGTTGAGCAGGTCGGCGGCGTCGTTGATGGCCTTCCTCTTGGTCTCGCTGAGCCCGGCGCAGGTCGCGCCGAGTTTGTAGAAGCGGGGATACCCCAGGACGACGACATGAGCGGAAGGCGCTCTTCCTCTAATGGCGGTATAGACCTTGTCGAGTTCACCGGGGAGGGTGTTCTGGACAAATGTGCGGGCCTGATTGATCCGGTTGATACATGCGCTGTCGGAGTTGAGCACGCACGTGACCATGGTGTCGCTGAAGCCGGCGTCGTTCCCGCCGATGCTGAGCGAGACGAGCCCGGTCGAGCCGTTCAGCGGGCCGAGCTGCTTGCCGAGAACATCACCCGTTCGGGCCCCTGCGCAGGCGTTGAAGGAGAAGCTCGCGGGGGCGTGCGCGGCGGCCCAGAGCGCGGGGTAGGCCTTGGAACTGCGCTTGCAGTCCCCGCTGTTCGTGTAGTAGCTCCCGGCTCCGAGACCGGATGCATAGGAGTCACCGAGCGCCACATAGCCGGAAGTTGCGGCCTTCGGCGCTGCCTGTGCGGCGCCGGCTCCGGTGAGGGCCAGAGTGGCGGCGAGGGTGATCGCGGAGAGGGCACCCGCGAGGCGGGACAGTTTCATGGAACCTCCTTTACCAGGGTTTCTGCCGTACCCGTGGTAGCAGCAGCCCGTGATTATCGGAAGTGTCCATGTCAAAGATGTGAGCTAATGAACGCTCAACCACCGACACCGGGGGACATTCTGACGGTCCGACATATTCGTGCGGTATTCACCTGACCGAAAGGCTCCGGTTCCGCGCCGATCGGCTAACCGGAGCCCGTTTGCACGGCCTTCACATCTTGACGTCGCTCCGCCGATTGCGCGACATTGAAGCCTCGGCATCCGGCGCTTCGGGGGGCAAAGTCGCCAATGCAGAGCTTCACAGATCCCACCGGTCTCACCGGCCCGTCCGGCTCACCCGGCCCGTCAGTCCCGTCCGGCTCGTCCGGACCATCCGGCCCGTCCAGTCCGGCCTCGACCGCCGACCAGCCCGCATCACCGGCCGCGCCCGACCGGCCCGGCGGTGCGCGCACGCCGGCCGGGGACTCCCTGCCCGTGGTGGCCGGGGCCGCCACGGCGATCGCGGGCGTCGGCGCCGTGCTGGCGCTCGCGGACATCGGCTCACCCCTGCGTGCGCCGTTCACGCTCTTCTTCCTGATCGTCGCGCCGGCCTGCGCCGTGGGGGCGGCGCTGCGCGGCCTCGATCCGCTCAGCCGCTCGGTGGTGGCGGCCGGCGGAGCCGTCGCCGTCGACATGCTGGTCGCCCAGGCCATGCTCGCGCTCCACACCTGGACGGTGCGGGGTGGCGTCGCCGCGGTCGCGGCCGTCAGCCTTCTCCTGTTCCTGCTGGCACACGTGCGGCGCCACCGGTGCCACACGGCGAAAAGTCGGGCTTCCTGAGGTGAACATCAGCGTGTACCGGCCCGGTGAGCTCACCGCGGCCGACCGGGCGGCCTGGTCTGCCCTGCAGGAGGCGGCGGTCGAGGACGGCTCGCCGCAGCTTGCGAATCCTTTCCTCGCACCCGAGTTCGCCCTCGCGGTCGGCCGGTGCCGGGCCGGGGCGCGGATCGCGGTGGTGCGCGAGGACGGCGAGCCCGTGGGCTTCTTCCCGTACCAGCGCTCCGCCCTCGGGGTGGGTCGCGCGATCGGCCTGGGCATCTCGGACGCCCAGGGGCTGGTCCACCGGCCGGGCTTCCAGTGGGACGCGCGCGAGCTGCTGCACGCGTGCGGGCTGTCGGTCTGGGAGTTCGACCACCTGGTGGAGGGGCAGAAGCCGTTCGAGGTGGGCGCCTCCGGGTCCTACCGGTCGCCCGTGGTGGATGTCGAGCAGGGTTTCGATCCGTATCTGGCGGTGCTGCGCAAGCAGTCGCCGAAGTTCACCCGCACCACGCTCGCCAAGGAGCGCAGGCTCGGCCGCGACATCGGCGAGCTGCGGTACGTGCACGACGAGCGCGATCCCGATGTGCTGCGGACCCTGATCGCCTGGAAGTCCGCGCAGTACCGAAGAACGGGGCGCAGCGACCGGTTCGCGCGCCCCTGGATCGCGCGTCTGGTCGAGCAGCTCTTCCACACCAGGACCGAGTCCTTCGCGGGGCTGCTGTCGGTGCTCTACGCCGGGGGCCGGCCGGTCGCGGCGCACTTCGGGCTGCGCTCGCGGCGGGTGCTCGCCTGCTGGTTCCCCTCGTACGACCCGGCCTTCGCGAAGTTCTCGCCGGGCCTGGTGCTGCACCTGCGGATGGCGGAGGGGGCGGCCGCCGCGGGGATGGCCTACCTCGACCTGGGACGGGGTGAGAAGGCGTACAAGAACTCACTGAAGACGCGTGAACTCAGCGTCTCCGAAGGCTGGGTGACGAGGCGTCACCCCGTGGCGCTGGGGCACCGCGCCCGGCGTGCGCCGGTGCGGGCCCTGCGCAACACCGTGCTGGCCCGGCCCGAACTCTTCGAGCCTGCCGACCGGTTGCTCAAGCGCGTGGGACGGCTGCGTCAGGGCGACTGAGGGCGCACTGCGTCGCACGCGCGCCGCCAACGGCGCAAAGCGTCAACACGATGCAGGATTTGGGCGCAAAAAACACCCAAAGGAGGAGTCACCGCACCAGCTCTTGCCATACAGTCTCAACCATCAATACCGTCGTACATCCACCCGCATCGGCCCATCATGCAAAGCGGCTCAGGGGAGGGCAAGCGTCGCGATGGTGCCCGGGGCGGGGCGCGGTGGGGGGTGCCGCGTCCGGCTGATCAGAGTCGCCGTTCGCGTATAACCGCGCGGCGAGCAACCGTTGCCAGCTCATCCGGCCCATGCGGCGATGAACGTCGTCAGGGCGGGGTGAGTACCCCCTTTTCGAACCGGATACGCCACCGGACCGCTCGGGGCGGGCGGTCCACCGGACGAGAGGGACATCCGAGTCATGAGTTCTTTTCTGCGCCCGGCGGCTGATCAGGAGGCCCTGGTCGCCGCCCATTACCGCCCGGTGACGTCGCATCTCGCGATAGCTCCACCCGTGAGCGTCGTCATCCCCGCCATGAACGAGGCGGAGAACCTCCCGTACGTCTTCAAGACCCTGCCGGAGTGGGTCCACGAAGTGGTCCTCGTCGACGGCAATTCCACCGACGACACCATCGAGGTGGCGCGGCAGCTGTGGCCGGACGTGAAGGTGGTCCGGCAGCTCGGCAAGGGCAAGGGCGACGCCCTCATCACCGGCTTCGCCGCCTGCACGGGCGAGATCATCGTGATGGTCGACGCCGACGGCTCCGCCGACGGCAACGAGATCGTCAGCTATGTGTCCGCGCTCGTCGGCGGCGCGGACTTCGCCAAGGGCTCGCGCTTCGCCAACGGCGGCGGCACGGACGACATGACGCCCATCCGCAAGCTCGGCAACCGCGTGCTCTGCTCGATCGTCAACCACAAGTTCGGCGCCCGCTACACCGACCTGTGCTACGGCTACAACGCCTTCTGGAAGCACTGCCTGGACGAGATCGCCCTCGACTGCGCCGGCTTCGAGGTCGAGACCCTGATGAACATCAGAGTCGTCAAGGCGGGCCTGCGCGTCCAGGAGATTCCCAGCCATGAGTTCGTCCGCATCCACGGCACCAGCAATCTGCGGGCCGTGCGGGACGGGCTGCGCGTACTGAAAGTGATCCTGCAGGAGCGCGGCACCCGGCGGCGGCGCCCGCAGCGGCTCGCCATCGCGCCCGCGGCCAACCGTGGGGAAGTGTCTTGACGATCACCACTTCCCCGGCCGGCACGGCGGAAGGCGCCGGCGCGGCCACCGGCCCCTCGGTCTCGGTGGTCATCTGTGTGTACACCGAGGACCGCTGGGACGACATCGTCGCCGCGGTGGCCTCGGTCCGCGAGCAGTCCCGGCCGGCGCTGGAGACACTGGTGGTCGTGGACCACAATCCGGCCCTGCTGCGGCGGCTCGCCAAGCATGTCGGGGACGACGGCTGTGCCGGGGACGGGGTGCGGGTGCTCGCCAATGCGGGCCCCCGCGGCCTGTCCGCGGGCCGCAACACCGGCATCGCGGAATCGTCCGGCGAGGTCATCGCCTTCCTCGACGACGACGCCGTCGCCGAGCGGGACTGGCTGCGGCACTTCGCGGAGGGCTATGCCGACCCCCGGGTGATGGCCGTGGGCGGCCGCACCCAGCCGGTGTGGGAGTCCCGGCGGCGGCCCGCCTGGTTCCCCGAGGAGTTCGACTGGGCCGTCGGCTGCACCTACCGCGGCCTGCCGCCCGGCAAGGTGCCCGTCCGCAACGTCCTCGGGGGCAACGCCTCCTTCCGCCGGTCGGCCTTCGAGCTGGCCGGCGGGTTCGCCTGCGGCATCGGCCGCGACGGCGACCGGCTGCCGCTCGGCTGCGAGGAGACCGAGCTGTGCATCCGGCTGACGCGGGCCATGCCCGAGGCGGTGCTGCTGATCGACGACCGCTCGGTCATCCACCACCGGGTGCCCGCGGCTCGCGAGCGCTTCGGCTATCTGTGGACCCGCTCGTACGCCGAGGGTCTGTCCAAGGCCCTGGTGACACGGAGCGTGGGGGCGCAGGCCGGGCTGGCGTCGGAGCGCCGGTACACCACGCGGGTGCTGCCCGCCGGGATCGCCCGGGGAGTGCGCGACGCCCTGCTGGGCAGGCCCGGCGGGGCCGGGCGGGCCGGGGCGATCGTGGCCGGGGTGGCGGCCGCGGCCGGGGGCTATGCGGTGGGCACCTTCCGGGCGCGCCGCGGCGGCAGCCGGTTCGCGGTGGCGGCGACCCAGGAGCCGGCCGGGCCGAGACCTCCGGCAGAGGAGGCCGGCGCATGAGCACCTCCCGGGTCCCGATACTGATGTATCACGCAGTGGCGCACGCTCCCGCGCGCGCCACCTACGGTCTGTCGGTCTCGCCGCATGCGTTCGCGCGGCAGATGCGGCTCCTGGCCGACCGCGGGTTCCACCCGCTGACGACCGAGGAGCTGGCCACGGCGTGGCGCTCCGGTTCCGGGCTGCCCCGGAAGCCGGTGCTGATCACGTTCGACGACGGCTACGAGGGCGTGCACCGGCACGCCCTGCCCACGCTGGTGGAGCACCGCTTCCGTTCCACGCTGTTCGCTTCCACGGGCTGGCTGCGCGGTGCGCATGAGACCGGAGGCGCTCTCGATCTGATGCTGAGCTGGGGCCAGGTGAAGGAGCTGGCCGCCTCGGGGATGGAGATCGGCGGGCACAGCCATACCCACCCGCAGCTGGATCAACTACCCGACGATCAGCTGTGGTTCGAGGTGCTGAAGTGCCGCGAGGTACTGGCCACGGAGCTGGGGCGGGCGCCGGTCTCCTTCGCCTACCCGTACGGCTATTCCAGCCGCAGGGTCCGCCGCATCGTGCGGGCGGCGGGCTTCGGCATCTCCCTGGCGGTGGGCAACGGCCTGGCCGCCCGCCCCCAGGGGCCCTACGCCCTGGAGCGGGTGACAGTGCGGCGCTCGACGGGTATGGCCGAGTTCGAGCGGCTCGTGGAGGGCCGGGGTGTGGGGCGGCTCTTCGCCCGGGACCGGACGCTCACCAAGGGCTATGCCCTCTACCGCAGAACCCGTCAGGTCGTCAGGAAGGCAAGCGAAACCCGTGTCTGACACGTCCACCCGAACCGAGGAGCGGGAGACGGAGGGGCCGGCCGGCCGCAGGCTGCGGCTGCCGGGGCGGGGCGGCGGAAGCCCGCTGTTCCGCAACGCCTTCGCGCTGATGCTCAACACGGGCATCAGCGCCGTCCTCGGGCTCGGGTACTGGCTGATCGCCGCCCGTTACTACACGGAGGAGGCGGTCGGCCAGGGCTCGGCGGCCATCGCCGCGATGAAGCTCCTCGCGGGGCTCACCGCGGTGACCCTGACCGGGGGGCTGGCGCGGTTCATCCCGGTCGCCGGGCGGACGACGGGCAAGCTCGTCTTCCGGACGTACGCGGGCAGCTCGCTGCTCGTCGCGCTCGCGGCGTGCGTCTTCCTGCTCACCCTGGGCTCGTGGGGGCCGTCGTACGGCTTTTTGAACGGCTCCCTCAACGGCCTGGGCTTCGTCGCCGCCGTCATCGCCTGGTCGGTGCTCACCCTGCAGGACGGCGTGCTCACCGGCCTGCGCCGGGCGCTGTGGGTGCCCGTGGGCAATACGGTCTTCTCGGCCGTGAAGCTGGCCCTGCTGGTGGCCCTGGCGATGACGCTGCCCACCTCCGGCGTGTTCGTGTCGTGGGTGGTCTCGATCGCCGTGTCGGTGCTGCCGCTGGGCTGGCTGGTCTTCCGCCGTCTGGTGCCCCAGCACGTGGCCGCGACGGAGGCGGCCGCGCGGCCCGCCTCGTACCGGGAGATGGGCCGTTTCCTCGCCGGGGACTACACGGGTTCGCTGTTCTCCCTGGCCGTGGTCTACCTGGTGCCGGTGATCATCGCCTCCCAGGTCAGCTCCGAGGACAACGCGTACTTCTACATCACCACCACCATCGGCGGCACGGTCAACCTGCTCGCCATCAACATGGGCGCGTCGCTGACGGTGGAGGGCTCGCACGACCCGGCGCGGCTGGCGGAGAACTGCCGCGCGGCGCTGCGCCGGATGGCCACGATCATGGTGCCGGTCTGTCTGCTGCTGTTCCTCCTCGCGCCGTACATCCTGCGCGTCTTCGGCCCCGGCTACGCCGCGGCGGCCACGCCGCTGCTGCGCTGGTTCGCGGTGGGCGCGGCGCTGCGCGTGGTGATGGAGGTCTATTTCGCGGTGCTGCGGGCGCAGAGCCGGACGGCCGGGCTGGCCTATCTCCAGGGGCTGCTGTGCGTGCTGGTGCTGGGGCTGACGCTGCTGCTCCTGCCGCGCATGGGGCTCACGGGTGCGGGGGTGGCCGAGATCTCCAGCCTGGCGGTCATCGTCTCCATCTCCGCGGTCAGGCTCCACCGCATACTGCGCGCCGCCCGGCCCGAGCCCACGGCCTACGCCCCCGATGTGGCCCCGGACGGCGATCTGGCCGACCTGGCGGCCCGCGGCGACCGGCGCGACGCCCCGCGCACCGAGCCCCACGGGCTCCGGCGCACGGCGCGGCACGGCATCACCCGCGGCTTAGGAGGTGAGGGCGAGCAGGAGCCCGGAGAGAGAGACAGCGGTGCCTACGGCACCCGCTGGGCACTGCGCGCCGCGCTCGACGCGGACACGATGCCGCTGGGCGTGCGGCTGGACTTCGACCACTTGGAGAGGCGCCCTGATCTCCGGCACACCCCGGAGGCAGTCGTCGTGTCCCACTCCGTCTCCCCGGCCGCGTCCCAGGCGGCCGCCAAGCAGCCCGTCGCGGCGCCCGCGCGGGAGAAGGTCCCGCAGGAGAAGGCCCCCCAGGCAAAGGCGGCGCAGGGGAAGGCCTCACTGGAGAAAGGCTCGTCGGAGAAGGCCCCGCTGGAGAAGACCTCCTCTCCCCCGGGCCCGGCGCCGTGGTGGCGCGGTCCCGAGGCGGCGGTCTGGCTGCTGCTGGCAGCCGCCCTCGCGCTGTACTGGCTGCCCCTGGTGGGGGCCGGCGAAGCGACCCTGGACCGCATGGGCGGGCTCGGCCTGATCTCCGTGCTGCCCGTGGCGACGCTGGCGGGCGTGGCGCTGCTGGTCGTCTCCTTCGTGGCCGCGCTGTGGCTGGACGGGCAGCGGCGCCGGCTGCTCACGGCGGTGCTGCTGCTGACGGTGGTCTCCCTGCACGCCCTGCCGGCGGTGCTGGAGGCGCAGCCGCGCTTCGCGACGGCCTGGCAGCACCTGGGCTTCCTGGACTTCATCGACCGCACGGGCGTGGCGGCGCCGGACCTGGACGCCCGCTGGAGCTGGCCCGGCTTCTTCGCCCTCATGGCGTTCGCCGCGAAGACAGCCGGCGTGGGCGACCTCACCGAGGTGCTGCGCTGGTGGCCGACGGCGATCCAGCTGCTGTGCCTGGCGCCGCTCGCGCTGCTGCTGCGGGCCGTGCGCGCGGGGTGGCGGGCGAAGTGGACGGCGGCCTGGCTGTTCGTGCTGTGCGGCTGGGTGGGGCAGGACTACTTCTCGCCCCAGGCGCTCAACTACTTCTTCTATCTGCTGTTCGCCGCGGTGCTGCTGGTGTGGTTCCGCTGGCCCCGGCAGCTGCGCGGCACGCTGCTCCCGGGCGAGACGGAGCCTCAGCCGGCCGGCCGGAGGGCGCAGGGCGCGCTGCTGGCCGTGGTCATCGCGCTGTTCGCGGCGTCGGTCGTCAGCCACCAGCTGACGCCGTTCGTGATGCTCGGGGTGCTGACCGCGCTGGTGGTCACCCGCCGCTCCACGCTGCGCGGGCTGCCGCTGCTGTGCGGTGTGATGCTGGTGGTGTGGGTGGGCTTTCTGGCCGAGCCCTACTGGTCGGGCCATTTCGACGAGTTGTTCGGCGGCCTGGGCTCCCTCGGCGGCAATGTCTCCTCGTCGGTCTCGGGCCGGATCGAGGGCGGCAGCCCCGTCCACAAGCTGGTGCTCTACATCCGGGTGCTGCTCGCGGGCGGGGTGCTGGCCTTCGCCGCGATCGGCTGGTGGCGCCGCCGCCGGGCCGGGATCGGCGATGTGGCGCTGCTGGTGCTGACCGGGGTGCCCTTCCTGGCCTTCGGCATGCAGTCCTACGGCGGCGAGGTGGCCCTGCGGGTCTTCCTCTTCGCGCTGCCGGGCGCGTGCGTCCTGGCGGCGCTCGCGCTCTTCCCGCACGCCGCGGAGCGCCCCGGCCGCACGGTCCTCGCGCCGGTGGCCGCGCTGCTGGCGGGCCTGGTCCTGGTCTTCGGCTTCCTGGTGGCCCGCTGGGGCAACGAGTCCTTCGAGCGGGTGCGCCCCGGCGAGGTCGCCGCGATGGACTTCGTGTACGCGCACGACAAGCCGACCGTACGGCTGCTGTGGATGAGCAGCGACCCCTCGAAGAACGTCACCCCCGCCATGCCGTGGGGTGCGAAGGACATGGAGCGGGTGCACTACGACGCGACGCTCGCTCCGCGCGATCCGGCCCGCGTGGACGAGCTGGTCACCGCGCTCCGTAAGGCCGGGCCCCAGGCGTATCTGATGGTCAACCGCGGCCAGTCGGTATATCTCGAACTCGACGCAGGCTATGCGGCGGACTGGGACGGCCGGATGCGGCGCACGCTCGACGGCCGCCCGGAGCTGCGCCGCGTGTTCACGAACGACGACGCCGTGCTGTACGCGCTGAAGGACAAGCCCGCCGGTGAGGCCCCGCAGCCCCGGCCGGGCCCGGCGGGTCCCCGGGTGACGTGGACGCCGGTGTCGGTCGTCGGCGGGCTGGCGGCGGTGGCGCTGCTGGTGCTGCTGGCGGCGCGCGAGATGCTGCGGGTCACGGCCCGGCCGGGGGTGCGTCAGCTGCGCTGGCTGCAGGGGTCGTACTGGTTCGCGCTGCCGCTGCTGCTGGTCCTGCTGGCGTCGCTGGTGTACCGGTTCGCGACGATGTCGTGAACGACGTGGATGACGTGGATGACATGGGCGGGATGCCGTAGCCGGATTCCCGGGCGGGATTCGCCGGGTGGTCAGCCGGTCCAGCGGATCTCGTTGGGCGCCAGGTCCAGGGAGGTGCCGTCCACCTCCACGGTCAGCCGGCGGTCCTGCATGTTGACCACGAGGGTGGTGCCCCCCGCGGCGAGGGCGGACACCGCGTCGCGGTTCCCCCCCGTGACCTCCGGGGTGCGCAGGCCCGCGCCGGGCGGGAAGGCCTTGGCGAAGCGGGACAGCAGGTCCAGCATGGGCAGCCCGCCCCCGCCGCCCTTCAGTTCGGTGCTGCGCCACAGGCAGCCGGGGCAGTCCTCCCCTGTCTCCTCCGGGTTCCAGTAGAAGGCCGTGGAGGCCCCCGACCGGGCGAGGTGGATCATGGCCGTGGCGTGGACGGCGGTGCGGTGCGCCTCGGTCCAGGACTTGCGGTCGTCGTTGGCGTCGGCGGGCTCCACGTACCACTCGGACCACCACACCGGCAGATCGACGGTCCTGCGCAGCCACGTGGTCACGTCGGCGAACTTCCGGGTCGCGGCGAACTCGTCCGGGAAGAGCTTGCTGCCCTCGCGGGTGTAGCTGGCGCCGTCGACGACGAGGAAGTCGGCGCCCTTCTTGTGGGCGTTCCAGTACTTGAGGGCGTCGAGGGCCCGCTGGTCGACCGAGCCCCAGGGTCCGCGCAGGGACGAGGCGTTGGAGGAGGAGCCGGGCGGGTTGCTGTCCATGCTGATGTACGGGCCGCCCACGAGATTGGCTCTGTTGTGCTTCTTCAGCTCCGCGTAGACCAGGTTGTACAGCTCGGTGTAGCCCTCGTAGTTCCAGCGGTTGCGGCCCTCGTCGTAGAAGCCCTTGAACTCGTTCCAGACGATGAAATGACGAATGTCCGGATAGCGCTTGGCGATGACGCCTGCGAGTGCGGCGAAGTCCTTGTAGTGGGCGCGGTCGGGCGCCTTCTCCAGGGACTTCAGCGACCAGTCGGTGCGCTCTCCGCCGCCCTTCATCCAGTCGGGCGCGCAGCACAGGGTGAGCACGGGGGTCGTGCCGGTCTTGCGCATGAAGGCGACGCGGCGGTCGAGATCGGCGAAGTTGTAGGTGCCGGGCCTGGGTTCGGGGTTGTCGACGCCCCAGCCCATGATGTGCTGGTTCTGCGGCATGCGGGAGCCGGCGAGCAGGCCGGCCGTGGTCCGCCGGGCGGCGTCGTCGCCGCGGTCGGCGCTGTACTGGGTGTGGGTGAAGCCCCAGCCGAGATCGAGGGCGGCCCTGTCCCCGTTCGCGCCGTCCGGCGCACCGTCCCCTCCCGTCTGCCGGCCGGTCGCCCACAGGGCGAGCAGCAGGGCCAGCGCGACCACGCCGGCCGCGAGCAGCGCGGCCAACCGCCACCGCCCGGCTCGCCGCCACCCGGCCCGCCAAAACGTCCGACTCACACCACGTCGTCCCATCACGGGCAAGCGTATCCGCGGCCGAAACGATGTGCGGCGCCTTCCGGGCGAACATGGACGGGTGTCGCGGATCCGGTCGTGAAGCAGGGGAAAACCTGTGTGCGCAAGGGCCGCCGGTGCCGGATCATGGGCGGCATGTGTGCCGACCGCCGATCCAGCCCCAGGAGGCAGGCCCTGCCCACCGACCCGGTCTTCACTCCGACCGAGAAATCGCTGCCCATCCGCCTCAACGTGGACGACAGCGACTCGCCGTCCGACGTCATCGACGCCCTCTTCCTGGGCCGCTTCGCCACCGGCGAGCAGCCGTACGCGCACAGCCACTCCGTCGACCGCGTCAAGTCCGGGGCCACACTCCTGCCGCCCGGGGCCCACGTGGTGCGCTCCGCCCGCGACGACGACCGCAGCGCGACCCTGGCCGAGGGCGACGGCTGGACGCTGCTGATCTCCCGCTGGAACCGGGGTGCGGACGTCTCCGTCACGGCCACCACCGACGAGCTGGCCAAGAAGGTGCTCGGCCAGGCCGTGGAGGGCGCGGAGGACGAGCCCGAACCCCAGCCCGAACACGTGACCATGGGCTTCTGGTACGTCTCGCCGCGGCGCGGCCCGCACCGGACGACCCGTCAGATCTCCGCCGGCACATGGGAGGAGGTCCGGCCCAACTACACCGCGCGCGTCGCGGACGCCATGGACCGGCTGATGAAGATCACCCCGGATGACATCGCGGGGCGGCTGCTCCTCCTGCACGGCCCGCCCGGCACCGGGAAGACCTCCGCGCTGCGCACGCTCGCGCGGTCCTGGCGCGACTGGTGCCAGGTGGACTGCGTGCTGGACCCCGAGCGGCTGTTCAACGACGTCGGCTATCTGATGGACATCGCCATCGGCGAGGACGACGGCGGCTCCAAGGGCCGCTGGCGGCTGCTGCTCCTGGAGGACTGCGACGAGCTGATCCGCGGCGAGGCCAAGCACACGGCGGGCCAGGCGCTGTCGCGGCTGCTGAACCTCACGGACGGGCTGCTCGGGCAGGGCCGCAACGTCCTCGTCGGCGTCACCACGAACGAGGACCTGGAGCGGCTGCACCCCGCCGTGGTGCGGCCGGGCCGCTGCCTGGCCCGTATCGAGGTGGGCCCGCTCAGCCGCGCGGAGGCCGTGGGCTGGCTGGGCACGGACCAGGGGGTGGGACGCGAGGGCGCGACGCTCGCAGAACTCTTCGCCCTGCGGCGGGGCAGCGGGCCTGCGTCGGTGCCGCCGCAGCACGACGGAGCGGATGCGGGGTTGTATCTGTGACGCCCCCGCCTTGACGTGCCTCATGGCCTCCGGCCGGGGACGGTACGGCACCGCCGGTCTGCCGCACGGTGGCTGAGCACCGTTGCGGCGGGGGATCCCGTCGGCCCTCGCGGAGGTGGTACGCCGGGGCGGCAAACGGGTTCCGAGCGCCACGGCCCGGCAGAGCGGCGGTCGCCACAGTCTGCCGGAGCCGGCACGCCTGCCTTCCGCCGCAGCGGCGAAATGCCACGACGGCGCAGCCCGGCGGTGCCCGGCCGGACTAGCCGTACACCGCCCGCAGGGCGTCATCCACCGCCGCGTGGGCGGCGTCGGCGTCCAGGCCCAGCCGGTGCGCGCGCTCGGCGAAGGCCCGGGCCGCCGCCGCGGCCTCCCGCGCCGCCGTATCGCCGAGCGCAGCGACGAACGTGCCGTGGCGCCCCCGCGTCTCGATGACCCCGTCGGCCTCCAGTGCGCGGTAGGCCTTGGCGGCGGTGTTCGCGGCGAGGCCCAGTTCTTCGGCGAGGCCGCGCACGGTCGGGAGCTTGTAGCCGGTGGGGAGCTCGCCGGAGCGGGCGAGTCCGGCGATCCGGGCGCGGATCTGCTCGTAGGGCGGCTCGGCCGCGTCCGGGTCGACAGTGATCTTCAGGGCCACGCTCGGACTCTACCGCTTCTCCCTCAGCTACAGCTCCAGCGCGGTGTCGTGCATGCGCAGCCAGGTGTCCAGGTTGAGGACGAGCTCGGTGGCGGAGCGGAAGGACTCGCCCGCGTCGTCGGCGAGGGAGTCGGCGACGGCCGCGGTGTCGAGCAGGGGGCGTACGGGCGCGTCCTTGTCGGCGAGGACGCGGGAGAGCTCGGCGCGCAGGGCGGCGGCGTAGCGGGGGTCCTGGATGCTGGGGTAGGGGCTCTTGACGCGGTCGGCGACGATGCCGGGCAGGAGGTCGCGGGTGGCGGCGCGCAGCAGGGACTTCTCACGGCCGTCGAAGGTCTTCATGGCCCAGGGGGTGTTGAAGACGTACTCGACGAGGCGGTGGTCGCAGAAGGGGACGCGGACCTCCAGGCCGACGGCCATGCTGGCCCGGTCCTTGCGGTCGAGGAGGAGCTGGACGAAGCGGGTCAGGTGCAGGTAGCCGATCTCCCGCATGCGCCGCTCCAGGCCGCTCTCGCCGGGCAGGCGGGGCACTTCGGCGAGGGCTTCGCGGTAGCGGGCGTCCTGGTGGCCGGCGAGGTCGAGCTTGGCGAGGAGGCCGCGGTCGAGGAGGGCGGCGCGGCCTCCGCTGTGCTCGCCGGCGAAGCGGTCGGCGGCTCCGGCGGCGACCCACGGGAAGGTGTCGGCGTGTACGTGGTCGGGGTTGTGGAACCACGCGTAGCCGCCGAAGACCTCGTCGGCGGACTCGCCGGACAGGGCGACCGTGGACTGCTCGCGGATGGCCTTGAAGAGCAGGTAGAGGGAGACGTCGCCGTCGCCGAAGCCGCTGATGGGCATGTCGCGGGCGGTGAGGACGGCGTCGCGGTTGGCCTTGGCCATCAGGTCGGCGGTGTCGAGGACGATGTCGGAGTGGTGGGAGGAGACGTGGGCGGCGAGCGCGTGGGCGTAGGGGCCGTCGGGGGTGGGCCGCAGGGGGTCGGGGCGGAAGTTCTCGGTGTGCCCGGTGAAATCGACCGAGAAGGACCGGACGGGGCCGGCTCCCGCGCCGGCGAGGCCCTTGGCGGCGAGGGCGGTGATGGCGGAGGAGTCGAGGCCGCCGGAGAGCAGGGTGCACAGGGGGACGTCGGCGATGAGCTGGCGGCCGACGATGTCGTCGAGCAGGTCGCGCACGTGGCGGACGGTGGTGCCGAGGTCGTCGGTGTGCTCGCGGGCCTCCAGGGCCCAGTAGCGGCGCAGGGTCAGGCCGCTGCGGCGTATGCGGGCGGTGTGGCCGGGGGGCAGTTCGTACATGCCCTTGTAGAGGGCGTGGCCGGGGGTCTTGGTGAAGGCGACGAGTTCGGCGAGGCCTTCGGCGTCCACGGCCGCGCGTACGGCGGGGTGGGCGAGGATGGCCTTGGGCTCGGAGCCGAAGAGGACCCCGTGGGGCGTGGGGTGGTAGTAGAGCGGCTTGATGCCCATGCGGTCGCGGACGAGGAGGAGTTCCTCGGTGCGCGGGTCCCACAGGGCGAAGGCGTACATGCCGTTGAGGCGCTCGGTGAAGTCCTCGCCCCATTCGAGGTAGGCGTGCAGGACGACCTCGGTGTCGCTGCTGGTGCGGAAGGCGTGGCCGCGCGTCTCCAGCTCGGCGCGCAGCTCGCGGTAGTTGTAGACCTCGCCGCTGTAGGTGGTGACGAGCACGGTGCGGCCGTCGCGTTCGACGCGCATGGGCTGGGCGCCGCCTTCGATGTCGATGACGGCGAGGCGGCGGTGGCCGAGGGCGGCGTGGGTGTCGAACCAGGTGCCGCCGGCGTCGGGCCCGCGGCAGGCCATGGTCTGCGTCATCGCTTCGAGCGTGCCGCGCGCCGTGGTGAGGTCCCGGTCGTAGGAGATCCATCCGGTGATCCCGCACATCGTTGCGTTCTCCCCTTTCGTCGGACCGGCCCGGGTGTCCGGGCGCGGCTGATCCCCCGTGGGGTGCGGGCCCCGCCTCGGGGGCGGCGGGGACCGCAGGGATCACGGTACGCCCACATAGATGCATTCACCATCCATGTAGGAGTAAAACGCTGGGAAACCAGTTGGAACCGGCCAACTCCCATGCGCTCACGGCAGGAAGTGGAACGACGGCGCCGGGTGCATCAGGAACTCGTGGTGCGAGATGTTCCAGGCGTACGCGCCCGCCATCGCGAAGGCGATCCGGTCCCCCGCCCGCAGCTCGGCGACCGGCACCGCCCGCGCGAGGACGTCCCGCGGGGTGCACAACTGCCCGCTGAGAGTGACGGGTTCGTCCAGCGCGGCCGGGCGCGGCCAGGGGCGCTCCCAGGTGTCCACGGACAGCACCGTGAAGGGGTGGTCGTGCCCCTTGGCCGCGGGGGTGCGCATGTGGTGGGTGCCGCCGCGGACGACCGCGAACGCCTCGCCGTGGCTGTGCCGGACGTCGATGACCTCGGTGACGTACCAGCCGCAGTGGGCGGCCAGTGCGCGGCCGGGCTCGATGCGCAGCCGGTAGCCCGGGTGCGCGGCGGCGAGAGCGGCGAGGCCCGCGCCGTAGGCGGCCCAGTCGAAGCGGGCGTGCGGACGGGCGTAGTCGACGGCCATGCCGCCGCCCACGTTCACCTCGTCCAGCCCGAGGCCGTGCCGGGCGTCCAGCTCGCGGGCCCAGGCCGTGACGCGGGCGGCGACGGCGAGCAGGGCGGGCGCGGGGAGTCCGCTGGCCAGGTGCGCGTGGATGCCGCGCAGCCGCAGCCGGGTGCCGCGCAGCAGGGGCAGGCACGCTTCGGCGCGGCGCGGGTCGAGGCCGAAGGGGCTGGGGCGGCCGCCCATGGCGAGGGCCGCGCCGGCCAGATCGCCGTGACCATCGCCCGGGCCTGCGCCTGTGCCTGTGCCTGTGCCTGTGCCCACAGGGAGGTTGACGCGCAGCAGGACGTCCACCGGCGCCTCGCCGGGGAGGGCGGCGGCGAGGGCGGCGAGCAGGCGCAGTTCGCTCTCGCTCTCCACATGGATGCGCTCGGCGCCCAGGTCGAGGGCGAGCCGCAGTTCCGCCTCGGTCTTGCCGGGCCCGCCGAAGGCGAGCGGCAGCTCGGGGACGGCCTTGCGGACGTGGGCCAGTTCGCCGCCGGAGGAGACCTCGTAGCCGCTGACGTACGGGGCGAGGGCCCGCAGGAGCTCGGGGGCGGGGTTGGCCTTGGCCGCGTAGTACAGCTCGGTCTCCGGCGGCAGGGCCGCGCGCACTTCGGCGGCGTGCCCGGCCAGCGCCGTGAGGTCGTAGACGTAGGCGGGCAGCTCTGTACCGGGCAGGCCTGCGGCGTGCCCGGCGACGCGGGGAAGGATCACGGTGCGGTGCTCCAGGTGGTCTCGGCGCGGGCGGCCGGGGTGGGGAGGTTCGCTGCGGTGAGGGCGGTCGTGGGAAGGCCGGTCGCGGGAAGAGCGGCCGGGGGGAAGGCGGCCGGGGTGAGGGCGGACAGCAGGTCCGGCACCAGGGGCGAGGGGATGCGTACGTAGCCGGCGCCCCGGTCGGCCTTGCGCTCCCAGCGGGTGAGCAGGTTGGCCTTGGCGGGCAGCGGCCCCCCGGCGACGAGTGCGCGCAGCAGCGGCGGGTTGCCGTGGGCGGCGGCGCGGTCGGCGAGGATGCGGCGGACCGCGGACCACAGCTCGGGCTCCAGGCGGGGGTGGCGGTCGGCGAGCGCGGCGAGCACCTCGGCGAGGTGGTTGACGACCAGGCAGTACACGACGCGGTCCCAGCCGCGCCCGGGGTCGTACGCCAGGGACCGGGCGACGTCCGCGGGGAGCGCCGCGAGGGCGGCGGCGTGGTGCCCGGGCAGCAGCTTGGTGCCCTCCAGGTCGCGGAAGAGGACCTGCCGGGGCATGCCGTCGGCGCCGACACCGAGGACGACGTTCTGCAGGTGGGGTTCGAGGACGACGCCGTGGTCGAAGTACGCCGCGAGCACCGGCGGGACGAGCAGCGCGAGATAGGCGTCCCACCAGGCGAGGGCCTCCGCGGGGCCGGTGCCGTGCAGGAGCCTGCCGAGGTGGGCGCCGCCGGTGGGGTACTCGTCGGCGACGGCGGCTGCCAGCAGCCCGGTGACGCCGGGGGCGAGGCGGGCGCCGAGCCCTTCGCGGACGATGACGCCGAAGCCCTCGGCGAGTTCGCGGCTGCCGAGGCCGAGGGTGCGGTAGGCGGGCTCGCGCAGCAGGCCGGCGCCCGGGAAGCGGGCCGCGAGGCCGGCGGCGACGGGCTCCAGCAGGCGGGTGAGGGCGACGGCGCCGGCGAGCTCGTACTCGGCGTTCTTGCGCAGGCAGTTGGTGATGCGGACGTTCAGGCTGAACTTGAGGAAGTCCCGGCCGTCGTAGAGCGTGCGCACGGACGCGGTCGGCTCGAAGGGCTCGCCGCCGGGGCCGAGGTCGAGGACGTCGCCGCGGGCGACGGCGGCGCGCAGCACGGGGTGGTCGCGCAGCATCGCGTACTGCCAGGGGTGGGCGGGCAGCAGCAGGTGGCCGTCGGGGACGGGCCGCTGCCGGTCGAGGGCGGCGAGGCCCCCGTCGGACGCGGTCTCCTGGCGTACGTGCTCCCGCCGCACGGCCAGGTGGTGCAGCGGGAAGCGGGCGCGGGCCTCGGGGGCGTAGCGGCCCCAGTCCTCCGCGGAGCCGGTGCGGGCCTTGGGCGTGGGGTGGAAGCGGTGGCCGAACAGGAGCGACTGCTCGGAGTCCATGTACGCGTCGGTACCGGCCGTGTCAGGGCCCGCCGCATCGGCACCCGCCGCGCCGCGCGGGGCGCGCAGGGCGCCGAGGGCCGCGGTGACGCCGGCGTGGCTCGCGGCCACCTGGCCGAGGAACTCCTCGTTACGGACCCCGGTGCGCAACTCCAGCTCGCGGTGGATGTGCTCGGCGAGGCCCTGCCACGTCAGTTCGGCCCAGATCCCGTCGCGCCGGCCGCGGACGGGACCGGTGAAGCGGTGCGCGCCGATCAGGGAGGCGCGCCGCAGCCCGACGCGGAGCAGGACGCCGCAGCGGGGCAGGCGCAGCAACAGGTGGCCGTCGGTGACGGCGGTCTGGTGCTCGGGCCCGGAGACCTCGCGGAGCAGGCAGTTCAGCAGGGTGTGGGCGACGACGTGGTCGGCGCCGGCCACGCCGGGGACGGCGTCGGCGTCGGCAGATGCGGAGGACATGCAGCGGCTCCAGCGGGTGCGGACGTGCGGAGGAGGGCGGGGGTCCGGAGGAGGGCGGGGGCGGCGGCCGCGCGAGCGGGGCGGCGGCGGCGGTCCGGGACCGCCGTCACCCGGCGCCCCGGAGGTAGTTGGGCCCCTGAACGTAGTGCTTGTTGATGTCGGCCGCGCCGGAGCGCTCCTTGGTGAGCAGGGTGCCGGCGGTGACCATGGCCTTGACCGGCAGCCGGTCGGCGTCGAGGACGCGGGCGCGCAGGACGGCGGCGGCGCCGGGGGCGCTGCGGGCGGCGCGCTCGACGGCCTCGGCGAGGCGGTCGCGCAGGCGGGCGAGGAGGCCGTCGAGGGGGGCGCGGCCGAGCCGGGCGAGTTCGAAGAGGGGGGCCGCGGCGCACAGGTGGACGGTGATGGTGGCGAAGACGTCGGCGACCGGGCCGTCGCCCGCGACGAGGATGCGCCGGTCGTCGAAGCCGAGCAGGTCGGCGGCCTCGCCGCCGAGCCGGGCGGCGAGGCGCACGCTGTGCACGCGCGGCCCGTCGTTGTCCTTCAGCAGCAGCCGCATCCGGGTCCGCCCGCCGGGGGCGTCGAGGACGAGCGAGGTGTTCTGCTGGTGGGATTCGAGCGCGATGCCGTACGTGAAGAGGGTGGTGTGCCAGTCCAGGAGGAGGGTGAGGTAGGCGTCGAGGAGGGCGGCGAGGGAGCCCCCGTAGTAGCGGTCGGCGAGTTCGTCGGCGACGAGGGCGCCGCCGGGGGCGCGGGCGAGGAGGGCGGCGACGGGCAGCACGTGCGCGTCCTGCAGCCCGGCCGGGTGGCGGCGGGCGAGGACGGCGAGGAGCTCGTGGTCGGACTGCAGGTGGGTGCGTTCGTCGGCGAGGAGGACCTGCCCGGCGAAGCGCGGCTCGTGGGCGGTGATCTCTTCGAGGAGGCGCTGGCCCACCTCGCCGTCGAGGAGGGTGCCGGGCTTGATGGTGCGGCGGTTGCGCAGGCCCAGGGTGGCGGTGGCGAGGGGCAGTTTGAGGTGGACGGCGGGGTCGTCCGCGACGGCGACGGTGCGGGTGGAGAGCGTGGGCAGCACCTCCAGCCAGGGCTTCTCGGCGATGCGGGCGGAGCCGTTCAGGCCGGCCGAGCGCAAGGCCGCGTCGAGGGGGCCGGCCGCGACGAGGGGGTGGACGGGCAGCGCGAGGTGGGTCGCGTCGATGCCGCGCAGGCCGAGCGCGGCGGGGGTGGGCCACCAGTGCGGCAGCCCGGCCCGGTCGCCGCGCACGGCGCCGTGCGGGAGGGCGAGCCAGCGCAGGGCGAAGAAGGGGTGGAACTCGGGAGCGTACGCGCGCAGTTCGTCCTCGCTGAGACCGGCCCGGGAGCGGCCGGTGGGGTAGACGGGGTGGTCGCGGTAGGCGGCGAGGGTGTCGTAGGCGAGGGAGCCGCGCAGGCCCGTCCAGCCGGCGGTGCGGCGGCCGTACGCACCGGCCAGCTGCGCGGTGACGCCGTCGCGCACGCGGTCGTGCAGGCGCGCGGCGGCCAGGGCGTCCTCGCACTCGGCGAGGAAGGAGTCGTAGCCGGGCCGGTCTTCGGGGGGTGCGGCGGCGCGCAGCCGGGTGAGGACGGGGCGCAGGCCGGTGAGGATGCCGCCGGCCGTCTCGACGAGCGGTTCGCGGGCCTGGATCTCGCACTGGAAGCCCTCGGGGCCGACGGGCAGCAGGAGGGTCTCGCCGGCGGTGCGCAGGTGGAGCCAGTCGCCGTCGGGGCGGTGTTCGGTGAGGGCGTGGCGGCGCAGGCCGTAGGCGTCCTCGCGGAGGAGGGCGCTGAGGACGCGGCGCAGGAGGTCGTCCTCCACGACGTCCGTGAGGGCCGGGGCAGCCGGGATGTCCGTGGCGGCTGTGGCGGCTGTGATGGCCGTGGCGGCTGTCGCGGCTGCCGCGGCCGTAGCGCCCGTGCTGGTCAGGCTCATGACAGGATCTCCCAGCGCTCTGCGGCCAGGAAGGCCTCGACCGCCTGGTCGATCCGGCCCTGGTCGGTTCCGGTCGCCCTGATGACGCCGAGGTAATCGCGGTTGGTGCGGCGGAGCGGGTGCGTCTCGCCGGTGCCGCGCAGCGGGCGGTAGACCAGCCGTACGCCGTCGCGCTCGGTCTCGCTCGCCGGGGGCGCCTTTTCGAGCGTGCCCCCGCGGTCCGTGCAGACGTACTCCACGCGCGCCCGGCCGTCCGTCCGTGCACCGAGGTCCGCGGGCAGCGGCTCGCCGAGGTGGGTGCGCAGGATGTGCTCGAAGAGGGGGATGCCGAGAACGTCGGCGAGGGCCAGGTCGCACTGGTCACCGATGGCGCGGTAGTTGACCTCGATGAGGCGGGCGCGGCCGCCCTGCACGACGTACTCGGTGTGGCAGGCGCCGAAGCCGACGCCGAGGGCGCGCAGCTGGGTGACGACCTGCCGCGTGTGCGGCTGCGGGAGCGCGGGCAGCAGGGTGAGGCGCTCCTCCACGAAGTGCGGGGGCGGGGAGAGTTCGGTGCGGAAGGCGCCGAGGGTGTGCAGCGTGCGGCCGTCGCCGAGGGTCTCCAGGGTGTGCAGCTCGCCCTCCAGGTACTCCTCGACGACCAGGGAGGCGCCGGGTCTGCGGCGGCGGATGTCGTGGCAGCGGCGGACGAGGTCCGCCGCGTCCTCGGCGAGCACAACGTCCTCGCCGGCCACGCCCTCGCGCGGCTTGACGACGCAGGGGAAGGGCAGCCCCCGGGCGGCGAGGGCCTCCGGCTCGTCGTCGGGCCCGAGTTCGGCGGAGTACACGGCGTCGGCGCCGGCCGCGGCGAGGCGGCGGCGCAGCAGGGCCTTGTTCTTGGTGTCGAGGGCGGCGCGCCAGTCCTTGCCGGGCAGGCCGAAGTAGCCTGCGGCCAGGGCGGCCTGGGGCTGGAGGTGGTCGCTGTTGGTGAAGACCGCGTCGGGGGGCGCGGTCCGCCCGAGCGCGGAGATCCGGCCGATGACCTCGCGGAAGTCTTTGACGTCACAGCCGACGAGGGTCAGTCCGGGCAGCTTGCCGCCGTCGGCCACGCTCTGCTCGTAGGCGCGGCGGTGGGCGGCCGGCTGGTCGGTGAGGAGGGTGACGTCCAGCCCGAGGCGGGCGGCCGCGGGCAGGAACCCGTGGGTGACGGAGTCGGTCGGGTTGAGGGCGAGGAGATGAAGCCGCACGGGGGTGCGCCTTTCGGCAGGCTGCGGGGCGGGCTCGTTCACGAGAGAGACCCTAAGTTAGGTAAGGCTTACCTTGTCAATTCCCGCCGGATCGCACACCCGCAATTGCCCTCAATGCCCATTTCACGAGCCTTCGAGCGTCAACTACCCAGCCCGATCCGCCGATAGCGCGCACGCCGGTCGGCCAGACGTTCGCCCTGCTCACGCGCGCCGAGGGCGGCCATCTCGGCACCGAGGAGGGCTCCCAGGCGCGGCAGGAAACCGTCGGTCCCGCCCACCGTTCCGGCTTCCGGCCCGGCTTCCGGCCCGGCCTTCGCCCCGGCCTCCGGCTCCTCGACCACGAGATCCACGATCCCGTGCGCCAGGAGGTCCGCGGAGCGCACGCCCTGCCGGGCGGCGATCTCGTCGGCGCGGTCCGTCGTGCGGTACAGGATCGCCGAGGCGCCCTCCGGCGGCAGCGGCGACAGCCACGCGTGCCGGGCCGCGACGACCCGGTCCGCGGGGAGCAGCGCGAGCGCGGCGCCGCCCGCGCCCTGGCCGAGCAGCAGGCACAGCGTCGGCGCCGGCAGGGTCACCAGATCGGCCAGGCAGCGCGCGATCTCCCCGGCCAGGCCGCCCTCCTCGGCCTCCCGGGACAGCGCCGCGCCCGCCGTGTCGACCACGGTGAGCAGCGGCAGGCCCAGCTCGGCGGCGATCCGCATCCCGCGCCGGGCCGCCCGCAGACCGGCCGGCCCGAGCGCCTGCCCGAGCGCCTGCCCGGCGGTACGGCTGCCGCGGTCGTGACGGCTGCCGCGGTCGTGGCCGAGTACCACGCAGGGCGTGCCGCCGACGCGGGCGAGCGCGAGGAGCAGCCCCGGGTCGCGCTCCCCCGCGCCCGTACCGCTGAGGAGGGTGACATCGCCGGCCGCGGCGTCCAGCAGCTCGCGTACGCCGGGCCGTTCGGGATCCCGGGAGCGGCGAATCGATTCGGCGGCGGAGGGGACGGGACCGGCGGCAGCGATGCCGGGAATGCCAGGGATGCCACCGGTGGCGGACGCCCCCGGACCGGGCCGTCCCGGCGGGCGCCCGCCGCGCCCGTCCCGCTCACCGGCCCCGCCGCCGCACAGCACCGCCAGCGCCCGGGCCACGGTCCCCGGTAGCTGCCCGGCCGTCAGTACGGCGTCCACCAGCCCGTTGGCCAGCAGGTTCTCCGCGAGCTGGACGCCCGGCGGGAACTCCTCGCCGTAGAGGGCCTCGTGGACGCGCGGGCCCAGGAAGCCGATGAGAGCGCCCGGTTCGGCGGAGGTGAGGTGGCCGAGGGAGCCCCACGAGGCGAGGACGCCGCCCGTCGTGGGGTGCCGGAGGTGGACGAGGTAGGGCAGGCCCGCCGCCTTGTGGTCGGTGATCGCGGCCGCGACCTTGACCATCTGCAGGAAGGCCACCGTGCCCTCCTGCATCCGGGTGCCGCCCGACGCCGGCGCCGCGAGCAGCGGCAGCCGCTCGGCCGTGGCCCGCTCCACGGCCCTGACCAGCCGCTCCCCCGCCGCGACGCCGATCGACCCGGCCAGGAAGCGGAACTCGCAGGCCACCACGGCCACTCGGCGGCCGCGGACCCGGCCTTCGCCGGTGACGACCGACTCGTCGAGGCCGGTGCGCTCACGTGCGGCGATGAGGTCGGCGCGGTAGGCGGGGTCGTCCGTCGTGATGCCGACGGGCTCGTCCCAGCAGTGCCAGCTGCCGGGGTCCACCACGGCGCCGATGAGGTCGAGGGCAGGGGTGCGGGGGCTGCTCGCGTCCGCAGGGCTGCTTGCGTCCATGCCGTCACCCTGCCACGAGCGGCCCCACCACGTCCTTGGTCACGTGCTGGTAGATCACGGAACTGCGGAAGTCCACGACCTCGCGGCGCCCGGAGAAGCGATCCATGAGGAGGCTGTGCAGCCCGTCGACCTCGGGCACGGCGACGTGGACGAGGAAGTCGTCCCCGCCCGCGACGACGTACACGTTGAGCACCTCGGGCAGCCCGATGAGATACGCCTTGAAGCCCTCGATGACCTCCCGGCTCATCGGCCGGATCCGTACCGAGAGCAACGCCTGCACCGGCCGCCCCAGCGCCCTCAGGTCGACCGTGGCGCGGTACCCGGTGATCACTCCGCGCTGACGCAGCGCCCGCACCCGCTCCAGGCAGGTGGAGGGGGCGATTCCGAGGGTGCGGGCGAGATCGCGGTTGGTCTGCCGTGCATCACGCTGCAGTTCCCTGACGATCGCCGAATCTATGTCGTCCATGGGGCCACATCATGCCGCACGCACCGAATTTCGTTCGGCGGCTGCGCTTTCTCGCTACTGGTCCGGCTAACTTCACCCCCCGTGACCGTACGAACCACCCACGCTCCCGCTCCTTCCCGGCCGTCCGTTCGGCGGCTGGACATCGGCAGCGGTACCGCCCTGTGCGCCGGCGCCGTCCTCGGCCCCGGCGTCCTGGCCCTGCCCGCCCTCGCCGCCGACGCGGCCGGCCCGGCCTCGATCCTGGCCTGGCTGGTCCTGCTCGTGACGAGCGTGCCGGTGGCGCTCTCGTTCGCCGCGCTGGGCGCCCGGTTCCCGGACGGCGGCGGCGTGGCGACCTTCGTGCACCGGGCCGCCGGGCCGCGGGCCGCGGCGGCGGTCGGCTGGTGGTTCTACGGGGCCGTGCCGATCGGCGTGGTGGCGGCCGCCCTCATCGGCGGTCAGTACGTGGCCGGCGCGCTGGGCTGGGGGCAGGCGGCGGCCGCGGCGGTCGGGGCCGTGGTCATCGCGGCGTCGTTCGCGGCCAACTGCGTCGGCCTGCACCTGTCCGGGCGGGTGCAGCTGCTGCTCGTCGCCCTGCTGGCGGCGGTGCTGCTGGGCGCCGCGGTCGCGGCGGCGCCGCACATGACGTCCGCGCACTTCACCCCGTTCATGCCGCACGGCTGGGGCTCGGTGGGCTCGGCGGCGGGGGTGCTGTTCTTCGCCTTCGCGGGCTGGGAGGCGGCCAGCCACCTGTCGGGCGAGTTCGCGAACCCGGCCCGCGACCTGCCGAGGGTGACGGTGTACACCCTGGCGGCCGTCTCCGTCCTCTATCTCGGCCTCGCCGTGACGACGATCGGAGCCCTCGGCCCGGCCGCCGCCGGCACGGAGACCCCGCTGACCGACCTGCTCGCCCGGAGCGCGGGCACGGCCGCCCGGCCGATCGCCGCGGTGGCGGCCCTGTTCCTGACCTTCGGCGCGGTCAACACCTACCTCGCGGGCGCCTCCCGGCTGGGCGCCGCCCTCGGCCGCGACGGCGCCGCCCCGCGGTGGCTGGCCCGCGGGGGCGGCACGGGCGAGGTTCCGCGGCGCAGCCTGGCGGCGCTGGCGGTGGCCTGCGCCGCCGTCGGCACGGTCGCCTGCCTGGGCGCGACGGACCTGGACGGCCTGATGCGCGCGACGTCGACGTGCCTGGCCTCGGTCACCCTGGCGGGCCTCCTCTCGGCGCTGGCCCTCCTCCCCCGCGGAACGTGGCTGTGGTACGCGGCGATCGCCAGCTCCCTGCTCACGGCGGGCGTGCTGGCCTTCTCGGGGAGGCTGCTGGTGATACCGGCGGCGCTGGCGATGCTGTCGTGGGCCTTCACGACGCTCGCGGGCCGCGGGCGGCCCCGCGCATAGCGGGGCCACCCACCGTCGCTCACTTCCCCCAACGACGCTGCAGACGCCCGGCTATGCCCGCGCGGTGATCGGCGCACTTCAGCCGGACCTGTCCCCGGAATCGATCGACGCCCTGGTGAGCGTCCGGTTGGCCCGGCAGAACGCCGTACTCCGCCGCAGCGATCCGCTCAACCTGTGGGTGGTCCTCGATGAAGCATCACTGCGTCGAGTAATTGGCGGCGCACCAGCCATGACACAGCAGCTGCGCCGCCTGCTGGCAACCTCCGAAGAACCTCACCTCACCCTCCAAGTGCTTCCGTTCACTGCAGGGGCGCACGCCGGATTGACGGGACCGTTCGTGATCCTTCAGTTCCCCCTCCGGAGCGATCTCGACGTCGTGTACACCGAGTCGCACACGAGTAGCATCCAGCTGGAACGGAAGTCCGACCTCGTGACCTACAGTCGGCTGTTCGAGCACATTTGCGCGGCAGCGCTCGATGCGACATCGTCGCGCGACCTCATTGCGCGCGTTGTAAAGGATCTCGAGTGAGGCACCAGGACCGGCACAACACGGCTTCCGGCAACACCTCGTGGCGTAAGAGCAGTTACAGCGGTCACCAGGGTGACTGCATACAGATAGCGGACGACGCCACCGGCATCGTCTCCGTCCGCGACAGCAAGAACCCCCAGGGCCCCGCTCTGGCCCTCCCGGCCGGGGCGTGGGCCGCTTTCGTGTCCCATGTGAAAGGGACAGACCTGCCAGGCTGAGTCCCGCTCCATGGCGGCTTGGACCAGCATGCGCGTGAGGAGACCGATCCCTCGGGTCACTTATCCGCCGCGCACTACCGCCGAGCCGGATGATTTCCGTCCGGGCACGGCTGATCCGGGACCGCACGGTTCGGAGAGCATGTCACCAGGGCGAGCGACAGGAACACCGGCCGTTCCAGATAGAAGCCGTGGGAGACGTCTCCGCCCCAGCCCAGGCGTTCGGCGGCAGCAGCCACGAGAACGGCCAGCCGCGTAGCGTCCCTGTCGGCCTTCGAGGCGAACCGGGGTGTGTGTTCCACCAGACGGTCGCCGAGCCACGCCGCCGCCTCCTTGGGGGCGTCCCAGGTTCCGCGTACGAGCCCGGCCGGCTTCATGAGCCAGTGAGCCGTCTGCATCGGCGGAACTCCCGTCACCCGCCACTCCGACACGGCTTCCCGGTACCGCTGGACGACATCGGGAGGGCTTGTGGAGGCGGGCTCGACGGATGACGGAGGGCGCCGGAAGCTCTCCTTGTCGTGCACAGATTTGTCACCGGCCCAGAAATACCCGTGGAAGTGCAAGGGCTCTACCGTTCAGCGTCAGCACAGTCGGAGGCGGCCCCCGCCCTCCCCGGAGGGCAGAGGCCGCCGGTCGGTGAGCGGCCGGTCAGGCCGAGAGGCCGAAGCGAGCCGGGTTGATGCCCGCGGCGTCGAGTTCGGCGGCGGTGAACCTCAGCGGGGCCACGTCGGGCCTCTTACTGTCGCCGAGGGCGTAAGCGTCCTCACCGATGCGGGCGAGGGTCACACACGATTCACCGTCCGGGTGGGTGTTGCCCCCGCACGCCTTCGCGAATCGGGTGCCTTCGAGCGGCAGAAAGTACAGGTCAGTCATGGAGAACCTTCCTGATGGTCGGGGCGGACACCACGTCGGGCGTTTCCGATGTCCGCGTTCTTCGACCATGTTTCTACGTCCTGCGACTCACGAGAACCCCTAGTCACGTAGACGCATGAAGTCCTCGGCGGCCTCCTTGAGAAATGCTGTCGCATCCGCTCCCGTGAGGGCACATCCGAGAAACAGCTCGAACAGTTCCACGTGATGAGAGATGTCTCGGGGATCGCGCAATACGACCTCGCCCGAGAACAGTTCGACGGTGACAAGCCGTTCGTCATAGATCACAAAGATGTTCATGGGCGTGCCCGGGACCTGGGCCGCCTGGGGAATGACCGCAAGCTCCACGTTCGGCTTCCGGGACACCTCGGCCATGTGCGCGCACTGTGCCGCCATGACCTCACGGTCTGCCCTGCGCCACCTCACCGCCTGCTCCGTGAGCAGGAACGTGAAGGTACGCGACTGATCGTCCAGGACGGCCTGGCGGTCCATACGGGCCTGAACAGCTCTGGCCACATCCCTGGCGGGGTCGCTGTTCACCGTCTTCGAGAGTGTCTGCTCTGCGTATTGCCGGACATGCAACAGCCCCGTAGGGATAGCGGGAAGAAAGTGCCGCATCACCCGGGACGTTGATTCCAGCGCCTTCAGTTCGGCCTGTTTCCGGTACAGGCCGACGCGGGCGTAGGCGCGCCAGGAGGCGTAGTCGACATTCGCCCTGCGCGCCAGCCTCAGCAGTTCGTCCGCGACTTCCGCGGGCACATCGAGAGCCGTAAGGATTCGCTGGACATCGATGACGGTCGGCAACGCCCGGCCGGTCTCTATTCGGCTGATCTTCGTCTGGCTCATATTGCAGCGCACGGCAAGGCGTTCACCGCTCAGACCGGCCGCCTCGCGGAGGCCCCGTAGCGCCTCCGCGAGGTCCCTTCGCTCTCTTGCTTGGCGTTCAGGCTCGATAGTCACGGAATGGAACTGAATTTTCCAGGGCGAGGTCACGCCATGCGAGGTACTGACCGATGTCGGGTGACCGGATCAGCTCCCGGTTGATCTGGGTCCCGTCCGGCCGGTAGTTGAGGTGGACCACGGCCGTCTCGTCGAACAGCCAGAAATCCTGCTCGGGCAGGCCAGGATTGGGCCTAGCCGTCAGATCCACGATCCGATAGTCCTCCCCGGCCTCGACGTTGCCAGGGATGCACCACTCGAACAGGTACCGGCTGTAGTCCGTGAGCGGTCTACGGACGACCTTGGCCCGCGCCATGCCGCGGCCCGCCGCAGCATGGTCCCGGATGGTTTGATGCCAGGGCCCGTTGAAGCCCTCCGGCATGGGCTCATGAGCGAGGAAGCTGCGGACCGTTTCGGCTTCCGCAGGCATGGTGTAGACCTGATGCACTTCCAGGCGGAACGCAGAGTGCTTGAAGTCCCGGAAGTACGACTGCCACTCCTCCCCGTCCAAGAGCACAGGTTCATAGCCATCCACGGGCACGGGCAGCCTCCCTCAGAACGTCTTCAGGGATCATGACGACCGACTCGCCCTCGGGCGTCAGATGCTCCACGTCATACCCCTGCACCGCGAGCATGCCCGACCGGTCCGTGGCGAACACAGTCGGACAGTCGCCGTTGCCGCATTTGTCGTCGCCGCTACTGCACGGGCCCCCGGCAATCATGGTCAGCTTCACGTGATCCCCTCCGGTTGCAGTCGTCAGCAAGCTACGAACGACGGCTCTCCTGGGCAAGACGAATCAGCGGGCCAGTCACGTACTCGCATAAACTCCCCGGCGGCCTGCACAGGGCACTGGCCCGGCAGCCCCGGCAGCCCGTCCGCACGGACCCCCGCTCCGGTTCGTCCACGGCCGCGCCGGAGCCACGCAAGACCGGCGCGCCGCGCCCGGCGCCGGGCACACGCCGGGCGCTCCGTCAAGGCGGGGCGCGTGGGGATCTCATTGAGAGCACAGCCGATCTTGTTCAGCCGTGTCAATCATGATCCCCCGTGACACATTCCACAGGCCCCCCTGCTCAACACCGGTTACGCTGCCTTGAGTTCGACGCGCCAACCGCCCGGAGTTCATCGCGGCATCAAGTCCGCAGACGACGCGGGGAACGTTCCCACCGGCCGCTCGGAAGACCGCCGTTTTCGCGGCAAGACGCCGGGGATCGCTACGCGGAGCCCACATCGGGGGACTGTGGCTCCACCATCCCCAACCGAACGACCCCGGGAAGCCCCGCACCGCGAGCCCGCGGCGGACGGCGGACGGCGGACGGCGGACGGCGGACGGCGGACGACAGTGCCGCACCGCCCGGCCGCCGTGCCGTCGCCGTCGCCCTGATGACGGCGACGGCACTGACGGCCCTGGACAGCACGGTGGTGGCCACGGCCGTTCCGCAGATCGTCGCCGACCTCGGCGGATTCTCGTACTTCTCCTGGCTCTTCTCCGGCTACCTGCTCGCCGGAACGGTGTCCTTGCCGGTCTACGGCAAGCCTGGGTCTACGTCGGTGCGGCGGCGGCTGCGGCCCTCGGCGTGGCCGCGCTCTCCCTGGCCCCGCGCCGCCTTCTCCTGCTCGGCTGAGTCCCCCTGCTCGGCTGAACTACCCTGCTGCCCGGCTGAGCCCTGCCCCGCTTACGCGTCCCCCTCGCGCCCCCGCCTCCGCATCCCCGCGCACACCATCGTCACGACCGTCCCCGCCACCGCCCACGCCGACAGGACCAGCAGCGGGCCCGTCAGGCCGTTGCCGTGGAAGTAGGCGAGGGAGCGGGCGGACCAGGTGCCGGCGCCTGGGGGGAGGGCCGGTCCGATGGCGTTCCAGAAAGGGGGCAGCAGGGGATACGGGTAGGCGCCGCCTGCGCTCGGGTTGCCGAGGACGACCACGATCGCGATGGCCAGGCCGATGCCGACGATTCCCGCGAGGCCCTGGAGGGCGAGCGTCGTCGCCCCGACGGCGAAGACCACCAGGGCCCCCAGGCCCCACAGCCCGAGGATGCCGCCGGGCAGCGCATCCAGGACCGGGCCCGCGATGACGGCTCCGAACAGGCCGGCGGCGGCCGCGTAGAGGGCGAGGGCGCCGAGCCGGATGACGGCCCGGTGAGGGTTGGCGGGCCGGGCGCCCGCGCTGATGGCGAGGATCGCGGCGCACAGGTAGCCGCCCACGCACCAGCCGACCACCAGGTAGAACGAGGTCAGGCCGCGGGCGTCGCCGGCCGCGGAGGGCGCGACGTCCTTGGTCCGCACCTTGCGGCCCTCCACCGCCTCGGCACGGGTGAGCACCGCTTCGGTGGCCTGGGCGAGGGAGGCGCCCGCGCCGCCGGCGACGAGGAGCGTGTCGGTGGTGCCGCGCGGGTCGACGACGAGCGCGGCGTCGAGGTCGCGTTCGCGGATCTTCGCGACGGCCGCCGCTTCGCCGCCGTCCACCGCACGCGGGTCCAGCGGGCCGCCCGGCAGTCCGCCCAGCCGCTGCACCAGCTGCCCGGTGATCTGCTGCGGGGCGACGACGCCGAGGGCGACGTCCTTGGGCCGGGGGCTGTGGAAGGCGCCGACGTAGGAGGCGATGAAGGCGAGCTGGAGCACCAGGGCGCCGATCACCAGGACCGCGGCCCGGCCGGTCACCGCGCTCCGCAGTTCCTGGACGAAGGAGGGCATGTCCCGAGCCTGCGGGGTGCGGGGCGCCTGTGCAGGCGGCGCGGGCCGTACGGGTGATCGGGAGCACTCGCCGTACGACCGCCGCACGACGCGTTCGTACGAATGTTCGAGAGTGTGGTTTATGGTGGATAGAGAGGGGGCGGTTTTCGGCCAGGGGGTGACAGCGGCAGCAGGAGGTGTGGGATCCGTGGGATCTACGGGGTTCACGCATCTGCACACCGCGTCGGGCTTCTCGATGCGGTACGGCGCCGCACACCCCGAGCAGCTGGCCGAGCGCGCCGCCGAGCGCGGCATGGAAGCCGTCGCCCTCACCGACCGCGACACCCTCGCCGGAGCGGTTCGGTTCGCCAGGGCGAGCGCCAAGGCCGGGGTGCGCCCGGTGTTCGGCGTGAACCTGGCCGTGCGGGAAGAGCCGCAGCAGCCGTCCGCACGGCAGCGCACCCCCGTACGCGGCGGCGCCTTCGTCGACGAGTCCGCGCCCCGCGCGGTCTTCCTCGCCCGGGACGGCGCGCACGGCTGGGCCGCCCTGTGCGGGCTGGTCTCCGCGGCCCATGCGACGCACGCAGGTGCCGCCGCGCATGCCGCCCGCCCCGAGCTCTCCCTCGGCGACCTCGCGGCCGCCGCCCCCGGCGTCCGCACCCCCCTCCACGTCCTCCTGGGCCCCGGCTCCGGGCCCGGCCGCGCGCTCGCCGCGGGCCGCCCCGACCGGGCCGCCCGGCTGCTCGCACCCTGGCGCGAAATGTTCGGTGACGCCCTGCGCCTGGAGACCGTGTGGCACGGCCGCACCGGCACCGGCCCCGGCTCCCTGCGGCTCGCCGCCCGCACCCTCGGCTTCGCCGCGGAGCAGGGCGTCCCCGCCGTCCTCAGCAACGCCGTGCGCTACGCCGACCCCGGGCAGGGCCCCGTCGCCGACGTCCTGGACGCGGCCCGCCGGCTGGTCCCGATCGACCCCCGCAGGCCCGGGGCCCTCGACAGCGGCGAGCGCTGGCTCAAGGGACCCGGCAACATGGCCGCCCTCGCCGAGCGGATCGCCGAGGCCGCGGGCCTCCGCCGGGACGCGGCCCGCCGGCTGCTCGCCACGACCGAGGAGACCGCCGCCGCGTGCCTGGTCGACCCCGAGGACGACCTGGGGCTCGGCAAGGTCCACTTCCCCGAGGCGCACCTGGTCGGCGCCGGGCGCCGCACCGCCGACCGTGTGCTGCGCTCCCGCTGCACGGCGGGCATGGTGCTGCGCGGATACGACCGGAAGCCCCGCTACCGGCGGCGGCTGGAGGATGAGCTGGCGATCATCGCCGGACGCAACCTCGCCTCGTACTTCCTCACCGTCGCCCGGGTCGTGGACGACACCCGCGCCCTCGGCATCCGGGTCGCCGCCCGCGGCTCCGGCGCGGGCTCCCTGGTCAACCACCTGCTCGGCATCGCGCACGCCGACCCGGTCGAGCACGGCCTGCTGATGGAGCGCTTCCTGTCCGCCCACCGCAAGGCGCTGCCCGACATCGACATCGACGTGGAGTCCGCACGCCGCCTGGACGTCTACCGCGCGATCTTCGACCGCTTCGGCGCGGACCGGGTCGCGACCGTCGCCATGCCCGAGACCTACCGGATCCGGCACGCGATCCGGGACGTGGGCACGGCCCTCGGCAAGGACCCGGCCGAGGTGGACCGGCTCGCCAAGGCGTTCCCGCACATCCGCGCCCGCGACGCCCGCGCGGCCCTGGCCGAGCTGCCCGAGCTGCGCGGGGTCGCCGCGGAGGACCACGGCCGGCTGTGGGAGCTGGTCGAGGCGCTGGACGGGCTGCCGCGCGGCATCGCCATGCACCCGTGCGGGGTCCTGCTCTCCGACGCGAGCCTGCGCGCCCGTACGCCCGTCGTGCCGACCAGCGGCGAGGGCTTCCCCATGGCGCAGTTCGACAAGGACGACGTGGAGGAGCTCGGGCTGCTCAAACTCGACGTGCTGGGCGTGCGGATGCAGTCCGCGATGGCGCACGCGGTGACCGAGATCGAACGGGCCACCGGGCGCCGCATCGATCTCGACGACCCCGGGCAGGTGCCGCCGGGCGACCGCCGTACGTACGAGCTGATCCGGTCCACCGAGACGCTCGGCTGCTTCCAGATCGAGTCGCCGGGCCAGCGCGACCTCGTCGGGCGGCTCCAGCCGTCCACCTTCCACGACCTCGTGGTCGACATCTCCCTCTTCCGGCCGGGCCCGGTCGCGGCCGACATGGTGCGGCCCTTCATCGCGGCCCGGCACGGCCGCGCGCCCGTGCGCTACCCGGACCCGGCGCTTGCGGACGCGCTGCGCGAGACCTGCGGCGTGGTCGTCTTCCACGAGCAGATCATCGAGATCCTGCACGTCATGACCGGCTGCGACCGGCACCTCGCGGACGAGACGCGCCGCGCGCTGTCCGATCCGCAGCTGGTGGGCCGGGTGCGCGCCTGGTTCGCGGAGGAGGCGGCGAAACTCGGCCACCGGCCCGACGCCGTGCGCCGTACCTGGGAGATCGTGGAGGCGTTCGGCAGCTACGGCTTCTGCAAGGCGCACGCCGTCGCGTTCGCCGTGCCGACCTATCAGTCGGCGTGGCTGAAAGCCCATCACCCGGCCGCCTTCTACGCCGGGTTGCTCACCCACGACCCGGGGATGTACCCCAAGCGGCTGCTGCTCGCGGACGCGCGGCGGCGCGGCGTACCGATCCTGCCGCTGGACGTGAACCGTTCGGGTGCGGCCTATTCGATCGAACTGGTGTCCGATGGGAAGGGGTCCGGCGATGCCGTGTGGGGACTCCGCCTGGCCCTCTCCGACGTGCAGGGCATCACCGCGGCCGAGACCGGACGCATCACGGCCGGCCGCCCGTACACCTCCCTCCCCGACCTGTGGCACCGCGCCCGCCCCGGCCGGCCCGTAGCCGAACGCCTCGCCCGCGTCGGCGCGCTGGACGCCTTCGGCACCAACCGCCGCGACCTGCTGCTGCACATCGCCGAACTGCACCACGGGACGCGGGGACAGCGCCGCGGCGCCGCGGCCCAGCCCACGCTGATCGACGACGCCCGGGCCGAGCCCATCGGCCTGCCCGACCTCGACGCGGCCGAGCGCCTGGACGCCGAGCTGAGCGTGCTCGGCATGGACGCCTCGCGCCACCTGATGGCCGACCACCGGACGTTCCTCGCCGAGCTGGGGGCGATGCCCGCCCGGCGGCTGCAGAGCGCCCGGCACGGCGAGACCGTCCTGGTCGCGGGCGCCAAGGCCGCCACCCAGACGCCGCCGGTCCGCTCCGGCCGCCGCGTCATCTTCACCACCCTCGACGACGGTACGGGCCTGGTCGACTGCGCCTTCTTCGACGACAGCCACCCCGCCTGCGCGCACACCCTCTTCCACTCCTGGCTGCTGCTCGTCCGCGGCGTCGTCCAGCGCCGCGGGCCGCGCAGCCTGAGCGTGGTGGGCGCGGCGGCGTGGGACCTCGCGCAGCTGACCAGGCTCCGCGCGGAAGGGGGCCTGGAGGCGGTGGCCTCCGTGCTGGCGCACCCGGTGGCTTCCGCGGCCGGGCCCGCGGGCCCGGACCGGCGCATCCGCATGTCCACCGGCTACGCCATGCACCCCTGGGCCGACCTCCGGCCCGCGGGCGAAGGCGCGGCCACGGGCCGCAAGCTGTGGCACGCGAGCCCGGGGAGCGCGGGATGAACGCCCGCGCGCGGCTCGCCGCGATGCCGGACCCGCCGCCGACCGGGCCGGCCGGCCCCGCCGGCCCGCCCACCGTGCTCTACGTCCACTTCCACGCAGAGGAGGGCGCGCCCCTCGGCGAAGAGGCCTACGACGGGCTCCTCGCGCTGCTCACCGAGGTGACGCCCGTCGTCCAGGCCGTCCCCCCGGACGCCGCGCTCATGGAAGTCCGCGGCGCCACGCGCTACTTCGGGCAGGGCCCCGCCGGTCTCGCCGCACTCGTACGGGTACGCGCCCTCGCCCGGTACGGAGCCGACTGCACGGTCGGCATCGCGGGCAACCCGATGCTGGCCCGGATGGCCGCGCAGGACGGACCGCCCGGCGCGGTGCGCACGCTGCCCGGGGACCCGGCCGCGGTGGCCGCGTTCCTCGCGGGCAAACCGGCCGCCGCCCTGTACGGCGTGGGCCCGGCCACCGCCCGCACCCTGTGTTCGTACGGGCTCGACAGCATCGGCCGGATCGCCGCCGCGCCGCTGCCCGCGCTGCAGCGGATCCTGGGGCCCGCGACCGGGCAGCGGCTGCACGAGCGGGCGCGCGGCATCGACCCGACCCCCGTCACCCCGGGCGCGCGGGCCCGCTCGACGGCCGCGGAACACCGCTTCGGCAGGGACGAACTGGACGCCGGGCGGCGCCGCCGCGCCCTGCTCACGCTCGCCGACGGGCTGGGCGGACGGCTGCGGGAGAGCGGCCGGGTCGCCCGGGGGCTGACCCTCACCGTGCGCTACGCGGACGGCTCGGCGACCACCCGCACCCGGACCTTCACCGAGCCGACCGCGCACACCCCCGCGCTGACCTCGGCCGCGTACGCACTGCACGACGGGCTCGGGCTGCAGCGCGCCCGGGTCCGCAGCGTGGCGCTGCGCGCGGAGGGCCTCGGCGAGGCCGGACCGGCCGCGCACCAGCTGTCGTTCGACCCCGCCGACGAGAAGGCGCGCCGGATCGAGGCGGCCGTCGACCGGGCGCGGGCCCGCTTCGGGCCGGCCGCGGCGGGGCCGGCGGCGGCGCTGACCAGGCGAGCCGTGGCCTGAGCTTGTTACGGAACAACGTCGTCCATATAAAGAGCACATGTCGGATTCCTTGACCGATCAAGGAGTGCCACGCATTCTTACTCGCACGTAAGTTAACGCTCTTTCAGCGCGACTACGTTTCCGGGCCTCCGTGTGCCCATTCCTGTGACCACCCCCCACCAGGCCCTACCTGCGAGGAGTTCATGTGAAGCTGCCCTGGAGACCCATGCGTACCCTGCTCCCCGCCCTGGCCCTCGCCCTCTCGGCCGGTGCCCTCACCACCCCCGCGGCCGCGGCCGCTTCGTCTCACGATTCCCGTGCCGCTTCCGTCGCCGGCGAGGCCGCCGGCGGGACCGTCGGCAGCGGCTGGAACGACTACTCCTGCAAGCCGTCGGCCGCCCACCCGCGCCCCGTCGTCCTCGCACACGGCACCCTCGGCAACTCCGTGGACAACTGGCTCGTCCTCGCGCCCTACCTGAAGAACCGCGGCTACTGCGTCTTCTCCCTCGACTACGGCAAGCTGCCCGGCGTGCCGCTCTTCTACGGGCTCGGCCCGATCGCGAAGTCGGCCGAGGAGCTCTCCGCGTACGTCGACAAGGTCCGCTCCGCCACCGGTGCCGACAAGGTGGACATCGTCGGCCACTCCCAGGGCGGCGCGATGCCGCGCTACTACCTCAACTTCCTGGGCGGCAAGGACAAGGTGAACTCCCTCACCGGCATCGCCCCCAACAACCACGGCACGACGCTGTCGGGCCTGGTCACCCTGATGGACAAGATCCCCGGAGCCCGCAACGCGATCGGCGGCCTGACCCCCGGCCTCACCGACCAGGCGATCGGCTCCGATTACCTCAAGAAGATGAACTCCGTCCCCGACACCGTGCCGGGCGTCCGCTACACGGTCATCGCGACCAAGTACGACGAGGTCGTCACGCCGTACACCTCCGGCTACCTGACCGGGCCCGACGTGCGCAACGTCCTGCTCCAGGACCTCTGTGCCGTGGACTTCTCCGAGCACATCGCGATCGGCACCGTCGACCGCGTCGTCGCGCACGAGGTCGCCAACGCGCTCGACCCGGAGCACGCCACCCCGACCACCTGCGCGTCCGTCATCGGCTAAAACCGCTGGCCCCGGCGCCGCTCATGAGGAAGCCTCAACCTTCATGAGCGCCTCGAACACTGTTCTGCAGGCCGGAGATGACGTGACGGTCACCCTGGTCAAGGAGTCCCGGTCCGGTATCGGCTACCCCGCGGTCGTCGTGCGCGACGACGGCACCCACGCCGTCGTGCGCGCGCCGTGGGCGGCCCCGGCGGACCGGGACTTCGGCTTCGTCCGCTTCGAGCACGGTGACGTCTTCACCGAGCACTACTGGCGCGACCGCTGGTACGCCGTCAAGGAAGTACGCACCGCCGACGGCACCCTGAAGGGCTGGTACTGCGACATCACCCGCCCCGCCCGCATCACCCCGGACGGCATCGTCTCCACCGACCTGGACCTCGACCTGTGGATCTCGGCGGACGGCACCACGATCCTCCGCCTGGACGAGGACGAATTCGAGGAGAGCGGCCTGCAGGACCGCGACCCGTCAGCAGCACGCCGGGCCTGCGCGGCCCTGGACGAACTGGAGGGCCTGGCCCGCGCGGGCGGGCTGACGGAGCTGCTGGGCCAACGTGCCGCGGGGTGACGGGACCGATCGGTAAAGGATGTCTGCCATGAGCGGACCCGTAGTGGTGATCGAATTGGCCGGAACGGCGCCGGGCGTGCTGGTGGAGCGGCTTCGGGAGGAAGTACTTGCACTGTCGGACGGGTGCGAGGAGGAGCGGCCCGGGGAGTTCGGGATCGGTGTGCCCGTCGAGCGACTCGGGATTCCCGGTCCCCGTTCCGGTGCGGGCGGAGAGGGCGTCAGGCCGTTCGTGGTCTCCCTGATGGGGCCCGGCGTCGGCGACGAGGACCTCTTCGAGGCCGAGCACGCGCGGGAGCCCGGTGAGCCCGGCCCGGCGTCCCTGATCGGGTTCACCCCGACGCACGCCGTCGACGTCGTCGCCCTGTGCGGCAGCCCCGTCGACCACCTTGCCGCAGCGCTGCTGACGGCCCGCCTCATGGACGCGATCGGCGGGGTGGCGAGCGCCGAGCTGCGGCAGGACCAGGTGCCGGACGTCGCCGGGCTGCCCGGCATCGTCGCCAGGGCGAACGGGCCGTACCCGGCCGTGTTCGGCACGGCGGAGTTCCTGCGGGCCTGGGCCGGTCGGCCCGGCTTCCGCCTCGTCGCGTAGCGGTCCGTAGGCTGGAGGCGACAGCGGTCCCGTACACGGGGCCGGAGGACATGCGCCGGGACGTGACGGATGCGACCGGACAACGGACTTCGAGGTGAGTGAACTTGACGGACGCGGGCCGGGGAGAGGGCGCCACAGCCCGTCGGCGGATACCCCTGCTTCTCGCAGTGGCGGGTGCCGCCTACGCGCTCGACCTGGGCAGCAAGCTGGCCGTGGTCGCCGGACTGGAGAACCGGGCACCCGTCGAGCTGATCGGCAGCTGGCTGGAGCTGCGGGTGATGCGCAACGCCGGTGCGGCGTTCGGCATCGGCGAGGCGCTGACCATCGTGCTCACGCTCGTCGCCACGACCGTCGCCGTGGTGATCGTCCGGCTGGCGCGCAAGCTCTACAGCGCCCCGTGGGCGCTCGCCCTGGGGCTGCTGCTGGGCGGCGCGCTCGGCAACCTGACGGACCGTCTCTTCCGCTCCCCCGGTGACTTCCAGGGTGCGGTCGTCGACTTCATCTCCGTGCGCGGCTTCAGCGTGATGAACCTCGCCGACTGGGCGATCTTCTGCGGGGGCGTCCTGATCGTGGCCTACTCCTTCCTCGGGTGGGAGCTGGACGGCACCGGGCGGGAAGCCGGCCGTAAGAGCGCCGAGGCGGTCTGACCCGCCTGGCCTGCCTGGCCTGCCTGGCCCGTCTTCCCCGCAGACCGCCGCCCGGCGCGCGGCACTCCCCGCGCGCCCGGCCGCGCACTGATGAGCCGTTGGCGAACCGGGGCCGGGCCATGGATCCATGGCGGTGCCGGGGTGGAGGCTGTGACTCCCCATCCCTCGTCCTTGAGGAACGTCGTGTCCCCCGTGCCCAGTTCCCGGCCGCCGGTCACCGATCTCCCCGAGTCTGAGCGGGTCAGCCCGCATCTCGGCGAAGCCGCCGCGTTCATCGACCGGTGGGTGCGGCGCACCGGGCTCATCCAGTCCTTCTCCGCGCAGCGGCGCTTCCGCCGGGCGCGCTGCGTCGATCTCGCGGCGCGGGTGGCTCCGCAGGCCACGTGCCCACGGCTGCAGCGGACGGCGGCCTGGATCGTCTGGTTCCACGTCCTGGACGACCGGTGCCGCCACCCTCGCGGGGAAGAGTACGCGTTCGGATTCGGTGTGCTGCCCGACTTCCTGCCCACGGACGGCGGGCCCACCCCGCCGGCCCGGACGGCGCTGCAGCGAGCCCTCGCCGACGTGTGGCGGATGACGGCCCCGGCGATGTCGCCTGCCTGGCGCGAGCGCTTCGCCGGCCGCTTCCGCGAACTGTCCGACCGACGGCCGTGGGACGCCCTCGTCGCGGGGTCCGCGCTCGACCTCGTCGAGTACGTCTGCGGATGCGAACTCCCGCCGTCCGCACGCGAGCTGGCGTCGTTCCGGTCCGTGTCCGGGGCCGCCACCGCGGTGCTCGCGTGCGACGGCGCGGGACCGGAAGCGGAGGCGGAGACGCGGGCGGGGGCGGAGGCGCGGGCAGGGGCGGAGGCGTTCCGCGATGCGCTTCGGGACGCGCTCCGGGGCGCGCTCCAGCGATTCGTGGCGGAGGCGGCACGGGCCGGGCTCCCTCCGGCCGCGCTCTCGGCGGTGTCCGCCTACGCCCACGCCCTCGCGCTCTGGGCGGACGGCCGGCTGGCCTGGGCCCTGCACGGCGGCCCGGCCGGGGCCGCGGCCCCCGAACCCGGCGGGCACCGGCCCCTCCTCCTCGCCGAGGACGTCACCGGCGTCCCCGTCGACCTGCTGCGCCCACGGCGACCCGCGCCGCCGCCCGTCCCCTCCACGAGCGGCAGCGCGGGCACCGCCCTACATCGTGGCCGCGAGTAGCTCGCGCGTGTAGGGGGCCTTCGGATCGCCGAACACCTCGTCCCGCGGTCCGCTCTCCACCACGGTCCCGGCCCGCATCACCGCCACCCGGTCGCAGAAGTGCCGGACGACGGCGAGGTCGTGCGAGACGAAGAGCAGGGACAGGCCCAGTTCCTCGCGGAGGTCCATGAGGAGGTTGAGCACCTGCGCCTGCACGGAGACGTCCAGCGCCGAGACCGGCTCGTCCGCGATGATCAGGCGGGGGCGGAGGGCCAGGGCGCGGGCGATGCCGATGCGCTGGCGCTGGCCGCCGGAGAACTCGTGCGGGTAGCGGCCGAGATGGGCGGCCTGCAGGCCCACCTGCTCCAGCAGCCCGGCGGCCCGGGCGCGGCGCTCGCCCTTGTCCAGGGCGGTGTGCACCCGCAGGGGCGTGGTGACGATCTCCTCGACGGTACGGCGCGGGTTGAGCGAGGCGTACGGGTCCTGGAAGACCAGCTGGACGTCACGGCTGAGCTCGCGGCGCAGGCGGGTGTCGGCCGCGGCGCGGGAGATGTCCCGGCCGTCGAACCGCACGGCCCCCGACGTGGGGCGCTGCAGCCCCGCGAGAACCCTCGCCGTGGTCGACTTCCCGGACCCGGATTCGCCTACGAGGCCGAGCGTCTCGCCTGCGTCGATGCGCAGACTCACGCCGCGCACGGCTTGCACGGCGCCGCGCCCTCTCCGGAGCCCCCGGCGCCCACCGAACTCCACCCGGAGATCGACGACCTCGGCCAGCGGCGCGGCAGGACCCGACCCGGCACCGCCGGACTCCGCCGCGGAGCGACTCGCCGTCGCGGCGGACACTTCTTGCCCAGCGTGTCCGCCACCAGGGCGCGCCGCCCCCTTCCCGGCAGCAGCCGAGGTCGGTTCGGCACCACCGGACTCCGCCGTCGGGCGGCCCACCGTCGCGGCGGACTCCCCGTGCCCGGCGCCGCCGTACCCGGCGCCAGCCGGAGCAGGGTCGTCGACCGTCCGCAGCCGAGTCCCCGGCACCGTGTTCAGCGTCGGGGCCGCGCCGGTCAGCGCTCTCGTGTACGGGTGCGCCGCGTCGTTCAGGAGTTTGCGAGTGGGGCCCTCCTCCAGGCCCCTTCCGCCCCGCATCACGAGCATGCGGTCGCACACGTGCGCCACCACCCCCACGTCGTGGGTGACGAGCAGCACCGCCGTGCCGCTCTCCTCCTGCAGTTCGGCCAGGAGGTCGAGGACCTGCCGCTGTACGCGCGCGTCCAGCGCCGTCGTGGGCTCGTCGGCGATGAGCACGTCGGGGCTGTTGATCAGCGCCATGGCGATCATCACGCGCTGCCGCATGCCGCCCGAGAACCGGTGCGGGTAGTCACGGGCGCGGGCGGCCGGGATGCCGACGCGTTCCAGCACGGCCAGGGCCTTCTCCTTCGCGTCGGCCCGCCGCCCCGCCCCCGCCGGGGCGTGCACGCGGTACGCCTCGGCCAGCTGTGCCCCCACCGTGTGGAAGGGCGACAGGGCGGCCAGCGCGTCCTGGAAGACCATCGCGATCCGCGCGCCCCGCAGGGCCCGCACGGCGGAGTCGGGCGCGCCGACGACCTCCGTGCCGCCGACCAGGACGCTGCCGCTCACCCGCGTACGGGCCGGGTCGTGCAGCCCCATGGCCGCCAGCCCCACCGTGGACTTGCCCGAGCCGGACTCCCCCACCAGGCCCAGGACTTCACCGCGTTCCAGGTCGAAGGAGAGGCCGTCGACGGCCGTGGTCTCCGTGCCCTCCCTCCCCCGGAAGGACACCGTCAGATCGCGTACGGACAGAGCCGGCGTCATGCGAGCCTCACCCTCGGGTCGAGCCAGGCCACCACCAGGTCGGCGAGGGCCACGAACACCACGACGAAGAACGCGGCGAGCAGCACCGTGCCGACGACCGTCGGCAGGTCGTTCTGGACGACGGAGTCGACGGCGAGCTTGCCGACGCCGCCGAGCCCGAAGACGGTCTCGGTGATGAACGCGCCGCCGAAGAGCGCCCCGGCCTCCAGCCCGAGCAGCTGGACGAGGGGCCCGGCGGCGCCCCGCGCCGTGTACTTGACGTGCGCCCGCAGCGCGGTGAGCCCCTTGCCGCGGGCCGTCCGCACGTACCCCTCGTGCATCGTCTCGAGCGTCTGGGAGCGTGCGAGGCGGGCGAAGACTGCGGCGTTGACGAAGCCGAGGACGAGCCAGGGCAGCAGCAGCCCGGCGGCCCACGCGCCCGGCCCGTCGGCGAGGGGGGCGTAGCCGGGCAGCGGCATCAGGTCGGTCGAGTAGACCAGCAGGTACTGCAGGGCGTAGCCGAGGAAGTAGATCTGCACGCTCGCGCCGACCAGGGTGAAGCCGGACAGCAGCCGGTCGGTGGCCGTGCCCCGGCGCAGCGCGGCGGTGAAGCCCGCGCCGATGCCGAGGGCGGCGATGACCACCAGCGCCCCGCCCGCCAGCGACAGCGTCACGGGGAAGCGGTCGCCGATGGCGTCGAGGACCGGCTGGTGGAGGGTGTACGAGTAGCCGAGGCAGGGCGCGGCGCAGTCGATGGCGCTGCCGTCGACGTCGCTGATGACCCGGCCGGCGACGAGGCCGCGCAGGTAGTCGAGGTACTGGGCGGCCGGCGGCTGGTCGAGGCCCATGCTGTGGCGTACGGCCTCGACCTGTGCGGTGTCGCACTTGGGGCCGCAGGCGATGAGCGCGGGGTCGGAAGGGGCGGCGTAGAAGAGCCCGAAGGCGGCGGCGGTGATCGCGAGGAGCACCACCGCGGCCTGCAGGACCCGCCGCAGGAGGTAGCCGGTCATGGAGCCTTACGACCTCTTCAGGTACAGGTCGGCCGCCGCGATGGAGCCGTAGATCGGGTGGATGGCGGCGCCGCCGACGTTCTTCCCGCGGAACTGGGTGACGCTGGTGTAGAGGAACGGCACGACCGGGACGTCCTTCATGACGGACTGCTCGAGGGCGATGAGGGCGTCGGCCTTCTGCTGCGCGTCGCCGATGCCGGCGATGCGCTCCAGCTCCTTGTCGACCTCGGGGTTGCCGTAGCGGATGGGGTTGGCGAGGGCGTCGAGCTTGCTGTGGTAGCTGTCGGGCAGCAGCGTGGACGGGGTGGGCCAGTCGACGGAGTTGGTGGACAGCCACAGGTCGTAGGGCGCGGGTCCGCGGAAGACCTCGTTGGTGAACGCGGCCTTCTCCAGCGGCTTGGTGACGAGCTTGATGCCCGCCTTGGCGAAGGCGTCGACGAGGACCTGGGCGAGGCGGTCCTTCTCGGGGGCGTCGCTCTCGTACGCGTAGGTGAGCGTGTCGACCTTGGTCTTCGCCTTGGCGAGGTGCTCCTTGGCCTTCTCGATGTCCCCGGCGGGCGCGACGGGGTAGAGGTCGTACTTCTTCCAGCCGACGACGGCGGGCGAGGAGAGCGTGGTGGCGAAGTCGCCGAGGCGGGGCCCGCCGAGGACCTGGCGGGCCTGCTCGCGCGGGAAGAGGTAGTGGATGGCCTTGCGGACCTCGGGGTCGGTGACGCGGCTGTTCTTGATGTAGAGGTCGCTGGTGTAGGCGCCCTGGCTGCCGGCGACGAGCAGGTCCTTCTTCTTCGCGTCGCGCCGGGCCTCGGCGTAGAGCTCCGGCGGCACCTCGCTCTTGGTGGAGAGGGTGTCCGGGCCGGTGCCGCGCCCGTTGAGGACCTCCTGCGCCGTGTTGAGGATCTTCTTGCCGAAGGTGAACTCGAAGCGGTCGGCGTACTGGTGGCGGATGGGGTCGGTCTCCGGCTTCCAGTGCGGGTTGCGCTCCAGGGTCAGGCTCTGGTTCTGCTTGTGCTCGGCGATCCGGTAGGGGCCGGTGGCGAAGGGCCGGGTGTCGTAGCCGGTGCCGGTGTCCTTGTCCTTGCGCACGGGCGAGGAGGAGGACTGGGCGGCCATGTAGGGCACGTCGGACTGCGGCTGCGGGAAGCGGAAGACGATGGTTTTGGCGTCGGGCGTCTCGATGGCGTCGAGGCCGCCGTGCTCGGGCCCGGCGTACTTCTTCACGGCGGCCGTGCGGTCCTCGGAGCCGGTGAGCCACTCGGGCCAGTAGGTGGGGCCGAGTTCGAAGCCGGGGGCGAAGGTGCGCTCGATGCCGTACTTGACGTGCTCGGAGGTGATGGGCTCGCCGTCCTCCCAGGCGATGCCGTCCTTGAGCTTGTACGTCCAGGTGCGGCCGCCGTCGGAGGACTGCCCGGTGTCGGTGGCGAGGTCGCCGACGAGCTTGGGCTTGCCGTCCACGACCTGATACTGGGTCAGCTGCCGGCCCCACAGCAGGGACGTGCTGTACGACTCGCCCGCGTAGATCTTCTGCGGGTCGAGGTGGCCGTAGTCGCCCGCGTTGGCGATACGGATCGTGCCGCCGGTGCGGGCACCCTCGACGGCGGGGGCCGGGCCCCGGCTGTCCTTGGCGGTGCCGAGGGTGGCGGTCAGCCGCTGACCGCTCTTCACGGCGGCCTTGCCCTCACCCTTCCCCTGCTCCCCGCCGTCCGCGCCGGCACCGGCCGAGCAGGAGCACATCAGCAGGACGGCGGCGGTGGCGAGCGCCGGGACGACTGCGATGCGCGGACGGATGCGGGCCATGATGAACTCCGTTGATCGAGGTGGTGCGCCCTGTAGGGGCGCGGGGAACTGCGCGACCAGCCACGGACGACCCGCAGCCGGCGACGCTTCCTGCGGAAGCTCAGCGCGCGATCCGGGGATCGAGCGCATCCCGGACCGCGTCGCCGAGGAGGTTGAAGGCGAGGACGAAGACGAGGATCGCCACGCCGGGGAAGACCATGTAGGTCGGGTCGTCGTAGAAGACCTCGGAGCCACGGGAGATCATGCGGCCCCAGTCCGGGACGGGCTCGTCGATGCCGACGCCGAGGAAGGACAGCGCGGCCTCGGCGGTGACGATGCCGGGGACGGCGAGCGTGATGTGCACCAGCACGGGCGCCCAGACGTTGGGCAGCAGCTCGCGCAGCACGATGTGCCGACGGCTCGCCCCGACGGCCCGCGCCGCCTCCACGAACTCCTGCTCGCGCAGCGCCCGTACAGAGGTACGCAGAACCATCGCGAGCGGGACCCAGCCGAAGGCCGAGAACACCAGGATGAGGGAGGTGAACTGCATCCAGGCGGGCTCGTTCTCACCGGGGCCGACGAAGCGGGTCCGGATGACCGGGCTCAGCGCGAGGAGAAGCAGAAGTGTCGGAAAACCGAGCAGCACATTGCATACGAAAGTGAAGGCACGGTCGGCGAGACCGCTGAGATAGCCGACGGTCACCCCGAGGAGGACACCCGTCACGGCGATCACCGCGACGGAGGCGAAGGCGACCAGCAGCGAGGTGCGCATGCCGTACAGGAGCTGGGCGAACACGTCGCGGCCGAGGCCGGGTTCGATGCCGAACCAGTGGTCGGCGGAGATGCCGCCGCCCGGCAGGACCGGCAGGCCCTCGGCGCTGAGCAGTCCGGCGCCGTTCTGTCCGTAGTGCTCGGTGGCGTTCTTTCCGTACAAGGCTGTGACCAGGGGCGCGGCCGCCGCGAGCACGGCGCAGAACAGCACGACGGCGAGGGCGGCCATGCCCGTGCGGTCGCGCCGGAAGGCGCGGCAGGCGGTGGCGAGGGGCCCGCGGGAGGGCGCTTCGAGGGGTCCTCCTGAGTGCACTTCGGCCATTTGCTGCGGCGCTCCTGAATCGCTCCGGCCGCCGCTTGGTCATACGGCGGGCCTCTTTTCGGCCGGTCTGCGGGGGTCTCCCGCCCCGGGTTGCGGATCATTAGATCCAATGAATTAGGTAGCCGCAAACCATCTTTTTGAAGGCAGTTTTGATAATTCATCAAGGATTACAAGGAATCTTCGCTGGTCAATATCCCTGTAACATTAAATCGCCTCAATTGCCCCTAATCGGGCGCACATTGCAGTCGACCCCATCCTCCCGCGTCTCGTATGAGACGTGCCTCACACGAGTTCCGGCCACTACCGAGGGTTTTCAACCAGCGACTGAAAGTGTTCGACCGATGTGCGTTCATGCCCAACTTGGGTAAGACTTCCGTCCGTTATCTGCAGCCACGAGCAAGGGAGTGTTCGGAATGCGGTACATCACTGGGGGCATCGCGATGGGCGCCGCGCTCGCACTGGGCGGCGGCCTCCTGGCCGCCGGAACGACGACCGCGAGCGCAGCACCCGCACCTGTCCCCGCGGCACAGACGCAGAGTCTGTACGCATCCTCCGCCCTGGTCCTGACCGTCGGTCACGGAGCGAACTCCACCGAGGCCTCGGTCGACCGCGCGGTGACGCTGACCTGCTTCCCCAAGGCGACGGGCTCGCACCCGGACGCGAAGGGCGCCTGCGCAAGCCTGCGGGCGGCCGGCGGTGACTTCGAGAAGGTCACCACCATCAAGTCCGGTACGGCCTGCACCAAGGAATGGAACCCCAGTGTCGTCACCGCCGACGGCGTCTGGGAGGGCAAGCGGATCCACTTCGAACGGACCTTCGCGAACCCGTGCGAGGCGAAGGCGGGCAAGGGCACGCTCTTCGAGTTCTGAAGCCCCCCGCAGAGCGGCTGAACATGAGGCGGCCCCCGGACACCGTGGAGGTGTGTCCGGGGGCCTCCCCGTTCCCGGGATGTGCGTCAGCCGACGGTCGCGCCGTACGCCGCGAGGGCCGCCGCCACGGGCTGGAAGTACGTCATCCCGCCGCTGGTGCAGTCGCCGCTGCCGCCGGAGAGGAGCCCCAGGGCGTCGCTGCCGGAGAAGTAGGGGCCGCCGCTGTCGCCGGGCTCGGCGCAGGCGGTGGTCTCGGTCAGGCCGGTGACCTGACCCTCGGGATAGTTGACGGTCACGCCGGTGCGCCGGACGGTGCCGCTCTTCAGTCCGGTGGTGGAGCCGCTGCGCTGGACCGTCTCGCCGACGGTCGCGTCACGGGCGGCGGCGATGGGCTGCGACGTGCCGTTGTAGAGGTTCACGGCGCTGGGGTGGTCGACGGCGCCGGTGGCGGGGTAGCCCGCGATGGCGTAGTCACGGCCCGGGAAGACCGCGTTCTCGGTCGTCGCGATCTGCGGGCCGCCGTTGGTGGCGTGCCAGACGCTCTCGGCCTTGCCGCAGTGACCGGCCGTGAGGAAGCCGTCCGGCTTGCCGGCCCGCTTGACGTTGAAGCCGAGGGAACAGCGGTGGCTGGAGCCGAAGATCGCGTCGCCGCCCGCGATGTACCGGGTGAGCTTCGTGGACGTCCTCTTCACCAGGACCGCGTCCCCGAGGGAGCCGACGGACTTCTTCAGCTGCGCCAGCTTCGCGCCCGTGACCGTGGGGTCGGCGGTCACCACGACCCGGTTGAGGGCCAGGTCCGTGCCCCAGGTGGTGCCGGGGATCGCCTCGCCCGCATCCAGCGTGGCCTTGGCCGAGTCGAGCTCGGCCCGGGTGTTGCGGACGGCGCGGGGCTGCCCGCCCACCGCGCGGACCAGGCTTGCGACCTTCCCGTCGGTGATGTTGACGACGAGCCTGCCGAGGGTGGAGTCGTAGTACGAACCGGCTGTGGCGTCCTCCGGTCCGGCAGGGAGGGTCCGGGCGATGGCCGCGGCGTCGGTCGCGGAGAGCGCAGGGGCCGGGGCGGGCGAGGCATCGGCCTGCTGGGGGCTGAGGGTCACAGCCGCGAGGGCGGTCACGGCGACGGCCGCCAGGGCCGCGCGCACGGAGATCCATCTACGCTTCAACTCGGCACCTCCAGTGGGGGGTTGGGCGCCGCCACAGGATCACCGCGGGCCCGGAGGGGTACGACATGGCCCGCCCGTGTGTTTACAGAGGGCGCGTCCATGCCAAGTCGACCAGTCGAGTATCCCGGACCCGGGGAGGGCGCGTACAAGGCGGACTCCTCCTGCGCGCGTGTCGCATTACGCGCCCCAGCACGGGATGCGCGCGGGGGCGCGGGGTGTTGCACGGCGGGGCATGATTTCAACCCGGCGACCCGGCTTAGCCCGACAGGGGTGGCACCCTAGCCCGGCCGGGCGACACTTCCGGGTCGGACGGCACGCCGGGCCAAAGGCGCCGCCAGGCCCTTTGACACCGCCGCAACGGCGGGACGTCACACGGCGCGAACCGGCGGCGCCAGGCTGTCCGGCACCGCCGGGCTACGCCGTCGGGGCTGATCGCCGCCGCGGCGGGCACAGAGGCGGCCTCAGGGCTTCGGGTCGGCCGGGCCGGACGGGTCAGCCGGGCCGGACGGGGGCAGCTCCTCCGGAGGAGGAGGCGCTGACGGCTTCGCCGCGCGGGGCGCGTCCGGCGGGACCAGCCCCTGCTGGGCCGAGCGTTCCAGGAAGCGCAGGAGCTCCACCGGGAACGGCAGGACCAGCGTGGAGTTCTTCTCCGCCGCCACCGCCACCACCGTCTGCAGCAGCCGCAGCTGCAGCGCCGACGGCTGGTCGGCCATCGTGGCCGCCGCCTCGGCGAGCTTCTTCGACGCCAGCAGCTCCGCGTCGGCGTTGATCACCCGGGCCCGCCGCTCGCGCTCCGCCTCCGCCTGCCGGGACATGGACCGCTTCATCGTCTCCGGCAGCGAGACGTCCTTGATCTCGACCCGGTCGATCTGCACGCCCCACCCGATGGCGGGGCTGTCGAGCATGAGCTCCAGGCCCTGGTTCAGCTTCTCCCGGTTGGAGAGCAGGTCGTCCAGGTCGCTCTTGCCGATGATCGAGCGCAGCGACGTCTGGGACATCTGGGACACCGCGAAGCGGTAGTCCTCCACGGCGATGACCGCCTCCGCGGGGTCCACGACCTTGAAGTAGACGACGGCGTCCACGCGGACGGTGACGTTGTCGCGGGTGATGCCCTCCTGGGCGGGCACCGGCATCGTCACGATCTGCATGTTCACCTTGCGCAGCCGGTCGACACCGGGAATGACCATGGTGAAGCCGGGCGGCCGGATCCCGGGCAGGAGCCGCCCGAGCCGCAGCACCACGCCGCGCTCGTACTGCTTGACCACGCGGGCCGCCGCCGCGAGGTACACCGCCCCGGCGGACGCCGCGGCCACCGCCGCCACCACCAGATCCTCGACCATGGGAGGCCCCCTGCCGTACATCTCAGGTGTTATGTCCACGGTATGCCCGTATCGGGCACAGGGTCGAGCCCCCGGCCGAAGTGCGGACCGGGGGCTCCTGTGCTGCCGGACGCGAAGCCGGGGCGCGGGCCGTCAGCCGATCGTCACCCCGTACGCCTTGAGCGCCGGGCCGACGGGCTGGAAGAAGGTCGTCCCGCCGGAGCTGCAGTTGCCGCTGCCTCCGGAGGTGAGGCCGAGGGCGGTGGCGCCGGCGAAGAGCGCGCCGCCGCTGTCGCCGGGCTCGGCGCAGACGTTCGTCTTGATGAGGCCGCGGACGACCTGGCCGTTGCCGTAGTTGACGGTGGCGTTGAGGCCGGTGACCTTGCCGCCGTGCACACCGGTCGTGGAGCCGCTGCGCTGGACGGACTGGCCGACGGTCGCGTTCCCGGCGGCGGTGATCCGCTGGGTGCGGCCGTTGTAGAGGTCGACCTCGCTGGGGTGCGCGAGGGAGCCGTTGGTGTACTGCACGATGCCGTAGTCGTTGCCCGGGAAGCTGGTGCCCGTGGTGGGGCCGATGCTCGTGGTGTGCCCGGAGTTGCTGTAGTAGGGCGGCTTGCCCTCGGTGCAGTGGCCTGCGGTGAGGAAGTAGGCGGTGTTGCCCTTGCGCACGTTGAATCCGAGCGAGCAGCGCCAGCTCGGCGCGTAGATCGCGTCGCCGCCCGCGAGGAACGGACGGAGGGTGCCGGGGGTGCGCTCGATGCGTATGGCTTCCACCGCGGAGCCGGCCCGCTGCGTGATCCGGGCGATTCCGGCCGCGGAGACGGTGGAGTCGGCGGTGACCACGAGCGTGCCGGTGTCCTGGTCGACGGCCCAGGCGGTGCCGGCGACGTCCGCGGCCTGCACGGCGGCGCTCGCGGCGGACAGCTGGACGGCGGAGTGTCTGACGGGGGCCGATGCGCCGCTGCTCTCGGCGTGGGCGGCGGTGCCGGCGAGGGCGGCCGCGGCGGCGAGGGCGGAGGCGAGGGCGATACGGGTCGCGGTGCGGGACGCAGTACGGGGGGTGGTGCGGGGGGTGGTGCGCTTGATCCTCACGTTCTTCCTCCCGAGTGGGGTCGGTGAGGCGCAGCCGGAACGGGCACGCGGGATTCCACTTTCGTCGTGCCCCTGACAAACGCTGTTCGGGAGTATTCGGGCCGCGCACCGCCCGGCGCAAGAGCCGCCGGTCGGCGCAAGAGCACCTTTCGGACGGCGCCGGGCCCGCTGCGCGAAAGACGGCGCCGGGTCCGCTGCGCGACAGCGGACCCGGCGTGCCGCGCGGCCCTAGCCCAGCAGCACGCGCCGCTCCCCCGCCGGGACCACGATCGGCAGGGTGTTCCCCGGCGGCGGGCACGGGCAGATGAAGTGGTCGGCGAAGGCGCAGGGCGGCAGGAGGGCACGGTTGAAGTCGACCGTCACCCGACCGTCGACGCCGGGCGCGGGCGTCCGCAGGAACCGGAAGCGGTAGCTGCCGTCCCCGCTCGTGCCGTCGGCGAACACCGCCCACAGCGTGCCGTCCACCTCGACCCCGACCTGCAGCGTGAACCCGGAACCGGCGGCGGTGAACGCCAGTTCGCCGTCCAGGCCGAGTCCCCGCTCCCGCCCGTCGGCGTTCCGCACGCTCACCCTGCGGCGGCTGTCGTACGGGCGGAAGACGCCGGGGGACACCCAGTCCTCGTCGTACTCGAAGACGTCGATCGCGGTGAACGCCCGCCGCCCGGCCGAGCCGGGGTCGTAGACGCGCACCGCCCACAGCCCCTCGCGCCGTATCACCACGAGCTTGCGTCCGCCGTGGTCGGCCCGGGCCGCCGCGGCCGGGCCCTTGTCGGCGGTGAGCCGGACCGTGCCGCTCAGCGGCCGCCCGTCCACGGTGAGCCCGTCGGCGGCCGTGGCGGTCAGCAGCACGGCGCCGCCGCGCTCGCCGTTCTCACCGTCCACGGCCCAGTGTCCCGGGATGGCGGGAATTCGCCCCTCGGTGGCGTCGGCGATCCAGTAGGTCCCCGTAAGCGCGAGCGGCCCGTACGGTGCGGAGACCGTCTCCGTACGCTCCTCGTGCCACGCCTTCCACTGCTGCCGTGCGTCGTTGCCCGTGTCCGTGCTCATGGCCGTCAACTGTGGCATACAGGCAGCGGCAGTCCGAGGTGCTCGCGGAGCGTCGCGCCCGTGTACTCCGTACGGAACGCGCCACGCTCCTGCAGCAGGGGCACCACGCGGTCGACGAAGTCGTCCAGCCCGCCGGGCGTGAGGTGGGGGACGAGGATGAATCCGTCGGCGGCCCCGGCGGTGACGAACTCGTCCAGTTGTGCGGCGACCGACGCGGGAGTGCCGATGAACGACTGCCGGCCGGTCGTCTCGATGACCGTCTGCCGGATGGACAGCCCCTTGGCCTCGGACACGGCGCGCCACCGGGCGGCGACGGCGAGCGGATCGGCTATCCGGACCCGGCCCTGGGCCACCTCGCCGCCCGGGTCCGGGTCGACGGCGGGCAGCGGCCCGTCGGGGTCGTAGCCGGACAGGTCCCGGCCCCACACCTGTTCCAGGGCGAGGAGGGCGTTCTGCGGCGAGACCTGCTGCTTGCGGATCTCGGCGGCCTTCTCCTGGGCCTCGGCGCCGGTGTCCCCGAGGGCGAACGTCACCCCCGGCATGACCTTGAGGTCGCCGGGGCGGCGGCCGTACGCGGAGAGCCGCCGTTTGACGTCGGCGTAGAAGGCCTGCCCGGCCTCCAGCGTCCCGTGCCGGGTGAAGATCACGTCGGCGGCGGAGGCCGCGAACTCGCGGCCCTCGTCGGAGTCCCCGGCCTGGATGACGACCGGGTGGCCCTGGGGGCTGCGGGCCACGTCGAAGGTGCCGGAGACGGAGAAGTGCCGCCCGTGGTGGGCGAAGGGCCGCGGCACGCCGTCGGGCGTCCACGAGTCCCACAGCTCGCGCGCGGTGGCGACGAACTCGGCGGCGCGGGTGTACCGCTCGGCGCGGTCGAGGTATCCGCCGCGGCGGAAGTTCTCGCCGGTGAAGGCGTCGGAGGAGGTGACGACGTTCCAGGCGGCGCGCCCGCCGCTGAGGTGGTCCAGGGAGGCCAGGCGCCGGGCGAGTTCGTAGGGCTCGTTGAACGTGGCGTTGACGGTGGCCGCCAGGCCGATCCGCTCCGTGACGGCCGCCAGGGCGCTGAGCACGGTGATCGACTCGGGGCGGCCGACCACGTCCAGGTCGTGGATCCGGCCCTTGTGCTCGCGCAGCCGCAGGCCCTCGGCGAGGAAGAAGAAGTCGAAGAGGCCGCGTTCGGCGGTGGCGGCGAGGTGCCGGAAGGAGGAGAAGTCGATCTGGCTGCCGGACCGCGGGTCGGCCCACACGGTCGTGCTGTTGACGCCGGGGAAGTGGGCGGCCAGGTGCATCTGCTTGCGTCGGCGTGCCCCGGGGGCGGTCATGCGGTCCTCCTGGCGGTGGCGTAGCGGTTGGCGGGGCGCGGCAGGCACAGGTGCTCGCGGAGCGTGCCGCCGGGATAGAAGGAGCGCAGCAGGCCGCGGTGCTGGAGTACGGGCACGGTGCCGTCGACCAGCAGGGCGAGGTCCCGGTCGGGGTCCTCGGGCCGGAAGTGGAAGCCGTCGGCCACGCCGTCGGCCCACCAGGAGCCGGCCAGGTCGGCGAGGGCCACGGCGTCCGCGGCCGCGTACAGCGCGATGGGCAGGGAGGCGAGGACGACGATCCGGCGGGGGTCCCGGCCGAGGGCGCGCAGCCGGGCGTGCAGGTCGTCGCGGGCGGCGCGGACCGCGCCGGGGGAGGGCGTGGGGCCGGTGCGGATGTAGGCGACGTCGGCGTGGCGGGCGGCGGCCGCGCGCGGCAGCAGGCGGGTGGCGTCGACTGCGGTCACGGGCCGCCCCTGCGGGGGCCGGGGCACGATGGAGGGCCCCCGGACGGAGAAGCCGGGGCCCTCGAAGTCGACGTAGTGCAGCTTGTCGCGGTCGACGAAGCGGCCGGTGGCCACGTCGCGGATCTCGGCGTCGTCCTCCCAGCTGTCCCAGAGCCGGGCGGCGACGTCGGCGACGTCGGCGGCCTCCTGCCACAGCTCGTCGGCGGGGGCCGCGGCGCGGCGCCCGAAGTGGCGGGCCTCGGCCTCGGTGGCGGAGACCTCGACGGTCCAGCCGGCGCGGCCGTTGCTCACCCAGTCGAGGGTGGAGACGGCGTTGGAGACGTGGAACGGCTCGGTGTGGGTGGTGGTGACGGTGGGCACCAGGCCGATGCGCTCGGTGGCGGGCGCGACGCGGGCGAGGACGGCGAGGGCGTCGAGCCGGCTCTCGCCGCGCCGGGGCGGCCCGAGGGTGTCACCGAGGGTGACGAAGTCCAGTCGGCCACGCTCGGCGAGACGCGCGGCGCGGACATAGGGCTCGGCGTCCCGGACGCCGGGACGGTCGATGCTCACGGCCAGGTGCAGGGGCCGGATGGGTGCGGACATGAGCTTCCCTGGGGGTGTGGGGGCCACGGTGGGCCGGTTGATGCGGGTGGGTCCTCCCCTCTCGGGGAGAGACCGAGGTCTTACGGGTTGGGCGGGGGCCCGGGGGCTTGCCCCCGGGGAACGGGGCAAGGGGGGACCGAGGCCCTTCTCCCCGGCAGCGCTCACGTTCCGGTCCGGCCGCCGCGCAGCACCGCTCCCCCGCCGCTCCCGGCCCCGATCTCGCCCCCACCGCCCCGCCGCGGGCCCGGACCCGTACGCCCCGGACCCGTACGGTCCGGCCCCGAACGCCCCGAAAGCGCACGCAGAAAGCTCAGCGCAGCGCGCGCCGTGGCGTCGTTCTGGCGGAACGCGGGCGCGTTCGTCCCCGGCCGGGCGAAGGCGCCGGTCGCGCGGGCGTCGGTGTGCGGGCCGAGGGCGAAGCGGCGCGGGTGCGGACGCCCGTCGCGGTCCAGGATCCGGCCGTCCTCGGGGCTGACGGCCAGCAGGCCGGCGGGCGTGGTGACGGCCTCGGGGTGGAGGGAGCGCAGCAGGGGGTCGAGGGAGCGGGCGACGGACGGCGCCGGCAGCCGCGCCTCGGCCAGGGCGCGCGCCGTGGTCACGACGCCGGGCGCACTCGCGCTCCGCGCCCGGAACAGCCCGTGGTCCGCGTCGGCCGTGACGGTCAGGTCGGCGCCGAGGAAGCGCACGACCCCCGCGCGGGAGAGCGCGAGGAGCTGCCGCAGCCGGGGCCCGGGCGGCCCGGAGGCGAGGTAGCTGAAGAACCCGTGCCACCAGGGCCCTGTGTCGCCGAGGGCGGCGAGCTGCCCGTAGACGGAGAGCAGGCCGAGGAAGACGGCGAGGTCGGGGCTGTGGCGGGGGTCGTGGCGGCGGGCGAGGTCGGCCTCGATGTGGGCCCGCAGGCCGCGCTGCAGGGCCTCGGCCCCGGTGAAGCGGCGCCCGGCGAGCGGGTGGTCGAGCGCGGCCGGGTCGAACCGGTCGGCCGGCCCGGGCACCGCCGCGGCGACCAGCGCGAGGACCTCGGCGCTCCCGGGCCCGCCGGCGGCGTACCGCTCCTCGAAGTCCGGCCAGGGCATGCGCGTGCGCTCGGGGTGCGCGGTGAACAGCCGGTGGTAGTGGGCGAACCCGAGCTCCTTCTCGGCGAGGGGCCACACGTCCCGGCGGAAGTCGAGGGGGCCGGGCCGCTCGCGCAGCGCCGCCGCCTCGGCCGGGCCGAAGAAGCGGGGCAGCGGCGGCCGTTCACCCTGCCAGGAGTAGCCGATCTTCGCGCGGTACGGGACGCCGCGCCGCGAGCCCGCGTGCAGGACGGGCTCCCGGCCGGAGGGGCGGTAGACGAGTTCGCCGTCGCGGCCGGTGGTGTACGAGCCGCCGCGCCCTTCGGTGAGCAGGACCATGAGGTCGACGAAGGCGAGCCCGAGGCCGCGGACGATCACCGGCTCGCCGGGGCGCAGGGCGCTCAGGTCGCTGTCGGCGGTGAACTCGGGCGGCAGGTAGGCGAGCCGGTGGCGCGCGGCGAAGCGGGCGAGTTCGCTCTGTCCGGCGTCGGGGGCGGACGGCAGGTGGCCGAGGGCGAGGACGACGAGGTCGGCGGGGAGCGGTGCCGGGTGCCCTTCCAGCCAGACGTGCTGGCGTCCGTCGCGCGCGCCGGACAGGCGTAACGCGCGCCGGCGGTGTTCGTGGACGGTGACGCCGGGCGGCAGGGCGGCCACGGCCTGCTCGTACGCCCAGCGCAGGTACGCGCTCTGCAGGCGCCTGCCGGCGAAGCTCCGTCCGGTCAGGGCGCGCGCTTCGCCGGCGGTCGCGGGGTCGGCCGGGGCGGGCACCGTGCCGTCGCGGACGCGCGCCGCCCACTCGGCGAGCGACGGGCCGGGGCGTACGGGCCCCACGGTCCGCACGGAGGAGTCGGTGAACGCGGTGACGTCCTCGGCCATGGAGTTCATCCACAGCAGCGGGGACTGGTCGTGGCGCCAGACGCGGCCGCCGCCGGGCGGGAAGGGGTCCACGAGGTGGAGGTCGAGGCGGGCCCCCGCGAGGAGTTCGGGGGCGTTGGCGGCGATGCGCTCAAGGAGGCCGGTGCCGCGCGGACCGGCGCCGATGATGACGAGGGAGGGCATGCGAAGGCTCCGTGGATACGGGATCGGACACGGGAAGTGCCTTCACATCGGATGCGTCGTGCGCCGCGCGTCGTGCATCGTGCGTCATGCGTCGTGCGCATCCGGCCGCGCCCCTCAGCACGGCCGAACACCGAGGCTATTCCGGTGCCCTGGCCGACTGTCAAGCCTGTCCATACTCCCGTCCACATCGTGGGCAGGCCGTCTCAGCACAGTTGACGCGGAAACGGAAGGCTGTTCCACTTGGCGCATGCACTCAGGGCAACGGCTGGTCACCCGGGACCACATCGACTTCGGTCGGGTGTGGTCCGCGTCGTGTCCCGGCTTCCGTGCACTTCTTCCGGGTTCCTGCCGGGGCTGACCGCGCTTCCCGCGGAGCCCTCACGCTTCACGCCTCACGCTTCAGGCTTCACGCTTCAGCCCTTCACATCCACGGCGTTTGCGCCGCACTCCTCCCCTCGCTCATCGCTCATCGCTCAACCACGGGGCTCGCCCCCGTACTCAACAACCGCAGTCGCAACCACAGTCGCAGTCACCGCAAGATTCGCAGCAGTCACAGCAGTTGCAGCAATCCCCGCAGCCGCTGCAATCACTGCCACCGCAATCGCACTTGTGGCACCAGCCCTCACGATGCTGCCCGTCCCACGGATCGAAGTACGGGTTCCGGCAGCAGACCTGGCATGTGCAGAAAAGCGTGGCCCACACCGCACAGCCGGCGATCACCCCGCGCTGCCTCCCGCGCCGCGGCGGCTCCGGCGGCGCGCCGGGCGGCCTTTGGCCCGGCGGCATCTGGTCCGGCGGCATGACCGGGGGCGGCCCGAACGCGCCCTGCGGCGCGCCGTCCTGGAGCCCCGTGCCGCCGGCGGCGGTGGTGCCCGCGTGTGCGGAGTGGCCGCAGCCCGTCGTGCCGAACGCCCGGTCGACGGCGCGCTCCAGCTCGTGCGCGAGCAGGACGTGTGCGAGCCTGCTCTGGCTCTTGCTCGCGAAGTCGACCTCGCGCAGCGCCAGGCGGACGCCGTGCACCGCGTCGTCGCACAGCCTGCGCACCTCGGCGAGTTCGGTGCCGGTCGCGGCGACGGGGTTCCACGCGCCGGTCTCCGCGTCCTCCGCCATGTCCTCCACGGCGTCCAGCAGGTGCGCGAGCCGTCCGAAGAGCCTGCCCGCCTCTTCCAGCGGCTCCTTGTTGCCCGGCCGCCCGGCGAGCACGGCGGTGTAGCCGAAGGCCGCGGCGGTGGCCGTCTCGGTGGGCTCGGTCACCGTCAGCAGTGACGTTCCCGCACCGGCCAGCGCCTCGATGCCGGCCTGCCGTTCGACCGCGTCGACCAGCACGGCGGTGTCGAAACCGAGGTCCGCTCCCGTACGGGCACCGGCCCGGTCCCACTTCGCCGCCACGCGGCGCGCCGCCGCGGCCACCGGGCGGCGCGCCAACACGCCGTCGCCGTCGGCGACATGGTCGCGCATCTTCGCCGAGGCCAGCACCAGCGAGACCGAGGCGGCGAGGCGTGCACCCTCACCCTTGGCCACGGAAGCGGTGCGCATGCCGCGCAACGGGCACGGCCCGGCCGTGCGGCGCCAGGAGTTGGCGCCCTCGTCCGCCGGCGACTGCGCCTCCACCAGGACCGAGATCACCAGACCGTCGTAGTTGGTGGCCGCACGGGCGAACTGTCCGTGGTCGCCGCGCAGCGCGAGGCACAGTCCGCACAGATGCGCCATCCATTCCGTCCGCATGGCCTCTGACAACCGGTGCCGGCATGGCCTTATGATCCCGAACAAAACCAAGCCCCCGTGTGTGGTGTGAATGGACCCGGGCATCCTAATCACCTGACCACCCGACCCGACCGGGGCCCGCCCCGCGCCCCCGAATCGCCCGCCGTAGCCGCATATGCCCAGGTCCAGGGTGCAAGAAGGGGCCTGCGGGGTTTCTGACGCACCGCCAACCGGTTTGCACCAGATGCGTCACGAAATGCTCGTCCGGCGGCTATCCACTTGGCACACCATCCGCATCATGGACGACGATAGAGAAGCGGACGGAACACCCCGCGTGTGAGAGGAGGCGTCCATGGGATCGGTGCGCAAGGCGAGTGCCTGGCTCGGCCTCGTCGACGACAGCGATGACGAGCGCTACTACGACGACGAGTACGCCGAGGGACCCGAGCCCGGTGACGCCTGGGTCACCAACCCCAAGGTGCGGGTGGCGGACGAGGTCGCACAGGAACAGGGCACGCGCATCGCCACCGTCACCCCGGACGGCTTCCGCGACGCCCGGGGCATCGGCGAGCTCTTCCGCGACGGCGTACCGGTGATCGTCAACCTCACCGGCATGGAGCCCAACGACGCCAAGCGCGTCGTGGACTTCGCCGCCGGGCTGACGTTCGGCCTGCGCGGCTCCATCGAGCGCGTGGCCAACCGGGTGTTCCTGCTGACCCCCGCCGACTACAAGGTGGTCAGCGGGGAGCCGAGGGGGCGGGCGAACGGCGGCTTCTTCAATCAGAGCTGAGCCGGGCTCCGTGGACGGGCCGGGGGTCCGGGGGTTGCCCCCCCCGGGACAGCACAGCAACCAGAGCTGAGCAGTAACAGGGCGAGGGCTTACCGGAACGCGTCGAGGCCGGTGAGCGCCTTGCCCAGCACCAGCTGGTGCATCTCCACCGTGCCCTCGTACGTCAGCACGGACTCCAGGTTCGTGGCGTGCCGCATCACCGGGTACTCCAGCGAGATCCCGTTCGCACCGAGGATCGTCCGCGCCGTCCGGCAGATCTCGATCGCCTCCCGCACGTTGTTGAGCTTGCCGAAGCTCACCTGCTCCGGCCGCAGGCTCCCCGCGTCCATCCGCCGCCCCAGGTGGTGCGCCAGCAGGATCCCCTTGTGCAGCTCCACCGCCATGTCGGCGAGCTTGGCCTGGGTGAGCTGGAAGCCGCCGATGGGCTTGCCGAACTGCTCGCGCGTGCGCGCGTAGTCGAGGGCGGTCTCGAAGCTCGTGCGCGCCGCGCCCATCGAGCCCCAGACGATCCCATACCGCGCGTGGCTCAGGCAGCTCAGCGGGCCGCGCAGCCCGGTGACCTCCGGCAGCACCGCGTCGGCGGGCAGCCGCACCTCGTCGAGGACCAGCTCGCTGGTGACCGAGGCGCGCAGCGACCACTTGTGCCGGATCTCCGGCGCGGACAGGCCGGGACTGTCGGTGGGCACGACGAAGCCCCGGATGCCGTCGTCGGTCCGGGCCCAGACCACGGCGACCCCGGCGACCGAGCCGTTGGTGATCCACATCTTGCGGCCCGTCAGCACCCAGTCGCTTCCGTCGCGCTTGGCGTACGTGCGCATGCCGGCCGGGTCCGAGCCGTGGTCGGGCTCCGTCAGGCCGAAGCAGCCGATGGTCTCCCCCGCCGCCATCGACGGCAGCCACTGCCGCTTCTGCTCCTCGGAGCCGAAGCGGTGGATCGCGTACATCGCGAGGGAGCCCTGGACGGAGACCAGGGAGCGGATGCCGGAGTCGGCGGCCTCCAGCTCCAGGCAGGCCAGGCCGTACTGGACGGCGCTCGCGCCCGCGCAGCCGTAGCCGCTGAGCTGCATGCCCAGGGCGCCGATCGAGCCGAGCTCGCGGGCGAGCTCGCGGACGCCGGGGAGTTCACCGGCCTCGTACCACTGGGCGATGTGCGGCAGGACGCGGTCGGCTGCCCAGCGGCGGACGGTGTCCCGGACGGCGATGTCCTCGGGGCTGAGCAGGTCCTCGATCCCGAGGGGATCATGCGGGTCGAACACGGCTGCCTCCGGCGGGGTGCGGGCGAATGTGTGATCGCTTCGCCAGCACGCTACGGCCGGGTAACCGGCCGAGTCCAGAGCGGGCCGGGGTGGTTCCGGCACCGCCGGACACCACGACGGTGGCTGATCGCCGTGGCGGCGGAGGGAGAGGCCCCGGACCCGCCCCTTCCCGAAACCGGGGGAGAGCCCCCGGCCCCCGGGGGGTTCGGGGGCTCTCCCCCGAGAAACGGTGAAAGGGTCCGGGGCCTCTCCCTCCGCCGCCACGGCGGGCGACCACCGCCTACCTGACCGGCGGTGCCGAACCCTCCTCAGCCGGCACCGACGCCGCAGCCATAACCGCCCCGCAGTCCATCGCCCGAGGCAACCGCAGTGCCGCAACCGCCCCCGCCAGCAGCAACACCGCGCTCAGCGCCAGCGTCACGTGCAAGCCGTGCACAAAGGAATCCCGCGCCGCGACCCGCAGCGCGGCCCCGGCGGGTCCCCCCAGCCGGGAGGCGACGTCGTACGCCTCGCCGAGGGAGTGGCTCGCGGAGGCCCCCGCCGCGCTGGGCACGCCGGGGACGGAGGCGACGCCCGGCGCATACGCGGCGTTCATGACGCTGCCCAGCAGGGCGATGCCGATGCCCGCGCCGAGCTGGTACGAGGTCTCGCCGATCGCCACGGCCCCGCCCGCGGACTCCGCGGGCGCCTCGCTGAGCATCGATTCGTACGCGCCGAAGAGCGTGGTCTCCAGCCCGAAGCCGAGCAGGACGAAGCAGCCGACGAGGACGCCGGGCCGGTCGTGGAGGCCCATCGCGGTGAGCGAGGCGACCGCCGCCGCGGTCAGCACGAAGCCGAGGGCGACCATCGTGCGCGGGCCGAGCCACTGCAGCAGGCGCGAGCCGACGAGCCCCGCGGCCATCGCGGCGAGCGTGAGCGGCAGCAGCCGCAGGCCGGTCTCCAGCGGGGTGAGCCCGAGGACGAGCTGCAGGTACTGGGCGGCTATGAGCTCCAGCCCGACGAGCGCGAGCATGGCCAGCACGATGCACCCGACGGAGGTGCCGAAAGCGGGCCGGGAGAACATCCGGAGGTCGACGAGCGGGTGGGCGCGGCGCCGCTGCCGGCGGACGAAGAGGACGAGCAGGGCGGCTCCGACCGCCCCCGGCACGATCGTGCCGAGCGAGAGCGCCTCCCCCGTGCCGGCCCGCTTCACGCCGAGGACGAGCCCGAACAGCCCGAACGCGGCCATCAGCGCACCGGTCACGTCCCACGGTCCGTCGCGGGGCCCGGTCGACTCGGGCAGGAGCCGGCGTCCCACCGGCAGGGCCACGGCCATCAGCGGGATGTTGATGAGGAAGACCGATCCCCACCAGAAGTGTTCGAGGAGGAAGCCGCCGAGCAGCGGCCCGACCGCGGCGCCCACGGCGGCGACCGCGCTCCACACGCCGACGGCGAGGGCCCGCTCGCGCCGGTCGGGGAAGACCTGGCGCAGGATCGACAGCGTGGCCGGCATGATCATCGCGCCGCCGGCGCCGAGCAGGGCGCGGGCGGCGATGAGCACCTCGGGGGTGGGGGCGAAGGCCGCGAGCGCGGAGGCCGTGCCGAAGAGCCCGTAGCCGAGCAGCAGCACCCGGCGGCGGCCGACGCGGTCGCCGAGGGTGCCGAAGAGGATGAGCAGCGAGGCGCAGACCAGCGGGTAGACGTCGACGATCCACAGCAGCTGGATCGCTCCGGGCCGCAGGTCCTCGGTGACGGCCGGGACGGCGACGTGCAGGACGGTCGCGTCGACGGCGACGAGGAGCAGGCTGACGCAGAGGACGACGAGGACGGTCCAGCGGTTCGCCCCGGCTCCGGCCCCCGGCCCGTACGGCGGCCGGAGCCGCTGTCCGCGCCGGTACCGCTGCCGGGGGACGCCGTCGGCCCGCAGCGGGCCGGCCGTGGTCGTCCCGGACATTCACACCTCCATGTCGTGCGCTCGCCGTTCGCCCGCCGGCCTGGGGACTGTGGGCCGGGGGTTACCGCCCGGGGGGTGGCCGGGGGAATCGTCGTGGGCGGGTGACTCGACAGAGTACGCGAGTCCCGGGCACGGATACGTGTGCTCCGTCACCGTCCGGGCCGATCGTGGAGGCGCTCCGCGCATGCTGGACAATTGATCGGTGACTGATCTTGTTTCTCCCGCCGGTACGGGCGCCGGGGCGGACCGGCCGCCCGTCGCCCTCCGGGTGCGTGGCGCCCTGCGCCGTGCACTGCCCGCCGTGCTGGTCTATGCGGCGGTGCGGGCACTGGGGATCGCCGTGCTCGCGGTGTGGGGGTACGTCGCGGGCAAGAGCCCGCACCAGCTGCTCTCCGCGCGCTGGGACTCCCTCTGGTACTCCCGCATCGCGGAGGACGGCTACGGCTACACCCTTCACCTGCCGGGCGGCAAGGTCCACTCGGACCTGGCGTTCTTCCCGCTGCTGCCCTGGCTGGAGCGCGGCCTCTCGGCGGTCTTCCCGCTGTCGGCGGCGGATGCCGGCCTGGTGGTCAGCGCGGTGTCCTCGCTGCTCGCGGCGTGGGCCGTCTTCCTGATCGGGGAGCGGCTGTACGGCCGGCGGGCGGGGGTGGCGCTCGTGGCGCTGTGGGCGGCGCTGCCGGTCGGCATCGTGCAGTCGATGGCGTATTCGGAGTCGCTGTTCACGGCGCTCGCGGCGTGGAGCCTGTACGCGGTGCTCACCGGCCGCTGGCTGTGGGCGGGCTCGTTCGCGGCGCTGGCCGGGCTGACGCGCCCGGTGGGGGCGGCGGTGGTCCTGGCCGTGTGGCTCGGGGTGCTGACGGCACTGCGGCGCGGGCAGAGAGGGGAGCCGCGCCACGGGGCCCGGCAGGAGCCGCGGGGACGGCGGGAGCTGCCCCGGATGCTGCTGGGCGCGGCGCTCGCACCGCTGGGCTGGCTCGCGTACTTCGTGTGGGTCGGCGTACGGACGGGCAGCCCGACGGGCTATCTGGACGTGCAGGGAGGCTGGGGCAACGGCTTCGACGGCGGGCTGGCCTTCGGTTCGTTCGTCGCGCAGCGGCTCTTCGGCCCGGCGTGGGCCGCGGGGCTCGGCCTGCTGGTGGGCGTGGGCCTGGTGCTGTGGCTGTACGCGGCGTGCGTGCGGCAGCGCCAGCCGCTGCCGCTGCTGGGTTACGCGGGGGCGGTGCTGCTGCTGGCCCTGACGGCGAAGGGGTACTTCGGCTCGAAGCCGCGCCTGATGATGCCGGCCTTCCCGCTGCTGCTGCCGCTCGCGGTGGCCCTCGGGCGGGCGCGGCCGGTGCGGGCGGTGCTCACGGTGAGCGTGGTGGTGCTGGTGTCCGCGGTGTACGGGGCGTTCTGGCTGCACGGCTCCGGCCCCCCGTGATCGTTTTCCCGGGCGGCCGCCGGGGCCCCTCCCGGAGGGGACGGAAAACGCTGTGGAACACCCCGGCCAATCCCCGATAAACGACGGGCCACAAAGGGAAACAATTGGGCTCCGGCAGCGGGCCGGGGCGGGCCGGTAATTTCCCGGACGAGAGTTGACCCGGGGAATCGAATGTGGCGCAGGTCATGCTTGAGACGCATTCCACATCACATCGTCATCACAAACAGGCCCGATCGGCCGAAGCTTCCTGTCACTCAATGTAACGTCGATTGAGTGCGTACCAACGACGAGCTCGTCCAAGCGGAGGAGCGCCCGACCGATCCCCTGCGGCCGCGGATGACCCGGACCCGCCTCGGGATCTTCGTGGCGACCTCCGTGGTCTACCTGGCGATCGTGGTCGGCGTGCTCACCACGTCCTGGCCGGTGCGGTTCGACTGGCAGGTCATGCTCTTCCGGCCGTACAAGCAGTGGCCGGAGATCCACACCTTCCTCGACTACTTCGTGGTCCTGGGCCAGCGCGGCCCGACCGCCGTCGCGGTCGCCGCCTGGCTGGGCTGGCGCACCTACAGGCAGGGGACGCTGCGGCCGCTGCTGGTCCTCGGCACCTCGCTGCTGCTGCTCAACGCCACCGTGGGCGCGGCGAAGATCGGCATGGGCCGCCTCGGTCCGCACTACGCCACCTCGATCGGCTCGAACGAGATGTTCGCGGGCGGCGACATATTCCCCTCCGGGCACACCGCCAACGCCGTGGTGACCTGGGGTGTCCTGGCCTATCTGGCCACCACCAAGCGCACCCGCCGGGTGGCCTCGGTGATCGCCGCGCTCCTCGCACTGGGCGTCGGCATGACCACGGTCTACCTCGGTACGCACTGGATGAGCGATGTGACCCTCGGCTGGACGGCCGGGCTGCTGGTGCTGCTCGCCCTGCCGTGGTTCGAGGCGCCGATGGCCCGCGCCGAGGCGTGGCTGCTGGCCCTGTGGCGCCGGGTGCGCGAGCGTGGTGTGCTCGTGCCCGTCCCGGTCGCCCCGGTGGCCGTGGCCGCCCCGCGCACCCCGGCCGACGACGAGCAGCCGGCCCGGGAGCCGGTGGGCGTCGGGAGCCGTTCCGCGGGCGTCCGCGCCACCGAGGGCCGGCCGTACCTGCCGGCCCGGCCGCACACGGCCCGCTCCGAGCGGACGCCGGTCACGCCGACCGGCAGCCGCCGCCCGCCGCACTCCGACCGGGTGCCGCGCACCACTCCGCTGGGCCCGGCCACGGGCCGCGGCCGGACGGTCGGGGGCTGACGGCCCCGCTTCCCCGCGTACGGCGGCGGCCCCGGAACCTCCTC
>NZ_BMUT01000013.1:0-67489 GCF_014650335.1 Streptomyces hiroshimensis
GGCCCATACAGCCAGCCTGACCCCAACACCCCACTCAGGTCAGGAGATCCGAGAAACAGTGCCTAGAGCGGTGCGGTTGGAGGCGTCCAGGCGGCGGCACAGACGGGCGAGGTGGTAGTTGACTCCGTCGTCGCTGAGCGCGACGGTGCGGGCGACCACGGCCGTGGTGCGGCCCTCGGCGACCAGGGCGAGGATGCGGGACTCCAGCGCGGTGATCGCGACCGGGCCGGCGGCCTGTTCCCGGCCGTCCGCGGCGGGGCGCGGCTCGTCCGCGCGGAGGATGGCCAGCAGCGGCGGGGGCTCGCCCGCCGGGTCGCTCACCGGCTCGACGGTCAGTTCCCCCTCGTAGGACGATCCGGCAGCGGTCCAGCGGACGCGGAAGGGGTACCGCGAGCGTCGTCCCCCGCGCATGGCGCTCTCGAACTTGCTCAGCCTGCGGGGTTCGGCGGGGGTGAACAGGTCGAGCAGGTGGCGGCCCGTCAGGCGGCCCGGGGTGAGGTTCCACAGTGCCGCCAGGGCCGGGTTCGCACCGGTGATCACGCCGTCGGCGGTGCTGACCGCGGTCGGGACCGGCGTGCGGTCGAGCAGGTTGAGGAATCGGGTGCGCCACACCGCCGGGTCCGACTCCGGGTCGTACGCGGTCACGGTCACGGTCACGGTCATGCGCTCCTCTGCTGTCAGTTGCCGTCAGTTCCCTGCTCGTCCATCGCCCTTGCCGGACCACCGGCAGACGCGCCGCCTAGCACAGTTGGGCCGCAGCGCACACGCCACAGCACGACCAAGACGCTACAAGAAATCGTAGTTCCGGCGGCCGGCCGGCCCGCGTGCGGCGGAATCGTGGACGCACCGGTCGGGACCATCGCCCACCGGAGGCCGGACTATCACCGCCAGAGGAGAGAGCCCATGGATCCAATGGAGCCCATGCGTGACCTGCCCGTCGTCGACGTGTCGGATACGGGTCTGACCGACAGGCCCGTCCAACAGGCCATGGCCTTCGCCCGCGAGTTCGGCCCCGCCTTCCGGCGCCGATTCCACAGCCGCGAGACGGTGCTGATCTCCTCGTACGAACTCGTCGACGAGCTCTCGGACGAGACACGGTTCGCCAAGGTGATCGGTCCCGCGCTGGAGAACGTCCGCGAGGTCGCAGCCGACGGCCTGTTCACTGCATACAACGACGAGCCCAACTGGGCCAAGGCGCACGACATCCTGTTGCCTGCCTTCGCCATGGGCTCGATGCGCACGTACCACCCGGTCATGCTCAAAGCCGCGCGGCGGATGATCACCGCCTGGGACGCGTATCTCGCCCAGGACAAGCCCGTGGACGTGTCGGCGGACATGACCCGGATGACGCTCGACACCATCGGCCTCGCGGGCTTCGGCTACGACTTCCAGTCCTTCGACCGCGCCGAGCCTCATCCCTTCGTACAGGCGCTCGTACGGGCACTCAGCCACAGCCAGGCCGCTCTGGGGAGGACCCCGGGCGAGGACACCACGGAGGAGGACCGGGCCTTCCGTGCGGACACGGCCTATCTCGCTCAGGTCGTCGACGAGGTGATAGCCGGGCGGCGGGCCGCCGGGGAGAGCGGCGCCGCCGACGACCTGCTGGGGCTGATGCTGAACTCACCTCACCACGGCGACGGCGAACCCCTCGACGAGGCCAACGTCCGCAACCAGGTCATCACTTTCCTGATCGCGGGCCACGAGACCACGTCCGGCACCCTCTCGTTCGCCCTCTACCACTTGATGAAGAACCCGGTCGCCCTGCGTCTGGCGCAGGCCGAGGTCGACGCGCTGTGGGGCGACGATGCGGATCCGCAGCCGGCGTTCGAGGACATCGGCCGGCTGCGCTACGTACGGCAGGTCCTCAGCGAGACCCTGCGGCTCTGGCCGACCGCAGCGGCCTTCGAGCGCGCGCCCGTGGCCGACACCGTCATCGGCGGCAGGTACCCGGTCCCGGCCGGGCGGCGGCTGACCGTGCTCACCCCGATGCTGCACCGCGACCCGGTGTGGGGCGACAACGTGGAGGAGTTCGACCCGGACCGCTTCGCGCCCGCCGCCGAGGCCGCCCGTCCCGCGAACGCGTACAAGCCCTTCGGCACCGGGGAACGCGCCTGCATCGGGCGGCAGTTCGCCATGCACGAGGCCACCATGCTGCTGGCCCTGCTCATCCACCGCTACCGCTTCCTCGACCACACCGGCTACGCCCTCGACGTCAAGGAGACCCTCACCCTCAAGCCCGACGGCTTCACCCTGGCCCTGGCGCACCGCACCGCCGAGGACCGGGACCGGGTCCGCGAAGCCCTCGGCGGGCTCGCCGGCGGCGCCGTGCGCACGGACCGGGCCGAGGAGCAGCCGGAGGCCGGCGCCCTGCCCTCCAGGGCCGCGGCGGGCACCGCGCTGACCGTCGCGTACGGCTCCAACTTCGGCACCTGCCGCGAGTTCGCGGAGGACCTCGCCGGCACATTCGGCGACCTCGGCTTCGCCACGGAGGCCGTACCCCTCGACAAGATCGTGGGAGCCCTGCCCGCAGACGCTCCCCTCGTCATCGTGGCAGCCTCCTACAACGGACAGCCGACCGACGACGCCAGAGCCTTCACCTCCTGGCTGGCCGACGCGGAACCCGGGGCCGCAGACGCCGTGCCCTACGCCGTTCTTGGCGTCGGCGACCGCAACTGGGCAGCCACCTATCAGCACGTGCCCACCGCCATCGACGACCGCCTGGCCGGACTCGGTGCGACCAGGCTCCTGGAACGGCACGCAGCCGACGCCTCGGGCGACCTCGCCGGATCGTTCGCGCGCTTCACCGCCGCACTGCGCCGCGTCCTGCTCGCGGCGTACGGAGACCCGGGCGCCGCCGTCATGGGGCCCGAGGATTCCCACGTGGGGCCCGAGAACTCCCGCGAGGCCTCGCCCGGGCACGCCTACGACGTCCATGTCTACGACGCCGCCGAGATCACCGGCGATCCCCTGGACGCGCAGGCCTCCCGCCACGGCCTGGTCCCGATGGCCGTGACCGCGACGGGGGACCTCGCCGACCCGGCCCACCCCCTCGGCCGGTCCAAGAAGTTCGTGCGCCTCGCGCTGCCCGAGGGCGTCGCCTACCGTACCGCCGACCACCTGGCCGTCATGCCCGCAAACGACCCCGCCCTGGTCGAACGCGCCATCACCGCTCTCGGCCTCGCCTCCGACGCGGTGCTCAGCATCCGCGCCCGGCGCATCGGCCCTTCCAGCCCTACCAGCCCTTCCAGCCGTTCCGGTCTGCACCTGGATCGCCCGGTCACCGTCCGCGAGCTGCTCACCCACCACGTGGAACTGCAGCACCCGCTCACCACCGAGCAGGTCGCCCGGCTCGCCGGCCTCAATCCCTGCCCGCCCGAGCAGGCGGCCCTGCGGCAGCTGGCCACGGCCACCGGCCCTGAGCAGCCTTCAGGCGCCCGAGCCCCCCGCTACCGGCTACTCGACCTCGCCGAGCGATACCCGGCGCTGCGCGGCCGAATCGGCTGGCCGCTGCTGCTCGACCTGCTGCCCCCGATGCGTACCCGCCACTACTCCATCTCCTCCTCCCCCGCCACCGGCCCGGGTCACGCGGATCTGATGGTCTCGCAGCTCCGCGCCCCCGCACGCTCCGGCAGCGGCATCTTCGAAGGCACCGGCTCGTCGTATCTGCACCGTGTGCGGAGCGGCGACACCGTGTACGCGCGCGTCCAGCCGTGCCGGGACGCCTTCCGCATCCGCCACGACGCGCAGACCCCCGTCATCATGGTCGCCGCCGGTACGGGCCTGGCCCCATTCCGGGGTGCCGTCGCCGACCGCCTGGCACTGGCCCGCCAGGGCACGCCGCTCGCGCCCGCACTGTGCTACTTCGGCTGCGACCACCCGGACGTGGACTACCTCCACCGCGCCGAACTGGAGGCCGCCGAAGAAGCCGGAGCAGTCTCCATGCGTCCCGTCTTCTCCAAGGCGCCCGAGGAGGGACGGATGTTCGTCCAGCATCGCCTCGAAGCGGAGGGTGCGGAGGTGTGGCGGCTGCTGCAGGCCGGAGCGAAGGTGTACGTCTGCGGCGACGGCAGCCGGATGGCCCCCGGCGTGCGGGACGCCTTCCAGCGGCTCCATGCACGGCATACGGGCGGCGACGCTGCCGCTGCACAGGAGTGGTGGCGGGCCGCGGTCGCCGAGGGCCGCTACGTCGAGGACGTCTACACAAGCAGCTGACAGGCCCGCGGCACGGCTGCCGGAGTGGCCGCGCCGGCGCCCGGTGGCGGCCTCCGGAGCGACCGGGCCTCCGGAGCAGGTCGCGGGACACCAGCAGGACGGCCGGGGCCGGCGCATCGGCCCCGGCCACCACCGAGGCCTTCGAGCACTGCGTCCGGACCGGCTACTTGGCGGCCCAGCCACCCAGGCCGTTCTCGCCGGCGTCCGCCGCTTCCCGCAGCGCCCGCGGGGAACCCAGGAGGCCGTGCGGCAGGTAGCCGGACCGGACGTCCAGCTCCCACCCGTGTGCTTGGACCGCAAGGGCGGCCACGGCCAGGATGCCGAGCGGCAGCAGAGTCCTGGGGGCGGGATCGGATCCCAGGCTCTCCCGGTGCTCGGTGAGCCGGGCGATGAGGGCCTGCTCGAAGGCGTGCTGATCGTCGTCGAGGAGTACACGAAGAAGGCGCTGGTCCGGTGTCAGGGGGCCGACCGCATCCAGCTTGCGGGCCGCCACGGCGCGCTCGTCGGCGTCCGGCCGGCGAAGGGGCACGGTCGGCCAGTCCCGAGGAAGGTGCCCGCGCGCCTGGGTGAGGTAGCCGCACAGCGCGTCCATCGCAGCGAGGTCCGCCGATCCGACGTCGACGTCAGCTTCGAGTACGGCACCCCGTCGCGGATCGCGGGTGCGAAGTCCTCCCGCAGGACCAGTCCAGTCACTCGCTGCCAGTCCCAGATCAGGCCGCTGACCAGGCATATCGCGAAGGTGTTCCACCATGTGCGGGCTGTGGGCGCCTCCTCGACGACGTCGTCGCCGAAGGTGACCTCCTCGCTGCTGAGCCTCTCGTCGATGAGCGGGAGGCGGATCTCCTGGTCACCGTTGGGGAAACAGCTGACATCCGTGATCCCCAGGGAGCACTCCGCCGCAGTCAGCAGCGCCGTGCGCGACAGCTCGTCTAGCGCAGGGTCCGTGAGAGCACAGGCGGCGACGTAGTCGAGGAGTTCGTCCTGCATCGCCTGAAGGCCCTTCAGGGACAGACCGTCGTAGCGGAGCCCCTGGTAGCGGTGGAATGTCCGCATGTAGATATCCTCCATCGCTTGGACGATCTGCTGTTCGCTGACCGCATGAGGCGTCACTTCGTGCACGGCTGCTGCCCTTCCTTGATCTTCCGGCTGACAGCCGATGATGCCAGCCGCCACTGACAGTGCCGCTGTGCCTTGCAGACTTGGTCGCCAAGACACCGAGACACCGAGTCGCCGAGACGCCGAGACGTAGACAGGGCGTGCGTGGAGGCGCTCGTCGCCGTTCAAGGGCGGGCGCCGTCTCCGGTGGCCGGGGCGTGAGCCAGGCCGTGCAGAGTTCCGGCAGGAAGATGCACCCGTCGTGCATGACGCTCAGCTCAGGCTTTGATGAGCAGGTTGTAAGGCTCATTCTCCGGCGTGAAGATCAGGACGAAGTCCTTGCCTGCCTCGGTGGCGACCTCGCGGAGGCGGGCCAGGACATCGGCCTCGGTGGGAAGGGCAAGGTTGAGCGCAGCGGCCGCACGGTCCCGCCGAGCCGGCAGGTCGGGCATGTCCTCCAGGTAGTCGGCGGCCAGCTCGGCGCTCTCCGCTGCAGTGAACGCCCGGCTGTCACGCCACCAGGGCGCGACCAGCAGGAGCTGCAGGAGCTCCGTCAGCCCGATCGCGACCAAAGCCGCGCCGCCCTCGGAGTCTGCGTAGAGGATCGGGCGTTCCTCGCCGCCGTCGCCGCAGAAGAAGTACGTGCCTCCGGCACCATCTCCTGCGAAACCCTCCAACGTCGCGCCCGACTCGAGGTGGACCTCCTCGACATGGTCGCCGCGGCCGGGGTCGAAGTCGCCGGGCCAGGCCAGGAAATCGGCAGTGTCATCGTCTTCGTGGAGAGAAGTGATCAGAGATCGCATGCGCTGCACCCTAGCCATCGGGACCGGCGGTCATCCCTGCCGGGTCCGGAGCCGAGGCCGACGGACTCCGGATCGTGCCGGTCCGGCGCAAGCCGACGGGCGGCGCCCGTACGTAGCCGCCTGAAGGCAGCACCGACCCGGGGTGGCCGCCGCCGTCCCCCGACGGTGAAGTCGTCGCCCCAGAATCCGGGGAACCAGCCCCACTCCAGGGCCGAGAAGTGCTGCCACCGGCCGTCTGCGTCGAGGCGCCACAGTCCCCACGGGTCCTCCGGGTCGTCCCCGGTGATGAAGTAGCGGAAGGAGCCGAACGGGCGAGGTGAGTGCGGGCCGCTCTCGCCGAGCTCGGTGATGCCCGGGCGTCCCTTGAGCTCGTGCAGGACGCCGTCGGCCTCCTCCTGGCCGGCCAGAACTCCCCGGTCCTCCCCCGCCCCCGCCTCATCGGTGAGGATGCCGGTGCCCTTCCAGAGCAGGTGAGAATTCGAGAACTCGCATTCACGCCTTCCGGACTGAACCGCCTCCGGCCCACCTCCAGGCCCAGTCGATGGCCGGTCGCTCATTCCGGACGAATGCCCTAACCTCGGCAGGTGACGCTTTACTTCGATCCCCTGACCATCCTCGGCAAAGACCGTGAGGCCTTCCGAGGCCGTTGGGAAGACCGGCTGTGGCTCAACATCCCCGGGCCCTTCTACGGCGGGGAGACCGACACGTGCTGGACCGGACGGCTTTCAGCACCCGGTCACGTTCTCTACGGAGGCAAGTACCTCACCGAGTATGTCTATCGCCAGCCCAGAACTCCCGCGGACACCGCCCGGCTGGTCGAGGCAGCACACAACGACCCGTTCCTCGGGTACGGCTGTGACGGTGACTCCCGATGGACACCGGAAACGGTCCGGGAGTGGTGGCGTAACCGCGGCCAGGTCGTGCAGTACTTGTCCGACCAGCGGAGCCAATGGGATGAGAGCGATGCCGCAACAGGCCAGAACGTAGCCACTGCCGTCCGCAGCTTCGAGTCCTACATCGCCAGCGGCCTGGCAACCGACCTGCGGATCTACCTCTACTGGCTGGAGGAGCGAAAGTCCCCCACACCCGAGGACCAGTTGCCCGAGCTGTGACCACGAGCATGTAGCGCAACACGGCCACCGTTCCACGGCGAATTTCGGAGGCGTGGGTGATCGGGCTGATGCGCAGGAGGCCTCCGAGGTGTTCGACCGGGGGCTGCATGCCACGGTCCGGCTGCTGAGCTGTTCGTGCCGTCCTACCGCCGACCAGGCGCTCAGTCCCGGTAGGCGGCGATTGCGATCTGGACGAACGAGCGGATCAGCGGATTCGTGTCGCCCTCTTTCCATGCCGCCACCACACGGCTCGGCGGCATGTCGATCAGTGGCACCACGGTGAGCCCCGGTGCCGGCTGGTGGGCCAGGGGTGTCATGCCGACCGTCCCGTTCCACAGAACGGCTTGTCGGCATTCCTGGACGGAGCGCACCACCTGCCCCTCGCGGGGTTCCCCGCCGTTCCAGTAGGACTGCCAGATGGGGTCGGTTCCCTCCGGGAAGGTGAACCAGTGGCGGTCGGCCAGGTCGGCCGGCTTCAGATGGTCGTGGCGGGCCAGCGGATCGTCGGCGCGCAGCAGGGCCCCCACCGGGTCGGCTCGCAGCTCGTGAACGGTCAGGCCGGTCTCGTCGAACGGTCCGCGGGTCAGGGCGATGTCGACCAGGCCGGCGCGCAGCCCGCAGGTGGGATCGGTCAGGTCGGTCTCGCGGATGCGGACTTCAATGCGTGGGTGCCGCCGGTGGTAGGTGACGGCCAGCCGGGTTACGGCCGGATCGGTGCTGTCCCCCAGGACGCCGACGCTGATGGCTGCCGTTCCGGCCGCCGCGGCCACGCGGACGCGTACCCGGTCGGCCTGGTCGAGCAAGGCGCGCGCTTCGTCAAGCAGCACCGCCCCCACCGGAGTCAGCGTGACACCGGCGGACGATCGCTCGAACAGCGCCGCGCCGGCCTCCGTCTCCAAGCGCTTGATCGCCCGGCTCAGTGGCGGCTGACTCATGTGCAGCCTGGCGGCGGCCCGGCCGAAGTGGAGTTCCTCGGCGACCGCGACGAAATAGCGCAGCGTGCGCAGCTCCATAGTGCAACGATACCCGTACGGTATCGATGTCAGGGAACGGGTCTTGGACAGTCGAAGTGCCCCGGCAGTGGAATCGACGCATGACTGACGAGCTGAAAGCCAGTGAGCCGATCGCCGATCCCGCCGTGTCGGTGGTCGGTCCGGGCGACGGTGAGACGATCCTCCTGGGCACCACGCGCATGCGCGTTCTTGAAGACGGCAGCAACACCGGGCACCGCCTCGGGTTCACCGAATCCGTCCTCGCGCCGCACACGCCCGGGCCGCCGCAACACCGCCACGCCCAGCATGACGAGGGCTTCTACATCATCTCCGGCACGGTGCGGTTCACGGTCGGGGAGAAGTGCTACGACGCGAGCGCGGGCACGCTCGTGGTGGTCCCGCCCGGAGCCCCGCACACCTTCGCCAACATGACCGACGAACCGGCCGTCATGCTCAGCACTTTCACTCCGGACCTGTACGTGCAGTACTTCCGAGACCTGCAGGACATGATCGCCGGCGGCCGGGCATTGACCCCCCAGGCGAACATCCAAGTGATGAGCCGTTACGCGACCGAGCCTGCCACCGACTTCATCTGAAGGGCCGGAGGAAAGGACGAGGAAAAGACGAGGGGACGGGATAACGCCGCCCGGTCAGAGAAAGGCCCGGGGGCCGCGGGGTAGGGACCCCCCGCGACCCCCGGCCGCCGTTTACCAGCTCCAGTAACCGTGCGAGATCCAGCCGGACACGCCGGTGTTCACGTCGTAGACCTTGTCCCACTGACCGTCGCCCGAGACGTCACGGTGCGCCAGGCGGTGGTCGCTGTAGCAGAGGCCGACGACCGAGCTGGACGTGCTCGCGGCGGCGCGGATGCGGACGCCCTCGCCCGTGCAGTGGCCGTAGACGTCGTCGGCGTACGCCGGCGCCGCCAGAGCCGCGCCGCCGAGCGTGGCGGCGAACAGCAGGCCCGCCACGACAGCGCCACGCTTGCCCGCGCTCTTCCCCCGAATTGCAGAACTCACTTATTACTCCTCGATGATGGTCAGACCGAGTGCCGATGATCTTGGACCCGGCGAGACGGGAACCTACCAGCGGAATGATCTTGAAAAGGGCCCTGAAACGGTTCCAAGACATGTCCATGACCGGTTGGTGACAGTGGGCCATCGGAGGAGCGGAAGGGAGGCCCCTCGAAGCGGCTTCTAGGTCCCTCGGCGGCGCACCTACCCCGCGCCTCGTCGCCCATGCACAAGACGCGATGTCGCGTAAGACAGCCGACAGCCGACAGCAGTCAGAGGGTGAGCAGCCGGACGAGCACCACCGTCATCGTGCCCGCTGTGAATATCGACCCCAGCACGGTGAACAGCAGGTCGATCGCCTTCATGTCCCAGCCCTCGATCTCAAACCGGTGCGGGGCTTGCGGGTCGTACCGGACCATGACGTACGCCCCCACGCCGAAGTTGTTTCCGACCGCTCCGCGGCCGAACCTGGATGAGTACTCGCACGTGCGCCCGTCCTGGGCCGTCCAGGCCGCGACCGGATGCTTGTACGTGGCGCCGTCGTCGTCCCTCCTGACCTCGTGGCGGACGATCCGGGCCTTGGCGGTGACACCTGTGCGGCGGAGCGCGCGGGCGCGGCGGAGGCCGTACACGCCGAAACCGAGAAATACCACCCCGATCGTCAAGGGGATGAGGGAGAAGAGCCATTCACGTTCCATGCGTGATGTGACGTGTGCGCTGGGATGGGGGTTGCGCTCGCTCCGGGCTGCCCGCCTTCAGCTCGTCGAGCAGCGCGTCATAGCGGGCGTCGCCGTGGTGGTGGGAGGCCAGTGTTCGCAGCCTGGCGATGTACCGACGTGACCCGACGGAACGACCTGGATGCTCTGGTCACTCTGGCCAAGGAGTGATTCGGCCGGCTCGACGTGCTGGTCAGCAATGCCGGATCCGGAACCATCTCGCCCCTCGACGATCTGCGCGTCGAGGAGTGGGACCAGATGGTCGACACCAACATCAAAGGTGTGCTGCACGGCATCGGCGCCGCACTGCCGGTCTTCCGGGCAGGTACCGGTCAAGTGCCGGCGGTGAGCCGTTTGACCTCGCGGAGGATGGGGGCCGTCTCGACGGCCTGGATGCCGGGGAGCGAGCCTATGCGGTGGTCGAGGTAGTGGTGGAGGTCGTGGGCACCGCGGAAGACTCCGGTGGCCACGAGGTTGTGCGGACCGGTGGTGGCGGCCGCGAAGGCTGTTTCGGGGTGGGTGGCCAGGGCGCGGCCGGCGGCGGAGACTTCGCCGGGAGCCACCCGCAGCCAGAGGTGGGTCATCAGGTCGTAGCCCAGGTGCCGGGGTGAGAAGTCCACGGAGAAGCCCAGTGCGCCCTGGGTCCTGAGGCGTTCGAGGTGGCGTTGGACGCTGGAGGGCGAGCGACCGGTGGCGGTCGCGAGCTCGGGCAGGCCGGCCCGGCCGTCCCTGGCCAGCTCGGTGAGGAGAGCGCGGTCGGTGGCATCCAAGGTCAAGGGCCCGGGATGTCCGGGGCGCTCCGAGGCCGGCACCGGGACACCGTCCTCGTCCCTTTGGGCCGGGCCGAACGGGATCCCGCTGGCGTACCACGTGCTGGTGATACCGGTGAAGAGGCGTAGCAGGCAGTGGGCGCCGACGCCCACCACGCTCGGGGTGCGGGGTAGCTTCTCCAGGAGCAGGGCGTCCCGCTCGTGCGGCGTGGAGGTGGTGAGGGCGCAGTACAGCTCGGTGCCACCGGAGGCCAGCGAGATCCAGCTGGTGTCGGGCCGGCGGGCCAGGGCTTGGGCGACGGAGCCCACGGAGTCGGGAGCGCAGTGGATGCGCAGCAGCCAACGGGTCATCCCCAGCCGCGCCGGGACGGGCTGGCCGACGACGCGCAGGCCCAGCGTGCGCAGTCGGCTGTAGCGGCGGCCCACCGTGCGTTCCGAGGCGCCCAGCCGACGCGCGATGCGGCTCAGGGCCGCCCGTCCGTCGAGCTGGAGGGCTTGTAACAGCCCCAGTTCCAGAGCGTCGAAGGTGCCCGGTCCCCCCACCACCCCTTGGCCTCCCGTGTGTTCGCGCCGTCTCGTGGCTCTCCGCGGCAAGGTCCGAGAATAGGCGACCGGTGCCGGCTGCGCCCGCAGCTGCCTGCGTGCCCTGCCTGCCCCGCTCGCCGGATTCTCCCGTCTCGTCGGCCAGAGGCGCCTGTTCCTCCCGATTCCCGGCGGATGGCTGGGGTGGCGCCCGCTCCTCGAACAACCATGGCCGGACCGCTCCACCTCCCCGGACGCGGAAGGACAAGGAGGAGAAGAGCAGCATGAGCACTTCCACCATTCCCACGATCGACCTCTCACTGTGGCGGACCGGTGACCGCCAGGACCGCGACCGTCTCGCCGTGACCGTCGACCAGGCGCTCGAACGGGCGGGCTTCCTGCTCGTCACCGGTCATGGCGTCCACCCGGACCTGCCCGCCGCAATCCGTACCGCGGCCCGCACCTTCTTCCATCAGCCGGCCGACGCCAAGCTGCCGTTCCTGGCGAAGACCGGCCAGTACGGCTGGAGCGGTCCGGGAGCGGTGGCCACCGGCCGGGCGGAAGGCGTGATGACACCACCCGACCTGGTGGAAACCTGGTCGGCGGCCCCTGGCCCGTACGACGCCACGGCCGGGCGCCCCGAGCCCGAAATGCTCCCGGACTCCTGGCCGTCCCGGCCCCCGGCCCTTCGCCCCCTCCTTACGCAGTACGTACGGTCCATGCGAGCGCTCGCCGACGAACTGCTGGAACTTCTGGCGGCGGCCCTGCGCCGGACACTCGACTTCTTCACCCGCCACACCACCCGCCCCGACTGGACCCTGACCCTCAACTGGTATCCCGCCATCAACACCACGGGAGCGCCGCGGCCGGGCCAGTTCCGTGTCGGTCCGCACACCGACTTCGGCACCATCACCGTCCTCGACCGGCAGCCCGGAAAGGGTGGCCTGCAGATCCACACGGAGGACAGCGGCTGGCAGGACGCCCCTTACGACCCCGAGGCGCTCACCGTCAACATCGGTGACCTGATGGCCCGCTGGACCGGCGACCGCTGGCGCTCCGGCCGCCACCGTGTGCTGGCCCCGCCCGCCGACGCCCGGTCCGAGGACCTGCTGTCTCTGGTCTACTTCTTCGACTGCGATCCGCACACCGTCGTCGAGTCGCTCCCCGCCCCCATCGGCCGAGTGGCCCACTCTCCGGTCACGGCCCGCGCCTACGTCCGGTCCAAGGTCGCCGAGATCGCCCTGAGGTGACGGCACCGCACGGCGGACACCACACACGCCCTGGCTGGGCCCGGCCCGGCCGTCAGGGTGTGGCGCCGAGCCGCCTGACCAGGTCACCTTCCTCGCGTTCCAGTTGCATGATCTCCTCCACAGCGCTCAACCACTGCATCGATTCCTCGGCCCGGCGGCGCCCCTCCCTGATCGGGGCGAGACGCGATTCGCCTTCCCGACGTTCGCGATCGAGCTCCTGCGCCGGGTCGAAATCCTCGCTGTCCGGTGCCGGCCGTTGCGGTTTCGGCGGCGCGACGCCGAAGACTCGAAGGACGATGCTCGCATCCTCTTCCCAGACATGAGCCGGGCGGGTCTGACGCTCGACGTCCTGCTTGCTTACGGCGCCCTTTCGGAGCTTGCGCTGCAGGAAGTCGGGGTCGATCATGCCGAGCAGATCGGGCCGGTTCGCCGTGTCGGACCGGCCTACGGTGAACTGCTCCACCTTCTTGCCGGCCGAACTGGTTGCGGTCGCCTCAAGGTAGGTGTCCACAAATCCGAACAAGTGAGCGAGTTCATGGGCTACTACAGTGACCCTCGAACCTTCGAGATGGGCCGGCGCGAGGCTGATCACGCCGGTGACCGCAGTACCGCTCGACGGTTCACTGTCCGGCGTGCGCACCCGGATCACGAACGACTCCGTGGGGTTCGGCAAATCGTTGCGCAGGTACGTCAGCCGAGGCAGCAGACGGAACTTCATGCCGGCATATTCGCCGCGCGTGATATCCACCTGCCACGCGTCACTGATCGCGGACTCGATCCGCGGGATGTCATTCTTCGCGCGCTTCTGGGCATCCTGATCCGCCATGCCCGCATAAGCGATCTGGATGTTGACGGTCAACGTCACCGTGTCGCCGCTTCGAGCCACCGTCGCCGCGCGGCGCATTCTGCGCCCCGCGACCGTACCGCCCCACAACTCGGGGGCCGCGCGCTCCGAACGCGACGTCGACCGGTCCCGTTCCATACCGCGGGCAACCGCATCACGCTGCCGGGCACGTTCGGCCGAATCGACGAATCTCTCCGTGGACATCCGTTCCAGTGCACGAAGCTGCGCCAGACGCGCACGTACCGTCTGCAGACGGCCCATCAGCGCCTGCCGGTCGTTTTCGGCCTGGACCACCGGTGCGGCCCCGGCCCGCCCACAGGTTTGCTCTACGACGTGGCCCAGCTCGTGTGCGAGCAGCCTGCGCCCGCCCGGCGTGCTCGGCGCATATCGGCCCGCGCCGAAGACGATATCCGTACCGTACGTGTACGCATGGGCCTGAACGGCATGTGCCGACGCCGCGGCTTCCTGATCGGAGTGCACCCTCACATGGCTGAAATCGCAACCAAATGAGGCCCCCATGGCGCCCCGGACATCTTTGTCCATCGTATGCCCATACCGGTGATCCAGCAGCTTGGTCACGGCGGGTGGCCGCCGGATATGGGGGGTCACGGCATGTGAAGACTCATGGCGCAAGCGCATACACGTCCGAGCGTCATACTCCATACAGCAGCTCCAGCTCTGCCATTGCCGCGTCGCCGACGCATCGCCGGGCAGGCAGGCAGGTGTAGGCGCAGGTGCAGGTGGCGGCGAACGCCTGCCGACGGGCCGGCCCCGGTCAGGTCACGGGCTCATCAGGCACGATGTGCATCGCCGCCTCCTCCGCGGAGGCCGCCCCGCCGTCGATTCCCACGTCCCGGGCGTAGACGTCGTTGCGCCGAGGGGGCATGGCGTCGATGGTGGCGGTCAGGCGCCCGGCGCGCTCGGCGCCGGCCTCCTCGTCGATGGGCTCGCCCTCTCCACCGGGCAGATCGCCGATGCCGTCCCCGTCCGGCACCGTGATGTCGGGGACCTCCTCGGCAAGCCGCTGATCCAGGCTTTCGCGCTCGCGTTGCTCGCGGGCCGTCGTGCCGTGGTGCCCCACGCCGAGCGGCCTCTCCGGGGGCGAGTAGCCCGCATCCAGCATCTGGTCGTAGAGATCGCCGTCGAGCGCATTCTCCAGGTCCAGGTCGCCAGGGTTGTCCCGGCGGTCGGACCGGGCAGGCTGGTAGACCTCGTCACCCATCACGTCATCGGACATAGTGAGGCAGCCTCCTCCCGCACGGTTCCGCGGCGACGGCCTACCTCCACTCTCCCCTGTACGGCTGCTTCGCGCTCCCCGAGGGCGCCGAAAGCGGGTGGCCACGGTCCCCCGCTTCCGGTCTTCGCGGACGCCGGAGGTACGTGCCTACCGCCCGGAAGCGGGCTCACAACCGGCCCGGGGCGGAATCGCTCACACGCGTCCTCACTCCTTGCCAGAATCGGGAACGTCACAGCACTGAAGTGAAGTGGGGTTGAGCCGTGGGACTCTCTCGTGGGCTGCGAACAGCGGCCGCTGCAGGGGCATTGGTGGCAACGGCCGGGTTCTGCCTCCCCTCGGATGCCGCCGGTCCGGCACCGGTCATCAATGAGGTGGCGCAGGGAACACAGACCGGTCCGGTGAAGGTGTCGGTCTCCGGACCCCTACAGGTCCTCTTCCGTGAAATCACCATCCCTCCGGGCGGTACCACGGGAAAACACTGCCACCACGGCCAGCTGGTCGGCGTGGTGAAGTCCGGAACGCTCACGCACTACGCACCCGTCTACCCCGGCGGCGTCCATGTGTACCGTACAGGCGACTCCATCACCGAAGGCAGGGGATACGTCCACGAGGGGCGCAACGAGGGATCCGATCCCCTGGTGCTGTGGGCCACCTACATGACCCCGGAGGGAAAGCCGCCGGCGGAGACCGATCTCGACAAGTGCGATCGGCCGCACTGAAGCGGCGAGGACTTCCTCTCAGCGTCATGGCGTGGTGCGTCGCGCGGCCGTGACCGCGCGGTCATCGCGCGGAAGCCGGCAGCGGCGAGGCGCGCCCGCTGCCGGCTTCGGTGCTGCAGCCGGGCATCCGGCCCGTCTGCTCACAGGGCGATCAGCAGATGCCCAGGAAGTGACAGAAGATGTCCAGGCTGGCGATACCCACGCGCTCGCGGACCTGCTCGGCGGGGACGGTCAGGGCCTCGCGGTGGGTTTCGATCCGCTCGGTGAGCGGGGCGGGGCGGTAGGCGGGCGTCTCAGGAGTGAGCGTGTTCTGCATGACGAAGAATCCCTTCCATGAGGTTGATCCTGCTGGTGCGGCAATATGCGGTTTCAGTGGCATCCAGGCATCCGGTCTCGAAGTACTTGTTGGATGCCTGGCCGCCACGGCAGTAGGCGAAGTACTCGCACACGGCACGGCAGTTGGCGATGCCGTCGAGCGTCTCGGCGACCCATGGGACGCCGCCGGCTTCGGCCATGAGCCCGGCCAGTGGTGTGTGGAGGACGTTGCCGACCGTGAAGGGCCCGTGGCGCGGCGAGGAGAACCCGGCCAGGTCCGGGCTGACGGGGACGACCTCGCCGTCGAAGGTGACCATGGGCAGGAGAGGGATCGGGAGGGCGGCACGCCGGGCAGCGGTGCCGGTCAGTTCGGCGCGGACGTAGCTGTAGGCGTCTTCGAGCTCGCGGACGCGGATGCGGGGGTCGGCCTGCCAGCGAGCGGCCAGTTCCTGCCAGAACGCGATCACCGAGGGGCCCGTCTCGTGCCCAGAGGCCTCGTTCACGCCCTTGCGTTCGGCAAGGTTGACGCCGAGCAGGTCACAGCCCAGTTCGCAGGCGAATCCGTACAGGTCGGCCGCGGCCTGCGGGCTCGGATCCGTCACCACGGAGATGAGGCTGAAGCGCAGCCCGTGCTGCCGCAGTCGCTCGATACCGCGCAATGCCTTGTCCGTGCTCGCCCGGCCGGCGTGGTCGACGCGGGCGGCGTTGGCCGGGCCGGGGCCGTCGATGCTCACGCTCACGTACACAGGCCGGGAGGCGAAGAGTTCGCACCACGCCTGATCGATGAGTGTGGCGTTGGTCTGTACGGCGTGGACGATGGGATGGTCCTCACCGGGCCCGAACCGTTCCAGCAGCGCGCGGAAGTGGGAGAGCCCGGTGGCCAGTGGTTCGCCGCCGTGCCATACGACGGCGACCGGATGCCGGCGTGACCACTGGCGGACGGTGTCGTGGACCGCGTCGGCCACCTCCAACCGCATGCGTTTCGCCAGGGCCCGCTCCGGCAGATAGCAGTAGCGGCAGTCCAGATTGCACAGGGTCATCGGCTGCATCAGCACCGTCGGCGCTGTCTCGGCCAGCCGCACCGGATCAGAGCCTGCCGGGTGTTCCATGCCTCGTCACCTTCCTGTTCCTGTCGAACAAGGGCGTTGGACTTGAGTCCCCAGCCGTCAATGGCCTCCCGTGTGCGTCGAGACTGTGCCGTCCTTGAGGACGAGTCGCCGTCCGATGCCCTGGACCGTGGAGCGCCGATGGGCGATCACCAGGAGGGCGCAGTGCCGGGAGATCCGGTGGACGGTGCGCAGGAGTGCCGCCTCGCCGGCGGCGTCGAGGTGCGCGGTCGGTTCGTCCAGCAGGATGAGGGAGGGCCGGGACAGGAGGGCGCGGGCGATGGCGATGCGCTGACGCTCGCCGCCGGAGAGGGTGCAGCCGTGCTCGCCGATCGGGGTGTCCAGTCCCTCGGGCAGGCCGCGGACGAACGCGCCGAGGCCGGTTTCCTGCAGGACGCGCAGGAGGTGCTCGTCGTCCGTGCGGGGTGCCGCATAGGCGAGGTTGTCCCTGAGGGTGCCGTAGAGGATCGGGCACTCCTGTTCCACCAGGCCGATGCGGGAGCGGTGCTCCGCCAGCGGTACGTGGCGGATGTCGGTGCCGTGGAGGAGGATCCGGCCCCGGTCGGGGTCGTGGAAGCGTTCGATGAGGTCGACGACGGTGGACTTGCCGGCGCCCGAGTGGCCCAGGAGGGCGGACGGACCCTGGCGGGGAAGGTGGAACGAGGCGCCGCGCAGCACGGGCCGCTGCGGGTCGTAACCGAACCAGACGTCGTGGAATTCCAGGGTGGTGGCGGCCGTGGGGACCGCTGTGCCTGTCGTGGGCGTTGTGCCCATGACAGGCGTTACGCCCGTCGTGGCGGGTGGTGGCGGCCGCCGTCCGGCGGTGCTCGCGGGAAGGGGAACCGGCGCGTTCGGTGAGGTCTCGGTGGGCAGTCCGAGGACTTCGGCGAGCCGGGCCGTGGCGCCTGCCGCTTGCTGCAGTGTGGTGGCGGCGTTGAGCAGCGCGACGACGGGCACGGTCAGATAGCTCAAGTAGAGCAGGAAGGCCACGAGTTCGGCGATCGACGCCGTGCCGTCGGCGACCCGTATGCCACCGACGATGACGGTGGCCAGGAGGGCCGCCTGGACTGCGAGTTCACTGACCGGGACCACCACCGCCTGGAGTCTGATCATGCGCAGGCCCGCCTCGCGGGCCAGCCGTGCCTGTCCGACGATGCGGTCGGTCTCCCGCGATTCGGCCCGGCTCGCCCGTACGGTACGGATGGCGCTCAGCGCGCGCTCGAGGTCGGAGGCCATCGCGCCGAGTGCGCGCTGCCCCTCCCCCGATGCCTTGCGCAGCCGGGGCAGCACGGGCAGCACCACTGCCGCGCTGACCGCGGTCACGCACATGACCACCAGGAAGAGGGACGTGTCCAGCCAGGCCATCAGCACCACCGTGCCGACCAGGCCGAGGCTTCCGGTGACGGCGTCGGAGCAGCCCGCGACGACCGCGGTGTGGAGGGCGGAGGTGTCGGCCCCGGCGCGGGAGATGAGGTCGCCGACGCGGTGTCGCCGGTAGACGGGGACGGGGAGTCGCAGCAGGTGTCCGATCAGCGCGGCGCGGATGCCGAAGACGACGGCTTCGCCGGTGCGGCCGAGGGTGTAGCCGGTCACCGTCCGCAGGAGTGCCTGCCCGGCGAACAGGCCGGCCAGGCCCCCGACCGTGGTCCATTGCACGGCGTGGGCGTGGGCTGCGTCGATCACTTGCCGGACCACCAGCGGCTGTGCCAGGACGAGGGCCGATCCGGCGAGGGACAGTCCGGCCGAGAGGGCGATCGAGCCACGGTGTTCCCGCGTCAGGGCCAGCATCCTGCGGGCGCTCATCGCTCGCGCTCCGCCACTTTGGTGATGGCTTCACGGTGTATGGGCTCACGGTGCATGGGTTCACGGTGTGCCGTCACGCGGTGCCCCCGGGCCCGACGGTGATGAGGTGGAGGAAGTACCCGGGAGGGTAGGGCTCTCCGACCGGTTTCCCTTGCGCCTCGACCCAGGCGTGGGCCGAGAAGGGGGGAAGGGCGCGGGGGCCGACGCACCAGGTGGCCCAGTGGCCGCGGCCGCGGCACAGCAGGACGACGGCCAGCGAGCGGACCACGCAACTGCGGGCGCCTGCGGCCGCCAGGCTGGTGGCGACGACCGCCTGTCGCGCCTCTCCGGCCTCGCGGTAGGTGGCGGGGCGCGCACCCCGGCGCAGCCAGGTGAGTGCCGTCCGGATGCGGCGAGGGGGCAGCAGTGCCAGCAGGCGCGCGGCGGCGACGGCCAGGTGGACGGTGACCCTTCGGCGCGGTGGTACGGACGAAGGGTCGTGAGGGAGGGCCCTGGGGATGCTCACAGCTTGCCTCCGTGTTTCCTGCCGGTGGGGAGGTGCCGGTGGTCAGGGGCGGCGTTCCGTGGTTCCGGGTGTCGTGCGCAGCCATGTCTCGCAGGCGATGGTCGGCTCGAAGATGTGGCTGTCGGCGAAGGCGGAGAGGGGCCGGCCGAGCGCCTCGCGCAGCCGTCGGGCGTCGATCAGCCCGCGTGCGGCCAGCCGGGAGTCCTCGCAGAGTGCGAGCAGCCGCTCCCGGTGGGCGAGCCAGCCGGTGTACTGGGCGTGGCTGCCCTCGGCCTTGGTGGTCCTGGCGAAGACGCTGTCGGGGACGAGGCCCTTCACGGCGGCGGGGAGGAGGGGTTTGTACGTCCAGAGCGTGACCCGCTCCTCTGCCCGGACGGCCAGCCCGGCCTCGACCACGCGGTCGTCGTAATAGGGGGCGGCGAGGGCGAAGCCCAGGCGTCCTGCGATGCGCATGTGGTGCCGCACTTCCTGCGCGGTCGCGAACATCATGTCCAGGTCGCAGTGCTGTCCGCGGTAGCGGGACCACGGGTCGTTCTCCTCGGCGAGCCGGCGGAGCGCGGCACGCACGAAGTCGATGGCGTCCGGGGTGGCCCAGGGGGGCATGCGCACCGGGTACCCCCAGGGCTGGGGCAGGGCGTCGGGTGTCCCCGGCAGATGCAGGCCGCCGCCCAGTTCCTCGGCCAGCCAGCGCCCGTACGGCCGCCTGTCGCGCCGCATGGCCAGCATCGAGCGCAGTGACCAGCGCGCTTCGGCCTTGAAACCCCGGAGGGTCCGCCAGCTGGAGCGCGGTGCGCGGAGCATGTCGTACACGTGGTTCTCGGTGCCGCCGGCGATCTCGTCGCCGCCGCAGCCGGTGAAGTGGACGCCCGGTTCGTGTTCCCGGGCGACGGCCTGCCAGATCGCCGCGAAGCGGGCACGGTCGACGTGGGTCGGGCACGGGGCGTCCGGCGGCTCGTCGGAGTCCAGCGCACCCGCATAGGCGTCGGGCAGCTGGTCGAGGGGCAGCTCCAGGTGGGTGATGCCGGGGACGGTGGCGGCGGTGCGGCGGGCCCAGGGCAGGTCGTCGGCGGCCGGGTCGTCGGCCCCGCCGGTGCAGGCCACCACGGGGCCGTGGCGAGCGGCCAGGCAGCACAAGGTCGTGGAGTCGAAGCCGCCGAGGTCGCTGCTGACGTTGCGGGCCGCGGCGGCCCGTACGCCCACGGCGCGGTTCAGCGCCTCGCCGAAGGGCCCGGCGCCCTGCGACAGGGGCAGCTCCGGTGGCGGGGGCCGCCACCACCGCCGGGTCTCGGCGCGCCCCTTCGTGTCGAGCAGGAGACAGTCCCTGGTGGGCAGGCCGTGGACGCCCCGCCACAGTGAGCGGCTCATGACCAGGCTGGGCATCGGCGGAGCGAGCAAGTGGCAGGCCAGGACCTCGTCGTCGAGGTCCGCGTCCGCCAGGTGCGCGAGCACGTCGGGGCGGTCGCCGGCCACGGTGCAATGCCGCAGGCGCGCGGAGAAGACGCGACGCAGTCCCGTCACCGTTCCCTGGATCCGTACGTGACCGCACACCGAGGCCATCACGTGCGCACTGCCGTCGACGGTTCTTGCGACGGAGTCCACATCGGCGATCGTGCGGATATCCCGTGCGTGCCGGTGGAGTCGTCCGTTCCCGGCGCCGTGCCGGCCCAGTACCGCGAGTCGCACTCCCCCCGCTGCGCCAGTTGCCAATTCCTCCTCGGGCCAGTCACCCAGAATCCACACACGGCCTGATGCATGACGCAGAACATGGACCGCCGGCGGTCGTAGCGCATTCACGACGGGGGCCGCGTCGGGTGTGTCCGGAAAGGCGACGAACCAAGGCGGGCTCGGCGGAGTGCGCACAGGATGTCAACCCCCACTCGAATACTGCTCACGGGTGGCACTGCACGTATGGGCGTTATAGGAGCGCGCTGCGTCGCCCATTCCTCTTGACCGGGGAGCGGCAGCGCCGCCGGCCCACCGCCCGCCCGGCGTAGCGGGACTTCATTCATCCCGCCCCTCCGCCCCGGGTGCGCCGAATGGGGCGGTCTCGGTCACGCCTTCTAGGACGATGCCTTCGAACGCGACGATGCCCAGTCGCCCTGAGTCGCGTTGCCCTTGCCGGTCACCTTCCGGAACGTTCCCGCGGCGACGAGTGTCGGCTTCTCGTAATGGCGCTTCATCGTTGTTTCGCCTCCCTTAACTTCTTACTGGCGCACCGTTTCTGCGGATCGGTGTGCCAGTATCCGGCCTTGCATGGCTCGCCAATTCGCAACATCGTTAAACGGATTCTCCCGCAGTCGTACTGATGCCCGAAGGTTGGCCGGGGCTCGAAAGGGTAGACAATGTACGGGAGTTACCCTGGGGAGTGGTATGACACGACGGTCATCTGCGAGTGGGGCCGGGGGCGTTGCATTTCCGGATCTCGGTGAGAACGCCTCGTGGTTCCTGGCCCTGCCGGACGACGAAAGCGCAATCCATGGCACCGGCGCACTTCTGCGTGACTTGCCGGGCCTCCGGCAAATTCCCCACCGTTCCGGTCGGCCCTGGCTATTGGGACGGTGGGCCGACGGCGAATGCGTCGCCGCCGACGTCGGGCGCACGGGGCGGCTGGCTCTGATCGGGGAGCACGCGGTCGACGGCCGGCGGCTCGGGCGGCTCGCGCGCGGCGCGTCGTCCACCGGCGATCTGGACCGGTTGCCCGGCACCGTGCCGGGAAGCTTCCACCTCATCGCTTCGATCGACGGCGACGTGCGGGTCCAGGGCACCGCCTCCGGCCTGAGGCGCGTGTTCCACGCCTGCCTCGACGGTACGACCGTGGCGGGCGACCGGGCGATCGTGCTCGCCGCGCTGACGGGGGAACGGGCCGACAACGAACGTCTCATCTGGCAACTGCCCCTCGGGGCCCTGCCGTGGCCGCTGTCCTGGCAGCCGATGTGGCACGGGGTCCGCTCGGTCGAACCCGGCCACGCCCTCTTCCTGGACGGCACAGGGCGGCACCGCGTCAGCCGCTGGTGGCGGCCCCCCGAGCAGGACCTGTCGCTCCCGGCGGGCGGCAGGCGGTTCGCCGGGGCGCTGTCCGAGTCCGTGCGGACCCGCCTGGCCGGCCGCCGCCCGGCCGTCGCCGCGGACCTCAGCGGTGTCGACTCTTCCTCTCTGTGCGCACTGGCGGCGCGCCACGGCGCCCGCGTGTCGGCGCTGACCCTGGCCGGCCCCGACGTCATGGACGACGACGCACCGTGCGCCGTCCGCACGGTCGACGCCCTGCGCCGGGCCGGTCGCGACGTCGACCACGTCCTGCTCCCCTCCGACGAGGCCCCGCTGCCGTACGAGGCGGTCCTCGCCACGGCCGGGCCGCTGGACGAACCCGCCTTCCGCATCTGGGAAAGGGCGCGGTTCCTACGGCTGTTCGACCTCGGGCTGCGGCGCGGTGCGGAGGTGCACCTGACCGGTCTCGGCGGAGACGAGGTCCTCGGCCTCGCGCCCCAGTGGGCGCACGCGCTGGCCGGCGAGAAGCCACACACCTCCCTGCGCCTGGCCCATCTGATCGCCGCCCGGTCGGGCACCTCCCGCACGAAGGCGTTACGCGCACTGCTCGACCGCCGCTCCTACCCCCAATGGCTTGCCTCGCACGCGAACGACATCGGTCGGCTCGCCGACACCGTCCTCGGCTGGGGAGGGCCGGTCCACCTCCCGCCCTGGCTGACCCGTGACGCCGCGACCGCCATCGCGGACGCGCTGCGCACCGCGTCCCGCGCGGCCCGGCCGCTGGGCCGGACGCGATGGGTTCACGTGACCCTGGACGCCGTCCATCAGGCCGCGACCGTCACCCGCCAGTACCAGCAGCTTGCGCGCGGAGGCGGCACCCGGCTGGCCGCCCCCTACCTCGACGACTCCGTCCTCGCGTCCGCCCTCGCGGTCGACGTGGGTGAGCGGGGCGCGACCGGCCGGCACAAGGCGCTCATCGCGGAAGCCATGCGTGGCGTCGTGCCCGCCTCCGCGCTCCTCGGGCGCACCCAGTCCACCGGTCTCCCGGTGCCGCAGGGGATGGCCGTACACCGGCACGAACTCCTGGCCCTGGCCGACGGATCACTCCTCGCCGACCGGGGGCTGATCGACGCCGGGGCGCTGCGGGACGCGCTGCTGCGCCCCGTGCCGCCGCACGTCAATCACATGCTCTACAGCACGACGCTCGGCTGCGAGGCGTGGCTGCGCTCGCTCGCCCGGCCGGCGTAGCCCCCCATTCGCACGACGGACGCAGGAGGAAGTGGACCATGCCCTTCACACTTGCCGGCCACATCACCTGGACAAGGACCGAATACGGAATGGTGCTGCTGGACGAGGCCAAGGGCGCCTACTGGAACCTCAATCCCACAGGGGTGACCGTGCTGCAAGTGCTGCTGGACTCCGGTGACCTCGACGCGGCCGCGGCGGCCCTGGTCCAGGAGCACGCCGTCGACGTGGGCACGGCGCGAGCCGACGCCGACGAGCTGCTGTCGGCGCTCCGCTCGGCGGGGCTGGTCCTCGAACGCGGCTAACGCGACTAGCGCAACTGAGGACGACCGGACCCGCCGGGGGGCGGGCGCCGGACCGCCCGCTCCGAGGCGCGCGGTCAGAAGCCGAAGGGCAGCCACGGGGCGAGGTCGCCGCGGAAGGCCGCCGACGCCTCGGCCAACGCCCCCCTGCGCAGCTCGCGCACCTTTCCCGCGCCGGCGAGCGCCCGCAGGCCGACACCGCCGAGATAGGCACCGGCCAACTCGGCGGAGGAGAGGCTCAGTTCGGCGGGATCCGAGGTCCGGGTGCAGGACGCGCCCTTGGCGTCACCGCTCAGGCGCCAGCGCCCGGCGTTCCACGGACAGAACGCGTCCACGACGTCCAGGACGACATCCAGCGGATGGGTGTACGTCCGTGCCTGCAGGGCCTTGCCCACGTCGATCAGGCGCACATAGAGCGAGTCGCTCACGGTCGCCTTGCACTGCCGCGTGTCCGGCGCCAGGTGCAGCAGGGGATCGTCCAGCGGTCGATTGCACGCCGAAACCCGTGACGTCAGGTGAAGTTCGGCCAGGAACCGCCACAGGGCCGCGTACGAGGCGGAGTCGAGCGCCTCGACGTCCAGGACCTCCACGACGTCGGCGTCGACCGAGTACCTCGCGTAGCCGGTGAACTCCCCCTCCTGTTCGGACGTCACGCAGTACAGCACGGGCGCACCGGCCCCGGGCGACCCGATGAGGAGCCGTCCCCACCCTGGCTGCCGTGACAGCATCCCCGGCCTCCCGGGCACTTTCCGTGCGTACACCGCCTCGCATCGCTCCAGCGCGGACTCCGGGTCGACGAGGCGCAGCACCACCGCGTCGGCGGACTCGGGAACGGAGAGGCCCGGCCGGGCGGTGTCGATGACCACCGACATCTGCCGGGTGGCGCACCCGGTACCGATCGTCCGGTAGACACCCGGGTCGGTCACCGTGTGCAGGACGAGAGGCTCGCCCTGCGCGTACGCCTCGTCCGCCTGCCTCCGCAGCATCGTCTTCAGCAGCCCGCGCCGCCGGTGCGTCGGCCGCACGGTGGCCATCGTCAGTCCGGTCGCGGCGACCGACGCCCCGCCCGGCGTCGTCACCCGGAGAGGGAACGCCGCCATGGTCCCCACGACCTCTTCGCCGTCGTACGCGAGCATCGACCGGTCGTAATCCACCACTTCCCGCATCGGCGCCCATGCCGCGCGCGGTTTGGCGGGCGCGCCGGTGTGCCACGTCAGGGTCTCGCAGAAGGAATCCCAGCGCCCCGGTTCGAGAGCGAGGACCCGCAGTCCGGAACCGTCGCACACCTCTGCGCCCATGTGTCCCTCCGTCTCCCGCGACCGGCACCTGCAGCGCCGCGCACCACCCCGCCCCAGGTGGCTGCCCACCGGGCAGTGCCGCGAACCGGCGCGGGCGGGCCCGCTCCCCGCGCGCGCCCCCACGACTCACGCGTCCCGCCGCCGCAGCACCACGCCCAGCCATCGGCAGGCGCCGGGCGCGCCCTGTCTACGTTCGCTGCGTGGGCACCTCCCGCTGCGTGGGCACCTTCGTTTCGGTGGTTGTCGCGTACTGGGACGCCTGGAGTTCGTAGAGTCCCCGGTAGTGGCCGTCTTCGAGGGCCATGAGTTCCTGGTGGGTGCCGGCCTCGACGAGCCGTCCGCCGTTGAGGACGTAGATCACGTCTGCGGTGGCGGTGGCGGCGAGCCGGTGGGTGATGAGCAGGACGGAGGTGACGCCGTCGGCCGTGAGTTCGTGCAGCGACGCGAACATGTCGATCTCGGCGCGCGGGTCGAGGGCGGCCGTCGGCTCGTCCACGATGTTCAGCTCCCGCCCCCGGTAGACGGCCCGTGCGACCCCGACCCGCTGCCATTGCCCGCCCGAGAGCTTGACCCCGCGCTCGAACCCCTTCAGCGCGATGGAATCCCACCCGTGGGGCAACTCCTCGACGACGGTGCGGACATCGGCGCGCTCGGCCGCCGACTCGACGTTCTCGTGGACGAGCGGCTTGGCACCGTCGCCGATGTGAACGTTGGCTTTCACCGTCATCGGCCATGCCTGGACGTTCTGGGACAGCAGCGCGACCCTGTCGAAGACCGTCTCCCGGTCCGCCTCGCGGATCTCCACCCCGTTGTACGAGACCGTACCGCCGGTCGGCAGGTACAGGCCGGCCACGAGCGCGGCCAGCGTGGTCTTGCCGGAGCCGTTCTCCCCCACCAGGGCCACCACCTTGCCCGGCGCGACCGTCAGGGACACCTCTTCAAGGGCGTTCTTGTCCGCGCCCGGGTACCGGAAGGTGACGTCCTCCAGGAGCACCTCGACCCCTGTCCCTGTCACCGGGGTGCCTCCGGCGGGGATCGCGTGCTGTCTGCCGAGCTTGATCGACTCGTTCATGTCGGTCAGGTACAGCGACTCCTCGAACATGTGGTTCATCTGGTTGACGACCGTATTGAGGTAGCCGGTGGCGTTGCGGATGGCGAAGACGGCCGTACCGGCGGCGGCCAGTGGCATGCCCCCGGCCACGAGCAACCACCACAGCAGCGCGTAGGCGAGCACACGGGCGGTGCCGGACATGGTCGCCGCGATGATCTCGGTGACGGCCTCGGCGCTGCCCAGGCGCTCCTTCTCCTTCGCCGCCGTTGCGCCCATGTCCTGGGAGGCGTTGACCAGGACGCGCCCGGCGCCGTGCACGCGCAGTTCCGGCGTCGCGTCGGCCCGGGTGATCGGGTAGGTCAGGACGTCGACGGCCCGGGTGTGATCGATCCATGCGTGCCGCGAGGCGTACGCCCGCCGCATCACGACGACCGCGCCCCACCAGCGAGGAGCCGCGATCAGCGCGAGCGCGCCGACGAGGAGCGGGTGCAACGAGGCGAGGACGACGGCGGCGGCCGTCAGGCTCATCATGCCGCTGACGACCCACACGGAACTGTCGAGCATCCGGCGGACGCTGTCGGTACCGAGGTAGCCCATGGAAAGTCTGCGGTGGATGTCCTTGTCCTCCATGGCGGACATCTCGACCCGCGTCATCATCTCGTAGTACGTGTTCCTGCAGGCCAGCTCGATCTTCGGATACAGGCGCGCCTCGACCTTCACGATCAGGCAGCCCAGGAGCACCGCACCGCTGGACGCCGCGCCGCCGGTCAGGAGCGCGGGCAGCGCTTCCCACAGCTTGTCCGCGGTCGGGCCGCTGGAGAACAAGGCGACCAGCACGCCGTTGATGGAGACGAGCAGGAACGCGGTCATGACTCCGGAGACGAGTTGCGCGCCGAGGAGGACCGCGAGGGCGCAGGGGTCTTCGCGCCAGGCGATACGAGTGATCATGGCGAGCATGGCGGGGAACTGCTTCGCCATGGTCCAAAAGCTCATGCGCAGCAGCGGGTCCTGATACTGGGCCCAGGCTTTGTCGTGGCGCAGGGTGCCGCTGAACAGCAGTTCCTCGCTCTTCGACACAGGGTGGCGGGTGACCGGTCTGCGGAACCACTTCATCACGCCTCCGGGATGGTGGAGTGGATCAGTACGTCTCGAGGGGTCGCGACTACGCGTACACGGTGCTGCGGGAGTGCCTCTCCCACCCCGGCGCGGCAGGGGTCATGGGACGTCTCCCGCGTAGTAGCCACCCGGACCACCGGCCTCGCCCAGAGCGACCAGATGCACAAGGCGGTCCCTCACGTACGCCGGGATGAAGCGCAGCGCGCCCACCTTGTCCAGGGGAACCCATTCGACACCGGTCTGCCCGTCATCGGGCACCGTCCCGCCGAGCACGTCCGGCTCCTCGACGATGTGGCACCAGAACAGGGCATCAACCCGGTGGCTGTTACTGCCCGGTGGCACCCGGTCCCCGGAGTGGTTGGCGGGAATGTACTCGCGCAGCAGCAGCATCGGTCCGGCCGTGACACGCACGCCGGTCTCCTCCAGCACCTCTCGCTCGGCGCACGCGGCCAGGGTCTCCCCCGGTTCCTGACCACCGCCGGGCAACCAGTACGTACCGGGCTGCGGCCAGTCCCCGCGCCCGAGCAGGACATGGCCGTCGCGGACGACCAAGCCGCTGGTGGCGTTCCTGATGTAGACGTCGTTCAAGGTGTGGTCCTCCGGTCATCGGTCTTGGCGGAGTTGGTAGAGTTCCTGCAACAGTCCGCCGCTGTGGATGAGTTCGCCGGGTTCCCGAACACGGTGCGCACGGCCACGACAGCTGTTGCCGACCGGCACCGCCACGGTTCTCCCTCCCTTGGGTAAAGAGCGCCCGGTCGAAGGCACCCAGTGTCCAACCGGGATGGTCTTCCAATAGTCACGGCCTTCTTGCGGAGCACGCAGTTGCACTGCGGGCAGCTCCAGCACGTGGAACAGGGACCCGCGCCTGGTCGCGGTCGATCTGCGGGTGGGCCTGACCCGTATCGCTCCGCTGCCCCCCACCGTCGCCGACGACACCGGACTGTCCTCCGCTACAGCCGGCCGTCGCGGGAGCCGGTGCCGGACGCGACCTCCGTTACGCGGTCCCCGTTCAGCCGGACGGCAGATCGGTTGACAACGTCAACCATTGAGGTTTACCTTCATCGCATTACTTAAGTGCATGAATCATCTACGCCATTAAATTCTGCTCTCTGTCCTCTGGAGTCCCCGTCATGACTTCCGCACTCCTCGTCGTCACCGGCGCCGGTCACTGGACACTGGCCGACGGCACCCTGCACCCGACCGGATTCTGGGCGGAAGAGCTCGCCGAACCCCACCGGATCTTCCGTGAAGCGGGCTACCGGATCACCATCGCGACGCCCGGCGGCGTCGCCGCCCCGGTCGACCCCGTCAGCCTGAGCGCCGACGCCAACGGCAGCCAGGAGCGGGCCGACCGCCTCGCCGCCTACCTCGACACCATGAAGGCCGACCTCGGCACCCCGGCGGCGTTGGAAGACGTCGACCCGGACGACTACGACCTGGTCTTCTACCCCGGCGGGCACGGCCCGATGGAGGACCTGGCCCTCGACTCCGCCTCCGGCCGGATCCTCACCCGCACGCTCGACTCGGGCAAGCCGCTCGCTGTGCTCTGCCATGCGCCCGCCGCATTGCTCGCCGCTCGCCGCAAGGACGGCAGCTGGCCGTTCGAGGGGTACAGGATGACCGCGTTCAGCAACGCCGAGGAGGCCGCCGCCGGCTTCGCCGACCGGGCCTGCTGGCTGCTCGAGGACCGCCTCGACGAGCTCGGCGCCGACTTCGCGGCCGCGGCGCCCTTCACCCCGCACACCGTCATCGACCGCAACCTCTACACGGGCCAGAACCCGGCCTCCTCGGCAGAGCTCGCCCACGCTCTGGTCGCCACGCTGGCCACCGGAGGGAGCACCGGTGGGAACGCCGGCCGGGACACAGGAGGAGAGGCCGGACCCGCCGCGGATCCGGCCACCACGGTCGCCCGGCTGCGGGCCGGGTTCACCACCGGCCGTACCAAGCCGCTCGCCTGGCGGCTCGGCCAGCTGCACGCACTGCGCGCGCTGCTCACGGAACAGGCCGACGTACTCCTGGCCGCCCTCCGTACCGACCTGGGCAAAGGCCCGAAGGAGGCGTACCGCACCGAGATCGGCTTCACCCTCAACGAGCTGGACCACACCGTCGCGCACCTGGCGGAGTGGCTGACTCCCCGGCCGGCCGCCGTACCGGAGGTCTTTCAGCCGGCCGAAGCGCGGGTGGTCCGCGACCCGCTCGGTGTCGTCCTCGTCATCGCGCCGTGGAACTATCCGCTGCAACTCGCACTGGCCCCGCTGGTGGGTGCTCTGGCCGCGGGCAATGCGGTCGTGGTCAAGCCCAGCGAGCTGGCACCGGCGACGTCGGCAGCCCTGGCCCGGCTGCTGCCGCGCTATCTCGACCCGCGGGCCGTCGCGGTCGTGGAGGGCGCCGTCGCGGAGACCACCGCGCTGCTGGAAGAGCGGTTCGACCACATCTTCTACACCGGCAACGGCACGGTCGGACGCATCGTGATGGCCGCGGCCGCCCGGAATCTGACTCCCGTGACCCTGGAGCTGGGCGGCAAGAGCCCCGTGCTGGTCGAGCCCGGCGTCGACCTGGAGACCACTGCTCAGCGGATCGTCCGCGGCAAGTTCCTCAACGCCGGTCAGACGTGCGTCGCGCCCGACTACGTCCTCGCCATCGGCGACACCGCCACCGCGCTCGAAGACCACCTGGTCGCAGCCGTCCGAGCGCAGTACGGCCAGGATCCGTCGGCCGACGAGGAGTACGGGCGGATCGTCAATGAACGGCACTTCGACCGGCTGACCGGGCTTCTGGGCGAGGGCCGCATCGTCACCGGCGGAGTGCACGATCGGGCGAACCGCTACCTCGCCCCGACCGTGCTCGCGGACGTCTCACCGGAGGCACCGGTGATGCGGGAAGAGATCTTCGGGCCGATCCTGCCGGTGATCGGCGTGCCCGACCTGGACGCGGCGATCGCCTTCGTCAACGGGCGCGACAAGCCGCTCGCCTTGTACGCCTTCACCGACTCGCCGCGGACCAAGCAGCGGCTGACCGACGAGACCTCCTCCGGCGCCCTGGCCTTCGGCCTGCCCGTTTCCCACCTGGCCGTACCCGACCTGCCGTTCGGCGGTGTGGGCGAGAGCGGTATGGGCCGCTACCACGGCGAGTACTCCATCGACACCTTCAGTCACACCAAGGCCGTACTCGACAAGCCACTGGCCTGAGACCACTCCCCCGCTCCCACCGCTCCGGGTATACGAGGTATCCGGGGCGCCCCTACCAGAAGGACATCAGACATGAACCCAGCCCAGCACGCCACGGCGGTCGTGGCCGAGACCGCCGGATTCGTCGCCACGGTGAAGGGAGCAGACCCCGCCACCCCGGTGCCGTCCTGCCCCGGCTGGACCCTGGCCGACCTGACACGCCACACCGGCAGCGTGCACCGCTGGTTCAGCGTCCTGCTGAGCCGGCGCATCCAGCAGCCGCCGACCAGTCGCGAGGTGGACCTGCGCCTGCCGGAGCAGCCCGACGCCTATCCGGACTGGCTGACCACGGGTGCCGCGGAGGCCGCCCGGGTGTTCGCCGCCACGGATCCGGACGCGCCGATGTGGGCCTGGGGACTCGACCAGCACGCCCGGTTCTGGGTCCGCCGCATGCTCTTCGAGACGCTTGTGCACCGGGCCGACGCCGAGCTCGCCCTCGGGCTCGCGCCGCACATCGACCGTGCCCTGGCGTCGGACGGCATCGACGAGTTCCTCACCAATCTGCCGTTCGCTTCCTTCTTCGCGCCCGGGACCGCCGAACTGCGCGGCCCTGACCGGACCATTCGCTTCAGCTGTACGGACGGCGACGACGACTGGCTGATCCGCCTGCGCCCCGACGGCTTCGGGCTCGTGGCCGACGGCGCCCCGCCCCACACGGCGGACGCCACGGTCCGGGGAACGGCCGCGGACCTGCTCCTGCTCCTCTACGGCCGCCTGGACCGCAACAGCGACGCCTTCCAGCTGCTCGGCGACCAGGACCTGCTCGCCCACTGGTTCACTCACTCGGCCTTCTGACGCCCTCGTACGATGTCGCCCGACCGAGGGCGGGAAGCCGGCCCGTGTGCGCGGGCCGAGCCCGCCGCTCGCGGGGCCGAATGCGGCCGCCTCGCCGAAACGGCGGCCACCTCGCCGAAACGGTCCAAGGGCCGCACCATGATGCTCATTCCTGCCTCCCGTCCCCGGTCAGTAGTAGCCCTTGCGGCCGTCGATCAGTTCCCGGACGGCGTCCATGTGGCCCGCGTGCCGGGCGGTCTCCTCGACCATGTGGATCAGCATCCACCGCAGGCTCGCGCCGGCTGAGCGGTAGTCCGGGTGCCGGCCGGTCTCGTCGAGTGAATGGGCCGCCACGATCTCGTTCGACACCGCACACTGCTGCTCGTACTCGCTCAAGAGCTGCGCGAGCGGGATGCCGTCCACGATCATGTCGGCGTCGTCCGGCCCCTCGAACTGCGGCCCCTCGGCGGGGCGGCCGAGAAAGAGCACTTCGAACCACAAGTGTTCGACCCAGCGCAGGTGCGAGACGATTCCCGCCATCGTCATCAAGGGCGAGGCCGGCAGTACGGACAGGTGGGCGTCGGCCTCGGAGAGCCCCTCGCACTTCCACCGGACGATCGCGCGCTGCATGTCGAGCCAGCCGAGCAGCTGGGTCCGCTCGTCCGCGGTGAGGGGAGGGCGGGTGCGGGGAAGTGTCATGCTCGCGGACGATACCCCCGGGCGATGCGTCGGCGCATCGGAGTTCTCCTCGGTGGACGGTCAGCGGTGAGGGCGGGGGCCCGGCCCGACCGGCGTCGTGGACAGCCGTGGTGGATGCCGCGGGAGGCGGCGCGTTCTGGTCTCACCGGCAGCGCCTCCTGCCTCATAGCGTCTGCGGCGACGAACACGCGCGCATCTGCCTGGAGGCACCTGTGAGGACGTCACAACGGCTGGGAACGATGCTGGCGGCGGCAGGACTGGGGCTGGCCGGCCTCTTCGCGACATCGGCCACGGCGCCGACCACCGCGCAGGCCGAGACGAACGCCAAGGCGAACGTCAAGACGACGGCCAAAGCGAAGGTCAAGGTCGGCTTCATGATCGCTTCGAACATGAACAACAGATGCCTGGAGATCAGAGCGGGCAACCCCGGGATCGGGGCGCTGGTGGGCATGTGGGACTGTCACGGCGGCTCGAACGAGCGGTGGTACTGGGACGGGCTGACGATCCGCAGCGACCTCAACGGCAAGTGCCTCGACGTGGTCGCGGGAAACGCGGACAACGGCGCCGCCCTGAACATGTGGGACTGCTATGGCGGCGCCCCCCAGCAGTGGGTCTGGGACGGCGCCCGCCTGCGCAATCCCGTCTACAACCGATGCCTGACCATCGCCAACGGCAACTGGTGGATCGGGGCCTCCGTCCTCATGTGGGACTGCAACCAGGGCAACAACCAGCTGTGGCACACGACCTGAGGAGCGAGCCGTGAAGGCCGGGCCACGGCGATCTCCGCCGGCCGTTCTCACGGCCTGGCGCTGACGGGCTGGCACAGACCCTGCGGCCCACCGGCGGAATTTCGGGATTCAGCCAGTGGGCCGCGTCGTACCCCTGGAGGGGGTGGACAGCTGCGGTTTCGACGGCGGTGCATCGGGCCCTATGGGAGGGGACGAGGAGGGAACGGGATCGCCGCCCGGGCCGGCGAGTGACATCCGGGCGCCGTGGTCATGCGCTCCCGCACGACGGCGGGCGGGTGACCAGCCTCCGGTGCTTGCCGACGAGGACCACGTCCCAGTACCGGTTCTCGTAGCCCATGCCGATCGCCACCGTGTCCGGGCTCATCAGTGCCTTGTAGAAGTCGTTGCGCGGGTCCGGGTCCGTGGCCATGTCCGCGAAGTAGCCGTCGTGGTCGTAGCCGTGGAACAGGTACTCGAGGATGTGGGACGAGTACACGTTCGCGTCACTCAGCCGGGCACGCAGGTCCCTTCCGTCGCTCCCGACCTGGGTGAGCCGACCCGTCCGGGCCATGTCCCGGGCGTGACGGCGCGCCGTCTCGGAGACCGGGTCCGAGATCAGCATGGGGGTCAGCCGCCGGTTGGCCCGTTCCTTGTTCACCTCGCACACGATCCGGTCCACGTTCGGGTAATACACCTGTCGCGCGGCCCCGGACACGCTGCTCTGCCCGGCCACCGGCCCGGGCGGCGGGGGCCCGGACGGGGCTGCGTGCACAGGCGGCACGGCGGCGAACAGAACGGCGGCGGACAGGGCAGCGGTCAGAGCATGCGCGGTGACACCGAAGCGTCGCGCGCCGTGCCTGTTGCTCGGTGTGGTCATGCCTGTCACAACGCGTGCCCTGGTACGGGGTTTCGCCCGGATCCCGGATCCCTCCGGACGCTGTCCGGCGAACTGGTCACCCCGTCGAAGGCATCGCCACGAACCGGTCAGGTCAGGTTCTTCTCCAATGCGGCGATGTACTTGCGGATCGAGTGATCGCGCACGCCGTCGCTCGCGGGCGCGAACGCATCCGCTGTCAGGCCCTTCGCCCGGTCGGCGAGGCCGCCGAAGAGCGACATGGTCTCGTGGACCTTGCCGACGGAATCGATGTACCGCAGGGTCTCGGCGTGGGTGTACGCGGGCTCGGGTGGCAGTTGCGGCACGATGTCGTTGTTGTTCACGAACCGGAAGAGGCGCTGCTTGAAGCCCTTGTTGCACGCAGCTACCAGCATCCGGTCGCACGTACGGGGCTGGCCGTAGGTGTAGATACCGTCGGCCAACAGCTTCGGGTCCTCCAGGTACAGCCGTGCGCCGGCGAGCATGGCGAGTGCACCGCCCAGGCTATGGCCGGTGAACCACACGGTCTGACCGTTCGTCCGGTACTCGCGGAGGGTGTCCTTCACGCCCGGGAAGATGGATTCCAGAGCCTGGCCGAAGCCGTAGTGGACGTAGCCCGTCTTCGCCGGGCCCGGCCAGGGCGGGGTCGTGGCGTCGGAGAGCCAGTCGCGGATCTGCGCGGGTTCCGTGCCCCGGAAGGCCGTAATGATCATGTCGTCGCTGGCCATCGTGAAGGCCTGGGTGTCCTCCAGCGGAAAGGGCGGCGTGAAGCGCGTCTCGTGGTGCCGCACCCGGTCGAATCCCCAGTTCCGCGCCTGGTTCTCGATGGTCGCCCGGTCCTTGTAGGAGAGGTCGGCCGCCTGGGCCAGCCAGTAGGCGTGCGCCAGGCTGTAGGTACGGGCCTTGTGGTCCATCGCGGTGGGCACGGACACGGGAGACTCCCTTTCACGGGCCGGTGACACAGAGACGTCGCATCACAGCCGTTACCGTAAGGCCTACGCGTCAAAGAACTCCCGCACTTGATTCACTTGAAGGAGTGAGCATGGTGCGTTTCGGTCACGTAGCGCGGATGGCGTGTGAAGGTGTGGCAGCGGATGCGTCCCGGCCCCGGAGAGGGTGTCTGCCGACCGAGGCGGATGTCCGGTTCGGAGTCCCGGGAACGCCCGGAAGCCCATCCGGTCGCGTCACACTCACTTCATGCGACTCTTCGCCGCAGTGATCCCTCCTCAGGCCGCCGTCGACGAGCTGGCGGCCGAAGTGGCGCAGCTGCGCGCCGCCCTTCCCGAGCGCCGCGGTCGGCTGCGCTGGACCGATCCCGCCACGTGGCACTTCACCCTCGCCTTCCTCGGTGAGGTCGACGAGGCCCTGCTGCCCGAGCTGGGCGAGGGCCTGGCCCGCGCCGCCCACCGGCATCCGGCGCACGAGCTGCGGTTCGCCGGCGGCGGCCGGTTCGGCGACCGGATCCTGTGGGTCGGGGCGACCGGATCGCTGGAGACTCTGGCCGGACTGGCCCGCTCCACTGCCGGCGCGGTTCGGCAGGCCGGGGTGCGCATGGACGGCGCCCGGCCTTTCCACCCCCACCTCACTCTCGCCCGCGTCGCCGGGCACGTGAGCCTCCGGCCGTACGCGGAGGAACTGGCCGGGTTCCGGGGCCGCCGGTGGCGCGTCGAGCACCTGGAACTGATGCGCAGCCATCTGGCCGGGGGCGGGAGCGGGGCCCGGGGCGGGGGTGAACGTCCCCGGTACGAGACCGTGGCGGCCTGGCCCCTGGGCACCCGGCGGGCCTCCTGATCAGGCCGTCAGCTGATCTTCTCCGCCGGCCCGACGACGATCCCTTCCGGACCCCGGACGCAGCAGAGCCGGTAGCGGGGTCTGGGCAGAGCCGGCCTCAGGCGGGCGTCGGCCGAAGGATCGCCGGTAGGTGTGGGGGCTGACGCCGGTCGTTCGTTTGAAGCGGTCGCGGAAGGCGGTCGGGGATCCGAAGCCGACCTGGGCGCCGATGCGTTCGACCGAGTGCTGCGTGGTTTCCAGGAGGTGCTGGGCCCGGCGGATGCGGGCGCGGTGGAGCCACTGGAGCGGGGTGGTGCCGGTGTGCTCGCGGAACCGGCGGATCAGTGTCCTGGTGCTCAAGCCGGCGTGGGTGGCGATGTCGTCGAGCGCAAGGTGGCGGGCGAGGTTGTCCTGGAGCCAGATGAGCAGGGGTTCCAGCGTGGAGCCCCGAGGGGCGGGCGCGTGGTCGTGGACGATGAACTGCGCCTGCCCGCCTTCGCGCTCCAGGGGCATCACGGACAGCCGCGCGGCGTCGGCGGCGACGGCCGACCCGTAGTCGCGGCGGATCATATGCAGGCACAGGTCCAGCCCGGCTGCGGCCCCGGCCGAGGTGAGGAACTGCCCGTTGTCGACGTACAGCACGTCCGGGTCGACCCTGAGCTCGGGGTAGGTGGCGGCCAGCAGGTCGGCCGCGATCCAGTGGGTGGTGACACGCAGGCCGTTGAGCAGGCCGGTTGCGGCGAGAGGGAACGTGCCCGTGCAGATGGAGGCGATGCGGGTGCCGGCCTGCGCCGCTGCGCGCAGTGCCTCGCGGACGTCGTCGGGGAGGGGCGCCGCGGGATCGGCGGTGCCGGGCACGACGACGGTGTCGGCCCCGCGGAGCCCTTCCAGGTCCCACGGGGCGCGTAGCGCGAAGACTCCGGCGTCGGTCTCCGGCCGCGTGGCGCAGACCCGGACCTGGTAGCCGGCGCGTCCGTCCGGCAGGCGAGTGCGGGCGAAGACCTCGATGGGGGTGGACAGGTCGAACGGGATGACCTGGTCCAGCGCGAGTACGGCGACGGTGTGCATGGCAGGAACATACGTGGCCACCGTGCGGGCGCGGCGGGTCCCGGAGGCCTTCTCATGGCCTGCTTATGCCTGTTCATCAGCCTTCTGCAGCGCGCAGCAGCGTGCTCCACAGCGGCTGGCAATTTTCCGTGGAAAGGTGGCACTCACGCCACTGGGATGCGTGTCGGCGCTTGCATATCGTCGGGGCCGGGGCCGGGACAGACCGGCTGTAAACCCACCCGGACCTCCATCCGGATCCGCTTCCGGATCCGCTTCCGGATCCGCTTCCGGATCCGCTTCCGGATCCGCTTCCGGATCCGCTTCCGGATCCGCTTCCGAAACCCATCCGAAGGACATTCCATGCACGCACAGATCGTCTTGTTCGACGGCTGCGATCCGCTCGACGTCATCGCCCCCTACGAAGTCCTGTACGCCGGGGGCGCGGCGTCAGGCGGAGCGGTGAGCGTGGAGCTGGTGTCCGCCGAAGGGCCGCGCGAGGTGGTGAGCGGCACCGGGGGCATGCCTCTGCGGGCCACGGCCGCGCTGGACCTCGCGCGGGCGGACCTGGTCCTCGTCCCCGGCGCCTCCGGCCGCCTCGGCGAGCCCGGGGAGTCCGACGAAGCATCCGGTGAAATCCCCGGCGACGAACTCCCCGGCGACGGCGCGCAAACGGGTGCGCCGCAGGACGAATTCATCTCCGTGTTGCTGGACCGCGCCCTCACCACCGCCCTCCCCGGGCTGCTGAAGGAGGCAATGGACCGTACGGACGTGACGGTCGCCACGGTCTGCGGCGGCTCCCTCCTCCTGGCGATGGCCGGACTGCTGGAGGGCCGCTATGCGACCACCCATCACACGGGCATGGACACGCTCGCCGCCACCGGCGCCCACGCGGTCCACGCGCGTGTCGTGGACGACGGCGACCTCGTCACCGGTGCGAGCGTCACCTCCGGGCTCGACCTGAGCCTGTACCTGCTGGAGCGCGAGGTCGGCCCCCGGATCGCCCATGCCGTCGAGGAGTTGTTCGCCCACGAGCGCCGCGGCACCGTCTGGCGGCCCGACGGGCCCGTGCCGGCCGGTCTGTGACCACGCGCCTCCGGGGCAGGTAAGCGGCGTCATCCAGGCCTTCGGTCTCTGTCGTCCCTGCATGCCACGCCAATGGCCGCGCCGCGTTCGCTGCTTTCCTCCTCGCCCTCGTTTCCGCCGGCGCGCAGAAAGTCCTCGGCGACCGCGCAGTGCAGGGCGACGCCGGCGGCCAACGCACCCTCGTCGTGGATCACGCGGTCGGAGTGGTTGTCCGGAACCGCCCCCGGCACGCCGCCGGGCGGGCAGGCTCCCAGGAACACCATCGCGCCGGGCACACGCTGCAGGACGTACGAGAAGTCCTCGCCGCCCATCGTGGCGTGGGGGAGCTCGTGCACGTGGGAGGGGCCGAGCGCGGCAGCCGCCGCACGGCGCACCAGCGCGGTGAACACGGGGTCGTTCTGCACCGTGGGGTATCCCTCGGGGAGTTCTACTTCGGCGGTCATGCCATGGGCGGCGGCCACCCCCTCGGCCACGCGCGTGATGCCCTCGCGCACCGTGCGGCGGCTCGCCTCGGAGAGCGTGCGGTACGTCCCGGACAGCTCCGCGGTCTCCGGGATGATGTTGAACGCGCTGCCCGCCCGGATCGTGGTGATCGTAAGGACCGCGGGCTCGACGATGCCGACGGTCCGGGTGATCATGGTCTGGAGGGCCTGGACGATCTCGCAGGCGACCGGGACCGGATCGAGCACCCGGTGGGGGGCCGCCGCGTGCCCGCTCCGGCCCCTGACCACGATCCGCACTACGTCGGCGGCGGCGTACTGCGTGCCCGGCCGGACGTGGACGGTGCACGTCTCGTTGCGGGCGTTGACGTGCAGGGCGAACGCCGCATCGACCGCCGTGCCGTCGGCCGGGGTGAGCAACCCCTCCTCGATCATGGGCAGGGCCCCGCCGCCGGTCTCCTCCGCGGGCTGGAACATGAAGACCACCCGCCCCGCCAGCCGGTCCCTGCGGGCGCTGAGCAGCCGCGCGGCACCGACGAGCATGGCGGTGTGCGCGTCGTGCCCGCACGCGTGCATGACGCCGGGTACCTGGGAGGCGAAGTCGAGACCGGTGTTCTCCTGCTGCGGCAGGGCGTCCATGTCCGCGCGCAGCAGCAGAGTCCGCCCGGGCCGCCCGCTGTCGAGCACCGCCACCACCGAGCTCAGCTGCCTGCCGAGCGTCACCGTCAGGCCCAGGCCTTCGAGGGCCTCCAGGATCGCCTGCTGGGTACGGGGCAGGTGCGCGCCCACTTCCGGGGTGCGGTGGATCCGGCGCCGCAATGCCACGACATCGGGCAGCAGCTTCCGCGCCTCGGCCAGAAGGCCGGACTCCGGCCGGACGGGCCCGGTTCCGTCGATCAGCACGCGCGCCTCCACAACAAGCGGTTCGTCCTCCGCGAGGGCGCCGGCAGGATGCGGCAGCGGTCGCCGACGCCATGAGACCACATGCGGACAATCGCCGACAGAGCGTCTCCACGACAACCGCGGCGAGCGACGGCCCGGCGCCCCGACCCGGCCGGCCGGTCAGGCCCGGCCGCCTGCGGCCTGCCCGATTCCTTGGGGCGGGCCGCAGGCGCCGGGCGGAGCCGGGCTACAGGCTGCGCTCCAGACGGTCCGCCATCAGCTTGACGAAACGGGCCGGCTCCTTCGGCTGACCGCCCTCGGCGAGCACGGCCAGGCCGTGCAGCAGCTCGGCGGTCTCGGCGAGGCCCGTGCGGTCCTCGCGCTCCTTGTACGCCTGGTTGAGGCCCTTCACCAGCCGGTGACCGGGGTTGAGCTCCAGGATCCGCTTGGCGCGGGGCACTTCCTGTCCCATCGCGCGGTACATGTTCTCCAGAGCCGGGGTCAGGTCGTGCGCGTCGGAGACGACGCAGGCCGGGGAGACCGTGAGGCGGGAGGACAGGCGCACCTCCTTGATGTCCTCGCCCAGTTGCTCCTTCATCCAGCCGAGCAGCCCGGCGTACTCCTCGGTCTGCTTCTCCCGCTCGCCGCCGGGGGCGTCCTCGTCCTTGGCGTCGAGGTCGATCCGGCCCTTGGCGACGGACTTGAGCTTCTTGCCCTCGTACTCGCCGACGGCGTCGGCCCACACCTCGTCGACGGGGTCGGTGAGCAGCAGCACCTCGATGCCCCGGTCCCGGAACGCCTCCATGTGCGGGGAGTTCTCGATGCTCTGCCGGGACTCGCCGGTCAGGTAGTAGATGTCGGCCTGCGCGTCGTCCATCCGTTCCACGTACTGCTTGAGCGTGGTCGGCTCGGTGTCGTGGTGGGTGCTTGCGAACGACGCGACGGTGAGGATGGCGTCGCGGTTCTCCGGGTCGGTGACCAGCCCCTCCTTCAGGGCCGTACCGAACTCCCGCCAGAACGTGGCGTAGCGGTCCTGGTCCTTGGTCATCATTTCCTTGACCGTGGACAGGACCTTCTTCGTCAGCCGTCGCCGCATCATCTCGATGTGGCGGTCCTGCTGGAGGATCTCGCGGGACACGTTGAGCGGGAGGTCCGCGGCGTCGACGACGCCCTTGACGAAGCGGAGGTACGGCGGCAGCAGCGCCTCGCAGTCGTCCATGATGAACACGCGCCTGACGTACAGCTGCACGCCGCGCTTGGAGTCCCGCGCGAACAGGTCGTGGGGTGCGTGGGCGGGGAGGAAGAGCAGGGCCTGGTACTCGAAGGTGCCCTCCGCCTGGAGCCGGATCGTCTCCAGGGGCTCGCGCCAGTCGTGGCCGATGTGCTTGTACAGCTCGTGGTACTCGTCGTCGGACACCTCGTCGCGCGGGCGGGCCCACAGCGCCTTCATGGAGTTGAGCGTCTCGGGTTCGGGTGTCCCGTCGCTCTCGCCGGCGCTTGCAGAGCCCTCGGGCATCATCCGGACGGGCCAGGTGATGAAGTCCGAGTACCGCTTGACGATCTCCCTGATCTTCCACGGGGAGGTGTAGTCGTGAAGCTGGTTCTCCGGGTCGGCCGGCTTGAGGTGGAGGGTGACCGAGGTGCCCTGCGGGGCGTCGTCGGCCGTCTCCAGCGTGTACGTGCCCTCGCCGCGCGACGTCCAGCGGGTGCCCCGGCTCTCGCCGGCGCGCCGGGTCGTCAGGGTGACCTCGTCCGCCACCATGAAGCCGGCGTAGAACCCGACGCCGAACTGGCCGATGAGGCCCTCCGCCCCGGCCGCGTCCTTGGCCTCCTGCAGCTCCTGGAGGAACGTGGCGGTGCCCGAGTTGGCGATCGTGCCGATGAGCCGCCCGACCTCGTCGTACGACATCCCGATGCCGTTGTCCCGCACGGTGAGGGTACGGGTGTCGCTGTCGATGTCGATCTCGATGTGCAGGTCGGACACGTCGGCGTCGAGCGAGTCGTCCCAGAGCTTCTCCAAGCGCAGCTTGTCCAGCGCGTCGGAGGCGTTGGAGACGAGCTCCCGCAGGAAGACGTCCTTGTTCGAGTAGACCGAGTGGATCATCAGCTGCAGCAGCTGACGGGCCTCCACCTGAAACTCAAACGTTTCAGTCGCCATGTTCGCGAATACCTCACAGGTCCTATCACCAGAACTGATCGAGGCCACTGTAAAACACCACGTCAGGACAGCGGCCGGGATTGCGGGAACGGTGGCTGGATCCGCACCGGAGGCCCCCCTTGCCGGTCCCCCGCACAACACGCCATGCGCGCCCGATGGACGGGCATTCCGGCCCGGAGTCGGGTCTACTCGTCCCTGTGCGCATCACTGACAAGATCAAGCCCTTCCTCTGGTACGACGGCCGGGCCGAGGAGGCCGTCGCCCACTACGTATCGGTCTTCGACGACTCACGCGTCGTCGCGGTGCAGCACTACGGCGAGGCGGGCCCGGGTGAGCCGGGGTCCGTCATGACCGTCGAGTTCGAGCTCGCGGGCCGGCGCTTCGTCGCGCTCAACGGCGGACCGCAGTTCACCTTCACCGAGGCCGTCTCGTTCAGCGTCGACTGCGCGGACCAGGAGGAGGTCGACCGGCTCTGGGCCCGGCTGGGCGAGGGCGGCGAGGAGGGCCCCTGCGGGTGGCTCAAGGACAAGTTCGGCCTGTCCTGGCAGATCACCCCGCGCCGGCTCATCGAACTGCTGGCCGACCCGGACCGGGCCGCGGCGAACCGCGTCATGCAGGCCATGATGAACATGCGCAAGATCGACATTCAGGGGCTGGAGGACGCCTACCGGGGCTGAAGAGACAGGGCCCGGGCCGGAGGACCATGCGCCTGCCAAAAGCCGTAGAGAGATACGCCGCGGCCGCTCTGCTCTCCGTACTCTCCGCGCTCTGCGCCTTCCCGCTCCCGGGGTCCGCCCCGGCCGCCGGACCCCCACGCGTCGTGGAGGTACGCCCCGCCCGCACCCTCGATGCGGCCTTCGGGACGTACGCCGACCACGGCCGTTCACCGCGCCACTGGACCGGCGGGGACAGCACGTACTCCGTGCCGGCCCCGGGCGGTGAACTGTGGGTGTTCTCCGACACGTTCCTCGGCACGGTACGGCCCGACGGCTCACGCTCCCCCACGGTGGGCGAGGGCGGGACGACCCCCTTCCTGCACAACAGCTTCGTGCTGTGGACCGCGCACGGCCCGCGCACGGTGACCGGCCGGGACCGGACCGGCCAGCCCGCGCCTCCGGTGACCGGCTCCGACCGTGCGTCCTGGTACTGGGCACGCGCGGGCATCCGCGACGGTCACGGCGTGAGCGTCGTCTACGCCCGCTATACGCGAACAGGCAGCGGTCCGCTGGACATCGCCTGGCGAGGCAACGTGCTGGCCAGGTTCCGCGCCGGCGTCTACAGCCGGCCGGCGTCCGTCACCCCGCTGCCGTCCTCCGCCCGCATCGCGTGGGGTGCCTGGCTGGAATCTCAAGGCAGGTACACGTACATCTACGGAACCGAGCGCACCCCCGAGGGCCGCAGCCGTCTGCGGCTCGCCCGGGTCACCGGCCGCGATCTGCGACGTCCCTGGCAGTACCGGACGGCGCGCGGCCTGTGGTCCGGTCGTGAGGCGGACGCCGCCCGGCTGTCCGGTCCCGGAGGCGCGCTGTTCACCTCGGACGAGCTCAGCGTGGTGCGGCACGGATCCTGGTACGCGCTGGTGACCCAGCGTGCGGATGTGCCGTTCAGCGCCGAGACGCAGATCGCCTGGTCCCGCTCCCCCGGCGGCCCCTTCACCCGGCCCCGGACGGTGTACACGGCGCCGGAGGCCGGGCCGAAGGGCACGTACCGCAACCCGAATGTCATCGCCTACAACCCGCACGAGCATCCGGAACTCGAACGCGGCCGCGGCGACATCGTGGTCTCCTACAACGTCAACAGCCTCGCCCCGGCCGATGTCATCCGCCGGACCGGCATCTACCGGCCCCGATTCCTGCGCCTGACCGTCTCGCCGCGCTGAACCACCGGGGTTCGGGGTCAAGACCACCCGGGCCCGGGGTCAAGACCTGCTTACGCGTGCTCCCTCCTGTGCGCGTGCGCCCCCTGTGTGCGCTCTGTCGCAGACATCTCAGAGGGGCTGTCATGGAATGCCGGGTCTCCCCTTGCAGAGGAGTGTCTCCGTGTCCGATGCGTCCTTCCGTGACGTGCTCATCGGGATCAGCCCCTTCGGCGCCCCCGACGCCAGGCTCGTCGCGGCGTTCACCCGTGCCGGAGGCCTCGGCGTGCTCGACCTCGGCACGGGGTGCCGGCGGGCCCGTGAGGAGCTGGAACAGGTGCGCCGCTGGACCGCGGGCCGGCGGTACGGCGTACGGGTCGCCGCCGGGTGCCGGCTCGCACCCGACGATCTCGCCCCGGGGCCGGCCGGGGACGGGACCGCCCCGCACACGGTGGTGCTCGGCGTGGGGGCGGACTGGCCGGTCCGTGAGACGGCCGGCGCGTACCGGGTGCTGGTCGAGGTCACCACCGTTGAGGAGGCCCTGGCGGCCGTGCGGGCCGGAGCGCACGGCGTCATAGCGCGAGGCGGTGAGAGCGGCGGCCGGGTCGGCCCCGTCGGCACGTTCGTGCTCCTGCAGCAGGTGCTCGGCGAGCCGGGAGTGACCGTCCCCGTGTGGGCCTGCGGTGGCATCGGGCCGCGGACCGCCGCGGCGGCCGTCGCGGGCGGGGCGGCCGGAGTCGTCCTGGACAGCCAGCTCGCGCTGCTGGCGGAGTCCGGCCTCGGCGGGCGGGCGGCGGCCGACATCCGCGCCATGGACGGTTCGGAGACCACCGTCGTCGACGGTCACCGGGAGCTGTTGCGCCGCGATCCGCGCGCCGGGCGCCTGCCGGTGGGTCAGGACGGCTTCCTGGCCTCCGTCTTCGCCGACCGCTGGCAGACGGTGGCCCGGACCGTCCGGGCCCTGACGGAGGCGGTCGAGGACGGCTTCCACGACGGCACGGCCGCCTCGGCGCTGCGTCCCGGTTCGGCGTCGGCCGAGGCGCTGGGCGTCCGGCTGCCCGTCGCGCAGGGCCCGATGACCAGGGTCAGCGACCGGCCCGCGTTCGCCGCCGCCGTGGCCGCGGAGGGCGGGCTCCCCTTCATCGCGCTCGCCCTGGCGCCGCCGGACCGGGCGCGCGCCGTGCTGCGCGACACCGCGGCGGCCCTCGCCGGGCGGCCCTGGGGCGTGGGCGTGCTCGGCTTCGCCCCGGAAGGGATCCGGGGCGCCCAGCTCGACGTCATCCGGGAGGTACGCCCGAGCCACGCCGTCATCGCGGGCGGACGGCCCGCCCAGGCCGCCGCCCTCGAAGAGGCCGGGATCGCCACGTTCCTGCACGTCCCCTCGCCCGGCCTGCTGCGGCGGTTCCTGCGGGCCGGGGCCCGCAGGTTCGTCTTCGAGGGCGCGGAGTGCGGCGGTCATGTGGGTCCGCGGAACAGCTTCCCGCTGTGGGAAGCGCAGATTGCGGTGCTCGCGGACTTCCTGGCCGGGCAAGGGGGCCGGGACGCCCGCGAAGCGGCCGGTGCCCGGGAAGGCCGCATAGAGGTGTTCTTCGCGGGCGGCATCCACGACGAGCGGTCCGCCGCCATGGTCGCCGCCCTGGCCGCCCCGCTGATCCGGCGCGGCGTCGCGGTGGGCCTGCTGATGGGAACGGCCTACCTGTTCACGGAAGAGGCCGTCGCCTGCGGCGCCGTACAGCCGCTCTTCCAGCGGCAGATGCTGGCCGCGCACCGCACGACCCTGCTGGAGACGGCGCCGGGCCACGCCACCCGGTGCCTCACGACCCCCGTCACGGAGGGCTTCGGCGCGCTCAAGGAGCGGCTCCAGGCGCAGGGCGTACCGGCGCGGCAGCGCTGGGAGACCCTTGAGCGGCACAATGTCGGACGGCTGCGGCTGGCCAGCCGGGGCGTCGAACGCGGCCCCGGCGGAGAACCGGTGCCGGTGGGCGAGGACCGGCAGTTCCACGAGGGCCTGTTCATGGCCGGGGACGTCGCGGCGCTGCGCTCCCGCGTCACCACCGTCGCAGCCCTGCACCGCGCCGTGACCGACGGGGCCGCGGACTTCCTGGAGCGGCGCGCCGAGGAGCTGCGCCGCGTGCCGGAGGAGGGCCCGGCCGGGCAGGCGTCCAAGGCGGCCGTCTCCCGGCCGCTGGACATCGCCGTCGTCGGCATGGCCTGCATGTTCCCGGGCGCACCCGACATGGCCGCTTTCTGGGCCAACGTGCTCAGCGGCGCCGACGCCGTCACCGAGGTGCCGGCCGACCGCTGGGACCCCGCCCTCCACCACGGCGCGGCCACCGTCTCCAAGTGGGGCGGATTCCTGCCGCGCATCCCCTTCGACCCGCTGCGCTACGGTATTCCGCCCACCACCCTGGGCAGCACCGATCCGGTGCAGCTGCTCGCGCTGGAGGCCGCGCGCCGGGCTCTGGACGACGCCGGATACGGCGACGGCGGCCGGGGCGGCAGGCCCTTCGACCGCTCCCGCGCCTCCGTGGTCTTCGGCGCCGAGTCCGGAGGCGAGCTGTCCCACGCCTACACCCTGCGCGCGGTCCTGCCCTCCTACTTCGGCTCGGTGCCGCCCGGCCTGGCGGAACAACTGCCCACGCCCACCGAGGACTCCTTCCCCGGCATCCTGGCCAACGTCGTCTCCGGACGCATCGCCCACCGCTTCGATCTGGGCGGCGCGAACTACACCGTGGACGCGGCGTGCGCCTCGTCGCTCGCCGCGCTCGACTCCGCCTGCAAGGAACTGGTCACCGGCAGCAGCGACCTCGTCCTGTGCGGGGGCGCGGACCTGCACAACGGCATCGCCGACTACGCCCTCTTCACTTCCGTCCAGGCGCTCTCTCCGACAGGGCGGTGCCGCCCGTTCGACGCCGCGGCCGACGGGACCGTCCTCGGCGAGGGTGTGGCCTGCGTGGTGCTCAAGCGGCTGGCCGACGCCGAACGGGACGGCGACCGCGTCTACGCCGTGATCAAGGGGATGGGCAGCTCCAGCGACGGCAGGTCGCGCAGCCTCACCGCGCCGTGTCCGCAGGGCCAGCGCGCCGCCCTGGAGCGGGCCTACGCGAGCGCGGGCGTCTCGCCCGCCGACGTCGGGCTGGTCGAGGCCCACGGAACGGGCACCGTCGTCGGCGACCGTACGGAGATGGCCGCCCTCGACGAGGTGTTCACCGCGGCCGGGGCACGGCCGGAAAGCTGTGCCCTCGGGTCCGTCAAAGCACAGATCGGGCACACTAAATGCGCCGCGGGCCTGGCCGGTCTCGTCAAGACCGCCCTGGCGCTGTACACGGGCGTCACACCGCCGACCGCGCAGCTGGAGCGGCCCGGCCCCTCCTGGCGGGAGGGCGAGAGCCCCTTCGTCTTCCACACCCGGGCCCGGCCGTGGGCGGCCCCGGCCGCCGAGCGGGTCGCGGGGCTCAGCGCCTTCGGCTTCGGCGGCACCAACTTCCACGCGGTGCTCGCCGCCCACGAGGCGGGCATGCCCCCGCGGCACGGCCTGGACGCCTGGCCCGCCGAGCTCTTCCTCTTCCGCGGCGCCGACCTGCCCTCCGCCCTGCGCGCGGTAGGGAAGATGCTGGAACTGGCCGAGGCCAACGACGCCGCCGGACGGCCGCGGCGCCTGCGTGACCTGGCCCTGACGGCCTCCCGCACGGCCGACGCCGGCCGGGAGCCGGTCCGCATCGCCCTGGTCGCCGCCGACCTCGGCGACCTCGCGCGCAAGCTGCGCAGCGCCCTGGAGGCCGACGGCGGCCCGGCAGCCGGGGGCGGCACCGCACCTGGCATCCACGTCGCGGAACCGGAGAGGAGGGGGACGGAGACGGGAACGGACCCCGGCAAGGTCGCCTTCCTCTTCCCCGGCCAGGGCAGCCAGCGCCCCGGCATGCTCGCGGACCTCTTCGTCACCTTCCCGGAGCTCCAGCGCCACCTCCACCTCGGCCCTGACCATGCCGCCCTCCTCCACCCCCCGGCCGCGTTCGACGACGCGCGGCGAGCGGAGCGCCGGGCCCGCCTCACCGACACCCGAGCGGCACAACCGGCGCTCGGAATCGTCGGCCTCACCGCGTACACCCTCCTCGAAACGGCCGGCATCCGGCCCGACATGGCGGCCGGGCACAGCTACGGGGAGCTCGTGGCGCTCTGCGCGGCAGGCGTCATGGACGCCCGTACCCTGCTGCGCCTGAGCGCCGAGCGGGCGAACGCGATCCACACGGCCGCCGGAGCGCACGCGGACGGGCCGGGCGGCATGGCGGCGGTCGCCGCGGGACCCTCCGACGTCGAACGTGCTCTCGCGGACGCGGGGCTGTCCGGCCGGGTCGTCGTGGCCAACTACAACGGCCCCTCCCAGACCGTCGTCTCCGGGCCGGTGGAGGCGGTCGACGCGGCGGTGGAGGCCGTACGTGCCGCAGGCCGCTCCGCGACCCGTATCCCGGTGGCCTGTGCCTTCCACAGCCCGCTCGTGTCGGCGGCCGAGGGCCGGTTCGCCGAGGCGCTGGAGCGCGAGGCCCTGGGCGAGGCGGAGTTCCCCGTCTGGTCCAACCGGACGGCCGCCGAGCACGGCAGTTCGGCGGACGTGCTGCGTGTGGAACTGGCCGGGCAGCTCGGTGCGCCGGTGCGCTTCACGGAGCAGATCGAGGCCATGTACGCGGCGGGGGCCCGGGTCTTCGTCGAGGCGGGGCCCGGCACCGTGCTCACCGGCCTCGTCGGGTCGATCCTCGCCGGCCGGCCGCACCGGGCCGTCGCCTGCGCGGGAAGCCTCGGGGAGGACGGCCGCGAGCTGCCCGGATTCCTCGACTCCCTGGCCGCGCTCGCAGTCGCCGGGCTGCCGGTGCTCACCGCCTGGATGTTCCGCGGCCGTGACGCCGTCGACGCCGAACCCTTGCCGCAGGAGCGGCCGGGCTGGACCGTCGACGGGCACCTGGTTCGCACGCGGGACGGTGAACCCGTGCCCGGCGGGCCGGCACCGGCCCAGCGCATCGCTGCCCCGGCGGTGACGGCCCCGCACCACGAGGGTGGTCCACGAACGGACAAGGACGAGCTGATCTCCGACTTCCTGCGCACGAGCAGGGACATGATCGCCGCCCAGCGCGATGTGCTGCTGGGGTACTTCGGAGCCGGGCCGCAGGAGCCCGTAACGCTCCCGGCCCGGGCTTCCCTGCGTCCGGCCCGGGCTTCCGTGCTTCCGGCCGAGGCTCCCGCGCGTCCGGCACCGGAGGCGGTGGCGCCCGCCCCCGCCACGCCGCCCGCGGCCCTGACCGAGGCGGAGGCGCTGAAGCTGGTGTCGGAGGTCATCAGCAGGCGCACCGGATATCCGCTCGACATGATCGACCCGGGCCTGGATCTCGACGCCGATCTCGGCATCGACTCCATCAAGCGGGCCGAGATCGCGGGCGAGTTCGCCCAGCGCGCGGGTCTCGGCACCGACAACGGTGCGGCGGCCCTCGGTGACGAGGAGCTGGAAGAGCTCGGCAAGGCCCGTACCGCGGCAGCCACCGCGGCATGGCTGGTCAGGAAGATCGCCGCCGGGGCCCCACCGGACGCGCACCCCGGGCGGCCGGTGCCGGTGCCGGCCTCCGGCGGAGTCCCGAGGCGGTTCCGGCTCGGGCCCGTCCCGCTCGACGGCGTTCCTGTCGCCGCGCCGTCCTCCCGCCTCGCCGGGCGACGCTTCGCGCTGCTCGGCGGTGGCGGCGAAGCCGACGGCGACGCCGACGTGGCCACCGCACTGGCAGCCCGGCTGGAGCGGCACGGGGCGCAGACCATGACCCTGCCGACCGATCACCTGCTGAGCGAGCAGGACGGCCCTGTGGACGGCGTGGTGCTCCTCGGCCCGCTGACCGGCTCGGACCTGCCGGTGCTCCCCGGCGCCTTTCCTGTCGTCCAGGCCGCCCTGCGGTGCGACCCGCACTGGCTCCTGGCCGTCCGGGCCGCCGCGCGGCACGACGCCCGCACGGCCGGCCTGCGCGGGCTGTTCCGCGCCGTGGCCCGGGAGTATCCGCAGGCCGCGGCCCGGCTCGTGGAACTGTCCCCCTGCCTGCCCGCGTCCGCTGTGGCCGACGCCCTCGCCGCGGAGATCCTCTCCGACGACCGGGACGCCCCGGTCGTGCTGCGGACCGGTGCCGGCCGGCAGGGCCTGGAGCTGCAGGAGGCCCCGATCGTCCGCCCTGAGGACGCCCCTGCGGGGCAGGAGAGCGACTACGAGGCCGCGGCCGCCGCCGGACTGGACCGCGACTCGGTGGTCGTCCTGGTCGGCGGGGCCCGCGGCATCACGGCACGGTTCGCCGTCGCCCTGGCGACCGCCACCCGCTGCCGGATCGAACTGCTGGGCCGTACGCCCTGGCCCGGCCCGGACGAGGAGCCCGCCATCGCCGCAGCGGGCGACGGCACGGCGCTGTGCGGTGTGCTCGCGGCCCGGGGCGGCCTGACGCCGTCACAGATCCGCAAGGAGAGCGCGCGCATCCTGGCACAGCGCGAGATCACCGCCACGATGGACGAGCTGAAGGGTGTCGCCGCCCGCGTGCGGTACCGGCCGGTGGACGTGCGGGAACCGGAGGCCGTGTGCCGGGCGGTCAAGGAGATCCATGCCGAGTACGGTCGCCTCGACGGCGTCGTCCACGGGGCGGGCGTGATCGAGGACGGGCTGATCGCGCAGAAGTCCGCCGAGTCCTTCCAGCGGGTGTTCGCCACCAAGGCGGACGGCGCCGCCACGCTGCTCGGCGCGCTCGAAGGACTGCCGGCCCTTCCCGCCTTCGTCGTGCTCTTCGGAAGCGTCGCCGCGGCGCTCGGCAGCCGGGGCCAGGCGGACTACGCGGCGGCCAACGACGCACTGGAGGAGCTGGGCGCCCAGTGGGCGGCCCGCACGGGAGGCCGGGCCCTGACCGTCCACTGGGGGCCGTGGGCCCCCACCGGAGCCCACCCGGGGATGGTCACCCCGGAGCTCGGCCGCGCGTACGCCCGACGCGGAATCGGCCTCATCGACCCCCGCGAGGGTGCGCGCGCCCTGCTGGACGAACTCGCCTGGGGCGGCGTCCGGTCCGGTGCCGTCGTCTACACCGCCCCGGGCCGGTGACCGTGACGCACACACCCGTCACCCCCGTACCGCCGGTCGCCGTCATCGGGATGGCCGTGCTGCTGCCCGGATCGCCCGGTCTGGAGGCGTACTGGCGGAACCTGACGGCCGGCACGGACGCGATCACCGACGTCCCTGCGGAGCGGTGGGACGCCGGCTACTACGACCCGGCCGGTGCCCGCGGGGCCGACCGCATCTACTGCCGGCGGGGCGGATTCGTGGACGAGTTCGCCGTGGTGGACACCGCCCGGTTCGGCATCATGCCCGCTGCCGTGCCCGGCACCGAGCCCGATCAGCTGCTCGCGCTGCACGTGGCGGCGGCTGCCGTGGCCGACGCGGGCGGCGAGGAGCGGCTGCCCGACCGGGACCGGGTGGGCGTGGTGCTGGGCCGCGGCAACTACATGGGGGCCGGGCTCGCCCGCCTGACCCAGCGCGTGGGGTTCGCCCACCAGCTGGTGCGTACCCTCGGGGAGCTGCTACCCGATCTGGAACCCGGTCAGCTCGAGCGCGTCCGGGCCGCGTTCACCCGCAGTCTGGGCGCCGACAGCCCGGATGCGGCGGCCGGCCTCGTGCCCAACCTCGTCGCGTCACGGACGGCGGGCCGGCTCGACCTGCGCGGCCCGGCCTACACGATCGACGCCGCCTGCGCCTCGTCCCTGGTGGCGGTCGACCGGGCGGTCGCCGAGCTCGCCACCGGGCGCTGCGACGTGATGCTGGCCGGCGGGGTCCACCACTGCCACGACATCACTCTGTGGAGCGTCTTCAGCCAGCTGCGCGCCCTCTCGCCGAGCCAGCGCATCCGGCCCTTCCACCGGAACGCCGACGGCCTCCTGATCGGCGAGGGGTCGGCCGTCGTGGTCCTCAAGCGCCTCGCGGACGCCCAGCGGGACGGCGACCGCGTCTATGCGGTCGTCCGCGGCACCGGGGTGTCCGGCGACGGCCGTTCCTCGGGGCTCCTCAGCCCCGACCCGGGCGGTCAGGTACGGGCCGTGCGGCAGGCGTGGCGCGCCGCCGGCCTCGACCCGCGCGCACCGCACTGCCTCGGACTCCTCGAAGCCCACGGCACCGCGACCCCGGCCGGGGACGCCGCCGAACTCGCCACCCTGGCCGAGGTGTTCGGCCCTGCCGCGGGCGGCGACCGCGCGGTGCTCGGGTCGGTGAAGTCGATGATCGGCCACACCATGCCGGCCGCCGGAGCGGCCGGGCTGGTCAAGGCGGCCCTCGCGATCCACCACGGAGTGCTGCCGCCCACGCTGCACTGCGACGATCCGCATCCGGCGCTGGCCGGCACGCGCTTCCGCGTCACGGGCACGGCGGAGCCGTGGGAGAGCGGGCCCGGCCCGGCCGTACGCCGCGCCGCCGTCAACGCCTTCGGCTTCGGCGGCATCAACGCCCACGTCGTCCTCGAACAGCCGCCGCCCGCCACCGGTGCGCGGAACCAGCGGAATCAGCGGCACCTCAGGCCCGCGACCGGCGTGAGCGAGCCGGAGCGCGTCCTGGCCCTGGCCGCGGACACCCCGCGGGAACTCGCGGAGCTGCTGGCCCTGGAGGACCACGCGGCGGCAGCTCCCCGGGGCACCGGCCGGGTCCGGCTCGGCATCGTTGCCCCGACCCCCGAGCGGCGGGCGCTGGCCGCGCGCGTGGTGGCCGGGGGACGTCCCTGGCGCGGCCGCAACGACATCTGGTACGCGCCCGCCCCGCTCCTGGGCCCCGGCACCACGGGCAGGATCGCGTTCGTCTTCCCCGGCCTGGAGGCCGAGTTCGCGCCCCGGGCGGACGGGATCGCCGAGCACTTCGGCCTGCCGCCCATCGCCGGCCGCCCGCCCGGAGCACCGGCGCCCGTGGGCGATCTCGGGCGCCATGCGGTCGAGGTGTTCGCCCTCGGCCGCCTCCTCGACGGCGCGCTGCGGCGGATGGGCATCGTCCCAGACGCCGTCGCCGGCCACAGCGTCGGCGAATGGAGCGCCATGGCGATGGCCGGCATGTACGCGCGGGAGGCTGTCGACCGGCTCCTGGCCGCCTTCGACCCCGACCGGCTGCGCTTGCCCGGTCTCGCCTTCGCGGTGCTGGGCGCCTCGGCCCGGCGGGCGCAGGCCGCGCTGGCGGCGCGGGGAGACGGCCGCGTCGTCCTCTCCCACGACAACGCCCCCGGGCAGTGCATGATCTGCGGCCCCCGCCCCCAGGTCGAAGAGGTCGTCCGGTCGCTGCGCGCCGAGGGGGTGTTCGGGCGCGTCCTGCCGTTCCAGTCGGGCTTCCACACTCCCATGCTGGCCCCGTGGCTGGAGCCGATCACCGCGGAGGCGGAGCGTCTGGAGCTGGTACCCCCGAGTGTCCCGCTCTGGTCGGCGACGACCGCCTCTCCGTACCCCACGGACCCGGCGGAGGTACGGAAACTGTTCGTCCGGCACCTGCTGGAGCCGGTGCGCTTCCGGTCGCTCGCCGAGGCCCTGCACGACGCGGGGTTCCGCGCGTTCGTCCAGGTCGGCACCGGACAGCTCACCTCGCTCGTCTCCGCCACGCTGGAGGGCAGGGACCACGTCGCCGTAGCCGCCGACTCGCCCCGCAGGGACGGACTCGCCCAGCTCCGCCGCGTGGCCCTGGCCCTGTGGACCCACGGCGCCGGCATCGACCCCACCCTGCCGCCGCCCGCGCCCGGTGCCGCCACGGTCCACACGGGAATGCGCCAGGCCGGTGTCACCGCCCGGACGCCGACCCGGCTCGCCCTGGGCAGCACGCTCGTCTCGCTGAGCGGGCAGGACCTGGCGGAGCTGCGCCGCGACCTCGCGCTCGCCCGCACCCCTGCAACGAGTTCCGGTGGGCCCGGGGCCGATCCCGTCGGCCGGTGCGTCACCGCGCTGGAGGAGGCCGCCGGGCGCTTCCCTCCCGCCGCCGAGCTCGCGGCGCTCATCCGGGAGACGGCTGCCACCGCCGCGGCACTGATCGACGCCGCCGCACCGGGTGATGCCGCTTCGCCGGGCGACGCCACCGCATCCGTCGGCGCCGCCACACCGGGCGATGCCGCCTCGCCAGGCGACGCCGGCACGCCAGGCCGCGGATGGCAGACAGTGCTGCCCGTCTCCGTAGAAGCGATGCCGTACCTGCTCGACCACTGCTTCATCCACCAGCGGCCGGGCTGGCCCGATCTGGACGACAGGAGACCCGTCGTCCCGGGCACCACCATCGTCCACCACCTCATGCATGCGGCGGAACGGGCCGTCCCGGGCATGCGGGCGGTCGCCGTGCACCACGTGCGCTTCGATCAGTGGGTGGCCGCCGCCGAGCCCGTCGACGTACGCATCACGGGGACCCCGTCACCGGACGACGCCGGCAGGTTCGACGTCTCCTTCGGCCGGAGCGCACGGGCGACCGTCGAGCTCGCGCCGCGGTACGCGCAGGCCGGCAAGGGTGCACCGCGCCCGGATCCGGCAGCCGAACGCACCCCCGAGCACACGGCGGCCCAGATCTACGACGAGCGCTGGATGTTCCACGGCCCGTCGTTCCAGGGCCTCACCGAGATCACAGCCATCGGTGAACAGCACGTGCGCGGGGTGATATCCGCCTCTGCCACGCCGGGCGCGCTGCTGGACAACGTCGGTCAGCTCATCGGCTACTGGATCATGGCGAGCCGGGCCGAGCGGGTCGCCGTACTCCCCGTGGGCATCCGGCACATCCGCTTCTCCGGCCCCCTGCCCGCACCCGGCACCCCGGTGGAATGCCTCGTCAGGATCGTCTCGCTGACGGACACCATGCTCGAAGCCGACGCACAGCTCGTCACGGGCGGCCGGGTGTGGGCCGAGCTCACCGGCTGGCAGGACCGGCGCTTCGACAACCTGCCCGAGACCCGCAAGGTGGAGCGCTTCCCCGGACGTCACACCCTCTCCCGCCCGCAATCCGGCGGATGGAGCCTGCTCCACGCGTGGTGGCACGACAACGCCTCCCGCGACCTGGTCATGCGCAACCATCTGGGCCGCGCCGAACGGCACGCCTACGAGCGGCAGCCGCCGCGCGGCCGGGGACAGTGGCTGCTCGGCCGGATCGCGGTCAAGGACGCGGTACGGCAGCGGCTGTGGGAGCGGGGCGAAGGGCCGGTCTTCCCCGCCGAGATCCACGTGGGCAACGACGAACAGGGCAGACCGTACGTCACCGGAGTGCACGGCCGGACCCTGCCCCCACTGGATGTGTCGCTCGCCCACTGCGCCGAGACCGGGGTGGCCCTGGTGCGGCACCACGACCCCTGCGGGCCGGGCGGCGCGGGCATCGACGTCGAAGAGGTCACCGAACGGCCTGCGCACCTCCACGAGTTCGCCCTGGGGCCGGCTGAACGCCGGTTGCTCGCCTCCGCGTGCGCGGGGACGGGCGAACCGGAGGCTCTGTGGTTCACCCGGTTCTGGGCGGCGAAGGAAGCGGTGGCCAAGGCGGAGGGCACCGGTCTGCGGGGCAGCCCCCGTGACTTCACTGTGCTCAGCGCCCGCCCGGACGGGCTCGTGGTGGCGGCCGGGACAGGCGCCTGGTCCGTGCGGTGCCGGCGCATCGGCAACCCTCCCGGCCTGACCGCGAGGGACTACGTCGTCGCGTGGACGACCGGCGCGGCGGACGAAGGGCTCGGGCAGGCAGCCAAGGACGTGGCCGAGGAAGCGATCGAGGAACAGACCCAGGAATGAGGGACGACATGAACGACGAACGGACAAGGCCGACGCCGGCGCCGACGGGTCCCGCGGACGGGACCGTGGTGCTCGAGGAGGTCCTCGAAATGATCGGCGCCGTTCTCGGGGAGCCCGTGGACGACTTCCACGACGGGGAGATCACCAGGGAGACCGGGCTCCACGAGGACCTGGACATGGTCAGCATCGACTTCGCGGACCTGGGCGGCCGGCTCGCCACGGCGTACGGGGAGCGGGTGAACCTGGCCGAGTACTTCGCAGGGCTCGACCTCAGCCAGATCATGTACCTCACGGTCGGCGACATCGTCGACTACGTCGTCTCGTGCCTCCACGGGGACACGGCCGGGGCAGCGGGGCACCGGACGTGAGGAGCGGCCGGCCATGAGCGGTTTCCTGTTCGTCGTGCCGCCGTTCACGGGACACGTCAACCCCACCGTCGGGGTCGCGGGGGAACTGGTCCGGCGCGGCCACCGCGTCGCCTGGGCGGGCCTGCCGTACGCCGTGGGGCCGCTGGTGGGGCCACGGGCGACCGTGTTCCCCTGCGCGGCCCCGGGGACGCCGGATCCGGAAAGGCCGGATCCAGGAGGACCGGATCCAGGAGGACCGGCTCCAGGGGCGTCGTCTCCGCCCGGCGAGCAGCGGGGAGCGGCGGCACTGCGATCCCTCTGGGTGGACTGTCTGGAACCGCTCGCCGAGGCCATGGCACCCGGAGTCCGGGCGGCCGTACGGGAATTCCGGCCGGACGTGCTCGTCGCCGACCAGCAGGCCCTCGCGGGAGGCCTGGTCGCCGACCATCTGGGGATCCCCTGGGCCACCTCGGCGACCACGTCGGCGGAGTTCACGGCGCTCACCGGCACGCCGCAACTGCAGGCATGGGCCGACGAGCGGATCCAGGACCTGCGGAAACGCACAGGCGTACGGGACAGCCGATCCGATCCGCGCCGCTCGGACCAGCTCGTCCTGATGTTCACCACCGAAGCCCTGGCGGGTCCGGCCGGGCGCTTCGGCCCGCAGGTACGGCTGGTCGGACCGTCCCTCGCCCCTCGGCCCTCCCCCGGAGACTTCCCCTGGCACCGCCTGGACGACGCGCGCCCCACCGTGCTGATCACGCTCGGCACGGTGAGCGGCGATGCCGGTGCGCGCTTCCTCCCCGCCTGCGCCGCGGCGGTGCGCGAGCGGTCCGAGGCGGTCCAAGCGGTGATCGCCGACCCGTCCGGCACCGTGCGCGACACCGGTGACGGGATCATCGTCCTGCCGCACGTGCCCCAGCTCGCCCTGCTGGAGCGGTGCTCGGCCGTGCTCTGCCACGGCGGGCACAACACCGTCTGCGAGGCCCTGTGGCACGGGCTGCCCCTCGTCGTCGCACCCATCCGGTACGACCAGCCCGTGATCGCCTCCCAGGTCGTCCGGGCGGGGGCCGGGCTGCGCGTCCGGTTCCGGCACGCGACCGCCGACCGGATCGGCGCGGCTCTCGACGCCGTCCTCGGCGAGTCGCGGTTCCGGGCAGCGGCCCGGCGCGTGGGGGAATCCTTCCGCGCGGCGGGAGGCGCGGCCGCCGCAGCGACACACCTCGAACATCTCGCCGCCCGCACCGCGGCGATACGGACACAAGCCCGAGCCCTGTGAACGTGGCTTCGGCCGACCCGTCCACGAACCGTCCCTCCTCCCCCAGGAGTTCCCACGTGCGTCATTCGTCACCGCCCCCCACTCCCGAGCAGCGGGCCTCCTACCGTGACGCCCTCGGCCAGGGCGTGGACCGGTTCCTGCACCCGCCCCGGACCACCTGCCCCTGGTGTGATGCCGGACGCCTCCGGCGATGCCTGCACACCACGGACCTCCTGCAGCGCAAGCCGGGCAGCTTCACCCTCGACCAGTGCCTGGACTGCGGTCACGTCTTCCAGAATCCGCAGCTGAACGAGGACGGTCTGGACTTCTACTACCGGGACTTCTACGACGGCTTCTGGGAGGAGCGCGCCGGGGAGACCTGGGCGAGCCTCCGGAGGGCGTACGAGCAGCGCGCCGCGTTCGCGGCCCCTCACGTCCGGCCGAAGACGTGGCTGGACGTCGGCACCGGGCACGGTCACTTCTGCGCGGCCGCCGCGGACCGGTTCCCCGACACGGTCTTCGACGGCCTCGACCGGGGCGAGGGCGTCGAGTCGGCCGTCCGGCGGGGATGGATCGACCGCGCCCACCGCGGCCTGTTCCCGGATCTGGCTCCCACGCTGGCGGACGCGTACGACGTGGTCAGCATGCAGCACTACCTGGAGCACACGGTCCATCCGCTGCGAGAGCTGCAGGCCGCGGCCCAGGTCGTCCGTCCCGGCGGTCACCTCTTCATCGAAGTGCCCGACCCCGAATGCCGGTTCGGCCGCATCCTGGGCCGCTGGTGGATGCCCTGGTTCCAGCCGCAGCATCTGCATTTGATGCCCATGGCGAACCTCCGGCGCCGTCTGGAGGACCTGGGATTCACGGTGGTCGCCCAGGAGCGCTGCACTTTCAACGGCCCCGTCAACCTCCTGTACTCCGCCTTCCTCCGCGTGCACAACGCCGCTCCCGCCCCCGACGCGCCCTGGTTCCCCGCCGCACCGACACGGCTGCGGAAGGCGGTCCGCACGGCGATGTTCGTCGGCGCGATCCCCCTGCTCCTCGCGGCGAAGGCCGCCGACCGGCTCACCGGGCTCCTGCCGTCCGGTGCGCGCGTGACCGACGCGTACCGGCTCCTGGCACGCCGGGACCCCCTGAGCCCGGCGTGAGAATCAGCGGCCGTCACCCGGACTGGTGGGTCTACTTGTGGGGCAGGTGGTACTGACACCACGCCGGGATGGGTAACATCCCGCAGCAATACACCAGTCCAGGTGAGGGAGCGGTCATGACCGACAGGATGGACGGCGCCGGCATCCAGGCTCAGTATGCAGCGCAGTTCGCAGCTGACCTGGAGAAAAACGAGAAGGAGCAGGAGGTTCTCCGCGCCCGCCTCAAGACGCTGGAGACGGAGCACGCCTGGCTGTCCGGCATGCGGGGCAGCCTGGCCGGGGAACAGGGAGCCTCGGGAGAGGAGGCCGGGGCATCCGGCAGGCCCGGCGGCGCCGCGGCTGCGGGAGGCGTTCCACGGGCACGTCAAGGGAAGAAGCCGGCCGCTTCCCCGGGCCGCCGGAAGCAGACGGCACAGGCCGGGCGCGCGGGCACGGGCCAGGCGCCGGGGACGCGTGCCAGGAGGGGCGACGGTCCCACGCTGGGTGAGCTGGTTCTCGGTGTCCTCTCCCGGCACGGTCAGCCGCGGATGGTCAGCGAGGTCGTCAAGGAACTGGGCGAGGCCCACCCGGAGCGGGTCGTGAGCGGCCCGGTGGTGCGCAGCACGGTTGAGGCCCTCGTTGCCAAGGGGCGCCTGGAGCGCGAGCGGAAGCAGGGCTCTGTGTTCTACACCGCGCCCGCGATCAAGGGAGATGGCGAGGGAGGTGCCGCGCCGGATTCGGCAGGCCCGGCGACGGCGCCTGAAGGCCTGGAAGGCGAGGCAACCGGGGAAGCGACCGCAGCGGAGGTCTGAGCGAGCGTGCACCGGGGGTGCTGTCCTGTGATACGGCCTGGCCGGCCGGCACGGAACAGCACCACCCCCCGCCCCGGCCGGTACCGCAGGGGAAGCGGTCAGTACCACAGCACCGGGCCGAAATGTCACTTTGTGTTAACCTCAAGTGTTTGGACGGTCGCGACGGTCGGCGATTCCCTCCGTACTCCGTCTGGTTTCCGGCGTTTTTCTGTCGTTTTTCCGTCGCTCGTCGGCTGCTCGTTCCTGCCGGGCCTTCCTCGGTATGTTCCCCATGCGGAAGGCTCTTCATGAACCACCCGGACCGCCTCGGCACCGCGCACGGCGACCCCGCCCCGTCGGCACCCCTCACCCCGGCGGTGGCCCCGGTCACCTCCTTCGCCGGCCTCGGACTGCCGGCCGAGCTGCTGCGTACGCTCACCGAGCTCGGCGTGCGCGAGCCTTTCCCGATCCAGGCGGCCACGCTGCCCAGCGCCCTCGCAGGACACGACGTCCTGGGGCGCGGGCGCACCGGATCGGGCAAGACGCTGGCCTTCGGCCTCCCGCTGCTCGCCCGGACGGCCGGGCGGCGCGCGGAGCCGAAGCAGCCCCTCGCCCTGGTCCTGGTACCCACCCGGGAGCTGGCCCAGCAGGTCACCGAGGCGCTTGCGCCGTATGCCGACGCGCTCCGGCTGCGGATGGCCACGGTCGTCGGCGGCATGTCGATCGGCCGGCAGGCCGCTGCGCTGCGCGACGGGGCCGAGGTCGTCGTCGCCACCCCCGGCCGCCTGCACGACCTCATCGAGCGCAAGGCCTGCCGCCTGGAACGGGTGCGGATCACCGTCCTCGACGAGGCCGACCAGATGTGCGACATGGGTTTCTTGCCGCAGGTCACCGAGGTGCTCGAACAGGTGCACCCCGACGGCCAGCGGATGCTGTTCTCGGCCACCCTGGACCGCGACGTCGACCAGCTGGTCCGCCGCTACCTCCACGACCCCGTCCTCCACTCGGTCGACCCGTCGGCGGGTGCGGTCACGGCGATGGACCACCACGTGCTCGTCGTCCACGGCCCCGACCGGTACGCCGTCACCACGGAGATCGCCGCCCGCGACGGCCGCGTCCTGCTGTTCCTGGACACCAAGCACGCGGTCGACCAGCTCACCCGGCATCTGCGGGCCAGCGGAGTGCACGCCGCGGCCCTGCACAGCGGCAAATCCCAGCCGCAGCGCACACAGACCCTCGCACAGTTCAAGAGCGGCCGGATCACCGTCCTGGTGGCGACCAACGTCGCGGCCCGCGGTCTGCACGTCGACGACCTCGACCTCGTGGTCAACGTCGACCCGCCCACCGACCCCAAGGACTATCTGCACCGCGCGGGGCGCACTGCCCGGGCCGGCCGGTCCGGCAGCGTCGTCACGCTGGTGCTGTCAGGCGGGCGCCGCGAGATGAGCCGGCTGATGGCCGAGGCCGGCATCGAGCCGACGATCACCAAGGTGCGCTCGGGTGAGGCGGAGCTGAGCCGGATCACCGGGGCCAAGGCCCCCTCCGGCACCCCGCTCGACGGCGGGCCTGCCGCACCCCGCGCCAAGAACGCGAACACCCCCTTCCGCGGCCTGGGCAGCAGCAAGGACGCCTCCCGCCCCACCGGCGGCAAGTCCCGCAAGGCCGTCGAGGCCCGTAAACTCGCCGAGGCCCGCAAGGCGGCCCGGGTACGCCGCGGCAACTGAGCGCTTCAGCCGGAGACGGCCTCCGAGACTGCCCGTACGCGATCAGCTCGTCCCGGCCGGGCGGCACGACGAGGTCGGCGGCCTGCCCCGAACCGAGGCCGAGCACCAGGTACCGCTTGCCGGCGGTCCGGCCACCGGCGCGATCCCGCATCGTGCGCCCCAGTACGTTGCGCCACGCGGCGGATCCGGGCCGGTCGCGGTGGTAGCAGAAGAACTCCATGCCTGCAGGCCCTCCTCAGCATGTGTGCCCGGCGAGGAACACGTCCTCGGCCGCGTAGTCGAAGAACCGGCTGAAGTACGGGTCAGCCGCACTGGGTAGAGCCCCTGCCCGGTCGCCGGTTCGGGCCGCGGCGACGAGCCAGTCGATCTCAGCGGCGACTGTCGCTGCGTAGTCCCCGTCCGGCCGGTATCCGAGGCGCTCGGCGGCGGACATGTCGAGTACGACCGGATGGGGCGAGTCCCAGGGGGTCCGCCCCAGCGTGTCCGGGGCCGTCGCGTCGAGCAGGACTTCCTCCCGCGTGTGCCCGAGGTGGCGGGCGATGGTACGGGAGATCTGCAGCGCGCTCGGTGCGTCGGGGTCCGCGCAGTTGAGGATGCGCGCCCCGGGCCTGCCGGCGACCGTTTCGATGAGAGCGGCGACGTTGGCCGCGGCCGTGGGGTGGACGACCCCGGTACCGCCGTGGGCGAGCAGCACGGAGCCGCGCCGGTCCAGGGCACGTTTGACGAACACCCATTCCCGTGGGCAGGCCGCGCCCGCACCATGGACGAGGGAGGGGCGTACCACGGTGATGGGCAGGCCGCTGTCCAGGGCGACGTGCTCGGCGGCGACCTTGTTGGGGCCGTAGCCCTCCCGGGACCGGTAGTCCATGTCACCGGGGGCCAAGGTGGGCTGGGATTCCCGGACAGGGCCGTCGAAGCGGGGCCGGACATCGGAGTTGGCGTGGTTGCCGTCAGCGTCGGCGTACACGGCCCGGCTGGAGATCAGCACCGTAGAGGTCGCGTTTCCGGCCAGGGGCAGGAGAAGCCGGGCATCAGCGGCGGTGTAGCAGAGACAGTCGACAAGAAGGTCGGCCCCGTCTCCCAGCGCAGCCCGAAGCTGAACCTCGTCGGCCCGGTCCGCCCCGATGAATCCAGCTCCCGCGGCAGCGATCTCGTACGGAAGGTGCGCGGGGTCCCGGCCGGTGACATCCACCTTCCAGCCGACGGCCAGCAGCCGCCGGGCGGCGGCCCGGCCGATCAGGCCGGTACCGCCAAGGATGAGCGCGCGGCGCATAAAACGATCCTAGGGCAGGGCGCCCGCCACCGAGACCCCTTCCCCGCAGGCCCACAGGGACGCAGCGCAGCCCGGGGATCTCCATAGGTGACAACCAAAGGTTGTCACTCTTGCTCGTTCGTTGTTGGATCGCGGCGTGGCCGCCGGGGTTACATCCTCGGCATGCAAAGACTGATTCCCACAGGGGATGCCACGCGCCCGGTCGCGTTCGCCGAGGTTCCCCGGCCCGTCCCGGAACCCGATGAGGTACTGGTCAAGGTCGAGGCGTTCGCACCGAACCGGGGCGAGACGTTCCTCCTCGAAAGCCCCCGGCCGGGGCTGCTGCCCGGCAAGGACATCGCGGGGCTCGTCGTGCAGGCCGCAGCCGACGGCTCGGGCCCCGGCGTCGGCGCCCGCGTGGTCGGGCATCCGGCGCTGGGCGGCTGGGCCGAGTACGCGGCCGTGCCCACTCACTCTCTCGCCGTGCTCCCGGACAGCATCGACAGCGTACGGGCGGCGGCCCTGCCCCTGGCCGGGATCACCGCCCTGCGGCTGCTGCGTACGGCCGGTTCCGCGGCCGGCCGGCGGATACTGCTGACGGGCGCCTCGGGCGGCGTCGGCGACTACGTCACCGAGCTGGCCGTGGGGGCGGGGGCCGAGGTCACCGCGGTGACGGCCACGCCGGTGCGCGGCGAACGGCTCGAAGAGCTGGGCGCACAGGTGGTGCACGACGTCGCGGCGGCTCAGGGGCCGTTCGACATCGTGCTGGAGTCCACGGGCGGAGCCGATCTGCCCATCGCTCTCTCCAAGGTGCGCCCGGGCGGCCTGCTCGTCTGGTTCGGGCAGGCGAGCCGCCGTCCGGTGACCCTCGACTTCTTCGAGCTCTTCAAAGGGCCCGAGCGTGTCACGATCCGGCACTTCCACTACGCCGGTGCCCCCTACGGGCCCGATCTCGCGGCCCTGGTGCGCCTGGTGGAGCGGGGCCGGCTGCACCCGGAGATCGGCCGGATCGCCGACTGGGCGGAGACCGCCGGCACCTTGGTCGACCTGCGAGAGCGCCGGATACGCGGCAAGGCCGTCCTGCTGACCGAAGGAGCACGATGAACGCCACCGATTTCGCCGCCGCCCAGTGGTCACACGCCACCGGCGCGGGAGTCGACCCCCACGAGTACCGGCGCGTCACCGGCGGCCTCACCTCCGTCGCCGACTGGGGACCGTCCTTCCTGAACACCGGATGGGCATACCTGGACCGCGCGGACGAGGCGGGATCGTCGGTCTCGGCGGGTGAACACCTGCTGATGGCGGCCCGGTGGTTCCACCTTGCCACGCTGGCGCCGTACGCGGAGGCCGGCCGTGCCGCCGCCGAGGCGGACGACGCCTTGAGCAGGGCGCTCACTGCGCTCGAACCCGGCGCCCGGCGCGTGAGCGGCGAGGGATTCACCGGCTGGCTGCGCGGCCCCTCCGACGCACCCGGCACCGTGGTCGTCGTCCCCGGCCTGGACTCGGCCAAGGAAGAGTTTCTCGACGTGGTGTCCGCACTGCTGGCCAGAGGGCTGGCCGTGTTCGCGATGGACGGCCCCGGGCAGGGCGTCCTCGCGGCCACGACGACTCTCAGGCCGGACTACGAGCAGGTCGTGGGCCGGGTCATCGACGCCCTCGGCGTCGCACGCATCGGGCTCGTCGGCCTCAGCCTGGGCGGCTACTTCGCGGCCCGGACCGCGGCGCTGGAGCCGCGCGTGGCGGCGGCCGCAACCGTCAGCGGTCCCTTCCGCCTCGGCTGGGAGGAACTTCCCGAGCCCGTACGCGACATCATGGCCCGGCGTGCCGGAGGAGCCGACGCCGCCCGCGCTTTCGCCCGCCACGTTGACCTTGCCGCCCTGGCACCCCGCATCGCGGCCCCGCTGCTGGTCGTGGACGGTGACGAGGACGTCATTCCCGGCGTGACCAACGGCGAGCCGCTGGCTCGTCTGGCACCGCTCGGAACCTACCTGTCCGTCCCTCACGGGGATCACCTCCTCGGCACCACACGGTCCGACTGGCTGCCCCGCCTGAGCGACCACATCCGGCACGCGCTGACGGGGGCACAGGCGTAAACCCCTTGAACGGCACACCGTTCCGGTCGGGTCTGCTCGTCCATGGGCACCCCCTGCTCGGGGGGTGCCCCACGACGTGGCAGTACGTCGGCTAGGGGTTCTCCTGCAGGGTCAGGCCGTAGTAGTCGACGTGGTAGTCCCCCACCCGCTGCGCGTGGTCGGTCAGGCTGAGGTCCTCCGGGGAGGCGACGCCGAGGTCGCGCAGGGTGTCGACCATCATCCGGGCCAGCCGGGGGCCGTCCACCTCGCCGATGCCGAAGTCTCCGGAGTGGTAAGGGGCTTCAAGCCAGTGGTCCAGGGCGGCCGGGCGGGTGGCGTGCGGTATCCAGCCGAAGGAGCCCGGATCGGCGATGCCCTCTCCGAGCGACTCCGCGTCGTAGACGATCTCCAGTCGCTCGCCGCAGGCGAGGTGGAAGACGACCGGGCCGTAGGTGCCGGGCACCAGAGCGTGAAAGCCCAGGTCCAGTTCGATACCGAGGGCGTGAGTCTCGGCCGGGAGGGTGTGGAGGAAGTCGCCGAGGGCGCGCGAGAAGACCTCCCAGTCGTCGGTCCGCCAGCGGCCCGGGAAGCCCAGGCCCGCGTTGGCGGGGGTGTTACGGGAGCCGAAGAACCCGCCGAGGGCGTAGTGCTCGCCGTGTCCCTGCCGCCAGAACCAGTTCTCCACCGGATCGGTAGGCTGCAGCAGCAGTTCGGGGCCGTGCTCGCCGGCGTGCAGCTCCAGCGTGTTCTCCCGGTCGCGCCAGCGGAGGAACGGGCTGCCCCACAGCGGGGCGGAGTCGTAGAACGGCCCGGGGTCGCCGTAGACGCCCATGACGGGGGCAGGGCCGAACTCTTGCGTCAACGCCTCGGCGACCGCCCGGAAGGCCGCCGCCTTCCCCACGGCACCGCCTTCAGGCAGCGCCACGGGCACGTACAGCCCCACATACTCCTCGCCACCAGGCACATAGTCCTTCTCGAAGCGGCCCGTCGGGCGCAGCCGGGGCGCCCACTGCGGGGACGCGTCCGGCTCCGGACCCGTGACCAGCCGCGGTCCGGCTGCACTGTCCAGCCATTGCCAGCCGAGGCCCTCCACCGCTGCCCGCAGCGCCGGCCCGCTCCAGCCGCCGGTCTCCGCCTCCCTCAGCCGCCGCGCCAGCTCCACCACGCGCGCCTCGTCCCAGGCCCCCGTCATCCCGAACTCCTCGTTTCGTTCCGTGCTCGTGCGACAGACCCTGCCATACGGCACTGACAAGAGCTCACTCCGGCCGATCGCCGATCGCCGATCGCCGAGCACCGAGCACCGAGCACCGAGCACCGAGTACGCGGGCCACGACGACGGGCCCAGCTTGGCCTGAATTGGTGCCGCTGCCACCGGGGCCGCCCGGACAGACTGTGCGATCAGCGAAGAGAGGGATTCGATGGTCATACGTCGGAAACAACGGATGGTAAGAAGTGCGCCGGTAGCGACTGCCCTGGTGTCCTTGGTTTCCTTACTGTCCTTACTGTCCTTGCTTGCCGGCGGAGGCGGCGTGGCACACGCCCAGCCGTCCATGACGCCTTCGGCCGCGCCCTGCTCGACGGTCCCGTCCGGCCGGAAGGCAAAGCCGGCCCGGTGGGTACCGACGAAGAACCCGAAGACGTCGGTCGCACCGGGGCACATGCGATCGGACTGCGAAGTGATCCCGGAGGGCTTCACCAAGAAGCAGGCCGACAAGGCCGAGACGATGGAAGCCGCACTGCTCGCCAAGTCCGGGGCCACCGAGGCGCGGCCGCATGCGGCGTCCTCTTCTGCAGCCGATTGCCAGGTGTACTGGCCGGCACCGTACGAGGTGTGCGGTGCGATCCGTGACAAGTACAACGAGCTCGGCGGCCCCAACAGCTTCTTGCTCTTCCCGGCATCGAACGAGCTGACCAACCCTGACGGGCACGGTAAACGCTCGGTGTTCCAGAACGGGCCCATCTACTGGTCGGCGGACAGCGGCGCACACCCAGTCGTGAATCACTTCTTCGCCGCCTGGCAGCGCAACGGCTGGGAAGCCGGGCCGCTCGGATATCCGACCTCGGACGAGATCGTCAACCCCGACAACATCGGGCGACGCCAGTACTTTCAGGGCGGCACCGTCTACTGGCGGCTCAACGACGCCTACTACGTCACCGGAGCCATCCGCGACAAGTGGGGCGAAGCCGGATGGGAAGGCGGTTGGCTCGGCTACCCGGTCAGCGATGAGATCAAGCTGCCCGACGGCCAAGGCCGCATGAACCGTTTCGAGCACGGCGTCATTTACTGGTCGCCCGCCACAGGGGCACGTCCGGTCACCGCTTCCATCCTCGATCAGTGGTCCCGCGCAGGCTACGAGGCGAGTTCCTACGGCTATCCGACGGCTGACCCGGTCACCCATCCGGGCGGGGTCCAGGAGCAGCAGTTCCAGCACGACCGCATCTACAGTTCCGGCCTGACGGTTCCCCTCGCCCCGGGGGTTTCGTTGTCGCTGGGCCTACCGTCGTCCGGACCGCTCCGGCCTGAAACAGTGGCCGAAGGCGTCGTCTTGAACGGCCCCGGATTCAAAGCCCGGTTCCAGCGCGTCGCCGGCGACGGCTCGCTGGAGGTGTCGCTGGTCCGGCTGGACAACAGCGCACCCACGTCGCTGGACCTGCTCCTCGGGGCCCCTGCCGGTTACAGCCTTCGTGCAACGCCTCAGCGGGTGGAACTCACCGACTCGAAGGGAGTCATCGTCGCGGGTGTCGGGCTGCCCATGGGTTTCGATTCCACCGGAGCGGCAGTGCCGGTCCGGGCCGGCTTCGAAGGCAACAGGCTGCGCTTGCAGCTCGGCAACTCGACTGCCTATCCGATCGAGTTCCCCACGATCGCGGCAAAGGGCGACGCCCTCGACGCCTGGTGGGCCACCGGAATCCAGCAGCGCAGCGTATGCGAGAACGAGCCCTACGACTGCTTCCGGGTGCGCAACGCGCGTGGGCCGGCGTACAACCGCTCGAAGGAGGCCTTCCCCGAAGCGACGGCAACCGACGACAACCGGATCGACGCCGCACGGCACTGCATGTGGAACGGTCTGATGACGGAAGGCGCCAACCGGGGATTCGCCGAGCGGATGGCCGCGGCCCATGAAATCGACGGGCGATCGAACCCGGGGTGGACCCGCAACGCCGAGCTGATGGACGGATACAACAACAAGACCGGAGTCCAGGTGGGGCTGCGGAATGAAGGATCACCCGGAAACATCGAAGTCACGTGCCTCCGGTACGCCCGGGAAGCGCGGATCGTACCGGAACCGGACACCATCGATCTGACGAACCCGAACGGTATCGACCTGATCGCGCTGCGACACCCCTGACCCGGACGGATCTCGACGCCGAGGAGGCCCGCTCCGGCGGGCGGGAGTACGGCGAGTGATTCTGCGCCAACCAGCCTCACGGGCGCTGTGCAGGGGCAGCGGCCCCGGGACCCGGCGGCCTTTCAGGCGCCTGCGCACCGGATGCACCACCGGCCCCCGGGCCGCGCGTCCCGTCCTTCTTCCAGGGACCGACGCCGAGCTGTCCCGTCGTGCCGAGGTCGAGCTCAGGAGTCACCATCACCGCAGGAGCACCGGACTGCGCCCGCACCCTCACGTAGGGGACGTTCACGGCATCGCCGCCCCCGACGGTGTTGCGCCAGACCAGGCCGGAGTACGCCTGCTCGCCGGGCTGCAGCACGAGCGACTGAGGCGACCCGTCCGCTCCTGTACCGGACGCGATGGCGCTGCCGCCCTGAAGGACCTTCACCCCGTCTGCGGGCCGGTGGTCCTCGTCGATCAGCTGGAGCTGCGGGTAGCCGTTGAGCCGGTAGGCCTGAGTGCCGCAGTTCTCCAGGTGCAGTCCCAGGACGCGCAGCCCCATGGCGGCATCTCCCTCGTCCGCGTACACATGCACCCCCGAAGACGGGCAGGCGCCCCCTTGGGACGGGGCTTCGGCAGCGGGGACACCCCTCACCCGCGCAATCCGCACCTGTACGGCCTTTCCCGCACCCGGAGGACGGAGCCCGCTCATGGTGACAGTGCGCTTGACGGTCCGACCGGGACCGACCGACGGCACCGGCTCCTTCACCGTCTCCAGGGCCTCCCCGGACTCCGACAGGAACGTGAAGGCGACCGTGTAAGTAAAGGGTTCCCTCTCATGGTTGGTGAGCTCGAACCCGGCACAGGGAGGCTCACCCCGGCTCACGCCGGTGATCCTGACCCCGCCCTTGTCCTGCCCGCTGGAAGATCCTCCGGGCGGGGCCGAAGAGCCGGGGGCGGAAGCCGCGCCGGAAGGCCGGGGCTCACAGGAGGAATCCCCGGGAGAGTCCGGGGAACCGGGCACCCGTGTCCGCGCCGGGCCGTCACTCCGTGGATCCGCCCTCTGAGTACCGCACGCGGTGAGCAGCAGGACGCCCGTCAGGGCGACAGGAAGAACGCGAAAGACACGAAGCATGTGACGATTCGACCAGGACCGGACCCCGGGCCGCCGTGGCACATTCCACACTTCCTGTCACAGTCACGCCACAGTGGAACCCCCGCGGTTGCGATCCGCTGACGCCCCGGCCCCCGCCCCGGCCGGCGTCGACCACGCCGAGT
>NZ_BMUT01000013.1:67506-183126 GCF_014650335.1 Streptomyces hiroshimensis
GCCCGCGTCGACCACGCCGGCCGGGGCGGGGGCCGGTCCACGCGGAGCGCCTACAGCCCGATGCGATACGGCTCAGACCTCAGACCAGTTCGGGCTGCGGCTTGGGGTCCGGCTGCCTCGCCGGTGCTGCCTTCGGCTCCCACGCTTTGGTGGTGCGCACGTAGCCGTAGATCACCGAGGCCATGGCCAGAATGAGAAGCGGTCCGAACACCCACGGATGTCCGGCCATCTGCATCGGCAGATAGCGATAGGACACCAAGAGCGCGGCGAAAACCGTTGCGCCGTAGGCGACGAGCTGAATTCCCGACCGGTCCCAGCCACGTTCCTGCGAGCGCAGAGCCGCCTCGATCGTGAGCGTGAACACCACGCCGGCGATGATGTCCGTGCCGTAGTGGTAGCCGAATCCCAGCGTTGCGCCGAGCGTGGAAACCAGCCAGAACGCGCCGAAGAATTGCAGAATACGCGGGCCCTTGCGGGAATGAATGAAGATAGCGGTAGCCCACGCCGTGTGCAGGCTGGGCATGCAGTTGCGCGGCGTGGTCTCGTCGAACGGCATGAGGTGCGGGATGCTGATCGACGGCGGGGTGCCGGGCCACAGGTCGGCCACCGCCCAGTGTCCGCCGTCGTCGCCGTAGGCGAAGATCGGTCCGACCACCGGGAAGATCATGTAGATGCCCGGTCCGAGGAGGCCGATCGTCAGAAAGGTGCGCACCAGGTGATGGCGGGGGAAGCGGCGCTCGGCCGCCACGTTGCGCAGCTGGTACAGCGTGACGAGGACCGCGGCCACCGCGAGCTGGATGTAGACGTAGTCGAGGATATGGTCGCCGATCGGGCCGGTGGCCTTGACGATCCGGCCTGCCAGCCACGACGGGTCACCCAGCGCGTGATCGGCGGTTGCCACGTACTGGTCGAGCACCATCGGGCGGGTCTTCGACGTGATGAGCAGCCAGGTATCACCGGTCTTGCGGCCGGCCACCAGCAGCAGACCCAGGCCGACGGCCTTCAGCAGCAGGACACGTTCCCGGCCGGTGCGGCGCGTGACAGCGATGACCGCGTAGCCCAGAATCACCCACAACGCGCCGTTGCCGAACATCATCTTGGCGTCGACGACCCAGCGCACCAGAAAGAAGACGACGTCGATGCCGACCGCGACACCGGCCGCGATGAACCGCTCCCGCCAGGTGAGCACCACCATCATCAATGCCATGCTGGCGTACAGCAGCGGCCCTGACTTGGGGGCGAGTATCACCTCTTTCGCCTGGTTGGTCATCGGCCCCGGCAGGCCGTAGTGACGCGCGGCGATCTCCAGCGCGACAAGGAATCCGAGAGCCACCACACCCACCGTGGCCCACAGAATCGTCCGTGGTTTACGCCATGCGGCGAACGTAATTCTGCAGTTTATTCGCGAAAACACCCGCGATACTATAGGTATCAATTATTTGGCCGATTTGTTAGATGTCAGTTAATAGGTCACCCTTTGTGCCGGTTGGCATGCTTTTCCGGCGAAGGCGCTCGTCGTGAGTCCGATCATGCTATCGGAGTGGTGCGGGTGGGTTTCGCCGGTCACGGGTGGTGCCGATCCGTGCGCTACGGCTTGCCCAGCGGCTTTGGGGCCGGCAGCGGCCGAGTGTGAGGTTGCACATGTAGGGGCTGCCGCAGCCGACGGCCCGGAGGACGCCGTCGCCTTTTGAGGCGGCGGCCGCGGAGGACCTTCCGGTTCCAGAGATCCACTGCGTGAGGACATAAGCGACAAATGGAATCTTTTGCCGGTCCTGCCGGAGACGTTTCATTCCGTCGGCACGGACGCGTCGGCCGGGGGCCCCGGCCGACGCGTCGCGAACTACAAGGCAGCAGCCTTATCCGAGGTGCCGGGTGAGGTGCCGGGTAAAGAACCGCAGCGAGCTGTCCGTCTCGAACGACGGCAGGTCTCGGTGGTTGCCGGGGTTGGCGTGCAGCGTCTTCTCAGCGGAGCCCAAGGCGTCGAACAGCGCCAAGCCCTGCTCCCGCGGCACCAGCGCATCGTCCCACTGGACCAGGAACTGCACCGGAACGGTGACCCGCGCGGCGGTGTCGTCCAGCGCGGTCGACCCGAGCAGGCCCAGCACCGCGGCGCGCACCCGGGGTTCCGCGGCGACGAACGGGATACCGAGCCCGCAGCCCATCGACATCCCCCAATAGCCCACCGGGCCGGTGCCGACCTGGTCGAGCTGCTGGACCGCAGTCAGTACCGCCTGCCACTCCGCGACGGCAGGCCCGGCAAGGTGGCTGTGCATGGCGGCGACCAGTGCGGAAGGATCCTCGTCGGCAGCCATGCCGGCCCGCATCTCGCCCGCGATCCGGAGGAACTCCGGGTCCTTCGGACGCTCTCCATGGTTGGGTGCGTCGATCGCGGCGACCGCGAAACCGCCCTCGGCGACGAAACGGCGCGCACCGGCCAGGACGCCGGGGGCTTTCTTGTGCTGTCCGCCGCCGTGTCCCATCAGAATCAGGGGGCGAGTGCCGCGGGCGCCTTCCGGCGTCCACAGAACACCGGGAATCTCGCCGAGGGTGAAGAGTTGTTCGGTGACGCCGTCCGACGACGTCTGAGAGTTGAAGCGCATCGCGTTTCAAGGCCTTTCGGGATGCCTACTGCGGGCGCTCCCTTAGACCATGCAAGGGAGGGAGCCCCGACCTGTCACAGCGTTGATCGGTCTCACCTCCTTCGATTCGCAGTGGTGCACGGCGTCGAGAACGTATCACACCGTGTCCGCAGGGCCGGACGTGGTTTTTGACGAGGACTCACTGGCCGGACTCACTGGCCTGCTTCCCCGTGCACCCGGGCGGGCCACGGACAAGTTCCGCATCCTTTCGGCCACCACGCCGCCCTTCCTGACGGACCCGCACCACGTCGTCGAGATCACCAACCGTGAGCCCGTGCAGATGACCCGTCCCTCCGGAGAGCCCTCAGCGACCACGCACGGTCACCAGCACGGTCGGATATCGCGTGAAGCCGATCATGGTTGATTGCGCAAGACCACCGGCGCAAGACCCGTAGGCCGTCGGCCATACCCGTCAGGCGTGGTTGTGCGGCCCATTGCGCGCCGGGCAAAGTGGATCAGGGCCCCGTCGCATATGAGAGGTTCCCTCAAGTACATCGAGCATCCTCCCTATTCTTCCCTGTCTGTTGTAGTTCGAAGGCTAGGCTTCTGTGAGAGTACGTATAGACGGAACCGCGGACCGCAGGCCCTGTAGGGCCGATGGCCGATCGGTCGGCGCCCCATCGAGCGGCGCCCCGCGTTCCTAGGCATCCGGCCGGAACCGGAAAGTGACGGGCTGTTCCCGCGACCCTCGTTCCTCCGTTCCTCACGCCCGGAGAACAGCACCGCGACAGGCGTCTTTCCCTTGCTGTCGCCGTCGCCATCACCACCACCATTCCCCTCACCGGAACAGGAGTTCACTGCATGCTGCCCGCAATGCCGCACGACGCCCGCGAACGATTCCTCGCCGCCCCGCGCATCGGCGTCCTGGGCGTCACCGACCCCCGCGGCGGCGACCGTGCGCCCCTGGTGGTGCCGGTCTGGTACGGCTACGAGCCGGGGGGTGAGATCGTCGTCGAGACGGGCCGGGAGACGGTCAAGGCCCGGCTGCTGCGCGCCGCGGGGCGGTTCAGCCTCTGCGTGCAGGACGAGCGGCGGCCGTACCGGTACGTCAGCGTCGAAGGTCCCGTCACCTCCGTCGAGGACCCGGTCGACCCGGCCGTGCGCGAGGCTCTGGCCCAGCGCTACCTGGACCCCGGGGAGGCGCGCGACTACCTGGCGGCGACCTCGGACCAGCTCAAGGACGACATCGCCTTCCGCATGCGCCCGCAGCGCTGGCGCACCGCCGACTTCTCCGCCTTCGCCGCCGACTTCGCCGATGCCGGAGCGGACGCCGCCGCGGACGCCGCAGCCGAAGCCTGCTGACACCGAGAGCTCACCACCGGCGCACCACCACGAGCAGCCGCACGACCCCGCACACAGTCCGAACGAGAAGGACCGATGACCGACACCACCGTTTCGCCATCCCTGCTCCCCCGCCCCGCGTCCCCGGCGGACGGCACGCCCCCACCCGGCTACCCCCGGGACCGCAGCCTGACCGAACTGTTCGCTGCTCAGGCGGCCGCCCGGCCCGACGCACCGGCGGCCCGGCACGGGGAGCGCACCCTGACCTACGGGCAACTCGACGTCCGCTCCGATGCCTTGGCGAAACGATTACTCGCACAGGGGGTCGAGCCGGACGGCCTGGTGGGCGTGCGCGGCAGCCGCTCGCTGGAGGCGTTGGTGGCATTCCTGGGCATCCTCAAGGCCGGCTGCGCGTACGTACCGCTCGACGAGGACCTGCCGCCGGCCCGGCTGCGGGCGATGGCGGAGGACGCCGGGCTGCGCGCCGCCGTGACCTTGCCGGGCAGCGCGCGCCCGGTGCGCGGGCTGCGCGTGAACATCTGGCTTGACGACGAGGACGGCGCCCCGGGACCTCTCGCCGGCCCCGCCCGCACCCCGTCCGCGACCGACCGCGCCTACGTGGTCTTCACCTCCGGCACGACCGGCCGGCCCAAGCCGGTGGCGATACCGCACCGGGGCGTGGTCCGCCTCGTCCTGTCCGAGCCCGAACTGCCCCCGCCGGGGCCGGGCGACCGGGTCCTGCACGCCTACGGGCTGTCCTCCGACGCTTCGACGATAGAGATCTGGGGCGCGCTGCTCACCGGCGCGTGCCTGGTCATCGCCGACCGGGAGGAACTCCTCTCGCCCCCCGCCCTGGAGCAGCTGCTCCGCACGCAGGACGTGACGGTCGCCTACCTGACGACGAGCGTCTTCCATCTCGTGGCCCGCACCCGCCCCGAGGCGCTCTCCGGGCTGCGGTTCGTCTCGGCCGGCGGCGAGGCGATGGACCCGCGGCTGGCGAACGCCGTCCTCGCGGCCTGCCCCGGCACCACGGTGGTCAACTTCTACGGCCCGACCGAGAATTCGGTGGTCTCCACCGCCCATGTGCTGCGCCCGCTGGCCGAGGACGCCGCGCACGTCCCCCTGGGCCGCCCCTTCGGCGCCTCTGTCTGCCACGTTCTGCGGGCGGACGGCTCGCTCGCGGCACCCGGCGAGGAGGGCGAGCTGTACGTCGGCGGGGACGGGCTGGCCCTGGGCTACCTCGGCGACCCGGGTCTGACCGCCGCGCGGTTCGTATCGATACCCGCGGTGGAGCCGGACGGGCTGCTGTACCGGACCGGCGACCGGGTGACGCGGACGGCCGACGGCCTGCTGGCGTACCGGGGGCGGCTGGACCGTCAGGTGAAGCTTCGCGGTGCGCGCATCGAACTGGACGAGGTGGAGGCGCGGCTGCGGGCCCACCCCGCGGTGGGCGAGGCCGTCGTCGAGGCCGAGCAGGGGGCGCTGACCGCATACGTCACCCCTGCCGAGCTCGGTCAGTCTCTCCCCCTGCCGGATCTACGCGCGTATTGTGCGCAGTGGCTGCCTCCGCAGGCCGTCCCGGTGCTCGTGCCCATGGGCCACTTCCCGGTGACCAGCGGCGGCAAGGTGGACCGCGCCCGGCTGAAGGCCACCGCCCCGGCCCCCAGAAGCGCCCCGGCCTCCGCAGCTGTTCCGGCGTCCGGCGCCGGCGACGCCCCCGACGCCGCCCAGGCCCCCGCAGCCGGGACGAAGGCCGACGGCATGCTCGATGTCCTCGCCGAGGTCTGGCAGCAGGTGCTGCGCGTCCGGCCCGCGCCCCAGGACGACTTCTTCCTCCTCGGCGGCGACTCCCTGCTCGCTTCCGAGGCCGTCACCCGCACCCTCGCCGTCCTGAACCTGGACGCCTCCCTGGGCTCCGGCCTGATCAGGGCGCTGCTGGCCGCACCCGCCCTGGAGAGCTTCGCGGCGGCCGTACGCGCGGCGCGCGGCGGCTCCATGAAGACGGCCGAAGCGGCCGTCGACTTCGAGAAGGAAGCCGACCTCGGCTTCGACCTCCCGCCCGCCGAGGGACCGGCCCCGCGCCCCCGGGACCCCCGGGACGTCCTGCTCACCGGCGCCTCGGGGTTCGTCGGCGCCTTCCTCCTCGACCGGCTGCTGCGCTCGACCTCGGCGCGCGTCCACTGCCCGGTGCGGGCGTCGGACCGGGCGCACGCCGAGCGACGCGTGCGCACCGCGCTCGCCCGCTACGGCCTGCACCCGGACGAGGCCGCGTGGCGGCGGGTCGAGTGCTTCCCCGGCGACCTGACCCGGCCCGGGCTGGGCCTGCCGGACGACCACAAGGCCGAGCTGGCCCGCACGCTGGACCTGGTGGTGCACAACGGTGCCCGGGTCAACTTCCTCTATCCGTACGAGGAGTTGCGCCCGGCGAATGTGGACGGCACCCGGGAGGTCGTCCGGATCGCGGCAGCTCGCCGGGTGCCGGTGCACTTCGTCTCGACCGTCGCCGTCGTCGCAGGATTCGGCCCGGCAGGGGCGCGCGAGGTGGACGAGGACCTGCCGCTGGCCCACGCGGACGGGCTCACCATGGGCTACGCGGAGAGCAAGTGGGTCGCCGAGCGGGTGCTGCAGCGGGCCGCGGAACAAGGCCTGCCGGTGGCGGTGTACCGGCCGTACGAGGTGACGGGCGACCGGACGCACGGCGTGTGCAACACCGAGACGGCCATCTGCTCGCTGTTCAAGACGATCGCCGAGACGGGGCTGGCCCCCGACATCGAGCTGCCCATGGACTTCGTCCCGGTGGACTACCTCGCCGAGTCGATCGTCCACATCGCCGTCCACGGGCCGGCGGACGGGCGCGTCCACCACCTCACCAACCCTCGCCCGGCGATGCTGTCGGACGTCCTGGACCGGATGCGCGCGGCAGGCTTCACGCTGCGGACGCTGCCGTACGCGCAGTGGGTCGGCGAGCTGGTGCGCCACGTCGCCGCGCATCCGACGAGCGCCACGGCCCCGTTCGTGTCCCTGTGCGTGGACCGCAGCCGCACGGCGGACATGTCCGTCAAGGAGATGTACCTCAAGGACACGTTCCCGGTGCTGGGGCGGCGCAACGCCGAAGCCGCGCTGGCCGGCAGCGGGCTGGACTGCCCGCCGGTCGACTCCGCCCTGCTCGACCGCTATCTGGACTACTTCTTCACTTCGGGCTACATCGCCCGTCCCACCACCGACCGCTCCTCGGAGGCGACCGCATGAAGGACCTCGGAACCGTCATCCCGGTCCCGGCCGTGACGCCCGGCACCGCGGGACCGCCGTGCGCGTACGCCCGGCTGCGCGCCGAAGCGCCCGTCGTGAAGGCGCAGCTGCCCAACGGCGAGACCGGATGGCTGATCAGCGGGTACGAGGACGCGCGGGCCGCGTTCGCCGATTCCCGGCTGGAGCGGCCGCTGCTGTCGGCCTGGCCGCCCCGCGAGGGGGACGACGCGCCGCCGCCGTGCCTGCCGACGTTCCTGGAGATGACCGGGGAGCACCACGAGCGGGTGCGCCGCACCGTCCTGCCGCTGTTCGGCCGGCGGCGGCTGGAGTTCATGGGCCCCCGGATCAGGGCCATGGCGGAGGAGCTGATCGACGCGATGGTGGCCGGTGCGCAGGACGGCACGGCCGACCTCGTCGCCGCGTACGTCGAGCCGCTGCCGCTGAGGGTGCTGTGCGAGACCGTCGGGCTGCCCCACGAGGACCGCGACCGCTACCTGCCGCACACCCTGGCCCTGCTCGGAGCCTCAGGGCTGACGATGGAGGAGGTGCTGGCGGCGCTGTACGCGCTCCAGGACTACGCGTCGGAGCTCATCTCCCGCAAGGAGCAGGAGGATTCCCCCGCCGCGGAGGGCGAGGGCGGCGAGGGCGGCGACTACGTGCGGTTGCTGCTGGCGGAGAGCCGCCGTCCGGGGAGCGGGCTGACGCGGGACGACGTCGTCAGTTTCGTCGTCACCATGCTGATGGCCGGCTACAAGACCAACATGCAGCACACCGGCAACGCCCTGCTCGCGCTGCTCACCCACCCCGGCCAGCTGCGGCGGCTGCGGGACGAGCCTGCGGGGATCGGCACCGCGGTGGAGGAGCTGCTGCGCTACGTCCCGCTGATGAACGCCATCAACATCCTCGTCGCCAAGGAGGACTTCACGCTGCACGGGCAGCACATCCGGGCCGGTGACGCGGTCGTCCCCGTGCCGGCGTCGGCCAACCGCGACCCGCGGGCGTTCACCGACCCCGACCGTCTCGACCTGACCCGGTCGCCCAACGCGCACGTCGCCTTCGGGCACGGTCCGCACACGTGCACCGGCGGGCACCTGACCCGGCTCCAGCTCGCCACCGTGATCGAGGTGCTGCTGGAGCGGCTGCCGGGCATCGAGCTCGCGGTGCCGGCGGACTCCATCCCCTGGGACGAGTCGACTCCGCTGCGCGCACCGGCACGGCTGCCCGTGCGCTGGTGACTTCCCCCCGTCACGCCCACCGTCACACCCCCGGATCCAGGAGAGAGGCCCGCACCCCGTGACCGCACCACAGGCGCCCATGACCGGCGACGCTCCGCGCGAGGAGCCGCTTCCGCACTATCCCTTCAGCACCGAGGGCGACCGTCTCGCCCCCGAGCTCGCCGAGCTGCGCGGCCGCTGCCCCGTGGCCCGCGTCAGCACCAACTCCGGCGGCGAGGCGTGGCTGGTCACCGGCTACGAGCTGACCCAGCACGTGCTGCGGGACCGGGCGTTCGCGCGCTCCGTGCTGGCCGAGGCCGACAGCCCCGCGCAGGACGCCCCGATCCTGGCGCCCGAGCTGATGGACGCCATGAACCACCTGCAGAAGGCCGGGCTGCGCGACGAGGTGCTCCGGGCGCTCGGCCGCAACCAGCCGGAGCTCCCCGCCGACTGGGTCGCCGGCATCACCCGTGAAGGCCTGGACGCGATGGTCCGGGAGGGTTCTCCGGGCGATCTGCAGCGGCACTTCGCGGAGTGGGTCGCCGCGCAGTGCATGTGCCGGCTGCTCGGCCTGCCCTTCGCGGACCGCGAGTGGCTGGCCCGGCGGGCCGACGTGGACCTGACGATGGTCACGTACACGCAGGAGGAGCTCGCCTGCAACTGGGAGGAGATCCGCCTCTACATGCAGGAGTACATGGCCGGCCGCCGCCGCGGCGAGCCGCGCGGCCTGGTGGATCGCCTCGCCGACCTCAACGCCGAACACCAGGGGCTGACGGAGCAGCAGCTGTCCAACATCGTCTCGGTGCTGTTCGTCAGCGGCTACGAGGACTTCGCGAGCTTCCTGGGCGTGGCGGCCGTCAACCTTCTGCAGAGGCCGGAGGTGATGAGCGCGGTGCGGGCCCGCCCGGAGAGCATGCCGCAGTGCGTGGAGGAACTGCTGCGCTACAGCGTCGTCCTGGGCAACGCCATTCCCCGCTACGTCACCCGGGACACGGAGCTCGGCTCCGCTTCGGTCAGCGAGGGTGACATGGTCCTGCTGTCCCTGGACGCGGTCAACTTCGACCCGGCCGCGTTCTCCGACCCCGAGACCTTCGACCCGGACCGCTCCCCCAACTCCCATCTGCGGTTCGGCTACGGCCGTCACCACTGCCCCGGCGCGCATCTGGTCCGCCGCCAGTCCGACACGGCCTTCCGCGTGCTCCTCGACAGCCTGCCCGGCATCCGCCTCGCGGTACCGGTGGCGGAGGTGCCCTGGCACCCCAACCGGATGGCGATCATGCCTGCCGGGATCCCGGTCACCTGGTGAGATCGCGGTAGAGGAGTCCGGCCAGGTCCGGGCACACGTCGCGGCCCGCTGCCGGCCGCGACGTGTGCCCGGCGCTTCTCGAGTGACGCTTCTCGAGTCACCAGTACAGGAGCCAGTTCCCGTCGCACCACACCCCGTGCCCCTGCAGGGTGAGCCGTTCGTCATCGGGGGCGACTCCGGCACTGGGGGCTACCTGGTGAAGCGTGTGACCGGAGTGGATCACCATCTGCCCGGCCTCGTAAGGGATGTACTGCATGGTGTGGAAGCGCTTCAGGTCGGCGGCGGCCTCGACCCAGCCTTTCTCCAGCGCGTGACGGAACTCCTCGTAGGTGGCGTCCCAGACGTTCAGGCCTCCGCCGGCGGCCGGGAGCCGGATGGGGAGGGTGAAGGAGAGCAGGCGGCTCAGATCGGTCCCGGGAGGCCAGGTGAAGGCCTTGTACTGCATGTCGAAGTGGACGGGCGCCTTCGGCTTGGTGAACACCGCGGCGGCCAGCCAGACGTGGAAGCCGGGCAGGGCGAGGTCCTCGGGGTAGCGGACCGGGGCGCCGAGGTGTTCGCCCAGGAGGTCCGCGAGCCGCGTGTACAGCCCGCCGAAGGATTCCCACAGCAGCGGCCTGGAGGCACCGGCCCGGTTCCGGTAGTCGCCCTCCTCGGGGTTACCGGCGAGGTCGAGATAGCTGGGCGTGCCCAGGGTGAAGAAGGCGGCGGGCTCCGCGCCGCGCGGGATCCAGTGCCGGCGCAGGGCGTGCACGGCCTCGCGGACCGCGTCGCTGCCGGCTTCCGTGAGGACGGTCAGGCGGTCAATCACGCGGGCCTCCCTGGAGCAGTCCGAGGAGCGATGCGGTGATGTCACCGCCGAGCCGCCGGTCGTACCAGTCGTACGCCGGCATCGGGTTGACCTCGAGGCACCAGTGGGTGCCGTCCTCGGCGACCTTGAAGTCCCAGCCCGCGAAGGACATGCCCAGGTGCGCGGTGTGGCGGACCATCCGCTCGGCGAGCGGCCCGGGCAGCTCGCAGGGGGTGAACACGGCGTCGGGGTCGGTCCGGTAGTCCACCGCTCCCGAGACGATCTCCTCGGCGTGCACGTGAGCGCCGACGACATGGGCGCGAACGTCCTGGCCTTCGACGTAGCGCTGCAGGTGCACCGGCCCCTGCCAGGGGTGGAAGTCCGCGAGGTCGCGCGCCTCGACGAGCCGGCTGTCGGCCCGTACGCCGGAGACCGCCTTGACGAGGGTCGGCCCGGCCTCGGCGAAGGCCTGCAGCCTCTGCGGCGAGGAACCGGTGACGCTCTCGGGGACGGTGAACCCGGCCCGGGTCAGCGTCCATTCGTGCAGCGGTTTGGACCCGTTGTCGGAGTGGATGGAGGGCCGGTTGACGACCAGGCCCGGGATGTGGTCCAGCCAGGCCGTGAGGGCTGTGGTGAGCCAGCGCCAGTGCAGCGCCCGCCCGCGCTCCTCCTGCAGGGCGGACAGATCGGTGATCCGGCAGTAGTAGGCCCCCTCGGGGTCGAGGGTGTGGCCGCCGAGCCGTGCCGGGCGGTCTCCGCCCATGGTCAGCTGCCAGTCGCCCTGCTCGGCCGCTTCCCGCAGATCCACGGTCTCCACCTCGACGCCGCGGGCCCCGGCGCCGGCGGTGAAGTGCTCGATGGTGCGCTCGGAGGCGATTCCGACGGCGTAGATCATGGGAAGAGCACCTTCAGCAGTCGGGGGCCCAGCCCGAGCCAGACCATGCGCAGCTGTTCCACGTCGGGGAACGGTTCGATCAGGACGGGCTGTGCCCGTGCGAGGTCCGGGGATATCCGCCAGACCACGGCAGCCAGTTCGAGGCCCAGTCTCGCGACGATGCCGGTGCTGCGTTGCGCAAGGCGGAGCCCGTCGAGCTCGACAGCGCTGCAGGGCCACGCGTGGTCCCCGAGGACCACGACGTTCTCGAAGAGGGGGTCGGGGTCCGACCATCGCGCACGGTAGGGGCCGAGGCCTCCCGGTCGCTCGGGCCAGGGCCGCGTCGTCCACGAGGCCAGGTCCTGCACCCACCACTGCGTGCCCTCTTCCGCTGCGGTCGGGCCGGGCCCGGGAGGCAGCGAGGAGAACACCTCGACGGAGCCTGCGGTCAGCCCGGCCCGCAGCTCGGTGAGGACCGCGGAGGGCGAGACGCGTGTGCCCAGGCCGCCGGGCGCCGGACGGTTGATCACGGGTGCCGTGGTCAGGGCGGCGACGGCCCACAGGTGCGCCAGGCACTCGTGGAGATGGAACTCGGCGTCGAAGCTGATCCGCCGCAAGGGAGGGGCGGGCAGCCGGAGCATCATCGGCAGGGCCGGCTCGACGCCGGCCGCGGAGCCGTCGACGGTGACGGTGAACATCTGCGCGGCGTCGAACACATCGAGGACCGCGGCTTCGTGCCCGCTCTCCACCACGAAGTCCCGTACCTCGGCGGCCACCTCGTCGTCGGGGTCGGCGACGATGACCACGCCGGAGAATCCGGGGGGAGGCACCTCAGATGACGACACCGCGCCTCCGCAGCAGCCGGTTGATCCGGGAGGCGCGCAGTTCCGCGGCGTCCTCGTGCTCTTCCGTGTGCCCTTCCTCAGGCGATTGCGTCCGGGCCTCGGGGGCACGCGGCATTCCGGAGGGTGCGGGGCCGGGGGCGAGGAGCTCGGGCCGCTGCCTCACGAAGGCGGCCGGGCCGGGCGGGGACATCGCTCCGTCGAAGCCGTCCTTCCCGTCCTTGGAGTCTTTTCCGTCCTTGGAGTCCTTGTAGTCCTTGCCGTCTTTGGAGTCCTTGGAATCCTTGTAGTCCTTGTAGTCCTTTGTCTCCTTCTCCTCCTTCCCGTCTTTCCCGTCCTTGCTGTCTTTCGAGTCCTTGTAGTCCTTCATCTCCTTGCCGTCTTTCCCATCCTTTCCGTCTTTGCTGTCCTTTGTGTCCTTGTAGTCCTTCGTCTCTTTGGTTTCCTTGCCTTCCTTGGTGTCTTTGCCGTCCTTCATCTCCTTCCCCTCCTTCCCCTCCTTCCCGTCCTTGTGGTCCTTTGCGTCCTTCCACCACTTCCGCTTCTTCCTCCCCTCCGCCGACGCGGGGCCGGCGGCGGTCGTGCCGGCCTCGTCCGACTCGGGGTAGGCCCGGCCCGGCTGCGGAGCGCCCCACAAAGTCCCTGTGACGTCACGCCGTTCGGCGGCCGACAGGAAGGGCCGCACCCGTGACTCGTCGACGATCCACGTCATTGGTTCACCTTTTCTGCGCTTTCCGCGCTGGGCCGGGCCCCGGATCGGTAGAGCCGCAGAGCGGCCGACAGACGTCTTTGAGCGGCACGGTGATGCGGGTTGAGGTTGAGGATCAGGTGGGAGACACCGAGCGACGCGTACTGCTGCAGTCCCCGGGCCACCGCGTCCGGTGATCCGACCAGGATGTCGGCGCCCGGCGGACCCTCTTCACCGGGGCCGCCTTCTCCGCCGCCCCGGACATCGACGTTGACGCCGAGTGTGATGCCCAGGGTCGCCGGATCGCGTCCTTCCTGCAGACAGCTCTTCCTGACCTTGGCGAGGACCTCCACGGCACCCCGCGGAGAGCCGAACCAGCAGGAGTTCCACAGGTCCGCGTACCGTACGGCCAGCGCGGTCATCCGCGGCCGGTGCGCGCCCACCAGGACGGGAGGGCCGCCGGGCCGCGGCCCCCGGGGACGCAGCTCGCCGTCGCTCAGCCGGTGATGGCGACCGGTGAAATCGGCCCGGCCGGTCCGCAGCAGGGGAACGATGATCTGCAGCGCCTCTTCGAAACGGTCCACCCGGTGGTCGAAGGGGACCCCGAAGGCGTCGAACTCGGGCTCGTGCCAGCCACTGCCGAGGCCCAGGAGGAGCCGGCCCCCGCTGACCTCGTCGAGTGTCACGGCCATCTTGGCCAGTACCGCGGGATTGCGGAACGCGGTGCACATCACCAGCGTGCCGAGTTCGACCCGCTCGGTCGCCTCTGCGAGAGCCGACAGTACGGTCCAGGATTCCCAGATGCCCTCGCTCGTCCCGTCGGCAGCACGGAACAGCAGATGGTCGAAGACCCATAACGAGTCGAAGCCCGAGTCCTCCGCCTGGAGGGCGAGAGACCTGACCTCCGCGTACGACGGCTGCCCCCACGGATACTCGGAAAGAGGCAGAACAAGGCCGATTTTCATCGCTCCCCCGACGGCTCGTGTCCGCGCCCCACCGAAAGTACACCGTGTGGGCGGAACATCACAATGCGTTGACGAGAGGTCGGTGACCAGCGGTCGCAGGCCCGTCGCCAACCAGGTCGGCCGCCCCTCTCGACGTACGGCACAGGACGCGGGGATCCTGTCTCCCGAGCAGCGGAGAGGGGCCGGACGTGGGGGACACATCGGATTCGGCCAGGGTTCTGGTACGGGCGGTGGCGCTGTTGTGCGCGCTGTGCGCGGTAGTCCTGGTGCTGGTGGCGGTCCTGGTCGATGTCGGCGCCGCGAACCGACCGCATGTCTGGATGTGACAGTAAGCCGTCATTGCAGCCATACGTGGGGGCGGCCAGGATGGGTGCATGCCCCTTTCGCACCGTGTCGTCATCGCGGTCTTCCCCGATGTCGATCTCCTCGACGTCGCCGGCCCGGCCGAGGTCTTCGCGCTGGCCAACCGGGAGACCGCAGGCCGCGCCGGCTACCGGGTCCGCCTCGCCGGGCCGGCCGCCGGTGAAGTGCGGACGTCGGCGGGTGTGCGGCTGATGGCCGATCTGGCCTTCGAGGAGGTCGGCGGGCGAGTGGACACCCTGCTCGTGCCCGGCGCGGTCGACATGACCGACGACGGCCCCGTGGCCCGGATCGACACCGATGTCGTGGCATGGGTGAAGGAGACCGCCGCACACGCCCGGCGGGTGGCGTCGGTGTGTGTGGGCGCGCACGTGCTGGCGGCGGCCGGGCTGCTCGACGGGAGGACGGCGACCACGCACTGGTCGACCGCGGCCCGGCTCGCCGCCGACCACCCCGCCGTCACGGTCGACCCGGATCCGATCTTCGTCCGGACCGACCGCGGGCGGCTGTGGACGGGCGCCGGGATCAGCGCCTGCCTGGACCTCGCGCTCGCCCTGGTGGCCGAGGATCTGGGCGAGGACGTCGCCTTGGCCGTGGCCCGGCAGCTGGTGATGTACCTCAAGCGGCAGGGCGGGCAGAGTCAGTTCTCCGTGCCGCTCAGCCGGCCCGCCTCCGCCCGCCGCGACATCGACGAGCTGCGGCTGTGGATCGCCGACCACCTCGACGAGGACCTGTCCGCTGAGGTGCTGGCGGCCCGGATGTGCCTGAGCGAGCGTCACTTCGCCCGCGTCTTCAAACAGGAGACCGGCGCCAGCCCCGCCGCCTACGTCGAGGCAGCCCGGGTCGAGACGGCCCGGCGCCTGCTGGAGACCACCGACAGCCCGCTCGACCACGTCGCCGCCGCGGCCGGGCTCGGCTCTGTGGAGACCCTGCACCGGGCGTTCAAACGGCAGCTCGCCACCACCCCCGCCGCCTACCGCCGCCGCTTCCGCACGCAGGCCACCGCCTGACCCCTCCCGTCCCCTCCCGCCCCGTCGATATCCCTCGTACACAGGCACGGCGGACAGCTTCGCCATGCCTCATTTCCCTATTCCCCTACGGAATTCCCCTACGGAATTGCGGAATTCCCCTGTGAAAGGCACCCAGTGAGCAGCAACCAGCCCTCCACGCCCCTGCGCGACGTCATCGGCCTGGACAACCGGCCGCCCAAGCTGAGCGACTCCGTCCTGATCATGATCGACTTCCAGAACACCTACCGCACCGGCGTCATGGCCCTGGAAGGCGCCGAGGAAGCCCTCGCAGCGGGCGCCCGTCTCCTGGAGCGTGCCCGCACCGCGGGCACGCCCGTCGTCCACGTCGTCAACGACGGCGGCGAGAACACTCCTTACGACATCCGCGCCCGTATCGGCGCCATCAGCGACGAAGTCGCCCCGGCGGACGGCGAGGCGGTCGTGGTCAAGCAGTTCCCCAACGCTTTCCGCCTCACCCACCTGGAGAAGACCCTGACCGGCCTGGGCGCCGCCCCGGGCAGCGGCAAGGACCTGGTCATCGGCGGTTTCATGACCCACATGTGCGTCAGCTGCACAGCCCAGGGGGCCTTCAACCTCGGCTACCGCCCCACGGTCGTCGCCGAGACCACCGCCACCCGCGCCCTCACCGCGCCCGACGGCGCCGTCCTGCCCGCCGCGGCCCTCCAGGCAGCCGCCCTGACCACCATCACGGACCTGTTCGGCCTCGTCGTCCCCACCGTCGACGCTCTGCCCGCCTGAGCCCGGAGCCCGGAGCCGGCCAGGGCGACGCGACCCGGAATCCGGGGGACCTGCTCATCCGGCAGGCCGGCTCCCTGTGCCGGCCTGCGCGAGGAGGCGCCGGAGCCAGTGGGTACGGGCGTCGCGTGCATCCTGGCTGAGGGCCGCCTGCGGTGCCAGGCCGTCGAAGCCGTGGTAGGCGCCGGGCCATACGTGCAGTTCGGCCTGGCCGCCGGCCTGCCAGATCGCGTTCGCGTAGGCGACGTCCTCGTCTCGGAACATCTCAGCCGAGCCGACGTCGATGTAGGCCGGGGGAAGTCCGGAGAGGTCCGTGGCGCGGGAGGGGGCCGCGTAGGGAGGCAGGTCCTCAGCACCGTAGCGCTCGCCCAGCAGTGCCTGCCATGCGGTCGCGTTGGAGGTGAGGTCCCACATGCCCAGGCCCGTCATCTGACGGCTGGAGAAAGTGCTGCCGCGGTCGTCGAGCATCGGGCACAGCAGCAGTTGCCCCAGGGGCGCGGGGCCGCCGCGGTCGCGGGCCAGCAGGGCGAGGGCCGCGGCGAGGCCGCCGCCGGCGCTCTTGCCTCCGATGATGATGCGGTCCGCGTCGATGCCGAGTTCGGCCGCGTGCCCGGCCGCCCAGAGGAGACCGGCGTAGCAGTCCTCCAGCGGTTCCGGGTACTGCGCCTGCGGCGCCAGCCGGTACTCGACCGAGATGACGGCCAGTCCCAGGGGGAGGGCCCACTCGCGGAGGATCCGCGGAAGCACGGACCAGGCGTTGCCCATGATCATGGCGCCTCCGTGCATGTAGTACAGCAGAGGCAGCGGCCCGGCGAGCCCGGAGGGCCGCGCGCTCACGAGCGTGACGTCCGGTGCGTCCGGTGGTCCCGGCACACGGAGTTCCCTCACCTCGAAGCGGCCGCCGGCGCGCAGGCTCTCGGCCGTCGGCCTGGGCCGGGTCGCGGCGTCCCGCTCCTGCCGGGCTCCCAGATTCTCCGGGGTGACCGGCTCCCTCGGCTCCTTGCTCAAGGCTGCGAGCACGACGCCCAGTTCAGGGTCGAAGGGGGGCGCCTTCGGTGCCGGGAGCCGGCCGGACTCCGGCGACGGACGGCGGACACTCATGCCCCACCCCCCGGTCGGACGGCGGGCTGCCGCCCGGCATCACCGCTGGAACACCTCGACTGCACACACGTACACACGGGGAACGCTCGCCTGAGACCCATACGGCGTAGCCAACCACACCGCCGAGCGGCATCACCGAGGGTGCCTGCTGTACCGGCGTCCCTCGCCTGACCGGGCCGGTCAGGGTGCAGGTTCGAGGCCCCAGGCGACGGCTCGCCCCGCGGCGGCCACCCGGTTCGGGACGTCGAGTTTGGCGAGGATGTGCTCGATGTGGGTGGCGACGGTGCGCGGGCTGACGTACAGGCGATCGGCGATCTCCCGGTTGGTCCGCCCCTGGGTGAGTTCCGCCAGCACCTCCAGCTCGCGCGGGGAGAGCGCCGCGGGGCGGGTGACCGCACGGCACACGGCGACCGTACGGTCCCCCCGGCGGGTCAGGTGCAGTTCGAGCATCCGTTGCCGGTACGGCACGAGCACCGTGGCCGGCAGCGTCCGCCGTGCGGCCGTCCGCCGCAGCAGGGCCACCAGCGGGGAGCCGCGCTCGGTGAGGCCGGGCAGCGGCTCCCCGCTCACGGTCACCGGAACCGCGTCGTCGGCCTCCTCGGTGTCCGGCAGGAGTACGGCGCAGGCGTGGCCGGAGCCGCCGGGCCCCGGGGAGCGGTGCCCGGCAAGCGGGTCGGCGACGGCCGCGAGGCACTCGCCCAGCAGGGTCATCACGGCCCGGACGGCCGGCTGGTCGCACCGTGCCCGCGTCGTGCTGAGGTTGAGGATGCCCACGTACCGCCCGTCCGCGGAGAACAGGCACTGGGCCACGCCGTCCTGGACGCCCAGCGGTTCGAGCACCTCCTGGAACCCGGTGGAGGCCCCCCGCACCGGAGCGGGCACGTCGTGCCACCAGCTCGTGGTGCCCGGCGCGTGCCGGATGAGCGCGAAGGCCGGATCGTCGTGCAGGCGGGTCTCGATGTAGCGAGTGGTGCCCGCCGGGTAGCTGCCGGCCAGCGTGACGTGGCGGCGGAGCAGCGGGTCCCACCGGGACAGCGACGCGTGGTCGTGGTCGATCACCGCGGACAGGGCCGTCAGGACCTCGTCGGCGCCGCCCTTCCCCCGCACGGCGTGGCGCGCGGCCTCGCGTACGTCCAGGGCGGCGCTCAGGACATCCGTCGTGCTCGGCTGCGCTGCTGTCATGGGCGTCGGCTCGGCTTTCATCCGCTCAGAATGATCATCCGGTGTCAGGGCGTCAAACGGGCGTCAATCGGTGAGTTCGTCGTGCACGACGTCGCCGCCGACGGCGGTGAACACCACGGGCATGGCAGGGATGTCGTGCGGATCGGCGGTCAGCAGATCGCCCGCGAGCACGCACAGGTCGGCGACCTTGCCCACCTCCAGGGTGCCCTTCCAGTCCTCGGCGAAGTCCTGCCAGGCCGCGTCGGAGGTGTAGGTGCGCAGGGCCTCGGCGAGCCGGATGCGCTGGCCGGGTCCGCTGACGCGGCCGCCGGCCCGGGACTCGCGCAGCATCATCGTGGAGACGCCCTGCCGCCAGTCGGGGAGGGTGACGGGGGCGTCGGAGCCGCTGGTGACGATCACGCCGGCGTCGATCGCGTCCCGGTAGGGCCATTCGTACGCCGCCCGCTCCGGGCCGACGAACTGCTCTTCCAGGTCGGCGACGGTCCATTTGACGGTGGGGTTCATGTTGACGCCGAAGCCGTGCTGCGCCAGCTTCCGCATGCTGCGGGCGGTGAGGAAGTCGCCGTGGATGACGTAGTGCCGGGGGTCGGTACGGGGCTGCGCGGCGGCGGCCGCGGCGAAGGCGTCGACGACGGTGTCGATGGCCCGGTCGCCGGTGACGTGGACACCGGCCTGGTACCCGGCGGCGTGGGTGTACCGGATCATCTCCGTGATCTGGGCGACGCGCGCGTCGTCGGTCTCCCCGCCGACGCACAGCGAGCCGCAGCCGCCGCCGACGTACGGCTCGTGCATCCAGGCCGTCTTGTTGACCGGGATGCCGTCGGCGAACAGCTTGACGCCGAGGACGGCGAGCCGGCGGGGGTCGGTGGACGGAGGCTCGTCCATGGCTGCCAGCGTCCGCACGAACTCCTCGGCCTTGCCGGCCATGCCTGCCGGCAGCAGCAGTACGCCGACCCGCGCGGTCAGTTCGCCGTCGGCGAGCAGGCGCCGGTAGACGTCGAGGGTGCTGTGGGCCATGGCACCGCGCATCAGGGCGTCGCCGCCGGGGCCGAGGCCGGGCTCGGTGTAGCTGGTGATGCCGAGCCGGGCCAGGGTGCGCAGGGTGGCCCGGATCGCGTCGGCGCGCACCTCCGGGGAGAGGGCGGGCAGCGCCCGGTGGACGAGATCCTGGGCGCCTTCCTGGAGAAGGCCGGTGGGCTCGCCCGACGCGTCGGTGACGATGACCCCTCCGGGCGGCAAGGGGGTCTCCCGGTCCACCCCGGCCTGCGCGAGCGCCGCGGAGTTGACCCAGGTGGCGTGCCCGGTGGCGGAGTACAGCAGGACGGGGTGGTGCGGGCTGACGGCGTCCAGGTCGTGGCGGCCGGGCAGCCGGGAGGGATCGGCGACACACTCGGAGAGATAGCCCGCGTCCCACCCGTGTCCACTGATCCACTCCCCCGCGGGAGTCGTCGCGGCCGCCTGCCGCACGGCCTCGGCCACGTCGGCAAGCGACTGCACGGCGGGGTGGGAGACGTCGAGGGACAGCGGCGGCATGGTCAGCCCCAGGGCGCAGCCGTGCAGGTGCGAGTCGTTGATGCCGGGGAGGAGCGTTCCGCCGCCGAGGTCGACGATCCGGGTGGCGGGACCGGCGTGCGCCATGACCTCGGCCCGGTCACCGACCGCGCTGACGAGGCCGTCGGTGACCGCGAGGGCGGAGGCGACGGTGAAACGGGAGTCGACGGTGAGGACCGAACCGTTGACGAAGACGAGATCTGCCGGAGTGCCGGGCACGGCGATGTCCTCTCTGCCGGGGGCTGATGACGGGGCTGATGACGGGGGCTTCCGCGGAATCGGCCGGGGGTGGAAGCACTGTGCCTTCGGGTGTCACCCGCGCACATCGGTCATCCAACCGATTCTTCCGGAGGCCGTTGCACATCCGCCCGCCGGCGGACGCCGGAGCCGACGAGAACTGCCCGGCCTCCTAGCCTGCGACCACGATCGACGCCAGTTGCACGTATGCGTCCGCCGTCCGTGGCTTCAGCCGCCCGAGCTGGATCTCGCGCTGGCTGGACAGATGGGTGTCGAAGGGGACGAGTACCACACGGGACGGGGGGTGGCCGAAGCGCTCGGCGATCGCGTCGTCCCGCAGCGTCGCGTCAAGGCCACTCAGCTTCGTCACCACGACGACGGCGCCCCGCACCAGGGCCGGGTGCTCGCGCTGCAGGGTCTTCATGAGCTGCTGCACGGCGTTGAGGGACCGCATCGTCATCGTGCAGCACAGCACCAGTTGGTCGGTCAGTTCGAGCACGGCTTCTGCCGTGGCGTTCAAGCGCGACATGGCCCAGTCCGTCAGGATCACGGGGTAGTGACACCCCGCCATGGCCATCACCCGGCGGTACTCGTCGTCGTACGCCGGGCTCGCGACCTTATGCGTGGCACCGTGGCCGAGAACCTCCAGACCCGAGGAGACGCGTGTGGTGAACCGGCTGATGTCCACGTGCGAGGAATCCGTCGGGAGCGTGGTGAGGTTACGTAGCGTCGCCGGGTTGCGGTGCGTGAGGCGCTGGTAGAGGTCCCCCAGCGTGGGCGCCCCGTCCAGGGCGAGAACAGGTTCCTGCCGCACGGCCGCGATCACCGAGCCGACGGTGAACGTCGTAGTGACGCGGCCGCAGCCGTTGTGGGCGCCGACCACCGTGATGTGCCTGCTGTACACGAGCGGTACGCGTATGCGGTCGAGCTGTTCGCGGTATGTGGCCTTGTCGGTCGCGAAAAGACGGAGCCGCCGTCCGATCCGGACTGCGGAGTCATCGCGGGGTCCGGGCGCCACTCCGCTGAGCAGTGGCCGCTTCCGGGCCGCGTCCCAGGCCGGCCGCAGCGTACGCGCCCCTTGCGTCTGCCCGTTGCGCGTCGCCAGCTCGTCGGCGATCGCGACGTAGCGTGCCAGTACCCCCTCCGCCTCGCTCGCCGTCGGCCGGTCGGCCGGAGCCGGGGCCAGGCAGCGCGTCACGAGTTCGCGGAGCGACTGCCAGGTGTCGCCCTGCCAGAGCTCCATCCCCGGCAGCGTCTCCCAGTTCTTGCTGCTGATGAGCAGGAGGAGCTCGCCGAGGGACTTCATGTTCCCGGCCGGGGTCGGGGCGGCCCCTGCACCCGTGTACTCGCCGTCCACCGCCGCATCGGACAGCCCGGTGAGGAGCAGCGAACGTCCCAGTACGATCACGGAGTACGCGTCGAGGCGGGCAGGAACCACTCCCTGGAGGTGGCAGAGGCTGAGTGCCCCCGCCAGGTGCCAGCTGAGCGAGATGCTGGTCAGCACGTCCATCGGGGCGATGCTGAGGAGATGGCCGAGCCGGGGTGGCGCGTCGTCTCGTCCGGAGACGGTGACGAGCTGCATGGCGATCCACGCGGGCCGGTCGTCCAGCCCGGTGGCCAGCAGCGCCGGGGCGTAACGCCCGTCCAGCCGGCGCAGTACCTCGGCTTGGGTCGCGATCAGGTGGTCGGTGGAGTCCGGCTGGTCGGGGCGGACCGTGCAGACCGCGGCCGACTCGCCGCCGGGCCCCCGGCCGAAGTAGACGACCGTGCGGCGGCCGAGCCGGCGCCCCGTCAGTTCGTAGCGGCCCAGCCGCCGGGGGTCCGCGGCGGTCAGCGGCTCCCAGCGTTCGCCGGGCCGGTGCGGATCCGGCGTCCCGAGGCCGGGTGGCCCGGGCGGCTCGGCCGTCACCCCGAACCGTGCCAGCAGCCGGCGTTCGACCGCAGTGAAGGAGCGGTAGGCGGCGGGCAGCCGGTCCGCGCCGTCCGGGTGGGCCAGCCAGGCGGGGAAGTCCGGTGAGCGGCCGGCCAGTTTTTCCAGTCGGAGCCCGATGTGACGGCCCGTGCGGAGGAGCTCCGCGCGGGGTACAGCGTCGAGGAGGGCGGCCTTGGAGGACTCGGCGAAGTCGAAGACCCGGTGCTGCGCCAGGAGCGGGCCCGGAACCGGGGCCGGGAAGGGGCGGAGCAGGCCGCCCAGGAACACCTCGGCCAGCTCCGCCGTGGTCGCTCCCCACGGCACGGCCGACTGCACCAGGCGCATGACCGGTATGGACACGGGCGACACGGCGGCGAGGTGCGCGGCGAGCCGGTACGCCTCGGGCGACGCGGCGTCCCGGAAGTGCTGGAGGGTGCCGGCCTCGCGCGGAGCGGCGACCGGCCGGTGCCGTCCGGGCCGGGACATCAGCGGCAGCTCGACGGTGGTCCCCGGGGACATGATCAGCCGCGCCCAGTCGTGCATCGCGGCGTGCAGCTTCGGTGCCGTGCGGTCGAGGGCGTCCCCGGGCGGGGGAACGGAGTCGGGCTCGTCCTCGTCTGCCGCGTCCGGGTCTTCGGCCGGCGCCGCACGGTCCGGCTCCGGAAGGCCGGGTCGGCGCAGGGCACGGGCGAGCGGCAGTCCGGCGGCGGAGCCGTCGAGCCGGCCGGCGAGCCAGAGCACATCCAGCAGTTCGTGGGGGTCCAGCCCGCGGCCCGCGTCGTGCAGGACCTGCAGGACGGTGCCGAGGTGCCGCGCGGCGGGGGTCACCGTCAGATGTTTCCCGTCAGCCGGTGCAGTACCGCGTCAAGCAGCCCGTCGGCGTCCAGGTCCACACCGCCCACGCGCAGGAAGACGGCGTTGAGCAGCTGGTCGGTGGCGAGTTCGCCGGGTGCCCGGCGCCTGAGGAAGGCCTGCAAGAGGTCGTCCACCTGCCGGAGCGTGTCGTCCCCGAGGTGAGCCCGGACGATGGCGCGCAGCCGCTCCTCGTCCGGCACGGGCAGGTCGAGCCGGATGCAGCGGCGCAGGAAAGCGGGCGGGAAGTCCCGCTCGCCGTTGCTGGTGATGACGACGACGGGGAACTCGGTGCAGTGGACGTGGCCCCGTTCGACCGGGACGGTGCCGTCGTCGGCCGTGAGGACGTCCACGAGGGATATCTCCTGCGGCAGCCGGATGAGTTCGGGGATCTCGAAGACACCCTCCTCGAAGACGGTCAGCAGGTCATTGGGGAGATCCACGTCCCCCTTGTCCATCTCGTCGACGAGCAGGGCCCGCGGCCTGCTGTTCGGCACGAGCGCCGTGCCGAGCGGGCCGAGGCGGATGAAGCTGCCGATGGACGGCTCGGGCTCATCGCGGTCCCGGCTCAGGGTGGTCTCGCGCAGCCTGCCGATGGCGTCGTACTGGTAGAGGGCGTCCTGCACGCTGGAGCGACTGTTGACGGGCCAGCGCAGCAGCTCGCCCAGGTCGAGCTCGTGGGCGACGGCCCGGGCCAGCGACGACTTCCCCGTGCCGGCCGGGCCGGTGACCAGGAGCGGCCGCCTCAGGTGGAGCGCGGCGTTGACCACGTCGGCGTGCTCGGGGGAGATGAGATAGGGCAGGGGTGCGGGTGCGCGGCTGGGTGTCCTGAACCGGCGCCACGGAGGGGCGGGCGGCATGGTGAGGGTGCGCTGGACGCCGTCGCCGCGGAAGATCCGCCAGTCATCGGCCGGTGCCGTGCTCATACGCTCTCCTGAGGCTCGGACAGCAGCAGCCTGGGCGCTGCACGGTCTGCGTCCGCCCAGGCGAGGACCGGGTGCCCGGGGAATTCGAAGGGCTGCTGCAGGGCTTTGGCGCGGTAGGACCGTACGCCTTCGGGCAGCTCGCGGGTGGCCACCCCCGCCATGCGGTCGACCGCGTGCTGTTCCTGCGCCGGGCCCCGGTCCCAGACGACCACGGGCACGCCGAGGGCCAGGCAGAGCTGTACGATCCCGTCGCGCAGCCCGGGCGGGACGTCCACCGTGACCCGGACGGCGTCCAGCCGGTCCATCAGCGTCCCGTAGACCATCCGCTGGCCCAGGGCCGGGTCGGTGAACCGCAGGGCGGCGCCGGAGTCCAGCTGTCTCCACCGGCGGCGCCAGTCGGGGACGAAGCGCTCGTTGCGGCGCAGCAGATCCGGGCAGTTGACCACCAGCGGGAACTCGGCGCCCAGCACGCCGGGGACCAGGTCGTCCGGCCCCTGGCTCTCCCACTCGTCGATCGGGAGGTTCAGCCCGGCACGGTCGACGAGCGCTTCCACCAGGGGGCGGCGGTCGGGCGAGCCCCGGTAGGCCGACTCCAGGACGCTCAGCAGCTCCCGCGCCGCCTCCGACCGGCTGTACGTGATGCTGCCGTCGCCCGGCAGCCGGCGCAGTCCCGAGCCCTCGTCGCACCACACACGCAGCCGGTAGCGGTCCCCGGGCCCGCCGGTGATCTCGACGAGCACCCGCGGCGGGGCGGTGCGCTCCGCCAGGGCCCCCGCCCAGTCGTCGGCGTCCGAGCGTCGCTCCCGGAGCGCGGAGCGGGGGATGCCGAGCCGCTCGGCGACGCCGTCGCACCACAGCCGCAGCCCCGCCCGCTGGGCGGACGGGCAGAGCACGGCGAGGTACTCCATGACCCGCAGCAGCCCCGGAACCCGCAAGCCCTCTTCCTCTGCCCGGCTGTCGCCCAGCAGGCACTCCAGATGGTCGAGGATCCCCTCGGCACCCTCGTCGCCGGGGAACGCGGCGGCGAGCGGCAGCGCCGCCCGCACGGCCTCCGGCAGCCGCGCCAGGGCCGGGTCGGGAAGGGAGTTGAGGAGCCTGCGCAGTTTGCGGTGCTCCAGCGGCGAGAGCAGCCGCGGCGTCCGGGACAGCTGGCCGGCGGCCAGCAGCCGGGCCACGGACAAGGGGTCGTGACTGAAGATCTCGGTCATCGCGGCCAGCGCCCGCGGCTCCGTCACGAGCAGTTGGGCGAACTCCTCCGAGGTGGGCGCCGAGCCGTCGTCGCGGTGACCGAGCCCGCAGCGGTCCGCCACGGCCCGCCCGTGGTCCGCCCGGAGCGTGGACAAGGGCATCAGGGTCTCGACGAGGTCGGTGAGGACCGGCAGCGCCGGGTCGTCCAGGTCCGGTTCGTGCCCGTCGAGGAGCCGTCCGGCACCGGCGGCCCGCAGCTCGCTCTCGATCCGCTGCCAGGGGATGCCCCAGCTGCGGCGGGCGACCTGCTGGGTGCTGAACGGCAGGGGCAGACCCGTTGCACGGTCATGGGGCGGCATGATGTGGGCGGCGACGATCCCGACCACGGCCTGGTGTGCGGCCGACCAGAGCGGCCCTCCGCTGTAGGCCGGCCCGATGGGCATCCCGGTGCACGCACCGTCCACGTACCCGATGGTGCCGTCGCAGGCCATCACCTCGACGTCGGCGAAGGAGCTGCGCAGCCCCGTGCCGTGCCAGGCGCGCAGTGTCTGCCCCTCCTTCATCGGCTGCCGGTGCGGCGGGGCGACGCCGTCGGCCCGGGGCTCGTCGAGCTGGAGCACGGCGAGGTCGCCGAGCCACTCCTGGTCACGCCCCGCGCGCACTGCCGGTGTGCCGTCGAGCGGACGCGGAGGAATCCAGTGCCGTACGCGGGCCTCGTGCCTGCGGGTGCCCCTGGAGCCGTGGAAGGACACCTGGACGGGTTCGCGGCCCGGGGCGCGCGTCTCGAAGGGGTCCCGGCCCAGGGCGTCGTTGACGACATGGGCACAGGTGAGCAGCTGATCGGGGGCCAGCAGGACGCCGGCGCCGGCGGACAGGCCGTCCCGGCCGCGGGTCACCGAGGCGACGATGTGGCGCGGATCCATGGTCTCCGGGGCCATGGTGCGGAACCAGCCCATGTATCACTCCGTACGGGGTTGCGGCTTCCACATCGCCGAAACGGTCAGGTGTGCCTGGCCGCTGCTGCCGACGATGCCGAGCTTGAGGTCCTGGCCGACCTGGATACCGAAGGTCACGTTCACCTCTGCAGGCGGCGGCTCCGATGCCGTGACGGCGTCGTGCACCTCCTGCAGGAGGACGCCGAGCGGCTGGAGCGTTTTGCGCAGGGTGTCGACCGCGAACGCGGCTGCGGCGCCCCGGCCGTCGCCCCGGGCCACCGGCACACTCCGGCCCATGCCCTCGGGCAGGTCCTCGGGCAGGTCCTCGCCGGGAGAGGGCGCCGGACCGGGCCCGGGTCCGCAGGACTCCGCCTCCGCCGGGAAAAGCGCGAAACGCACCGACGTGCCGTCGGCGAGGCGGAGTTCGGTGAAGTTCGGCATCCTGACATTGTGCTGGCCAAGGCCTCACCGCGGATGCGGTTCCGTCGAACTCCCTTACCGGGTGCGGAAGTAATCAGGGATGTCGGCGGCATCGCCACTTATGCGCCTCTCCTCCCTGTCCTCCCTACCATGTCAGGGTCGCTGCGACTGCCGTTCATCGGCAGTGACGCCCTTCTCACACTCCGTGCCGGGCGGGCTGACTTTCGTCCCGGCCTCCGGTGTCCTTGCCCCTCGACAGGCACGAGCGACCATGACGATGGGATGGGATGGGATGGGCGTGTACAGACCATTGACGTACCTCAGAGCCAAGGCGGCAGCGGCCCGCGGCCGGGTTGCCGCCGCCGTGGGAGCAATCGCACTGATCACGACTGCGCTCACCGGCACCGCGGCCGGTACGGCCACCGCCGCGACGACCGGTGACTGGCGGCCGTCGGGCAAGTGGTCCTGCTCCGGCGCTCCCGTGCCGGACGGCTGGGTCATCACCGGCTACGACCGCTCCGGCTGCAACGGCATCGGTTCCTGGTATCAGCAGCCGGTGAAGGACGGCATCTGGACCTGTTCCGGCTCGCCGATCGTGGCCGGTTACGTCATCACCAACTACGACCGCAACGGCTGCACCGGCATCGGGGCCTGGTACCACCAGCTGGCCCGCGACGGCCGCTGGACCTGCGCCGGCTCCCCCATCCCGCCCGGCTACGTCACGACCAACTACGTGCGTACCGGCTGCAACGGCATAGGCGCGTGGTACCACCAGCTCGTCCGCAACGGCATCTGGACCTGCCCCGGCTCCCCCATCCCGCCGGGATACCGCAGCACCACGTACATGGCCAACGGCTGCGGCGGTATCGGCGCCTGGTACACCGTGCGCGCCTGACCAGTCCAGCCTCCGCGGGCGCGGGCGCCGGCTCCCACGGCTTCACGCTTCACCTTGCGGTGAACCTGCCGGCCGGCTCGCCTCGGAGCCGGCCGGCCGGAAGCCTACGGCCGAAGGTGACCAGGAGGAGGTCCTGCGCTGTGCCGTAGAGAGGTGAGCCGGATCCGTAGGACCAGTCCAGGTCTTCGGCACACAGCCGTACTCCGCTGATGTCGGCGCCGAAGAACTTCAGGCCGCTGGGCCGGACGGCGTCGAGCAGAATGCGCAGCCGGTCCTCGGGGACGCGCCGGTCGAGCCCGAGGGCGACGGTGACGTCCAGCCCGTGCACCACATCGTGGCCGAGTGCCGACGTATACCCGCCGACCGGTGGCGTCCAGGGGTGGTGGGCGTTGTCCCGCAGGAAGGCGGCGAGTTCGGTGGTGGTCCGGGCGGCCACGTCCCTGCGTGCGACGCGGTCGGTCATGCGGTGCAGGTTCCCGCGCGCCTTCACCAGTTCGCCGATCGTCGCGGGCAGGGAGAGCCGGAACCCCATCGACATGTGGGCCACGACCTCACGAACGCGCCATCCGGCGCAGAGGCTCGGCTCGTCCCACTGTCCGGCCTTCAGCTCGTCGAACAGGTCGGCCAGCTCTTCACGTTCTGCTGCGATCGCGGCCCTGACCTCGGTCGTCCTGCCCTTGTGGTCCGTCGCGTTCTTCATGTGATCAAGCGTGCGGCCGGCCTGCACATACGTCCAATAGACGTTTGTGCTGCTCTTTAGAATGACCGCTTATGGAACTCCGGCAGTTGCGCTATTTCGTCGCCGTCGTCGAGGAGGGCGGTTTCACTCGCGCCGCGACCCGGCTGCATCTGGCCCAGCCGGGCCTGAGCGCCCAGGTCCGCCGGCTGGAGAAGGAGCTGGGGCAGCCCCTGCTCGACCGCTCCGGCCGGTCGGTGACCCTTACCGAGGCGGGCCGGGCCGTTCTGCCGCACGCGCGCGCCGCGCTGGCCGCGGCGGACGCCGTGCGACAGACGGTGGACGAGTACGCAGGGCTGCTGCGCGGCCGGGTCACGCTCGGAGTGGTCTCCGGCGCCACCAGCCACGCCTTCGATGTCGCTTCGCTCCTCGCGGACTTCCACGACGCGCATCCCGCCGTGGAGATCGCCCTCACCGAGGACACCTCGGAGCGGATGCAGGCCGCACTGCTCGCCGGTGAGCTCGACATCGCCCTCCTCGGGCCGACGGAGGAGACGCCGCCACCAGGCGTGTCCTTCCGGATGGTGATCGACACCCCGCTGGCCGCCGCCGTCGCGTCCGGCGACCCGCTCCTCGCCCCCGGCGGTACGCGCCCCGCCCCCGCCCCCGCCGACCGCACGAGCGTCCACCTGGCCGATCTGCGTGACCGGCCGCTGATCTGCCTGCCGCGCGGCACCGGGGTGCGCGCGGCGCTCGAACGCGCTTGCGCGCAGGCCGGGTTCCGGCCGCGTGTCGCCTTCGAGGCAGCGGCCCCCCACGTGCTCGCGCAGCTCGCCGCCCGGGGCCTGGGCATTGCCGTCCTGCCGGCCGGCGAGGACGGACCGGCCCCCGACGGGCACCTGCGCATGCTGCAGATCGTCCGGCCCGGGATACGCGGCCGCATCGCCCTCGCCTGGCGGTCCACCGGACCCGTGAGCCCCGCGGCCCGCGCACTCCTCGACCGCCTGCGCGAGGCCCTGCCCGAGGTGGCCGTAGAGCCACCGGGCCCATAGGCCCAAGGACCAAGGCCCAAGGCCCGGTCGGCGCGTTCCCCGCCGGACGGGTGCCGTCCGGGACGCCGGACATGGCCGGAAACGTCGAGGAGTACGTCACAGACCTGTATGTTCCCGCGACGAGCGCGGTTCCGGCGGTCCCGGCCGAGGACGGCACCGCCGGAACCGCCCGACCGGGCCTGAGACCGCAAGCCCGTTCAGGGCCGGACAGCCATAGGAGGGCTCCGGACAGTGGAAGGCGGAACCCACGCCCCCGGCGGCCGGCCCGCCGGGGCACGGCCACCGGGGCCGCAACACGCGGGTGAGCAGTTGCGCCGCTTACGCCTCGAACGCGGCGTCTCCCTGGTCAAGCTGGCCCGGCTCGCGTTCTACAGCAAGGGCTACCTGAGCAAGGTCGAGAACGGCGAGAAGCCGCTGACGCTGGAACTGGCCCGCGCTTGTGATCACGCACTGGAGACCGGCGGAGCGCTCGAGCTCCTCGTCCCGGTTCCGGCCGGAGACAAGGGCGGCTCCCGGCCGGAGGACCACGGCGTGTGCCCGTACCGGGGGTTGTCCCCGTTCGGAGCGGAGGACGCCCGGTGGTTCTTCGGACGCGACGCGGAGACCGCCGGCGTCGTCGCCCAGCTGACGGAGCGGCTCACCCTGCCCGGCCCCCTGCTGGTCATGGCCCCTTCCGGGGCAGGGAAGTCTTCCCTGCTGCGGGCAGGAATGCTGCCTGCCCTTGCCCGTGGAGCACTGCCGGTCGCCGGCTCACACGCCTGGCCCGCGGTGCTGCTCACCCCCGGTGAGCGTCCCGTCCGGGAGCTCCTGTCCCAGGTGACGAAGGTGACCGGAGGAGCTCACCGGCTGCTCGAAGCGGCGTTGAACGAGGGACCGGGCGCTTTCGCCGCCGCAGTACGCGATGCGGTGGCCGGACACGGTTCCCCGGACCGGACGTCCGGTCCGGGGAGGAGCCCCGGCGACTCGGCCGCCGAGGCGGCCGCGGCCCTGGTGGTCGTCGTGGACCAGTTCGAGGAGCTCTTCACCCTCTGCCGGGACGGGCAGGAACGCGCCGTCTTCGTGGAGGCGCTGCTCGCCCTGGCCACGGGGCGAGGAGACACAGAGGGCGGAGACACAGAAGGCGGGCTGCCGACGGCTCTGGTCGTGCTCGGAGTCCGTGCGGACTTCTACGATCGGTGCCTGGCCTACCCCGGGCTGGCGGCCTCCCTGCAGCACGGCCACATCACCCTGGGCCCGATGAACGACGCCCGATTGCGCGAGGCCATCACGGCGCCTGCCCGCGAGGCCGGCCTGGAGGTGGAGGCGGGTCTGGTCGAAGTCCTGTTGCGGGACATCGGTCTCATGCCCGGCAACGCAGCGGATACCGGCGTGTCCCGGGCCGGAGCGCTTCCCCTGCTCTCCCACGCTCTGCTCAGCACCTGGCAGCACCGGGAAAACGCCACGCTGACGGTGGCCGGCTACCGGTTGACCGGCGGCATATCCGGGGCCGTGGCCGCCACTGCCGAGCGCGCCTACACGTCACTGCCCACCGACCGGCAAGCGGTGGCCCGGCGCATCCTGCTCCAGCTCGTCCACGTCGGCGAGGACAGGGAGACCAGCCACCGCACCCACCGTACGCATCTGCTGGAGGACCGTCCCACGCGGGAGACGACCGAAGACGTCCTCGAGGTGTTCACCCGCGCCCGCCTGCTGACCGTGGACGCCGACCACGTGGAACCGGCCCACGAGATCCTGTTGCACGCCTGGCCGCGCCTGCGGGCATGGATCGACGACGACCGGGCCGGCCTGAGGACCCGCCAGCTCCTCGCCGAGACGGCTGCGGCGTGGGAGGAGGAAAGCCGCGACAAAGGTCTGCTCTACCGCGGCACCCGCCTGGCCGCAGCCCGCGAATGGGCCGCCGACCCCGCCCGCCGCGCCACCTTGAGCCCCGTGGCACAGGCCTTCCTCGACGCCAGCACCGACCACGAGACCGCAGAGCGAAAGAAGGAGCAGCGTCGCAGCAGGGGTATGCGCCGGCTGCTCGCCGGTCTCGTGATCCTCCTGACCCTTGCCTTGATCGCCACGGGCGTGGCCTTCTGGCAGCGGCAGGCCGCCGTCACCGCTCAGCGCGAGGCTCAGTCCCGGCAGATGGCCGCCCAGTCGAGCGCCCTGCTCGACTCCGATCCCGACCTGGCCTCGCTGCTGGCCGTTCAGGCCCACCGCACCGGCAAGACCGACGAAGCGACCGCCAGCCTCTACGCGGCCGCCACGCTCCCCCTCCGTCACCGTCTCACCGGCCATACCGGGGCGGTGACGTCGGTGGCCTTCGATCCCGGCGGCAAGACCCTCGCCACCGGCAGTTCCGACGGCACCGCACGCATGTGGGACGTCGCTACGGGAAGAGTCCGCACGACCTTGACCGGCCACAGCGCCCCGGTGCGATCGGTCGCGTTCAGCCCCGACGGCAGAACCCTCGCCACCGGCAGCGACGACAGGACCGTGCGGCTCTGGGACGTCTCCACAGAAGAGACTCACGGCCTCCTCACCGGCCATACCCGTCCGGTGGCATCGGTGGCCTTCAGCCCTGACGGCCTCACCGTCGCCAGCATCGGCGGCGACGGAACCGTCCGGCTGTGGGACGTCGCAAGAGGCGCGATCCACGCCACCTTCGCCCCTGGTGCCCGGGTGACCTCGCTGGCGTTCAGCCCCGACGGCAAGACCCTCGCCACCGCAGGCGAAGACCGGACGACGCGCCTCTGGGACATCACCACAGAGACGATCTCCAACACCCTGGTGGCAAAGACCGCTGCCACGGTGCAGTCGGTCGTGTTCAGCCCGGGCGGCAAGTCCCTCATCACAGCCGGTTACGACGGCACCGTCCAGCTCTGGGACGTGACGACGGGGAAAGCCCGCACCCTCCCCATGGGTCAGCTCACCTCAGCGGAATCAGTCGCCTTCAGCCCCGACGGCCAGACCCTCGCCACGAGCAGCGTGAAATCCATACGGCTGTGGGACGTGGCCACGGGGATGCTCCGCAACACCTTCACCGGCCACAGCGCCCCGGTGCGGTCGGTGGCGTTCAGCCCTGACGGAAAGACCCTCGCCACCGGCAGCTCGGACAGCACCGCCCGTATCTGGGACATCACCACAGGGAAAGCCCGCAGCACCCTCACGGGGCAGAACAGTCCTGTGGAGGCAGTGGCGTTCAGCCCCGACGGTAAAACCCTCGCCACCAGCAATTACGACAAAAGCGTACGCGTGTGGGACGTGGCGACGCGGAGAATCCGCCGCACCCTCGCCGGCCACACTGCCCTGGTCGCATCAGTGGCGTTCAGCCCTGACGGAAGGGTTCTCGCCGCGGGTGGTTACGACGGCAGCGTCCGGCTCTGGGACATCAACGCCGCCAAGACCCTCAGGATCCTGCCCAAGGCCGCTGCTCCGGTCGGGAGGGTGGCGTTCAGCCCGGACGGGAAGACACTGGTCACCGGAAGCCAGGACACGACCGTCCGCATCTGGGACATCGCCACGGGCACCCTGCGGAACACCCGTACCGGCCACACCGTACCCGGAGGACCGGCGGTGATCAGTCCCGACGGCAAGGCGGTCGCCACCGGCAGTCTCCCCGGTGACTCCGACAGGACCGCGCGGGTCCGGGACGTGGGCACGGGCAGAACCCGCACCATCACCACCGACCACACCGCCCGGGTCGTACTGATGGCATTCAGCCCGGACGGAAGAACGCTCGCCACCAGCAGCGGCGAGCAATCCCTCATCACCGGCAGCTTCGACGACACCGTGGCGCTGTGGGACGCAGGTACGGGGAAAGCCCGTAACGTCATCACCGGCGTCTCCGGCAATGTGCTGGCGATGGCATTCAGCCCTGACGGCAGGACCATCGCCACAAGCGGTGACGACAGGACGGTGCGGCTCTGGGACGTGGCCACGGGGAAATCCCGCAGTGTTTTCCCTCAAAACGCCACGCAGGTGGTCCTGCTGGAGTTCAGCCCTGACGGGAAGACATTGGCGACCGGCAGTGGTGACAGCGCGGTGCAGCTCTGGGACGTGGACCTTCCCGATGCCGCCGAAGCGGGCAGAAGGGTCTGCCGGGCACTCCACCGGGACTTCACCCGCAGAGAACGTTCTTCGTACGTGCGGGACCAGGCGTCCGGTCCCGTGTGCCCGGCCTAGAGCCACGGCAGGCCGGGCCCCGACCAGGCGTCAGGAGGGGCGCTTTCGGGCGGTGACGTAACGGAACGGCTCGCAGACTCCGGCGCTGTGGTGGCCCGCGGCCGCGAGAGCCAGAGCCAGACGCCTGCGTGGCGGGAGGCCCAGGCCCGCGGTGGCGTGCAGGGCGCCCAGCGCGAATTCGCCACCGCACCCCACCGCTTCGTATCCGTCGGCGGGCTCGGCTATCTGGTAGTCCTCGTAGACGGCGAACAGGCGGTCGTATATGCCGACGAGGAACGTCCCGGCCCGCTCCTGCTCGGATTCCTTGCGCGACCAGCCGCCGTTCTTGAGGCAGGTGCGCAGCTTGTCGATGAAGACGGTGGTCATGAACCGGTCCAAGTCGCCCTTGGGCTTGGGTGCCTTGAACGCGTGGTGCAGCAGCTGGCCCATGCGGAAGCTGGTGGTGAAGCCCATGGCGTAGGGGCCGTTGCGGAAGATCTTCGGATCCCGGCGGACGGTGAGGCCGAGACCGGAGACACCGGCCGAGTCCCCGCCCAGGTGCACCCGCTCATGGTGGACAAGCCCGACGATCACGGTCATGGTCTCCCCCTCTGCCGTTGCCGCCCCGCCCTCCCGGATACTGCGCCCGGGACACCGGGCGGAAACCGGGCGACGGAAAGAGGGTGAGGCCTGGTGAAGGGACTGCGCCCGCGCGGAGCCCTAGAGTGCAGGGAACACCAGTGAGGTGCACGAAAGAGGTGCACGAAAGGGGTGCTTCGATGACCATCGTCATCACCACGCCGACGGGGCACGTGGGATCGCGCGTGGTGCGGCTGCTGCTTCAGGCGGGCGTCCGTCCCCGCGTTCTGGTCCGGGACCCGGACCGCCTGGACGAGGAGACCCGCGTGCGGGTCGATGCGCGCCGGGGCGACCTGGCGGACGCCGGGTTCGTCCGCGAGGCGGTGGCCGGGGCACGTAGCGTCTTCTGGGTCGATCCCACTCCGCACACGACGGCGGACCCGATCGAGACCTCGCTGCGGACCGCGGCGCCGTTGGTGGAGGCCGCCCGGGCAGGTGAGGTGGGGCGGGTGGTGCTGCTGAGCAGTATCGGGGCGGAGAAGCGACACGGGGTGGGACACATCGACGCCCTGGCCGGGATCGAGGAACGACTCGATGCCACCGGCGCGGATGTGCTGCACCTGCGGTGCGCCTATTTCTTCACCAACCTGCTGTTCGACCTCGAAGGGCTCTCCCAAGGCGTCCTGACCACGGCGTTCGACCCCGACCGGCCGATGCCGTGGGTCGATCCGCGCGACATCGGAGACGTGGCCGCGGCCCGGCTGCTGAGCGACACCTGGCAGGGCCGGGTCGTACAGGCCGTCCACGGACCGGAAGACCTCACCTTCAACCAGGTCGCACGGATCCTCACCGAGGCGCTCGGACGCCCGGTCCGGCTCAACCCCGTCAGCGACGGCGCGGCGCGGGACGCGCTGCGCGCGGCGGGGCTGCCGCCCTCGGCGGTGGAGGGCATCGCCGGGATGGCCACCGGATCGCGCGACCTGGTGCCCGAGCAGCCCCGCGACCTGCTCACCACCACACCGACCTCGCTCAGCGGGTGGGCTCATGCCCGGCTGCGTCCGCTCCTGGAAAGGTGACAGAGCCCCGACAGTCGGGACAGGCGTTCTCAACGCCACCCATACGGGTGACCTCGGGCGTCACTCTCCTGTGAATCGGTTCATCTGCCTTAAGTCATGCCCGATAGTCAAAGCGGGAGCGGGCATCGTCCCGCCGGGGAGGATGTTCATGTACACGCTCACACGTCTGGGCCGGGTCGCGACGACGGTCGGAGCCGCGCTCGTGCTGGCCACCGGTCTCTCCACCAGCGCGCAGGCCGCCACGGGCCAGTTCGACTACGCGTCGGCGAACGGGGAGGACCTCACGTTCGACAACCCGCGAAACGGCGAGTGCTTCCTCCTGGTCGGCGGTGCCCTGCGGGCGGATAACGACACGGACACCAGGGCCACGTTCTACGAGGAGCCAGGGGACTGCGAGTCGCGGGTCGTCGGCACGCTTCAGCCGCACATGGCGAGGAGCTTCCAAGGGGGGACGATTCCCCACAGCGTGAAGTTCGGCTGAGCGGGCGGCCGCCTGGAAGGGCATTCGGCGGTACGCCGACGCGCGGACATTGCGGCCGGCCCCCGAGGGCGGAAGATGGACCTTATGGCGGACGCCGAAGTGGCCGTATTGATCGTCGGTGGCGGGCCGGTCGGGCTCACCGCCCGGGCGCTGCTGGAGCGCTGGGGTGTGCGGGCGTTGCTGGTCGAAAAGCACGGCGAGCTGTCGCCCTTTCCCCGGGCCCGGCTGGTCAACGTGCGCTCGATGGAGATCTATCGCGGGCTCGGGATCGGCGCCGAGATCACGGCCGGCGCGTTCGCACCGGAGTACGGCCGCATCCGCTTCCGCGACACCCTTCAGGACCGCGACTTCGCCACGGCGGCGATGGTCGGGATCAACGCGCCGGTGCCTGAAAGCCCCGTGATCGGCACGGTCACCTCGCAGGACCGGTTGGAACCCCTCCTGCTCGCCGCAGCAGACGCACCGGTGCGGTTCGGGGTCGAGCTCATCGGCCTGGTCGAGGAACCCGGGAGCGTCGTGGCCTCCGTCCTCGACCGTAAGAACGGTGAGGAGACCCGCGTCCGGGCCCGTTACGTGCTCGCCGCGGACGGCGCGAACTCCACCGTCCGGCAGCGGCTGGGAATCGGCACGACCGGCCCCGGAGAGCTGGGGGGCTTCACCACGGTCGTGTTCGACGCCGATCTCAGCCGCTGGTGCGCCCACCAGCCCGCCGGGGTCTACTTCACCGCGCACGGGTTGTTCGCCCCGCTCTACCCCGAAGGAGGCTGGGCCTGGTTCGTTCCCACACCCGAAGACGCCGCGCACACCGACTGGTCCGGACTCCTCTCCCGCGCCCTCGGCCCCGGCGCGGACGGCCGGGCCGACGTGCTGCGGGTCCAGCACTGGGTGATGAACGCATCCGTCGCCGAACGCTTCCGCCACGGCCGGATCCTGCTGACCGGGGATGCCGCGCATGCGATCCCCATCGTCGGTGGCCTGGGGATGAACACCGGCGTCGCGGACGTGCACAACCTGTGCTGGAAACTGGCGGGCGTTCTCCACGGATGGGCAGGGCCGGGCCTGCTGGAGACCTATGAGACGGAACGGCACCCCGTCGCCCACGAGACTCTCCGCCAGGCGGTGTCCAACGCCCAGCTCATGATGCAGGTGCAGGACCGGCGCCGCGATCAGCTCCGAACCGGCGAATCAGCACCGGCCCGGATGGAACTTCCCTGGTCGGAACGGTACTTCGCCCAGCTCGGCCTCGTGCTCGGCGTCAGCTACCGCTCCGACGCCGTGCTCGCCGACCACACCGCACCGCCCGAGCCGTCCGGCACAGGCACGGACTACGTCCCCACCGCAGACCCCGGCCGCCGCATGCCACACCTCTGGCTCGCCCCCGGCCGGTCCACGCTCGACGCCTTCGGCGAATGGTTCACCCTGCTCACCCCGGATCCCACCCCCTGGGAGCAGCAGGCCGCCGCGCCATGGCCGCTCCGCGTCGAGACGCTTCCCGACGAGCACGCCGAGCTGTGCGGCCTCCGCTCACACGGCGCTCTCCTCATCCGGCCGGACGGCCACATCGGCGCCCGCTGGCGCGACCGCCCGCCCGGCGACTCCTCCCTTCATGACGCCCTCACCTCCCTCACCTGCTCGGCGCTTGCCTGAAACCGGCCCGGCACATCAGGCTGCGGCCGGCGACGCCGGGAGTACGTGCTCGCCGGCTCCGTCGGTGCTCAGGCACAGGGAGCAGACCACCGCGTCGTGAGCGGGGCAGGCGGCCACGTCCGGGCGTTCGAATTCCTGCCGGCATACGTGGCACTCGTAGAGCGTGGCGCTGGGGTTTCCGCCGGCGTCGAGGAGGGGTTCGTCGATCCCGTCCGTGGTGCGGCGCAGGTAGTAGCGCCCCTTGGTCAGGACGGCCATCAGCGGGGTGAGGACGAAGGCGATCAGTGCCGCCGCGACCGGGGAGTAGGGCTGGAGCGCGTCGCCGAGGGCGTGGAAGTACATGGCGATCGACAGCCCGGAGGCGGCGGTGAAGGCGACCGTGCCCACGGGGTTGACCGCGTAGAGCATGCCGCGCCGGAACTCGGGTGCGTGCGGGGAGAGTTTCAGCAGGTATTTGTTCACCATGATGTCGGTGGCGACGGTGACGACCCAGGCGATGGCGCAGTTGGAGTAGAAGCTCAGGACGCGGTTGAGGAAGCTGAACATGTCGGCTTCCATCAGGGCCAGCGCGCAGGCCAGGTTGAGCAGGACGAACACCATGCGTCCCGGGTAGCGCTTGGTGAGCCGGGTGAAGGAGTTGGTCCACGCCAGCGAGCCGGAGTAGGCATTGGTCACGTTGATCTTGATCTGGCTGATCACGACCAGGGCCACGGCCAGCGGGATGACCAGCCACGAGGGCATCATCGCATCGAAGGCCGCCTTGAACTGCTGAATGGGCTCGGCTGCGGCCACCGGCCCCACGGAGGCGATGACGTACACGGCGAGGAAGACCCCGATCGCCTGCTTCAGCGCACCGAGCACGACCCAGCCCGGGCCGGCCGCCACGACCGCCGTCCACCACGCGCGCCGGTTCGCATCGGTGCGGGGAGGCATGAAGCGCAGATAGTCGATCTGCTCGCCGATCTGCGCGATCAGTGACAGGCAGACGCCGGAGCCCAGCAGCACCGAGGCCGTGTCCACCCCGCCCCGGCCGTCGGTGCCCGCGTAGGACAGCCAGCGGTCCACCGTCCCCGGGTCGGTGACCATCAGGTAGACCAGCGGTCCCACCATCAGCAGCAACCACACAGGCGTCGTCCACACCTGAAGCTTGCTGAGGGCCTTCATCCCGTAGGCGACCAGGGGTATCACCATGAACGTCGAGAGCAGATAGCCCAGCCACAGCGGCAGTCCCAGGCCGAGCTTCAGCCCTTGCGCCATGATCGCCCCTTCGAGGGCGAAGAAGATGAAGGTGAAGCTGGCGAAGATGACGCTGGTCAGGACCGAACCGTAGTAGCCGAAGCCGGAGCCGCGGGTGATCAGGTCCAGGTCGATGTTGTAGCGCGCCCCGTAGTAGGCGAGCGGGAAGCCGGTGACGAAGATGACCACGGCGGCGACGAGGATCGCGGCCAGCGCGTTTCCGGTGCCGTGCGTGAGGCCGATGCCGGCGCCGATCGAGAAGTCGGCCATGTAGGCGATCCCGCCCATCGCGGTGGTCGCCACGACCATCGGTGTCCAGCGGCGGTAGCTGCGCGGGGCGAACCGGAGGGTGTAGTCCTCCAGGGTCTCCCGGGCCGCGTGCTCGGCGTCGACCCCGACGTCAGCCCCGAGACCGGCCCTACGGTCGGCCCTGAGGTCAGCCCCGAGACCCGCCCCGGGGTCGGATCCGGCGTGCGGAGACTCCTCACGGCCGGCGGGTTCTTTCAGTCGTGGCTCGGTGCTACTCATGCGATCTCCTGGGCGTGCAGTGGCTGCGGCGGCTTCGCAGCCGGCCACGGGGAACGCTAGGCAGGGCGTATTTCCTGTCGCCTCCTCGAACGTGAAGGCGATGTTTCCGCTTCTCGGGGCAACGGGTGCCGCGTGTGTCCTCCGTTCAGCGGAGGTGTCCCCTGTTCAGGTGAGCTGCCCCGAATGTCTGCGGTGTTCGGTATCCGGTTGCGCGGGTGGTCGTTTGCTCTGACAGGTGGGGTGCCGCCCCCTTCCCCGTGGTGAGCAGTGGCGGTCAGCGGACGGCTGCTTCATGCCGTACGCGGCGGAACAAGGCGGAACAAGAACGAGGTGTCCGTGCCAACGAATGATGATGACGCCGATCACCGGCTCGCCCACGCCCCCGTCGCGATCGTGGGGCTCGCGGGAATGTTCCCCGGGGCGGAGGATCTCGGCGAGTTCTGGGACAACGTCGTGGCGGGCCGGGACTGCATCACCGACGTCCCGCCCGCCTGGTGGAGCACCGAGGACCACTACGACCCGGATCTGTTCGCACCCGACAAGACCTACGCCCGCCGTGGCGGATTCCTGTCACCGGCCGTGTTCGACCCCCGCGAGTTCGGGATGCCGCCGAACACCGTCGACTCCACGGGTCTGGTGCAGCTGCTGAGCCTGATGGTGGCCAAGGAAGTGCTGCGGGACGCGGGGTGCGAGGGGGCCCGGTGGTACGACCCGGCGCGGACCGGGGTGGTGCTCGGGGTGTGCGGCACCAACTCCACCCTCATCCCCCTCGCCGCCCGCCTGCTGGCCCCCGCGATCACCGATGCCGCGCGCCGGCACGGGGTCCCGGATGCACAGGCGCGTCAGCTCGCCCGTACGTATCTCGACACGCTGCCGCCGTGGACGGAGGACTCCTTCCCCGGCATCCTCGGCAACGTCGTCTCCGGCCGGGTCGCCAACCGCTTCGACCTCGGCGCGGCCAATCACACCGTGGACGCGGCCTGCGCCAGCTCGCTGACCGCCGTACGGGCCGCCGTCGACGAGCTCGTCAACCACCGGGCGGACCTGATGATCACGGGAGGGTGCGACGCGGACAACTCCGTGGTGTCCTTCATGTGCTTCAGCAAGACCCCTGCGCTGTCGCTCACCGGCCGGGTACGCCCATTCGACGCCGAAGCCGACGGCACTCTGGTCGGTGAGGGCATCGGCATGCTGGCGCTCAAACGACTCACCGACGCCGAGCGGGACGGCAACCGCATCTACGCGGTCGTCCGCGGCCTCGGCAGTTCGAGTGACGGCCGCGCCAAGAGCATCTACGCCCCGTGCGGCCAGGGGCAGCTGACGGCTCTGCGGCGCGCTTACCACGACGCCGACTGCGCACCCCGGTCCGTCGAGCTGATCGAGGCGCACGGCACCGGGACCCCGGCCGGTGACGAAGTGGAGCTGACGGCCCTCGCCGAGCTGATGGCCACCCCTGACGACAGCCGCTACGTCGCCGTGGGCAGCGTCAAATCACAGATCGGGCACACCAAGGCGGCGGCCGGTGCCGCCGGGCTGATCAAGGCCGCGCTGGCCCTGCACCACAAGCTGCTGCCGCCCACCATCAATGTCGCCGCTCCCAGCGCCCCGGCCGCCCGCGAGGACGGCGCCCTCTACGTCAACACCACCACCCGGCCCTGGGTCCTGGACCCGGCCCGGCCGGTGCGCCGGGCCGGCGTCTCCGCGTTCGGCTTCGGCGGGGTGAACTACCACGCCGTGCTCGAGGAACACCGCCCCCTGCAGGGCCGGCCGGAGCGACGGGTCCTGCACCGCACCCCCCGCGCCCGCCTGTGGCACGCCCCCACCCCACGGGAACTGCTCGTCCTGCTGGAGAACGGCGGGGCACCCGACGACGGGCCGGTCCCGGCCGGCCACGCCCGCGTGGGGTACGTCGCGAAGGGCGAGGAGCACCACACCAAGCTGCTCACCGTCACGATCGACCAGCTGCGCAACAACCTGGGGCGCGACGAGTGGCACCACGCACGGGGCGTCCACTACCGCCGCACCGCCCTGCCGCCCGGTGCCAAGGCCGGCGCGCTGTTCGCCGGGCAGGGAAGCCAGTACGTGGACATGGGCCTGCGGGCCTTGCTCGACGTGCCGCCCGTGCGCGCGGCCTTCGACGCGGCGGGCGCCCTCTTCCCGCCCGGCGACACTCTGGCGCGCACGGTCTTCCCACCGCCCGGCGCCCGGGACGAACAGCGCGCCGAGGAGCGTCTGCGGCGCACCGCGTACGCCCAGCCGGCCATCGCCGCGCTGGCCATGGGGCAGTACCGCTTCCTGACCGAGCTGGGTTTCGCCCCGCACGCGGTACTCGGCCACAGCTTCGGCGAGCTGACCGCGCTGTGGGCCGCCGGAACCCTGGACGACGACGCGTTCCTGGCACTCGCGCGGGCCAGAGGCGAGGCCATGCAGTCCCCGCCGCCCGGCAGCACCGACCCCGGGGCCATGGCCGCGCTGCGCGTACCGGACGACAGACTGCGGCAGCTGCTGGCCGACCGCCCCGAGCTGGTGGTGTGCGCCCGCAACGCACCGGACGAACAGGTGGTGGGCGGCCCGACCCCGGCCGTCGAGGACTTCGTACGGTGGTGCGCCGAGCAGACGGTACCCGTGCAGCGGCTGCCGGTCGCCGCGGCCTTCCACACCGCGTTCGTCGAGCACGCCCTCGCCCCCTTCGCCGCGGCCTGCGCCGCCGTGGACTTCGCCGCGCCTGCTCTGCCCGTCTACGCCAACACCGCGGGCGCGACGTACGGACCCGGCCCGGAGGCCGATCGCCGCACGCTCGTGGAACAGCTGCGCCGTCCGGTGGAGTTCGCGGCGCGGCTGGAGGAGATGTACGCAGACGGCGTCCGCGTCTTCGTCGAGTTCGGGCCCGGCCGCACCCTCACGGGGCTGGTGGAGCGCACCCTGGGCGAACGCGGCGCGCAAGCCGTCCCCTGCGACCTCGCCGGCGCCGACAGCTCGGTGGTCCTCAAGCAAGCAGCACTGAGGCTCGCCGTACTGGGACTGCCGCTGACGGACATCAACCGCTACGACGCCCCGGAGCGACCTCAACGCCCCACGGCCTCGAACGTCGCCCGCCTGCTGGAGGGCCCCAACTTCGCCATGGAGACCGGCCGGCGCGCACAAGAGGCCGAGCCCCCGCGCCTCCCGGAACAGCAGCAGGCATCACCGCAGCCATCCGTACCGGCCGGGACGGACCCGCTGTCCCGGGCCGCCGCCGAGCACCTCACCGCCCATGTCCGGTATCTGAACGACCAGTTGGACACCGCAGAGCAGCTCACCGGTCTGCTGTCGGCAGGCACCGTCGACGGACGGGTGGACGAGTCGCTCTCCGCCGCCGTCCACGCCATCACCGAACACAGCATCGCCCTCGGGGAGGCGCACACCCGCGCGGGCGAGGTCGTCACCCGGTTGATGAGCCTGTCCCCCGACGGCCGGCAGACGTGGCCCTCCACAGACTCGCGGGCCCGGGACGGGGCAGCGGGCCGGCCGCCCGAGACAGCCGCTCCCCCGGGCCCGGGCAACCCGCTCGTGCCCCGCCCCGCGGGCGAGCCCCCGCTGTTCCCCCGCCCGGCGGCCTCCGGCAGCGCACGGCCCCCGGCCCCCCGTACCTCCGCTCTCGCGGACCTCATGGCCGACCCGGAGGGGGCCGGGCGCCCGGCACAGCCGGCGGCGGACGACTCGGAGGTGGATCTTGCGGAGATGGAGCGGGTCTTCCGCCAAGTGGTCGCCGAGAAGACCGGCTACGACGCCGACATGATCGAGCCGGACCTCTACATCCAGGAGGACCTCGGTATCGACTCGCTCAAACAGGTCGAGATCGCCGCGGAGTTCTGGCGCCGCTATCCCGTGATCACCCGGGACGAACTCTTCCGCTTCACCGAGGCGCGCACCGTCGGCGAACTCACCGAGATGCTCCGCCAGACCCTCACCGGCGCGCGCCCCGAACTCCGGCGGGCCGACGTCATGCCGCTCGACCGGGCCCTCGTGACGCTGCGCGAGCTGCCCGCCGTCGACATCCGCACCGACGCCTACGCCGACCGGCCGTGCGCCCTGCTGCTGGACGACGGCGGCGAGCTGTGCACGGCGGTGGCCCGAGCCCTGCGGACCGGCGGCTGGCGCACGTGCCGTCTGACGCTCCCCGGCGCCGACGGCGCCGACGGCGAGACCTGGGCGCTCGCGGACTGGACCGAGGCGGCACTGGCCGACCGGCTCGCCGATGTCCTGGCGGCCACCTCGCGGATCGACCTGTGCGCCCTGCCGGTCGACCGCAGCGCCGGTACGACGGCGGATCAGCTCGTCGCCCGGCTGCAACACGCCGTCCTGGTGGCCAAGCACGCCTTCCCCGTGCTGGAGGAGACCGCCCGCGGCGGCTCGCGCGCCGCGTTCGTCACCGCCACCCGGCTCGACGGCGTCCTGGGCTACGCAGGGTCCGGCCAGGATCCGGTGGCGGCCTTCGCCGGTGGTCTCGGCGGCCTGGTCAAGACGCTCGCCCTGGAGTCCGCACCCCTGTTCTGCCGGGCCCTGGACCTCGCCCCGGACCTGCCCGCCCAGAGGGCCGGAGAGATCTTCGCCGCGGAGATCGCGGACTCCGCAACCGACGTCCGCGAGGTGGGAGTGGACGCCGCACGCCGCCGCACACCCGTACTGTCCACGGCCCCGGACCCGCTGCTGCCGCACCCGCCGCAGACGGCGGAGCTCTCCCCCGACGACGTGCTGCTGGTCACCGGCGGCGCCTCCGGCATCACTGCCTGGTGCGTCGAAGCCCTCGCCGCCGAGCACCGCTGCTCCTACCTGCTGCTCGGCCGGACACCTCTCACCGCGGAACCGGAGTGGGCCGCGGGCCTGGACGGACCCGAAGCGCTCCGCGACGCCCTCGCGGAGCGGCTGCGCGCCGCCGGTGACGACAACGACGGCGCCGACGAGCCGCAGAACCGATCCCACACCGACCGGCAGGTCCAGGAGATCCTGGCCGGTCGCAGGATCCGCTCCACCCTCGACGCTCTACGGGCCCGAGGAGTCGAAGCCCACTACCTGGCTGCGGACGTACGCGATGCCGACGCGCTGGCGCAGGCGCTGGCTCCGCACGCCTCACGCATCACCGGTGTCATCCACGCCGCCGGATCCCTCGGCGACTCGCCCCTGGCGGACAAGACGCCCGGCTCCATCGCCCGGGTGATCGGCACCAAACTCTCCGGCCTGCACCACGTGCTCACCGCCCTGGACGTCTCCCGGCTGCGCCACCTCGTGGTCTTCTCCTCCGTCTCGGGCATCTGGGGCAACGTCCGGCAGTCGGACTACGCCCTGGCCAACGAGGCCGTCAACCGCTATGCCTGCGCCTTCAAGGCAGCCCACCCCACCTGCAGGGTCGCCTCCATCGCCTGGGGCCCGTGGGCAGGCGGCATGGCCGCCCCCGTACAGGAGATCTTCCGCCAACAGGGCGTTCCCGTGCTGGCGCGCGACGCGGGCTGCGCCTACTTCCTCGACCAGATGCGCCCCGGACGCAGCGCGGACGAAGTCGTCGTCATCGGGCCCGTCGCTCCGCTCTTCCGCCGGTCCGACAGCCTGCCCGGCAAGGGGCTGACGGCACTGCGCGACCTGGCCGGACTGGAAGGCGAACCGGTACTGACCGACCACCGCTGGGCGGGCGCACCACTGCTGCCCATGACGGCCGCCGTCGGATGGGGCCTGCACGTCGTGGAGAGCGCCCGGGCAGGAGCCCGGCCCGTGGTGGAGTGCCGGGGATTCCGCATCAGCCGGGGCCTGTACTTCGACGGCTCCCAGCCGAAACAGGCCGTGGTCCGCGTGGTGCCGGACCCCCAGGCGGCGCAGACCGATGCCCGGGTGACCGTACACACACTCGACGACGAACACGAAGCGAGGGTGCGCTACGAAGGTGATTTCCGGTGCGCCGACCGTGCCCCCGCCGCACCGCGCCTGGAACTGCCGCCCTACGTGATCTCGGACAAGCCGCATCCCGCCTACGCCGAAGGATTCCTCTTCCACGGACCCACGTTGCAAGGACTGCGCAACGTCCTGGCCGAGGAGGACGGCAGGCTCGTCCTGGCCGCTCGGCTGCCTGACCCCCTCCTCGCCCACGGCGCATACGCCGGCTGCCTCTACAGCCCCGGCACGGCCGATCTGCTGCTCCAGGCCGCCGCTCTGCTGGGGCGTCACCGCCATGAGGACAGCTGCGCACCGGTCAGCGTCGAACGCGTGGAGCTGTTCGCACCGCTCCCGGACGACGCGCCGTTCGCCGTCGTCGCCGAACTGGAGTCGGCGACCGCGCTCGACGTGCGCTGCACGGTCACTGCCTGTTCCCCGGACGGACTCGTCCGTCAGCGGTGGTCCGGGCTGACCCTGGTCGGGCTCAGCAAAGAACAGATGGTGGAACGGATGACTGCACCTAGCCGCCGGGCGCCGACAGGGGAGACGGCATGACCGGACCGGGAACGACGGACGAGCTCGGTTTCGACGGCGTCCCTCTCGCCGAACTGTGGGGCGGGGCCTCGGCACTTCCGCCGGGCGGCAGCGGCAGCACGGTCGCACCGGCGGGCAGGCCTGTGCCGTCGGAGCGGCCCGCGTCGGCGGACAGCGCCTCGCCGGCGGACCCGGCCCGGCGCATCGCACGGCAAGTACAGCGCGCCCACGCCACGGTACTCGAAGCACACCGGGCCATCAGCCGTCGCCAGGCCCACCTTGCCGGGCCCGGCACGCCCACGGGACCGCCCCCGCGTGGCCATCACGCGTGGGCACGGCTGGGCGGCGCGGCCGCGGTGCTGCGGGCCGGGGCGGCCCGCTTGCCGTACGCCGCCGAGCCGGGCACCTACGAGGTGACCTGGCAGGGGCAGGTACCGTTCGAACCCACCGAGCTCCATGCCCACCTCGCCGGATCCGGCGCCGCCGAGCCCCGCTGCCTGGTCCACGACGGCGATCGGCGGCTCATCGTCTCGATCGTGCGCAGCACTGCGGACCTGCAGGAGGAGGAACCGGCGCAACGCCCTGTGCCCGCCGTTCCCCCGGAGTTCCGGCCCCTCGCCCGTACCGCTGTGCACCGGCTGTCCGCGTCCGGGCTCGACGCGCTCGCCGCCGGGGACATCACCGGTGTCCTCGGCGACGCCTTCGACCAGGACGGCGTGGAGCCGGAGTCCTTGCCCGAGCGATGGCCCGCCCGCCTGCTGGAGGAGATCTCCGTCATCGAGCCCCGCGGCGGCCCGTACGGCCAAGGACTGCTCGTCGCAACCGCCCGTCCGGCCACGGCCGGCGCCGGGACCGCGGGTGACCCCGAACCGGTGTGGCCGTGGTTGGTCGCGGCGGCCACCGAGGCACTGCGGGTGTACGTCTTCCACCAGGGCATGCACCTGTGCCTGCCCGGGGCACGAGTGGTCCCCTCATCCGATAGCCCCATGAGGGTCGAAGTCCTCGACCCTGCGGCGACATTCACGAGCGCACTGCGCTTCACCGTCGAGGTGACCGGACTCGGTCTGGCGCCCCGCCCGTACGCCACCGCCGACTGCCGCGTCACCGCGGCCGGGCGGACGGTGGCCCGGCTGCGGGCACTCGGAGTGACCGTGCGGGAGCGGCCGGGCTCCGACGTCACGCCCCATCCCGAGCGGCTCAGCTGCCGCAAGTCGGCGTCGGGCGGCCCGGTGGTCCTCGACGAACGGCACATCGCGCAGGTGGCCGACGGCGACCCGGTGGAGGTGTTCGCCTCCTTCGGTGCGCAGCCGACCGCGACCCGGACCCGGCCCCGGCTGCCCCGCACCGACCTGAGGATGGTGGACCGCTGCACGCACACCGAGACCGGCCCGCCACCGCAGCGGCTCGGCAGCAGGCTGACCGCCGAGTACGACGTCCCGGCCGACCCCTGGTACTGCCGCGAGAGCGGCGGCCCCGGGGTCCCGGCGTTCGCCCTGATGGAGATGGCACTCCAGACCTTGGGACTGCTCGGCGGTCTGTCCGGCATGACGTGGGAGTACCCCGACCGCGACTTCGTGTGCCGCAATCTCGAGGGCCGGGCCATGCTGATCCACGAGACCGACCTGCGCGCGATGACGGTGGTTCAGGATGCCGTCCTGCGCTCGTCCGTGCCCCTCCCGGGAGCGGTGATGCAGCGCTCCGGTTTCGAGCTGAGCACCGGCGGCGAGGCGTTCTGTGTCGGTGAGGCGACGCACGGCTATTTCACGGCCGAGGTGCTGGCGAGGCAACAGGGCCTGGACGGTGGCAGGTATGTCGCGCCGTGGCTGGAGCGCCGGCCCGAGAGCCCGGCCGGGGCGGTCCGGCTGGATCTGCGTGACGACAGCCGCACGGGCAGCGGCCGGCTGGCCCTGCTCGAAGAGGTGGTCGTGGTGCCCGGCGGCGGTGACCACGGCGCGGGGTACGTGTGGTGCGGCAAACCGGTGCGCGACGATGACTGGTTCTTCGACCAGCACTTCCCCCACGACCCGGTGCTGCCCGGATCGGTCGGGGTGCAGATGCTCTTCCAGGCCGTACAGGCATGCGTCCTGCGCACCGGACTCGCCGATCATCTGTGCAGCCCGTGGTTCGCCCTCGCGGTCGGCGAGGAACTGCGGTGGTCCTACCGGGGCCAGATCCTGCGCCACCACGGGCGGGTGCGCGGCGAGGCACACATCCGCGAGGTGCGGCAGGAGCGCGACCGGCTGCTCGTCCGTGCGGACGGCAGCGTATGGCGCGACGACCTGCGGGTCTATCAGGTGGACAACATCGCTCTGGCCGTCCGGCCGGGGGCGGGGCGGGAGGCCGGGCGATGACCGTGCACCACGACGCGGACGGCGTCTACGCGGTCCTCTCCGCGCTCGACCTGCCGTGCTACGTCGTCGCCGTCGGAGGGCGCGTGGGGGTCACCCACGACCGCCCCGCGCCGGGCTCCCCCACCGCCCTGCTCGCCGCGGCCGGCCCCCAGCCGCCCCACCGCCTCGGCTCGGCCGCCTTCGCGCGCCACCACGGCGTGCGCTCCGCCTACATGGCGGGCGCCATGGCCGGCGGCATCGCCGGCGAGGACCTCGTCGTCGCGATGTCCCGCGCCGGTCATCTCGCCTCCTTCGGCGCCGCCGGCCTGCCCGCGTCCCGTCTGCGGGAGGCGCTCGGGAGTCTGGAGGAACGGCTCGGTGACGCGCCGTACGCCTGCAACCTGATCCACAGCCCCATGGCGCCGGAGGCCGAACGGACCTGCGTGGACCTCTGTCTGCGCCACCGCGTGCGCTGCGTGGAGGCGTCCGCCTTCGTCCAGCTCACCCCGGCCCTGGTGCGCTACCGCCTCACGGGACTGCGCCCCGCACCCGGCGGCGGCATCCGAGCCGGGCACCGGGTGATCGCCAAGATCTCCCGCTCCGAGACCGCGGAGCTGTTCCTGCGTCCCGCACCCGAAGCACTCGTCACCGAGCTGCTGGCCCGCGGCGAGATCACGGTCGAACAGGCCTCTCTCGCCCGCGCGGTGCCGATGGCCGACGACATCACCGTGGAAGCCGATTCAGGGGGCCACACCGACCGCCGGCCGCTGACCGTCCTCCTCCCGGCCATCGCGCGGCTGCGCGACCGGCTCGGCCTGCCCCACCCCGGTGGTGACCCGGTGCGTCTCGGCGCGGCCGGCGGCATCGGCACACCCCGCGCCGTGGCCGCCGCTCTCGCCCTCGGCGCGGACTACGTCGTCACCGGCTCGGTCAACCAGGGCACCGTCGAGGCCGCGACCTCGCCGGCCGTCAAGCGCCTGCTGGCCGAAGCGGGCCCGGCGGACTGCGTCATGGCGCCGGCCGCCGACATGTTCGAGCAGGGTGTCACCGTGCAGGTCCTCGGCCGTGGCACGCTCTTCCCGGGCCGCGCCGGACGGCTGTACCGCCTGTACCGCGACCACCCCGCACTGGACGCGCTGCCCGACGCCGAACAGCGGCGCCTGGAGCGGACCTTCGGGATGCCCCTGGACCGGGTGTGGCAGGAGACCGCCGACTACCTGAAGGACCGTCACCCCACTCAGCTCGCCCGGGCGGAGCAGGACCCCAAGCACCGGATGGCCCTGATCTTCCGCTGGTACCTGGCCATGGCCTCACGATGGGCGACCACAGGGGCGGACGACCGCGCCGAGGACTGGCAGATCTGGTGCGGCCCGGCGATGGGCGCGTTCAACGACTGGACCGCGGGCAGCGCACTGGCCGCCCCCGAACACCGTCACGCCACCGCCATCGCCGAACACCTCCTGCGCGGCGCCGCCTACCACCGCCGGCTGGACCAACTGCGCGCCGCGGGCGTACGGATCCCCGGCAGCTGCGCGGAGTACCGCCTGCCCGCCCCGCCGGTACCGCGGCAGGCCGGAGCACGTGACACCGCGGCGCGTACCCATCGCTGACCCCCGCGCCGTCGGGCCTGCGGTGGTCGCCCTGCAGCACAGCGCACCGGCCCGGCCGGGCACCCCTTGTGCCTGACCAGAGGCTCAGGTCAAGAAGCGCCCCGCTCAAGCCGTTCCGAGAGCCGGTCAGGCACAGGCGGGAATCACAAACCGTACGCCGGTGAGCCGTTCCGACAGCTCCCACAGGCGCCGGCCGGTCGCACCGTCGGCTGCGGCAGGAGCGAGCTCCACCCGCGTGGGGCCGCCGCGCAGTTCGGCCATGCCGTCCGGCCCGATGAACTGGCCGCTCTCCGCATTCGGGTCCGTCGCGGCGTACAGCTGCGGCAGTGCGCCGTCGGCCGGAGCCTGGGCGAGCAGTGGATTTCCGATCGTGCCGAATACGACCCGCCACAGGCCGATCGGCGCGCTCGTCTGCAGATTGGTGGCGGTGTAGCCGGGGTGGGCGAGCACACTGCGCACAGGGCTGCCGGCCCGGGTCAGCCGCAGGTGGAGTTCTCGCCCGAAGACGGCGTTGGCGAACTTCGACTGGTTGTAGAAGCCCATGGGCGAGTAGCTGCGCTCGCCCATCAGGTCATCGAAGCGGATCTTCGCCTTCCGGTGGTTGACCGAGCTCACCGTGACCACGCGGGGGTCGTGCCCCGCGGTGAGCAGGTCGAGCAGCAGTCCGGTGAGCGCGAAGTGGCCGAGGTGGTTGCACGCGAATTGCAGTTCGTGACCCTGCGCGCTCAGTGAGCGCGGCGGCGCCATCACACCGGCGTTGTTGATGAGCACGTCCAGCCGCCGGTGGTCGGCGTGCAGACCGTCGGCGAATGCCCTGACCGAATCGAGATCGGCCAGGTCGAGGTGGCGCACTTCGAGACGGGCGCCCGGCTGTTCGGCGGTGATATCGGCGACCGCCCGGCGGCCCTTTTCCTCGTCACGTACCGCAAGGATCACATGTGCACCCCGGCGGGCGAGCGCCCGGGTGGTCGCCAGGCCGAGGCCGCTGTTGGCTCCGGTGACGACGAACACCCGCCCCGTCTGGTCCGCTATCTGATCGGCAGTCCATCGCTGCTGCTTCGTCATGCGACATACATTGCCGCTCGTGTCACTGAGTGTCAAGATGTCACTAGGTGCCATTCGAGGCATGGCGTTACCATCGTTCGGTGAGTTCCCGCCCTGAAGTGACCATGGCCATGCGCAAACGTCAGCTCGTCTCGAACGAGCTGACCGAAGCAGCGCTGCAACTACTGGCGTTGAAGGGGTTCGACGCGGTCACCATCGACGAGATCGCGACGACCGCCGGCGTCTCCAAGCGGACGTTCTTCCGCTACTTCGCCTCCAAGGAGGACGTGGTCGTCCAGTTCCTGGCCGACATGGGCGCCGACATGCGCGCGGAGCTGGCGGCCCGCTCCGCCGAGGAGCGCCCGTCCGCGGCGCTGCAGTGCGCCGTCGGGGTGCCCATCGCCACCTGCGCCGACCACTCCGACAGGGCGCTGCGAGTGGTGCAGCTGATCCTGCGCACTCCCGCCCTGCACGCGCGCTTCCTGGAACGTCAGGCACAGTGGCGCGACGACCTGGCGGCGGAACTGGCGCAGCGCCTGGGGCTCGACCCCGACTCCGACCTGTATCCACGGCTGGCCGCCGGGATGGCGCTCAACGCCTTCGACGCCGTGCTGCACCGGTGGAGCGGCAGCGACGGGGCCGAGGACCCCGCCGAACTGATCGACCGCGCCTTCGCGGTCATCGCCCCGGCGCTGGACACGGTCTGACGCCGGAAGCCGGGGCGCAGGCCGCGCGGGCAGCGAGTCGGCGGATCGGCGGACGTCGTTCACGAATTTTTGTTATCCGGGCCCGGCCGCGGCGTCTCCTGAGTGTTGGACCAGCACTCAGTGACCCCGCACCGGAAGTGATCCACGTGAATCGTGAACCCGAGACTCCGACGTTCGACCCGGCATCCGACGGCACCCGGCGCCCGCGCCGCCACCGTGGCCGGCGCCCCCGGCGGGCGATGGTCATAGGCGGGACGGTGGGTCTGATAGCCGTCGTGGGCGGCGGGTACGGCGTGGCCCAGTCGCTGTCGGGCGGCGGGGAGACCCGCTCGGGCGCCGCGGCGGCGTCCGAGCCGACCGCGGACCGGACCACCGAGCCGTCGAAGGACCACCTCACCGCAGCGGCGGCCGCCTCGTCGGCTCCCACCGCGCACAGCGCGTCCCCCAGCGCGAGCGCGTCGAAGGCCGCAGGCAAGGACCGGGACCAGGAGAAGAAGAAGGACCAGACCGGGACCGAGGCCAAGACCGAGGCCGGGGCCGGGGACGAGCCGGACGCCCGGACGCCCGCCAAGGCCAAGGAGACGTCCTCGACGGGCAGCGCGAGCGGCAACGGCTCCGGCGGCAGCGCCCGTAAGCCCGCGGCCGGCGGCGGTGGCGGTGGCGGCGCCCAGGCCGGCGGCGCGAACGGCAAGCACGTGCAGCAGGTCGTCGACATGGTCAACGCGGAGCGTGCGAAGGCCGGCTGCTCACCCCTCACCATCAACGCGAAGCTGCAGGCGGCGGCCCAGGGCCACTCCGACGACATGGCCGCCCGCGACTACTACGCCCACACCAGCCCGGAGGGCAAGAGCCCCGGCGATCGGATGACCGCCGCCGGGTACCGCTGGAGCACATACGGCGAGAACATCTTCAAGAGCCCCAAGGACGCCCGTACGGCGATGGACGGCTGGATGAAGAGCTCCGGTCACCGCGCCAACATCCTCAACTGCTCCTTCAAGGAGATCGGCGTGGGCATCAACTTCGCCTCGAACGGCCCGTGGTGGACGCAGAACTTCGGCGCGTCCTCCTGACCCGCTCGTGACCTGCTCCTGATCCGCTCCTGACCGTGTAGGCCGACGGCGACGCCGGGCGGCGCCGTCGGCCTACGCGGCATCGACGCCCCCGGCGCGCCAGGCCGCCGCCGGGCACGCTCGCCTCAGCGCTCCGGCAGCCGGCGGACCCGGCCCGTGCCCAGCGTGATCACGGCCCGCGGCCGCATGGGCTCCTCGCCGCGCCGGGAGAGCAGGACCACCTCCTCGACCACGGCCGACAGTGCGCCGAGCCGGCCGGCGCACTCGGCCGCCAGACCCCGCGGGTCCTGGGTACGGCCCAGAGACAGGTGCGGGGTGAAGCGCCCGCCGCGCTCACGGCAGAGCGGGAACCGCGACCCCAGCTCCCGGCGGAGACGGGCCCACGGTGCCGGGCCCGCCGCGGCCGGATCGAGCCACACCGTCGCATAGTGCCGATGCCGGAAGTACCGCACTCCGGACAGACGCGCCGTGAACGCCACGCTCTCCGCCGCCCCGGCGGACAGCAGCGGCACCGCCCGCGCGAAATCCTCCTCCGGTACGAAGCCGAACAGCAGATTCACATGCGGCGGCCACCGCCGCACCTGGGGATCGTGCTCCCAGCGGATGTCCTGAATCGCCGGCCAGAGCTCCTGCGGCGGCAGCCACGCCACCGCAGTCCGCGCCGTCGGCGCCACCTGGAGCACGCCCGGCGACCCGGCCCCGTCCACATCCCGGTTCCCGTCCACACTCCCATGTTCACGGAAGGTTCGGCCAGGATGTCGCACGGGGCTTGGTGAAATACTCCGCGTCCTTGGGACGGGCTGCGTCGCGGCCGGCGGGACGGGGGGCCGGCACCAGATGGGGTATGTATTTGGAGCAGTGGATGTAGGCCTCCTCGACCGCGAGATGGACCCACATTTCCGGGCTGCGCCCGGGTGCGACGTCAGTGGGCAGTCCGGGATGGATACGGCGTAGGTCGCTGTCGTGGTAGAGGTGGGCCACTCCGTTGACGTGCAGCCCCACGCGATGGTGGGTGAAATCCACGAAGAGCATGCCGAGGTGAGGGTTCTCGACCATGTTGCCGGCGCTGGCCATCACACCGTTCCCGCGGAATTCCGGGTAGACGAGCGTATAGGCGTCGATCACGTGGACGAACCCCGGCGGCCCGGCCCGAAAGCTGGCATCGCACTCGCCGTGGGAGTCGGCGGTGGACAGAAAGACCATTGCCTGGCGGCCGATGAAGTCCCGCATCTCGGGTGTGAGATGGCGACGCACCTGTTGGTCGTAGAACCGGGCAGCACGGTCCGCGGTACCGAGGTGCTGCTGCAGCCGGTGTTCACCCGCTGATCCCAAAGGCGGCGGAGGCGAAGTCACGAAGGGTTCTCCTGGCAAGGCGGATAGGGGCGTACGACTCAGGGAGTGGACAGGACCGGAGTCTCGAACGGGTCGTGATGGATACGGTCGGGCCGGGTGCCGCTGAGGGTGAGCATGTGCCTGGCCGAGGCGACCATCTGAGCCGGGCCGCTGAGAAAGATGTCGTGCTGGTACCACGGCCCGTACTCGGCCAGTACGTCCGGCAGGGATCCACGGATTCCGGGAATGTACTCGTCGGAGACTGCGCCCCTGATCGTCAGCCAGTGGTTCCGTTGGGCCATCCGGAGCATGTCGTCGACGCCGTACAGCTCGGCACTGGTCCGGGCCCCGAGGAAAAGGTCCACTTGATGGCGTCCCCCTCGGCGGGCGACCTCTTCGATGAGTGCGCGGATCGGGGCGAGACCGGTGCCCCCGGCCACGAAGAGCAGTTCGCTGTAGGGGTCGGCCGCATCCAGGACCATGTCGCCCATCGGGGGCCCCAGCCGGAGTACGTCGCCCACCACCGCTCGGTGCACCAGTGCATTGCTGACCGAGCCGCCGTCCACTGCGCGCACGTGAAAGGTGAGTGTGCCGTCCTCACGAGGTGCGTTGGCGACGGAATAGTAACGCCACCGCTTCGGCCACCAAGGAGTCTCGATGCTCGCATATTGGCCGGCAGCGTACTCATAGGGAATATGGGGGCGTACGGTGATTTCGGCGATTCCGTTTCCGCGCGAGACGCGGTGCACGACGGTGGCGGGCCACACGGCGGGCCGTACCGCCTCGTCCTGCTCGGCCGCGCTGATCATGACTTGGGCGACGGTCCCGTACGCCTTCGTCCAGGCGGCGGCGATGTCCAGGGTCCATGCGGGGCCGGCGTACCGGGCCAGAGAGGCGAGGAGGCACTCGCCTACGGCCGGGAAATGCGCGGCGAGGGTGCCGAACTTACGGTGATCGCGGCCGAGGTTTCCGCAGAAGCGGACGAGATGCTCGGGGTCGTCGACCAGATCCACGATGCGCAGCAGTGCCCGCAGAAGGCGATCGCGCTGGGTGTCCATCCCTTCCGGGAACATCGGACGGACTTCGGGGTAGCGAGCGAAAAGGATTGCGTAGAAGTAGACCGTTATCTCCCCCGCAAGGGGTTCGACCACCGCGAGGGAGGTCCTTATGAGGTCTATCTCGTGATCCGACAGAGGTGCTTCGGCGGTCTCCGGCTCTCCGGTATGTACGGCTTGTGCGGCCTGTGCGTCCCGTGGGTCCTGTAGACCCTGTGAACCCTGTGCGTCATACGCGGCATGGAGGGTTACCGGATCCTCCGGAGACGGGCGGACGGATGTGCTGTTCGGGCGACCGATCCGGAATCTCAACGCGCCAGCGCTCCCCCATTCGCTGGGCGATATGACTTCCGCCGGGTATACCGCGAGGTGATACGGCCCAAAGCTCCTCGCCTTCGAGGCACACAGAGGGCGGAACCTTCACCGGATCTCCATCCAGCGGGAGCGGCATGGAAGTCGAATGGGGCCAACATGAGTCCTCATAAGAGTGCAGAGCGGAAGAAGCGGACGGGGTGCTTCCGGATGTCACACGATCCTCAATGAGGTTCACTGCATGAGGAAGGGACGCTTCCACTAGAACTCGGAGTCAGTTCTTGTCGAGTTGCCCCGGCCGAACTCGACCGGAGTAATGACTTGGGGGCATATGTCGATCCGCTGCTACCGCCCCGGCTGCGGCTTTGGAGCACGGGCGGCGGACTTCAGGGCGGGGGTGTGAGACGCCCCGGGTGCGCTCCGCACGGCCGGGCCGGACGATGGGCTCATGGGGCAGTCACGGCAGGTGCGGGTGGGCAGGGTCTACGACCCGCCCGAGGAGGCGGACGGGAGCCGCGTACTCGTGGACCGCATCTGGCCACGTGGCCTGAGAAAGGACGCTGCCGCACTCGACGAGTGGTGCAAGGACGTCGCACCGTCCACCGAGCTGCGCACGTGGTACGGACACGATCCTGCCCTCTTCGAGGAGTTCGAGCGCCGCTACCGCGCGGAACTGCGCGACGCATCCCGCGCGACGGCCCTCCGGCACCTTGAGGAACTGGCCCGGCAGGGCCCCCTCACCCTTCTCACGGCGACCAGGGACCGCGATATCAGCGCGGCGACGGTCCTCCGGAAGGTGCTGACGCGGACCTGAGACGGACCTGAGGGGGGAGCCTAGGCAGACCTGAGGCAGGGCCGAGGCGGGCCTGGCCAAGGCCGGGACCGGCAGGAGGGGGCCAGGCGTCGGTCCCCGACGGCGATGCGCCGGGGACCGAAAAGCGCTACGCGATCAGACCCGGTCGGCCGCGATGAGCAGGTACTGGAAGCTGCCGTCCTTGTACGCGGTCAGGAAGGCCTTCTCGATGCCCGTGGCCAGCGGTGACTGGGCGCGCAGCTCCCAGTACGGGATGGTGGCCTCGGTCAGGTCCACCACGGCGGCGGGGACGAGACGGTTCCTCGCCATCTCCTTGAAGTAGCTGCTCCGCGGGTGGATGTCACAGATGTAGTGGGCGTTGATCTCGCTGACGGCGCGGGACGGCAGCCCGTAGGCGTCGTTGTAGCAGCCGGTGATGGTCACGTACCGGCCGCCGTGGCTCAGCATCCGGGCGTACTCGGGGAACAGCTGGGACAGGTCGACGTACATGGTGCTTTCGTTGTTCCAGATGGCCCGGAAACGGCCCGTCTCGAAGCCGGTGTCCAGCATGTTCTTGAGATGGAAGCGCACCTTGTCGGCCACGCCGCGCTTCTCGGCCTGCTCATTGGCGAAGGCCACCTGGGTCTCGGAGATGGAGATTCCGTCGACGTGGCAGCCGAACCTCTGGTTGGCGACGAGGCTGCTGCCTCCGCGGCCCGACCCGGAGTCCAGCAGGTGATCGTCGGGGCCGATGGGCCCCAGATGGCTCAGCAGCAGATCCGCCTGCGCGCACTCCAGGCGGTGCAGTTCGGCGGTGATCCGCTCGTCGCGGGTCTCCTCCGGCCCTTCCAGGACCGACCAGTCGGCGTCACCGATTCCGTAGTGGTGGTGGTAGATGCCGTCCACTTCACCGAGGCGGAGGTTCACCGGGTTCTTCTCGCGGTTCCAGTAATCGGCGACGGACCGCTGGTAGGCGCTGGCGAGAACCGAGGCGGGGGTCTCCTGAATGGTCACCGTGTCTTCTCTTTCCGATAGCTGATGAACTGATATGGATTCACTGGGTCGATGCGCCGTGGTACCGGGGGCTGGTCGCGTGCCACTCCTTGCTGCCGCCCATCCAGGCCCACAGCCCGGCCAGGTAGCGCCGCAGTTCGGGGGAGCCGGCGGCACTCAGGACGGCGCACTCGGCTTCCACCGTGTGCATGAGCTCGTCGTGGATGCACGCCGCGCGGTCGACGGCCTCCTGGAGCGAGCAGTTGTCCTCGACGGCGAGGAGATTGGGAAGGTTGGTGTCGGTGGGATCTTCCTTGGTCATCGAGTACAGGTCGTTGAGCAGCACGTTGGCCGTACCGGCGTACAGGTAGGTGCGGCGTACGCGCGCGTCGGCGAACTCCGCGGCCGGCAGTTCGTAGCCGCCGACGGGGTCGACCAGGACCATGCAGGGATAGAAGGCGTTCTCGTAGCGGTGCAGCATGTACTCCCAGACGGCGGGGGTCCGCCCGGAACTGCGCCACTCCGCTTCCTGGTTGTAACCCACGAACATCACGGCCAGTTCGTGACGCAGCCGTGCCACCTGGGTGGGGCTCGCGATCCGCGCCAGGTGATCGAGGCACGAGCGGAACGCGCGCAGTACCGGCTCCTTCCGGACGACGTTCTCGAACTCCGCCAGGTAGCGGGCCGGGAGGCGGACCGGGTCGACCACGGCATGGGCCAGGGCGAGACGTGAACCGATCAGCTCCGGTGTGGTGTCCTCCCCCTCGTCGACCCAGTGGTCGTCGACGGCCCACTCGGCGAGGCCGCAACGGGCCGCGGTGAGGATGCGTTCGGGGTCGTCGGTGTCGGGGTGGGCGAGCATGAACAGCCGCCCGAAGTCATGGGACCGCAGCCGCTCGAGACGGCCCTGGAAGATGCCGATCTCCTCGGCCCACTCGACCAGTCGGTTGTTCACCTCTTCGCCGAGGGCCGGGTCGTCCCGCTCGGCATCCGGGCAGTAGAGCGGCGGCACACGGACGGAAGACCCCTCGGAGCGCTCCTCCGAGCCGCCGTCCGAGCGCTTGTCCGAGCCGCCGTCCGCGGGCCGGTCGGGAGCGGTTTCGGCCTCGGCAACGGCCGTGCGGAACAGGCGGGCCGCCGACGTACCCAGCCCCGTCGGCCCGGCGAGGAGGCCGTGCGCCGCCTCCGCCACGGCCGGCGCCGTATCGCCGACCGCGAGTCGGTGCGGACGGAGGACACTGCGCGCTCCCGCTTTGAGCAGAGAGGCGCCGTCAAGCTGGGGCATCCGGGAGGTCCCTTCGCTACGCATGCGGGCATCGTGAACGGTGGTCCGCGATGTCGGAGTTCTCCGGGTGTGGCGCCCCGCCCGACCGTGCGCGGCCGCGACCGCTCCCATCGCCACCATCGGTCACCGTTCCGCCACCCCGACCAGGCCATGAGCAGGATGACGGGCCGGCCGGCACCTGCACAGCAAAAGCGGCACACATTCATCCGTATGTAGCTGTGTATGTTTATCCGGTCGCCTCATGGCGCAGATACGGCAGAAGGGGCTCGCGCGACGCGCCCCCAAGAAGGCCCGCTCCGACGCCGGGCACGTGCACATCGACAGCACGGAGCATCCGGGAACAGTCCATCGGCGACGATGCCGCCGGGACGATATCGGTGAACTCCGACACCTGGAACCAGGAGGCGCACGTCATCTTCTGGGACCAGCCCCTCGGCACCGGCTACAGCTACTCCGACGTCGGGGACTACGTCCAGGACGAGAAGTCCCGCGGCCCGATGTTCCGGGAGGGCCTGCAGAAGTTCTTCAGCGCGCACCCGGAGTATGCGCGATGCCCGCTGTACGTCTGCGGTCGCCACGACCCTCGCCTACGGAGGGAACTTCGACCTCTACGATGTGCGGCGCTGGGCCGATCTGTCCATGGGGGCGCTGCGCACCTACCTGGACAGCGAGGACGTGAAGGCGTCGCTGCACGTTCCCGCGGACGTCACCTGGAATTGCGCCGGACAACGACGGCCCGGTGGCCGAATGGCTGGTGAAGGACAATAGCCGCTCAAACAGCGCAACGGCGGCGCCGGCCTGCGCAAGGCGTGAACGCAGCTCACCTCGCTTGATCCCGGGCGGCACGGGCCGCCTGGGCCGTCCGGGCCGGCGGCCTCCGGGTGATGTGCTGCCCTTCCCGGCCCGCCTCCACCCGGAGGTCTCTCCATTGCGCGGGGTCCAGCCCCCCGGGCCAGCCCAGGTCTGCATGAGGGCGTGGTACGCGCTGACCGCGGACCCGCATGAACTCCACCGGTGCCACGGCGCAGCCCGATGCGTTGCCGTGGCCGTCGGCGACGAGACGTACCAGCAGGTCGTAGCCGAACGGGCTGTCCAGCGGCGCGACCAGGATGCCGCCCGGTCTGAGCTGCTGCAGCCACGCGAGGGGAATCTCCCGTACCGAGGCGGTGGACACGATGCGGTCGTACAGCCGGCCGTCGGCATGGCCTTGTTCGCCGTCACCCGTGATGACCTGCGCACTCATGCCGACGGCCCGCAGGCGGCCCCGGGCACGGGCGGCGAGGCGGGCGTCGATCTCCACCGTCACCACGCCGCCGGCTCCGGCGCGGTGGGCCAGGAGCGCCGTGGTGTATCCGGTGCCGGTGCCGATCTCGAGGATGCGCTCGCCAGGCTCGGGAGCGAGGTGGCGCAGCAGCTCGATCACGACGCCGGGTGAGGAGATGCTGGAGGTGAATGCGCCGTCTGCGGGGCCGCTGGGGGGAACGGTTCCGTCGTCGATCTGCGTGATGAGCGCGGCGCCGGGCAGGTATACCGCCTTGAGCCAGGCGCGCGGTTTCTCGTTCCTGTCGATCAGGGGGTAGCGGCCGTCGTCCGCACGGGAGGGCCACCACACCCGGTCCGGCACGAAAGCCTCCCGGGGAACCTCCAGGAAGGCTCGGCGGAGCCAGGAGCGGCCCGCGAACCCCCGCGGTGTCCGGCTCATGTCCCGGGCGCAGCGGGCGCGCAGGCTCTCGGCGGTGATCACCATCGCGTGGTCGCGCGCTAGTCGTCGATGCCGGCGTCGGTGTCGTCCGGCTCCGGCATCGGATTGCCCGGATCGCCAGGGCTGGAGTAGGGCCCGCCGACCTGTCCGTCTCCCGACTGCCGGTCTCCGCCATTCATCGCAGGTCCTCCTACACGGCCGTTCCGTTGTTTCACCCCACACCATAGACAGCGACTCCCCCAGCGCGGAGCCGCTTTGGGGGTCACGTACTCAACCCGCCATAGGACGCGCGATTTGTCCGTCGACTCGCAGGCCCGGCTCTCGGCACACGACCTGTACGCGCCCCCGGCCGGGCTTACGGCTGTCAGCCGTCCTGGGGGAAGTCGCGGGCCTTGATCTTCGCCATCCGGCCGTCAGAGTGGTGGAAGACGACGCCCTCGCAGCCGTCGGAGGCACGGAAGGCCAGGACGTGCTCGCGGATCACGGCGAACGAACGCTCCGGAATGCGGCACTGCGCGGCGCCCCGGTGAGCGATCAGCTCATGCTGCTCCACCTGCTCCGGATTACCGTTCACCTTCGGACCGACCAACTCGTACGTACCCGGGGCAAGCGCTTCGGCGGCCTGCGCGGCCGAGTTCGCCAGCGCCTCCGCGTGGAACTTCACGAACGACGACTGCGCGACGGGCTCCCAGCCGACGGTCTTGCCCGTCACCTCGTCCGTCTCGACCGCCAGAAAACCGGGCGGAGGAGTCTTACGCGGCTTGACCTCACGCCGCGCCCACCACTCGCCGGCGGCGTCGAGCATCACGCACGTACCGTCGTACTTGCGAGTCGGTATCCCCTCACCCGCGATCACCCACTCACAGCCGGGCGTCACGTCGGCAAGGACGTAACGGCGGTCGTCGGGATCACGGACGAAGAGTGTAGGGATCTTCTGCATACGCCCATCCTCGCCCGTGACGCCGGCCTGCCGCCCGCTATTTTCCACGGGGGGAGAGAGCCGGGCTCGGCCGGACGCGTACCTGGTGACTGCCGTCCCCGTGCGGAGGAGACTTGCCGTTGCCCTGTGAATCGGGCAGTCGGCAAGGACGAGGAGGAGAGGAGGAGCTGCCGTGGACATCCCCGGTCCCGAGCCCCGGGCGGACGGTGGCGCCGGCGCCGTGGCGGCGGCCGGCGGTCTGCACAACTACCAGTTGCAGCTGCACGCCGCGTACGGGCCCGTCGTACGGTTCCAGCTTCCGGGGGCGAAGACGGCCGTGTCCGTCGCCGACCCCGTCCTGCTGGAGGCCACGGCTCACATCGACAAGCGGCCGGAGCGGCTGTTCGCGTTCCTGGCGCCGTTGTTCGAGACGGGCAACCTGCAGGTGATGCCGGCAGATGAGCACGCCCCGTGGCGGCGCCTGCTGCTGTCGGTGCTGGCCGGCCGCCCTTCCCACGAACGGCGCTTCGCACAGTTCACCGCGCTGGCGACAGCCCTCGCGGACCGCTGGGCCGAGCAAGCGGACGTCGGGCCGGTCGAGTTGCAGAAGGACCTCACCGCACTGTCCCTGCGGATGATCTGCGAGTACGCGCTGGGGGGCGAGATCGCCGACCCCGGCAGGGTCGTGGCCGCCTTCGAGGACGTGCTGACCGAGCACTTGGGGCAGCTCTACGATCTTCCCGCTCCCGGCGCACGGGAGGAACGTGCCGAGCGGGCTCGGGCAGCCCTCGCCTATCTGCGGGTGACGGTCGACCGAGTCGTCGCGGGACATCGCTCCGGTGACCGCGCCGACAGGAGCGACCTGATCGGGGCGCTCGTCAAGGCCGGTGAGTCCCCCGCACGGATCCGCGACACCGTCATGGTGATGATGCTGGCCGCCCACCACACGACCGGGGTGGCGGTCTCGTGGACCCTGCACCTGCTGGGCCGGCATCCTGACGCCGCCGAACGCGTCGCCGGCGAGCTGGATCGCGTCCTCGGTGACCGTGCGGCGCCCGAGTACGCCGACCTGCGGCGGCTTGCGCACCTGGACATGGTCCTCAAGGAGTCGATGCGGCTCTTCCCGCCCGGCCCGTACGGCGCGCGGGAGGCGACCGAGACCCTCTTCCTGGGCGGGCCGGGCGGGCTGGGCGAGTACGAAATCCCGGCCGGCACGACGGTCTTCTATCCGATCCGGGCCGTCCACATGAACCCCGCCTACTGGCCCGAGCCCGAGAAGTTCGTGCCCGAGCGGTTCAGTCCGGAGGAGACGGCCGAGCGGCCACGGCTGGCCTACATCCCCTTCGGTGTCGGCCCCCGCAGCTGCGAGGGCTCCGCCCTGGCCATGGTCGAGGCCGAGCTGGTGCTGGCCGTCCTGCTCAAGCGCTTCCGGTTCCGGCCCGTACCGGGGCACGAGGTGACTCCGATCGAGCGGTTCGTGCTCTGGGCGGCCGACGACATCCGCATGACCGTGAGCCCGCGGGTCCGGAGTGAGTGACAGCCGGGGGGGGGAGGGGATCGAGGCCGTCTTCACTGCCGAGCGGGTCTGCCGACACGTCCGGGGTCAGCCCCGGGCGAGCCGGGGAAGGAGGGCTTCGGCGTTGCCGCGGTTGACGGCGTGCAGTTGCCCGGGGTCCCAGTGCGGATGGCCGTCCAGCGCCGCGTCGAAGCCGGTGCCCCACTCCTCCGGGACCATGGGGAAGTCGCTGCCGTACAGCACGTGCCCGGGCGCCGCGAAGGCCAGCAGCGAGGGCAGCGTGGCCGGGCCGGCCGCGAAGGCGGTGTCGAAGTAGAAGCGCCGCAGGTCGGCCAGGACGTCCTCGGGGGTGGTGCCGGGACGCAGCCGTCCGGCGCAGGCGAACCGGTGGGCTGCGTACGGCAGGAATCCGCCGGCGTGCGGCAGGATCATCCTGATCCGCGGGTACCGGCGCGGAACCCCGTTGACGACCAGGTGCAGGGCGGTGCGGGTGGTGTCGTAGGGGAAGTCCACGAGCGGGCCGGGCAGATCGGGGAGCATGGTGCCCGGCGGTGCGGTGGGGTGGATCAGGACGATCGCGGCGCGCGCGTCGAGCTCGGCCCAGAGCGGCTCGAACACCGGGTCGCCGAGATAGCGGCCGTGCAGGTTGGAGAGCACCATCACCCCGTCGGCATGCAGCTCGTCCAGGGCGTGCGCGGCCTCGGCGAGCGCGCCGTCCACGTCGGGCAGGGGAAGGACTGCGAAGTGCCCGAACCGGTCGGGCCGGTCCTTGACCAGTTCCGCGGTGTAGTCGTTGACTCGCCGGGCCGTGGCGCGGGCCCCCGCCGGGTCGTCCGGCGGCCCGACCGGCGCGGCGTACGACAGTACGCCGGTGGCGATCGACCGGCGGTCCATCATCGCGATCGCACTCCGTACGTCCCAGGCCGGCGCGGGCCAGCCGAAGGCGGCAGCGCGGCCGGAGATCGCGCGGCTCTGCTCCGGCGGGATCAGATGCTGGTGCACGTCGATTCGTGCGGAATCCGTCATGCCTCTTCCGAACCTCCTCGAATCCCCTGTTTTCCGGGTCCCCGATTCGAGGAGGAGTTAACACTCGGGAGCGCACATGCCAGTCATTCGCAGAGCCTGCGGCCGCCCGGCCCGGACTCGCACCCCCGTAGCGCGTCCGGGCCGGGCCGTATCCGGGATTCGGTACGCCGGAAGAGCAGCCGCAGCTGCCGGCCGCGCCACGCCCCTACCGCCTTGCGTGGACCTCCGGCGACCGTGTCCGCCGCCCGGGGCCGACAACCAGTAGTTCAGCCGGGTGCGGGCAGGCAGTCGAGCCGTTTCCCGGTTTCCTCTGCGGACAGGAGACAGGGAAACGGCCGCTGACCTGCACGTCGAATGCGGCCGGGACGGCGGCAGGAACGGCAGCCGGGACGGCAGCCGGGAGAGACATCACCCGCTGAGGGGAAGACAACGGCTCCCGCCTGTGTTCTTCGTGTGCAGTGATCACGAGACCGATGACATGGCAAGGAGAGGCTGTGGCCGTGGAGTTCAATGAAGAGACACAGAAGCTGCTCGACGGGAAGAACTTCGCCACCGTCGCCACGATCAACCGGGACGGCGCGCCTCAGACCTCGGTGGTCTGGATCGCGAGGGACGGGGACACGGTGGTGTTCTCCACCACGGCCGGCCGTCTGAAGGCCCGGAACCTCGCCCGGGAGCCGCGGATCAGCCTCACGGTGTTCGACACCGAGAACCCCTACCTCTCCGTGGACATCCGGGGTACCGCCGAGCTCATCGAGGACCCGGACAAGGAGCTGCCGCGCAGGCTCTCACAGAAGTACCTCGGCGAGAACCCTCCGGCTGAGCCGGATGAGGTGCTGCGGCTGATCGTCCGGGTGACACCGCAGAAGGTCACGGGGTTCAAGGGACAGCGGGCCGCCGAGCAGCAGCGGCAGCACCCCACGGCTCGGGCGGAATAGCAGCCGGGCATGTCCCTCCCGGGGACTTGCCGCACCGTGGAAGCCGGGCGGCGGGCGCCGCCGTCCATGCCGGCCTACGAGGCCCGGCGTCGTTGCTCGCTCGCCAGGGCCACGCAGACGACCGCCGCCGTCACGGCCCCGGCTGCCAGGAAGCCCCGGTTGCCCCGCCAGGACAACACCGACCAGCGCGACTGGGCTGACAGCAGCGAGCCGGTGCTCAGCCAGGAGCCGGCCGATACGGCCGAGAGCGCGGAACCGATCGAGCCGAGCGACAGAGCGCTTCCGACCGAGCCGACGGACAGGACGGATCCGACCGAGCCGATCGAGAGCACGGAGCCCACCGAACCGATCGACAGCACGGAGTCCCGGGACCAGAGGGACAGGGGTGAGTCCGAGGATTGCGTGGCCATGCGCCGATCGTAAGTCAGCGTTCCGGAAAGTTCCGGAGACGGCTTCGCCAGGGATCCTTCTTCTGCCACCCTCTGGTGTCCATGAGTTCCATGGATTCCGCGAACCGGCGTGAGCCCGTAGGGCGTCGCCTGCTTACCGCCTCGGCTGTCGTCGGCTTCTTGTGCACCGTGGCCGCGTGCGGCAGCGGCGGTGGGCAGCCCGATGGCCTCCGGGTGACGGAGCCGGGGAGGTCCCCGGCCGAGTCCTTCCCGGCGGGCCCCGCCAGCAGGTTGCAAGGCGCCTGGCCTTCCCCGGCCGACGAGGGCGATCCCTCCGACGTGGTGTCGCTGGGCAGGGGCCTCGCCTATGCCTACGACCAGGACGAGGTAGGCGTCACCGCCTTCCGGCTCGACTCCGGTGAGGTCGCCTGGCACACGGCCGTACCGAACGGCGTCACCGTGGCACAGGCTCCGCGTGCGGTCGGTGACAAGGTGATCGGCGCCTTCGCCACCGCGGAACAAGGCAAGGGGACTTACGCCGGCCGGCGCGGCATCACCGTCGTCGCCTTGGACGCCCGCACCGGCAAGAACTTGTGGACGCGCGAGGTCGCCGGCGACAAGGTCACCGCCGCCGAGGCCGCGCCGCATGTGGTCGGCGCCGATGCCCGGCATGTCCTCGTCGCCTCGTACGAGGAGGGCTACGCGCAGACTCCGCCCCTGTCCGCCCTGCTCGACACGCGAACAGGCCAAGTCGTCTGGACGGACACCGACTTCAAAGGGGTGGACCTGGAGCAGGCGGTGGCTGTCGGGGTGCGCGGCGACGGCGACTTCGCAGGCAAGTCCACCTCTGCGGACACTCAGCTATGGAAGCGGGACCTCCGGCTCGGCGAGGCCCGGGCGGCGGACCCCGGCCCCGGACTGACCTGGGCCGACGGCGTCGAGGCGGGCGGCACCCTGCTGATCGACCCCGCAACCGGCGCAACCCGCCTGGACTCGGGTGAGACCTCCCTGGACGGGTGCCACTACGACGGCTGGAACACGACGGTCTGCGCCGGAGCCGATGACTCTGGCCACGCGGCCGTATGGGCCGTGGACGTGCACACCGCACGCGTCCTGTGGCGCCTGCCCGATGAACCGGCCGGCCGTACCGCTCCCGAGATCACCTCGGCGTGGCACGGGGTGGTCTACGCCCGAGCCGATCAAGCCATGACCCTCGACGCCCGTACGGGAAGCGACCTCCGCACGGACCTCGGTCCCGTCTCGCCTTCGCTGGTCAACGACGGCTACGGCCTGGTCTACGACCCCGCGGCCCGGGCGATCGACGTCTACCGGCCACCGGGCCGATGGTGACGTCTTTCGGATCTCATGCAGGCGAAGCCCCCTGTCCTGCGAAGACGAAGACGACGCAGATGTAGACGTAGACGTAGACGCAGGGCAGAGGGCACAGAGAGCGCTTTCACCTGCCTGTCGGCGGGTTGCGCCGGGTCTCTCAGTCCGAGTTCAGCCGACGGTCACGGTCCCACGTCACCACGATCATGATCGCGGCGAAGTAGATCGCGCCTGCGGCGACGGACACGGACTCGACGTACTGCTCGTAGCCGTCAGCGCGCAACTCGACCGCGAGACAACCCAGTGCGGTACCGAGCCCCGCGAGCGCGCCGAACAAGGCGCCGAAGGGGGCCTTTGCCATTCCATCTCCTCCAAACAACGAGACGGCCCGGCCATCGCCGGGCCTGCTGATGCTCTGTCAATCGCCCCTCACCTGCCCCGAACGGTGCGGTTCAGCCCATGTCGAAGATCACACCGGGGAGCAGGAGGCCGAAGATGCTCTTGACGTCCTCGCGGGCAGGTGTGACAAGGCGCCCGGCGCCACCGGCACTCCCCTGGGCGGTTCCCGTCCGGGGGTGCGGCAAGATGGCCCCATGAGTGTTGTGAAGATCAATGTGCTGAACGTCCCGGCCGAGCAGCGGGAGGTCCTGGAGCAGCGTTTCGCGGCCCGTGCCGGGTCCGTCGAGAGCTCCGACGGCTTCGAGTGGTTCGAACTCCTTCGTCCCGTGGAGGGGACGGACACCTACCTGGTCTACACCCGCTGGCGCAGCGAGGAGGACTTCCAGGCGTGGATGGAGGGCCCGATGAAGGCCGCGCATCAGGGTGGCGGTGACGGGGCCCCCAAGCAGAAGCCGGCCGCGTCCGGGTCGACCCTGTGGTCCTTCGAGGTCGTGCAGCAGGCTGCGCCCAAGGTCAAGGACGCCTGACGCCCGTCGGCAGAGGGGGAGCGCCGGCACTGGCCGGATCTTGCGCAAAGCTGGCCCTGCCGATGCTTTCAGGCCAAGATCCCGGTGCCGAGGATGGGTATCCGAAACCATCCGGTGCCGGCGACGACCAGGCGGCGGATGCCCGATCCCACGAGGAGAGCCATGGCTTTGGAAATGCGCGACCGGTGCGAGCGGTGTGAGAGCGCGGCACTGGCGCAGGACTCCCCCGCCCGCATCTGCTCGCACGAGTGCACGTTCTGCGTGCCCTGCAGCGACGCCATGCAGGACATCTGCCCCAACTGCGGCGGCGAACTCGTGGCGCGTCCCCGCCGCACCCCGTCCCCGGCGGCCCCTTAGAAGCGACCGGCTCCCGAACGGATCGGCTCATCCCGGATCGGTTCGGCTGTCGTGTCCGGTAAAAGACAAAGGCAAGGAGCGCACCGCTCCTTGCCACTTTTAATTTATAGCGCACAGGGGGCCTTGCGGCAAGGCCCTGGCCATGACGCACAATCACCGTCGAAGCCAGAACTGTGAAATGAGATTTTTTGATGATCGACGTGATAGTCGCCGGTGGCGGACCGACCGGGTTGATGCTGGCCGCCGAGCTGCGACTTGCCGGGGTGCGAACGGTCGTGCTGGAGAAGCTGGCCGAGCCGACCCCGGAGTCCCGCGGGCGCGGTCTGCACGTGCGCAGCGTCGAGGTGATGGCCCAGCGCGGCCTGCTGGAGCGCTTCCGCGCGGTCAGCCAGCCGTTCTCCGTCGGCGGCCCCTTCGCCGCCTTCCCCACGCCGTGGCCGGAGCAGCTGGAAACCGCCCACCCATACGGCCTCGCCATGCCTCAGCCGGTCACCGAGCGCGTGCTGAATGAGCGTGCGCTCGAACTCGGCGCCGAGATCCGGCGCGGCTGCGAGGTGGTCGGGCTGAGCCAGGACAGTGACGGGGTGAGCGTCGAGCTGGCCGACGGTACGACGTTGCGCTCGCGCTACCTCGTCGGGTGCGACGGCGGCCGCAGTACGGTGCGCAAGCTGCTCGGTGTCGGCTTCCCCGGTGAGCCCGCCAAGGTCGAGACGATGCTCGGCGACATGGAGCTGACCGAGGACCCGGAGACGGTGGCCGCCGTGACGGCCGAGATCAGCAAGACCCATGTACGGTTCGGCGTCGTCCCCAACGGGAACGGGACGTACCGCGTCATCGTGCCCGCCGCCGAGGTGGCCGAGGACCGCGCGGCGCCGACCCTCGAGGAGTTCAAGCAGCGGCTGCGGGAGATGGCGGGCACCGACTTCGGCGCGCGCTCGCCGCGCTGGCTGTCCCGGTTCGGCGACGCCACCCGGCAGGCCGAGCGCTACCGGGTCGGCCGGGTGCTGCTGGCCGGTGACGCGGCGCACATCCACCCGCCGATCGGCGGACAGGGGCTCAACCTGGGCGTGCAGGACGCGTTCAACCTCGGCTGGAAGCTGGCCGCAGAGGTGAACGGCTGGGCTCCGGAGGGCCTCCTGGACAGCTACCACGCCGAACGGCACCCGGTGGGCACCCGCGTACTGACCAACACCCGCGCGCAGGGCGTGCTGCTGGGGACCGACGCGGGTGCGACGGCGTTGAAGGAGCTGTTCTCCGAGCTGCTGGAGTTCGAGGTCGTGAACCGGTACGTGACCGAGATGATCACCGCGGTCGGGGTCCGCTACGACTTCGGCGAGGGCCACGAACTGCTCGGCCGGCGGATGCGGGACGTGGGGCTCAAGCGGGGTCGCCTCTACGACCTCATGCACGGCGGCCGCGGGCTCCTGCTCGACCAGACCGGACGGCTCTCGGTCGAGGGCTGGGCGGACCGGGTCGACCACGTCGTCGACGTCACCGAGGAACTGGACGTGCCCGCCGTACTCCTGCGGCCGGACGGGCATGTGGCGTGGGCCGGTGAAGACCAGCAGGACCTGCTCGCCCAGCTGCCGAAGTGGTTCGGCGCTGCCGCCGGCTGAGCGCGCTGTCCCGGCCGGAAAGGGCAGGAGCCGGGCGGGGGCGGGGTCTCGGCCCCGTACGCCTACAGCGGGTTGTCCCGCAGCCAGGTCAGGACCTGATCGGCGTGCTCGCTCGGCGGGAAGACCGGGTAGAAGACGTGCTCGATCACGCCGTCGAGGATGATCAGCGTCAGCCTCTTGTACAGCGTCAGCCCGCCGGCCTCGAACGTGGGCAGGCCGAGCATGCCGACCAGGTCCAAGGCGGGGTCGGAGAGCATCTGGAACGGCAGCCGGAGCCGCTCGACGACCTCGCGCTGATATCCGGTGTCCTGGCCGGACAAGCCGAACACGTCGGCGGCACCGGCAGCGAGCAGGTCCTGGTAGTGGTCGCGGAAGCCGCACGATTCGGGGGTGCAGCCGCGTGCCCCGGGGATCGAGTCCCAGCCTTCGGGGAGGTCGGTGCCGGGGCGGCCGGTGAGCGGGTAGACGTAGATCACCGTCCGGCCCGCAGCGAGCGCGTCGAGGCGGATCGTCCCGCCTGCCGTGCCGGAAAGCTCCAAGGAGGGCGCCTTCATGCCGGGCAGGTGGCCGGCCGCGCCGTCGTCCTCGGGGGCGGGCAGGTCGGCGGGCAGGCTCAAGTAGTCGTTCATGAAGTCCTCTCCTTCGTGGGCCGGTGAGACGCTGCTGTTGCGGTGAGCGGCCTCCTGCAGCTGCGAGATCAGCGCCGCCCGCCGGGCGGTGAGTTCCCCGATCCGCTCCGTGAGCTCGTCGACGGCCTCCCGGTATCCGGCCAGCGAGGCCGGGCAGTCGTCGGCGTGCCGACGGCCGGACTGAAGGCAGTCCAGGAACGGCCGAGTACGCTCCGCCGGGATCCCCAGCCTCCTGAGTGCCCGGATCTCCCGCGCGAGTCGTACGTCGTTCTCGTCGTAGTCCCGATAGCCGTTGGCCAGCCGCCCGGGAGTGATCAGCCCCAGCGATTCGTAGTAGCGCACCGCTTTGGTCGTCACCCCCGCGCGACGGGCCAGCTCACTGATACGCATGCCCCTCACCTCGCAGAACGCTAAACCTTGCCCCCAGGGGCAAGGTCAACCGAAGGCGCGGAATTCCCTCCCCGGAAGCCGTCCATCCGGCCGGCCGAGCAGTGCAAGAGATTTCTGCCCGATTTCGGGCAAAAAATAAGGAGTTATCGGCTCCGGCGCTACAGTGATCACCCATGATCACCTTCTCCGCACTGGGGTCCTTCGCGCTGATCGTCGGGCTCCTCACCCTCACACCCGGCCTCGACACCGCCCTCATCCTGCGTACCGCCGCCCTGGGGCACCGCAGGCGCGTCTGGGGCGTGGTCCTCGGCATCCAGACGGGAACCCTCGCCTGGGGGGTGCTCAGCTCGCTCGGCATCACCGCCGTGCTGACCGCCTCCCACCTCGCCTACGCGATACTCCGCTGGGCAGGAGCCGCCTATCTGGTGTGGATGGGAGGCCGGATCCTGATACCGGCCCTGCGCCGGCCGGCCGGCGCGGACCCCGGCCCCGACACCACCGATGCCCCGGCCGACGCCCCGGAGACGCCGGACACCGGCGACAGCTTCCGGGGCGGCTGGCGCCGTGGCACGGTGACCAACCTGCTCAACCCCAAGATGGGCGCCTTCTACGTGGCCGTGCTGCCGCAGTTCATCCCGGCCGACGCCTCGCACCCGGTCTCCGGAACCCTGCTGGCCGGCGTGCACATCGTGCTCGCCACGCTCTGGTCGGGCGTGCTGATCGCATTCGCCCGGGCGCTCCGCACCACCCTGCGGCGGCCCTCGGCGCGGCGGATCCTGGACCGGATCAGCGGCACGGTCATCGCCGGCTTCGGCGTCCGCCTCGCCCTCGGCGACTGAGCGGACGCCTCGGCCTCGGCCGCCCCGCTCAGGACGCCGGAACGGGGTCCGAGAGCTGCTCGCTGATGAACTGGATCGGGCCCTCTCCCATGCTCGGGACGTACGTGTAGGCGTCGTGCTTGCCGCCCGGTATCTCCTTGACCGAGGTGTGCACCGGGCCGTGCCCGTACTCCTTCACGAAGTTCTTCACCCCGTTGATGGTGATGGGGTCCTCCCGGGTGCCGTACTGGAAAGCGATGTAGACGTCGGGGCCCTTACGGGCGATCAGGTCCTTGGCCAGCAGCTTGGGGTCGTTCTCGTCCCGCTCCTTGGTGTGGCCCTTCCACAGCGGGGAGTCGGGGAAGAAGTCCGGGCCGGAGGCGATCGCGGCCTTGAACTGGTCCGGGTGCTTCAGCACGGCCTTCATTCCGGCGAAGCCGCCGGAGGAGGAGCCCATGAACGCCCAGCCGTCACGCGACTTGATCGTACGGAAATTGGCCTTCATCAGGTCGGGGACGTCCTCGGTCAGCCAGGTGCCCATCTTCGGCTGACCCGGAATGTCGCTTCCGTCCCAGTACGTACCGTTGTTCTTGGGATTGAGGACCGGCATGGCCAGGAGGAACGGCTTGCTCTTGCCCTGGGCGTACCACTTGGAGATGGACGACTGGAGTTTGAGGTTGGTACCCATCCAGTAGTTGTCCGGGAAACCGGGGCCGCCGGGCAGGGCGATCAGGACCGGGAAACCGTGGTCCTTGAACTTCGGGTCCTTGTACTCCTTGGGCGCCCAGACCCACACCTTGCCCGTGAAGCCGGACTTCTTGCCCTCCAGTGTGGTGACGGCGATGTGCGTGCCGTCACCGAGGGTTTCGGAGTTCTTGAAGTCGGCGGCGGGTCCGGTCGGCATGAGGATCTTGGAGTCCGGCTGCTGCGCGCCGTTCGCGCCACCGGCCTGACCGCCGCCGCCACTGCCGCCGGCGGCCGGGCCTTGGCCGAAGCTGACCGACTCCCCCTTGTCGGAGAACGGACCGATTTTGAGGTAATTGAGCACGCCGGCGGTTATCAGCCCGACCACGGCCAGGGACACCACCACAATGGTCCATCGCTTGGCGCGGCGCGCGCGGACGTACCCCTGCGCTTGATAGATCCCGCTGTTCGCTTGCGTCATCACGTCACTCCGGACATTCCCGCTGTTGCCCCGAAGGACATGACCATCTTGTTTCCGCCCATGTGGAGGGGCGAAGACTTCCGGAGGTTCCGCTCGCGCCTATGACCTTCGTCGCTCATGCGAGAACGTCGCCTCCACGCCCCACAGGGGATCGTAAAGGCCGGTCCTCGCGCCTTGCGTACCGGGTGCCGGGCCACGGCGAGGGCGGTGATATCCGCGCGTGCGGTGACGATGGTCAGGTTGCCGTGGCCGGCTCGGCGGAGTCGTCCTCAGCGGGAGGTGCCGGGACCCACGGTCGGCAAGTAGCGCGGGGCTCGCCAGGCCTCCAGACGGTGCTCCACCGCGGCCCCCAGCGACAGCAGCTTTGCGTCCTGGCGGTCACCGGCCGTCAGGAGCAGGCCGACGGGGAGCTCGTTCACGAAGCCTGCGGGTACCGACAACGACGGGTAACCGGCCACGGCCGCGGGCGTGGAGGACGGGATCACATCGTTGTCGCCCCGTGCGCAGTCGGTCGTCCAGGCGGGCGGGTTCGTCGGCGCGGCGATGGCGTCCAGCCGGTGGGCGGCCATGGTCTCGTCCAGGGAACGCCGGGAAAGGTCCTTGAGTTCGGCACGCATGACCCGGTATCCCGGGTCGGTGGTGGCAGGCGCGGCGAGGGCCTGCTCGAAGAGTTCCTGACCGGCGAAGCAGGTGCGCTCCGCGGGGTGGGCGCGGTTGAACTCGATCAGCTCGGCGAGGTTGCGGGGTCCCTTGCGCGTGGCGAGGTAGGCGTCGATGTCCCGGTGGAACTCGCTCAGCAGCGCCGGGTACTCGAGTTGGGCGAGCCGCTCCTGATACGGGGGCGTCACCTGGACGACCTCGGCTCCCGCGCTACGGAGCTTCTCCGCCGTACGGGTCATCAAGGCGTCCACTTCCGGCCCGAGCGAGGGCAGTCGCCACAGGCCGATCCGCTTGCCGCGCAGCGTGCCGGGGCGCGCCGACTCCTCCGGCAGGCTGCCGGAGGCGCCTGAGGCGCGAGTGGCTCCAGCGACCCCGGGCTGCGAGCTACCGTCGCCGCGGAGCACCGCAAGGGTGAGCGCCGCATCGGTCACGTTGCGCGCCATGGGACCCGCGGTGTCCTGTTCGGCGGAGATCGGCACCACACCGGCCTGGCTGACCAGCCCGAGGCTGGGCTTGTGGCCGACCACCCCGTTCATCCCGGCCGGGCACACGATGGAGCCGTCCGTCTCGGTGCCGATCGCCACCTGCGACAACGACGCGGCGAGCGCGGCAGCCGAACCGGAGGACGAACCGCACGGATTCCGGTCCAGTACGTACGGGTTGCCGGTCTGCCCGCCCACCGCCGACCACCCTGATGTCGGCTTGGCCGCGCGGAAGTTCGCCCACTCGGACAGGTTGGTCTTGCCGAGGATCACCGCCCCCGCGTCCCGCAGTCGCGTCACCAGGGCCGCGTCGGTGTCCGGCGGACTCCCGGCCAGCGCCAGCGACCCGGCCGTCGTCGGCATGCCGCGGGTGTTCACGTTGTCCTTGAGCAGGACGGGAATGCCGTCGAGCGGGCCGCGGGCGCGGCCGTGCCGGTGCCTGATGTCACTGGCGGCCGCCTGGCGCAGGGCTGTCGGGTCGGTGCGCAGCACCGCGTTGATCTTGGGGTCGACGGTCTCGATCCGCTGCAGGTAGGCGGCGGTGAGAGCCGACGAAGTCAGCGATCCGTCCGCCATGCGGGCCTGCAACTCCGGGATCGTCACCGTCTCGAGATCGACCCCCGCCGGCCCGGGTGGGCGGGCACCGGCCGGCGACGGCGAGCTGCCGGCGCCGCTTTCGGCGGCCAGGGCACCTGGAACCGGTGTGCCTGCCAGAAGGGACCCCACAGCCGTGACGGCAATCAGCATCGCAACGCTTCTCTGCCTCATGAGCCTCAGCGGACTACATGCCGACCGTCCGGCGCAAGGGTGCTGCACCACGTACGCACCACCTGGCGCGCAGCGTTCCACGCCGTCGCGGCCAGGCTGCTGCTCCTACCGGACCGAGGGGAGCGGCACGGCGACGCCCGCGCCCGCCGATGCCCGGCACCGGGAGGGGCCGGGCGTCAAGGTTCGGGCGGTGCGGGCTAGCGGGCCTGCTGCTCGTATCCCACGAGCCGGACGCAGACCGTGAGGCCGGCGATCGCCTGCTCCAGTTCCGCGAGCCCGGGGTAGCTGGGCGCGATCCGGATGACCGCGTCGCGCGGGTCGTCGCCGTAGGGGTGCGTGGCGCCGGCCGGGGTGAGCACGATGCCCGCCTCGGCGGCACGGCGTACGACCTCCTTGGCGCAGCCGTCCGGCACCTGCAGGGTGACGAAGTAGCCGCCCTTGGGCGAGGTCCAGGTCGCGAGCCCGGTCGCCCCGAGTTCGGCGTCCAGGATCCGCGCCACGGCCTCGAACTTGGGCTGCAGCAGGGCGCGCTGGCGCTCCATGTGGGCCTGCAGTCCCTCGGCGTCCCGCAGGAACATCACGTGGCGCAGCTGGTTGACCTTGTCGGGGCCGATCGACCGCATGGCGTTGTTGCCGAGCAGCCACTGCACGTTCGCGGGCGACGAGCCGAAGAAGGCGACGCCCGCGCCCGCCGCGGTGATCTTCGAGGTGGAGCCGAACACGAACGTCCGGTCCGGGTTCCCGGCCTCCGCGCAGGCGGCGAGCAGGTCGGCGATCCCGACGGGCTCGTCGGTGAGGTGGTGGACGGCGTAGGCGTTGTCCCAGAAGATCCGGAAGTCGGGTGCGGCGGTGGTCATGGAGGCGAGCCGCGCCACGGTGGCGTCGCTGTAGCAGGCGCCGTCGGGGTTGCTGTACTTCGGTACGCACCAGATGCCCTTGACCGCCGGGTCCTCGGCGACGAGCCGCTCCACGACGTCCATGTCCGGGCCCTCGGGGGTCATCGGCACCGGGATCATGTCGATGCCGAAGCGCTCGCAGAGGGCGAAGTGCCGGTCGTAGCCGGGGACCGGGCACAGGAACGCGATCCGCTCCTGCTCCACCCAGCGCGACTCGGCGCCCGGCAGCACGCTCAGCAGCGCGTGCACCAGGCAGTCGTGCATCAGCCCGAGGCTGGAGTTGCCGGCGGCGAGGAGCTGGGCGGCCGGCACCTGGAGGGCCTCCGCGAAGATCTCCCGGAGCTCGGGCAGCCCCTGCAGGCCGCCGTAGTTGCGCACGTCCGTGCCGTCGGCCGAGTTGTAGCGCCCGCCGGGCAGGCTCAGCAGGTCCTCGGAGAGGTCGAGCTGCTCGGGTGCCGGCTTGCCCCGGGTGAGGTCGAGCGCGAGCCCGCGTCCTGCGAGGTCACGGTAGTCCTGGCGGGCCTGCTCGAGGAGCCCGGTCAGGGCGTCGGGGCTCAGGCTCAGCTCGGTGGTCATGGTGTTTCCTCTCACGGCCGCCTGTCGGCTCGGCTGCCTGTCGATGAGGTCAATGAGGTCGATGAGATCGCCTGCCCGAGAATACAAACCGGCGCGGGGCGGCCCGGGAGGCGGGCACCGAGGGCCCGAGAGGAGGCCGGGCGACCGGCTGCACCCTCATCGGCGCGGACGAGCGCTTCAGCCGGCGGCGTTCAGCCTCTGACGGCGAGACCACACGTCGTGGAGATCCCAGTAGTACGGCGAGTCCTTGCCGATGGTGTCGCAGGCGCGCAGCACCTCGTCGCCGCGTGGATCGTCGCGCATGGCCAGCCGGACCGCCGCCGTGATCCGTACGCCCTCGTCCTCGTCGTCCAGGCACGCGGCGAGGGCGTCCGCAGGGGCAGGGGCAGGGGCGGGGGCGGGGGAACCCGCGGGGGCGTCGCCGAGGGCTCTGCAAGCGCCCTCGCGCACCCTGGGGTCCGCGTCCCGGGTGCACGCCGTGACGGCGGCCAGCGCCCCGGGGTCTCCCTGGGAGACCTGCCGGGCCAGGCCGGAGAGCGCCCGCCGCCGGACCTCGCTGTCGGGGTGGCGGGTGAGCGCGGGCAGCGGCCGCTCGGCCCGGGGGTCGAAGGCGGCGGCCAGTCCGGCGGCCAGGGCCCGCATCACCAGCAGGTCCTCCTCCTGCTCCACCCAGGGCAGCAGGAGATCGACGACCGGCTCGTCGAAGGAGTCGTCCTCGCTCTCGTCGAAGAGGATGACCAGGTGGAGCAGTGTGGCGCCGAAGTACCGCTCCCGCGGGTCCGCACGGTGCCGCAGGGCGCCCGCCGCGTTCCAGACGGCCGGGTCGCGGCGCTTCTGGAGGGCGAACATCGTCGCGTTCCACACCGGGTGGTCGACGTCCGGCTCGGCCAGGGCACGGCTCAGCAGCCGGCCGAACGGCTGGGTGATGCCGAGGCCGGGCTCCAGCTCGGTGAGGATCGCGGTGTGGGTGTCGCGGACCGTCAGGCCGCCCAGCGACAGCTCCTGGTACGTCTCCAGGTACACGTCGTCCCGGACACGCCGGCGCTCCACCGGCCCCCGCGCCCCGGTACGGCGGCGCAGCTCGGCTTCTGTGCCCGTCTCGTGCCAGTACCGGGCCAGAGCCAGGGCGTCCCGCCCTTCGGCGTCCTGGTGGCAGAGCTGTGCCCCGCGGTTGATGAGCATGTTCGCGATCAGGGACGCGCCCCGGTCGATCGCTCGCAGCAGGGGCGTACGGCCGTCGGGGCCGACGCGGTCCAGCCGGGCGCGGTACGCCAGCTCATCGGCCACCGCCAGGTCGAAGGCGTCCACCGCCAGGCACAGCGCCGGCGTGCCGTCCCCGTCGACGGCATCGGGGTCGGCGCCCGCCGCGAGCAGTTCCCGCACCGTCTCGGCGTCCCCGCTCCGTACCGCCGCTATGAGTGGCTCTTCAGCCATCGTTCCTGTTCCCCGTCCCGTTCGTCACGCAGCAGCGCCGCCCCGTCGGGAGCAGCCGCCCCGTTCTGAGCAGACGTGCAGCGCAAGGGCGGATCCTACCTGTATGCGGCAGGGCAAATCCTGCTATGACCGGACAGCCGGACTTCAACCGATTGCAGCACGGGTGCCGGCACCGGCACCGGCACCGGCACCGGCATCCACTTTTGAACGCGTTCAATTTTGGGTACGGTCACCTCGATGCACGGAGGGGAGAAACCGGATGAAGATCGTGATACCCGGGGGCACCGGGCAGGTGGGGACGATCCTGAGGCGCGCGCTGAGCGCCGCCGGGCACGAGGTCACGGTGCTGAGCAGACGGCCGGCGCGCCCGGGTGAAGTCCCCTGGGACGGGCGGACCCTGGGCCGCTGGGCCGAGGTGATCGACGGAAGTGACGCCGTGGTCAACCTGGCCGGTCGCAGCGTGAGCTGCCGCTACACCGCCGCCCATCTGCAGGCCATGATGGATTCACGCGTGTACTCCACCCGAGCTGTGGGCGAAGCGATCGCCGCGGCGGCCGCACCTCCCCGCGTCTGGCTGCAAATGAGCACCGCCACGATCTACGCCCACCGCTTCGACGCGCCCAACGACGAACGGACCGGGGTGTTCGGAGGGGCCGAACCCGCCGTGCCGGGCTACTGGGCCTACAGCGTCGACATCGCCAAGGCCTGGGAGCGGGAGCAGGAAGAAGCCTGCACCCCGTACACCCGCAAGGTCGCCCTGCGTTCCGCGATGGTGATGAGCCCCGACCGGGGCGGCGTCTTCGACGTTCTGCTGTGGCTGGCCCGGCTCGGCCTCGGCGGCCCCGTGGCGGGCGGCGCACAGTACGTGTCCTGGATTCACGACCGCGACTTCGCCCGCGCGGTGGAGTTCCTGATCGACCGGGACGATGTCGCCGGGCCCGTCAACCTCGCCGCCCCCGGCCCCCTGCCCCAACGCATGTTCATGCACGCATTGCGCACCGCATGGGGCTCCCCGGCGGGCCTGCCCGCAACGAAGTGGATGGCCGAGCTCGGCGCCTTCCTGCTGCGCTCGGATACCGAACTGCTCCTGAAAAGCCGGCGTGTCGTCCCCGGCCGCCTCCTCGAAGCCGGCTTCGCATTCCGGCATCCCCACTGGCCGGAAGCCGCCGACGATCTCGCAGGGCGCGTACGAAGCCGGTCTCGTCTGGCAGCCGGGCAAACGACGTAGCATCCTGGAATGTGAGGGCTGTCAGGGCTGTCACCCTCGCTCGGGCAACAACTCGAGCAACAAGTGGGCCTCGGCTTCACCCGGCAGTACGGAGTCTCCCGGGTCGGCGGTCTAAGCGAGGAGGAGAAATGCCTCTCTCCCGTTACGGAGTGGCCGTAGGGACTTTCCATGAGTTCCGGCGGGACCCCACCCACGACTTCGGCCACTGGTATCACGGACATCTCTCCCTCGATACCACCGCCGGACTGTTCGAGTCGGCACTCGATGTCGACGCCCCGTCGAGCGTAGGGGTCAGCTACCGCCTCGTGGACGATCTGATGGTCGCCGACATCCCCACCCTGCAAGGGCTCACCGCCGGCTTCCACCCCCTGGACTCCACGCCTGCGTCCGGCGCCCTGGACTACGCCCGCAGCCCGCTGCTGCGTGACTCGTCCTGGTTCGACAAGGCCCGGGAGACCAGCCGGCGGATCGAGCAGACCGTCCGGCGGCCCTCCACGGGCGCGCCGGTGTTCCACCCCACCGCCGGCGACGTCGTCGCCAAGTGGCTGACGAGCCTCCGGCGCCGGATGGCACACCGCCTCCCCTCGACGGCGCCGTGCCGGCCCGGCCCCCGGATCTTCCCCTGGGTGAGCAGCAACGGTGACAACGCCCTGGACGTCCTGGTGCCCCATCTGGCGGGCGCGGCCCGCATCTACGTCTTCGGGCAGAAGGTCGCGACGAAGAACATCGTCCACGACGTGCACTGCAATCAGGGAGACCCTCCGGGTACGCAGTGGTATCCGGAGAACGGCATCTGGCAGGACGGTGCGGTGATGTGCCAGGGCACGGACGGCCGGGTCGTGGTCTGGCAGATCAAGTTCAACACGCAGTCGCTCCACACCGACGACGACGGCCACCCGATCTGACCGCCGGGCCGGGCGCCGCGCCGACGGCACACTCATGGAAGCAGGACCCACTGACACTCCCCCGGTTCGGCGCCCTTGCCCGCGGCATGTCACCGGTGCACCCTGGTGGCCTCATGAAGACAGACACCCTGACGGTGCCCGGTGCCGAGATCTACCACGAGGTCCGAGGAACGGGCCCGCTCCTTCTGCTCATCAACGGCGGCGACGGCGACGCGGCGATGTTCGGGCCGCTGGCCGGTCTGCTGGCGGAGCACTTCACCGTCGTGACGTACGACCTGCGGGGCAACTCCCGCAGCCGTCTGACCGGCCCGCCCGCGGAACAGCGGATCGAGGGGCACGGTCACGACGCCCACCTGCTGCTGAACGCAGTCGCCGCCGGCGAGCCGGCGTACGTCTTCGGCACCAGTTACGGCGGCATGATCGGCGCGGACCTCCTGGCCCGCCATCCCGGTCAGGTGCGCGCGCTCGTGGCGCACGAGCCGTTCGTCGTCGATCTGCTGCCGGATGCGGACCGCTGGCACGCGCTGTTCCAGGAGGTGTACGAGCGCTACGAGCGCGAGGGCGTCGACGCCGCCATGCAGATGTTCTGTGAGGAGATCGGCGTCCAAGGGCCGCCGGAACCGCGCGAGGACCTGCCCGCACCGGTCCGGGAGATGCTGGCACGCCTCCGGGTCAACATGGAAACGTGCCTGGCGTACGAACTGCGCTCGTTCGTCCGTTTCCGCCCCGATGCCGAGGCGCTGCGCACGGCCAGGTTCACCCTCGTCATCGGTGGCGAGGGGCCGAAGACACTCGTGCACCGCACGACGCGGGCCCTGGCGGAGCACGTCGGCACCGGGATCACCGAGTTCCCGGGCGGGCACGTGGGTTTTCTGACGCACCCGGCGGCCTTCGCCGCGGCACTGCGCGGAGCGCTCCGAGGCTGAAGAGAGGGCGTGCGTCCGGCGTGCCGTCCACGGTCTTAGGATCGCCCGCGTGACAGAGATCGACCACGGGCGTTTCCACGAGTGGCTGCAACAGGCGCGCAGCGCGGCCGAGGGCGGCGCTGCAAGCCCTGCGAATCCTACGAACCCTGCGCCCCCGGCAACCCCGGCGAACCCGGCGGGCACTGACGCACGCTGGGACCTGCTGCGCAGCTTCCAGGAGGGCTGGGGGTACGAGCCCACCGACGGAGAGCGGTGGGAGCGGGAGGAACCCGATGCCCACAAGGAATACGTGTCCGGGCTGAAGGCCGAACTGTCCGACGCCGCCGCTGACGACGAGCCCGGCGACGTCGACCCCTCGCTCGCGATACCCGCCGCCCTGGACGAGTGGTGGGACCTGCCGTTCAACTCCTTCGCGGACCGGGCGGAGCTGTACGAGACCAATCCGGTCTGGCCGCCCACCGTTCGTCCGGACCCCACCGGCTACGGCGTCTCCGACGGTCTGCCGCCGGAGAACCCCTTCACCGGCCCGTCCGAGGACCTGCGGGTGTGCGTGTTCATGGCCGAGAACCAGTACTGCAACGAGTGGGGCTACCCCACGGCCCGCAGCCACCTCGCCGACCCGCCGGTGCTGGTCTCCGCCCTGGACGACGACGAGAAGCCGGCGTGGCTGCTGCAGAGCCACTCGGTCTCGGAGTTCCTCCTCCAGCTGGCCGTCACACGTCTGCCCGCCCACTACGGGTGGACCGTCGAGGAGGGCGACATCGCCCCCGAGACCGTAACCCGGCTGCGGGAGAGCCTGCGCCCGATGGGGCTGCTGCCGTGGCGTGAGCTGGGGGCGCGTACCGAGTTCTTCGGCGGGCCGGACGTCATCGTGGCCCACAACACCGGATACGGCGACTTCGGGTTCGTTGCGTACGGACGCACCGAGCAGGCGCTGGAGCGGCTCGCCGAGAGGCTCGGCGTGGACTGGACGGACTGCATCTGCGAGCCGGAGAGCCATTACGAGGAAGAGTGACGACGGTCTGACGACCCGTTCACTTGTACAGGACTCACTTGTACAGGTCTCACTTGCACAAGGACGTGGTGAACACCTTCAGCGCGGCCTTGCCGGCCTTCTCCGGCATGGTGAGGCTGGTGTTGACGGCGAGGGTGACCTGCCGCTCGCCGTCGGCCGAGGTGAAGCTGAAGGTGCTGTAGCCGGGGACGCTTCCGGTGTGGCCCCATACGGGCTTCTCGCCGGGGCAGTAGGCGGCCCGGCTCTCCAGGCCCAGGCCGTACATCCGCTCGGGTCCGCGGTCCGTCTCCCGGAGCGTCCGCATCTCCTGCCACAAGTGGGGCGGCAGCAGCTTGCCGTCGGCGAGCGCGCGGTAGAAGCGGTTCAGGTCGGCGGCGGTGGAGACGATGTTGCCGGGGCCCCAGAAAGCCGTGGGGCTGAAGTCGGTGAAGTCGGTGAAGTCGGCCGGTGCGGTCTCCCCCTGCAGCCGCTCGTAGCCGTTCAGGTGACGGCCCGGCAGGCGCGCGGAGGTGGGGACGGTGGTATCGGTGAGGTGGAGGGGACGCACGATGCGACGGTCGATCTGGTGGTCGAGCGTGCGGCCGGTGGCCTTCTCGATCAGCATGGCGAGAAGGACGTAGTTGGTGTTGGAGTAGGCCCACTTCCCGGGCTGACCGGGGTTGAACACGCGCGGCTCCTTCAGCGCGATCCCGACGAGCTCACGGGGGGTGTAGTGGGAGCGCTGGAGCTTGCGTACGGCGTCGTCGCCGCCGCTCCGGAGCACATCGGTGTAGTTGGGGATTCCGCTGGTGTGGCCGAGCAGTTGGCGTACGGTGACGGGCGCACCGTCGTCCCCGTCGGGAACGAGACCGGGTAGGTGGCGTCCGAGGGGGTCGTCCAGGCCGAGCCGGCCCTCGTCGACGAGCTGCAGGACGACCGTGGCGACGAAGGTCTTGGTCACGCTCCCGGCCCGGAACCGGTCCCCGGGCTTCGCCTGTCGTCCGTCCCGCAGGTCGGCGACACCGCTGCCCACCCGCCAGAAGCGGTTGCCGTCCCGCACCTCGGCGATCGCGCCGGGCACCCCCTCGGCGACGATGCCGTCCAGGGCCTGCTGCAGCGCGGCGTTCCTGCCCCCGTCCCGGTCGGCTTGTGCAGCGGCGGCCGGAACCGCCGCGGGGACGAGGGCGGCTGCGGCAAGCAGGGCGGAGACTGCGGCTGTTCGGCGGCGCATGGTCGGGTTCCTTCCGGAGTGCGTTGATGTCCTCACCGTACGGAGCCCTGTCCATGCCTGTGATCATGAAAAAGAATGATCATGAAGCCCCCTTCCCCCTACAGGTTCCCCTGATGCCGAGCCGGGGTCGGACCCGCCGTCTGCGCACCCTCCGCACCCTCTCGGCTGTGACGGCGGATACGCCGGAACCCCGTCTTTGCGCGGGAGACGAGGCTTCCTGCTGGGTATCTCCTCTGCAGGAGTGACCGGCGATTCTGGAGGGAGACGTCACGTCATGACGGGACATCAGGGCCATGACCGGCCCGGCACCGCATCGATCTCATACCTCAGACGCAGATTCCTCACGCTGACGGCCGCTACCGCCGTGCTGGCGTTCACCGCCGAGCCCGGCCGCGCCGCAGCCGGGGAGCTCGGCGACCGCGTCCTCGGCGACGACCCCTTCACCCTCGGCGTCGCCTCGGGCGACCCGCTGCCGGACGCCGTGGTGCTGTGGACGCGGCTGGCGCCGCGCCCGTGGGAGCCGGGCGGCGGGCTGCCTCCCGCAGGCGTGATCTCCGTGGACTGGGAAGTCGCGGAGGACGAACGGTTCTCGCGCATCGTGCGCCGCGGCGCGGCCGCCGCCGACGCCGACTTCGGATACAGCGTCCACGTCGATGCCCGAGGCCTCAAGGCGGGGCGGACCTACTGGTACCGCTTCCGCGCCGGCTCCTGGGTGAGCCGCGCCGGCCGGACCCGTACCGCTCCTGCCGCCGGAAGCTCTCCCGGGCAGCTGCGCCTGGGCGTGGCCTCGTGCCAGCAGTACGACGAGGGCTACTACACCGCGCTGTCGCACCTGGCCCGCGAAGACCTCGACGTCGTCTTCTTCCTGGGCGACTACATCTACGAGAACGCCATCGACGCCGGCGCCGGGGACCGGCAGCTCCCGGACGGCAGCCGGCTCCCCGACGTCTTCGCGCACGAGACCGTCACGCTGGCGGATTACCGCCTGCGCTACGCCCTGGGCAAATCCGACCCCGGTCTGCAGGCCGCCCACGCCGCCCATCCCTGGTGCGTGACCTGGGACGACCACGAGGTGGAGAACAACTACGCGGCGGACGTCTCGCAGGACAACGACCCGACCGAGCAGTTCCTGCTGCGACGGGCCGCGGCCTACCGTGCGTACTGGGAGAACATGCCCCTGCGTCTCCCGCACCCCACGGGGCCGGACATGCGTCTCTACCGCCGCCTGCGCTACGGCAGGCTCGCGCAGTTCGACATCCTGGACACGCGGCAGTACCGCTCGGACCAGGCCTACGGTGACGGCTGGAAGCTGCCCGGCCCCGATTCGGAAGACCCCTCCCGCACCCTCCTCGGCCCCGCCCAGGAACAGTGGCTCGCCAACGGCTTCCGCAGCTCTTCGGCCACATGGAACGTCATCCCCCAGCAGGTCGCCTTCTCCCGGCGCAGGCTGAGCCCCCAGAACTCGCCGTTGTCCATGGACGCCTGGGACGGTTACCCGGCCGCCCGTAAACGGCTACTCGACGCCGCGAGTGCCGCGAGGATCACCAATCTCATGGTCCTCTCCGGTGACTCCCACATCCACCTCGCCATGGACATCAAGGAGGACTTCGACAACCCCTCTTCCCCGACGCGCGGCGTCGAGATCCTCGGCACGTCCCTCTCCAGTGGGGCCGACGGGGTCGAAAGGCCGGAAGACTGGGAAAGCCTCCTCGCGGCCAACCCTCACATGGCGTACTACGCCAAGCGCCGCGGCTACGTCGTCGTCACCCTCACCCCGTCGCAGGCCCGCGCCGACTACCGCATCCTGCCCTACGTCACGCGCCCGGGCGCCCCCGTCTCCACCGCCGTCAGCCTGACCTGCCGGGCGGGTCGTCCCGGATTCGAGCGGCCCTCTCTCTAAGACCGGTGGTGCTTCGGCCCGGGGGCGTCGTCCAGCGAGTGCCCGGGGGCGTCGTCCAGCAAGTGGGGGCCGTTGTTGCGGACGTCGTTGACCGCGGTCGATACCGGGCGGGCGCCGAGGTCGCCGCCTGCGGGAGTGGTCAGGAGCGCGCGGAGCTCTTCGGGGTCCTGGTGGGCGGGGTCGAGCCAGGTGTCGTAGTCGGCCGACGCGATGGCCAGGGGCATGCGGGGGTGGATGCGGCCGGCGGTGTCGGTGGCTTCGGTGGTGATGATGCTGCAGGTGGTCCACCACGCCGCCGGGTCGCCGTCTCCCACCGCCGGGTCGCGCCAGAACTCGTACAGCCCCGCCAGCGCCATCACCTGACCGTCCGCGGGGCTGATGAAGTACGGCTGTTTGTAGGCCTTCCCGGCCGGGGTCGCCGGGACCGCTTCCCACTCGTAGAAGCCGTCGGCCGGGAGCAGGCAGCGGTGCTTGGCGAAGGCGCGCCGGAAGGCGGGCTTCTCGTGCACCGTCTCCACCCTGGCGTTGATCATCTTCGCGCCGGTGCTCAGACTCTTCGCCCAGGACGGCACCAGGCCCCACCGCAGCGCCCGCAGCTGTCGCTCGATGGCGCCGCTCTCGCGGTCGGCGCGCTCCAGGACGGCCCATACGTCGTCGGTCGGGGCGACGTTCCAGCTCGGTGCCAGGAGCGGTTCCGGGTCCCACCGAGTGACGGAGAACAGCCCGGCCAGGTCCTGCGGACTGCGGGTGGAGACGTAACGGCCGCACATGCCTGAACCTCGCCGGACCTCTCGTCAGACCCGGTCGCCGGTCAGGCGCAGTGGCTTGCGGGGAGCCGGGGGACGGCCGTCGGCGGCCGGGTCGGGGACGTCGTCCTCGCGCTCGGCCGCGTACCAGCCCAGGCCGCGCAGGATCGCCTTGGGCATCGTCGGCGGCAGGACGCGGTCGAGAGCCGGCCAGGCTTCTTCGAGGAGGGCCCGGGCGTGGGCGCGGGCGGCGTCCACCGCGCCGCACTCGGTGAGGACGGCGGCGACGGCTTCCGCCGTCTGCGGGGTGGCGCGCCCGCCGCGCACGGACTCCCACACGGCGCGCAGGCGATCGGGGGGCAGCAGGGGCACGGCGTGGGCGAGCGGCACCGTGACCTTGCCGTTCAGCAGGTCCTCGGCCACGCGCTTGGCCGGGCGGCGGCGGCCGCCGTGCCTGACGGTGCCGATGCCGCGGAGGTCCGCGACGTCGTCGCTGATCTGGTACGCCACGCCGACGGCCTCGAAGTACGCGCCGACGGCGGCGGTCTCCGCCTCCCCGGCGCCGGTCAGCAGGGCGCTGGCCTCGGCGAACATCCGCACCGGCAGGCCGGACTTCAGCCGGTGGGTGGAGTGCAGGCGCTGCAGCAGCACCGAGGCGTCGCCGGTGGCCACGGCGGCGTCCATGGCCTGCTCGTGCCCGGCGAGGTCGAGGGCCTGTCCGGCGTGGCCCGCGCGCAGGGCGCGCAGGTAGGCCCGGTGCACGCGCAGGCGCAGCGCGGGGTCGTCGGGCAGGACGTCGTCCGCGACCCGGTCGAAGACGAAGTAGGCGGCCGTGCCCGCATTGATGGCGGTCGGTACGCCGAAGACCTCGTGGACGGTCGGCCCGCCGCGGCGCTTCGGGGAGGCGTCCTCCACATCGTCGACGATCAGGGACCCGGTGTGCAGCAGCTCGGTGACTGCCATCAGGGGGCGGTAGCGGTCCGCGGCGCCGCAGAAGAGGGCCATGACACAGGCGGAGGCGAACGATCGCCATGACTTCCCGCCCAGGTCGGCGAGGTGGCGTACGGGCAGGACGAGCCCGGCGTGCAGCTCCCGGGACGAGGCCTCGTCGAGCGGGGCATGGTCTTCCACGCCGGCCAGGGCGGCCAGGGCGACCAGCACACGGGAGTCGAGGGTGTCAGGGGTGCCGGGGGTGCCAGGGGTATCGGGGTAGAAACGGCGCACCTCCGCCCGCGTGATCCGGCCGATGCGGCGCATGAAGTCCTCAAGGTCACCGATGGTGTTGGGCGGGACGAACTCCACGCGCGCGTGGCCGCCGACGGGCCGGCCGCCCATCGTGCCCTCCACCCGGCACCGGCCGTGCCAGAAGGCGCGGCCCAGGGACATCGACAGGACCTCTTGCCCGTACGGGGACGCGACGAGCCGCACGTCGAGGTCCGCCTCGGGGATCCGCAACCGGGCGCCCACGGGGTAGGAGTTCATGGTGACCGAGGACTCCCAGCGGCGCGTGGTCCACAGTTCCGCCGCTGTCCGCCGACCGCGCCCGTCGGGGCCGGCGACGGCGCAGACCGTGTGCTGTGCCTGTGTTGTGTGGGTGGCCATGGGCCGGTCCGGCGGATCCGGCGCGTGCGGCTCATCCGGCGCATCCGTCAGGCCTTGCAGGGCCTGCCGGTCCTGATCCCGGTCGTCGAGAGGCGTCCGTGCCGGGGGCAACGGCTCGGTGTCGGTGGTCTCCTCGACGAGGCTGGTGCGCAGGAGCGCCACGTCCCAGCCGTTGTCCAGCTGCACCTGTGCCCACATCCAGGCAGCGTCCGCGCCGCCGGGCCGGTGCGCGCCGTCCGGGCCGGTGCCGAAGGAGTGCTCCAGCCAGGCCTCACCTGTGATGTGCGCGGGTGCACGGCTGGGGGCGGCAGAAGGAAACAGGGTGCCTTCGGCGGCCATGCGCGGCAGGCAGGACGAGGACAAGGCCCAGGAGGGATCCGTGTCGTCGTCTTCACACAGTGACAGGGGCGGCTTGTCCGGTCTGAGGGTCAGTGCGAAACCCCCGGCGTCGCCGGTCACCGTCAGGCCGTACGAGCCGTCCGGGTTCCGGGTGAGGGTGGCGACGCCCCCGAAATCCAGGTCCAGCCTGTGCGCGAAGAGGCGTACGGGCGCGCACAGCAGCCGGTCGGGCAGGAGCGGTCCGCCGCCGGCCAGGGCGTCGAGGACCGCCCGGCGCACATGGGGGTCCCATGCCGAGGTGTCCTCGAACGCTGAGCGGGCCTCGGCCAGGGCCGCCTCGTCCAGCCAGGACTCGGAGGTGTGACCGCCGGCGGCGTGGTCGGTGTGCGACCAGATCACGGTATGGGCGGCAGGCCGGTCCGCTCCTCCGGCGGCCCGGTCCGCTCCTCCGGCACCGGGCCGCCGGCAGAGGAACTGCACGGACAGGCTGTGCTCATCCCCTTCGGCCGTCCGTACCGAGGCGTTGACGGACCACCGTTCGACGGGACGGTCCGGGTGGGGCAGGCCCTCGTATGCGGAGGCGGTGGAGCCCGTGGTGAGTCCGGTGGAGCCGGCTGCGGAAGAGGACGGCGGTGCCTGTGCGACGTGCTTGTTCACGGGTGTCCCAAGGGGAGTCCTGCGGTGTGGGTTGCGTACTGGCCGTAACCGCCCAACTGCACGGGCGTCAACACGGTTACCTGTCGCCACCCGTATGGATCGCCTCAAGCGGGCTGTCCGTGCCCTGTCGGGTGCATTCGGGTGAGCGCGGGCGTGCCGCCCGCAGGGGTGCCCGGCCGCCGCCGTATACCCGGGACACGACGGATGGGAACGGTGGACGAACATGATGACGCGGTGGGTGGTTTCCCGTCCCTGGCGGGTGCTGGCCGGGGCGGGCCTGCTGGGCACGGTGCTGGGGCTGTGGCTTCTGGGAGCCCACCCCCAGTTCAGCGGTGGGGGCTATCTCGCCACCGGGACCGAGGCCGCCCGCGCCGACGCCGTCCTGGCCGAACGCTTCCACGCGGGCCTGCCGGACCTGGTGCTGCGCGCGGACGCCGACTCCCCCGCCGGTTCCGAGGCCGTCTCCCGCGCGGGCCTGGACCTCACCGTCAGGCTCTCCCTGCAGCCGGGGGTCGAGCGCGTCTACTCGTACTGGAACACGGGCGCCTCCGAGCTGCTGAGCAAGAACGGGCACGGTGCGCTCGTCGTGGCCGATCTGTCGGGGGACGACGCGGCCACGGCGCGGGCCGCCGAACGGCTGGTGCCGCGTTTCACCGGCCTCCACGGTCCGCTGCGGGTCTCGGCCACCGGCATCTCCTACGTCTCGGCGCAGGCCACCGACGTCAGCGGGGACGAGCTGCTCCGGGCCGAGCTGCTCGGCGTGCCGCTGACCGGGCTGGCGCTGCTGCTGGCCTTCGGTTCCCCGGTCGCGGCCCTTCTCCCGGTGCTGACGGGGCTGTTCGCGGTACTGGGTGCCTATCCCCTGCTGTGTGCGCTGGCCGAGGTGATGCCGGTGTCCGCGCTCGCCACGAACGTCGCCACGGCGCTCGGCTTCGGCGTGGCCGTGGACTACGGGCTGTTCCTCGTCAGCCGCTTTCGCCAGGAACTCGCCGCCACAGAAGACGGCTCCCAGGACACACAGGACGCCCAGGACACCCGCGGTGCGACGCTGCGCACCATGCGCACCGCCGGCCGCACGGTGTTCTTCTCCAGCGGCACGATCGCGCTCTGCCTGACCCCCATGCTGCTGTTCCCGCTGCCGTTCCTGCGCTCCCTGGCCTGTGCGGGCATCGCGGTCGTGCTGTGCTGCGGGCTGGCCACGGCATGCGTCCTGCCGGCGCTGCTGGTGCTGCTCGGCCGCTGGATCGACCGCGGCGACCCGCTGGCCAGGTGGCGCCGGGCGCGCTCTCCGGAGAGCCTGCTGTGGCGGCGCGTCGCCCGGGCCGCCACCGGCCGGCCCGTCCTGGCCGGCGGCTGCTGTGTGCTGCTGCTCGCGGCGTCGGCGCTGCCCTTCGCCCACGTCCGTTTCGGGGTCACCGACTACCGTGTGCTGCCCGCCGAGCTGGAGTCGCACGCCGTCGCCGCCGGGATCGAGCGCGACTTCTCCCTCCCCTGGGACCGCGCCGTCACCGTTCTGTTGCCGGCCACCGATGCGGTCGAGCAGGAAGCCGAGGTGACGGCCTACGCCCGGCAGTTGTCCGTACGCCCCGACGTCGCGAGTGTGGTGACGGGCCTGGGAACGTACGCACACGGTCGTCTGGTGGCCGGTCCCACGCCCGGGTCGCTGCTGCAGATCACCACGGGCGGCACCTGGCTGGCGGTGACGGGATCCGGTCCCCCCGCGAGCGACCCCGCCCTCGTCCGGACCCTGCGTGCGTTGCCCTCCCCCGGCCCGCACCTGGTCACCGGCTGCCCGGCGCGCGTGCTGGACACCAAGACGGCTCTGGCGCGCGTCCTGCCCTTCATCGGTGCGCTGTTGATCGGCTGCGTGCTGATCCTGCTGTTCCTCTTCACCGGCTCCCTGCTCATCCCGCTCAAGGCCGTGGTGCTGGCCGCGCTGAGCATGTGCGCCAGCTTCGGGGCGATGGTCCACATCTTCCAGGACGGCCATCTGCGCGGCCTCCTGGGACCGTTCACCGTGACGGGCGAGCTGGAGACGGCCATGCCGGTGGTGATGTTCTGCTTCGCCTTCGGGGTCTCGGTGGACTACGAGCTCTTCCTCATCGCCCGCATCCAGGAGGAGTACCGGGCGGGCGCCGACTGCCGCACCGCCGTGATCAGGGGAATCGCCCGCACCGGACGGGTGATCACCACGGCGTCGTTGCTCGTCGCCATCGCCGTACTGCCGCTGCTGACCTCGCACGTGGTGCTGCTGAAGATGTTCGGATGCGGCATCGCCCTCGCCGTACTCATGGACGCCACTGTCGTACGCGGTGTCCTCGTGCCCGCCTTCATGCGGCTGGCCGGGCGCGCCAACTGGTGGGCGCCCGCGCCGCTGCGCCGCCTCCACCGGCGCCTCGGACTCCATACCGCCTTCGTGCCGCCGCCGGAGTCCACGGGCGCCGTGCCGGCCCAGCAGAAACCGACCGTGAGGAAGAAGATCCGCACATGACCACCACGCACCGTCCGCACACTGCGACGATCCACGCGGCTTTGGGCGCCTTGCTGCTCGGCGCCCTCTGCACGACCGCCGGTCCCGGGACCACGCAGGCTGCGGCCGCACCCGCGCGCGGCCCTGCCCGGACCGCCTTGGCCGGGACGGCCCCGGCGGGTAGCGCCTTGACCGGTACTGCCCCGGCCGGTGCTGCCCTCGCCGGTACTGCCCTGGCCTGCTCCCTGCAGACGGATCCGGGCGACCCCCTCGTATTCCGCCCGGCCGTGACCGGGCGCGTGCGCCAGGTGTCCGCCACGGGCACCGTCCTGCTCGACCGCTGCACCTCCCCGGACAGCAGCCAGCGCGGAATCCGGTCCGGACGGATGGTCCTGCGCGGCTCGGCGACGGCCAACTGCCTCACCGCCGCCCGGCCCGAGGGGTCCGCCACCATCACCTGGTACTACGGCTGGGCACAGCGCGGCTACACCGCCGGGACCTCCCGTCTGAAGCCGACCGCGCGTGGCGGCGGTGGCTACACCCCGGCGGATGCCTTCCTCAGCGGCAGCGTCGTCTCCGGGCGGATGTTGTACCGCCATGTACGCGGCTGGGCGGTGCCCACCACCGATGTGACCGGCTGCGTGACCCGCGGACTGCACACCGTCGCAGGGCGGGGCAATATCTCCTTCACCTGACCGGTCGTTCGTCCTTCACCCTTCACCCTTCGCCCTTCACCGGTTTCGCCTGGCGCCGGAGCGCGGCCGCAGCAGCGCAGCCGCCAGCACGGCCGGGATGGTGAGCAGCAGGGTGAGCGTCACCAGCGACAGGCTGCGGAGCCGCTTCTCGCTCGCCGACGGGAGGGCTCTCCGGTAGGTGGGGCAATGGTTCCTGGGGCCGCACAGGCTGGGGGGCGGCTTCGGAGCAGGCACCGAGTTCGGCGGTGCGGGAGACGGGGAGGGGCGAGGCGGAGTAATGACAACAGGGGCAGGGGCAGGCGGGAGCTGGGCCGGTGGCGCGGGGGCAGGAGCCGGCGGGGCCGGGGCGGGGGGCGGAGCTACGGGCGCTGGGGCGGGGGGCGCCGGTGCCGGGGGAACTTGCGGTGCGCCCGGAGGGGGGACGGGAGCGGGCGGGGCCGGCGGAGCGGGAGCAGGTGGGGCAGGAGCCGGTGGAGCGGGGGCAGGCGGGGCGGGAGCAGGCGGGGCGGGAGCGCCCGGCGCGGGAGGGGCAGGAGCCGGAGCACCGGGACCAGGAGCGGGGCCGGGAGGCGCGGGAGCAGGCGGAGCCGGGGCAGGTGGAGCAGGCGGGGCAGGGACTTCCGCCCCGGGTGGTGCGGGAGGAGGAGCGCCGGGACCGGGGGCTGGAGGCGCAGGAGCGGGCGCGGGCGGCGCAGGAGCCGGGGGCGCAGGAGCCGGTGGAGCGGGGGCAGGCGGGGCGGGAGCCGGAGCGCCCGGCCCTGGAGACGCAGGAGCCGGAGCACCGGGACCCGGAGCCGGTGGGGCAGGAGCGGGCGGGGCGGGCGCGGGCGGCGCAGGAGCCGGGGGCGCCGGAGCAGGCGGGGCGGGGGCAGGCGGCGCCGCCGGAGGAGGCGGGGCGTTACGGCACTTCAGCCACGCCTCTGCGTCGACATTGGACAGGTGCGCCGTAATGTCCAGGCACCCCTGGCCGTTGTCGGTCACTTCTGCTCGGGCGGTGCCGCCCAACGCATTCACGGCGACATGCGAAGGCGGATGTACCGGCAGCAGGCTCGGCAGACGATGCAGCACGGCGGTCACCGACGTGTTGCCTGTCGCGACGTGCGCGCCACCGTCGTCGGCCGCCGCCTCGCCTGTCATCGCCAGCACGGCAGCCGTAGCCAGCATCACTGCATACCGCGTTGTCCGTGCTGTCCGTGTCGTCCGCCGCCCCGTCACGCGGAACAGCCTGCACGTACGGCGCTGTCTCCGGCTCGCGTTCCCGCGAGATTCCTCCGATGGACGGAAAATGACCTCAGCACACCCGGCGATATTGATTGGGCGGACCATGCATCCGGCCTGCAGAATGCCCTCATGAACGACCGGCTCGACGACATACCCGACACCCCCGCGGCAGCCCCGGCGACGGACCGGACAGCCCCGCCGATCGCCACACCCATCACGGCGGACCTCCTGCGCGGCGCCCTGGACCTGGAGCGCACCGAACACGGGGTGCTGCCGCACCGGTTGCCGGCCCGGGCGCGGGCACAGTGCGCCGACGGGCTGCTGGCGATGGCGGAGGCCCAGCCCTCCGGTGTACGGCTGGTGTTCCGCACACGTGCCACCACCGTCGAGCTCGATGCGCTCCGCACCAAGAACGTCTACCAGGGCGCGCCGCCCCGCCCCGACGGCGTCTACGACCTGCTCGTCGACGGCCGGCCGACCGGGCAGGCCGGCTCCACCGGCGGCAACGTCCTGCTGGTGGACATGACCACCGGGTCCGTGGAAACCCGCCCGGGTCCGGTCGGCACCGTCCGGTTCTCCGGCCTCCCCGACCGCGTCAAGGACATCGAGATCTGGCTGCCGTACAACGAGATCACCCAGCTGGTCGCCCTGCGCACCGATGCCCCGGTCGAGCCCCTGCCGGACGGGGGCCGCAAGCAGTGGCTGCATCACGGCAGTTCGATCAGCCACGGCTCCGACGCCGCGAGCCCCAGCACGACCTGGCCCGCGCTGGCCGGCTCGCTCGGCGGCGTGGAACTGACCAACCTGGGTCTGAGCGGCAGCGCCCTCCTCGACCCCTTCACCGCCCGTGCCCTGCGCGACACTCCGGCGGACCTGATCAGCGTCAAGATCGGCATCAATCTCGTCAACACCGACCTGATGCGCCTGCGCGCCTTCGGCCCCGCGGTGCACGGCTTCCTCGACACCGTCCGCGAGGGTCACCCGACCACTCCGCTCCTGGTCGTCTCGCCCATCCTGTGCCCCATCCACGAGGACACCCCGGGCCCCAGCGCACCGGACTTCAGCAACCTCGGCGAGGGAAAGCTGCAGTTCCGGGCCGCGGGCGACCCCGCGGAACGGGCGGGCGGGAAGCTGACCCTCAACGTCATCCGGGGCGAACTGGCCCGCATCGTGGAGCAGCGGGCGGCCGACGACCCGAACCTGCACTACCTCGACGGCCGCGAGCTCTACGGCGAGGCGGACTTCGCCGAACTGCCGCTGCCCGACCAGCTCCACCCGGACGCCGCCACGCACCGCCGCATCGGCGAACGCTTCGCCGCCCTGGCCTTCGGCTCCGGCGGACCGTTCGCCGCCGCGCGGTCCTGACACGCCCGTTACGCGTCCGGTTCCGACGCGGTCGCTCGCAGCTGCCGCCAAGGTACTGAGGATGGTGCCGAGCAGTATGGTGCGCGCAGGGCGGCGGCGTCAGCGTAGGAGCCGGGCCCCGGGGCGCTACCCCAGCCCGGCCCGGAACGCACGGCGGTAGGCACCCGGTGTCGTCCCCAGGGCGCCGAGAAAGCACCTGCGGAGGTTGGTGGCCGAGGAGAGGCCGACGCGGCGGGCGACGTCCGCTGCGTACCGGGCGCCGTGGTCGGTCACAGACGCCGAACGTGTACCGGGTGGGCAGCCCTCGTCCCGTGCCGCCCCCGTGCCGTTCTGTGCCGCCCTGTGCCGCCACGCGACCCCGGACATGCCCATGGGATCCTGGTCACGTGAACCTGGAGGACCTCGTCCGGCTGCGCCGGGCCCGTGACCGGATGGACCGCGACTACGCGAAGCCGCTCGACGTTCCGGCACTGGCGCGCACGGCCCTCATGTCGCCGGGCCATTTCTCCCGCAGCTTTCGCGCCGCCTTCGGGGAGACGCCGTACAGCTACCTCATGACGCGCCGGATCGAGCGGGCCAAGGCGCTGCTGCGGCGGGGCGACCTCACGGTGACGGAGGTCTGCTTCGCGGTCGGCTGCACCTCGCTGGGGTCGTTCAGCTCGCGGTTCACCGAGCTGGTGGGCGAGAGCCCGAGCTCCTACCGGGCCCGCCGCCATGACGAGAGCGCCGCCATCCCGCCCTGCGTCGCCAAGATCCATACAAGACCGGTCAGGAATGGAGAAGCGAAACCCGGCCCCCGCCCGTAGCGTGAGGCGCATGGACATCAAGCTTTCACAGTGCTTCATCGCCGTCGACGACCACGACAAGGCGCTCGCCTTCTACCGGGACGTACTCGGCCTGGAGGTGCGCAACGACGTCGGCTTCGAGGGGATGCGCTGGGTGACCGTCGGGGCGCCGTCGCAGCCCGACGTGAACCTCGTCCTCGAACCGCCCCTCGCCGACCCGAACGCCTCGGCCGCCGACAAGCAGGCCATGGCGGAACTGCTGGCCAAGGGCCTACTGCGCGGTGTCATCTTCCACACCGACGACTGCGACGCCACCTTCGAGCGGATCCGCGCGGCGGGCGGCGAGGTGCTGCAGGAGCCGGTGGACCAGCCTTACGGCGTCCGCGACTGTGCCTTCCGTGACCCCTCCGGCAATATGCTCCGCTTCACCCAGCCTCGCAAGCAGTGAGCGACTGAACCACTGAACCGTTGAACGGCTGAACTACTCAACGCCGGTCCACTGCGTAAGTCCGTAACTGTGTAACTGCGTAACCGATGGAGACATGATGAGCACGGCCAGGAAGACGGCCAAGAAGACGGACACGCAGTCGCCTGCGCCGCACGGTGCCGACAGTCACGACCTGATCCGCGTGCACGGCGCGCGCGTGAACAACCTCAAGGACGTCAGCGTCGAGATCCCCAAGCGCCGGCTGACGGTGTTCACCGGCGTCTCCGGCTCGGGCAAGAGCTCGCTGGTGTTCGACACGATCGCCGCGGAGTCACAGCGGCTGATCAACGAGACCTACAGCGCCTTCGTCCAGGGTTTCATGCCCACGCTGGCGCGGCCCGAGGTCGACGTCCTCGAGGGGCTGACGACCGCGATCATCGTCGACCAGCAGCGGATGGGCGGCGACCCCCGCTCCACGGTCGGCACCGCCACCGACGCCAACGCGATGCTGCGCATCCTCTTCAGCCGGCTCGGCAAGCCGCACATCGGGCCGCCCAGCGCGTACGCCTTCAACGTCGCCTCGGTCCGGGCGAGCGGCGCGATCACGGTCGAGCGCGGTGCCAAGAAGGCGGTGAAGGCGACCTACCAGCGCACCGGCGGCATGTGCCCGCGCTGTGAAGGGCGGGGCACGGTCTCCGACATCGACCTCAGCGAGCTCTACGACGACTCCAAGTCGATCTCCGAGGGCGCGTTCACCATCCCCGGCTATACGGGGGGCGGCTGGAACTCCCGGCTCTACGGCGAGTCGGGCTTCTTCGACCCGGACAAGCCGATCCGCAAGTTCACCAAGAAGGAGCTGCACGACTTCCTCTACCGCGAGCCGACCAGGATGAAGATCGCGGGCATCAACATGACCTACGAGGGGCTGGTCCCGCGGGTCCAGAAGTCGATGCTCTCCAAGGACAAGGAGTCGATGCAGCCGCACGTCCGGGCGTTCGTGGAGCGTGCGGTCACCTTCACCACCTGCCCCGACTGCGACGGCACGCGGCTCAGCGAGGGCGCCCGGTCGTCGAAGATCAAGAAGATCGGCATCGCCGACGCCTGCGCGATGGAAATCCGCGACCTGGCCGAATGGGTCCGCGGCCTCAAGGAGCCCTCGGTGGCGCCGCTGCTCGCCGCGCTGCAGCAGACTCTCGACTCGTTCGTGGAGATCGGCCTGGGCTACCTCGCGCTCGACCGGCCGTCGGGCACGCTGTCGGGCGGCGAGGCGCAGCGCGTCAAGATGATCCGCCAGCTCGGCTCCTCGCTCACCGACGTCACCTACGTCTTCGACGAGCCCACCACCGGCCTGCACCCCCATGACATCCAGCGGATGAACGACCTGCTGCTGCGGCTGCGGGACAAGGGCAACACGGTGCTCGTCGTCGAGCACAAGCCGGAGACGATCGCGATCGCCGACCACGTCGTCGACCTCGGCCCCGGCGCCGGGACGACGGGCGGCACCGTCTGCTTCGAGGGCACCGTCGACGGGCTGCGGGCCGGCGGCACCGTCACCGGCCGCCATTTCGGCGACCGGGCCGCCCTCAAGGAGACGGTGCGGAAGCCCACCGGCCGGCTTGCGATCCGCGGCGCGAAGGCGAACAACCTGCAGGGCGTCGACGTGGACATCCCGCTCGGGGTGCTCACCGTCGTCACCGGCGTCGCCGGCTCCGGCAAGAGTTCGCTCCTGCACGGATCGCTCCCCGGGGACGCGGATGCGGTGTCGGTCGACCAGAGTCCGATCCGCGGCTCGCGGCGCAGCAACCCGGCGACGTACACCGGGCTGCTCGACCCGATCCGCAAGGCGTTCGCCAAGGCCAACGGCGTGAAGCCGGCGCTCTTCAGCGCCAACTCCGAGGGCGCCTGCTCCACCTGCAACGGCGCCGGCGTCATCTACACCGATCTGGCGATGATGGCGGGCGTCGCCGTCCCTTGCGAGGAGTGCGAAGGGAAGCGGTTCCAGGCATCGGTGCTGGAGTACCACCTCGGCGGGCGCGACATCAGCGAGGTGCTGGCGATGCCGGTGGCCGAGGCCGGAGAGTTCTTCGGCTCCGGCGAAGCACACACGCCTGCCGCGCACAAGATCCTCGGCCGGCTCGCCGACGTCGGGCTCGGCTACCTCAGCCTCGGCCAGCCGCTCACCACGCTGTCCGGCGGCGAGCGGCAGCGGCTCAAGCTGGCCACCCACATGGCCGAGAAGGGCGGCGTCTACGTCCTGGACGAGCCGACCACCGGCCTGCACCTCGCCGACGTGGAACAGCTGCTCGGCCTGCTCGACCGGCTCGTCGACTCCGGCAAGTCGGTCATCGTCATCGAGCACCACCAGGCGGTCATGGCACACGCCGACTGGATCATCGACCTCGGCCCCGGTGCCGGACACGACGGCGGCCGGATCGTCTTCGAGGGCACACCCGCCGATCTCGTCACCGCCCGCACCACCCTCACCGGCGAGCACCTCGCGGCCTACGTCGGCGCGTGACCGGGCGCGAACGCGGGCAGGGCCGGTCCCGGGTGACCCCGGGCCATGGGCGTAGGGTCTGCGCATGCTTGTGTAGGGTCTGCGCATGCTTGTGTGGATCAACGGGCCGTTCGGCGGCGGCAAGACGCAGACCGCGCACGAGATCCGGCGACGGCTCCCGGGCAGCGTCATCTGCGACCCCGAGCAGGCCGGTTTCGGCCTTCACCGGATGCTGCCCCCGTCCTTGCGCGGCGACTTCCAGGACCTCCGGGCCTGGCGGCAGGGCGTGTACGAGGTGCTGGACCTGGCCCTGACCCGGTACGAGGGGACCGTGATCGTGCCCATGACGATCGTGGAGCCGGACTGCTTCCTCGAGACCGTCGGCCGGCTGCGGGAACGTGGTCACGACGTCCGGCACTTCGCCCTGCTGGCCGACCGGCGGACGGTCCTGGGACGGCTCCGCGAGCGCAACTTCGGGCACGTGGTGAAACTCGTCGCGGGACAGGACGCGCCCTTGCGCCGGGAGAGCTTCGCCGTATCGAAACTCGACCTGTGTCTGGAGCGCCTGCGCAAGCCCGAGTTCGCGGAGCACGTGTGGACCGACCGGATCACCGTTCCGCAAGTCGCCGACCACATCGCCGCCTCGGCCGGACTGACCCTCACACCGAATACGGACCGGGCTCTGCAAGGCCGTCTGCGCCGGGCCTGGACGGGGGTCAAGCACATCCGGTTCGACTGACCCCGGGCCACGACCCCGGAGACCGCCCCATCGTTGTTCACGGCTTCCGGAGAGCGCGACGTGCCCGGCGGGGGGGGGTGAGTCCCCCGCCGGGCACGTCGTCGAGCGCTCCTACAGGCCGCTAGAAGTTCCAGTAGTGGTCGGGCCACGTGCCGCACGGCCACTGGATGGCCTTCTCACCCTGTACGCGGCTGGCACCGGGGATGGCGAGGCACTGGCCACTGTTCCAGTTCACCAGGCGGGTGCCGTTGCTGGTGGTGTCGACGCCCCAGTAGTGGTCCGCCCAGGTGCTGCAGGGCCACTGGATGACCTGTGTGCCCGCCGTGGTGCTGCCGCCGGGGACGGCCAGGCACTGCTGGCTGTTGAGGTTTCTTATGCGGTAGTAGTTGCGGCCTCCGTTGTTGAACGCGTACTCGAACTGCCAGTAGTGGTCCTGCCAGCTGCCGCAGCCCCACTGGATGAGCCCGATGCCGTTCTGGGTGCTGCCACCGGGTACGGCCAGGCATTGGGCGCTGTTGCCGTTGCGGATCCAGCCGTAGGAGAGGGCGCCGTCCGGGCCGGGCTTGGTGTCCGGGACCGCGGCGGAGGCTCCGGTGATGCCGGAGGTGAAGAGTGTGGCTGCGGCAGCCGCCATAACTCCCAGGAGGCGATAGCGCGACTTCATGTGTCCCCTTCCTCGTACGAGAGAAGTGCTTGGATCATGAGTCGTACGTGCCTTACGTGGCCATGCGTGCCATGCATGCCGTTCATGCCGTGCGTGTCCTCGGCTCGGTGCCCGCGCCGGGGCCCGGCAGGCCGGGCCAGGCCGCACGCTATAGCCGTTCGCCGGGAAACGGCAGACGCGGGATGGGATCCCTGGAAGTTGGCGGGAATTGGCGGGAACCGACGAGAAGGGTTCAGTGGGCAGTGGCGGGAACGGTGCCAGCAGTGGCAGCCGGAACGTCCCCGGCCTCGCGGGTGCGGTAGTAGTCGAACTGCGTCACTCCCTTGTAGCCGTAGCTCTCGGGGTGCAGTTCGTGCAGTGCGATGCCGGACCGCGGCAGCGGACCGAGAATGTCCGACAACAACTCGCCGGCCTCGGCGATGAAGGCGGCCTTCTCCGCGCTGCTGTTCGTACCGGCGGTGATACTGGCCTCCACGTGCGCGTCACGGCCGCCGGTCAGAGGCTTGCCGTCGACGTAGTAGCTGCCGGCCGAAACCAGGTTGACGTGGACGATGGTGCGCGCGCTCGACTTGTGCAGGACTGACACCGCCAGCCGCGTCAGTCCCTCGGCAAGGGCGCGCTGAGCGTCGGCGGGAAGGTCGGGGTCGGTGACCGTGACCCGGAAGAACGGCATGACTCTCCTCGGTCGTGCTGGGCGTATCGCCGCCGGAGCCGGCGGCACGGACCAAGCCTCACCCGACCTGGCACCATGGATCCAACGCATACATGTCATATACATATGAGGCCGACGCATGACCGTGAACCTTCCCCAGCTGAGGGCTTTCCTCGCCGTCGTCGATGCAGGCGGATTCAGCGCAGCCGCCGCCGATCTGGGGATGAGCCAGTCGGCGGTGTCGCACGCCGTCGCCTCTCTGGAACGCGCACTGTCCGCCCCTCTGCTGGTCCGTTCCACCCCGGTGCGGACCACAGCGCTCGGCGAGCGGGTCCTGCCGCACGCCCGCCTCGCGCTGTCGGCGGCCCGGTCCGTGGAGCACATCGCGGCCGAAGCCGCCGGGGCCATGACCGGCACCGTGCGGCTGGCCGCCACCCCGACGGTCTGTCAGGGGCTGGTCCCCGGCCTGCTCAGGCACTGGCGTGAGGACCAGCCGCGGATCACCGTGCGGGTCTTCGAGGGCGACAGCAGCGAGGTGTCGACGTGGCTGGAGGACGGCACGGCCGATGCCGCCGTGGTGATCGACCCGCCGCCCGGCCCCGGCATCCAGCTCGCCACGGACCGCTACCAGGCGTTGCTGCCCCGGGACCACCCTCTGGCGGGAGAGCCGCGTGTCGACATCCGCGACCTGGAGGACGACCCGTTCCTGATCTCACCCAACGGCTGCGAAGTCCGCATCCGCAGGATCCACGGCCTGGCGGGGCTGGTCTTCGCGCCCACCCACCGGGTACGGGACCTGGCGACTCTGATCAGCATGGTGCAGGCCGGTATCGGCGTGACCGTCCTGTCCGAGGTCTCCCGCTCCCTGATCCCCTCCGACCTGGTCCTGGTGCCGCTGGAGCCCCGGGTCTCGCGCCGCCTCGTACTGACCGGACCGCCTGACCGCCCCTGGCACCCGGCGATCCGTACCCTGGCGGAGTCGGCAGTCGGCCATCTGGCCGAAGCCGCCTCCTCCGCGTCGGCCGTGCCTGCGCAAGGGCCGACCGTGGCCGCTGCAGCCCGCCCTGTCGCCTGAGTCGCACGGGTGCGCTCCTCTTTACCGGATCCTCTTTACCGAATCCCCTTTACTCCTCTTTACCGAATCCGCCGAAGGCTTCCGGTGGCACGGCTCGGGGAAAAGGTCTGTGCATCGAGGATCCGGTGAGCAGCGCCATGCTCGGCGTGACAGGAGGGACCTGCGATGCCAGAAGTGTCCGACGTGTCAGAAATGCTGGTCGTCTCGGACGAGGTGCGCGAGGCGCTGGACCGGAACCGGCCGGTAGTCGCTCTCGAATCGACGATCACCGCGCACGGCCTGCCCAGGCCACGGAACCTGCAGGTGGCGGAGGAGCTGGAGGAGCTCGTACGGGCCGGAGGCGCCGTCCCCGCGACCATTGCGGTGCTGGAGGGGCGGCCCCGTATCGGGCTGGACAAGGCGCAATTGGCGCAGGTGGCGGGCGAGAGCGGGCTCCGCAAGCTCGGACACCGTGATCTGGCACCGGCGGTCGCAGCGGGGGCGAGCGGGGCGACGACGGTGTCCGCGACCGCCTTTCTGGCGGCGCGGGCCGGGATCCGCGTCTTCGCGACGGGCGGCCTGGGCGGTGTCCATCGCGAGTGGGCGCAGACCCAGGACGAGTCGGCGGACCTGCACCTGCTGGCGAAGGTGCGGATCGCCGTGGTCTGCGCAGGCGTGAAATCGGTCCTGGACGTGCCGGCGACCTTGCAGCGCCTGGAGACGCTGGGCGTCGGCGTGCTGGGCTTCCGGACGACGGAGTTCCCGGGCTTCTACCTCAGCAGCTCCGGCGAACCGGTCGACTGGACGGCCGGTTCCGCGGCGGAAGTGGCCGGGGTGCTGCGCGCTCAGGATGCGCTCGGCGGCCCGCCCTCGGCCTTGATCGTCGCGAACCCCGTCCCCGCAGCGGAGCAGCTCGACCCCGCCCTGCACGACCGGGTACTGACGCAGGCGCTGGCAGCGTGTGCGAGCGAGGGTGTCACGGGGCAGGCGGTCACTCCGTTCCTCCTCGACTACCTCGTCCGGAACACCGACGGCGCGTCCTTGGAAGCCAACGTGGCCGCCGTGCGCGGCAATGTGCGCCTTGCGGCCGGGATCGCGACGGCGTACGCCGCATGACCGGCCCCGGCAGCGCGACGCTGCTCGTCGTCGGTGACGTGGTGACGGACGTGGTCGCCCGCCACCGCACGCCCCTCGTCCCCGCGACCGACACCGCGGCCCGTATCGCCACCCTCCCGGGCGGCGCAGGCGCCAACGTGGCCTGCTGGGCCGCCCACTCGGGCGCCCGCGACGTGCGCATCCTGGCCCGCGTCGGCGCGGATGCAGCGGACCTGCACGAGCGCGCGCTGCGCGCAGCCGGTGTCCGCCCGCACCTGGTCGTCGACCCCGGCTCCCCCACGGGGACGGTCATCTCCCTGGTCGGCCCGGACGGTGAACGGACGTTCCTCACCGACAGCGGAGCGGTGCTGCGCCTGTCGGCCGCCGACTGGAGTGACGACTTCCTGGCCGGAGCCGGTCATCTGCACATCTCCGGCTACCTCTTCTTCGCCGACGCGAGCCGTACGGCCGCCCGGCTGGCGCTGGAAGCGGCCCGCGCCCGCTCGGTGCCGGTGAGCATCGACCCGGCCTCCGCCGGTTTCATCGCCGGCTTCGGCGTGGACCGCTTCCTGGCGGCCGTCGCGGGAGCGGACGTGCTCCTGCCCAACCACGACGAGGCCGCGCTCCTCACCGGCCTGCCGGAGCCGGCCGACGCAGCGGCCAAGCTGAGCCGGCACTTCCCTCTCGTGGTCTCCACACTGGGCTCCCGGGGCGCGCTGGTCGCCGCCTCCGGCACGATCGTCGCCCGCGTCCCGGCCGAGCCCGCCACCGCCGTGGACACCACGGGAGCGGGTGACGCCTTCACGGGAGCCTTCCTCGCGGCCCGCTTGGCAGGTCACGACCCGGCCGCGGCCGCGCGCCGGGGCTGCCGCGCCGGCGCCGAAGCAGTCACCCACGTCGGCGCCCGCCCTCTCCTCCCCCTGGGCTGAGTCCTGGCGCGGCGGTACGGGTGGGACGCACTCGGTCGCTCAGTCGCTCGGCCGGCTCGCCTCGGTCGCCTCGGTCGGCACACGGTCAGACGGCGCCCTCGGCCCGCAGACGGTCGATGTCCGCCGCGGAATGGCCCAGTTCCTGCAGGATCTCGGCCGTGTGCTCGCCGAACCCCGGGGCCGGCCGGTCCCGCCGCGGGCCGTCGTGGGCGAAGCCGAAGGCGGCGACCGGTACGGGCGGGTCACCGTCCTGCGCCGGCTGCAGGAACGGCCGGTGCTTCAGCTGCTCCTCGTCCACCGCTTCCGCGAGGGTCCGGACCCGTTCGCCGGGAAGGCCGTGGCGGTGGATCCACTCCTCCCACCAGGCCGCGCTCCGCGTCCGGAAGATCTCGTGCAGGGCGTCACGCATCGCCCCGCTGTGCTTCCGGAGTTCGTCCAGGGTGCTCAGCGCCTCGAACCGGGGGCAGGGGTGTCCCTCGGCGGCGAGCGCCGACCACAGGCGACGGTTCTGGTCCGGCGTCGGGGTGCCCAGGACGAACACGCCGTCCGCCGTCTCGTACGCGCCCAGGCCGCTCTCCTGCACGGCCTCCTCCCGTACGCCGGGGTGGAGTTGCGCGGATACGCCGGGCCCATCAGCATCAAGGCCGTGTCGAACATGGCGCAGTCGATCCGCTGCCCCCGGCCGTCGCGGGCCCGGGCGTACAGCGCGGCGGCTATCGCGAACGCGGCGTTGTACCCGCTCCCGTAGTCGATGAAGGCCACGTCCGGCTTGCGGCCGTCGCAGCGTGCGATGACGCCGGACGCGGCCTGGACCACGTTGTCGTACGCGTTGACCTCGGCCCGGGGGCCGCTCTGGCCGTAGCCGGTCATCGAGCAGTGAATGAGCCTCGGATTGATCGCCGACAGGTCGTCGTACCCCACGCCGAGCCGCTCGAGTGCTCCGGCGCGGTAGTTCTCGACGACCACGTCGGCCGTCCTCACCAAGGACCGGAAGACCTCGCGGCCGCCGGGGGTCTTGAGGTCGAGGGTCATGGCGCGTTTGCCGCCGCCCTGGACCTGGTAGTTGATTCCGCGCAACTGTCTGTTGAGCTCGGGGTCCGGGCCGCGCCCCCGGACGAAGTCGGGCCGGCCCGGCGGCTCGATCTTGATCACGTCCGCGCCGAGCACACCCAGTTGGTAGGCCGCGAACGGGCCGGCCAGCACGTGCGTCAGGTCGAGGACCCGGACACCGGAGAAAGCACGCGACACCGAGGCTCCTTTCAGGAGGCACAGTTCAGGAGGCACAGCCCACCGGTTCCGATCGCCCGGCTGCCTGGACCGACCGGGCCCGGAACCACCCCGCCCCGCAAGGCTCCCCAGACCTTCGCTCCGGGGCAAGGGCACCTTCGCCTTGCGTCATGCAGAACCATGCAGCTTCGGAGTAGCGGGGAACGGCCGGGGACAGCCTCTTCACGGGCCCAGCACGTCGGGCTGGGCCTTCCTGTGACCGGTGCGGAGGGTGGTGGGCCCCGTGATCCTTCTCGACTTGCAGAGCCTTGAGGTTTCCGGTGGAAGCGACGACGCCTTGGGCTTCGGGAGCATCGGCGACAGCGAATTGAGCCTTCTCTTGTGCCACCCGGGGGACGAGGACTGACGGCGGGTTCGCCCGGTGCCGGCGTCTACCCGGTACCGGCGCCGGCGGGCGCTCGCCGGCACGTCACGCGAACTCCCCTGATCCCACGGCAGTGAGCAGAGCCAGGGCCTGGTGGTCGGGGCTGCCCGGCGCGGCGGTGTAGACGACCAGGCGCAGTGCCGAGCCGGTGGCTTCCAGCACGTCGCAGTCGAGCGTCAGGCGTCCGGCCTCGGGATGCTGGACGACCTTGCGCTGCGAGGTGCTCGCGGCGACGTCGGTCCGTGCCCACAGCTCCGCGAAGCGGGAGCTGGCGGAGCGCAGTTCGCCGGCGAGCTCGGGCAGCCGGGGGTCGCCGGGAAAGCGCCCGAGGCTCGCGCGCAGGTCGGCGACGGCGTACGCCTCGAAGTCCGCGGCTTCCGCGGGTGTGCGGATCACTCGTGAGGGACGCCCCGTGAAGTGCCGTCGCAGGACGTTGCGTTCCCCGTCCCGGCCCGTCGCCTCGTCGCCGAGCAGGGCGATCGCCGCCGGGTTGGCGAGGACGACGTTCCAGCCACGGTCCACCACCATCACCGCGGCGTCGTGCAGCCGGTCGATGATCCGCTGCAGTCCCGGTGTGACGTGGGAGGAGGCGACGGCGGGGGCGGGCGGTGCGTGGCCGGCCAGCCGGAACAGATGCTCCCGTTCCGCTTCGGTCAGGCGCAGGGCGCGTGCCAGCGGCCCCAGGACGGAGGCGGACGGCCTTCCCGCGCGGCCCTGTTCGAGCCGGGCCAGGTACTCGACGGAGAGTCCGGCCAGCGTGGCGAGCTCCTGACGGCGCAGCCCGGGCGCGCGGCGGCGCGGACCCGTCGGCAGCCCGGCCTCGGCGGGCGCGAGCCGGTCACGCCATGCGCGCAGGCAGATGCCCAGTTCGGCTTCCTTCATGCCCCTCATTCTGATGGGTCCCGCTCCGCGGAGGCTCCCCGGAGGGTCGCCCTGCCGGTACCAGGATGATCCCGGCCCTCCTACCGGCCGGCCTGCGCTCGCACGATGGCTCCGGAGCGCCGGTATCCGCCGGCCGGGGAACGAGGAGAGCCCACGATGAGCACCATGCCGCCGACCACCCGGGAACCGCTGCTGCGATCCGCGGACCTCGGAGACCTGCAGCTGCCGAACCGGGTGGTGATGGCTCCGCTCACCCGGGCCCGCGCGGCCGACCGCGGCCTGGTGCCGACGGAACTGCACGCCGTCTACTACGGCCAGCGGGCAGGTGCCGGACTGATCGTCACGGAGGGGACCTGGGTGAGCGAGCGCGCGATCGGCTTCGTCAACGTCCCCGGCATCTACAGCGAGCAGCAGGTCGCCGGATGGCGAAGGGTCACCGAGGTCGTGCACGCCCTCGGCGGCCGGATCGTGCTGCAGCTGTGGCACACCGGTGCCGCCTCGCACCCCGATCACCTGCGGGGCGCAGTGCCCGCCGGGCCGTCGGCCGTGAATCCGCACGAGAAGTCCTTCACCCCGGGCGGTTTCAAGGACACCGTCACGCCCCGGGAGATGACCGTCGCGGACATCGAGGAAACGGTCACCGCATACCGGGTGGCCGCGCTGAACGCCTGGCGTGCCGGGTTCGACGGGGTCGAGATCCATGCCGTCGGCCCGTTCCTGATCCCGCAGTTCCTCAATCCGCGGCTGAACCTCCGTTCCGATGCCTACGGAGGCGGCCGCGCCGGCCGCCGGCGCCTGCTGCTGGAGATCACCGACGCGGTGGCCGACGTCTGGGAGGGGCGGCGCGTGGGGGTCCGGCTGTCGCCGTACTGGGCGTCGGGCGGCCGTTTCACGGCCGATGAGGAGACGCTCGCCGACTACGACGCCCTGGTGGCGGAGCTCAACCGCCTCCCGGTGGCCTATCTCCACCTCCGCGGCCGGGACCTGGCCGCGCCGGGCTCCACCCCCGACTTCGAGGCGTTCGCACGGTACCGGCGCCTGTTCGACGGCCCGTTGATCGCGAACCTCGGCTTCGACCACGCGTCGGCGAACGCCGCGATCGGGGCGGGGATCGCCGACGCCGTGTCGTTCGGGACCCACTTCATCGCCAACCCCGACCTCGTCACCCGGTTCGCCCTGGGCCACGATCTGGCGGCCGGCGACCCAGACACGTACTACTCCGGCGGGGCGGGTGGATACGTCGACTACCCCGTGAGCAGCGGGTGAGATGACGTCTGCGGCCACGTCGGCGTCTCTCGCCGGGAAAGGGACTCGCCGACGTTCATCTGCCAAATACCAAGCATTTGGGTGTTACGCCCATAAAGTTACATTGTGCAGTACCAGCGCTGACCTCGGGTCAGCCTGTCACGTCGGGACCTCACCCAGGGGTCTCGGGAGGGGCCGGTTGCGCTGCCACACCCGAGGGCCCTCATAGGGTCTCGCCGGCCGGCGGGTCTCCTGGTCCGAGGAGAGGCGCACACATGGTGCAGCACAGAAGGCCGAAAGCGCCGGTCGACTGGAACCTGGTCCGCAGCGCGGCCCGAGCAGTGACGCCCTGGGTGGAGCTGCTGACGGCCCTCACCGCTCTGGCCCTGGCGATGACCGGCAGGCGCTGACCCGCGGGGCGTATCACCAGTACGCCCCGTGGAGCCAGCTCTTCGGCTTGCCCGTCGCGGGGTCGCCCCCGCGGCGGGCACTCGTGCGTTCGCACCGCGTGTTCCCGGCACGGAAGACGCGACGGCGTGCGTGCCCGTCGCCATCTGTCGGCTGCCCGACGAGCCCACACACTAACGCACGGGACGGGGCACCGCCGGGGACCGCGACACCGTCGGCAGCCACCTGGAGGACACCGGCCGGCACACCGGCAGGCACCGCCCCGCGCATCCGGCCGCCCGGCGGCCCCCGGGCGGGTGAGGCCCGGCGCGCCGGGCCGGTGTGTACGTCAGGCTGCCGGGCCCGGACCGGTTCGGTCCGGGCTCACCAGGCCCACCGGGCTGCGGAGCTGTTCGGCGATGTCCTCGGTGCGGACTGTGGTCTGGTCGTGCATTCTTCCGGGCCGGTCGGCTCCGGACCACAGGGTGCGGCCCCTGGCCGTCACTGACCGTGGTGGTCTTGCACGTGTTCTGCTTCTTCTTCCCGGAGACGAACGCGCAGCGGCCGGGCTGGTGGGGCGAGGGCGGCGGACGTCCCAGTCTTGTCTGGAAAGTGCCGCGACCACCATGGACTCGGCTGATTCGTCCGGCGCGATCAGCGCCATGGAAGCGTCGATGGCATGTTCGTCGAAACGGGCGCGAGACGGCAACTTCGCTCACAACCCCGTCAGTTCAGGGAAGCACTCTCCATCACCTTGTCCACCTCGCCGGCTTCCACGGGCCCGCCCGGCTGGGCGATGCCGAGGAGGAAGGCCGAGCGGCTGTCGTCCACCGCGACGAGGGTCAGGCGGAGATGGCCTGCGCCCCCGGAGCCTTCCGGGCTTCCGGTGCCGTGCTTGCCGTCGCTCACCCTCAGCGCCACCGTGTGCGCGGGCCGGCCGTCGACCGTCGTCGGCCGGGACTCCTCGATCTCCGAGCTTCCGTCGGGATAGAAGAACTCCGCGTTCGAGCGGGCCGCCCGCTCGGCCTGCCGCTGAAGTGCGGGCTGCGGTACGGCCCCGGCCCGGCCGGAGAGGACGGTGCTGCCGCCTTCGCCACCGGTGTCCGTCTTGGTGACCGACGAAGTGAAGGCGCCGATCAGCTTCTGCTGCTCCTCGTGTTTCCACCCCTCGGGTATCGCGTAGGAGAGCCCGGCCGCACCGTCCGTCACCCGGGGCCGGCCGGCGAAGGGCGAGGAGTCCTCGTCACGCGTCAGCCACCACCCGCCGGCGGCCGCGGCGGCCAGCAGCAGGACCAGCGCCGCCACGGCGCCGGCCACCAGCATCCGGCGGTTGCCCGGTCGGCCGGCCGGAGAGGGCGCCGGGGGTGCGGGCGGAAAGGCGAGGTGAGGCGTCGTCGTCATGATCCCATCATCCGGGACCCGGGCGCGTCGGGCCTGAGCACACGTACTCACTCGCATACTCATTCGACCTTGCGGTGCTCGTACGCCAGGAGGCGGCTACGAGACGAGCCGGGAACCGTACCGGACGCAGGCTCCGTCATCCAGGGCATGATCATTACAACCGACCTCGACGTGTCCCGGCTCGCCGCCGCATGGGAGCACATCCGCGACACCTCCCCCGCGGAGGAAGCCGTCCCCCTCGTACTGGACTGCGCCCGCCGGCTCGCCGCCGACCCCGGCGGGGAGGAGGCCCGTATATGGGTGTCCGGACTGGTGGCGATGTCGGGCTACCTCGCCTGGCGTCCCGAGCAGGAGGCCGAGCGTGCCGCCCTCGACGCCCTCCGGGCCGCGGTCGAGGCGCTGGGCGGCCGGCCCTGCTCGCACGAGCGCCACCCGTACGAGGCCGAGATGGACTCGCTGGAGGACGAGATCTGGAACGGTGACACCGGGCTGCTGACCGGCAGGCTCGCAGCGCCGGACACCGACGCCGGCGGCAACGCCGACGACCCCGAGCGGGTGCTGTGCCCGGGCAACGTCGCAGGGTGGGCGCGGCTCGCCGCGGACGTGATCGCCCCGTTGACCGTCCGCCGGATCCCCGTGGGCGCGCCCAAGTACCACCACAGTTGCATCAGCACCCTCTCGGGGATCGTGAACGACTATCCCTACGGCGATCCGCACGAGGACCTCAAGGACGAGGCCGCCTGCCTTCCCTCCCGGCCGACCCGCGGAGTGCTGGCCGGCTACCTCGTGACCATGAACGCGACCTGCTGGTACGCGACGTCGGAGAGGATCACGGACCGTTCGGTGCTGGACGCGATGATCAAGGGAGTCGAGGAAGCCGTTGCGTTGCTGGAAGACCGTCCGTGCACGCACGGCCCCGGCGAGCACCCCGACACCCGCGATCCGGACTACACGAACCAGGTCGGCTACTTCCTGCGCAGCCCCGGCGGCCGGGCCGAGATCGCCGAGTACTACGGGTGGAACGAGGAGGACGAGGCGGACCAGGAGGACGAGCCCCTGGACGCGTGGGTGTGCCCCGACTTCCTGCGCGACCTGGCAGAGGACACTCTCGTCGAGCTGTCGAGCGGCCTGAGGGCGTTCGAGCCGGCGCACGCCGGGGCGCCGGAGAACTGACCCCCGGTCCTCAACCGTCCACGCGGAGACGGTCCGCGCGGAGACGGTCCTGCGCCTTGCCCTGCTCCAAGGCGTGGACGCCGGGGGCGCAGCTCTCCCTCAGTTCGTCGAGTTCGGCGGCTGTCAGCCTCTGCGCGGAGCCGCGCCGGCTGTGGTCGAGCAGTGCGCATCCGGTGTCCAGCCACTGCGGGAGGGGGTCGGCGCCGACGAATGCGGCGAGGCGGGTCAGCTCCTCGCGCGGGGCGTCGAGGAGGTCTTCGTAGGCGAGGGTGGTGCGCTGGTCCGCGGGTAAGGGGCCGAGGAATTCCATGCCCTGGATGACGAGGTCCGACCACAGCGTGCCGAACGTCCGCAGGGGAAGGGGACGGTCCCGTACGAGTGCCGGATCGAAGCGGTCGCCGAGCAGCGGCGCCAGGTCCGCCGGCAGTGAGCGCACATGCTCGTCGGTCAGGTCGGCGAGGCTTGCGACGCCGGCCCGTGCCTTGATCTCGCGCAGCAGGGAGATCGTGCGGAATCCGGGGTGGCGGCTCATGGACAGGGCGCAGTCCGGGCCGTCCCTGAACATGTGCACGAACCGTGCGTGCGGGAAGGCGGCCCGCAGCCGGGGCACCCAGCCCGTCGAGTATCCGGAGCGCTCCACGACGGCCGTGCGCCCGAAGCGCGCACAGAGCAGGCCGAACAGCGCCAGGTGATGCTCGGCGGCGGTGCGCTCGGGCCAGTGGACGACCGATTCCCCCAGCTCGTCGAGGAGTCCGTCCGGGTCGTCGGTGAGGTGGGGCAGCACCATGAGGGACAGCGCGGGGATGCCGGTGGTCTCCGGCGCGTACCGTCCGGGGCGGCGCGTGTAGAGGAATTCCGGGAGCGGCAGCCCGCTGCGGATCATTCGCTCGTACCGTGGCACAGGGCCGGCCAGCGGCTGCCAGAACTCCTCGCCGGTCACCTTCCCTTCGGGGAAGGCGGTGTCGCCCACCGAGGCCATGAACTCGTTGAGGCTGAGGACGCGCGGGTGGGCGTTGACGATACGGGACAACGCGGTCGATCCGCTGCGGCCCGTACCGACGACGAAGGTCAGGGGGCGCGCGGCCGCTTCGGCGGTCACTGCGGCTCAGGCCCCGGCCGCTGCCGTCGCCTGTTCCGCGGCTCGCCGCCGCGCCGCGCCGGCTCCCGCCGTATCGCCGAGCCGGTCGGCGAGCCGGGCCTGCGCGCCCCAGTTGTACGGGCACAGGGGCCGTACGTGGATGCGTTCGCTCAGCAGCGTGCGCGCGATGTCGTGCTGCCCGCTGCGCACCGCCGCCTCCACCAGGGTCCGCTGGACGGCGTCCCGCTGCGCGTGGCTGCCCCCGAAGGTCTGAAGACGGTGCCGGATCGGGAGGAGGAGACCGACGGCCTCGTCGTACCGGCGCTTGCCGTAGGCGACGAGCGCCCGGCACACCGGCAGGCCGACCTCGGCGGTCATCTGCAGGTTGGACGGGCCGTGCAAGCCGGGCAGGCCGGGCAGGCCGGGCAGGCCGGGCAGGCCGGACGTGTGCTGCCCCGCCGCCTGCCGCACCCAGGCCTCCCGGTCCCGGATCAGGCCCTCGGCCTCGGCCATCCGCTCCGCCCCGACGTGGGCCATGACGGCGTGCGCGTCGTTGAAGGCGTAGTAGGCGCCGTCCTGCCGTGCCGCCCAGGCGTCGGAGAGTGCTTTCCAGCGGTCACCGGTGTCGGTGCCGGCCAGGTGGAGCCGCCAGAGCAGGGACGCCGCGTCCAGCATCTCCATGGCCAGCCCGGCGGACTCCTCGTTGTGCAGGACGGCGTCGTAGACGTCGAGGACCCGGTCGGTGCGGTCCGCCTCCAGGTGGTACAGGGCGTAGTGCCACCAGTTGTGCACGTTGAGGTAGTTGCCGTCCGCCCAGTCGGCCTTCCGTTCGTTCAGATAGCGGATCCCGTCCGCGAACCGCCCCGTCATCTCGTAGGCGTGCACGACGGCATGGATCCCCCACACGTCGCGGGCGTTGCGCTCGACGGCGGCCAGGCCCGCCTGCTCCGACTGTGCGTAGTGGCCCGCCTCCTCAAGGCCGAACGCGTACATGCCGAGCAGCAGGCCGTAGTGCGGGTCGTCCTCGTCCCAGGCGGACAGCGCCCCGCCGATGCGGTCGCGCAGCAGCAGGGCGTTGCCGGTGAAGAAGTCGGTCTGATGGCCCACCGCCAGGGCCAGGGCGTCCCGCGGGTGGGTCACGTGGAGTTCGCCGAGCACACGGCCGGCTCCCGGGATGTCACCGTTCAGCCAGGACGAGGCGGCCTCGATGTGCATCCGCTCCCGCTGAGTCGCCTCCGAGAGGCGCACGCCCCGGCGGAACTCCTCGAACGCCTTCCGGGCCGCTGCCGCGTCCTTCTCCTCCGTGCCCAGCAGACCGAGGTACGCCAGGAGGACGTTCCCCATGACCGAGCGCGGCGAGTCGGTGACCACCGCCTCCGCCTCGGCGGTGACCTGAGGGCGGAAGAACAGCAGGCAGTCCAGCGCCTTCTCGTAGTGCCGCACCGCATCGGTGCTGGTGAACGTCATTGCCTGAGCATGCCGGTCCGATCCCACTCCAGGTCCTCCCGCTCGGCCGCCGTGACAGCGCCGCCCGCCCGGACGGACGGACCGGACGCCGCGGCAGCAGTACATGCCTGCCCGGTCCTGCGGGCCGGGACGCATGATCGCGGGGTTGTCGTGAACCACGGCCCGTGCCGACCGCCGCCGGCAATGCTGCCACCGGGCCCCGGGAGTTCGTCCCGCTGGAGGCATACTGGCCCACAGGTAAGTCGACCTGATCACCCAGAAGCCGAGCAGATCCAAGCCGAGCAGAACCCAAGGAGCCATCGTGTCCATCCACGACGTGGAGATCGGCGCCCTCCAGGGCGGCCCCGCGAATCTCGCGCAGTACCGCGGCAAGGCCGTCCTGGTCGTGAACGTCGCCTCGAAGTGCGGCCTGACACCGCAGTACGCGGCGCTGGAGAAGCTGCACGAGGCCTACGCGCCGCGCGGCTTCACGGTGCTGGGCGTGCCGTGCAACCAGTTCATGGGCCAGGAGCCCGGCTCCGCCGAGGAGATCGCCTCCTTCTGCTCGGCCACCTACGGCGTGACCTTCCCCATGACGGAGAAGACCGACGTCAACGGCGAGCAGCGGCACCCCCTGTACGCCGCCCTGGTGGACACGGCGGACGCCGAGGGTCACACCGGCGACATCCGCTGGAACTTCGAGAAGTTCCTCATCGCCCCCGACGGCAGCGTCGCCGCCCGCTTCAGCCCTCGGACCGAGCCCGACGCCCCTGAGGTCGTCTCGGCCGTCGAGGGCGCCCTGCCCGCCTGACGCCTTTCACCATCTGCTCGTCGCCGGCGGGGGCGTCGCGCTGCCGTGCCGTGCCGTCCACGGCACGGCACGGCGGGCCCGGCCGCTTTCCTACGCCTCGCTGCCCGCTGCCTCCATACGCCGGACCGGGTGCGGGTTCAGGCGGGCGAAGCCTTCCTGGCGCTCGTAGGGGAAGTAGGGGTACGGCGCGGTCGTGGCGCTCGCGGCGTCGAGCCTCGCCACCTGATCGGCGGTCAGGTTCCACCCGACCGCGCCGAGGTTCTGCCGCAGCTGCGCCTCGTTGCGGGCGCCGATGATGACGGAGGAGACCGTCGGGCGCTGCAGCAGCCAGTTGAGGGCGATCTGCGGCACGGTCTTGCCGGTTTCGCGGGCGATCTCGTCGAGGGCGTCGACGACGCGGAACAGGAGGTCGTCGTCCACGGGAGGGCCGTAGTCCGCGGTGGCGTGCAGACGGCTGCCGGCCGGCAGCGGCTGGTCCCGGCGGATCTTGCCGGTGAGGCGTCCCCAGCCCAGGGGGCTCCAGACGACGGCGCCGACGCCCTGGTCGAGGCCGAGCGGCATGAGCTCCCACTCGTAGTCGCGGCCTATGAGGGAGTAGTAGACCTGGTGCGCGGCGTAGCGCTGGTAGCCGTGCTTGTCGGCGGTGTCGAGGGACTTCATCAGCTGCCAGCCGGCGAAGTTGGAAACGCCCGTGTAGCGGAGCTTCCCTGCCCGTACGAGGTCGTCGAGGGTGGAGAGGACTTCCTGGACGGGGGTGCCCGCGTCGAAGGCGTGGAGCTGGAAGAGGTCGATGTAGTCGGTGCCGAGGCGGCGCAGGGCGTCGTCGACGGCCTTGATGAGGCGTGAGCGGGAGGTTCCCGCGTCCGCCGGGCCGTCGCCCATCGGCAGCCCCGCCTTGGTGGAGAGGATGACCTCGTCGCGCCGGCCCTTGATGGCGGCGCCGAGGACCTCTTCCGAAGCGCCGGCGGAGTACACGTCGGCGGTGTCGAACATGTTGAGGCCGGCCTCGAGGCAGATGTCGATGAGGCGGCGTGCCTCCTCGGCGTCGGTGGTGCCCCAGGCGCCGAAGAGCTCCCCGCGCCCGCCGAACGTGCCTGCGCCCATGCTCAGCGCCGGAACCATCAGCCCTGAAGCGCCCAGTCGTCGGAATTCCACAGCGGTTCCCTTCCCCTCGTGCCGTCCAGCGCCGTGGGTGCGGGACGACAACGCTACCGGGACTTCCGTCCCGTTAATATGGCTCTACCGTAGCAGGAGTCGAGCCACTAATGGAATAGGAGTCCCGTTATGGAGTCGTCCAGGAGCGCGGATCCGGGAACCGTGCGTCCGGGCGGGCGCACCGCCCGCGTGCGTGCGGCCGTCCTGCAGGCCGCCGGAGACGCACTGGCCGAGGGCGGGTTCTCCGGCCTCGACCTCGCCGACGTGGCCCGCCGCGCGGACGTCGGCAGGACGACCGTGTACCGCCGCTGGGGCACGCCGGCGGGCCTCGCCGCCGACGTGCTCGCGGACATGGCCGAGCAGTCCCTCCCGCGCGCCCGTACGGGCACGCTCCTGGGCGACCTGCGCGCCAATGCCCGCCTCGTGCAGCGCACACTGGCCGACCCGCGCCAGGGAGCGCTCTTCAAGGCGGTGATCGCCGCAGCGACCTGCAACGACGAGGCGGCGGCGGCCCTCCGTCTCTTCTACGACACCCGTGTCGCGGAGTGGGAGCCCTGCGTCCGGGAAGCCGTCGAGCGAGGTGAGCTGCCCGAGGGGACCGACACCCGCGAGGTCGTCCGGGCCGTCTCCGCTCCCCTCTACTACCGCCTGCTGACCACCGGCGAGGCGCTCGACGAGGCGGCGGCGGACCGTGCGGCTGCGGCCGCGGTCGCAGCCGCACAGGCGGGGGCCTTCGTCACGGCCGTCACGGCCGTGACGGCTGACACTCCGGCCAAACAGTGAAACGAACGCGTCATCGCGAGGTGAACAGCGGCTTCCGGTGCATGAGTGGTGAAAGGGTCCGGAGCGGTCCCCCGCCCGTGGGGCACCGGTGGATGCACCACTCGTCGAAAGGATCTTTCGTGAGTAAGAGGACCACCACACTGCTGGCAGCCGCCGCCCTCTCCGTCGTCGCCCTCGCCGGGCAGGCCGCGGCCGCGGAGGCCTCGGGCCATGCCGCCCCGGCCGCTGCGACCGCGGCGGCGAAGCCGGGTGTCCCGGCCACCCGCACCGTCCACGCTCCGTTCACCCTCGAGCGCAACCAGTCGCTGGCCTCCGACACCGCCCGCCTGGTCATGCAGTCCGACGGCAACCTCGTCATCTACGACGAGTTCGGCAGAGCCCGCTGGTCCACGGGAACCGTCGGCCAGGGATGGAGAGCCGCGTTCCAGGAGGACGGCAACTTCGTGGTGTACACCCGCTCGGGCAAGGCCGTCTGGTCGTCCAGGACGGCCGGACACCCGGGCTCGCGCCTGGTCGTGCAGGACGACGGCAACGTCGTCATCTACGACGGCAGCCAGGCGATCTGGGCCTCCGGCACGAACCACTGATTCCGACCGGTACGGCAGCCGGGCCCGGCCGGGGCCCGGCTGCACGGCACGCACCGAAGGCGGCGGCCCCGCGGCCGGCAGAGCCTCGTAGCCCGGTTTCACCCGACAGCCCTGTTTCACAGGGCGATCGGCCGGTACTCCAGAGCCCGGTCCACCACTTCCTCGGCGGAGAGCTCACGCCCCCGCGGCCAGAAGATCAGGTCGGTGACGTAGCCGGACGGGCAGGCCAGGCCCCTGTCGAGCAGCTCCGCCAGGCGATCCCCCTCGGCCTCCGTCGCGTAGTCCGCGTCCATGACGCGCTGTACGAGGCCGACGGCCTCCTGCCGATCCATGTCCCGTCCCCTTCCGTGCGCACTCACCGGGCTTCTCTTCCCTTTGGGAGACATGATCGCCGGAGCGCGGATTCCGGGCCGACCCCGTTGACTCCAGGCGACTCCCAGCAGACGGCTGCGCATCCGGCCCGTGTCGCAGGAGCCGCGGAGCGGGGGTGGGGAGGTAAGCAAGGGACATGCGCATTCAGTTCCCTCCGGCAGAGCCCGGCCTCTCGGGGCGCCGGCGCGTGCTGATTGCCGCCCCTTTGGGGCTCATCGCCGCCATCATGGCGGCCGACCTGCTGACCGGCCCCGACATCCACCTCGGCCCCCTGCTGGTCGCAGCCCCCGCCCTCACCGCGACCTTCGGCAGCACACGGCTGACCGCCTTCATCGGCGCCCTGGCGGTGGGCGCCCAGATCGCCCTCGGGTTCATCTTCGGCCGGACCACGACCGCCGATCACCAGACGCAGACCGCAGCCCTGTTCCTGGCCGTCTGCTTCATCGTCGCCTTCCGCGCCGTGCGCCGACGCCACGAGCGGGCACTGGACCGGGCCAGATGGGTCGCCAATGTCGCACAGAGAGTCCTGCTCAAGCCCCTCCCCTCCCGCCTCGGGCCCCTGGAGCTGGTCTCGGAGTACGCGGCGGCCGAGGCCGAGGCGCAGATCGGCGGAGACCTCTACGCGGCCGCCCGCGCCCGCGACGCGACCCGCGTCATGATCGGTGACTGCCGCGGCAAAGGACTGACCGCCGTCGGGGACGCCGCCCTGCTCCTGGGCGCCTTCCGCGCCGCCGCCCACCGCTTCCCGCCCCTCCCCCGCCTCGTCGCCCACCTGCACAACACCGTCTACTGGGACGCGGAGCAGCCCGCCGACGAGCTCGCGGTCGGCGAGAGCTTCGTGACGGCGGCCGTGCTGGAGATCCCCGACGATCAGCCCCTGGTGCAGGTCATCAGCTGCGGCCATCCACCGCCACTGATCGTCCGCGACGGCGAGGTCGTCACTCTGGCGGTCTCCGAGCCGAACCTGCCCCTCGGCCTGGGCACACCCACGACGCAGGACGACTACGAAGCCGAGGTCTTCGCCTTCCGTGAAGGCGATCTTCTCCTGCTCTACACCGACGGGGTCATCGAAGCCCGCGATCCCCACGGCACCTTCTACCCCCTCGCCGAGCGCCTGGCCGCCTGGAACGAACGCGAACCACGGCGCCTGATCCAGCGCATCCGCCAGGACCTGCTCACGCATGCCGGCGGGTCCCTCGACGACGACGTCGCCATGGTCGCCATCCGGCGCAGCCCTGCGTAAACGCCCCGGGTATGCGGGGAGGGCGGTGGCGCCCCGCTGGTGTGGGGTGCCACCGCCCTCGGCAGTGTGTGGTGCTGATCAGTACGCGGAGTTGACGTTGTCCATCGAGCCGTACTTGTCGGCCGCGTAGTTGCAGGCGGCGGTGATGTTGGCGACCGGGTCGTAGATGTCCCAGGACGTGCCCTCGAC
>NZ_BMUT01000014.1:0-49391 GCF_014650335.1 Streptomyces hiroshimensis
CGCCCGCCGGGCCCCGCGCAGGCCCCGCCCCGCGCGCTCCCTCCGTCCCGGCCGCGCGGTCCGCATCGCGATCTGCCTCACCTCCGCGGCCGTGATGCTGACCAGCGGCGTCGGCTGGTGCGCGTACCACTGGCTGGACCGCGGCGTGAACACCTCCAGCGCCCTGGACGCCCTGCGCGACGGCGCGCCGCGGGGGCGCGGCGACGCGGTGAACCTGCTCCTGATCGGCCTCGACAGCCGCAAGGACATGAACGGCAACGACCTGCCCAAGGAGTTCGTCCAGGACGAACTGCACGCGGGCTCCAGCGACATCGGCGGCTACAACACCAACACCCTGATCCTCATGCACATCCCGGCGGGCGGCGGAAAGGTGACGGCCTTCTCGATACCGCGCGACGACTACGTCGAGATCGCGGGCGGCCGCGGGGAGCACAAGATCAAGGAGGCGTACGGGATCGCCAAGGCCGAGGCCGAGGAGAAGCTGTCCGCCCAAGGCGTCAAGGGCGCCGAGCTGGAGCACCGCGGCCGCGAAGCCGGGCGCGAGGCCACCCTGGCCACGGTCCAGCGCTTCCTCGGCGTGCCCATCGACCACTTCGCCGAGGTCAACCTGCTCGGCTTCTACGACATCGCCAAGGTGGTCCAGCCCGTCCAGGTCTGCCTCAAGCACCCCGTGCGCGACCGGTACTCCGGCGCGGACTTCCCCGCCGGACTGCAGGAGCTCGACGCCCGCCAGGCGCTGTCCTTCGTACGGCAGCGGCACGGCCTGGCCGGCGGCGACCTCGACCGCACCCACCGCCAGCAGGCGTTCCTGTCCTCGGTCACGCACAAGCTCAAGGAACAGGGCGTGTGGAGCGACTTCGGCAAGCTGCAGGGGCTGTTCGACGTGATCAAGAAGGACGTCGTCATCGACAACCGCTGGAACATCCTCGACTTCGCCCGTCAGGCGCCCAACCTCACCGGCGGCAACGCCGAGTTCCACACGCTGCCCATCGAGGGGTTCGCCACCCGCAAGGGAGAGGCCGTCAACCTCGTCGATCCGGAGAAGGTCAGGACTCTCGTCCAGGCGATGACCGGTCAGAAGGAGGGGCAGCGGGAAGGGCAGAAGGCAGGTCAGGGCGACGGCGCGCAGGTCGCCGGGCCGCAGCACCAGGGCGGCGGCTCAAGCGGTGGCGGCGGTGACGACTCCAAGGGCGGCGGCTCGGCCCCGGTGTCCCCCGACTCCTTCCAGGGCCCGCCGGTGAAGATGGGCGGCGTCCCCTGCGTCGACTGACCCTCCCCCGGGAGGCCGCCTCCCCGGGGAACGGGAGGCGGGCCTACGCCCTCCCCTTGGTGACGACGAGGATCCGCTCGTAGTGCTTCATCTCCTCGATGTCGCCCACGAACGGGCGGACCGCGGCGAAGAACGGCCGGAAGTGCGGCCCCTCCCGGAACCCCTGCTCGTGGTCGTGCACCGACGTCCACTCGATCCGCAGGACGAACCGCTCCGGCTCCTCCACCCCGTGCGCGAGCTCGTAGCCCAGGCACTGCGGGGCCGCGTACAGGTGCTCGGCAGCCGCCGCGTACGCCTTCTCGAAGGCGGCGCGCCGCTCGGGGTCGCCGATGCGGTAGCGGATGTACTCGACGGTCACGGGGCCTCCTCTTGCCGCGCCCTGCGGTCAGCTGTCGAAGCCGACATGCACATGGTCGTGATGGGTGTCGTCGGAGAAGAACGGCCGTCCCGGGCTCCCGCCGGACGGCAGGACCGGGCCTCCGACGTTGTACGAACCGGCGGCAGCGGCGTCGCGCATGAACGCCTCGATCAGCGCGCGCGGCGTCGCCCGGTCGACCACCGCCCGGTCGTCGATCCGCCACACGTCGAACGCCCGGCCCGGCGGGTGGTCGCTCGGCCGGTCGGTGCCGAAGACGTTCAGGGGATGGCCGGAGCGCACGACGCTGACGTCGAGGCGGTAGCGCTCCGCCAGCCGCAGCAGCACCCGGAGCACGCTCGCGTGCACGCCCCCGTTGCGGATGTCGGCCTCGGCGGCAGCGGGCAGCCGGATCCGGCGGTCGGCCAGCACCCGGCGCGCCGCCTCCGGCAGCGACCCGGCCGGGGGGCCGGGATCGGCCGGGTGGAGCTCGCCGACCGACCAGCGCGCTGCGGCCGTCGCGCCCCGTGCGAGTCGTACGTCCACCGTCGTACCGCTCGTCACCACGGGCCCGCCGCCCTCGCGCGTCCACTGCCGGCACACCACCAGCACGCTCGCGGAGCCGGCCAGGATCCCGCCGTACTGGGCGTCGACCACCTGGACGGCGGCCTCGTCGGCCCCGGAGAGCAGCGGGCCCGCCTGCCCGGCGAGCCCGGGCGGCAACCCGAGCGCCGCCACCCGCTCCCGCGCCTTCTCCGTGCCCCCGGCGCCGCGCCGCCAGGTGCCCAGGGCCTCGACCAGCTGTACGGCGCGCAGCTTCACATCCGGCCGGACGTCCGAGGGGTCGGGGCGCCAGGCCGCGGGGCGGGGGAGCGCGGCGGCCGGCGAAGGCGGGCTGCTGCCCATGGCGTTGCGCGGCGGCGCCGTCCCGCACGCGGACGCGCCGAGGGCGAGCCCCGCGGCTCCCGCCAGGACGGCCCGGCGGCGCATGCCCACGGGGCTCGTGGCGGCGGCTGCGGAGCGCGGGTCGCGGGGCATGCGCCGTCCCTCCTCCAGGCGTCCGGCTCCATATCCGGCTCCACCTCCGGATTCATGTCCGGGTCCGGCCCGGGCCGGGCGGCCGGCCGGGGCATGGCTCAAGTCTCGGGCCCGGCCGCGGGCGCCGCATCCGGCACTGCGCCACCCGGGAAATACGCTCGTGCAGGGGCGATTCACCGGCCCCCGGAACCCGGTCGCGGGGATCTTGCCCGCCCGCTCCGCCGTCGGCTACCGTCGATTGGTGCAAGGGGAAAGTATCTGAATGCGCGGCAGAAAAGACAGCATGGCGATAACCGGCTCCCGGCACTGGAGAGGCCTATGCCCGCCAGCCAGACCAGCCCCCCGTCCCCCACGACACAGCTGATCAGCGTCGTCCTCCCCTGTTACAACGAAGAGGCGGTCCTCGGCCGCACCCACGACCGCATCGCCCGCGCCCTGCGCCCCGTGGAAGGCGTGCGATACGAGGTCATCTACGTGGACGACGGCAGCGCCGACGCCACCTGGAATCTCATCCGGACGTTCACCCGGGAGTCCCCGATGGTGCGCGCGGTCCGGTTCAGCCGGAATTTCGGCCACCAGGCGGCCTGTCTCGGCGGTCTCAAGGAGGCCCGGGGGGATGCGGTCGTCCTCCTCGACGCCGATCTGCAGGACCCTCCCGAAATCATCCCGGAAATGGTGGCCCGCTGGCGCCAGGGCTGGCGCGTGGTGTCCGCGCGGCGCACCGCGAGACACGGCGAGAGCGTCTTCAAGAACTTATCGGCCTTCGCCTTCTACCGGATCCTGGACAGGCTCTCCGACCACCCCGTGGCATTCGACACCGGGGACTTCCGGCTCCTCGACCGGGAAGTGGTCGACCTGCTCACCGGGCTGACGGACCGGGAGCTCTTCCTGCGCGGCGCCGTCAGCTGGGCGGGCTTTCCCGAGACCGCGATCGAATACCAGCGGGAGCCGCGGGCCGCCGGCGCCTCCAAATACACCCTTCCCAAAATGCTCGCCCTCTCCCGCAGCGCCTTCCTCACCGGCGGCTCCGCCCTCCCGCTGCGGATTCCCCTCGGCACGGGCACGGCCGCGCTCGCCGCCGCGTTCGTCATGGCGCTGACCCGCCGGGGCCGGCCGAAGGCCCTGCCCCTCGCCCTGTTCGGCGCGCAGTCGCTGGCGGTCGGCGTCGTGGGGGAGTACCTCCACGCCGTCCTGCGGCAGGGGCAGGGCCGGCCCTCCTACGTGATCAGCGAACGGATACGGAGCACGATTCCCGGGGCCGTCCTCGCCTCGGTCGAGGAGGTCGCGTGATGCACACGGACGTCATCGTCGTCGGCGCCGGATTCACCGGCCTGTCCGCCGCCCTGGAGCTCGCGGAGCTCGGCCACTCCGTACGGCTCCTCGAACGCGACCCCGACATCGGCGGCCTCGCGGGCACCTTCACGGTCGGCGAGCGCCGCCTCGAACGCTTCTACCACCACTGGTTCGCCTCCGACGAGGAAATGCTCCGGCTGTGCGCCCGGCTCGGCATATCCGAGCTGATGGAACCCCACCTGACCCGCACCGGCATGTATTACGCCAACTCCGTCTACCGCCTGTCCAAACCCCTCGACCTGCTGCGCTTCGCCCCCCTGCCCCTCGTCGACCGGCTCCGGCTCGGCCTGCTGACCGTGCGCGCCCAGCGCGTGCGGGACTGGCGCCTGCTGGAGCACCGCACCGCCGAGGAGTGGCTCGTCTCCCTCGGCGGCCGCCGCGTGTACGACGTCGTCTGGCGGCCCCTGCTGGAGGGGAAGTTCGGCGACCACGCCGCGGAGGTCGGCGCCACCTGGATGTGGACCAAGCTGCACCTGCGCGGCGGCAGCCGCACCCGCTCCGGCAGCGAGACCCTCTACTACCTGCGCGGCGGCAGCGACGTCCTGCTCACCGCCCTGCGCAAACGCCTCGCCGACCACGGCGTCGACATCCGTACGGACACCGCGGTGCAGGCCGTCGTCACCGACGGGCGCCGGGTCACCGGCGTGCGCACCGGGGACGGGGAGTTCCACCCCGCACGCCGGGTCCTGCTCACCGTCGCCCCCGAGCCGGCCGCGGAGATGCTGGAGGAGCAGAGCGACACCCACCCCTGCGTGCCGCCCCTCCTCCGGCAGCTCCGCAGGATCCGCTACCTGGCCAATATCTGCCTGGTCCTGGAGAACAACCGCCCCCTCTCCGACACCTACTGGCTCAACGTCAACGACCCGTCCTTCCCCTACGTCGGGGTGATCGAGCACACCAACATGGACGAACCGGCCCGCTACGGCGGCCGGCACATCGTCTACCTCTCCAAGTACCTCCCGGCCGACGCCGAGCTGTACCGGATGGACGACGAGCAGGTGTTCGAGCACAGCCTGCCGTACCTGCGGCGGATGTTCCCCGGCTTCGACCGCAGCTGGGTCGACGCCCACCACGTGTGGCGCGCCGACCACGCCCAGCCCGTCATCACCCCCGGCTACACCCGCCTCATGCCCCCCGTGCAGAGCCGCGTCACCGGCCTCTACCTCGCCGGGATGGCCCAGGTCTTCCCCGAGGACCGCGGCACCAACTACGCCGTCCGGGACGGCCGCCGCGCCGGGCGCCTCATCGCCGACCGGCTGCGCACCGAACCCGGCGACCGGCACACCTCCCCCGAGGACACCCATGCCTGAGCACGAGGACGCCCATGCCTGAACTGATCTCGCTGGACCAGGCCGAACACCTCGGCATCGACCAGATCCACGCCCTCTACGAGAAGCACGTCAGCCGCAGCCAGGTCTCGCTCATCGGCTCCTTCGGCTTCGGCCGCGACCTCGTCGAGAGCGCCGAGGGGGCGTGGATCACCCTCCGCGACGGCCGGCGCATCCTCGACTTCACCGGCGGCATCGGCGTCCTCAACCACGGCCACAACCACCCGCGCATCCTCGCCGCCCGCGACCGCTTCCGGCAGCGCCGCCGCATGGAGGTCCACAAGAACTACTTCTCGCCCTACGTCGCCGCCCTCAGCCACAACCTGGCCGCGCTGCTCCCCGGCGACCTCGACATCTGCTACTTCCCCAACTCCGGGGCGGAGGCGGTCGAAGGGGCGGTGAAACTCGCGTACAAATACCACGGCGGGCGGCGCGGCACCGTCCTGCACACCGACATCGCCTTCCACGGCAAACTGCTCGGCGCCGGCAGCCTCACCGCCTCGCCCGAGATCCACTTCGAATTCCCCCGGATCCCCGGGACCGACTCCTTCGCCTTCGGCGACCTCGCCTCCTTCGAACTGGCCCTGGAACGCCACCGCGAGACCACCGGGCGCAGCGACGTGTACGCCGTCGTCCTCGAACCGTTCAGCGCCTCCGCCCTCCGCGAGAGCCCGCCCGCATTCCTGCGCGAGGTCCGGCGGCTGTGCACCGAGCAGGACATCGTCCTGGTCTTCGACGAGGTGTACACCGGGTGGGGCAAGACCGGCGAGCTCTTCCACTTCATGCGCTGCCCCGGCCTCGTCCCCGACGTCCTCACCATGTCGAAATCCTTCGGCGGCGGGAAATCCTCCATCTCCGGGTACGTGGCCCGTGAACCGGTCTTTCGCAGGGCCTACGACAATCTCAGCGACGCCACCTTGCACAGCACCACCTACTACGGATTCGGCGAGGAGACCGCCACCGCACTCGAAGCGGTCTCCGTGGCCGTCGAAGAGGACTTCCCCGGCCGCGCCCGTAAACTCGGCCGGCTGCTGTCCGCCGGTCTCGCCCGCATCGCCGAGCGCCACCCCCGCCTCGTGGCCTCCACCACCGGCCGCGGAGCCCTCCACGGCGTCTTCCTCCGGCCCGGCCCGGACGTCCCCGACCGCATCCGCGCCGCGCTCCCCGCGGCCGCCCGCGACCCCCAGGCCGTACCGAAGCTGCTCACCGCGGCCGTGATCGCCGCCCTGTACCGCGACCACGGGATCCTGACCTTCTTCGGCTCCAACCGCGACATCGCCCTCGTCGTCTCGCCGCCGCTGGTCGCCGGTGAGGAGGAGACGGCCGCCTTCCTGCAGGCGCTGGACGCCGTGCTCGCCAAGGGCGCGGCCCGGCTGCTGGCCGCATTCCTCAAGGAGAAGGTGACCGGATGATGCGCGGCGCACTGCGCGCGAGCGGCCTGCGCTCGTACTGGCTGCGGCAGTACGCCTGCCTGAGCGACCCGCGGGCCCGCACCGCCGCCGAGACCCACGTGACCGAGACCCTGAGCACCCTTCCGCTGCCCTACCGGGCCGGCTACGCCCTCGCCCTGCGCCTGCTGCCGGCGGCCTTCTTTCTGGTCTCCGGACGCGGGCTGCGCAGCGCCTCCGCCGCCGAGGGCCGCCGGGGCATGCAGCGGCTGGCCGCCCTGCCGGGCTTCGCGGACGTCGTACGGTCGGGCACTGCCCTCGCCCTGCTCGGCGCGCTCGACGGCCGCCCCGCAGCGCAGCCGCCCTCGCCCACGGGGGCGGGCCGGTGAGCCTCCGCTCCTTCCGCAAGGTGCCCACCTGCGACAACGACGTCCTCGTCGTGGGGTCCGGCGCCGGCGGCAGCGTCGTCGCCCGGGAACTGGCCGCCGCCGGGCGGCAGGTGACCGTCCTCGAAGAGGGCCCGCGCGTCGGCACCGACCGCATCGCCGCCGCCACACCCGCCGAGAACCTGCGCCGCCTCTACCGCCAGGGCGGCCTGACCCCGGTCTTCGGCACGCCCACCCTCGCCTACGGCGAAGGCCGCTGCGTCGGCGGCACCACCGTCGTCAACGGCGGACTGCTGTGGGACCCCCCGCCCGCCCTGCTCCACCGCTGGGCCGCGGAGTCCGGCATCGGCGGGTACCGCGCCGCCGACCTCGCCGGGCACCTCGCGGCCGTCGCGCGCCGCCTCGGGGTCGCCGCCCAGCCGCACGGGGACGGCAACCGCGACTCCCGGCTGCTCGCGGCCGGCGCCGAGCACCTCGGCTGGCGCTGGCAGCCCTCCCAGCGCGCCGTCCGCGGCTGCCTCCACCGCAACCGCTGCACCACCGGGTGCCCCAGCGGCGCCAAGCAGAGCATGGCCGTCAGCTACCTCCCGGAGGCCGAGTCCCTCGGCGCGCGCATCCTGCCCGGCACCCGCGTCCTGCGGGTCCTGCACCGGGACGGCGCGGTCCGCGGCGTCCTCGCGGCAGGGCCCGGCGGCCGGACCGTCGTCCACCGCGCCCGCGAGGTCTTCCTCGCCGCGGGCCCCCTGCAGACGCCCGCGCTCATGCAGCGCAGCCGCATCCACCGGGAGACGGCCGGGCGCGAGCTCTCCCTGCACGTCAACCTCCGCACCGTCGCCCGCTTCGGCGATCCCGTGCACGCCGACCGCGGCACCATCTTCACCGCACAGGTCCACCAGTTCGCCGACGACGGGGTGCTGATGATGCCGTCGAACGTCACCCGCGGCACGCTCGCCGCCGCCCTCGCGAGCCGCCCCCCGCAGCTCCTCGACCGGTTGCTCGCCGCCTTCGCCCTGCTCGGGTCGTACACCACGCAGGTCCGGCTGCAGGGCAAGGCCCGGCTGCGGGCCACGCCGGGCGGCCTGCTCCTGCGGCACGGCATGACGTCCGCCGACCACAGCCGGCTGCGCGAGGCGTTCCGGCGCACGAGCGAGGTGCTCTTCGCCGCAGGGGCACGGGAGCTCGTCCCGCCGGTGGCCACGGCCCGCCCCCTGCACACCCCCGCGGAGGCCGCGGAGTTCTGCCGCCGCGTCCGCCCCGCCGACTGGGAGCTGGTGTCCGTGCACGGCATGGCGTCCGCCCGCATGGGCCTGCCGGAACGCGGCGGCGTCTGCGACGGGCACGGCCGCCCCCACGGCTTCCGCGGGCTGCGGGTGTGCGACGCGAGCGTCCTGCCCGGCGTCACCGGCATCAGCCCGCAGGGCACCGTCATGGCGTTCGCCCACGAGATCGCCGAGCGCTTCCTGACCGCCGGGCCGGGGCGCCCATGACGGACCGGACCACGCGTGCCCCGGCACCCGCGCAGCAGGGCGGCGGGAGCCCCGCCCCGATGTTCACCCCGGCCGCCGTCGCCGCCTCCTGCGCCGGCTTCGTCCTCATCGGCGCGCTCCAGTCCCTCTACGGGCCCGCGATCCCCGCCCTGCGCGAGGAGTTCGGCCTGTCGCCCTCCGCCGCGGGGCTGGGGCTGAGCGCCCACTTCATCGGCGGCGTGACCGGCGTCCTGGTCTTCAACCGCGTCCACGGGCGGGCCGGGAACCGCCTGCTCCTGGGAGCCTCCTACGCGCTGATGGCCCTCGGCAGCGCCGCCTTCGCCTTCGCCCCGGCCTGGCCCGCCGCCCTGGTGGCCGCGCTCGTCGCCGGCCTCGGCTTCGGCGGCATCGACTACGGGCTCAACCAGCTGTTCGCCGTCGGCTTCGGCCGCCGCAGCACCGCCATGCTCAACGTCCTCAACGCCCACTTCGGCATCGGCGCGGTCGCCGGCCCCGCCCTGATCGGCCTGCTCGGGCCCGACCGCTACCCGGTGGTCTTCCTCGCCTTCGCCGCGCTCGCGGCCTCGCTCGTCCTCTTCCTGAAGGGAGTCGGCGACAAGGACCCGGCCGGCGCGGCCACCGGCCCCGGCGGCCCGCCGCCCGCACCCGGGCGGGCGGGCCGGGCGGTGCTGCTCCTGGGAGCGTTCGTCCTGCTGTACGTGGTGCACGTCGGCGTCGAGGCGGGCGTCGGCGGCTGGGAGCCCACCCACCTGGAAGCCGTCGGATACGGCACCGCCACGGCCGCCTCCGCCACCTCCGTCTACTGGCTGATGCTGACGGCCGGCCGGTTCCTGGTCGTACCGCTGGCCGTACGGTGGTCCGAGCCGCTGATCGTCGCCGTCAGCTGCGCCGGCATGACGGTCTGCGCGGCCGCGGCGGCCCTGCCGGGCCTCGCCCCCTACGCGTACGCGGGCGTGGGCCTGTTCATCGCGCCGGTCTTCCCCACCGCCCTGCCGTGGCTGGGCCGCACCGTGCCCACCGCCCGCCGTGCCGCGGCCTATGTGATCGCCGCGTCGATGGTGGGCGGCGTCGCCGCGGGACCCGCGCTGGGCAGGGCGATCGAGCTGTCGGGGGTGCGTGCGGTTCCGGTGGTGCTGTGCGGCATGACGGCGCTCTGCCTGCTGGCCGCGCTGTGGCTCGCCCGGGCGACCCGCCCGCCACGGCCGGACCCTCCGCTCGCCCGTGCGAGTGATATATAGCCGACCGGTGACGGTGTAGAGCCGCGGCCGGCCCCGCGGCGCGCGACGATGCCGGGGCGGGGGTTTCGTACGGATCCACCCCGGCCCAGAACCGTTTCCCCTTGCGTGGAGGTGCCGTGTACACCACCGAGCCAGTCGCCGATACCCTTGCCCCGTCTCCCCAGGAGGACCAGCTGGCCGAGGACTACGCCAGCGTCCTCGGCACCCTCTCCCGCATCGACGAGGCGGTGCGCGAAGGCGCCTGGCAAGGCGTGCGCGACGAACTCGACCAGCTCATCAGCGCCGCCGAGGACATGTGGTCGACCCTGTCCGACCCCGACCCCAGCGCCGATGACGAGGACGCCGACCGGCGCCGCTTCCCGGTGACGGCCGACCCCGCCACGGTCCGCCGCCTGGTCACCACCTACGCCGAGCCCTATCCGCTCGGCCGCCTCCTCTACCCCTCGAACGGCGCCACCCCGCCCGAGCTGCGGCCCCGGCCCGCCGCCGAGGACCCCGCACTCCACGACGCCCGGCCGGAGGCATGGACCTGACCCACGGCATTTCCGGCGACGGCGGCCCACGGGCCGCCGTCGCTGCATTTAAAAACTTTTTGCCGATGCGAAACCCTTTGCGGCATAATGGCGATTCTCCCCCCACCGCATCGACCACTTCCTTTATTTCTGTGTGAGGGCTCCTGCCCCATGGGCGTCTTTCTGCGTGCCCTGCGTGCACTCGTTCTGCTCGCGGGTTTCTATCTCCTGTGCTTCGTCGTGCTCGGCGTCTTCGCCGGAATCGGTGCCGCCGCTTATTGGCGGGGTGTTAACCCCCTCGCCCTCAAAGTCACCGTCGTCCTCGCGCTGCTGGCGTTCCCCGTCGTCCGGGGAATGCTGCTCTTCCGCACGCCCAAGGACGACGGCGAGGACGGAATGCCCGTCAGCGAGGCTCAGCAGCCCCGGCTGTGGGCCGCCGTGCGCGAGGTGGCCGGCGCCGCCGGCACCCGCATGCCCGACGAGATCCTCCTCACCGGCGACGTCAACGCCGCCGTCACCGAGAACGCCCGCATGCTCGGGCTGCTGCCCGGCCGCCGCCGGCTCTACCTCGGCACACCCCTGATGACCGGCCTCGACGAGGCCCAGCTGCGGGCCGTCCTCGCCCACGAGTTCGGCCACTACGGCCACGCCGACACCCGCCTCTCCGCCATCACCGCCCGCGGCCGCCATGCCATCGCCCGTACCGTGAACGCCTTCACGGAGAAGGCCGAACAGCAGGCCGAGAAGGAGCGGGCGCGGCAGGAGAAGGCCGCGGCCAAGGCCCTGCGCAAGGGCCGCAAGCCCAAGGAGATCGACACCTCCGGAGCCGGCCGCACCTACCGGTGGATGGGCAAGCTCTTCATCGCCTACGGCCTGTTCGCCCTGCGGGCCACCCGCAGCGACGCCCGCCGCCAGGAGCTCGCCGCCGACCGGCTCGCCGTGCACATCGCCGGCCGCGACGCCACCGCCTCCGCCCTGCGCGAGACCGCGGTCCTCGCCGCCGCCCACGACTTCTACCTCCGCGGCTACGCCACCTGCGGCGCACCCGCCGGCCTCCTGCCCCCGTACGGCCAGTTCTACGGCGGCCTGGCCCGGCTGCTCGCCGAGCCCGCCCGCCAGGAAGAGCTCGACAAGCTGCGCCACGATCTCCCCGCGGAGGAGCCCTCCCCCTACGACGCGCACCCGCCGACCGGCGAGCGGATCCGCCTCATCGCGGCCCTTCCCGACGACGGCCGCGGCCGGTTCCCCGCCGGGCCCGCCCTGGCTCTCCTGCACGAACCCGAGCGCGTCCTCGCCGAGCTCGAAGCGGCCACCCTCACCCAGGAGGCCCTGCACATGCGCCGCGCGGACTGGCCCGAGCTCGTCCACCTGGGCATCCGCGCCGGCCACGAGGCCGATGCGGAACCGCTGCGGCACGCCGTCGCCCGGGTCACCGGCGGTCACACCGGCCTCCACGCACTCCTGGACGCCGCCGACCGCGGCGCCCTGTGGCAGATAGCCGACGGCCTGCCCAAGTCGCGCACGGCCGAGCGGGCGAGCGGCCGGGCCGCACGCGAATTCCTGCGCCCCGCCCTGCTCGACTCCCTCTCCAGCCTCGTACTGCTGGAGCTCGTCGACGCCCGGATGGCCTGGTGGGAGATGTCCTGGGCCGAGAGCGCCCGGCTGCGCCTGCCCGACGGGTACGACACCTGGCTGCAGCCGGCCCTGGAGGCGCTCGTCGCCGACGTCCCGGACACCGCACCGCTGCGCCGGCTGCTGCCGCATGCCTCGCCCGCCTGACGCCCCGTCGGCCACCCACCCCCCACCCCCCTTCTCATGAATCGAGCCGAACCCCCGTGGCGCGACTGCTGCCCCTCCTCGTCATAGCCCTCGGCCTCTTCTTCTGGTACAGATCCCGCAGGAACGCCGCCGCCCGGCCCGGGGGCGCCGCGGGCGCCGCTTCCTCCTCACCGGGCCTGTCCAAGGAGGCCGCCGCCCTCGGGTTCCTCCCGCAGGACCGGCAGGACGCCGAGCGGCTGATGCGCGATCCGCAGATCGACGGCGCACGGGAAGCGGCGGAGCGCGGCGCATGGGAGCCCGCCGCCCGGGCCCTGGCCGCCGCCGGGCGGGACTGGGAGCGCCGCACGGCGCTCGTCATCGCCCTCGCCAACGTGGCGGCGGAAGAGGACGCCTGGCTGACGGCCTGGCAGACCGCGCACCCGGGCGACCCCGGCGCCGCCGCCGTCCGTGCCCGCTCCACCGTCTTCCTCGCCTGGGAGCTGCGGGGCGGCAGTTCGGCGAAGGAGACCAGCGCCGAGCAGTTCGAGGGCTTCCACCGCGTGCTGCTGCGGGCCCGCGAGGACATCGCGCGGGCCATGGAGCTGGACGCCGAGGATCCGTCCCCGTACGTCTCCGACCTCTGGGCAGGGCTCGGCCTCGGCTACCCGCACGCGTACGTCGACGAGCTGTGGGCGGAGATCACCACCCGGGCGCCGTTCCACTTCGAGGCGCACTACGGCGCCCTGCAGTACTGGTGCGCGAAGTGGCACGGCTCGGCGGAGCTCGCCCGCGACTTCGCGGACAAGGCCGCCTCCGGCGCCCCGGCCGGCACCTTGCTGCCGGCCCTGCGGCTGATCGCCTTCTTCGAACACCTGGACAGGCCGCTGGCCGCCAGGCACTACCGCACCCCGGAGGTCACGGCCATGGTCGACGCCGTGCTCGCCGACCTCCCGGCCGTCCGGCCCGACCACCCGCGCCTCGCGGAGGTCCGCCACCTGCTCGCCTTCTTCCTGGTGCAGCAGAAGCGCCATGCGGAAGCCCTCGAACAATTCCGTCTGGTCGACGGATGCGTCGGCGCCATGCCCTGGAAGTACTTCGGCGACGCCGCAAAGCTCTACTGCGATTACCGTGAACGAGCCGTTCAGGGCGCCCGGTAGTCACACGCCGTTCAACCGGGGCGCATCCTCCTCCACCCCGGCAAACCCCCGGCACAACCGAATAAAGAAGCAGAGCCCAATCCGTTTCCGGTCTTGCGCAGCGTGAACTCCCCGCTGCTGTCGGCCACTTGACGGATTGGGCTCTGTTGTCTTGCCGCTGCCCGGTTTACTGGGGAACGCTCGGAACCCAGCCGGTCGGGGGCGCTGCAGCGCACCGCAATGGATCTGGAGGAGAAATGACGACAGCGCCGTACGGGCGGGAAGAACTCCCCTTAGGCCGGGACGGTGTTCTGCCGGCCGTTCTCAAGCCGGGCGACGGAGTGCAGCGGCTCTGGGGGCAGGGATCCCTGGTCACCGTGAAGCTCACGGCCGAACAGACCGGGGGCGCGATGGGAATGACGCATTTCGCGGCGACGCTCGGCGAGCGCTCCCCGAGCCACATCCACACGCTGGAGGACGAGATCTTCATGATCAGGAGCGGCGGCGTGCGCGCCACGGTGGGCGACCGCACCGAACTCCTCGAAGGCGGCAGCGTGCTCTTCCTGCCGCGCGGAATTCCGCATTCGTATCTGGTGGAGAGCGAGACGGCCGACCTGTACGTACTCACCTGCCCCGGCGGATTCGAGCGCTTCTTCCTGGAAGGCGGATACCCCGTGCACCTGGGGGCCGAGGCACCGGTGGGCGATCGCTGGTCCGTCGAGCGCACCCAGGAGGTCGCGGAGAAGCTCGGACTCGGCATCACCTGGGACACCTGACCGGCGCAATCACTGGTACCGCACAGAGAGAACAACCATGGGCATGCTGAACAGACGAACCATGCTGACCGGCACCGCCGCCGCCGTGGCGGGTGCCGCCGTGACACAGACGGGCCTTGCGCCCACCCGGGCCGCCGCAGCGGGCACCGGCGCCGGGGCGGAGGCCGGCGCGGGTGCACCTCCGGCGGTCACCGTCCTGCCCGACGACCCGCGCTACGCGGACCTGGTCGTCGGCAACAACACCCGGTGGGTGGGCCGTCCCGAATCCGTGCGCATCGTCCACACCACCGAACAGGTCGTCCAGACCGTGCAGGAGGCGGTCCGCGCAGGCAAACGCCTGTCCATACGCGGCGGCGGCCACTGCTACGCGGACTTCGTCTACAACCCCGACGTCCGCATCGTCATCGACATGACCACGATGGACCAGGTCACCTACGACGAGCAGCGCAAGGCCTTCTGTGTCGAGGCCGGGGCCACGCTGCTGCACGTCTACGAATCCCTGTACAAGGGCTGGGGGGTGGCCCTGCCCGGCGGCATGTGCTATTCCGTGGGCGTCGGGGGTCACATCAGCGGCGGTGGCTACGGGATGCTCTCGCGCAAGCACGGCCTCACAGTCGACCACCTCTACGCCATAGAGGTCGTCGTCGTCGGCGCCGACGGCACGGCGCGGGCCGTGGTGGCGACGCGCGAGGCCGGCGACCCCCACCGTGACCTGTGGTGGGCGCACACCGGCGGGGGCGGCGGCAACTTCGGCGTGATCACCCGCTACTGGTTCCGCACCCCGGGCGCGAGCGGCACCGACCCCTCGAAGCAGCTGATGCACCCGCCGAAGGACGTGTTCGTCAGTGCCGTCGCCCTGCCCTGGAACAAGCTCGACAAGGCGCGCTTCACCACGCTGGTGAAGAACTTCGGGACCTGGCACGAGAAGAACGGCAGCCCCGACTCGCCCTACGCGTCGCTGTGCAGCTTCCTGATGATCAACCACAAGGCGAACAACACCATCGGGCTGCTCACCCAGATGGACGCCGGCGTCCCCGACGCCGAGAAGCTCATCAACGCCTATGTCGCCTCCATCACCTCCGCCCTGGGCATCAAGCCCGAGCCGCTGACCGCCGCCGTCGGCGAACAGGGACCGATGCCCGACTTCTTCACCCCCCAGCGGGTGCCGTGGCTGACCTCGGTCCGCTTCCTGGGCACCAACAACCCCACGCTCACCAACCCCACCCTGCGGGGCATCCACAAGTCGGCGTATCTGCGCAAGGGCTTCAACGACGCCCAGATCGCCTCGATGTACAAGCACCTGACCCGCACCGACCTGCAGAACCCCAACTCCATGGTGGTCCTGCTCTCCTACGGCGGGAAGATCAACACCGTGCGCTCCGGCGACACGGCCTCCGCCCAGCGCGACTCCCTCTTCAAGGGCCTCTTCCAGAGCTTCTGGCCCGACAAGAAGCAGGACCCCCAGAACCTGGCCTGGACCCGGGAGATCTACACCGAGGTCTTCGCCTCCACCGGCGGCTACCCCGTCCCCGGGCCGGCCGCCGACGGCTGCTACATCAACTACCCCGACAGCGACATCGCCGACCCGCAGCAGAACAAGTCGGGCGTGCCCTGGTACACGCTCTACTACAAGGACAACTACCCGCGCCTGCAGCGGGTGAAGGCCGCGTACGACCCGCGGAACACCTTCCGGCACTCGCAGTCGATCGCCCTGCCCAAGTCCTGACACCCGCCCAAGTCCTGACCACTTCTACGGCCTGACCCCGTCCACGTCCTGACCCGGCCCGGGAATCCCGGGCCGGCCCCCGGAAGAACCCAGTCGGAGGAGAAGCAGATGACCGCACAGTTCGAAGGCAAGGTCGCCCTCGTCACCGGGGCGGGCTCGGGCATAGGCCGGGCCAGTGCCCTGGCCTTCGCACGGCAGGGCGCCACCGTCGTCGCCGTCGACGTCGCGCTGGAGCCCGCCGCGGAGACCGTACGGCTCATCGAGGAGGAGGGCGGCAAGGCCAGCGCCGTCGCCGCCGACGTCACCAGCGCCACGGACGTCGAGGCGATGGTCGCCACGGCGGTGTCCCGCCACGGCGGCCTGCACATCGCGCACAACAACGCCGGGCTCTTCGCCCGCCCGACGCCCCTGGCCGACACCGACCTCGCCTCCTGGCACCGGCTCCTGGGCGTCAACCTCACCGGCGTGATGCTGTCGATGAAGTACGAGATCGCCCATATGCGCGAGCACGGCGGCGGTGTGATCGTCAACGCCTCGTCCAACATCGGCTTCCACGGCCGCCGCCCCGGCATGGCCGCCTACGTGGCCTCCAAGGCGGGCGTCAGCGCGCTGACGCGCGTGGCCGCGCTGGACCACATCAAGGACGGCATCCGCATCAACGCCGTCAGCCCCGGCGCCTCGAACACCGCCATGTCCTTCCGCCCCGGCGAGACCGAGGCCGACCGCAACGCGCGGGTGGCCGGGACGGTGCCGATCGGGCGCGTGGCCGAGACGGAGGAGATCGTGGCGGCGGTGCAGTGGCTCGCCTCGGACGCGGCGAGCTTCGTGGTCGGCCACGACCTGGTGGCGGACGGCGGCATGACGGCCTGACCTCTCCTTCCCGGGGTGCGGGGCGCTCACCCCGCGCCCCGGGACGCTGCACGTCTCACCACCTCGTGCCGCTCGGCAGCGCGGTGGTGCCGGGCCCGCCGGGCAGGCTCCGGCGGGCCTCGCCGAGGAGCTCCTCGGTGATCTCGTACGTCGCGGAGGCGTACAGGCCTCGGGCACGCCTGGCGGGGTCGGGGTGAGGATTGCGGTACAGCTGCACCGAGAGGTCGCGCAGCTGCAGCATGGCCGGGACCGCGGCCTGCAGCACCGCCGGATCCCGGGTGAACGCGGCCTCCAGCACCCACAGCAGCCGGGCGTACGCCGCGTTGAAGCGCTCGGCGGCGCGCCGCACCGCGCTGCCCGGTGGATAGTGCGTGACCTTGGCCTCGGGGTCGATGGGGTAGGCGTCCTCCCAGCTGACGTCGAGGGCCGGGCCGGTCGGCCCGGAGGCCGGGGTGTCGTGCGGGCCGTAGCTGCGCCGCCGGCGGATCTCGTCGAACCGGAAGTAGTGCGCGGGCTCGCGGGCCTCGCCGAACAGCTGGTCGTCGGTGTTGTAGACGGTGCGGCTCACGCCTTCGCCCTGCTCGGTGATCACGCGCAGGGCCTTGAGGGCGGAGGCCAGCCCGGTCACGGGGAAGACCTCGCCGCCGGAGTTGTAGAAGTCCTCCGGGCCCACCTGGCGCCGGGGGTCGCCGTTGAACAGCCCGGCCTCGCCCAGCTCCTCAGCCAGCCGGACCAGACCCGTGCGGATGGTGTTGTAGAACTGGCCGATGGACGTCCAGCCGGTGTCGCCGGCCACGGAGGGGTGACCGGGCGGCTCCGCCACGTACTCCGGCCGCTCGATGTACAAGAAGGTGTCCAGCGCGGCGGTCCCGAAGTGGCGCAGGGCGACCGGGATCCTGTCCCGGCTGTAGGGGAGCAGGGCCGGATAGCCGGTGACGAACCGGGAGTGGGCCACCAGGGGCTTGCCGCCGACGGCGTTGAGGAGATTGGCGACCAGCGTCATGTGCAGCATCTCTTCGAGCACGACGGCCCGGATCGCATAGAAGGCGGTCCGGTTGGTGCCGGGCCGCAGGGTGTACATAGCCGTCAGATAGGGCGGGATGGTGAGGTGTTCCAGCGTCAGCGCGGCCTGCAGGAAGACGTGCAGGTCGGCGCGGTCGCGCGGGACCCGGAACGGCGGCTCCTCGACCCGGGCGGGCACGGCCGCCGGGCCGGCGAGGGCGTCGGGCGGCGGGGGAAGGGTGCTCATGCCGGGCCCTCCGTCCGGCCGTCGCCGACGGGTTCGGGTGACAGGGGCCCTACGGCGGCGGGCCGGTGAGCCTCCGTCAGGTCGCGGTGGATGCGCTCGCTGCTGCGCAGGGCGAGGGCGGCCATGGTCAGCGAGGGGTTGGACGTGCCCATCGAGGGCATGCTGCCGCAGCCCACGGCGTAGAGGTTGGGGTGGTCCCAGCAGCGCTGCCACGCATCGACCACGGAGGTGCCGCGGGAGGCGCCCATGATGTGCGTACCGCCGCCGTGCCCGGCGCCGTTGAAGGCGAACCCGCGGCCCTCGAAGCGGAAGTAGCCGGGGGAGAGGGGGCCGGGCTCGTACGCGGTGCGGTCCTCGGCTCCCAGCAGGCGGAAGATCTCCTCGGAGACGGACCTCGCCGCGGCCATGCCGCGCTTGACCCGCTCGGAGAGGTCGTAGGTGATGACGGGGCGCGGATTGCCGAGCCGGTCGGGATGGCGGCGGTCGACGGTGACCCTGTTGCGCTCCTCGGCCTCCTGCTCCATCAGGAACTGCACGGAGACCTGCCGGCCGATCTCCTCGCCCAGCGCCGTGCGCAGCCGGGCCCCGAAGACGCCCTTGGCCCGCGGCTGCGCGGGCCCGGCCCCGATGCCCAGCAGCCGGGCCACGTCACTGCCCGGAGAGCCCGCGGGCCAGCCCCATCCCCAGTTGCTGATCTCGATGCGGAAGGGCGCCCGCTCGCGCCGGGCGGGCCCGGTGCGGAAGCTCTCCAGACCCGAGGTGGACGCGGGCCCGCGGAATGGTCCGACCGGGTGGCGCGCCAGCCCCCAGCCGAGCAGGACCGGGTGGTCCATCAGGTTCCGCCCGACCTGGTCGCTGTGGCCGGCGAGCCGGGAGACGAGGAGCAGCCTGGCGTTCTCGATCGCGTGTGCGGCCAGGACGACGACGTCGGCCTCGGCCGTCCGGGTGGTGGCGACGGGTGCCGCCGGGTCCTCGTACTCCTGGTACTCGACGCCGAGGGCGCGGCCGTTGCCGTCGGCGAGGACGCGGCCGACGACGGCGTGGGTGAGGAGGCGGACCCGCCGGCGGTCCCACGTGGCCTGGGTCTTGAGCGGGGTGTACTTGGCCTGCACCGGGCAGATCGGCACGCAGGAGGCGTTGCCCACGCAGCGCTCCCCGTAGTTGGGCAGGCCTGCCGCGCCGGCGGGGCGGTAACCGCGGCCGCCGTCGTAGCGCCGGTCGGGGGTGCTGTTGCGGGCGTGGGGCGTGCCGGTGACGCGCAGGGTGGTGCCCGGGGCACCGGGGGCCTCCCGGACCGTGGCACCGTCGAGCCGGGCGGCGAAGACGTCGTCGACGTAGCTGCGGGGGATCGCGTGCATCGGGTAGACGTAGCCGTCGGGGAAGGGGAGGCCGACGGCGGCGGCCTGCTCGGCGGCGTCGCCCGCGACGCCGAGGGCCCGTTCGGCCGCGCGGTAGTGGGGCTCCAGGTCGTCGTAGCCGAGGGGCCAGTCGCGGCCGTAGCCGTAGGTCCGGCGGGTCCTGAAGTCCTCGGGGTGCATGCGCGGCGTCAGCCCGAGCCAGTGCAGGACGGTGCCGCCGCGGGCGCGCAGGTAGTCGGTGGAGTAGGGCAGGGGGCCGTTCTGGACGAAGTAGCCGCGGGCCCGGTAGCCGCCGGCGGGGAGGCCGGTCACGTCGAGGACGTCGGGAGAGGGGGCCGCGGCGTTGGGCCGGTAGGGGGAGTTGGGCACCTTGGCCAGGGCGCCGTAGAAGGTGTCGAGGGCGTCGAGGTGGCCGGGCCAGCCGTCTAAGGTGCCGGTGCCGGCCTCCAGGACGAGGACGCGCCAGCCCTTGTCCCCCAGCTCCTTGGCGATCAGCGAGCCGGACAGGCCGGCGCCGACCACGATGACGTCGTACCGCCCGCGGCCGTGGCGCGGTGCCGGGCTCATGCGCCGCCTCCTCGCGGACCGGGGAGGCCGGGGGCGCCGGCGCCCGCCCGGGCGACGGCCGGGGCGCCGGGCGGCGGATCGGCCCAGGTGCCGAAGCCGGGAGGCTTGGCGCCCGCGGGGTGCCCGTGGAACGTGCGCCACACCAGGCCCTCCGTATAGGCCTCGGGGGAGACGGTGAAGGCGGCATTGGCCTGCTGCCGGCCGAGGGCGGTGTGGACGGAGGCGGCGAGCTGCGGCCACACGCCGAGATACCAGGTGTGGGCGAGGGCGCGGGCGATGTCGCGCGCGATCTCGTCGGCGATGCCGTCCGGGTCGCCGCCGGCGGCGGCGAGGGCGTCGAGGAGGCGGCCGAGGGCGGCGTCCCCGACCTGCTCCCGTGCGGTGTCGTGGTAGAGCTCGGCCATGCCGGTGGCGTGCAGCTCGAAGGCGTCGAAGCCGGTCAGGGCGGCCGAGGCGGTGAGGAAGTCGTCGAGGGAAGGTGCGGGCGTGCTCGTCTTCGGTGTCATCCGGGACCACCCATCCGTGGGACCTGACGCATGTCTATCGGAGACTCCACGGTGAGTGAAGGGGAAACAAATCACCTTCACTCGTATGAGTGTTCGGCGGAACGGGGATGCGGACGGCCCCCGCGCTCGGGGTGCGGGGGCCGTGGGACCGCGGAGCGGAGGGGTTCTCCGGGTCCGCTCAGGTGCCGGGCTTACGGCCGTAGACGAAGACGTCGTCGCCGTTGCCCAGCATGGACCAGTACTTCTTGGCGTCGGCGATACGCATGTTCACGCAGCCGTGCGAGCCGGGCGGCGACCAGACGCTGCCGTCGATGGCGTGGAAGGCCTGCCCGCCGTCGAAGAACTGCGCGTAGGGCATCCGTACCTTGTAGATCGTCGACCAGTGGTCGGCCGAGCGCCAGTAGATCTTCTTCGCGCCGGTCCGCGTCTCGTAGCCGTCGCGCCCGGTGCGCACCGGCACGGGGCCGAACTTCAGGGCCTTGCCGTCCTGTATCCAGCTGATCTGGCGGGTGAGGTCGACGCAGGCTATCCGGCCCTTGTCCACCGGGCACTTCCCCTCGGCGTTGGGGTCCCGCCGGGTGATCTCCTCCTGCATCACCCCCCAGGTGATCGGCCCCGCGAAGCCGATGTTCGGAGTGATGCCGTGACCGGTCTGGAAGTCCTGGATCGCCTTGCAGTCGGCGGGCGACTGCTGTCCGTCGACCGGTCTGCCCAGGAACTTCTCGGCCTCCTTCTGATACGGCCCGGTCCTGGTCGTACAGGCGGGGGCCGCCTCGGCGGACCCGCCTATCGCCACCGTCAGCGGCGCGGCCAGCCCGAGGGCGCCCAGCAGCACCCCGAGCCGGCGTGCCGTTACCGGCCGCGCCGTCTTCTTCCTGCTACGTGTTCCCATATGACGTAAGACTGATAGCACCGGCCGGTGGTTGCAGCCGGGACCGAGGGGGCTGCGGGGCCACGGGAGGGTCCGCCGCCCTCCCGGACGGCGGTCCCCCGAACGGAGCAGCGGGCGCTAGGAGATGGAGGCGCCCGTGGGGATCGCGTTCAGGGCGACGGGGGACACGCTGACGATCTTGTTCCAATCGAAGTAATACTTGTCCATCGCGGCCGGGCTGGTGATCCACCGCTTGACCCCGTTGCTCACGAGATACACCGCCGGTCCGTCGGGCGATTTCGCGAGAATGGCGCCGTCGGACAGCTGGCCGCCGTCGTCGATGCTGCCGATGTCGATGACGGACTGAATTCCGTTCCAGTTCCTGAACAGGTTGTTGTACGTGGCCGGGTTGGGGATCCAGCGCCGTTGCCCGTCGAGGATCAGATACACGGCCGGACTGTTCACCCCTTTCAGCCGGGCGCCGTTGAGTTCGGGGTGCCTTCCGCGGAGCTGCGCGGCGCCGGAATCCTGCGCCACGGCCCTTTCTGACGCGGTGTCGGACGCCGCCTGGGCCGCGGGTGCGACCGCGAGGCCGGAGACGGAGGCGGCCACGAGGGCCAGGGCAGCGAACCACGAGCGTCTGGACATATTTCCTCCAACCGTGGACGGAAGCGGGGAAAGAGCTCAACTCGCCGGTAATCCCGTACCTTTTGCCTGCCGGCCAACCCTTGCGGCGCCGTGCCCGCTTGTCAATGTCCGCTCATTTTTCGGTGCGGACGGCCAGCGATTCTCCGCCACCGGTGCGCCTGGCCCCCATCCGCCCGCGATCGGCGGAAGATGGCAAGGGCATTCCGGATCCACCCCCCAGGAATACCCGATTCCGGCGGCGGCGCGGAAAGGAGAGAGTTCTTGCGGAGTTATCCCGCGCTTCTCTTCGCCCTGCTCGCCGCGGTCGGCAACGCCCTGGCGACCGTCCTGCAACGCCGCGCCGCCCGGACCGTTCCCCTCGCCCGGCTCCGGGCGGCCGTCACCCGGACGGCGTAGGCCTCACCGCATCCGCCGTCCGGGTGATCCGGCCGCCTGCCGGGGACGCCGTCGCGAGGGTGCCCGGGTGCTCAGCGGTTGCGCGGGGTGAGCTCCGCCATCGCGGACCAGCCGTTGCCGGGGGCCTCGGTGCTGATGATCTGCGGCGTGGTGGCGATGGCCTCCGCCATCGTGTCCATGGCGGTCTTGAAATGCACGGAGTTCACGTGCGCGTCCCCGGCCTCACGGGAGGCGAAGCCCTCCACCAGGACGAACTGGCTGGGGTTGTCGACGCTCCTGGACCACTCGAAGAAGAGGTTGCCCGGCTCGTCACGGGTGGCCCGGGTGAAGTCGCCGACGAGCTCGAGCCACTTGTCGGTGTACTCGGGGCGGACGGTCATCTTGACGACGATGAAGATCATGGAGGCTCCTGTCGTAATGCGGGCGTCGTATCGGGGGCACCGGTACCCGGCCGGTCCCGGTCCCTGCCGACGGCGGCGGGCCGGAGCGCCCGCGCCGGTGACCACGGTGGCGGAGGCGGGGGTGCCCGGCGAAACAGGGACGACAGCGATTCCGGCCCTCCCGGAAAATTGCACCCCGGCGGCGGCGGGACGGCCAGTCGGACGGGGGTGAACACCCCGCCCGGCCGGCCGCCCGCCGTGCGGGCCACGAGCCCGTACGGCAGGGTGTCCTACGCGGCGGGACGGTCCACGGGCGCCGGGAGGGTGTGCGCGTCCGTCGGCCGGGTCTGCGCGGGAGCGCCGAGCTCCTCCGCACCCTCGGGGACGGGCACCGAGGCGAAGATCGCGTCCTGCTGCTCCTGGAGCTCGCGGGCGCGCTCGGGCGAGGTACTGGGCAGCCGCTGCTCCTCGTACAGCTTGTGCGTCGCCTCCTGGGCCCACTTGCTCGACGGGGTGTGGAACTGCACCTCGAAGGTGTGGCCGGAGCGCGGATCGCGCCAGGCCGAGTTGATGCCCTTGTAACCGTGCTTGCGGCCCCAGGTGTTGGACCACTTGACGCTGTCGTTGCCCCAGAGCGCCAGCGCGGAGGAGGCGATGGCGACGCCCCGGCTGTAGCTGCCGTCCGGCCACTGGAGGGTGTAGCGGACGGAGTCGTTGATCTTGGCCAGGGTGGCGTCCACGGTCTGCCCGGGCGTCTCCTCCATGGCGGTGGCGACCTTGCGCTTGAGCGAGTCCGGCGACTTCAGCCGGTGATCGAAACCGATCAGCCCGGCGTGGCTGATGCGCGCCACGGCCTGCATCTCGGGGCTGACCGTCCGCTCGGCGGACCGGGCACGGGCGAGGAACGCGTCGACCTTCTTGTTGTCCGCGGGGTTGAGGGAGAGGCCGTCACCCTGCCATCCGCCGTCGTCGTCGCGGGGCGGCTTCGCCTCGGCCGGCTTGCCGGCGAACGCCTGGTGCGCCCCCGTCCGGCCGTCGGCCAGGGCGCCCGGCACGGATCCGACGCTCAGGGCGGCGGCCAGCGCCGCGGCGACCGCGAGTCGGGAGGCGATGCGGTTGTTGATCATCCGTGTGATTCGTCCTTCGGCACGTGAGGTGTGATCCGGCGACACATACAACCGGTGTGGCGCCGCACCGGTCACTGGACCCGCGGCCACCCGGGCCGCTTTTGGCCGGATGGCGCGGCTGCGGGGCGGAAAAGCGGGCTGCGGCCGTGTGCAGAGGGGGGCATGGCCAGTTATCCGGTCGCGAACCGTCAGCTCATATGCCTGTCGTACGGCCGTCTGGGCTGTGCGGGTGATCGAAGGGGTGTGTTGGGCGGAATCATCTGATGATCGCTCAGATGCATTGTTACGTTTTGCGGACTAATAACCCCTTTGGTGGTGGTTCCGGCGGCGGGGGAGCGGGTGGTGGTTGTGGTGGTGGGTGGAGTGCAGGTGTCGGGGCGCGGTGTGGTCGCCGGCGAGGGCGCCGGTGGCGGAGGCGCCGTGCCGGGGCCCGCGGGGGAACGGGGCGTCGTGGCTCCTCCCGTGGGCCCGGGCCCGGGCGGCACCTACGACTACGAGGGGTTCAGCCGGCTGGCGGGAGCGATGGAGGAGCCGCCGCGGGGGACGTACCAGGTGGGCTACCGGCGGCTGCAGGGCCGGGCGGGGGCGGTGAGCGTATGGGTGGGACTCCTGGTGGCGCTGGCGCCGTTGATGGCGGCAGGGGTGCTCGTGTGGCTGGTGTGGCCGGGGCACTGGGTGGTGCGGGGCGGATGGCTGGGGGCGGCGGACGGGGTGATGCTGGCGTCGGTGGGCCTGGTCGAGGTGTTCCGCGTGGTGAACGTGGTCTCGGTGGCACACGCCTCCTGGGCGGCCCGCGATCCGGTGCCGGTGCGGGCGCAGCCGGGCGCCCGGGTGGCCTTCTGCACGACGTTCGTGCCGGGGAAGGAGCCCCTCGCCATGGTGTCGGCGACCCTGGAGGGGGCGGTCCGGGTCGGCTACGACGGTCTGGTGGACGTATGGCTGCTGGACGAGGGGGACGATCCGGGGGCGCGGGCGCTGTGCGGGCGGCTGGGAGTGCGGCACTTCTCCCGGAAGGGCGTGGCACGGTACAACCGCCCCTCGGGGAAGTTCCGGGCCCGCACGAAGCACGGCAACTACAACGCCTGGCTGGACGCGCACGGCCACGGCTACGACTTCGTGGCGTGCGTGGACACCGACCACGTGCCGCTGCCGAACTTCCTGGAGCGCATGCTGGGGTATTTCCGTGACCCGGACGTGGCGTTCGTGGTGGGGCCGCAGGTGTACGGGAACTACTCGGCCCGGGTGACGAAGGCGGCGGAGAGCCAGCAGTTCCTGTTCCACGCGCTGGTGCAGCGGGCGGGCAACCGCTACGGCTCGCCGATGTTCGTGGGGACGTCCAACTGCCTTCGGGTGAGCGTGCTGCAGCAGATCGGCGGGTTCTACGACTCGATCACCGAGGACATGGCCACGGGCCTGGAGATCCACCGGCGGAAGAACCCGGCGACGGGCCGCCGCTGGCGCTCGGTCTACACCCCCGACGTCCTGGCGGTGGGGGAGGGCCCGTCCTCCTGGACGGATTTCTTCTCGCAGCAGCTGCGCTGGTCGCGGGGCACGTTCGAGACCCTCCTGCGGCAGTTCGGGCGGGCCATGTGGACCCTGTCCCCGGGCCGCCTGTGGAACTACAGCCTGCTGGTCGCCTACTACCCCATGTCCGCCATGACCTGGGTCCTCGGCGGCGTCTCCTGTTTCCTCTTCCTCGGCCTCGGGGCCTCGGGGATCAACGTGCCCTCCCAGGTGTGGCTGATGCTCTACGGCGATGCGGCCGTGCTGCAAATCTGCCTGTACGTCATCAACCGCCGCCACAACGTCAGCCCGCACGAGCCGGAAGGCTCCTCCGGCGTGGCCGGGATGGTGATGTCGGCGGTGTCGGCGCCGCTGTACGCCCGGGCGCTGGGACAGGCGCTGCTGCGACGGCGCTCGGGCTTCGTGGTGACGCCGAAGGGCGCCTCGGTGTCGGGGGACTGCGCGGCGACCTTCCGCACGCACCTGTGGTGGGCGTGTGTCTTCGGGGTGTGCCTGGCGGCGTCGGTGGTGCTGGGGCATGCGTCGACGGCCATGCGGGTGTGGGCCTGCCTCGCGCTGTTCACGGCGCTGGGGCCGGTGGGGGTGTGGCTGGCCGGCCGGGTGCGGGGGCAGTGGCCGAGCGGCCGGGGCACCGGCAGCGGCACCGGTGGGGCGGCCATCTCGCGGCCCCGCACCCGGCACAGCACCGTCTGACCCGGATCGCCGCGGGGCCGCGGGGCCCGGCCGGAAGGCACCGCCCAGGAGGCAGGACCGAAGGGGGCGGAACCGAAGGGGACAAGACCGAGGGAGGCAGGACCATGGGTACCGACACCGCACCCGGCCCGATGCGCGTACTCGTGCTCGGCGCGTCGCTGCGCAAGGACTCGCTCAACGCCCGGCTGGCCTCGCTCGTGGCCCGCCTGGTCCGGGACGAGGCCGGCGCGGACGTCGACCACGCCCACATGGACGAGTTCTCCATGCCGCTCTACAACGGCGACACCGAGGCCGGCGAGGGCCTGCCGCCCGGAGCGCTCGCGCTGCGCGACCGCCTGGCCGCGTGCGAGGCCCTGGTGATCTCCTCGCCCGAGTACAACGCCTCGATGCCCGGCGGGCTGAAGAACGCCATCGACTGGGTCTCCCGCGTCCAGCCCCAGCCGTTCAAGGACAAGCACGCCCTGCTGGTCTCCGCGTCACCGTCCCTGGTCGGCGGCAACCGCGGGCTGTGGGCGCTGCGGGTTCCGCTCGAACACCTGGGGACGCGCGTCTACCCCGACATGTTCAGCCTCGCCAGGGCGCACGAGGGCTTCACCGCGGACGGTGACCTCTCCGACGGCGGGCTCCACGCGCGGCTGGTGGAATCGGTGACGGCGTTCCTGCGGCTGGTCGAGGCGGACACGCGCTACGTCTGCCTGCGCCGGCGCTGGTACGAGTTCCTCGGCGACTGCACGGACGCGCCGGTCACCCAGCGGGCCCAGGACTGACGAGCCGGGGCCGCCGGCGGGGCCCCCACGCGGGACCCGGCGCCCCCCGGCCCCCGCGTTCAGTCGTCTTCCGCGGCCACGAGCTCCGCCACCGCGAGCGCGCAGCCCCACGACACCGTGACGCCCGCGCCGCCGTGCCCGTAGTTGTGAATCAGCCGTGCCCCGCCGGGCAGCCGGCCGGTTTCCAGCCGCGCGGGGGAGCGGGCCGGGCGCAGCCCGACCCGGTGGGCGAGGACGCGGGCGCCGGCCAGGCGCGGATGCACCCGGGCGCAGCGGCTGATGATCGAGCGGGCCGTGCCCGGCGAGGGAGTGCGGTCCCACACGTGCTCCCGTGCGGTGCCGCCGAGGACCACCCCGTACGGCTGCGGGAGGACGTAGAGGATCTCGCCGGTGCCGTGGTTCTCCGCGGCCAGCCACTCGTCCACCCCGGGGTTCTCCACCACGACGACCTGTCCCTGCACGGGGTGCACCAGCGGGTCGGGCACCAGGGCGCGGGCGCCGAGGCCGGTGCAGTTCACGACGACCGGTGCCGCGCGCCCGGCCTCGGCCAGGTCCGGCACGTCCCGGTCGGTGACGGTGCCGCCCGCGGCCGCGAGCCGGTGCTGGAGATGACCGAGATATGCCGTCATGTCGACCAAGGGGGTGCGGGCCCGGACACCGTGGCCGTAGCCCGCGGGCAGCTCGCCGGGCCCGGCCGGCCGAAGCCCGGGGACGCCGGCCGTCCAGGGGCCCTGCTCCTCCGGCGCCGTACTCGCATGGGTGCCGTCGACCATCCGGACGCCCGTCTCCCGGGGCCTGGCGGCGAGCTGCGACAGCACCCGGAAGGACTCCAGCGACCAGGCGGCGACCGCCTCCTCGGGCTCGATCCGGTACGGCCACCACAGGCCTCCGGCCACCGCGGAGGTGGTGTCCGCCGCCCGCTCCCGGCTCCACACCCCGACCCGCCGCCCGGCCTCCGCCAGCACCACGGCAGCGGTCAGCCCGATGACCCCGGATCCCACGACGATCACATCGTCCGCCATGCCGACACCGTACCCCCGTGTCCGGAACCTCTTTCCCCGGATATCGGTTCTGTTGACTTCTCCGCCGCCCTGTGGAATTTATTCCCCACCCGGATCCGGCTTTTCGCCATTCCTCAGGTTCCTCAGATTCCCCGGAGTCCCCAACCACAGGAGCGCCATGTCCAGATCCAGAGTTCTCTTCCTCTGCAGCGCGGCAATAGCGGCGATATGCGGCCCGGTGCTGCCGGCGCACGCAGCGTCCCCCGCGATCACCGTGCCGCCCGATAAAATCGTGATCGAGGTCGCCACGGTCAACGGTTCCGGGTGTCCCGCCGGCTCCGCCGCCGTGGGCGTCTCCCTCGACAACACCGCTTTCACCGTCACCTACAGCAAATACCTCGCCCAGGTGGGCCTCGGCGCGAAGCCGACCGACTTCCGCAAGAACTGCCAGCTGAATCTGATCGTCCATGTGCCGCACGGATTCACGTATGCCGTCGCCAGCGTCGACTACCGCGGATATGCCCAGCTCCAACCCGGAGCCACGGGCGAGCAGAAGGCCTCGTACTACTTCCAGGGCCAGTCGCAGACCACGGTCAAGTCCCACCAGTTCAAGGGCTCGCTCGACGACAACTGGCAGGCGACCGACACCAACGAGATCGCGCAGTACGTGTGGGCACCCTGCGGGGAGCGGCGCAACTTCAACATCAACACCGAGCTGACCGTCAACGCCGGCACCTCCGACCCCACGAAGACCACCAGCTTCATGGCCATGGACTCCACGGACACCGCCATCAACACCATCTACCGCATCGCCTGGAAGGAGTGCCCGCCGAAGCGGTAGCCCCCGGGGTTGTGGGAACCGCACAGGACCCCGGGGCCTGCGCTGGCGCCGGCCCCGCTGTCCGGAAACGGGTGGGGCGGACGAGGATGAACGGGTGCTCGATACCCTCAATCCGGCGGACCCCGGCTTCGCACGCGACCCGTACCCGTACTACGCGCGCCTGCGCACGGCGGGCCCCGCGGCGCGGGTGGCGCTGGCCAACGGCACGGAGGCCTGGCTGGTCACCGGCTACCGGCAGGCCCGGGAGGTGCTCGCCGACCCCCGCTTCTCCAACGTGCCACCGCACGCCGCGGGCCGCCCCAAACCCGACTCCCCGGCACAGCGCGCCCGCGGCTGCCTCGCCCGCCACATGCTCAACACCGACGCCCCCGACCACACCCGGCTGCGCCGGCTGACCACGGCCGCGTTCACCCCGCGCCGGGTGGACGCCCTGCGCCCCCGCATCGAGCAGCTCACGGCGGAGCTGGTGGCGGACGTGGCCGGGGAGCTGGCCCGCGAGGGCGCCGCCGACCTCGTCGACGCCTTCGCCTTCCCGCTGCCGGTCCTCGTCATCGGCGAGGTGCTCGGCGTGCCCGCGGCGGACCGGGCGGACCTGCGTACCTGGACATACCGGGTCGGTTCGCCCGCCGACGCCCTGCCCGCCGGAGCCGTCGACGAGGCGTGGACCCGCCTCCACGCCTACTTCACCTCCCTCATCGCGCAGAAGCGCCGGATACCCGGCGACGACCTCTTCAGCGCCCTGATCCACGACGCGGGCGAGGGCGGCCTGGACGACGGCGAGCTGCTGGCGATGGCGTTCCTGCTGCTCTTCGCCGGCTACGAGACGACCATGAACCTTCTGGCGTCCGCCTCGCTCCTGCTGCTCACCCACCCCGGCGAGCTGGCCGCGGCCCGGCAGGGCGGCCCCGGGCGCTGGGCCGCCGTGGTCGAGGAGGCCCTGCGGCACGCGAGCCCGTTGGAGGGGACGACCTGGCGGCGCACGACAGAGGAGGTCGACCTGGGCGAGGGCGTGGTCCTGCCGGCCGGCGCCTCGGTCCTGGTGGTCCTCGCCGCCGCCAACCGCGACCCCGAGGCCTTCGCCGAGCCGGACGCGTTCCGGCCCGCCCGCTACGCCGCGGCCGGTGAAAGGGCCGCGCCGCACGCGGCCTTCGGGCACGGACCGCACTTCTGCCTCGGCTCGCGGCTGGCCCGGCTGGAAGCGGAGATCGCCCTTCCGATGCTGTTCGGCGAGGGCTCCCGGATGCCGGGCCTCTCCCTCGCGGCCGACCCCGCCCTGCTCGCCTACCGCCCCGGCCTCCTCGTCCGCGGCCCGCGGCACCTTCCCGTCCGCCCCGTCAGCGCGATGGCGCCCGGCGGAACACGAACCGGCTGATTCCGCCCCCGGGTTGACGTGCCCGGCCGTGCGCCGGCCCGTCCGTCCAGGGTGGCGGGAGGGACGTTCTTCCCCTGCCCGTGCCCATGGGCTCTACAGTGGCCTGTGCCTTTGTGTGCTGCCAGGGAGGAAGTGCGTAGTGGTCGACACGGTCCGGGGTTGTGTGCTGTTACTGGACGGTACGCCTGACCGGCGACGAGGTGTCCTGCCGAATCCGACCGCACATGCCATTGCGGGCGCCAACCCCCGCCGCTTCCTCGCCGCGGACGCCGTCGACGTCGTGCAACTGCCCGCCGTGGAGGGGCCGCAGAGCGCCCTGGCCTATCTCCAGCACGCCGCGGCCGTGCCCGGCCCGCTCCTGGTCTGGGTGACCGGACGGCTGATGATCCCGGCGCGCCGCGGCGGCGAGCTCCACCTGGCCCTGCCCGGCAGCACCCCGGCCACCGTCCGCTACACCGGCCTGCCCTGGGCCTGGCTGCTGCGCACCCTGCAGGCCCACGCGGGCCCGGTGCTGGTGCTGGCGGACCTGGAGGCGGACCCCGCCGCCCGGCCGCACGTGGAGAGCGGCGCGCATTCCGGGGAACTCTCCCAGGGCGTGCCGCTGTTCGGCGTCGTCAACCCCGTCCCGCCGGTCGCCGCGCGCGAAGCCGGCCCGTACACGCGGGCGCTCCTGGAAGCGCTGCAGACCGGTGACCACCGGGCCGGCGCCGTGCTCGACGCGTCCGCCCTGCACCGGCAGGCCCTGCTAGGGGCCGGTCCGGGGCAGGAAGCGCTGCCTCTGCAGTGGGGCGTGCCGGGACCGGTCCTGGCCAACGTCGCCGCGCCCGCCCGGCCCCATCCCCGGCCCCGGCAACAGCCCCGGCCACGGCCCGCGGCGGCGCCCGTACCGGCTCCCGTGCCGCAGCCCGCGCCGGTGCAGGCCGCGGCACCGGCGGCGCCCGTCCCCGCAGCGGAGCCGGCGGCCCAGCCCCAGGACGATCTGCTGCCGGTCATCCTGGCCGCCGCCCACGCCGGCCGGCACAACGAGGCCGCGGCCATGGCCGCCGCGGGTGAGCAGCAGGCCCTGCGCCGCTACGGACCGGACAGCCCCGAGGCGGGGCTGTGGGTCGAGGTCCGCGCGGACCTCGCCCGCATGGCCGGAGACCACGCGCGGGCCGCCGAGCTGTGGATGACGGCCGCGGGCGGACGCCTGGGCCGCAGCGGACCCGCCGACGGGGAGGTGCTGGCGGCGGTGAAGCGGGCACACTTCTGCTGGCAGCACAGCGGCGACCGGGCGGTCCGCCTCGCCCCCGCCCTGCTCGCGCTGTGGGAGCGGCTTCCCGGAGGCGAGGGCGCGGCCGAGCACATCCGGATGCGGCTGCAGGAAGCGCAGGAGGTCCCGCCCACGGTGGCCCACTGATGCCGCATCAGGCGGTGCGGTCCTCCGGGACGACGGCCAGGGCCTCGACTTCGAGGAGCAGCTCCGGCTGGAAGAGCGCACCGACCTGGACCGCCGAACTCGCGGGCAGCCGCGTAGGGTCGAGGAAGGAGTCGCGGGCGGCGCGGACGGCCGGGAGGTCGGCGATGTCGGTGACGAAGTAGGTGAGTTTGACGACGTCGTCGAAGGAGGCCCCCGCGGCCGCGAGGCAGCGCCGGAGGTTGGTGAAGACCTGCCGGGCCTGGGCCTCGGGGTCGCCGGCGCCCACGAGCCTGCCGTGCTCGTCGTGCGCCACCTGCCCCGATACGGCCACCAGCCGGCCGGTGCCCGTGACCACGTGGGTGTAGCCGGTGGCGGGGGCGACCCCGTCGGGGGCGGGGAGGTATGTGAGGTGGGTGCGTTCGCTCATGAACGGCATCCTGCCCTACGGCCCGCGCACGGCCTGTACGCGGTCTCACGCGGTCTCATGCGGCCTCACGCAGCCTCACGCAGCCGGGAGTCCAGGCCGGGAGCCGGTAGAGCCGCCGCGCGGTCTCCGATCCGATCAGCCCGGCGATCCGGGGCACTTCGGCCGCGGGCCACGCACCGTCGTCCACCCACGCCTGCGTCAACTGCCCGAGCGCCCGCGTGAACAGGCGGGTGCCGGCGACGTACAGCTCCGGCAGCCCGTAGGCGTCGGTGGAGAACATGACCTTTCCGAACGGAGCCAGCTCCAGCACTTCGGCGAGGACCGCCGTGGCCCGCGCCCCGGTGTGGGAGAGGGTGAGCCCGACGTCGGCGTAGACGTGCGGGAACACCCCGGCGAGATAGGCCGCGTTGCGGTGGTACGGGTAGGCGTGCAGCAGGACCAGCGGGCAGCCCGTCGGCCGTACGGCCTTGATGAAGTCGGTGAGCAGCGCAGGGTCGCTGCGGTGCAGGCGCAGATCGGGGTCGCCGAAGCCGGTGTGGATCTGCAGGGGCAGCCCGGTCCCGGCCGCGGTCCACAGGAGGTGGCGCAGGAGCACGGGGTCGTGGAGGCGACCGCCCGGCTCCCGCCCGGCCAGCCAGCCGTCCGTGGCGGCCCGCAGCTCCCCGGGGCCCGGCGGGGCCGGGTCGAAGTCGAGCCCGTGGCGGTAGGCGGCCACCGATTTGAAGCCCACGGCGGAGCGGGCCGCCGCGTGCACGGCTTCCTGCAGGCCGTCGAGGAACTCCCGGCCGCTGCCTGACTTGTCCGCCGTGTGCTCGGCGAGCGTCTCCAGCCGGACGATCTCGTGGGCGCGCCCTCCGCCTGCACGGGCGAGCTCGTGGTGGGTGGTGAGGTCGTCGGCCAGTCCGGTGTCGACGACGTAGTCGGTGATCCCGGTGGCGCCGAGGAGCCGCCGGTTCACCTCGTCCGCGCCCAGTGCGGCGCGCCGGGCCAGGTAGTCGGCGGGCGCGCAGTGGGCCGGGAGCCCGAGGAGCGGCGGGCACCAGCGGCGCACGGCGAAGCCCAGCTGGCTGTCGAAGAACGTGGTGCCGTCGGCGGCGGGCGCGTCGGACTCCGTCAAGTACGCCGTGAAGCGGGACGCGGTGAGCGGGCCCCGGGCCACGCCGTGGCAGTGGTGGTCCACCAGGCCGCCGCCGGAGGGCTGTTCGGCGGGCGGTGCGGTCGCTGTCCGGTTCGCCATGGCTGCTGCCTTCTTCGCGACGTCGGTCCGGCCCGGGCAGGCCCCGGTCGGTCAGGGCCGGTCAGGTTCAGAAACGGTGCCGGAGGTCCTCGACGAGAGCCTCCGGGGTGTGGTGCTGCAGGCGCGCGTACTCGCCCTCGCGGACGGCGAGGAAGGCCTCGTAGAGCGGGTCGCCGAAGGCCTCGCGCAGGAGAGCGGAGCCGCGGAAGTGCTCAAGGGCCTGCGGCAGGCTCGTGGGCAGGCGGGGGACTCCGGCGTGGGTGACCGCCGGATCGCCGCTGACGGGGTCCGGCAGGGTGCACCGCCGGTCGATGCCGTCGAGCCCTGCGGCGATGACCGCGCCGGCCACCAGGTACGGGTTGGCCGTCGCGTCGATGCACTTGATCTCGGCGTTGGCGCCCTGGAGGTCCTTCGCCGGACCGGGAATGAAGCGGAGGGCGGCTTCCCGGTTCTCGGGTCCCCAGCACTGGAAGACACCGGCCCACATGGACGGTGAGAGCCGGAGGTAGCCGGCGGGGTGCGGACAGGTGACGGCCAGCAGCGCGGGCAGCGCCTGGAGGACCCCGGCGAGGAACGCCTCGCCGATCCGCGTCATGCCGAAGGGGCCTTCGCCGCCGCGGCACAGATTGCTGCCTTCCCTCCAGAGGCTGAGGTGGAGGTGCGCACCGTTGCCCACGGCCCCGTGCTCGACCACGGGGGCGAACGTGGCGTGCAGGCCGTGGTGCGCGGACACGGCGCGGATCGTCTCCCGTACGAGCACCGCGTCGTCGGCGGCGGCCACCGGGCCGGCCGGGGCGGTGGAGACCTCGAACTGGCCGGGGGAGTACTCCGGGTGGATCTGCAGCACGTCGATGCCCTGGGCTGCCAGGGCCTCCAGGACGTCGCGCACGTAGCCGGAGAGCGCGGTGACGCGGGTCATCCCGTAGGCGGGGCCGGGGCCCGCATAGCGGCGGGTGCGGCCGGGCGCCTCCGCGGCCCCGTCCTCCTCGGCCGCGTGTGTGACGACCCATTCGGTCTCGTAGCCCATGCGCAGTTCGAGACCGGACTGTGCGGCGTGCCCGGCCATGCGCCGCGCGAATCCGCGCTGGCAGGCCGCGTAGGGAGCGCCGTCCTGCTCGCAGCGGTCGGCCGGGGCCCAGGCCCAGCCCGGCTGGGCGGCCAGCACGGTCAGCCGGCCGAGGTCGGGGAAGAGGCGCAGATCCCCGTCGGGCCCGCCGATGTGGGCGCTGGTGACGGCGGAGTCGTCGCTGAGGTACACGTCGAAGACGGGGGACATGCCGACGCCCCACTGCGCCGCGTGGGCGAGCCGGGCCGTGGGGACGGCCTTGACGCGCGCGATGCCCGCGTTGTCGACCCAGGTCAGGGCGACGCCGTGGATGTCCTTGGCCGTCAGGCGCGCCGCCTCCTGGCGCGCTGCCGAGGCCGCGGCCTCGTGCGGGGGTGTGTCCACGCTCGCTCCCGGGTGCCGGTGCCCTCAACTGCCCTGTGCGGGCCATTACACCGTACGGTGACGGGCCCCGCGGGCAAAGAACGCCCCGGCCCGGTGACGCCCGGGCCGGGGCGGCGGCAGCCGGGCGGCCGCCGTGGTAGGGGGCTTCCGCAGCGGTGCGGCGCGGGCTACCAGCGGTACCAGCGCCCGCCGCCGGAGCGGACGAGGAAGCCGAGCAGCCAGAGCACGATGACGATGAGCGCGACCCACCAGAGGATCTTGAGGGCGAAGCCCGCGCCGAAGAGGAGCAGGGCGAGGAGCAGGACGATGAGCAGTGGAACCATGGGGTTCACCTCCATCCGGTCGCATGCCCCCGAACGGCGCCCTCATGAGCGCAGTGCGCCCGGTCGCCCGGGCGCGTGCTCCTGACCGCCTGCAGCGCCCGGCCGGGAAACGCAGGCCGGGGCGGACGGACCGTGATCGCGGGTTTGGGTCCGCCGGGACGCGGTATCCGCAGGGCGAGGCCCTTCATGACTGATAAGGCAGACGAACCCGACGAGACCGGCACGGGCCCGGAAGCGGGAACACGGCCGGACCTCACCGCACCCCAGGTACTCCGCGCGGCCCGCGAGCAGTTCGCCGAACTGACCGGACTGCAGCCCGAAGGCGTCTCCCGGTTCGAACGGACCGAGGACGGCTGGACGCTGGAGGCCGAGGCGGTCGAGGTCGCCCGGATCCCCGAGACCATGAGCGTCATGGCGCTCTACGAGCTGACCCTCGGCCCCGACGGCCTGCTCACCGGCTACCGCCGCGTCCGGCGCTACGAGCGCGGCAGGTCCGACGCCCGCTGAGCCCCCTGCCGCGAGCGCCGCCGCACCGGTCCCGTCGCGACGAGAGAACAACGCGACGAGAGAACAAGACGAGAGGAAACCGCCCGAGATGAGCGTTGTCCCTGCGCAACCGGGCACCGGCTCCGCCGGCGGCACCAGCGGTCTGTACGACGTGATCGAACTGGTGCTCGACCGCGGGCTGGTCATCGACGCGTTCGTACGCGTCTCGCTGGTCGGCATCGAGATCCTGAAGATCGACGTACGCGTCGTCGTCGCCAGTGTCGACACCTACCTGCGCTTCGCCGAGGCCTGCAACCGCCTCGACCTGGAATCCGGACCCCACAAGAGCGCCGGCCTGCCCGAACTCGTCGGCGAGGTGACCGAGAGCGGCGCCCACGGCAAGACCAAGGGCGCCCTCTCCGGCGCCGCCCAGACCGTCTCCGACGCCATTCACCAGGTGCGCGACCGCGGCGAGGAACCGAGCCGCAGCCGCCGTTCCACCTCCCGCAAGAAGGAGGACACCGAGTGAGCACCTACGTCTACGGCATCGCGCGCGCCGGCAGCACCCACCTGCCCGACGGCCTCACCGGCATCGGGGACCCGCCACGCCCTGTGCGGGTGGTGAGCCGGGCCGGCCTGGCCGCGGTCGTCAGCGACTGCCCCGAGCAGCTGCGCCCCAAGCGCCGTGACCTGCTGGCCCACCAGCAGGTGCTGGCGGCGGCCGGCCGCCGCGCCCCCGTGCTGCCGATGCGCTTCGGCAGCGTCTCCGACAGCGACGAGAACGTGGCCGAAGTGCTCTCCGAGCACTGCGGGCGCTACGAGGAACAGCTCGACCGGCTCGCCGGCCGCGTCGAGTACAACGTCAAGGTCCTCCACCGGGAGGACGCCGCCCTGCACCTCGTCCTCTCCGAGGACGCCGGGCTGCGGGCCCTCGCCGAGGCCAACCGGACCGCCGGCGGCGGCTCGTACGAACAGCGCCTGCGCTTCGGCGAAAAGGTCGCGAACAGCATGCGCGAACGCGAGGCACAGGACGCCGCGCTGGTGCGCGACGCGCTGGCGCCCCTGGCCGAGGACCACCGGGACGGCCCGCAGAGCGCGGGCTGGTTCCTGAACCTGTCCCTGCTCGTCGAGGAGTCCGCATCCCGGCGGCCGCTGGAGGAGGCCGGGCGGCTCGGCGAGCGTCACCCGCAGCTGGACATCAAGGTCAACGGTCCGCTCCCGCCGTACAGCTTCGCCACGTGATCACCTTCGTGAGCTGGGTGCTGCGCCGCGTCGTCGCCGAGGCCGAGCGCCTCCACCACGACCCGGCGGCCGTCCGGCGTGAACTCGAAGTGCTCGAGGAGCAGCTGGTGAGCGGCGCCATCGACGAGGAGGAGTTCGACCGGCGCGAGGACGCCCTGCTGGACCGCATGGAGGCGGCCGGGCAGCGGCCCGCAGGAGGAGGCGCGGCATGACCGGCCGACCGGCGCCGTCGCTCCCCGGCGGCAGCAGCAGCTCGGCGAACCTCGCCGACATCCTGGAGCGCGTGCTCGACAAGGGCATCGTCATCGCCGGCGACATCCGTGTCGACCTGCTCGACATCGAACTCCTCACCATCAGGCTGCGCCTGGTCGTCGCCTCCGTCGACAAGGCCCGGGAGATGGGGATCGACTGGTGGGAGAGCGATCCCTCCCTCTCCTCGGGCGCCCGCCGGCGCGCACTGGACGCGGAGAACGCACGGCTGCGGTCCCGCATCGCCGAACTCGAAGCACACGACGGGGAAGCACGCGACGGAAGAGCACGCGACGGGGACACACGCGACGGGCTCGAAGAGCTTGAAGGAGCCGAAAGGAGGGGTCCCGGTGAACCGTGACCGTACGGAACTGCTGTACGCCTACGCCGTCCTGCGGGACACCGGTGCAGCCGGGGACGGGCCCGGCACGGTCACCGGCGCCACGGGCGTCGCCGGCGAGCCGGTGCGCGCGGTGCGGGAAGGCGGACTCGTGGTCCTGGTGGGGTCCGTCCCCGCGGCCGAGTTCGACGAGGAGGGGCTGCGCGAGCGGCTTGAGGACCTCGCCTGGCTGGAGCACGTCGCGCGCGGCCACCAGCGGGTGGTCGACGCGGCGTCGGCCGGCGCGCCGTGCGTCCTGCCGCTGCGGCTCGCGACCGTCTACCGCGACGAGGCAGGCGTGCGCCGCATGCTGACGGCCCGCCACACCGCGTTCGGCGCCGCCCTGGACCGGCTGGAGGGCCGCGCCGAGTGGGGAGTCAAGATCCACACCGTTGCGGAGGGGGCCGCCGAAGCACCGGCCGCGACGCCCCCGCCCCCGCCCCCGCTCCCGGGCCCGCGTTCCCGGGCCCGCCCACGAGCGCCGCGCGCCGCCACGTCCGGCCGCGACTACCTCCGGCAGCGTGCCGCGGAACGCCAGGCGCGCGAGGAGGAGTGGCGGCACGTGGACGAGGCCGCGCGCGGCATCCACGCCGCCCTCGCCACCCTCGCGGAGGAGACCCGGCTCTACCCGCCGCAGAACCCCCGCTTCACCGGGCACCCGGGCCGCAACGTCCTCAACGCCGCCTACCTCGTGCCCCGCGAGCGCGGTCCCGCCTTCACCGCAGCCGTCGCCGGACTGGCCGGCCGCGCACCGCAGGACGGGCTGAGGGTGGAGCTGACGGGGCCGTGGGCGCCGTACTCCTTCGTGGCCGGCGAGCCGTCGCGGGAACCCGCCCACGACACGGGCACGGCATGACCGGCACCGGCAGCGGTCCCCTCGCCGAGCGGCGCCTGTCCCTGCTCGACCTCCTCGACCGGCTGCTCGCGGGAGGCGTCGTGCTGGCCGGCGACCTCACCCTGAGCATCGCCGACGTCGACCTCGTCCGCGTCGACCTGCGCGCGCTCATCAGCTCGGTCGAAGGGGAGGACCGTCCATGACGGCGCGCCGGCTGGAGCTGGACGAGGAGGCCGTCGAACGCGACCTGGTCACCCTCGTGCTGACCGTCGTGGAGCTCCTGCGTCAGCTGATGGAGCGCCAGGCGCTGCGCCGCGTGGAGCGCGGTGACCTGAGCGAGGACCAGGAGGAGCGCATCGGCCTCACGCTGATGCTGCTGGAGCGGCGCATGCAGGAGCTGTGCACCCGCTACGGACTGGAGCCGCACGACCTGAACCTCGACCTCGGCCCGCTCGGCTCCCTCCTGCCGCGCGAGTGACCCGGTCCCTGCCGCGCGAGCGATCCGCCCCTGCCGCGCGAGTGACCGGCGCCCCACCGTCCGAATGGCCCATCCCTGGTTTGTGCGACGGCGCCCACGGCTACACACGAGGCGCCCGCCGCAACGGGCACGGGCTTAACGGAGGGGCGATGCCGCAGCTGGAGCAGGAGAGACCCGACGAGACGGCGGAGACCGCCGACAGCCCGCGGCTCCGGCTGGGCAGCAGAATGCTCACCTATGTCACCACCACCGATCACAAGACGATCGGGAACATGTATCTGGTGACCGCGTTCTGCTTCTTCCTGTTCGCCGGGATGATGGCGATGGTGATACGGGCGGAGCTGGCCCGGCCGGGGCTGCAGATCGTCAGCACCGCGCAGTACAACCAGCTGGTCACCATGCACGGCACGGTCATGATGCTGCTGTTCGCCACGCCCATGTTCGCCGGGTTCGCCAACGCCGTGATGCCCCTGCAGATCGGCTCCCCGGACGTGGCCTTCCCCCGGCTCAACGCGATGACGTACTGGCTGTTCCTCTTCGGCGGGCTGATCGTCGTCTCCGGATTCGTCGTCCCCGGCGGCGCCGCGCCCTTCGGGTGGTTCGCCTACGCCCCGCTCAACAGCGCCGTCTTCTCGCCCGGAGCCGGCGGCGACCTGTGGGCGATGGGCCTGGTCGTGGCGGGCCTCAGCACGGTCCTGGGGTCGGTGAACTTCATCGCCACCATCGTCTGCCTGCGCGCACCGGGCCTCACGATGTTCCGCATGCCGGTCTTCACCTGGAACATCCTCTTCACCTCCATCCTGGCGCTGCTCGCCTTCCCCGTGCTGACCGCGGCCCTGCTGTGCCTGGAGGCGGACCGGAAGTTCGGCGCGCACGTCTTCGACGCGGCCAACGGCGGCGCGGTGCTGTGGCAGCACCTGTTCTGGTTCTTCGGCCACCCCGAGGTCTACATCGTCGCCCTGCCGTTCTTCGGCGTGATCACCGAGATCATCCCGGTCTTCAGCCGCAAGCCGCTCTTCGGCTACGCCGGGATGGTCGGTGCGACCATCGCCATCACGATGCTGTCGGCCAGTGTGTGGGCGCACCACATGTTCGCGACCGGGGCCGTCCTGCTGCCCTTCTTCTCGCTGATGTCCTTCCTCATCGCCGTCCCCACGGGAGTGAAGTTCTTCAACTGGATCGGCACCATGTGGCGCGGCAGCATCTCCTTCGAAACCCCGATGCTGTGGGCGGTGGGCTTCCTCGTGACCTTCCTGCTCGGCGGTCTCAGCGGCGTCCTCATCGCCTCCCCGCCCCTCGACTTCCACGTCACCGACTCGTACTTCATCGTCGCGCACCTGCACTACGTCCTCTTCGGCACCGTCGTCTTCGCCATGTTCGGCGGCTTCTACTTCTGGTGGCCCAAGTGGACGGGGCGGATGCTCGACGAGCGCCTCGGCAGGATCCACTTCTTCACCCTCTTCGCCGGCTTCCAGATCACCTTCCTGGTGCAGCACTGGCTCGGCGAGGCGGGCATGCCCCGGCGCTACGCCGACTACCTGGCCGCCGACGGCTTCACCCTCATGAACACCGTCTCCTCCATCGGCGCGTTCCTGCTCGGCATCTCGACCCTGCCGTTCCTCTACAACGTGTGGCACACCGCCCGCCACGCCCCGAAGGTGACCGTGGACGACCCCTGGGGTTACGGCAGGTCCATGGAGTGGGCCACCAGCTGCCCTCCGCCGCGCCACAACTTCCACGCCCTGCCGCGGGTGCGCTCCGATTCCCCCGCCTTCGACCTGCACCACCCCGAATCCCTGGAGACGGCGGAGACGAGGAGCATCCCGAAGTGAAGACAGAGGCGGTCCTCTTCGCCGGCGTCGCCGGCTTCTTCCTCGGCACCGGAGCCGTCTACGTCTGGCTCTCCGGCCGCGAGCCCGCGGGGACCGCGGCGCTGACGGTCTCCTTCATCATGGCGTCGCTGATGTCGTTCTTCTTCACCATGAACTACCGCCGCCGGGGAGCCCGGCCGGAGGACCGCAAGAAGGCCGACATCGCCGAGCGGGCGGGCCCCCTGGACTTCTTCCCGCCGCGCAGCGCCTACCCGGCCCTGACCGCCCTGGGAGCCGCGCTCTCGGCTGTGGGCATCGTCTTCGGCCTGTGGCTGTTCATCATCGGGTTCGGCGTCCTGGCCGCGGGCGTGGGCGGCATGTCCTTCCAGTACGTCCAGCGCGACTAGGCAGAGTGCGACGCCTCTTCGGCGTTCCGCCTCTTCGGCCGGGGCCGGGGTCGTGCGCTCAGGGCGGTGAGAGTGGCGTTGAGGCCGAGGGATACCGGCCCGGCCGGCGTCAGGTCGGGTGCGATCCCGAGTGCCTTGGTGACGGCCCACGAGACCGCCAGGGCCGCGACGAGGACGGCGACGTAGGCGAGGAGGAACCGGCCCGCTTCTGTGCGCGCCCGCAGTGACCACACCACGGTCAACGGGAGCGTCCAGAACAGCACGCAGCTGAAGAGCCACATCGCGTACAGGGTCAGTTTCGGGTCGAGGGCGGTGTCGCTGTCCAGCAAGTAGGCCGGCCAGGAGTCGAAGGTGCCGCTGACGGTATGGAAAACCGCCATGAAGGTGGAGAAGACGATCGCGAGCCACAGCAGCACCAGCCGTCCGCGGCTGCGGCGAGTGTGTGGCGCCGGCCTGCCCGGGGGCCGGGCCGGACGGGCCAGCCAGGCCAGGACCGCAACCGGAGCGTGCAGCGCCCACTCCGGCACCGACAGGAGCCCGGATATGCCGTGGCCCCCCAGCCCGGTCGCCACGTACATCACCGCCTGTGAGCCGTTCAGCAGCGCGACGCAGCCGAGTGCCGGCCTGGTGACCGCAGCCGGACAGTGCCGCAGGAGCACCAGGACGACCGGGTAGGTCCAGGCGATCGCCGACATGCCGTGCCACATCATCCGGAGCCCCTGCCGGCCCTCGGCAGCGGCGTCGCCGGCCATCAGTGCGTCAAGGGTCGGGGTGGTCTGCACGAACGTGTGCAGCACCGCGGTGATCGTCGCTACGGCCACGGCGGCCCACAAAGCCCACGGCCGTGCAAGGCGCACCCTCGCGTTTGTATCCGATGTATCCGGCGTCATGGTTTTCGTCGGAGTGTTCATTCCCTACCTCCCGCCGTCGGGGAACCAGCTGTACTCACCCACGTGCCGATCCGTACAGTGCTGTACGGAAGACGATAGAAGATCCATACAGTGCTGTATAGATGGTGGAGAGGTGACCTGACTCATGGCCACGGCGCGTACCCCGCGCGGCAGTTGGATTGCCGCGGGCCTTCAAGCTCTGACCTCCGGCGGGGTGGAGGCGGTGCGGATCGAGTTGCTGGCCAAGGCGCTCGGCGTCACCCGGGGCGGCTTCTACTGGCACTTCGCCGACCGGCAGGCCCTGCTCGAGGAGATGCTCGACGCCTGGGAAGGGGACGCGACCACGGCGCTGATCGAGAAGGTCGAGGCCGCCGGCGGTGACGCGCGGACCAGGCTGCAGCGGCTGTTCACCGTCGCCGCTTCCGGTGACGGCCTGCTCACCGACATCTTCACCGACTTCGCGATACGCGACTGGTCGCGGCGCGAGCCGGCCGTGGCGGAACGGATGCGACGCGTCGACAACCGGCGGATGGACTACCTGCGCGAGCTGTTCGGCGAATTCTGCGCCGATCCCGACGAGGTGGAGGTCCGCTGCACGCTGTGCTTCATGGTGTGGATCGGCAACCGTCTCCTGGACGTCGACCACGGCGAACGCGGCCCGGCCGAGGTCATGGAGCTCATCCAGCGCCGGCTGTTGCAGTAGGGACGGCGCGCCGTGCCCGGGCCCGCGGCTACGTGCCGCGCTCGGCCGGCTCGTTCGGCCCGGTGGGCGGGGCCGGCTCGTCGGGCTCGACCGGTGCGGCGGTGCGCTCCTCGACCGCGCGCCGCTGCTCGGGCGTGACCGGGACCTCCACGCGGTCGCGGTAGTACCAGGAGCTCAGGGCCAGCCGCAGCCGCTGCCTGCGCGGCAGCTCCCCTGTGGGAGCCGCGAGCGGCCGCGGGATCTCACGCACCATCAGGCGATAGGTGCGTTCGGCGGACAGCGGCTCGTGGCCTTCGCCCAGCCCGCCCTGGACGTCCTGCTCGACGTTCCCGCTCTCCCGGCCCTCGGCCAGCAGCGTGCGGTCGTGGGCCTGCAGGGCCAGGCAGATCCGCCGGGCGGCCCAGAACGCCAGCACCGGCCCGACGACGACCGCGATGCGGAAGATCCAGGTCAGGGTGTTGACGGAGACCCGGAAGGAGAACGCGATCACGTCGTTCCCGCCGGCCGCCAGCAGGACGGCGTAGAAGACGATGCCGGCCACCCCCAGGGCGGTCCGGACGGCCTGGTTGCGCGGGCGGTCGCTCAGGTGGTGCTCCGTGCGGTCGCCCGACACCCACTTCTCGAGGAAGGGGTACAGATACAGGCCCGTGAACAGCACGCCGGGCAGGACGACGGCCGGGATGAGCACGTTCCACATGAAGGTGTGCCCCCACAGCACGGTCTCCCACGGGGGCATGACGCGCAGGGCCCCTTCCAGGAACCCCACGTACCAGTCGGGCTGGGCGTCCGTCGCCACCTGGTCGGTGCGGTAGGGCCCGTAGGCCCACACGGGGTTGACCTGTGCGAGCGCGCCGAGCGCCGTCAGCAGGCCGGACAGCATCAGGAACAGCCCCGTGGACTTGGCGGCGAACTGCGGGAACATGGGCGTCCCGACAGCATTGCGGTTGGTCCGGCCGCGCGCCGCCCAGTGGGTGTGCTTGAGGTAGACCACCAGGAGCAGGTGCACGGTGATCAGGGCGATCAGCACGCCGGGCACGAAGAGCACGTGGACGACGTACAGCCGGGGAATGACGATGTGGCCCGGGAACGGCCCGCGCCAGATGAACGAGCTCAGGTACGTGCCCACGACGGGGATCGACATCACGATCGTGTTCGCCGTCCGCAACCCGGTCCCGGACAGCAGGTCGTCGGGCAGCGAATAGCCGGCGAACCCTTCGAGGAGCGCGAGGACGAACAGCGTCAGCCCCACGATCCAGTTGACCTCCCGGGGCCTGCGGAAGGCACCCGTGAAGAACACGCGCAGCATGTGCACCGCGATCGCGGCCACGAAGATCAGCGCGGCCCAGTGGTGGATCTGCCGGATGAGCAGACCACCGCGCACCTCGAAACTCAGGTCGAGCGTCGACAGGTACGCCTGCGACATCCGCAGGCCCCGCAGCGGCTCGTACGGCCCTTCGTACACGCTCTGCGTCATGCCCGGATCGAAGAAGAGCGTGAGGTAGGAGCCGGTGAGCAGCAGGACGGCGAAGCTGTAGAGGGCGAGTTCCCCGAGCAGGTACGACCAGTGGTCGGGGAACGCCTTGCGCAGCAGTGCCTTGGCCGCTTCGGCGGCCGGCAGCCGCCGGTCCAGCGCCGTGAAGCCGGTCAGGGCCGCCGCACGGACCTTCTCTTTCACCCGCCACGCTCCTGTCGGCTCGCCGGCACCCGCTTCCACGCGCGGGACCGCGGCTGATGGGTAACCGGCGCGCCGGAAGCTCAACCGCATGATCGCCGGGTGTCACCCGGACTGCGCGGCGCTCCGGGCGTCGTCCTGCGCCTTCTGGCGGGCCAGCGCCTTCTTGTGCCCGGTGTCGAGCACGGCCAGGACGCCGTACGTGAGGACCGCCGCCGCGACCGCCACGGGGTAGCACCAGGGGGAGGGGAGATAGTTCGCCGCTCGCAGGACGCTGCCCTCGTCGCCGCTGACGAGCCGGTAGAGGATCGCCAGCGGGCCCTCCCAGACACCCACGATCAGCACCACGATGGACATCACCCTGTACCAGGCCTCGTGCACGACGCCTCCTCCGATCACGGTTCGGTTGCTTGATACGACTGTATCAATGATGCATGAAAATCGGGCAACCGGGGCTATTTCGTCACGTATTTCCTAGCGGAGTACAGTGCCTTTATGCGTGACGAAAATCTGGTGGGGTGCCGTGTCTGCGGGGCGCCGCTCGCCACAGCCGTCCGGGGCCGCCCGCCCGTCTACTGCTCGCGCAGCTGCCAGGCCAAGGCGTACCGGCGGCGGGCCGGCGCGCGCGGCCGGCCGGCAGCGGCGCCGCCCGCGGCCGCCGAACCCGCCGCTCATGCCGAGGGGAGATCGCGGAGGCGGCGTCAGATCGCCGAGGCCGTCTGGAAGATCGCGGCGGAGCGGGGCCTGGAGGCGGCGAGCATGCGTGAGGTGGCGGCGGGGGCGGGTGTCTCCCTGCGCGTCGTCCAGTACCACTTCGGGAGCAAGCACGGCCTCCTCGTCTCGGCGCTGCACCTGCTGCACGAGGAGAACGACCGGCGGGCCCGGGCGCGCATGGCCGCGCTGGACGACCCGGAGGACCTGCGGGCGGTGCTGGGGGCGGTCCTGAACGAGTTCCTGCCCCTGGACGAGCAGCGCCGCGGCGCCCTGCGCGTCTTCGTCGCGTACTACGTGCGCAGCCTGACCGACCCGGCGCTGGCCGAGGTCTTCCTGCACGCCTCCCAGCCCGTCGAGCAGCTCGTCGCCGGCCTGATCCGGCAGGCGGGAGCGGCGCCCGGCACCGACCCCGGACGGGAGGCGGACCTGCTGGTGTCGGGGGTGACGGGGCTGGGGATGGACGTGCTGCACGGCCGGCGCACGCTCGCCGACGTCCGTACGACGCTGGACTACCACCTCGACCGGATCCTGCCCGCGCACTGACCGTACGGCAGGAGGGGGCGGGCGCCGGGTCGTCCGGCGCGCGCCCCCTCGTGTCACTTCACCGTCAGGAGGCCCGGCCGGGGATCTCCGCCCGGACCGTGCGGGCCGCCGTGACCAGGTTCTCCAGGGAGGCCCGGACCTCGGCCCAGCCGCGGGTCTTCAGGCCGCAGTCGGGGTTGACCCACAGGCGCTCTCCGGGAATCGCCTCCAGGCCCTTGCGCAGCAGCGCCGCCGCCTCGTCCGCGCCGGGGACGCGCGGCGAGTGGATGTCGTAGACGCCGGGCCCGACCTCGCGCGGGTAGCCGGCGACGGCCAGCTCCGCGGCGACCTGCATGTGCGAGCGGGCGGCCTCCAGGCTGATGACGTCGGCGTCGAGGTCGTCGATGGCCTGGAGGACGTCGCCGAACTCCGCGTAGCACATGTGCGTGTGGATCTGGGTGTCCGGGCGGACGCCGCTGGTGGACAGGCGGAACGCCTCGGTCGCCCACGCGAGGTACCCGGCGTGGTCGGCGGCCCGCAGCGGCAGCGTCTCGCGCAGGGCGGGCTCGTCCACCTGGATCACCGACGTCCCGGCGGCCTCCAGGTCGTTCACCTCGTCGCGCAGGGCGAGGGCCACCTGGCGGGCGGTCTCGCCGAGCGGCTGGTCGTCGCGGACGAACGACCAGGCGAGCATGGTGACGGGGCCGGTCAGCATGCCCTTGACGGGGCGGCCCGCCACCGACTGGGCGTAGCGGGTCCAGCGCACGGTCATCGGCTCGGGACGGGAGATGTCACCGGCGAGGATCGGCGGGCGGACGTAGCGCGTGCCGTACGACTGGACCCAGCCGTGCTGCGTGGCCAGATAGCCCGTCAGCTGTTCGGCGAAGTACTGCACCATGTCGTTGCGCTCGGGCTCGCCGTGCACGAGGACGTCGATGCCCGCCTTCTCCTGGAAGGAGATGACCTCGCGGATCTCGGCTTCGATGCGCTGCTCGTACGCGGCGTCGTCGATGCGTCCGGCGCGCAGGTCCGCGCGGGCGGTGCGCAGCTCCGTCGTCTGCGGGAAGGAGCCGATGGTGGTGACCGGCAGCAGCGGCAGGCCGAGGTGGGCGCGCTGGGCGGCCGCCCGCCGGGCGTACGGCTGCGAGCGGCGCCCGTCGGCCTCGGTGACGGCGGCGGCGCGGGCGCGCACGGCCGGGTCGCGGGTGATGGCCGAGCCGGCGCGGGAGGCCAGGCCGGCGCGGTTGGCGGCCAGTTCGGCCGCGATGGTGTCGGTGCCCTGCGCCAGGCCGCGGGCCAGCGTGACGACCTCGGCGGTCTTCTGGCGGGCGAAGGCGAGCCAGCGGGCGATCTGCGGGTCGATGTCCCGCTCGGCCGTCGCGTCCAGCGGCACGTGCAGCAGGGAGCAGGACGAGGAGACGTCGACGCGGCCGGCGAGGCCGAGGAGGGTGCCGAGGGTGGACAGGGACTTCTCGAAGTCGTTGATCCAAACGTTGCGGCCGTTGACGACGCCCGCGAGGAGGCGCTTGCCGGGCAGCCCGCCGGCGGCCGCGAGGTCGTCGAGGTTGGCGGCGGCGGGCCCGGTGAAGTCCAGGGCGAGGCCCTCGACGGGGGCCTTGGCGAGGACGGGCAGGGCCTCGCCGAGCCGGTCGAAGTAGGAGGCGACGAGCAGCTGGGGCCGGTCGGTGAGGCCGCCCAGGTCGCGGTAGGCGCGGCCGGCGGCGTTCAGCTCGGCGGGGGAGCGGTCCTGGACCAGGGCGGGCTCGTCGAGCTGCACCCAGGCGGCCCCGGCGGCCCGCAGATCGGCGAGCACCTCGGCGTACACCGGCAGCAGCCGGTCGAGGAGGGTGAGCGGTTCGAAGTCGGCGGCGACGCCGGGCGCGGCCTTGGCCAGCAGGAGGTAGGTGACGGGGCCGACGAGGACCGGACGGGGGGTCAGGCCGAGCACGAGGGCTTCCTTCAGCTCGGCGACCTGCTTGGTGGAGTCCGCGGTGAAGACCGTGTCGGGGCCGAGCTCGGGGACCAGGTAGTGGTAGTTGGTGTCGAACCACTTGGTCATCTCCAGCGGCGCCACGTCCTGGGTGCCGCGGGCCATGGCGAAGTAGCCGTCGAGGGAGCCGGCTTCGACGGCCGCGCGGTGCCGCGCGGGGATCGCGCCGACCATGACGCTGGTGTCCAGGACGTGGTCGTAGAGCGAGAAGTCACCCGTGGGGACCTCGTGAACGCCGGCATCCGCCAGCTGCTGCCAGTTGGTGCGGCGCAGTGCGGCGGCGGTGTCCCGGAGGGCGTCTGCGGTGACGCGGCCCTTCCAGTACCCCTCGATCGCCTTCTTCAGTTCACGGTTGCGGCCCTGACGGGGATAGCCGTACACGGTGGCCTGGGCTGCCGCGGCTGCGGACTTGCTGGTCACGGAACTCTCCTTCGCGAGCGTGCGTGCGTCCATGACCCCGGGGGACGGGCGGAAGGCGCGAAGGAACGGCAGAACCGGGCGGGTTGCCGCCGGAATGCGGTCGCGTTGTGCGCCGCCGTCCGTGCCCGCCTGATATGTGCGCCGACCCGCCCTCGAGGTCACCGGGATCTCCGTGCGCTCGGCAGCGCACGGGCAGTCGGCAGGTCTTCGGACTCGCGGGCACGCCACATGGCACCTACTGGCCGTCGCTTCCCGGATCCGTACGGATCCAGTGCGTATGACGGCGGTCGTTCCCGCTCACCGCTGCGGGGCAGTCCCGGATTCCCACCGGGTTCCCTCTTGCGACGCGCCTGCCTGGCGAGCAGGGCGAACCGGCTGCACCGTCACCCTATGGTGCCGGACGGGCCCACGGACAGACCTGTTCGGATACCGGACTGTGGTGTGGGACACGCGACGCACGAACGGGCGTTCTTCAGGAGGCCGTTCGCGTGGCCAGGCGCAGGCGCAGCTCCATCTCGTGCTCGCCGGAGACGTGCCCCCGGTGCTCGACGGCGAAGGCCTGTTCGAGCTCTTCCTTGACCTGGCGGACGGGGTCGGCCGCGCCGAAGAGATCGGCGGTCACCGAGCCCGAGAGCGGCGTCTTCTCCGCCTGCCCCGCATCGCCGCCGGCGCGCGTCCGGGTGTCGACGCTCATGCACCAGATCATGGGGCCGGCGCCGGGACTGCCCGGCCCGGTCTCGCTGCGCGGCGGCCCGGCCTCGGGGAAGACGGCCTCCAGGACGCCGAAGACGGCGCCCGCGTCCTGGTGGCCGCAGTCCGTCAGATGCACGCTGACGTGGTCCGCACTCTCCCGGGCATCCGTCACTGCTCCTCCTTCGCCGTCCTGGCCGTGGTCGGGGGTCTGCCGCCGTGCGGGGAGGCCCTGCCTCGACCGTACGGCGCGCCGGGGTGCTCTGGCGCGGGCTGTGCGACCATCCGGGCCAGGTACCCGGCTCCCGCAGGAAGATGCAGCGTCGGATTCAACGGCCTCACCCGAACGGTGGAATGCGCCGAAAGTAATTGACTGATTACGCTTGGTGCATGAACCTGTGGAGTCCAGCGCCGCCGCCGTGGCAGCCCGCCGTGCGGGCCGCGGTCGCCGTGCTGGTCTCCGTCCTGCTGCTGTTCTCCGGAGGGAGCGGCACGGTCCTCGCCCTGGGCACCGGCCCGGAGGAGAGCTCCGTCTCCGTCGAGTTCGCCGCCACCGACGACTGCATCGCGGACACCCGCACGCCCCGCGCCTCGGTCTCGCCCGCCAGGCGCTCGTGCCTCCCGCCCCTCGGGGCCGCCGCATCCCCGGCAGCCCCGCCCTGCCCGCCGGCACCCCCGGCCGGCGCCGAGGGCTCCGCGGCGGCCGCGGGCCCCGCGCGCAACGACGTCCTGCGCTGCTGAGAAGGCCCGCGCCCGCCCCTGCCCGTACGAGGGCGGGCCTCGCGTGCGGAATTCCCTTCACACCGGCAGGCACGAGAGCAGAGAGACGTCATGCCCCTCGATCCCGCGCGTGTCCTGAGTGCGTACCTGCGCGCCCAGGTCTACCGCGCCCACGGCCCAGACCCCAAGCCCGCCCCCACCGACGGTGAGCGCCCTCCGGGCACCGAGAACGCCCCCCACGGCGCCGACCCCGTGTGCCCGGCCGAGGAGAAGCCTCCCGCCGGGCCCGGCGCGAGCCTCCCTGTCGCGGAGACCGGGCCGGCCGCGCCCCGCGGGGCGCCTCCCGCCCGGCCCGGCCTGTTCGCCCGTCTGCTGCTGTACGTGCGGCAGGAGTAGCCGGGGCCGCCCGGCGGGCCGTCCGGTCCC
>NZ_BMUT01000014.1:49415-171175 GCF_014650335.1 Streptomyces hiroshimensis
CGGGAGCGGACGGCCGCGTGCTCCGCCTGCCGGCGCCGGACCGGTCCCCTTTCAGGTGAAGGGGGCGGCCCCGCCGGTCCGTGGCCTCCCGGCGCAGGGAAGGGGAATGCCCGTCGACGCTGACGAGGGAGAACCCATGCCGACCGACGATGTCGCGCGATTCCTGCATGCCCTGAGCCCGGCCCACCGCGAGGAGGTCCGGCACCAGCCGCGCGAGCGGCAGGAGAAGCTGGCCGCCGCCTGGGAGAAGGAACTGCGGGAGGACACCGCCCTCGACACGCTGAGCGAGCTGTCGCCCGCCGCCGCCGAGAGCGAGGCGGCCAGACGGGTCATCGAGGGCCCTTCGTAACGGCCGGGGGACCGCGAGGTCACGGGGCGCGCCGCACCGTACGCCGCGCCCCGGCGTGGACCCGCAACACCGGGTCGGGGCCGGTCGTCGCTCCGTCAGGAGCCGGGGCACCGCTTCCAGGCGAGGTGGTAGACGAGGCGGGCGTCGCTTCCGTCGGTCGATTCCAGCGTCAGGAAGCTGGTCGTCGTCGAGGTGTCCGAGGTGCCGGCGTTCACCCGCAGGGCGAAGGAGAGGTTGAACGCCTGCGACACGGAGCACGGTGCGTAGACGACGGGGTCGGGGGCGCCGGACAGCTGCCAGTTCTCGCTGACCGGGCCGGTGAAGGTGCGCTTCCGGGGTGCGGGCGGGGTGCCCTGCACGTAGTTGTCGACGGTCACCTCGCCCGAGGCGCCTTTCGCCAGGTGCACCATGCCCGCGTAGTCCGCTCCGTCGAGCGCGTACGTGTATCCCTGCGGCGGGTGGACGGACAGCCGGACCTGACAGCTTTTCAGGGAGTCGGACGGCTTGGAGCCGAGGCCCACCTGGGCGATGACGCTGCCGAACGTGATGGTGAAGGCCGCGTTGTCCGGAGCCACGGCCACGGCCACGGTTCCGGCAGGGCATCCCGCACCGTTGACCGTCGCCACCTCGATGAGCACCCTGCCGGGCGGCGGATCCTCCGCCGCGGCAGCCGCCCGGGGCGTGAACGCCGTGGCGGCGAAGGCCGCGGCCGCACCCATGGCCGTCAACGCTCTGAACATGGAGCCCCCACTCGCTCGCGGACCCGCCCGACGAGGCTCATGGCACCACCGGCACCGGGGCCCGTACAGCTCAACTCAGGTCAACCTCACTGCCGTTCGGCCGGGGCGGGCGGTGGCCGATTTGCGGTGGGGACCGGGGAGCCGGCGTGGCCTAGCGTGTGGTGAGCGCTGCGGCCCGCTCTTCGGGAGGAGCTCGGATGACAACGGCGAAACGCGGACCCGGCGCGTACGAGCGCGCCTACGAGTGTGCCTACGAGCACGCCTACGACCGTGACAGGCTGCGGCGGTTCCTGTCGGGAGAGGCGGTGGGGGAGGGGCTCTCCCGCCGGGGCGTGCTGCGCTTTCTGGGAGCTGTGACGGGGCTCGCCGTCACCGGCACCGGGGCCGGCATCGCGACCGCGGCGTCAGCGACCGCCGAGTCAGCGACCGCGGCGTCAGCAGCCGCGGAGTCAGCGGCCGCGGATCCGCGGGCACCGGGGATCATCAAACCGCTGCCCGCCGAACTGCTGACGGTCCGGGGCACGAACGCGGAGACGAACTGGGCGGCGCTGCGGGGCACGGGCTACCACACGCCGGTCGACCGGTTCTTCGTCCGCAACCACACGGCGACGCCCGTCCTGGACCCCGCGCGGTGGCGCCTGACGGTGTGGGGCAGCGGGCTGCGCGGCGGCGCGGTGGAGTTCTCGTACGCGGACCTGCGGGCGCTGCCCGCCGTGACGTCGAGCGCGTGCCTGGAGTGCGCGGGCAACGGCCGGAGCTACTTCACCACCCAGCAGGGCGACCGGGTCACCGGCACCCCGTGGACGATGGGTGCCGTCGGAGCGGCCCGATGGCGGGGCGCACGGCTGTCGGACGTCCTGCGCCTGGCGGGACTCTCGCCGCGGGCGGTCGACGTGATGCCGCGCGGCCTGGACGCGGCGTTCGTCGCCGAAGGGACGGACCACGGGCGGGTGCGCCGGCCGATGCCGGTGGCGAAGGCCCTCGACGACGTGCTGCTGGCGTACGAGATGAACGGCCGCCCGCTCGTGCCCGACCACGGCCGGCCGGTGCGACTGGTGGTGCCGTCCTGGGCAGGCGTCGCCTCGATCAAGTGGGTCGGGGACATCGAAGTGTCCGACCGCCCGCTGTTCTCCCCGTGGAACACCGTCTTCTACCGGCTCTTCGGCCCCGCGCACCCGCGCGGCGGCAGCGCGCCGCTGACCCGCCAGCCGGTCCGCAGCGCCTTCGAGCTGGCTCCCGGCGCGGTGTTCGCCGCGGGCCGCGGGCACCGGCTGACGGGGCGCTCGTGGTCGGGGCACGGAGGGATACGCCGGGTGGAGGTGAGCACGGACGGCGGAGGCACGTGGCGGCAGGCCCGCCTGCACGACGCCCCGCACCCGGGCGGCTGGGTGCGCTGGAGCACCACCTGGCACCCGCGGGGCACCGGCCCCGCCCACCTGCTGGCCCGGGCCACGGACACCTCCGGCAACACCCAGCCCGCCCGCTCCGTCCCCAACGAACAGGGCTACTTCTTCGACGCGGTGGTCCGCCACGCCGTCGAGGTCGTCTGAGCGCGCCGGAGACGGTGCCACGGCGGCGGCCCGGGCCGCCGCGCTGCGGCCGGGTAGGGTCCGTGCTCATGACCGAACCGGACTTCCTGAGCACGACCCGGGCGTTCTACGACGCCGTGGCCACCGACTACGCCGATCGTTACCGCGATTCCCTTGCCGCCCAGCCGCTGGACAGGGCGATGCTCGGGGCCTTCGCCGAGCTCGTGCAGGACGCCGGTGCGGGAGCCGGGGCGGACGCCGGTGCGGGAGCCGGCGCGGGAATGGTGGCCGACATCGGGTGCGGTGAGGGCCGCGTGACGGCACACCTGAGCGCCCTGGGGCTGTCCGTGTACGGCATCGACCTGTCGCCGCAGATGATCGCGCTGGCCCGGCGGACGCACCCGGAACTGCGCTTCGAGGTGGGCTCGATGACGGCGCTCGACATACCGGACGGCACCCTCGCCGGCGCCCTGGCCTATTACTCGATCATCCACACCCCGCAGGAGCTGCTGCCGGAGGTCTTCGCCGAGTTCCACCGGGTGCTGGCCCCGGGCGCCCACCTGCTGGTGGCCTTCCAGGTGGGTGACGAGCCCCTGCACCTGGACCGGCCCTTCGGCCACCCGGTCTCGCTCGACTTCCACAGGCGGCAGCCGGACCGCATCGCCGAGCTGCTCGGCCGGGCCGGACTGGTGATACACGCCCGGCTGGTGCGCGAGCCCGGGGAAGGCGTGGCCGAGCCTGCGCAGGCCTGTCTGCTGGTCCGGAAGCCGTCCTGACGCCGTAAGTCCCGGAAGCCGTCGCCGCTGCCGCGCGACCGAAGGACTAGGCCCGGCGGCGCGGACTCTGGTCCCCGGGCCCGATCCGGAGTCACGCGGGCCTGCATAGCGTGTCCGGCATGGACACCGACACCACCGACACCCCCGACACGAGCGGTGTGCTCGACGAAGCGCTGCAACGCCTGCACGCCTCGGGCCCCGAGCGGCTCGGGCGGCTCACCAACCACGCCCCGATGGTGGCCGAGGCGCTCGTGGCACACGGGCAGCAGGCCGCGGTGCACCGCTGGCTCGACCGCTACGAGGACCTCCTGGAGGACTTCCCCGCCCCGGTGGCACCCGTCACCGACGCCGACTGGGCCGCTGCGCTGGGGGATCCCCGCCGGGCCGCCGACTGGATCGCGTACTTCACCCGCGCCCTGTCCGAGGACGGCTGGAGGAGCCTCCTCGCGACGTGGTGGCCGCGCCTCCTGCCCGGGATGTGCGGAGGATCCACCCATCCCGTGATCCGGACGGGCCACGCCGTGCGCGCCCTCCTCGACCACGGGGAGACCGAGCCCCGGCTGGCCGAACTGGCCCACGCCCTGGGCTACTGGGCCGCCCGGCACCACCCGCTCCCCGGCATCACGTGGCTCCCCGGCGCGACGGACGCGGACGATGCCCTGGACGCCGTGCCCGCGATCCGTGTCCGTGAGGGAGGCTTTCCCACCCGGCTGGCCCTGGTCGGCGGCCTGCCGGCCTGGTCCGGCGACGTGACCGGCCCCGACGCGGCCCGGCGGGGGCTCACCGAGCTGGTGCGCGCCGCGACCCACCGCTACGCCACCCACGGCCACGGCGATGCCACCATGCTGGTCCACGCGGCCACGGCCCCCAACGCCGTACTGCGCAGCCTCCGCGCCCTCCCGCGCACCCTGTGGGTGCCGAGCCTGCACGCGGCGTGGAAGGCATCGGCCGCCGTGACGGCGATGTACGCCCCGGCGGAGCCCGTCCCGGCCGTGCCTCCCCGCCGCATCTCCGCGGGAGAAGTCGTCGAACGCGCCCTGGCACACGGCGACGAACACGTCATCAAGCTCACCGACACCGCGCTGGACGTCGGCGACGAACAAGCGCTCGCCGCAGCTCTGCGCGCTGTCGAACTGAGCGCCCCCGCCCGCTGAAGCCGGACACCGGGCCGGTGTGGCTGGTGGGGCCGGTCGGGCCGGCGAGACGGAAACGGCCCGCAGTTGCCGAGCCGGCACTCGTTCGGCCCAATACGTGGTGCGCCATTCGGGGTATGTGACATGTGGTACCCGGCCGGTATCGGTGTCTCGGATCCGGCGCGCTCGCTTCTCGAGCACCCGCCCGGCGTACGGCAACAGGGGGCGAGATGACCACACCCGCATCGATCCGCATTCTGCGCGGCACCGATCTGCTGGACCTCTCCTTCGGCTTTCCGGGGCTGAAGTTCGACGACCCCACGGGGAGGCGGCGGCTCGTCCGCGCGGATCCGCAGCGCGAGGGGCTGCTGGTGGTCACCTTCGGCCCCCAGCACGTGGTGGAGCAGGTCTTCAGCGATCAAGTGCCGGGCGAGTCCAGGGACCTTCCGGTGGACTCCCGGATCAGCGGCAGGAGCGTGCTGGTCTTCGAGGTCGGGCCGCAGGACTCCATCGCCTACACCGAGGACGGGCTGCTCGACGCCATGCGCAGGCTCCCCATGCGTGTGGTCGATGCGGCCCGGGAACCCGAGACGGCACCGCTCGCCCTCACGATCCGGCCGGCCGGCGGCACTGCCGATATCGGCAGCGATGAAAGTGACGGCAGTGACGGCAGTGACGGCGACGGCCGGAGCGCCACGGCCAGGACCGTCGCCCTGGTGCAGCTCCTGCGCACCACCGCCGAGCTGACGGCCCGCTACGGTCTCGACGCCACCCTCGAAGCCGCCGCCGCGGCGGGAGCCGTGATCGAGGCCTCGACCGCCGCCCCCCAAGGCACAGCCGCCCCCGAAGGCACCGCCGTCCGCGACGACACCGTCCCCGAAGGCACCGCCACCTCCGAGGACGCCCCCGCCGCGCCGCCGGTGATCCGCCCTCAGGACCCCCTCGCCGACCCCGGCCACCCCGCCACCGGCATCGAACTGCCCTACCGCCTCTACCTCTCCCCCTCCCAGAAGGGCCGGTGGATCCACCGTTCGGCGATCACCGGCCCGGGCCCGGGGGAGCGCGTCGAGCTCTGGCACACCCGGCTGAACGGCGCCACGGTGCGCGCGGTGTGGGACAGGGAGGGCGGCCGTACCCCGGGCCCCGTCGAGCCCTCCCCCTTCAGGGAGCCGATGACGCCGCGGGACCGGCACGACATCGTCGAGCTCACCGCGAACGGCGGACTGCTCAAACCCGACGGGCAGCCGTACCTGCCGAAGCCCGTTGACGTGAACAACCTGATGCTGTCGGCGGTGGGCGGCTGGCTGGACAGCCTCGGCACGTGGCCGGAGCGCCCCGCGGGCGTCTCGCTCTCGGAGTGGCGCCACCGCGCGTCGATGGGCCGGGACCACTACGTCAGGGTGATGCGGGAGGGCTACCTGTGCCCGTTCGGGCACAAGGCAGTCCGCGTCGAGGTCACCGAGCGCAAGTTCGGTGATCCCCGCGGCACCTATCTGATCAAGCGGGTGTTCGTCGTGGTCCGCCAGCCCCTGCGCACCTACGACCCCGGCACGCCCCTGCCGGCCGGCCCCGCGGCGGACAGCGACCTGGCGAACGTGCTCTTCCCGTTCACCAGCGTGCGGATCGACACCGTGGTGACGCCGGATCTCCTCCCGCCCGCGGACGACAAGAAGTTCTTCCCGGCGACCGGCTCCGAGAACCCCTACCGGTTCAAGATCACCGCGGTCGACCACTCCGGGCGGATCGTGGAATTCCGCACCCCGCTCCTCTTCCTCGACGAGACCAAGGCCTTCGGCAGCGAACTCGCCGCCGCCGTAGCGGAGTACAACCGCCTGGACCGGAACCCGCCCACGGCCGCGACGGCCGCCGCCGCGGTGGAGGTCCCCACCGAGACCGGCGCCGACCTGCTCGGGCAGTCCGTGGCCCTCGCCCCCTCGGCGAAGCCCGGCGACACCCGGCTGGAGGTGGCACAGATGGTGTGGGGCATGGCGGCGCCACCGGCCCTGGCCGGTCCCGGCCCCGGAAATCCGTCCGTGTCGCGGAACGCCCAGTTCGTCCCGCAGCTCCGCTGGGCCTACGCCAATGTGCCCGCGGTCAGCAGCCTCTCCGGCGCCGACGCCACGGTGCCGGTGGCCTACGCCAGGCGCTACGCCCTCTCCGGCTTCTCGCAGGCGACGGACCCCGTCCGCCGGGCCAACAAGGGCCAGGTCTTCCTCAGCCTCCTCACCCCGGCCGGCTCGCCGCTGAAGCTGGACTTCCGCAATCAGCGCGACCGCTCCGGAGGGCTCTCGGCGCCGAGCATCGCCGTGGCGGGCCTGTCCCGGCTGACGGGGCCCGTCTCCGGCGTCGCGGCCGCCGCGGGCGGGGACCCGCTCGAAGCCCTCGCGAACGGCACCTTCCAGCCGGACGGGTTCTTCCGCCCGCTGGACGGCCTCGACACGATCGGCCCCAACCTGCTGGGCCTGATCCCGCTGGCGAAAGTGATCAAGGCGGTGGAGGGGCTCGGCAAGCCCCTGAACGTACCGAACTTCTTCACCGAGACCATCACCGCCGTCACCGGCTTCCTCTCCGACCTCGGCCGCGTCCGGGAGCTGATCGACCACGAGATCGACCGCTACCCGGCCGCGGCCCGCCGCGTCGTCGGCACCGCGGAGGCCTTCGTCAGGACCGTCGGCGACTTCATCGCCGAGAGGCTTCCCGGCCGCCCGCCCCCCACCACCCAGATGCGGGACGTCGACAACGCCTTCAACGCCTTCGCCGCAGCCCTGACCGACCTGCTGAACACCCTGCCCGCCGACGCCGACCCCGGCGTCCGGGCCCTGCTGAACCGCGTCCGGCAGCAGGTCGCGACCTGGACCGCCGCCGCCGGGCAGGCGATCTCCCTCCGCGACGCCGTGGAGAAGACGGCCCTGGGCGCCAGGCTCCCCGAGACCGTCAACGCGCGCCTGGAGTGGAGCCCGGCGATCCAGAAATACCCGTCGGACCTGCCGGTCTTCGTCCCGGACGAAGGCGGCCGCTTCTCCGTCGTGGTCGACCTGCGCGGATCGCTGCGCCCGGACCTGTCCGTCGGCGCGGACGTCACCTGCAGCCTGGAGAAGTTCAGCCTCCTCCTCGTGCCGGCGTTCAACGCCCTGCAGCTGTCGTTCACCCGCGTCCGCTTCAGCGCCCGCGCAGGCAAGAAGGCCGACATCGACGTCGTCCTCAAGAGCGTCGACTTCATCGGGCCCCTGTCCTTCGTCCAGACGCTGCGCCGCCTCATCCCCGTCGACGGCTTCAGTGACCCGCCCGGCATCGAGGTCACACCCTCGGGCATCACCGCCCGCTACGCTCTGCCGCTGCCGAACCTCGCCATCGGGGTGTTCAGCCTGGAGAACCTGCGCCTGGGCGCCTACCTCGACCTGCCGTTCATCGGCCGGACGGTGGAGATCGGCTTCTTCTTCTGCACCCGCCAGGCCCCCTTCCGGCTCACCGTCTCCCTGCTCGGCGGCGGGGGCTTCTTCGGCATCGTGCTGACCCCCGAGCGGGTGGCGGTGCTGGAGGCGGCCCTGGAGTTCGGCGCCGCGCTGTCGATGAACTTCGGGGTCGCGAGCGGAAGCCTGTCGGTGATGGCGGGCATCTACTACCGCCTGGAACTACCCTCCAACGAGTCCCGGCTGACGGGCTACTTCCGGGCCCGGGGCGAGGTCGACGTCCTCGGCATCGTCTCCCTCTCCATCGAGATCTGCCTGGAGCTGACCTTCGAGCCGCCGAACACCGTCTCCGGCCGGGCCCGGATCTCCGTCAGCGTGCACATCGGGTTCTGGTCGCAGTCGGTCACGATCGAATGCGAGAAGCGCTTCGTGGGCTCGTCAAGCTCCCTGAGCGCGCTGACCGGTGAGGCCGCCACGACCGGTGAAGCCGCGCTGCCGGGCGAGGCCGCGCCGGCCGCGGCGGCGCCCGGCGCCGGCCGTCCGGTCACCTTCGCCGAGATGATGGCGCCCTACGCCGACCCGGTCACGGGCATCCGGCGCGACCCCGTCGCCGAGTACTGCACCGCCTTCGCGGAAGTGAGCTGAGCCATGCCCGAGACGATCCGGTGGACCGTACTGCCCGACGGCCCGGCCGCCGACGGCAAGCTCCGGCTGACCGTCCTGGTCAGCCCGCGCCTGACCGGCGGGGACACCCTCAGGGCCTTCCCGGGCTTCCTGGACTGGCCCGGGACGCTGCGCACCTACGCCGCGGCCCTCCAGGTGGAGTTCAAGGGCCCCGGCGGGACCGTGACGGTGCCCACCGAGCCGCAGACCGGGCGCTTCCCGCCCGCCGACAGCGCGCTGTGGCCCCAGCTGTTCGGCCCCGACACGAAGGTGAGCGCGCCCGGCGGCGCCCTGGCCGCCGCCCCCCAGGGGCCGCCCACCCTGCGCTCGTTCCCCAGCCGGGCCGTCCACGAGCAGGTCAGGGGACTGTACGAGGCTGCGGTGACCGCCACGGCACAGCGCCGGGCGTTCCCCCGCAGCGGCGGATCCGAGCAGCGCGGCGCCTCCGCCGGCCCCGATGCCGGTACGGACGCCGCAGCCGCTCCCGCACCGCAGGGGAGCTGGGACCATCCCGAGCCGGGCGACCTGCTGGGCAACCTCACGGGCACCATCCTGGGCTTCTCCCGGGACGTGGCCACCGGTTACGGCCGGCTCGACAGCCTGATCCGCGGCACCCCGGGTACGCCGGGCACATCCGACCCGTCCGACCCATCCGACCCGTCCGGCGGCAGGCCGCACGCAGCCCGGGCGGCGAACCCCTACCGGCCGCTGTACATGGACCGCAGCAGCCCCCAGTACCGGGAGGACCACGCCCTGCTGGGGCTCGCCGAGATGTACCGCTTCTACGACCGCGCGAGGCCCGCGCGCCCGCCGGCCCCGGCCCCGGCCTCCGGCACCGGCGCCGGCCCGGACGACGGAGCCGCCGCCGATCCGCCCCCACCGCCCCCGCCACCGGTACCCCCGGACCTCGACTTCCACGCCGCGTGCGCGCTGCTCGCGGACTACCCGGAACTGCTGCGCCGCTTCGGCCTGGCCCTCGACCTGCTGGTCACGCCCCCGCCCGGGCTCGCCGACCGGTGGCAGGCACGGGTGTCCTTCACCGCCGCGCAGGGGCGGCTGAACGCCGACGAGAGCCTGCGGCCGTGGACCGCGCTGCGCCACGTCGAAGGCCGCCGCTTCGAGGCGTACGCGGCCGACGACGGGCTCTACGGCCACCGGATGATCAAGCTGGGAGCCGACGAGGTCCACACCCTCGACCTCGACGTGGACGGCGCGGCGATGAAGTACGTGGAGTTCTCCCGCGTCCTCGACCAGCTGCTGACCCGCGCGAGCGATCCGGCCAAGGCGGCCTCCGGCGACCCCACGGCGCTTCCGGCGCTGCACGGCGCGGGCCTCACCGTCCTCTACGAGAGCCGCGACGCCTCGCTCGCCGACCAGATGGAGGCCGACGCCCGCCACACGGCCGGAGTCGGTCCCGACGGCAACCCGGTCGCCGCGGCCGTCCTCGACGCCGCCCACCTGGTGCGCGGCTACCGGGTCGACGTCGGCGTCGTCGACCCGGCGACGGGCCGCGTCGCCGCCTGGTCCCCCCTGTGCGCCCGTACCGGCGAGTACGCCCTCCGGCGCGCCGGGCAGCCTCCCGTGCCCATCACGGCCGGCCCCGACGAGGGCCACGTCAAGGCCACCGCCGTCACCCACGACAAGCAGGGCGCCAACCAGCTCTTCGTCCACCAGGCCCTCTTCGGCTGGCGGGGCTGGAGCCTGGCCGCGCCCCCGCCCGGCCGGACCATCGGCGCGGACAACCTGCCGCGGGTGCCCGACCCCGAGGTCTCGGACCGCTTCCCGCTGGACGCCACGTTCCGGCCGACCGCCGGGACCCTGCCCGCCCTGCGCTACCGCCGCACCTACCGGCTGCGCGCCCGGCTCGTCGACCTCGCCGGCAACAGCCTCGGCCCCGGCGCCCCGGCCGTGGAGGGCACCGCGACCGACCCGGTCACCTACGCGCGCTGGGAGCCCGTCCCACCGCCCGCGATCGTTCCCAAATGGCCCTTCCTGGAAGGCGAGTCGGAGCCGCGTCTGGTCATCCGCAGCACCGTCGACGAGCACGGCCTGGCCATGTCACCGCTGGAGTGGGCCCAGCGCCGCAACGCCGAGGTGCCCGACCACGGGCCGGGCGACCCCCTCGACGGCCCGGACCGGCGCTACCGCCACTTCGACGAACGGCACATCAGCCCGCCCAAGTCCTCGCTGCTCATGGCCGAGGAGCACGGGCAGTACGACGGCGTCTTCGGCCCCGGCAAGCCGGACGCCGTGCGCGAGGCGTACTTCGCCGCCGCCTCCCGCGAGTCCGGCACCTACCTCGACACGGTCGTGCGCCTGGCCGAGAACCCGCGCGTCACCCGCGACCTGAAGGCACGTCACGAGATCCACGTCGTCAAGCACAACCCGCACGACACCTCGGCGCTCACCGAGCTCCCCGTAGAGCGCGGCAGCGGCCTCAAACAGGGCGAGTACGTCATCCACGACGCCGATCAGCTGCTGCTGCCCTACCTGCCCGACGTCCTGGCGCGCGGCGTCTCGCTGCGCGGGCTGCCCGGCCCGAACCCCACCGAGACGTACGAGTTCACCGGGCCCTGGCCGCAGGCACGCCCGCTGCGGCTGAGGATCGAGGAGGGCGACGGACCGCCGTCTCCGCCGCTGGGCGGCGTCGTGACCGTCTTCCTGCCCAAGGGCGAGACCGCGACGGTCCGCATGAGCTGCCGGGTCGACGCCGCGGGCCTCGGCGTCTTCCGCATCTGGCAGCTCCTGACCGGCTCGTCGCTGTGGCAGGACCCGGTGCGGCTGCCGCAGCAGAAGAAGGACGAGCTGACCGCCGCGGCGGCGGCCGGCGAGAACTGGATGATCACGCCATGGGTGGACGTCACCCTGGTGCACGCCGTGGAGCGGCCGCTGGAGCCCCCGGTGCTGGGCGAGCTGTCGTTCTTCCGCGAGGAGGGGAAGACCTCGGCCGAGATCTCCGGCACCGTGCACTGCCACGCGAAGAGCACCGGCCGGATCGACCTCGACGCGACGTGGACCGAGTGGCACGACGACGTGACCGAGCCCGCCCCGCAGCGCATCACCGGGCAGGCCCACGCCGGCGAGGTCACCGTGATGCCCTTCGAGAACGACCTGCGGATCGGCGGCTTCCGCCACGAGGTCCGGCACGAATTCCGTGACACCCGGCACCGCAACGTCACCTACACCCCGACCGCGACCACCCGCTTCCGGGAGTACTTCCACCCCGCGATCACCGACCGGACCGAGCTGATCACCAGCCGGGGGCCGGCCGGTCAGGGGCCCTCCGGCAACGGCTGGCCGGTGCTCAGCACCCGCCGCCCCGAGCCGCCCGAGGCGAGCCACCTCGTGCCCACCTTCGGCTGGGAACGCACCGTCGACCACGCACGGCACCAGGTCACCCAGGTCCGCCGGCACGCCGGGGTCCGCGTCTACCTCAAGCGCCCCTGGTTCTCCTCCGGCGACGACGAACTCCTCGCCGTCGTCCTCGACCCGGGCAGCCGCCTGCCGGCCGAGCTGGTCACCCGGTGCGGCATCGACCCCGTGTGGGCGGACGACTCCGTCCTGCCCCGCCTGCGGCCCGCCAACTTCCCGAACGCCGAGCGCACCGCCACCGGCGTGCTCGCCGAGCGCGTCGACGGCGCCCCGGTGACCGTGCCGCTCGTGGCGTTCGCCCCGGAGTTCGACGGACGGCTGGGGCTGTGGTCCTGCGACATCGACGTGGACCTCGGCGACCTCGCCGACAGCCCCGCCTACTTCCCCTATGTGCGACTGGCCCTCGCCCGCTACCAGCCGTGGTCCCTCGACCCGCTGCACCTGTCGAAGGTCGTGCTTTCGGAGTTCGTCCAGCTGCTGCCCGACCGCAGGGTCACCGCCGCCATGACGGCGGGCAACCAGTTCCGGATCGAGCTGAGCGGCCCGGCCGCCGCCGACGCCGCAGGCGAGTTCGCGGGGACGGGCCGGGCCGCGATGGCCGCGAGCCGCCGCGTCGTCGCCACGGTGCAGAAGCGCGGCAGCGGAACCGGGGACCTGGAGTGGACGGCCGCCGGCTCCTCCCTCGAACTGACCTGCACCGCGCGCGGCACCGGCTTCGTCTGGTCCGGCGAGCTCGCTCCGCCGGCCACGGCGCTGCTCACCGAATACCGCCTCCTGATCGAGGAGTACGAGACGTACCTCACCGACCCGTCCACGGCCACCGGTACGATCACGGCCGGCGGCACGACGCGTCCGGTGGGCCGGCGGCTCGTGCACGCCGACTACTTCGGCCTGACGGTGACGCTGCTGGGGCGGATCGTCCTTCAGGAATGAGAAGGAGACGGGGTGTGTGACGGGCCTCACGTCCCGTCGGCTGGACCTTCACATATATGTGAGGGTTCCAGGATTCACGTCATGACGATAAGCGAAACAGAGCGGCCCGTTGATTCCGTAGTCGGTGCCGGTGCCGGTCAGGAGAAGCAGGAGAGGCTCCCGCTGGCGGCGCTGCTGGCGCTGGCCACGGCCGTGTTCATCACGAGCCTGACGGAGACGCTGCCCGCGGGCGTGCTGCCCGCGATGAGCCGCGACCTGGGAGTGAGCGAGTCCGCCGCCGGGCAGACGGTGACGATCTACGCGATCGGTACGGCCCTCACGGCGATCCCGCTGACCGCGGCCACCGCCGGCTGGCGGCGCAAGGGACTGCTGCTGACGGCGATGGCGGCCTTCGCCGTCGCCAACACCGTCACTGCGGTCTCGGCGGACTACCTCCTGACCATGGCGGCCCGGAGCGCGGCCGGCGTGGCGGCGGGCCTGGCCTGGGCGCTGCTGGCCGGGTACGCGCGCCGCATGGCGCCGGTTGCCCTGCAGGGCAAGGCGATCGCGATCGTGATGACCGGCATCCCGGTCGCCCTCTCGCTGGGTGTGCCCGCGGGCACCTTCCTGGGCAAGGCGCTGAGCTGGCAGGTGGCGTTCCTGGTCATGACGGGGCTCACCCTCGCCGTCATCGCGTGGATCGTGGCGACGGTGCCCGACTACCCCGGGCAGGAGCGCGGTGAGCGCGAGCCCGTCCTGCGGGCCCTGAAGGTGCCCGGCGTGGCGCCGGTCCTCTTCGTCGTGACCGTCTTCGTGCTGGCCCACACCATCCTCTACACCTACATCGCCACCTTCCTCGACCGGCTCGGCATGGGCGGCTCGACCGACCTGGTGCTGCTGGTCTTCGGCGCCGCCTCCCTGCTCAGCATCTGGATCGTCGGCGTCCTGATCCACCGCCGGCTGCGCGCGCTGACGATCCTCAGCGCGCTGCTGATCGCCGCCGCGGCGGCCGTCCTGGCCTTGCTGTCCGACAGCCCCGCGCTGGTCTACGCGGCGGCGGTGCTCTGGGGCCTGGGCTGGGGCGGCGCTCCGACGCTCCTGCAGACCGCCGTGGGCGACGCGGGCGGCGAGCAGGCCGACGCGGCGCAGGCCATGCTCGTCACCCTGTGGAACGTGGCCATGGCCGGCGGCGGAGTCGTCGGCGGCGTCCTCCTCGGGCTGTGGGGCACCACCTCGTTCCCCTGGAGCGTGCTGGTGCTGCTGGTGCCGGTCCTGGCGGTCGTGCTCGGTGCCCGGGCGCACGGCTTCCCCGCCGCACGCGCGCGTGCGAACTCGTGAACGCCGCACGGCACATCACGGCCCCGCGAAGACCCGGCCGGGTCCTCGCGGGGCCGTTCCCCGCTCTCCGTTATGCTCGAACCGTCACACGTGTGTCAGGGGTCAACTCGACGGACTGCGAGGGTGAATGATGCGGATCGGAGAGCTGTCGGAACGCACCGGCACGTCCCGCCGGCTGCTGCGCTACTACGAGGAGCAGGGGCTGATCGTCTCCGAGCGCTCCCCGAACGGCTACCGCCACTACGACGAGCGCCTCGCGGACCGCGTCCTGCAGATCAGGGGGCTGCTCGACGCCGGGCTGCCCACGCGCATCATCAAGCAGATCCTCCCGTGCCTGGACAAGCCCCGCGTCATCCACTTCCCCGACGCGACACCGGAGATGCTCGCCACCCTCGAACTCGAACGCGACCGCATGACCGAGCGCATCGAGTGCCTGATCCGCAACAGGAACGCGGTGTCCGAGTACTTGGACACCGTGCGCACCAACCGCCGGCCGGACGTGGCAGCGTGACATACGCGCCCGGGACGTGGACCGCCGGGGACGCCGGCGTGCTGCAACTGCCTTCCGGACGCCTCGTCAGGGGTCGTGGACTGCGCCGGCCCCTGCCCGGCGGCCCGGCTCCCTCCTTCGCGGTGTACCTGCTCGGAAAGCAGCCCCCCGAGGTCCCGTGGGAGACCAGGTGGCTGCGCTGGCCCGACTTCCGGCTGCCCAGTGATCCTGCGGACGCCCGTGCCGCCTTCCGCGAGGCGTGGACGCGATCCGCGGCCGAGCGCGTCGAGATCGCCTGCGGCGGCGGCCGGGGCCGGACCGGCACGGCCCTGGCCTGTCTCGCCGTCCTGGACGGGGTCTCCGCCGGTGAGGCCGTGGACTTCGTACGCCGTCACTACGACCGGCACGCCGTCGAAACCCCCTGGCAGAAACGCTACGTGCGCCGCTTCACCGCGTGACGGCCCTGAGCGCCAGGCGGCAGCGCGTACTCACGTCCCGGACCGGCCCGATCTGAGTACGGAGACGGATGTCCGCCGGTGGGCGCGGTTCGTAGCGTCTGTCACATGGAGAACACCAGCACCGCGTCCGACACCCCCGCTTCCACCCCGCCCTCCGCCCCCGGCCCGATCCGCCCGGCCGTGCCCCCGCGGCGTACCGCCGCCGACTGGGTCTGGCTGGTCGTCGTCGCGGCGGCCGTCATCGCCTTCGGTGCCTTCGCCGGTGTGCTGGGACCGCTGCTCGCCATCGCCTGCGACTCCTGCCAGGACGGCATCCGCGGTCCGCTGCGCTTCGACGGGGTGTTCGCCGCCGTGTGGGGCCTGGTGCCGCTCGTCACGCTGGGGACGGTGGCCGGCATCTTCCTTCCCCGGGGCGGCGCCCGGGTGGGCGCCTACGGACTGGGGGCGCTGGCGCTCCTGCTGACGGTGATGCTGATCCTCGGCCGCATCACGGCCTGACCCGGATCCGTGCCGTGGCGGGACCGCCGCTACCGTACACAGGCGATCCCGGCCGGAACCAGGCCCGGACCGGAACGAAAACGACGAGGAGCAGTCCCATGCACGCGGCAGCCCAGGACGAGGCGCACGACGAGTTCTTCCCGCTCGTCCCGGCACCGCAGGACGGCTCACGCTGGCAGGCGCCCACCGATCTGGAGCAGTACCTGTACAAGCTGAGCCGGGCGGACAACGCGTACGCGTACCTCCGCACGCTCGCCATCGAGGGCGTGTACTACCCGGTGCGACTCGACCAGGCGCAGGCCGCCGGCGAGGACGAGCACCCCATGCTGACCATCGAGACCCCCGACGGGCACACCGCGGCGCAGGTTTACACCCCCGGCCTGCTGCCGCGGCCGCACCCGTTCCTCGTCTACGAGTACGCGACCCTCGGCGCGCTCGCGCAGATCGTCCCCGAGGACGTGGGCGTCCTCGCCGTCAACGCGGCGACGCCCTGCGAGCAGTACTTCCTGATCAGCGACGACGAGCGCGAGGTGTGGCTGGACCTGCACCACGAACTGTTCTCGTCCGACGCGCTGATGGACCGTGTGACGACCCGGCGCACCGGCGCCCCCGCGCCCGGCCCGCTGCTGCACGGCCTGGCCTGCGGGGCGCACCTGTGCTACGCCAACGGCGACGCGTGGAACACCCTGCACTGGCACGGCATGGGCTACCGCGGCGAGGTGGAGCGGATCGCCGACAGCTGGGGCGTGCACGGCCGCGAGGACTGGCTCTCGGTGCAGGAGCGGCTCCTCGACCGGGAAGTGAGCCCCTGGTACTGGGACTTCGTCCTGGGGGCGCGCACCGCGCTGGCCCGCGCGCGGGGCGGCCGCGTCGATCCGGGGGAGTGGCGCGACACCGTGGAGACGACGCTGCGTGTCCGCGCGCAGGAGTCCGGGAACGCCGGGGACGGCGACGCCGAGTTCGCCGGTTTCGTGGCGCACCTGCGCGCCCTGGTGGGCGAGGTGCTGCGCTACGAGGCCCGCTTCCGCGCCGACGGACTCCTGCCGCCCGACGGCTTCGTGGACACGATCGCCGCCTGGGACATAGGCCGCGCCTCCAAGATGGCCCGCTGGGGCCGCGGCGCGCGGTATGCCACGGAGGCCGAGATGCACGCGGCGATCGAGCGCGCGTCCGGGGAGGCGCGGGCCGCGTACGACTCGTGGGAGGAGTTCTCGGCCGGTTACGTCCTGGGCCGGTGCCTGCACTTCGACGAGGAGGAGTTCGGCCCCTGGTACACGACGGTCCTCGACGCCCACCTGGCGCTGACCACGGACCCGGAGAGCCCGTGGCGGACGGTGCCCTTCAAGGACTGACCCAAGGACTGGCCCAAGGGCTGGCTCATGGACTGACTCAAGGGCTGACGGTACGGCGGCGCACCACGTAGGCGAAGGGCACGGCCACGAGGGTCGCCGCCGCCAGGGCGGTCAGGGCCACGAGCGTGGGGTTGACCCAGGCCGGGACGATCTCCACGCCGTTGCAGACCGTGCTGAGCGGGAAGAGGCTGGAGGAGTCCGGGTGGTCCCTGTCGCCCATGGTGAACATGCAGGTCTTGTCTCCCCAGAGCCCGGGCGAGTACGTGCCCTCCGCGTAGCTGAAGATCAGGAACGCGGAGCTCAGCGCCGCCAAGGACACCAGAGCCAGCGGTTTGGGGCTCGCCAGACGGGGCCGGTGCCCGCCCCGGAGCCGCCGTGCGGCGTGCACGGCCAGGTGGATGAGGGCCGCCGCAAGGATCACCATCGTCGGAATGATGAAAACGAAGAACATGCACCATGATCACATGTGCCCTCCGGGCCGCTCGCCCCGCAGACACCCGGAAGGCCCAGCTTCACCTGCGCGGCACGGCCCTTCCGGGAGAGCGTGAGGGTATGGAGACGACGCCGCAGGGGCTCGCCCGGCCTGTCGGCGGCACCGGGCCGCCGCCGCTGGTGCTGGTCGCGGGGGCCACGGGCTACATCGGGGGCCGGCTGGTGCCGGTGCTGCTCGGTGCCGGATACCGGGTGCGCTGCCTGGTGCGCGACCCCCGGCGGCTGCGCGACCAGCCGTGGGCCGGCCGCATCGAGGCCGTCCAGGGCGACGTCACCCGCCCGGACACCCTCGACGGCCCCTGCGAGGGCGTCGACGTCCTCTACTACCTGGTGCACGCGCTCGGCACCGGAGCGGACTTCGAGGAGACCGACCGCCGGGCGGCCCTCGCGGTGGGCAGGGCGGCGAAGAAGGCCGGGGTGGGCAGGATCGTCTACCTCGGCGGGCTCGCCCCGCGGCAGGTCGCCGAGCGCGACCTCTCGCCCCACCTGCGCTCCCGCTCCGAAGTCGGACGCATCCTGCTGAACAGCGGAGTGCCCACCGCGCAGCTGCGGGCGGCCGTCATCATCGGCTCCGGCTCGGCCTCCTTCGAGATGCTGCGCTACCTCACCGAGCGGCTGCCCGTGATGGTCACCCCCAGCTGGGTCGCCACCCGCATCCAGCCCGTCGCCGTGCGGGACGTGCTGCGCTGCCTCCTCGCCGCCGCCCGGCTCCCGCCGGACGTCAACCGCGGCTTCGACATCGGCGGCCCGGACGTGCTGACCTACCGGCAGATGATGCTGCGCTACGCCGCCGTGGCCCGCCTGCCGCGGCGGCTCATCGTGCCGGTGCCCGTCCTGACCCCCGGCCTGTCCAGCCTCTGGGTCGGCCTCGTGACCCCGGTCCCCGCCTCGATCGCCCGCCCGCTGGTGGAGTCCCTGCGCCACGAAGTCGTCTGCCGCGAAAACGACTTCGCCCGCTACGCCCCCGGCCCTCCCGAGGGCCTGATCGGGTTCGACGAAGCGGTACGCCTCGCCCTCAAGCGGGTGCGCGACACGGACGTGGCCACCCACTGGTCCTCCGCCTCCCTGCCCGGCGCCCCCAGCGACCCGCTGCCCTCGGACCCGGCGTGGTCGGGCGGCACGCTCTACGAGGACCGCCGCGAGGCGCACATCGAGGCCCCGGCGCGCGAGCTGTGGCGCGTCGTCGAGGGCATCGGCGGCGAGAACGGGTGGTACTCCTTCCCCCTGGCCTGGTCCCTGCGCGGCCTGCTCGACCGGCTGGCCGGCGGAGTGGGCCTGCGCCGCGGCCGGCGCGACCCGTACGCGCTGCGCCTGGGCGACTCGCTGGACTTCTGGCGCGTGGAGGAGATCGAACACGGCCACGTGCTGCGGCTGCGGGCGGAGATGCGGCTGCCCGGCCGCGCCTGGCTGGAACTGACCGTCACGCCCGAGGGGCCCTCGCGCTCCACGTACCGGCAGCGGGCCCTCTTCCGTCCCCACGGGCTGGCCGGGCACGCCTACTGGTGGAGCGTGGCCCCCTTCCACGCGCTCGTCTTCGGCGGCATGGCCCGCAACATCACACGGCGTGCCCTGCAGGAAGCGGCCCGGCCCGGGCTGGAGTGAGCCGTGAAGAGCCCGGGCCGGCCGGCGGAGCGGCTACGAGCTCCGCGTGCCCGTCACGGCGGGCCGGGGCGGTCGTCGATGACGATCACCGTCCGCTGCCGCTCCCGGCCCCGCGCCGCCTGTCCCTCGCCTTCGCCGCCGTCCGGGCGGACGGTGTCCACGACCTCGGCGATGCGCTCGTAGAACTTCGTGGCCAGCGCGCAGTCGCCGGGATCACCGCCGGGGCCCTGATGCCTGACGGCGTCCAGGGCGGTGAGGATCGCCATCAGACTGCGCCCGGACACGATGACGCGTGTCCGGCCGTCGTCCCCGGCCGAGACCTCGCCGGGAACCCTGAAGTGGGCGTTCCGTGCGGCCTGCTCCACGATGAACGCCCAGCTGTCGCGGTGGCACACCAGCTCCGCGGCGCCGACGCCCGCGGCCCTTTCCAGCCGTTGCCCGGGCGTGGCCTCATCGGCCTCCGGTTCCGCGGCCGGGCCGGCTTCCGCCGCTGCGTGCGCCGGAGGGGCGAGGAGAGCATTCCGGGTTGTCCGTCCGGCCTTGCGCGGCCCGGTGCGGCCTTCGGCGGCCTCCCGGCAGGCGGCCCGCAGCTCCTGCCGCAGCGCCTCGTTCTCCCGGCGGGTCGCGGCGACGTCCTCGCGCACCAGGCTCAACGCGCCCCGCAGCTCGCGCAGCTCTTCGTGCAGCTCACCCAGCCTGCCGCCCAGACCGCCGCCGAGTTCCTGACGCAGCTCGCCGTTCTGCCGGCGCAGTTCCTGAAAGCCGTCCCGGAGAGCCCTGCTCATCTCGCTCTGCAAGCCGGCTATGGCCTCTCCGAGCTTCCTCAGCGGCTCCTCGTCCGGCGATTTCCTCCACCTGATCATGCGGCTCCCCGTCCCTGCGGCCAGTCCGGTGACCGGAACCGTTCAAGGATCCCGGCCCCTCCGCAGAGGAGGAGAGAAGTCCGTTAGGGGTGGCTTGTTCCCTCTGGTGGCCGTCCGGAACCGCCTGGTTGCACCGGCCGCTCCCTGCGTCACCGAGAATGCCGGGATGCGCGCGATACCTGACCGACCCTTTCTCGAAGCCGGCTGGCCGTACTGGGCCGGGGTGAGCGCCGACGGCGTCTGGCTGGCCGCCAAGGCCTCCGGGGAGGGACCGGGCGGCGGGCCGCGGGTGGCCGTCTACCGGAAGAGCGACTTCTCCCTGTGGGACCTCGTGGAGGTCGACCACGACGTGGAGGCCTTCTCCTTCCATCCCGTCCTCCCTCTGCTCGCCCTGGTCACCGAATGGGGCGAGGAGGAGGACCGCGTGGGCGGCCTGTTCCTCTACGAGCCGCACACGCGGCGCCGCGTCTCCGTCCCCGTCACCGGCGCGGGGATCACGGGGGTGCGCTGGCTCGACGAGCGCAGGCTCAAGGTGACCTTCTCCCTGCCGGACCTCTCCTACGAGCGGGACGGCGAGGACGGCTACGCGCAATGCGTCATCGAGCGCGACGTGTGGCCGGGTGTCGAGGCCGGAGAGATCGACCTCGGGGTGCGGGAGGCCGTGGCGGCCGAGGACGTGGACTGGGGCCCGCCGCTCGACCCCGGCTACCGGCCGGGCGACCATCTCGCCGCCCTGGCCGCCGAGGCGGGGATGACCTGGACGTACCGCGACGACGTCATGGCGGTGGAGGCGCTGCGGGACGGCCGGGTGATCTGCAGCCTGCTCCGCACGAGCCTGCTGGAGTGCTGGTCGCCCACGGGCTCCCTGCTGTGGTCCGTGCCCGTGCCCGAGGGCACCTTCGACCAGCCCGGCTGCCAGGTGTACGTGGCGCCGGACGAACACACGGCATGGACCGTCGTTCTCCTCGGTGACAGCTCCCACAGGCGGACGCTTCTCCAGCGGATCGACCTCGCGGACGGCACGGTCATCGCCGAGCGCTGTCTCGACTTCCCGGCCAGGCTCTCCGCACGGGCCGACGGTGCGTGGGCGGCCCGTGACGCGCGTGACCGGTACCGGCTGGACCGTGAGCCGCCCTCCGGAGCACCGGTGTTCACGCCTGCGGGACGACAGCTGGGCACGGTGGCGCTGGGGGAGTACGACGCCTCGTCCGCGTTCGACATCCGCCGCTGCCCGCACCTGCTCTTCCTGCAAGGCGCCGGTGACGGGCCGAGCCCGGAGAAGTGGGTGGTGGAGGCCTCACCCAAGGGCGTCGAGAACCTGTTCCCGCTGCGGTGGGAGGAGTGCCCAGCGGGACCGGTCGGCGGTGGGCCCGGGGTGTACGTCCGGGACGCCCTGGGGCCGGGGATCGTGCATGCCGTGGCCACCACGGAAGGGTCGTTGCTGCTCCGCCGTGCGTTCCCCCACGGTGAGGTGGTGTGGGCGCACCGCACGGACGCCGAGGTCAGGGCGGTGGACGCAGGCGGCGGGCTTCTCCACGTCGTGACCGGTGCGAAGGAACTGCTGACCTTGCGCCCGGCCGACGGCGAGGTGACAGCCCGTCAGCCCACCGCCGTGGACGGGCACGACTTCACTCCGCGGAGCCTGAGCGCCGCACCGGGCGGGGGCGTGTTCATCGGAACGGCGGAGGGACGGATCCTCGTACTCGAACGGCCCTAGCTCTCTACCCCTGGCTCTCCACCCCTGGCTCTCCACCCCTCAGCTCTGCACTTCGCGGACCCAGGCGGTGAGCCCCGCCACGAACCCCGCCCGCTCGTCGGGTGTCAGCCCGTCCAGGGCGCGCAGCAGCGGCTCGGTCCGCCGGACGATGAAGGTTTCGAGCGGCGGACGGAACTCCTCGGCCAGGGACACCAGGACACGCCGGCGGTTGGCCGGGTCCTCGGCCCGTTCCACGATCCCGGCCCGGCTCAGGCCGCCGACCAGGTCGCTGGCGGTGGGCAGCGAGACCTGGAGCCGCCGGGCGATCTCACTGACCGTCAGCGGCGGCCCGGCCAGCAGCTGGGGCAGGACAGCGCCGTGACGGGGTGTCAGTCCATGGGTCTCCATTGCCTCGCGCAGTGGTGCCGGCATCAGGCCCCGTACCACCGCGCCGCGGTAGAACGGCTCCAACAGCGGTACCAGGCCGACGACTTCGAGCTCGGCCGGTGTCGGCTTCCGTGAGGGCTTCCCGGATTCTGGGGTGTGCTGCATACTACGAGTGTATATGGTTTTGATCTCCAAACTGTTTGGATAGTCGAAGTTAATCGAAGTTAGCCGAAGGGTCTCACCATGACGTCGATCAGCTACAGCGATGCGCTCAACGATGCTCTTGAACGGATGGACGACCTCGGGTACGAGCGCGGGCAGGGCGCCGACCTCGCCAACCACGGCCCGATGGGCGCCGAGGCGCTCGCCCTGCTCGGGCAGGAGGACGAGGTCGCCCGCTGGGTGGTGCGCTACCGGAAGGCGATGGAGCACCACGAGCCCCCGGCCGCCCGTTTCGCCCTGGACCCCGCGGACGAGTCCTCGTGGCGCCCCGCCCTCGGGGCCTTCGACCGGGCGGGCGACTGGGAGCGGCTCTTCGTCCGCGAACTGGCCGAGGCGCACTGGCGCGAGGTCCTCGTCCGCTGGTGGCCCCGCCTGATCCCGGGCCTGTTCGCCGGCCTCACCCACGGGCTCATCCGCACCGCCCACGCCGTCCGCGGCCTGTACGCGGCCGCCGACAAGCCGTCACCTCTTCAGCTGAACGAGCTGGCCCGCGGCCTGGCGTACTGGGCCGCCCGGTACGCCGAGCTCCCCGGCCGGCCGCGGCTCGCCGGATCCCACGACCTGCCCGCCGCGGTCGCAGCCCTGCCCCGCGTGGCCCCGGACGGCCAGATGGGCCCGGATGCCGCCCGCCGGCGCCTGGAGTCGCTCGCCCAACTGCCCGGCTACGACGAGTCGCTGGGCCGGCTGGCCCCGGAGCAGGCGCCCCGGCTGCTGAGCGAGATGACGGCCCAGTTCGCCGACGTCTACCTCGGCCACCCCGAGGTCTTCCCGGTCCCGCTGATCCACGGCGTGACCGCCCCCGCCGCCGCCCGCATCGTGCTTCCGCACCTGCCGCACGAGCTGTACGAACCGACGCTGGCCCGGCTCTGGCAGGTGCACACGGCCTTCCTGCTGGTCTTCACCACCGACCGGCGCGAGGAGGGCACGGAGGCCTGGCGGGCGGAGGCGCGGGATCTGCCCCCGCTGGACGAACTGGGCGCCCGGGCCGCCGAACACGGCGACGAACACGTCATCAAGTTCACCGAGGCGTGCCTGCGCGAGTACGCGCTGCGCCCCGACCCGCGCTACCCGGCCGCCGCCTACGCCGCGCAGCGCCGCATCACCCGCCTGGACGACGGCGGCGCGATCCGGCGGGTCTGACGCCGGCGAGGGCCCGGTGCTCGTCGTCCCAGCCGCGCAGTGCCGACGACGCCTCGCCCTCGTCGCGACCGGCGTACCGGAACACCACGATGGACAGGCACACGAAGAAGAGGGTCGTCAGGGGCAGGCCGACGTCGTGCAGCAGTACCCCGGCGACCAGGACCGCACCGAACACGAAGGCCGGCTTCGGCAGGCCTCCCCGGATGCCCGCGAGGCCGGCGGGGAGCCACCTGCGCGGGCTCCGGAGGGGCGGCTGATAGGCGGCACCCAGCCGCACGGCCTTCGGCAGGCGGGCTGCGTAGGCCGCCAGGGTCAGCCCGGGCAGGTGCCAGGAGACCGTCGCGGCCATGGACGGCCACGTCCAGCCCCACACGAGCCAGGCCGCAGGGACCGTCACCACGCCCCAGGCCCCCAGCCAGAGCGTGACGCGGGCGGCTGCCCCCAGCCGGGCGGCGGGTGTGCACCGCGCGGCTTCGTAGACGATCCACTGACGCTCGTATTCGGCATGGGCGGCCGCGACGGCACGGGCTTCCGCTTCACGTGCCGCCTGCTGTGCCAGCTGTTGCGCATCGGCTGCGGCGAACGCGGCGAAGTCGCTGCGCACGAGCAGCCCGACGGGGGAGTCCGGATCGCCGCCCTGCGCGCACAACCGGTCGTACCAGCCGACCCTTCCGGGGGCGGGCGGCATCACGCGTCCGAGGGCGGTGCGGATCCGCTCCCCGGCGAGAGGATCGGGCAGAAGCGCTGCGAGCAGCAAGCCGCGTGCGCCGTCGCCGGCCCACTCCCGGGCAGCGTCCGGCAGGCCGGCCGCCCCGGCCACCTCCTGCCAGGCTTGCCAGGTGTCGTCCCATGCCTCCTGCGTCCCGCCGAGGCCGCGCAGGTCGGTGAAGGCGGCCAGGGCGTCCAGCAGTCCGCCCGCACACAGGTCGCGGTAGATCCCCGCTGCCGGGCCCTCGGTGTCCAGACGGCCCTGCAGGCATGCCGTGGCCAGCGATTCCATGGTCACGCGAGTGCCCTTCCAGGCCGCCTCCCCGTCCGGGTCGAGCCAGCCCAGCAGGCGCAGGACCTTCAGGTCGGGCGTCACGTCCGGGTGTGTCAGCCACCGGTCGATCAGGGTGCGCCGGCCCTCGACGTCGTCGGTGAAGGGGTCGTCGAACCGCTGCAGCCACGCCAGCAGATCGCGCCATCCGTCGGTGGGTTCGGAGGGTGTGCCCATGCGGTCGAAGAACTGCTGCCGGGCGGCGGCCCAGTGCGTACGGACGGTCGCCGCCAGATCCCGCGGCGCCGAGTGCAGCGAACCGGCCAGTGCGAGCGGCTTCCTCGCCCGCGTGGCCGACGACAGTCCGGTGACGAGCGGCGCGGTCCCCGCATGGCGGGTGAAGGCGTCGACGAAGGCCGCGTCGTCGAGCAGCGTCCTGCTCTTGACCGCCTCCAGCCGCTGGTGCCGCCAGTTGCGGGGAGCCTCCGCCACGACGCCCAGCAGGAGCCCGTGGGCGAAGAGCGCGGCGCCCGACATGCCCTCCCACGGCGAATCGCCGCTCGCGAGCTCCGGCGAGACGTCCTTGACGTCCAGGACGTACCGGTTGCGGACGATGCCCGAGCCGGGGCGCAGCGCGCACTCGATGTGCTCGATGTCCACGCCCCGTGTCCTGTTCTGCTGCGCACGGGGGAAGCCCATGGCCTGGCAGCCGCCGAGGGGGGAGTCGTCCGTCAGCCTCGCCCAGTGCACCGGGGACAGACGGCCGGCCGTCTCCGGCCGGACGAGGTCCTGGCCGGAGACGAGCAGGGCGGCATCGCAGGCCCCCTCCCCGCGCCACGCCACCTCGGCGCCGTGGCTGCCCGTGCCGCCCACCACCGCCACCCGCGCCCGGCGTTCGTCCTTGACGACGTGGGCGGCGGTGAGAACCAGCCGCGGGGTCAGGAGATAGCCGCTGCCCCGGCTGCCGGTGATCTGCACGGCGGCGACGCGGCTGTGCTCGGGACCCATCGGCCGGCCGGCGCGTAAGGCGCCGCTCACGGCGTGCCGACACCGGCGAGACCGGACACGTCACCCTCGTCGTCGGCGGAGATGAGCACCGGATCCCCGTCGGCCCGGACGGGCTCCAGGGTGAGCGACACGCGGTGCGTGCGCGTGCGGCTCACTCCGGCGTCGGTCTCCCCGGAGACGACGAACGCGCGGATGCCGCCTCGCGCGCGGGCGTCCTTCCGCAGCTCGACGGTGAACTCCAGCGCGATCGGCCCCACCTTGAAGGTGATGTCGCTCCCGGCGCCTTGAGCGGCCGCACTCATCAGCTCGTCGCGCACGGCCTGTACCGCCGCGGCGAGCTCCATGTCCCCGGACCCCAACGCATCCCCCTCGTGCTGTTGTTCGCGCATCGGTTCACGCAGCTGTTCACGTGTCTGTTCACGTGTCTGTTCACGCCTCGAAACTCTGCTGCCCCAGGGTAAATCAGGGGGCGGCGGTTTCGAGGTCGGCGATGCTGCCCGACATGATGGTCCGCACGTGCTCGGTGATGAGCTCCGCAGGCCAGTCCCACCAGGCCACGGCCAGGAGCCGGGCGACGTCCTCGTCGCTGTAGCGGGTGCGGATGAGGCGGGCGGGGTTGCCGCCGACGATCCCGTAGTCGGGCACGTCCGAGGTGACGACGGAGCCCGAGCCGATGATCGCACCGTGTCCGATCCGCACGCCGGGCATGACCGTCGTGCCGTGGCCGAACCAGACGTCGTTGCCGACGACGGTGTCGCCGCGGCCCGGCAGGCCGGTGAGCAGGTCGAAGTGCTCGGACCACGAACCGCCCATGGTGGGGAAGGGGAAGGTCGACGGGCCGTCCATGCGGTGGTTGGCGCCGTTCATGATGAACCGCACCCCCGTGCCCAGTGCACAGAACTTGCCGATGACGAGCTTCTCCGGCCCGTAGTGGTAGAGCACGTTGCGCGTCTCGAACGCGGTCGGGTCGTCCGGATCGTCGTAGTAGGAGTACTCCCCGACCTCGATCAAGGGGGACGTCACCAGCGGTTTGAGCAGCACCACTCGCGGCTGGCCGGGCATGGGGTGGAGCACTGTCGGGTCGGCGGGAACAGGCATGGCGAACGATTCCTCACAGGCGGTGTACCGGTATCCGGTTCCATGATCGCAGCGTTGGATCCGGCTGCGCCCGCCTGGTCTGCGCTACCGGGCGGACGGCGGCGACGTGAGGAAGCGGCCGATCTCGCGGGCCACGGTCTCGGGCTCGTCCAGCTGCGACAGCACGTACGCCCCGGGCACTTCGGCATAGCGCCCCGCGGGGAGCAGCTCGGCCAGGCGGCGGCCGTGTTCGAGCGGCATCACGCGGTTGTCGGGTGACCACAGGACGAGAGCGTCCCCGGCGAACCGGCGCAGCGCCTCGGTGTCGCGGACGAGTTCCTTCTTGTCGAGCGGTCCGCGGCAGTACGCGAGCAGGTCGCGGCGGATGCGGGGGTCGCTCAGGAGGGGTTCGGTCCAGCGGTGGACGAGAGCGTCCGGCAGCGGTCGCCGGCCCATCTGCCCGAACATCATGGGCAGTCGGCGGAGCGCACCGACCCGCAGCCCGCCGGCGGCGAACCGGAGCCCGCCGGGCAGGCGGACCGTCAGTGTCAGCATCTTGCCGGGGAGCCCGGGCGGGAAGTTGCCGAAGGCCTCGCACGGGAGGATCACCTGCCGGGCGATACGCCGGTCCAGGCCGTGGGCGGTCAGGAACAGGCCCCCGCCCCAGTCGGAGTGCACCAGGGTGACGCCGTCGAGGCCGAGGGCGTCGAGGAAGTCGGCGAGCAGGCGGACCAGTCCGCGCAGGGTGAGGTCGGCGTCCGGCTTCATCGGCTGCCGGTGGGCTCCCAGCGGCAGGACGGGGCGCACGTAGGTGAAGCCCTGCGGGAGGAGCGGCAGCACGCGGTCCCACAGGGTGTGGTCCATGATCAGCCCGTGGAGCAGGACCACCGGTGGCCCCGATCCGATCTCGTCGTACTCGATGACACCTGCCGGTAACGCGACGTTCCTCACGACAGCCTCCCGAGAGAACGGTTGCCCTTCGCACGCACAGTCGTTATGGAAGCACTGTACGGAAGCGCTGCAGGAGCGTCGTCGACTGCCGCCCCGGGGCGGGGCCTGACGGCCCGCCCCGGGTCCGGGCCGGGATCAGGGGTGCCAGATCTCCTTGATGGTCTTCACCTTGCCCTCCGAGTCGACCGTGATGTCGTAGATGTTCCCCGAGCAGCTGTACGGCGACTTCACGGCGGAGCTGTTCGTCATGCAGTCACCGGCGTGCATCCAGAGCTCCCCGACGGGAACCGTCTTGGTGGAGCCGGAGCCGGTGGCCAGCTCCGCCTTCACGTTCTCGGAGAAGGTGTAGTAGTTCGCCTTGCCCTCGCCGTGGTAGATCCAGTCGTTCGGCGTGCAGGCCGGCTTGGCGTCCTTGGCGGACATCGAGCCCTTGGAGGGCGGAACGGCGATCTCGACCATCTTGTGGCCGGCCGGGAGCTTCGGCGGCTGCCCGCAGTCGCCGCCGCCGTTGTCCGCGGAGCCGCCCCCGCCGTTGCTCGCGGAGCCGCCGCCTGCGCTCGGCTTCGCCGAGGGCCGGGAGGAGGCGCCGGAGCCACCGGGGCCGCCGGCGTTGTCCTCCTCGGGCCCGCAGGCGGTGAGGGCGCTCAGCGCGGCCACGACGGCGAAGGCGCCGATGAGGCGCCGAGTGTGAAGGTGAGCCATTTCTGATCCCCCGTAGTGAAAAATGACGTGATCATGATCGATCGAGGGGGATTTCTACACCACGGAGCGGGTCGAGATCCAATCGGCGCGGGGGATACGCCGCAGGTGGGGGCGTGTACGCCCGGGCGGCTGCGGTCAGATCACATCCCACGGCGCGGCCTCGTACAGCTGCTTCAGCATGCGCACCGGTTCCGGGTCCGGCGGGAACCGCACGTCGTCGATCAACGGCACGGCGGAGACGCCCACGGAGTTGCAGGCGAACGCCGCGCCGAAGCGCGCCACCTCGTCGAGCCGTACCGGCTGCCGCCGCCACGGCACGCCCGCCCGGTCCAGCTCCCGCTGCAGTACGAGCATGGTGATGCCGTCCAGGGCGGGGGCCGAGGGCCAGATCACCGTGTCGCCTTCGAGGAAGCCCACGTTGGTGATGGCGCCCTCCGCCACCGAGCCGTCGGGCTCCACCAGCAGCGCCTCGTCGAAGCCCTCCGCCTTCACCCGCCTGAGGTGGTACGCCTGCCCGAAGACCCCCACGTGCTTGAGGTGGGCGGTGGGCCGCGCGTACGGGACGCTGCGCAGCCTCTGCGGGCCGGGTTCCGGCACGGCGGGCCGCAGGATCACCGCGGTCACGGTCCTGTCGCCCGGCTCCGGCGCGTACACGTAGACCCGCGCCGATGCGTCGCGCACTCCCGTCTCGCCGAGGGCACGCCGGATCCGGTCGCGGACCAGCCCGCCGTCGAGGCCCTCGCCGAAGAGCTCCTTGGTGGCCGCGTCCAGCCGGGTGAGGTGGAAGTCCAGCCCGCGCACCCGGCCGTCGCGGATCTGCATGGCGGTCATGTGCCCGTAGCCGCCCATCAGCGCGAGGAACAGCGGATCGGCGTCGACGGCGCGGCCGTCGACCTCGACGTACGGAGTGGAAAGATCGTTCATGGCGACCACCGTACGTCGCAGGTCAGGGCGTTGCCCGTAGCCGGGGCACGTTCAACGTGCGGCTGCGGCTGCGGCCCTGCGCACGACCCGGGCCGCGTCGTGCGCCACCCCGGTGAGCCAGGCCTCGGTGTCGGCGATCAGCAGCACCGTGGCGGCAACCGTCGGCTCAGGCCCCGGCTCCGGCCCTTGCGTCTGCAACTGCACCTGTGCCACCGCACAGTGCAACGGCGCCGACTCCGCCGCCGGATACGGCCCGGAGAGTTCCGGCACGTCCGTCCCCGCCGAGCGGACGACCTCGGCGGCCCGCAGGCAGTCGGCCGCCACACGGTCGGCCAGGGCCGTGAGCAGGGCGGCCGCGTCCGGCGGCAGGGCCGCGCCGTCCCCGTCCCGGCGGGACGCGAGGAGCAGTTCGCCGCCGCTGACGGCGTGGTGACCGGGCTGCATGGCCGTCTCCCACGGAGGAGTCGCCGTCTCGTCCCGGCCGGCGTGCTCCGTCCGGTACTGGGTGTGGGCCGCTTGGGCGAGGAGCATCGCGTTGCGGGCCGGGCGCAGCGGATCCGCACTGCGCTCGTCGGCTGAACTGTGGTGGCCGGGCCCGGGCCCGGGCCCGGGCCCGGGCTCGGCCCGGAGCCGTAGCCGGCGTCGTGGCACAGCCGGAAGGTCACCGTCTTGCACGCCTCCGCGCCCCGGCCCATGAAGTTCATGACGGCGCGCCGCAGTTCGCCTCCCGCTCCCTTGGGCCACGCGAGCAGGGCGGCCGCGGCACCCAGGGATCCTCCGATCACCACGTCGAGGAGCCGCACCGCGGGCAGTTGCCGGTCCGGGGGCAGGATCTGGGTGAAGAGCAGGATGAGGACGAGGGTGAGCGCTGCCTGTGTCCAGGCGGTGCCCAGCACGGGGCCCACGCTGAAGCCCACCAGGAACACGACGGGCGCCGCGGCGATGTAGAAGGCGGGCGTATCGCCCACCACGACGAGCATCAGCGTCGCGAGCGCCGCGCCGGCGGCCACCCCGAGGAACGCGGACGGCAGGGCACCCCGGGTGTCCGCGGCCGAGGTGCGCATCAGGCTGATGATCGCCAGCAGCACCCAGAAGCCGTGCGGCAGGTCCAGGGCGCCCACGATCAGCCGTGCCACCGCCAGCGCGAAGGCGAGGCGCAAGGCGTTCTGCAGGAGGACCGAGCGCGGGGTGAGGTGCAGCCGCAGCCGCCGCCACCATCGGGCGGGAGCGTGCAGCGCGGCGTACGGGAACGGTCCGCCCGGCCGCCGCCACCGGGCGTCGAGCGGTGCCCCGAAGGCGATCCGGGCACCTTCCCCGGCCAGCACCGCGCCCGTGGCGGCCGCTTGGACGACCGAGTCCTGCCGCAGCCGCAGGGCCGTGACACCGGCGAGCCGCCGGGCCCGCTCGGCGCGGAAGGCGGACAGGGCGGTGGCCAGCGTGTCGTCGCGCGGCCCCGGGGTTCCGGAGCGCAGGACCCGCCCGGCGCCCCGCAGGGCCGCCGCGGTGCGGTCCAGCAGGTGCGCGGCGCCGGGGTCGGGCCCCCGGGCGCCGACGAGCAGCCGGTCCAGCTGGGCGCGTACGTGCCGCACGGCCGCACGGACGTCGTAACAGGCCCGGTCGCACAGCGAAGCGGAGGTCGGACGCTCCGCCGGGGCCACCCGGGACAGCAGTGTCGCCTGCAGCGCCCGGTAGGCCGCCTCCGCGTCCCGCTGCGCGGTATCGCCGGGACCCGTACCGGCCAGGAGACGCCCGGCGGAGGTGCAGTAGCGGGCCATGGCGTCCACCGCGTCGGCGAGGAGGACCCGGTACGGGACCGGCTGCTCGTCGCGCCACAGGAGCCGGTCCACGAGCGCGGTCAGCAGGATTCCCACGGTGAGCCCGCCGAGCCGCTGCCCCAGCGTCCCGGGGGCGTAGGGCGGGAAGCACGGGAGCAGGTAGTACAGCTGGAAGGCGGAGGCCAGCCCGCCCAGGTGCGGGCCGCCGACCCCCAGGTACGAGGTCGTGAAGGCCACCACGAACATGCCGCAGGCGGCGCTCCACGAATGCGCCGCGAGCAGCGTGCCCGCGGTGACCAGGACCCAGGCGGCCGGCAGCACCGCGAGCACCGTACGCGTCCGCTGCTGCGCAGGCCCCGGGACCTGGGAGAAGAGCGCGAGCGGGAGCGAGCCGAACAGGGCGTAGAGGGCCGTGCCGGGTGCGCCGAAGCCGTAGCGCAAGACGTAGAAGCCGGTGAGCCCGGAGACGGTGGCCCAGGCGGCACGCCGGAGGTGCTCCGGCCCCTGGTCCTGCTGCAGCAGCCACCGGAGTGGGCGGGTCACGTCTGTCACCCTAGGTGAGCTGCGCGCCTTCGCAACCGGGACGGTCGGTCGCCCCCGCCCCCGCCCCCGCCCCCGCCCCCGCCCCCGTCCCCGTCCCCGGCCTCGTCCCCGTCTCAGCTCTCCACCGTCTGGACCTGCGGCGGGTGGCCGTTCCAGGTGACGAACACCGACGTCGTCTTCGTACCGGCCATGAAGTCCACCCGGATCCAGGCGCTCTGCTTCCACACCCGCATCTGCCACCCCTCCTCCGGCGTCGCCGAGACGAGCGTGGCGGAGCTCCGGCCGAGGTCGAAGACCGCCCGGCCGCCCCGGACCGGATAGCTCTTCACTTCACCGTCGCCCGGGCGGGGTTGGGCCTCGGGGTTTTGCGCCGGCCCGGATCCCGGTGCGGGCGTGGACGTGGGCGCCTGCGGCTTTCCGGACGGGGCTGCGGAGCCCGCCGGTGACGGGGAGGGCGGTGGGCCCGGGGCGCGGGTCGAGGAGGCCGGTTCGCCTATTCCCGGCGCCGCCGTGCCGGAGATCGGCAGCGCGCGCGGCGGCTCGTAGGCCGTGCCGGCCAGCACGGTGCGCACCCCGTACCAGGACACCGCCATGGCGGCCGCGGTCGCCAGCGTCCACGCCAGGGCCTGCATGATTCCTCGTCTCACCTGGCTCATGGTGCCTCACCCGTATGGCGTACGGTGCGGGCCATGGCAAGACTGCTCGTAGTCGAGGACGACCCGTTCGTGCGCTCCGCCCTCATCCGGCAGCTGACCGAGGCCTCGCACACCGTCCGCAGCGTCGGAACCGCTCTCGAGGCGCTGCGCGAAGTGGCACAGGTCGGCTTCGACCTGGTCATCCTCGACCTGGGACTGCCGGACCTCGACGGGGCCCAGGCCCTGAAGATGCTGCGCGGCATCACCGACGTGCCCGTCATCGTGGCCACCGCACGCGACGACGAGGCGGAGATCATCCGGCTGCTCACCGACGGCGCCGACGACTACCTGGTCAAGCCGTTCTCCGTGGCGCACTTGACCGCGCGCATGGCCGCCGTGCTGCGCCGGGCCGGCCGGGGCGGACCGGCGGGAGAGCCCGCGCCGTCCGCCGCGCTGCAGGTCGGCGGCCTGTCGGTCGACCCCTTGCGCCGGCAGGCGGAACTGGACGGTGCCCCACTGGACCTGACGCGCCGTGAATTCGACCTGCTGGCCTACCTGGCCGGCCGCCCGGGCGTCGTCGTCCCGCGCAAGGAACTCCTCGCCGAGGTCTGGCAGCAGTCCTACGGGGACGACCAGACCATCGACGTGCACCTGTCCTGGTTGCGCCGCAAGCTCGGCGAGACCGCCGCCAGCCCCCGCTACCTGCACACCGTCCGCGGGGTCGGCGTGAAGCTGGAGCCCCCGGAGACGCCGCCGGGCCCGGGGACGGGGACGGCGTCTCCGGAGAAGCCGTGAGATGGGCGCTCGTCAGGGTCTCGCTGGCCGTCACGGTCATGGTGGTGCTGGCCTTCGCCGTGCCGCTCGGCCTGGTGGTCAAGGAGCTGGCCCGCGACCGCGCCTTCGCCGACGCCGAACGGCAGGCCGCCCAGATCCGGCCCGCGCTCGCCATCACCACCGACCGCGACCAGCTGGAACGGGCGGTCGCCAGCTCCCAGGCGGGCGGAGACGGGCGGATGGCCGTCCACATACCCGGCGGCGACGGCGTACCGCAAGGGGAAGGCGCTGATGCGCGCGAGGGGCACCAGGCCTACGACATCGGCCCCCGCCGGGCCGACCCGCACGCCGTGGAGACGGCCCGCCGCGGCCGCTCCGCCGTCACGTCCGTGCCCGGCGGCTACGCCCTGCTGCAGCCGACGGCCCTGAGCACCGGCGAGTTCGCGGTGGTCGAGGTCTACGTGCCGCACCGCGCCGTCGGCAACGGCGTCACCACCTCCTGGGTGATCCTCGCCGGCGTGGGCCTCGGCCTGATCGCCGGCTCCCTCGTCACCGCGGACCGCCTCGGACTGCGCCTCGTACGCCCGGCGGAGCGGCTCGCGAAGGCCGCCGTCGAACTGGGGGAGGGCAAGCTGGGCGTCCGCGTGCGCGAGGACGGGCCGGCCGAACTGCGCGCCGCGGCCGTCGCGTTCAACTCCATGGCCGACAAGATCGTGCAGCTCCTCTCCCACGAACGCGAACTCGCCGCCGACCTCTCCCACCGCCTGCGCACCCCCCTCACCGTCCTGCGCCTCAACGCCGCATCGCTCGGCGAGGGCCCGGCCGCCGAGCAGACCCGCGCCGCCGTCGCCCAGCTGGAGCGCGAGGTCGACCAGCTGATCCGGGCGGCCCGCGAACAGGGCGAGCAGAAGGAACGGCCCACGCTCGGCTGCGACGCCTGCGAAGTGATCCGCGACCGGATGGACTTCTGGTCGGCGCTGGCCGAGGACGAGGGGCGCACGGTCCGGCTCTCGGGCGTCGACGAGACCGTGCGCGTCCCCGTCGCCCGCCCCGAACTCGCCGCCGCGCTGGACGCGATGCTCGGCAACGTCTTCCGGCACACCCCCGAGGGCACCGACTTCGCAGTGGACGTGCACCACAGCGACGACGCCGTCATCGTGCTCGTCTCCGACGCGGGCCCGGGCATCACCGACCCGGACGCGGCACTGCGCCGCGGCCACGGCGACGGCGGCCCCGGCTCCACCGGCCTCGGCCTGGACATCGTGCGCCGCGTCGCGGAGTCGACGGGCGGTGACGTACGGATCGGGCGGTCGGTGCTCGGCGGCACGGAGGTGCGGGTGTGGCTCTCGCCGGACGGCGGCGGCTCCCGGCACCGCGAGCGCCGCCGCCGGGTACGGCGCGGCCGGCCGCGCCGTTGAGCCTGGTCGCCGACCCGCGCGCCGCCCTCCGTTTCCGGCTCCGCCCCGCCGGCTCCGTCGGCCGACCTGCGGCGCCACCCCCCTCATTAACCCCCGCCGATGCCTTCCTTAAGCCCGCCATAAGGAGTGGGCCCGGGAAGGCGATTCGGCGATTTGCCTGGTTTGCTCTCGCTAGCGTGCCGCAGGTACCCACCCCCCCCAACCCAGAACAGGCAGGCACGCGATGGGTTCCTCCGCACACCGCCGACGAGTGAGCCGCAAGGCGAAGCTCGCCGGCGCCGGCCTCGCCGCGGCGATCGCGACGGGCGCCGCGTTCACCCTCACCGGCACGGCGCAAGCCGCCTCGGTCGGCGCGGCCTTCTCCCGGACCGGCGCCTGGTCGGGCGGCTACACCGGGCAGTACGTCCTCACCAACGACACCGGCAAGGACCTGCCGGGCTGGAAGCTCACCTTCGACCTCCCGGCCGGCACGAAGATCACCTCGCTGTGGAACGGCAAGCACACCGTCAGCGGGCGCAGCGTCACCGTCGAGCCGGAGGGCTGGAACGCGACCATCGCCCCCGGCAAGTCCGTGACCGTCGGTTTCGTCGCCGCCCGCACCGGCGCCGGTACGGACGACGCCCCCGCCAACTGCCGGATCAACGGCGCGAAGTGTTCCGTGGACAAGAGCCCCGGCCCGCAGCCCACGGGGTCCACCGGGCCCACCACCCCCACGCCCGCCCCGACACAGTCGCAGCCGCAACCGCAGCCGACCGTAACCTCGCCCGCCCCCGGAGGCGCGAGCGCCGCGTTCGCCCCGTACGTCGACACCTCCCTCTATCCCGCCTACGACCTCCTCGACACCGCCAAGAAGACCGGCGTCAGGAACTTCAACCTCGCCTTCGTCACCTCAGGAGGCGGCTGCACGCCCAAGTGGGGCGGCGTCACCGACCTCGGGGGCGACGCCGTCGCCCGGCAGATCGGGAAGCTGCGGGAGGCGGGCGGCGACGTACGGGTCTCCTTCGGCGGCGCCGCCGGCTCCGAGCTGGGACTCGTCTGCTCCTCCGCCGACGAACTCGCCGCCGCGTACGGCAAGGTCGTGGACGCGTACAAGCTCACCAAGGTGGACTTCGACATCGAGGGCGCGGCCCTGCCCGACACCGCCGCCAACACCCGGCGCGCCCAGGCGATCGCCACGCTCCAGAAGAAGCACCCCGGTCTCGACGTCTCCTTCACCCTCCCGGTGATGCCCACGGGCCTCACCCAGGACGGCGTCAACCTGGTCGAGAACGCGAAGAAGAACGGCGTGTCCGTCTCCGCGGTCAACATCATGGCGATGGACTACGGTTCGTCCTTCAACGGCGACATGGGGCAGTACGCGATCGACGCCGCCACTGCGACGCACGCGCAGGTCAAGGGCGTGCTGGGGCTGAGCGACAAGGCCGCGTGGAAGGCCGTGGCGGTCACCCCGATGATCGGTGTCAACGACGTGTCCGCCGAGGTCTTCAAGGCCGACGACGCGGCGCAGCTGGCCGCGTTCGGCCGGTCCAAGGGGATCGGCTGGCTGTCGATGTGGTCCGCCGCGCGCGACAAGCAGTGCCCGGGCGGCGCGCAGAACTCCGCGTCCGCGACCTGCAGCTCGGTCCTGCAGGACGAACTCGCCTTCACCAAGGCGTTCGCCGCCCGCAAGGGCTGACACACAGGCCGCAAGGGCTGACGCACTTCCCGTTCCCCTGGTACCCCCCACACCGCCCCGCACGCACGGCACCCCCCACTTCACGGCCGGCGTGCGGGGCCACCCCCTCACCACCCACAAGGAGACCCGCATGCGCACGCGTCACAAGGCCGTACGGATGACCCTGCTCGGCGCCGCCCCTCTCGCGCTCACCGTGCTGACCGCCGCACCGGCCGGGGCGCACGGCTCCATGACGGACCCGGTCAGCCGGGTGTCCGCCTGTTTCGCGGAGGGGCCGGAACATCCGCGCTCGGCCGCCTGCAAGGCGATGGTCGCAGCGGGCGGCACCCAGCCGCTCTACGACTGGAACGAGGTCAACATCGGCGACGCCGCCGGACGTCACCGCCGGATCATCCCGGACGGCAAGCTGTGCAGCGCCGGCCGCGCCAAGTACAAGGGGCTGGATCTGCCGCGCGCCGACTGGCCGGGCACGAAGCTGGCCCCGGGCAAGCACACCTTCCGGTACCGGGCGACCGCACCGCACCGCGGCACGTTCGAGCTGTACCTCACGAAGGACGGCTACGACCCCGGGAAGCCGCTGAAGTGGTCCGATCTGGAGGCCAAGCCGTTCGCCAAGGTCACCGACCCCACGCTGAAGGACGGGAGCTACGTCTTCGACGGCACCGTCCCGAAGAAGTCCGGCCGCCACCTCGTGTACAGCATCTGGCAGCGCTCGGACAGCCCTGAGGCCTTCTACACCTGCTCGGACGTGGACTTCGGCGGAAAGGGCGCGGGGACGAAGGCACTGGCCGCCCCTGAACTGGACGCCCCCGCACCAGATGCCCCCGCACCGGCCGCGTCCGCTCCCAGCGACCGGCAGATAGCCGAGGGGGCCGGGAAGTCGACGGTCGACCACGGGGGTCACGGCGGTGACGGCGGTGACGGCGGTGACGGCCACGGCGAGCACGGCCGGGCCGGGGCCGGAGGCGCCGGAGCGGGGGACCCCGGTGCCGGGAACGAGCCCGGGTCCGCGGTGAAGGCGGCCAACGCCCCGGCCGCCCAGGGCGGGCGCCTTGCCGAGACCGGCGGCGGCGACCGTACGGCCGTGCTGGCCGTCACGGGCGCCGGCGTCCTGGCAGCCGGTTCCGCCACCCTCTTCCTGGCCCTGCGGCGACGCTCGGCCCGCAACCACGCCTGAAACCGGACGGCAGGTCGGCAGGTCGGCCGGTCGGCCGGGCGATCAGGCGCCCGGGCGCCCGGCGGTCAGCCGTCGCGCCCGGGGCCCGTCCGCCGGAGCCATACGTCCGGCGGGCCGACCGGCACCACGACCGGAGCGTGCCTCCGCGGCGGCCGCTCCGCCCCGCGGGCGTCCTTCACGTCCGCCTCGCCGGGGTGGACGACCATGACGGGGCCGCGGGCGTGCCGGAGGCAGTGGCGGCTGACCGAGCCGTGGAGGAAGCGGTGCCACAGCCCGTGGCTGCCCGCCCCGAGCACCAGCATGTCCGTGTCGTGACGGGCGCTGGCCACCAGGGCCGGTCCGGGCTGCGCGCGGATGACCCGCGGGGCCACCCGCAGGCGGAAAGGCGCGGCGCCGAGCGCCCTCTCGCACGTCTTCGCCAGAGCCCTGCGGGCCTGTGCCTCCCAGTGCGCACGGACGTCGGCCGGCGCGGGCTGCAAGGCGTCCGCCGCCTCCCCGCCCGGCGGCGACCAGGCCAGCACCGGGCACAGGGCCGCGCCGTGGCGGGCCGCCTCCTGCGCGCCCTGCCTCAGCGCGGCGACACTCCCTGCCGAACCGTCCACGCCGACCACGACGCGCTCCACCGTTCCGGACATGCCATCCGCCTTCCTCGGGATTCCGCTGAATCCGCTGATCCGCTGTACGGCAACGTGGTCCACGCTAGGAAGCGCCCGCCGGATACGTATCGTCCGAATGGGTGGCAAATCGGGCAATAACCCCCTCCAGTCGGAGGGGGTCCGTTCGACGGACCGGGAAATCCCGTCCCCGGGATCGGGAAATCCCCTCCCGGAGGGTGCCGCCGGCCCGCCCGGGAACCGCAGTCTTGGACGAGACCGGTGACGAGACGAGTGACGACCGGTAACGAACACGGAACCCGGGAGGCACGTGTGGCGCGGGACGACGAGCAGCACACCGGGCGGCTCTGGACGGTGCGGATCACCTCGGACCGGTATCCGCAGCCGGGGCCCATGGCACTCCGGTGCTCCGAGCCCGGATGCCGGCCCGACCCCGTCCCGCTGCCGTCCGCCACGGCCGCCCGTACGGCCGCGGCGGGCCACCTCGCCTCCCACGGGCACACGGCGGGCCCGGTGCCGCAGGCGACCGCGTGCCGCTGCGGCACGGACGGCTGCTCGTGGCACGCCCGGTCCGTCCCGGGGTGCGAGGGGCGGGCGGTCCGGCAGGTGATCACCTATACCTGCGCGGGCCGGGTGTGGCGCCTCGCCGAGATGTGCGCGCAGTGCGCCGGGGCAATACCGGACGCCCGGATACTGCGCCCGCTCAACAGCCACGCCGGCAACCCGCCCGGCATCCAGCCCGACCCGACCGCGATCCCGCCCGCCACTGTGCCGCCACCCGGCGTGCAGTACGCCGGGCCCGTCGTCGTTCAGACCTGGTAGCGGTCCGGGGCGAAGAGGTGCAGGTGGTCCCGGACCCAGTCCGAGGTGCGGGCCAGGCCCTCCTCCAGTTCCACCCGGGGCCGCCACCCGGCCCACTCCCGGGCCCGGCTGTTGTCCGACAGCAGCCGTTCCACCTCACTGCCGGCGGGCCGCAGCCGCGACGGGTCCACCACGACCTTCGCGTCCCGTCCGGAGGCCCGGACCAGCGACTCGGCGAGGTCTCCGATGGAGATCTCCCGCCCGGTGCCGAGGTTGACGGCGTGCCCCACGGCCCGGTCGCAGTCCGCGAGCGCCAGGAAGCCCTCGGCGGTGTCGGTGACGTAGGTGAAGTCGCGCGTCGGCGTCGTGGATCCCAGCCGGATCTCCTCGGCCCCGGAGTGCAGCTGCGCGAGGATCGTCGGGATCACCGCGCGCGCCGACTGCCGCGGCCCGTAGGTGTTGAAGGGCCGCACGACCGTCACCGGCAGCTCGAAGGAGTGCGCGTAGGACAGGGCCAGCATGTCCGCGCCGATCTTCGAGGCCGAGTACGGCGACTGCGGCTGCAGCGGGTGGTCCTCGCCGATCGGCGCGGTCAGGGCCGTGCCGTACACCTCGCTGGTCGAGGTGTGCACCATGCGCCGCACCCCGTGGCGGCGGCAGGCCGCGGCCACGTTCTCCGTACCGGCCACGTTGGTCTGCACGTACGCCTCGGGCGACGCGTAGCTGTACGGGATGCCGATCAGTGCCGCCAGGTGGAAGACGGTGTCGCACCCGGCCACCGCGTCCATCACGCGCCCGGGGTCGCGGACGTCACCGGCGAGCGTCTCCACGGGCGAGCCGGGCCCGAGGTAGCGGGCGAGGTGCCCGCGCTCGGCGTACGGCTTGTAGTGCACCAGGACCCGCACCCGCGCCCCGCGCTCGACGAGCAGGTCGACGAGCGTCGAGCCGATGAATCCCTCGGCCCCGGTGACCAGCACGCTGCGGCCGGCCCAGTCGCCGGTGGTGTTCAGGTCGGTGATCATGCGTGATTCCTCTCGACAGCCTGGAACGGAAAAGGGTTGACGGGGGCGCGGCCCGCCAGGCGCAGCACCCATGCGGCCATGAGGTCGGCCGCGAGCGCGTGGGTGCCCGGGTGCGCCGCGGCGCCCATCGCGGCGAGCCGGCCCGGATCGCAAAGCAGCGGATCGATCAGGGCGGCGAGCCGTTCGCCGGTGGCCTCGCCGTCGGGGAGCAGCAGCCCCGCGCCGGCGTCGGAGAGCACCCGCGCGTTGTGCGTCTGGTGGTCGTGGGGCGCGTGCGGGTACGGGACGAGCACCGCGGGCATCCCCACGCTCGACAGCTCCGCCACCGTCGCCGATCCCGCGCGGCACACCATCACGTCGGCGGCCGCGTAGGCGAGGTCCATTCGGTCGAGGTAGCCCACCGCGGTGGCCACCCGGTCGCCGCCCTCGGCGGCCAGGCGGGCCCGTACCCGCTCCAGCGCATCCGGCCCGGTCTTGATCACCAGATGGACGTCCGGCCGCCCGCGCCACCGAAGGGCCAGCTGCAGCGCCGCCTCCGTCAGGCGCGCCGCGCCCAGGCTCCCGCCGTTGAACAGCACCACCCACGCGTCGTCCGGCACGCCGAACCAGCGGCGGGCCTGTCCGCGCAGGGCCGCCCGCCCGGCCCGGTCGAGCCCCGCGACATCGCTGACCAGCGGCATGCCCACCGTCTCCGCACGCACGGACGTACGCGCCGGCAAGTGCTCGCGGGTGCGGTCGAAGGCCAGCGCCACATGCGGGGTGAGGGTCGCAGCGAAACGGTTCGCCCTGCCCGGCACCGCGTTCGACTCGTGCACCAGGACCGGTCGGCGCGCCATCCGCGCCCCCAGCACCGCGGGCGCACTGGGATAGCCGCCCATGCCGACGACGACCTGCGCACCCTGGCCCTCGATCACGCGCTGCGCCTGTCTGCCGGAGCGCACGAGGTCGGCGGGGAGCAGGTACCGGCGGGCCCCGAGGGAGGAGTCGAAGGGGATCATGTCCACGGTGTGGAGCCGGTATCCCGCATCCGGTATCAGACGGGTCTCCAGACCGCGTTCCGTACCGATGAAACTGATGACGGCGTGAGGCACTGCTCTGCGGAGCGCGTCGGCGACCGCCAGCCCGGGGTAGATGTGCCCGCCGGTACCGCCTGCGCCGATGACCACCGAAAGGGTGTCGTCTGCTGTAGCCATGGCCGCAGCCTGACGAAATGCTTTAAGAGCACCCTAAGAAAGAAAGCCGGTCACCGGTGGCCTGCCTCTGTTCGGCATCCGCACTTCCGGCCTGAAATACAATCTTCCGGTGAACGAGAACCTGCCGCCGTGCCCCGAGTGCTCCAGCGCCTACACCTACGAGATGGGCGTGCTCCTGATCTGCCCCGAATGCGGGCACGAGTGGTCGCCCGCGGCCGCCGAATCCGCGGACGGTGACCAGGAGAACGTCATCAGGGACTCGGTCGGCAACGTGCTCGCCGACGGCGACACCGTCACGGTGGTCAAGTCCCTCAAGGTCAAGGGCAGCGCGACCGGCATCAAGGCCGGCACCAAGGTGCGCAACATCCGCCTCGTCGACGGCGTGGACGGCCACGACATCGACTGCAAGATCGACGGCTTCGGCGCCATGCAGCTCAAGTCCGGCGTGGTCCGCAAGGCCTGACCACACCACAACTTGCTCACTGCATGCGTGTGACTCACTGCATGCGTTGCACATTCCACAGCGGCAGTCCTTCGAAGAAGGCCACCGCCTCCTCGCGCCAGTGGGGCCGCCAGCCGGAGGCTTCCGCGGCGGCCTCCTCGGCGTAGCGGCGCATGCCGGCCCGGAGCGCGTCGTCCACGCCGTGCTCCAGGGCGATCTTGCGGATGCGGTCGACCGTCCCGGCCGTGCAGCGGGGGTCGCCGAGCGCGGACTCCACCAGGCTGCGCTCCGCGGCGGTGGCGGCGGCCAGGACGGCGCGGAGGGCGTAGCTGCGGCGGCCCGACCGGATGTCGGAGCCCGGGGACTTCCCGGTGACGCTCTCGTCGCCGAAGAGGTCGAGGTAGTCGTCGCGCATCTGCCCGCTGATGCCGGCCGGTGTCGCGTAGCGGCGCAGCCGCTCGTCGTGCTCGGCCAGGTTCTCGCCGGCGGCCAGCAGCCCCAGCCTCAGCGGGGCGAGGATCGAGTACCGGGTGGTCTTGTACTCGCAGACGGTGTGCAGCAGGTCCTCGGACGGCAGCGGCTCGAAGTCGCGTTCCAGGTCGGTGATCTGGCCCGCGACCGTCTCCGCCCCCGCACGCAGCTGCACCCCCAGCATGGCCTGCTTGATCTCCGCGGGGGCGTCCGCCTCCAGCAGGACGTGCATGGACAGGAAGGACGCGAGGTCTCCCGCCAGCACGGCGAGGCCCAGCGCGGTCCCGTCGTCGCCGGGGAACTCCCGGCGGTAGGCGTAGTACGTGGACGGGCCGCCGCGGCGTACGGGCGCGTCGTCGATGATGTCGTCGTGGACCAGGCCGTGCGTCTGGAGCAGTTCGATGCTCAGCGCGGCCTCCTCCAGGCCGGGCGGCCGCTCGTCGGTCACCAGCCGTGCCGCCTCGTACAGCAGGGCGACCCGCAGGCGCTTCCCGCCGCGCAGGGAGAGGTCCCGCAGGAGTTCCAGGCAGCGGGGGGTGAAGCGGCTGAGCGCCGGGGTGTCGAGGTTCTCCGCGAGGGCGTCGAAGTACGCCTCGAAGCGGGTGTCGAACCGGTGCCGGCAGCCGGCGACTCGCCGCTGGGCGGCGGCCGCGATCGTTTTGTCCATGGGCCCACCCTTTCAGCAGGCCGGCCGGGGCGGACGAGGGGGCGGCCCTATCATCTCAGTGGCCCGGCGCCCGGCTGCCGAACGCCGGGCCCACCAGCGTTCTTTCGGCGAAAGGCCAACGGGGAATTGCGCAAGAAAAGCAAGGTGCGTATATCCGCCGTCGCGGTGTGTACCGCGGCGGCGATCGCGGGGGGTCTGCAGATCTCGCCCAGCGCGTTCGGCACCGACGAGAAGGAGCCGGAGGCCGCACGCCCGGCCGTGGCTCCGGCGAGCACGGGGGCGGACGCGTCCGCCCCGGAGAACGAATCCGCCTCGGAGGACTCCGGCACCTCCGACACCGACGGGACGCCCTTCAAGGACGGCGTCATGTCCCTGAACACGGCGGTGCCGCACGCGCCGAGAGCGGCTGCGGCCGCCGCTGCGCCGCCCCAGGGGGAAGGGTGGAAGCTCTCCGGCGCGACCAGGATGCTGCCGACCGGCTACACCATCAAGTTCTACGACCAGAAGTCCGTGGACTGGCTGGCCCGCTACGTCCAGGCGTCGGCCGCGGACCTGCAGCGCGTCACGAGCCTGCCCGTCACCGTCGACACCAGGCCGGTGGGCTGGGACTATTCCCGGCCCAAGGGCGAGGTGGTCATCGGCCTCCTGAAGCGCCCGTGCATCCCGCCCGCGGACAACGGCAGCAAGGGGTGGAAGATCGTGCGCGACGGATCGGGGGTCAAGAACCTCAGCTGCGGATTCACCGCCTCCTCCGTCCCCGGGACCGTGACCAGCGGGCACGCCTACATCGACACGGAGTTCTTCACCGCGGACGGCAAACCCCTGCCGGCCTGGGGCGAGCCGTACATGCGCAACCACATCAGCCACGAACTCGGGCACACGCTGGGGCTGACGCATGCGAATCGCAGCGCGGCGCGGGGCGATTGCGTCAAGGGCACCGACTCCGGCGAGAAGCCGGTCATGTGCACGCCGACCTATGCGTACCAGGACAAGCGCGCGGGCACCTACGTCCAGCAATTCGACGTACAGGGCCTGCGTTTCCTCGCCGCCGGTGCCGGCGCGGCGCTGTCCCCGCAGGGCAGGGTGACCGGGCTCGGCGGCAAGTGCCTCGACGTCAAGGGAGGGAGCGCGGCCAACGGCACGCAGATCCAGCTCTCCACGTGCAACGGCGCAGTGGCGCAGTCATGGATCCTGGGCAAGGACGGCACGTTCCGGGCGCTGGGCAAATGCCTGGACAACGCGCGCAACGCCGGCACTGACGGCAACAAGATCGACCTTTACGACTGCAACGGGCAGCCGTCGCAGCGGTGGTCGGTCGATGCGAAGGGCCGGATCGTGCACGTCGCATCGGGCAAGGTCCTCGACGTGACCGGCGGCAAGACCGCCGACGGCACGAAGGTCCAGCTCTTCACGGCGAACACGAACAAGCGCCAGGTCTGGGTCACCCCGAAGTAGCATCCGGCGGCTCCGCCACCGCGTCAGGCGGGACCCGGCCGCAGCCGGGTCCCGCCTGACGGCCGGCTCGCAAGCGTTAGTGCTGGCTGTTGAGGAAGCCGATGACGACGGCTCCCCACCAGCAGATCTGGGAGACCAGGGCAGTGGCTCCGCCCCAGGCCAGGAGGCGCGGTGCGGGCGCGGCGGACGGCTGCTCGGCCATGCGCTTGTTGAGGAGGCCCGCCTGCAGGCCGTTGAGGCTGAGGAGGAGCACCAGCACCAGCTTGACGGCGGTGAGGGTGGAGGACGGGCTGGGGTGGAGCAGCATGCCGCTGAGGACGAGGCCCACGAGACCGGCCCAGATGGGCAGGTGCAGACGGCCGGCGCTGCCGAGGGCCTCCTGGAGGCTGCAGCGGCCCGTGATCCACAGCAGGCCGTAGTAGTCGGCGACGAGTACGGCGCCGAAGCCGAGGACGAGGCCGGTGAGGTGGACGAAGAGGGCGGCGGTGTGAAGCGTCGCGTCGGCCGTCAGGTGGAAGGAGATCCACACGCAGCCGGCCCAGACCGCGCACAGCATCAGCGCGGCACCGGCCACCGTCCACCAGGAGTCGTACAGGCCGAGCGGCCGTGCGTGACGTGCGCCGGAGGTGAGGGTGCGGGTCGGTTCAGGCGGGCGGACGACGGACAGGGGCGTCTCGGACGGAAGAGCAGACACGCAATTCTCCATGGCCTCGAATGTGTCCGGCTTGTTGCCGGAATGAGACCTTCTTTTCTGAATGGCAGAAATCGATCAATGCCATCGGCGTCCCGGCTCCGTCGACTTCTTCGACGTGGTGCCGGGGAAAGCCGGGCTCGGCACTCGACAAACCTGAACACTCTCGTGGAGAAATCGCAAGCTTTGCAGGTCACGGGCGGAATCCGCGCCTATTGATCCATATCCGTTCCGGCCTGATTGCAGGTAATTCGATCGCGGAATGGTGATCGCTATTCTTCGGAATGTGGGACACGGCACATTTCCTGAGCGCGTGAGCGCATGGCTGCGGAGTGTGTGAGCGCATATGTACGGAGGGCTGCGGGCCCGCCCTCGCGGACAGGCCCGCAGCCCCCGTGGAATCAGCCCCTCAGCGGCCCTTCACATGTGAAGTCCGCCGATCCCGCGGGGCGGTCCGACCAGAGGTCGACCTTGCCGAAGGAGCAGTTCATGTCGGCGAAGTTGTTGGTGCCCTTCTTCGTGCGGTCGAGGATGAAGTAGTCGACCGTCCCGGACATGTCCTTGAAGACCAGGTCGGGACTGCCCGGGCTGTTCAGGTTGGCGGTGATGCGGCCGGTGCAGGTGAAGCGGGGGCGTTCCGGGGCCTCATTGGTGCGGCATTCGGGCGTGATGCCGGTGGTGGCCTTGAAGGAGGCGCGGACCGTGGCGGGGTGGCCCGCGTCCAGCCCGCCGACGGGCCGGAACGACGTGCTCGGCACGTACAGGTTCTTGACCTTGGCGATCTGCTGGTCGAGGAAGGTGTCGTACGCGCGCTGCAGGCCGCCGTCCCGGCCGAGCCGGTCCCGCCAGGCGTCGAATCCCGCGACGTCGTTGTCGCGGAGGTGGCCGTACATCTCCCTGAGCAGCGAGGGGTGTTCGCTCCACAGGAACTCGAAGAACGTGCCGGCGTACGAGTAGAAGCGGAATCCGTCCCGGTCGTACTCCGCGTGCAGCAGCTCGTACACGCTCATGCGCGGCTTGGTGCCGCCCGCCGTGTCGTTGATGATGCTCTGGACCAGGGACTTGCGGACCCTGATGCCCTCGCCCCGGGTGGCGCCGTCGAAGAACTCGGCCGTGCCCTCGTCCATCGCCGTGGTGCGGTCGCCCTGGTACCAGGGGCCCTCGCCGAAGAGCCCGGGGACGGCCCAGCGGCCGTTGAGGTAGTGCGTGTACTCGTGCCGGAACAGCTCCTCCAGCGTGAGCGTGGAGTCCTGGGGGACGCGCCGCTCGTACGTGTAGAAGGTGGCGCCGTTCTCGATGTAGATCCCGCCGTTGTTGGTGCCCATGCCCGTCAGCAGCGGGTGGTAGACCTCGTAGTCGGCGCGCGAGGCGTACAGCACGATGTTGAGCGTGGTGTTGGTGTCGCCCGCCAGCGGCTGCTCGGTGCCCAGCACCCGGTGGAACTGCGCCTTGACCTGCTTGCTCGCGTAGTAGAGGCGGTCGACGGTGGCGCGGGGCAGGGCCGTGCGGACCTTGATGCCGCCGTTGTCGTACGTGTAGGTGGACGGGAAGATGCGGCGCTCGATGTCGGCCTTGCACACCCCGTACTGCTTGCAGGCGTCGAACGCGATCAGCCAGGTGACGACCTTGGCCCAGGGCTCGCTGCCCTCGCCGAAGTTGCCGGTGGTGGTGGCCAGCAATCCGCCGAGGGCGGAGGTGATCTCGCTCCTGAGCGCGTCGATCTGGCCCATCCGCCCGTACTCCCCGACGGCGTCGCGCACCACCCAGGCGTTGGACGTGCCCTTGAGGTGGGTGTAGCCGGCGAAGGCCTTGAAGGCCGCGCGGTAGGAGGTGTCGGCGGCGACGGCGGCGTGGAAGGCGGCGTCGTGGTTGCCCGGGTAGACGCCCAGGTAGTTGAGGGAGAGCGCGGCGAGCGCGGCGCCGGCCCAGGAGGTGTCCTTGGCGGTGCCGGGGTGCTCGGCGTCCATGGTGGCGAGGACGCGCTTGATGAGCGGCAGCTGGTGCTGGCGCAGGCCCGGGGCGCTGGCGGCGTAGAGGGCCTCGCGCAGGGTCTCGGCGTTGGTGCGGGTGACGTCGAAGGTGTGCGCGGCGGTGCCGAAGGCGGACACGGCCCGGCGCATGGCCTCCACGGTCGGTGCGTCGGTGACGTCGATCTCGGTGCGCGAGAAGTCGTGGTACGCGACGGCGTGGAGGTAGGTGAACATCTCCAGCAGGTGGCTGCCGTTCTTGCCGTCGTGCGCCGCGGCCAGGCCCTCGATCCGGCGGGAGACCGCCTGGACGTGCGCCCTCGACATGACCGGGGCCAGCCGCTGGTCCCAGGTCCACAGGGTCGTGCGCAGACAGCCGTCGGCGGTGACGGCCTGGTCGGCGAGGAAGTCGGCGAGCTGCTCGGGAGCGAGGCGCGTGATGCCGTCGAGCGTGCACGGAACGGCGGTGCCGCCGAGGGTGGCGCGGGGCGCTGCGGCCGTGGGCTTCGGCTTGGCCGTGAGAGCGCCGGGGACGCGGCCGTCCGTGAGGCCGCCGGGGGCGGTGGGAGAAGCACTGGCCGGCTTGGGCGCGTTGGCCAGCCGGGTGACCTCGTCGAAGGGGTTGGGCGTGGGGGTGTCCTGCCGCACGCCCGCCGCGGGGGCCGCGGCGGAGGGCCTGGGCGCGGGCGAGGGGGAGTCCGCGTGAACGGGCTGGACGGCGGTGGCGCAGAGCGCCGTGGCTATGGCGGTGGTGAGCAGGGATGCGCGCAGCGATCTGCGCAGCGATCTGGAGTGGGACACCGATGACTCCTGTGTGGGAGGTGTGGGTTGAGGCGCGCACGTGAAGGGAGCGGGTGCGCGCGACAACAGGGAAAAGTGCGGAGACAGTGGCGCAGGGGGTGATTCAACTGCCGTCTGACAGGCGGCGCGTGGGGGACTGCTGCTGCGCCATGTCATGCGTAACGTAGTAATGTGAAATGGTACTGACAACCCCTCAGACGCTACGGGTTGTCCGCGGCCGCGAAGTGGCAGGCCACCTCACGCGCCTCGCCGGGCGCGGCGACCCGCAGCAGCGGCGCCTCCGTCCGGCAGATCTCCTGCGCTTTGGGGCAGCGCGGGTGGAACGTGCAACCGGACGGGGGAGCCGCCGGGCTCGGAGGGTCGCCGAGCAAAGTGATCCGCTCGCGCGCCCGCTCGGCGACCGGGTCCGGCAGCGGCACCGCCGAGAGCAGGGCCTGCGTGTACGGATGGGCCGGGGCCGCGTACACCCGCTCCTTGTCGCCCACTTCGACGATCCGCCCCAGATACATCACGGCCACCCGGTTGCACACCCGCTTCACCACCGACAGGTCGTGGGCGATGAAGAGGTAGGCGAGCCCGAGTTCACGCTGCAGCCGCTCCATCAGATTGACGATCTGGGCCTGCACGGAGACGTCCAGGGCCGAGACCGGTTCGTCGGCGACGATCAGACGGGGGCCTGTGGCCAGCGCGCGGGCGATGCCGATGCGCTGTGCCTGACCGCCGGAGAACTCGTGCGGATAGCGGTCGATGTGCTCGGGGATGAGCCCGGTCATCTCCATCAGCTCCGCCGCCCGCTTGCGCGCGCCGGCCGCCGCCATGCCCTGCACCAGCAGGGGGTCGGCGATGATGCGGGCCACGGTCTGGCGCGGGTTGAGGGAGGAGTGCGGGTCCTGGAAGACCATCTGCAGGTCCTTGCGCAGCGGTTTGAGCTCGCGCCGCCCGAGCCGGCTGATGTCACGGCCGTCGTAGGTGATCGACCCGGTGGTCGGTTCCAGGAGCCGTACGATCATGCGGCCGGTGGTGGACTTGCCGCAGCCGGACTCGCCCACCAGACCCAGGGTCTTGCCCGCCGCCAGATCGAAGGAGACGCCGTCGACGGCCCGGACGGGCGCCGAGCGGCCTCCCCGCCGGCCCGGGAAGGTCATCGTCACGTCCCGTACGGAGAGCAGGGGGACGGAGGGAGGGGGGACGGAGGGCAGGGGCGCGGTGCCGGCGGTCATCGGGTGCCTCCCTGTACGCGGGCAGCGGTGTGCAGGGACAGGTGGCAGGAGACCAGGTGCCCTTGGGAGGGCCGGAGCTCTGGACGGACGCCGGCGCAGTGCGCGCGTTCCGCAGGTGTCGCGGCCGCGGCGCGCGGGCAGCGCGGCGAGAACGCGCAGCCCGGGGCCGGGTCCAGCAGCGAGGGAGGGCTGCCGGGGATGGCCCGCAGGGGCGCGTCGTCGCTGTCGTCGAGGCGGGGCAGCGAATCGAGCAGACCGCGGGTGTAGGGGTGGCCGGGGTCGGCGAACAGGGTGTCGACCGGGGCCTGTTCGGCCGCCCGCCCGCCGTACATCACGAGCACCTCCCGGGCCACGCGCGCGACGACGCCCAGATCGTGCGTGATCATGACGACGGCGAGTCCGCGCTGCTCCTGCAGGCGGGCGATCAGCTCCAGGATCTGCGCCTGGACGGTGACGTCGAGGGCGGTGGTCGGCTCGTCCGCGATGAGCAGGTCGGGCTCGCAGGCGAGGGCCATGGCGATCATCACGCGCTGGCGCATGCCGCCGGAGAACTGGTGCGGGTACTCACCTGCCCGCCGCGCGGGCTCGGGGATGCCGACCTCCGCGAGCATCTCCACGGCCCGCTTGCGGGCCGCCGCCCGGCGGGAGCCGAAGTGGACCCGGTGGTGCTCGGCGATCTGCTCGCCGACCGTGTAGTAGGGGTGGAGGCTGGAGAGCGGGTCCTGGAAGATCATCGCCATGCGGCGGCCGCGCAGCCGGTTGAGCTCGCGCTCGGGCAGGCCGTTCAGCTCCCGGCCGACGAGGGCGATGGAGCCGGTGACCCGGGCACCGGTGTGCAGCCCCATCACGGCCAAGGACGTGACGGACTTGCCGGAGCCGGACTCGCCGACGATGCCGAGCGTCTGCCCGCGGCGCACCGCGAAGCTCAGGGAGTCCACGGCCCGTACGTCCCCGTGCCGGGTGGGGAAGGTGACGGTCAGGTCCGTGACGGACAGCAGGGGCTGTTCCTCCGAGGCGGCCGGGCCGGCTGGGGCGGCTGGGTCGGTCGGGACGGCTTGGGCGGCCATCAGTACCTCACTCGCGGGTCGACGACGGCGTAGAGCAGGTCGACGGCCAGGTTGGCGACGACGATGAAGGCGGCCGCCAGGAGCGTGACGCCGAGGATGACCGGCTGGTCGCCGGTGGACAGCGCGCCGTAGAAGAGCCGCCCGATCCCCGGCAGCCCGAAGATCGACTCGGTGATGACGGCGCCCGCGAGCAGCCCGCCCAGGTCCATGCCGAAGAGGGTGAGGATCGGCGTCATGCCCGCGCGCAGCCCGTGTTTGACGACGACGGTGCGCCGCGGCAGACCCTTGGCGCGGGCGGTGCGGATGTACGGCTCCGCCATCGTCTCGATCATCGAGCTGCGGCTCTGGCGGGCGTACATGGCGGCGTAGAGCACGGCCAGCGCCAGCCAGGGCAGGAGCAGGTTGGACGCCCAGTGCAGGGGGTCGTCGCCGAGCGGTACGTACTGCGGGTAGGGCAGCAGCCCGGCCGTGCGGATCAGCCCGTAGATGAGCATCATCGAGGTGAAGTAGACCGGCAGCGAGGCCGCGGCGACGGCGCCGACCATCAGGGCGCGGTCGGTGAGGCTGTCCTTGCGCAGGGCCGCGGTGACGCCGGCGCTCAGGCCGAGCGCCAGCCACAGCACGGCCGCGCCCAGCGCCAGGGAGGCCGAGACCGGCAGGCGGTCCATCAGCAGGTCCCAGACGGCCTCGGAGTTCTCGTAGGAGTAGCCGAGGCAGGGGAAGGCGCAGTGCAGCGCGTATTGGCCGCTGCCCATGGTGCGGCCGGTGAAGATGCCGGTGACGAAGTCCGCGAACTGCCGCCACAGCGGCCGGTCCAGGCCCATGTGGGCGCGGATCGCCTCCAGGCGGTCGGTGCTGCAGGACTTGCCGCAGGCGGCGGCCGCGGGGTCGGAGGGCAGGACGTAGAAGACGGTGAAGGTGACGGCGGCGATGGCGACGAGCACGCCGGCGACGGCGAGCAGCCGGCGCCCGAGGTAGAGGGTCATGTGCGGCCGCTCCTCGGGTCGAGGACGTCGCGCAGCGCGTCGCCGAGGAGGGTGAAGGCGAGCACGGTGAGGAACAGGCAGGTGCTCGGGATGACGAAGTACATGGGATCCGTGTCGTAGAAGGCGACGCTCTCGGCGATCATCTGGCCCCAGGAGGGGGTGGGCGGGCGGACGCCGACGCCCAGGTAGCTCAGGGCCGCCTCGGTGGCGATCATGCCGGGGACGATGAGGGTGGTGTAGGCGATGACGGGCCCGGCGACGCCGGGGAGGATGTCGCGGGTGAGGATGCGCCAGGGCCCGGAGCCGCCGACGCGGGCCGCGTCGACGTACTCGCGGTGTCTGAGCGAGAGGGTCTGGCCGCGTACGACGCGGGCGACGCCGGGCCAGCCGAACAGGCCGATGACGGCGGTCATCAGCAGGATGCGGTTGACGTCCTTGGCCACCGACATCATCGCGATCATGAAGATGAGGGAGGGGAAGGACATGGTGAGGTCCATGAGGCGGGAGAGCACGGCGTCGGTGCGGCCGCCGAAGTAGCCCGCCGTGATGCCGGCCGCCGTCCCGGCGAGGACGACGATCGCGGTGGCGGTGAGGGCGATCAGCAGCGACACCTGGGCGCCGTGCACGACCCGGGCGAACAGGTCGCGGCCGGTGACGGGTTCGACGCCGAGCCAGTGGTCGGCGGAGATACCGCCCAGCGGGCCGAGGGGACGGCCGCCGAGGTAGGGGTCGACGGCCGTCTTGTCGAACTCCTCGGGCGACCAGCCGGCGAGCGAGCTCAGCAGCGGGGCGCCCGCCGCCATGAGCAGGAAGAGCGCGACGACGGCGAGGGAGACCTTGACGGCGGTGCGGCGGCGCAGTTCGGCGCGGGCCAGCTGCCAGGGGCCGCTGCCCGCGGGGACGGCCGCCGGGGCGGGGGAGGAGGCGGGCGTGGGCGTGGTGGTCATGGGGTGACGGCCCTCAGTCCCGGCTCTTGGCGGGGTCCTTGAGGCCGACCGTGGCGTAGTCGATCTGGCCGCCGAAGGAGGTGTGCCCGTACGCGCCCGCGATGTTGGTGCCCAGGACCAGCGGCCACCGCCGGACGAGCACCGGGACGGTCGGCGCCTGGGCGAGGATCCGCCCGTCCAGCTGCTGCCAGGCCTCGGCGGCCGCCTTGGTGTCCGTCATCGCGCCGATCTCGTCCATCCGCTTCATCGTCGCGTCGTCGCGGAAGAGGGAGTGGTTGCCGGAGTTTCCCTTCTCCTTGATGAAGCGGCCGTCGAAGACGAAGGGCAGGAAGGTGGAGCCGGAGGGGTAGTCGGGGCACCAGCCGGTGTAGACCATGTCGGTGCGGTTCTCGGTGTCGCCGATGGTGGCGTAGAAGGCCGACGGGTCCACGGTCTCGATGGTGACCTTGATGCCGGCCCGGCCCAGTGACTGCTGGACGGCCTCGGCCCGGCCCTTGTCGCCGGCCGATGCGGTGATCTTCGTGGAGATGCCGTCGGGCTTGCCCGCCTCCTTCAGCAGCTGCCTGGCCTTGTCCGCGTCGCCCGTGACGGGGATCTTCAGGGTGTCGGGCTGCTTGCCGCCGAAGAGGGACGCCGGCATGTACGCGGTCGACAGGTCGTTGAAGGCCGGGCCGCCGGAGGCGGTGAGGACGGCGTCCCGGTCGAGGGCGTACTGCACGGCCCGGCGGACCTTGGGGTCGTCGAAGGGCGCCCGCCCGGTGTGCATCTGGACCATGTCGGTGCAGTTGGTGGACTCGGCGAGCAGCCGCTCCCGCACCCGGGCGTCGGGCAGGACCTTGGCTGCGCTCTCGGGACGCAGGGCGCCCCAGGAGACGGCGGAGGCGTCGGCGCCCTGACTGGCTATCAGCCGGTCGTCGATCTGGTTGGCCTTGAGGCCCATCAGGACGACCAGTTTGTCCGGGTACGCCTTGCGGACCTCGTCCGTACCCGGGTCCCAGTGGTCGTTGCGGACGAGGACGAGCTTCTTGCCGCGCGCGTAGGAGTCGACTTTGTACGGGCCGGAGGAGAACGGCCGGTTGTCGTACTGCGGGCCCTTGTCCTGCGCCTGCGGTACGGGGGCGAAGGTCGGCATGACGGTGGCGTTGGGGAACTCGGCGAAGGGCTTGCGCAGTTCGAAGACGATGGTGCGGTCGTCCGGCGTCTTGACGGAGTCGAGGTGCCTGCCCTGGGCGGGGCCCCGGTAGCCCTCGGCGCCGGCGAGGTAGCGGGCGGCGTAGTCGGCGCCGCCGGGCAGGTCGGGGGAGAAGGACCGCTCGACGTTGTACTTGACGTCCTGCGCGGTGACGGGCGAGCCGTCCTCGTACTTCACCCCCTGTTTGAGGTGGAACGTCCACGTCCTGGCGTCGGCGGACGGCGTGCCCAGGTCGGTGGCCAGGTCGGGGACCAGCCCGCCGCCCTGGGTCCCGGGCGTGGCCTTGTACGTCACCAGGGTGCGGTAGAGCAGCCGGGTCCCGAAGTCCATGTCGTTCATGACCCAGTTGCGGGCGGGGTCGAGGTGGGTGAAGTCCTGGTTGGACAGCACCGTCAGCGTGCCGCCCTTCTGCGGAGTGCCGCCGATCGCCGTGCCCTCGTGGGCGGCGGCGGGGTTCTTGCCGTCCTTGCCGCCGGCCGACTGCTTCCCGCCGGAGCAACCGGCCGTTCCCAGGGCGAAGGAGGCCGCCAGCACGGCGGCCAGGGCAGTACACGTGCGCTTGTTCATCAGTGGTCACTCCGTGAACAGTCGAACAGCCGGACGGCTGAAATGTGACCCGTAACATAGTAATGTGAAATTGCACTGACAAGGCGTCAGTCACTCCGTTACCCACCTGTGTCCGAGGAGGAGTCCCGTGCAGGAACCCGCAGTTGCCGCGATCCGTACGGTCAGTCATGACCTGCCGGTTTCAGCCGAGTTCGAGGCGTTCATGGCGGAAGGCTGGGCGGCGACGCCGCTGCCCGCCGACATCCGGCTGCCCGTGGCGGACCTCGCCGCAGCGCGCCGCGCGAAGCTGTCGGCGCGCTTTCCCGGCGAGCGGTTGATCGTGCCCGCGGGCGAGTTCAAGGTCCGCTCCAACGACTGCGACTACCGCTTCCGCCCGCACAGCGCCTACGCCTGGCTGACCGGGCTCACCGGCGAGGAGCAGGCCGGTCACGTGCTGGTCCTGGAGCCCGACGGCCCGCACCGGCACGAGGCGGTGCTGTACGTGCGGCCGCGCTCGCCGCGCGCCGGCGAGGAGTTCTACCGCGACCGCCGCTACGGCGAGTTCTGGGTCGGCCGCCGCCCCGACCTCGCCGAGGCCGAGCGCCTGACCGGCATCCGCTGCGTGCACCGCGAGGACTACGACCGGCTGCCGCCGGGCCGCGACGCCTCCGGCGACGCCGAGCTGGCCGCCGCCTTGAGCGAGCTGCGTCTGGTCAAGGACGCCTGGGAGGTCGCGCAGCTGCAGCTGGCCGTGGACCACACCGCCGCCGGGTTCGAGGACGTCGTACGGGCGCTGCCCCGCGCCCTCGCCCACCCGCGCGGCGAGCGCTGGATCGAGGGCGTCTTCGGCCTGCGCGCCCGCGCGGAGGGCAACGGCCCGGGCTACGAGACCATCGCGGCCTCCGGCGCGCACGCATGCGTCCTGCACTGGATACGCAACGACGGCCGGCTCGACCCCCGCGAACTCCTCCTCCTGGACGCGGGAGTCGAGACCGACACCCTCTACACCTCCGACATCACCCGCACCCTGCCGCTGTCCGGACGCTTCTCGCCCGTCCAGCGGCAGGTCTACGAACTCGTCCTCGCCGCCCAGGACGCGGGCATGGCGGCCCTCAAGCCGGGGGCGAGCTTCCGCGACTTCCACCGGGCCGGGATGCGGGTCATCGCCGAGGGGCTCGCCGAGTGGGGCGTGCTCAAGAGCGCCGAGGGCGACTTCCACCGCCGGTACACCCTGTGCAGCAGCGGCCACATGCTCGGCCTGGACGTCCACGACTGCGCCCAGGCGCGGGCGGACGCCTACCTCGACGGCGTCCTGGAGGAGGGGCAGGTGCTCACCGTCGAGCCCGGGCTCTACCTCCAGCCCGACGACGAGACGCTGCCGGCCGAACTGCGCGGCATCGGCGTGCGGATCGAGGACGACCTGGTCATCACCGCCGACGGGGCCCGGCTGATGTCGCACGCGCTGCCCCGTACGCCCGACGCGGTCGAGGCGTGGATGGGTGAGCTTCTCGGGGGATAGGCCGCGAAATAGGCGGGGGCGTCAACCATCAGGTACGGACCGGCTCTTGGCAGCGCGCAGTGCAATGTGAAATATTACTGACGTGCTCATGAGCAACTCCTCCTCGGACGTCATCGTCGTCGGAGCGGGTGTCGTCGGCGCCGCCTGCGCCTACTACGCCGCCCGCACCGGCCTCTCCGTCACCGTGGTCGACCGCGGCCCCGTCGCCGGCGGGACCACGGGAGCCGGCGAGGGAAACCTCCTGGTCTCCGACAAGGAACCCGGCCCGGAGCTCGAACTGGCCCTGCTCTCCACGCGGTTGTGGCACGAGCTGGCCCGGGAGCTCCCGGCCGGGATCGAATACGAGGCCAAGGGCGGCCTCGTCGTCGCCTCCGACGCCCATGCCATGGCCGCGCTGCGGAAGTTCGCCGCCGCCCAGGCCGAGGCCGGCGTCACGACCGAGGAGATCCCGGCCGACCGGCTGCACGAGGCGGAGCCGCACCTGGCCCCCGGCCTCGGGGGCGGCTTCCGCTATCCGCAGGACGCCCAGGTGCAGCCCGCCCTCGCCGCAGCCCACCTGCTGCGGGCCTCCGGCGCCCGGGTGCGCACCGGCGAGGAGGTGGCGGCCGTCCTCACCGGCGCGAACGGCGAGGTGCGGGGCGTCCGTACGACGGCCGGCGAGCTGCACGCCCCCTTCGTCGTCAACGCCGCGGGGACCTGGGGCGGCGAGGTGGCCCGGCTCGCCGGCGGCCGGCTGCCCGTCCTGCCCCGCCGGGGCTTCGTGCTCGTCACCGAACCGCTGCCGCGCGTGGTGCGGCACAAGGTCTACGCGGCCGACTACGTCGCCGACGTGGCCAGCGGCTCGGCGGCGCTGCAGACCTCCGCGGTGGTCGAGGGCACCCCGGCGGGCCCGGTCCTGATCGGCGCCAGCCGCGAGCGGGTCGGCTTCGACCGTACCTTGTCGGTGGAGGTGCTCCGGCGCCTCGCTGCCCAGGCCACGGCCCTGTTCCCGGTGCTGGCAGGAGTGCGGGCCATGCGCACGTACGCGGGGTTCCGCCCGTATCTGCCCGACCACCTGCCCGCCATCGGCCCCGATCCCCGCGTCCCCGGGCTGCTGCACGCCTGCGGCCACGAAGGCGCGGGGATCGGGCTCGCCCCCGCCACCGGCCTGGCCGTCGCCCGGCAGCTGACGGGCGGCGAACCCCCGCTCGACCTCGGACCCTTCCACCCCGGCCGCTTCGCCGCGGCCGCCTGAACCCCGGGCCGCCTGAACCCCCGCCCCGCGTCCGCCCGTTGTCCCGAACCGTCCCGAGAGGAGGCCCGCACGTGGCCCGTACCCCCGCCGACCTGGTCAGGGCGGAGCCCGACCCGCCCTTCGAGATCACCTTCGACGGCCGTACGGTCACCGCCCTGCCCGGCCAGTCCGTGGCCGCCGCCCTGTGGGCGGCGGGCATCCTCGCCTGGCGCACCACCAGGCACGGCGGCCGCCCGCGCGGGGCCTTCTGCGGCATCGGGCAGTGCTACGACTGCCTCGCCACCGTCAACGGCGAACCCAACCGCCGGGCCTGTCTGGTGCCCGCCCGGCCCGGGGACGCGATCACCACCCAGGAGGGACACGGCCATGCCGGGCTCGCCGTCTGAACCGTACGACCTCGTGGTGATCGGCGCAGGCCCCGCCGGCCTCGCCGGAGCCGTGACCGCCGCCCGGCTCGGCCTGTCCGTCGCCGTCGTCGACGCCGCCGCACAGACCGGCGGCCAGTACTTCCGCCACCCCGCCCCGGGCCTGGGCGCCGCGCGCCCGCAGGCCCTGCACCACGACTGGCCCGCGTTCGCCGAGCTGCGCGGGCGCTTCGAGGCGAGCGGGGCCGCGCACTTGGCCGGACATCATGTGTGGGCCGTCACGCGGCAGGACGAAGAAATGTGGAGCGTGCACGCGCTCGTCGGCGAAGACAGTGGCGCAGTCGGCTCCGGCACCGGCAGCGCCGAGGTTTCGGGATCCCCCAGTGGCGGCGGCACCGGCAGTGACGGCGAAGGCCGCACCCATGAGGGCTTCAGCGCCGAGCGCGAGCGCCCCGTACGCCTGCAAGCCCGCGCCGTCCTGTTCGCCACCGGCGCCGGCGAGCGCCACCTGCCCTTCCCGGGCTGGACGCTGCCCGGCGTCGTCGGGGCCGGCGGCGCCCAGGCCATGCTGAAGTCCGGGCTCGTCCTGCCCGGGCAACGGGTCGTCGTCGCGGGCAGCGGTCCGCTCCTGCTCGCCGTCGCCTCGTCGCTCGCCGCGGCCGGCGCCCACGTGCCCGAGGTGGCCGAGGCATCCGGCTACCTCGGCTACGCCCGCCGGCCGCGCGCCCTCGCGGCCAACCCTCACAAGCTCCTCGAAGCCGCCGTCCACGGCACGGCGCTCCTGCGCCACCGCATACCGCTGCGCACCCGCAGCGCGGTCACCGCAGTGCACGGCACCGACCGCGTCGAGGCCGTCACGGTCTCCCGGCTCGATCGCGACTGGCGGGCGCTCCCCGGCACGGGACGCCGCATCGCCTGCGACGCCCTGGCCGTGGGCCACGGGCTCGCACCGCAGACCGAGCTGGCCACCGGCCTGGGCTGTGCGACCCGCCGCACGCCCGACGGCACGCACGCCCTCGTCCTCGACGGCCTCCAGGAGACCTCGGTGCCCGGCCTGTGGGCCGCGGGCGAGACCGGCGGGACCGGAGGCTGGCAGCTCGCCCGGACCGAGGGCGAGCTGGCGGGCATCGCGGTGGCCGCCCGGCTGCGCGCGCTCCCCGCCCTCACCCGCAGCCGCCGCGTCCGGGACCTGGCCCGGCGCCGCGACCGCATGCGCGCCTTCGCCGAGGCCATGGTCGCCGCCCACGCCCCCGGCCCCGGCTGGACCGCATGGCTCGACGACGACACCGACGTCTGCCGCTGCGAGGAGGTGACCGCCGGCAGCATCCGCGACGCCGTCACCGCACTCGGCGCCCGGGACGCCCGGACCGTCAAGCTCCTCACCCGGGCGGGCATGGGCTGGTGCCAGGGCCGGATGTGCGGCGCGGCGGTGGCCTGCCTGGCGGCGTCCGGTACGGCGCAGGGGACCGTACCGCCGTCCGCCGACCGCAGGCCGCTCGCCGTGCCCGTACCTCTCGGGGCCCTGGCCGCCCTGCCCGAAGAACCCGGACACGCCTGAACCACCGCCCGACCCGCACAACGCGCATGTCCCACGTCACAGAGCCATAGAAGGGTTACCGCTATGACCGCCTCCTCCTGGACCCCCGACCGCCCCTGGCGCGGCATCATGGTCGCCACCGCCCTCCCGCTGCGCGCGGACCTCTCCGTCGACTACGACGCCTACGCCGAACACGTCCGCACGCTCATCGAGAGCGGTTGCGACGGAGTCGTCCCCAACGGCTCCCTCGGCGAATACCAGACCCTCACGCCGGAGGAGCGCGCCCGCGTGGTGCGCACCGCAGTCGAGGCGGCGGGCGACGGGGCGCGGGTGATGCCCGGCGTCGCCGCGTACGGCAGCGCCGAGGCGCGCCGGTGGGCCGAGCAGGCCGCCGAGGCGGGCTGCGGCTCCGTCCTGCTGCTGCCGCCGAACGCCTACCGCGCCGACGAGGAGGCCGTCCGCGCCCACTACACGGAGGTCGCCGCGGCCGGGATACCGGTCGTCGCCTACAACAACCCCATCGACACCAAGGTCGACCTGACCCCCGCCCTGCTGGCCAGGCTGCATGCCGAGGGAAGCATCGTGGCCGTCAAGGAGTTCACCGGCGACGTCCGGCGCGCCTACGAGATCGCCGAACTCGCCCCCGAACTCGACCTGCTGATCGGCGCGGACGACGTCCTCCTCGAACTCGCCGCCGCCGGAGCCGTCGGCTGGATCGCCGGATACCCCAACGCCTTCCCCACCACCTGCGCCGCGCTCTACCACGCCGCCGTCGCAGGGGACCTGCAGACGGCACTGCCCCTCTACCGCTCGCTGCACCCGCTCCTGCGCTGGGATTCGAAGACCGAGTTCGTCCAGGCCATCAAGCTCTCCATGGACATCACCGGACAGCACGGCGGCCCCACCCGCCCGCCGCGCTCCCCGCTCACGGGCGAGACCGAGGCCGCGGTGCGCGCCGCCACGGAGAAGGCCGTCGCCGACGGACACCACTGACCTCCGCCGGCTTCCGGGCCTTCCTCCGATCCTTCTCTCCCGCTGATTCCTGCTGATTCCCGCTGCCGACAGGAAAGGACATCCGTGCGTACCCGTCATGTCTTCCATGCCGTCGACTCGCACACCGAGGGCATGCCCACGCGCGTCATCACCGGTGGCGTCGGCGTGATACCCGGCGCCACGATGGCCGAGCGCCGGCTCCACTTCATCGAGCACATGGACCACCTGCGCACGCTCCTGATGTACGAGCCGCGCGGCCACGCCTCGATGAGCGGCGCGATCCTCCAGCCTCCCACCCGGCCCGACGCCGACTACGGAGTCCTCTACATCGAGGTCTCGGGGGTGCTGCCGATGTGCGGGCACGGCACCATCGGGGTAGCGACCGTGCTCGTCGAGACCGGCATGGTGCCGGTCAGCGAACCGGTGACCACTGTGCGCCTCGACACCCCGTCCGGTCTGATCACCGTCGACGTCCAGGTCGAGGACGGTGCGGCCAAGGCCGTCACACTCATCAACGTGCCCTCTTTCTCCGTCGGTCTCGACCGCAAGGCCGACGTCCCCGGCTACGGGACGGTCACCTACGACCTCGCCTTCGGCGGCAACTTCTACGCCTTCGTCGAACTCGACTCCCTGGGACTGCCCTTCGACCGGGCCCGCAAGGACGACCTCCTCGCCGCCGGGCTCGCCGTCATGGAGACGGTCAACGCCTCGCCGGACCGGCCCGTCCACCCCGAACACCCCGAGATCAACGGCCTCAAGCACGTCTACCTCGCCGCGCCCGGCTCGGACGCCCGGCACTCCGTGCATGCCATGGCCATCCACCCCGGCTGGTTCGACCGTTCCCCCTGCGGTACGGGCACCTCCGCCCGGATGGCACAGCTGCACGCCCGAGGCGCGCTCCCGCTCGACCGCGACTTCGTCAACGAGTCCTTCATCGGCACGCGGTTCACCGGCCGCCTGGTGGGGGAGACGCAGGTCGGCGGCGTGCCGGCGGTCGTGCCCGCCATCACCGGGCGCGCCTGGATCACCGGCACCGCCCAGTACTTCCTCGACCCGGACGACCCCTTCCCCGGAGGTTTCCTCCTGTGACCGCCGCCCCGACCTCCTTCGCCTCGCACAACCCGGCCGACCCGTCCGACACCGTCACCGAGGTGCCCGCGCCCGGTGCCTCCGCCGCCGCCGAGGCCGTCGAGCAGGCCCGTGCCGCCCAGCCCGGCTGGCTGCAGGCCGGCGCCGCCGCCCGGTCCTCCGCGCTCTCCGCCGTGGCCGCGGCGGTCGAGGCCGCGTCCGGCGAACTCGCCGCCCTCGCTGTACGCGAGGTGGGCAAGCCCCTCGCCGAGGCGCGGGCCGAGGTGGCCCGCACGGCCGCGATCTGGCGCTACTACGCCCAGGCCCCCTACGAGCCCACCGGCGCCGTCCACGAGACGGCCGGCGGTCCCGGCCTGCTGCTGACCCGGCGCCGCCCGCACGGCGTCGCCGGCCTGATCACGCCCTGGAACTTCCCCTTCGCCATCCCGTCCTGGAAGGCCGCGCCCGCGCTCGCGGCCGGCAACACCGTCGTCCTCAAGCCCGCACCCGAGGCCACCGCGTGCGCCCTGCGCCTGGCCGAGCTCGTCCGGCAGGCCGTGCCCGCCGAGGTGTTCACGGTCGTGCCCGGCGGCGCGACCGAGGGCGGCGCCGTCCTCGCGACCGCCGACGCCGTCTCCTTCACCGGCTCCACCGCCGTCGGCAGCGCGGTCACCCGCGCCGCCACCGCCCGGGGCATCCCGGTCCAGGCCGAGACGGGCGGGCTCAACGCGGCGATCGTCCTGCCCGATGCCGACATCGAGCGGGCCGCCGCCCACATCGCCGCGGCCCTCGCCGGATACGCCGGGCAGAAGTGCACCGCGACCAGCCGGGTGATCGCCGTCGGCACGGCCCTCGACCCCCTGCGCGAGGCCCTCGCCGCAGCCCTGCGCGCCCTGCCCGTCGGCGACCCGGCCGATGCGGCCACCGTGTGCGGCCCCCTCATCTCGGCCCGGGCCCGGGACCGATTCGACCAGGCCCTGTCCGGCGCCTCCGTCCTCGCCGCGGGCGCCGCTCCGGAAGGCCCCGGCTGGTACGCGGCGCCCACCGTCGTCGAAAAGGTGCCGGCCGGACACCGGCTGCTCACCGAGGAGGTCTTCGGCCCTGTCGCCGCCCTGCTGCCCGCGGACGACCTGGCGCACGCCGTAAGGATCAGCAACTCCGTACCGTACGGCCTGGTCACGTCGGTCCACACCGGCGGGCTCGAAGCGGCGCTGCACGGTCTCGACCACCTCGACACGGGCATGATCCGCGTCAACGCCCCTTCCACGGGCGTCGACTTCCACCTGCCGTTCGGCGGCACCAAGGCCTCCGGCCACGGCCCGCGCGAGCAGGGTCGCGCGGCGCTGGACTTCTACACCTCCGGCCGGACCTACACCCTGGCTCCCTGAGAACGATGTGACATTGTACGCTCGTTGATCCGTCCAGGTACGGACCAGCCGGGGAGCGCGGCTGCGCACGTACCGCGGACGCGGCTGCCGGACCTCGGCCGCCGCACCGGCGACGAAGGGAACGGGACACCATGGGCCACCTCAAGCAGCGCACTCTCATCACCGCCACCGAGCGGCTGCGCGACCAGGTCGCCCATGCCCTGCGGGCCGCGCTCATCTCCGGCGAACTCCGCCCCGGCGAGGTCTACTCCGCGCCGCAGCTCGCGGAGGACTTCGGCATCTCCGCGACCCCGGTGCGCGAGGCCATGCTCGACCTCGCCCGCGAGGGCCTGGTCGAGCCGGTCCGCAACAAGGGATTCCGGGTCACCGAGGTCAACGAGCGCGACCTGGACCAGTACACCGAGATCCGCACGCTCATCGAGGTCCCCACCACGGGCCGCGTCACGCGCACCGCAGCCCGCGAGGACCTCGAAGCCCTCCGCCCGGTCGCCGAGGAGATCGTGCGCGCCGCCCGCGACCACGACCTCATCGGCTACCTGGAGGCCGACCGGCAGTTCCACCTCACCCTGCTGGCCCTCTCCGGCAACGAACGCCTCGTCGAGACCGTCGGCGACCTGCGCAAGCGCTCGCGCCTGTACGGGCTGACCGCGCTCGACCAGCGCGGCGAGCTCATCCCCTCAGCCGAGGAGCACCTCGAAATCCTCGACCTGATGCTCGCGGGTGACGCCGAGGGCGCCGAGCAGTGCATGGCACGACACCTCGGCCACGTGCGCTCCCTGTGGGCGAGGGGCAGCGACAAGGACTCATGACCACGCGCCGGAGGCCGGCGCGAGAAGGAGGGCGGACATGCGCACTTCACCCCTGATCGCGGCGGTCCTCGCCGGCTGCCTGGCGGTCCCCGCGACGGCGTGGGCGTCCCCCGCCCGGCCCCCGTCCGCGCGCGGCTGTGCGCTCAAGGGCACGACCGGCTGGACGGACGAGGGCCATGACACCGATCCCGTCCGCTTCCGGCGCGCCACCGGCACACACCGCGTCCTGACCCTGTTCGCCGACTTCCCCGACGCGCAGGCCACCGGCCCCACCGCCCCGTACGCCGCTCACCTCGCCCCCGCCGCCGACTGGTTACGCACGGCCTCCTACGGCCGGGCGCGGCTGGAGATCACGCCGCTGCACCGCTGGATCCGGATGCCCGCGCCCTCCACTTCCTACGGCTTCCAGCGCGGCCTCACCTTCGAGGCCCACGAGCGCTACCTGCGCGACGCGGTCACGGCCGCCGACCCGTACGCGGACTTCTCCCGCTACGACATGGTCTACGTCGTCCCCGTGAGAGAGGCGGCCGCGATCTCCTTCTCCCCGACCTACCTCTTCGACCCCACAACGCCCGGCGTCACGGCCGACGGCACCCGCATCCGATGGGCCGTCACCTTCGGGCAGGACATGTGGCGCTGGGGCCACAAGGTCGCCGCCCACGAGACCGGCCACGTCTTCGGCCTGCCCGACCTCTACGCCTTCACGGGCGAGACCCACCGCCACGTCGGCGGCTGGGACCTCATGGGCAACATCGCCGGCACCGCCCCGCAGTACCTCGGCTGGCACTCGTGGAAGCTCGGCTGGACGCGGGACGACCAGGTCGCCTGCCTGGCCGGACCCGGTCGGCGCACGGTCCGGCTGACCCCGGTCGAGCGCCCGGGCGGCACCAAGATCACGGTGGTCCGCACGGGGGCGACGAAGGCCTACGTCGCCGAATCGCGGCGCGCAGAGGGCAACGACGAGGGCTCGCCCTCGACCGGCGTGCTGATCTACGAGGTCGACTCCGCGACCCCCACCGGCGAGGGCCCCGTCCGGGTCGTCAAGGCCCGCGCCCACGCCCCCGGAGAGTCCTTCACCGACCCGGCCGCCGGTGTCCGTATCGACGTGCTGGCGGGCGACCGTGGCGGAGACGTGGTGCGCGTCGTCCGCCTGTCGCCCGGGGCGTTGTCAGTGGTCGGTGCGACGATCGTTCCGACGGCGCGGGGCGAGTCCGTGTCGTGACCCTTGGAACGAGGAAGAGGACGGCGTCCCGTGCGCATCGTGGTCAGTGAGTTCATGAGCCTGGACGGCGTCGTGCAGGCGCCCGGGGGACCGGAGGAGGACACCGACGGCGGGTTCGCCCACGGCGGCTGGTCGCACCCGTTCTTCGACCCGGAGACGGTGGGCGGCGCCTTCGCCGATGCCCTGACCAAGGCCGAGGCGCTGCTGTTCGGCCGCCGCACCTGGCAGACGATGGCCGCGGCCTGGCCCGAGCGGGCGGGCGACCCGTTCGCCGACCGGATGAACGCGATCCCCAAGTACGTGGTGTCCGAGACGCTGAGCGACGCCGACCTGACGTGGGACCACACCACGCGCATCCCCGGCGACGAGGCCGTCGCCCGCATCCGGGAGCTGCACGGGAAGGCGGGCGGGGACCTGCTGGTCATGGGGAGCCCGACGCTCGTGCGCACCCTCCTGCACGAGGGCCTGGTCGACGAGCTCCGGCTCATGATCATGCCGGTGCTCCTCGGCGGCGGTAAATCGATCTTCCCCGAGGACGGCGCGCAGCGCACGCTGGAACTGGTCTCGACGGTCACCAGCAGCGCGGGGGTGCAGGTGAGCACGTACCGGCCGGTCGCCGAGGGGCGGTAGGACAGCGGCCCGCCGGGCCGAGCCCTCGGCCTTGATCCGCTCCGGTCAGACGATCGGGGAGAGGAGGTTCGGGAGTACGAGGACGTCCTGGCCTTGGAGGGAGACGGCCAAGGTGCCGTTCGCCTTCACACCGACCACACCCCCCAGGACGGAGGAGTCGATTTCGGCGTGTGCAGGTGCTGCCAGTGCCGCCGATCCGGCGGTGAGCAGGGCGGTGGCGGCGAAGGCGGTCAGGACGCGGCGGAGGGTGGTCTTCATGGACTCTCCCTTGTCGATCAGGTGCAGGGGCAAGCCGAGTTCTTTCCTCCTGGTAGTCCGACAAACGACGGCCGCTCGGTGCGCGGCAGTGTGCGCCCGGCGCACGCACAACTCCTCCGCGCCCCTTACGGGGGCGGCGGCGAGTGGACGGTGCGACCGGCCCAAGCGGCCTTCTGCACTGCCGAGTTGTGTGGTCAGCCCAGAGCGTCGAGCAGTTCGCGCTCGCGCCCGGCGCTGAGACCGGCACGCCGCTCCCGGTGCAGACCCTGCTCGCGTTCCCACACCAGCGTGTCCGCCAGCAGTTCCGCCCGGGGGCGGTGACGCAGCCCGGCTGCGGCCGCGGCGGCGCCGCTGCGGGCCGACCACCCTTCCCACCCCGGTTCGACGATCCACATCGGCAGCGACTCCGGGCCCATGTACTCGGCCACCCCCTGGGTGAGCAGCCATGCCGAGTCGGCGCGGAGCAGCGGTCCCGTGTGCCCGCCCGCGCTGCGGGACATCTCGACCCACTCCTCGAAGGGCAGGGCCGGGCCGACGGCGTTGTACGTGCCGGTGGTGCCCGCCTCCGCGGCGTCGAGCAGCCAGGCAGCGAGGTCCCGTACGTCCACCACCTGCGTCGGCAGGGCGGGCGTGTCGGGAACAAGCATCGGCCCGTGCGGATCCCGTGCCGCACGGGCCGCCCAGTAGCCGGAGCGGCCGCTGTGATCGCCCGGGCCGCCGATGAGGCCGGCCCGGGCGATGAGGAGGCGGTCGCCCACGGCGGCCTCCGACGCCCGCTCGCAGGCGGACTTCGCCTCGCCGTACAGCTCGCGGCCGACCTCGTCCCGGTCGGTCGGTGCCAGCAGCTCCGCGGATTCGTCCGCGCCCGGCAGGCCGTGGGAGGCGTAGGCGCTGACCGAGGATATGTACGCCCAGTGCTTCGCCTTTCCGCCCAGGGCCTCCAGGGCCTCGCGGACGAAGCGGGGCTGCCACGACACCTCGACGACCGCATCCCACTCGCGGTCGAGCAGCGGACCGTACGCCGCCGGATCACGCCGGTCGGCGGCCACCAGCACCGCTCCGTCCGCCACGTGCCCGCTCTCGCCGCGCGCGAGACACGTCACCTGATGGCCGCGGCCCAGCGCCTGCCGCGACAGTTCCCGGCCCACCCATGCGGTGCCGCCCAGTACCAAGATCTCCATGCGGTCACTCAAGCACCGCGCGCGCCGGGTACCAAGGGGATCTGCTGCGGGCAGATCCCGGAACGCCCGCGGCGGAGGGCCGCCGGCCTGCAGTTCCGGTTGTCCGAGCTTCAGTTCCGGTTGTCCGCGGTGATCCGCGCGGCGGCCTGCTCCGCGGCCCCGTTGAGCCGCTGGACGACCTCCAGCAGGAACGCGAGCTGCTCGTCGCCGTAGTCGCCCAGGACGGTGGTCACCTCCTTGCCGAAGCCGGAGAAGATCTCCTGGATCTCGGCGTCGTGGTTGCCGGTGGGCACCACGACGACCTTGCGCCGGTCGGCGGCCGAGCGCTGCCGCTCGAGGAAGCCGCGCCGCTCCAGGCGGTCGAGGACGGCGGTGACGGCCGAGGTGCTCAGGCCGGTGACCGCGGCGATCCGCCCGGCGGTCAGCTCCGGTTCGCTGCGGGCCAGGTCGAGGCACTTGAGGTCGGTGAAGTTCAGCCCGAACCGCTCGGCGATGGCGCCGTGCAGCATCAGCCCGCGGCCCGCCTGGTCGCGCATGGCCTTCATCAGCGACTCGATCAGCTCGGGTCTGCTCTTGCTTGACACGGCTCCTCCTCGGACCCACTATCTCGTTTCAGCGGATATCTCGATGGATGGGAATATCCACTTTCTGGGACTAGTCTAGGTCCCGTGGGAGGGAACCGTGAACACCCAGTCCACTTCTGTCTCTGTCCTGATCGTCGGAGCCGGCCTCGGCGGTCTGTCCACCGCGCTCTTCCTCGGCCTGCACGGTGTGCCCGCGCTGGTCGTCGAGCGCCACCCCGGCACCTCGACGCAGCCGAAGGCCCGCGGCCAGATGCCGCCCGCCATGGAGGCCCTCCGGGCGGCCGGCCTGGAGAAGGAGTTCCTCGCCGCGGCACCCCCGGGGCGGCCCGAGATGACCATCGTCATCGCCGAGAGCGTCACCGGGCGCGTCCTCCACAGCATCACCGAGGCCATGCCCGACTTCGGGCTCTTCTCGCCCGCCCCCGTCGGCATGGTGAGCCAGGAGCGGGCCGAGCCGCTGCTGGCCGCGCGAGCCGCCGGACTCGGCGCCGACATACGGTTCTCGACGTACCTGGAGTCGTTCACCGACGGGCCGGACGGGGTGACGGCCGTCCTGCGCGACACGGCCGGCGGCGAGACGTACGAGGTCCATGCCGCATTCCTGGTGGGTGCCGACGGCCACCGGGGCCGGATCCGCGAGGCGGCCGGCATCGGCACGCACGGTCGCGGCACGCTGGGGGAGAACACCAGCGTGCTCTTCGAGGCCGGCCTCGACCTGGTGCTCGACGGCGCCGCCGTGCAGATGCACTACCTGCAGAACCCGGAACTGCCCGGCGGATCGGGCGCCTTCGTGTCCACCGACACCCCCGGCAGGTACGTGGCGGCGGTGGAGGAGCCGACGGACGACGCGCACGCCCGCGAGCTCGTCCGCCTGGTCACCGGCGTTCCCGGCCTCGACGTGAAGATCCTCGGCAGCACCGTCTGGTCGACCGCCTGCCGGGTCGCGGACCGCTTCTCGTCGGGCCGGGTGCACCTGGTCGGCGACGCGGCGCACGTCATGCCCCCGACCGGGGGACAGGGCGGCAACACCGCACTGATGGACGGCTACCACCTGGCCTGGAAGCTGGCGGCGGTCGTCCGCGGCCAGGCCGGCCCCGGGCTGCTGGACAGCCACGACGCCGAGCGCCGGCCCTTCGCGGAGTTCGTGGTCGAGCAGCAGTACGCGAACATGGTCCAGCGCACGGCACCGCACCTGGCCGACGACACCGTGGCCGAGCTCGTCGACGCCGCGAGCGCGCTGTTCGGCTACCGCTGCCCGGCAGGCGCGTTCCTCCCCGAACCGGGGGACGGCGTGCTCCTGGAGCACCCGGCCGCACCCAGCGGACGCCCCGGGGCCCGCGCACCGCACGTGGTGCTCGGCGACGGCCGCTCCACCCGGGACCTCTACGGCCGGGGGTTCGTCCTGCTCACCGGCAGCCGGGCCTGGCGCACCGGAGCCGCCCGCGCGTCCGAGCGCCTCGGCGTCCCCGTCGCCGTCCCCACCCTCGACGGGGACTGGACCGGTGCGCACGGCGTCACCGCGTCCGGCGCGGTGCTCGTCCGGCCCGACGGCATCGTCGCCTGGCGCAGCGCGGCCGAGGGCGACCCCGGCACGGTCGAACACGCGCTGCGGACCGTGCTCGACCGCTGATCGCGCTGTTACATCGTCCACATTGTGTATCGGGAAGGTAACCGGCTGAGGCTTTCGCGGAGCAGGCTCCGTACAGGGGGGTGATGGCCCTCGGGGAGGAACCGGGGCCCACGACTGGGGGGATCTCCCATGTTCCGCAAGAGCACTGCAGCGATCGTGACGTCGGCCGCCGCCGGAGCCCTGCTGCTCACCGCCTGCGGGGGCGGGGGCGGCGACGGCAAGGACTCCTCGGCGCCGGCCACCTCGGCCTCCGCCGGTGCCGCCGCCCGGGCGGGCGCCAACGCCGATGCCGGGTCCGCCGGGCAGGAGCTGAACCTGCTCAGCGGCACCGCGAAGAAGAACAACGCCCAGCCCATGACCGGCGACTGGGCGAACGAGCCCGGGAAGCCCGCCGTGAAGCCCGAGGCGCGGCGGTGGGTGCAGCTCTCCGCGTCCAAGGCGGGCGGCCTCGACCCGGTCGTGGTCAACGGCGCCGGCTTCACCCTCTACCGCTTCGACAAGGACACCGCGAACCCGTCGAAGTCCGCCTGCAACGGAGACTGCGCGGTCACCTGGCCGCCGGTCGTCGTCGCGCCGGGCGGCAGGATCTTCCTCGACGGCGTCGACAAGGCGAAGACCGGCACCGTCAAGCGGGACGACGGCACCCTTCAGGTCACCGTCGGCGGCTGGCCCGTCTACCGCTTCAGCAAGGACACCAAGCCCGGCGACACCAAGGGGCAGGGGGTCGGGGGCACCTGGTTCGGCGTCACCCCCGACGGCAAGAAGGCCGGCGGCACCGGCGCCGGCACAGGCACCGGCGGGAACAGCGGCAGCGGCGGCCCGCAGAACAAGCCCGCCACCAGCGTCGTCCTCTTCGACAACCGCAACTTCGGCGACCCCGCCCAGGGCCTGGCGGGCAAGGGCTGCCAGAACGTGGCCCGGGACAACGTCGCCTCCTCCCTCCAGGCGCAGGGCAGCCTGAAGATCTGGTCCGAGCGCAACTGCACCGGCAAGTCCAAGGTCGTCAACGGCGACGTCGCCGACCTCGCCGCCATAGGCTTCGACAACGACGTCTCGTCGGTCTTCTTCGGCTGATACGGGTAAAGTCGCGCTCTTCGGAAGCGCCGGCTTCCGGAGTCCGGAAGGCTGCGGCCACGATGCATTCCGATCCGTCCCTCGACGCGGCACTCGACAGGCTCGCCGAAACGTTCCGCGGTATGACCGCTCATCCGCAGGAGAGCAACTGCGAGTGCCACTGGGGCAGCGCGGAAGAGCTTGCACAGCTGAAGACGCCGGACACCGAGCTCGACCCCGATCTGCTGCAGCGGACGTGGTCGGCCGTCGACTGGAGCGACCATCCGCGCGTGCTGCGGCGCATCCTGCCGCAGTTCGCTGCGGATCTCGCCGACGGCCGTGCAGAGCCGGTCTTCGGTATGGAGGCGGTCGGGCGCTCCTTCGCCCGTGGCCACTGGCGGCAGTGGCCCGCCGAACAGAGCCGGGCGGTCGAGGAGTTCCTGCACGCCTGGTGGTCGTGGACGCTCACCGACCCGGCTCCCGCCGTGCCCGCCCATGAGGTCCTGGTCGCGGTGTCCGAGGCGTCCGCCACGATCACGCCCTGGCTGCGCATCTGGCAGTCCCTGCCCGTGCCCCACCCGGTGGCCGACCGGCACCTGACGGAGCTGGTGGACTCCTGGGAGTGCGACCTGCTGAGCGACATGCTTCCCTGGGATGCCTGGGACAACAGGGAAGCGATGCGCGACGAGCTGACGGCCTGGCTGGTCCGCCACGCTCCGGCCCGGCTCGGGGCCGACGGGGCCTCGCCGGACCTCCACGAGCGGATACGGCTGCTCGGTCTGCCCGCCCCGGCGCGCTGGGAGGATCCGTACTGGTCCCGCCGTCCGGCGGTCGCGGGCGTGTGGTGGCCGCCCGGAGCAAGCGGTGGCGAGTGCGGTGGCGAGTGACGAGGGTGGTCCTGGCGCACCCAGGATAGGCAGGGTCCTGGATCACCGTCCCGGCCGGGCGGAGAGTGGTCTTGCATCAACCACCCCTCGCGTAACAGATCCAGGAGCAGCACCCATGAGCTACCCCGCCCTCGCCGCCCGCACCGCCGTCGTCACCGGAGCCGCCAGCGGCATCGGCACGGCCACCGCCCGTGCACTCGCCGCGAACGGTGCGCGCGTCGCCCTGATCGCCCGGCGCACCGAGCGGCTGGACGCGCTGGCCGCGGACATCACCGCCGCCGGAGGCCAGGCACTCGCCGTCACGGCCGACATCACCGACCAGGCCTCCGTCGACGCCGCCGCCAAGGCCGTGCACGACGCCTACGGCCGGGTCGACCTGGTGGTCAACAACGCCGGTGTGATGCTGCCCAACCCCCTCGCCGACGGCCGGATCGACGAGTGGACCCGCATGATCGACACCAACCTCACCGGCGCGCTGCGCGTCATCCGTGCCTTCACCGCCGACCTCACCGCGACCGCCGCCGACGGGCGCACCGCCGACCTGGTCAACGTCTCCTCCATTGCCTCCCACGTCCTCTTCCCCGACTACGCCGTGTACGGGGCCACCAAGGCCGCCGTCACCCAGCTGTCCGCCGCGCTGCGCACCGAACTGGGCCCGCGCGACGTCCGGGTCAGCGCCGTCGAGCCGGGCCTGACCGACACCGAGCTCGGTGACCACGTGGACAACCCGGCACTGAGCGAGCAGCTCGGCGGGATGTTCAGCGCGATCCCCGCCCTCTCCGCGGAGGACATCGCCGACCTCGTCGCCTACACCGTCAGCCGTCCCCGGCACGTCAACCTGCGCCAGTCGGTCGTCCTGCCGACCCGCCAGGCCTGACGCTCTCCCGGGGCCGCGCGCCCGGGCGGTTCGCACGTGCTCGGTGAGCCTGGCCCTGACAGGGCCAGGCTCACCGCCGGTGCCACCAGGCACAATCACCGCATGAGCACAACGATCGACCTCGGCGCGTTCCTGCGGGCCCGCCGCTCCCGTCTGCGCCCCGAAGACGTCGCCCTGCCGGACTTCGGCGGCCGGCGCCGGGTCGCCGGACTGCGCCGCGAGGAGATCGCCCAGCTCGCGGGGGTCAGCGTCGACTACTACACCCGGATGGAACAGGGCCGCGTGCCCAACCCCTCGCCGTCCGTCCTCGACGCCCTCGCCCGCGCCCTGCGCCTGGACGAGGAGGAGATCCGGCACCTGCACCGCCTCGCCCGGACCCGTCCCGCGGCCGGGCGCACCCCCCGGCCCCGGACCGAACGGCAACAGGTGCGCCCCATGCTCCGGCTGCTGCTGGAGGAACTGCGGGACGTCCCGGCGATGGTGATGGGCCGGCGCATGGACGTCCTCGCCTGGAACGCGGCCGCCTCCGCCCTCCTCGGCGACCTCGGGGCCAGGGAGCCCGCCGAGCGCAACATCCCCCGCATCACCTTCCTCGACCCCGCCTCCCGGGACCTCTACGCGGACTGGACCGCCTGCGCCCGCGAGAACGTCGCCTACCTGCACCTGGAAGCCGGCCGGTACCCCGACGACCCGCAGCTGGCGAGCCTGGTCGGCGAACTGTCGCTGAAGAGCCAGGACTTCCGCCGCTGGTGGGCCGAGCACCCCGTCCAGGACAAGACTTCCGGCGTCAAGCACTTCCACCACCCCGTCGTCGGCGACCTGGACCTGACCTACGAGACCCTGCGGGTCGCGGACGATCCCGACCAGGCCCTGATCACCTACGCCGCCGAACCCGATACCCCCTCGCACGACGCCCTGCGCATGCTGCTGGCCTGGGCCGCCCCGACCACCACCCCGGCCCGCAAGAGCGAAGGCCTCGGCCAGGCCAAGCGCTAGCCCGGAGCCGCCGGGCCCACGACGGACCGCCGGTGCCCGGCAGCCGGGCCGGCCGTCGCGGCTCAGTGGTCGTCGTGGTGCCTGTGGCCCGGGTGGCGGAGGCGCAGCCAGATGTCCCGGGCGCGGCGTCCGGCCTCCGTCCGGCTGTCGGCGACCAGTACCCGGGCCTCTTCGTGCGTCTCCACCATCGGCCCCGAGCCGCGCAGCGGCTTGCCCGCCGTCTCGTGGAGGAAGAACGCCGAGACGAGCCCGATCACACCCGCCGCCATCAGGTAGTACGCGGGGACCATGGCGTCGCCGGTGGTTTCGAGGAGGGCGGAGACCGCAAGCGGAGTGGTACCGCCGAAGAGCGACACGGAGATGTTGTACGAGACGGACAGCGCCCCGTAGCGCAGCCGGGTCGGGAAGAGGGCCGGAAGCGTCGCGGCGGCGGTGCCCGCGAAGCACACCAGCAGCAGCCCGAGGATCAGGCAGCCGAACGCCGGGAGGAGGGCCCCGCCGGCGCGGACCAGGAGCATGGAGGGGTAGGCGAGGGCGATCAGGGCGGCGCTGCCCGCCATGAACATGGGCCTGCGCCCCCACAGGTCGGAGGAGCGGCCCACGACGGTGATGGTGAGGGCCACCAGGACCATGGTGCCGAGGATGAGCAGCTGGGCGGTCGTGGCGTCCTTGTCCAGCGTCTCGGTCATGTACGTCGGCAGGTACGAGGTGACCATGTAGCTGGTGACGTTGTAGACGACGACCAGCCCCATGCAGATCAGCACCGCATGCCAGTGCCTGGTGAAGATCTCCTTGAGCCGCCCGTGCCCGGACTGGCGCGCCTGTTCGACTTGCTCCTCGCCGGAGCCGGAGCCTGCGGCGGAACCGGCGGCGGCACCCGACGCCCGGGCCCGGGCGGCCTCGGTCTGCGCGCGGAAGGCGGGCGTCTCCTCGAGCCGCATCCGCATGTACAGACCGATGAGCCCGAGGGGCCCGGCGACGAGGAAGGGCAGGCGCCAGCCCCAGTCGGTCATGCCGCCGGTGCCGAGGAGCGCGGTGAGCACCGTCACGAGACCCGAGCCGAGCGCGTAGCCGACGAACGTACCGAAGTCCAGCCAGCTGCCCAGGAACCCGCGGCGCGTGTCGGGCGCGTACTCGGCGATGTACGTGGTGGCTCCGGCGTACTCACCGCCGGTGGAGAAGCCCTGCACCAGACGGCAGATGATGAGCAGCACGGGTGCGAGGAACCCGGCCGTCGAGTAGACCGGCAGGAAGCCGACCGCGAACGTGCTCACCGCCATCATGATCATCGTGGCGGCGAGCACCCGCTGGCGTCCGATGCGGTCGCCGAGCGGGCCGAAGACCAGACCTCCGAGGGGGCGGACGAGGAAGGCGGCCGCGAAGGTGGCGAAGGCGGAGATGACCTGGGCGCCGGGCGAGCTGGCGGGGAAGAAGACCTTGCCCAGGGTGACCGCCATATAGGCGTACACCCCGAAGTCGAACCACTCCATCATGTTGCCGAGCGCGGCGGCCAGCACCGCGCGGCGGACCTGGGGACGGTCGGTGACCGTGACGTCGGCGATGTCCAAGGACTTCTTGCGGCGCCGCAGCAGGGTGCGCAGCATCCGGTCGGTGGCTGCTGCGCCGCCGCGCGCAGGGACGCGGTGCCCGGGCTTGGGGGTCTTCCTGCGGTCGGGACTCACACTCACCTGCCGGCGGGTCGGGGATCCGGTCTTGGAGGCCCTGAAGTCCTGAGGTCTCTGAGGCCCCTGAGCCCCTGGGAGGCTCTGTGGCTCCTGGGGCTTTCTTGTACTCATGGGCCGAAGTTTGCGGTTTATGCATTGAACCTCGTCCGGCCCCGCGGCGGACCTGTGACCCGCCCGGCGGCAAGTGCTACGTTGCGTGAGGTGTCGGGAGCGCAGCGTCATGCAGGGAGGCGTCGGAGACGCCATGCCTACGCGGTGCTGCTGGCCGCCGTCGCCGTCACGCTGCTGGCCGCGCTGTACGGGTACGGCGTGCGGGAACAGCTGTCCGTCGGGGGAGTCGAGCCGACGACGTCCGAGTCGGCGCGCGGCTCCGCCTGGCTGACCGCGCACTTCGCGGCCGGCCTGCCTCAACTGGTGCTGATCGCCGACGCCGCCGGCCCGGTGGACGGGGAGCGGGCGGCAGCCGAAGGCCGGCGCCTGACCGGGCGGCTCGCGGCCGACCCTGCGGTGGCGCACGTGACGTCGTACTGGTCGGGCGCGTCCCGCGAGCTGCGGTCCGCCGACGGCCGGGGCGGGCTGATCCTGGTCCAGCTGCACGGCCGGGAGCAGAGGCAGGTCGCAGCGGCCGAGCGCCTGGCAGGGAAGTGGACCGGCTGCTCCGGGCCGCTGCGGGTGACCGCTGCCGGCGCGGCGATGGTCCGCGTGGAGTTCCAACGGCAGGCCGAACGGGACCAGGAGCGGGCCGAGGTGTTCGTCGTTCCCCTGGTGGCCCTGCTGTTGCTGTTCGGCTTCCGCTCCGCCGTGGCCGCGGCCCTCCCGCTGGTCATCGGCGTGGTGTCCGTCATCGCGACGTCGGCCGTGATGCGCGCGCTGTGCGCCTCCATGCAGATGTCGGTGTACGCCTGGAACATCGCCGTCGCCCTGGGCTTCGGCCTGGCGGTGGACTACAGCCTGTTCCTGGTCAGCCGGTACCGCGAGGAGCTGGCGCAGGGCGCCCCCGTGCCCGGGGCCGTACGGACGGCGATGCGCACGGCGGGCAGGACGGTGGCGTTCTCGGCGGGCGTGGTCGGCTTGCCGATGGCCGCCCTGCTGCTGGTGCCGATCCCCGTGCTCCGCTCCATCGCCGCCGGCGGTCTGGCGGCTGCGGCGCTCACCGCCGCCACCACGTTGCTGATCCTGCCCGCGCTGCTGACGGTGCTGGGCGAGCGGGTGCACCGGTTCGACGTCTTCGGCCGCTGGCGGCGGCGTCCGCGTCCCGGCGGCGACGGGCGTGGCGAGCTGTCCCGCTGGGGACGGTGCGCAGCAGCGGTGATGCGGCACCCGCTGCGGTTCGCCGTGCCCGTCCTGGTGCTCCTCGCCGTCTTCGTCGCCCCTCTCTCAGGGGTGCGGTTCGGGCTGTTCGACGACCGGTCGATGCCCGCGGGCTCGGCGATCGCCCGGGCGTCCGCCACCCTGCGCGCCGACTACCCCGCGTACGAGGCGGTCAGCAACACGACCGTCGCGCTGCCCGGCCTGGATCCGGTCACGCGCAAGGCCGACCTCGACCGCTACGCGCACCGGATCTCCGGGCTGGACGGAGTGCTGCAGGTGCGGACCGCCGACGGCGTCCATGTGCACGGGGGACCGTTCCTGCAGAGCCGCCGGGAGAGCGCCGTGTTCGGCAACGCCCACGGCACCTGGCTCAGCGTCTCCACCGCCGACCGGAGCCCCGGCCCCGAGAGCGGCGCGCTGGCCCGGCGGGTGCGTGCCCTGCCCTCACCCGTCCCCGCCCTGGTGAGCGGCCCCGGGGCCCGGCTCGCCGACGTCCAACAGGCCATCGGCCACCGGCTGCCCTACGTCCTGGCCCTGGTCGTGCTCGCCATCACCACTCTCATCCTGGCGCTGACCCGCCACCCGGTGCTCGTCCTCAAAGCCCTCGTCCTCAACGTGCTGAGCATGGCCGCCGCCTTCGGCGCGCTGGTCCACATCTTCCAGCGAGGCCACCTCCGCTTCCTCGTCGGCGACTTCACGGCCACGGGCACCTTCGACGCCCTGCAGCCGATCCTGGTGTTCTGCGTCGTCTTCGGGCTGTCCATGGACTACGAACTGTTCCTGCTGTCCCGGATCGTGGAGGAGTACCGGAACACCGGGTCCACCAGAGAGGCCGTCGTACGGGGCATGGACCGCACCGCCTCCCTGTTCACCCTGGCCGCAGCGACCCTGGCCGTGGTCACCTCCGCCCTGGCGACCTCCGACCTGGTCGTCCTGAAGTTCGCCGGAGTCGGGACCGCCCTGGCCGTCCTCCTGGACGCCACCGTCATCCGCGGCCTGCTCCTGCCCGCCGTCATGCAGCTGGTGGGCCGGGCGAACTGGTGGACGCCCGCGCTCCTCCGGCGGCGCGAGCCGAAAGCCGGCACGGCCGGCCCGGTGGACCCCACCACCGCGTAACGTAACCTCGCCCGTCAGGGGTCCATGACACGCAAGGAGGCAGCCGCGTGAAGGGGACATTCGAGGCGGTCACCGGGGACGCATGCCCGCCCGCGGGGAACGCTTCCGAGCGAGCGTCCGCGGTGCGCGAGGCGATGGAAGGGCTGCTGCAGATCCGGCGGCTGATGAACGGTCACCTCACGGAGCCGTTGTCCGGCCCCGCCGACTGGGAGCGGCGTCAGCCCGTGCGCGCCGTCGCCCTCATCCTCGAAGCCGCGGGCATCCCTCCCTCCGCCCTCGACGCCGAGGGGCGGCGTTGTGCGACCGGCTACTGCGTCCGTCCCGGCGAGCAGCCGGGGACCGTACGGGTCGAATGGCTCGGCCCGCCCGGCAGCGGGGCGGCCGCTCGACAGCACGAGGCCCTTCAGCGGTGCGCCCGCGCCCTGGAGGACGCGGGGTGGCCGGCGCTGGAGTATCGCGGGGCACGCAAGCAGCGCTGGCTGGAAGCCGAGCCCCTCGTTCAGCGGGGGCGCTAGGAGGCCCGCCGGGCGACGGGATGCGCGGGACGCGGCGCCCCCGCCGCGGCCGCCCTCGCCACCGCCCCCGCCGCATCGCTCCCCAGCAGGTCGCGGAGCAGCCGCGTGGCGGGCAGGGCCTCGTGCAGATAGACGTGCTCGCCGCGCGCCTCGACCGCCGAGAGCAGGTCGCGGAAGGTCGCCCTCGCCTCCTCGGACCGCCCGGCGTGGTGCTGGGCCTCGCCGAGCAGGCCCAGGTGGAGGGGGTGGCGCAAGCGCGTGCTGGAGTCGCGCAGTTCGGCCAGGGAGGTGTGCATCAGGGCGAGGCCGTCGTCCTCCCACCCCGAGTGCGTCAGACCCCACCCTTCGAGCAGGCCCAGCATCCCCTTCCAGTACAGGAGCCCGTGTTCGCCCGCCAGGCGGGCACCCTCGGCGCCGGAGGACCGCGCCGTGCGGGCGTCGCCCTCCCAGGCCGCCACGACCGCGTCCACGTAGAGGGCGAAGGACCGGTCGGAGGGCCTGCTGTCGCATGCGGTCAGGTGCAGCAGCTCGCGCCGGCGCGCCGTGGCGGTCTGCCGGTCGCCGAGGAGCCAGTGGGTGAACGTGTTGTACGAGCGGCAGGAGACACGCGGGTCGTGCTGGAAGGTGCGGGCCAGCGAGTGGCCTTCACGGGCGTAGCGGTCCGCCATGCCGACCCCGTGCTCCAGTTCGGCGAGCGCCTGCGGCAGCCGGCCGCGGATGTGCAGCACGATGCCCTCGCCGTACGCCGCGCCGAGCACCGCCACGGGCTCACCGGTCCGTTCCGCGATGCCCCGCAGCAGGCCGGAGAAGCGCCGCGAGGCGTCGTAGCGGCCGGTCACCAGGTACGCCGCGCACAGCGCCCAGAGCACCGACGGGTCCTCGGGCGCCTCGGCGGCCGCGCTGAGCGCCCGGCCGTGCGCGAGCGCCGTCTCGGCCTCGGGGTGGCCGTAGCCGCGGGTCGTGGCCAGCACCTGGCCGAGCTGGATCTGCAGCCGCCGCTCCAGGGGCAGGGCCGAGGGATCGTCGTGGGGCAGCAGGCCGACGAGGTGCACCGCCCGGCGCAGCCAGGTCTCCACGCGCTCGTACGCCCGCTGCTGCTCGGCCTGCTCGGCCGCGCGCAGCAGCCGGGGGAGCGCCTGCGCAGGGGGCAGCGCGCTCCCGGCGTGCCAGGTGTGGTGAGCCACCTGCTCGGTCTGCGCGTCCCCCGCGTGCCCGGGCCTGCGGGCGCACAGCGACTCGGCGACCCTGGCGTGCAGCCACTGCCGGTCCTCGCGCGCGAGCTCGTCGATGAGCGTCTCCTGGACCAGGGCGTGGGCGAAGTGGATCCGCCCCGGACGGTGCGGGTCCTCGCCGAACAGCCCGGCGCGGATCGCCGACTCCAGCGCCTCGGCGACCGGTTCGTCCGCGGCGGCCGTGCGGTGCAGCAGGTCGGTGTCGACCTCGGAGCCGATGACGGCGCACAGCCGCAGCACCTGCAGCACCGGTTCGGGCAGCGCGGCGAACCGCTGGTGCAGCACCTCGCGCACACCCGTCGGAACGCGGGTCAGCAGCACGTCCACCGCGTCGGGGCGGCGCAGGCTGCCGGGATCCCCCAGGAGGGACAGGAGCTGCATGACGAAGTACGGATTGCCCTCACTGCGCCGGTGCAGCACCTCGACGACCTTCGCGTCCACCCCCGGGCCGGCCTGCGCCACGACGATCGCGGCGACGGACTGCCGGGAGAGCCCGCCGAGCCGCAGGGTCTCGGTCCTCGGGCCGCGCAGGACCTCGGAGAGCATCCGGCGCATCGTGGCGTCCGACTCGACCTCGAACTCGCGGGCCGTCAGCACGATGCCCAGCGGGTGGCCCTGGCGGCGGGTGCTCAGCAGCCGGAGCAGGTCCAGCGAGGCGGTGTCGGCCCAGTGCAGGTCCTCCAGGAACAGCACGAGCGGACGCTGCCCGGCCAGGGTGAGCAGGACTTCGCAGACCGCGTCGTGGGTCAGGAAACGGGCCTGCCCCCAGTCGGAACCGGCGCCCGGCCCGCTCCCGCCGGGGCAGGCCGACCGCTCGGGCATGAGGGGGGCGAGGAGGGAGCCGAAAGGTTCCGTCGCGCGGCGGAAGGCGTCCGGGCGGGTGACGGACAGCCGCCGGAGCACCTGCGTCCACAACCAGTAGGGCGGTACGCCCTCGCTCAGGAAACAGTGGCTCCAGACGACCTCCAGACGCGCGCCGCCCTGGCTCGCACAGGCGGCTTCCAACCGCGGGGCGAGTTCGAGGAGCAGACGGGTCTTGCCGACCCCGGCGGGGCCGAGGACACCGGCCACGTGGCCGTGCCCGGCCAGCGCGCTCGCCGTCGCGGTCGTCAGCCGCTGCAGCTCCTCGCTGCGCCCGGTGAACGGCGACTGGCCGATCGGCTGCCCGGGCTCGGCGGTGTCGCCGGTGTCGCCCATGCCGCGCGTATCGCCTGCGCCGTCCGTGTCGGCTGTGGCACCCGTGCCGGCCGTGGCAGCCGTACGAGGTGCTTCGGCTGTTCCGTTGGCGTCGGCGTCGGCGTCGGCGTCCGCGTCCGCGTCGGCGGCTCCGGCCGTGCCGCTCTGCTCACCTGAGGTGTTCGGCGCGACCTCGTGGACGACGTGAACGACGTGGTCGGCCGGGGCGGTCTCGCCGGCCGCTGCGGTTGCGCCGGCCTGGTGGAGGATCGCCGTCCTGACGCGGCGGAGTGCGGCGGTGGTGCCCACCCCGAACTCCTCGGCCAGGTGGCTGCGCGTCCGTTCGTAGACCGCGAGAGCCTCGGCCTGCCGGCCGAGCCGGGACAGAGCGGTCATCAGGTGGCCGACGAGCCGTTCCCGCGCCGGATGGCGGCGCACCTCCCGGTCGAGGTCCCCGGCCACCTCCTCGGCCGCTCCGAGGGCCAGGCGGGCCTCCGCGCAGGACTCCACGGCCGTGAGCCGCAGGTGTTCCAGCCGCGCGCTCTCGTCGCTGAGCGGCGGGTGGCCGTCGAACTCCCCGTAGGGCGTGCCCCGCCACAGCTCCAGCGCCTCGGTCAACCGGTCCCGTGCGGCCGCCGGATCGCGCTGTTCCAGCAGCCTCCGCCCCTCGGTGACCAGGAGCTCGAAGCGGCAGGCGTCGATCCGTGCGGGGTCGAGCTCCAGGACGTAGCCGCCCGCCCGGTGGCGCAGCACCGGCACACCGTCCGGCCCGGCCGCCGGCTGGAGGGCACGGCGCAGGTGGGAGACGTGGCTCTGGAGCGTGGCGACGGCGCGGCGCGGCGGTTCCTCGCCCCACAGCTCCTCGACGAGCAGTTCCATGGGCACGACGCGACCGAGGCGTATGAGGAGCAGTGCGAGCAGCGCCCGTCGGCGGGGCGGCCCGATCGGCAGGTCATGCCCGTCGTGGCGCGCCGTCATGGGGCCCAGGACGCTCAGCAGGGGCTCGATCGGGGCGGTGGCCGCCGGCCGGGCCGCCGAATGAGCCGCCGGCCGGGCCGCTGAGTGAGTCGCCGGCCGGGCTGCCGGTGCCGGAGCCGGTGCCGGATCCGGCGTCGGGGATGCGGGCATGTGGCTCCCAATCGTTCTCGTACGCGCGACTGATGTCGGTCGTCCGGCGCAGAGACGCAGGCGCCTTCCAAAACGGATCTTGGCATACGCACCAGGGCATTCCAAGATCGCGACAAGCCATCGGCAAGTGAACGGCAAGGGAACCGCAAGGACTTCGCCAGGGCGGCCGGAACCGGCGGCAGGCGACGGCAAGGAAACGTCAGTGGCGCGGCCAGGCCGCTGCAAGGACGGTGCTGCACGATGTCCGTCGCCGGAGGAGACCGCCGCTGCCGGGAAGCGCGGGAAGCGCGGAAACGCATGAACGCGACGGGATCCCTCACGCCGACGGGGGTGACGTGAGGGAATCTCTCGATTCCGCTGGTTCAACAGACATGTCTCAGAAGAAAGCGGAGGATCTTCCGTGTCCAGCGCTCACACCGTCTTCCCCGTCCCCGAAGAAGTCGGACGCCTCTACGACCGCCTGACCGCGCTCGACACCGCGCAGACCGGCGGAAGCCTCCACCTCGGCTACTGGGAGGCCGAGGACGACGGTGTGCCGCTCGCGGAGGCCGCCGACCGGCTCACCGACATGATGACGGACCGCCTGCGGGTCGACGGGAGCCATCGCGTGCTCGACGTCGGCTGCGGAGTCGGGCAGCCGGCCATGCGAATCGCCCGGCGCACCGGCGCGCACGTCACCGGCATCTCCGTCAGCCGCGGGCAGGTCGCGCGCGCCACGGCGCTCGCCGGGGCGGCGGGGCTGAGCGGCCGCGTGGAGTTCCGCTACGCCGACGCCATGCAACTCCCCTTCGAGGACAACTCGTTCGACGCCGTCATCGCCATCGAGTCGGTCTTCCACATGCCCGACCGCGAGCAGGTGTTCCGCGAGATCCGGCGGGTGCTGCGCCCCGGCGGCCGGCTGGTGCTGACCGACTTCTTCGAGCGGGCTCCGATCGCGGCCGGAATGCGGTCCGTCATGGACCGGTGCCTCCGGGACTTCATCATGACCCTGGCGCGGCCCGAGGACTACGTGCCCATGCTGAGCCGCGCGGGGCTGCGCTTCACCGAACTCCTCGACATCACCGAGCAGAGTGTGCGCCGGACCTTCGAGCAGATGAGCAAGGCCCGCGGGGACGGGGGAGAGCTGCGGACCGCGTTCGACGAAGCGGCGGTGGAGAAGTTCGGCCCCGCCGACATGGTCGACGTCGACGAGTTCGGCTCCGTCCTGCTGTCCGCGGAGAAGCCCCTCTGACGGGACCGGACACGACGCGGATGGGCGTGGGTGAGGTGAGGCAAGGCGAGCAGGCACGCGATCAGGTGCGCGATCAAGGCCTCTGGGGGAGTGGTGTGTCCGCAGCGAGGGCTGCCGGGTGCCATGCGGGCGCGAGGATCCGGCGGACGGCGTCGTTGACGTAGTCGATCTGCGGGCCGGTGAGATAGTCGCGGAATCCGCCGATGACGCCGCGGCGCGTCTTGTACGAGTCGGGGTCGCCGGGCACGGCGGGCCGGAGCCGGTCCGTGCCCAGCGCGTCGGAGAGCTCCATGGCGCGCATGGAGTCGAAGCCCGCGAAGTCCACCGCGGCCCGCAGCGCCTGGTCACCGGCCGGCGGCAGGCCGCAGAAGCCGAGTATGCGGGAGAGTTCTCCGGCGGTGTCGGCGGTGAGCCGCTCGTAGGAGGTGACGAGGAAGCCGGCGGGCACGTGCTGCCGGGCGTGCCAGATGTTCCAGAAGGACAGGCAGGTCCTGACGCTGCCCCGCTCCTCGGACAGGAAGGCTCCGAGCCCGGCGTCGTAGGGCCGGCCCTGCCGGCGGGTCTGCTGGAAGTAGCAGGAGACGGCGGTGTCCCGGATGTCGCGGAGGATGAGGACCACCTTGCGGTCGTGGTAGAAGTCCTTGTCCCGGGACAGCTCGCCGGGGGTCCGCCACAGGACGCGGTCGTCGTGCCAGAAGACGATGCGCGGAACGGCCGGTGACACGTCGCTGAACCCGGTCAGGTCCAGGTTCCTGCAGGCCTCCATGGGGATGTGATGCGCGGCCGAGATGGCCTTGGCCATCAGGACCCGCAGCCACGTCCGGCCGCACTTCGGGAACGAGATGACGTAGACGTCACCGTGCGCGTCGACGGCCTTCACGCTCTTGTCCGGGGGCGGAGTCGGGAACATGGGACTCCCTTCGGCGGCGGTGCCCGGGGCTGGACCCAGGCGGCCACGATCCCGGATCACCGGCCCTCCGGCAACAGGGCGTCAGGGCATCGAGGTATGGGGGCATCGGGGTGCCGGGGAACGCCGGTCGGCACGTACTGCCGCGGCGGACTGACGCAATGTCATGCCGCAAGAGGCCCGACCGCACACTATCGGCCACCTCGCCCATGGGGTCGGGGCTCTCCGGCTCACCGGCCCGCGGTGATGAAAATGCGGACATTCCCACCACATCGTGAGTGATGGCCGCCCCTGGGCGCACGACAAGCTCGGTGTATGCCGCACGAACCATCGCCCTCTCATGGCGCAAAGGTGACGGTGCAGCCTCGGCCATCTCGACCAACATCATCAAGCGCTGCTTCACTTGCGCGGCGGGAGCCCCCAGTCGCCCGATCGGGCTATTGCAAGGGCTCCCTCTTGACGCATGCGCCCAGATGGAAGAGGGACCGGGATGTCGACCGCAGCGCACCGGCAGCACCAGCCGGAGCAGCCCGAACAGCAAGCAGGCCGGGCCCAGCTCAGCCTGGGGATCGCCGCTGCGCGGAACCTGGCGAGTACCACCAAGACCGCCCCGCAGATGCAGGGCATCAGCTCGCGCTGGCTGCTGCGCATGCTGCCGTGGGTGGAGGTGAAGGGCGGCACGTACCGGGTCAACCGGCGCCTGGTGTACGAGGTCGGCGACGGCCGCGTCACCTTCGTCCAGGAAGGCGCCGCGGTCAAGGTCGTCCCCGCGGAGCTGGGGGAACTGCCGCTGCTGCGCGGATTCCACGACGACGAGACGCTGCGCGCGCTGGCCGAGCGGTGCCGGCAGCAGGAGTACGAACCCGGCCAGGTGATCGCCGAACGGGGCCGGCCCGTCGACCACGTCTATCTGATCGCGCACGGCAAGGTGGAGAAGGCCGGAGCCGGGAGGTACGGCGAGGAGACCCGTCGCGGCGTGCTGGCCGACGGCGCGTACTTCGGCGCGCAGGCGGTGGCCGAGGAGCCGGGCACCTGGGAGTTCACGGCCCGCGCGATGACGGCGTGCACCGTCCTGGCCCTGCCCCGGTACGCCTACGAGGAGGTGGCGGGCCGCAGCGAGCGGCTGCGGGTCCACGTCCGGCAGCGTCAGGCCGAAAAGGCGCGTCCGCAGAACAAGAAGGGCGAGGCGAACATCGCCCTCGCCTCCGGCCACGCCGGTGAGCCGGTGCTGCCGGGCACCTTCGTCGACTACGAGCTCGCCCCCCGCGAGTACGAGCTGAGCGTGGCGCAGACGATCCTGCGGGTCCACAGCAGGGTCGCCGACCTCTACAACGACCCGATGGACCAGGTCGAGCACCAGCTGCGGCTGACCATCGAGGCGCTGCGCGAGCGCCAGGAGTCCGAGCTCGTCAACAACCCCGAGTTCGGCCTGCTGCACAACGCCGACTACAGCCAGCGCATCTCCACCCACTCCGGCCCGCCCACGCCCGACGACATGGACGAGCTGTTGAGCATGCGGCGCGGGACCAAGGCGTTCTTCGCCCACCCCCGGGCCGTCTCCGCCTTCGCCCGCGAGTGCAACAAGCGGGGCCTGTCCTTCGACAGCGCCGACCTGAACGGCCACCCCGTGCCCGCCTGGCGGGGCGTCCCGATCCTGCCCTGCGGCAAGATCCCCGTCTCGGAGGAGGGCACCTCCTCCATCCTCGCCATGCGCCTGGGCGAGGGCGACCAGGGAGTCGTCGGCCTGCGGCAGACCGGGATCCCCGACGAGTACGAGCCCGGCCTGAACGTGCGGTTCATGGGCATCAACGACCAGGCCCTCATCTCCTACCTGGTCAGCACCTACTACTCGGCGGCCGTTCTCGTCCCCGACGCGCTCGGCGTCCTGGAGAACGTCGAGGTCTTCCACACCCCGTCCTGACGGGCACCACCCCCCCGGAACGGAGAGAAGAACCTGTGTCACTGCTGTCCAGGATCACCGCGCCCACGGCCCGCCACGACGTGGCGCGGCTGGTGGCCGCGCTGCTCACCCATCACCAGGGCGTCCGGCGTTCCGCACCGAAGGCGCTGCCCGGAACCACGCCCCGCCCGGCGGGCACCCGCCTGCCCACCGGGCCCACGGGGCTGGGCACCTCCGCCGCCCGCATCGCGGCCGGGAAGGCTGCAGGGAAAGTCGCAGAGAAAGCAGCAGAGAAGGCAGCAGAGAAGGCAGCAGAGAAGGCAGCAGAGAAGGCCGCAGGGAAGCCGGTGGGTGGCGCCCCTGACGTCTCCGGTGCCTCTGGTATCTCCGGTGCCCCCGGCGTCTCCCGCGGCGCCTCGGGTGACCGCGGCACCGGGGTCCCGGAGCTGTACTGCCCGCCCGCGCTCCGCGACGACCCGGCGCTGGGCCAGGAGGTCAACGACCGGCTGGTGGCCTGGGCGGACGAGGTCGGCATATACGACGGACGGCTGGATCGCGTCCGGGCGGCCGACTTCGGGCGCCTGATGATGCTGGCCCACCCCGACAGCGACGACCCGGACCGGCTGCTGGCGGCGGGGAAGTGCGCCCTGGCCGAGTGGGCCACGGACGACTACTACTGCGATGACGAGACCATGGGCTCCAGGACCGAACTCCTCGGCTCCCACCTCGGACTCGCCTACACGGCCCTCGACCCCTCCCACCTCCCGGCCCGCTACGCGCCGACCTGGGAGGAGGAGATGCGCGAGGACCCCGTACGGGTCGCCCTGCGCTCGGGCCTGGACCACCTGTCCCGCTACGCGGAGCCCTCGCAGGTCGCCCGGCTGCGGCACGAGGTCGCCGTCCTCTTCGTGGGCTACGAGCAGGAGGGTTCGTGGCGCTCCCAGGGCCGCATGCCCGGCGTCCGCGAATACCTGGCCCACCGTCAGATCAACAGCTTCCTCCCCTGCATCGCACTCGCCGACGTGGTCGGCGGCTACGCGCTGCCCGCCTCCGTATACGCCGAACCGCGCGTGCGCCGCGCCGTGACGATGGCCGCCACGGCCGCCACGCTCGTCAACGACCTGTACTCGATGACGAAGGAACACGACTCCTCGGGCGTGGAGTTCAACCTCCCCGTCGTGATCGCCGAGGAGGACGGCTGCTCGCTGCGCGAGGCCATCGAGCGGAGTGCGGAGATCCACGACGAGCTCGTGCACACCTACGAGACGGAGGCCGCGGCCCTCGCCCTCACCGGATCGCCCGAGCTGCGCCGGTTCCTCGCGGGAGTCTGGGCCTGGCTCGGCGGCAACCGCGAATGGCACGCCGGGAGCCCCCGCTACAACAGCGCGTGAGCCTGCCCTGCTTCGCGTCCGTCCCCTCTGTTCCTTGAACACCCACGCACATCACGCACATCACGCACATCACGTACGCCACGCACACCGCGCGTACTCACGCATGCCCTGATCCGTAAGGAGCACCACCATGACGACCACGCCTGCCCCCGAAGCGTCCGCCGGCGTCCTGCGCACCGCCTACCAGAAGTCGGTCGCGGAGTACTGGAACAACGAGAAGGACCCGGTCAACCTGCGCCTGGGCGACGTCGACGGCCTCTACCACCACCACTACGGCCTCGGCGACTACGACCCGTCCGTCCTGGAGGGCCCCGAGGAGACCCGGGACGCGCGCATCATCGAGGAGCTGCACCGCCTGGAGTCGGCGCAGGCCGACGTCCTCCTCGACCACCTCGGCCCCATCGCCCCCGACCAGCGCGTGCTGGACGCCGGCTGCGGCCGCGGCGGCACCAGCATCATGGCCAACGCCCGCTTCGGCTGCCGGGCCGACGGCGTCTCCATCTCCCGGAAGCAGGTCGACTTCGCCAACGAGCAGGCCCGCAAGCGGGGCGTGGACGACAAGGTCCGCTACCACTTCGCCAACATGCTGGACACCGGCCTGCCCACCGGCGCCTTCCAGGGCATCTGGAACAACGAGTCCACCATGTACGTCGACCTGTTCGAGCTCTTCGCCGAGCACGCCCGCCAGCTGGCGTACGGCGGCCGCTACGTCACCATCACCGGCTGCTCCAACGACGTGACGGGCCTGCGATCCAAGGCCGTCAGCCGCATCGACGAGCACTACACGTGCAACATCCACCCCCGCAGCACGTACTTCAAGGCCATGGCCGCCAACGGCCTCGTGCCCATCAACGTCGTCGACCTCACGGCCGCGACCATCCCGTACTGGGAGCTGCGCGCCCAGTCCTCCCTCGCCACCGGCGTCGAGGACCCCTTCCTGACCGCGTACAAGGAGGGCAGCTTCCACTACCTCCTGATCGCCGCCGACCGCATCTGACCCACGGGCGGCGGGACCCCGGCCCGGTCCCGCCGCCGCAGCCCGGCGGAGTGCAGGGTGAGAACAGAGCCGAGGGTGGCCTTCGGCAGCCTCAGTCGGCGGTTCCGAACAGCTCCTCGGCCTCGGCGATCGCCCTGGTCAGGGCCTCGGGCCGCGGACGGAGCCCGGACAGGATCGCGTCGATGCCCCGCAGACCGGCCTGCTGCAGGAGCCGCTTCTCGTTGGTGACCCACTCGCCGCGCGCCGCCAGCACCGCGTGCCCCGTCTGCAGGGCGGCGGTGGCCAGCGCGCCCGCGACCTCCGTGGCCTGGCCGCGCCCGGCGTACGCGCCCTTGGCGTAGCGGAGCGTCAGGGCCGCGCGCTCCCGCCACATCCGCGGGGCCGTCTCGCGCAGGGCCTGCGGGTACTCGGGGCGCGGCAGGGTGCCGCGCAGCACCTGGTTGACGGCGAGCTCGGCGACCACCAGGTAGCTCGGGATGCCCGCGAGGTGGAACATCAGGGGCTCCCAGTGGAAGCGGCCCTGCCGGGCCTCGGCGAGTTCGTGGTCCACGACGTCGAGGTCGCGGTAGTGGACGTCGACGGTCCGGCCGTCGATCGTGAGCCAGGCCCCGCCGTTGAACACGCCGCCGCCCCAGCCACCGATCTCGGAGACCTCGCCCTCCCAGCCGACGGCACGCAGATCCGCCGGGTCGAAACCGCCGCGGTAGTACACGGCCATGTCCCAGTCGCTGTCGGGGGTGTGGGTGCCTTGAGCGCGCGAGCCGCCGAGGGTGACGGCGCGTACGGCGGGCAGCGCCGCGAGCCGGTCGGAGACGTGGTCGAGGAAGAGTGCGTCGTCGGTCATGAGGATCCGATCGTGAGAAGCCGCGGGAAATCGCGAGAAGTGGATGACGTTGTGAGCCATGAGGGCGATGCGGGCACACCGGGGGAACGCCGGAGCGGCTGGGCTCGGACGGCGTTCCGTGGATCGGTGTGCGGGCGTGTCATCACTTCATGAAGCAGACTCTATCGACGAGATACCCGGCGCGCTCGGCCGGCCTGCCCGTGACTGCCGGTTGTACCAGCACCTCTTGCACTTCTTGTGATCGACTGGCGCTGTGGAAGCTATCTGGACAAGTGTCGTAGCGGTGATGGGCACGCTGCTGGGTTCCGTGGTCACGCACACCTTCCAGCGCCTCGCCTCCAGGCGCAGTGAGCTGTTCACACGCTCCGAGGCGCTTCGGCAGGAACGTATAGCCACGTACAGTGCGTTCGCCGCAGCGGTGGAGGACTACCGCCGTGGCCAGGCGGACCGCTGGTACCGCAAGCGAGAGGATCCGGACGGGGACGCGTTCGTCACGGCGCGGGACGAGGCACACCGGCTCCGGACAGCGGCCTTTGTCTCCCGCGCTTCGCTGCTGGTGCGGTGAGCGGAGGGCGTCCGCTCACTCTGCTCACTCCGCGCGGTCAGCAGTCCGCACTCAGTTGTGCGGGCGGATGTGCAGGTCGAGCCCGCTGGTGCCCGGCGTCTCCACGCCCGGCAGGAGCCGCATGTCGTGGTCGTAATCGCCGCCCGTGAGCGACCGGAACGGAACCGGCTCGTCCGTGAAGAGCCCGTCGAGCCGGCGCCCGTACTCCCGCTTCGCCGCCTCGAACCGCTCCTCCGGCAGGGCGTTCGCGTTGTACATCACGAACGGTTCGAGCGGCGCCATGCCGGTGAACCAGAACAGGCCGTGCTGCACCGGGTGGAGGACGTCCGCCAGCCGTCCGTGAATGCCCCGGTCGGAGAACGACGACTCCCGGGCGCCGGCCGTCACCGACACCAGCGCCCGCCGTCCCTCCAGGGCGCTCCCGGTGTAGGGCGGAGGGAGGGCCGGGCCGTAGCCGAACCCGGCGGTGAACACCCGGTCGACCCAGCCCTTGAGTATCGCGGGCATGGAGAACCACCACATCGGGAACTGCAGGATCACCGCGTCCGACCAGCGCACCTTCTCCTGCTCGGCCGCGACGTCGGCGGACAGCCGGCCCGCCAGCGTGGCCCGCTCGGAGGCGGCCATCACCTCCAGCCGACGGTCCCCCGCTTCGTCCGGGAAGTCGTCCGCGTCGACCGTCGCCTTCCACTTCATCGCGTAGAGGTCGGAGACCTGCACCTCGTGTCCTGCCGTGCGCAGGTGCTCGGCCGCGAAGGCGGCCAGGGAGGCGTTGAGCGAGCGGGGCTCGGGGTGGGCGGTGACGAGGAGGATCTTCTTCTGCTGGTGCTGCTGCGGTGCGGTGTCGTTCATGCAGCTACGGTCTCCCGAGCGCACCCGGGTAGCCAGCACCCTGTTTTACCTGCGGATCCGTGATCCTGGTACTGCCAGGGCCACCATACTGGAGCGTATGAACGGCGTGGACGGCAGTCACATCGGAGGAGTCGGCGGGGTCGGCGATGCCCAGCGGGCGCTCGGCGGATTTCTGCGCGCCCGCCGCGGGCGGGTGGCACCGGAGCAGGTCGGGCTGGCCGGCGCCGGCGGTCGCCGTCGGCGCGTGCGCGGGCTGCGCCGCGAGGAGCTGGCTCAGCTCGCCGGCATCAGCGTGGACTACTACGTCCGCCTGGAGCAGGGCCGCGCCACCCAGCCGTCCGCGGAGGTGCTCGACGCGCTCGCGGGGGCGCTGGGCCTGGACGCGGCGGAGCGCAAACACCTGGACACGCTCGCCGGCGCCAGGCGCGACCCCATGCCCAGGGCGGAGGTCAGCCCCCTCCTGCAGCGGGTGCTGGATTCCCTGGACCGCTTCCCGGTGTTCGTGACGGACCACCGCATGGACGTGGTGGCCTGGAACGCCCTGGGTGCCGAGCTGATCGGCGGCGCGCCCGGGCCGGGGAGCCGCGACCGGAACAACGCCAGGTACCTCTTCCTCGACCCGGCCTCCCGGTCCGTCCACCCCGACTGGGAGGCCAGGGCGGCGGAGGCCGTGGGCCAGCTGCGGGTCGCCGCGGGGCGTTACCCCGACGATGCGGAACTGTCCGCCCTCATCAACGAACTGTCCGCGCACAGCGCCGACTTCCGGAGGATCTGGGGCACCGGCGAGGTCGTGATGTGCGCAGCGGGCCGCAAGCGCCTGCGGCACCCGGTGGCCGGGCTGCTCACCCTGGACTTCGAGACGCTGCACGTGCCGGCCGCGCCCGGGGAGACGGGGTTGGTGGTGCACGTGTTCAGCGCGGGGGAGGGCAGTGAGGCGGCGGCGGCCCTCGCCGGCCTCGCCGGGCCGGGCGCGGCCGTAGTGGAGGCGCCTGGTCTGCGCTGAGCTCCACCGGCACCGGCACCGAGGCCAGGGAATCGCGACCGTCCCGTCGAGCTGGTCGGACGCCTGCGCTCGGACCGCGTGCTGAGGCTGTCGAAGCCGCCGCGCGGCTACGATCCCAGGGGTGGCCGGCCGCCGAAGCACGGCAAGGAGTTCGGCCTTGCCAGGCCCGAGTCATGGCCGGAGCCCTCTGTGCCGACGGTCAACGACACCCCCCGATACGGCAAGGTCGAAGCCGAGGCGCTCGCGGAGGTCGTTCTTCCCGGTCTGGATGGTGGGTTCTTCGCGATGCCCGGGACGGGGACGCCCTTGTCCTTCAGTGCGAGGGCAAAGGTGCCGGTGAGCGGTTTTGAGAGTCACGCAGCGTCGGGCCGTGGTCCCGCCGTCACGGGTTGAAGAGCCCCTCCTTCTGGTTCCTCGTGCCCGGGCGGCCGGTCTCCACGAAGCGGCAGGCCGCGAAGTGCACGTCGCCCATGTCCGTCTGAAGGATGTCGCTCAGCAGCACATCGCCGTCGAACACGATCGAGTGCCCCGCGAGTTGGGGGTCGAGGAGCGTGGCCACGGTGATGACTCTGGCGGCCGGGGTTGCCGGGTCGAGTTCGACGTCGTACCCGCCCGCCACGGGTGTGGCAATCACGGGGTTGCCCCTGATGGTGAGCCCGGAGGGGTAGGAGATCCGGTAGTTGGGAGCGGATCGGCCGCCCGCCAGGGTGCGCGAGGCGCCGGGCTGCCGGCTCTGCTCGACGCTGCCGCGCTGCTCGTTGCCCTGCTCCACCTGGCCGCCCAGGTCGTCCGGGACGGTCTGCCCGTGGACGGTGTAGAAGTGCAGCCTCGTGCCCCTGGGCACCCGGAAGTGGCCGTCCACCCGCTCCCAGCCGCCGTGACCGCTCAGGACGAGGCCATCCGCGCGCACGGCGGTGGCGTTGTCGGCGAACCAGTCGTCGTTCGGGTTGGCGTGGCTGATCAGGGGCCGGTTTCCCGAGTCGTTCACGCGCTGGACTGCGGTTTCCTCGCGCTGGGTCAGCTCGTGCGCGAGCGTGTGCTTGTCTCCGCCCCCGGCGCCGATGACCACATGGCTGCCCGAGGTGTACGCGCGTGCCCCGATCTCTGCGGCGGAGGCCCTCGCCGCGGCGCCGCTGTGCACCCGTACGTCCGAGAAGTCGGCGCCGAGCCGCGCCTCCATGTCGGCGCGGGTCGCGTCGTCGAGCGGCCGCCCTGGCCTGCGGAGGACCTCGTGCACCGCGGAACGTTGCACGGCGGGTCGCCCGGTTTCGCCGTGCCGACGATGGACGGCGTGCCGGGGTTCGCCCTCCTCCCCGAGGTGCCCGGCGGCGCGGAGCATCTGCACGACGGCCGCGTTGCCGACGGCGCCTTGCAAGCCCATGAGCGCGGGCGGTACGCCCCCTCCGGCACCTCGGCTCCCCTGTCTGCCCGGCGTACGGCTCGACGTACGGGTATGGGCCGAGACGGGCGCGGTACCGGGGCTAGGGCCCTCGGACTTCTCTCGGGCGCGCATGGACCTTCTCCTCACATAGGACGCAACCCCTCCCGCACAGCCGCCGCGTCTCCGTGGACGCAAGGTCCGTGCGGGAGGGCCTTTTCGGCTGCCTGACCGCGCGCTCGCCGGGCTGGCTCAGCCAACGTTCGCCCTGTTGTCGGCCGGCGGTGCCGGCTTGCGCTCAGTGGCGCGGTTACTCGGCGTCGAGCTGGTGGTCGGCCCAGACGTAGCTTTCCGGCAGCAAGTCGGTGATAGGGACGGTTCGGACGCGGTCGCCCTCGCCGACGATGACCTTGAGGGCGGGAAAGTAGTCGAGAAGGACCTGACGGCACCGGCCGCACGGGGGAACAACCCCCCGGTCGCGGTCGCCCACGGCGACGATCGTGTCCAGCTCGTAGGCGCCCTGGGCGGCTGCCGCTCCGATGAGGACCAGCTCGGCGCAGGGGCCTCCGGTGAAGTGGTAGGCGTTCACCGCCGTGACGATCCGGCCATCCCGGGCACGGGCCGCGGCCGCCATGGTGTGGTTGTCGCCTCGGCAGCGAGTGCGAGCGACGTGGGCCGCCGCCTGGACGAGTTCGTGGTCGACGTGGTGGGTCTGCGTGGTCATCTTCTCTGCCTTTCGTCAGGTGTCAGGCGACGTTGACCCAGGTGACGAGAGTGCGCAAACGAATATCGGCGGTGTGCTTGTTCCGCCAGGGCTCCAGGTCGGCTTCGATGCCACGATGGTCAAGCTGCGCTGCCCGGAGTAAGCCCCTCGATGAACGGTTGAAAGTCCCCAGCCAGTGCGAGCTCCGTGCTGAGGTCTGTATCGACTTGCCGCGCCGACGAAGTTCTCGCTGGAACAGGCCATCGTGCTGCCTGATTCGGAGGAGGTTGCACCGACCAGGGCCGTTGCCCGGGAGGTAGTAGACGTCCATGGCGGCGGCGCGGACGAGTTCGCCCGCGCCGCCGGCTTTCAGGGCATGACCGGTCATGCGTCGATTCTGCCGAGGCCCACTGACAGCACCACCCCCGGCACGGCCCTGCTCACTGTGTGCGGTAGGCGTCGACGATGGTCTGGGTGAGGGTGTTCCCGTCGGTGTCGGTCAGCTCTGCGCGCAGCGTGACTCCGGTGCCCGCGCGCGGGTTGCGGATCGTGACGGCGCCGCTCTCGACCGGGATCCGGGTCCAGGAGGCGCCACCGTCGACGGACATCGAGATGGTCAGCGAGCGGACGCGGCCGTTCGCCGCTGCGCCCTGCACGGTGACGGGCACGCGGAGTGCCGTGTTCGCCGCCGCGGTTCCGGTCGGGCTGAGCTCGGGCGAGAAGCGCACGGCGCTCACCGGCACCGGGACCGGGCCGGTCGTCGTGCGCGAGGCGAAGGTCCACGCCGAGGTCACCTGGGTGGCGGTGCCGGGTGCACCATTGCGCTTCACCGTGCTGGTGAGGCGGTAGGACGCGTCGCCCGCCGGCACGGTGAACCCGGCCCGTCCGGGGGCTCCGGACTTCGTTCCGACGAGCACGCCGTCGCGGTGCAGAGTGGTCGAGGCCGAGGCGTAGGACGGTGACGACGGTACGTGGCCGTCGCCGTCGGCCAGCATCGGGACATCGACGGTGAGACGGTCGCCGTCGCGGACGACGCCGGGGCGATCGGGGAGGGCCGGTCCGAAGACGGCGTTGTCGAAGGTGTGCGTGGTCGTGCTCCCGGCGCGCACGGCGATGCCGTTGGCGGTGTATCGGTTGGAGGCCCCGCCGGGCGCAGCGGGGGGCCAGTAAGTGACGTCCCAGGTGCCGCGTTCAGGCGTGACGAAGTAGGTGGCGTCGCCGGGGCTCGCGAGGCGCTGGGAGACGCCGAGGGTCACTCCGCTACTCGGCTGCAGGTCGATGGACGCGGGCCCGGCTCCGGTGGTGCCCGGCCGGGCCGCGCCACGGATCTGCAGGGCGGCCAGGTCCTTCGCGGAGGGGTGCCGGGTGAGTCCGGTCAGGGCGCGGGGGCCGGTGAAGACGTAGCCGAGCGCGTAGTCGGCGGACTTGGTCGTCCAGTAGGCGTCGAACCACTGCTTCACCGAGCCGGGTTCGGCGTCGGGGCCCAGGTGCGCGACGCGCAGGTTCGGCTTGGCGGCCATCCGGTTGAGGAGGCGAGTGGTGCCGCCGTGCTTGACCTCGACGACCATCATGCTGTGCAGGAACTCCGCGGAGCCGTCGGGCGGCCGTACGTCCACGGGTGCGGTGGTCCGCGCGTCGACCGTGACGGTGGTGTCGCGATCGAGGTCGAGTCGCGGCTGGACGATCCAGTCCGTGCCGTCCGTGCCGCCCGCGGCGTTGCCGGTGGTCAGGTAGCTGTCCAGCACGTAACGGCCCTTGGGCAGGCGCACGGTGGTCGTGCCGGAGGCGTCGTGCGGCTGGACGGATTTGTCAGCGCCGGGGCCGGAGATGCCGGTGACGGTGGTGGCGTAGTCCCCTGTCGAGCGGCCGCCGCGGTCTAGGTGCTTGATCGTGAGACTGTACGTCTCCGGTTCTGCGGCGAAGGCCGTGGCGTCCCAAGCGGGCGTCGCGCTGCCGACCAGGGCGACGGCGACAGCCAGGGTCCGGAGGACGCTGCGGCGGGGTACGGAAGAAGTGGTCATGATCTGCACTGCTCCGCGGGGCGCCGGAGTTCCTGTGGCCTGCGTCACTGAAAGGGTGCTGTTGCTGCCGCCCGGACGGCTCCTGTGGTGCACGTCACCGGAACCGGTGCGACCGACGTGGCAGAGCAGAATGTGGAATCACTCATGAGGAACCGCTTCCGCCGCGGAGACCGCGACGCCTTGGCGGAGCTGTACGACGAGCACGCCCAAGTGCTGTACCGCTACGCCCTGCGGGTGACGGGCGACTGGGCGGAGGCCGAGGACGTCGTCTCGGCATCCTTCCTGGAGGCATGGCGCGGCCGGGAGCGCGTGCGGCCCGACGGGGACAGCCTGCGCCCGTGGCTGCTGGGAATCGCCACCAACATCATGCGCCGCAACGCACGCGCACGCCGGCTCCGCGACATCGCGCTCGCCCGTGTCCCGGAACGCGGCTCGATTCCCGACTTCGCCGACGACCTCGTCACGCACATGGCGGACACCGAGCAACTGCGCGCCGCACACGCCGCGCTCGCCCGCCTGCGGCGCCGCGACCGGGAGGTCTTCACTCTGGTGGTGTGGGCGGGCCTGGACTACGCGGCGGCGGCCGAGGCACTCGGCGTGCCGGTCGGTACGGTCCGGTCACGCCTGTCCCGTGCCCGCACTCGGCTGCGCGAACTCGCCGACGCCGAAGCCCGCACCGCGCGCTCGCAGGCTTCGCGGTTCTCGCGGTCTTCGCGGGACGTGGCCGAGCGGCCTCGTGCGGCGGACAGCGGGGGCTTCTCCGGAGGAGTCCTCGAAGAAGCCCCTGGAGAAGTCTCCGCCACCCCCGACATGCCCGTAGCGGGCCGCATCCCCCTGGCCCGGCCCTTGACCCAGGAGAACCACGGATGAACACCACCCCGCGGCGACGTCCGCTCCACGGGTCCGAGGAGACCGAACGCCTCGGCCTCACCGACCTGCTGCCCCCACCACCGGTCCCCGGCCTGAACCCCGACCGTGAACTGCTGCTGAAGGAAGCACTGCTGCGCAAGGCCGCCACCGACGCACCGCGTGGGAGCCTCGCCGCCCGGGCCTCGCGCCTGCGCCCGCCCCGGCGCCTGGCCGTCCGGGTCATGGCCCCGGCGGTCGCCTGCGCCCTGGCCGTCGGCGGCATCGTGGCGGTGAATCTCGCGGACACGTCCGGGCGCGGCGCCCCCGCGGTCCCTGGGCGCGACGGTGCCGACCGTACCCCCGAAGCGACGCGGCTCCTCGACCGCATCGCCCTCGCCGCCGCAGCGGCACCACAGCCGACGGTCCGTGCCGACCAGTTCGTGTACGTCGAGAGCAAGGTCGCCTACGCCGCGCAGAGCGCCGCGGGGGGCTCCGTGGCCATGGCTCCTGTGCGCACGCGTCAGGTGTGGCTGTCCGCCGACGGCAGCCGCCCCGGCCTGCTGCGCGAGGAAGGCCGCGCAGACGCGCCGCTCGGCGGCGACGACGCTCCGGTCTACGCCCTCGACGGCCCGGGGGCGACGCCCCGGCCGACCACGCTGCGCAAGGGCCCGTCGATCAGTGACCCGACCCACCAGTACGTTGCTTCACTGCCCACCGACCCCGACGCCCTGCTGAAGCTGATCTACGACGAGACCCGCGGGGGAGGCCGAGCCCCGGCCCCGGCCTCGGCCTCGGATCCGGCCTCGGACCCGGACCGGGACTCGGATCAGCGAGCGTTCGCGGCGATCGGCGACCTGCTGGCCGAGACCTGGGCGCCACCGCGGGTCAGCGCCGCGCTCTACAAGGCCGCCGCGAAGATCCCCGGGGTCACGGTGGTCCGTTCGGTCGCCGACGCCGCGGGCCGCGAAGGCATTGCCGTCGCCCGTACGGCACACGGTCGGCAAACGCAGTGGGTCTTCGACCGGAACACATACGCGTTCCTCGGTGAACGTACGGTCCTCACTGAAGCGGGCGACGCGGGCCCGGCCGGGACCGTCGTCGGCACCTCCGCGGTCCTCACGAAGGCCGCGGTCGGCCGTGTCGGCGAGATTCCCGCATCGGTGGCGCAATGAGGTCGTGGCCGGACGGGTCGTTTCGCGTCATTGGACAAAATTTTTGGGCATGAAAGCGTTCTTCGGGGAAATTCGGCCACATCGCACCACCGTATGCCACCCGGGTGACGGGGCTCTTGACAGCAGCCTGGCGGCATGACGGGACGATGCCGGATACGGAACTCGGCATGTCGGATGTCTCCATTTGCAGGTGGAACGTGCAACGGGACGCCGGGCGGCTGTCGAACTGTCCGGAAGCCGCAACTTGCCTTCCTGGGTGGCTGGTTCGCTCGGATGCGGGGGGAGTGCTGACGGCATAATCTCGACCGGTCTGAGTCGCCCCCTGCGTGGGTCATCGAAATCCGGCTGCCTCTTCGTCACACCTGCAATGGGTGTGCTCTGTCCTGTGCGCTGTCGATGAGTTCACGCATCAACCAGAAGAACCGGACGGAGCGCGCTGTGACAGATGGCATTCAGGAGTTCCCGCTTGGGCTCGGGACCACATTCGCACCGCACTCGGTGTGTGCCGGCAACCACGGCAAACTCTGGGTCACCACGACCAACACAGCCACCACGGGCAGTGGGTGTGTCGTTGGCGTCAAGACTCTGCGGCCGGGGGAGTTGAGCCCGGCGAACCATTCACACATGCCCCGGCTCTCCGCGGGGATCATGAAGGATCCGCTCGGCGCCGCCAAGGTGTGGTTCGCCGCGCCGGCGCCCCCGCAGCAGCAGGACCCGATCGTGTCGATGCTGACCACGGCGGGATACCCCGTCACGTTCTATCCGCTGGAGCCCGACGCCAAGGCGGAGAGCATCGCACTCGAGACGACGAAGAAGGGCGGCTCGGGAGAGCCGACGTACGAGTACAGCCTGCTGTTCGCCGAACCCGTGCATAAGTACGTGGGCGTGCTGCCAATCACGCAGTCCGGCGCCGGCCAGGTCGAGAAGATGGTCGTCGAGCACAACACGTGGCTCTGGGACGTGGCCGTCAGCACCGAGGCGGACGGGAAGACCCACACGTACTGGGTCACCGGTCAGGCGAACACCACTCCGGCCCGCACCGACAACGGCCTGTACAAGCGTGGCCCCGGGGAGCGCACCTGGGAGCGCATCATCCTGCCCGGCGGGGCGACGCAGAAGCCCTTCTACGTGAAGGCCGACACGGAAGCGGTGTGGGTGACCGCCACCAACCCGAACCAGGTGATCCGGATCAACCTGGCCACCGGGCGGTCGAAGGAGCGGAACCTGGGCACGGCTGTCCCGCAGCAGCTGACGTTCACCCCGGAAGGCGAGGTCTGGGTCGCCTCCAGCGAGGGGATCCACGTGTTCGACGGTCAGATGGAGGAGGAGGGCACCATCATCCGGCTCCCCAGTGGCGGCAAGGCCAAGGGGATCTGCGTCGGCAGCGACGGCAACATCTGGTACACGAACCCCGACAAGAAGACCTTGGGCAGGTACCCCACCGCGATCGCCCGACTGGGAGCGCCCACCCGTCTCGGCCGGACCCAGGTGGTGTCCCACACCGAGACCGTGCTGCACTCCAAGGAGCACGTCGACGCGCCGCTCGTCGCCGAGTACGTGGCCGGCGGCCGGCCGATCCCGGGCATCCCGCTCACCTGTCGCATCGAGGCGGAGGGCGCGACCTTCGAGGACAACACCCGGGAACGGGTGATCCTGACCGACCAGCGCGGCCGTGTCTGCCTGCCTCCCGTGTACGCCGGGGAATTCGAGGAGGAGGCGCTTCTGAGCGTCGGCCTCGGGGACACCGAGCCGCACGTGGCCACGACGCTCCACGTCAGGCCCGCGTAACGCCTTCCCCGCCGCTGACGGACCGCCGCCGGTCCGTCAGCCGGTCCATGTCTTTCCCCCGGAGGGAGCAGCAGAATGCCGGCCGACGTGACACCCGTAACCCCCGTGACGCCCACCTCCACCAGCGACAGCGACAAATTTCCTCTGCAAGGCGCAGCCGTCGACCTGACATGGAACGTCGAAGACAACCGTCTGTGGTTCGTGACGGCCGAAGGCGGCATGGGATATCTCGATCCCCGCGGCCACAGCAACACGCTCTTCCCCCCGGCCTTCGGCTTGGCGGGCCGGGCGGATTCCCTTCTCTCCTGGCCGGGCCACGGTGTGTGGTCGTATGTCGCCAGGGAAGGCGAATCCGCCTTCGTCCGGTGCGACCAGGACGGCAACTACCAGGTCCGCTCCGTGAGCGGCAGTTCCCGCTGCCGGGCGCTGGCCCTCGCTGAGGACGAGCACGGCGGCTCCGTGCTCGTCGCCCCGCTCGCGGACCGGAATGTGCTGGTCTTCCTGGAGCCCGGGGGAGGCGTCGAGACGTCCCAGGTCTACTTCGCCGGCCTGTACGGGATCGCTGTCGCGGAGCAGGACCCGACGCAGGTGTGGCTCAGCTCCCCCGAGAGCAAGGCCGTGTTCGCCTACGACATGGTCACGGGCCGATTCGGCGAGCCCATCAGCGTCGGCGCTGAGGCCCAGGACCTGGCGATCAGCGCCGCCGGAGACGTCCTGTGGGTGGCCACCCCCGGAAACCGGCTCTACCGGTACGCCGTCAAAGACCACCGGTTCACACAGATCGACATCCCCTCCCCGGCCCACCGGCTCCTCGTGTCGGGCGACGGCACGCTCTGGTTCGCCAGTGTCGAGGGGGACACGATCGGGTACGTCCTGCCGGGGGAGGGCACGGCGTCGGTGATCTCCACCGGCTCCCGGTCTCGCCCGTCGGGCCTCGCCCTTGCCGGGGACGGCCAGCTGTGGGTGGCCCTGTCCGGGGAGAACGCCCTGCAGCGCGTGTCCCGGCACCGGCTCGCCGTGCAGTCCGGCGACCACCAGACGGCCGAGGTGGGGCAGCGCTTCCCCGAGCCGCTCGTCGTCAAGGCGACGCTGCTGGACGGAACGCCCGTGGCCAAGCAGCGGATCGAGTTCTCGGTCGAGGCCGGGTCGGCCGTCTTCGAGAACGGCAAGTCGACGGAGATCCGCTACACCGGGTCCGAAGCGGACCAGATCGGTGTGGCGACCAGCTCGCTGCTCAAGGCGCTCAAGGAAGGGCCCTGCGTCGTCACCGCCCGCTGGACCGAGGCCGACGCCGTGACTTCGTTCTCCCGGCTTGTCGTCACTCCGGAGCGGGGCGTCGCGGACCACGTCCGTTACGTCTCGGGAGCGGGTCAGACGGTTCCCGCGGGCAAGTCCTTCGACGAGCCGATGAAGGTCGTCGTCGAGGACAAGAACGGCAACCCCGTCGAGGGCGCCGAGGTCACCTTCAAGATCCGTGGCGAGAACGTGGCGTCGTTCCCGGGCGGAAAGGACACCGTCAAGGTGAAGAGCGGGCCCGACGGTTCGGTCGAGTCGCCCGTTCTGACCGCCGGGGACAAGCCCGGCGTGTTCTCGGTGCGGGTCTGGGTCGTCAAGACCGCGGTGAGCCTCCTGCTCGATCAGACCATCGAGTGACGACCGCAATGTGCTGAACGGCTGAACGACATCCCGGCTTCCGTCCGTCCGTACGCCTGCTGGCGCCGGTGGGCGGGCGGAAGCCGGCCCCGACGGCCCGGTGGCCGCACGCCCGATGCCCGATGGAGGAACCGCACCGCCATGCCCCAGACCGGATCGCAGGACAACGGATCCCCGCTGCGCACCGAGTTCGACTTCGAACTGCCCCACGGCTACGTGGACGCCGCAGGAACCGTCCACCGCCGCGGCGCCATGCGGCTCGCCACCGCCCGGGACGAGCTCTCGCCACTGATCGACCAGCGTGTCCGGGAGAACCCCGCCTATCTCGGGGTCGTCCTGCTCAGCCTCGTCATCACCCGCCTGGGAACGGTGACCGACATCCACGCGGGCGTGGTGGAAGGGCTCTTCGCCACGGACCTCGCCTACCTCCAGGACTTCTACCGGCGCATCAACGGCCTCGACTCCGGCCACGGCGCCGTCGCCTGCCCGTCCTGCGGCACCAGCTTCGCCGTGCCCGGCGTGGTGGCCGGTGGCCGCCTGGGGGAAGCATGACGCACCCTGCGCACCGGCTCCGGGAAGAGGTGGCGTACATCGCCTACCACTTCCACTGGGGATACGAGGACCTCCTCTCCCTGCCGCACGAGGAGCGGCGCGCCTGGGTGCGTGAGATCGCCGGGATCAACACCGCGCTCACCGAGGGGCGGGGTGCGCGGTGAACCCGATGGGGCGGTGGCGCCGCCCCCGCACCGTCCGCAAGGACTCCGCCCCGGTCGTCGTGGCCGCCCCCGCCGTTCCGGAGCGGCCTTGCGGGGAGTGGCGGACGCTGGCGCCCGTCGGGCTGGTGCGGCTGCCGGTCCTGGGCGCCGGCGGGCCTGCCGCCTTCCGGGAGCAACTCGCGGCGTGGCGCCCGGCGCCGACCGTCACGACGGCCGGCCGTCTGCTGCCGCGTGCGGTGCCGCTGGCCGGGGTGGCGGCGCAGGGGCCGTTCGCGGCCTTGCCGCGGTGGAGCCCTCCGGGCGGGGCATCGGTCGCTTCGGCGCTGCCGTACGCGGTGGTGGACGGCATACCGATGCTCCCTGACGGGGTGCTGGGCGAGGCCACGGGCGGCGGTGCTGACGGCTCTCCTGAGGCTGCCTCTGAGACTGCTCTTGGCGCCTCTGTCGAGGTCTCGGACGTTTCGGTTTTGCCTCGGACGGGGCGGCGTGACGTGCTGAGATCGGCGCTCAAGTCCCTTGGGGGCCGGGGGAGGTGGGCGGAGGCGCCGGGGGTTCCTACGCCGGTCGGCGCGACGGCCGCGCCCGCGTCGGGTCGGCTGCCGGGTGAGGCCGCCGGGGTGGCTGTGCCCGGCGGGCACGGTCGGGGTGCGACAGCGGCGGGTCCGGCTGCCGACGCGGGCCGGGGATCGGCCACGACCAGGGCCATGGCCGCGATACGTGCAGGTCGTGGTGGGGTCACGGGGGGTCCGGCCGGCGACGGGGCCGGAGGATCGGCCACGACCAGGGCCACAGCCGCGGTACGTGCCGGTCGGCCGGGCCCGAGGGCCGGTGGCCGCCCCGATCCCGCTGCAGGCTCCCGTCCCGGCCGGGATACCGGGGCGGTTCCCGGGACGGACGCGAGCGCGGCCGTCGCCGACGGCTCTCCCGGGCTAGGTCGTGGTCTCCGCGAGGGAGCCGCCTCGGCGCCGGCGGAGCCTCTGCACGGCCGTAGACGTGACGACGGGGCGGCCGGTGCCCATGCGGGGGCCGGCGCCGTTCTGAGCGGCCCCGGGGGCGGGCACGGTCCGCTGCCTCCGTCTGTGCCCCTTCCTCCGGCTGGAGCGGGCCCCGGCGCCGGGCCGGGTACGGGGGCGGGTACGGGGTCGGTTCCCCGCGTTGATGCCGGGGGGCGTCGGGGCTCGCCGGGCGTGGAAAACGGCTCGCAGGCGGGGCCTGTTGGAGGCACCGGCCTCGGCGCTGGGCCCGTTTTCGGGCCTGTCCCTCATCCAGGCGGCGGCCATGGGGAGGGTTCCGGAGAGTTCTCCGGCCCGGTATCCGACTCACCTTCGGGGCGGTTCGTAGAGACCGGTCGTGGCCCGGGTGCCGGGGGACGGACGGGCTCCGGCTCCGGCGTCGGGCCGGGGTGGGGATCTGCTGCCCGTGCCGGTGTCGGCCAAGGGGACGTTCCTGGTGAACCCGGTGCAGGGTCGGCCTTTGTTCCCCCTCGCGGCACCGGTCACGGGGACGGCCTCGGCGAATCCGGTGCTGCACCGGGCCTGTCGACGGGGCCTGTTGCAGGCACCGGCTTTGGCCTGGGGGTCGGGGGGTGGGTGAATTCCGGTCCCGGTGCAGGGCCGGGCTTTGTTCCCCTGCGCGGTACCGGCCACGGGGACGACGGTGAATCCGGCGCGTCATTCGGCTTACCGGTGGGGCCCGTTGCAAGCCCCCGCCTCGGCCCTGGTACAGGGAGACGGATGGGCTCCGGCCCCGGTGCCGGGATCCGTACAGGGTCCGCCGCGGAGGCCGGGCCCAGCGGTTCAGGACCAGCCGCAGAACCTCCGGCCGTCTCCGGTGGGCTAGGTGGCCCGAGGCCCCTCCCCGGGTGGATTGCAGGGACCGGTCCCGGGACCGATCCGTTTCCCTGGAGCCTTCCGCATGCGGACATGACCTCCCCGCCGCCGCTCCCCGGCCACGGCACCGCTTTCCCGGGCGATTCCCACCCGGAATCGCCCGCTCGCAATGACGGCCCCCCGCGCGTAGGCATGAGGCTGTCTCCCGCTGCCGCTGCCGCTGCCGATCCCGGGCGGGCCGCCGAGAACGGCCCCCGGCCCCACTCCGCCCCCCGACGGCTGGGGATCGGTCAACCCCTGCGGGAGGTGCCCCGTACCGCCATGCCTCTCGCAGCGCCTCCGCCCACCGGCGGCCCCGGTGCGACGCCGCCCCATGGAGGCGGGATCTCCGTCCCGCCCTCCACGACCGCGCCCTCACCCGGGTCTCCGATCAGCGGCCCCGCCCCTGTCGCCATCCCTGACACCGCCTCAGTCGCCCGAGAAGTCGCCCGCAGCCACACGAACCTCCTGGCCGAGGCCGTACTCCCCGCCCTGGAGGCGTCACCCCGCGCCCGGCGGGCGCAGCGGTCCCGCCCGTTCGCGTACGACCAGCCCACCCCCGCTCCCGCCGCCCCCGCTCCCTTCCCCTGGGGATCCGCCGATCCCCGTTAGCAACCCGCCGCCCCCGCCCCCGACCCGACGGAGCCCCCGCACATGCTGGACCAGCCGTTCGCCGTCAGTTCCCACTTCCAGCTCTCCATCGGCCTCCACGCGCTGGGTTCGTTCACGTCCTGTGACGGCCTGGGCTGCGCGATGGAGGTCGAGGAGCGCGTCGAGGGCGGGATGAACGGGCACGTCTGGCAGCTGCCGACCCGGCTGCGCTACACGAACGTCGTGCTGACCCGGCCGCTGTCCCAGCAGACGGTCCTCATCTGGGCCTGGCTGCAGCAGCAGGTCCGTGAGCCGGTGCGGCTCCCGGGGCAGCTCGTGGCGCTCGGCCCGGACCGGCAGCCGATCGTGCGGTGGCTGCTGGACGGGGTCCTGCCGGTGCGCTGGAGCGGTCCGACGTTCGACGTGGACCAGTCCCAGCCGGCCCGGGAGACCTTGGAGATCACGCACAACGGCTTCCTGGGGATCACGGTCTGACCCGTACCAGCCGGCCCGTACACGCTGGGCCGTACCCGTCGGCCCGGCCCCGCCCGCACACACCCTCCGAGAGGACCGCATGCTGTCCGAGCTGCTGGGAGGCGCCCCGGTACGGGCCGCCCTCGTGATCTACGATCCGCCGACGGGCACCGGCAACACCCCGGGTCCCGAACGCGGGCGCGTCCGGCTGCACTTCAACCCGGACCGCGTCCAGGTGGGCAAGCAGGCCCGCTGGGACCGCAGCAGGGCGCCGTCCAACGGGGAAGCGGCCCAGGCGCAGTTCGTGGGTGCGCAGCCGCGGACGATGACGCTGGAAGTGTTCCTCGACGCGGGGGACTTCCGGTCGAGCGTGCAGGACCAGGTCGAGAAGCTGCTCGACTGCTGCGCCCCCACCTCCGCGAGCACCACGGCCAAGCCGGCCTCCGCGCCGTGGGTGCGGCTGGAGTGGGGACGCTCCCGGACGACGGCGTTCCTGGCGCTGGTGACGCAGGTCGACGCGACGTACACGCGGTTCGGGCACGACGGCACGCCGCTGCGCGCCACCTGCAACGTCTCCCTGGAGGAGGTGGGCGGTTCGACGCCGCGGCAGAACCCGACGTCGGGCGCGGACGGGCCGGTGGCCTCGCACCGGGTGGTCGCGGGCGACACCCTCGCCGGGCTGGCCTGGCAGACGTACGGCGACGCCACCCGCTGGCGGGCCATCGCCCGTGCCAACGCCGTCGACGACCCCTCCCGGGTGCCGCCGGGCACCGTACTGGTGCTGCCGGTCCTGGAGGAGCAGGCCGCGGAGGCACGCACCCGTGAGGCACGCACCAGTGGGGCGCACAGCGATGAGGCACGCACCGCGGAGGACCGCACCGTAGGAGGTCCCGCGTGACGCAGAGGCTGTACGCGGCCGAGCCGGTGATCGCCTTCGGTTCCGTTCTGCAGGAGCTGTGGGCCGACCGGCTCGTGGAGGCCGTGGTCGACACCGCCGTGGGCGCACCGGCCCGTGCCCGCCTGCGATTCCGGGATCCCGGCAACCGTCTCCTGGCGGCGGCCGGCATCAAGGTCGGTTCGCCCATGACGGTCTCCGTGGCCGCCGCCCGCCGCCGCGCCCGCGCGGAGATCTTCGACGGGGAGGTCACCGCGCTGGAGACCGAGGTGGACAGCGACGGCACCTTCACGACCGTACGGGCCATGGACCGGGGGCACCGGCTGATGCGCGGGCGGCGCGTGGCCGCCTATGCCGACACGACCGTCGCCGAGGTCGCGCAGACGGCCGCGGGCCGGCACGGGCTGAAGACCGGCACCGTCGACGCGGAACGTACCCGGATCGAGCACTTGGCCCAGCCCAACCTGACCGACTGGGAGCTCCTCACCCACCTCGCCGACCAGCGCGGACTGCGCCTGTCGGTCGAGGGCAGCACCGTACACATGACCCGCCCCGCGGCAGCGAGCGGCGCGCCCGCGCCCACCACGGGAGCGGACCGCAGTCCGTACGTCCTTCAGTACGGGGTGAACCTGATGGCGCTGCGTGCCGCCGTGTCCTCCGAGGGGCAGGTCGCCGACGTGGAGGTCCGCGGCTGGGACCCCGACACCAAGGCGGCGCTGTCCGCCACGGCGAGTGCGGGCCGGAGCGAGCGGCTGAGCGTGGGCGTCACCCCCGGGCAGCTCGGCGGCGCGTTCGGAGGCGCGTCGGCCGGGCTGCTCGTCAGCGGCCGTCCCTACACCGCCGCGCAGCAGGTGGACATCGCGGCCCGCGGGGTGGCGGAGGAGGCGGCCGCCGCCATGGCGCAGCTCTCCGCCGAGGCCGCGGGCGCCCCGGAGCTGCGGGCCGGCGTGCCGATCGCCCTGGCCGGAGTGGGCGAGCCGTTCACCGGCAAGTACACCGTCACCGCCTGCCGTCACGTCTTCGACGGCGAACAGGGCTACCGCACCCACGTCCAAGTGGGCCCGCTGCCCCCGCCCGTGGTGCCGTACCCGCCGCCGCTGTGCGGGCTCGGCGTCGCGGTGGGCGTGGTGACCGACACCAAGGAGTCGGGCCAGGGCGGGCGCGGCGCCGTACGGCTGCGCCTGCCCTGGCTCTCCCAGGACTACGTGACCGACTGGATCCGTACCGTCCAGTGGGGCGGGGCCGGCGGCGGGGGCGTCTTCGCGCCGGAGGCCGGGGACGAGGTCCTCGTCGGCTTCGAGCACGGGCGGCTGGACCGGCCGTACGTCATCGGCGGCCTCTACAACGGCGTCGACGCCCCCACCGAGCACGACCTGCCGCTCGTCGACGCGGACACCGGGCGCGCCAACCGCCGCTCGTTGGCCTCCCGCACGGGGGACCGCCTCGAACTCCTCAGCACCACCGACGGGCCCCAGGGCGTCCGGCTCCTGACCGGCGACGGCAAGCTCACCACCCACCTCGACCGGAAGGACACCACGATCGCCCTCGCGGCGGGAGAGGGCGAGAAGACCGTACGGGTCTCGCTCGACGGGCGCGGCGACGGCACCCTCACGATCGACGCAGGTGAGGCGGGCAGCGTGGTCATCAAAGCCGGCACCGTGACCGTCAAGGCGGAGGGCAGCGGCGGCGGGGAACTGCGGCTCGAAGGCGCCACCGTCACCGTCGAGAGCAAGGGCGAGCTCAAGCTCAACGGCAAGAAGACGACCATCACGGGCGACACCGTGGACATCAACTGACGCCCCGTCGGGCACCGGTGAACCTTCCGGGAAACCAGGAAACCAGGAGACCAGGAGAGGACGGACCGTGGACATCATCGGCGCGGGGTGGGCCTTCCCCGCCGTCATCACCGGCACCGGCCGGGTCGGCCTCGCGAGCGGCAGCGACGACGTGGAGCAGGCCGTCCGCATCATCCTGTCCACCGCGCCCGGCGAGCGGCCCATGCGCCCGGAGTTCGGCTGCGGCATCCACCGGCTCGTCTTCGACTCGGTCGACGCCACCACCGTCGCCCGCGCCGACGTGGAGGTGCGCCAGGCCCTCGACCGGTGGGAGCCGCGCATCGAGGTCGACGACCTCCTCTTCAGCACGGACTCCGAGGACACCGGCGTGCTCTACATCGACATCCGCTACCGGCTGCGGGCGACCAACGAACCCCGCAACCTCGTCTTTCCCTTCTACACCCTGCCCGGCGAATCCCCGGATGAGTGACCCATGTCCATCGTTCCCGTCCCCGACCTCGACGACCTGCGTTTCCAGCCGCTCGTCGACGCCGCCAAGCGCGCCCTCCCCGAGCGCGTACCGGAGTGGACCGACCACAACGTCTCCGACCCCGGCGTCACCCTGATCGAAGCCTGCGCCGAACGGGCCGATCAACTGGCGTATCGCATCGACCGTATGACGGACCGGCAGTGCTCCGCCTTGCTCCGGCTCATGGGGATCACGCCGCTGCCCGCTTCTCCGGCCCGCGTCGTCGTCGAGTTCTCCCGCGAGGGCTCCTTCCCCTCCTGCGTGATCCCGGAGGGCACGGAGGTCCGGGCCGGCGGCGGCGAGGACGCCGTCGTCCTGCGCACCGCCGCGCCGCTGACCCTTGCGGAGCAGCAGGCCTCCGGGCGCGTGGAGGCCGTCGAGCACCCCGTCACGCACACCGAGGTGCTGGGCGTCGCCGACGGTTCCCCCGGCAGCCGGTTCGCGACGGCGCACCGCCCGTGGGGCGACGGAGCACCGGTCCCGGACCCGCCGTTCGGGCCGCCGGTCACCGTCCGCGTCGGGACGACGGAATGGCATCGGGTCCGTACCTTCGCCGAGGCCGATTGCAAACAGCCGGTTCACTGGTGGGACGACGCCGCATGCGAAGTCGTCTTCGGGCCGCTGGTTCCGGCGGAGGGCGGCAGCGAGCAGCACGGGGCCGTGCCACCGGCCGGCGCGCCGATCAGCGCCGAGTACGCCGCCTACCGGGGCAGCGCGGGCAGCCTCCCCGTCGGTACGTCCCTTGTCATCGCGTCGCCGGCCGGGCTGAGCGCCGTCGTCCACGCCGTGGTCGCCCCCGCGCGGGACGCGGAGGACCGGCGGCAGGCGCTGGAGCGAGCCGGACTGGTCCTGGCCCCCCTGCGGAGTGCGGTCACCGCGGCCGACCACGAGCAGCTGATCGAGGAGCACGTCGACGGCCTGGCCCGGGTGCGGGTGACGGCGATGACCCGCCCGACCGACTCCCGCGTACCGGCCGCCCTCGACCTGCCGTCGCGCCCGGCCGAGGTCCTGGCCTGCGCCGTCGCCGCCCGGAGCCCGGAGCGGGCCGTGCACTACTACGACGAGAACGGCACCATCACGGCACGCCCGCTGCCTCTCCGCAGACCCGGGACGGAGGACGGCGGGGACGGGCCCCTCTCCGCGGGCGTGGAGGACGACGTACCGGCACCGGTCCAGGAGGCGAAGTGCCTGAACGCCGTCATCCGCCTCGGCGAACAGGAGCCACGGCTGTGGTTCTTCGGGCCGTGGTGCCTGTGGGACGGGGAGGGGCAGGAGCCGCGCGACGTCCGGGAGGCGTTCCCCGGACTGCCGGAGGCCTTCGGCTCGGACCTCGACGAGGTGGCCGTGCTGGCCGACCCCGACGTGCCCGACGCCTACGAACTGTTCTTCTTCAAGGGCGAGATCTTCTTTCACCGCGCCTACGTCCACGTCCCCGCCGACGCCCCCGGCGGCCCGGGTTTTCAGCCCGCGGACGGCAGCAGGGGCGTGACGTCGCGCATCCCGGAGGCCTTTCCCGGCCTCTCCCCGCAGTGCCAGGACACCCCGGACGCGGTGGCCGTCTTCGACGGCGTGTTCTTCTTCATGAAGGGGACGCGGACCGAACCCGCCCTCTGGCGCCCCGAAGACGCCCTCCTGCACGTCCTCCTCGTACCCCGTACGGACGGGGACCCGGCGCAGGTGCCGTCCGCCGGAGTGTTCGACATCCCTGAGGACGTTCTCGCGCGGGTGAGTGACGTCGTCGGGTCCTCGCGGCTGCTCGGCGAACGGCTCGGCGCGGGCCCGCCCCGCTACCACCGCTTCGGCATCACGGCCACGGTACGACCCTGGAGCAGCACGCCGCAGGACACGGAGCGCGCCAGGCAGGCCGCCGAACGGGCCCTGCGCCGCTTCTTCCACCCGACGGCCGGGGGACCGGACGGGCGGGGCTGGCCGTGGGGGCGCAGGGTGCACGCGGGCGATGTGTTCGGCGCGCTGGAACCGCTCCCGGAGCTCCGCGGCACGCTCGCCGTCGGCCTGACCGAGGGCGGCGCGGAGCGGGACGGCCGGGTCGTCACGTCCGTAGAGGTCTCGGACGGCGGCCTGGTGCTGCTCGGCGACGTGGACATCACCGTGGCCCGAGCCGAGGACTGACCCCAGGACTGGCTCCAGACCTTAAGCACAACGGCTGCCCCCAGGGCTGACCACAAGGGCCCGGCGCCGGGCGCGCCGGGACCCCGGAAGAGAGGACCGCATCGCACATGGATCCGCACCCCGAATCCCGCACCGGACGCCCGCTCGGCCTGCCGTCCGTCTACTCCGGCGACACGGTCGTGGAGGCGTTCGCCGCCGCGATCGGCGAGGCCATGGCCCCGGCGGAGGAGCGGATCGAGAGCCTCGACGCCGTCCTCGACCCGTGGCGCGCGCCACCGGCCTTCCTGGACTGGCTGATCCGCATCACGGGCGCCCGGGTCGAACCGGGCTGGACCGAGGTCCAGCGCCGCAAGGCCGTCGATCTGGCGCCCCGGCTGACGGCATACCGCGGCACCCCGTACGGGCTGCTGCTGGAGGCCGAGGAGATCCACGGCTGGGACCGCCTCGTCATCGACGACCCCGGTGGCGTCTTCACCGGCAGCCACCGGCCGCCCCGGGCGGGCCGCATGCTCACCGTCACCCTGACCGCAGGGCGCGAGGAGGACCGTACGGCCCTCGAACACCGGCTCACCCGCCTGGTGCGCGCGCACTGTCCCGCGCACCTGCCGTTCAAGGTCGCGGTCCTCAGCGACCCCGGCGACGGGAAGAGCGCACAGCACACCGGGCAGGCCCGGCGCGGCCGCCCCGAAGGCACTTCTGCCGCCCCTGACGAGAGGTCACAGCAGGGATGAGTCTGCCGACACCCGAGTACGACGGGCGCACCCGCGACCAGGTCGTCGCCACCGCCGTCGCCGCCGTACGCCGGAGGGTCGGCGTCTGGAGCGGGCAGGACCGCACCGACCCCGGCCGGGGCCTGATCGAGACCTGCACCGACATGGTCGTGGCCCTGCGCGACCGGCTCAACCTGGCCCCCGACCAGCGCCGCCTGCAGGTGCTGAGCATGCTGGGCGTGCGGCCGTACCAGCCTGCGCCCGCGCAGACCGAGGTCGTCTTCCGGCTCGCCGCACCGCCGCCCGAGCCGGTCGTCGTCCCCGCAGGGCTGGAGGTGGCCACGCGGCCGGTGGGGGAGGAGGAGCCGGTCGTCTTCAGCACCCTGACGGACGCGGTGCTCAACCCCTGTGTCCTGCTCGCCGCCGGCGACTTCCTGGAGCGGGCGACGGGCAGCGGGATCCTGGAAGGCACGCTGACCGGGCTCGGCCCCGGGGCGGACGATCCCGTCGAGCTCGCCGGCCCGGCCTTCGCCGGCCCGCCCTTCCACCTCAACCTCCCTTACGCGGCGGACTTCCCGCTCACAGGGGACGCTACGGACGGCCTCGGTCCTGAGCCTGTCCGTCCTTCCGGCAGCGGCTCCTACGCCTTGGTCGTGCTCTCCGTACCCGTGCCCGGCATCCGGTTGACGCTCGACGTCCGGCTGGGGGAGGCCTCTGTCCCCGCGCCCGGCGGCAACAGCGCCCCGGTCAAGGGCCGGTGGGAGGCCTGGCAGGGAACGCACTGGACCTCCTGCCGCGTCGTGGCGGACGGCGTCACCGGGCCGGACCGCCCGGGCCGGGTCACGCTCGACCTTCCGCCCGCCCACGCGCCCGCCCAGCTCCTCCTCCACCAGGGCGCGGCGGCCACCGGCCGGGAGCCGGATCCGCACCCGGGGCAGGAACAGGACGCGCCGCGGCGGCTCCGCGACGTGGGCCTGATCCGCTACCGGACGGAACCGGGACAGAGCCCCCTGGCCGAGGCCGCACTCGTCCCCGTACTGAGCGTCCCCGTCCCCGTCGTCCAGGCCCGGCTCGTCCAGGACGAGGTGCTCGGCACGGCGTCCGGCACCCCCGGCGAGCGGCTGCGGTTCGCCCACCCGCCGATGCCGCGGTCCACCGACCCCCTCGTCGTCGAGGCCACCGCCGGCGGGCGTACCGAACGGTGGACGCACGTCGCTTCGCTCGCCGGATCGGGGCCCGGCGACCGGCACTTCACCCTGGACCCGCGCACCGGCGAGGCCGTCTTCGCGCCCGTGGTGGCCGGAGCCCGCGGCCCGCGGCAGCACGGGGCGGCGCTGCCGCCGGGCGCGGTCGTCCGGGCACGGCGCTACCTGACCGGCGGCGGCGCCCGGGGCAACGTGCCCGCGCGGACCATCACCGTGCTGCGGACACCGCTGCCCTACATCTCCTCGGTGACGAATCCTGCGCCCGCCGTCGGAGGAACGGAGCGCGAGAGCGCCGCCGCCTGTGCAACCCGACTGCCCCTCGGCTCGCCCGTGCCCGAACGGGCCGTCGTTCCGCGCGACTACGAGCAGCTGGCCCTGGCCGCCTCGGCCGGCATGGCCCGCATCCACCACCTGCGGGACGTGCCCGACGACGCGCTCGACCCGGCACGCAACTACGTGGCGTGGGAGCCCGCGACGACGGAAGTCCGGTTCACCGTCGCGGCCGGCGTGCCGGAGGTGCCTGCGGGGACTCAGGTGACGACGGCGGACGGGAAGGTGGTCTTCACGACCACCGAGTCGGCCGTGCGGACATCCCCCGAGCCCATGGGCGCGGCATCCCTCGGTCTCGTCGCCGAAACCACGGGCGCCGCCGAGATGTTCGCCGCCGGGGACTACGCGACCTCCGGCTTCTCCGGCCCCTTCACGACGGGCGGCAAGCTGGTCCTCGCTCTGGTACGGATCGCGAAGGCGCACGACCTGCGGAACCTCATGCTGTGGGTGGCTCCTGCCGGGGCCGGGGCCGGGGCCGGGGCCGGGGCCGGGGCCGGGGCCGGGGCCGGGCGGCGGCGGTCAGAGGGCCGGATCGCGGTGTCCGTGTTCGCCCCGAGGAAGGGCGAGCCCTGGTGGGACACCGCCTCCCCGCTTGCTTACGCGTCCTCGTCGGCGCAGCTGGTCACGGGCGCGGGCGCGGGCGCGGGCGGGGGCGAGGGCGGTGGAAGCGGAAAGGGCGTGGCGGCCGTGAACGCTCACCCCGTCCCCTTGGGCACCTCCGCACGGTGGCTGGCCGCGGTCGGCCGGGGCGAGCTCGCCACGACGGCGCAGGAGGCCGTAGCCGACCTGGGGTCCGGCTTCCCGGCGGACGAGGCCGCATGCTGGATCGCCGTGCAGATCCTCGACCCCCAGGGCGACGACGCCACCACGTACACGGTGTACGCCGACTCGGGCACCACATCGGCCGTGCCGGCAGTGCAGTTCGAGGAGCACAGCACGGGCCACAAGGAGGTCGCCTCGAAGGGCGAACCCGGCCAGGTCTTCTCGCTGCTGGAAGCGCCGGTGTACGGCCAGCCCCCGCCGATCCGCGTCGGCGCGGGGGACTGGCACACCGTCCCCTCCTTCGCCGAGTCGATGCCGGACGACGAGCACGTGGTGGTCAACGCGAGTACGGGCCAGGTCCACTTCGGCCCCAAGACGGACGGCCCCACGGGCAACCACCAGTACGGCGCCGTTCCCCTGCCGGAAGGCACGAAGATCACGGCGGGCGGCCCGTACAAGGTCACCCTCGGCGCGGCCGGCAACGGCATCCCTCAGGGCGGCATCAGCAGCCTGAAGCACGCCGTGGAGGGAGTGCTGGGCGTGTCGAACACCTCCCTCACGGCAGGTGGCAAGAACGGCTACACCGACACCAGCGGCGGCAGCACCCAGGCCGGCGTACGGCTGATGGTCATCCCCTTCGTCACGACCGACGAACGCGGATGGTTCCCGTTCCACATGCTCACGCCCGGTCGCGACGCCCGTGACACGCTGCGGCGCTCCTTGCGGGCCTGCCAGCCGGAAGGCGTGCCGGTATGGCTGGTGGAGCCCGGCTACCGGGGCATTCGTATCGACGCCCGCATCGTGCCCACCGACTACCGGACCGCCTCCGAGCGTGCCGCCCTCGGAGCAGCCGCCGAGCGCGCCCTGTACCGGTACTTCAGCCCGGTCGGCGGCGGTCCGGACGGCACCGGCTGGCCGCTGGGGCGCCCGGTGCACGTGGGGGAGGCGTTCCGGGTCCTGGAGCAGGTGCCCGGGGTCGCCCGGGTGGCCACCGCGACCCTGACGCCGGTCGATCCGCGCACCGGCGCGGCCGAGAAGTCCGTCGACCTGGTCGACTGCGGGCCGGGCGAGACCGTGTATTCCGTCGAACACCGGATCACCGTTGCGGAGGTGCCGTCATGAGCGGGACGGAGCAGAGGGGCGACGGGGGGACGGGGACGGAGACGGGCCAGGGCATCGCGGGAGAGCCCCGGCTGCTGGCCGTGGACTGGGCGGCGGACCGGCTGGCCGTGGTGGGCCTCGGCACACCGCAGACCCCGGAGCCGCCGCGGACCGTCGAGGTCGGGAGCAACCCGCGCGCGGTGGCCGTCGGCGCGGACGGCACCCGCGCCTACGTCGCCGACCACGGCTCGGGGACGCTGTCGGTGGTGGACCTGACCGGCGCCGAGCCCGTCCTGCTGCACACCGTCCCTACCGGTCCGGGCCCGGCCTCCGTGGTCGCCGGACTCGCCCGCGACCGCGTCTGCGTGGCGGACGAGTCGGGCGGGGTCGTGGTCTTCGAGGCGGACGGCGAGCGGGTGGCCGAGATCGCGGTGGGCACGGGACCGTGCACCCTGGCAGCGGCCTCCTCGGGGGAGCGGGTCTGCGCCGTCGACGTGACGGGCGGGACCGCCTCGGTGATCGGTATCGCCGGCCCGGCCGCGCCGTCCGTGACCGGCTCGGTGCCGGTGAGCGGGGCCACCGGGGCGGTCGCCGTGTCCCCGGACGGAGCATTCGCGTACGTCGGGGTCAGGGTGGACGACGCAACCGGCGCAGTGAAGGTCGTCGATCTGGCCCGGGGCGTCGAAGTGCCCGTGGGAGCCGTGGGGGCCGTCGGCGCGGAGCCGCGCGCGATCGTGGTGAGTCCTGCGGGTGACCGTATCTGCGTGGCCGCCTACGGCTCGGCGTCGGTCGCGATCGCCGGACTCGACCGGGAGAGCGGCCGGATGGGCTCCGTCGCTACGGTCGCGACCGCCCCGCACCCGGTCGCCGTGGCCTTCACACCGGACGGCCGGCTGATCCACGTCGTCAGCCAGACCACGGGGAAGGTCACCGCCATCCGCCTGGACGCACCGGAGAAGGAGCCGGAGACCACGGACCTTGTCGTCGCGACCGTGCCCTCGGGCGTCGTGTTCGGGCCCGGCGGCCACTACGCCTACGTCACCGACCAGGCGACAGGACAGCTGGTCACCGTACGCGCGGCCCCGTACAAAACGGGGGAGATCGGCACGGGGGACGGCTCGAAGCCGGTCGGCGTGGCGGTGTCCCCGGACGGCCGGTGGGCCTACGCGGCCGACTCCGCGTCCGACAAGCTCGCGGTGCTGGATCTCGAACGCCTGACGCCCGGCACGCCCGTCGGCCTCGGGACCGGGCACAAGCCCTGGGACGCCGCCGTGGCGCCGAACCGGACGTTCGCCTGCGCCACCAGCCCGGACTCGGATCACCTCCTGCTGCTGACGCCTGCTGCGGGAGACACCCTGGAGACCGGCGAAGGCGCCCGGGTGACTCCGGTCGCCCTGGCGCCGGGATCCCGGCCGCACGGCGTGGCCGTCACCCCGGACAGCCGGTACGCGGTGACCGCCGACCACGGCACGGCGACGGTGTCCCTCGTCGACCCGCACGGGGGCACGTACACGATCGGCCCGGAGACCCTCAAATGCGATCACCCCGATGGCATCGCGCTGTCCAAGGACGGCCGGACGATGTACGTCGCGGACTTCGTCGAGCCTCCGACGAACCAGTTCGGCGGGAAGATCGCCATCCTCCGCAGGGACACATCGGGGCGATGGGAACACACGACGGTCATCGACGCCCAGACGGGGCGACTGGCGGGGGCCCATGAGCTGGCATTGTCGCCCGACGAACGGCTGCTGTACGTCGCCAACTACACAAATGGGACCGTGTCGGTTCTCGGGCGCGACAGCGAAGACGGCCCATGGACCTTCCGCCGGACCATCACCAAATCCCAATCCTTGCAGCACCCCTACGGCCTGGCCCTCTCATCGAGTGGAGACACCCTCTACGTATCCAATGACGCCGATACGGAGGGCTCCGTCGAGGTGTTCGACGTCGCCGACGGCCGGGCGGACTTCAAGGAAAGGATCGTCATCAAGCGGGGCCAGCCCCACGTCCACCTTGGTCTCGCACTCTCCCCGGACGACCGGTTCCTCTACGCGGCCGACAAAGAGTTCCGGACGCCGGTACCGCAGACAGCGACCGGCACGGTGTACGGAGTGCCTCTGGACGGGGACAAGCAGCCGGTTGTCGTGGCGAGGGCCTCAGAACACGGCACCGACATGCCCAGTGGACTCGTCTGCCGCGACGACCGCACCCTGTGCGTCGTCAACCAAGGCGAAAAGACTGTGCCTTCCCGCTCCGCATGCCTGGCCGTGCTCACGCTGGACGAATCCCGACTGGCCGTACAGGAGAGCAAGACCGTCCCCCTCGACAAGGATGTCCTCCCGTACACGCCCGCGGTCTCGGGCGACGGCACCCTCTGCATCGCCAACTTCGACGGACCGACGGTCACGGTGTTCGGATCCATGGTCACCCCCGTCCCGGTCGATGAGCCGGCCGAGTCCCAGCCGTGGGACGTGGCCGTCACCCAGGACGGCATCTATGCGTACGTCACCGACCGCCACGCCGACGCCGTACGGTGCATTCGTCTCGCCGACCGTGACGTGAGCACGCTCCCCGTCGGCGACGACCCCATGGGCGTGGCGAGCGGGCCGGGAGGCGTCCGCGCCTACGTCGCCGACCACGGCGGCAACAGCATCACCGTCCTCGACAGAACCCCTGAACGGACCGGTACGCCCGTTGTCTCCGTGGCCGGGGTGGAGAGTGCCCGCGCCGTGGCGCTCCATCCCCGGGCTTCGTACGCCTACATCGCCCGGGCCAACAGCCTCGACGCCGCGGCCCTCGACGGAGCCACGGCCGGGACCGCCCTGAGCGCGGGCGCGTCCCTGAACACCGGCGCGTCCCTCTGCTCCGTCGCGGTGCATCCCGACGGAGCGTACGCGTACGCGGTGGACGCCGGCGGTCCCGTGCCCGAGGTGCGCGTCGCCGACCTGTCCGCGGCCGAGCGACCCGTCCGCGCAGCGGCGGAGCCGGTACAGCTCACCGGCGGTGCACGGCCCACGGGCATCGCCCTCCACCCCTCGCAGCCGTGGGGGTACGTCAGCGGATTGAAGGAAGGGGACCACGACCGCGCTCCGGGCGTCCTATGGGTGCTCGACACCTCTCAGCCGGACCGCCCTTCCCTGACCGGCACGGTGCAGCATCCCCTCCCCGCCGTCGAAGGCATCGCCGTCCACCCGGGGACCACCGGCCACGCCTATCTGGTGACCCGCTCCGGCGACGACTGCCGGCTCCACGTCCTGCACGTCACCGGTGACCCGGCCAAGCCTGTCCTCCTGCCCGGACCTGGTCTGTTCCTTCCGCCCGGTGCCCGGAGCATCACCGTGCACCCGCAAGGCGGTTACGCCTTCGTCGGGGGAGACGGCGGCAGCGTCCACGTCCTGGAACTGGGCGATCCCACCCGCCCACGGCTCGCGGGCGGCACCCCCAACCTGGGCGCCCGCCCCGGCGCGGCCTTCCGCCCGGACGGCCGCAGCGCCCTGTGCCTCACCGCCGACGGCCTCGCCGACATCACGCTCGGCCCGCCCAGGGTCACCCACACCTGGAAGGGCGAGTACATCACCGCTCCGCAGTCCGTGGCGGTCTCGGCGGACGGCAGGAGGCTCTTCGTGACGTCGCAGAACAGCGGAACGCTCTCGATCCTCGACACCGAGACCGGGGCACCGCGCTTCACCGTGCCGGCCGGTGTCGGGCTTGCCGCCCTCGCACTGCATCCGACGGAACCGCGTGTGTACGTGGCCGACGAGTCCGGTGCCGCCGTCGCGGTGATCGACACCACGGAGTTGGCGAAGGCGGGCACCACGGAACTGGGAATCGACCCGCGCCAGGCGCTCCTCGGGCCGGGCGCGGACTGACACGGACTGCCCCGTACGACCCCATCCATCCGGCGCGGACAGCGGCAGACAGAGGCAGGCAGATGATCGAACTGGTCGACCACGCAATGGAGTTACGCGTACGCAGGGATCTGACGTATCTGGAGCCGGGTTTCCCCGTCACCTTCCAGCCCCCCGGCCGCGACGGCGGGCACGGGGAGACCGTCGGCGCGGAGACCGTCGGCATCTACCTGTACGACATCCGCGAGGACCTGGACCGCAAGCAGACCGGCACCGTCTACAACTACGGCACGGCACGGGGCGGCGGGGACGAGCCGCGGAGGAAGCTGGCGCAGCACGACCCGCCCCGGTACGCCCGGCTGTCCTACCTCGTCAGCGCGTGGGCGCCGGACGCCCTCATCGCTCACCGCATGCTCGGCGAACTCCTCGTCGGCTTCGCCAGGAGCCGTGAGTTCGAGGTGCAGCTTCCGCCGGAACTGGAGCAGATGAAGCTGCAAGCCCTCCTCGACGTCGGCCACCCGCCGGCCGAGGACCGGGCCTTGACCGAGCTGTGGAGCGCGAAGGGCCACAAGCTCGTGCCGGCTCTGAACGTGACCGTGACCGTGCCGCTGCTGTCGTACCTTCCGGCCGGTTACGACCACTGGGTGTCCCAGCCCCTCGTGGTCGGCGACGAGAACGTGGAGCTCACCCGGCCCGGAACGCCGCGCCGGGCCACCGGTCGCACCGGTCGCACCGGGGAAGGCGGCGGCCGATGACCGCACCCTCGCCGACCTGCCCGGACGAAGTCACCGGACCGGCGGCCCCCACCGCCGCCGACTGGCTCCTCGCCCGCCTGGCCCTGATCGAGGCCAGGGTGCGGCGCGCCATCGCCGTCCGTACCGGTGACGAGACGGCGGCCGGACCGGGCGGGTTTCCGGGGCCCGCCGAGGCCCCCTTCGACCCGTTCCAGGGGCTCTACATCTCCGACGACGCGGCCCCGCACCTCCTCGACGCCCCCACCGGCCCGCTGCCCCCCGATCCCGCCGAGAGCCGCCTCGCCGCCGCCCTCCGCACACACGAGGAAGCGGCCGTCGCCGCCGGAGCCGCACCGCCTCTCCTGCGCCTCGCCCAGGAGTTCGGCCTGGGTCCGCTCGACGTGGACATCCTGCTGATCGCGCTCGCCCCCGACACCGACGCACGCTTCGAGCGCTGTTACGGGTACCTCAACGACGACATCACCTGCCGTCACGCCACCACCGGACTCGCCCTCGCCCTGTGCGGCGTCCCGAGTGCCTCCGCGACCGCCCGCCGCGTCTTCTCGCCCGACGGGCCCTTGCGTGCCGGAGGCCTGCTGGAGGACGGCGACACCGCCCGCCCCTACCTGACCCGTATGCTCCGCGTCCCCGACCGGGTCACCGCACACCTGCTGGGCCATGACGCCCTGCCGGCTGGCCTGCACACCGCCGTAACCCTGCCCAGGCCCGCGCCGCAGGCCCCGCTGACGGGCGACAGCCCGCTCGCCGCCACCGCCCGGCGCCTCGCCTCGCTGCTCACCCGCCACCGCTTGGCCCACCTGCGCGACGGCCCCGGCGCCGCGGCCGACAGCGTCGCGGAGACGGCGCTGGCGGCGGTCGGCAGGCCGGCGCTCCGGCTCGACCTCGCCGCCCTCTCCGGCGAGCCGCGGGCGCAGACGGAGGCGCAGACGGAGGCCGTGGTCCGCGCCGCAGTCCTCGAAGCGCGGCTGCGGGGCTGCGGGCTGCTCGTCGGTCCTGTCGGCTCGGTCGCTCCCGCCGTCGGCTCCTCCGCCGACGTCCGGCGCCTGCGCGGCCTCCTGGCCCCTCTCGCGGATCTTCCTCTTCCTGTCGTGTTCACCGGCCCGGAGCCCTGGGACGCACACTGGATGCCCACGCCCCCCGTTCTGATCGAGTGCCCGCCGCTCACGGAACCCGATCGGGCGGCACTGTGGCGGCACGAGTTACGCGCGCTCACCGGTCCGGCCGCCGGGACCCATGAGGCGGTGGCCGACGGGATCGGCGCTGCGACGGCCGACCGGATCGACGAGGCGGCTGCTGCCGGCGCCCGGTACCGCATCGCCCCGCACCGGATCCCCGCCGTGGCCGCGTCGGCCTGCCGGCAGGCCGACGCGGACGGAACCCCCGTCGGCCCGGCGGCCGTCCACGCCGCGGCCCGCAGCTGGAACGGCAGCGCCCTCGGCCGCCTCGCCCGGCGCGTCCGGCCCGCCGTCTCCTGGCCCGACCTGGTCCTGCCCGAGCGCCCGTACGAGCAGCTGCGCGGCCTCGCCCGCCGCATCCGCCACCGCGACCAAGTTCTTGGCCGGTGGGGGATGCGGCCCGGCGGCGGCCGCGGGCGCGGCGTCACCGCCCTCTTCAGCGGCGCCTCGGGCACCGGCAAGACCTTCGCGGCCGAGGTCGTCGCCGCGGACCTCGGCCTCGACCTGTACGTCGTCGACCTCGCCACCGTCGTCGACAAGTACATCGGCGAGACCGAGAAGAACCTCGAACGCATCTTCACCGAGGCCGACGCCGTCAACGCCGTCCTCCTCTTCGACGAGGCCGACGCCGTCTTCGGCAAGCGCACCGCCACCCAGGACGCCCACGACCGCTACGCCAACACCGGCACCTCCTACCTCCTCCAGCGCCTGGAGTCCTTCGACGGCCTCGCCCTCCTCACCACCAACATGCATGCCAACATCGACGCCGCGTTCCTGCGCCGCCTGGACCTCGTCGTGCACTTCCCCGCCCCCGACGAGGCGCAGCGCCGCGCCCTGTGGGACCGCTGTCTGGGCCCCGGCGTGCCCCGGGCCGCCGACCTTGACGAAGCCGCGCTCGCGGCGCTCGCCGGCGCCTTCGACCTGCCCGGCGGTGCCATCCGCTGCTGCGCGGTCACCGCCGCCTACCGTGCCGCCGCCGACGACCGGCCCCTGAGCACGGCCGACCTGCTGGCCGCGGTCCGGGAGGAGTACGCCAAGCTCGGGCGGTACGTGGACGAGTCCCGGTTCCCCGCGGCGATCCAGCCGATGCAGGCGGCGCAGGCGGTGCCGCAGTGAGCCCGGCTCCGCTTCCGGGACCGGAGCAGCGCCACGAGCCCGCCCCCGCCCCCGAAGCCGCGGCGCCCCCGCAGGCGGGCGCGGCCGGCGACATTCTCGCCGGCCGCCTCAGGGAGCTCCAGCAGCAGGCCGGCAACGCGGCGACGGCCGCCCGCGCGCTCGGCGCCGGAGGACAGCAGACCGCGTCCGGCGCACCGTTCGGCCACCGCCGCCTCGTCGCCTCGCCCCGCTGGCACCAGGAGGCCGAGCTCTACGAACAGCGGCTCGGCGCGGCACTGGCAGCGTCCCCCGAGGTGGGCCGCGCGGCCCGTACGGCCGTGCTGCGCCTGAACGAGGTGCTGAGCGCGGAGTTCACCGCAGAGCGGGCGGCCGGGGCCTTCCTCAAGGACGACCCGGCCAGCGCGGGCCAGGTCGGTACGGGCCAGGTCGGTACGGGCCAGGTCGGCGCGGGCCAGGTCGGCACGGGAGAAGACGCCCGGGAGCGGCTGCTGCAGTGGACCGAACCCGGCTCGTCCGCCACCGTCCGCGAACTCGTCACCGCCTTCTACAACGCCGCCTACTACAAATACGGGCCCCAGCCCGAGCCGTCCGGGGACGACCGCGACGTCTCCTTCAAGACCCTCCTGCACCGCATCGTCCTCGACGGCGACCTGCGGCGCGCCTACGAGCTCGGCCTCGACACCGACGCCCTGAGCGCACAGCGGGAATACCTGACCGGCCGCGCCCGAGGCGTCCTCGGGCAGCTGCCGCAGGACGTCGGGCGTCTGTTCGCGAAGGACATCTTCGCCCTGGGGAACATGACCCTCCAGCACGGCACCGGCACCACCCTGTCGATGGGCCGCAGCCAGCAGGGCAGGACCGAGCGGCCCGAGGCCGCGGCCGGGACCGGACCCGGCCGGAGCACCCTTCGCAACTACCAGGACCTCGGGGTACCCCTGAGCGAGGCGGAGCGGGCCCACGCGGAGCGCAGCACCACGCCCCTGCGCGTCGAAGGCCTCCGGCTCGACGGGGACCAACTCCACCCGCAGGAGTACGACGTCAGCCCCGAGGACATCTGGGCGGCCCTGGTCCCCGCCGGCGAGCAGGGACCCGAGTTCCCCCTGCCCTGGGCCTCGGGACAGGCACTCTTCGCCATGGACCCCGCAGCCTCCTGGCACCGTAAGCACCACGAGCGCGGCGCCCCCCTCGTGGCGGGCATCTCCGGCACGACCACCCGTATGCTCAGCGCTTTCCGCTGGCTGAAGGCCGTACCGGGAGGGTCGCAGGGGCAGGAGCGCTCCGAGCGGGAGTTCTTCCTCGCCGTCGCCTCCTGGATGCTGACGGGCCGGGACCACTCGCTGTACGAGATCCTGCGCGGCGCGAAGGCCGCCGGGCTGCCGAGCCTGTCCGGCCTCACGGCGTCCTCCAAGGACGTGGCCGCGATGTACCGGGACTTCGACACCTTCGTACGGGCCGCGCTGCCGCAGACGAAGCTGCCCGATCCCCCGTATGCCGCGCTCTACGAGCAGCAGGCGCTGGCCGAACCTGAGCACGGAGGGATGCTCACCGTCCACGACGGTACGGTGCGCGCGGCGCGACACCGGCAGCGGCGCCTGCGGAGGCAGGGGCCCGGCGAAGAACGGCCGGACAAGGACTTCGGCCTCGCGCACTACCTTGCACTGGCGCAGTACACCGGGGACAACCACCAGCTCATCAACCGCGTTCTCACCACCCCCGGTGGATTCGCCTCGGTCGGTGTCGGCCGGCTGATCGACGAGATGATCTCCCGGGTCATCAGGGGCGAGCCCACCGAAGTGCCCTTCACCACGTGGCGCGACGCCGAGCTCCAGGACCGGATCAGCGACTACAGGGCGCCGGGTCTCGACGACCGGGAGAGGGCGGCCCGGCTGGAGGGCGTGAGGAAGCGGTTGCACGCTCTCGCCGGCACGCTGCGGGCCGAGGCCGAGATCCATGCCGACATGCTCGCCGACTCCCTCCACCGGCTGCCGCCCGTGAAGGGAACGGTGTACCGGGCGGGATGGGAGGTGTGGCCCCGGAAGCGGCTGTCCTTCAGCGGCTTCACCAGCACCAGCGAGGAGCGGAGGAAGGCCGAGGAGTTCCTGCCGCTCCAGTACCCGACCGCCGGAGGCCGCAGGGTCCTCTACCGCCTCGAACTCTCCGGGCGCAGCGGACGGAACATCTCCTCCTTCTCCCGGAAGCCGGAGGAGAAGGAGGTACTCCTCCTGCCGGGGGCGGCGTTCACCGTGCAGCTGCGCAACCGCGACGAAGTCGCGCACGTCCAGGGACGGGAGATCCGTTACGACTTCGTCTGGGCCACGGAAGCGACGGGGTGACTGCGCGGCTCCCCGTACCTTGATGTGTGCGTGCGTGCCCTGCCCACCGGACCGGTGGGCAGGGCACAAGCACATAGGGGACGGTCAGGATGCGGGACCGGCGGTGACGGGCCGCCCCCGGACGCAGGTGAGGGTGGCCGTGCCTTTGTACTTCTTCACTTCGTCTTTGGCGGGCGGGTTGCTCGCCGGTGTCGTCGGTGTGAAGACCAGGTCGAGCGGGCCTCCGTCGACGACGACTTCCTTGCCCTGCGCGGTCCTGGCGTACTGGGCGCGGTTCCCCCGGGGCACCTTGAGTTCGACCGTGCCGAGCCCCGCGAGGGGGAACGTCGGCGGCACCACATAGCCGACGCCTGCGATCCGCAGGGATTCGATGTCGTCCGGGACGCAGGCGACGTGCCCTTCGACCCGGAAGCCCGCCGAGCCCTGGAGCGGGAAAGGGGGAGGAGGAGTGAGCGTCGCGCTCACGGGCGGCGTGGTCAAGGCCACCACGAGCGTCACCAGATCGCCCTCTCTCACCACGAGCTTCTGCATGATCGGACAGCTCTCCTGGTGTTGTGGGGGTGGGGGCGCTAGCTGCTCTGCCCCGGCTGGCCGGCGATTTGGGTGATGGTGAAGTGGACGAATTCGGCGGGGCGGACGGGGGCGATGCCGATGTCG
>NZ_BMUT01000015.1:0-6298 GCF_014650335.1 Streptomyces hiroshimensis
AAGGAACGGACGCTTCCTTTGTACTCACCCTCTCGGGCTTTCCTCCGGGCGCTTCCCTTCGTTGTGTTTCACACTCTATCAGGAGTTTTTCCGCTCTCCCGCCACCCTGTTTTCCGTAGACATGAAGACATACGGACACAGCAGTGGAACCGAGAAAGGATCACTTCCGATAGGTGCCACCCTCGCCTCGCCGGCAGTTGACTGCGGGCCTCGGTCGTGGGCAGGGATCTGACAGTACATGCCCTCCCCACACGAGGCAAATCGATTACGCACCGCACACGCCAAGGCCCCGCTCACTCGTGCGGAACCGTCAGTTCCTATGACTTAGGCTTCCGATCAGTGCGCCGTCCAGGACAGGTAGTGACGGCGCGTGACGAATCTCCACCTGGGAGGCTTCCCATGACCACCGTGACGTCCCCGATCGCCGGACGCGCCATCGGACTCGCGGCAGTGCCCGATCCGGTCTTCTCCGGCGCGATGGTGGGACCCGGTACCGCTGTCGACCCCGTGCGTGAGCCCCACGCCGCGGTCTCCCCCGTTGACGGCATCATCGTCTCGCTGCACCCGCACGCGTTCGTCGTCGTCGACGACCAGGGCCACGGCGTGCTGACGCACCTCGGCATCGACACCGTCCAGCTCAACGGCGAGGGCTTCGAGCTGCTCGTCAACAAGGGCGACACCGTGACGCGCGGCCAGGAGGTCGTGCGCTGGAACCCGGTCGCCGTCGAAAAGGCCGGCAAGTCGCCGATCTGCCCGATCGTCGCGCTGGAGGCCACCGCCGACTCGCTCGGCGACCTCCTTGAGTACGGCGACGTCAAGGCCGGCGACCAGCTCTTCTACTGGAAGTAGCCGATACCGCTCCCTAAGAAGGGGAGCGGCACGTACGACATCCACCGCGGCGGCCCGAGCCGCCGCATCAACCGGAGACGGGTGAAATGGAGACAACGCTGCGAGGCGTCGGCGTGAGCCACGGTGTGGCGATCGGCGAGGTCCGGCACATGGGCACGGCGGTTCTGGAGCCGCCGGCCAAGCAGATTCCGACGGACGAGGCGCCGCGTGAGCAGGGCCGTGCGCGCCAGGCCGTGGAAGCTGTGGCCGCCGACCTCATCGCGCGCGGCAACCTGGCCGGTGGCGAGGCCCAGCACGTGCTGGAGGCCCAGGCCATGATGGCCCAGGACCCCGAGCTGATGGCCGACGTCGAACGGCGCATCACCGTCGGCAGCACCGCGGAGCGCGCGGTGTACGACGCCTTCGCCGCTTACCGCGCGCTGCTCGCCAATGCCGGCGAGTACCTGGCCGGCCGTGTGGCCGACCTGGACGACGTGCGCAACCGCATCGTCGCGCGTCTGCTGGGCGTGCCGATGCCGGGTGTGCCGGACAGCGACGAGCCTTACGTGCTGATCGCCCGGGACCTCGCTCCCGCCGACACCGCACTGCTCGACCCCACGCTGGTGCTGGGCTTCGTGACCGAGGAGGGCGGGCCGACCAGCCACAGCGCCATCCTGGCGCGTGCGCTCGGTGTGCCGGCGGTCGTGGCGCTGCCGGGTGCGGGTGAGCTTGCCGAGGGCACGGTGGTGGCCGTGGACGGCAGCACGGGCGACATCTTCGTCGACCCGAGCCCGGAGAAGCGCGCCGAGCTGATCAAGACGGCCGAGGAGCGCAAGGCGGCGCTGTCGGCGTCGTCCGGCCCGGGTGCGACGTCGGACGGGCACAAGGTGCCGCTGCTGGCGAACGTCGGTGGTCCGGCGGACGTGCCGGCGGCCGTCGAGGCGGGTGCCGAGGGCGTCGGTCTGTTCCGTACCGAGTTCCTCTTCCTGGACGACAGCAAGAAGGCGCCGTCCGAGGCCAAGCAGGTCGAGGCGTACCGCAAGGTGCTGGAGGCGTTCCCCGAGGGCCGTGTGGTCGTGCGGGTGCTGGACGCGGGCGCGGACAAGCCGCTGGACTTCCTGACGCCGGCCGACGAGCCCAACCCGGCGCTGGGCGTGCGGGGTCTGCGGACCCTGCTCGACCACCCGGAGGTGCTGCGTACGCAGCTCACCGCGCTGGCCAAGGCCGCCGAGGGGCTGCCGGTCTACCTCGAGGTCATGGCGCCGATGGTGGCGGACCGCACGGACGCGAAGGCGTTCGCGGACGCGTGCCGCGAGGCGGGGCTGCAGGCGAAGTTCGGGGCAATGGTGGAGATTCCCTCCGCCGCGCTGCGGGCCCGCTCGATCCTGCAGGAGGTCGAGTTCCTGTCGCTGGGCACCAACGACCTGGCGCAGTACACCTTCGCCGCCGACCGTCAGGTCGGTGCGGTGTCCCGGCTGCAGGATCCGTGGCAGCCGGCGCTGCTCGACCTGGTCGCCGCTTCCGCCGAGGCCGCCAAGGCCGAGGGCAAGAGCTGCGGCGTGTGCGGTGAGGCCGCGTCCGACCCGCTGCTGGCCTGTGTGCTGACCGGTCTGGGCGTGACGAGCCTGTCCATGGGTGCGGCGTCGATTCCGTACGTCCGCGCGACGCTGGCCAAGCACACGCTGGCCCAGTGCGAGCGTGCCGCTGCCGCTGCCCGTGCGACGGACTCCGCCGAGGAGGCCCGGCTGGCCGCGCAGGCGGTGCTGTCCGGCGAGTGAGCCGGCCGTCACCGTCGCGGTGAAGTGAGCTGAGAGATGAAGGGTGTCCCGCCGGGTGGCGGGGCACCCTTCGCTCGTTCCTTAACTCACTACTCGCTACTCCTTACTCGTTCCTTGTCGGTCGTTCAGTCCTCCAGGGGCAGCCCCGCGCGGTAGTCGACGTCGGGCTCGGGCGGTACGGGTTCGCCGGTGCGGGCGTCGGTGCAGTAGGCGGCGAAGACTTCCGCCTCGGTCAGCGGGTGGAGCCAGCCGCCGTCCTTGAGGTTCCAGCCGCGGACGGTGTCCCGGTGGCCGGGCCGGATGCTGCGCAGGACCACTCCGCCGGGCCGTTCCGTGGCGATGCCTGCCGCGAGGACGGTGCAGAAGAGGAGTGCTGCTGCTTCGCCGAGGTGGAGCAGGCCGTCGTCGCGGCTCTCCGTGTGCAGTACGGCGATGAGCGGGGTCGATCCCTCGGCCGGGATGCTGCAGACGAGGTGGTGGGTGCCGGGACCGGCCGCCCTGATGATCCGCCGCAGGAGGGCGGTGGCCCTGGCGAAGGCGGCGTGACCGATGTCCTCACCGCAGGAGTCGCACTCGCCGCGGGTGAGCAGGGATGAGGCGTACTCCCACGTCGCCTGCTGTTCCGCCTCGGCGACGAGCCGGGGCAGCAGGCGGGCGAGGGGCTCTCCCTCGTAGGTGACCTTGGTGCCGGCGGCCGCGACCTCCGCCGTATAGCGCGTGCGGCTGGCCGGGGTGTCGGGGTCGAGGTGGGATTCGGTGCAGAACTCCTCGTAGCCGACGGGGTCGAAGAGGGCGACGCTCGTGTGCGTGCCGCGGGCCGCCAAGTCGCGCAGCAGGCCCTCGATCTGCCGCATATAAGTGGCGTGGTCGTCGAACGTGAAGCTCGCGTAGCCCTGCATGGCCGCGAAGTCGTCCGCTCCGGCCAGGACGGCCACGGTGCTGGGGACTTCGCGGCGCAGGAGGCGCCGTGCGCTGGGCTTGCGCCGCTCGGTGAGCGTGAGCGGTCTCTTCCCGCCCTCCCGCTGCTTGGTGTACGGGCGCTTCCTGCCCGCCGGTCGCTTCCTCTCCCCCGTCAGCCGTTTCCCCCTCAGACCTTTCCCCGTCGGCCGCTTCCCGCCCGCCGGCCGCCCTCTACCGTCACGTGCATGCGCCATCTTCTCTCCCCCTGAGCGCGTGTGATCAATGCTCACTCACCGTAATGCGAGGCACTGACAATGCGGTCTCGCCATCGTCGCGGGTGAGCCTGCGCTGGGCGAGGCATATGACGGCGAGTCCGGCGCCGAAGCCGAGCCAGCCCAGGGGTCCGGCCGCGATGGTGCCGGTCACGGCCACGGGGCCGATGCTGCGCTGGACCGCCGATGCGAGGCCGTGGACGCCCAGGTAGGCGCCCTGGGCCGTGGGGGGTGCGAGGGCGACGGACAGCTCCCAAGAGACGGTGGCGTGGAGCATCTCGGCGACGGTGAAGGCGGTCGCGGCCAGGGTCAGGGCGGCGACGGCGATCCAGCGGGTGCCCGTGGCCGAGGCGGCGAGGGCCGCTCCGCCTGCGAGGAAGGCTGCGGCCAGGGGGAAGAGCGAGGTGCGGGCCTTTTCCGAGGTGGTCCCGAAGCGGGCGAAGGGGACCTGGAAGCACACCACGAGCACGTTGTTGAGGACGAGGAGGAGGGGGACGATGCCGTGCGGGACGGGCGTGGCGGTGACGGCCCACAGGGCGAGGCCGACCTTGAAGACGGAGTCGTCGAGGCAGAGGACGGCTTCGGTGGCGGTGTAGGCGAGGTATCGGCGGTCGCGCCAGGGGTTGGTGACGCGGGCGACCCGGGCTTCGGCGCCCTCGCGGCCCTCTCCGGAACCGGCCGCCGGGCCGCCCGCCTTCACCACGCGCGAGGCCGACGGCGGTTCGCCGCAGCGCAGGGTGAGCAGGGCGACGGCGACGAAGGACAGGGCGTCGCCGACGAGCAGCCAGCGGTAGACGGCGGTGGTGCCCGCGGCCAGGGCGGCGGCCGCTGCGAGGCCGCCGACCGCCCAGCCCACGTTGGAGACGGTGCGGTTGACGGCCTGGTAGCGGCTGCGGTCGGGGCCGGCGATGCGGGTCGCGTAGAGCTTGGTGAGGACGGAGGACGCGCGGTCGCCGAGGCTGCCCACGGCGGTGATCGCGATCAGGAGTCCCAGGTCCGTGGTGGTGAGGAGGGCCAGCGAGGCGACGGCACGCAGGGCCTGGACGGTGGCGAGCAGGGTCCGCAGGGGGACGCGGTCGGCGAGGAGGCCGCCGAGGGGCGGGCCGGCGATGCCGATGGCGCCGGACACGCCGAGCAGCAGGCCGATCTGGGCCGTGCCGAGGCCGGCGACGTAGGTGAAGTACAGGACGGCCGTGGCGCCCCAGAGCCCGGAGCCCGTCCTGTCGACGAAGGTGACGGCGAGCATGCGGCGGCCGTCCGGTCCCCCCGGTATCTGCATGTGGTGATCCCCCTTGACCCGAATATTGTATTGATACATACTCAGTTCTGTGGTGACACAATATGAGATCACTGGTACGAACGCCAAGGGGATCGCCGCGTCCATCGAGCGCGGCGTGGCCGACGGCGCGCTCGTTCCCGGCAGTTCGCTGCCCCCGGTGCGCACGCTCGCCGAGCGGCTCGGCGTGAGCCCGGGGACGGTCGCGACCACGTACAAGGAGCTGCGCCGCCGGGGCATCGTCGTCACCCGCGGGCGCGGCGGGACGGTGGTCGCCGAGGCCCCCGCCGTCGCCTCCCGGCGCCCGCCGAAGGTGCCCGAGGGGCTGCGCGACCTGGCGGGCGGCCACCCCGATCCGGCGTTCCTGCCCGAGCTGGTGCCGCCCGTGCAGGTGTCCCAGGGCGCGCGCTCGCACCGGGCGGCGCCACGGCTGGCCCGGCTGGAGGAGCTCACCCGCGCCTGGTACGAGCGTGACGGCGTCCCGTCCGCGCACGTGACCTTCGCGCACAGCGCGCTCGACTGCGTGGCGCGGCTGCTCTCCACCGAGCTGCGGCCCGGTGACGCGGTGGCGATGGAAGACCCCGGCTACCACCACCTGCTGGACCTCGTGCCCGCGCTCGGCCTGCGGATCGTTCCGGTCGGGGTGGACGACGAAGGCATGCGGCCGGAGGAGCTGCGGACCGCGGTGCGCGGGGGTGTGCGGGCCGTCATCTGCAGCCCGCGGGCGCAGAACCCGTACGGTGGCTGCTTCTCCGCCGCCCGGCGCGACGCGCTGGCCGCGGTGCTGGCGGAGGCGCCGGAGGTGCTGGTCGTCGAGAACGACTACACCGCGGAGATCTGCGGCGCGCCCCTGTACAGCCTGACCGCCGGAGGCCGGCTCGCCCGCTGGGCCCAGGTCCGCACGGTCACCAAGCACTTGGGGCCGGACCTGCGGTGGGCGGCGCTCGCCTGCGACGCGACGACGCTGGCCCGGCACGACGGACGGCTGCTGCTGACTTCCGGCTGGGTCAGCCACGTACTGCAGGAGGCCGTGGCCGGGCTGCTGACCGACCCCGGTGCCCGGGCGCTGGTCGACGAGGCCCGCGCCGCCTACGCCGAGCGGCGCGAGGCGCTGATCGGGGAGCTGGCCCTGCGGGGGATCCCCGCGCACGGGGGTGGGGGGCTGAATGTGTGGGTGCCGGTGCGGGATGAGGCGGCCGTGGTCAACGGGTTGCGGTCTTCGGGGTGGTGGGTGGCTGCCGGGG
>NZ_BMUT01000015.1:6308-170201 GCF_014650335.1 Streptomyces hiroshimensis
CGCCGGGGGTGCGGATCACTACGGCGGATCTGGTGCCTGCGGAGGCCGAGCGGCTTGCCGCCGATTTCGCTTCTGTGCTGGGTGAGGCTCAGGAGACGTACGGGGGGTGACGGGTGGGGGCTTTTCCCCTACCCGCCCCTTCCCGTAACCGGGGCTCCGCCCCGGACCCCGTATCGCGCTGAACGCGCTCGTCCTCAAACTCCCCCAGCTACCGCTGGGAGGTGCCCCCAACGGGCTGAAATGGTGCTCGGACGAGCTGGATGGGTGCCCGGGCAGGCTGATTGATGCCCGGGCGCGCCGAATAGGTGCTCGGTCTAGCGCGTGCGGCCCAGTTCCTCGTAGAACTTCAGCAAGTCCGCGTTGTCCACCGAGCCCGGGTTCACCGCCTTCTCCAGTGGTGTGCCCTGGAGGAGGCGTTTGACCGGGACCTCGATGCGCTTGCCCGTGAGGGTGTGCGGGATCGCCGGGACCTCGATGACCTCGTCGGGGACGTGGCGGGGCGAGAGGTTCTCGCGGATGGTGCGCTTGATGCGGTCCAGTAGGGCGTCGTCCAGTCGTGCTCCGGGGGCGAGGTGGACGAAAAGGGGCATCCAGTAGCCGCCGTCGGGCTGTTCGACGCCGATGACGAGGGACTCGCGGATCTCGGGGAGCCGTTCGACGACCTCGTAGATGTCGGCGGAGCCCATGCGGACGCCCTGCCGGTTGAGGGTGGAGTCGGAGCGGCCGTGGATGACGACGCTGCCGCGCGGCGTGAGGGTGATCCAGTCGCCGTGGCGCCAGACGCCGGGGAACATCTCGAAGTAGCTCTCGCGGTAGCGGGTGCCTTCGGGGTCGTTCCAGAAGCGGATGGGCATCGACGGCATGGGGTTGGTGACGACCAGCTCGCCGACCTCGCCGACGACGGGCTTGCCGTGCGGGTCCCAGGCCTGCAGGTCGGTGCCGAGGCAGGGGGCCTGGAGCTCGCCGATGTACACCGGCAGGGTCGGTACGGCGCCCGCGAAGCAGCTGCAGACGTCCGTGCCGCCGCTCACCGACGCGATCCACATGTCTTCCGCAACCTCCTCGTGCAGCCAGCGGAATCCGTCCGGCGGCAGCGGCGAGCCCGTCGTGGCCACGCACTTCACGCGCGAGAGGTCGAAGTCCCGGCCGGGGTGGACCTCCGCCTTGCGGCAGGCCATGACGTACGCGGCCGAGGTGCCGTAGAGGGTCGTGCCGGTGCGTTCGGCGATGCGCCACTGGGCGGCGGTGTCGGGGTGGCCGGGGCTGCCGTCGTAGAGGACGACGGTGGAGCCCACCAGGAGGCCGGAGACGAGGAAGTTCCACATCATCCAGCCGGTGGAGGTGTACCAGAAGAAGCGGTCGCCGGGGCCGAGGTCGCAGTGCAGGGAGAGCTGCTTGAGGTGTTCGAGGAGGATGCCGCCCTGGGACTGGACGATGGCCTTGGGCAGGCCGGTGGTGCCCGAGGAGTACAGCACCCACAGCGGGTGGTCGAAGGGGACCTGTTCGAAGACCGGTTCGACGTCGGAGGACACCAGGTCGTCCCATTCCAGGGCACCTTCGGGTGCCTCGGTGCCCAGCAGCGGGATGTGCACGACCGCGCGCAGGGTCGGCAGGCCGGCGCGGAGTTCGGTGACGGTCCCGGCGCGCTCGTGCTCCTTGCCGCCGTATCGGTACCCGTCGACGGTGAACAGGACGACGGGTTCGACCTGCTGGAAGCGGTCCAGGACGCTGCGGGCGCCGAAGTCGGGCGCGCAGGAGGTCCACACGCCGCCGACGGCCGCGGTGGCGAGGAGGGCGACGACGGCCTGGGGGACGTTGGGCAGGTAGCCGCTGACGCGGTCGCCGGGGCGCACGCCCAGGCGGCGCAGGGCGTCGGCGAGGGAGCCGACCTGGCGGCGCAGCTCGGTCCAGGTGACGGGGCTCGGCTCGTGGGTCTCGTCGACGTGGAGGAGGGCGGGGCCGGCGGCCCGGCCGGGGTCCTCGGCGGCGCGCAGCGCGTGCTCGGCGTAGTTGAGGGTGGCGCCGGGGAACCAGGTGGCGCCGGGCATCGAGCGGTCGGCGAGGACGCGCTCGTAGGGGTGGGAGAAGCGGACGCCGGACCATTCGGCGAAGGCCTGCCAGAAGGTCTCGAGCTCGCCGACGGACCAGCGGTGCAGGGCGGCGTAGCTCGCGGCGGGGTCGCCGGGGACGGCGGCCGGGGCACCGTGGCGCTCCGCGGCCCAGGCCTGGAAGCGGGTGACCTGTGCGCGGGCGACGCGGTCGGCGCCGGGGGTCCACAGGGGCTCCGGCGTTTCGGCGGGCTGCGGTGCGGTGGTCATCTGGCGGCTCCCGGGCTTCTGCGCGTCGTGGGCGTCGTGGGCATCGCGTGGTGGGCATCGTCCTGGTGGGCCGCGCGCACGGGCGGGGTGTGCGCGTGGCTCGACTGACCAGGACGATGCCACGTGATCGACTCCCGCACCAGAGCCGACGGCACAGTGCGGCGCGCATCGCACCGGCCACGGGTGAGGGCGGTGCCCCGCCCATCCCGTGCGCGCCGGGCTTCCCGGGTGCCTCCCCCTTCTCCCTGCGGGGGTGAACGGCGTCTGAACGCGGGGCGCCGACGATCGTGCGGGTGGCAGTCTGAGCAGCATGGATGCGCGTGATCTGCTGCGGTTAGTGAGAACGGTCCGTACGGCTCGGGGGGTGCGGTCCCTGCGGTCGGCGCTGCGGCGGCGGTGCGCGGACAGAGCGGGGCTGCCGCGGCCGGGTGCGGAGCGGGCGCGGGTGCCGGGTGCGGTGCGGAGGGCGGATCCGCTGCCGGGCGGCGGGGTGGTGCACTTCGCGAGGTCGTCGCTGCGGGTGCGGGTGGCGGCGGGCGGGGCGGTGTTCTGCGGCTGGGACGGGGCCGGTCCGGAGCCGTCGTACGCCTTGGCCGGGCCTGGGCCGGAGGCGGACGAGCGGGCGGTGCTGGAGCCGGACACCGACGGCGGCTGGCGGGTGGTGTCGGAGCGGGTGCTGGTGGTGGTGGGCCGGCACGGGACGGTGGAGGTGCGGACGCCCGGGGGCGTGCTGCTGCGGCGTGATCTGCCGCCGCGCTGGTGGGAACCGGCGGAGGCGGAGGCTCGTGAGCGACAGGGGCGGCCCGGTGAGACGCGTGAGTGGCAGGGGTCCGGTGAGACGCCTGAGCAGCAGGCGGCCGGTGAGGCGGATCAGCAGCAACGGGCTGGTGAGGCGCGTCGGCAGCAGGGACCCGCTGGGGCGCGGTGGGCGCTGCGGTCGCAGGTGGCGGCGGATGCGCGCTTCTTCGGGCTGGGCGGCCGGTCGGCGGGTCCGCGGCTGCGGGACGGCTCGTACCGGCTGTGGAACACCGATCCGGACGGCGCCTTCGGACCGGGCGACGATCCGCTGTACATCACGATGCCGGTGCAGCTGGTGGTCGCGGACGCGGGCACGCACCTGGTGTTCCACGACGACTCGTGGGACGGGCGGGTGACGCTGGCGGAGGGCGAGGAGGGCGCGGGCTCGGGCCACGACCGGCCGGGCCGCTGCGAGGTGCGGATGGACGGGGGGCCGCTGCGCTACTGGGTGCTGGTGGGGACGCCGGCGCGGGTGCTGCACAACTGGGCCTTGCTGACGGGGGCCGCTGCGGTGCCGCCCGCGTGGGCGCTCGGTCACCATCACGCGCGCTGGGGGTTCGGCAGCGAGCACGAGGTGCGGCGGGTGGTGGAGGGGTACGCCGAGCGCGGGCTGCCGCTGTCGGCCCTCCATCTGGACATCGACCACTACCGGGGGCACCGCGTCTTCACGGTGGACCGGGAGCGCTTCCCCGATCTGCCGGGGCTGGCGGCGGAGTTGCGGGAGAAGGGGGTGCGGCTGGTGTCGATCGTGGACCCGGCGGTGAAGGCGGAGCCGGGTCAGTGGGTGTTCGACAGCGGGGCGGCGGCCGATGCGTTCGTCCGGGACGCGCGGGGGCGCCGGGTGCGGGGGGAGGTGTGGCCGGGCGAGTCGGTCTTTCCCGACTTCACCGATCCGCGGGTGCGCAAGTGGTGGGGCGGGCTGTACGGGGAGCGGCTGGCGCAGGGTTTCTCGGGCGTGTGGCACGACATGAACGAGCCGGTGTCGTTCGCGCCGTTCGGGGATCCGTCGCTGCCCCTGTCGGCGCGGCACTCCCTGGAGGGGCGCGGCGGCGACCACCGCGAGGCGCACAACGTGTACGGCCTGGCCATGGCCCGGGCCGGTTACGAGGCGCTGTGCGAACTGCGGCCGGGTGAGCGCCCGTTCCTCTTCTCGCGCTCGGGCTGGGCGGGCATGCAGCGCTACGGAGGTACGTGGTCGGGCGACGTGGCGACGGGCTGGCCGGGGCTGCGGGCGTCCTTGTCGCTGGTGCTGGGCCTGGGGCTGTGCGGGGTGCCCTACTCGGGCCCGGACGTCGGGGGTTTCACCGGGTTCCCCTCGCCCGAGCTGTATGTGCGCTGGTTCCAGCTGGGTGCGTATCTGCCGCTGTTCCGTACGCATTCGGCGATCACGGCGGGGCGCCGGGAGCCGTGGGAGTTCGGCGGGCAGGCGCTGGAGCACGCGGGAGCGGCGCTGCGGGAGCGGATGCGGCTGCTGCCGTACTTCGTGACGCTCGCGCACCTGGCGCAGCGCACGGGGGCGCCTTACGTCCGTCCGGTGTGGTGGCGCTCGCCGGAGGACCGTGCGCTGCGGGACTGCGAGGACGCGTTCCTGCTGGGCGATTCGCTGCTGGTGGCGCCGGTGCTGGAGCAGGGGGCGGACCGGCGGGCGGTGCGGCTGCCGCGCGGGCTGTGGTACGACACGGCGACGGGGCGGGCGTACGAGGGGCCGGGGCAGGTGCTGCTGGACGCACCGCTGTCGCGGATCCCGGTGCTGGCACGGGCGGGGTCGGTGATTCCGGTACAGGGCGGGGCCACCGGATCCGTGGAACTGGAGGTGTGGGCTCCGGCCCCGGGCCGTACGGGCGGCGGTGTGCTCGTCCCCGACGGGGGTGACGGGTGGGAGCCGAAGAAGGCCGTGCGGTTCACCACGCGCACGCGGGACGGTGTGGTGGTCGTGGAGCAGGAGGGTGCGGAGGAGGTGGGGTATCCGGTCCGGGTACGGGGAGAGGGCGCGCAGTGAAGTGCAGGGGCGTGCAAGTGAAGTGCAGGGGCGTGCAGTGACATGAGGGGACGGGCGCTCTTCCGCGGGCGCCCGTCCCACTGCTATCTGGGAGGGATGAGCAGATCCCGTTTCCCGGCCGTACTGCGGGCCGTCGTCCTGCCCGCCGCGGCCCTCCTGACGCTCCTGTCCCTTCCGTCCGCTCCGTCGGCGCAGGCCGCCACCGCGCCGGAGCCACGCCCGCCCCGCGGGTTCGTGGCCCTCGCCGATGTGGATCCGACGATCCTGCAGGAGATGCGGTACGTGACCGTGCACAACTTCACGGGCCACCGCGTCGACGGCTACCGGCGCCCCCTGTGCATCCTGACGCGGGAGGCCGCCGACGCCCTGCACCGGGCGCAGCGCTCGCTGCTGCGCCGGGGCTACGGGCTGAAGGTGTACGACTGCTACCGGCCGCAGCGGGCCGTGAACGACTTCGTGGAGTGGGCGAAGGATCTCGGCGACACCCGGATGAAGGCGGAGTTCTACCCGCGCGTGGACAAGTCCCGGCTGTTCGAGGACGGGTACATCGCGGCGAAGTCCGGGCACAGCCGGGGCAGCACGCTGGACGTGACGATAGTGAAGCTGCCGGCGTGGCCGACGCGGCCGTACGTGCCCGATGAGCCGCTCGTGCCGTGCTACGGGCCGCGGGAGCAGCGCTTCCCCGACAACTCCGTGGACATGGGCACGGGCTTCGACTGCTTCGACACCCTGGCGCACACCCTGGACCCGCGGATCACGGGCGTGCAGCGGGCGAACCGGCTGCTGCTGAAGTCGGCGCTGGAGCGGGAGGGGTTCGTCAATCTGCCGGAGGAGTGGTGGCACTACACCTTCAAGCCGGAGCCGTTCCCCGACACGTACTTCGACTTCCCCGTGCTGCGCCACCCCCTGCCGTGATCCCCTGCCGTGACCCCCGTCCTTGATGCCCTGTCCTCGATGCCCGCGCCGTAGTGCTCATCGCCCCGCGCCTTGACGCTCCGTCACGGCGGGTGAACACTTCCCGTCCTGACAGGTCCGGACAGGTTCCGAGGTCAGGAGACGCCATGACGGGTCCGTACGTCGCCGCGATCGACCAGGGCACCACCTCCAGCCGCTGCATCGTCTTCGACCGGGACGGCCGGCCCGTCGGCGCGGACCAGCGCGAGCACCGGCAGATCTTCCCGAAGCCGGGCTGGGTGGAGCACGACGCCGCCGAGATCTGGGCGAAGGTGCGGGCGGTGGTGGCGGGTGCGCTGGCCGCGGCGGGGCTGCAGGCCGGCGAGCTGAGCGGCCTGGGCATCACCAACCAGCGGGAGACGACGGTCCTGTGGGACCGCTCGACGGGCAAGCCGGTGCACAACGCGATCGTCTGGCAGGACACCCGCACCGACGCGCTCTGCCGCGAGCTGGGCGGCGCGGACGGGCAGGACCGGTTCCGGGCGGCGACGGGGCTGCCGCTGGCGAGCTACTTCTCCGGGCCCAAGGCCGCCTGGCTGCTGGAGCACGTACCCGGGCTGCGGCGGCGGGCCGAGAACGGCGAGATCGCCTTCGGCACGGTCGACTCGTGGCTGATCTGGAATCTGACGGGCGGTCCGGACGGCGGGGTGCACGTCACGGACGTGACGAATGCCTCGCGCACCCTGCTGATGGATCTCGGCACGCTCCAGTGGGACGCCGGGATCCTGGCCGCGATGGGCATACCCGAGGCGGTGCTGCCGGAGATCCGGTCCTCCTGCGAGGTGTACGGCAGGGCCGTGGGGCCGCTGGCCGGGGTGCCGGTGGCGGCGGCGCTCGGCGACCAGCAGGCGGCGGTGTTCGGGCAGACCTGCTACGGGGCGGGCGAGGCCAAGAACACGTACGGCACGGGCAGCTTCCTGCTGCTGAACACCGGGACGCGGCCCGTGCCGTCCAAGAACGGCCTGCTGACGACGGTGGGCTACCGGCTGGGCGGCGAGCCGGCCGTCTACTGCCTGGAGGGGTCGATCGCGGTCACGGGCGCGCTCGTGCAGTGGTTCCGCGACCAGCTGGGGCTGATCCGCTCGGCCGGCGAGATCGAGGAGCTGGCGGCGAGCGTCCCCGACAACGGCGGCGCGTACGTCGTGCCCGCCTTCTCCGGCCTGTACGCGCCCTACTGGCGCTCGGACGCCCGGGGCGTGATCACCGGCCTGACCGGCTACGTGACGCGGGCGCACCTGGCGCGGGCGGTGCTGGAGGCCACCTCCTGGCAGACGCGCGAGGTGGTGGACGCGATGTTCCAGGACTCCGGCGTGCGGATCAGCTCGCTGAAGGTGGACGGCGGGATGACGGCCAACGGGCTGCTGATGCAGCACCAGGCCGACGTGCTGGGCGTACCGGTCATCCGGCCGGTGGTCGCCGAGACCACGAGCCTGGGCGCGGCGTACGCGGCCGGTCTCGCGACCGGCGTGTGGCGCGACCCTGACGAGCTGCGGGCGCACTGGCAGCGGGACGCGGAGTGGACGCCCCGGCGCGCGCCCGAGGAGCGGGAGGCCGAGTACCGGGTGTGGCGCAAGGCGGTGGAGCGGAGTTTCGGCTGGGTGGAGCCGCCTGCGCAGGGCGAGCCGGTCTAGCCCGCCTGCTGCGCGAGCTCGGCGAACCGCTGCTCCACCACGGACACCAGCACCCCCTTCACCGACTCCTTCTCCCGTGCGTCGCACAGGATCACCGGTACGCCGGGGTCGAGGTCGAGGGCGTCGCGGACGTCCTCCTCGGGGTAGCGCTCGGCGCCGTCGAAGCAGTTGACGGCGAGGGTGAAGGGGATGCCGCGGCGTTCGAAGTAGTCGACGGCGGCGAAGCAGTCCTGCAGCCGCCGGGTGTCGGCGAGGACGACGGCGCCGAGCGCGCCGCGGGCCAGCTCGTCCCACAGAAACCAGAAGCGGTCCTGGCCGGGGGTGCCGAAGAGGTAGAGGACCAGGTCCTCGCGGAGGGTGATGCGGCCGAAGTCCATGGCGACGGTGGTGGTGCGCTTGCCCTCCACGCCGGAGGTGTCGTCGACGGGCCTGCCCGCCTCGGTGAGCAGCTCTTCCGTGCGCAGCGGCCGGATCTCGCTGACCGCGCCGACGAGGGTGGTCTTGCCGGCCCCGAAGCCCCCGGCGACCAGGAGCTTGAGGGCCACCGGGGCCGTCGCGGGGCGCGTGCGGCCGCGGTCGGAGCGCAGGGGCCTCATGGTTGTTCGTCCTCCGGTCGTGGGGGCGTTCGCGGTGTGTCCCGCTCCCCCGGTGGAAGGTGATCGTTCCGCAGAGACCATGGTCACGACAAGTCTCTTCCGGTGCGCGGGCGCCGGGCCCGGCGCCCGCGCGCTGCGCTCAAAGGGCCCGCAGCCCGTGGATCACCTCGCGCAGAATGCTTTCGTCGGGCAGTTCCGCCGGGGGCACCGGGCGGGTGACCCGTACGAGCCCGGCGTCGAGCAGGTCGCCGACGAGCACGCGCACCACGCCGACCGGCAGGTCGAGACCCGCGGCCAGCTCCGCGACCGAGCGCGGCATGTCCCGCGTGAGCTCCGCGATGTCGAGGTGTTCCGGGGACAGCGTCTGGTCGGCGAGGGCGTGGGCGGCGCCGGGGTGCTCCGCCGGATCCTCGGCGACGACGACCGCGATGAGGTCGAGGCCGGCCCCGTCCGCGCTGCGGGTGCGCCCGCGGGTCATGGCGTACGGGCGGACCACCGGGCCCGCCGCGTCGTCGTACCAGCGCACGTCCCCGTCGCCGGAGCCGTCCCCGGTCAGGCCGGCGGTCACCCGTCGGCGGCTACGCCGGTGCGCGGAGCGGTGGCCAGGTGCGTGCCCACCCGCTTGACGAGCAGCGTCATCTCGTAGGCGACCTGGCCGATGTCGGAGTCGGCGTCGGCGAGCACGGCCAGACAGCTGCCGTCGCCGGCGGCGGTGACGAAGAGGAACGCCTCGTCCAGCTCGACGACGGTCTGGCGGACCTTGCCCGCGTCGAAGTGCCGGCCGACGCCCTTGGCGAGGCTGTGGAAGCCGGAGGCCACGGCGGCCAGGTGCTCGCCGTCCTCGCGCGAGAGGTCCTTGGAGGTCCCGGTCGCCAGCCCGTCGCCGGAGAGCACGAGCGCCTTGCGGATGCTGCCGACGCGCTCGACGAGTTCGTCGAGGAGCCAGTTCAGCTCGCCCGTGCCGGCCGGTGCGCCGTTCGCTGCGGTGGTTGTCCCGTTGTCGGCCTTCGGTGCGGTCATCGACCGTCCCCCTCAGATGTGGTTCCTGGTGCGGTTTTTCTCGGTGGTCTGTTCGGTGCGTCCGCCTCATTGTGCTCCCGGCCGCGCTGCCAGCCGCGCTGGAGGGCGGCCATCCTGGCCCGCACCTCGTCGGCGTCGCGCTCGGGTTCCGGACCGGCGGGATCCGGGTCGGCGGGTCCGTCGTGGGCGCCCGCCGGGTCCTTCCTCAGCTGGGGGACGAGGCTCGCCTGGCGCACGCGCCGGGGCAGCCCGCCGGTGGGCGTCCGCTCGGCCCCGGGACCGTCCGCGCGGCCCCCCGGCCCGGCGGTCGGAGCGGCGGCCGTGGCGGAGGGCCTGCGGCGCGGCAGCGGCACCGGCCCGTCGCCCGCCTGGTGGTGCTCCTCGCCCTCGTCCGGGCGCAGTTCGAACGGGCAGAGCGCGGAGTCGTCCGCTGCCGTGACGGCGGCCAGTGGGGGCCTGTCGCGCGAGGGCGCGGTCCGCGCGGGCTGCACCGGGCCCCGGCCCTTGGTGAGCGCCTGCTCGCCGGTGTCCTCGTCCCCGGAGCGGGGGTCGGTCTCGGTGAGCAGGTCCAGGGGGATGAGGACGACGGCGGTGGTGCCTCCGTACGGGGAGGTCTGGAGCGAGACCCGCACGTCGTGGCGGCGCGCGAGCCTGCTGACGACGAACAGGCCGAGCCGGTCGGTGTCGGAGAGCTCGAACTCGGGGGTCTCGGCGAGCCGGAGGTTGGCCTCCAGGAGGGCGTCCGGGGACATGCCGAGGCCGCGGTCGTGGATCTCCAGGGTGAAGCCGTTGGCGACGCGCTGGCCGTGCACCTGCACGGCGGTGTGCGGCGGGGAGAAGACGGTGGCGTTCTCCAGGAGTTCGGCGACGAGGTGGGTGAGGTCGCCGACGGCGGGGCCGCGCACGGCCAGCCGGGGCAGGCGGCGCACCTCGATCCGCTCGTAGGCCTCGACCTCGGCGACGGCGGCGCGGACGACGTCCATGAGGCGGACGGGCTTGCGCCACTGGCGGGCGGGGGCGGCGCCGGAGAGGATCACCAGGCCCTCGGCGTGGCGGCGCATGCGCGTGGTGAGGTGGTCGAGGCGGAAGAGGTCGGCGAGCTCCTCGGTGTCCTCGGTGCGCCGCTCCATGGCGTCGAGGAGGGTGAGCTGACGGTGCAGCAGGACCTGGCTGCGGCGGGCGAGGTTGACGAAGACGTCGGCGACGCCGCGGCGCATGTCGGCCTGTTTGACGGCGGCCTCGACGGCGGCCCGCTGCAGGGTGTCGAGGGCCTTGCCGACCTGGCCGAGCTCGTCGGGCCCGAACGCGCGCGGCGGGGCCTCGGCGTCGAGGTCGATCCGCTCGCCCGCGGCCAGGCGGCGCATGATGCCGGGCAGCCGTACGCCGGAGGCCTCGTGGGCCTCCTTGCGCAGCTTCCGCAGGTCGCGCACGAGGCCGCGGCCGATGCGCAGGGAGATGACGAGCGAGCAGACGAGCGCGGCCAGGCCCAGGACGCCGGCGACGGCGGCCTTGGTCAGGACGCGGGCGGCGATCGGCTCGACGCGGTCCGCGTAGCGGTCGGTGGCCTCGGTGTTCATCCGGGCGAGCTCGTCGAGCACGGCGCCCGCGGCCCGCTCCCAGCGGATCGGGTCGATGGTGTGCGGGGCGCGGGAGGAGCCGGCGAGGATCGCGGTGTCCTCGGCCTCGCGCAGGGCGTGCGGGCCGGCGCCGCGCCAGTACTCCTCGAAGATCTTCTGGTCGCCGGCGGGCAGCACGGAGAGGTTGGTGCTGTAGAGGATCTGCCGCTCGGCGACACGGTCGGAGACGGCCCGCAGGTCCTGGCGGCTCATGGTGCCGGTGGTGAGGGCGGCGGCGAGGAGGGCGTCCTCGCGGGAGAGCGCCTCGCGGGCGCGGGCGACGCCGATGAGGGCGCGGGCCTGCTTGTCCATCTCGGCGTCCTCGAAGGCGCCCAGGCTGCCGAGGAAGGCGTAGTAGGGCTCCACCAGGTCGTTGTAGGCCTGGAAGGCGCCGTGGCGGCTGATGCCGCCGGCCTGGACCTTGCCGCGCAGGCCGTCGAGGTCGCCCAGGGCCTTCTCGATGCGCCGGAAGCGGACGTCGGTGGCGGGGCTCATGTCGCCGCGGACCTTGCCGGCGCCGGTGCGGAAGGCGGCGGCCGCCTTGTCGGTGGCGTCCTGCTGCTCGTGCAGGACGGCGAGGTTGTCGGCGCGGCGGGGGTCGGCGAGGTGGACGAGGGTCTGCCGGCGCTCCTTCTGCAGCGCGCGGACGAGCCCCTCGGCGGGGAGGCCCGCGGTGCGGATGGCCTCGGCGGCGGAGAGCAGCCGGGCGGCCTCGGTGCCGGTGATGACGGTGGCGAAGACCCACAGGCCCGTCAGGGACACCAGCGGCACCAGCAGCAGCGCCACGATCTTCCGGCGGATCGACTTCCCGCGAAAGCGCATGGCCTCCCCAACGTCAACCCCGCTCTGGTGGGGTGGTGTTCCGACAACAATGCGGCGTGAGCCTACTACTGCGGGGTACGGGACTCGAAGGCCAGTACGGTGATCGGACCGTCGGGGTGGCCACCCGTATGGCGGTAATTCCCTGCCCATGGGAACTATCGGGCACCGTCCCTCGCTCTTGTGGAGGGAGCCGGACCGCTGCGGCCGGCCTCGGCACGGAAGGCGGCGGGGGCCGCCGACGAGGGGGTGAGCCGTCGTGGAGCGGGATCATGACGAGCCGTCGCACCGGGCGCGACCGCCGCTGTGGGTGGAGGGGCCCGCGCGCCGGCGCCGGATGCCGGATCCGGTGCGCACCGCCGCGGTGCGCGCGGTCCTCTTCGTCGCCGTGACGCTGGTCCAGGCGATGGTCGCGGCGCTGTTCGCGTTCGCCGGTTCGTGGCTGGCCCTGCCGGCGCTGCTGTGCACCCTGGCGAGCGTCGTGGCGACGACCTGGGCGGTGCTTGACGTGTGGGTCACGCGGCAGGTGTGGCGGCAGAGGCACGGGGTGGTGTCCGTGCCCAGCAGTTCCGCGCGCGCGGGCAGACGGGCCCGGCGACCCGGCTTCCCCTGATCGTCAAGCGCCGGGTAGGTTCGGCGGTTGACGGTGTCGTACACCGGGCACGGGCGGGCGGACGGGCCATGGGGGGATGTACGGATGGCGGAGCGGGAGCGGGCGGTGCATCGCATTCCGGAGGTGCTCCGGGATGCCGGGTGGACGGTGTGCCTGGTCGGTGAGGAGCAGTCGGGCAAGCTGGCCCAGGTGACCGCCGGGTTACGGCGCGGCCCGGATCCCTCGGGCTCGGGAAAACTGATCACCTCCGGCTTCTCGTACTGGGGCCTGGAGTCCACCGTGGCCTGGGCCCACGCCTGCAACGACCTGTACTACCCCGTGATGCGCGAGAGCATCGCCTCTTTCAGCCGCCGCTGGCGCGGCCTGAGCGACAGACTCCCGGACGGGCCCCTGCACTATGTGAGCCTCGGCCCCGGGACCGGGCAGAAGGACCAGGCCCTGCTGCGCTCCCTCGACGGCCGGGGCCGCTGCGGCTGCTACATACCGGTGGACGTCAGCGCCGAGATGCTGCGTCTGGCCCAGCGCGAGGCGCTGCAGCACCTGCACGTGCCCGTGGCGGACGTGCTCCCCGTCCAGCTGGACTTCTCGATGCCCGCCAACCTCGACAGGCTGGGCACGCTCATCCGCCGCACGGTCGGCAGCGAGCCCGTCGTGTACTCCCTGCTCGGCAACACCCTCGCCAACTTCGACAGCGACACCCAGCTGCTGGCGCTGCTGGCCGAGAAGCTGCTGCGGCCGCAGGACCGCTTCCTGCTGGAGGTGGCCAGCACGGCCGGGCAGGACGAGGTGGCGGCCCGCGCCGCCGCGCAGGAGTACGAGAACAGCCCGCGCTTCCGGGAGTTCGTCACCAGTGCCCTGCTGCAGTACACGGACCTGCAGATCGACATGAACAGCCTCTCCTGCGAGGGCCTGGTCGAGGACGACCGGGCGCTGAAGATCAAGGTGATCTACCGCAACCGCACGGGGGCCGAGCTGCAGCTCACGCTGCCCGACCGCAGCACGGTCCGGTTCCCCGACCAGGACACCATCCGCCTCCTCCTCAGCCGCAAGTACACCCGCACCGGGCTGGAGAAGATGCTGGTGGACGCGCGGGTCACCACGGTGGGCGAGACCCACGAGGCCGGGCACGCCGCCTTCGACGGGCCCGCGTTCGGGATGACGCTGCTGCTGCTCGCCCCCGGCGACGGCACCCGCCCCGCCGGGCCCAACCCCTTCGACTGACGGCCCGGCGCCGATGGGACTCCTCGGCCGGCTCAGCCGGCAGTTCTTCGCCGCCGCCACCATCACCTGCCTGCTGGTCGCACTCGGCATCTGCGTGTGGTGGCTGACCGTCGCCCAGGGGCGCGACGACCGCTTCGAGCCCGCGACCTCCGGGCTCGCGCTCGTCGCCGCCGTCACCGGGGTCTACGCCGAGCGGCGGGCGGCGGCCCGCGAGCGGCGCGCCCAGGCGCTGCACGCCCTCGCCGACGAGCTGGTGAAGAACACCGAGCTGCTCGCCGCGGGCTTCGCACCCCTGGACCGGTTCGCGCCCCGGGCGCGCGTGTACCCCCGGCTGATGCAGTCCGCGACGGACGCCGCGCTGGTGTCCGGGGTGTTCTCCGAACCCGGGCACGGCGAGCTCGTCGCCCTGCTGCACCGCTGGCGGGACGCCGTGCACGACTTCAACCGGCGGCTGGACCTCACCGAGCTGCGCACGTACGTCTCGCGCGTGCCGCCGGAGGAACTGCTGGCGATCGACGAGGCCATGCACCGGCCCGGCGGGCAGCTCGACGGGCTGCGGCGGCTGCGGGGCAGCGTGGAGGAGCTGCTGCGGGGGCGGTACGGCGTACCGGGGCTCCGCCCCGGCACGCCCCCGCCGGCCGGAGGGACGTGAGCCTCGGGCCGGCGGGGGCATGAGCCCTAGGCCGGCACCTCCTCCGGCGGGCGGCGGTACATCCGCGTCGCCGTGATCTGGCCGTGCACCTGCTCCTCGTCCGGGTCCTGCTGCGGCGGCAGGCCCGGGCGCAGGTGCTCCTCCACGCTGATGTACTTCAGGCCCGCCCTCAGGTCCGCGTCGTTGCGCAGCCGGATGACCAGCGGGAACTCGGCCAGGGCCGTGGTGTCGAACAGGCCGGTGGTGTAGAGCAGCTGGACGCCGAGGGCGTCGGCGACGGCCCGCTGGAGCTCCAGCAGGTACGTGGCGTTGGCGCGGCCGATGGGGTTGTCCAGGAACAGGGTGCCCGCGTGGCGCTGCTTGTCGCGGCCCCGGTCGTTGCTGCGCAGGGCCGCCATGGTGCAGTACAGGGCGATGGCGGCGGTGAGCAGCTGGCCGCCGGAGAAGACGTCGCCCATCTGCCGGACCGGCACGCGTTCGGCGCGCAGCACCGCGTCGGGCTTGAGGATCTCCACGGCGACGCCGCGCGGCTGCAGGGCCGCCTGGACGCCGCGCAGGAGCAGGGACATGCCGTCGCGGCGCAGGTCGGAGTTCTTCTTGACGGCCGAGCGGGTCGCCTCGTCGATGACTTCGCCGAGGCGCTCGGTGAGGGTGCTCTGGTCGGGGTCGTCGAAGCGGATGCGCAGGAACTCCTGGCCCGACCACTCCCCCAGGCCCTCGGGCAGGCGGGAGAGGCGCTGGGCGGAGCGCAGGGTGGTCAGGGAGGACTCCACGAGCCCGCGCAGCCGGTCCACGATGCTGTCGCGGTTGCGCTCCAGCTGCTCCAGCTCGTCGGTCAGGACGCGCAGGCGGGGGGCGAAGGCCTCGGCCCAGGCGGCGGCGTGCTCGGGCAGGGCGGCCGCGGGCAGCTCGCGGATCTGCTGGCGGGCGGGGGTGCGCACCTGCTCGTAGCGGGTGGAGTTGGCGTGCCGGACGAGGACGTCGCTCGCCTCGCGGACGGCGGACTCGGCGGCCGACAGGTCGCCGGCGCAGCCGCGCAGGGAGCGGCGGGCCTCGGCCGCGGCCTGGCGGGCCTCTTCCAGGCCGCCGGTGTACGGCTCGGGCTGCTCCGTGTCGTCCTCGGGGGAGTTGTCGCGCAGGAGGTCGCGCAGGAGGGCCGCGGTGTCGTCGAAGCCGGTGGCGGCGTCCTCGGCCGAGCGGTGGGCGCGCAGCAGGTCGCCGTGGGCGGTGCGGGCGCGCTCCAGGGCGTCGGTGCGGGCGGCGAGCTCACCGGTGACGGTGCGCAGGAGCTCCTTGGCGCGGTCGGCATCGCCGGGGACGAGCTCCTCGGGGAGCTCGGTGTGGGCGTCGCCGTCGGCCGGGGCGAGGCGCTCGGCCTCGCCGCGCAGCCGGCCCAGCTGCTCGCTGGCCGCGGAGGCGCGGCTCTCCAGCATCTGGACGAGCTCCTCGGCGCGGGCCGCGGCGGCCTGCCGGGAGGGCCCGTCGGCGCCTTCGGTGCCTTCCAGGAGCTGGGCGGCGCGGGTGCGCACCTTGTTGGTGAGGCGGTCGAGCTCGTTGCGGGCGGCGCTCTCGTCGCTCTCGGCGCGGGCCTGCTCGGCGCGCAGGTCGGCGCCGACGCCGACCTTCTCGTAGACCTGGGAGGCGGTGCGGTAAGCCTCGCGCAGGGCGGGCAGCGAGGCGGTGGGGGGCTCGCTCGCCTCGGGCACCTCGTCGGGGGCGCCGGCGATCTCGGCGCGCTCGGCGCGCAGGGCGCGGGACGTGCGGCGGGCGTCGTCGGCGGCGCGCTGGGCGGCGCGGCGGTCCTCGTCGGCGGCGCGGGCGCGGTCGACGAAGACGGCGGCGCGCTCCTCGGCCTCGGCGGCCTCCTCGGCGAGCTCGCGGGCGCGGGTCTGCCAGTTGGCGCGCTCGCGCAGGCGGTAGGCGAGCCCGGCGAGGGCGTCGGCGACGCGGCGGGCGCGCTGGGCGGTCTCCTGCCGCTCGTCGCGCACGCGGGCGGCCTCGGCGGCGGTCTCCTCCGCCTCGGCGCGCTCGGCGCGCAGGCCGGTCAGCCCCTCCTGGGCGGTGTCGGCTGCGGCGCGGGCGCGGGTGGCCTCGGCGGCCAGCTCGGCGAGGCGGCCCGCGGGGCAGCCGGCGCGCCACGAGGCGAGGCGGGCGGCGAGGGTGCGGTCGCCGGCGAGGCGGGCCGCTATGGCGCGGATCTCCTCGTCGCGGGCGAGGGACCGCTCGCGCAGGGTGTGCCGCTCCTCGTCGGCCGCGCGCTCGTCGTGCATGGCGGGGTTGGGGGCCACGAGGAACACGCCGGTGTCCTGCCGGCCCGCCTCCGGTACGGGGGCGAGCAGGGCCTCGGACGTGCCGACGGCGAGGGCGGAGCGGGGCAGCAGGGAGGCCGTGCCGAGCACCTCGCGGGCCCGGGCGTGGGAGTCGCCGTCGGTGATGACGACGCCGTCGACGAGCTCGGGGCGGGCCGCGAGGACGGCGGCGTGCCGGGCCGGGTCGACGGCCTGGGCGAGGTAGCGCCAGCCGGGCAGGGCGGGGATGCCGTGCTCGCCCAGGTACTCCACGGCCGCGAGGACGTCCGGGCGGGGCGGCAGCAGGCCGCCGTCGCCGAGGGCGCCCAGGATGCGGGAGTCGTCGGCGGCGGCCGTACGCAGGTCGAACAGGTGCCGCTCGGAGGTGGCGACGCTGTCGTCGAGCAGCTCGCGCAGCGCGTCGGCGTTGCGGTCGAGCTCTTCGGCGGTCAGCGGGCCGGAGGCGGCGCGGCGGGCGGGGGCGGGGCCGTCGGGGCGGCGCCGGGCGGCCGCCCGGACGGCGCCGGGGTAGTACGGGGCCTCGCCGTCGGGTGCGTCCTCGGAGGAGCGGCGCGGGGCGGGCGGGCGGCCGTCGCCGTCCGGGCCCGCCTCGGTGCGCGGGCCGGGCACCTGGCCGGAGGCGTCCGGCTCGGGCAGGCCCAGCAGCTCGATCAGGCGCTGCTCGGCGCCGATGGACTCGGCGGCGCGGCGCTCGGCGTCGTAGGCGCCCTCGGCGGCCGTGGCGGCGTCCGCGGCGCGGGCGGCGGCCAGCTCGGCCCGGCTCTCGGCTGCGGCCGTCTCCTTGGCCCGGTCGGCGGCCTGACGGGCGGTCTCCCGCGCGGACTCGTACGCGGCGACGGCCGGCTTCTCGGCATCGCTGGCGGCGAGGGCGGCGCGGGCCGGGTCGGTCTCGCCGGCGTCGTCGATCCAGCCGGCGCGGACGGCCTCGGCGATCTCCTGCTCGACCTCGGTCAGGCGCTGGCGCAGGTGGCCGGATTCGCTGCGGGCGCGCTGGGCCTCGGTGGCGGCCGACGTGGCGTCGCGGTGGGCGGCCTCGCTCGCCTCCTGGAGGGCTGCGGAGCGCTCCTCCTCCTCGTTGGCACGCTGCTCGCCGCTCTCGGCGGCGGTGTTGAGGGCCCGTACGAGCTCGGTGGCGGCCTGGGCGCGCGCGGCCAGCGCCGGGGCGGCGTCGCGCTCGGCCTCGCGGATGGCTGCGGCGACGCGCGCGGAGCGGTCGGCCGCGGCGCGGTGGCGCAGGACGGTCTCGGCGGCCTGCCAGGCGGAGTGCAGCGTGCGGGCGTCGTTGAGCTCGCGGCGCTGGGCGGCGGCGGCCTTCTCGGCCGCGGCCAGGGCCAGGGAGGCGTGCCGGTAGGCGATCTCGGCGGCGACCAGCGAGCTGCGGCCGCGCTCGGTGTCGGCGGCGGTGACGGCGTGGGCCGCGGCGGCGACCTGCTCGGCCAGCTCGGCGGTCCGGCCGCGCTCTTCGAACGCGCGGGCGGACAGGCGGCGGGCCAGGCCGCGGGTGCGGCGCTCGGAACCGGCGTGCACGCCGCGGGCCTGCTCGCGCTTGACGGCCGCCTCTGCGATGCGCGACAGCAGGTCGAGCGAGCCGGCGGTGAAGTCGCGCTCGGCGGTGAGCTCGGCGCGGCGGCCGAGCTTGTGGGCGAAGCCGTGCACGAGGTCGGCGAGGCCGTCGGTGTCGCGGGTGTCGGTGACCGCGCGCAGCAGCAGGTCGGTGAAGTCCGAGTCGTTCTTGACGGCGAAGAGGCCTGCGGCCTCGCCCTCGTCGGCGTTCATCTCGCGCTGGTAGCGGAAGAGTTCGGGGTCCAGGCCGAGCTCGCCCAGGTGCTCGTTCCAGCGCTCGTGGATCTCCTCCCAGACCACGTCCAGGTGGGGGTAGGCCTTGCCGGCCTCGGTGAGGGCGTCGCGGAAGCCCTTCATCGTGCGGCGGCGTCCCCGTGCGCCGGAGGCGCCGGAGAGCACAGAACCGGAGCTGCCGTCGGCGGCGGAGCGCATTGCGGTGGACTCGGCGACGGGCAGCGCGTCGAGGCTGAGGCCCGGGCCGGGGCGGAAGGAGTACCAGGCCTCGGCGAACTTGCGCGGGTCGTTGGAGACCTGGCGGCCGCGCCACTCGCTGACCTTGCCGACCACGATGGTCTCGCCTGTCAGGACGTGCTGCCACTCCAGGGCGACGTGCCCGCAGTCGTCGGCGAGCAGGAACTTGCGCAGCACGCCCGAGCTGGCGCCGCCCAGGGTGTTGCGGTGGCCCGGCAGCATGACCGAGAAGATGAGCTTGAGGAGGACGGACTTGCCGCCGCCGTTCTCCAGGAAGAGCACGCCAGCCGGCGCGGGGCGGCGCGGCGGGCCGACGGGCTCCTCCTCGAAGAACTCCGCCTGCGCGGGCGCGGGGGTGGGCACGGGCGCGCCCACTCCCCGCAGGTCCAGCACGGTGTCGGCGTAGCGCGCACCGGCGGGCCCGATGGAGTAGAGGCGGACCCGGGACAGCTCGTACATGGCGGTCTCTCGTTGTCGTGACGGGCGGTTGTTCAGGCGGTCGGGCGGGCGGCCGGTCAGGCCGAGTGGAAGGGCAGGCCGGCGTCGGCGACCAGGTCGAGGTCGTCGGCGGCGTCCGGCGGCAGAAGCGTCGCGCTGCCGTCGCCCACGGGCACGATGCCGAGCTCCAGCAGCTCGGCCATGGCGGCGGTGCCGGCCATGTCGCGGACCTGGAGCTGGTAGCGGGCGGTGGTGCGGTAGGCGCCGCCGGCGTCGTCGCCGGTGCGCTGCAGGAAGCCGGAGTCGACGAGGAAGGCGACGGCCTTGGCGATGATGCCCGTGGTGGAGCCGGCGAGGCGGCGGGCGTCCTTGGTGGCACCGGTCGCGCTGCGGCGCGCGTAGACCCGCCAGGCGGCCTCCAGGCCGGGGGCGTCCGTCGTGGGGTCGGTGTTCTCGCCCTGCTCGGCGGCGCGCTCCTCCAGGCGGCGGCACGCCTGCCGGACGAAGGCGTCCACGCCGTTGACGGTGATCCGGCCGATGTAGCCGTCGTCGGCGAGGTCCTCCGGGCGGGGGAAGGCCAGGGCGGCGACCGCGAGGTGGGCGAGGCCGTGCAGGAAGCGGTCGCCGGAGTCGACGGTGGCGCGGCGGGCGTAGTCGCCCATGCGCACGGCGAAGACGGAGTCCTCCGCGGCGGTCACGGCCATGCCGGCGCGGGTGGACACCTCCAGGACGATCAGGCCGAGCCCGGCCGCGACGGCGTCCGCGAGGCGCGCGAAGGCGGGGTCGTCGCGGTGGCGGCGGAGCAGCTCGGCGTACTCGGCGTCCCGCGCGGGCACGAGCTTGGGCTGCAGCCCGAAGGCGATGAGGCGCGCGGCGTCGGCGGCGTCCGCGGGGGTGACGGTGCCGGTGCCGCCGCCGCTGGGCGCGGGCGCGTCGGCCTCGCCGGCGACGTCCACCTGCGGTGCCGGCTCCGCCGGGGCTTCGGCGTCGTACTCAGTCACGGTGTGCTACTCCTGCGGATGTGAGACTTGCGGTGACCCGGCACCGCCGGGATGCGACGTCGCGGCCGGTCGCCGACGCAGCGGAAAGAACCTCACGGCCCTGCCCGGAGGAAATGCACGAGGCCGGCCACAGCGGCTCGAAGCTGCGCTCGGCCCGGCACCGCCGGAATGCGACGTCGTGGCCGGTCGCCGACGCAGCGGAAAGAGCCTCACGGCCCTGCCCGGAGGGAATGCACGGGGCCGGCCGGGACAGCTGTCTGCCGCGCCCTCTCTCCCGCCGCAACGGCGAGCAGGCGTACGGCGCAGCCCGGCGGTGCCGGACCGGCGCCGAGCCGTCGGGGCCCGCCGAAGCCGAGCCGGGGCCCCAGGCCGCCCGCCCCAGGCGCGCCGTAGCGCCGCGCCGAGCGCAGGCCCGAGCCGCCCGCCGCAGGCGCGCCGTCACGTCGACTCCGCTCGGTCCGCCGCCATGCCGGCCGCGTCCAGCAGGGCCGTGCCCACGATGAGGTCCGCGCCGCCGAATTCGGCGTCGTCGAGGACCGTGCCGTCGTCGACGGCGAAGAGCAGGGACTGCTCGCCCTGGCGGTAGGCCGTGCCGACCGCGGGGCTCGCGGCGTGGACGGCGAGGAGGGCGACGAGGTAGGGCAGTTCGGGGTCGCGGCGGCGGGCCTCGGCGAGGAGGCCGGAGAGTCGGCGCGGGGCGTCGGGCGGCAGGGTGAGCAGCTCCATGGCGCTCGCCAGCTGCTCCTCGCTGAAGCGGCTGTCGTCCGGCGTGGCGATGAGGTCCGGCTCGGGCATCTCCGCCCCGAGGTGCTCCCGCTCGGCGGGCGGGGTCAGCAGCATGTCGACGAGGTCGCCGACGCGGACCGAGACGGGCGTGCGCAGGCCCGTGCCGCGGGCGAAGAAGGCGTCGGTGACGCGCCCGGCCTGCTCCAGCGGCAGCGGCAGAACGGGGGCGAGCAGCTGCCCGTAGAGGTCGAGCCCGGCCCGGCCGGGGGAGGTCGCGAACGCCTGCCGGTCCTGCTCGGCGCGGAACAGCGGCCCCGCTTCCAGCAGGCGGGACTGCAGCTGGGTGTGGCGGCGGATGCAGTCCTTGACGATGTCGACGAGCTCGGCGGCGCGGCGCTTGTTCTCGGGCTCCTCGGCCTCGTCGCGCGCCTTGCGGATGTTGGTGAGGATCGCGTTCTCGTGGCGGTAGCGGTCGGCGACGTGGTCGAGCGCTTCGGCGATCATGTCGGGCACGGCCCGCAGCCAGTCGACGGCGCGGACGTTGCGCCGGGTGGCGTCGAGGGTCTTGCGGAGCGTCTCGGCGTACTGCACGGTCCGGTAGCGGGCCTGCTCCGCGGCGAGCTGGGCGTCGGCGAGGCGGCCCCGGCTGATGAGGACCTCCAGCTTCACCTCGGCGGCGATCTGCGCGCTGGTGACGTCGGTGTCGAGGGCGCCGACGAGGACGTTGACGGCCTCGTCCGTGGTGCGCAGGAAGACGGTGCCGCCGGACCCGGGCACCTCTTCGACGAGCTTGAAGTCGTAGTCGCGCCGGACGTAGACGCCGTCGGCCCCGAAGGTGCCGTAGACGGCGCGGAAGCCGCGGTCCACGCTGCCGACGTTGATGAGGTTCTCCAGCACCCAGCGGGCCACCCGCTCGTGCTCGGCCTGCGGCCGCTCCGGCGCCTGGGCGGCGACGCGCGGCTGCAGCCGGGCCACTATCTGCTCGTGGTCGGCGCCGGTGTCGAAGTCCATGTTGAGCGTGACCAGGTCGATGGCGGCGAGCGCCACCTCCGCCATGGCGTAGACGCCGTACTCGCCCGCGAGGTTGGCCTTGCGCGCGTCCAGGTCGTGCAGCGGCGCGGTGCAGGCGAGCGCGCGCAGGCGGCGGGCCAGGCCCTCGTCGGCGGCCGGGCCCGGGGCCGGTCGCGACGGCCCGTTGAGCTGGGGCGGAGCGGCCGCCGGGGCTGGAGAAGTCACGTCGCACAGAGTAGGCGGTCACACCGACAACGGACGAAACGGCACGGGCGGAATGTCCGCCACGCCCCTAGTGTGTGGCTCCGCCTTCCGCACGGATGTCCGTGGTGCGCCCCGCAGCGGTGACGGCGATCACACAGAGTGCCTCCGCGGCGGTGGAGACGGGCAGCGAGGGCAGGGCCCGGTCGGCGACCTGCCCGGGCGCGTAGGGGATGTGCACGAAGCCTCCCCGCAGCCCGGGCCGTTCGGTGGCGGCGAGGTGCATCAGGCCGTAGAAGACGTGGTTGCAGACGAACGTGCCGGCGGTCTGGGAGACCGACGCTGGCAGCCCGGCCTCGCGCACGGCCGCGACGCACGCCTTGACGGGCAGGGTCGCGAAGTAGGCGGCGGGCCCGCCGGGGACGACGGGCTCGTCGACGGGCTGCGCGCCCGCGTTGTCGGGGATGCGGGCGTCGTCGACATTGACGGCGATGCGTTCGACGGTGATGTCGGGGCGGCCGCCCGCCTGCCCCACGCAGAGGACGAGGTCCGGCGCGGTGCGGTCGACGGCCTCCCGGAGGGCGTCGAGGGCGGTGCCGAAGGCGCAGGGCAGTTGCGCGGTGGAGAGGACGAGCCCGTCGGCGCCGCGCGCGGCGGCCGCGCGGACGGCCTCCCAGGAGGGGTTCACCCCCTCCCCTCCGAAGGGCTCGAATCCGGTGAGCAGGACACGGGTCACGGCTGGCTCCCTCCCGGCGGGCCGCCGGACGGCGGAGACGTACATGGTTCAGACGGCGAAGACGTACATGATGACGATGTTGCAGCCGAGCAGGGCGACGGCCGTCGGCATCTGGGCCTTGATGGGTCCGTACTGGTCCTTCAGTTCGAGGAGCGCGGCCGGGACGATGTTGTAGTTGGCGGCCATGGGCGTCACCAGCGTGCCGCAGAAGCCGGCGAGCATGCCGATGGCCAGGACGGCCGGGGCGTTGCCGCCCTCCTGGATGACGAGGACGGGCCAGCCGACGGCCGCGGTCATGACGGGGAAGGCGGCGAAGCCGTTGCCCATGACGACGGTGAACAGGAACATCCCGACGCAGTAGACGACGACGGCGAGGAAGAGGGAGCCGTCGGGCAGCACCGCGGTGGTGATCCTGCGGACCTGGTCGCCGACGCCGGCCACGGAGAAGATGCTGCCGAGGGTGGCGAGGAGCTGGGGCAGCAGCATGGCCCAGCCCATCGACTCCAGCATGGTCCGCCCGGCGTGCACGGGGGTCGAGAGCCGCTTCTCGCGCAGCATCACCATGCCCACGACGAGGGCGACGACGGCCCCGATGCCGAGGCCGAGGATGGTCTCGCTGCCCTTTTGCAGGACGGGTTCGCCGTCCACGGAGAGCTTCTTGACGCCGACCGCGCAGAGGAGGGCGACGACGGGGATGGTGAGCGCGGGGACGAAGAGGCGGCTGCCCCAGCGGGCGGCCCGCGCCTCCCGCTCCTCGGGCGTTGCCTCGGCCCCCTTGCCGCGGCCGGTGAAGCCGAAGCCCGCGAGGCAGACCATGACGAGGACGGCGGCGCCGAGCGGCTCGGCCGGGGCGGACTTGTCGGCGACCCAGGTGCCGTAGATGAAGCCGAGGCCGAGCAGGCCCCAGAAGGCGGCCGTGCCGACGCGCTTGGGGTTGGTGCGGTCGGTGAGCATCTGCGCGGCCATCACCAGGAAGATGCCGCCGACCAGCCAGTAGAACCACTCCGCCTTGATCACTTGACGGTCTCCCCGGTCTCGGCGGCGGCGCTCCGGCCGGGCCCGGAGGTCCCCCCGGACAGCTGGCGGTCGAGCCGCAGCAGCCGCCAGCCGTGTATGGCGAGGGCGCACAGGGCCGTGGGTATGGCCCACAGCGCGAGCTGCAGCGGTTCGAGGTGCGTGTGGTAGGTGGTGTTGACGAAGCCGGTGATCAGCAGGATCGACCCGACGGCAAGGAAGACGTCCTCGCCGAAGAACAGGCCGACGTTGTCCGCGCTCGCGGCGAACGAGCGCACCTTCTCGCGGGCCTTCTCGCCGAGCGGCCCGTGCCGGCGCTCGGCGGCGCCCTCGGCCATGGGCGCGGCGAGCGGCCGCACGGTCTGGGCGTGCCCGAAGACGTTGTTGAGGCCGACGGCGGCGGCGATCTGGCGCAGCAGGAGGTAGAGCGCGAGGAAGCGGCCCGCGGTGAGCCCGGCGAAGCGGGTGATCAGGCGGCGGGCCTGTTCCTGGAGGCCGTGGTGTTCGAGCAGGCCGATGACGGGCAGCGTGATCACGAAGATCGTCACCGAGCGGCTGGAGGCGAACCCGGTGCCGAAGGCGGCCAGGACGCGCTGGGGGGAGAGGCCGCCGAGGAGGCCCGTGACGATGCCGGCGGCGCCGACCACCAGCAGGGGGTTGCGTCTCGTGGCGAAGCCGAGCACGACCACGAGGACGCCCAGGAGAACGATCATGCGCTCCGCCTTCCGGGAGCCCGGACGGCCCTCACCCGATCGGGTGAGGGGATTGGCGAGGAGGCTAAGATATTGTTCAACAATTCTCAATAGGTATGGGCGATCAACAAGTACTTGGGGATGCCGATGACCTTGTCCACTGCGCAGCGCGTGGCCGACGTGCTCCGCGAACGCATCGAGGGCGGCGGCCTGCCGCCCGGCACCCGGCTCTCGGAAGAGGCCCTCGGCCGGGACCTCGGGATCTCGCGCAATACGCTGCGCGAGGCGTTCCGCCTGCTCATCCACGAGAGCCTGGTCGTACACCGGCTCAACCGCGGCGTCTTCGTCCGCGTCGTCGACCCCGCCGACGTCACCGACATCTACCGCGTGCGCGCCGCCCTGGAGTGCGCCGGGGTCCGGGCCGCCGCGGGGGCCGGGCAGCCGCTGCGCGAGGCCGTGACCGCCGCGGTGGACGGGGCCGAGCGCGCCGCCGCTGCGGGCGACTGGCAGGAGGTCGGCTCGGCCGACCTGCGCTTCCACCGGGCGCTGGCCGCCCTGTCCGGCAGCCCGCGCATCGACGCCGCGATGGACCGGCTGATGGCCGAACTGCGTCTGGCCTTCCACGCGATGCCCTCGGCGCACCGCTTCCACGAGCCCTTCCTGGAGCGCAACCGCGCCCTCGCGACGCTCCTGGAGGACGGCGAGTACGGGCGGGCGGAGAGCGAGCTGACCACCTATCTGGACGACGCCCTGGAGCTCATCCTGGGCGCTCTGCAGGAGCGGGAAGGGGAGAACGCATGAACGCCCACGGCACCGCCGTGCTCGACCTCAACGCCGACCTCGGGGAGGGCTTCGGACGCTGGCGCCTGACCGACGACGACGCCCTGCTGTCCGTGGTGACCAGCGCGAACGTCGCCTGCGGCTTCCACGCCGGCGACCCCTCCACCATGCGGCAGGTCTGCGAGCGCGCCGCCGAGCGGGGCGTGCGCATCGGCGCCCAGGTCTCCTACCGCGACCTGGCCGGCTTCGGGCGCCGCGCCATGGACGTGCCGCCGGACGAACTCGCCGACGAGATCACCTATCAGATCGGCGCCCTGCGCGCCTTCGCGCAGGCGGCCGGCTCGGACGTCGCCTACGTCAAGCCGCACGGGGCGCTCTACAACCGCACGGTCGCCGACGCCGAGCAGGCGGCGGCCGTCGTCGCCGGGGTGCTGCGCGCGGGCGGGGCCCTGCCCGTACTGGGCCTGCCGGGCTCGCGGCTGCACGAGGCCGCGGCCGGGGCCGGACTGCCGGTGGTCACCGAGGCGTTCGCCGACCGCGCGTACACGGCCGCCGGCACCCTGGTGCCGCGCCGGACCCCCGGCGCGGTCGTCCTCGACCCGGACGCCGTCGTCGCCCGCTCCGTGCGGATGGCCCGGGAGGCGGCCGTCACGGCCCTCACGGGCGAGGAGGTCGCCGTCCGGGCCCGCTCCCTGTGCCTCCACGGCGATACGCCGGGCGCCGCGGACCTCGCCCGCCGGGTCCGCGCCGCGCTGGAGGCCGCGGGGGTCCGCCTGGAGGCGTTCGCGTGACCGCGGACCGCGCGGACGCCCGCTCCGGCCCGCCGCAGGAGCCCTCCGCCGCGCCCGGCCTGCGTCCCCTGCGCGTCGGCCCGCACGCCCTGCTCGTCGAGGTGGCGGACACCGGGGAGGCGCAGGCACTGCACGCCGAGCTGCTGCGGCGCCGTGCCGCCGGGACCCTGCCGCCCGTGACCGAGATCGTGCCGGCCGCGCGGACCGTCCTCCTCGACGGCCTGGCCGACCCGCGGGCCCTCGCCGCCGACATCGTGCACTGGGACGTGCCGCCGCTCGCGGCCGCCGACAGCCAGCCCGTCGTCCTGCCGGTCCGCTACGACGGTGCCGACCTCGCGGAGGTCGCCGCCCTGTGGGGGGTCGCCGAGGAGGAGGTCGCGCGCCTGCACTCCGGCCTCGAATTCCGCGTCGCGTTCTGCGGGTTCGCCCCCGGCTTCGGCTATCTCACCGGGCTGCCGGAGCATCTGCACGTGCCGCGCCGGGCCACGCCCCGCACCGCCGTGCCCGCAGGCGCGGTCGGCCTGGCCGGCCCGTACACCGGCGTCTACCCCCGCTCCTCCCCCGGCGGCTGGCAGCTCATCGGCCGTACGGACGCGGTCCTGTGGGACGCCGCGCGAGAGCCGGCGGCACTGCTGGCCCCCGGCACCCGCGTACGTTTCGAGGTGGACGCATGACCGGAACCGGAACGGACGGCCGAACGCCCGGAACGGAACGCCAAAGGCCCGGAACAGACGGTCGCGTGTCCAGAACGGACAGCCGCACGACCGAAACGGACAACCGTGCGCCCGGCCCGGCCGGCCGCGCGGCCTGCGGCGCGCCCTTCCTGGCCGTCGTCCGGCCCGGCGCCCTGACGACCGTGCAGGACCTCGGCCGGCCCGGCCATGCGCACCTGGGCGTCGGCCGCTCCGGTGCCCTGGACCGGCCCGCGCACGCGCTCGCCAACCGGCTCGTCGGCAACCCCGCGGGCCACGCCACGCTGGAGACCACCGTCGACGGCTGCGCCGTCCGTACCACGGCGGCCGTGACCGCCGCGGTGACCGGCGCGCCCTGCCCGGTGCGGGTCGACGGCCGCCCGGTGGCGTGGGGCGCCCCGGTGCGGGTGCCCGCGGGCGCGGTGCTCGACGTGGGCCGGGCCGCCCTGGGGCTGCGCAGCTACGTGGCGTTCGGGGGCGGCATCGCCGTGCCGCCCGTCCTCGGCAGCCGCTCACGTGACCTGCTGTCGGGGCTGGGGCCGGAGCCGCTGTCCGCGGGCGCGGAACTGCCGCTCGGCGCGCCCTGCGGACCGAGCGCGGGCGTCGACGCCGTCCCGTGGGCGGGCCCGCCGGCCGGCGGGCTGGTACTGCCGGTCGTGCTCGGTCCGCGCGACGGCTGGTTCACGCCCGCCGCGCTGCGCACCCTGGCCCGCGGTGACTTCCGGGTGGCGGGCGCGAGCAACCGGATCGGCCTGCGCACGGAGGGCCCGGCCCTGGAGCGCGCCACGGAGGGCGAGCTCCCGAGCGAGGGGATGGTCCTGGGCGCGGTCCAAGTCCCCCCGGACGGCCGCCCCGTCGTCTTCCTCGCCGACCACCCGACGACCGGCGGCTACCCCGTCGTGGGCGTGGTCCCCGAGGCGGAGCTGGCCGCCGCGGCGCAGGCCGTGCCCGGGACACCGGTGCGGTTCGCGCCCGCGCGGTTCGTGCCCGCGCGGGGCTGAGGCGCTCCGGCCGCAGACCCGGTGCCCGGCCTCCGGCCGCCGCCCCGGGTCTGCGGCCCGCGCGTTCAGTCCAGGCCGCGGATGATGTGCGACTCCGCATCGGGGTCCTCGCCGGCGCGCTCCGGTGCCTCACTCGGAAGCGAACGGCGGGCCCGCGCGGTCTCCTCCCGGGCCTCGCCCCGGTGCTGCATCCGCTCGCCCTGTCCCTTGAGCTGTTCCACGGCCGCCTCCTCGCGTTGCCGAACCCCCGGAAACCGACTGGCCGGGTTCCCCCAGGGTGACGGGCCGAAACCGGACCCCAACACAGGGGAAATCGCCAGATATGACGACCTCCCTCCAGGTGAAAATCCCTCTAATCAGGTTAAAATGCAGGCAGGTCCGACCTGACACTGAAAGAAGGTGGCTGACGTGACCGCCCCTACGTCGCCCCGAATAGAACAGCACCCGGACATCGTGGCGCTCCGCGCCCACTCCGAAGTGGCGACGAGCACGCCCGTCGCCCAGGCCGTCGAGGCACTCGCTCTTCTCTGCGGTGTCTACCTGGCCGCTTCACCATGGATCGTGGGCTTCAGCGGCGCATCCACCCTTGCCATCCACAACCTGATCGTGGGAGCAGTCTTTGCTTGCCTGGTCGGCGGCTTCGGCCCCGCCTACGAGCGCACGCACGCGATGAGCTGGGCCGCCCTGTGCCTCGGCGCCTGGACGATCATTTCCCCCTGGGTCGTCGCCGGGCACGCGTTCGCCACGCGTGCCGTCGTCAGCAACGTCATCGCCGGAGCAGTGGCCTGCCTGCTGGCCCTCGCCCTGGCACGCATGGGGATGGCGAGGTCACGGCGCTGACCGCCACCCGGCCTGAAAGAGGCTGAATTTCGCCGCTGGTCCCCTTTCGGCCCCGCCGCCCGCACCCCGGGCGGCGGGGCCGAAGCACGTCCCGAACGGGCTCACGAGGCCGACTGCGGCACGGCCCCGATACGGCCGCGGCACGGCCGCGACACGACTTGCGGCACGGCTGCCAAACGCCGGGCGACAACATCAACCGCCCGATTCACCCCGGGGGATGAAAACTCGGGTGATGTTCGTACCTGATGACTCCGCCGGACGGGAAGTGGCAATGCTCCCCCTCCCACTGATCACTTCAACCTCATGGGGTCCGACGCATGACGATCGAGGCGCTGCCCGAGGGGCCGCGCGACCGGGGGAAGGCCCAGGGATGAGTCACCTCTACAGCTACAGCGCGCCCGGGGTCGGTACGGGCCGGGGGACGGCGCTGCCCGCCGCTTCCGCGGGGGAGAACCTCCGGCTCACCCTCGTCTACTTCCTCCCCAACTACCTCAAGGGCGTCTTCCGCTCCCGGCCCCGGATCGCCGCCCTCCTCGCCCGGGCGGACACCGCCCGGCACGGCCTGGAGGCCATGCGCCGGATGCGGCGCCGGCACGGCCGCGGCCCGGTCATGGTGCGCGGCGCCGCCGGCCCCACCCTCCTCGTGCTCGACGCGGACGACGCCCGGCAGGTCCTCTCCGGGCCGGTGGGGGTCTACGCGGTCGACACCTGGGAGAAGGTGAGCGGGTTCGCATCGGTCCAGCCCGAGACCCTGGTCGCCTCGCACGGCCGTCAGCGCGTGGTGCGCCGGATGTTCAACGACGCGGTCCTGGACGCCGGCTGCCCGGTGCACCGGCTCGCCGACCGCTTCCTGCGGGTCGCCGGCGAGGAGGCCGCGGCCCTGCTGGGCCCCGAGGCGGTGGCCGGGCTGCGCCCGGAGGCCCTGCGCGAGAGCTTCGAGCGCGTGGGGCGCCGCTGCTTCCTGGGCGAGGCGGCCGCCGAGGACGAGGAGTTCTCCCGGCTCCTGGGCGAGCTGCTCGCCGAGGCCAACTGGATGGGTGCCCGCCGCTGGCGCAGCCGCCGCGCCCGCCGGCTCCGCCGCAGAATGATGCAGCGTCAGGCCCGCTATCTGTACGAGGCCGATCCGCGCAGCCTGGCGGGGCTGTTCGCGGCTGCTCCCCGCGGCCCCGAGACCGCCCCGGAGTGCCAGGTCAGCCACTGGTTCATGGCCCTCGGTGCGCTGAGCGCGGTCACCGTGCAGACACTCGCCCTGCTCGCCGCGCACCCGCGCCACCACGAGCGCGTGATGGAGGAGATCCGGGCGGCGGACCGCACACACGGGCCGCGCACGGTCCCCGGCTTCCTCGGCATGCCCTACCTGCGCGCCTGCGTGCAGGAGGCGGCCCGGCTGTGGCCTCCGGTGACCGGCCTCGCGCGCCGCACCACCGGCGAGACCCGCTGGCGGGACTCGGTCGCGCCGGGCGGTGTCAATGTCCTCGTGCCGGCGGCGTTCCACGCCCGCGACGGCGAACGGATCGAGTACGCCCACCGGTTCGCGCCCGAGAAGTGGCTGGACGGCACCGCCGACCGGGACTGGGCGGTCAGCCCCTTCAGCCGGGGCGAGGCCCAGTGCAGCGGCATGGAGCTCGGCCTGCAGCTGGCCACGGCGTTCGTCGCCGAGCTGCTGCGCGGCGGCGAACTGGCCGTCGCCGGGGTCCGCCTCGCCCCCGGCCGGCCGCTTCCGTACACCTTCGACACCTCGCGGCTGCGGATCGGGATCCGCGCCGCCCGTACGCCGGAGGAGGGCGCATGACGACCGAAGGCACGCCGGATTCCCGGGACACGGGAGCCGGCCGGGAGGCGGCGGCCGCCCGGCTCGCCGCCGTGGCCCGCGAGCTGGGCGAGGCCGCGGGGGCCGTCCGTGCGGCCGGTCTCGCGGTCACCGCCGTCGCCGCCGACCCCGCGCTGCTCGCCTCCATCGGCCGCTCGCCCCGCCGCGGGCTGCGGGCGGCGCAGGCCCTGTCCCACGGCCTCACCGACCCCGCGGGGCTCGGCTACGCCCCGGACGGCGGGCGGGCCGGCCAGGTCGCCCGGCTGGCCGGCGCGGCGGCCGTCCGCAGAAGCCTCGCCTCCGATCTCGCGGCCACCGCGCTGCGGCTGCGAATCCGGCTGTGCGCGACGCGGCACGCGGAGTTCACGGCGCAAGGCCCGGTGCGGCGGCTGCTCGTCGCCGTCGAGGCGGGGCTGCCCGAGCTGGCCCTGCGCATCCTCGGGGAGCGCCTGCGCGTCCGGGGCGCCGGGCACACCCTGGCCGCGCTCGCCCCCGCCCTCGGCGAGGTGAGCGCGTGGAGCGCCCTGGCGGACGCGAACCCGTTCAACGACGCGGCGGCCTGGCACACCATCACGGGCACCCCGACGGAGCACGGTTCCCTGCCTGGCCCCCGGGGCGGGGCCCGGTCCGGCGCGCTCCGGAGCCGTCGCCGGGAGAAGGCCGTCGCCGAGCCGCCGGACCCGGCGTTCCTCGACGGCCTGGACGAGAGCGGCGGCATCACCGCCCACCTGCGCAACCTGGCGGCCCTCGGCCACGGCAGGATGCTCACCCGGCACGTCACCGGCCCGGACGGCGTCGCCCGCTGTCTGGTCCTGCTGCCCGGGCCGGCGTTCGTCCTGCCGCGCACCGCCTCCCCGCAGGAGCTGGTCGGGGCCGTCACCGAGCTCGGCCGCGGCGACTCCCCGTACACCCGGGCCGTGCACGAGGCCCTGCTGCGCTCGGTGCCGGAAGGGATGCCCGTCGCGCTCGTCGGGCACGGCCACGGCGGGGTGACGGCCGTCCGCTTGGCCGGGGCTCCGGAGGCGGGCACCCGTCTGCGGCTCACGCACGTCGTCGCAGTCGGCTCCCCGGCGGCCCCCCGGCGCCCGCACGACCCCCGCACCCGCGTCGTGGCCCTCGCCGAGGAGCACGACCTGACGCCCCGTCTGGGAGGCCACAGCCCCGTCCCGGTCCTCCCCCCGCCCTCGGGCCTGCTGGAGATCGTCTGGGCGGACCCTTCGTACGACGTCCCGCAGTGCCACGGCGCGGAGGCCTATGCCCAGAGCCTCGACAAGACCGCCCCCGAGGCCCGCGACCGGGTGGACGAGCTGCTCGCCCCCTACCGGGGCCGGGCCGGGCGGACCGTCGTCCACCGCCTCCCGGGCGGATAGGCCGGTGCGCCCGCGTGTCCGAAGCACCTTCTGCAACCCTCACGGAGAACTGTCGATGACGCCGGTACCGCGCCGCCGCGAGTGGCACTCCCTTCCCTTCCCCCTCGCGCTGCTGGAGCTCAGAAGACAGCGGCAGCTGCTGCGGGCGCACAATCTGCACGACACCTACGGGGCCGGCGGGGAGCGCCCCCGTACGCCCACCGCCGAGCTGCTCCCCCACCGCAGCTACGACGGCTCGGGGTACGACCCCTCCGATGCCGACATGGGCCGGGCGGGCACCCGCTTCGACCGCAACTGCGCCCTGCCGGAGACCTTCCCCGAGCCCGAGGACGGCGGCCTGCTCTCGCCCAGCCCCCGCGAGGTCAGCCGGCAGCTGCTGCGCCGCCGCTCCGGCTTCCGCCCGGCCACGGGCCTGAACCTGCTGGCCGCGGCCTGGATCCAGTTCCAGAACCACGGCTGGTTCACCCACGGGGAGAACAAGGCCGACGGCCCCCTGGACGTGCCGCTGGCCGCCGACGACGACTGGCCGCAGTGCCCGATGCTCGTACGCCGCTCCCGCCCCGACCCCGCCCGGCGCCCCGATGCCACCGGCCCGGCGCACCCGCCCACGTACGAGAACACCGTCACCCACTGGTGGGACGGCTCCCAGCTCTACGGTTCGAGCGAGGAGCGCTGCCGGTCCCTGCGCACGGGCGAGCGGGGCAAGCTCGCCCTGACGAACGGCCGGCTGCCCGACGAGAGCGCGCCGGGGCTGTCCGGCATCGACCTCACGGGCTTCAACGACAACTACTGGGTCGGGCTGTCCCTGCTGCACACGCTCTTCGCCAAGGAGCACAACGCCATCTGCGACAGGATCGCCGCCGCCCACCCCACCTGGGGCGACGAGCGGCTCTTCCAGACGGCCCGGCTCGTCAACGCCGCGGTCATGGCGAAGATCCATACCGTGGAGTGGACCCCGGGGGTGGTCGCCCACCCCGTCACCCGGGCGGCCATGCACATGAACTGGTACGGCGTCCTGCCCGCCCGGGTGCGGCGCCGGGTCGGCCGGTTCGGCACCGGCGAGTCACTGTTCGGCATCCCCGGCTCGCCCACGAACCACCACACCGCGCCGTATGCGATGACCGAGGAGTTCGTCGCCGCCTACCGGCTGCACCCCCTCATCCGCGACGAGTACGCGATCCACTCGCACCGCACGGGCGCGCTCGTCGAGCGGACGGGCTTCGACGAGCTGCAGGCGCTGGCGACCCGGCCGGCGGTGGACAAGTACGGCCTCGCCGACCTGCTGTACTCCTTCGGCGTGATGAACCCCGGCGACATCACGCTGCACAACCACCCCGACTGCCTGCGCGACCTCGTGCGGATCTCCGGCGAACACGTCGACGTCGGCGCGGTGGACATCCTGCGCGACCGCGAGCGGGGCGTCCCCCGCTACACCGCGCTGCGGGCCGCGCTGCACCGCCCGCCGGTCTCCGGCTTCGAGGAGCTGACCGGTGGTGACGTGGGGCTCGCCGCCGAGCTGCGCGAGGTCTACGACGGCCGGCTGGACCGCGTCGACACCATGGTCGGCCTGTACGCCGAACAGCGGCCGCGGGGGTTCGCGTTCAGCGACACGGCCTTCCGGGTCTTCGTCCTGATGGCGTCCCGGCGGCTGAAGAGCGACCGCTTCTTCACCCGGGACTACCGCCCGGAGGTCTACACCCCCGAGGGCATGGAGTGGATCGACCGCACCGGCATGACCGACGTGCTGATGCGTCACCACCCGGAGCTCGCCCCGGCGCTGCAGGGGGTGCGCAATGCGTTCGCGCCCTGGCGGATGCTGCGGCCCGGGGGGATCCGGTGATGGGCGCGGGCGCGGAGCACGCGCCCTGGTCGCAGCCCGTCCGGGCGCAGGCCTGCTCGCTGCGGGAGCAGGCGGCCCGGCTGCGCTCGAGCGCCGAGGAGGTGGCCTCGCTCGGCGCGGAGGGCGCGGCCCTGCACAAACGGATGATCGCCCACGCGGACCGCGCCGAGACGGCCGCGCGCTCGCTGGAACGCGCGGCCGAGGCCCTGGCCCGGCACGAGGCGGTTCTGGCCGCCTTGGACCGACGGCTCGCGGAGGACGGCTCCGGCGGCCGGGGTGGGCCGGGCCGGCCCCGATGGCACTAGCCCACCCGGGCGGGCCCGGGCACGGGTGACGGCGCCGTTCCGCTTCCGCGGGGGCCTTTGCCGTCGTGGTCACGCGCGGCTGCGGCGGGGAGACTCCCGGCCGCAGCGGCCGAAGCCGGCACTACAGCGGTCGTGCCCGGGCCCTGAATTCCGCCGGACCCGCACCGCTGTGGTCGCGCATCGCTGCGGCGGGGAGATTTCCGGCCGCAGCGGCCGAAACCGGCCCCGTCGTCCTCGGCCGTGCCCTCGGCGGCCGGCCTGACCGTACCGTCACGGCCGTCGGTCCCACAGCGGCCGTGCCCATACCCCGGATTCCGCCGGACCCGCACCGCCGCGGTCGCGCGCCGCTGCGGCGGGAGGTTCTTCCGCCGCAGCGGGCCGCGAGCAGTCGCCGCGAGCAGTCGCCGCGAGCAGTCGCCGCGAGCAGTCGCCGCGAGCAGTCGCCGCGGCGGCGGTATGAGAGGGCGCCCCGCGCCCTTTCCACCGCCGCCGCGGCGGGCAACCACAGCCGTGGAGCCCGGTGGTGTCGACGCTGCGGCAGGCCGGCGCTGCCCTAACGGGCCGCCAGCGCGCCCGCCGGCTCGCGGGCGTACCAGCGGTCGGCGCGGAGTTCGGCCAGGCCTTGGTCCGCCAGGCCCTGGACGTGTTTGGTGACGGTGCGCGGCTGATATCCGGCCGCCGCGCACAGCTCCTCCAGGGAGGCCCCCGCGGCACCGCACGTCCGCAGGCTCTCCCAGGTGCGCGCGGCGTGCCGGCCGAGCCCGGGGGCGGCGGCCGGCGGGGCGGCGCGCTCCGCGGCGGCACGCTCCGGCACCGCGGCCGACCGGGCCGCGGGCCGCGCCGCCGCCTGCTCCATGGGCTGCTCCGGCGCCTTCTGCGCCACCGGCTGCCGGGCGGCCGACGCGGCGGGCTGCGCGGCCGTATGCGCGACGGCCGGCTGCGGGACCGCGGCCGTGGAACGGCGGCGGACGGCCGCGCCGACCGGGCGCGGTGTGCGGTTGACCCTGCGGTGCCTGCGGCCCTTCTGGCGTTTGCTCATGGATGTACCACTGCTCCGTCCTGTGGCGGGGTGCGTTGCTGCGTGCTCTCCCCCGGGTCAACCCGGCGGTCATCAGGCGGTTACGGCCATGTCTTCGAGTGTGCGGGACATCACGCGCGAGCCCGGCAGGGCACGCCGCAAGTGCTTCTCGTGGCATATGTGACGCTTGGGACGTGCGCATTCTGATAGTCGAGGACGAGACCGGGCTGGCCGATTCCCTGCGGCAGGGCCTGACCGCCGAGGGCCATCTGGTGGACACCGTGCACGACGGCCACCGCGGCCTGGAGGCGGCGCTCACCGGCGTGTACGACGTGATCGTGCTCGACGTGATGCTGCCGGGCCCCAGCGGGTACGAGATCTGCCGCCGGCTGCGCGGGCTCGGCCAGTGGACGCCGGTGCTGATGCTGACCGCCAAGGACGGCGAGTACGACGAGGCGGAGGGGCTCGACGCCGGGGCCGACGACTATCTGTCGAAGCCGTTCTCGTTCGTGGTGCTGCTCGCCCGGCTGCGGGCGCTGGGCCGCCGCCGGGGCGCAGGCGGCGCTCCCCCGCTGCGCGCCGGCGACCTGGTGCTGGACCCCGCGGCGCGGCGCTGCCTGCGCGGCGACGTGGAGATCGAGCTGACCGCCCGCGAGCTGTCCGTCCTGCAGTACCTGATGGCGAACGCCGGGCAGGCGGTGGCCAAGCGCGACATCCTCGACGAGGTCTGGGACTTCCCCGGCGACACCGACCCGAACATCGTGGAGGTGTACGTCTCCTCGCTGCGCAGGAAGATCGACGCACCGTTCGGCCGGCGCACGATCGTGACCGTGCACGGCACGGGCTACCGCATCGCCGCGGACGGCGGCAGCCCGTGACCGCTGTGCGCCGGGCGAAGCCGCCGCGCCGGGCGAGGCTGCCACGCAGGGCGAAGCTGCCACGCAGGGCGAAGCTGCCGCGCACGCTGCGCGGCCGGTGTGCGGCAGCGGCGGCCCTGGCGATGGCCGTGGTGCTCGGCGTGGGCGGCACCTGGCTGTACACGGTGCTGCGCGCCAATCTCCTGGACACCACGACCGGCCGTACCGAGCTGGCCGCCCGCGAGGTGGCGGCGCAGGCGGACGCCGGGGAGCTGCCCTCGCTGCTGGCCTCGCCGCGCACGGGCGTGGACGTCGTACTCGTCCTCGACGCGCACGGCGCGGTGGTCGCCACCACCCGGCCGTCGGCGGAGACGCTCGCCCGCGAGGTCGCCCCGCTGCGGCCGCAGGACGGGCACGACGCGGCCCACCGCATCCTGTCCGGCGGTCTGTCGACGGGCGGCGACCGCGGCGACGTCGTGGTGGTCCGGGCCGCGGCGCCGTCGGGGCCGGGCGGGGTGCGGCACGAGCGGTACGTGTACGCGCTGACGGTGCTCAACGACGTCGACGGCGCCACGCACGCCGTCGCGCTCGGCCTCCTCGCGAGCGCCCCACCGCTGATCGCCCTGGCCGCGGCCATCGCCTGGGCGGTGACGGGCCTGGCGCTGCGGCCGGTGACCACGATCCGCACCGAGCTGGCCGCCGTCACCGCGAGCGCGCTGGACCGGCGGGTGCCGGTGCCGGCGGCGGGCGACGAGGTGGCGCAGCTGGCCCGTACGGTCAACGCCACGCTGGACCGGCTGGAGCTCGCGGTGGGCCGGCAGCGGCAGTTCGTGGCCGACGCCTCGCACGAGCTGCGCAACCCCGTCGCCGCGGTGCGCTCCCGCCTGGAGGTGGCGCTGGCCGCGCCCGGCGGGCCGTCGCCCGAGGCCGTGCGGGCGGCCCTGGAGGACACCGTGCGGCTGCAGCACGTGGCGGCGGACCTGCTGCTCCTGGCCCGGTTCGACGCGCGGGCGCCGATGGCGGCCGGGGAGCCCGCGGACCTCGCGCTGCTGGCGGCCGAGGAGGCGGCCCGGCGTCCGGCGGCCCGGGTGCCGGTGACGGTGCGCGCCGGGGCCCCGGTACCGTTGCGCGGCCGGACGGGCCAGCTGGAGCGCCTGCTGGCGAACCTGGTCGACAACGCGCTGCGGCACGCCGCCTCGCGCGTGGTGATCACGGCGTCGCTCGACGCGGCCGCGGGGCGGGCGGTGCTGGAAGTGGCCGATGACGGGCCGGGCATCCCGGAGGAGGAGCGCGAGCGGGTCTTCGAGCGCTTCGTCCGGCTGGATGCGGCGCGGGCCAGGGAGAGCGGCGGCAGCGGGCTCGGGCTGGCCATCGCCCGGGAGATCGCACGTGCTCACGGCGGGAGCCTCGACGTGGCGCCGGGCGGGGAGGGGGCGCGCCTGGTGGCGTGGTTCCCCCTGTCCGGAGGAGGGTCCGATTCCTGAAGGTTCGCTCAGGATTCTCAGGTTTCCTTCAGGCGGCGCCGACGATAGTGATCGGTGTGACCGTGGACTCCGTGCACCTCTATGGCCGTGACGAGCACCGTGCGCAGGCGCGGGACCCGTCGCCCGTGGCGCGGCGCAACCGCGAGGCGCTGCTGCTCGCCCTGGCCGTCCTGATCAGCTGTTTCGGCTACGCGTACACCGGCCTCGCGACGACCGGCCGGATACCCGGCGGCTTCGCGGGGTTCGCGGGCGCGATGGTGTGCCTGGCGCTGGTGCCGCACCTGGCCGCGCGCCGCTGGGCCCCGTACGCCGATCCGCTGATCCTGCCCCTGGCCGTCCTGCTGTCGGGGATCGGCCTGGTGCTGCTGTACCGGCTGGACTTCTCCTACAGCGAGCGCTACTCCTCCGACCCGACGGCCTCCAACCAGCTGATGTGGACGGTCATCGGCGTGGGCCTGTGCGTGGGCGTCCTGGTGGCACTGAAGGACCACCGCCGCCTCCAGCGGTACATCTACCTCACGATGGCCGTCGCGCTGGTGCTGCTGATGGCCCCGGCGTTCTTCCCCGACGACACCTACGGCGCCAAGCGGTGGATCTACATCGGCTCGCTGTCGTTCCAGCCGGGCGAGTTCGTCAAGACCATGATCACGGTGTTCTTCGCGGGCTATCTGGTCATCCACCGCGACGCGCTGGCCCTCACCGGCCGCAAGGTGCTGGGGGTGCGGCTGCCGCCGGGCCGGCAGCTCGCGCCGATCCTGGCGGTGTGGGTGCTGAGTCTGCTCGTCCTGGTCTTCGAGCGGGACCTGGGCACCTCGCTGATCTTCTTCGGGCTGTTCGTGGTGATGCTGTACGCGGCCACCGAGCGGTTCAGCTGGGTGCTGTGCGGCCTGCTGATGGCGTCGGCGGGCGCGGTCGTGGTCGGCTCGGCGGAGCCGCACGTCAAGGGCCGGATCGACGCCTGGCAGCACCCCTTCGAGGCGCTGCACAGCCAGCAGGCAGGTTCGGACCAGCTGGCGAAGGCCCTGTTCGGCTTCGGCAGCGGCGGGGTCACCGGCACCGGGCTCGGCCAGGGCCACCCCGAGCTGATCGGCTTCGCCGGCCGCAGCGACTTCATCCTCACCACGGTGGGCGAGGAGACGGGCCTGGCCGGCACGATGGTCGTCCTGATGCTCTACGCGCTGCTGGCCCAGCGCGGTCTGAGCACCGCGGTGGCCGCGCGCGACCCCTTCGGGAAGCTGCTGGCCGTCGGGCTCGCGGCGGCCCTGGCCCTGCAGGTCTTCGTCGTGGCGGGCGGGGTGATGGGGCTGATCCCGCTGACCGGCAAGGCGCTGCCGTTCCTCGCCAAGAGCGGCTCCTCGCTCGTCGCCAACTGGCTGATGGTCGCGCTGCTGATCCGTATCAGCGACAGCGCGGGCCGGGCCCGGGCGGTGCGGGCGCGGGCGGACTGAGCCCGGGCGGTGCGGGCGCAGGCGCACTGAGCCCGGCGAGGCAGGGGGTGCGGGCGAACTGCACCCGGGCCCCGCGAGGGCTGACGCCTTGTTGACTGAGGCACCCATCTCTGCCGAGGCTTGCCTACAAGCAGGGACACTCAGGAAAGAGGCGCGCGGATGTCCATCTCCCACGACGAGCCCACTGCCTATCCCTTCAACGACCCCACCGGACTGGCCCTGTCCGGGAAGTACGCGCAGGCGCGCAGCGGCGAGGGGCTGCTGCGCGTGCGCATGGAGTACGGCGAGCCCGCCTGGCTCGTCACGCGCTACGCCGACGCCCGGCTCGTCCTCGGCGACCGGCGGTTCAGCCGGGCCGAGGGCGTCCACCGCGACGAGCCCCGCCGCGGCGAGGGGCCGCGCGACACCGGTCTGCTGAGCATGGACCCTCCCGACCACACACGGCTGCGGACCCTGGTGACGAAGGCGTTCACCACCCCGCGGGTCGAGAAGCTGCGCCCGGACGTGCGCGCGCTCGCCGAGAGCCTGGTGGACGCGATGGTGGCGGCGGGCCCGCCCGCCGATCTGGTGGAGGACTACGCGCTGCCGATCCCGGTGGCCGTGATCTGCCGGCTGCTCGGGGTGCCGGAGGGGGACCGGCCGCGCTTCCGCAAGTGGAGCGACGCCGCGCTGTCGACGAGTTCGCTGACCGCCGAGGAGAAGACGGTGAACCGCGACGAGCTGCGGGCCTACATGGCCGGGCTCGTCGAGGAGCACCGCGCCCGGCCCGCCGACGACCTGATGACCGCCCTGATCGAGGCGCGCGACGTGGGCGACCGGCTCTCCGAGAGCGAGCTGATCGAGCTGTGCGTGGGCATCCTCGTCGCCGGCCACGAGACCACCGCGACCCAGGTGCCCAACTTCGTGCTCACCCTCTTCGACCACCCCGGGGAGGTGGAGCGGCTGCGCGCCGACCCCGCCCTCCTGCCGGGCGCCGTCGAGGAGCTGATGCGGTTCGTCCCGCTGGGCGCGGGCGCGTCGTTCGCGCGGTACGCCCTGGAGGACATCGAGGTGGGCGGCACGCTCGTGCGCAAGGGTGACGCCGTCCTGGTGGCCGTGGGCGCGGCCAACCGGGACGCCCGGCGGTTCGCCGACGCGGAGGCCCTCGACATCGGCCGTCAGGCCAATCAGCACCTGGGCTTCGGGCACGGCGTGCACCACTGCCTCGGCGCCCCGCTGGCCCGGCTGGAGCTCCAGGAGGCGCTGCGGGCCCTGATCCTGCGGCTGCCCGGGCTCCGGCCGGCCGGCGACATCGTCTGGAAGACGGAGATGCTGGTCCGCGGGCCGCGCTCGATGCCGGTGGCGTGGTGAGCGCGGTGGCGGACCCGGCGGAGGGCACGGCGGGGGGCGCGGCGGACGGCAGGACGGACAGCTGGACGGACGGCAGGACGAACGGCGCGGCGGCGTGGCGGGTGACGGTGGACCGGGGCGCGTGCCTCGGCTCGGGGATCTGCGCGGCCCTGGCGCCGGGGCTGTTCACGCTGGACGGCGAACGCTCCCGGCCCCTGAGAGCGACGACGCAGCCCGAAGAGGCGGTGCTGGACGCGGCGGACTCCTGTCCCGCGGCGGCCATCACCGTCACCGAAGGAAGGGAGGTCGTCGGGCCACGGCCATGACGTGACGCCAGGTAGTGGTGCACGGCGGAGATACGCGTGGTTCGGGATGGGTACCTACCCGGGTGCCCGGGCCCGACCGCGCGCCCGCCCGCCGAAAGGACATACGCATGCAGCATGTCCGGCTCCCGCACCGCCGGGGCGGGGCTCTCCTCGCCCTGCTCCTGGCCCTGCTGTCCGTCACCTCCGTCGTCTCCGTCGCCGCCGCCGCGCCACCGGGGCAAGGGCCCGGCACACCGGACCGGCCGGTGGTCGGCACGGACCACGGCCAGGTGCGCGGCAGAGCACACGGCACGTACGCCACGTACGAGGGCATCCCCTTCGCCGCGCCCCCGACCGGCCCGCTGCGCTGGCGCGCCCCGCAGCCGGCCCGCGCCTGGCAGGGCGTACGGGACGCGGGAGCGCCCGCCGCCCATTGCCTGCAGACTCCGGTGCTCGGGACGGGTCCCGCCACCGGCTCGGAGGACTGCCTGTACCTCAACGTCACCACGCCCACGGGCCGCGCCCCCGGCCGGGGCCGGCCCGTCATGGTGTGGGTGCACGGCGGCGGGTTCATCGGCGGCAACGGCAGCGACTACAACGCCGGACGCCTGGCCGCGCGCGGCGACGCCGTCGTCGTCACGGTCAACTACCGGCTGGGCGTCCTCGGCTTCTTCGGCCACCCCGGGCTCGGTGACGCGCCCGCCTTCGGCCTCGCCGACCAGCAGGCCGCCCTGCGCTGGGTGCAGGCCAACGCCGCCCGCTTCGGGGGTGACCCGCACAACGTGACCCTGTTCGGCGAGTCGGCCGGGGCCATCAGCACCTGCGCCCAGCTCACGTCGCCCACGGCGGCCGGCCTCTTCCACCGGGCCGTCCTGCAGAGCGGCTCGTGCGCGACCGCCTTCCCCCGCGGCGCGATCGCCCCGGGGTCGCCGGGCTCCTCGTTCTTCGTACCGCAGCGCACCCTGCAGGACGCGGGTGCCGCGGCGGCCGGGCGGCTCGGCTGCCCGCAGGGGGCCGGGGCGCTGGAGTGCCTGCGCGGGCTGAGCGCGGAGAAGCTGGTGACGCCCGAGCTGGGGCAGGCGTTCAACAAGCCGGTCTACGGCAACGCCCTGCTGCCCGCGGCGCCGGAGCGCGCCCTCGCCTCCGGCCGCTTCCACCGGGTGCCGGTGGTCCAGGGCACGAACCTCGACGAGATGCGGCTGTTCGTGGGCCTGACCCTGCAGCAGTTCCCCCTGCGGGACGAGCGGGACTACCGGGCCCGCCTGGCGGAGTCCTTCGGGCCCGCCGCGGGCGCCGTCGAGGCGGAGTACCCCCTGGCGAAGTACCCCACGCCCGCGGTGGCCTGGTCCGCGCTGCTCACCGACACCGCGTTCGCCTGTACGGCGCTGCGGACCGACCGCGCGCTGGCCGGGCGCGTACCGGTGTACGCGTACGAGTTCGCCGACCCTGACGCGCCCGTCCTGGACGGCCTGCCGGTGGTGCCCGGCTTCTCCTACGGGGCCTCGCACGCCTTCGAACTGCCGTATCTGTTCAGCCCCTTCCCGACCCAGCGGGCGCTCAGCAGCGCACAGCGCGCCCTGTCGGACCGGATGACCGGCTACTGGACGCACTTCGCCCGCACGGGCGACCCGAACGGCTCCGGTGCCCCGCACTGGCCCGCCTTCCGGGACCGGAAGCTCGCGCAGTCCCTCGCGCCCGGCGCGCACGGCATCCGGCAGATCGGCTTCGGCGCCGAGCACCACTGCGGGTTCTGGGACCGGCAGCAGGGCTGAGCCGGACTGCGCGGCGGGCGCGCCCGTTGCACGATGAGGGCATGCTCCTGGCCGATGTCGCCCGCGTGTCCGCCGAGGTGGCCGCGACGTCCGCGCGGTCGGAGAAGACCGCCCTGCTGGCGGGTCTCTTCCGCGGCGCGGACCCGCGGGAGGCACCGGTCGCCCTGACGTATCTGTCAGGGCGGCTGCCGCAGGGCAGGGTCGGCATCGGCTGGAGCGTGCTGCGGTCCTCCCCGGCGCCGGCGACCGCGCCCACGCTGACCGTGGCGGAGGTCGACCGCGCGGTCGACGGGATCGCCGCCGTGACCGGCAAGGGCGCACAGGCCGAGCGCAAGCGCCGGGTGGACGCCCTGATGGGCGCGGCCACCGAAGGGGAGCAGCGCTTCCTGCGGGGGCTGCTCGGCGGGGAGCTGCGGCAGGGCGCCCTCGACGCGCTCGCCGCCGAGGGGCTTGCGGCGGCCGCCGGCGCGGATCCCGCCGAGGTGCGCCGGGCCGTGATGCTGGGCGGCTCGCTCGCCGCGGTGGCGCGCGAGCTGCTGACCCGGGGCCCGCAGGCGCTGGCGGACTTCCGGCTGGAGGTGGGCCGCCCGGTGCTGCCGATGCTGGCGCACACCGCCAAGGACGTCGAGGAGGCGCTGGACCGGCTCGGGCCGTGCGCCGTCGAGGAGAAGCTCGACGGGATCCGCGTACAGGTGCACCGCACGGGCGATGCCGTGCGGATCTGGACCCGCAAGCTGGAAGAGATCACCGAGCGGCTGCCCGAACTGTGCCGGGTGGCGCGGGAGCTGCCGGTGTCGTCCGCGGTGCTGGACGGCGAGGTGATCGCCCTGGATGCGCAGGGGCGGCCGCGCCCGTTCCAGGAGACGGCGGGCCGGGTGGGTTCGCGGCTGGACGTGGCCGGGGCCGCGGTGACGGTGCCCCTGTCGCCGGTGTTCTTCGACCTGCTGGCCGTGGACGGCCGTGATCTGCTGGCACTGCCGGTGGCGGAGCGCCACGCGGAGCTGGCGCGGGTGGTGCCCGAGCCGATGCGGGTGCGGCGCCTGGTGGTCGCGGACCCGGCGGCGGCGGAAGCGCGCGCCGCGGCACGGGACTTCGCGGAGGCGGTGCTGCGGCGCGGCCACGAGGGCGTGGTCGTCAAGGCGCTGGACGCGCCGTACACGGCGGGCCGACGCGGCGCCGCGTGGCTGAAGGTGAAGCCGGTGCACACGCTGGACCTGGTGGTGCTGGCGGCGGAGTGGGGGCACGGGCGGCGTACGGGGAAGCTGTCGAACCTCCATCTGGGGGCGCGGCGGCCGGACGGCTCGTTCGCGATGCTCGGCAAGACGTTCAAGGGCATGACGGACGCGATGCTGGCGTGGCAGACGGAGCGGCTGCAGGGGCTGGCGGTGAGCGACGACGGCTTCGTGGTGACCGTACGGCCGGAGCTGGTGGTGGAGGTCGCCTTCGACGGTCTCCAGCGGTCCTCCCGGTACCCGGCGGGGGTGACGCTTCGGTTCGCGCGCGTGGTCGGGTACCGGGAGGACAAGCGGGCGGAGGAGGCCGACACGGTGGATGCCGTGCTGGCCCTCGGTGCCACGGGGTGAGGGCCGGCCTTACGGGTTGAGGCCCCGCCTTAGGGGTTGACGTTGACCGTGGCGGGGCACAGGCGCCGCGGCTTCTTGTCGTCCTTCAGCTTCGCGTCGACGCACCCGCCGGGCAGGCCCTCGTACGCCTTCGTGCCGAAGTTGGCGGTGACGGTGAGCGTGCCGTCGCCGAAGGCGGTGCGCTGGACGGTGCGGTCGCCGGTGAGGGTGCGGAAGTCCGTCATGGGCTCGGTGCCCGCCGCCTTGTGCAGGGGCGAGAAGTACTTCTGGAGGGCGGCGAGCTCGCTGCCCTGCCTCTCCAGGGAGTCGCCGCCGATGACGAAGTTGAGCGGGGTGTTGTAGAGCATCGCCAGCAGGGCGCGGTCCGTCTTCTGCTGCGGCAGCTTGTCGTAGGACAGCTCCCAGCGCTCGACGTTGACGAGGGAGTCGTGGAGGGCCGTCTCGTACAGCGGGACGCGGTAGGCCGGGTCGTACATGGCCTTGGCGACGTCGGCCGGGAGCTCGGCGGGCTTGAAGAAGACGCCGGGTGCCTTGGCGGGGGTGTAGCCGCCCCACTTCTCCTTGTCGCGCTGGGCCGCCCACAGGCCGTCGTGGACGGGGGTGCCGGAGCCGTGGTCGTAGGAGAGCACCTCGTTGGCCCAGGCGCCCGCGGACTCCGAGCCGAGGGCGAGACGGTCGCCGTCGGCGAGGCGCTTCATGCGGGCGAGGCGGTTCGCGCGGTCGCGGGCTTTGGTCTGGGGGTGGGCGCTGCTGTGGTCGCGGTAGAGCTCGCCGGCCGCGTCGACGTCGAGGAAGTAGCTGTCGGCGCCGTTGGCGGTCATCTTGCGCGTGCGGTCGGCGAGGTAGTGGCGGGTGGGCTCGGCCTTCTCGAACGCCTCGGTGCTGAGGTAGCAGCCGCGGTCGTGGAAGCCGGGTTCGGGCGAGCCGTCGGCCCGCTGGACGCAGAAGTCGGGGTAGACCTTGTCCGGCCAGACGGAGGTGGGCGCGTCGGACTTCTGCGGGTCCTGGCCGTTGGCGAAGGAGTCGTAGGGGCCTACGAGGTAGCCGGCCTCCTTGGCGGCCTTGACGGCGGCCGGGGTCATGGGCTGGTCGTCGGCGTCGTAGCCGAGCCACATGCGGTCCACGCCCAGCGCGCGCAGCTTGCGGACGCCGTCGGCGGTACGGGCCTGGCCCCAGGTGTAGGCGTGGAAGGCGCCGAGCAGCTTCTCGTTCGCGGGGACGGCCTCCATCTTGCGCTTGAGGCTGCCGAGCTGCCCGTGCTCCTTGAGCCAGGCGCGGTAGTCCAGCGCGGGGGCGACCGGGGAGCCGTCGGTGAGGCTGAGGGCGACGGTGTAGTCGGTGGTGCCCTCGCCGCGGGAGAAGGCGTGGGCGGCGGTGGCGCGCAGCGTGCCCTTCTCGGAGGTGACGTCGAGCGTGGTGCCGATGTCGGTGGGGACGAGGTAGCTGACGCCGCTCCGGCCCGCGGACCAGCCCCACAGGGGCAGCGTGAGGCCGGAGTCCATGGCGATGCTGCTGCCCGCGAGCTTGGCCCCGGGGCCGTTCCAGAACGTGTCGGCGGCGGGGATCGACAGCCCTTCGCCGCGCGGCAGCTGCAGGGCGGAGGCGGTCGAACCGGTGCCGGTGACGGGCCACTTCAGGGTGCGGTCCGCGGTGCCGGTGGAGCGGAAGGAGACGAGGAGCCTGCCCTTGTCCGCACGGGCGGTGACGGCGAGGCCGGTGCCGGGGTAGGTCCAGCGGGCGCCGTCCGCGGTGGCGGTGACGGCGCCCGGGGCGCCGGGGGCGGAGGCGGCCGGCGCGGAGAGCTCCACGGTGCCTGTGGCCGTGCGGGCGGTGACGCGCAGGGTGGCGGTGTCGACGGTGGCGGTGCCGCCGCGGACGGGGATGTCCACCGACTGGCCGTGCACGCGGACGGCCTGGCCGGTCCCGGCTGCGGCGTGGGCGGGCTCGGCGAGGGTGATGCACGGGAGGGTGGCCGCCAGCACGACGGCGGCGGCGCGGGCGGTGCGGCAGGAGGTGAAGAAGTGCATGGGGATGTGATAGCGAACGGAGGTAAGAGGGTTTTAAGAACTCCTCGTTGGACTCCTGCTGCATGCCTCGTTGCGCTCTGTTCCGCGGGTCCGGGCCCACCGTAAATGACTGGCGCGCATCGTGACATAGCGGGATGCTCCGGAGAGCCGGGGCCGACCGACGCGAACCCTGCGGTCGTGCTCCACCCGCCTGGAGAGGGAGCCGTGATGACCGTTGCCGCATCAGAGCCGTCCGGGTCCCGGCCCGAAGTCCGCGCGGCGGCCGGGGCGCTGCGCGGCAGCCGGGAGGCGGGGGTGGCGGTCTTCCGCGGCATCCCGTTCGCCGAGCCGCCGGTCGGTCCGCTGCGCTTCGCCGCGCCCCGGCCGGTACGGCGGTGGGACGGAGTGCGCACAGCCGTGTCGTACGGGCCGCCGCCCCCTCAGGGCGGCCACTTCGGCATGGACGCGCTGGCCCGGGAAACGGCGGGCGACGACTGGCTGACGGTCAACGTCTGGTCGCCGGAGCCGGTCCCGGGCGCAGGGCTGCCGGTGATGGTGTGGATCCAGGGCGGCGCGTACGTGATCGGCATGTCCGGCCTTCCCGAGTACGACGGCGGCCGCCTGGCGCGGGAGGGCGGCGTCGTCGTGGTGACGTTCAACTACCGCGTGGGGCTTGAGGGTTTCGGGCAGATCGAGGGAGCGCCGGCCAACCGCGGCCTGCTCGACCAGATCGCCGCCCTGGAGTGGGTGCGGGACAACATCCGGGCCTTCGGCGGCGACCCGGACCGCGTCACGGTCTTCGGCCAGTCGGCGGGCGCCGGATCGGTCGCCGCGCTGCTGGCGATGCCGCGCGCGGCCGGGCTCTTCGTCCGGGCCGTCGCGCAGAGCGTTCCGGGCACGTTCTTCTCGCCGGAGCTCGCCGCCGACATCGCCGCCGCCTGTGCCGCCGAGCTGGGGCTGAAGCCCACGGTGGCCGGCCTGGCCGCGGTGACCCCGGAACGGCTGTCCGCCGCCGGTGACGCGGTCGGCGCCGAGACGGCCCGGTGGGCGGATCGCTGGGGGCCGATCGCGCACAAGTCGATCCCGTTCGCGCCGGTCGTCGACGGCGATGTGCTGCCGTCCGCTCCCTGGCAGGCCCTGGCCGGTGGCGCCGCCCGGGACGTCGCACTCCTCGTCGGCCACACCCGCCACGAACAGCGGCTGCTCACCGCGCTCGAAGGCCTGCTGGGGCAGGTGACACAGGAGCAGGCGGAGGCCGCCCTGCGCGTCTTCGGCCCCGGCCCGGACGGCGCACGCCGCTACCGCGACGGCTTTCCGGACGCCGGACCGGACGAGCTGTACGAACTGGTCCACTCCGACTGGCTGTTCCGCATGCCGAGCCTCCACCTCGCCGAGGCGCGGGCCGCGGCCGACGGCCGCACCCACGTCTACGAGCTGACCTGGGACGCCCCGGGCATGGGCGGTGTTCTCGGCGCCTGCCACGGCCTCGACGTGCCGCTCGTCTTCGGCAACCTGGACCGCGGCCAGCCTGCCGCGCTGATCGGCGAAGGCCCGCCCCCGGAGGCGGAGGAGCTGTCCGCCCGCATGCGGGCCGCCTGGACGGCGTTCGCCGCCCACGGCGACCCCGGCTGGCCCCCGTACGACTCCGGCCGGCGCCTCGTGCAGCTCTTCGGCGCGCGGCCGGACGTCGCCGCCTACCCGGAGGAGACGTCCCGCCTGATCTGGCAGGACCACACCTTTCCCGTCCTGCCGCTGACCGGCCCGTAGCGCAGGCCGGCCGTAGCTCAGACCGGCCCCGTAGTGCAGGCCGGCTCGCGCCGAGCGTCCGTCACCGCCGGGCGCCCGTCACCGGTCCTGGGACAGCTTGTACAGCTCCGCGAAGAGCCCGCCCCCGACGGATAGTTCCTCGAAGGTGCCCTCCTCCACGACGCGGCCGCCGGCGAGGACGACGATGCGGTCGGCGATGCGGGTGTTGGTCAGGTTGTGCGTGACGAACACCGCGGCACGGCCCGCGGCGAGCTCCTTGAAGCGGCTGATGACGGTGTGCTCGGCGCGCGGGTCCATCGCGGACGTGGGCTCGTCGAGGACGAGGACGGCCGCCTCGCGGTAGAAGGCGCGCGCCACGGCGAAGCGCTGCCACTGGCCGCCGGAGAGGTCGTGGCCGCCCCAGAACGACTTGGCGAGGAGGGTGTCCATGCCGTCCGGGAGGCCGTCGAGGACGCTGTCGGCGCCCGCGGCGCGGGCCGCCGCGCGCACCAGGTCGTCGCCGCCGCGGGGCTGGCCCAGGGTGATGTTCTCGCGGGCCGCCATCGGCCAGCGCGTGTAGTCCTGCGGGACCAGTCCGACGCGGGACCAGACGTCCTGCGGGTCGGTGTCGGCGAGGTCGGTGCCGTCCCAGGTGACCCGCCCCGCGGTGGGCAGGTACAGCCCCGTCAGCAGCCGGGAGAGGGTGGTCTTGCCGGAGCCGTTCTCCCCGACCAGTGCGACGAGTTCGCCCGAGCGCAGGGTGAAGCTCACGCGGTCCAGGGCGGGTCTGCCGGACGGGGCGCCGGGGTGGCGGAAGGAGACCTCGTGGGCGCGGATCTCCCGGGGCCCGTCGGCTGCGAGCCGCAGCGGACCGCGTACGGCCCTCAGCTCCTTGGCCAGGTCCAGGAAGGCCTGCCAGTCCTGGAGGTAGAGCGAGGTGCGGAAGAGCCGGGCCCCCGCCATGACCAGGGACGTCAGGGCGGCCGTGGAGGCCCGTACGGCGACGACCGCGGTGGCGGCGACCGCCAGGCCCATGGCGCCGCCGAGGACCAGCGCGCCGACGGTCAGCCAGGTGAGCGCGAGCATGATGCCGGAGCCCGCCGCGCCGCAGAGCGTCACCAGCAGCACGCGCGGGGCGGCCGCGCGGTGCCGGGTGCGGATCCGGGCGGTGAGGTGCGCGTACCACTGGCGCAGGTACGGGGCCATGGTGCCGGCCCGGATCTCGGCGGCCATGTGCCGTTCGGTGCTGTAGCGGCGCAGGATGTAGCGCAGGCGGTTGTCGGCGAGGCTGGTGTGGGCGGCACGGTGGGCGATGCGGGCCGCGGCGACGGCGGCGGCTCCCTTGGGCAGCACGGCGAGCGCCAGCAGGGGCAGCAGCAGGGGGTTCAGGGTGGTGAGCACCGCCGCCGCGGCGATCAGCTGGGCGACGGCGGAGAGCAGCACCTGGGCGTCGGTGATCAGGTCCTGGGTGGCCTGGGCGCCCGTGCCGGCGGCCTGCAGGGCGTCGTTGAAGCCGGGCCGGTCGTAGGCGGTCAGCTCGACCTCGGGGGTGTCGGCCAGGATGCTCTCGTCGGCCAGGGCGGTGACCTCGGGGGCCAGCCGGAGGGCCGCGTACTGGGCTGTGGCTTCCGCGCAGGCGCGCACGGCTGCGGCCGCGGCGGCGAGGGTGAGCGCGGGCAGCGCGGCGTGCAGGTGCTCCGCGGCCGTGCCCGGGCCGAAGAGTCCGGTCATGACGCGGGCGGTGGCGGCGAGCGCGACCGCCGCGGCCACGGCCGCCAGACACTGGGCGAGCAGTATCTGCACCATGGCCGCCCGGTCCGCGGCCCACCCCAGCCGGGCCGCCCGGCCGAGGACGGCCGGCAGCCGGCCCGCCATCTGCCGCAGGCTCGCGGAGGCCACGCGGTGGAAGTGCGGGTCGTCCCAGCCGAGGTCGAGCTCCGGCTGCGCGGCGGGGGTGGGGATGCGCGGGGCGGCGGTGTTCGTCGTCACCGGGTCATGGTGTCGTCACACCGGGTGCCGCGTGGCGGAACTCTCCGGTCGGTGGCCCTTTAGGAGGAAGAGGAGGAGAGGAGGAAGGGACGGTGCAAGCCAGTTCGCCGGCGTCCGGAAACGGCCGGATGTCTTCGGCGACGTGGACGCGGTCCGGACGGATGTCCTCGCGCTCACCGCGCTCTCTCACCGTCGACCGGCACGCGCGCGTAGACGTTGGTGTGGTTGGTGTGCGGGAAAGGCTCGCCGGGGACGGGGACGCCGAGGAAGGGCGCCAGCCGCTCGTAGCCCTGCCCGGCGGTGATGTCGAGGACCAGCAGGTCGCCGGGGCGACCGGCGAAGTGGCGGAGCACCTCGGCGGTGTGGCGGCGGGCGACCGTACGGAACCGCTCGGCGTGGAACTCGTGGCTCGCGTAGACGGCGGCGCGCAGGAAGCGCTGCAGCTGCGGATAGACCTCGTCCAGGCCGGCCTTGCCGTCGATCGAGGGTTTCCAGTGGGTGCGACAGGAGGTCAGCCAGCCCTCCTCCTCGCGGACGGTGAGGATGAACTTGGCTCCCGGCCAGGCCCGGTCGAGGTCCTGGTAGTACGGCACGACGGTGATGTCGGTGATGCCGTCGCGGTGGTCGAGCAGCGGGAAGCGGGCGGTGCCGGCGAGGAGCGCCGCGTAGGTGTCCGGGTCGGCCGGGTAGTGGGCCACGTCGAAGCCGAGCGTGCGCAGGGCGACGGTCAGCGACAGGGTGCCGGTGCGCGACAGGCCGATGCCGAAGATCTTCGGCCGGGCGGCGGCGCGGGGCGGCGGGCCGGGGCGGGGGACGGGACCGGGTACGGGTGCGGGTACAGGACCGGGTACGGGTGCGGATCCGGGGCGGACTACGCGTTCGGGTGTCATGTCGAGCGGCCTCCTCGCGGGGGGGCGGGACGGTACGGCGCCCGGCGGCCCGCGCGCCGTGGTCACCGTGCCGGATCACACGGAATTGTCAACGGCGCGCCGAACGGCCGGAATTCACTGCCGGGGCGGCGGTTGCGCCGGGTGCCGTTGTGCTGACGCTGCGCCTTTGGTCCAATCGAGGCGATGACCACACCGCACCCGGACGCCCCGGGAGACGCGCCGTCCCCGGACGGCTCCGGCCGTGCGCAGCGCTGGCGGCCCGAGGTGTTCGCCCCGTTCGCCGAGAGCCCGGGCGTGGTCTTCGCCCGCACGGCCGCGCGGTCACCGCAGTTCGGCCGGACGAGCGCGAGCGGCGCGGACCGGGTCCTCGTCGGCAGCGCCGCCGGCGACGACCGCGGCGACGTCGCGCTGCGGGCCCGGGGCGAGTTGCTGGAGCGCATGGGCAACGTGCTGGCGGGGCGGGCCGCCGAGAGCGCGGCGCGCTGGGTGGGCGACTACGACGGCTGGCGGCGGCGCGGGGTGCCCGCCCTGGACCCGGCGGAGCTCGGCGACGGCACGGAGGGGGCGGCCGGGTCGGCTGGGACGGCCGGGCGGGCGGTGCGCCAGCTGTGGGTTCCGGCCCGTTCCGTGCTCACCGGCGACGAACTGCTGGTCCCGGCGGGCGAGGTGTTCCTCCAGCACCGCCCGCCGCCCGGCTGCGGCACGACGTCGGGGGCGGGCTCGACGGGCCTGGGCGCCCACCCGGACCGGACGGCGGCGGCCGCTCACGCGGCCCGTGAGCTCCTCGAACGCGATGCGATCCGGCGCAGCTGGTACGGAACCGGCGCCCCTCCGCCGCGCGCCGTCCCCGCGGAAGACCTGCTGCCAGGGCCCGTACGGACGCTGCTCACCGCCCTGGGGCTGCGCGCCACGCTCCTGATGCTTCCTTCCCCGGCCGGCACGGAGTGCGCCGTGGTCTGCGTCCACGGCGGCGCGGACGGCCGCCCCGGCCAGAGCTTCGGCGCCCGCTGCGCGGCGGCGGGCGACTCCGCGGCGACGGCGGCCGGGGCCGCCTACGAGGCGCTGATGGTGCGCTGGAGCATGACCAGCCCCGTGGCCCTGCGCACCTGGGAGGGCTGGACCGGCCGCACCCCGCCCCGCACGGCTCTGGAACACGCCCTGTGGGTCTTCCACGGGCAGGACGCGCTGGGGCACTGGACGGGGCGGGAACGGGGCACAGCGGGGGCGGACGCGCCCGGCGACGGGCAGGGCGGCGGCCCGGCGGGCGCGGCCGGAGCCCCGAACGGGCGGGGCGCCCGCGAGAGGCGGTCGCCGGAGCCGTCCGGCGGACTCGCCGCGCTCGCCGCGCACACCGGCGGCGACGTGCTGCTCGTGGACACCGACACCCCCGGCATCCGGGCGGAAGGCGTCTGCGTGGTGCGGGTGATCGCCCCCGGCGCCCGTCCCCTGCCCGCCGACGACAGCCGGATACCCGGCGCGCTCCCCCATCCCTTCGGCTGACGGCCCACAAGGCCGGCCGACCGCGAGAAAGGGCTCGACGATGACCTCATCCGGCTCGCCGGACTACACCGCCTTCGCCGCCCGCTACGACTCCTGGTTCGCCGCGTCCGGCGCCACCGCGGCCACCGTGGCGGCCCTCGCCGGGCTCGCCGAGGCGGCCGGGCCGGGGCCGGCCCTGGAGCTGGGCATCGGCACCGGCCGGATCGCGGTGCCGCTCGCGGCCCGCGGCGTGGAGGTGCACGGCATCGACGCCTCCCCGGCCATGGTCGCCCAGCTGCGCGCCAAGCCCGGCGGCGAGCACATCCCGGTGACGATGGGGGACTTCGGCACGGCCGGGACCGGCGACGGCGCCGCCGCCGGAGCCGAAGCCGTCACCGAAGCCGCAACCGACGCCGGCTCCGACGCCGCCGCCGGAGCCGACGCCCCGGGTACGTACGCGCTCGTCTACGTCGTCAGCGGCACGTTCGCCGAACTGCCCAGCCAGGAAGCCCAGGTGGACTGCTTCGCGGGCGCGGCCCGGCGGCTGCGGCGCGGCGGGATGTTCGTCCTGGACGCGCACGTACCCGAGGCCCTCGCCGAAGACCGGTCCACGGGCGGCCAGGTGCTGCCGACCGAGGGCAGCGAGCTCGTCCTGCGGTTCCGGGAGACCGACCGGGCGGCGCAGCGCTACCGCTCCCACTACATCGTCCTCGACAAGACCCCGGAGGGCCTCGGCATGCACCGTACGACGGTGTCGTTCCGGTACGCGGCGCCGGGCGAGCTGGACCTGATGGCGCGGCTGGCGGGCCTGCGGCTGCGCGAGCGCTGGGGGGACTGGACGGGCGCGCCGTTCACGTCGTCGAGCGCGTACCACGTCTCCGTCTACGAGCGCCCGGAGTGAACCGGGGGAAGGGAGGGCGGCCATGGACCCCGAGGCGTACATGGCGGAGAACCTGCGGCAGTGGGAGGCGTGGACGCCCCTGAAGGCCGCCTCCGCCTTCTACGGCCTGGACGACTTCCGCCGCGGCGGCATGCGGATCCGCCGCCTGGAGGTGGAGGAGGTGGGCGACGTGTCGGGCCTGTCCCTGCTGCACCTGCAGAGCCACGTGGGGCTGGACACCCTCTCCTGGGCGCGGCTCGGGGCGCGCGTGACCGGCGTCGACTTCTCCGCGGAAGGGACGGCGACCGCGCGCTCCCTGGCCCGCGATGTCGCTCCGTCGGCCCGCTTCCTCTGTGCCAACGTCTACGAGCTGCCCGGGCACTTGGACGAGACCTTCGACCTCGTCTACACCTCGCACGGGGTGCTCGGCTGGCTGCCGGACCTGCGCCGCTGGGCGGCGGTGGTCGCGCGGTTCACGGCGCCGGGCGGCCGGTTCTACCTCTTCGAGTCCCACCCCACGGCCTGGCTCTTCGACAACCGCACGGACAGCCGGGAACTCACTGTGCGCTACCCGTACTTCGGCGCCGGGGAGCCGTTGCGCTGGCGCTACCGCAGCCCGCTGGCGGTGCCGGAGGCCGAGGCGGACGGCTGGGAGTTCTCCTGGGGGCACGCCCTGGGGGACATAGTGAACGCGCTGCTGGAGGCGGGGCTCGTCATCGAGTTCCTGCACGAGTGGCCGTTCGTGGCCTGGCCGATGTTCCCCTTCCTGGAGAAGCGCGACGACGGCTGGTGGCACCTTCCCGAGGACGTGCCCGCCGTTCCGCTTTCGTTCTCGCTGCGGGCCCGTAAACCCGCGCAGGGGGCCGGGAGGGATGCCCTTTGAGCCACATAGGCCGTGGATACGCGGGAATCGTTGGCCGACGGACGACGGCGAGCGGCACGGAACGGCCTGCTCCACCATGGCGATCACTGCATTCCGGGGGCACCATGTCAGCCGGGTGCGCCGGTGTTCCGACGCCTCGTCGCACGCATGACCCCTCACCGCCGAAGGAGCGGATATGCCCCAGGACATCGTAGAAGTCCAGGAAGTCCCGGCCGAGGAGCTCCCTGAGCTCGCCCTCATGATCGACATACCGTTCGAGGAGTAGCGCGGCCGCACTGCGCGGACCGCACTCCGGCGGCCGACCGGGCAGGGCTCCGGTCGGCCGCTCCTTCCCGGCAGCGACCGCAGCGGGGCGGGGATAAGGCAGGAGGACTGCGTGGACGTCGAGCCGGACCTCACGGCGGCGCACGCCGACCAGGACGCGCTGCTGCGGCTGTTGGCGGCCGTGGCGCAGGGTGCGGGGCTGCCGCCGCTCCCCCTGCACCCGGCCGCCGTGGAGGCCGCGCACCGGGCGCAGGCGGCGGCGCGGCACGCGAACGGTTCACCTCCGCCACAGGCACCGGCACCGGCACCGGCACCGGCACCGGCGAACGGGTGGGCCGGGCCGCCCGCGCCGGCCGCGACCGGGCCCGCCGCGTGGCCGGTCGAGCTCGCCGGCCCGGCGGACCACCCCCATCTGCTGCGCAGCCTGCGCCGCGCCCTGGCCCAGCTGCCGCCCCGGCCCGGGGCGGACGGGCAGCCGGTCACGGCCGCGCTCGGCCCCTGGCGTACCGCCGACCGGGAGGCCCTGGAGGCGGCGGTACGGCTGCTTCAGGAGGCATGGCCCGCGATGCTGGACGAACTCCGCGCCGTGGTCCGCCAGGTGGCCCTCCTGGACGGCATGGCGATCGACGGATTCACCGACTTCACCGTCCACGGCGCGGTCCTGGTCAACCGCAGGCGGCTCTCGGCGGCCCGCTCCGGCCTGCCCGGCCCGGCCCGGCTGGCCGAGGCCCTGGTCCACGAGGGCACGCACAACCGCTGCAACGTGGCAGGGGTGCGGGCGCCGTTCCTGCGCCCCGCGGCGGACGACGAGACGGGCCCTCTGACCACACCCCTGCGATCCGATCCGCGCCCGCTCAGCGGGCTGTTCCAGCAGACGGTGGTGCTGGCCCGGTGCGTCCTCCTCCACCGCCGGACGGCGGACGGCGGCGCCCTTTCCGCGGCCGCGGAGGCGGCGGTACGGGCCCGGCACGACCGCCTGCTGACGGACCTGGATGCGGCGGTGTCGTCCCTGAGCGCGCACCGTGCGGGCCTGACGGAGCACGGGGTGGACATGCTGCAGCAGTGCGCGGCGGTTGCGCGGAGCGCCGTGTAAGGAGCGCCGCGCGAGGCTTGCGTGGTGCGGCCCTGGCGGGTGGACACGCGCCGGACCCGTAGCGTCCGACGCCGCCGCGCAATCCACCCCTACGAACCGGACCGGCGGTGCCGTGCCGTCCTCAGCGTCTCCCTGACGCCCCCCGGGGTCAGGCGCGACCTCCACGTCGCCCAGCGCTCCCACCGCGTCCCCCAGAGCCGGGGATCCTCGTACGGGACCCAGCCCGTCGCCCCGGACGGGTACCTCGGCACCCCCACGCACAGCCGCTTCGTGATGACGAAGCGCGTCTCGTCCGTGCTGTTGGGCTGGGAGGCGTGCAGGTGGTCCCCGGCGAAGAGCAGGATGTCCCCGGGGTCCAGCTCCACGTCGACCGGCGCACCGACCTCCTGCCCCGGCACCAGCGTGTGCCCGTCGTGACGCAGCGGGCGCCGGTACGCGTCGGGGTAGAACAGCAGCCCGTTGCCGCTGCGGACCGGGCCGACGGCCATCCAGAGGTTGACGGAGTTGACGGCGGTGTTGAACCAGGAATCAACATGGGCGTCACGCGGCGTCAGGAAGCCTTCCAATCCGGCCAGTTCTTCTTCCCCGGCCCCGACCGAGCGCTCCGGCGGCATGATGCGGATCCCGAGGTGCCCGCTCAGGTACAGCCGCGCTCCCTGCGGCTCCAGGGCCCTGGCCACATCGTGCAGGACCGTGCGGGAGAAGGGCCGCAGCCGGGTTTCCAGGTCGGTGCGGACCGCCGCGATCTGCCCGGTGTCCGCGTGCCGGTGCGCGTTCTCCAGCGCCCCGGAGACCTGCGCGGCCTCCGCCGCCGGCAGGGCGGCGGCCACGGCTCGGGCGGCCTCCCGCCGGATCGTCTCCAGCGCGCCGATGTGGCGCAGTCCGCCCTTGACGGCCACCAGCGCGCCGTCGAGGACGTGCCGCAGCGAGACGGGAATGCCGTACGGGCCGGGTTCGACGCTGTGCAGGGCGGCGGGGGCGCCCACGGAACCGGCCGCCGAACCGGCCCAACCGTCCACGGAACCGGCCGCGGGCCCGTCGGCCGGCCGGGTCACGGGGTCTCCTCCCCGCGCTCCCGGGTGCCGCCGGCCATGGCCTCGATCCCGTCGTGCAGAGCCGTCCGCGGGCGGAAGCCGAACGCGCGGGCGGCGAGGGAGATGTCGGCCCCGGTGTGCCGGGCGTCGCCCGGCCCCGGCGGCCGCGGGACGACGGCGACGGGCCCGGCGACGCTCTCCACGGCGGCGATGGCCTGCTTCATGGACACCGGCGAGCCGCCCCCGATGTTGGCCACCCCGGTGAAGCCGGACAGGGCCGCGTCGCGCATGCCGGTGACGACGTCCTGGACGTACGTGAAGTCACGGGTCTGCTCGCCGTCGCCGTAGAGCGGGAACGGCGCTCCGCCCCGCGCGGCGGCCAGGAGGCGGGCGAAGGCCATGTCGGGCCGCTGCCGGGGCCCGTAGACGGTGAACAGCCGCAGCGCGACGGCGGGCACCCCGTAGGCCGTGCGGTACAGCTCGCACAGGTGCTCGGCGGCGAGCTTGGTCACGCCGTAGGGCGAGACGGGCCGGGGGCACGCCGTCTCGGCCGTCGGGAAGGCCCGGGCGTCGCCGTAGACGGAGGAGCTGGAGGCGTAGACGAACTTGACCAGCGGGCGCCCCCGGACGGCTTCCAGCAGCACTTGGGTGGCCAGGATGTTCCGGTCGGCGTAGAGCGCGAACTCGCGGCCCCAGGAGGGCCGGATGCCGGGCTGGGCGGCGAGGTGGTAGACGACGTCCGCGCCGTCGAGCACGGGATCGAGTGCGGTGTCCAGCAGGTCGGCCCGGTGGAAGGTGAAGGCCGGGCAGCTCATCGGGCCGCGCAGGTTGCGCTCCTTGAGGGCGGGGTCGTAGGAGTCGGTGAGCGCGTCGACGCCGACGACGCTGTCGCCCGCGGCCAGGAGGTGCGTACAGAGGTGGGAGCCTATGAAGCCGGCCGCGCCGGTCACGACGGCGCGCATCACGGGCGCCCCTCTCCGGGCAGCTCCGCGGGTTCTCCGGGGGCACGTGGCGCGGCCCTGGCCCCGGGCGGCAGGACGCGGTCGGCGCGCGCTCGCCACGTGTGGCGCTCCAGCAGCTGCCGCCGGGCCGCCTCCCCGAGGGCCTGCCGCCGGGCCGGGTCGGCGGCCAGCGCCATGACGGCGTCCGCCCACGCCGCGACGTCGCCGGGCGGGCACATCAGGCAGGTGCGCCCGTCGGCCATGACCTCCCTGAGCACCGGCAGGTCGGAGACGACGATCGCCCTGCCGTAGGCCATGTACTCGAAGAGCTTCATCGGGGAGACCCAGCGGGCGATGTCGCCGATGCCTCCGGCGCAGGACACGCGCTGCTGGTACGGGGCGAGGACGAGGTCGAAGGCCCGGTAGTACGGGGGCAGCGCGGCGGGCGGCCGGTGGCCGTGGAAGTAGACGTTGGTGCGGGTGTTGCGGCTCTCCCAGTGCGCCCGGTCCTCCGCGGTGCCGCCGACCAGGTGGAAGTCGACGTCGGGCAGGCGGCCGGCGAGGGCGAGGATGACGTCCGTGCCGCGGCCGGGGTAGAGGTGGCCCACGTAGCCGGCCTTCAGGGCCCCCGGCCTGCCGGGGAGCTCCGCCACGGGCCCGCCCGCGGGCACCGGGTCGGCGCAGTCGTGGGCCGTGACGAGGTCGGTGCCGGGCCGGGCGCCGAGCCGGGGGAAGGCGGCGCGGTAGTCGTCGGCGAGCGCCTGGGAGACGAAGACGACGCGGGTGAGGCCGGGGCTGCGGAAGAGCAGCCGCTCGGCGGCGCGAACGGCCTTGCTGTGCCACAGGAGGTGGGTCTCGTAGACCAGCGGGGCGAGCCCGGAGGCGGCGACGAGGCCGTGCAGATCGCGCCCGTAGAGCAGGTCGGGGACGCCGCGGCGCAGGATCTCGGCGCGCAGCCGGCGGGCCCGGAGCCAGACGCCGATCCCCGGTACCGAGGGCAGGGGGAGTGTGCGAATGGGGAAGCGGTTGCGGGTGCCGTAGTAGGCGTGGACGTCCTCCGCGGGGGCCGAGCCGGGCAGGGCGTACAGCTCGGTGTCGTGCCCGGCGTCGGCGAACGCGTCGCACATCCGCATCACGTGCACTCCGTTGGCATAGACGGAGGGAATGCTTCCAGAGTGCAGGTAGGCGATCCGCATGGCTGGGCGACCTCCGGAGCGGGCGTGGCGGCTGCCGGCGCGAACCGCCGGCCTCTCATTGCGCTCCGGGGGGCGCCGCTGCGGAAGACCGCGAACGAGCCAGCCTCACGAACGAGCCAGCTTCGTGATCGAGCCGGCCTCGTGATGAACCCGGCCCCGCGATGAAGCCGGCCCCGCGATGAGGCCGACCCCGCGATCAGGCCGGCCCCGCCCCGCGGTCACTCGCCCCGGAAGAGCTCCAGCAGGTCCTGCCGGCCGAACACGCCCGCGGCCTCGATGGCCGAGGGCGCCCCGGCGGCCGGGTCGGCACCGTGCGCCAGCAGCGTGCGGACGACCTCGTCCTCGCCCTTGAAGACGGCGCCCGCGAGGGGCGTCTGGCCGCGGTCGTTGGCCCGGTTCGGGTCCGCCCCGCGCTCCAGGAGGGCGAGGACGGCGGGGAGGTGGCCGTGGTAGGCCGCCAGCATCACCAGGGAGTCGCCGCGGTCGTTGGTGAGGTTGGCCGGCACGCCCGCGTCCACGTAGGCGGCGAGGGTGTCGGTGTCGCCGTGGCGCGCCAGGTCGAAGACCTTGGCCGCGAGCTGGAGCACCTCGGGGTCGTGGGCGGGCTCGGTCTCGGGGGTCTGCTCGGTCATGGTCTGCGGTCCTCCGGTTGGGCGCCTGGACAGCACGCGATGTCGGTGCAGCACCCACCCTATGTACGGTCACGGCACGGTGTCCGGCAGGCACGGACGCGCCCGTTCGGGTGAATCGGGAATCGCTCGCCCAGGGGCCGCCACCGCTGGCCGGTTTCGTTCCCCGGGATGCGGCCCGGGGCCGCGGGCAGGCGGTTTGTCCCTCCGCGGCGAAGATCCGCCCCTTGCCGATCAAGACTTCCGGCCGGTGATCGAACTGCGATGTCCTTCTTGTCGCATTAATACTTTCTGTGAGTCTTGAGGAGCTCATGGTGAACCCCTCGACCACTCAGGAGAACGTCATGATTCTGTCCATCTCCGGCGTCGTGCTGTTCGGCATCATCGTCTTCCTGTTCTTCCGCAAGGACAGCCTGAAGGCCAGCCACGCCATCGTCTGCGCCCTCTTCGGCTTCTACCTGTCGAGCACGGCCATCGCCCCCAGCATCAGGGCGGGCAGCGCGAGCCTCGCCGGCCTCCTGGGCGGCCTCAAGTTCTGACCCGCCCCGCATCCGCCGCACCGCCCGCAGGAGGAGACCGACGTGGACCCACGACAGCTCCCCCGCAGCCTGACCGACCGCCGGCCGATCGCCCGCGGGCAGGACCTCGCACGCTCGGCGGCCGACAGCGCGGCCGACATATTCCACCCGCTGATCATCATCGCGCGCGGGCTGCGCGCCCTGGCGGCCGGCGCGTGGCGCAGGTGGCTGGAGACGCCGGGCGACCGGCGCGGGCCCACCCTGCTGCTGGTGGGGTCGTGCATCGCCATCGTGGCGCTCCTGCCGTACGGGCCCGTGCTCGCCGGCATCACCCTGATGACGCTCGCCGCCTGGGCCGGGCGCGACCGCGACCCCGCGCACGAGACGGTGGTCCGCGAGGGCGAGGACGAGCGGCTCCAGGCCCTGTACGAGGCCCTGGTGCCCTACCTGTCCGTCCCGGAGGACCCCGCGCCGCTCTACGCGCACGACGGCGACCGGGAAGAGGCGTTCGTGGCCCACGCCTTCGACCACGGCGGCCGGCTCGTCTCCCTGGAGCTGCGCTATCCGGCCTACTTCACCGACGGCGAGCCGGAATCGCGGGCCAGGATCGAGCAGTTGCTGCAGATGAAGGCCGGGCGGGGGCGGGAGTACCGGTTCGACTGGTACGAGGAGGCCAACCGCCTCCACCTGCACGTCCTGCCCCCGCTGCCGACCGACGTCTTCGCCCAGCGGTTCGTGACCGCGCCCGGCGAGACCGTCCTGGGCTTCACCGACCCCGGCGCCGTGCACCGCACCCTGCCCGTCCTCCTCGACGACGCGGACTGCAGCGACGAGCCGCCGGTGCTGTGGCGTACGGGCCAGCGCTCCACCGAACCGCACCTGCTGGTCCTCGGCCGGCCCGCCGCCGGCACCAGCACGCTGCTGCGCTCGCTCGCGCTACAGGCCCTGCACCAGGGCGACATCCTGGCCGTCGACGGCAGCGGGTCCGGCGAGTTCGCCTTCCTGCGGGGCCGGGAGGGCGTCCTGGCCGTCGAGTCCTCGCCCGCCGGCGCCCTCGCCGCCCTGGAGTGGGCCTCCCACGAGACGGAGCGGCGCCTCCTCACGGCCAACCACGCCCGCCGACAGGGCCATCAGGCCCCCGAGGACGTCCGCCGCCCCCTGTGGATCGTCGTCGACCGGCCCACCGCGCTCAGCCACCTCGCCGCGGGCGAGGGCAGGACCGATCCCCAGGAGCTGCTGCAGGTGCCGCTGCGGCACGGGCGGATCGCGAACGTCACGGTCGTGGTGGGCGACCACCTGGACGACGCCGCGAGCACGTCCCAGCTCGCCGAGCCGGTGCTCACGCACACGCGCGCACGCGTGGTGCTCGGCGTCGTCACCGGCGAGCAGGTGCGGTCCGTGCTCGGCGCACCGCCGCAGAGCACGCCGCCGCCGGAGGCCCCGCCGGGGCGCGGCTACGCCCGCCTGGGCTCGGGCCCGGTACACCGGATACAGGTCCCGTCGACGCCCGACCCGTACGACGAGGACACCTCCGACCGCGAACGGCAGGCGATCCTGGAGCTCCTGCCCGGGGCGACGGGGACGACGGGGACGACCGGGGCAGCACCCACGGGGACGGCGCCCGACCCCTGGCCTGCGGCCGGCAACGACTGGGCCGACGACGAATACGCCGAGGCCCCCACACACCCGGGCGGCGAGAACGGCCCCCTGTCGATACAGCCCACGTAACCCACCTCGCACAACCCGCGCACGGCGCGCCCCGAAGAAGCCGCACGCCCCGGCCGGCCCGGCACCGCCGGACACCTCGTCGCCGGTTACTCACCGCCGCGACGGAAAGAGGCCGCAGGCCCGGCAGACCGCGCGCCACCCAACGAATCCCACAAGCGCCCACACCCATGACCCGCCACGGCGGAAAGAGGGCACCGGCCCGGCAGGCCGTCCGCCACCCGGCGTTCAAACACCCACCTCCTGCTTCCGCCGCGGCGGCGCCCAACCCCCACGGCGCAGTTCCGGCGGTGCCAGGCACACCCCAGGCCAGCCCGGCACCGCCGGACCCCTTGTCGCCAGTTGCTCGCCGCCGCGGCGGAAAGAAGGCACCAGCCCCGGCAGGCCGTCCGCCACCCGGCGGATTTCGCGGGCGCCCACGCTCATGGCCCCGCCGTGGCGGAAAGAGGCCGCGGGCAGAGCAGGCTGCTCGCCGCCCGGCGCTCAAAGCCCCCCGCTTCCGCCGCAACGGCGCTCAACCCCCGCGGCGCGGATCCGGCGGTGCCCGCACACGCCTCAAGCCGGTACGGCACCGCCGAACAGATCGTTGCGGGCCACCGGTGGGACGAAGGCGCCGGCCCGGCAGACCGGCGCCTTCAGGCGGGCGCCTTCACGCCACATACGTCCGCGGTGCCTCCACCGCGGCGGTCGCGCCGCTCGCCACCAGGCGGGCGGCCTCCGCCAGGCGGGAGGCGGCCTCCTCCGCGACCGCGCCGGTGACGGTGAACGGCAGCCGGACGTAGCCCTCGAAGGCGCCGTCGACGCCGAAGCGGGGGCCCGAGGGCACCCGTACGCCGAGGCGTTCGCCCGCCTCGGCGATCCGCGAACCGGACAGACCACCGGTGCGCACCCACAGGGTGAGCCCGCCGCGCGGCACGGTGAACTCCCACTCGGGCAGGTGGCGCCGGACCGCCGCGACGACGGCGTCGCGGCTCTCCCGCATCGTGGTGCGCCGTATGTCGAGGGCGGCGTCCCAGCCCTCGGTGGTCAGCAGCCAGTTGACGGCGAGCTGTTCGAGCACGGGCGTGCCGAGGTCGGCGTAGGCGCGGGCGGCGACCAGACTGCGGATGACCTCCGGCGCGGCCCGCACCCAGCCGATCCGCAGGCCCGCCCAGAAGGACTTGCTGGCGGACCCCACGGTGATGACGGCGTTGCCCGCGGGGTCGAAGGCGCAGACGGGGCGCGCCAGTTCCAGGCCCGGCTCCAGGCAGAGGTCGGCCATGGTCTCGTCGGCGACGAGCAGGGTGCCCGCGGCGCGCGCCGCTTCGACGAGCTGCCGTCGCTGCTCCTCGGTGGCGAGGGCACCGGTCGGGTTGTGGAAGTCGCCGATGACGTAGGCCATGCGGGGGGCGGCGTCGCGCAGCACCTGGCGCCAGGCGGGCAGGTCCCAGCTGCCGAGCCCGTCGGCCATCGCGACGGGCACGAGGCGGGCGCCGGCCTCGCGCATGAGCTGGAGGACGTTGGCGTACGAGGGCGAGTCGACGGCGACGCGCTCGCCGCGCCCGGCGATGAGCCGGCAGATGGCGGCGACGGCCCCCATGGCCCCCGTGGTGATCATGATCTGCTGGGGCATGGTGGGGACGCCGCGGGCGGTGTAGCGGTCGGCGATGGCCTGGCGCAGGGCGGGCAGGCCGGCGGGGTAGTCGCCGTGGGTGGCCGCATAGGGCGGCAGCTCCTCCAGCGCGCCCTGGACGGCGCGGCCGAGCCAGGGCTCGGGGGCGGGCAGGGTGGCGCAGCCGAGGTCGATGACCGAGCCGGCGGCCTCCGGGGGCAGCGGGTCCAGGGCGCGGGTGGGCAGCGGGTTGCCGGCGGGCACCGCGGTCCAGCTGCCGGCGCCGCGCCGGGACTCCAGGAAGCCCTCGCTGCGCAGGGCCTCGTAGGCCGCGGCGACGGTGGTGCGGCTGACGGAGAGCGCGGCGGCGAGCTCCCGCTCGGCGGGCAGCCGGGCGGCGACGGGGATGCGGCCTTCGAGGACGAGCAGGCGGATGCCGTCCGCGAGCGAGCGGTAGGCCGGGGCCCGGCGGCCGCCGAGCGGTGTGACGGTGCCGCGGCCGCCCTGCGTCTCGCGCTCGCGCTGCGAGCCGAGGAGACGGGCGAGCTTCTGCGCTCCCACCGAGGAGGTCCAATGACTCATTCGAATCGGTCCACCTTCCGAAGATTGGCCATGGATCTTGCGTCCACCTGTTGTCCAGACTGTCATGCGGCAGGCCACTTGCACCACTGCAGGTGGTCGCGACTTATGCCGTCCACACCGCCTTCGGGCCGTGCCGAGTGTCAGGAGAAACCGTTGTCCGCATCAGGGGGACCGTCGGAAGGACCGTCGGAAGGCGCGCCCGAGGGGGCGTCGGGAGAGGCGTCCGGAGGGGCGCCCGGGCGGACGCCCGCAGGGGCGTCCCTCGCCCGCCGGCTGCTGCAGCTCTACGTCGGACTCGCGCTGTACGGGGCGAGCGCGGGGCTGCAGCTGCGGGCAGGTCTGGGGCTCGCGCCGTGGGACGTACTGAACCAGGGCGTCGCGAAGCACATGGGGATGTCGATCGGCACGGCGTCGATCGCGATCGGCGCCCTGGTGCTGCTGCTGTGGATCCCGCTGCGGCAGCGCCCCGGCCTGGGCACGGTCTCCAACGTCCTGGTCATCGGCCTGGCCATGGACGCGACGCTGAGCCTGGTGCCCGACCCGCGGTCGCTGTGGATACGGATCCCGCTGCTGGCCTTCGCGGTGGCCCTGTGCGCGGTGGCGACCGGACTGTACATCTCGGCCAGGTTCGGCCCGGGCCCGCGCGACGGGCTGATGACGGGGCTGCACCGGCGGACGGGGCGCTCGGTGCGGCTGGTGCGGACGTGCATCGAGGTGGTCGTGCTGGCCACGGGGTTCGTGCTGGGCGGCTCGGTGGGCCTGGGCACGGTCTTCTACGCCCTGGCCATCGGCCCGCTGTCGCAGTTCTTCCTGCGCCTGTTCGCCCTTCCGGAGCCTGCCGCTCCGGCCCCCGTGCACCCGGCCGCGCACCCTCCCGTACGCCCGGCCGAGCGTGAAGTTCCGGACCTGGTTTAGGCCCGGACGAAGCGGGCCGGTAGTGTACGCCTTCGACCCACCGAACGAACCGTTACTGCACGCTAAAGCGACAGAAACACAGGGTGACATCCGTTGCCAGATGTGACAAAACGGGCGTTGGTGGGTACAACAAGGGGCGGCACGACGGGCGACGCATGTCCCTAAACGGGAATCTTCACCGCCGACCGGACGTTGACCGGATGACGACGACAGCGACACCTGTCCTGTGGGCGACTAAGCCCGGGAGGCACGATTCATGAGTGAGCGAGCTCTCCGCGGCACGCGACTTGTGGTTACCAGCTACGAGACCGACCGCGGCATCGATCTGGCCCCGCGCCAGGCGGTGGAGTACGCATGCCCGAACGGCCATCGATTCGAGATGCCGTTCTCGGTAGAGGCGGAGATTCCGCCGGAGTGGGAGTGCAAGGCGTGCGGCGCCGTGGCACTCCTGGTGGACGGCGATGGTCCTGAGGAGAAGAAGGGCAAGCCTGCGCGTACGCACTGGGACATGCTCATGGAGCGGCGTACTCGCGAGGAGCTGGAGGAGGTGCTGGCCGAACGGCTGGCGGTCCTGCGCTCCGGCGCAATGAACATTGCCGTTCATCCGCGGGACACCCGCAAGTCCGCCTGACCGGCGGGAGCGATTGCAGATTGCATTGACAAGGGCCCGGGCCACTGCTTCACGCAGTGGCCCGGGCCCTTGTCATGCGCCGGTGCGACCGGCGCGGGACGGGCTCGGGCCTTCCAGGCGCTCCGGCGGGCCGGCTAGCGGGGCAGCTGGGGGCCGCCGGGGTGCGGAGCCGGCGGCTCGTCGTCGCGGATGACCTCGCCCTGGACGACCTTGCCGCCGGGCCCTCCCGCACCTCCCGCGCCTCCCGGACCACCCATGCCGCCCATGCCGCCCAGATCGGCACTGCGGGCCTGCCGGAAGGCGTCCCCGAGGGTGCCGGGGGCCGCCGGGCGGTTGAGCCACCGCTCCCCCGTCTTGCGCAGCAGGGCGCGGGTGGGCGGGAAGAGGCACAGCAGGCCGGCCACGTCGGAGAGGAGCCCCGGCAGGATGATCAGCAGGCCACCGAGCATCGTGAGGGCGTTGCCGCCGTTCTCCTGGGCGCCGGGCTCGGCGGTCGCGCCGCCCGGCTGCAGGGAGACCGTGAGCCGCTTCCAGGCCCGCCGTCCCGCCCGCTTGATCACGTAGGAGCCGAGGACGACGCCGCCGGCCAGCAGGGCGAAGACGGTGAGCCCGCCGGCGGCGCCGGCCACCAGCGTGAGCAGCCAGATCTCCAGGACGACCCAGAGGGCCACTCCCAGGGGGATGAGCTTGCGGGCGCGCCGCCGCTGCGGCGGGCGGCCGTTCATCGTCTGCTGTGCTCCGAACGTCATGCCTCAAGTGTGCCTGGCCTGCGGCGGAACCCGGGGGCGGAGTTTATGGGGCGCTTACGGCGCCAGCCGGGCCGACCGGCCCGCCGGGCTACTTGCCGACCCGCCCGCCGGGCTACTTGCGGCCGAGCGCCTTGCCGACCCGGGAGCCGACGCCCCAGGAGGTGACCCGCCACAGGGCCTCGGCGACGATGTCGCGGCTCATCTTGCTGTCGCCGAGCTCGCGCTCGACGAAGGTGATGGGCACCTCCACGACGTGGAAGCCGGCTTTGACCGCGCGCCAGGCCAGGTCGACCTGGAAGCAGTAGCCCTGAGAGGCCACGTCCTCCATGCCGAGGCCCTCCAGCGTCTCCCGCCGGAAGGCCCGGAAGCCGCCGGTGACGTCGCGGATCGGCACGTCGAGGAGGAGCCGGGAGTAGGTGGAGCCGCCGCGGGAGAGGAACTCGCGCGACTTGGGCCAGTTCACCACCCGGCCGCCGGGCACCCAGCGCGAGCCGAGCACGAGGTCGGCGCCCTTGAGGGCGGTGAGCAGGCGGGGCAGCTCCTCCGGCTGGTGGGAGCCGTCGGCGTCCATCTCGACCAGGACGCCGTAGCCGTTGTCGAGGCCCCAGCGGAAGCCCGCCAGGTAGGCGGCGCCGAGCCCCTCCTTGCCCTTGCGGTGCAGCACCTTGACGTGGTCGTCCTCGCCCGCGAGCTCATCGGCGAGCTTGCCGGTGCCGTCGGGGCTGTTGTCGTCGGCGACGAGGACGTGCGCCTCCGGCACGGCCGACCGCACCCGGCCGACGATGCTCTTGATGTTCTCCGCCTCGTTGTAGGTCGGGATGATCACCAAGGTCGTGCCGAGCGGACCGTATCTGCGCTGCCCGTCGTCGTTCACTGCTGGCCCCTCTTATTCCGCTCGTCCGTACGTCCCTGTCCCCGACGGCCGATCAGGAGCGCGGCCGCGCAGGACAGAAGCCCCACCATAGCGAGCGCCCATTCGGGCCCCGCACCCACGCGGTCGGCAACGGTCGTCCCGTCCCTCAGGGGGATGGTCGCGCTGATGACGTCCTGGGTGAATTCCTCGCTCCGCTGCTGCACCGTGCCGTCCGGGGCGACCACGGCGCTGATGCCGCTCGTGGCGGCGGTGACCACGGCGCGGCCGTGCTCGACGGCCCGCAGCCGCGACATGGCCAGCTGCTGCTCCGGCTGGCCGGTGCGGCCGTAGGTGGCGTTGTTGGTCTGGACGACCAGGGCCCGGGCGCCGTCCTTGACGGTGTCGCGGACGATCTCGTCGTAGGCGACCTCGAAGCAGATGACGTCGCCGAGCCGGGCCGGGCCGGTCTGCATCACGCCGGTGTGATCGCCGGGGTAGAAGTCGCGCTGGACGCGCTGGAGGCGGGTGATGACCTTGCTCAGCGCGCTCCGGAAGGGCACGTACTCGCCGAAGGGCACGGGGTGCTGCTTGGCGTAGGAGGCGCCGGGGCCGGTCTTCGGGTCCCAGACGATGCCCTTGTTGTCGATGTAGCCGCTGCGGCCCGGGTGGTCCACGAGGGCGCCGACGAGCACCGGCACTCCTATGGCCTTGACCGCCTGGTCGATGCGGTCGTACGCCTGCGGGTACTGGAAGGGGTCGAGGTCGGAGGAGTTCTCCGGCCAGATGACGAGGTCGGGTCGCGGCACCTTGCCCGCCTTGACGTCGCGGGCCAGCTGAAGGGTGGCCTCGGCGTGGTTGTCGAGGATCATCATCGGGCGGCCGAGGAAGTCCATGCCCGCGTGCTGGACGTTGCCCTGGACGAGGGCCACCTTCACCTCGTCGTCGGCCTTCGTGGGCACGGGCACGGCGTATCCGGCGAGCAGGAGGGCGGCGGCCAGCGCGAGCGCCTCGACGCCCGGGAGGGCGGCGCGGACCGTGCGGGTGCCCGCCGGGCGCAGCCGCCACAGCGCGGCCACGGCGTACGCGAGGAGGCCGCCGGACAGGGCGACGGCGAAGGTCACCAGCGGGGCGCCGCCGAGCGCGGCGAGGGGCGTGAAGGGCGAGGCGGTGTTGGCGAAGGCCAGCCGGCCCCAGGGGAAGCCGCCGAGCGGCAGCCGGTCGCGGGCCAGCTCCTGCGCGACCCACAGGCAGGAGCCCCACAGCGGCCATGCGGGCAGCCGCGATACGAGGGCCAGGGCCGCGCCGAGCACGGCGATGAACAGGGCCTCGACCAGCGACAGGCCGAACACGGCGTCGTAGCCGACCACGTGCAGCCAGCGCAGCAGCACGAAGAAGAAGGGCAGCGCGAAGGCGAAACCGGTCCACGCCGCCTGGCGGGCGGTACGGCCGCGGGTCAGCAGGGCCAGCGCGGCGACGGCCGCGACCGACAGCGGCCAGACGTCGTACGGCGGGAAGGACAGCGCGAGCGCGACGCCGGCGAGCACGGCGGCGGCGGTGCGGGGGGCCTCGCGGCGCGCGAGCCGGGCCAGGCGCACGGCACGGCCGGGGCGCTCCTGCGGGGCGGACGCGTCCTCCGGGGTCTTTGGCGGGCGCTCCTCGCCGGCGGAGGCGGATGCCTCGTCGGCTCCGGCGGTGGTTTCGGGACCCGGGGGCACGGGCGAGCCTTCCTGCTGACTTGCGGTGATGAGCCCGACGGTACATCGCTCGGGGCATCATGCCCGCCCTGGGTACGCAGAGAAGGCCTGGGAAGGGGGTGGGGCGCATGGGGCGGGGCGAATGGGGGCCCGGCGTCCTTCGGGCCGACCCGGGACCCGCTGGCTGCGGGTCGACCTAGAGCCGTTGTCTACTGAACGTCCGGGCCCCACCCGGGTCGCACCTGCCGGCCCGGCAGCACCTCCCTCGCCCCCGTGCGCTGGAACCTGGCTGCCAGTGGCGGTGACCGCTCCCCGGCGCACCGCCCCATGGCCCAGCTGCGTTCGACGACTGTGTGGAAGTGCACCGGCCGGACGTCCTGTGGTGGACTCCGCAGAACCTACCGGCCGCCGCCCGCACCCTGTCAACACCTCCGCGACCTGGAGGTATGCACCAAATCAGCAGGTCAGTACGGCGAGTGATCACGGGCGGCGACAGGCCGGTCTCTCATCGTTCGGCGGTACGCGCCGGGTACGGAGTCACCCGTTCGGCCGCTCGTAGACGGTGTGCCCGCCCACGACGGTGCGCAGGCAGACGGGGAGCGGGCCGCCGGGGGTGAGGTCGGGCAGGCCCGGGGTGCCCGAGCGCGGGTCCGTGGACCAGCTCGAAACGCGCTCGTCCGGCACCTGCACCACGAGGTCGCCGGCCTGCCAGACCGCGTAGTCGGCGGGTGCGCCCGGCACGAGGACGCCGGCGTCGTCGCGGCCGATCGCCCGCCAGCCGCCGCGCGTGTGCGCGGTGAACGCGGCCCGGACGGAGATGCGGTGCCCCGGGGTGCGGTGGAAGGCGGCGGCGCGGACGGTGCCCCACGGGTCGAGCGGGGTGACCGGGCTGTCGGAGCCGAGGGCGAGCGGGACGCCGGCGCGCAGCAGGGCCGCGTACGGGTTGAGGGTGCGGGCCCGCTCGACGCCCAGGCGCTGGGCGTACATGGCCGTGTCACCGCCCCACGTGGCGTCGAAGGCCGGCTGCACGGAGGCCGTGAGGGCGAATTCGGCGAAGGCCGCGATGTGCTCGGGAGTGAGCATCTCGGCGTGCTCGACGCGGTGCCGGGCCGCGCGGACGCGGGCCAGGCCCAGCTTGTCCGCCGCGGCGCGGACGCCTTCCACGACGGCGGTCAGCGCGGCGTCGCCGATGGCATGGAAGCCAGCCTGGATGCCCGCCTCGGTGCACGCGGCGACGTGGGCGGCGACGGCCGCGGCGTCCAGGTGGGAGGTGCCCGTGCTGCCGGGCAGGTCGGCGTACGGCTCGTGGAGGCACGCGGTGTGCGAGCCGAGGGAGCCGTCCACGAAGAGGTCGCCGGCGGCGCCCAGCGCGCCGAGCTCGCGGATGCGCCCGGCTTCGTTCGCAGACGTGATGGCCTCGGCCCAGTAGCCGACGACGCGGGGGCCCGGCCGGCCGGCCGCCAGGCTCAGCAGCCCGGTGAGGTCCTCGGCGCTGGAGATCTGCGGCCCGGCGCACTCGTGCAGGGAGCCGATGCCGAGGGAGACGGCGCGGTCGAGCGCGGCGGCCTGGGCCTCGGCGCGCTGCGCGGGGGTGACCGCGTCGTACGCGGCGGCGCGCACGGCGTGGTGGGCGTCCCCCGTCAGCGGCCCGTCGGGGTGGTATCCGCCGAGGCCGGCGAGGCCCGGCACGAGGTCGAGCAGGGCCGTGGTGACGACGGCGGAGTGGACGTCGGAGCGGGTGAGGTAGAGCGGCCGGCCCCCGGTGGCCTCGTCCAGCTCGCGGCGGGCCGGGGGCCGCTGCTCGGGCCAGGCGCTGGCGTCCCAGCCGTGGCCGAGCAGGACGCGGTCGGCCGGGCGGGCGTCGGCGTGGGCCCGGATCCGGCCGAGCGCCTCGGCCAGGGAGGTGGCGCCGGTGAGGTCGAGACCGGTGAGCGCGAGGCCGGTCGCGGTGGTGTGCACGTGTGCGTCCGTGAACGCGGGGGTGACGAGCGCGCCCTGGAGGTCGACCACGTCGTCGACGCCGTCGGCGAAGGAGTCGGCGGCGCCTTCGGAGCCGACCCAGGCGACGGCGCCGCGCTCGACGACCATGGCCGTGGCGAACGGGTCGGCGGGGCTGTGCACGTCGCCGTTGCGCAGCAGAACGGTGCGCGGGGTGTCCTGGGATGCGTAGGGCTCGGTCATAGGGATCAGTCTCTCCCCTGGCCCGCCCCGTCCCCTACCCGGGGCTCCGCCCCGGACCCCGGTGTCCTCAATCGCCGGACGGGCTCCAAAACAAGGCCGTCAGCCGACGCGCGGCGGCCGCGCCTCGTACGGCGTGGACAGCACGATCGTGGTCCGCGTGGACACCCCGGCCAGCGACCGGATCCGCGCCAGCAGATGTTCCAGCTCCAGCGGCGTGGCGACGCGGACCTTGAGGATGTAGTTCTCGTCGCCGGCCACGCTGTGGCACGCCTCGATCTCGGGGATCTCGGCGAGGCGGTCCGCGATGTCGTCGGGAGCGCTGGGATCGAAGGGCTTCACCGAGATGAACGCGGTGAGCGGCAGCCCCACCGCCTCGGGGTCGACCACCGCCGCGTAGCCTCGGATGACGCCCCGCTGTTCGAGCCGGCGCACGCGCTGATGCACCGCCGAGGTGGACAGGCCCGTAGCCTTCCCCAGGTCGGTGTAGCTCATCCGCCCGTCCTTGACGAGCAGTTCCACGATTTCTCTGTCCAGCTCCTCCACGCGGATCAACCTACTGGGTTCCGGCCGGAGCGGCACAGTCGACGGCTCGATGGGGGCGCATGCCCACGCACAAAGACATGTGACGAACAACACAGATATGCACCCGTGTCCTCCGTGATGCGGCGATTACCCGGCTCGTGGCGCGGGAAGTGCTTGCTTTGGCCGAGGCCGCGACGCCTGGCCGGCCAATCCGAGGGGGAGAAAGACTATGCCCAGCCTGGAACGCCTGAACGACGGCGACGGCAGCCCGTACGAGCCCTATGAGGTCGATACCACCACGATGTTCCGGGTGACCTGCCCGGACTGCGCCCGCCCGATCGCCCTGCTCCCGGACGAGGACGTGCTCCCGGAGCACGCACTGTGCCCCTCGCCGTGGAATCCCTTCGGGCTCACCGTGTGCCCCGGCTCCGGCCGCGCCATGGAGGAGGCCCCCGCGGCGGACGAGTCGCTGGAGGGCCAGGAGTTCGACACGGCGCTGCTGCTCACTCTGCCGGAGAGCCTGGACTGGAGGACCCAGCCGTTCTCCCACATCGGGGGCCCCGGATCCCGCCCGGTCCGCGTCCCGGAGATGCGCCGCCCGTCCTGACGCCTCCACCCTGACGTCCCGCACCTGACGTCTCACGCCTGACGTCCATCCTGACGTCTGTCCTGACGCCCGACCTGACAGCGGGGCGTCTCCGGCGGGCGGGCCCCCGAGAGCCCGCCCGCCGCGCTGCCGCTCAGCGGCTCTCGGGCCCCGCCAGGTGACGGGCGATCACCATGCGCTGGATCTGGTTGGTGCCCTCGACGATCTGCAGGACCTTGGCCTCGCGCATGTAGCGCTCGGCGGGGAAGTCCGCGGTGTAGCCGTAGCCGCCGAGGAGCTGGACGGCGTCGACGGTCACCTTCATCGCCGCGTCCGTGCAGAAGAGCTTGGCCATCGCCGCCTGCCGGGAGAACGGCAGGCCGGCGTCGCGCAGCCGCGCCGCGGCGAGGTAGAGGGCGCGGCCCGCCTCGATCTGGGTGGCCATGTCGGCGAGCATGAAGCGCAGGCCCTGGAAGTCGGCGATCGGCCGGCCGAACTGCCGCCGCCCGGCGGTGAAGGCGAGCGCCTCGTCCAGCGCGGCCTGGGCCACGCCGATCGCGCAGGCGGCGATGCCCAGGCGCCCGGAGTCCAGCGCGGACAGCGCGATCGTGAAGCCCTGCCCCTCCTCGCCGATGCGGCGTGCGTCCGGCACCTGCACCCCGTCGAAGTGCAGCTGCGCCGTCGGCGAGCCCTTCATGCCCATCTTGCGCTCGGGCGGTGCGGCCGACAGCCCGGGGGCGTCGCCGGGGACGAGGAAGGCGGTGATGCCGTGGGCGCCCTCGCCTCCGGTACGGGCCAGGACGGTGTAGAAGTCCGCGACGCCGCCGTGGGTGATCCACGCCTTGGTGCCGTCGAGGGTCCAGGTGTCGCCGTCGCGGGTGGCGCGGGTGCGCAGCGAGGCCGCGTCGGAGCCGGAGGAGGGCTCGGAGAGGCAGTACGCCCCGAGGAGGCCGCCGCCGAGCATGCCGGGCAGGTGCTCGGCCTGCTGTTCCTTGGTGCCGAAGCCTGCGACGGCGTGGCAGGCGAGGGTGTGCACGCTGACGCCCAGGCCCACGGTGAGGCGGGCCGCCGCGAGCTCCTCCAGGACCTGGAGGTAGACCTCGTAGGGCTGGTCGCCGCCGCCGAACTCCTCGGCGTAGGGGAGGGCGAGCAGGCCCGAGGCGGACAGCAGCCGGAAGACCTCGCGGGGGAAGCGCCCGGCTTCCTCCTCCTCGGCCGCGACGGGTTCGATCTCCCGCTGCACCAGGTCGCGTACGAGCGCGAGCAGGTCGCGGGACTCCTCGGTGGGCAGCTGTCGCTCCACCGGCTGCGGGCCGTGGTCGGTCATGACGGCGCTCTCCTCCCTGTCAGGGCGCTGCGACGACGGGCGCGCAAGGGTGTGGCGCCGCCGTCGGGGGTGCCCCAGCCGATGCTCCCGCGCCGGGTCGCGGCACGGGATGACCTGCGGCTGTGGCGGCTTGGAGTATGCCCGATCGGCGGGCGGACGTCACGGGTTGACAAGTCGTGCACCAGGGACGACGTGCTCCTGACGGAGTTGTGAACGGGGTTGGTCCAAACCATTGACCCAACTGGTCTAGTCCTTCTATGGTCCTGCCACCGCTCAGCGCGTCCATGCCAATCGCTCATGTCCATCGCTGCTGCGGCGTGAACGCAGGCACGAGTGCAGGTCACCCCCCGAGAGCTCTCCCCACCCCACCGAGGAGAACCGATGCCCGCACGATCCCGCACCATCCGCAGAGCCCGCCCGCTCCTGGGCTCGGCCCGTACGCTCCTGGCCGCCTTCGCCGCCGCCGGGGCCCTGATCACCACCACGCTCCTCGGCGGACCGGCGTCCGCGTCGCCCGCAGCCGCGGATCCCGACGACACCGCCGCCGGAGGCAAGGTGGTCGGCTACTTCACCAACTGGGGCGTCTACGAGCGCAATTACCACGTCAAGAACATCGAGACGTCCGGCTCGGCCGCCAAACTCACCCACATCAACTACGCCTTCGGCAATGTGGCGGGCGGCAAGTGCACCATCGGCGACGCCTACGCCGACTACGACAAGGCCTACGACGCGGCCGGCAGCGTCGACGGCAAGGCCGACACCTGGGACGACGGCGCCCTGCGCGGCAACTTCAACCAGCTGCGCAAGCTCAAGAAGCTGCACCCCGGCCTCAAGGTGGTCTGGTCCTTCGGCGGCTGGACGTGGTCGGGCGGCTTCGGCGAGGCGGCCAGGAACCCGGCCGCGTTCGCCGAGTCCTGTTACGGCCTCGTCAAGGACCCGCGCTGGGCCGACGTCTTCGACGGCATCGACATCGACTGGGAGTACCCCAACGCCTGCGGCCTGACCTGCGACACGAGCGGCCGCGAGGGGTTCGTGAAGCTGATGGCCGCGCTGCGCGCGAAGTTCGGCACGCGCAACCTGGTCACGGCCGCCATCACCGCCGACGCATCGAACGGCGGCAAGATCGACGCCGTGGACTACGCGGGCGCGGCCCGCTACGTCGACTGGTACAACCCCATGACCTACGACTACTTCGGCGCCTGGGAGGCGAAGGGACCGACGGCCCCGCACTCCCCGCTGACCTCCTACAGCGGCATCCCCAAGGCCGGCTTCGACACCGACGCCACCATCACCAAGCTCAAGTCGCTCGGCGTCCCCTCCTCCAAGCTCCTGCTCGGCCTCGGCTTCTACGGCCGCGGCTGGACGGGCGTGACCCAGTCGGCCCCGGGCGGCACGGCGACCGGCCCGGCCAAGGGCACCTACGAGGACGGCTTCGAGGACTACAAGGTCCTCAAGACCAAGTGCCCGGCGAGCGGCACGGTGGCGGGCACGGCCTACGCCAAGTGCGGCAGCGACTGGTGGAGCTACGACACCCCGTCGACGATCGCCGCGAAGACGGCGTACAAGAACCAGCAGGGGCTGGGCGGCACCTTCTTCTGGGAGCTGAGCGGCGATACGGCGAACGGTGAGCTGATCAAGGCCATCCGCTGACGCCGGACACCCACGATCCCGCGGTCCGCCCCCCTTCTCCCGTGAGGGCGGACCGCGCTCTCGTAGACCGTGCTCAAGGAAAAGCCGTTGCCTGTCCGGCCGGGCGATACCTAAGATTCCCGCAACGACGGCGTGTAGATCAGTCAGTAGATCACCGGGCTCCTTACCCGGAGGGCGCAGGTGCGATCCCTGCCACGCCGGCTTATGAACGAGCAGGATGAGCGGCACGAGCCGAAGCAGACCGTAGACCTGGGCATCCACGCGGGCTACCCCACGGGCCAGTTGGCCCGGGCCTTCACCACCGCGGCCGCGCACGAGGACCCCGGGGCCCGCCGCCGCGCCGAGCGGCGGATCGGCCGCTGGCAGGACGTGCTGGCCGGCATGGCCGCCGGGACGCTGACCGTCGGATCACGCACCCCCGTCGCCGGACTGCCCGCCTGGGTCACCCCGGAGGTCGTCCGGGGCGGCTTCGCCACCGGCGCCGCGAGCGCCGGCGGCCCGCTCCTCCCCCACGAGACCGCCACCGCGCGGCGGGCCGGCGTGCGCGCCGACCGGGCCGCGCTGTTCGCGTACTGGCTGAGCGACGCCGGCCTCGCCGAGCTGACCGCGCTGCTCGACAGCGGGGCGTACGAGGTGGCCGTGCCCGAGGAGGCCGCGCTGCTCACCGTCGCGTGGCTGCTCCGCTCCGGGGACCGGCTCGGCGCGCTGCGCCTGCTGGAGACGCTGCAGCCGTTCGCCGGGCGGCTGCGCTTCGCGCCCCGGCCGGGCACCGCGCCCGCGCCCTCCGATGCGGCCGTCGCCCACCGCCTCACGGTCGGCGAGGCCGGCACGGCCGTCGGCCGGCGCCGCCCCAACCCGGGCGTCGAGGCCATGCGGGAGGCTCTGGCCGTCTGGAACCCGTTCTTCGACGAGATGCTCGCCCTCTGGCTGGAGACCGCCGCCGGGTCAGGAAGCGAAGGGTCCGGCACCGCAGGAGCCGACACCACAGGGGCCGACACCGCAGGGTCCGGGGACGCCGGCCGGGTCGGCCGCGTCCTGGCCCGCACGCCGGACAAGGACTGGCTGCGGCGCGCTGCCGCGATGCTCCGGCGGTACGAGCGGCTGGCCGCCCGGCACACGCTGTGCACCAAGCACCGCAAGGCCGGGGAGAATCCGCTCTCCCTGCGCCTCGCGCTGGAGGAGTACGTGACCCGCCGGGCGCTGGACCCGGCCCGCTTCGGGCGGCTCCAGCACGCCGTCGACTCCATGGTGCGGCGGCGCGGCCTGCCCGGCTCCGGGCGTCACCAGGAGCTGCGCGCACGTCAGGCGGCCGACGCCGCACGCCCCTCGCATCACGCCCTGGCCCAGCTCGTGGCCCGGCGCCTGTCCGTTCTCCCTCAGGACACCGGCACGCCCGACGTGGCACCCCTCGTCGCACCCGTCACCGACGAGGAGGCGCAGGCGAGCGGGCTGACCGCCGGCGCCGCGATACCGGAGGTGGTCCGGCGGACGGTCGAGTCCGCCCTGAGCGCCCCGCTCGCCACACTGGTCGCGCGCGGCGTCGTGCCCTCGGCGGAGGTCCTGGCCGGGCTCGTGCCGCAGCTCGTCGCCTCGACCACCGCCCTCGCCTACCCCGACGAGGCGCTGCGGACGCTGATGGCGGCCACCTACCGGGCCTTCCGCAACCGCCGCTCGCTGCTCCTGCTCAACCTCGAACGCCAGGTGCGCATCGAGGAGCTGCCGTGGGTCGCGGCGGTCGCCGGGCTGCGCCGGCAGGGCGAGGCGGGCCGCAGCGCCCGTACGGCGCTGGTGCACCTCGCGGAGGTCTCGCTGCAGGGCTTCCCCGCGACGATCCTGCCGAACCCGCTGGTCCGGGAGCTGTCCACGCTGGCCCGGCAGGCGGGCGAGGACGTGCCGTTCGTGGAGGAGCTCGCCGCCGACATCTTCATGGGGACCTTCTCCGGGAAGTTCCTCAAGGCGGCGGCGGGCGCCGGGCGGCTGCTCGGCGGCTCGCTCTACGAGCGGTACTACGGCCTCGACTACGAGCTGGTCGTGGCGCTGGAAGAGTCGGCGCACGGCCGCGGTCCCCTGGAGCCGGGAACGTCTGCGCAGTCCGCGCGGTCCGCGCAGCAGGACTTCGCGGACCTGTGCCACGCGTACGCCGGCGTCCGCCCGCGTACGTGGTCGGTGGCGGCCAACGGGAAGGTGATCGAGCAGGCCCAGATCCTGACCACCCACAACCTGGCCGCCGTCGCCGGCCCGCTCGGCGCCGCCCCGGCGCCGGGCTGGGCCGACCTGGCCCGGCGCTGCTTCACCACGGTGTGCAGGCTGACGGCGCAGGTCCCGTACAACCCGCGCCCGCTGCCCACGATCAAGGACGCGGCGTACGCGTGGCGGCAGATGCTCTTCCACCTGTCGCTGTGCGCGGCGGACGAGCGGGCCGCGGTGCTGGCGGCTCTGGACGGCGAGACGGCACGGCACCCGTCCCATGTCGCGGACCGCCTGGCGCCCGCGCTCGCCGGGCTGCGGCTGGTCGCCGCGGGCGGTTCCTTCGAGGCGGACGGCACGGCGGAAGGCGGTGCCGCGCGCCGCTTCCTGGGCTGGACGACGGAGCGCCACTGGCTGCGGGACGCGCCTCTCGGCTCACTCGGCTCACCGAAGGAACGTCAGCACCTCCTGTGACACGGCGTCGTCGCCGAGCAGGTCGTTGTGCTTGAGGCAGCCGGCCGCCCGGTGGTTGGCCGCGCCGTCGAGGGAGGTGCTCGACACGGGTGCGATCTGCTCGTCGCACGACGACCACCAGGTCGCGTAGCGCGTGGGGCCGGGGGTCTCGTCGCCCGCGTTGAGGTGCGACAGGACGTAGGAGCCCGGCGTCATGTCCTTGCACCCCTGGTCCCACAGCGCACACAGATAGGCCAGGTTCGTCCCGTGGTTGGGACCGCCGAGCGAGACCCAGTGCGCGACCTTGCCCGTACCGCCGCCGAACGCGAGGTACCAGCGTGTGGGCAGCGCGCCCAGGCTGTGGGTGACGACGTCGACCCGCGCCGCGCCGGTCCGGGCCAGAACACCGTCGACGTAGGCGGCGAACTGCCCCGCGAGGACTTCGTTGGACGACTTGCCCGTGTCGTACGACCAGGCGTACAACCGCTCCCGCGCATACCCCGCGGCAACGAAGTCGTCCTCCATCCCACCCCACACCCCGGGCCCGGCGTTCCGCCCGTGCACGAAGACGACGGGATCGGGCGGCGATCCGGCCCGGGCGGGGACGGGGGCGGCCCCGAGGGCGCCCGCGCCCAGGACGACCGCCAGTAAGACCAGAGCGAGCCGACGCATGGGGCCACCTCTCCACCGGACCGGACCGGACGGGAGCGGCACTATGGCAGATCCGGCTCGCACCCGGAACCCCTTGCTCACCACCCGCGCACCACCCGCGCCACGCGCCTCGATCGCCCCCGCCCCGGCTCCGGCCCCGGCCCCGAACCCGGCACTGACGCACGACCGGCGATCACACGGACGAGGCTCCCGCACTACGCTGAGGCGGGCCGGGTCCGTACCTGTGTGTCCATGCGTCAGCAGGCCTGCGCACCGGCGTACTTGCATGTCCTTGCGACGAGGAGCCACCGCACATGACCGTCCCGCTCGACCTGGACTTCTTCCGCCGCTTCCTCGATCGCGCCACGCGCGTGATCGTCGCGGAGTCCGCGTACCTGACCGACCTCGACGCCGCCATCGGCGACGCCGACCACGGGGCGAACCTCAAGCGCGGTTTCACCTCCGCCGCCGAGGCGGTGGCCGCGGAGCCGCCGGCCACGCCGGGGGCCCTGCTGACGGCGGTCGGTGTGCATCTGACGAACACCGTGGGCGGCGCGTCGGGGCCGTTGTACGGGACCGTGCTGCGGCGGATGGGCAAGGTTCTCGGCGAGGATCCTGTCGTCGAGCCGGAGACGCTGGGGCGTGCGCTCGGGGCCGCCGTGGCGAGCGTGCGGCGGCTCGGGGACTCGGCGCCCGGTGACAAGACGATGGTCGACGCGCTCCAGCCGGCCGCCGACGCGTACACGGCCGCCCTGCCGCAGGGCGTCGTGGCCGCACTCGACGCCGCCGCGCGGGCGGCCCGCGAAGGTGCCGGGGCGACGGTCCCGCTGCAGGCCCGCCGCGGCCGGGCGAGCTATCTGGGCGAGCGCAGCATCGGCCACCAGGACCCGGGCGCCACGTCGTCGGCGATGCTGGTGACGGCGCTGTACGAGGCGACCGACCCGGAGCTGTGCGCGGCGGCGCCGGAGCAGGAGCCCGCGGAAGCCGGCGTCGCGGCCGAGGCGGAGGCCGAGAGCAAGGCTCCCGAGGAGGCCGCGCCCGCCGGCCGGGTCGGCATCGTGCTCGTCTCGCACAGCCGCGAGGTGGCCGCTTCGACGGCCGAACTGGCGAAGGCTCTGGTCGGCACGGGCGACCCCGCTCCGGCCGCGCCGGCCGGCGGCCTGCCCGACGGCTCGGTGGGCACGAGCGCCGAGCTGGTGCGCCGGGCGGTCGCGGCGGCGGACCAGGGCGCGGGCGTGGCGGTCTTCTGCGACATGGGCAGCGCGGTGCTCACGGTCAAGGCGCTGCTGGCGGAGGGCTTCGGCGGCGCCGAGGTGCGCATCGCCGACGCCCCGTTCGTGGAGGGCGCGGTGACCGGCCTGGTGACGGCGTCCGCCGGCGGCGACCTCGCCGCCGTCCTCGCCGCGGCGGACGACGCCCGCACGTACCGCAAACTCTGAGTCAAGAGGCGGCGGCGCCAAGATCGCATCGATGGCCGAGAGGCGTCACCCATGCCAGGGTGTAATGGCACAAATGCCCCTATGAGCCTCGTTCCGGCGTGGAGGTCCCGCCACGGTGTCGTCGTCGCGCAGACTGCCCTTCGCGCTCGTCCTGGCCTACCTGGCGGGCATCGTGTGCGTCGACCTCATGACGCCGTCGAACCTGCGCCTCGACGTCTTCGCGGCCCTGGCCCCGATGACGGCCGCGGCGCTGTGCACGTACCGGCAGACGGTCTTCGTGGGCGTCCTCGACTTCTGCCTGATGGTGGCGCACCACGGCGTGGCCGACGGCGAGGTGGCGGTCAACCGGGTCGGCTCGTTCGTCGGCAACGCCCTGATGGTGGGCGCGAGCATCGCCGTGGCCCGGCTGCGGCGCGACGGAGACGCCCTGCTGGAGCGCGTACGGGCCACCGGGGAGGCCGCGCAGCGGGCGCTGCTGCGGCCGCTTCCGCTGCGTACGCGCAGTGTGGTCGTGGACGGCTTCTACGTGTCCTCGCAGCGGGAGGCCCTCGTCGGCGGCGATCTGTACGAGGTGGTCGACACGCCGTACGGCACGCGCGTGCTGATCGGTGACGTGCGGGGCAAGGGCCTGGGCACGCTGGGCGCGGGGGCTGCGGTGCTGACCGCCTTCCGCGAGGCGGCCTACCACCGGCGCGACCTGGAGAGCTCGGTGCGGGCGATGGAGCAGGGGCTCTACCGCTACCACCGGTCCGCGGAGTACCAGGCGCGGCTGCAGCCCGGCCGGCACGGCGGGCGGCCGGAGGACGCGCGGATGCGGGCGGCGGAGGAGTTCGTGACGGCGCTGGCCTTCGGCACCGAGGAGAGCTCCGAACGACCCGGACCCGGCGACGGGTCCGGGCCAGGGCCCGTTGCCGGCGACGGCCCGGTGCCCGTCGCGTTCGTGGACTGCGGGCACGTGGCGCCGTTCCTGATCGACGCGCAGGGCGGCGCCCGCGAACTGGAACCGGCCGACGCGGGCCTGCCGCTGGGCCTCGGCGACCTGGCCGCCTCGCCCCGGACCGTACAGCGCGTCGCCCTGCCGCCCGGCTGCCGGGTACTGGCCTGCACCGACGGCGTGACCGAGGCCCGGTCGCCGGACGGCGGCTTCTATCCGCTGGCGGAGCGGCTGGACGCGTGGGCCGCCCTGCCCACCCCCGAGCTGCTGGGACGGCTGCGCGCCGACCTCGACGCGCACACGGGCGGGCGGCTGCAGGACGACGTGGCGGTACTGGTGATGGAACGGGCGTCGGAGTACCACGGGACGCGCGACGAGGCGGCTTGCCCGGAGGGGGCGGCGGAGGGGGTCCCGGTGGCGTAGGACCGTAGGACGGGGGCGGGTCCGCAGGGCAGGTCCGCAGGGCCCGCCCCGCCGCCCCTCCCTGCCGTCCCTCCCTGCCGTCCCTCCCTGCCGTCCCTCCCTGCCGTCAGCGGTTGAAGAGCTCGAAGGCGACGCCCGGCCGGCCGCCGAACCGCGCCGCGACGCCCTGCATGGCGCCCTCCAGGAACGTGCGGCAGTACGTCTCCGGGTCCTCCTTCGTCAGCGCCTCGATGTACGTGCGGTGGCAGAGGAGGGACGCGACGGCCCGGTCGAGGCCGCTGCTCGCGTCGACGGCGTGCGTGGGCTGCGGGGAGCCGGCCACCGCCACGTAGCGCACGCCGTCCCAGGGCAGGAGCCCTTCCTCGGCCAGCTCGGGGAAGATCCAGCGGTTGCCGGCGTCGCCGACGGCGTCGAGCACGGCCCGGCCGACGTTGCGGTGGTCGGGGGTGTTCCAGTAGGTGCCGCCCCAGGTGTCGTGGTGGTTGAGCGTCAGGACGAGCTCGGGCCGGTGGCGCCGGATGGCGGCGGCGAAGTCGCGGCGCAGGGCCGTGCCGTATTCGATGACGCCGTCGGGGTGGCCGAGGAACTCGACGGTCTCCACGCCGACCGCGGCCGCACTGGCCCGCTGCTCGCGCTCGCGCAGCGGCCCGGCCTCGGTGGGGGCGAGGGTGTCGATGCCGGCCTCGCCGACGCTGGCCAGAAGGTAGACGCACTCGCGGCCGTCGTCCAGCCAGGTGGCGACGGCGGCGGAGGCGCCGTACTCGAGGTCGTCGGGGTGGGCGACGATCGCGAGGGCGCGCCGCCAGTCGGTGGGCATCTCCTTGAGCTGATCGCGGGGATGCGACTGCGGCTGCGGCTGCTCTCCGGGCTGCCCGGCCGCGGCCGTCGCCGCATCCGTCGCCGCATCCGCCGTGCCCGTCACATCCGCCGTCACGTCCGCCGTAGCGCCGGTCGTCGCGCCCGTCGTCGCATTCGCCGCATTCTTCATATTCGTCGCATCCGCCATCACGGTCTCCTTCACCTGCCGGATCCGCCTCCGCCCGCGGGCCGCGCGCCGCGTGCCGTCGGCGGGGCGTTCGATGCAGCCTACGTCGCACTTCTTCGCGACACGCGGGAACCCGGCGGGCCTGCGGTCCGACTACCTGATCCGGACCCGCACCGGCGGGCCCGTGGCGAACCGAAATTCCTGGAGTTGTCTGATGCGCCCTCGTGCGTGGTGCGGTGTACTGGCCGCTGTGGCCCTGTCGGCGACGGCCTGCGGCGGCGGTGGCGGCGGTGACGCGAAGAAGTCCGATGACGCCGCGGCCGGCGAGCGCTCCGGCTTTCCGGTGAGCGTCACGGACTGCATGGGCGCGAAGACCACCTTCGAGTCGGCGCCGAAGCGGATCGTCACCAGCAATGCGGCGAGCCTGGAGCTGCTGATGTGGCTGGGCGCGGGCGACAAGGTGGCCGGCACGGGCTTCCCGCCCGGCAAGGGCGCCCTGCCGGGGCAGTACGCGGACCGCGCGGCGAAGGTGCCGGTGCTGGGGAAGACGGCGATCCCCAAGGAGAAGCTGCTGGGCTCGGGCGCGGACCTGTACGTCGACGCCTTCTCGTCCATGAAGAACATGGGCAAGATGGGTGACGCGCCGACGGCCAAGGAGTTCGAGACCGCCGGGATCAAGCACGTCTTCCTGAAGTCGACGGCCTGCGCCGCGATGAGCAAGACGCCGCGTACGGACCTGTCGGGCGTCGAGGCGGACATCGAGGAGCTGGGCAAGGTCACCGGCACGTCCGCGCGCGCCGCCGAGCTCGTCCAGGAGATGCGGAAGAAGACGGGCGCGGTGCAGGACGCCCTCAAGGACGTCCCCCAGGACAAGCGCCCCTCGTACTTCTTCTTCGACTACGACGCCGGCACCAAGCAGCCGATGGCCGTGTGCAACCGGCAGGTCGCCAACGCCGTGATCGGCATGGCCGGCGGCCGCAACGTCTTCGACGGCTGCGACGGCGACTTCAAGCCCGTGGGCTGGGAGGACGTCGTCGCCAAGAACCCGGACTGGATCCAGCTGGGCGTCCGCAACCGGGGCAGCGAGGAAGCGAACGCCAAGGCGTTCGACGAGGCCGCGGAGTTCCTGAAGAACTTCCCCGCCACGAAGGACCTCACGGCCGTCAAGGAGGGCCGCTTCCTGCGCATCGGCTCCGAGCGGACCACGATCGGGGGCGTGCGCAGCGCGGACACCGTGCGCGAGATCGCGCACACGCTGCACCCGGACCGGGTCAAGTAGATGGGTCCGGTGGGGGCGCCCGCCGCGGTCACCGCGGAACGGGCGGAGGAGCGCGAGCCGGGGGCGCGCGCGCCGTGGGTGGCGGCGGCACTCGCCGCCGCCCTGCTGGTCGCGCTGACCGCTTCCGTGTGCCTCGGCTCCTCGGACGTGCCGCTCGGCGAGGTGTGGTCCTCGGTGGCGCGCGGGATCAGCGGGCAGGAGCCGGTGCCGGGCACCCGGGACCTGATCGTGTGGCAGCTGCGGGTGCCGCGGGCGCTGCTCGCGGCCGTGGTGGGCGCGGGCCTGGGCCTGGTCGGCACGGCCGTCCAGGCCCTCGTCCGCAATCCGCTCGCGGACCCGTATCTGCTGGGCATCTCCAGCGGGGCCTCGCTCGGCGCGGTCGCGGCGATCGTGCTGGGGGCGGGCGCGGGCGGGATGCTCGGGCTGGGGCTGTCGGCGGCGGCGTTCGCCGGTGCCCTCGCCTCGTTCGCGCTGGTGTGGGCGATGGCCCGGCGCGGGGGCGGCTTCTCGCCGCTGCGGCTGGTGCTGGCGGGGGTGGGGATCGGGCAGTTCCTGTCGGGCTTCACCCACTACCTGGTGCTGCAGGCCGGTGACGACCAGCAGACGCACGGCGTGCTGTTCTGGCTGATGGGATCCCTCGGCGGCGCCCAGTGGTCGACGCTCGGCGTGCCCGTGGCCGCGGTGCTCCTGGGCCTGGCCGCGCTGCTCGCGCGCGCCCGTGCCCTCGACGCCGTGCTGATGGGCGACGAGACCGCGGCCGGGCTGGGCGTGGACGTCGCACGGCTGCGGCGCGAGCTGTTCGTGGTGACGAGCGTGCTCACCGGGGTGCTGGTGTCGGTCTCCGGGGCGATCGGCTTCGTGGGGCTGATGGTGCCGCACGTGTGCCGGATGGTCGTGGGCGGCGCACACCGCGTGCTGCTGCCGGTGGCGGCGCTGTTCGGCGCCGTCCTGCTCGTCGTGGTCGACCTGGTGGCCCGTACGGCGCTGCCGGACCAGGAGCTTCCGGTGGGCGTGGTCACGGCGCTGATCGGTGCGCCGACGCTGCTGTACCTGCTGGACCGCCGCCTGGAGAGGGGCTAGGGGAGATGCGGATCGCCATCGAGGATCTCGACGTGACGCTGTCGGGCCGGACGGTCGTGTCCGGGGTGCACCTCGTCGCGGAGGACGGGGAGATCGCCGGGCTGGTCGGGCCCAACGGCAGCGGCAAGTCGACGGTCCTGCGCACCGTCTACCGCTACCTGCGGCCGCACGCCGGCCGGGTGCTGGTCGGCGGTACGGACATCAGGTCGCTGACCGCCCCCGAGGCGGCTCGCCGGGTGGCGGCGCTCCCCCAGGAGCGCGGCAGCGACTTCGAGTTGTCCGTACGGGCGGTCGTGGCCATGGGCCGTACCCCGTACAAGCGGGCGTTCTCGGGCGAGGACCCCGCCGACAGGGACATCGTGGCGGCGGCGCTGGCGGGGGTGGGGCTCGCCGGGGCGGAGAAGCGGCGCTTCTCGGCGCTTTCGGGCGGCGAGCGGCAGCGGGTGCTGCTGGCCCGGGCGCTGGCCCAGGACCCGAAGGTCCTGGTCCTGGACGAGCCGACGAACCACCTGGACGTCCTGCACCAGGTGGAACTCCTGGCCCTGCTGCGGGCCCAGCGCCGTACGACGCTGCTGTCCCTGCACGACCTGAACGCGGCGGCGTCCCTGTGCGACCGTCTCCACGTCCTCCACGACGGCCACGTGGTGGCCTCGGGCCCGCCGCGCCAAGTCCTGACCCCGGAACTGCTGGCGGACGTCTTCGGCGTCCGGGCGGCGGTCATCGACCACCCGCTGACGGGCGACCCGCTGATCGCCTTCGACCACCGGTCGCCTGCGGCGGCGTTGCCTCAGGCGACGGTGCCGCTCACTGCAGACCGGTAGGCGGGGCGGGTCGGACCGTGCCGGGCACCCCCAATGGGGGTGCCCGGTACGCCCGCTTGTTCGGTACCGCCGAACAGGCTCGAGCCGGCCTTCCTGCCTCAGGCAGAAAACTCCGCCGCAAGGGCGCTCCACCCCCACCGGGGTGACCGGCGGTGCCGAACCGGCCGATGGGCCCGGCACCATGCCGCATGCCGCCCCAGGGGCGGGGACGGCCTACCCCCACTCCTCGAAGTGGCTCGGGCGTCCCGCACGGAGTACGAGGCGCCCCCGCGACTCCGCCTCCGCCCGGTGCATCAGCCGCGCCTCTCCCCCGCGCCCCCGCAGCACCGCCGTATGCCACGGCGTGGACCACGCGTCCGCCGCGTCCAGCAGCCGGATGCCGAACTTCTCCGCGCCCGGCCGCTGCGGATGGATGGACAGCCGTACGGACCTCGGATGGCAGTCGGCGATGAGGTCGCCCCAGGCGCGGCTGCGCGCGATGACCCCGTACGCGCGGACCCGGCACTCGCGCTGCAGCGCGGACCGCGTGCCGCCGAAGTCCGCGGTGTCCTCGACGAGGAAGCGGGTGATGCCGCGGTAGAGCCGCGCGGTCTCCTCGTCGCTGCGGACGAGGGCACGCAGCGCCTCCACCGACGGCGCGTAGGCCTCCGTCACGAGCCGGCGCTTGGTGTCGTGGTCGAGGTCCCCGTGAACGTCGCGCAGGTCGAATGTGTCGAGGCGGCCGAGCCCCTCCCCGGCGATCAGGTCGCGGAGCGCGTCACCGTAGGCGTCGATGTGCTCGTCCGGTACGTGGATGAGGTCGCCGAAGATGTGCCCGTCGGAGCAGATGAGGATGCGTGCGCCGGGCGCGTAGACCTCGCCGATGCGCGAGCAGAGCCGGTCGAGGAAGGCGAGGGAGAGCCGCTCGCCCTCGTCGGGGAGGTGACCGAGGACCTTGGCGGGGTTGGGCGACTTGCAGGGGAACCCGGGGAGGGTGAAGAGGACCGGCTCACCGGCGTCCGTGAACTGTCGTATCTGGCACAGCTGCTCGGGGAAGTCGGCGGGATCCGCGGACCTCGCGCCGGTGGTGCGGTGGTACGGCAGGAGGAGGCGGAGGATGCGGGCCTCGACGGAGGTCGCGGGAGCCACGGAGGTGACGGGAGCCGCGGCGGCGTCCGGATGCGCGGCGGCGTCCGGAGCGGGGGTTACGGGAGGGGTCAGCGTGGCGTGGGACATGTGCACTCACCCACGGCCGCGAGGGCAGACGGCCAGGCCGGCAGCCGGGTCGGCAACGCCGTCGGCAGCCCGGTCGAAGGCGACCGGCAGTGCGGCGGTGCCGCGGCCGAGGACGGCCGGGATCCAGGGGAGCTCCTCGTCGGGCACGGCCAGCCGCAGGCCGGGCAGCCGGGTGAGCAAGGTCCCGAGGGCCACCTGGAGTTCGATACGGGCGAGCGCCGCGCCGGGGCAGAAGTGGATGCCGTGGCCGAAGGCCAGGTGGGGCCCCTGGGCGCGGTCGAGGTCGAGCGTGCCGGGGTCCGGGAAGCGCTCGGGGTCGCGGTTGGCGGCGCACAGCGAGACGATCACGGAGTCGCCGGCGGGCACGCGCGTGCCGTGCAGGTCGGCGTCCTCGGCGAGGAAGCGCCAGGTGGTCAGCTCGAAGGCGCTGTCGAGGCGCATGAGTTCCTCGACGGCGGCCGGCATGAGCTCCGGCTCGTCCCGCAGCCGCGCCAGGGCCTCGGGGTGGCGGAGCAGGTTCACCATGGCGGTGGTGATCTGGTTGGTGACGGGCTCCTGGCCGGCCACCAGCAGCTGGAAGATCATGGAGTCGAGCTCTTCCGGGGTCAGTTCGCCCGCGTCGCGGGCGGCGACCAGCCGGCTGAGCAGCCCGTCGCCGGGTGCCCGGCGCCGGTCGGCGACGACCTCGGCGATGTAGCCCTGGAGTTCGCGCAGGAGCGCTTCGTAGGCGGGTCGTCCGGGGTCCGTCGGCCCGACGGGCGCGACGACCTTGCCCCACTCGCGGCGGAAGCGCCCGGCCAGGTGCGGCGGCAGGCCGATGACCTCGGCGAGCACCTGGAAGGGGAAGCGGGCGGCGAAGCACTGCACGAGGTCGGCGGAGTCGACGGAATTGGCGGAGTCCGCGGAGTTGGCGGAGTTGGCGGGGTCCGCGGCCGCCGGCATCGCGTCCACGAGTGCGTCGGCCATCTCCTGGAAGCGTGCCCGCATCCCCTCGACGCGCCGCGGTGCGAACGCGTCGGTCACCAGGCGGCGCATGGCCGTGTGCTTGGGCGGGTCCTGGTGGAGGAGGTGGACCTGCAGCTGCGAGTGCTGCGGCTCGGGCATGATCGAGGCGCGGGCGCGCCAGCGGTCGTTGCCGCGGTCGTGGTTCTTGCCGAGCCGGGGGTCGGCGAGGGTCTTCTGGGCGGCCTCGTGCCCGGTGACCAGCCAGGCGGTGACCCCGCTGGGGAAGAGGACCCGGTGGATCGGGCCCGCCTCCCGCATCCGCGCGTACAGCGGGTAGGGGTCCCGCTTGTACTCGGGCCCGTAGAGGGGGACGGGGTCGGGCAGCTCGGACGGCTCGGGCTGGGACACGGTGAGGGCTCCTCGCGAAGTCGTGGACCCCTGAGAAGTCGGACGGAGGGCGGGGTGAGTTCCCGCCGACCGGGGGCTTGTTCGCACGGATTTACGGACGACGGCGGGGGTGGCTCCCCCGTCCGAGCCCTCTCGCACAGGTTCCGTATCACCAGGTAGTCGGCTGGCAAGGGCCTCTGGTTCCCGCGGACACAAGGGACAATCCTCACGCGCCGGGAGCGGGCGGAAGGCGGCCGAACCGGCCCTGCAGCGTGCCACGATGCGCAGATGACCGCTCGTCGCTCGCTCTCTCCATCTCCAGATCCAGCTCCACCTCCATCTCCATCCGGAAGCCGGTCCGGAAGTCGGTCTGGAAGTCCGTACGGCAGTCCGTACGGCAGTCCGTACGCGACCCTGATCGGTTTCGTCCTGCTCCTGGCCGCCCTCTTCGGCGTCGCGTACGCCGCCGGCTCGGCCGCCGGTCCGGCGGCTCCCGGGATACACCGCACCGGTGGATCCGGATCCGGTTCGGGCTCGGGTTCGGGCTCCGGCGGAGGGATGGGCGGCATGGATGGCATGAACGGCATGGACGGTATGCACGGCATGGGTGGACGATGAGCACGACGACCGGCTCCGCGGCCGACACCGGCTCCGCCGCCGCGACGGTGGCCGCGACCACAGAACTGATCGTCGGCGGTATGACCTGCGCCGCCTGCGTGGCGCGCGTGGAGAAGAAGCTCGGCCGGCTGGACGGCGTGAGCGCGACCGTCAACCTGGCCACCGGCCGGGCCCGTGTCTCCCACCCCGCCGAGGTCACCCCCGACGAGCTGATGGCGGTCGTCGAGGGCGCCGGCTTCACGGCGGCGCTGCCCGAGCCCGACCCCGCGCCGGGGTCCGAGGGGGGCAAGGGCGGCGAGGAGGGCGAGGCGGCCACGGGCGCCGCCCTGACCCGGCTGCTGATCACGGCCGTGCTGTCCGTCCCCGTACTGGTGCTGTCCATGGCCCCCGGCCTGCAGTTCCGCAACTGGCAGTGGCTGTGCTTCGTCCTCGCGACACCGGTCGCCGTCTGGGGCGCGTGGCCCTTCCACGAGCGTGCGCTGCGCGGGCTGCGGCACTCCGCCGCGACGATGGACACGCTCGTCTCGCTCGGCGTCATCGCCTCCTACTCCTGGTCCGCGTACGCCCTCTTCTTCGGCGGCGCCGGACGGCCGGACATGCGGATGCCGTTCACGCTGGTGCCCTCCATGACGGCCGGCACGGCGGACGTCTACCTCGAAGCGGTCGTGGGCGTTCCCCTGTTCGTGCTGATCGGCAGGCTGTTGGAGGCGCGGGCCCGGCACAGCACGGGCTCGGCGCTGCGGGCCCTCGCCTCGCTCGCCGCGAAGGACGTGCTCGTGCGGGGCGCGGACGGTACGGAGCGCCGGGTGCCGATCGAGCAGCTGCGCGTCGGCGACCGCTTCCTCGTGCGGCCCGGTGAGCGCGTCGCCACCGACGGCGTCGTCGTCGCGGGCAGTTCGGCGCTGGACCTGTCCCTGGTGACGGGCGAGAGCGCGCCCGTGGAGGCCGGTCCGGGCTCGTCCGTCGTCGGTGGCGCCGTCAACTCCGGCGGTCTGCTGGAGGTACGGGCCGAGGCGGTCGGCGCCGACACCCGGCTCGCCCGGATCGCCAAGCTGGTGGAGGAGGCGCAGGCGGGCAAGGCGAAGGCGCAGCGCGTGGCCGACGCCGTCGCCGGGGTCTTCGTACCGGCCGTGCTGGCCGTCGCCGTGACGGTCCTCGGCTTCTGGCTCGGCGCGGGCGCCTCCTCGCAGGCGGCGGTCACCGCCGCGGTGGCCGTCCTCGTCGTCGCCTGCCCCTGCGCGCTCGGCCTGGCCACGCCCACGGCCCTGCTGGCGGCCACGGGCCGCGGCGCCGGCCTGGGCATCCTGGTCAGCGGGCCGCAGGCGCTGGAGGGGCTGCGGCGCGTGGACACGGTCGTCCTGGACAAGACGGGCACGCTGACGACGGGTTCGATGACGGTGACGGGCGTGACGGCCCGTCCGGGCGGCATCGGCGAGGCGGCGGCGCTGCGGCTGGCCGCGGCGGCGGAGCAGGGGTCGGAGCATCCGGTGGGCCGGGCGGTCTGCGCGTATGTGCGGGGCGCGGACGGCACGGCAGGGCCGGAGATTGCGGAGCCGGGAATGCCGGGGGCGGCGGAGACACCGGGGGCGTCCGCTGCCGCGGCAGCGGCTTCGGAGCCCGCGGCATCGGCGGCGGCCGAGACGCCGCGGGCGAAGGCCCCGGGAGCGGGCGCTCCTGCAGCCGAGGCCCCGGAGGCGCCGGACGCCGCAGCTCCCGCCCCGCGTCTCCCGGAGGTCACTGATTTCACAGCCACCCCGGGCAAGGGCGTCGCCGGACGGGTCGAGGGACGGCTCGTGGAGGTCGTACGCCCGGACACCACGGGCGAGCGGGCACCACGGACACCACGGACACCACGCGCGGCGCGTACGAAGGGCAGCCGTTCCACCACGGCGGCGCCCCCGCTCCCCGAAGCGCTGGCCTCCGCCGTGCGCGACGCCGAGCGGGACGGGCGCACCGCGGTCCTGGTCCGCGTGGACGACACGCCGGAGGCGGTGATCGTCCTCGGCGACACCGTGCGCTCCGGTTCCTACCGCGCCGTCGACCACCTCAAGCGGCTCGGCCTGCGACCCGTCCTCGCGACGGGCGACAGCGAGGGCGCGGCGCGCGCCGTCGCCGCGGAGCTCGGCATCACCGAGGTCCACGCGCGGGCCACGCCCGAGGACAAGGCGGAGCTCGTACGAGAGCTCCGCGCCCAGGGCCGCCGGGTGGCGGTCATCGGCGACGGCGTCAACGACACGGCGGCGCTGGCCGGCGCGGACCTCGGCATCGCGATGGGCGGCGGCACGGACGCGGCCATCGGCGCCGCGGACGTCACACTGGTCCGCGAGGACATGGGCGCCCTGGCGGACGCCGTCCGGCTGGCCCGGCGCACGTCGGCGACGGTGCGCACCAACCTCGCCTGGGCGTTCGGCTACAACCTGGTGACGCTGCCGCTTGCGGCGGTGGGCCTGCTGAGCCCGATGGTCGCCGCGGCGGCGATGTCCGTCAGCTCGGTGCTGGTCGTCGCGAACAGCCTGCGGCTGCGGGGCTGGCAGCCGGTGCCGTCGCGGACGTCGACGGGACGGCGCCCGCACGGTAGGCCCGCATCTTCTGTTTCCACCGGCCGACGCCCCGGCGCCGCCTTGGCTCCGCGAGGTGACGCATGAAGAAGATCACGAAGAACATCACGGCTCTCGCCGCTGCCGGGCGCGCGGCGCTCGTCCCCGTCCTCGCGTGCGCCGTGACCCTCGGCGGGCTCGGCGCGTGGACCGCTTCGGGCGCGGCGGGCCGTCCCCCGGCCGTCACGGTCGAGAACGCGCGCGTGCTGCTGCCGTTCGGCCGGGACGACACGGCCGCGTTCTTCCGGGTACGGAACGAGGGCGACGTGGACGACGAGCTCGTCGGCGTCGACGCTCCGACGGCCGGCGGCGCGATGCTCAGCCGCACCGTGGTCAAGAAGGGCGCGGGCTCCATGCAGATGGTGCGGTCGGCGAGGGTGCCGGCCGGCGGCACGCTGGAGATGTCCCCGCACGGCGTGGACGTCATGATCTCGGCCCCGCCGCGACTGAAGCTCGGCGACCGGCTGCCCGTCGTGCTGCGGTTCCGCGGGGCGGGCACGGTGCAGGTGGAGGCGGAGGTCGTCAGGCCGGGGAACTGACAGGCGAGTGAAACGCGTGAAAACGTGAAAAAGGGGCTGGGGAGGCCGGGCACATGCCCGGCCTCCCCAGCCCTTACTTACGTGTACTTACACGTACTTCTGCCTGTCTACGCCGCGACCGGTATGCGCACGGCATCCCGCTCGGCCGTCTCCAGCTGGCAGATCAGCGCCTCGCGGGCCCGCGCCACGCGCGACCGCACCGTACCGACGGGGCAGCCCGCGACGACGGCCGCCTCCGCGTACGGCAGGCCCAGCATCTGGGTCAGCACGAACGCCTCGCGGCGCTCGTAGGGCAGGCGGTCCAGCAGCTGCGACAGCGCGACGCCCTCGTCGAAGCCGGGCAGCTGGGCCGTCTGGGCCCGCTCGGCGGCCGACTGCCAGTCGTCCGTGTCGGACAGACGGGGGCGGGCGGCGTTGAAGCGCAGCCGGTCGACGACGGTGCGCCGGGCGATGGACAGCAGCCACGTACGGGCGGAGGAGCGGCCCTCGAAGCGCTCCAGCGAGCGCAGGGCCCGCAGGTAGGTCTCCTGGACGAGGTCGTCCGCGCCCTGCGGGTCGTTGCTGAGGCGGGCCACGTAGCGGCGTACGTCGCTCTGCGTCGCGCGGATGAAGCGCTCGATGGCGTCGGCGTCACCGCTGCGGGCGGCGAGGGCCCATGTGGTCACGGCTTCGTCGTCACGCACGGCGGCCTCCCTGGCGGGAGGTGAGGGTAAGGGAGCGGGGGGTGAGGGAGCGGGGGGTGAGGGAGCGGGGGGTGATGCACCGGGCAAAAGCGGCACCGGGGACGATGGCAGGGTGCAGCACTGCAGTGAATTCCGTACCGCCATATCCGCCGGCATCGACGGCGAGGACCTGCCGCCGGGCGTGACCGGCGCGGCCCTCGACGCGCATCTGCGCGGATGCGCCGAGTGCCACGCGTGGGGCGAGCGGGCGCGCCGGCTGAGAGTGCTGGCGGCGGGCCTCGGCATGGACTGAGGAGACGGCCGAAAACGAGGCCGGCGAAACGGCCGGCGAAACGGCCGCCGAAACAGCTGGAATCGCGGGGACGGCGTGCCGGCGTGGCACGACCCGCGTACGGGCAGGGGTCATCGCCCTGTGTCCTTCCTGGAATCCGGGCAGCCCGAGGAGCGGGCGGGCCCGGTGACGTGGTTCGGCGCGGGAGGTCGCCGTCAGCCGAAGGCGACGGCGGTGCGGGCCGGTGGACCACGTGTGGCGAGGACGTGCGCGTACAGCAGCTGCCGCAGGCGCTGCGCGGCGCGGCTCCGGTCGGCGCGGATGCGCGGCGGACCGGAGGGCGCCGCCCCCGTGCGGAAGAGGACGAGGAGCGGGGTGAAGAACCGGCTGTGCAGGGTGCGGGCGACCCGGAAGGCCGCCTGCTCGCCGCCGGCGAGCCACATGCCGCAGATGACGGCGACGAGGACGTGCGCGGACCACATGCCGAGCGCGCCGTGGCCGGCGTGCATGGAGGACATGGAGTGCATGGAGGACATGGAGTGGCCGGCCATGTCACCCATGGAGCCCATATCCATGGAACCGGTGCCCATGGAGCCGGTGGAGCCCATGTCCATGGGCATGTCGCCCATGGAAGCCATGGAGTGCCCGGCGGGCGCTTCCATCGGCATGGCGGGATCCAGGCCGAGGCGGGCGGCCCGCGCCGCGTTCACGACGACGTTCTGGGCGAGACCGAAAAAGAAATGCAGCCCGGTCTGGGCGCCGACCGTGGCGAGCGTGATCAGCAGCGGGCCGCGCTCGCGTCCCGCCAGGAACCACGCCCCGCTGCCCGTACCGCACAGCGCGACGGCGACGGCCCACCAGGGGACGGTCGTCCCGGACATGACCGCGTGGCCCAGGGCAGCGAGCAGCACACAGACCGCTGCGAACACTGCGGCTCGCAGCGCTCGCGGTCCCTGTTCCGGCTGCGGCCCTGCTCTCATGACGACCACATCGTTGCACCCGCGCCGCGCGACGCGACGGCGGGGTACGCGGAGACGCCCGTACGACCCCCCGCTCGGGCGCACGGGACCGCCCCGTACCGTCCGCCCGGCGGTACGAGGCGGTGGGTCGCCGGCTCGGGGGAAGGACCGACGGCCCGGGTCCCGTCGCTCCATTGGGACTCGCAGAAACGAGTCAAGCGCGCGGGGGGCGGGTGCGGGAGCGTGTGCGCGGGGGCGACCGTGGGTGCGCGGCTCACACCCCGTGTGAATGATCAGCCTCCGGCGTGAGGCTTACGGGTGCGCGTACGGCTGCTGCTGCCTTCGCCGCTGCCGCCGCTGCCGCGCTCGGGCAGCCAGGCAGCACTGCCCTTGTCACCGAAGCGGGTGCCTATCGCGCCCTTGATGACGGAGAGGGCGGCGGGCAGCGCGGCGATCGCCGCGGCTTTGAGCGCGGAGACGTCGGTGAGGTCGAACCCGTCGGCGAGGAGGAGACCGAGGAAGGTGGTGACGTACGCGGCGGCGGTGCGCTCGAGGATGTCGAGCAGAACTTTGGGCATGACTGTTTCTTCGTCTCTTCCGTTCGTGTCCGATGGGTAAGGGAAGCGTCGTGGCGGAACGGCGCGCACCGCAAGCCCCGTAAGGCTCGGAAGAACGCGGAAGGACTCGGAAGGACTCGGAGGGCGGAGGATCCACGTGGTCGATGTGGTCGATGTGGTCGATACGGCTGAAGCGGCTGAAGCGGCTGAAGCGGTCAATCCCTGGCTGGCGATGGCAGGCGGCGAGGACCCGGCCGAGCGGAGCCGTACGGTCCGCGGGGCGCACGAGGAGTTCGTGACCGGGGGGAGAGTGAGCCCGCGGGTCCGGGCGGTGGTCGCCGACTCGTGGCGGCGGTCGGCGGCCGCGCTGCCCGCGGCGGACTTCCTCGCGCCGGTCGACCTGGCCGACGCGGAACTGGAGGAGTACCGCGGTACGCACCCGCTGGCATCCGTGATGCCGCTCTTCAGGGAGCTGCTGGGCACGATCGCGGACGACGGGGCGCACCTGCTCGCGGTGTGCGACGCGTCCGGCCGGATGCTGTGGGTCGAGGGGCACCGGGGGGTGCGGAGCCGGGCCGAGGCCATGAATTTCGTCGCCGGTGCCCGCTGGGACGAGCGGCACGCGGGCACGAACGCACCCGGCACGGCGCTCGCGCTGGACCACGCCGTGCAGATCTTCGCCACCGAGCACTACAACCGCGCGGTCCAGCCCTGGACGTGCGCGGCCGCGCCGGTGCACGACCCGCGGACCGGCCGGCTGCTGGGCGCGGTGGACCTCACGGGCGGCGACCACCTGGCGGCGCCGCACAGCCTGGCCCTGGTGCGGGCGACGGCGCTGGCGGCGGAGGCGCGGCTGGCGGAGGGGTTCCGGGGCCCGGGAGGAGTCCGCGCCCACGAGCTGACGGCCCTGGGCCAGGACGAAGCGACGCTGACGACGCCGGACGGCTGCCGAAGCCGCCGAATACGCCTGGGAAGACGGCACAGCGAAATCCTGGTGTTGCTGGCCGGCCACCCCGAGGGGCTGACAGGGGATCAGCTGGCGACGGCGCTGTACGGAGATCGCCCGGTGCCGCCGGTGACGCTGCGGGCCGAGCTGTCGCGACTGCGGCGACTGGTGGGCCCGCTGCTCGCCTCCCGCCCGTACCGGCTGTGCGCACCGGTCGAGACGGATGTCGCCCGGGTGGAGCGCGAGCTGGAGGCGGGTGACGTACGCGGCGCACTGCGCACGTACGCCGGTCCGCTGCTGCCCTCGTCGGAGGCACCGGGGGTGTGCCGGGTACGGCGGCTGGTGGAGGGGCGGCTGCGGCGGGCGGTGCTCGGCGGCGGGGACGCGTGGGCGCTGCAGCTGTGGGCGGACAGCCGGTGGGGCGAGGAGGACCTGGAGGTGTGGGAGAGGCTGCTGGCGGCGCTGCCGGCGAGTGCGCCGCAGCGGGCGGGGGTGGCGGCGGAGGCGAGGAGGTTACGGGAGACGTACGCGCGGGGCCTGCACAACCCGGGCCGGGCAACGTTGGCGCAACGTACACAGCCCTAACGTCCGACCGGTCGCTGTCGGCTCTGGAAGCGACGAAACGACGAGCGACCGAAATCCCGGAAACCCGGAAACTCAGTCACCGGAAGGGCAGGCGCCCTGATGCCTCGCTACGCGAACCCCGGCTCCCCCGACGCGGTGGTCTCGTACCGCCCGCGGTACGACCACTGGATCGGCGGCGAGTACGTACCGCCGAAGCAGGGCGGCTACTTCGAGAACCCGACACCGGTGAACGGGCAGCCGTTCACCGAGATCGCCCGCGGCACCGCCGAGGACGTGGAACGCGCGCTGGACGCGGCGCACGCGGCGGCTCCGGCCTGGGGCCGCACCTCCCCGGCCGAGCGGGCGGCCGTACTGAACCGCATAGCGGACCGCATGGAGGAGAACCTGGAAAAGCTGGCGGTCGCCGAGTCCTGGGAGAACGGCAAGCCGGTCCGCGAGACCCTCGCCGCCGACATCCCGCTCGCGATCGACCACTTCCGCTACTTCGCGGGCGCGATCCGCGCCCAGGAGGGCGGCCTCTCGGAAATCGACCAGGACACCGTCGCGTACCACTTCCACGAGCCGCTGGGCGTGGTGGCCCAGATCATCCCGTGGAACTTCCCGATCCTGATGGCGGCGTGGAAACTGGCTCCGGCGCTGGCAGCAGGCAACGCGGTGGTGTTGAAGCCGGCAGAACAAACCCCGGCGTCGATCCACATCTGGCTGGACCTGGTGGCGGACCTCATTCCCCCGGGCGTGGTGAACGTCGTCAACGGCTTCGGTGTGGAAGCGGGAAAGCCGCTGGCGGCAAACCCCCGAGTATCCAAGATCTCGTTCACGGGCGAGACGACCACGGGCCGCCTGATCATGCAGTACGCATCGGAGAACCTGAAGCCGGTCACTCTCGAACTCGGCGGCAAGAGCCCGAACATCTTCTTCGACGACGTCTCGGCGGCGGACGACGATTTCCTCGACAAGGCCCTCGAAGGCTTTACCATGTTCGCCCTCAACCAGGGCGAAGTCTGCACGTGCCCGTCCCGGGCCCTGATCCAACAGGGCCACTATGCAACGTTCATGGAAGCGGCAACCGCCCGCACCGAACAAATCCTCCCGGGCCACCCCCTCGACACGGCCACAATGATCGGCGCCCAGGCCTCCAACGACCAACTGGAGAAGATCCTCTCCTACCTCGACATCGGCCGCCAGGAAGGCGCCCGCACCCTCACCGGCGGCCACCGCGCCGACCTCGGCGGCGACTTGGCGGGCGGCTACTACGTCCAGCCCACCATCCTCGAAGGCCGCAACAACATGCGCGTCTTCCAGGAGGAAATCTTCGGCCCGGTCGTAGCGGTAACCCCCTTCACCGACTTCGACGACGCCATCACCCTCGCCAACGACACCCTCTACGGCCTGGGCGCCGGCGTCTGGACCCGCAACGGCACCACGGCCTACCGAGCCGGCCGAGCCATCCAGGCAGGCCGAGTCTGGACAAACTGCTACCACGCCTACCCGGCCCACGCAGCCTTCGGCGGCTACAAGCAGTCAGGCATAGGCAGGGAAACCCACAAAATGATGCTGACCCACTACCAGCAGACGAAGAACCTCCTCGTCTCGTACTCCCCGAAGAAGCTGGGCTTCTTCTAGTTCCAGTGACCGCAGAAGGGGTCTCTGAGCTGCGGAAAAGCAGGCCAGAGACCCCTTCCGCGACGATCTGAACACCTCCGGCGAAGCAGACCGGCGATGCGGCAAGAGGGGCCTGAAACCGACGGCCTTCATGTGCCATTAACGCAGCGTGCCCTGGCCGCACTTGACCGTAGTCGACCGACGGCGATTGACTTCTGCTCGCTTACCTCCAGCAGCGTCGTCCCCCTGCTCACCCGACGCGCGAGTGCACCCATGTCCCGTGACCTCGGAGACCCCGTGACCTCTGAAGCGACCCCCGAACTGCTCTCCCCGCTCGACCTCGCCTTCTGGAACATCGAGTCCGCCGGCCATCCTCTGCACATGGGTGGGCTCTTCATCTTCGACGCCGGCAGCCCGGACGCCGCCCAGTGTGCCGCCCGGCTGCTCGCCGCTCGCGCCGCCCGCATACCGGGCCTGAACACCCGCATCCGCCCCGTCTGGCTCCCCGTCGGCGCTGCCGCCCGCCATGTCGACCCCGGCTACGACCCGTTGGACCACGTACACCTCGCCGCGCCCGTACGGGACTTCTACGCGGCCGCCGGGGTCCTGATGCAACAGCCTCTGGAGCGGGGGCGGCCGCCGTGGGCCGCGCATGTGCTGCCCGGCGCGGACGGCACTTCCTTCGCTGTCCTGTTCACGTTCCACCACGCCCACGCGGACGGCATGCGCGCGGCGTCGTACGCCCTGTCGCTCCTGGACCCCGGCGCCGTCGACGGGACACCCGCTCCGGCCGATGCGCCACGGCCGCAGAAGAACGATCCCGGCCTGCGTCTGCCCGATCCGCGCAAGCTGCCTGGCCTGGTCCGTTCCGCCGTCACCGACGCCGGACGGGCCTTGTCCATCGGCTCCGCCATGGCCCGCGCCGCCTGGGGCGTGCGCTCCTCGCCCGCCCTCACCTCCCGCGCCACCGGCGCTCGCCGCGCCGACGGCGCGATCGTCAACCTACGCGACGTGAACCGCGTCCGTGAGGCCACAGGCGGCACCGTCAACGACGTCCTGCTCGCCGTGGTCGCGGGCGGCCTGCGGCACTGGCTCGACAAGCGCGGCGACGGCAGCGACGGCGTCAGCCCCCGCGCCCTCGTCCCCGTATCGCTGCGCGACCCGAGCGACCCGAGTGCCTCGGGCAACCGGCTCTCCGGCTACCTGGCCCGGCTCCCCGTCGACGAGGCCGAGCCCCTCGCCCGCCTGCGCGCGGTGCACGAGGTCATGGAGCGCAACAAGGAGGCGGGGCCCGCCGACGGCCCGGGCGCCGCCGCGCTGCTTGCCGACGTCATCCCGCCCCTCGGCCACCGCTTCGGCGGCGGCTTGATCGCCCGCTCGGGCCGCCTCTTCTACGACCTGCTCATCTCCAGCGTCCCGCTGCGCGGCATCCACGGCCTCACGCTCGCGGACAGCCCCGTCCGCGAGGCCTGCCCACTCGCCCCGCTCGCGCCCGGGCAGTCCCTCGCCGTGGGCATCACCACGTACGAGGACCGCGTCTACTACGGCCTGCTCGCCGACGCCGTCGCCGTGCCCGACCTGGACCTGCTCGCCCGGTCGATCACGGAGGAGGCCGCCGAGCTGGTCGCCGCCTGCGGCACCTGAGCCATTCCTGCCTCCGGCACTTGGGCCGCCCCGACCTCGGAGCGGCCCAAGGACCTTCTCGACGTCGTGCGGCCGACGGCAAGGCCGGTGACGGTGCAAATCGAGCGAACTTGCCGGTAGGCGTGCCAGGTGGTGAGCGGCTGACGGGTCAGATGTCGTCAAGGACTTCCCTGCGGGCAGCCTCATCCTTGCGATTGAGGGCGCTGGTCATCCGCACGGCCGCGAGGGTGGCCAGGATGCCGAGGCCAAGGAACAACGCCTCGGTGATGGCACTGACAACTGCGATGTCCCGGGTGGCGTTTGCGATGACCGCCATGACGATCCCGCCAGAGACCCAGGCGCACCAGATCTGGCGCTTCTCGGCCCGGACGGCCTTCTGCACGTCGCTGTAACCAGACATCGCTTCCCCCTACGGTGGTCGATGCAGGGCATCATGCCGTGAGGTGTGGGCATGCCGCAGCTAGACCACTCCTCCGGCCGGCCGTCAGCACCGAGAAAACCACTTCCCGAGCGGCTGCCCGAGTTTCGTCGGCGATGCGCGATTTCACCTTCGACTGATCGATTACCCGAATCACCTTAGCCGCAGCCGTATAGACTTCATGCAATTGAGTGATCCGAGCATCCCTCTCCCTGTCGCCGGTTATATCGAGATCGTCTATGACGGCGTTCAATCTCCGCAGCCACATCTTCTCTTCTTCTTGGCCCTGGCGGCACATGGAATCAAATTCCCTGAACCCGATAACCTCGAACTGCCGCTGCCCCGCATGCCGCGGTTGAGCACCCGCATCTTGGTTCTTGACACACCTGCCCAGGGGATCGCCGCTCGGCTGGTGGCGACCGATCGGCCGGCGAAGCCGTGACAGGCATCGACGCCCGGCTCAGCGGTGCCGGGACGCCGGGTGCGGTTTCTTTGAGAGGGCCACGACGTATCCCACGACGAGCCCGAGCCCCAGCGTCCCGATGGCGATGAACCCCAGAATGCCGAGTGCCCCGGTGCCGTCGGAGACGCCGCCGACGGTTCCCACGACTCCCGCGAGCGTTGCCAGAATTCCCAGGATGAGCGTTCGGTGGTTTCCGAAGAGCTCATGCGCGACCGGCACCCGGTCACGCCCCGGCGTGTCTCCCTGCCGCATCTCTCCGCGCCTCACTTTCAGTCCACTCGCCCGCGATCCTTGAGAGCCATGATTCTCGCATCGGGCGCTCAGAGCCGTCCCGGGCGTGGTGGGGTCAAGTTGCCTGCAAACAGGGGACCTGGACTGCTGATGGGGCGTTCAGGTCCCCTGCTTCGGCCGACCGGGCTCGTTCCGGGAGAGGTCCGTGCAGGATCAGGCCTTTTCGAGGAGGTACGTGCCCGTGCCGTCCGGCTTGCCCAGGCTGTATTGGCGCATCGGCTGGTTGTCGGAGATGCGTTCCTGACCGATCATGAAGCCGCTTTGTTTGTTCTGGATGTCGATCTTGTTGGAGCCCGGGACGTCCCGGTAGATGTAGAAGGGCTGGAGGTTGTCCGCGGTCTTGCAGGCGGCCTGCTGGACCTCGCCGCCTTCGGTGGATGCGGTGTCCTCCACGACGTTCAGGCATTTGCCGGTCGCGCGGTTGATGAGGACCTGTTCGGCGATTCCGGTGTCCTCCGGGCCGCGGCATACGCGCCACTCGAGGGCGTGTCGCAGGTGAAGCCCGGAGGGAGCGTGCCGGGGTCCAGGGGGCCGAACTTCGACGGGGTCACGGCCGGCTTCAGCGCCTTACGGGCCGACTTGTCCGACGGTGCGATCTTGCAGCCCAGGTGTTCCTGCGCCTTTCTCATGATGCTGTCCGCCGGCACCGTGTCCTCGCATCGCACCGCGCCCTCCTCGATCGTGGAGAAGGTCGTGTACGTGCTGCCGGGGCGCTCGACCCACTGGGTGCTGACCGTGCCGCTGCTCTGCACGACGCGGTTGCAGTTGAGGCTCGCGTACTCGCCGGTGATCTTGCGCGTGCCCTGGTAGAGGCCGTAGTGGCCGGGGTTGCGGAAGTCCCAGGTGATCGTCTGGGTCTCGGAGCTCGTCGCGGAAGCGGTCGTCTTCACGCTCAGGCCCACGCTCGCCCCGACCTTGCCGAGCAGCTCGCTGCCGAATTCGGCCGAGAGCTTGACGTCCAGGCCCACCTCGACCGTGATCGTGGTCTCGTTCTTGACCGTGACGGTCTGGCTGCCGGTCGATCCTGCGGTGATGTAGTAGCCCTTGAAGTGTGTGATCGTCGGTTCCACGAACGCGGTCTTGACGACCGGGCGTCGCTTGCCGAGATCGGCGGACGTACAGAAGTCCCCCGCCTTCGGACCGGTCGCCGCGGCGGCGGACCCGGCCATGGTGGTCACACCGGCGAACACCGAGGTGGTGGCCAGCGCGAGGGTCAGGGCCCCTCTCGTCCAACGGCCGGGCTCCGGACGTGGGTCGAAAAGCCGGAGCCCGGTACTGACTGGTCAGTCACTGGTGCCTGATTGCCGGAAACATAGCGGCACCGTCGAACGCACAGCCATGACGGAATCGGTCACGAGGAGCGGCCGGAATACGAACCAGAGGGGAGGCCTGCGTTTCCGTATAGGCCTCCCCCGCGTCAGTTGTCGGTGCCCGGCAGGGCTATCAGGGACTTCTGGCGGCGTTCCACTTTCCTGCCCTTGGTCTCCGAGACGTAACCCGCCGAGAGGTAGAGGGACTTGCCGTGGGCCACGGGGTAGGGGTCGGAGCCTATCCAGGCCGTGGTGGGGGTGGCGCGGTAGGTGCGGACGGTCTTCCGGGATCCCGTCGCCGGGTCGAAGCGGACCAGGGTGGCCGGGTCGTGGATGTTGCCCGCCGAGTAGGCCAGGACGGCGTCGGTGTCCGCCGGCGACGAGACCAGGTGGAACGTCTGCAGGTAGCCCGTCGCGCGCTGTTCCCACAGGCGCTTTCCCGTGGTCAGGGACCAGGCGGTCAGCTGGTTGTTGTCGTCGGAGTCCTTCTCCTCGCGAGCCGTCGCCATGACCAGCTTGTCGCCCGCGATCCGGACGTCCGGAGCCGGGGCGCTGCCGTCGCCGCGGGTGAGGCCGAAGCGGCGCTTGGGTGTGCCTTCGAGGCGGGTGCGGAGTTTGCCGTCGTCGTCGAGGACGCTCACGCGCATACGGCCCTCGTAGGGCTGGTCGGGGTCGTCGACGACGATCGGGGAGGTCGCGAGGACCTGCCCGTGCGTGCCGTACTCGCCGAGGCGGTACTTCCACTTCTCATGGCCGGTGGCCGGGTCGACCGAGGCGAGGTACGTGCCCGGGTCCTTGCTGCCGAGGAGGCAGTGCCGGATACGGAGGAGCTGCTTGCCTCCGGTGTAGCCCTCGCCCCTGCAGGTGTCCCCGTCCTCGGCGCCCTCGTACAGGCCCTTGTCGTCGTCCTTCCACAGCTGCTTTCCGTCGCTCACCCGGAACGCGGTGGTGAGGTGGTTGTCCGCCGAGACGACCACGACGTCGCCGCTGCGGGCGATCCGGGGGCCGTTGGAGGGTGCCCACTCGTCGGCGTCGACGGAGTGCTCCCAGAGCGTCTTGCCCGACGTCAGGTCGACGGCGTAGAACGTGTGGCACGCCGCCCCGGAGCCGCGGGCGAGGACCGCGATGCCCGCCGTGGAGTCGGCCGACGCCTGGCACAGGACGCTGCCCGAGCCGGGGGTCGGAGCCTCCCAGCGCTGCTTGCCTGTCTTCGGGTCGAGGGCGACCACGCGGTCCGGCAGGGCCTTGACCACGCTCTTGTCGGTGAACCAGACGCCACGGATCATCGTGGGGTGCTCAAGCCCGGACCTGGTGTACGGAAGGCTCCACGACACGGTCGCCCGGCTTCCACCGGAGCCTGCCTTGCCGGATCCGCCCCTTGCCCCGCCGTCCGGCAGCAGCATCCAGACGCCCGCCCCCAGCGCGACGACGAGGACCAGTCCCACGGCCACCGCGAGGGCTATCAGCCCTTTGCGCGTGGGGCGGTCGGGGACCATACGGGGTGCTCCCGGTATACCCGGTGCATACACCGGTGCATACATGGGCGGCGGGACTTGGCCCGTTGCGTAGGGAGGTGCTGCACCGTACGACGGTGCCGGTCCGTACGCCGGTACCGGTCCGTACGACGGTGCCGCCGCTTCCCCCGGTGCCGGCGGCGTCGGCGGCGTCGGCGGCGTCGGCGGTCGCGTCGGGTCCGGCGGCGCGATGACGTAGTCGTCCCCGCCGTTCTCGTTCAAGGGCTCGCCCATTCGGCCTCGAATCTCCTTCTCTCCCTCGTAAGGGACTAGTCATACCAAGTCGGATTCCCCGGCGGCCCGCCGGGCGGCTTGCGGGCGCCGGGTGCGGGTACGGCAGATGCAGCCTGTACGACAGGTGCGGCCCGGGCCTACGACGCGTTCCTGCGCATCGGCGCGAGCAGCGTCAGATGGGCGCCCGAGCGGGTGCCGGAGCGGCCGTCGCGGCGGCCGTTGGTGGTGCGGTAGACGTCGACGGGGCCGGCGGGGCGCCAGTGTTCGCCGAGTCGCTTGGCGGTGTACATCGCCTCGTCCGCACCCCGGAGCAGGTCCGAGAGGGCGGCGCCGGGCCGGTGGCTGGTGCGGCAGATGCCTATGGAGGCCCGCGGGGAGAGAGTGACGCTGCCGGTCTCCAGCGGTGCCGAGAGACGGGCGGAGAGGCTGCACGTCAGCTCGGAGTCCAGGTCGGCGTCCGGCGCGAGGCGCACCACGGCGGTGAACTCGTCGCCGCCCAGCCGCGCCGCGAAACCGCCCCGCTCCCGGCACCACGCGGCCAGGCGCCGGCCGACCGCCGCGATGACCTGGTCGCCGACGGCGTGCCCGTGCGTGTCGTTGATCTGCTTGAAGCCGTTGAGGTCGAGCAGCAGGACGGCGGCGTGCGGCCGCTTCACCGCCCGCTGCGCCCGGCTGGTGAACTCCTCGCGGCACATGAGGCCGGTGAGCGGGTCGGTGCGGGCGGTGCGCAGGCGGCGGACGAGGAAGAGGGCGTGGGCGGCCCATCCGATGGTGGGGGCGGCGATCGGTAAGGCCTGGATCAGGAGGTTCATCGGGCACCTTCCGGAACAGAGAGGTGGCCCGTCGCTTCCCTCGCCGTGGACGCCATGAGCGCGCGTTGAGGCGCGAGTACGCCGTCGCGGTGGGGCGCGAGCGGGCCGGTGGGTGGGTCCGGTCATGCTGGAGATCCCCCGTTTCCCCGGGCCCCGCCCGTGGCCGTGCCCACGGCCCCACCCGTTCCGCACCCGTCCGCGCCTACCTCTGGCCCACGGCCGCGGATCGCGGCAGGCTGGGCAATCCGACAGAGATCCGGCGGAAAGGGAGATCAACGGTGAGTCCACAGAAGACCGGCCGCCCCGAAGCCCCCCTCTCGCGCGTCGCCCTCACCCCCGCCGCCGCGCGCCTCCTCCGCCTGCTGCGCGAGCGGCACGGCCCCCTGATGTTCCATCAGTCCGGCGGCTGCTGCGACGGCAGTTCGCCGATGTGCTATCCGGACGGCGAGTTCCGTACGGGCGCCTCGGACGTCCTGCTCGCCGAGCTGACGGTCGAAGGCGTCGCGGAACCGGTCGGCTTCTGGATGTCGGCCGACCAGTTCGAGCGCTGGCGCCACACCCACCTCACGGTGGACGTGGTGCCCGGCCGCGGCAGCGGTTTCTCCCTTGAGGCGCCGGAGGGGCAGCGCTTCCTGCTGCGGTCACGGCTCCTCACGGATGACGAGGCGCGGCAGCTCGGCTGAGAAGCCCCCATACGGTGCCGACGCCTACACCTGCGCCGACGCCTACACCTACGCCTGCACCTACACCTGCGCCTACGACGCCGCGTCCACCAGCGACAGCGTGTGCAGCCGCTCCGGCGGGCCCGGCCGCGCGTAGTACCAGCCCTGGGCCGTGTCGCATCCCAGCACCCTCAGGTGCTCCGCCTGCGTGCCCGTCTCCACCCCTTCGACCGTCACCGACAGGTCCAGGGTGTGGGCGAGCGAGACGATCCCCTCGACGATCTTCACGTCGACGGGATCGGCGGGCGCGCGCTGCATGCCGCGCGTGAAGGAACGGTCCAGCTTGAGCGTGCTGACGGGCAGTCTGCGCAGGTAGGAGAGGTTGGAGTAGCCGGTACCGAAGTCGTCCAGGGCGATGTCCACGCCCAGGTCGGCGAGCTGGCGCAGCGGCCGCAGCTCCTCCTCGTCGGCCCCGATGAGGGCGTTCTCGGTGACCTCCAGGCACAGGGCCGACGGGTCCAGGCCCGAGCTGTCGAGGACGGCCACCGTGTCGGCGACGAGCGAGGGGTGGCGCAGCTGGGACGGCGAGAGGTTGACGTTGACCCGCATCGGGCCCTCGTTCGTGCCCTCGGACCGCCAGGCGCGCGCCTGCCGCGCGGCCTCCTGCAGCACCCAGCGCCCCAGGGGCACGATCAGGCCGGTGCTCTCGGCGAGCGGGATGAACTGGTCCGGCCCCAGGACGCCGTGGACGGGGTGCAGCCAGCGTACGAGGGCCTCCGCGCCCCGCACCGTGCCGTCGTTGAGCCGGACGAGCGGCTGGTACTCGATGAAGAACTCGCCGTTGTCGAGCGCCGCCGGCAGGCAGTTGGTCAGGCTGTGCCGGGCGATGACGCGGGCGTCGGAGTCCGCGTCGGCGAGCTCGTAGCGGTTTCCGCCCGCGGCCTTGGCGCGGTACATGGTGATGTCCGCGCTGCGCAGCACCTCCGCGGCGCCGCTCTCGCCGGACGCGCCGTCCACGATGCCGATGCTGGCCCGTACGGACAGGTCGCGGCCGTCGAGGCGTACGGGCTCGGCGAGCGCGGCCAGCATCCGGCGGGCGAGGGCGGCCGCGTCCTCCTGCGCGGTGGGGCCGGTCAGCAGGGCCACGAACTCGTCGCCGCCGAGGCGGGCGACGAGCTCCGCGGGCTCCTCGGCGCACGAGCGCAGCCGCTCGGCGACGGCGACGAGCAGCCGGTCGCCCACGGCGTGGCCCAGGCTGTCGTTGACGGCCTTGAAGCCGTCGAGGTCGAGGTAGCAGACGCCGAAGCGGTCTTCGCCGGGGGCGAGGGCGCGGTCGAGCCGCTCGAAGAACAGCGTGCGGTTGGGCAGGCCGGTGAGGGCGTCGTGCGTGGCCTCGTAGCGCAGCTGCTCGTGCAGCAGGCGGCGCTCGGTGATGTCCTCCATCAGCGCGAGCTGGTACTGGGGGCGGCCGTGCGCGTCGCGCAGCAGGGCGACGGACAGGTCGGTCCACAGCACGCTGCCGTCGCCGCGGTAGTACGCCTTCTCGACGCGGTAGTAGTCGCGTTCGCCGCGGACGAGCTCGCTGTAGAGGCCCCAGACGTCGGGCGAGTCGTCGGGGTGGACCATCTCGCCGACGTTGCGGCCGGTGACCTCGGCGGCGTTGGTGCCGAACATGCGGCTGAGGGCGTCGTTGACGTCCATGATGCGGCCCTCGACGTCCGCTATGCCGACCCCGATGGCGGCGCCCTCGAACACGGCGCGGAAGCGCTCCTCGCTGGTGTGCAGCGCCCGTTCCGTCTCGGCCTGTGCGGCGAGGGCGGCGCGGGAGAGGGCCTCCTGCTCGGCGAGGGTCCGCTCGCGCAGGGCGCGGGCGAAGCCGGCGGCGACGGTGTGCTGCAGGCGCGAGCAGCGGGCGCGGGTCTCCTCGTCCGAAAGGTTCCGGTCCGGCGGGCAGTACAGGACGAGGTAGGAGTCGACCGCGCCCAGGATCAGCGACAGGGCGTCCGGGTCGGTGCAGTGCGCGCGGACGAGCGCGGCGCCGACCTCGGCCGCGGGCTCGGGGTCGAAGGGCTGCGAGCGGAGGGCGGTACGCAGGAGGGCGGCGAGCGGGACGAGGTAGTCCTCGAACTCGGCGCGGGTCATGGAGGTGGCGGTCGCGGGGTAGACGGCCCGGCTCCAGACGGCTGCGAAGCGGCGAAGGGCGTCTTGCCCTCCGGGCAGATGGGCGTCTTGCCCTCCGGGCAGGGGCAAGGGGCGCTCGTGCGGGGGGCCGCCCGGCCCTCGTACGTCGTGGTCCATCTGGGCGTGGGCGTTCAGCGCCCCGGGGCGGTCCGTCCCGAGACAGTCCGTGCCCAACCGGTCCGTCCCAGGATGGTCCGTGCCCAACCGGTCCGTCCCGGGCCCGGCCGTCCCCGGCGTGCCGGCCGGAGTCCCGCTCCGATCCCGGTCGCCCTCCCCGGCTCCGGCACCGTCACCGTCCCGCCCGCAACGGCCCGCCGTTCTGCCCGCGGCCGCCGTGTCCAGTGGCGACAACGCCCCGCTCCCGATACCCACCCCGACCTCGGTTCCGCTTCCGCTTTCGATTCCGTTTCTGGTTCCGCTTGTGCCCTCGGTCCCGGCCTCGCTCCCCTTGCGAGGCCTTGTGACTTCTGCCCCGGCAGGGCCACCGGTAACCGGCCCTGCCGTTCCGTCTCCGGATCCGCTCGGCTCCTCGCCGCGCGGCTTTCGGGTCATGGCTTGCGCCCCACGCCCGCGAAGCCGACATACATGGCGGGGTCGTCGTCCGCTCCGCCGGCGCTCTTCACCGGGTCGGGCCGCCAGTCGGGCATGGCCACGAGCCCCGGCTCGACCATGTCGAAGCCGTCGAAGAAGCGCGCCACTTCCGGGCGCGAGCGCATCAGCAGCGGCGAGCCCACGTTGCGGTAGACGCCCTCCACTCCCTGCCCCTCCTCCGGCCTGATCGGACCGGTCTCGGTCGTCGCATGCGTGAGGACCAGCAGGCTCCCCGGCGCGAGCGCGTCGCGCAGCTCGGCCACCGCCGCCCACGGGTCGTCCTGGTCCTCCACGAAGTGGAGGACGGCCACCAGCAGCAGGGCGACCGGCCGGTCAAGGTCGAGGAGCCTGCCGACCTCGTCACTGGTCAGGATGTCATGGGGCTTGCGCAGATCCGCGGGCAGGACGGCGGAGCGCGGGTCGCCCTCCAGGACGGCCCGGCCGTGGGCGACGGCCACCGGGTCGTGGTCGACGTAGACGACGTGCGAGCGCGGGTCCGCGGCCTGCGCTATCTCGTGGACGTTGCCGAAGGTCGGGATGCCCGAGCCGATGTCGAGGAACTGGGTGACGCCCTCGCCGACGGCGTAGCGCACGGCGCGCCGCATGAAGGCCCGGTTCGACTGCATGATCTTCGGCAGTCCGGGAAAGGCCTCCATGGCCCGTCGGCCGGCCTCCCGGTCGACCTCGAAGTTGTGCGAGCCGCCCAGGTAGTAGTCGTAGATCCGGGACACGCTCGGCACGGAAAGGTCGATGCCCTGGGGGGCCCAGGTGGGACGCTCCATCAGTCTCTTGCTCCAGCTCGTCTCGGGGACATGTGAGCAGAGGCTACTGATCGTTCGTTCGAATGGAAGCGGCAAGCGGAAATCAGCGATCCGCATTCAGCTCTCATTCACCCTCGTCCGCACGGCTTCGATCACGCCAATGGTTGATCATGCCAATAAATGACCAAGAGGGGAAATATGTCCTGATGCCGTCGCCGCCGCCGTCCCGGGAGCGATCCCAGGACGGCTCGCTCCTGCGTGGCGTCAGCCCCGCGGCTCCCGCCACATCGGCCACATCCGCGGCCCGCCGTCCGGCAGATCGATGGGCGTACCGGTGAAGGCGAAGCCGAGGCGCTCGTAGAGCCCCTTGCTCCGGGCGCTGCTCGCCTCCAGATAGGCGGGCATCCCCTCCGCGTCACACCGGTCGAGGACGGTCGTCAGGAGCGCCCTGCCCCGGCCCTCGCTGCGCCGGCCGGGGGCGGCGACGATCGTCGGCAGGTAGTAGTGCGCGCGGTCCCCGGGGTGGGCCGCCTCCGTCAGCTCGGCGACGATCCGGGCGCGGTCGTTCCCGGGATCCGCCATCGCCAGCTGCTCGCTGAGCTCGTCGTCGCCATCGGCCTCGGTAGCGGCAGCGGCGTCGGCAGCACCGTCGCCGGCACCACCCGCCTGCACCGGTATCCACAGCGCCGCCGCCGAGAGGTCGTCCATCACGTCGACCCAGCCGTCGCGCAGCGCCGCGTCCAGGAACACCCCGAAGAACCCGGGGTGGGCGGCGCGGCGGTGCGCCTCGTCCGGAAAGACCCAGCCGCTGACCGGGTCCTCCATGAAGGCCTCCCCCAGCAGCAGGCTGATCGCGTCCCGCTCCTCCTGCCGGGCCCGGCGGATCTCCGGTACGACGGTGGTGGTGCTGGCGGCGGTGGCGGTGCCAGCGGCAGCAGTGGCAGTGGCAGTGGCAGTGGCAGCGACTCTCTGATGCACAGTCATGGTTCCTTCCGTACGGCGTACGACGCTCACGTCCTGTCCGCGCCCGATCGTACGGAGGCCACTCCTCCACCCGTCAGCGGATCCCCAGCTCCCGCAGCACCCGCCGCTGCCGCTCCTCCGGCCGCACGGGGAAGTAGAGGTAGCAGACGCCGCCCGAACCCCCCTTGACCTGCCCCTGGGCGTTGTAGCGCTTGGTCCTCAGCCAGATGTTCTCGAACTGGCGGCGCTTGTAGACCCGCCGGACCGCCGCGTTCGACGGGCTCGCCGGGTCGTTGGCGACCACGTCGCCCTGCCGGGTGAACCCGACCACGCACATCAGGTGCCCGGCCGTTCCGTAGCCCGCCCCGTCGAGCTCGGAGGCGAGGAAGGACTGGGAGGTGATGACGGGGATCCGCGCGCGGATCAGCTTCTCGACGTCGCCGAGCGAGCGCAGCCGGGTGATCACCGCCTGCATGTCGCGGTACGTCGACGCGTAGGCCGCGTTGAAGGGCCAGTTGCCGCACCCCTTGTACTGGTGGTCGTAGGTGAAGCGGGCGGCGTGGCAGACCTGGGGGTCGGCGTAGTCGCGGTTCACCCAGGCGAGTTCCCGGGCGGTGGGCACCCGGCCCCAGTACTCGAGGACCATCTGCGACGAGGTCGGGCTGCACCACGCCTCGCCGCCGTTGTCGTACTCCGGGTACTGCCCCTTGTGGATCTCCTGCGAGTAGCGCGGCACGCGCAGCTCGTGGCCCGCGCCGGCCCCCGGCGCGGAGGCGGGCACGGTGAAGCGGTCGGGGATGTCCGAGCCCATCGCGCCGAGCCTCCACACGGTGGGCGTGAGGTGGTGGCTCCCGGCCCTGCGGCAGAGGGTCAGGCGCAGTTCGTACGAGGCGATGCGCAGGCCGGAGGCGGGGTTGTCGACGGCGAGGGTGTCGGTGGAGACGTTGCTGCGGCCGTCGCCCTGGCCGTCTACGGAGGTGCGGCGGATGTCGTCGGGGCCGTCGCCGGCCGTCCAGCGGCCCATGACGTACCACGGGGTCCGGGTGCGGTCGGTGTACGTGCCGCGCGCCTCCGCCTGGATCCAGGTGCCGGCGGGCGCGTGGGCGTTCCAGGAGGCGATGACCTCGCTCGCGGGGACGGGAGGCGTACGGACCGGTGAGGTCCACGTGGCGTACTCCCACGAGGTCTTGGTGCCGGTGTGCGGGTCGGCGTACTCCAGCGTGCCGGCGGGCCGGTCGATGACCAGGCCGTCGCGCCGCCCGGTACGGATGCGGGTGCCGCCGGCGGTGCCCTGCCGCCAGTCGCCGGCCGAGGTCCAGGCGTAGTAGTCGACGGCTGCGCTCCCGGAGACGGAGGAGAACGAGGAAGAGGAGATCGAAGAGACGGAGGAAGAAGAGAGGGACACGGGGCCGGAAGGTCCGGAGGGGCCGGAAGGTCCGGAGGAGCCGGAGGAGCCGGAGGAGCCGAAAGTGCCGGAGGAGCCGGAGGAGCCCGATCCGGGCGGCAAGGACACGGCCGCCGCGGCGCCCAGGGCGGCGGCGAGCACGGTACGGCGCGGGGTGGGTCTGCTGGGCGTGCTACTGGACATGGCGCTGGTCCCCCAGTCGTCTGCGGATCGCGGATGGGCTTGCGGATGGGTTTGCGCATGGGCTTGCAGATGGGTTTGCGGATGGGGCGCACGCACGGACACCGCGCGCCGGGTGTGCCAGTGATTCCCCGTCCTGCCGGTCCCGATACCGGCAGGACGGGGGAAGGGTGGTCAACCCGACGCCACCCGTCCCCTCCCCAGGGAGTGACCCACCTAGGCTGGTCTGGTGAACGCCCCCCTCCGCAACGGCCCGGCCTCCTTCGGCTTCGACGGCCTCGCCCCCTGGCTGCTGACGCTCCCTCCGTCCCTCGGCCCCGTCCGCCTGGTCGCCGTCGACGGACACGCGGGGTCCGGGAAGACCACCTTCAGCGCACGCCTCGCGGCAGCACTCGGCGGTGCGCCCGTACTGCATCTGGATGACGTCGCGACGCACGAGGAGCTGTTCGAGTGGACCGGGCGGCTGCACGAGCAGGTGCTCGCCCCTCTCGGCCGCGGGGAGACGGCGCGCTTCCGCGCGTACGACTGGGTGGCCCGCCGGTTCGCCGACGCGCGGGAGATCGGGCCGGAGCCGGTCGTGCTCGTGGAGGGGGTCGGGGCGGGGCGCCGCGCGCTGCGGCCTCATCTCTCGTGTCTGCTGTGGATGGAGTTGCCTCATGAGCATTCCTGGGAAAGGGGTCAACTCCGTGACGGCGCAGAGCTGTCCGATTTCTGGGACGGCTGGATGCGAGCGGAGCGCGAACATTTCGCCGCCGACCCGACGCGCCCGTACGCAGAACTGCTGATTCTTCAGCGCGGCGGGGGGTACGAGGTGCTGCCGGGGCCGTGCAGGACGGCCATACCCCCCTCCTGACGACCCTGATCATCACACTCCGTGATCGACCATGGGCGGTCCGGCCGGTCTCGCCGTCCGATCCCCGCCGACTGCGCCAACTACGCTTGACCGACGGGGCGTACAGGACTTACGTTCTCATTGTGCGGCCGGTGCAGGCCGCCTGCGGACGCGAAGCCCCCGGTTGTTCCCCCGTGATCGGGGGCTTCGTACCACCCCGCTCTTCTCCTTTTGGGCGCTTTGCTCCGCCGCATTCCTCACCCTGGGTGACCATCCCCCGGAGCGGACCGCCGGCCGCCGGGGATCGCTTTTCCGCCGCGAACGGCGGTGCGGCACCCTTCGGCCCGGACCAACGGCGCAGGTACGATGCGACTCGGTGCACCTATCGGCGGGTGCACTGGCACACACTGGTCAACTCCCGTCCACAGCACAGCGGTTCGGCAAGGCGCGCCTGGCACTCGCCGGGCAGCACGCTACGGGGGCACGGTTTGTGGGGGACGTGATGGATTTCGGCATGCAGGGCCCACCCGCCCCGGCCGATCTCGCCTGGCTGCGCGCCGTCGACGCCTACACCATGGGCGCGTACGCACAGGCCGAGGAGGAGTTCCGGGCGGCGGTCCGGGTGGACCCCGGCATGGCCGACGCATGGCTGGGCCTGCACGCGCTGCGCGCGGACACCACCACCGCGCTGCTGCGCATGTACCGCCACCGGGACCGCTTCGGCGAGCAGCGCACGCGCCACCGGCGCACCCTCAACTCCTGGTACTGGCTGGGCTGGTGGGTCCAGCCCGTCCTGGAGACCGGCCGGGACCTGCTGCTCGCGCACGCCTCGCACTGGCTCGACGGCCGTCACGTCCCCGAGCTGGACCGCGCCCTGGCCGGCTGCCCGCCCGTCGAGACCGACCCTCAGGCCCGCTTCCTGCACGCCTGCCGCGCCTACCTCGTCAAGGACTGGGAGCAGCTCGTCCGGCACACCGAGCCGCTGCTGGAGGATCCCCTGCTCGGCATCGAGGCCGGGCTGTTCGGCGGCATGGCCCGGGTGCGGCTGGAGATGTACGGGCAGGCCGAGCCGCTGCTGGCCGCGGCGCTGATGCGCTGCCGCAGCGAGCAGCCCCAGCGCAAGGAGCTGCGCTACTGGCTCGCGCGCGCCCACGAGGGCACCGGCCGCAGCGCCGCCGCGCTCCCCCTCTACCGCGCCGTGCACCGCGTCGACCCGTCCTTCATGGACACCTCCGCCCGGCTCACCGCCATCGCCGACGGCGACGGCCTCGACGACGGCCTGGGCCTCGCCCCGGTGCCGCTCGGCGGGCCCGGCGAGGAGCCGGCAGGCACGCCCCCGCCCGCCGCCTGCGCCGATGCACCCGCGGCCGCCCCGGACGTCCTCGACACCCTCGACGGCCGGGATGTGCTGACCGGCACCGATCCCGAGCCCGCCGGCACCCTGCAGACGGACACCGACACCGGGCCCGACGACGTCCGCCGCAAGGTCCGCGTCCCCGCCCAGTCCACCGGCAAGCCCCTGCCCGGCCCCTCCGACCCCGTCCTGCTGGCCAAGGCCCTCGCGGAGCTGGAGCGGATGGTCGGCCTCGAACCCGTCAAACGGCAGGTGCGGGCGCTCTCCGCCCAGCTGCACATGGCCCGGCTGCGGGCCGGCCAGGGCCTGCCCGTACAGCCCCCCAAGCGCCACTTCGTCTTCTCCGGCCCCTCGGGCACCGGCAAGACCACCGTCGCCCGGATCCTCGGCCGGGTCTTCTACGCCCTCGGGCTGCTCGGCGGCGACCATCTGGTCGAGGCCCAGCGCGCCGATCTGGTCGGCGAATTCCTGGGCCAGACGGCCGTGAAGGCCAATGAGCTGATCGACTCCGCGCTCGGCGGGGTGCTCTTCGTCGACGAGGCCTACAGCCTCTCCAACTCCGGCTACTCCAAGGGCGACGCCTACGGGGACGAGGCCCTGCAGGTGCTGCTCAAACGCGCGGAGGACAACCGCGACCGGCTCGTGGTGATCCTCGCCGGCTATCCCGAGGGCATGGACCGGCTGCTGGCCACCAACCCCGGCCTCGGCTCCCGCTTCACCACACGCGTCGACTTCCCCAGTTACCGCCCCTCCGAACTCACCAGCATCGGCGAGGTGCTGGCCGCAGAGAACGGCGACAGCTGGGACGAGGAGGCGCTGGAGGAGCTGCGCAGCATCAGCGCCCACGTCGTCGCGCAGGGCTGGATCGACGAGCTGGGCAACGGCCGTTTCCTGCGCACCCTGTACGAGAAGAGCTGCGCGTACCGCGATCTGCGGCTGTCCGGCTACCCCGGCACCCCGACCCGCGACGACCTGGCGACGCTGCGCCTGCCGGATCTGATGCAGGCCTACGGGGAGGTGCTGGCGGGGCCGGGCTGGGGCGCCCGGCGCGACGGCTCGCGCGATCCGCAGGACCCGTCAACGTAACGGCTTCGGCCGCCTCGCATTCCGCCGGAACGGCCTTACCCCGCGCCCTTCTCCCCCGCGGCAGCGGACCCGGCAGCGGACTCCGCCTCGGCGTCGTAGCTGCTCGTCCCCTCGTCCAGCAGGGGTTCCTGCGTCTTGAGGTGGGCCGGGGCCAGGGCGCGCAGGACGTGGTAGCCGGAGAGGACCACGATCGTGCCCAGGGCGATGCCGCTGAGCTCGAAGTTCTGACTGATCTTCAGGCTGACGCCGCCGATGCCGATGATGACGCCCGCGGCGACGGGCACGAGGTTCAGCGGGTTGCGCAGGTCGACCTTGTTGTGGACCCAGATCTGCGCGCCGAGCAGGCCGATCATGCCGTAGAGGATGACGGTGATGCCGCCCAGCACGCCTCCGGGGATCGCGGCGACGACGGCGCCGAACTTCGGGCAGACGCCGAAGAGAAGGGCGAAGCCGGCCGCGGCCCAGTAGGCGGCGGTGGAGTAGACGCGGGTGGCCGCCATGACGCCGATGTTCTCGGAGTAGGTGGTGTTGGCGGGGCCGCCGACGGCGGTGGAGAGCATCGTCGCCACGCCGTCCGCGGAGATCGCGGTGCCCAGCTGGTCGTCCAGCCGGTCACCGGTCATCTCGCCGACGGCCTTGACGTGACCCGCGTTCTCGGCGATCAGCGCGATGACGACCGGCAGCGCCACCAGGGCCGCGGACCAGCCGAAACTCGGGGCGTGCAGCGAGGGCAGGCCGATCCAGTCGGCCTTGGAGACCCCGGACAGGTCCAGGCGCCAGTGGTCGACGGCCTCGGGGCCGCCGTTCACCGAGTGGATCTTGCCGAAGAGGCGGTCGAAGAGCCACGAGATCGCGTAGCCGAAGACCAGGCCGAGGAAGATCGCGACGCGCGACCAGAAGCCGCGCAGGCACACCACCGCCAGGCCGGTGAAGAGCATCGTCAGCAGCGCCGTCCACTGGTCCTGCGGCCAGTACGTCCGGGCCGTGACCGGCGCGAGGTTGAAGCCGATCAGCATGACCACGGCACCGGTGACCACCGGCGGCATCGCCGCGTGGATGATCTTCGCGCCGAACTTCTGTACGACCAGGCCGCTCAGCAGGAGGGCCGCGCCGACCACGAAGATCGCGCCGGTGACGGCCGCACTGCCGCCGCCCTGCGCCCGGATGATCGCGGCGACGCCGACGAAGGAGAGGCTGCAGCCCAGGTAGCTGGGCACCCGGCCGCGCGTCGCGAGGAGGAACAGGATCGTGGCGACGCCCGACATCATGATCGCCAGGTTGGGGTCCAGGCCCATGAGGACCGGGGCCACGAAGGACGCGCCGAACATGGCGACCACGTGCTGCGCGCCGAGGCCGGCGGTCCGCGGCCACGAGAGCCGCTCGTCGGGCCGGACGACGGCCCCAGGGGCGGGGGTGCGCCCGTCACCGTGCAGGGTCCAGCGCACGCCGAGGCCCATGGAAGCTCCCGAAAGGTCGTGTGGGGGGTGATGATCCGGTTCATGCTAAGCCGGACCGGGCGGTGCTCCGGTCCACCCGCCGCCGTCCGCCCGCTCCACCCGGCGGCGTCCAGCGCTCCACCCGGCGGCGTCCGCCGTCGCCGGGATTTTGCTGCAACCGGCGCAATTGGTCGCCCGTAGGACTGTATGACCGTCTTCTCATGCTGTTCTCCGCCATGAGCACGGTATCGGTGCCATTGTCCGATTCCTGCAACTCAGGAGACACATATGCGTAAGCTCGCCGGCCGCGCCGCGGCCGCTGCCATCATCGCCGCAGTCGCGATCGTCCCGGCCGCCGGAGTGGCCCAGGCCGCCCCCGCCACGCCGGCGGTCGCCTTCCACGACGACGATCACGACCGCGACGGCCGCGACCACGGCCGCGACCACGACCACGGTCGCGACCACGACCACGGCCGCGACCACCACCACGGCGGCTGGGGCGGCCACGACCACGGTGGCTGGGGCCACCACGACCGCGACTGCGACCACGGCTGGGGCGGCGGCTGGGACGACTGGGGCTGGGGCGGCGGCTGGGGTGGCGGCTGGGGCGGCCACCGCGGCGGCCACGGCGGCCACGGCGGCTGGGACGACTGCCACAGCAGCTGCGGCTGGGGCGGCCACCACGGCGGCTGGGGCGGCTGGGGCGGCGGCTGGGGCGGCATCCTCGGCGGCATCCTCTAACCGCACCTGCTCCTCATCACCACGGCGCGGGCCGTGGCGGCGGACCTCATCGGTCCGTCGCCCGGCCCGTCCGGATTTCCCTCCCCGGCCCCGGGGTCCGGAGCCCCGCGATCCGGGGTTCCGGACCCCGGGGCCGGGTCGTTCACCTGGCTTCCGACCGTTCCCCCGGCGCCTTCTCCTTCGCCGCCGCCGTGCGCTCTTCAGCCCCGGCCCGCAGCACGCCCGCCCCGGCCACCAGCCCCGCCGCCAGGACCGTGACCAGGCCGAACGACGTCACCAGCGAACCGGCGTCCGCGATCTGGCCGATGGCGGCCGGAGCCACGAGCCCCGAGGTGTACGTGATCGTCGCGACGCCCGCGATCGACCGGCTCGGCGCGGGCCCGCTGCGCCCCGCCGCCGCGAAGGCCAGCGGGACCACGACGGCGATGCCCACACCGATCAGCGCGAACCCGGCGACGGCGGACGGCGCACCCGGGGCCGTCACCACCAGTACCCCGCCCGCCGTGGCCAGGACCCCGCTCACGCGCACGGTCCGTACGGGGCCGAAGCGCCGCACGACCGGGTCGCCGGCGAAACGGGCCAGGGCCATCGTGCAGGAGAACGCCGTGGTGCAGGCGGCGGCGACGCCGGGGTCGGAGCCGATGACGTCCCGGAGGTAGACGGCCGACCAGTCCAGGCTCGCGCCCTCGGCGAAGACCGCGCAGAAGCCCACCGCGCCGATGACGAGCGCCGACCGGGGCGGCAGGGCGAACCGGGGCGGCGGGTGCTCGCCGGCGGCGGTGCGCAGGTCGAGCACCCGGTGACAGGCCACCGAGCCGAGCACGGCCAGCACCGCGGCCGCGATGCCCAGGTGGATGCGGGCGTCGAGGTCCGCGTGCGCGGCGGCCGCGCCGGCCGCGGACCCCACGAGCGCGCCCGCGCTCCACATGCCGTGCAGGCCCGACATGATCGAGCGGCCCAGCCGCTCCTCGGTCTCCACCCCGAGCGCGTTCATGGCGACGTCCGCCATGCCGGACGCCGCCCCGTAGACGGCCAGCGCCCCGCAGAGCGCCGGCAGCCCCGGCGAGAGCGCGGGCAGGGCCACGGAGGCGCACCACAGGGCGATCAGCCCGCGCAGCGCGGCGCGGGAGCCGAAGCGGTGGCTGATGCGGCCCGCGAGCGGCATGGCGCACGAGGACCCGACGGCGGGGAGGACGAGCGCGAGGCCCAGCTCGCCGGAGCTGAGGTCCAAGTGGCTCTGGATCCAGGGGATACGGGTGGCGAAGCTGCCGGTGACCGCGCCGTGGACGGCGAACACCGCGGCCACGGCGAACCGTGCGCGGCGCAGCCGGCCGTCAGCGCGGTCCGTGGTCCCGCCGCCGGTTCCGTCGCCGGTTCCGTCTCGGGCGTCCATGGCGCCTCATCCTCCCGGACAGGGCCCGCGCGGGTCGACCCCGGCGCGGGTCCCGTCACGGGCCCGGCAGCAGACCCCGTTCGAGCCCCGTCACGGCCTGCGGCGCGGGCTCAGCAGGCGCCCGCGTCCTGCCACACCCCCCACTCGCCGGTGGTGCCGGGCTCGTCGCCCTGGGTCCACCACCTGGCCTTCCAGGAGTGGGACTTCCAGGCCACGGTGGCGCCGCCGTTGTAGACGGCCGCCTTGTCCCACTGCGGTGCGGTGCAGGTACCGCCGGTGGGCTTTCCCGTAGGGGTGCCCGTGGGCGTACCCGTCGGGGTCGGCGTGGGGCCGCCGGGGTCGACGACGGTCGTGCCGCGGGCCAGGTCGCCGGCGAGGGCGTACGTCTTCCCGCCGAAGCTCACGCTCCAGTTGGACGGGGTCGACACCGGCAGGTAGTAGACGAAGTCGAGGTCGGCGGAGGCGCCGGGCGCGAGCGGCTGGGAGGCGGGAAGCTTCACGGAGACCCGGTTGTAGTCGCCCTTGAGGCCGCCGATGTTGTCGGCGGCGGTGTGGTCGCTGCGGACGACCTTCAGCCCCCAGCCCGACTGGTCCTTGGCGTTCCCGGGCGCGGAATTGCCGTAGTCGAACTGGAATTCCGTGCCGCCGGGGAGGGCGGCCTTGGTCCGGTTGGTGATGTGGATCTTCGGGTTGATCGGGTAGTTGCTGTCGCCGAGCGGGAAGTTCGTGAAGCTCACGTCCACGTCGAGGACCTGGGCGGGCAGTTCGGTGGTCGCACGGCGGGCGCCGTAGGCGGGGGCGGCCTTGAACGCGTCGTACATCGCGGTGGTGAGGGTGGTGCCCGGTTCGTACTGCCCCTTGGCGGCGTTCCAGCCGTAGTCGCCGGCGAGTTCCCAGACCATGGTCCCGCCGAGGCCCTTGTCGACCACGTACTGGGCCTTGGCCTTCACCGACTGCTCGTCCTCGGTGGACAGGAAGACCTTCTTCTCCGCGTTCCACAGCCACGGCGCTGTCAGGCCCGTGTCGTAATTGCGGGCGTAGGTGCCGGTGAGCTTGGTGCCGGCCGGGAAGCCGTACTTCCCGGCGTAGTCCCCGACGACGCCCTTCTCCAGGTTCTTGGCGTGCCACATCGGGTTGGAGCCGGCCGGGGACTCCTTGCCGTCGTCGTCCTTGTCATGCCAGAGGTTGTCGATGCCGACGGCGCCGTCGCCGCAGGTGGTGAGGCCGGAGCCGGCCGGGCAGGAGGTGGTCTTCGCCGTGCCCCACAGGCCGTTCGTGCCACCGGTGACGTTCTTCCAGCCGCGCGTGTAGTAGGGCAGGCCGAGGTTGATCCGGCCCGCGGGCATCGAGCCGCGGAAGTAGTGGTAGGCCCAGTCGCCGTTGAGGTAGCCGATTCCGCCGTACTGGGCGGTGGTGTAGACGCCCCACTTGGCGAGCTCGGCGTCCTTTCCGTCGTCGTAGAGCGCGGCATTGGGCCCGACGAATTCGTTCCACGCGCCGTGCAGGTCGTACGACATCACATTGACGTAGTCCAGGTACTTCGTGGTCTGGTACGTCTCCATGCCGCGCAGCAGATATCCGGAGGAGGGTGCGGCGACGGAGAGGAGGTAGTGCTTTCCGTCCGCCGCCCCGGCCCGGTCGAGCTTTTCGCGGAGCGTCTTCATCAGTGCCGCGTAGCCCTTGTTCAGGCCGCCGCGCCGGGCATTGGCGAGCGCCCAGTCCTTGGGGTTTCCGGCGTCCTTCATCGACGTCGGGTATTCGTAGTCGATGTCGACGCCGTTGAATCCGTACTTCTTGACGAAGGCGACGGCCGAGTCGGCGAAGGTGTCGATTCCGGCCTGGTTGACCGAGCCGTCGGCGTTGGTCGCCGTCTTGTAGAAGCCGCCGGAGTCGACGCGCTTGCCGTTCTCGTCGATGTAGCCGCCGGTCTCGGCCCAGCCGCCCACCGAGATGAGGGTCTTCACCTGGGGGTGCTGCTTCTTGTACTTGTTCAGCAGGTTGAAGTGGCCCTTGTAGGGCAGGTCCGGGTCCATCTCGGCGCCCGCGACGCCCGGCCAGGTCATGCCGGTCGCGGGGTTGTCCGCACCGTCCGCGCCGACGGAGATCTTGTCGTCGGGGCCGACGTGTGCGAAGGCGTAGTTGAGGTGGGTGACCTTGTCCCAGGGGATGTCCGGGGCGAGGTAGGCGGGGGTGCCGTCCTTGCCGGTGCGCCAGCCCGTGAAGTAGCCGATGACGCGGCGCTGGTGGTCGGCGCCCATCTTCTCGCGGCCGGCGGAGTCGTAGACGGAGCAGTACGGGACGTCGGTCCCGGGGGTGGTGTAGAGGCCGTCGGGGCGGCAGGCGGCCTGGTCCTCGGCATGCGACGCGGTCGCCGAGACCGTGCCGATCAGCAGTCCGGCCAGGGCGGTGCCGACGGCGGCGACGGTGATCCCGCGGCGGGCGCGGGAGCCGGTACAGGATCTTTCCCGGCGCTCCCGGTTCTCTCGGAACAACACGATCAGGTCCTCCAGGTGGGGTGCCCGGCGGGGCCGGGCGGGCGGGGGGTGAGCGTCGTGCTGTGGCCCGCCGGTGTGCGCACACCGGCGGGCCGTACTCCTCGGAGGTGTGGCAGAGGTTAAGAGGACTAGACCAGTGCGTCAATAGGTACGGACCAAGTCCGGAAACCGGAGCCGGACGCTCCCCCGCGACCCCCTGTTCGCCTTGTCCCGACCGGGGTCTAGTGCGTCACATCGCCGTGGACACCGCGCCGCCGCCCGGCGTACGCTCGGTCCCGTCGACCAGCGGTTTTAAGAAGCCGCAGGCCGTACGCATGTAGCATGACCTGAAATTCAGAAAACGCAGCGCACTCCGGGGTCGGTGAAAGTCCGAACCGGCGGTTACAGTCCGCGACCCGTCCGCAGCCAGCGGCCGGTTGACCAGGTGAAATTCCTGGACCGACGGTTAAAGTCCGGATGGGAGGCAGTGCGCGGCGGGTATGCATCGGCACACCGTCGCAGGTGGTCCGCCCTCACCGGGCGGCCCTTCCCGCACGGCCCCGCAAGGGCCGTGGTGTCCCCCGTTGCGGCGTACCCGCTTCTTTCGTCGTCCCGTACGACAGCCCCGGAGTCCGTGCCCGAAGAGGCAGGAGGACCCGGTGGCCACCGCGACCGAAGCAGACGCGATGCGACGCGCCATTGCGCTCGCCGCTCGCGCCCTTGGCGCGACGAGCCCCAACCCCGTCGTCGGCTGCGTCATCCTCGACCCGCAGGGCACCGCCCTCGGCGAGGGATGGCACCGCCGCGCCGGCGGGCCGCACGCCGAGGTCGAAGCCCTCGCCGCGGCCTCCGCCGCCGGTCACGACGTGCGCGGCGCCACCGCCGTCGTCACCCTCGAACCCTGCAACCACACCGGCCGCACGGGCCCCTGCGCCCAGGCCCTGATCACCGCCGGCATCGCCCGGGTCGTCTACGCCGTCGCCGACCCCACCGACGATGCCACCGGCGGCGCGGCCACCCTGGCCGCCGCGGGCGTCGACACCGAGGGCGGCCTCCTCGCCGACGAGGCCGCCGCCGGCAACGCCGCCTGGCTCACCTCGGTGCTGCACGGGCGCCCCTTCGTGCTGTGGAAGTACGCCGCCACGCTCGACGGGCGCAGCGCCGCCGCCGACGGCACCAGCCGCTGGATCACCTCCGCGGACTCCCGCGCCGACGTCCACCGGCTGCGCGCCGAGGCCGACGCCGTCGTGGTCGGCTCGGGCACCTTGCGCGCCGACGACCCGCACCTGGCCGTGCGGGACCACGAAGACGCCGTACAGCCGCTGCGCGTCGTCGTCGACACGCACGCCTCGGTCACCCCCGGCGCCCGCGTCCTGGACGACGCGGCACCGACCCTGATCGCCGTCGGCGAGCACGCCGACACCACCCACCTGCCCGGCGTCGACGTCGTGCGCCTGCCCCGCGCCGGGGCCGACGGCGGCGGGCACGGCGGCCTCGACGTACACGCCCTGCTCGGCGAGCTCCACGCGCGCGGCGTCCGCTCCGTACTGCTCGAAGGCGGCCCCGCCCTCGCCGGCTCGTTCATCTCCGCCGGTGCCGTCGACCGCGTCGTCGGCTATCTGGCCCCCGCCCTGCTCGGTGCCGGACCTGCCGCCCTCGGCGACGCCGGCATCGGCACCATCGCCCGGGCCCTGCGCCTTGAGGTGACCGACGTCGCCCGGCTCGGCCCCGACCTGCGGATCACCGCAGTCCCCACCGCTTCCGCCACCGCCCCTGAGGAGAACTGACAGTGTTCACCGGAATCGTCGAAGAACTGGGCGAGGTCGTCTCCGTCGAGAACCTCGGCGACAGCTCCCTCTTCCGGCTCCGCGGCCCGATCGTCACCCAGGATGCCAAGCACGGCGACTCCATCGCCGTCAACGGCGTCTGCCTCACCGTCGTGGAGACCGCCGACGGCGAGTTCACCGCGGACGTGATGGCCGAGTCCCTCAAGCGCTCCAGCCTGGGCTCCCTCGTCTCCGGGTCGCGCGTCAACCTCGAACGCCCCATGGCCCTCGGCGGACGCCTCGGCGGCCACCTCGTCCAGGGCCACGTCGACGGCACCGGCACCGTGCTGGAGCGGATCCCCGGCGAGCACTGGGAGATCGTGAAGATCGGCCTGCCGGCCGGGCTCTCCCGCTACGTGGTCGACAAGGGCTCCATCACCGTCGACGGCATCAGCCTGACCGTGGTCGAGGCCGGCGACGACTTCTTCACCGTCAGCCTCATCCCCACCACCCTCGAACTGACGACGCTCGGCATCAAGCAGCCCGGCGACCTCGTCAACCTGGAGGTGGACGTCCTCGCCAAGTACGTGGAGCGGCTGCTCGGCACGCCCGCCCGTATCTCCGGGGAGACCGTCGCATGAGCGCTCTCGACTGGCTGGGCGGCGAGGCGTTCGGCGTCTTCGGGCAGCACGTCATCTGGTCCGACGCGATCGGCAACACCATCGGCCTCGCCGCGCTCGCCCTCGGCTGGCGGCGCTCCATATGGACCTGGCCCGTCCAGTTCCTCTCCGGCGTCATCCTCGTCGCCGCGTACGCCTCGGCCCACCTCAGCGGCGGCGTCGGCAAGCAGCTCCTCGTGATCGGCGTCGCCCTGTGGGGCTGGCGGCAGTGGCACCGCGGCAGGCGGCAGGCCCAGGACGGCTCCATCGCCGTCCGCTTCGCCGGCTGGCGCGAGCGCACGGTGCTGCTGGCCGGCACGGCGCTGGGCACGCTGGCCGTCGGCGCCCTGTTCACCGCCGTGCCGGAGCTGTCCTGGAACCCCTGGCCCGACGCCTACATCTTCGTCGGCACGCTCGCCGCGATGGTGGCCCAGGCCCGCGGGCTGGTCGAGTTCTGGGTGGCCTGGCTGCTGGTCGACGTCGTGGGCGTCCCGCTCGCGTTCAGCAGCGGCCTCGCCTTCTCCGGCCTCGTCTACGTCATCTACTTCGCCCTGGTCCTGTGGGGCATGCGCGACTGGTGGCTGCGCTCCCGCGAGAGCGTGAAGCCCGCACTGGAAGGAGCAGCAGCATGACCGTTCTGGACACGGAGAACTGGCCGATGGCGGGTGAGGCCGGGGAGTTCGCCCTCGACTCCGTCGAGCGCGCCATCGCCGACATCGCCGCCGGCCGACCGGTCGTCGTCGTGGACGACGAGAGCCGCGAGAACGAGGGTGACCTCGTCGTGGCCGCGGAGAAGGTCACCACCGAGATCGTCGCCTTCATGATGAGCGAGTGCCGCGGGCTGATCTGCGTCCCGCTGGAGGAGGACGACGTCTCCCGGCTCGACCTGCCGCAGATGGTCGCGGACAACACCGAGTCCATGCGCACGGCCTTCACCGTCTCCGTCGACGCCTCCCACGCGCACGGCACCGACACCGGCATCTCCGCCGCGGACCGCGCCGTCACCATCCGCCTGCTCGCCGATCCGGCCGCCGTCCCCGGCGACTTCGTCCGGCCCGGCCACGTCTTCCCGCTGCGCGCCAAGCCCGGCGGCGTCCTCGCCCGCAACGGCCACACCGAGGCCGGCACCGACCTCGCCCGGCTCGCCGGGCTGCGCCCCGCCGCCGCGATCGTGGAGATCGCCGGCGAGGACGGCGCGATGCTGCGGCTGCCCGAGCTGATCCCCTTCGCCCGCAAGCACGGCCTCGCGATCATCTCCATCGAGGACCTGATCGCCTACCGCCGGGCGGCGGAGGCCACGGAGGCCGCAGTTCCGCAGGCCTCCGCGGCCCCGGGCGTCCGCCGCGAGGCGGTCACCCGGCTGCCCACCGCCTCCGGCGAATTCCGCGCCCACGGCTATCGCTCGACCGCCGACGGCGTCGAGCACATCGCCCTGGTGGCCGGTGACCTCGGTGACGGCGAGGACGTGCTGGTGCGGGTCCACTCCGAATGCCTCACGGGCGACGTGTTCGGCTCGCTGCGCTGCGACTGCGGCCCGCAGCTGCAGGCGTCCATGGAGCGCATCGCCGCCGAGGGCGGCGTCGTCCTCTACCTGCGCGGGCACGAAGGCCGCGGCATCGGTCTGCTGCCGAAGCTGCGCGCCTACGAGCTGCAGGAGGACGGCCGCGACACGCTCGACGCCAACCTCGAACTGGGCCTGCCCGCGGACGGCCGGGACTACGCGGCCGGCGCGGAGATCCTCGCCGACCTGGGGGTCCGCTCGCTGCGGCTGATGACCAACAACCCCGACAAGAGCACGGCCCTGGTCCGCCACGGGCTGAAGGTCACCGGCCGCGAGCCCGTGCCCGTGCAGGCCGGGGAGCACAATCTGCGGTACCTGCGCACGAAGCGGGACCGCATGGGCCACGACCTGCCCTGGCTGGACGGCGCGCACGTGGCCGCCTGCGACAACCAGTAGACGAATCAGCCAGTAGACGAATCAGCCAGTACACGCATCACCAGTAAACGCATCAGCATCACACCGAACGAGGAGAGTGGAACGTGAGCGGCAAGGGCGCCCCCGAGCTGAGTGTGAAGAACTGCCAGGACCTGCGGGTGGCCGTGATCGCCGCGCAGTGGCACGAGAAGGTCATGGACGGCCTGGTCGACGGCGCCCTGCGCGCGCTGCACGACCTCGGCATCGACGAGCCCACCGTGCTGCGTGTGCCCGGCAGCTGGGAGCTGCCCGTCGCCGCCAAGGTCCTCGCCGGCCGCGGCTACGACGCGATCGTCGCCCTCGGCGTCGTCATCCGCGGCGGCACCCCGCACTTCGACTACGTGTGCCAGGGCGTCACCCAGGGCCTCACCCAGGTGGCCGTCGGCACCGGCGTCCCCGTCGGCTTCGGCGTCCTCACCTGTGACGACGACGCCCAGGCCCTGGACCGGGCCGGCCTTGAGGGTTCGAACGAGGACAAGGGCCACGAGGCCGTCACCGCCGCCGTCGCCACGGCGGTACTTCTGCGCTCGGTGTCCGAGCCCTGGCACTGACAGCGGGGGCGGACCCCGTAGGGTAGGACGCACCATGTCCAAGAAGACGTTCGAGGAGCTGTTCGCAGAGCTCCAGCAGAAGGCCGACGGCGACCCCGCCACCTCCCGCACCGCAGAGCTGGTGGGCAAGGGCGTCCATGCCATCGGCAAGAAGGTGGTCGAGGAGGCCGCCGAGGTGTGGATGGCCGCCGAGTACGAGGGCGCCGACGCCACCGCCGAGGAGATCTCCCAGCTGCTGTACCACGTTCAGGTGATGATGGTCGCCCGCGGGATCTCCCTGGACGACGTCTACTCCCACCTCTGACCCCGCCGGCACCGGCCCCCGGTGCCATCGCAGTTCCTCCCTACATCCGCACATCCCCACGCACGAAGGAAACCGACCTCATGCTGCGCATCGCCGTTCCCAACAAGGGTTCTCTCTCCGAGCCTGCGTCGGCGATGCTCCATGAGGCCGGCTACCGCCAGCGCAAGGACCGCAGGGAGCTCGTCCTCGTCGACTCGGCCAACGACGTCGAGTTCTTCTTCCTCCGCCCGCGCGACATCGCCGTCTACGTGGGCTCCGGCAAGCTCGACATCGGCATCACCGGCCGCGACCTGCTGCTGGACTCCGGCTCGCAGGCCGAGGAGATCATGCAGCTCGGCTTCGCCGGCTCCACCTTCCGCTACGCCACCCGGCCGGGCACGGCCAGGGACGTCAGCGAGTTCGGCGGCATGACCGTCGCCACCTCCTTCTCCGGCCTGGTCACCAAGCACCTCGCCGACAACGGCGTCGACGCCGCCGTCGTCCACCTCGACGGCGCGGTCGAGACCGCCATCCAGCTCGGCGTCGCCGAGATCATCGCGGACGTGGTCGAGACCGGCACCACCCTGCGCAACGCCGGCCTGGAGATCATCGGCGAGCCGATCCTGAAGTCCGAGGCCGTCGTCATCCGCCGCTCCGGCGCCCCCGCCGACGACCCCAAGGTGCAGCAGTTCCTCCGCCGGATGCAGGGCGTCCTCGTCGCCCGCCGGTACGTGATGATGGACTACGACATCCGGGTGGAGCACGTCGAGCGCGCCGTCGCCCTCACCCCCGGCCTGGAGTCGCCGACCGTCTCCCCCCTGCACCACGAGGGCTGGGTCGCGGTCCGCTCGATGGTCCCCTCCAGCGACGCCCAGAGCATCATGGACGAGCTGTACGAGCTGGGTGCCCGCGCCATCCTCACCACCAACATCCACGCCTGCCGCCTCTGACCGGCCCGGCCCCTCCACCCAGCGAGAGCACCAGAGAGCACCAGCGACGTGTCCACGCCCGCATCCCCGTCCGGCCTGCCCGGGCTCCCGGTCACCTTCCGCCCGACCCGCACCCGGATCGTGCTGATGAGCCTGGGCACGGCCCTGCTCGCCGTCCTCACGGCGGTGTCCTTCCTGCTCGACACGGCCACGGCCGGGGACCGGGCCTCCTTCATCGGCACCGGCCTGCTCGTCTTCGCCTTCCTCGGGCTGCTCAGCCGGCCCAAGGTGGTCGCCACCCGCGACGGCGTCACCGTGGTCAACCTGACCACGAAGCGTCAGCTGGCGTGGGCCCAGATCGTCCGGGTCACCCTGCGACCGGGCGACGCCTGGGTCCATCTGGACCTGGCCGACGGCACGAGCCTGCCGGCCATGGGCATCCAGCCCGGCATCGCCAAGGAGCAGGCCGTCGCCAACGCCCGGGCCCTGCGCGCCCTGGTGGAGGAGCACGGCACGGGGCACTCCGCCACCTGATCGCCTTCGTCCCGGGCCGGGTCCACGGCCGGGCGGCCCGCGTGTAACCGGGGTTCCTTGATTACTCTGGTGCCACGGGCACACCCATGCCCCGCCCCGCACGAGGAAACGGCCGTGAACAGCGCGGCCCGCGGGGCACCTGCGACCCGAGGAGTGACTCCCTCCGGCAATGGACGGATCGTCCTGTAGTACCCGCGCCGCCGCCCGTCCCACAAAGGCGGCGGCATGAGCATCACCGTGTCCCTGCTGCTGCTCGCGGCAGCACTCTTCCTCATCCTGGCGAACGGCTTCTTCGTCGCCGCCGAGTTCGGCCTGGTGACCGTGGAGAAGCCGGAGGCCGAACGGGCCGCGGCCGGCGGTGACCGCCGGGCCCGCACCGTCGTCGCCTCCCTGCGCGAGCTCTCCTTCCAGCTCTCCGGGACCCAACTGGGCATCACCATCACCTCGTTGGTCGTCGGCATGCTGGCCGAGCCCGCCCTGGGCCGGCTGCTCACCGGGCCGCTCGGCGCCGCCGGCCTGCCCGCGGGAGCCGCGCCCGGCGCCGCCGTCGTCACGGGCATGCTGGTGGCCTCGGCCGTGCAGATGGTCATCGGCGAGCTCGTGCCCAAGAACTGGGCGGTCTCCCGGCCCCTGCAGGTCGCGCGGTTCGTCGCCGGCCCGCAGCACGCCTTCGCCCACTTCTTCCGGCCCGTGATCACCCTGCTGAACGCGGTCGCCAACCGGCTCGTCCGGGCCCTCGGCGTCGAGCCCGCCGAGGAGCTGGCCTCCGCCCGCACCCCGGGCGAACTCGTCTCCCTGGCCCGCCACTCGGCCCGCGCCGGCGCCCTGGAGCAGGACACCGCCGACCTCTTCGTCCGCACCCTCTCGCTCGGCGACCTCACCGCCCAGCACGTGATGACGCCCCGCGTGAAGGTCAGCGCCCTGCAGTCCTCGGCGACCGCCGAGGACGTCCTCAACCTCACCCGCGCCACGGGCCTGTCGCGCTTCCCCGTCTACCGGGAGCGCCTGGACGACATCACCGGCATGGTCCACCTCAAGGCCGCCCTGGCGGTCCCCTCCGAAGAGCGCCTGCGCACCCCCGTCGGGCGCATCGCCGTCCCCCCGATGCTCGTCCCCGGCACGCTGCCCGTGCAGCCGCTGCTGGAGCAGCTGCGCAGCGGGCAGCCGATAGCCGTCGTCGTCGACGAGTACGGCGGTACGGCGGGCGTGGTGACCCTGGAGGACATCGTCGAGGAGCTCGTCGGCGAGGTCCGCGACGAGCACGACGCCGAGGACGCCGACCGTCCCGAACTGGCCCCCGTGGCCTGCGAGGACGGACGCACCGGCTGGGAGGCCGACGGCGGCTGCCGCGTCGACGCCCTGCGCCGCATAGGCCTGGAGGCGCCCGACGGCCCGTACGAGACCGTCGCCGGGCTCGTCGCCGGGCTGCTGGGCCGCATCCCCGCGGCCGGTGACACCGCCGAGCTGCCCGGCTGGCGGATCTCGGTGCGCCGGGTCGCCCACCACCGGGCCGAGCGGGTCCGGTTCGCGCGCGCCCTCACGGTCAGGGGGGACGCGCGATGAGCGTGCTGCAACTCCTCTTCGCCGCGCTGCTGGTGCTCGCCAACGGCTTCTTCGTGGGCGCCGAGTTCGCACTCGTGTCCGTGCGCCGCAGCCAGATCGAACCCAAGGCCGCGGAGGGCTCGGGGCGGGCCCGTACGGTCCTGACCGGCCTGGAGAACCTGCCCCAGATGATGGCCGCCGCCCAGTTCGGCATCACGGTCTGCTCGCTGACGCTCGGCGCGGTCGCCGAGCCGACGGTGGCCGCGCTGCTGGAGCCCGTCTTCGTGGCGGCCCGTACGCCCGCGGGGCTGATCCATCCGCTGGGCTACGTGATCGCGCTCGCCGTGGTGGTCTTCCTGCACCTGGTGATCGGCGAGATGGTGCCGAAGAACCTGGCCATGTCGGCGCCCGACCGGGCAGCGCTGTGGCTGGGCCCGGGGCTGGTGGCTTTCGCACGGGTCTGCCGGCCGGTCACCCGCCTGCTGGGCGCGTGCGCCCACGGCGTGCTGCGGCTCTTCCGCGTCGAGCCCAAGGACGAGGTGGAGGCCGTCTTCACCAGCGAGCAGCTCACCCACCTGGTCGAGGACTCGCGCCAGGCGGGGCTGCTGGAGCGCGCCGAGCAGGAGCGCCTGGAGGACGCCCTGGAGCTGGGCAGCCGCCCGGTCACCGACGTGCTCCTCGACCGGGCCTCCCTGGTCACGGTCGACCCGTCGATCACCCCGCGCGGAATCGAGGAACTGACGGTCCGCACCGGCTACTCCCGCTTCCCCGTGTGCGCACCCGGCGGCACGTTCATGGGCTACCTGCACGTCAAGGACGTCCTGGACCTGGAGGACCGTGACCGCGCGGTGCCGCAGCACGTATGGCGCCGCGTGGAGACCCTCCGGGCCGAACTGCCCCTGGACGACGCCCTGACGGTGATGCGCAGGGGCGCGGCCCACCTGGCGGCGGTCACGGACGCGTCGGGCCGGGTCCTGGGCCTGGTGGCCCTGGAGGACGTCCTGGAAAAGCTGGTCGGCGAGGTCCGCGACCCGGCCCACCGGGAGGTTCCGGCGACGGCCGTCCGGGTCGCCGACCCGCGGGTCCCGCGCAAGCCCCGGGAGCGCAGCGGCGTACTGACGAGCTGAGGGCGGCACGGGCGGGCCGCTCGTGCCGCCCGGCACTCCCCCGATTCCCCTGCCGCCAGTGGTCAGCGTGGCTAGGCTGAACAGGCCGCCACGTCACGGCCGGCGAAGCCTGTGGAGGGATCGGGGGAGCCTGCCATGCCTGAGCCGCTGGTCCGCGTGGAGACGGTGGAACTGGACGCGCAAGGGTCCCGGCAGATCAGCAGCCGGACCCGCCGCACCGCCTCCCTGGAGGAGCGCTCCGAGGAACTGGAGCAGGCGATCACCTCCGCGTCCTCGATCGCGCAGGACGCCCTCGCACGGATCCCGGAGCGCGAGGGCTGGCGGGTCGGCAGCCTTCAGGTCACTTTCGGGGTGACGCTCGCGGCCGAAGCCGGGGTGATCCTCTCGAAGGCGTCCGCGGAGGCGTCCTTCGAGGTCACGCTGACGGTGGAACGCACCTGAGGGGCCTGCGGTGCCCGGATCCGGCTACGCGGTCGACCTGTACCAGGCGGACCGGCCCCTGGGAGCGGGGTTCCTGCTCACGCGGTGCTTCGTTCTGACGGCTGATCACTGCCTGCGGTATCTGGCCGGTGAGACTCTTGAGGTGCGGCTCGAGAACGGCAGTGTGATCGGCGGACGCGTCTGCCGTCGCATCGAAGAGGCCGACCTGGCGCTGATCGAGATCCTCGAACCGGAGCGGGTGCCGCTGACCCTGCCGACCGGCGACCTCGCCCGGCGCGGCGACCGCTGGCGCGGGCTGCACCGGCCGTCACTCAGCGACCCGTCCCTGGGCGGGCACGTGGACGAGGACGCCGTGGACTACACGTGCGTGGGCGGCGGACGCGTACAGGCCATCCAACTCGTCGCGGAGCAGGAGCTCGGCGACTACTCGGGATACTCGGGCGGCCCGGTCGAGCGGGTGACGACGGCCGAGCGCGGGCCCGCGCTGCTGGGCATCCTCATCGAGCAGTACCCGGACCGGCAGACGCCGGAGCGCGCGGCGAACGTCCTGTTCGCCGTCCCGCTGCGGGAGGTCATGGCGCGTTTCCCGTACTTCCGGACGGAGCACCTGCTGCGGGTGCTGGAACCGCCGGCGAATGCGGCGGTCCCGGCCGTGGGGCACACGGAGCAGTCCGCTGCGCCGGGTGCGGGGATCCCGCCGCCTGACGCCGTACAGGCAGCGGCCGGAAAGCCGGGTGCGCCGGAGCCCGTCGAGGCGGCGATCGCCAAGGGCGAGACGCTGCTCAGCGCCCTCAAGGAGTGGTCGGCCCGCGGTCTCATCGACCCGGCGCAGGTCACGGGTCTCCAGGTGCACATCGCCAAGAACGTGATCGACATCGCGTTGGGGGACGAATCCTCGTGACGGATGTGCTGCAGGAGGCGATCGGCCGGGCGGAGGCGGCGGTAACCGGCGAAGGCAGGGCCGGGTTCCCGGCACCCGACCTTGCCGCGCTCCGCGATCTGGTCGCGCAGCGGCCCGGTGCGGTCGAGGACGTCTGCTACCTGGCAGCCCTCCTCCAGGCGCTGAAGCGGCACGCCGAGGCCGTGCGCGTACTGATGCACGCCGTTGCCCCCTTGCTGTCGCCGGACACCCCCGGCCATTCCGCCAAGGCCTCCGCGCTGAACAAACTGGCCGTGAGCATGGTCGACCTCGGGATGCCGAGGCTGGCGTGGTCCACATTGCGGGTCGCCCGGGAGCACTCTTCAGAGCAGCACGTGCAGGCGGAGACATACGCCAATCTCGCCGCGGTGTGCGCCCGCCTCGGTGAGGTCGACAAGGCTGAAGAGGCAGTGGCCTCTGCGCGACAGGCGCTCGGTGACACCGGCAACCGTCAGGTTCGCCGCCTCCTCTCCTCGGTCGAGCTGGTCCTCGCCCGCTGGAGCAACGATCCCGTACAGCTGAGCCGGGCCGCCGAGGAGCTGCGCGAGGCCGACCGGGAGCCCCCGGAGGCCCACGGCCACGCGTCCGCAGAGCTCCACGCACTGATCTGCAGGACCGCGGCGGAGTTCGAGTGGGCCCGGTCGCTGCAGGCTCATCAGCGGATGGCGGAGGTCACCGACGTGCTGGCCACCGTCGCGGCCCGGGCGGCGGCAGACCTGGGCGCCCGCCACCCGCAGACCGTCGCCGCCGTGGCCAATCTGGCCTGCGCGGAGTTCGAGACAGCACGGCGGACGAAGAAACTGCCCCGGCTGGACCGGGCGGTACGCATGCTGGGGGAAGCTGCGCGCCAGGCCTCCGATTGCCTCGGCGACCATCATCCCCTCGCGATCACGGCACTGACGAACCACGCGTGCGCAGAGCTCGACCTCGCCCGGGCGGCGCAGTCCACCGCTCTGCTGGAACGTGCGGAGGACGCTCTCCTCAGGGCGGGCCGCATCACCACGGACGGCCTCGGAGCGGATCATCCGGCAGCGCTGCTGCTGAGGGGGACCCTGAAGGCGTGCCGTCGTATGCAGGGCACAGGTGAGATCGCGATCGACTCCGGCGTGTTCCTCACGCTCGTCCGCACGGCCGTCAGCGACGAATGGAACCCCCGCGAGGAACTGCTGTCGCCCGACGTCGCCTCGCGGGTCTTGCATGCCTCTGCCCGGCCGGGCAGCGCTGACGTGTCGCCGTGGTTGCGTGACGTTCTCGGTATCGGTTACGACCTCGCACTCGCACTGGGCCGGGAAGGGAGGTGGTCCCTGGCGCTCCGGAAGCATCAGCAGGTCGCGGCCGCGCAGGAGGAGGCGCTCGGGCCGGACCACCCCGACACCCTCGCGAGCTCGCACGAAGTCGCCGTCGCGCTCTCCAGGCTGGGGCGCCACACCGACGCCCTGCCTCTCTTCGGACGAGTCTCCGGGGCCCGCGCCCGCGTGCTCGGTCCCACGCATCCGAAAACGGTGGCGACGCTTCAGGAAATGGCCCATGTCCTCGACCAGTTGGGGAGGCACTTCGAGGCCTGCCGGATCCACTCCAAGGTCATCGCCGTACGAGAGCGCACGCTGGGCCGCGAGCACGCCGACACCCTGTACTGCCGGCACCGCCTCGCATTCAGCCTTCTACGGCTCGGGCACCGGAAGAGGGGGTACCTCGTGGCATCCGAGGTCGCAGCCACCCGCACCCGTACGCTGGGCCCGGAACACGCCGACACCCTCGACACGCTCTACGAGGTCGGCTACGCACTCGGCTCGCTCGGCCGGTGGGAAGCGGCTCACGCGATGAACGCCGGTATCGCCGAGGCCCGGAGCCGCACGCTCGGCCCCGACCACCCCGACACCCTCGCCGCCCGCTACGAGGCGGGCGTCTGCCTCGGGCGCCTGGGGCGCCCGGCGGAGGCGCTCGCCGCCTACGACGGCCTGGTCGCCGCCTATATTCGCGTGCAGGGCCGCAGGGCCTCGGGGACCCTCCGCGCCCGGCACGGCCGCGGGGTCGGTCTCGGGCGCCTCGGCCGCTGGGAGGAAGCCCTGGCCGAGGCCCGGGTGGTCTGCGCCGGCCGCGAGCGGATCCTCGGCCCGCTGCACCCCGACACGCTCGCCAGCCGCCGGGAAATGGCGGTCGCTCTGGGGTGGTTGGGCCGGTGGAAGGAGGCACTCGGCTCGTACCGGAAGGCGACGGAAGGCCGTGAGCGCACGCTGGGCCGCGATCACCCCGACACCGTCGCGAGCCTCAACGACCAGGCCCACTGCCTCGAACAGCTGGGCCGCCGAGACGAAGCCGCCGAGCTCTACCGTGAAGCGGCCCGGCGTGCCGCCTCACGCCCGTCCGGCGTTGACGGAGCATGAGACTTTCCGCCAGAGCGCTCCTCGCGGCAGTCGTACCCGACCACCCGTCCCGTCGTCGCGCTGACGTTCAACGCAGCGTGGGACGAGGCCGGGATCGAGGACGTGCTCGGTACGCTCGCGCGCCTGCGCGTGCCCGCGGCGTTCTTCCCCACGGGGGACTTCGCCGACCGGCACCCCCGCGCCGTGCGGGCCATGGCGGCGCGCGGGTTCGGGCTGGGCAATCACTCGTACAGCCACCCGCATTTCGACCGCATCGGCGCCCGGGAGGCGCAGGAGGAGGTGCTGCGGGCGGACCGGGCGATCCGGCGGGCCGGGAGGGTGGAGCCGCTGCCTTTCTTCCGCTTCCCGTACAGCGAGGCGCCCCCGGAGAAGATCACGTTGGTCAACTCACCGGGCTTCGCGGATATCGAGTTCACCGCCGACACCAAGGGCTACCTCGGCGCGACCGGGGGCATGACCGCCGACCGGGCCGTCCGCCGCGCCCTGGACGCGCTGACGCCGGGGGCCGTCATCCAGATGCACATCGGCAGCGACGACGGCGGACCCGTGCTCGACGCCCTGGCGCTGCCGCGGATCATCGCGGGTGCGCGGGCGCGGGGGTACGGCTTCGCCGACCTGCGCGCATATGCCGGGAGGTCCTGCCCGTTCATCCGTTCCGGTCAACTAGCGGTCACGGATCCCTACTCTGCGTATTCGCGTGTCACTCTGTGTGCATGACGCTGACTTGGGCGAAGCCCGCGGCACCCGCCGGCATCGAGGACGTACTGGCGCAGATGCGGATGCTGGACGGGGCCCTGCCGCCGCGGGACGGGGTGCACGTCTTCAACCGCGTGTACCTGAGGGTCACGGAGCGGGTCGCCGAGCAGGCAGGGGGCGGAGGGTTCACGGACGGAGCCGCGGCCACGGAGCTCGCCGTGCGGTTCGCAGCCCGCTACCTGGCCGCCGTCGACCACACGGCGGCGGGCCGGCAGCCGCCGGCGTGCTGGCGGCCGCTGTTCCAGCTGCGGGGCCACCCGGCCGTCCAGCCCCTGCAGTTCGCGCTGGCGGGGATCAACGCCCACATCGGGCACGATCTCGCGCTGGCCCTCGTCGACACCTGCCGGGCACTGCGCGCCAGGCCCCATCTGCTGGAGGCCGACTTCGACCGGGTGGGCGGGCTGCTGGTCGCCATGGAGGAGCGGATCCGCGAGGATCTGATGCCCGGGCCGGATCTGCTGGACGTCGCCGATCCGCTGACGCACCTGGTGGGTTCGTGGTCCCTGCAGGCGGCGCGGCGCGGGGCGTGGGCGTCCTTCCGCGCGCTGTGGGCGGTGCGCGGCCTGCCCGACGTGGCCGAGGAGCTGACCGGCCGGATCGATTCGAGCGTCGGGCTGGTGGGGCGCTGCCTGCTCACGCCCTTGGGGTGAGGTGAGGCCCCCCGGGCTGGGGGGCTCGGGGGGCCTCGGTCCGGGAGCCCGGGTCAGTCCTCGGGCAGCTCGACGGGCGCGAGCTCGTCGTAGCGGTCGCCCGGGCCCGGGTTGGACGGGTCGGTCTCCCCGCCGAACTGGTGCATGATGCCCCACACGGCGTTGAGCGCGGTCTGCACGGCGCCCTCCGCCCAGCCGGCGGTCCAGGAGATGTCGTCGCCCGCGAGGAAGAGCCCGCGCTTGTCCTCGGGCAGGAGGTCCTGCATGAAGTGGGTGAACAGGCGCCGCTGGTAGCGGTAGTGGCCCGGCAGGTTGGCCTTGAACGCGCCCATGAAGTAGGGCTCGTTCTCCCAGGAGACGGTGACCGGGTTGCCGATGATGTGCTTCCGGATGTCGACCTTGGGGTAGATCTCGCCGAGCGACTTGAGCATGACCTCCAGGCGCTCGTTCGCCGACAGCGGCAGCCACTTGAGGCTGTCGTCGCACCAGGTGTACGAGAGGCAGATGACGGCCGGCTTGTCGGGCCCGTCGTCCAGCAGGTAGGTGCCGCGCGTCATCCGGTCGGTGAGCGTCATCGACATGACGTCCCGCCCGGTCTCCTCGTCCTTGTCCAGCCAGAACGGCCGGTCCACCGGCACGAACAGCTTGGAGGACTCCATGTAGTGGGTGCGCTCCATCGCCGTCCAGTGGTCGATGGGGAACAGCGAGTCGTCGCAGGCGATCTTCGACAGCAGCATCCACGACTGGGCGGTGAAGACCGCCGCCTTGTAGGTGCGGATGTCGCCGGAGGCGTCGGTGACGGTGATGCCGTTGCCCGCGGTGCGGTGCAGACGGGTCACGGCCGGGCGCGGCTCGCCGCCGTGCAGCGAGGACAGCGAGGTGCCCGGCGCCCAGTGGACGATCTTCTCCGGCTCGCGGGCCCACAGCCGCTCCGGGAGCTGCTGGCTGCCGCCGACGATGCCGCGGTGGTGGTCGTCGGCCTCGGTGTAGACGACCCGCAGGATCTCCAGGATGGAGTTGGGGAAGTCGGTGTCCCAGCCGCCGGTGCCGAAGCCGACCTGGCCGAAGATCTCACGGTGCCGGAAGGACTTGAACGCCTCCGACTCGCACAGGAAGCCGTAGAAGGTCTGGTTGTCGAGCTTCTCGACCAGCTTCGCCCAGATCTCCCGGATGCGCGGCACGTCGCGCTCGCGCAGGGCGCGGTTCATGTCGGAGAAATCCGCGCCCTCCTCCAGGCAGGCGTTCCACGCGTCGGCGACCTCGCGGTAGACCGGGGGCAGGTCGTCGATGGTGTGCGCGTAGTGCGACTCGCCCTTGAGGTCCACGACGGTCGACGGGGTGTCGGGCGCCAGCGGGTTGGGGAAGGGCTTGGTCTCCAGCTCCACCAGGTCGATGTAGTACTGCAGCGCGGTGGAGCTCGGGGGGAAGCGCATCGCGCCCATCTCGGCGGTCAGCGAGGGGTCGCAGCCCTCGAAGCCGACGGTGCGCAGCCGGCCGCCGATCTTGTCGGCCTCGTAGACGACGGGCTTGAGGCCCATCTTCATCAGCTCGTAGGCGGCGATGATGCCCGACAGGCCGCCGCCGATGACGGCGATCTCGGTGCCGTGCTCGGTCGCCGGTATCTGCCCGAGGCCCGCCGGGTGGGCGAGGAAGTCGTCGTAGGGGAAGGGGAAGTCCGGGCCGACCATGGTGATCGGCGGCAGGGCCGGCTCCGACGGCTCGTCGTGGGCGGCGGTGGGCACCATGGACGTCATCGGCTGAACTCTCCTGCGAAAAGTGGGGGTTGCGGCTCTGAGGGTGCCCGGAGGCGGGGGGTCAGACGAGCGAGGCGTACAGCTCCGGACGCCGGTCGTTCAGGTAGGTGTTCTCGGCGCGCGAGGCCTTCAGCAGCGCCGGGTCGACGTCGGCGACGATCAGGTCCTCGCCGTGGCCGGCGCGCGCCCGTACGGTCCCGTCGGGGGCGGCGAGGCAGCTGAGGCCGGCGAAGGTGAAGCCGCCCTCGTCGCCGCAGCGGTTGGCGTAGGCGATGTAGAGCTGGCTCTCCCACGCGCGGGCCGGGACGATCGTCTGCGGGACGATCTCGTACGGGCGCATCAGCGCGGTGGGCGCGAGCAGCAGCTCGGTGCCGGCCAGGGCGTGGGCCCGCACGGGCTCGGGGAACTCGACGTCGTAGCAGATCAGCAGGCCGAGGCGGAGGCCGGCGAAGTCGGCCTGCACGACGGGCTCGGAGCCGGGCCGGAACTGGGCCGTCTCGTACGCGCCGAAGAGGTGGGTCTTGCGGTAGTTGGCCAGGCGGGCGCCGTCGGGGCCGATGAGCTGCAGGGCGTTGTAGACCGTGTCCGCGTCGGCCGCGTCGCGCTCGGGGTAGCCGTAGGCGACGGCCAGGCCGTGCTCGGCGGCGATACGGGCGACCGCCTCGGCGCCGGGGCCGTCGGCCGTCTCGGCGCACTCCCGGACCGCGTCGCCGAGGGCGTAGCCGGTGAGGAAGAGCTCGTTGGTGAGGAGGATCCGCGCTCCTGCGGCGGCGGCCCGGCGGGCGGCGGCGTCGAGGGCGGCGAGGCTGTCCGAGGTGGAGGAGGGAACGCCGGCGGGGCCCTGGTACAGCGCGATACGCGGCGGCGTCATGCGGCCTCACTTCACCTGGTCGGAGGGGGCGTGCGGGGCCCCTGCGGGGGGCGTTGCGTTAAGACGCCTTGACGGTACGGGTCGCCGTCCCGGCCGGACAAGGCGCGTCCGTTGCGTGGAGGTGGACGATTCGTTGCGCCTTTCCTCTGTTTCGGCGCGATTCGTTGCGCGGGTCCCTGCCCGGGTCCCTGCCGGGGGCTCGCGGGGCCACGACCCGGGGCCCGCGAGGCCGGCCTCGCACACGCGACCGTGGGGGTTGCGCACCGCCCACCCGCGCGGAGCGCTCACGGCTTCGGGCGGCCCGGTGCCGTGGCGCTGATCGTGTCGCGGACGATGCCGCGAAGCCAGCGGTGTCCGCTGTCCGCCTCGTGGCGGGGGTGCCAGGCCATGGCGACCTCCAGCGGCGGAAGCGCCAGGGGGATCTCGAAGGTGACCAGGCCGAGAGCGTCCGCGGCCGGGCGGCCGATCCGTTCCGAGACGAGGCCGACGGTGTCGCTGCCGGCGACGACGAAGAGGGCCGAGGCGAGCGTGGGCGCGGTGGCGACGACGCGGCGCCGCAGGCCGTGCGCGGCCAGGGCCTCGTCGACGGGCCCGGACAGGCGCCCGCGCCGGGAGTCGAGGACGTGGCTCGCGGCGGCGTAGCGGCGCAGGGTGACGGGCCCGTCGAGGAGCGGGTGCCCGGGCCGGGCGACGCCGACCATGCGGTCCGTCGTGATGAGCTCGACGCGGATCTCGGGTTCGTTGCGGTCGATGACGCCGATCTCGAGGTCGAGGGGGCCGTCGCGGAGGGAGGGGACGCCGGAGGCGCCCTCGGCGAGGAAGCGGAGGGTGACGCCGGGGGCTTCCCGGGCGGCGCGGCCGATGAGCGGGGCGCCGAAGGCCAGCACGTTGCTGTCGTGGGCGCTGAGGGTGAAGGCCCGCTCCAGGGTGGCCGGGTCGGCGGGCGCGGCCGGGGCGAAGAGAGAGCGGGCGTCGGCGAGGACGCGGCGCACGTCGGCCCGCATGGCGAGGGCGCGCGGGGTGGGGACCATGTGGCGGCCGGCACGGACGAGCACGGGGTCGCCCAGGGCGCGCCGGATGCGGCCGAGCGTGCGGCTCATGGCGGGGCCGGACAGGCACAGGCGTTCGGCGGCGGCCGTGACGCTCTCCTCGGCGAGCAGGGCGTCGAGGGCGACTAGCAGATTCAGGTCGATTCTGGCCAGCCGGTCGGTCGGCGAGGCCGTAAGAGGTGGCCTCTCATCTGCATCTTTGCGCATGACACAAGTATGTCGTGCAGAACTTGCATTTGTAAGCAAGTAAGGGCGGTCCTAGCGTCGGGGCACACCCGTAGGCCGACCCCTGGAGGGGCGCTTTCGCCATGCCTGCCACCTTGTCCCCCGCCCCTTCCCCCCACGGGACGCGCTCGCGTGGCGTGCCCTGGGCGATGCTCACGGCCGTACTGGTCGCGCAGTCGCTCGTCGCCGCGATCAACCTCGCGATACCGCTGATATCGGCGAGCCCGCTGCACCCGTCGCCGTCGCAGTTGCTGTGGATCGTCGACACGTACGTGATCGTCTTCGCCGGGCTGCTGGTCCCGGCCGGCGCGCTCGGCGACCGCTTCGGCTCCAAGGGCGCGCTGCTGTCCGGCCTCGCCCTCTTCGCGGCGGGCACGGCCCTGTGCGCGCTGGCCCCGAACGTGCCGCTCCTGCTCGCGGGCCGGGGGATCTCCGGGGCGGGTGCGGCGCTGGTGATGCCCGCGACGATGTCCCTCCTGCTGTACGTCACGGAGCCGCGCCGGCACGGCGGGGCCATCGCGAGCTGGAGCGCGGCGGTCGCGATGGGCGGACTCCTCGGCAACACGGGCGGGGCGCTGATCCTGCAGTACCTGCCCTGGCAGGGCCTGTTCTGGGCGTATGTGCCGCTGGGCGTCGTCCTGCTGGCGTGGGCGGCACGCGTCGCACCCCGCCCGCCGCGGGGCGGCGCCGCGCTGGACGTGCCGGGGTCGGGGCTGCTGATGGCCGGGCTGCTGGCGCTGCTGTACGGGATCATCGAGGGCCCGTCGCACGGCTGGTCCTCGCCGCTGGTCCTGGGCGCCTTCGCGCTGGCCTCCCTGATGCTGGCGGCCTTCGCCGGGCACGGGCTGCGCACGGCGCACCCGGTGCTCGATCCGCGGCTGTTCCGGCTGCCCGCGGTGAGCTCGGGGACGCTGGGGCTCGCGGCCACGTTCTTCGGGATGTTCGCGCTGTTCTTCGTCAACGCGCAGTTCCTGCAGTACGTGAAGGGGTTCAGCCCGCTGGAGGCGGGGCTGGGGGTGCTGCCGGTGGCGGTGGGGATCATGGTGTTCACCCGCCGGAGCCTGGCGTGGGCGGCCCGGCTCGGCCGGATCCGTACGGTCACCGCGGGCCTGCTGCTGATCGCGGCCGGCCTGGCGGCGCTGTCCACGGCGGACGCCGGGACACCGTATCCGCTGTACGCACTGTGGCTGCTGGTGATGGCGCTGGGGTGCGGCGCGGCCATGCCGTCGCTGTCGGGCGCGGTGGTCACCGCGCTGCCGCAGGAGAAGGCCGGCGTCGGCTCGGGGCTGAACGCGGCGGCGCGGGAGCTGGGCGCGGCGCTGGGCATCGCGGTGGTGGGCACCGCGCTGTCGGTGCGCTTCTCGGCGCGGCTTCCGCAGGGGGCGGCGGACGGCTCGCCCGCGCAGGCCCTTCAGGCGGCGCGGGGGCCGGGCGGCGCCGTGCACACCGAGGTGCTCTCGGCGTACACGGACGCGGTGTCGCTCGCCTACCGGGTGGCCGCCGTGGTGATCGTGGTGCTGGCGGCGGCGGTGGCGGCGGGGCTCAGGAGGGAGCGCCGGAGCTGAAGCGGCGCAGCAGCGGGGAGAGCACGAGCACGGACTTGGTGCGCTCGACGAAGGGCTCCCCCGCGATGCGCTCCAGCACGCGCTCGAAGTGGCGCATGTCGGAGGCGAAGACCTGCACGAGGGCGTCCGCCTCGCCGGTGACGGTGGAGGCGGACGCCACTTCGGGATAGCGCGACAGGCCGCGGTGGATGGCCTCGGGCGAGGTGTTCCGCCGGCAGTAGATCTCGATGAACCCCTCGGTCTCCCAGCCGAGGGCCGCCGGGTCCACGCGGACCGTGAACCCGGTGATGGCGCCCTCGGCGCGCAGCCTGTCCACGCGCCGTTTCACGGCGGGCGCCGACAGACCGACCTCGGCGCCGATGTCGGCGTAGGAGCGCCTGGCATCCTCGGCCAGGGCATGCACGATGCGTTCGTCGAGCTCATTCAATCGCACGGCGGGTGGATCACATTTCTACGGGTAACCAGCTACTGCTACCAGCAGTAGATCACGTGCCCGGCCGTGTTCCCGACCCCGGACTCCGCGTCGCCGCCCCCGTCGGCCGGGGGCGGCGGCGCGGAGGGGATCACTTCCTCTTGCCGCGCGCCTTCTTCCGCGGCTTCGGCCGGCTCTTGCCGGCGGCCTTCGCGGCGGACGTGCCCCCGGACGCGGCGGGCTTCCCGGCTTTCGCCGCCCGCTGTGCCGGGACGGCGGCCTTCTTGGCCGTCGTGGCCCCGGCCTTCGCCCCGGCCTTGGCGGTGGTCTTGGCCTCGGCCTTCGCCCCGGCGCCGGCCTTGGCCCCGGCCTTGGCCTTGACCTCGGCCTTCGTGGCGGCCTTGGCCCCGGCGGCCGCCGGCTCCGTCTCCAGGGCGGCCCCGGCCGCGCCGTCGGCGGCCAGGCGCGAGCTGCGCATGCCGTAGGCGAAGTAGATCACCAGGCCGACGAGCATCCAGCCGCCGAAGACCTCCCAGGTGACGACGTCCAGGCTGAGCATCATGTAGACGCACATCGCGAAGCCGAGAACGGGGAAGATCAGGCCGACCGGCACGCCCGTCCGGCCCAGCGGGATGCGCACGCCCGAGAGCGGCACCTGGAAGCTGCGGTGCATGTCGGGACGGGTGAAGCGCAGCACGATCACGGCGATGTTGACCAGGCCGAAGGCGAAGAGCGTGCCGATGCTGGTGGCGTCGGCGAGCTGGGCCAGCGGGACCGCGGCGGCCAGGACGCCGCAGAACAGCGAGACGATCACGGTGTTGGCCACCGGCACGCCCTTGGGGCTGACCTTCGCGAAGGCCTTGGGGACCAGGCCGTCGCGGGACATCGCGAAGAGGATGCGGGTCTGGCCGTACAGCACGGTCAGCACGACGCTGGCGATGGCGATGACGGCGCCGGCGGCGAGGAGCACGGCCCAGAAGCTCTGGCCGGTGACGTCCTTCATGATGCCCGCCAGGGCGGCCTCGGAGTCCTTGAACTCGCCCCACGGCAGCGCGCCGACGGCGATCGCCGCGACCAGCACGTACAGCGCGGTGACGATCAGCAGCGACAGCATGATCGCCTTGGGCAGGTCCTTCTTCGGGTTCTTGGCCTCCTCACCGGCGGTGGAGGCGGCGTCGAAGCCGATGTACGAGAAGAACAGCGTGGCGCCCGCGGCGCTGACGCCGCCGAGGCCGAGCGGCATGAACGGCGCGTAGTTGCCGGCGCGGATGCCGGTGAAGGCCACGGCGCAGAAGAGCAGCAGGGCCACGATCTTCACGCCGACCATGATCGTGTTGGCGCGGGCGCTCTCCTTGGCGCCGCCGAGCAGGAAGGCCATGCACAGCAGCACGACGAGCAGGGCGGGCAGGTTGAAGACGCCGCCGTCCACGCCGGGCGGGTTGGCCATCCAGTCCGGGATGGTGACGCCGATCGTGCCCTCGAGGAGCTCGTTGAGGTACTGCCCCCAGCCGACGGCCACGGCCGCCACGGAGACGCCGTACTCCAGGATCAGGCACCAGCCGCAGACCCAGGCGATGATCTCGCCCAGGGTGGCGTAGGCGTAGGAGTACGAGGAGCCGGAGACCGGGATGGTGCCGGCGAGCTCGGCGTAGGACAGCGCCGAGAACAGCGCGGTGATGCCCGCGAGGATGAAGGAGATCACGACGGCAGGGCCGGCCTGGGGCACGGCGTTGCCCAGCACCACGAAGATGCCGGTGCCCAGCGTGGCGCCGATGCTGATCATGGTCAGCTGCCACATGCCGAGCGAGCGGCGCAGGCTGCCGCCCTCGCCCTGGCCGCCCTCGGCGACCAGGCGCTCGACGGGCTTGCGGCGCATCAGGCGGGCGCCGAAGCCGGTGGACTGCAGCGGGGGAAGCTGCTTGCCGCCGGTGGCAGGTGGCGCAGTGCCTTGGTCCAACACGGGGTTGCTCCGTTCATGACTGCCGGTCGGGGGTACCGGTCGGGAGGCAGCGGTCCGCGGCGGTACCCGGGGCGCGCCGACATGGCAGAGCAATCCCGTAGCGAGGGGTACCGCCGAGCAAGCGGTACCCGCCACTCCACGTTCTGCGCAGACCCTACGAGGTCAGGGCCCGCGCTCGTAATGCACCATTCTTGCGTATGCCCGGCTGATCATTGCGTCCGGGTGGCCAGAACAGGTGATCGTTGCACGTCACGTTATGAATCGGTACATGGGGAGCAAAAAAGGGGCGCGACCCGGCGAACCGGACCGCGCCCCGGAAACACGAAAAGGCGGGAGACGCGCATACGCGAAAGGGGCGCGGTCCGGAATCGGACCGCGCCCCTTCAGGGCCGCTTCAGGGCGGTGCGGGGACTACTGCCAGCTGGCGTGCAGCGGCTTGCCCTCGGCGTAGCCGGCGGCGCTCTGGACGCCGACGACGGCACGCTCGGCGAACTCGGCCAGGGAGCCGGCGCCCGCGTACGTGCAGGAGGAGCGGACACCCGCGATGATCGAGTCGATCAGGTCCTCGACGCCCGGGCGGGCGGGGTCGAGGAACATGCGCGAGGTGGAGATGCCCTCCTCGAACAGACCCTTGCGGGCCCGGTCGTAGGCGGACTCCTCGGAGGTGCGGTTCTGGACCGCACGGGCCGAGGCCATGCCGAAGGACTCCTTGTAGAAGCGCCCGTCGGCGGTCTGCTGGAGGTCGCCCGGGGACTCGTAGGTGCCCGCGAACCAGGAGCCGATCATGACGTTGGACGCGCCCGCGGCCAGGGCCATGGCGACATCGCGCGGGTGACGGACGCCGCCGTCGGCCCACACGTGCTTGCCGTACTTCTTCGCCTCGGCGGCGCACTCCAGGACGGCGGAGAACTGCGGGCGGCCCACGCCGGTCATCATGCGGGTGGTGCACATGGCGCCCGGGCCCACACCGACCTTGATGATGTCCGCGCCGGCCTCGATGAGGTCGCGCACGCCGTCGGCGGCGACGATGTTGCCCGCGACGATCGGGACCTTGGGGTCGAGCGCCCGGACGGCCTTGATCGCGGAGATCATCGACTCCTGGTGGCCGTGCGCGGTGTCGATGACGAGGGTGTCCACGCCCGCCTCGAGCAGCAGCTTGGCCTTGCCCACGAAGTCGCCGTTGATGCCGACGGCGGCGGCGATGCGCAGCTTGCCGTCCGCGTCGGTGGCGGGGGTGTAGAGCGTCGCGCGCAGGGCGCCACGGCGGGTCAGGATGCCCGCGAGGCGGCCGTCCTTGTCGACCGCGGGGGCGAGCTTGCGGTGCGCGGCGTCGAGCTGGTTGAAGGCCTCGCGCGGGTCGATGTCCGCGTCGAGGAGCAGCAGCTCCTTGGACATGACCTCGGACAGCTGGGTGAAGCGGTCCACGCCGGTCAGGTCGTGCTCGGTGACGACGCCGACGGGGCGCTGGTCCGCGTCGACGACGACGCCGGCGCCGTGCGCGCGCTTGGGCAGCAGCGACAGCGCGTCGGCGACGGTCTGGGAGGGGCTGAGGACGATCGGGGTGTCGAGCACGTGGTGACGGCTCTTGACCCAGGAGATGACGTCGGTGACGACCTCGATCGGGATGTCCTGCGGGATGACGACGAGGCCACCGCGGCGGGCGACGGTCTCGGCCATGCGGCGGCCGGCGATCGCGGTCATGTTCGCGACGACGAGGGGGATGGTGGTGCCGGTCCCGTCCGGCGCGGAGAGGTCCACGGCCTGGCGGGAGCCGACCGCGGAGCGGCTCGGCACCATGAACACATCGTCGTACGTCAGGTCGTACGGCGGCTTCTGGTCATTAAGGAAACGCATACTGGCTCTCTCACCTGCGGTTTTACGTACAGAGCGGGTGGGGAGTCAGACCGGGCCGACACCGGATCGGGCTGAGGTTCCTGGACCCATCATCCACGATTACGGGCCGCTGTGGCGAACTGGCGTCGCATTCTGTGACTTCGGCCAAGCGGCCCGGGCGCGCCCTGTGGCTTCGCCCGAGCCGCCCGGCTTGCCCGCTTTTACTCGGTGTTCGAATGGCGCGGTACCGGTCTCACGCGGTGCTGGAGATCTCCACCCCGGCCAGGTCCGTGTACTGCACCCCGCGCGGCGTGCGGTGGCTGCCGACCAGCTGGTGCCTGTTGGAGCGGGCCACCGTCACGAAGTTGTCCACCACCAGCGACCGGGTGGCCCTGCGCCAGGCCACGGCGATCTTCGTCACCGGCACGGGCGCGGTGAAGCGGCGTACGGCCATGCCGTGCCGGACGAACCGCTCGGCCACCCGCCGGTCCATGACGGCCACGGCCGTGCCCCGCTCGACGAACGCGCACACGCTCTCGTAGTCGGGCTCCTCCTGGACGATGCGCGGGGAGACCTCTCCCCACACCTGGCCGACGATGCGGTCGTACAGCTCCGGCGCGAGCTTCCTGGGCCACATCACGAGCGGCTCCTCCCGCAGCTGCTCGCGCGTGATGCGCAGGGAGGAGGTGAGGCGGTGGCCGGACGGGAAGACGGCCACCAGCTCCTCCTCGGCGAGGACGAAGGAGTCGACCTCGGGGCAGCGGGCCTCCTGCCGGACGAAGGCGACGTCGACCTGGCCGTCGCGCAGCATCTCGATGTTGCGGGCCGAGCAGCCGGAGTCGGTCTCCACCCGGACGGCCGGAAAGCGCTTGCGGAACTCCTCGACGATGTCCTGCTGCCCGAGCGAGGCGCCGGAGAGGCTGTAGGCCAGGCCGATCGAGCCGGCCCGGCCGGTCGCGACCTCCTGCAGGCGGGCGGTGAGGTCGTCGCAGAGGGAGAGGATCCGGTCCGCTCCCTCCACCAGCTCCCGGCCGGCCTCGGTGAGCTCGGCCCCCTTGGGCCCGCGGCCGGTGATCAGGTCGACGCCGACGTCCTTCTCCAGGGCCTTGACCTGTTGCGACAGTGCCGACTGCGTGATCCCCAGCGTTTCGGCCGCCCGTCCGAAGTGGAGCTCTCCGGCGAGCACGACGAAGTATTTCAGGCGCCGCAGGTTCATCATGTGGCCCGGATCCCCCTTTGTGGTGCTGTGTGCCGATGCATGGCCCCCGGTCGTCAGGGACGGGTGTCCACCGCTGCGGCGGACGTCTGCGGCGCCGCCGTCACCGTGGTGGCGGCGCTCGCCGCCGGGCGGGCGGCCCGCGCGCCGATCGCGAGGACGACGAGGGCGAGCACCTCGAAGCCCGCGCCGGCCAACGGCAGCCCGCCCAGGTGGCCGGCACCGGCGAAGAGCCCGCCGACCACGGCCGCCGCGGTCTGCCCGATGTAGACGGCGCTGTTGTTCAGCGCCAGGAGCATGTCCCCGTTCTTGCCGCCGATGGCCAGCAGGCGGTGCTGGATGAGCGGGAAGCTCGCCCAGTGCACCAGGCCCCAGACGGCGAGGCCCACGGCGGCGCCGACGACGGAGTGCAGGGCGAGGGTGAGCGCCGCGAGGACGGCGGCGAGCAGGGCGACGGTGGCGGCGAGGCCGCGGGTGGAGTCGACGCGGTCGGCGAGCCGGCCGCCGCCCATGACGCCGGCGAAGCTGCCGATTCCGAACAGCAGGAGCAGCCACGTGCGGTCCGCGTCGGAGGCGCCGCTGACCTTCTCCAGCACGGTGCCGAGGTAGGTGTAGACGACGAAGGTGCCGACGACCCACAGCGTGGTGGTGAGCATGGCGGTCGGGGCGCGCTTGATGCGCACGGCACCCAGGCGCTCGCGGACGCCGAGACCCGGGTTGCCCGCCACGGACGGGATGCCGGCCGCGGCGCCGAGCGCCGTGACGAGGGCGAGCAGGGCGACGAAGCCGAAGGCCCAGCGCCACGAGGAGAGCTCGCCGATGGCGTTGCCGATCGGGACGCCCAGGGCGATGGCGCTGGTCATGCCCGCGTAGACGATCGCGAGGGCGCGCCCGCGCCGCTCGGGCGCGGTGATGCGGGCGGCGACGGCGGAGGCGGTGGAGGCGTAGAGCGCGGCGGAGGCACCGGCGACGACGCGGCTCAGCAGCAGCACGGCGTAGTTCGGGGCGAACGCCGAGAGGGCGTTGCCCACGGCGAAGACGAGGAGCACGGCCAGCAGCAGCGTGCGCCGGTCGAGCCGGGAGGTGACGCTGGCCAGGATCGGCGCGGCGACGGCGTACGTGATCGCGAAGACGGTCACCGTCTGGCCGGCCGCGGCCGTCGACAGCTCCAGCTCGTCGCCGAGCGCCGGCAGCAGCCCGGACACGATGAACAGGTCCGTGCCGATCGCGAACATGCCGAGGGCCAGGAGCCAGACCTTCGCCGCGCCCGGCCACCCGCCCTTCGGCGCTTCCGCCGCTGCCTGCTGGGTCATCGCACAACCTCTCTCCCGGTTGCTAACCGGTAGTACGGTTACTCGGTGCGCGTAACCTATCATGGGGTTATGGCAGTGGAACAGGTGCAAGATCGCCAAGTGCCGGAGCGCTGGGTCTGGTACGGCGGGCGGCTGAGCGTCGACTTCGTCAACACCCTCCGGGACCGCTTCAAGGGCGGCCGCGAGCTGCTGGTGCGGCCCGGCGACCTCGCCGAGTGGTTCGCCGAGGCGGGCGTCACCCCGCCGGACGTCGTGGTGGACGATGCGCTCCTGCTGCAGGCCAGGGAGCTGCGCGAGGCCATCGACGCCGGATACCGGGCGAGCGTCGCGGGCGAGCCGTTCCCCGGGGCCGCGGCCGGGACGATCAACGTGTGGCTGGCGCGCCTCGGCGAGCACCCCTCGCGCCTCGACGTGCAGGACGGCACCGCCGTCTTCCGCACCGACACCGCGCCGTCCGACGCCCGCCGTGCGCTGTGCCGGATCGCCGTCGACGCCGCGACGCTGCTCGGCAGCGGGGACACGCGCGCGCGGCTGCGCATCTGCGACGGGCACAACTGCAGCGGCCGCTTCGTCGACAAGTCGGTGGGCAAGCGGCGCCGCTGGTGCTCGATGGCGATCTGCGGCAACCGCGCGAAGGCGGCGCAGCACCGCCGGAAGAACTGATCAGCATGGTGAGCGGGGCGGGGCGGGCCGGGTACATCCGGCCCGCCCCGCCCCGCTCTCCATGACGGACCGGGTTACGGCATGACGCCGGTCAGCACCCGCGCGTCGGCCCGGTCCGCCTCGAACCCCTCCCGTACGAGCCTGCGCAGCACGTCCTCCGTCCGGAGCGGCGCCACGCCCAGCTCCACCTCCAGCCCGGAAGGACCGCCGCCGCGCGGCGTGACGTCGTCCGCCCCGACGCCCAGGTCGGCCACCGAGGCCAGCAGCCGGGCGAGCTCGCCGGGCCGGTCCCCGAGGGCCACGCGCACCCGCACCGGGCCGGCGGCCGGCGCACCGTCGCGGCCCTGGATCACCCCCATCCCGGCGACGCCGCGGTCGAGGAGGCCGACCAGGCGCGCGAGGCCGGGCGAGCCCTCGCCCGCGGGCGCGGCCGGCAGCTCGTCGAGCGCGGCCAGCAGGTCGGAGAGGTCGGCTTGAAGGTCCCGCAGGACGCCGGCCACGGCGGCGGCGTTGGCCTGGAGGATGTCGCCCCACAGGCGGGCGTCGCCCGCGGCGATGCGGGTGACGTCGCGCAGTCCCTGGCCGGCGAGCCGGGCCGCCTCCCGCGGGGCGTGCTGCAGGCGCGCGGCCATGAGACTGGCCACGACGTGCGGCACGTGGGAGGTCAGCGCCACGGCGCTGTCGTGGGCCTGACTGTCCATCAGTACGGGCACGGCGCCGCACAGCGCGATCATCTCCAGGGCCCGGTTGAGGGTCTCCTGCGAGGTGCCCGCCGATGGGGTGAGCACCCACGAGCGGTCCTCGAAGAGGTCCGCCCGGGCGGCCAGCGGCCCCGACTTCTCCCGGCCGGCGAGCGGGTGGCCGCCGATGTAGGAGACGGCGTCGGCGAGGCCCGCCGACACGAGCCGCTCCGGCGCGGCCTTCACGCTCGCGACGTCGGTGTAGGCGCGGGCGAGGCCGCGCAGCTGCTGCTCGGCGAGGACGGGGCCGAGCCGGCCGGGCGGCACTGCGAGCACCGCCAGGTCCACCGGCCCGGCGGGGGCGGCCAGGATCCCGGCGCCCAGCGCCGCCGCGCATCTCGCCGCCGTCTCGTCCTCGTCCATGAGGTGGACCGTCACGCCGTGGCGGCTCACCGCGAGCCCCACCGACGTGCCGATCAGCCCGGTGCCGACTACTGCCATCGTGCGAATCACGGTTCACGCCCTCTTTCGGATGAGGCCGGTGAAGCCCGGGCGGGCCCGTCGCCGCGCCCGCCCGGGCTACGACGTCGGCAGAGCGATGGACTGCGGGTGCCGGAAGACGTTCCCCGGGTCGTACGCGGCCTTGATCCGCTGCAGCCGCGGGTAGTTGGCGCCGTAGTAGAGCGTCTGCCACGGCACTCCGGACCGGTTGTGCGCGGGGTCGGTGATGTCGGTGTCCGCGTAGTTGATGTAGCAGCCGTCGGTGGCCGCGCCCGGGACGGGATAGCCGCCGGTCGCGGCGAAGACCTCGGCGTAGGACTCGCGGGTCCAGCGCACGTTCGCGTCGTCGTCGGCACGGTCCGCCCACATCGACTGGAAGAGGGCCTTGAAGACGGAGTCGCGCTGGACGGAGGCGGTGTCCCCCGGCCGCACCGCGTTGATCCGGCCGCCGAAGGACAGCAGCGAGACCATCGAGCTCGGGTTACGGAGGTCGGTCCGGGTCAGGTGCCGGTGGATCGCGGCGATCTGCCCGTCGGTGAAGCTCCGGCGCATGTACGCGGACTTGTGCGCGCCGCGCAGCGTGGGGTTGACGAGCGCCGCGTTGTTGGTGCCGAGGAACTTCGTGGCGGTCAGCCAGGGCAGCCGCCGCGGGTGGAAGAGGTCCGGCATCGGGGGGTTCTCCCCCGCCGGGGCCGTCAAGGGCCGCGCCGCGCCCTTGCCGAGGGAGGCGGTGACCGCGGCGATGTAGTCGTGCAGCAGCCGCTCGGCGTCCGGCGCGCCGGCGTCCATCTGGGTCAGCAGGCTGACGGTGCCGTTGGCCTGGTGGCACAGGGTCAGGAAGCTGCACAGGGAGGCGTAGGGGGAATCGGCTCCCGCGTTCTTCTCGTGCCAGGCGCCGTAGTTGCGCACCAGACCGGTGAAGGCCTTCTCGTCCAGCGCGCTCCACGGCAGGGCCAGGGCGCTGACCAGTACCTCCTTCGGCGGCTGGATGAGCTGGCCGGCCGGGTCCGTGCCCCGGGCGCCGGGCGAGCGGAACCAGTAGCGGGTGATGACGCCGAAGTTGCCGCCGCCCGCCCCGGTGTGGGCCCACCACAGGTCCCGGTGCGGGTCGCCCGGCTCGCGCGTGGCGACGACGGGGCGCGCCCTGCCGTCGTCGCCCACGACGACGACCTCGACGGCGTAGAGGTGGTCGACGGTGAGCCCGTGCTTGCGCGAGAGCATGCCGTAGCCGCCGCCGCTGACGTGCCCGCCGACGCCGACGGAGTGGCACCGGCCGCCGGGGATGGTCACGCCCCAGCCCTTGTAGAGGGCCTCGTAGACGTCGAGGAGGGTCGCCCCGGCCTCGACGCAGAACGCTTTGCGCGCGGCGTCGTAGGAGACGGCGTTCATCGGCGTCATGTCGATGACCGTCTGCACCTGCGGGTTGAAGACGAAGTCGGCGTAGCAGTGCCCGCCGCCGCGCACGGAGATCCGCTTCCCGCCGTCGACGGCGTCCTGCACGGCGCGCACGGCGTGCTCGGTGGTGGCGACGAGCCGCACGGTCTCGGGCCGGCCCACCCAGCGGGCGTTGTTGCCGACGACGAGGTCGCCGTAGCGGGGGTCGCCGGGGCCGACCGTCACGGCCGGGAATCCGGTCGCGCCCGCGAGGCTCCCGGCGGGCGCGGCCGGGGTCGCGGGGGCGGCCGCCGCGGGGCGGGCGGTGAGCGCGCCGGCGGTGCCCGCCGCGGCCGCCACGGTCCCGGCGAGGAGGGACCTCCTGCTCGGGCCGGTCATGCGCCCCTCCTCGCACCGGGCAGCCACTCGGGCCGGGAGGAGCCGCGCGGCACCAGGACCTGGCGGTAGGCGCCCGGCGTCGCCGACATCCGGACCTGGTCCGTGACGCCCTGGTAGGCACCGAGCGGGGTGTCGGCGGTGAAGGTCTCGGGGTCGAGGTAGAGGTGGCGGGAGCTCGATCCGGCGACCTGGTGGGCGTAGTCGCGGTCGAAGACGCCCATGCTCAGGATCCACAGGGCGGCCCGGACGAGCGAGACGTGGACGCGGTAGCTGCCGCCCTCCTGCGCACGGCGGTGGAGCGCCTCGACGATGCCGACGGTGGTCAGCCAGGAGGTGATGTAGTCGTTGACGACCTGGACGGGCGGCAGCTGGGGGCGCTCGCCGTCGCCTTCGAGGTTCATGATGCCGACGAGGCTCCCGGCCGTCTGGTCGAAGCCGATCCGGTCCGCCCAGGGACCGGTGCGGCCGGCCAGGGAGTTCGTCGCGTAGACGATGCCGGGGCGCAGGGCCGCCGCCTCCTGCTCGGAGACGCCGATCTTGTCGAGGTAGCCGGGGCGGCGGTTGGCGTAGAAGACGTCCGCGCCGCGCAGGAGGGCCCGCAGGCGCCCGGAGCCCTCGGCCGCGTACGGGTCGAGGTAGGTCGAGCGGACGCCGACGTTGGCGCTGATGTAGCTGCGCTCGTGCTCCAGCTCGTCCGGCCGCCACAGGTTCAGCACGTCGGCGCCGTGCAGGGCGAGGGCGCGGCCGACCCCGGCGCCGGCGATGACGTGGCCCATGCCGAGGGCGCGGATCCCCTCCAGCGGCTGGGCGGCGCCCGGCGGCAGGGGTTCGGGGTCGCCGTCGCCGATCTTCTCGATCTCGATGAGCGGGGCGTGGGCGAGGACGTCGCGGTACTGCGGCTCGGCCAGGAACTCACGGGGCTCGCGCAGCATCGCCATGACGATGCCGGCGCGGTTGCCCGCCTCCTCCAGCTCGCGGGCGTCGCGGGCGGCGATGGCGGCGGCCACCGCGTCGGCGTCGTCCGGGACCCCCAGGAACCGCTGCGCCTCGACCTTGATCTTGGGGTACATGTTCTGGGGCATCATCCAGCGGCCGTCGCGGCTGCGGTAGAAGGCCCAGCCCAGGGCGTTGCTGGGGTTGGAGGACTCGCTGAGGGGACTGCCGTTGATCAGCTCCCACTTGCGGTCGTAGAAGGGGCAGAGCCGGTGCGGCGCCACCCGCAGGTCCATGGAGATGTCCTGTCCCCCGCCGCCGCGCAGCCGCCACAGCTTGGCGACGGCGGCGGACTTGGCGACGAGGGCGATGCCGGCGGCCGCGCCGAGGCGCAGCGTGGAGGGGACGACGGGGTCGGCGCCCTCGAAGGTGATGGTGCCGCCGGTGTCGGCGGCCGTCATGCCGACGCCCGCGAGGACGTCTTCGAGCGCGGCGTGGACGTCGAAGGCGTCGTCGGTCGCGGGGGCGGCGAGTGCCTTCTCGATCCGTTCGGTGAGGGGCGAGCTCGGGGCCGGGTTCGGGGCCGGGTTCGGGGCCGGGTTCGGGGAGGTCACGCCCGGGCCTCCGCGGTCTCGTGGTCGGTGGACAGGGCGACGTGCCGCCACGCCCCGAGCTCGCCGGCGACGTGCGCGAGCTTGGCCTCGATGCGGGCCACGCTGTCGCTGCCCAGCGGCAGCCGCAGCGGCGGCTCGGCGGTGTGCGCGAGGGCCACGACGGCCTGCGCGGCCTTGACCGGGTCGCCGATCTGCCGGTGGTTGGTCCGGGCGAAGTCGGCGCGGCGGGCCCCGGCGGTCTGCGCGTAGTCGTCGATGGCGTGCGCGGCGGGGCGCAGGCTCGACGGGTCGAAGAAGTCGGTGCGGAGCTGGCCGGGTTCGACGACGGTGACCTTGATGCCGAGCGCGGCCACCTCGGCGTTCAGGGCCTCGGTGATGCCCTCCAGGGCGAACTTGCTGGCCCCGTAGATCCCCGAGCCCGCCCCCTGGGCGAAGCCGCCGACGGATCCGATGTTGATGACGTGGCCGGCGCGCCGGGCCCGCAGGACGGGCAGGACGGCGCGGGTGACGTTGAGGAGCCCGAAGACGTTGGTCTCGAACAGCGCGCGGACCTCGTCGCCCGAGGTCTCCTCGATCGCCCCGACCACCCCGTACCCGGCGTTGTTCACCAGCACGTCGATCCGGCCGAAGCGCTCGACGGCACCGGCCACGGCCGTACGGGCCTGCGCCTCGTCGGTCACGTCGAGCGGGAGGACGAGCAGGTTGCCGCCGGTGTCGGGCAGGGTGTCCGGGAAGGCGCGGGGGTCGCGGACCGCGGCGACGACGTCGTCGCCGTGGGCGAGCGCGGCCCGGACGAGTTCCAGGCCGAGGCCGCGTGAGGCACCGGTGATGAACCACACCGTCATGTGATCAGCTTTCTCCAGAGGTGGTACGGGTTGCCGGCTCGCGGTGGGGTCAGAGGTTGCCGCGCAGCGCTTGGTCGCGCTCGATGGCCTCGAACAGCGCCTGGAAGTTGCCCCGGCCGAAGCCCTTGGCGCCGCGCCGCTCGATGATCTCGAAGAAGACGGTGGGGCGGTCCTGGACCGGCTTGGTGAAGATCTGCAGCAGGTAGCCGTCCTCGTCGCGGTCGGCGAGGATGTTCAGCTCCCGCAGCTCGTCCACCGGCACGCGCATGTCGCCGATGCGCTCGGCGAGGACGTCGTAGTACGCGCCGGGGGTGGTGAGGAACTCCGCCCCGGCGGCCTTCATCGCGCGGACGGTGCCGACGATGTCGTCGGTGGCGAGGGCGATGTGCTGCACGCCCGGGCCGCCGTAGAACTCCAGGTACTCGTCGATCTGCGACTTGCGCTTGCCGATGGCCGGCTCGCTGACGTTGAACTTCACCTTGCCGCTGCCGTCGCCCAGGGCCTTGGACATCAGCGAGGACAGCTCGGTGGCGATGTCCTCGTCGGTGAACTCCTGGATCTGGGTGAAGCCCATGACGCGCTGGTAGAACTCGATCCACTTGTCCATGGCGCCGAGCTCGACGTTGCCCACGACGTGGTCGATGAGCGTGAACAGAGGCTCGCTCTGCGGGCCGAAGCGGCCGGGGTCGACCGCCTCGTAGCCCGGCAGGTAGGGGCCCTGGTAGCGGGTGCGGTCGACGAGGGTGTGCACGGTGTCGCCGTAGGCGGCGATGCGGGCCAGCACGACCGTGCCGCAGTCGTCGGTGAGCTCGTACGGTTCGGCGAGGCCGTGCGCGCCCTGCTCGACGGCGCGGGCGTAGGCGGCGCGGGCGTCGGGGACCTGCAGGGCGACGTCGGTGACGCCGTCGCCGTGGGCGGCTATGTGCTCGGCGAGGACGCGGCCGGCCTCGGTGTGCGGCTGCACCGGCGAGGTGACGACGAAGCGGACGCCCTGCGACTCCAGCACGTAGGAGACGGTCTCGGGCGTGCCGGTCTCCGGGCCGCGGTAGGCGGTCACGCGCATGCCGAACGCGGTCCGGTAGAAGTGCATCGCCTGGCGGGCGTTGCCCACGGCGAAGACGACCGCGTCGTTGCCGAGGAGGGGGAAGGGGTCGGCGGCCGGGGCGGCGGGAGAGGCCAGAGGGGCGGAAGAGGGGGCGGCGAGGGCCGTGGAGAGAGCGTTCATCGGTTGTTCCCGTCTTTGGTGGGGCAAGAGGGGTCTGAGAAACAGGGGGACTGAAGGGCCGGGCGCCGGACCGCCGGGGCCGATGGGCCGGGCGGCGCGCGGCCCGGTCAGCCGCTGATGCGGGACCAGGTCACGGGCAGGGCGTCGAGCCAGCGCACGACCATGCCCTGCTTCCAGCTCAGCTCCTCCTCGGGGACCGCGAGCCGCAGTCCCTCGACGCGGCGCGCGAGCGCGGCGATGGCCACCTGCAGCTGCATACGGGCCAGGTGCGCGCCGGGGCAGAAGTGGGCGCCGAGGCCGAAGCCCAGGTGCGGGTTGGGGCCGCGCCCGAAGTCGAGCTCCTCGGGCGAGGTGAAGACGTCCTTGTCCCGGTTGGCCGCGCAGATGGAGCCGACGACGGCCTCTCCGGCGCGCACGACGGTCCCGCCGAGCTCGACGTCCTCGGTCGCGTAGCGGGGGAACATCGTGGAGGTGTGGAAGGGGGTGTAGCGGATCAGCTCCTCGACGGCCGCGGGCACGAGGGCGGGGTCCGTGCGCAGCCGACCGAACTCCTCAGGGTGCTGCATGAGGACGAGCACGAAGTTGGCGAGGGTGAGCACGGTGTTCTGCACGCCGGGGGCGAGCAGGCGCACGGCCACCAGGACGAGCTCGTCCTCGGTGAGCCGCTCCGGGTCCTCGTCCCGGGCCTGGATCATGCCGTTGAGGAGGCTGTCGGTCGGCTCGCTGCGGCGGATTCCGACCAGCTTCGCCATATAGCGGTGGAGATTTCCCATGTATTCGTTCATCTTCGCCGGCGGGAGCGAGGTGGTGGAGACCACCGCCTGCGACCATTCCTGGAAATCCGCGCGATCCTCGAAGGGAACGCCGAGCAGTTCGCAGATCACGGTGACGGCCAGCGGGTTGATGAATTCGGCCATCAGGTCGGCCGGGGTTTCCCCGGATTCCTTGCGGGACAATGCGTCGAGCAGCTCGTCGGCTTTCCGCTCGGTGAGCGGGCGCAGCCGTTCGGTCTGCCGCGGGGTCAGGCCGGCGTTGGCGACGCGGCGCAGCCGGGTGTGGTCCGGGGGGTCCATCGACAGCAGCCCGCGGTCGACGACCTCCTCGCCGATGCGCGGCTCGTCCCGGTGGAGCGTGGCCGCCCGGCTGAAGGTGTTGTCCGTCATCACCTTGCGGATGTCGGCGTAGCGGGTGGCCAGCCAGGCCTCGTCGCCGTAGGGCAGCTGCACCCGGCTCAGCGGCTCACTCTCGCGGAGCTCCGCGTAAAGCGGGTCCAATTCGAGTCCGGACGGTTCGCCGAATGGGTAGGACCGCACCTGGAGTGCCTTGTCGTCATTCACCTTCAGGACGTCCTTTCCGGAAGCGGCTGCGCACGGAAATGGAGTCTGCTGAGGTGAATTTGTAGTGTCAAGCTATCTTGTCTACTGACGCGATTCGGGTTTGCTTATCTTCGCAGCTGGAATCGGCTTCCGGGGCGGCCGGGGGCGCCTCATGACCTCGGTCACACAAAGAAAAAACCGGACTGCCGACCGGTGAAATTACCAATGGAATGCAAAGTTCCGCCCTGCGTTTCATAACGCGGAAATCAGAAAAGGAAAAGCGGGCGCCGTGCCCTCCGGCACGCGCCCGCTCACCTGTCCCTCGCGGTACGGCTCCCCGCACCCGCCCCGCTACGCGCCGTCCGGATCCGCCCGGTCCAGCGCCGGACGCGGCCCCGGGCCGGTCTCCAGCAGCAGGTAGTCCGCGGCGGCGGTGTCCGTCACCAGGCTGGTGACCAGCCCGGAGCGCAGCACCGCACCGATCGCCGCGGCCTTGCGCTGCCCGCCCGCGATCGCGACGACCTCCGGAATGCGGCGCAGCCGGTCGGCTTCGACCGTGATGCAGCGCTCGCCCAGGTCACGTCCGATACGGCGGCCCTCGGCGTCGAAGAGGTGCGCCGACATCTCGGCGGCGGCGCCCAGGGAGGCGTAGTGGGCCCGCTCCTCCTCGGTGAGCATGTCGTAGACCGTCGAGATGCCCGGCGCCCACGAGCCGATGGAGACGGCGGCGACGGTCACCTTGTCGAAGTAGTCGAAGGCGCGCGCGATGCCCGTCTGGCCGCGCAGCGCCGCGGCCGTGGCCGGGTCCGGCAGCAGCATCGGCGCGTAGATCGGGTGCGCCTCGCCGCCCGAGACCTGCGCGGCACGGCGCACGGCCTCCACCGAGCCGCGCTCCGCCGTGCCCGCGTCGTAGACACCGGTGAGCTGGACGACGGTGCACGGCGGCAGCCGGTGCAGCGCCGCGGCCATGTGAATGGTCGAGCGGCCCCAGGCCAGGCCCAGCACGTCGCCCTCGTGCACCAGCTCGCCGAGCAGGTCTGCGGCCACCTCGCCGAGGTTCTCGGGGTCGGGCGCGTCCTCCGCGGCATCGGCGGGGGACTCGACGACGACCGCGTGACGCAGGCCGTAGCGGGCGCGCAGCGCATCGGAGCGCTCCGCGTCCAGCTCGGCCGGGACCCGGATCTCGATCCGCACGAGATCGCGCTCGAGCGCCGTCTCCAGCACCCGGGCGACCTTGAAGCGGCTCACGCCGAACTCCTCGGCGATCTGGATCTTCGATTTGCCCTCGAGGTAGAAGCGGCGGGCCATGGCCGCCGCCTGCACCAGCTCGGCGGGCCCCATCGGCGTGGCTGAACGGCCCGTCGACACCACCGTCTCCTCACTGTTTTCACGCTGTTCGAGCTTGGACTCCACCGTCATCCTGTCAGAAACGGCGGTCCTTGATCAGACCTTGACCTTCGCGCTCAGCATTTCGGGCGAGCGCGGCACCCCGCTCAGTGCCCGCAGGCCCAGGCCGCACCGGCCGTGACGCGCTCCGCCTGGGCGCGCAGGGCCCGTACGGTCGCCGCCGGGTCCTCCGTACCGTAGACGGCGGATCCGGCCACGAACACGTCCGCGCCGGCCTCCGCGCACCGTTCGATCGTCTCCGCCGAGACCCCGCCGTCGACCTGCAGCCACATCTGCAGACCGTGCCGCGAGATCAGCTCCCGGGTGCGGCGGATCTTCGGCAGCATGATGTCCAGGAACGCCTGGCCGCCGAAGCCGGGCTCGACGGTCATGATCAGCAGCATGTCCAGCTCGGGCAGCAGGTCCTCGTACGGCTCGATCGGCGTCGCCGGCTTCAGCGCCATCGAGGCGCGCGCGCCCTTCGCCCGGATCTCCCGCGCGAGCCGCACGGGCGCGGCGGCGGCCTCCGCGTGGAAGGTCACCGACCCGGCGCCGGCCTCCACGTACTGCGGCGCCCAGCGGTCCGGGTCCTCGATCATCAGATGGCAGTCCAGCGGGGTGTCCGTGGCCCGGCTCAGCGACTCGACGATCGGCACGCCGAGGGTGAGGTTGGGGACGAAGTGGTTGTCCATGACGTCCACGTGGAGCCAGTCGGCGCCCTTGACCGCCTCGGCCTCGTCGGCGAGTCGGGCGAAGTCCGCGGACAGGATGCTGGGGTTGATCTGCACGGCCATGCCTTAAGCCTCCCATGTCCGCTGCGCGGCGCTGACACGGGCTCCACCGGTGCGGCGCCCTCCGCCCCGCCGGGACCCTCCCCGGGCCCCGGCCCCGGGGCCGGATCGAAGAGGCGAGGCCTCATCGCTCGGGCCGGCCGTCCGGCCGTGGCACACGGACCGAGGGCAGCCCGGCACCGCCGGACACCGCCGTGGGGATCGCGCACCGCGGCGTCGGAACGAAGAGGCGCGGCCTTTTCACCGTCTGCGCGGCGACGGTGGCCGGGCTCGTGAAGGGGCGCAGCCCCTTCAAAACCGCCGCCGCGGCGCGCAACCACCACGGCGCGGCCCGGCGGTGCCGGACCGGGCCGCTACGGGCGGACCCGGAAGCCCGCCGCAGGCGCTACGCGGTGCGGCGCAGGAGGGCCAGGTACATCGCGTCCGTGCCGTGCAGGTGCGGCCACAGCTGGACGTCCGGGCCCTCGCCCAGTGCCGGAACGCCCTGCATGTGCGGGCGCGCGTCGATCCACTCCGCGCTCACGCCGTCCCGCTTGAGCACGTCGTCCACGACGGCCTTCGTCTCGGCCGGGTGCGGCGAGCACGTCGCGTACCCCACGACACCGCCCACCCGCACGGCGCGCAGCGCCTCCCGCAGCAGGTCGCGCTGGAGCGGGGCGAAGCCGGCCACGTCCTCCGGGCGGCGGCGCCAGCGGGCCTCCGGGCGGCGGCGCAGGGCGCCCAGACCGGTGCAGGGCACGTCCACGAGGACCCGGTCGAAGACGCCCTCGCGCCACGGCGGCCGCGTGCCGTCCGCGGCGATGACCTGGTACGGGCCGGGGTTCCCGGCGAGCGCCCGCCCGACCAGGCGGGCCCGGTGCGGCTGCTTCTCGGAGGCGAGCAGCGCCGCCCCCCGCTCGGCGGCCAGCGCCCCGAGGAGCGCCGCCTTGCCACCGGGACCGGCGCAGCCGTCCAGCCAGCGCGCGTCCGGGCCCTCCACGGGCACGGACGCGAGGGCGAGGGCGACCAGCTGGCTGCCCTCGTCCTGGACACCGGCGCGGCCTTCCTGCACGGCCTCCAGCGCCCCGGGCTCGCCGCCCTCGGCGAGCCGCACGGCGTACGGCGACCAGCGGCCCGGCAGGGCCGAGTCCTCGCCGACGGCCGCCAGCAGCTCCTCCGGCGTGGAGCGGCCGGGCCGGGCGACCAGCGTGACCTCCGGCCGCTCGTTGTCGGCCTCCAACAGGTCCTCGATGCCGGCGCGGCCGCCGCCGAGGGCGTCCCACAGGGCGGAGACGACCCAGCGCGGGTGCGCGTGCACCACGGCGAGGTGCTCCTCGGGGTCGTCCTCGTAGGGCGGGGCGACCTTCTCCAGCCACCCGTCCAGGTCGTGCGCGGTGATCTTCCGCAGCACGGCGTTCACGAACTTCGCCCGCCCGTCGCCGAGCACGACGCGCGCCAGCTCGACGCTGGCGGAGACCGCCGCGTGCGGCGGGATGCGCGTGCCGAGCAGCTGGTGCGCGCCCAGGCTCAGGACGTCCAGGACCGGCGGGTCCACCTCGCGCAGCGGCCGGTCGACGCAGGAGGCGATGATCGCGTCGTACGTCCCCTGGCGGCGCAGCGTGCCGTAGACCAGCTCCGTGGCGAGCGCGGCGTCGCGCGTGTCGAAGTCCCCCTTCTCCCGCGCCTTGCGCAGCAGCGGCGGCAGGACCAGGTTCGCGTACGCGTCCCGCTCGTCGACCGCCCGCAGCGCCTCGAAGGCGAGGACCCGCACCGGGTCCTTCTTGGGCCGGCGGTAGGGCTTTGCGGGGCGTCGGGCGGGACGGTCGTTCACGAAAGGTGCTCCGGGGCAGGCTGGGTGACGAAGGTGTCCAGCCTACGCTCTGCGCTCTGCGCTCAGGCCGTGCCGAGGCGCTCGCCTGCGGCGATACGGACACCGCGGGCCCAGTCGGCCGCCTTCATCGGCTTCTTGCCCTGCGGCTGGACCCACTGCAGCTCGACGGCGTACGAGCCGGTCCCCACGTGCACGGAGTTCTTGGCAGCGACGATCTCGCCGGGCGCGAGGCCCTCCCGGTCCGTGGCGGGCAGCACCGACATGACCTTCAGCCGCTCGCCGCGGAAGAGCGTCCAGGCGCCCGGCGCCGGGGCGCACCCGCGGACCACGCGGTCCACGCGCAGGGCGGGCGCGGCCCAGTCGATCCGGGCGTCCTCGACATTGATCTTCGGGGCGAGGGAGACGCCCTCGGCGGGCTGCGGCACGGCCTTGAGCGAGCCGTCCTCGATGCCGTCCATGGTCGCGGCGAGCAGGCCGGAGCCGGCGAACGCGAGCCGGGTCAGCAGGTCGCCGCTGGTGTCGGTGGGCCGCACCTCCTCGGTGACCACGCCGTAGACGGGGCCCGAGTCCAGGCCCTCCTCGATCAGGAAGGTGGACGCGCCGGTGACCTCGTCGCCCGCGAGGATCGAGTGCTGCACCGGGGCCGCGCCGCGCCACGCGGGCAGCAGCGAGAAGTGCAGGTTGACCCAGCCGTGCACGGGGATGTCCAGGGCGGCCTTCGGCAGCAGCGCGCCGTAGGCGACGACCGGGCAGCAGTCCGGGGCGATCTCGCGCAGCCGGGCGAGGAAGTCCTCGTCGCGCGGGCGGGCGGGCTTGAGCACCTCGATGCCGGCCTCCTCCGCGCGCTCGGCGACGGGGCTCGCCACCAGGCGGCGACCGCGGCCGGCCGGGGCGTCGGGCCGGGTGACGACGGCGACGACCTCGTGGCGGTCCGAGGCGAGCAGGGCGTCGAGGGCGGGGACGGCGACCTCGGGGGTACCGGCGAAGACGAGCCTCATGGGTGGCGAACTACCTCTCCTCGAGCGCCGAGCGGAACGGCCCACCAGTCTAAAGGGCCCGGCCCCGAGGGGGCGTACGGATTGTCACGCGCCTCATTCCGGCGGATGTGCGCCCCCATACCGTGACCCGGCGGCCCATGGCGCGTTGTGGTCAAGAGAGATTGACCGCACCGGGCCGCTGCCGCGGCCCTCTTCCGTTGCTCGTCGACGTAACGCGTCAACTCTCGTCTTTTTCCGTCCTTTTACCCCGCCGGTCCGAGAGGCTTCTTCATGGCCGACCACGCAACCCACGACGCCCAGGCACGGGCCAGCCTGCATCTGTTGGTCCGGGACATCGAGCGGGTCCGCAGGCAGGTGGACGCCCTGCGCACCCTCACCGCTCAGCTGGGCAACGTCTACCGCCCGCGGCGCACCGGCCCCTCGGCCGGCTTCGTCGTCTACGGGCGGGCACCCGCGCCGACCGTACGGCTGGCGCAGGAGTTGCGGGACAGCGTCGAAACCCTGGTGACGGCCGCGGTCGACTTCGACCGCTCGCTGGGCTTCTCGTGGGACGCGGTGGGCTCGGCCCTCGGGGTCACCAAGCAGGCGGTGCACCGCCGTTACGGGGCGCGCCGGGCCAACGGGGCCGCTTCCGCGGAGGCGGCGGAGGCGGTCCGCACGGCCGAGCCCGCGCCGGTCCCGGTCGTCCCGGCGGCCCGCACGGTCCCGGGCCAGGCCCCGGCCCCCACCCACCGCGAGGACCAACGCCCCCCGGCCTTCCCGGGCCCCCGCAACGGCTAGCCCTGCGGGCGGCTCCTGCAACGACGGCCCCGGGCACGTCGCTCGTGGTTGCTCGCCACCACAGCGGAGTCAAGGGGCGCAGCCCCGAAACCCACGTGCCGCGGCGTCGGCCACCCCACTCCCGCCGCCGCGGCGAGCAACCCGCGACGACGCATCCGGCGGTGCCGGGCCCACCTCAGGCCGCGCGGCACCGCCGGACCCCGCCGTCTCGGCCGATCGCCGTCGCGGCGGATCCAAGGGGCGCAGCCCCAAGACCCACACGACCCGTTCCGGGCGCACATTCCCGCCGCCGCGGCGAGCAACCCCCGACGACGCATCCGGCGGTGCCGGGCCCACCTCAGGCCGCGCGGCACCGCCGGACCCCGCCATCTCGGCCGATCGCCGTCGCGGCGGATCCAAAAGGGGCGGAGCCCCGAAACCCTCGTGGCCCGTGCCGGGTACGACCTCCCGCCGCAGCGTATGGGACGCGCCCGCGCATATTTCCCTCCGCCGCAACGGCGCTCAGCCCACCGCAAGGTGACCGGCGGTGCCGGGCCCGCCTCAGGTCAGGCGGGCCGTGGGCGTCGCGGCACCCCGCAATAAGCCCGCACCCCCGCCGGAGGCGAACCGTCAGCCGATGTCCGGTGGGTCGACGCGCAAGCGCACCGGTTCGCCGTCGCGGCGGGTGAGCCGTATCGCCTGCGCCGTCTTGAGCGCGGCGGCCAGCGCCGCTCCCCGCCCGGGGCGGACCCTGAGCAGGGCCCGTTCCCACCGCTCCCCCGGCGGCGGGTCGCCGGGCCGGCGCGGACGGCCCGCGGCCGTCACGGGCAGCGGCACCGGCCCGAGCACCTCCGCATCCTCAGGCAGCTCCGCCGCGGCGAGCAGGTCCGCCACATCTTCCGGCGGCCCGGAGACGGACGCCATCCGCGACACCGGCGGGAAGCCGAGCTCGGCGCGGTCGGCGAGCTCGCGCATCGCGTGCCCGGCGGGATCCCACCGCACGAGCGCCTGTACGGGCCGCAGCGTGGGCTCCGCGACCACCACGACGACACCGCCCTCCGTCTGCCCGCGCACGAGCGCCGCCGCGGACAGCCAGCGCCGCAGCGCCTCCTCCCCCGCCCGCAGGTCGGGGAAGCCCAGCAGGGCCCAGCCGTCGAGCAGCAGCGCCGCGGCATAGCCGCCCTCGGCGACGGGCTCCGCGCCGGGCGTGGAGACGACGATCGCGGGCCGGTCCGGCACCGTGTCGAGGATGTGATCGCGCCCGGAGGTCCGTACGGGCACGGACGGGAAGGCCCGGCCGAGCTCCTCGGCCGTACGCCGGGCACCCACGATCTGGGCCCGCAGCCGCACGCCCCCGCACTCGGCGCAGTGCCAGCCCCTGGTCTCCTGCCCGCACCAGCCGCAGTGCAGGGCCCCGTCCCCGTCTCGGGCCTCCAGCGGACCGGCGCAGTGCCCGCACCGGGCGGGCTCGCGGCACCGCTCGCAGGCCAGCCGCGGCGCATAGCCCCGCCGCGGCACCTGGACCAGCACCGGCCCGTGCTTGAGGCCCTCGCGGGCGGCCTGCCAGGCGAGGCTGGGCAGCCGCGCGGCGCGCGCGGCGGCGTCCCGCGCCTCGTCGCCGTCGCCGACGGTGCGGATGACGGGAGCCGCGGCCCGCACGGTCTCGCGGGCGGCGGCCAGCGGCAGCGCCCAGCCGGTGTTGACCAGCTGGGCGGCCTCGACGGTGCAGCCGAAGCCGCCGAGGAGGAACGCGGCCTTCTCGTGCACCGCACGCTGCACGAGGACCTCGCGGGAGTGCGGATGCGGGGCGTTCTGCGCGCTGTGGCTGGAGTCGCCGTCGTCCCAGACGGCGACGAGCCCGAGGTCGCGCACGGGCGCGAACATCGCGGCGCGCGTGCCGACCACGGCGCGCACGGCCCCCCGGCTGACCGCGAGCCAGCGGCGGTACCGCTCTTCCGGGCCGAGCTCGGCCGTCAGCAGCACATGGCGGCCCTCGCCGAGCAGCGCGCCGAGCGCGGCGTCGACCCGGGCGGCGGCCCGCCCGTCGGGCACGACGACCAGTGCACCCCGGCCGGAGGACAGCGCGGCGGCCGCGGCCCGGGCGAGCTCCTGCGGCCAGTGCGGGCCGGGCAGCGCCGTCCACACCGCGCGGGGCGTGTCACCGCGCGCCACGGCGTCGAGGAAGGCGGGACCGGCCGGATACCGGGACCAGCTCCCCGGCTCCGGCGCCCCCGGCGGAGGCAGCGGCGCAGGCGAGGGCTCGGCCTCGATGCGGGCGTGCCGGGGCGGAACGGCCAGCTGCAGCACATCGGCGAGCGAACCGGCATACCGGTCGGCGACCGACCGGCACAGATCGTAGAGGGCCGGGCCGAGCACCGGCTCGGGCGAGAGGACCTGGGCGATCGCGGCGAGCGGCCCCTGGTAGTCGGACTCGGCGACCCGCTCGACGATGTACCCGTCGAGGAGCCCGCCGCCCTCGCGACGCCCCCCGCGCACATTGCGCGTCCCGGCGCCGAACCGCACGCGCACCCGCACCCCGGGCCGGGCGTCGGCGTCGAGCTCCTCGGGCACGGCGTAGTCCCACAGGCGGTCCAGGTGGACGGGCCCCTTGTCCACGAGCACCCGCGCGACGGGCAGCGTCTTGGCCAGGGGGGCGTTCCGCCACGTGCGCGGCTTGGCCTTGGGCGCCTTCGCCTTGGCCTCGCGCACGCTCTCCCGTATGAGCGCGAGCTGCTCCCCCTGCTCCGGAGGCTTGCCCTGGGACCGCCCGTTCTCGCTGCTCACAGCCACAGTCCTACCAGACGCCACTGACAACGCCGGGCGGGCTGGAATTCCAGCCCGCCCGGCGTCGGGGACGGCAGTGATCGGGGCGTACCCCGGGGTGCCTAGAGCCCGGCGGCCTTCTTCAGGGCGTCCACGCGGTCCGTGCGCTCCCACGTGAAGTCCGGCAGCTCACGGCCGAAGTGACCGTACGCAGCCGTCTGCGCGTAGATCGGGCGCAGAAGGTCGAGGTCGCGGATGATCGCGGCGGGGCGCAGGTCGAAGACCTCGGCGATCGCGTTCTCGATCTTGTCGGTGTCGATGGTGTTGGTGCCGAAGGTCTCCACGAACAGGCCCACCGGCTCGGCCTTGCCGATCGCGTACGCCACCTGCACCTCACACCGCGACGCCAGACCCGCCGCCACGACGTTCTTGGCGACCCAGCGCATCGCGTACGCGGCCGAGCGGTCGACCTTGGACGGGTCCTTGCCGGAGAACGCGCCGCCACCGTGACGGGCCATGCCGCCGTACGTGTCGATGATGATCTTCCGGCCGGTGAGGCCGGCGTCGCCCATCGGGCCGCCGATCTCGAAACGACCGGTCGGGTTCACCAGGAGGCGGTAGCCGTCGGTGTCCAGCTTGATGCCGTCCTCCACCAGCTCCTTCAGCACGTGCTCGACAACGAACTCACGGATGTCGGGCGCCAGAAGCGAGTCCAGGTCGATGTCCGACGCGTGCTGCGAAGAGACGACCACCGTGTCGAGACGGACGGCCTTGTTCCCGTCGTACTCGATCGTCACCTGCGTCTTACCGTCGGGACGCAGGTAGGGAATCGTCCCGTTCTTACGGACCTCCGACAGACGACGCGAGAGCCGGTGCGCCAGGTGGATCGGCAGCGGCATCAGCTCCGGCGTCTCATCACACGCGTAGCCGAACATCAGGCCCTGATCGCCCGCACCCTGCTTGTCGAGCTCGTCCTCGTCACCCTCGACACGGCTCTCATACGCCGTGTCGACACCCTGGGCGATGTCCGGCGACTGCGCACC
>NZ_BMUT01000016.1 GCF_014650335.1 Streptomyces hiroshimensis
TGATAGGCCGCGGGCTCATCCTGCACCGCCGGAGCTTTCCACCACCAACCATGCGGTCAGCGGTCGTATCCGGTATTAGACCCCGTTTCCAGGGCTTGTCCCAGAGTGCAGGGCAGATTGCCCACGTGTTACTCACCCGTTCGCCACTAATCCACCCCGAAGGGCTTCATCGTTCGACTTGCATGTGTTAAGCACGCCGCCAGCGTTCGTCCTGAGCCAGGATCAAACTCTCCGTGAATGTTTACCCGTAATCGGGTGACACTCGCGTTGAGCGGAACGACCAGGAGGAATAATCCCGGTCGTTCACAGCGTCCTCGCTGTGTGTTGCCTGACGATCCCGAAGGACCGGCAGGACTTTCAAAGGAACCGCGTCCCAGCCAGAAGGCCGAGGACGGGGTATTTTATAGTCTGGCGTTGACTTTTGGCACGCTGTTGAGTTCTCAAGGAACGGACGCTTCCTTTGTACTCACCCTCTCGGGCTTTCCTCCGGGCGCTTCCCTTCGTTGTTTCCAACCTTACCAGATCCGTTTTCCGTTCCGTTTCCGGTCCGAATTCCGTTTCCGGCCCCCTGTTGGAGCGGGGTGTTTCGCGCCTTCCGGCGTGATCACTACTTTAGCGGATTTCCCCGGTGACTCCTAATCGGAGTCCGAGGCCTTCACAGTCCGAATTTCGGCAGGCCGAAATCCATCCCGTTCAGGGGCCGTGCAGTGGTGATTGCCGCCGGTGCGGCTCGAGTGGCCGTCTCAGAACCGTCATGGCTCCGTGACAACTCGGAGAACACTACTCATGCCCCAGGGGCGTGTCAAACGGTCTGGACCAGCCCCTGCCCGGCCCCTCGCCCGGCCCCTCACCCACCCCCGTCGGGCCCCTCAGTCGAGGTCGCTGAGCCGCCCGCCGGCGTCCGGCTGGGCGTCCTCCACCCGGCGCAGCAGCCGGGTCAGCATCTCGCCGAGTCGGCCGCGCTCCTCGCCGGAGAGGTCCTGGAGGAGCTCCTCCTCGAAGACCGTGGCCATGCGCATGGCCTCCAGCCACTTGCCGCGGCCTTCTTCCGTAATGCCGACGATGACGCGGACGCGGTTGCTCTCGTCGCGCTCCCGGGTCACGAGGCCCTCCGCGACCATGCGGTCGATGCGGTGGGTCATGGCGGCGGGGGTGAGGCCCAGTCGCTTCGCGAGGTCGCCGGGGCCCAGGTGGTAGGGGGCGCCGGCCAGCACGAGGGCCTTGAGGACCTCCCACTCGGCGTTGCTGATGCCGAGCTCGGCGGTCTGGCGTCCGTAGGCGACGTGCATCCGCCGGTTGAGGCGGCTGAGCGCCGAGACGACCTTCTCCACCTGGGGGTCGAGGTCCTGAAACTCGCGCTGGTAGGCGGCGATCTGTTCGTCGAGGCTCGGCTCGGAGGCGCCGGGGGTGTCAGCCATGCCCGGCAGTATGACACGAACTGATTCGCACTAAAGCCCTTCGCCATGTACTCTTTAGCTTCGAACTTTACTGTTGAAGTCTTCAGACCTGGACAGTCCCGCCTCTCAACCTCGACCTAGGAAGGTGAGTGTGACCACCGCGATGGGCGCAGCTCTGCGCCGGATCCAGCTGGGGAACGCCCTGAGTGCGTTCGGCAGCGGCTTCACCGTCCCGTTCCTGTTCATCTATGTGTCTCAGGTACGGGGCCTCGGAGCAGGCACCGCAGGCATGGTGCTCATGACGTTCGCCGTATCCGCGCTCGTCGTGCTGCCCTTCGTCGGCCGTGTGATCGACCGGCGGGGTCCGCTGCCTGTTGCCGTCGCTGGTACGGTCTCCGCCGCCGTCGGGTCGATGGGGCTGGGGCTGGCGGACAGCGCGGCGCTGGTCTTCGCCGCGGCCGCCGCGCTGGGTGCGGGTATCGCGGTGATCCAGCCCACGCTGGCCACGATGATCGTGTGGTGCTCGACGCCGGCGACCCGCTCTCGTGCCTTCGCGATGCAGTTCTTCCTGAACAACCTGGGTCTCGGCCTCGGTGGTCTGCTCGGCGGGCAGATCGTGGACACCTCGGACCCGTCGAGCTTCGTGCGGCTCTTCGCGATCGAGTCGGTGATGTTCCTGGTGCTGGGTGCCGCCGTGGCGACGGTGCGGCTGCCGAAGGCGCCCAAGGTCGAGGACGCGGTGCCGACGGACGAGGGCGCCAAGGGCGGCTGGCGGACGCTGCTGGGCGACCGGGCCATGGTGCAGCTGTGTGTTCTGGGCTTCGTGATGTTCTTTGCCTGCTACGGACAGTTCGAGTCGGGCCTGGCGGCCTTCGCGGTCGAGGTCACCCGGATCTCGCCTGCGACGCTCGGCATCGCACTCGCTGCGAACACCGCGGCCATCGTGCTGGCGCAGTTCGTCGTGCTGAAGCTGGTCGAGGGGCACCGGCGCAGCCGGGTCATCGCGCTCGTGGGTCTCATCTGGACCGTTGCGTGGGTGGCCGCGGGGGTCTCGGGTCTCGTTCCGGGGGCGCACGGGGTGGCGACCGCGCTGCTGATCTCCACGTACGCCCTCTTCGGTATCGGTGAGTCGATGCTGTCGCCGACGGTCGCCCCGCTGGTGGCGGATCTGGCGCCGGCCCGGCTGGTCGGTCAGTACAACTCGGCCTTCGCGCTCGTGAAGCAGCTTGCTCTGGCGATCGGCCCGTCCGTGGGCGGTCTGATGGCCGGTGGCGGTCTGTACGTGGCGTACATCGTCATGGTGATCGCATGCTCCCTGGCGATCACCGCCCTGGCGCTGCGCCTGGGCCGCCGGCTCACCCCGGCGCAGGACAACCCGCTGCTGGCGAAGGCACAGCGCCGCGTCCAGGCGGCGGAGGAGCGCACGGCGGTCCACGCCTGACGCACGCGCCTCCTTATAAGAGGTGCATATAAAGAGGTAAGAGGAGAGGGAGGGCGCCCCAGGCGCCCTCCCTCTCTTGCGTCACCCGTGCCCCGCCGGCAAGGCGAACTCGCACCACACGGCCTTCCCGCCGCCCGGTGTGCGCCGGGATCCCCAGGAGGAGGCGATGGTGGCGATGATCGAGATGCCGCGCCCCGCCTCGTCGGCCGGCTCGGCGCGGCGGCGTCGCGGCAGGTGGTCGTCGCCGTCGGTGACCTCGATGATCAGCCGGCGGTCGGTGCGGCGCAGGCGCAGCCGCATGGGGGGTGTGCCGTGCTGGAGGGAGTTGGCCACGAGCTCGCTGGCGGCCAGGACGCCCAGGTCGCGCAGCTCGGTCGGGAAGCGCCAGCTGACGAGGACGCCGGAGGCGAAGGCGCGGGCGCGGGGTGCTGCTTCGATTCCGCCGAGGAGCTCCAGGGCGGCGTTGTGGAAGAGCTCTGCGTCATGGCCGGTGCGGGCGGGGTGCTGGAGGACGAGGACGGCGACGTCGTCGTCGTGGTCGGCGGTCACGCCGAGGGCGCGGATCAGGCGGTCGCACATGACCTGGGGTGAGCCGGTGGCGCCGGCGAAGGCGCGCTCCAGGGCGGCGACGCCCTCGTCGATGTCCTCGGTGCGGCGCTCGACGAGGCCGTCCGTGTAGAGGACGGCGCTGGAGCCGGGGCCCAGCGGCATGGTGCCGGAGGTGTGCATCCAGCCGCCGGTGCCCAGCGGCGGGCCGGTGGGTTCGGCGGCGCGGCGGACCGTGCCGTCGGGGTCGCGGACGAGGATCGGGAGGTGGCCTGCGGAGGCGTAGACCAGGCGGCCCTCGTTGGGGTCGTGGACGGCGTAGATGCAGGTGGCGATCTGGGTGGCGTCGATTTCGCTGGCGAGGCCGTCGAGGAGCTGGAGGACCTCGTGGGGCGGCAGGTCGAGGCGGGCGTAGGCGCGGACGGCGGTGCGGAGCTGGCCCATGACGGCGGCGGCGCGCACTCCGCGGCCCATGACGTCGCCGATGACGAGGGCGGTGCGGCCGGCGCCGAGGGTGATGACGTCGTACCAGTCGCCGCCTACGGCGGTGTCCTTGCCGCCGGGCTGGTAGGTGGCGGCGACGCGCAGGTCGTCGGGCTGTTCGAGCTCTTGCGGGAGGAGGCTGCGCTGGAGGGTGACGGCGGCCTCGCGCTGGCGGCGCTCGCTGGCGCGCAGCCGCTCGGCGGCTTCGATCTGGTCGGTGACGTCCGCGGCGAAGACGAGGACGCCGGGCTGTTTGGCTTCGGTGGCGCCGACTTCGATCGGGGAGCAGGTGAAGGTGTAGTAGCCGCTGCGGGGGCGGCTGTCGGGGTCGGCGGCGGGGGCTGCGGCCTGGTGGGGGACGTCGGCCGCGGGGGTGGTGTCGCTCACGGCGGGGGTGGTGGCGGACGGGCCGGTGGCGAGGTTCATCGCGGCGTTGACGTCGGCCGTGACGCGGCGGGACTTGACCGTGCGGGGCCTGCCGCTGCGCAGGACCTGGTCCATGAGGGGGAGCAGGCCGAGCTCGGTGAGCTCGGGGAGGGCTTCGCGGGCGGGCGCTCCGGGGCTGCGGGCGCCGAAGAGGGCGGCGTAGGCGTCGTTGACGTAGGCGATGCGGTGCTCGGGGCCGTAGACGACGGCGACGAGGGCCGGGACCTTGCCGAGCGTGTCGTGGACGGAGAGCCCGTCGAGGGTGGGGACGGGGCCGTCCGGTGCGGGGGCGGGGGCCGGGGTGGCCTCGGCGCGGGCGGCGGGCACGGAGCCGCCCGCCGTGGGCGCGGGCTGTGCGGGGGCGGCGGTGCGGTCCTTGCGGTCGGCGCGCGCCGCGGCTCGGCGCTGTGTGCCGGGGAGCCGGGCGCTCCAGCGGGTGAAGTTCACAGAGGATTACCTCGCGGAGTCGTTCCGGAGCAGCTCGGCGACGTGGTGTGGCCGGTCCGCGTGCCCGGCGCGGGGCCGCGGTCGTCGGTGCGGGGGACTGCCCCCGGGGGAATGCAGCAAACGTCCGAATCCTCGTAATTGTTACTCTTCGCAGGTACGAGCCCACCCATGGTCACACGACCAGTGTGGCCGACCGGACTGACATCCGTCAGACGTCGGCCTCTTCGGGGGAGTTCCCGGCTCCGCCACAGGGCCCATGACCTGCTTCAACTCGCTTCCGGGTGACGTCCGGTGTCGGCGGCGAGTTCGAATTCGGCCCGGGGGTTTTCGAGCGAGCCGAGGGAGACGATCTCGCGCTTGAAGAGCCCGGTGAGGGTCCACTCGGCGAGGACGCGGGCCTTGCGGTTGAAGGTGGGGATCCTGCTGAGGTGGTAGGCGCGGTGCATGAACCAGGCGGGGTAGCCCTTGAGCTTCCTGCCGTAGACGTGCGCGACGCCCTTGTGGAGGCCCAGGGAGGCCACGGAGCCGACGTACTTGTGCCGGTAGTCCTTGAGCGGCTTGCCGCGCAGGGAGGCGAGGACGTTGTGGGCGAGGACCTTGGCCTGGCGGACGGCGTGCTGGGCGTTGGGGGCGCAGACGGTGGTCTCGGGGTCGTCGGCGGTGAGGTCGGGGACGGCCGCCGCGTCGCCGGCGCCCCAGGCGTGTTCGACGCCGTCCACGCCGAGGGTGGGGGTGCACTTGAGGCGGCCGCGGCCGTTGAGGGGGAGGTCGGTGGCCGCGAGGACGGGGTGGGCCTTGACTCCCGCGGTCCAGACGAGCGTTCGAGTGGGGAAGCGGGAGCCGTCGCTGAGGACGGCGATGCGGTCCGCGCAGGAGTCCAGTCGGGTGTCGAGGCGAACGTCGATGTTGCGGCCGCGCAGCTCGCGCAGGGCGTAGGCGCCCATCTCCTCGCCGACCTCGGGGAGGATGCGCCCGGTGGCCTCGACCAGGACGAACTTCAGGTCGTCGGGTTCGAGGTTGTGGTAGTACCGGGCGGCGTAGCGGGCCATGTCCTCCAGTTCGGCGAGGGCTTCCACGCCCGCGTAGCCGCCGCCGACGAAGACGAAGGTGAGGGCCGCATCGCGGACGGCGGGGTCGCGGGTGGAGGAGGCGATGTCCATCTGTTCGAGGACGTGGTTGCGCAGGCCGATGGCCTCCTCGACGGTCTTGAAGCCGATGCCGTAGTCGGCGAGGCCGGGGACGGGCAGCGTGCGGGAGACGGAGCCCGGCGCGAGGATCAGCTCGTCGTAGCGGATCTGCACGGCGCCGGTGCCCTCCTCGTGGGAGGCGAGGGTGGTGATGGCGGCGGTGCGCTTGGCGTGGTCGACGGACTTCACCTCGCCGATGACGACCTGGCACTTGTCGAGGGTGCGGCGCAGCGGGACGACGACGTGGCGGGGCGAGATGGAGCCGGCCGCGGCCTCGGGGAGGAAGGGCTGGTACGTCATGTAGGGCTCGGGGTCGACCACGATGACGGTCGCCTCGCCACGCCTGAGCTTCCGCTGCAGCCGCAGCGCGGTGTACATCCCGACGTAGCCGCCGCCGACCACCAGAATGCGCGCCGGTTCCTTCACCAAGGCCACTCCTTCAGTCCTCGAGCACAGCTCCCTCCCCATGACGCACCCCCGGCAGGAGTTTGTCCACAGGCCGTGCGAAATGTATGACCGGGCGGCGGAGCTGATCCCTCCGAGGGGGTGCACCGGTTCGAGAGACAGGTGCGCAGGTCAGGGTGGCTGCGGTGGGGTTGCGGGGTGGTGCAGAATCAGTGCGGAGGGGGCCTGTACTCCAATCGGGGGTGGCCGGTGCGGAACTACCCCTTCTTTCTTGACCTGGGCTCAACTATGTTCGTACTCCGTCGGGGTGTCAGAGACGTGCCCCGGCAGTCAGGGCGGGGAGTCTCCGGGGGGAGACGTCATAACCGGGGGAACACATATGCATATTCAGGGCTCTCATTGGTCGACCGCTGTCGCGCCGTCGGAAGCGGGCGGTGGCCGCAGCACGCCTCTGCGCGTGGACGCCCAGCGCAATCTCGAGCACGTGCTGCGTGCGGCCCGCGAGGTCTTCGGCGAGCTGGGCTACGGGGCGCCGATGGAGGATGTGGCGCGCCGCGCCCGCGTCGGCGTGGGGACGGTCTACCGCCGCTTCCCCAGCAAGGACGTCCTCGTCCGGCGGATAGCCGAGGAGGAGACCGCACGGCTGACCGAGCAGGCCCGCACGGCGCTGGGCCAGGAGGACGAGCCGTGGTCGGCGCTGTCGCGCTTCCTGCGCACGTCGGTGGCCTCGGGCGCGGGTCGGCTGCTGCCGCCGCAGGTCCTGCGGGTCGGCGTCGACGGGGAATCCGAGGAGATCGAGGCGCGCGTGCCGCAGCAGCGGCAGCCGGGCGCCACCGGCGGCCAGCTGCATGAGCTGCGGCTGGTCGAGCAGCGGCCGGCCGCCTCCGCGGAGCGGCACGACGCCGGTGCGGCGGCGCTGCTCGAGGTCGTCGGGCGGCTCGTGGAGCGGGCGCGGGCGGCAGGACAGCTGCGTCCGGACGTGACCGTGGCCGATGTGCTGCTGGTGATAGCGACGGCCGCGCCGTCGCTGCCGGATGCGGTGCAGCAGGCGGCGGCGTCCTCGCGGCTGCTGGACATCCTGCTGGAGGGGCTGCGGTCCCGGCCCTCCGAGTAGGCCGTCACCTGCAGAGCAGGTCGTCGCCTACCGAGTGGGCCGTTGCCCTACGGAGTAGGCCGTTGCCTGCAGAGCAGGTCTTTGTGTGACGGGCGCGCCCGGTTCGGCTCTCCATGCGGATCGGGCGCATCCGGAATTCCTTCCCCGTTCGGGTGACATCCAGTGCTTCATGCAACCGAAGTCGCCCCGGACGAGTGGTTGATGCCCATGCCGTGCTGGTGACGGGCGCCACTGTGCCACGCTGTCCCGGTGTTCGGGTGTGCCGGCATGTACAGGGGCCTGCGCTATGGGTGTTGACGGGCAGGAAGAACCGAGCGGGAGCGAGAAGGCGGACAGACCGTCCTTGCCCCGGGCCTCCGAGGAGGGCCGTTCCGCACCAGCCGGGCAGCCGGCCGGCGGCGCCGGTCCGAGCGTGCCCCGGCAGCGCAGGCGCAAGCACCGCCGGACGGACGCCGACGCCGATGCGCCCCTGACCGACACCCAGCTGGTGGCCCGGATGCGGGCCGGCGAGAGCGATGCCTACGAGGAGCTCTACCGCCGCCACGCCCCCGCGGTGCGCCGCTATGCCCGTACGTGCTGCCGCGACAACCACACCGCCGAAGACCTCACCAATGAGGTCTTCGCCTGCACCCTGCAGGCCGTGCGGGGCGGGGCGGGGCCGGAGTCGTCGGTGCGCGCCTATCTGCTGACCACGGTGCGGCGGGTCGCGGCCACCTGGGGGAAGACCGCCAAGCGCGAGCAGCTGGTGGAGGACTTCGCGGACTTCGCCTCGGCGGCCGCGCGGCTGCCTGCCGCAGGGGGCGGGGAGGGGCTCGGACCGGGCGCGGATGTGCTGGCCATGCAGGAAGCCGAGCATTCGCTGGCCGTGCAGGCGTTCCGCAGTCTGCCGCCGCGGTGGCAGACGGTGCTGTGGCACACCACGGTCGAGGAGGAGTCGCCGAGCGAGGTCGCGCCGCTGCTGGGGCTGACGGCCAACGCGACGGCGGTGCTGGCGCACCGGGCACGCGAAGGCCTGAAGCAGGCGTACCTCCAGGCGCATGTGAGCACTTCGCTGACGGCGGGCGGCGACTGCGCGCGCTTTGCCGACCGGCTCGGGGCGTATGCCCGGGGCGGGCTGCGGATGCGGGCCGAGCGGGGGCTGCGCAAGCACCTGGAGGCCTGCGCCCGGTGCCGTACGGCGGCCATGGAGGTCGCCGATGTCAATGAGCGGCTGCGGGCGCTGCTGCCGGTGGCGGTCATCGGCTGGTTCGCCGCCGGGTTCTCGGCCAAGGCCGCCGCGGGTCTCGCTGCCGGTGCGGCCGGGGCGGGGACGGCCGCGGGGGCGGGAGTGGCTGCCGCGAGCGGGGGTTCGGCGGGGGCCGGCGCCGGGGCGAGCTCGGGGGCCGGGGCGAGTGCGGGATCCGGGGCCGGTTCCAGTGCGGGTGCCGGTGCGGGCGGTGCCTCCGGTGGCGCGTCGGGCGGTGCGTCGGGCGGCGGCTCCGGAGGGGCCGCTGCGAGCGAGGGGCTGGGGGCGCCCGCGAAGCTGGGCATCATCGGCGGCGTCGTGGCCGCGGCGGGTGCCGCCGTCGCGTACGCCCTGATGGGGCACTCCCCCGCGCCGGCCCGGCCACCGCAGGCCAAGGTCAGCGCCGCCCCCGTGGCGCCTTCGCCGTCGCCGCGTCACGCCCCCGGCCCTGCGCCGACGCCGACTCCTTCACCCTCGGCTTCGCCCTCGACCTCACCCTCGGCGGTGAAGCCGGCACCGACGCCCAGGGTGAAGGCCTCCGTATCGCCACAGGACGTTCGCACCACTCCGGCGCCCGCTCCCCCGGTCCGCGTCTCTGCGCCGAAGCCGCGGCCGAAGCCTTCGCCGCTGGCTTCCGCGCCTCCCGTTCGCAGGCCGTCACCCTCGCCGTCCCCGTCGCCCTCCCCCTCTCCCACCCCTTCGCCTCCTCCCCTGCCGCCCGCCGTGTACCGGCTGAACCAGCTGGCCTACGTGGGCGTGGGCGACGGCACCGGGCCGGAGGTTCGGCTGGGCGTGCACAGCTGGCTGTGGCAGCGGTACGGCCTGCGGGTCGGCGGGGTCACGTACGGGCACGGCGTGAGCGTGCACGCGCCCTCGGCCGTGACCATCGACCTGAACCGGGCCTGTACGGCCTTCGACGCACTCGTGGGGGTCGACGACATGTCCGCGGGCCTGGGCGCCGCGGGGTTCTCCGTCTACGGCGACGGGGTGCCCTTGTGGCGGTCCGGCGTGGTGCAGGGCGGGGAGGCGGCGGTGCCGGTGCATGTGCCGCTCTCGGGATACCGCAGCGTCCGGCTGGTGGTGCATCCGCGGCGCGGCATGGGGTGGGTGGCGGTGTCGGACTGGGCACAGTCACGGATCTCCTGCGGGTAAGCAGGTAAGCAGGTAAGCAGGTAAGCGACTAACCGGCCCCCGTACGCCAGAGACGGCGCTGTATCCCTGCGGCTCCGGATCCCCGTGTCCCGGTAGCTCCGTACCCCCATACCCCTGTATCCGTCACAGGACCGGGCCTGGTGCCACCCCTCCCGCCACCGCCCGCTGGCGCGGTGCCGCCGAGCCCGTCCAGCAGGTGCCGCGGCGGGCCAGCAGCCGCCGTAGCCACACCTCGGTGGAGACCAGCTCCGCGAGGCCGTCCAGGGGCAGCGCACGGCCGTTCGCGGCCCCGTGCAGGGCGGCTCTGACGACCCGGGCCTCGACGAGGCCTGCGTCGGCGAGGAGCGGTGCGTCGAAGAGCTCCAGCAGGGGGCCGGCGGAGGCGCGCAGCCCTGCGCGTACGGCCGCGGCGTGGGCCGCGTGCGAGGTGGCGCCCCAGCCGGGCGGGAGTTCGCGGACGCCGGCCCCGGCGAGGACCGCGCGCAGTACCGAGGCGCGCGCCCCCGGTTGCACCCGGAGCGCCTCGGGGAGGGCGCGGCAGGCCCGTACGACCTCATTGTCGAGGAAGGGGGCGTGGAGGCGCTGGCTGCGGACCTCGGCGGCCTGTTCGAAGACGCGGTGGTCGGCGGCGTGCCGGGCCAGGGCGGCGGCCGCGCGGCGTTCGCCGGGGCGCTGGGCGAGGCCTTGGGGCCGGACGGCCGCGGCCTGCAGCCGAACCGATACTTCGGCCAGAGCTTCACCCGTGAGCCAGCGGGCGGCGGGGCCGGGCCGGCACCAGGTGAGGGCGGCGAGGGAGGCGTCGACGGCCCCGCCCACGTCGGCGGGGAGGGCCGGGCCCGGCGTGTCGTCGACGACGGGGAAGGCCGTGGCCCGTAGCTGCCCGGCGGCCGCCTCCATGCCCTCCCGGTAGGACGTACGGGCCAGTCGGCGGGCCGCCCGGTAGACGGTGAAGGGGATGAAGAGGGCCTGCGCGGCGGTTCTGTCGGCGCGGGCGAGCGCGGAGACGGGCCGCAGCAGGTGGCGCCGCCGGCGGTCCATCAGGAGGTCGGCCAGGCGCGCCGGGTGGGCGTCGAGCACCTGGCGGGCGCCGTGCCCGACGAGGTGGTCCGCGCCGCCCACGGCCAGCCGGTGCCGGTGGCGTTCGGCGGTGACGAGCGCGGGGCCCGGTTCGTCGGTCAGGGGGCCGCCGGCGAGGTCCGCGTAGGGCAGGGCCTCCTCGCCCGCGGCGACGACGATGTGCCGCAGCCGGGGGTTGGCCGCGATGGCGTGGGCCCGTTCGAGCTCGGCCTCGCGGACGCGGTTGTCGTCGGTGACGAGGTCGTTGAAGGTGACGGCGAGCAGCCGCTCGCCGCCGCCGGTGCCGTGGCCCAGGGGTGTGCCGGGCATCCCGGGCAGGCCTGCGGCGAGGAGGGCCAGGGTGGCGGAGGCGCTGCCGCCGGAGAGGTCGGCGCCGATGCCGGGGGCGGGGCCGCCGCGTGCGGCGCGGCGGTGGGCGGGGCCCATGCCGGGCACGGGCCCGGGGTCGAGCCCGCCGAAGCCGTGGTCGGGGGCGTGCCGGGGGGCGGCGAGCCGCGTCCGTACGGCCTCGACGAGGGCGCTTCTTATGCCGTCGACGGCCTTTTCGGGCTGGAGCTGGGGGGCGGAGACGGCCAGCGACGCCGTGGGTTCGTAGCCGATGATGTCGCGGCTGCCGTCGCGCAGCACGAGGGCGTGTCCGGGCGGCACGCGCCGTACGCCCCTGTAGGGCGTGCCGTCGCCGAGGGCCTCCGGGGAGTCGGGGCAGGCGAGGAGGGCGGCGAGGTGGCCGATGTCGAGCTGGGCCTCGATGAGGTCGGCGAGGGGCAGGGCGGCGGTGGCGTAGGCGGTGCCGCCGGCCCAGGCGGTGTGGAAGACGGGCCGGGCGCCCGCGAGGTCGCCGACGACCGTGGTGCGGCGACCCACCTGGGCGACGGCGGTGTAGCTGCCGGGCCAGGCCGTCAGGTGCCGCAGGGCGCCTCCGCGGGCGGCGACGAGCCCGGCGCGCAGTTGCTCGTCGCCGGCACCGCAGCGGCCGAGGACGGCGAGGCGGGTGAGGGGGTCCAGCTGGACGACGCGGACCTCGTCGGGGCGCCAGTCGCCCACGGCCCACAGGGGCGCCGGGTCGCCCCACAGGAGCCGGGCGCCTACGGGGTGGACGGTCGGGGCGTCGAGGTCGTCGTAACCGCCGTGATCACCGTATCGGTCGTGATCACCGTGTCCGCCGTAACCGCCGTAGCTGCCGGGGGGTTCGGCACGCTGTCGCACGTTCCCCGAGGGGGTGCTGCTCCACCCCACCACCCAGCGCATGACGCCTCCACAGGCTGTGGACAACCGACGTGGACAACCGACGCAAACGACCGCCGTGAACAACCGACCGAGCACCGCGAATACAGGCTGGGCGGCCATCAAGCGCCGCCATCCGCAGTCATCATGCACAGGAGGCCACCGGTTGCCACAACGAGACCACCACGAAAGAGGCAACACATCGGTCGCGCCTTTCACCCCAACTCGCTGGATTGCGGGGCGAAATGGCGCGCCGCCAAGCCGGATGCGCGCAACCGCCATGCTGTCACGTAGGGAGGCATGAGACCTCCACGCGCGCGTGCGGCGCGCCAAGAGCGTGCTTCCGGACGGCCACAGGCCCGCTTCCGGGCGGCAGTATCCGGCCAAACTCGGCACAGCGGGTTCATGGGGGCGCACTCACCCAGTGCTTCGACCCGCGTGTCACGGTCCGGGAGGCGGTCAGCCGCCTCCCGGACCGGTCCGCCGCCCGCGGGGAATGAGGCGGCGGCTTCCCCCAGCCCACTGGATCCAGGCAGCGGGCCAACCCACGCAACTCCCATGGAAGCGCTCGCCGGATGGCGTGGACAGAGCGCACGGCGGGCGCACAGCCACACACAACCGGAGCACGTGCCCCTCGGTGCACGTCCGCACGGACCAGAATCTCGCCATCCGGGACACCACCTCTTAACGGTCGGGATGCGGGGAACTACGCTGGGTTTACGAATGCCCCGCGCCTATGCCGGGGCGGGCGTCGCGTCGTCGAGGGGTGCGCATGTCCAGGGAGCCACGCGGGCCGAACGAGAAGCTCGGCACCGTCCTCGCCCTCGCCGGGATCAGCAACGCCGGTCTCGCGCGCAGGGTCAACGACCTCGGTGCGCAGCGCGGATTGACGCTTCGCTATGACAAGACGTCCGTCGCGCGCTGGGTCTCCAAGGGCATGGTGCCCCAGGGAGCGGCGCCCCATCTGATCGCCGCGGCGATCGCCGGCAAGCTCGGCCGGCCCGTCCCGCTGCACGAGATCGGCCTCGCGGATGCGGATCCGGCCCCGGAGGTGGGGCTCTCCTTTCCGCGCGATGTCGGCCAGGCCGTGCGATCCGCGACGGAGCTGTACAGGCTGGATCTCGCCGGTCGGCGAGGAGGCGGCGGCATCTGGCAGAGCCTGGCCGGATCCTTCTCCGTCAGCGCCTACGCCACGCCCGCGTCCCGATGGCTGATAACCCCCGCCGACAGCTCGGTCGCGCGCGAGGCCCACACGGCGGCCAGGGAGGCCGAGGGCTCGGGCGGCCCGGACGGGGCCATACCGCAGCGCGTGGGCCACAGTGACGTCAGCAAGCTGCGGGAGGCCGCGGAGGACGCCCGCCGCTGGGACTCCAAATACGGCGGGGGCGACTGGCGTTCGTCGATGGTCCCCGAGTGCCTGCGGGTCGATGCGGCGCCCCTGCTGCTCGGTTCGTACAGCGACGAGGTGGGCCGTTCGCTGTTCGGCGCCACCGCCGAACTGACCCGGCTGGCCGGCTGGATGGCCTTCGACACGGGCCAGCAGGAGGCCGCGCAGCGCTACTACATCCAGGCCCTGCGGCTCGCCCGCGCGGCCGCCGACGTACCGCTGGGCGGCTATGTGCTGGCCTCGATGAGCCTGCAGGCCACCTACCGGGGCTTCGCCGACGAGGGCGTCGACCTGGCGCAGGCCGCCCTCGAGCGCAACCGCGGCCTGGCCACCGCCCGCACCATGAGCTTCTTCCGCCTGGTCGAGGCGCGCGCCCAGGCGAAGGCCGGGGACGCACCGGCGTGCGGTGCCGCGCTGAAGGCCGCCGAGGGCTGGCTGGAGCGGGCGCGCACGGGCGATCCCGACCCGTCGTGGCTGGACTTCTACAGCCACGAGCGGTTCGCGGCGGATGCCGCCGAGTGCTACCGCGACCTGCGCATGCCGCGGCAGGTGCAGCGCTTCACCGAGCAGGCGCTGGCCCGGCCGACGGAGGAGTTCGTCCGCTCGCACGGGCTGCGGCTCGTGGTCTCCGCGGTCGCCGAGCTGGAGTCGGGCAACCTGGACGCGGCGTGCGCGGCCGGCACGCGGGCCGTGGAGGTGGCGGGCCGGATCTCCTCGGCGCGCACGACGGAGTACGTCCGCGATCTGCTGCACCGGCTGGAGCCGTACGGGGACGAGCCGCGGGTGATGGAGCTGCGGGAGCGGGCGCGGCCGCTGCTGGTGTCGCTGGCGTGAGCGGGGTCGTCGGCGTGAGTGTGGCCTACGGCGTGAGCGTGTGATCACTTTCCTGAGGCCCCTGTGATCACTTCCCTGGGGTCCCCTCCCTGACCTGGGTTTCGACCGGTTGTCAGTGGCGCAGGTCATGATGGGGAGCGTGGGTGAGGCGCCGAGGGGAGCCGGAGGCCCGGTCGCGGGTGTGCCGGCGGGCGCGGGGAGGTGACGTGGTGAGGGCGTACGACTGCGATGTGCTGGTGGTCGGCGGCGGCATCGTGGGCATGTCGACGGCCTTTGCGATCACGCGCGCCCGGCCGGGTGTGCGCGTCGTGGTGCTGGAGAAGGAGCCGGGCCCCGCGCTCCACCAGACCGGGCGCAACAGCGGAGTGATCCACAGCGGGATCTATTACCGGCCGGGTTCGTTCAAGGCGCGGTTCGCGGTGCAGGGCGCGGCGGAGATGGTGAAGTTCTGCGCCGAGCACGGCCTGCCGCACGAGATCACCGGCAAGCTGATCGTGGCCACGGATCATGCGGAGCTGCCGCGCCTGCACTCCCTGGTTCAGCGCGGCCGGGAGAACGGCGTGCCGGTGCGCGAGCTCGGCCCCGCCCAGATAGCCGAGTACGAGCCGCATGTCCGCGGCACGGGGGCCATCCACGTCGGTTCGACGGGCGTGTGCGACTACAGCGCGGTGGCGCGCTGCCTGGCCGGCCTGGCGGAGGACGCGGGAGCCTCCGTGCGGTACGGGGCGCAGGTGCAGGCGATCGGGCGGCGCGGTGCGGCGGTCGCGGTGCGCACGGGGCTGGGCGAGGTGCTGCGCGCCCGTGCGCTGGTCAATTGCGCGGGGTTGCACAGCGACCGCGTGGCGCGGCTGGCGGGCGATGATCCGGGCGTACGGATCGTGCCGTTCCGCGGGGAGTACTTCGAGCTGGCCCCGGGGCGTACGGATCTGGTGCGCGGCCTCGTCTATCCGGTGCCGGACCCGGCCTTCCCGTTCCTGGGCGTCCATCTCACGCGCGGCATCGACGGCTCGGTCCACCTGGGGCCGAACGCGGTCCCGGCCCTTGCCCGCGAGGGCTACGGCCGGCTGACGCTGCGCCCCGGCGAGCTGGCCGGGACGGTCGCCTGGCCCGGCTCCTGGCAGCTCGCCCGCCGCCACTGGCGGTACGGGGCGGGGGAGGTGCGGCGCTCGCTGTCCAAGCGCGTCTTCACGGAGGCGGCCCGCAGGCTGCTGCCGGAGGTGACGGCGGAGGATCTGATACCGGCCCCGTCGGGCGTGCGGGCGCAGGCGGTGCTGCGGGACGGGACCCTCGTGGACGACTTCCTGTTCGCGGAGTCCCCGCGGATGGTGCACGTGCTGAATGCGCCGTCCCCGGCGGCGACGGCGGCGCTGCCGATCGGGCGGGAGGTGGCCCGGAGGGCGCTGCGGGCGATGGAAGCTCTCTGACCCGGGGAAGCCCTCAGAGCCGGCAATCCCCTCTGACCTGCAGAAACCGCAACCCCGCGGTCAGTTTCGGCACGCCCGTAGAATTGAGGGACTGTGTCCGAGAACCACGCCTCCCCCTCAGCCCCCGCTTCGGCCGCCGCTCCGGCCGCCGAAGCGGCCACCGTGCCGGCCCCTGCGCAGCAGACCCGCGGCCGCCGTGAGCCGATGTTCCCCGACGGTCCGGCGCCGGACCCGGCGGGCTCGCACCACGAGCGGCGCATCCGCTCGTTCCAGCCGCGCCGCAGCCGGGTCACGACCGGCCAGGGCGAGGCCCTGCGCCGTCTGTGGCCCAAGTGGGGCCTCGACATCGACGGCCTGAGCAAGCTGGATCTCGGCGAGCTCTTCGGCGACCCCGAGCTGCCCGTCGTGCTGGAGATCGGCTTCGGCATGGGCGAGGCCACGGCCGAGATGGCGGCGGCCGACCCCGGCACCGGCATCCTCGCCTGCGACGTGCACACCCCCGGGCAGGGCAATCTCCTCGGCCTCGCCGAGCGGAACGGCCTGAACAACGTCCGGGTCGCCAACGGCGACGCGATCATCCTGCTGCGCGAGATGCTCACCCCGGACTCGCTGGCCGGCCTGCGCGTCTACTTCCCGGACCCGTGGCCCAAGAAGCGGCACCACAAGCGCCGGCTGATCCAGCCGGAGTTCCTGGAGCTGGCGGCCACGCGCCTGGCCCCGGGCGCCCTCCTGCACTGCGCCACGGACTGGGAGCCGTATGCGGAGCAGATGCTGGAGGTGCTCTCCGCGGCGCCGGACTTCGAGAACACCCAGGCGGACGGCGGCTTCGCACCGCGGCCGGAGTTCCGTCCGCTGACGCGCTTCGAGGGTCAGGGCCTGGACAAGGGGCACGTGGTCCACGACCTGCTGTTCCGCCGCAGGGCACACTGACGCGTCCCGGTTCCGTACCGGCCCCGCGCCGGCCCGCCGGACCGGGGAACGTGCCGGCCTGCCGCCGGGGAAACCGACCCCCGGAATAGCGGGGTCGCCCGGTCATCCCTTGGTTAGGGTCATCGGGTGCATGAGTCCCCACCCCACCAGCAGCCGACGGCCGGGCCGGTGCCCGCCTCCGGGCAGCAGCCGAACTTCTCCGCGATGCCCGCCCCCGCGGGCTGGCGCTACAAGCCGCGCCGCGCCCTGTGGGACAACAAGGCGGTGCGCGCCGGCGCGCTGATCCTGCTCCTGGCCCTGTGCGGCCTGGTCATCCTCGCCCTGGTGCGGGAGCAGACGGGCACCGAGGGGTTCCTGGTGGGGCTCGGCCTCGCCGTACTGCCCGTGCCGCTGCTGGTGGCGGCGTTCCGCTGGATGGACCGGGTCGAGCCCAAGCCCTGGCGCAACCTCGTCTTCGCCTTCGCTTGGGGCGCGTGCGCGGCCACCCTGATGGCCATCATCGCGAACGGCTACGCCACGGAGTGGCTGGTCAGCTCCGTCGACCTCGCGAAGCGCCCGGAGGCCGACAAGTGGGGGGCGACGTTCGTCGCGCCCGTGGTGGAGGAGACCGGCAAGGCGGCCGCGGTCCTGCTGCTCTACCTCTTCCGCCGCCGGGACTTCAACAACACCGTCGACGGCGTGGTGGTCGCGGGCATCACGGCCACGGGTTTCGCGTTCACCGAGAACATCCTCTACCTGGGCAACGCCTTCGCCACCGACCAGAGCTTCGGCCACGAGGGAGTGCCTGCGGCCACGGCGGCGACGTTCTTCATGCGGGTCCTGATGTCGCCGTTCGCCCACCCGCTCTTCACCACGATGACGGGCCTGGGCTTCGGCATCGCAGCCACCCTGGCCCCGCGCCGCAAGGTCACCCGCATCCTCATACCCTTCGCGGGCCTGCTCACGGCGATGGTCCTGCACGCGGTCTGGAACGGCTCGGCCAGCCTGTCTCCCCTGGCCTTCCTCGCGGTCTACGCCCTGTTCATGGTGCCCGTCTTCGGCGTCCTGACCTGGCTCGCCATCTGGTCCCGCCAGAACGAGCTGCGCACCATACGCACCTTCCTCCCGGCCTACCAGGCCGCCGGCTGGCTCACCCCGCCCGAGCCCCTCGCCCTCTCCTCGATGCGCGCCCGCGGCATAGCCCGCGACGTGGCCCGCCGCACCGGCGGCCCGACGGCGGCCCGCACCGTGGCCGAGTACATCTCGTTCGCCACGTCCCTGGCCTTCCTCCGCCAACGCGCCCACCGAGGCACGGCGGGCCCGGACTTCACAGCCCGCGAACAAGAACTCCTCCACCACCTCTGGACCCGCAAACACATAGCCCAACCGGCCCTCACCCAGGCCTCGGCGACACTGCCCCGGCCGTTCATACCGATGCCGCAGGGGCCGTGGCCAGGGCATAACCCCGGCTGGCCCCAGGGGCCGGGTCAGTACCGCTGACGAACTTCCTGGACTCGCCTGGACGATGCAGGCGATGAGAGTCCCGGCACAGAGGCCAGGGGCCTGATCCGAGAAAGGATCAGGCCCCTGGCCATTGTCAGGTGCGCAACTTCCGTCACCGATTGGACGAATGCGCTGTCGGTCGCCGACCGATCCGCACAAGGTGCACGATTCCGGCGGTGCTCAGTCCCCAGAACACAGCTGAGGTCCATACCCAGATATCTGCGGACTCCGAACGGCTGGCGGCCAACTGGGCGAGTACCACTGTTAGGACGCCTACGAAGAGCGCAGGTGTGTCCGCATACGCTCCTAGCCGCGCTGAGCGGCTAGGTACTCCGTGACGGGTCAGGTACACATCCGTACCCAGGATCGTCATGCAGAACGCTGCGATCGATGCCCACAGCCACCAGTTCACTGGATGTCCCTCCCGCTACCGCCTTCCGCCATGGTGGCATGGCGGCACAGACATAGTCAGTTGCAGCCGTTGCTGTAGACGCCGGGCACAAAGATTCCGGCCGCGAACTTGATCTTCAGGCAGTAGTCGTCGGACCGCGCCTCAGCTGCCTTTGCGGTGACGAGGGCGGCGTTGACCTGGTACAGAACATTCAGAGGCGGCGGCAGAAGGCCCACGGACAGGGCGGCAGTTGCGCCGTAAATGGCGATGTTCTTCGTCTCGGACTTCGTGAAGTAAGCCGTGCCGGTGACGTTACCCCAGGTGATCTTGGGGTCGGCCACGACCGGGAACGCGGTGCCCTTGTTGATCTCAACATGCTGGACGAGCTGGTTTCCGTCGAGCTTGTAGCTGGTCGCCACCGGCTTGCCATGAGCATCCTTGGCCCACGGAGCCTCGATGGCCCCCACCGTCATGGTGGCGCCGCCGTCGGCGGACTTGATGACTCCGTATCCGCCGTTGCCATCGGGGATGAGCCGGGCGCCCTCGGGCAGGTTGACGGCGAATCGCTGCTCGGTGGAAGCCGAGCCGTCCTTGAGCGTGACCAGGGTGCGAGCGCCGCCGTCGGTGGTGGGCTGGACCGCCAGGTCGGTGGACTTGGCCACCTCGGAGTACACAACGGTGCCCGAACCAGCCTTGACGCCCGTCACGTCCTTGGTTCCCGTGAGCTTCAGGCCAAGGGAACTGCCGTCAGAGGCAGTAGCCTTGACGTCTCCCGTGGAGGCGCGCGGAGCGACGACAGTGACGCTACCCGCCGCAGTACCGGTCGTGGCCTTCGCGGCCGCCTCAGGCGAGCTCACCGAGGGAGCAACGTCCCCGGTGCCGGTGGCCTTCTCAACGACCGAGGCCGCGTGCACAGCCTTGCCGGTCGAGGAACCATCCGCGTAGGCGGGCGCCGCAGCACCGAGCAGGGCAAGGGCTGTCGCAAGCGACAGGCCGGATATGACGGAGCGGACAGGAGATCTCCGGGCGGTACGCACAAGCTACTCCAAGCTCTCGACGTCGCAAGCCATTGACAATCCGTTCCGTGACGGATGATGGCTGAGCGTTAGCGATCTAGAAACTAGATGCAGCACACATGCGAATGCAAAGGCTCACAAATAGATCCACGTCATATTTCTGACGCACACCTAAAACGAACATTCGCACCCAGAACGGTCGGCCGCCCAGTGAGAAGCGCTACGCCACCGCCACGGCTTTGCCTGGCGTAACTGCGGTGCCACTTAGTGCACTTGACGGGTCATCCAGCCACCCCGGGCCGCCAAGGCCTCTCGACTGCGCCCGGAGCATCGGGAGGAAACAACCCCCTCAACCCTTGACCGGAATCCGGGGCACAATCGGCTCCTACGACTCAAGAGCGAATGAGGCGGACAATCGCCTAGGAATGTGAGTGACGGAGCGATATGTCAACCGGCAGGGCCCGCTCGCCGGGGAACGGGCGGCCGGACGCGGTGCCACGATGGCGGCGAGCTGAGCGGAGCGCCCCCACCGGGCCAAGCCCCTGCCTGTCCCCTCGCTACCAGCCTCACTGACGCGCGCAACGACGAAAGCGCGGCTGGCGGCTTACCCCGCCACGTATGCCGCTGTGCGCGGCCGCCGCCCGAAGCTGCCCGTGGGCTGTCGCGGGCGCCAGGAGCCTCGGCGGCAGCTCTCCTGTCCGCAGGGCCCCTCAGACCGGGGCTAATCCCCTTCTGACCAGCACATTCGCTGTCCTGGCAGAGGTCGTTTGGCCCTCGGCGGCATCGCCGCCACAAGGGCACACCGGATCGCCAGCCTCCAGATGGGCACTACCCTCTGAAACGTGCCCGAAGACACCGAGTGGACGCCCCCGGAAGGCTCCTGGGCCTCATCGGCGGCCCGGCGCCGCAACATGCAGGCGATCCGCAACAAGGACACCAAGCCCGAGCAGCTGATCCGCCGCCTCGTCCATGCCCAGGGCCTCCGCTATCGCCTTCACGCGCGGCCCTTGCCAGACCTTCGCCGCACGGCAGACCTCGTCTTCCGCCCGGCGAAGGTCGCCGTCTTCATCGACGGCTGCTACTGGCACGGCTGCCCGGAGCACTACCTGGCGCCCCGGGTCAACGCCGGCTACTGGTCCGACAAGGTCGCCCGCAACATGGCCCGCGACCGGGACACGGACGAGCGCCTCGTTGAGGCGGGCTGGCTCGTGCTCCGCTTCTGGGAGCACGAATCCTCAGACGCCTGCAGCCTCAAGATCGCTGACACGGTCCGCCGACGCCGGGCTGAACTCGGCCTCTTGCCGGGCAACGGGGACTAGATCCTGCGCGACGGCCGCGGCCTGGCTGCCCTCAGGACGGAGGACAGCGGCGATAGCCCTTCCTACCGCTTCGGCAACCGGCGGCGGGAAAGCGTTGCCCACCTGGCGGTACCGGGCCGTCTTCCCGCCTTCAAAGTGCCAGTCCCGCGGGAATCCCTGGATGATGGCAGCCTGCTCAACCGTGAGCATCGGACCGTTCTCCCTGAAGAGATCCCGGTCAGGATCACACCTATCAGGGTCGTTGGCTACGCCCATGCCATCGATACCCAGCTCACCCCACGCAGCCTTTGCCCGGCTAGGCCCAAGATCAGCTCCGCCATGCTTCTTGGACCCACCAACGAGAGTCGGGGCCACGCCGCGTCCCTTGACGTCATCCCGCCACTTGTCGAGCACGGCCTGCCCCCTGGCCCCGTAGGGCTGGCACCGCTCGCTCATAGTTTGGTCGAGAGCCTCCGCCACAGTGAAGACGTTGTCATCGCCTACAGGCCACTCAAACTTCACATCAGCGGTGAACTCCTTGGCGATCATGACAAGGATGGCCCGAGGCCTGAGCTGCGGAACCCCATAACGGCAGGCTTCAATCAGCTCCCAGCCGCAGAAGTCGTAGCCGTACCCTTCCAGCTCTGCGACGATCCGGCTGCGGTAGTCCTCGAACTTCGCCTCCAGGATCCCCTTGACGTTCTCGATCATCACCGCCTTCGGGCGGAGCTGATTCACCAGCTGCAGCATCCTGGGGAAAAGGTCACGCTCGTCGTCCTCCCCCAGCTGCCGACCAGCGACAGAGAACGGCGGGCAGGGCACTCCACCGGCAAGAAGGTCCAGCTCTCCAGGCTTCAGAGCAAACTTCGAGAGCTGCTCGTGGGTGAAAGGGTTGACGTCAACAACGTCACCCTCAACAACCTCACAGCCCGTCCAATCCGGGTGATCACGCACATTCGTGCGCAGCGTCTTGCACGCAAACTTGTCGATCTCCAGGAGCGCAAGGTGGCGGAAACCGGCGTTGTGCAGGCCGACAGCCTGTCCGCCGGCACCAGCGCAGATCTCGATCGAGGTCAACGGCTGGGTATGTTCTGTGCCGGCGGTCACGGCTGGCTCCTCCTGAGTGCGATGTAAGCAGTTGCTCAAGTTTCGCAGAGACAGCGCCAAGCAACAGCTATCTCCCACCCAGGAGTCTCCCAGCTCAGACGTTCGCCACCTCCAGCAGGTCCAGAACTTGTACCTTGCGGCTAACTCATGCCCATGTGCTGCAGCAGAGCTGCGATGTCGTCCGAGGCAAGCCCAGCGGCCACCGACGGCTCTTCCTGCAGGTCAGAGAGCTGCTGGACGGAAGGGTCGTCGAGGATCTTGCCCATGAACTCAAGCTTCTGGTCAAGCCTCGCTTCGACTACCCCATCGATCGTGTTACGGGCGGCGAGGACGGTGACCCTCGTTTCCGTATCAGGACGCAGGCCAAGTCGGTGGATGCGGTCCAGGCTTTGCAAGAAACGGCCAGCCATGAAGTCCCTGTCCACGTAGACAGCGTCGTGGCACACGTGATGCAGGCTGATGCCCTCACCCAGCGTCGCCGGGTTGGAGATCAGGACCATGCAGCTCGGGTCTTCCCGGAAGCGCCGGAGCTCCTCGTCGCGATCGGGGGTCCCTCCGTACACCATGGCCGGGGCGTACTTCTCCAGAAGCTTCGCCAGCGTCGTCAGGCTCCGCACGAACGTCGTCCAGACCAGAGTCTTGCGTCCCTGCGCCGCGTTTGCGGCGACGATGGCAATGGCCTCTTTGTACTTAGGGGACAGCTCATAGTCAGGGAGATCCTGCAACAATGTGAACAATGAGTCACTCTGCGGAATCTCCAGCGGGGGCAGCTGGTAGGCCAGGGGCTCGTAGCGGGTAGCTCCCTCAAGGAGGAGTGCCGGACTCGTCGCAGCCATGAGCAGACGGAGCGCGGTCTTGCCGAGCGTGCTGAGGTCATCACGCGCCCCGTCACTCATCCCGTTTTTCACCGAGTTATAGATCTCGGCGTGGAGATCCGGCATGTCCACATACCGCACACGGACGTCCATGGGAGGCAGTCCGAGTTCCTGCTTAGTGGTCCTGGTGAAGAGCGGCCGCAGGACGGTGCTGGCATGACGGAGGTCGCCTCCCGCCACGGCCTGAACCACGGACCGCTGACCGTGGCCAGGCCAGACAAAGCCCAGCAGGTTCTCCAGGTCCTTGGAGCCGTTGGGAGCAGGCGTACCCGTCAGGATCAGTCTTCGCTTAGCGAGGGGGCCGAGCGCCATACAGGCCGCTCCATAAGTTCCACGGGCACCCAGCTTCATACGGTGCGCCTCATCCAAAATAATCATGGACGGGGCAGCCTGGAGCCAGGCAGCAAGCATGCCCAGCGAGCGGTCCAGGCGCTCGTAGTTAACGATCAGGACTTCGGCGAACGGGTCAAGCGACCGATCGGGAAACCACGGGCGCAGCGCATTTACGAAGCAGGCTCCAGTCTCGTACTCCCAGGACTCATAGGCTGACTTCGGGCAGACGACGAGCAGTCTGCGCGCCTTCCCCTGAGCCTTCTGTGCGGCATACACCGCAAGCGCCACGCGGGTCTTGCCGGCACCAGGGACACTGAAGTTCGCACCGTGCTGGAGTGACAGCAGTTTGGCGATATCACGCCGCTGGAAGGCATTCAGTTCAGCCTGCCAGTCGTGCCCCAGGATTTCAGGCACGTCGTCCGGCGAGACCTCCGGTGCCTGCTCAGGAGCGACCAGCCGCCTTTGCACTGCCTCAGCGTCCTGGAGGACACCAAGCACCAGATCCCGGAGCTCGGGATCCCACTCCACTCCGGTGTGATGAGGCCAGGTGCTGACTGCATTGAGGTCGGCCAGCAGGTCATCCAGGCCTACTGAAACGGACAGGGGGCCGAGCTGGCCGCCCGTAGGGAAACGGGCCGCCAGCTGAACCAGGTCTTCGCGATACTCATCAGTCGTCCTGAGGACGACCTTGGTGCGCGTCGCATCAAACGAAAGACGCAGAGAGGTCCGAGCGGTCGCCTCCGTCATCAGGAGCCCTCCACCGCTGCGGCCTCAAGCAACCACGAGACCCCGTCACCCGGGTGGGCGATGCCGCGGCCTGCCTGCTGGGCGAGCTTGCGGATGCTCTCTCTGAACTTCACCACCGCTTCATCGAAGGCCTCCTCGTCAAGGGACCGGGAAGCACGTGCCTGAACGAGATCGACTACACACTGGTCAATGTCTGCGCAGGCGTCGGCAAGCCGGGCGGGGGCAAGCTGCTTCCGCTTCCTCACCCGTGCGTCCCTGCCCGCAGAGTCAATCGCGCTGTCGAAGGCATCCTTCGCTTGGTTGAAGAGGTCCTGTGCGGTGCCATTCTGCGAGCCCAGCAGGTTGCCCACAGCGGTGCGGGCAGAGGCTTTTGCGCGCAGAATCTGGTCATTGAGGGCCCGGGCGGCCGAGACGGCCTTCGTGGCCCCGGGAACCGATACGCCCAGGCCCGGGACCATTACCGTCTCAGGCTCGTCGCTGCCCGCTGCAGCCTTCAGATCCGCCGGCAGCGTCTTCCCCAGGTAGTCCTTCTTGAGGAAATCCTCATCGATGTGCCGGACGTCCGTCTTAGAGAATCCCAGGAGAATCGCGGCTAGCCGCATCTCCTTGAGCACCTCTGCCTGATCCCGGTCGACCGCCGCCAGCTTCTCGTGTATGCGGTGAAGCTCCTTCAGCTTTTCCTGGTCGTCCTCGAAGTCAACGAGCCGCAGCGCTACGCCTCCTCCGCTCTTGCTGCGCTCGATCAACTCGCGGATCGTGCTCAGGATCCAGCGCTCCTGGTGATACGTAGCAGGACGGATCCGGAAGTCCTTGGCGATCGCATCCGGGGTACGCCCCAACGACGCCTGCTCCTCCATGGCCAGCAGACGGTTGATGTACGAGTAGTCGCGCCGGTGGTCCTTACGCAGCTGCAGCGACAGCTCGACCGCATTGATGTCTGCCCAGGTGAAGGATTCCGGCAAAACGCCCACCCGCATGGACTGGGCACCGATCTCCCTCAAGGCGGCAGCGCGGGTGTTGCCGTTAACCAGAACACCGTGGTGGGTGACCAGTCCCGGGTCGTTCTGGCCAAACTCCTTCAAGCTTTCCTTCAACTTGTCGAAGTCAGCGTCCCGCCGGTCCGGGTTAGCAGGCTCGGCCTGCAGCAGGAACTTCAGGTAGTCCTGACTCTCAGCGCTCCACGGATCCTTGTCGAGCGCCTCGTCAAGGTCAGGCTTGTGGCTGCGCTGAGCGCGGATGCGATGAGTGCCGGGGTTGAAGAAAAGGCCGCTGAGCGGCAGATCGATGACCTCAACATGCAGCGGCTGGCTGTTCAGATCGATCGTGACCGACTCCCGGGTAGCACCCGAGCTTTGCACCTCCTCCAGCCTCTTCTTGATCAACTCACTGAACTCGTGCGCCCGCGGCGGCGGCGCAAATTCACGCAGCATGGTTCCCCTTCCCTCGCTCACTCTTCATCGCTGGATACGGCCTGCTTAACAGCCGCACGGGACTCCTCCGGCAGAGTCCGGTAGACACCCCACAACTTCTCAAGGTGGCCCTGCTCCCGGCGGTCAGCTTCCATCCACTCCGCGAGGACCTGCCGCTCCAGCGGCGCGAGGGCCTTCACCACGGCGAGGAAGCCAACGAGATCCACCTCACGGACACCGCCACCCACGCGGCACCGGTTGCATTCGGTGACGAACTGGATGACGCTCGTGCCATCGGCAGAGCAAACCGTGCGCCGGGCAACGTCCAGCTTGGCCAGCATGACTCCACCGTCGTATGCCTCACCAGCGCCGATCCCACAGGTCCGGCACTGGTAGTTATCGGCCAGGAAGATCTTGTCCCGCTCCGCGCCGGAGAGGCTGGTCTTGTGCTTGGCCAGCTTGGCCTGGCCGGAAATCCATACTTCGGCCCCCCTGCTCACGTACCGCTGCTCGTCCAGGTTCAAAGACGGGTCATCACGGTTGGTGTCAATCTTCCAGCCGTAATCGCGCAGCTCACGGACGCGGCGGTCGATCTGTGCCACATCGGGGAAAGCCTTACGCAGCTCGGTCTTGGTGAAGATCTCCCCTTCCCCTACGACCGTTTCCAGCCAGAGAGCGGCCCGAACCCTGCCCCCGAACCCCTTGTCCTGCCACGACGGCAGCACCATCTGCAGCCCCACTTCCCTCTCTTGAGGTGTCTCGCACCTCGCCGCAGGCAACAGCTGACGCACTGCGACACCGTGTCCCCCCGGGTCTCCGGCGGTTCATCCATTACGCACCGTCGCCGAACAGAGGTCCAGCAAAAACCAGAGTTGCGCAGAAGATCGTCAATATGACCTGATGCACAATCGGGTGTGCCAGACAGCATGAAGGGTGGGGACTCAGATGCAGGCAGGACGCGTCGGCACCAGAATCAGCAAGGATCTGCCACCAGGACGACGACGGCTGGCAGAGACCCTCGTAGCCCTATACAGGCACATGAACCCGGCCTCGCTGGGGACCGCAGCCAAGGAGCTGGAGTCCCGCGGCTACAAGAAGGACCCCAGCGAGATATCCCGCTACCTGAATGGTGTACGCCTGCCGACAGAGGCCTTCGTCTTGCGGCTGTACGAGGCCGCGGTGGCGCGGGCAGGGACGGCAGCGGTCGGCATGACCAGGCAGCAGCTGCATGCGATCCACGCCGCAGCTGAGCCGAGGCTGTGCAGTACGTGCCCCCGTCTCAAGCGGGAGAACAACGAACTACGGCGGAGTCTCAAGCAAGTCAGCGATCGCGAAGCCGGCCTAGAAGCCGCTCTCGCCGCTGCGAGGGAGCGGGCAAGTTTCCTGCCGGTCCCCTCGCCGGAGGGGGACCGGCAGGAGCTAGCCCGGGATGTGGCAGCCGCAAACCATGTGGCACAGCGAACCGGCGACCTGCACCGCAAGGGCAAACGGAGCGCGGCGCTTGCCCTGCTGCGGGAAACAACGAGGATCCTCACACCGGCTGAGAGTGCAGCAGCACTCGTTCTGCTCCGCAGGCAACAGCACAAACAGCTCGCCGAGACCTTGATTCTGACCTACGGGCGGGATCAACCACACGATGCGGTGATCCGGACAGCCGTGAAACTGCACGACTACGGCCTGCCAGATGACGCCGGGGCGCTACTGCGAGCCGCTATGAAGTAATCCGTCGGCATAGAGCCAGCATCGGCGATGGCGTGCGCTTCAGCCGACCGTATGGGGCCACCCAGCCTTCGGCAATCCCGCTTCGAAGCGGATCTGGGCACGATCCAGGGCCGTGTCCGGGTCGGTGCCGTGGGCCTGGAACCAGTGGAGGAGGTCGGCGATGAGGTTTGTCGCCGCCTCCTCGGACGCCACACGGCCGAGCAGAGAGGCGGCTCCGGGCGCGGAACCTCGGCCGTAGAGAGTGAGGACGGCCTCGGCGTCGGCCATCCGGGGGTCCATCGGGAGTCCTTCCCCTACGGGAAGGCCCGTGGTCAGCTCGTACCAGGACGTCTTGCCGTGGTCGTGCATGGTCACGCCCCGGCGGCTGGCCAGGCGCCGGCCAGGGCGGTCCTCTCCCTGAGCCGGGAATCGCCGCGGGTCGGGGTCCCGGACCTCGATGCGCAGGTGGGGGCCGTCCAGCGACACCGTCACCCACGTCGGTGTCTCCGCGCCTACGTGGGTGATGACGTCGGTGATGAGCTCGGTCACGCACAGCTGCACGGCGCCCGCAAGGTCCGGGACTCCCCAGAGGGCAAGGGGCCCGGAGACCCACCGCCGCAAGTGCGCGACTCGTTCAGGGACGGCCAGGAACGGAAGTTCCTGCTTCCTAGGCGGTGCAACGCGCTGGCACATGTTCATGTGGATCAGTCCCCTCCGCCAGGACAGTGCTGCGCCCAGCCGCGTCCGTACGACTGCACTGCGTAGGCATCGCGCAGACGAGTATGGCAGCGAGAAATCCCGCCATGTAACTTCTCACGAACCTCGAAAGGGTGAATCCTGCGTCGGCAACTCCACTGCGGCATAGCCTCGTTGGCACGTCAGGGCCGGGGGCCCTGCCCGAAGGGAGAGCCGTACGTCATGCCGGTGCGAACCACGACCCGTCGCCGTCAGCTCGGCGCGACCCTGCGCAAGCTGCGAGCACGCAAGGGCATGACACTGGAGGAAGCGGGGCTGCTCGTCGGCGTCTCCAAGGCCACCGTAAGCAGGTACGAGACCCAAGCCGGCCCCGTGAAGTGGCCCATCATCGACGCTCTGTGCCGTGAATACGGAGCCTCCGACAAGGAGCGCAAAGCCGTTGTCGCCCTGGCCAAGGACGCCAAGCAGCAAGGCTGGTGGAACTCCTTCGCCGACTCCATCCCGGAGAGCATGAACCTGCTCCTCACCCTGGAGGACGAGGCGGCACGCGAGGACCACTTCGCGTGCCTCTACGTTCCCGGGCTCCTCCAGACGCGCAGGTACACCGAGGCCGTACAGCACGCCTCCGAGATGCGCCTGGCGCCCGAAGAGATCAAGCAGCTCGTCGACATCCGCATGAAGCGGCAGGAAGTGCTCAGCCGCACCGACCCACCCCACCTGTGGGCAATCCTCGACGAGTCAGTGATCCGGCGTGTGGTCGGGTCGCGAGAGGTCATGAGCGAACAGCTCGGCCACCTGCTTCAAGCCATCGACTCCCCCAACATCACGCTGCAGGTTCTCCCGTTTGCGAAGGGCGCCCACTCAGCAGCCATGGGCAGCTTCGTGATCATTGGCGGTGCAGAACCGTCGCTCGATGTCGTGTACGTCGACCTCCACCTTGGCTCGCTCTTCATGGAGAAGGAAGCGGAGTTGGAGCGATACAGACTTGCGTTCGACTACCTGCGCGCCCAAGCGTTGGATATGGCGGCCACGTCCGCCCTTATCGAACGCGTACTCAGGGAGTTGTGATGCAGGAAGCGCCCTCAGACATACCGAGGGAAGGATGGTTCAAGTCCTCGTACAGCGGCGCCGGACACACCGAGTGCGTCGAGGTCGCCCACGCCACTCAGCGCACGTTCGTCCGAGACTCCAAGGATCCAGACGGCCCTACGCTCGCCGTCTCACACGACGGATGGATGGCCTTCGTGGCCGACGCGAGACGCCGTAGCCCCCGCTGACACCGACCCTGCAGCCCGAAGCTCGGGATTCGGTGGCGTTCCAGGCCCATCAGCCGACGGCACCAGGAGATTTGAACCCCCGAGACTCGGGAGTCGGGACCCGAGCGATCCATACGTGGAATGGGTGGTGGGTGTTATCCCACCCTCCCTCCCAGCTCGCGCGTACGCACGCGTAAGCACACGACCATGACTTTGCGCAACCGGGTCGCCACGCCTCGCTGTCGGCGTGTAGCGTGCGCCACAACAAACAACCCCGGCACGGTGCTACCAACACCAGGCCGGGGTCTGACCACCTAGATCAAAGGGCACTGATCTCGTGGCTGTCGCCAACCCTACCGTTCCCCCCATGGCCGCGTCCGGATACGGCAAGCGGACCGCACCCGATCAAGCCCCGCGTGGCCGGGACGACTTCGCTCACCTCCCCACCCGCGAGGCGTACATCGCCGCTCACATCGACCGGCTTCCCGACGGCGCCGCCGTCGACATCAAGACCCTCGCCAAGGAGCTCCCCGCCTACGGACAGCAGGCCGTCGCCTCCGCCCTCAATGCCCTGTCCGAGGCCGGCCACCTGCGCCGTTTCAGGGAAGTCGTCGGCGAAGGCCGTACGCAGTGGGTGTCCCGCTCGTACTTCTCCCGGACCGCGCGGGACGACGCATGGTGGGCGGCCTTCCTCGACCGCGACTCCCGGCAGTCCGCGCCCCCGTCGGCCGCACCCTCGACCCAGGAAGCACCCCAGGAAGAACCCCGGAACCGGGCGCAAAACGAGTGCTCTCCCGCGTACATCGCCCTGGCCACCCTCGGCTGCTCCGACCCCCGCCTGACACTCTCCGCCGCCGAGTGCGCCGCCCTCGAAGGTCTCGCTGCTGAGTGGTTTGCGCGCGGCGTGACACCACTGGATTTCGCGCGGATCCTCACAGCCGGGCTTCCCGACGTCATCCACTGCCCGGGGGCTTTCACCCGTACGAGGCTCCACGACAGGATGCCGCCCGAGCTCCCCCGTCCCGTACATGCGGAGACAGTGGAACCCACCTGCCTCATGGAGTGCACCGGCTGCGCCGTTATCGGCCGCCCCGAAGCCCTCCCCGGCGGCCTGTGCCGTTCCTGCCGTGGCGACGTACCGGCCCTGGAGCCGCTCGACGAGGCGCGGGCAGCCGCCGTCCACGACCGCGTCGACCAGTTGCGCGCGCTGGCCCGCACGAGTCGCTGAGTGGCTCCACTCCCCGCTCGGCCATGACGGATGCAGCAGCGCGAGGAGACTGGTCCCTCCGGTGGTGATCCCACCCCACCGCCGAGCCTGTCGAATGCAGTGTCGATGATGTCCCTGTGGAGACAAATCTCAGGCTTTTCGCGGACTACTTCCAGATCCACCTTCTGGACGACGAGTCCGATGGCGATCTCAGTGACGTGTGGAATGAACAGACCGTCTCGGACGGGCTCGGCGTCACCGAGGAGGCCCTGGCCATTGGCACTGCCGTCAATGTCTACGTGGCAGTCAGCGTCCACGTCCTCGCGGCACAGCCGGACGACGACAGTGACGACTTCGACCACGTAGTCGAGGCCAGCCTCAACCTGGCGTCGGGGCGCCTCGTCGTCCTGGGCTGCACGGACTACTTCCCTGATGCAGCACGGTTCGACATGCCCGCCGGGTGGATCCGCATCCGGGCCTCGCGACGGAATCTGGCCGCCGCCGTCCACGCGGACATCGACTCCGACAATGCACCTGAAACCACCGAGCAGGTTCGCCTGCAAGCCTGGCCGACGTCGTACTCCCAGCCTCAGATCACCAAACGCTGGGCGAGCCCCGCCGCGTAGTTCGGGCCTGGGAGGATCGTGCGCCTCCCTGCACAACGCTGCGTGGCGAGCGGTGTGCCGCCCATGCCTCCCGTCGCCCCATTCCTCTCGTCGTCGCAGGCGGCATGCCAGGCTGGCAGCAGGGAAGCCGACCGGCATGATCGAGGGTTGCAGCCCCTGTCGGCGGAATTCCTCTACGAGGTGCCGTATCCGTCGGGCTGGACCGCCTGTTACAGCGTCCGGGTCGCCGAGGGAGAGCCCCGGCTGGGGGTCGACGGTGATCTGGACTGCGGCTGTCCGCGGATGACCGGGCTCGCCTGGGTGCCCCTGCCTCAGACCGCCTCTGCCGCGGCGCCCCTCATGGTGCCGACCCTGCTCATGGCCACGCCCGATCGGTAATCCGGCCGCCCTGCCCCCGCTCTCGGTCGGCGTCGTCCCATGAAGTTAGCTTTGGGCGAGGTCGTTGTCCTTTGATGCGGAGGTGTGGGATGGGTCAGGTTCCTACGGCTGTTGTTGCCGCGGGTGGGCTTGTCGGTGGGTACGGCGTTGCTCGGTGGACCAAGAAGCGGCCCCTGGGGGGTGCGGCGCTTGCCGTGGCCGGTGGGGTGGCGGCCCGGCAGTGGGCCGGGAAGGTCGGGGCGCCCAAGGCTGCCGCGCTGACCGGCCTGTACGTTGCCGCGTTCGCCGGGTCGCATCCGCTCGCCAAGAAGGTCGGGGCCTGGCCGGCTGTGTTCGGGGTGGCCGGGGTCGTCGCCTTGGCCTCCTGGATCACGGAAAGCCGGGACTGAATCCACCGGGACTGAATCCGGAGGAGCAGGCATCGGGCGGTTTCCCGCCGCCCGATGCCTCCGTGCTACGCCGATGCCTCCGTGCTACGCCGACGCCTGCGTGCTACGCCGACGCCTCCGTCAAGCGCTTCAGCTCCGCCTCCGTCAGCTTCAGGTCCGCCACCGCCAGCAGCGGCGCGAGCTGCTGCACCGTGCGGGCGCTGGCCAAGGGGGTCGCCACGGTGGGCTGGGCCGCGAGCCAGGCCAGGGCGACCGTGGCGAGCTCGGCGTCGTGGGCCGCCGCCACCTCGTCCAGGGCCGTCAGGACGCGGCGGCCGCGCTCCGTCTCCAGGTACTTTCCGGCACCCTGCGCGCGTGCGCTCTCCACCGTCGTGCCCGGACGGTACTTGCCGGTGAGGAAGCCCGAGGCCAGGGCGTAATAGGGGACGGCCGCGAGGTCGTGCTTCGCCGCTACGGCCGCCAGGTCGCCCTCATAGGTGTCGCGGGAGACCAGGTTGTAGTGGGGCTGGATCGCCACGTACTTCGCCAGGCCCGACGTCTCCGAGAACTCCAGGGCCTCCGTCAAACGCTCCGGCGTGATGTTCGAGGCCGCGATCTCGCGGACCTTGCCCTCCTTCACCAGCGCGTCGAGGGCCGTGATGAACTCCTCCACCGGCACCGACTCGTCGTCGTAGTGCGTGTAGTAGAGGTCGATGTAATCGGTGCGCAGACGGCGCAGCGATTCCTCCACGCCCGCCTTGATCACCGGCGCACGCAGGCCCCGCGGCTGCGGCACGCCCGCGCCGACCTTCGTGGCGAGGACGATGTCGTCACGGTTGCCGCGCGCGGCGAACCAGTTGCCGATGACGGTCTCCGACTCGCCGCCCGCATTGCCCGGGACCCAGGCGGAGTAGACGTCGGCGGTGTCGATGAAATTACCGCCCGCCGCCGCGTACGCATCGAGGACGGCGAACGACTCCGCCTCGTCCGCCGTCCACCCGAAGACATTGCCGCCGAGCGCCAGCGGGTGGACGGAGAGATTGCCGATCTTCTTGTGAATGTCAGCCATGTGCTTGTTCAGCGCCCTTGCGGGGCTTGATATTCCGCTACTCCGCTACGGCTGCAGGCCCTTGCCCCGCAGCCACCCCAGCGGGTCGATCGGCGCGCCCCCGCCCGGGCGGACCTCCAGGTGCAGGTGCGGGCCCGTGACGTTGCCCGTCGCGCCGACACGGCCTATGAGCTGGCCCGGCGCGACCTTCCCCGACGTGACGACCATCGACGACAGGTGGCAGAACCACAGCTCCGTGCCGTTGTCGAGCCTCAGGACGATGCGGTAGCCGTACGCCCCGGCCCAGCCGGCCTGCACGATCGTGCCGCCGCCCACCGCCTTCACCGGCGTGCCGGTCGGGGCGGCGAAATCCTCCCCCGTGTGGTTCGCGGACCACATGTTCCCCGCCTGGCCGAAACCGGCCGTCAGGGTGTACGAGGCGAGGGGGAGCCTGAACCCGCCCGTGCTGATGCCGGTGCCCGTGCCCGTACCGGTACCCATGCCGGTGCCGGTGCCCGTGCCGGTGCTGGATCCGGCTCCGGTGCCGGATCCGGAGTGACGGGCAGCCGGAGCGGATCGCTGCTTCTTCGGGGCCTGCTGCTTCGCCGTCTGCTGCTCCGGTGCCGTCGCCTGCGCCCGCTCCCCCTCCCGTTCCTTCTCCGCCGCCTCCGCGGACCGCGCCGCCGCCTCCGCCGCCTTCTTCTGCGTCTCCGCAGCCTGCTTCACCTGGGCCGCCTGGGCCTCGGCCTCTGCCACACCCTGCTGGTGGTCGGCCTGCTCCAGGATTCTCGCCCGGAGCACCTCACCCGCCGCCGCCGCGCTCTCGGCCATCTCAGTGGCATCGGCGGTGGCCCCTGCAGTGACATCAGCGGCGGCCGAATCGACCGAGCCCGCCGCGCTCCCCGTGAAGAACGAGCCCACTCCCGGCAGCTGCGCCAGGTCGGGCATGGATATGGAGGCGGCCGGGCGCTCCTGGGCGTGCGCCATGCCGCCCGCGCCGACCGCCGCGATGACGCCCACGCCGAGCACGGCGCCGCTGCGGGCCATCGTGCCGCCGCGCTGCTTCACGACGCGGTGGCGACCGCGGCCCGTGCCGAAGAAGTTGTAGACGGACGACCGGTCGGCAGCGGGGACGTACGACGACCCGGGGCCGTACCCGGCGGCCTGCGACTCGTACCGCAGCTCCGGCTCGGGCTCTCGTTCCCGCTCAGGCTCGTACGGCGGTACGTACGCCGGGACCAGCGGCGGGTCGTAAGCAGCACTCTCGTACGCAGCAGGCTCGTAGGCGCCACGCTCGTACGCGCCAGGCTCGTACGCGGCAGGCTCATTGGATGCCACGAAGGCACTCCTTTCCTTCCTTCTCGCCTACCGGGTTAGCTGACGGGTTCGGAGCAGGAAGGTCTCCTACGGGCCGCACGCGGCCCGATTCACCCCAGGGTGGTGGTTCCCCGGTTCCCAGAACTTGCCGGTGTATCAGGTGGTGCTGTGCCCGCGGGATTCGGCGAAGGCGCACGGCGCAGCGCCTCTTGCGGCGTTGCGACAACCGCGCTCCGTTATCAAACGTTAATAGACATGCCGGGTGGATTCCAAGCCGAACGCCCGAATCGACCGATGCCCTCGCGCACATCTTCACAGGACGTGCGCCCACGGAACCTGTCGATGCTTTCCACGAAATGCTGTTCGATCCGCTCGCCGCGCCGAATCGCCAACAGCGCCATGTCGTCGTCGGCCTGACCCCCCGAATGGCGCGCGACGTCCGCGACCAGGGCGTCCAGCAGCGCTTCCGGGTTCTTGAACCGACAGCCCGTCAGCCCCGCCCGGGGGTCGTAGAACGTGCCGCCGGCATCCCTCGCCTCGGTCACCCCGTCCGTCATCAGCAGCAGCATCGCCCCCGCGGGAAACTCCCGCTCCTCCGCCCGGTCCGGCCACACCCCCAGCTCGCCCAGGCCGAGCGGCAGCGCGGGGACGGCGGGGTCGGCCACGCCGATGCGGCCGTCCGCGTGCAGCAGGAGCGGTGAGGGGTGGCCGCGGTTCAGCAGCCGGAACACGGGTTCGCCCGGCGGCAGCTCCGCCAGTACGGCCGTGGTGAAGCCCTCGGCCTGATCCACGGCGTCGGCACGGAGGTTCGCCCGCCGCGCGCCCTCCCGCTGGAGCGCGTGCTCCAGCCGCCCCGCGAGCCCCTCCAGCGTGGGCTCCTGCTCGGCCGCCTCCCGGAACGCGCCGATCACCACGGCGACCGCCTCGACCGCGCCCAGACCCTTGCCGCGGACGTCACCGACGATGACCCGTACGCCGTGCGGGGTGTCCTGGACCGCGTAGAGATCGCCCCCGATCCGGGCGTCGGCCTGGGCGGCCACATAGCGCGCGGCCACGCGGAGGCCGCCGATCCGGGACGGGGGCGCGGGCAGGACGGCGCGCTGGGCCGCTTCCGCGATGCCGCGGGCGGAGGCGAGCTGCTGATGGCTGCGACGAGCGATGCGGTTGATGCCGAGCGCGACCAGGGAGACCGCACCGATGGCGGCGATCTCGGCCAGCGCCTCACCGGTGTCGGCTGGCCGGTGGTAGAAGACGAGGCCGACAGCGACCGCCACTGCGGCCAGGGCGGCCGTGGCGGTGACGCGGAGGGTGTGCAGCGGTGCCGCCACGAGGGGCGCGGCGGAGAGAAAAGGGGCGCACGTGTAGTTCGCGGGAGCCCCGAGGGCGAAGAGCACGCCGCCGACGATCAGAGCGGCCGGGAGCCTGCGGGCGGCTCGGCGGGCCGTACGGCGAAAGGTGCGGCGACCGCCGACGCGACGGTCGACGCGACGGTCACTGAGGCCGCCGACCGCACGGCGGGCAGAACGGCTCTCTCGCTTGCCCACCGCGCTCTCTCTCCTGATCGGCAGTCCCGCACGTCACGACCTCCCACCCTTCCGGGCGGGAGGTCGGCAGGCGAACGGAACTGGGCCAACCGGGGAGGGAGGCCCTAGGAGAGGGACCTGCAGAACGGGCTGCAGAACGGGCTGCAGAAAGGGCTACGAGGAGCGACGCTCCCGTGCGCCCCCGGTGCCCCGGCCGGCGCCACCCCGGCCGGCGCCACCCCGGCCGGACCCGCGGCCGGAAGCCGCACCGGAAGCGCCACCGGACGCCCGGCCGGCACCCCGGCCCGAGCCACCCGCGCCCCGGCCCGAACCACCGGCACCACCCGCACCGTAAGACCCGGAGGACGACGAAGCCGAGGAAGACGAGGAGGACGAGGAAGACGACGCCCCGGAAGACGTCCCCGGACGCACCCGCCCGCGACCGCCACGCGAACCACGCGTGCCCCGCGAGCCACGCGAACCCGCAGCAGCCGCAGCCCCACCGGCGGACCCGGCACTCGCGCCGCCCCCGCCCGACCGCTTGCGCGGCGTCGACTGGGCCGGGACCGGCGGAGCGATGACCACCGGCACGCCGCTGGGCTCCTGGGCGCCCGTGATGCGGACGAGCTCCTCGTCCTTCGGGCCGACCGTCACCACATTCGGGCTGATCTTGGCCGTGACCATCATCCGGCTCATCTCGCGCCGCTGCTCGGGCAGCACCAGCGTGACGACCGTGCCGGACTCGCCCGCGCGGGCCGTACGGCCGCCGCGGTGCAGGTAGTCCTTGTGGTCCATGGGCGGGTCGACGTTCACGACGAGGTCGAGGCCGTCGATGTGGATGCCGCGCGCGGCCACGTTCGTGGCGATCAGCGCGGTGACCTCCTGCGTACGGAAGAGGTCCAGGGTGCGGTTGCGCTGCGGCTGGCTCTTGCCGCCGTGCAGCGCGGCGGCGCGCACACCCTCGGACAGCAGCTTCTTCACCAGGCGGTCGGCGCCGCGCTTGGTGTCCACGAACATGATCACGCGGCCGTCGCGGGCGGCGATCCGGGTGACCGTGTCCTTCTTGTCCAGCTCGCTGACGTGCAGCAGGTGGTGGTCCATCGTGACGACCGCGCCCACCGACGCGTCGACGGAGTGCGTCACCGGGTCGGAGAGGAAGCGGCGGACGAGCCGGTCGACGTTGCGGTCGAGGGTCGCGGAGAACAGCATCCGCTGCCCCTCGGGGTCGACCTGGTCCAGCAGCTTGGTGACCTGCGGCAGGAAGCCCATGTCGGCCATCTGGTCGGCCTCGTCCAGGACCGTGATCCGCACGTCGCCGAGCTTGCAGTCACCGCGCTGGATGAGGTCCGCGAGACGGCCCGGGGTGGCGACGAGCACCTCGGCGCCGCGCGCGAGCGTCTGCGCCTGCCGGCCGATGGACATGCCGCCGACGACCGTGGCCGTCCGCAGGTTCACGGCGGTGGCGTACGGGGCGAGCGAGTCGGTGACCTGCTGCGCGAGCTCGCGGGTGGGGACCAGCACGAGGGCGAGCGGGCGGCCGGGCTCGGCGCGGCGGCCGGCCGTACGGGCCAGCATGGCCAGGCCGAACGCGAGGGTCTTGCCGGAGCCGGTGCGGCCGCGGCCGAGGACGTCACGGCCGGTGAGCGAGTTGGGCAGCGTCGCGGCCTGGATCGGGAACGGCTCGGTGACGCCCTCGCGGGTCAGCGTGGAGAGCAGGCCGGCGGGCATGTCCAGCTCGGCGAAGGTCTCCACCGGCGGCAGCGCCGGGGTCGTGCTGACCGGGGTCTCGAAGTCACCCTGGGGGGCGGCGGGGCGGCGGCGCGACGGCTGGGCGCCGGCACGGCCGCCCTGCTGGGAGCCGCGGTTCTGCTGAGCACCGCGGCTCTGCTGGGGGCCGCGGGAACGAGTGGGGCGGGCGGAGCGAGTCATACGGGTGGGACCTTCCCTCAATGGGGGTGGCACGCCCGAAAAGGAGACTTCGCATCGCGAGACCGTCCGGACCGTCCGGAATTCCGGAACGAGAACGGTCGGACGGCGGAAAAGCCTGGGCGCGCTGGTGCGGGACGACAGCCGGCACGCGGGCGCCGGCAGGCGCAGGGGCAGCAATCGCTGGGCATCGATCGCAGGGGCAGCAATGGGGCCCGCACCCCGAGGTGCGGGCCCCATTGCCTGGTGCTTCATGCAGAGCCCGGTGCCGCCGTCAGGCGGACCGGGCGGGCATCATCGTCAGGCAGCGACGATGTTCTCGGCCTGCAGGCCCTTCTGGCCCTGCGTGACGTCGAAGGAAACCTTCTGGCCCTCGAACAGCTCACGGAAGCCGTTGGAGGCGATGTTCGAGTAGTGGGCGAAGACGTCGGGGCCGCCGCCGTCCTGCTCGATGAAGCCGAAGCCCTTTTCCGAGTTGAACCACTTCACGGTGCCAGTAGCCATGTCTATCTCCTTAGTGGATGCACCCTCGACGGATGCCGATGGTGCAACGGGCCCCACACCGGAATAGACCGGCAAAAACAAAAATGCGCCTTCGGTTCACATAACCGTCAGGCGCACACGAGTTCATGGGTACCACAACTGAAACGTCAGTTAAGCGTAGCACACGTCCGTAGCACACGTCGGCGGCCCCCGTTTCACCCGCCCGCCGACGGTGCGCAGCCCCGCGGCAGCCCGGTGCCGCTACAGCTCCACTACAGCCACCCCTACAGCCCCCTCAGCTCCCCTACAGCTCCACGCCCTGGGCGCGGGCGTGGCGGTCCGCCGCCACCTCGGCCTCCGCCTCGTCCAGATAGACCTCGCAGACCAGGCGGCCGTCGGCGTTCATGTTGTGCTCCAGCTCCCACAGGCTGAGCTCGCCGCCGCCCTCCAGCAGGAAGGCGTGCTCGTAGAAGCGGCACCAGGTGGCGTCGCGCCCGGGGCCCCGGCGCCTCGGCTTGGTGATCAGCGCGATGTGGTGACCGAGCGCCCCCTGGAGCAGCTCGCGCACCACCTCACCGGGCCCGTCCGCGTTCTCCGCGCGCCGCAGCAGCCGCCGGGCGTGATCGGGCGAGGCGTCGGAGACGTACTCCCGGCGGGGCTGCACCGGCCCCATGGCCAGCAGCAGCTCCTCCGCCAGCCAGGCGGGCAGCTCCTCGGTCTCGCTGCCGGGGCCGATGCCGCCCCCGATCCGGTCGTGCACGCGCCGCTCGGCCCGGTCGAGGGCGTCCTCGTCCGCGTAGAGCTCGTAGAGGAAGACGTCCTCCGGACCCGTGTTGTGCTCCAGCTCGAACAGCAGCAGGCTGCTGCCGTCCGCCAGCAGGAACACATGCCGGTACGAATTGCAGCGCAGGGGACGCCGGTCGTCATTGCGCTGGCGGTACGAGCGGAGCTCGGCCTGATGCATCAGCGCCGTCCGCAGCCGGACGAGCATCCGCTCGTCGATCTCGAAGCCGTTCTGCGCCCGCCCCAGCAGCGCGCCCACATGCTCGGCGGGCGTGGTCTCGACTCCCGCCGCTCCCGCCGGGCCGCCCGGTCCCTGGCCGTGCTCCGTGCGCCCCCTGTGCGCCCTGTACGCCGGGCTCTGGTTCCCCCACTCTCCTCGCTCGCTTCCGCTGCCGTTCTCACCCGCTCGCGAGTTCTCCATGCCTCCGACCTCCCGGACCTCGCCGCGCCCACCCCGCGCACTTACCGTAGCGGCGCGAACACGGGACGGGGGCGGGGTTTCGGGGAACTGGGTGCGCAGAGGTCCGGGCACGCGGGGGGCGTCCAGCGGTGGCTCGGGGGGTGGGGCGTGCGCGTGCCGTGCGCCCCCTGGCCCGGCGGGCTGTGGAGTGCCTGCCGGGAGGCCCGTACGACGTCCCCCGCACCGCCCGTCGCCCGCACGGTCGTTGAGGCAGCCGTGCATGTCCCGCCGGTTCGCGAGGAATTCAAGGATGTTCTGCTGCATGAAGCCCGAGCGGCGACTCACGGACAGGGCCCGCGTAGACGTTCTCGCTGACGGCAGTGCTCCAGGAAGCCCTCGGGCGCGTACGCCTTCAGGCCGGGCGCGATGACGTCCTTGGCATCGTCGCAGAACAGGCCGCGGGGGCCGCCGAAGTGGTCGACGCGCCCCGGGCCGGGAGCGGGCCGGGAATGCGGAAGCGCCCCGCCCGGAAGAACCGGACGAGGCGCTCGTGCGCAGGTCAGAGGGGGTTTCCCTCGCCCGCATCGCGTAGGCCGTGTGGGACTCGAACCCACAACCAATGGATTAAAAGTCCACTGCTCTGCCAATTGAGCTAACGGCCCGCACCCCGCAGCATAGCCCGGACGACCGCGTTATCCCGAGTCGTTATGGCCGATGCGTCGGACGGGAGTGCAGACGCAGCGGGGCCCGTACGCCACCGAAGTGCCGTACGGGCCCCAAATCACCTGCGGTTATCAGCCGTTGCGCTTCCAGCGCGGCTTGTCGTCGCGGCGGCCGAAGGAGCCGGCGCCGCCACGGTGGTCGTCGCGGCGGCCGTTCGGGCGGTCGTGGCCGCCGGAGCGGAAGCCGCCGCCGGCCGGACGGTCGTCACGACGGTCGCGGTTGAACGGACGGTCGCTGCCGCCGGAGCGGAAGCCGCCACCGTGCGAGGGGCGGTCGTCGCGGCGGAAGCCACCGGACGGACGGTCATCGCGGCGGAAGCCACCGGAGCGGTTGTCGTCACGACGGTCATCGCGACGGTCGTCACGACGGAAGCCACCCGACGGACGGTCGTCACGGCGGAAGCCACCGGAGCGGTTGTCATCGCGGCGCTCGTCACGACGGAAACCACCGGACGGACGGTCGTCACGACGGAAGCCACCGGAGCGGTTGTCGTCACGACGGTCATCGCGACGGTCGTCACGACGGAAGCCACCCGACGGACGGTCGTCACGACGGAAACCACCGGAGCGGTTGTCATCGCGGCGCTCGTCACGACGGAAACCACCGGACGGACGGTCATCGCGACGGAAGCCACCGGAGCGGTTGTCGTCACGACGGTCGTCACGACGGAAACCACCGGAGCGGTTGTCATCGCGGCGGTCGTCACGACGGAAGCCACCGCGGTCGTCACGGCGCTCGAAGTTGCCCCGCTCGTCGCGGCGCTCGTGCGCGGGCGCGGCCTGCGCCGGGACGGAAGCGGCGGCAGCGGCCTCCTCCTCGGCCTTGGCCTCGGTGGCGGCGGCCTCGGCGGCAGCGGCGACCGCGGCCTCCGGGTCCTCGCCGCGCTCGCGGGCGGCGCGCGCCAGGAGACGGTCGGCCTCGTCGCGCAGCTCGGAGGCGCGGCGCTGCGCGCGCTCCAGCTGGCGGGTCAGGTCGGCCAGGTCACGCTCGGCCTGCTTGGCGGCGTTGGCGGCGGAGTCGGCCTGCACCTCGGTGAGGGAGCGGGCGCCGGTGATCTTGGCGACCTCCTCGTCGAAGGCGCCGGAGCCACCGACGATGTGGCGCGAGGCGTCGACGCCCGCGTCCTCCATCAGGCGGAAGATCTGCTTGCGCTGGTGCGGCAGGGCCAGGGAGACGACCGTGCCGGACTGGCCGGCGCGGGCCGTACGGCCGGAGCGGTGCAGGTAGTCCTTGTGGTCACCGGCGGGGTCGACATTGAGGACCAGGTCGATGCCGTCGACGTGGATGCCGCGCGCGGCGACGTCGGTGGCGACCAGGCAGTTCACGTAGCCGGCCTTGAAGTCGTCGAGGACGCGGCTGCGCGCGCCCTGCGTCATGCCGCCGTGCAGGGCGTCGGCGCGGACGCCGGCGTCCAGCAGCTGCTCGGCGACGCGGTCGGCGCCCAGCTGGGTGCGGACGAAGATGATGGTGCGGCCCTTGCGGGCGGCGATGGCGGCGGTGACCGGCGCCTTGTCCTTCGGCTTCACGACCAGGACGTGGTGGGTCATGGTGGTGACGGCACCGGCGGAGGGGTCGACCTCGTGCGTGATCGGGTTGACCAGGTAGCGCTTGACGAGGGTGTCGATCTCGTTCTCCAGCGTCGCGGAGAACAGCAGGCGCTGGCCGCCGGCCGGCACCAGGTCGAGGATCTCGGTGACCTCGGGCAGGAAGCCCATGTCGGCCATCTGGTCGGCCTCGTCGAGGACGGCGACCTGGACCTTGTCGAGCGAGGCGGCGCCGCGGTTGATGATGTCGCGCAGACGGCCCGGGGTGGCGACGAGGATGTCGACGCCGCGCTCCAGGGCGTAGATCTGGTTGCCCATGGACGTACCGCCGCAGACGACCTTCATCTTCAGGCCGAGCACGTCACCGTACGGCTGGAGGGCGTCCGCGACCTGCATCGCGAGCTCGCGGGTCGGGGTGAGGATCAGGCCGCGGGGGCGCTTCTTCTCGGTGTGGCCGCCGGCCAGCGTCGACAGCAGCGGCAGACCGAAGGAGAGGGTCTTGCCGGAGCCGGTGCGGCCACGGCCGAGGATGTCCTTGCCGGCCAGGGCGTCCGGGATGGTCGCCGCCTGGATCGGGAAGGGGGTGGTGACACCGTTCTGCGCGAGCTTGCGGACGATCGCGTCGTCCAGGCCGAGGTCACCGAAGGTGATCGTCGGCTCGGCGGGCTCGTCGGCGGCGTCGGTGCCGGCGTCGGCGGCGTCGATGTCGACGGCCTCGGCGGCGGTGTCGGGGGTGAGGTCCGCGGTGGTCTCCGCGGTGACGGCGTCCGCCTCGACGACGATCTCGTCGTTCGCGGGCATGACGGTCTGCTCAGTGGAAATGGACATGCGAAATGCGAAACCTTCCGGAGTTTCGGCACGCGCCCAAGCTCCGTGTCGGCTTCACAAATGACCGCCTCGATGCGGTCAGCCACGGCAAGGTAAGGAACGCGCCACACGGCGCGCTTCTGTTAGGCGCCGGGCAAATGGGATCAAACGATCTACCACCATACGCACTCACCACCTCCGGGCGCAACCCGCTGCCCCCGTCCGGCGGCATGGCCTACGCCACAGGGCCCGCCGCCTGGGGGCCCGGCTGGGGCGACGGGGGCGCCGAGGACGCGGGCGGCTGGGTGACGGGCGGCTGCGGCGTGGGGGTGGTCGACTGGGGCGCCGGCTGGGTGGGGGCGGGCGGGCGCCCGGGCGCGGGAACCGCGCCGGCCCCGCCGCCCGGCTGCTTCGGCTTCTTGCCCGGCTTGCCTGCGTGGGCGTCCGGCGAAGCCCCGGCCGGCGTGCCCGAGGGCGTCGCCGACGCGGACGGCGACGCGGCGCCCTTCGCCGACGGGCTGCCGCTCGCGCCCCGTGCCGAGCGCGCGTCCGCCTGTCCCGGCCGCCCGCCCGGAAGCCGCACCCCGCCGTCCGGCTCCGGCCCCGCCTCGCGCTGCTTGCCCGCACCCGGCGACGGAGCGGGCCGCTCCGGGTCGCTCACGCTCATGCACCCCCCGAGGGCCAGGGCCGCGACGGCGACGGCCGCGATCCGGGTGACGGCTGCGCGGGGTGAGGTGGGGGGCATCGGGGACCGCCTTCGGGCTACGGCTACGGGTCGCATCGGCGACGCGTACAGACCGCATCGGCAACGCATGGGACAGGCGCCCTGCCCAACTGAGACCGCCCCGCCCAGGACACGCGCGGCACGCGGTCACCTGACCGGCTCTTTACCCGCGTAGCCGCGGCCGGCCTTTACCCGCGGCCGGCCTTCACCCGTAACCGCTCTTTCCCCGTGACCGGTCCCTACCCGTAGCCGAGCGCGTGCAGCCGCTCGTCGTCGATGCCGAAGTGGTGGGCCACCTCGTGAACGACCGTCACCTCGGTCTCCTCCACCACTTCCTCCCGGGAGGAGCACAGCCGCAGCGTCGGCCCGCGGTAGATGGTGATCCGGTCCGGCAGGACGCCCGCGTACCACTCGCCGCGCTCGGTCAGCGGCGTCCCCTCGTAGAGGCCGAGCAGCTCCGGGTCCTCCGCCGGGGGCTCGTCCTCGACGAACACCGCGACGTTGTCCATCAGCCGCGTCAGCTCCGGCGGGATCCGGTCCAGGGCCTCGGCGACCAGTTCCTCGAACTCCTCGCGCGTCATCTCCAGCACGCTCGCCATTGTCCGGCACGTCCCTCCGTACGGCCCCTGCGCCGCCCCTGCGCGCCCCGTCGCGCCGCGCCCGCACCCCCGTCGCGCCGCCCCCGGGAAACCGTTTTGGCGTTACCTCCCTCCATCCCATATGCTTCTCACGTCCCCGAGGCGCTGCGAAGCGCCCAGGTGGGCCATCAGCCCTCATCGTCTAGTGGCCCAGGACGCCGCCCTTTCAAGGCGGTAGCACGGGTTCGAATCCCGTTGGGGGCACGCTGTACCGTGTGCGAGACTAGTGCTCGCACATAGCAAGGTCCTGTGGAGCAGTTTGGAGTGCTCGCCACCCTGTCAAGGTGGAGGCCGCGGGTTCAAATCCCGTCAGGACCGCTGCAAGCATTTCGGTGCTTGCGTGGCTGGGTAGCTCAGTTGGTACGAGCGTCCGCCTGAAAAGCGGAAGGTCGCCGGTTCGACCCCGGCCCCAGCCACAGTGAGCCCCTCGTCTTCGGACGGGGGGCTCAGTGCTTTCCGGCGCGCGGATGCGCTCCGGGCCGCCCGCAAAGGCTCCGGAGCCGCCCGCCAAGGCGCCACCCCGCCCCTAAATGGGTTCGCCGCTTCCCGGCGGCTGGTGCGATCCTGGACTTCGTATGTCTACGCAGCCTGCCGCCCCCGCCGCATTCGCCGACCTCGCCGCCCGCCTGCCCGAGCTGACACTGCGCGATGCGCAGCGCCTGGGGCGGCGGCTCGACGGGGCCCGCCGCATCCGCAAGCCCGAGGCCCGTTCGGCCGTCCTGGCCGAGATCACGACCGAGGTCGACGCCGCCGAGCTGCGCGTCGAGAGCCGGCGTGCCGCCGTGCCGGCCGTCACCTATCCCGAGCAGCTCCCCGTCAGCCAGAAGAAGGACGAGATCCTGGCGGCGATCCGCGACCACCAGGTCGTGATCGTCGCGGGCGAGACCGGCTCCGGCAAGACCACCCAGATCCCCAAGATCTGCATGGAGCTCGGCCGTGGCGTCCGGGGCCTGATCGGGCACACCCAGCCCCGCCGGCTCGCCGCCCGCACGGTCGCGGAGCGCGTCGCGGAGGAGCTGCGCACTCCGCTGGGCGAGGCGGTCGGCTGGAAGGTCCGCTTCACCGACCAGGTCGGCGAGGACACGCTGGTCAAGCTGATGACGGACGGCATCCTGCTGGCCGAGATCCAGACGGACCGCGAGCTGCGCCAGTACGACACGATCATCATCGACGAGGCGCACGAGCGCAGTCTCAATATCGACTTCATCCTGGGCTATCTCGCCCAGCTGCTGCCGCGCCGCCCCGACCTCAAGGTCGTCATCACCTCGGCCACGATCGACCCCGAGCGTTTCTCGCGCCATTTCGGCGACGCGCCGATCATCGAGGTCAGCGGGCGCACGTATCCGGTGGAGGTGCGGTACCGGCCGCTGCTGGAAGAGAATTCCGGCGATTCCGACCGCGATCAGATCACGGCGATCTGTGATGCGGTGGAGGAGCTGCAGCGCGAGGGCGACGGCGACATATTGGTCTTCCTCTCCGGCGAGCGGGAGATCCGCGACACCGCGGACGCGCTGGAGAAGAAAAAGCTCCGGTTCACGGAGATCCTGCCGCTGTACGCCCGCCTCTCGCACGCCGAGCAGCACCGCGTCTTCCAGCGCCATACGGGCCGCCGGATCGTGCTCGCGACGAACGTCGCGGAGACGTCCCTGACGGTGCCGGGCATCCGCTATGTGATCGACCCCGGTTTCGCCCGGATCTCGCGCTACAGCCACCGCACCAAGGTCCAGCGGCTGCCGATCGAGGCGGTCTCCCAGGCCAGTGCGAACCAGCGCAAGGGCCGCTGCGGCCGTACGTCGGACGGCATCTGCATCCGGCTGTACTCGGAGGACGATTTCCTCGCCCGCCCGGAGTTCACGGACGCGGAGATCCTCCGTACGAACCTCGCCTCCGTCATCCTGCAGATGACCGCGGCCGGGCTCGGTGACATCGAGAAGTTCCCGTTCATCGACCCGCCGGACCGGCGCAACATCAAGGACGGCGTCGACCTGCTGGTCGAGCTGGGGGCGCTGGATCCGGCGCAGAAGGATCCGAAGAAACGGCTCACGCAGTCGGGGCGGAAGCTGGCGCAGCTTCCTGTGGACCCGCGGCTGGCCCGTATGGTCCTGGAGGCCGACCGCAACGGCTGTGTCCGCGAGGTCATGGTGATCGCGGCCGCGCTGTCCATCCAGGATCCGCGCGAGCGCCCGTCGGAGAAGCAGGCGCAGGCCGATCAGCAGCACGCCCGCTTCAAGGACGAGACGAGCGACTTCCTCGCCTTCCTGAATCTGTGGCGCTATGTGCGCGAGCAGCAGAAGGCACTGTCGTCGTCGGCGTTCCGGCGCATGTGCAAGTCGGAGTTCCTGAACTATCTGCGGATACGCGAGTGGCAGGACATCTACTCGCAGCTGCGGACGGTCGCCAAGCAGATGGGCGTCCACCTGGCGGAGGAGGACGCGGCCCCGGACCGTATCCACCAGTCGCTGCTGGCCGGCCTGCTCTCGCACATCGGCCTCAAGGACACCGAGAAGAACGAATACCTGGGTGCCCGCAGCGCGAAGTTCGCGGTGTTCCCGGGCTCGGCGCTGTTCCGCAAGCAGCCGCGCTGGGTGATGTCGGCCGAGCTGGTGGAGACCTCGCGGCTGTGGGCGCGGGTCAATGCCAAGGTCGAGCCGGAGTGGATCGAGCCGCTCGCCCAGCACCTGGTGAAGCGCAATTACAGCGAGCCGCACTGGGAGCAGAAGCAGGCGGCCGTCATGGCATACGAGCGGGTGACGCTGTACGGCGTGCCGATCGTCGCCCAGCGGAAGGTCAATTACGGGCGCATCGACCCCGAGACCAGCCGTGAGCTGTTCATCCGCAACGCCCTGGTCGAGGGCGACTGGCGGACGCACCATCAGTTCTTCCAGGACAACCGCAAGCTGCTCGGCGAGGTCGAGGAGCTGGAGCACCGCGCCCGCCGCCGGGACATCCTGGTGGACGACGAGACGCTCTTCGACTTCTACGACCAGCGGCTGCCCGAACACATCGTCTCGGGTGCGCACTTCGACTCGTGGTGGAAGCACAAGCGGCGCGACGAGCCGGAGTTGCTGAACTTCGAGCAGTCGATGCTCATCAACGAGAACGCCGAGGCCGTCACCAAGGACGACTATCCGGATTCCTGGCGGCAGGGCCGGCTGAAGTTCAAGGTGACGTACCAGTTCGAGCCGGGGGCGGATGCGGACGGCGTGACCGTCCACATTCCGCTGCAGGTGCTGAACCAGGTCTCGGCCGAGGGCTTCGACTGGCAGATCCCGGGGCTGCGCGAGCACCTGGTGACGGAGCTGATCCGTTCGCTGCCCAAGCCGATCCGCAGGAATTACGTACCGGCGCCGAATTTCGCCAAGGCCTTCCTGGACCGTGCGGTCCCCCTGCAGGAGGCGCTGCCGGTCACGCTGGCGCGCGAGCTGCACCGGATGACGGCGGTCCGGCTGGATCCGGAGGACTTCGACCTGGGCAAGGTCCCCGACCACCTGAAGATCACTTTCCGGGTCGTCGACGAGCGGCGCCGCAAGATCGCCGAGGACAAGGACCTGGAGGCGCTGCGGCTGCGGCTCAAGCCGAAGACGCAGGCGGCGATCTCCAAGGCCTTCGAGCAGGCCTCAGGGGCCGCCAAGGCCGGCGGCACCGGCGGCGGCGCCCCGGAGCAGCGCTCGGGGCTCACGTCCTGGACGGTGGGCACCCTGCCGCGCACCTTCGAGACGCGGCGGGCCGGCCAGCCGGTCAAGGCGTACCCGGCGCTGGTGGACGAGGGCGCCTCGGTCGCGGTGCGGCTCTTCGACACCGAGCAGGAGCAGCGCGAGGCCATGTGGCGGGGCACCCGCCGGCTGATCCTGCTGAACCTGCCGTCCAACCCCGCGAAATTCGCTCAGGACAAGCTCGGCAACCAGCAGAAGCTCGCTCTGTCCCGCAATCCGCACGGCTCCGTCCAGGCGCTCTTCGAGGACTGCGTCTCGGGCGCGGCCGACAAGCTGATGGCGGCGCACGGCGGACCCGTCTGGGACGAAGAATCCTTCCGCAAGCTCTTCGACGCGGTACGGGCGGACATCGTGGACGCCACGCTGGACGCCATCCGCAGGGTGCAGGAGGTGCTGGCCGCCTGGCAGGCGTGCGAGCGCCGGCTGAAGGCCACCACGAGCCTGTCGCTGATGTCCTCCCTGTCGGACGTCAAGGAGCAGCTGGCGGGGCTCATCAAGCCCGGCTTCGTGACCGCCCACGGCGTGCGCAGGCTGCCGGACCTGCTGCGTTATCTGGTGGCGGTCGACCGCCGGCTCACCCAGCTGCCCTCCAACGCCGACCGGGACCGCGCCCGGATGGCGAAGGTGAAGGAGATGCAGGACGAGTACGCGTGGCTGCTGGAGCAGTTCCCCAAGGGGCGCCCGGTGCCCCAGGAGGCACTCGACATCCGCTGGATGATCGAGGAGCTCCGCGTGAGCTACTTCGCCCACGCCCTGGGGACGGCGCACCCGGTCTCGGACAAGCGGATCGTGAAGGCCATCGATCAGCTGGCGCCCTAGGGGGCGCAGGGGTGCGGGCGGCCCGGCCCGCGGTGCGGGACCCGTTCGGGGGCCGCATCCGTGATCGGGTTCGACCGCACCCCCTGACCTGCTGTAGAGTCTCACTCGCAAGCCCGCCGGAGCGGGAAGCAAGCAAGGTCCTGTGGAGCAGTTTGGAGTGCTCGCCACCCTGTCAAGGTGGAGGCCGCGGGTTCAAATCCCGTCAGGACCGCATCGATTGAAGGCCCGGATCCCCCAGGGATCCGGGCCTTCTCGCATCCGACCTTGACTGGGACACGTGCCAGGGGTACCCAGAGGGTGGAGGTGCTGCGCTCCATGACGACAACCACCACCCGGGCACGGGCCCAGCGGACCGAGAGCATCAGGCACGAGACCAGGGCGCTGCTGCGCGCCCATCTGTCCGCCGCCTCGGGCGCCTCGGGATATCGCCATCTGACCCGCCACTGCGCCGTGTGCCACCGGCTGCTGCGGCTCGCCCAGGAGGCTGCGGCGGGGCCGGTGCCGGAGCCGGAGGGCGCCGGGGAGGCCGGGGCGGCTTCCGGGTGACCAACGGCGCCTGATCGGGCGGCAGTCGGCCACAGGGCGGATGCATGCGGAACGCACCGGGCTCTTTACCGCAGCGGCACGGTGAGTGACAAGCACGTCGCACTGTGATGGGAGTCACCGAAAGAGTTTCCCGACTGAGGGAACTTACCCCTGTCCTACAACGGGTCAATTTAATATGTGCAATTGCACTCCACCCGAAAGGGTGGGCCCGGAGGTCCGTACGGGTGTGTCGCCGGCGCCCGCTGCCCAGAGTCGGGCACGGCCGCCGGGGGCCGCTCAAGGGGCGCCCGGGCAATAAAAAGATCGCGCTGGACCCGGCGGAGTCCAGCGCGATCGACGACTCGCCCAAGTCGGTGGGCTTCGGACCTGTTGGGGCAGGTGCCGGTCGCTTGTAGCCAGATGGTGCTTCAGATGGAGCTAGCTGGGCGCAGGCCGGGTTGGGGGCCCCGGAAAACGCCCGGTGATGCGGTTGTTCAGGCCTCGCTGCGCTGCTGCGGAATGCCCGCCAGCAGGGCGCGGACCTCCGCTTCGCGGTAACGGCGGTGTCCTCCGAGCGTGCGGATGGACGTGAGCTTGCCAGCCTTGGCCCAACGGGTGACCGTCTTCGGGTCCACGCGGAACATCGTGGCAACCTCAGCCGGGGTCAGCAGCGGCTCGGCATCAGGGGTGCGAGCGGTCATGAGCGGCCTCCTCGGGAGAACCTGACGTGGAGTCGGTTCTTTCCTCTAAATTCTGCACCTTGACCCGCGTTGCCCGAAATGGCGGACGCGGGCCGAGTCGGTTATAGGACGAACGGCTTGTCCTCGGCACTACAACTACACCATCTGTCCAGCCACGTCGGCCAAACCGATGGAATTGCCCTCTCAGGTGTTCAACCTCGACGGAAGCCGATGGACCATGCCATAGCGGACAGTCACGCCACCGTGACGATCAGTCACAGCGGGATCAGGGGTCACCAGACCCGCCAAGGAGTGCAATACCGATCAATCCGCCCGTAGTTGGACGGAAGGAGCCCTTCCCGGACTCCTTGTCCTATTTTGCCACGTGGATGGGCGATGGGCGCAAGACCTGACGAAAGTGCGTTAGGTCACGGTTGCCGCAATGGCCCGGATCAGGACCTAGGTCCCGGGACTTCTCGCATCAAGACTTCAATTGGCGTACTGCCGGTTGCGTACGGCACTCCAGCGCTCCGTCAAGCGCTCGTACGCCCTCCCCGCGCGCACTCCATCCCCCGCGCGCAACGCCGCGAGCCCCTCCGCCGTGTCCCCGGCGGAATGATCCTCGGCGAGCTGCGCCTCGGGCACCATATGCACCAGACCGCCGTAGTCCAGCTCCACCAGGGAGCGCGGGTGGAATTCCTCCAGCCACCGTCCGACGTCCACCAGGCCGTCGATCAGCGGACCCTCGTCGATGGCGTCCTTGAGCGTGCGCAGCCCCCGGGCCACCCGCCGCCTGGCCTGCACCATCGGCGTGCGGTAGCGCAGCACGAGCCCGTCCCGGCCGGACTCCCCCTCCTTGGCGTACTCGCCCTTCTTGCCGTACTCGCGCTCCTCGTCCGAGAAGAGCACGAACCAGCGCAGCGGCACCTGCCAGGTGGCGGTGCGGATCCACGGCCGGGAGTCGGGGTTGCGCTCCTGCCAGCGCTCGTAGTCGGCCTCCGCCTGCCGGCGCACCACCGGCGGCAGGGCCGCGTCCAGGACCGGCGCGGGCAGGCTCTCGGACAGCTCCCCCAGCGCCAGCCAGCCGCGCAGTCTGGTCCGCCACGGGCAGATGCACAGCACGCCGTCCTGGACGGTCACGAAGGCGTCGCCGCTCTCGTGCACGGGCACCGGCACGGGCGGGGTGGGCAGGAGGTCGGCGAGCGAGCGCCGGAGCTCGTCCTGGGCGCACGGGAGCACCTCGCGCCGGGCGTAGCGCTCCCAGTGCGTGCGCTCCGGCTCCGGGAATGCGCCCAGCGGCTCATAGACCCGCAGGTATGCCGCGTACGGGACAGTCACCGATGAAGCCGAGCCCACACGTGCTCCCCTCAAACCGCAGGACACTCCGGGGAGTTGCCGAACCCTCCCCGTACCGTGCAAATCGTCCCATGGCACCGCTCCCCGGGAGAGTGATCCTCCGCACGGGACCGGCCCGCCGCACCGACAGGTCTTACCCTCTTGCCAACCGGCCCTCCACCACCCCCGGAGGGCAACCTCCGCGACATATGGAGTCACCACAGTGACTGACGTACGTCCCTCCCCCAAGCACTCCGTGCAGGGGGGACCCCCAGAAGCTGCCGGCGTGCTGCACACATTGTTCCGATCGGATCAGGGCGGCCACGAGCAGGTCGTCCTCTGCCAGGACCGCGAGAGCGGCCTCAAGGCAGTGATCGCCATCCACTCCACCGCCCTGGGCAACGCCCTCGGCGGCACCCGGTTCTATCCGTACGCCTCCGAGGAGGCCGCGGTGCTGGACGCCCTCAACCTCTCCCGCGGCATGTCCTACAAGAACGCGCTGGCGGGCCTCGATCACGGCGGCGGAAAGGCCGTGATCATCGGCGATCCGAACCAGATCAAGACCGAACAGCTCCTGCTTGCCTACGGTCGCTTCGTGGCCTCCCTCGGCGGCCGCTACGTCACCGCCTGCGACGTCGGCACCTACGTCCAGGACATGGACGTGGTCGCCCGCGAGTGCCGCTGGACCACCGGCCGCTCCCCCGAGAACGGCGGCGCCGGCGACTCCTCCGTGCTCACCGCCTTCGGTGTCTTCCAGGGCATGCGCGCCGCCGCACAGACCCAGTGGGGCGAGCCGACGCTGCGCGGCCGCAGGGTCGGCGTCGCGGGCGTCGGGAAGGTCGGCCACCACCTCGTGGAGCACTTGGTCGAGGACGGCGCGGAGGTCGTGATCACCGACGTCCGGACGGAGGCCGTGGAGCGCATCCTGGCCCGCCACCCGCAGGTCACCGCGGTGACGGACGCCGGCGTCCTGGTCCGCACCCCGCTCGACGTCTACGCCCCCTGCGCCCTCGGCGGCGCCCTGGACGACGACACCGTGGCCGCCCTCACCGCGAGCGTGGTCTGCGGCGCGGCCAACAACCAGCTCGCCCACCCCGGCGTCGAGAAGGACCTCGCGGACCGCGGCATCCTCTACGCGCCCGACTATGTGGTGAACGCCGGCGGAGTGATCCAGGTCGCGGACGAACTGCACGGTTTCGACTTCGACCGCGCGAAGGCCAAGGCGAACCAGATCTTCGATACGACTCTGGCCATATTCGATCGGGCGAAGGCCGACGGCATCCCGCCCGCCGCTGCCGCCGACCGGCTGGCCGAGCAGCGCATGGCGGAGGCCCGGGCGGCCGCCACGAGCGGAGCTACCGCTTAGTAGAACCGTCCGGTAAGGGCGCTTTGCGCACGACGGGTGACCGGTCGGCGGACAGTCCGTGGCGGTGCGGGCCGGCCGAGCGCCCCTAGCGGTCCCTACAGGCCCGTCCGATGAGGTGGTGAGCGAGACATCTCTCACCACCCATCGGCGGGTCGGCGCACAAGACACGTTAAAATCGCAGCTGACCAGCGGGGACGGGGCTCCCCTAGGGTTGTGCTGCGTGGCACGTCATGCGGGCGACGTACCGTATGGCCGCGGAAGCAGGTACCGTTGAAGCCCTACAGGCCGGATCCCTCCACGGGGGTCCGCTCTGACTCATGAACGTGAACGCGTGTCAAGACTCTGGGGCCGTCGAGCCCCGTCATTGAGGGGGTCGAGCCATGGGGCGCGGCCGGGCCAAGGCCAAGCAGACAAAGGTCGCCCGCCAGCTGAAGTACAACAGCGGCGGGACCGACCTCTCACGTCTGGCCAATGAGCTGGGCGCATCGCCGACGAAGCAGCCGCCGAACAGCGAGCCGCTCGAAAAGGACGATGAGCTGGATGACGACCCGTACGCTCAGTACGCGAGTCGTTACAACGACGATGAGGATGAGGACGAGCAGGCTCCGTCCGACTCTCCTTACCGTCGCCGCGCTTGACGCTGTAACTCCCACTGACCCGGTTCGAGGCCTGACCTCGGACCGGGTTCTGTGCTGCCTGGACGCCGTGCGCTGCGCCGGTGCAAGGCTGCGCCGTCGCCCCGGTGCGGGCCGCTTGTGCCCAGCCGTGCCGATCCCGCGGCACGGCTGCCCACAAGCGGCCGTTCACTTCAGCTCGCGTAGTCACCGGTCAGGGCCACGGCCTCGGCGTGGTCGCCGCGCTCGGTGATCGCACCCGCGACCCAGGCGTCCACGCCCCGGTCGGCGAGGACCGAAAGAGCCACGTCCACGGACTCCTGCGGCACGACCGCGATCATGCCGACGCCCATGTTCAGCGTCTTCTCCAGCTCCAGCCGCTCGACCCCGCCGAGCCGGCCCACGGTGTCGAACACCGCGCCCGGCGTCCAGGTCGCCCTGTCGACGGTGGCGTGGAGGTGGTCCGGGACGACCCGGGCCAGGTTGTTGGCGAGACCGCCGCCGGTGATGTGCGAGAAGGCGTGCACCTCGGCCGTACGGGTGAGCGCCAGGCAGTCCAGCGAGTAGATCCTCGTGGGCTCCAGCAGCTCCTCGCCGAGGGTCCTGCCGAACTCCGGAACCTCGCGGTCCAGCTCCCAGCCGGCCCGGTCGAAGAGCACATGGCGGACCAGTGAGTACCCGTTCGAGTGAAGTCCGGACGACGCCATCGCGATGACGACGTCACCCGTACGGATGCGATCGGCGCCCAGCACGCGGTCGGCCTCGACGACGCCGGTGCCCGCACCGGCCACGTCGAACTCGTCCGGCCCGAGCAGCCCGGGGTGCTCGGCGGTCTCGCCACCGACGAGCGCGCAGCCCGCGAGCACACAGCCCTCGGCGATGCCCTTGACGATGGCGGCGACCCGCTCGGGGACGACCTTGCCGACACAGATGTAGTCGGTCATGAACAGCGGCTCGGCGCCGCAGACGACCAGGTCGTCCACGACCATGCCGACCAGGTCGTGGCCGATGGTGTCGTAGACGCCCATGCGGCGGGCGATGTCGACCTTCGTGCCGACGCCGTCGGTCGCGGAGGCCAGGAGGGGGCGCTCGTACCGCTTGAGCGCGCTGGCGTCGAAGAGCCCGGCGAAGCCGCCGAGGCCCCCGACGACCTCCGGGCGGGTGGCCTTCTTCACCCACTTCTTCATCAGCTCGACGGCGTGATCGCCCGCTTCGATGTCGACGCCCGCGGCTGCGTAGCTGGCACCAGTGGTCTCAGACATTGCTGGGAACTTTCGTGTCGTTCGGTACTACGAGGGCGTTTACGGACGACGGAGCGCATCGGCGGCATCCGTGCCACCGGCCAGCTCGGTCTCCAGAAGCTGCTTGCCGAGCAGTTCGGGGTCGGGGAGCGCCATGGGGTACTCGCCGTCGAAGCAGGCGCGGCAGAGGTTCGGCTTGGCGATGGTGGTCGCCTCGATCATGCCGTCGAGGGAGATGTACGCGAGGGAGTCCGCGCCCAGCGAGCGGCCGATCTCCTCGACGCTCATGCCATTGGCTATCAGCTCCGCGCGGGTGGCGAAGTCGATGCCGAAGAAGCACGGCCACTTCACCGGCGGGGAGGAGATCCGCACATGGACCTCGGCGGCGCCGGCCTCGCGGAGCATCCGGACGAGAGCGCGCTGGGTATTGCCGCGGACGATGGAATCGTCGACGACGACCAGGCGCTTGCCCTTGATGACTTCCTTGAGCGGATTGAGCTTGAGCCGGATGCCGAGCTGGCGGATGGTCTGGCTCGGCTGGATGAAGGTCCGGCCGACGTAGGAATTCTTGACCAGGCCGGTGCCGTACGGAATGCCGCTGGCCTCCGCGTAGCCGACGGCGGCCGGGGTGCCGGATTCCGGCGTCGGTATCACCAGATCGGCGTCGACCGGGGCCTCGGCGGCGAGCCGACGGCCCATTTCCACCCGGGAGAGATAGACATTCCGGCCCGCGATATCGGTGTCCGGGCGGGCCAGGTACACGTACTCGAAGACGCAGCCCTTGGGACGGGCCTCGGCGAAGCGGCTGGTGCGCACGCCGTGCTCGTCGATGGCGATGAGCTCGCCGGGCTCGATCTCGCGGACGAACGTCGCACCGCAGATGTCCAGGGCGGCCGTCTCGGAGGCCACCACCCAGCCGCGCTCCAGGCGGCCGAGGACCAGCGGGCGGATGCCCTGCGGGTCACGGGCGGCGTAGAGCGTGTGCTCGTTCATGAAGACGAGACAGAAGGCGCCCTTGACGTCGGGGAGGACCTTGGCGGCCGCCTCCTCGATGGTCAGCGGCTTGCCCTCGGCGTCGGTCTGGCCCGCGAGGAGGGCCGTGACCAGGTCGGTGTCGTTGGTCGCCGCGACCTGGGTGGCACGGCCGTTCTCCCGGGGGAGGGCCGCGACCATCTCGGCCAGCTCGGCGGTGTTGACCAGATTGCCGTTGTGACCCAGCGCGATCGAGCCGTGGGCGGTCGCCCGGAAGGTCGGCTGGGCGTTCTCCCACACCGAGGCTCCGGTGGTGGAGTAGCGGGCGTGACCGACCGCGATGTGGCCCTGGAGAGAGCCGAGGGAGGTTTCGTCGAAGACCTGGGAAACCAGTCCCATGTCCTTGAAGACGAGGATCTGGGAGCCGTTGCTCACTGCGATGCCCGCGGACTCCTGTCCACGGTGCTGCAGCGCATACAGCCCGAAATAGGTGAGTTTGGCGACCTCTTCACCCGGAGCCCAGACACCGAAGACGCCACATGCGTCCTGGGGGCCCTTCTCACCGGGGAGCAGGTCGTGGCTGAGTCGTCCGTCACCACGAGGCACACCTTGAGTCTATGGCAGGGAGGAGGTTCATCCGAACCGGGGACGACCGGTGATGCCTCACACCACGCACAGCCACTCGGCGCGCACAGCGAATCACCTTTCGGGGGTCTTTTGTTCATTCCACCAAAGGGAGTTGCGCGGAGATGTCCGCGCGTTCGCCGCTTGCGCTGATCTCCGCGGCGTCGAGGGCGGCCGCCCAGTCCGTACGGCCGGTGGCCAGGCGCAGCCAGGTGAGCGGATCGGTCTCGACCACGTTGGGCGGGGTGCCGCGGGTGTGGCGGGGCCCTGCCACGCACTGGACGACCGCGAAGGGCGGGATGCGGACCTCCACGGAGCCGCCCGGGGCCTTGGCCGCGAGGGCGTCGGCAAGCAGGCGGGTGGCATTGGCCAAAGCCTGGCGGTCGTAACGGATCTCGGTGCCGAGAGCCGCCGCGAGATCGTCCGTGTGGACGACCAGCTCCACACAGCGGGTGACCAGGAAGTCGTCAAGCCGCATGGCGCCGACGTGGGCCGCGAGCAGGCGGTCCGGCGGTACGTCGGAGAGGGCGGCGAAACGCTCCGCCGCGGCGTCCAGCAGGGCGACGGGGCCTGTTCCCGCCGCGGTCTCGGCGGCCGCGGCCTCGCGGGTCGCGATGTCGACACGGCCGGCGAGGGCTGCGGTCGCCGCGGGCCACTCCACGGCGGTGATCTCCCGCGCGGGCGGGGCCGGTTCCCCGGCCAGCCGGGCCACGAGGCCTGCGCCCAGGGCGATGTGGGCGAGCAGCTCGCGGACCGTCCACTCCCCCAGGCGCGTCGGCAGCGCCAGTTGCGCCTCGTCCAGGCCGGCGGCCGCTTCCCGTACGTGGGCGAGCTGCGCGGCGAAGGCGGCCCGCACCTTGGCGGGGGCGTAGCTGCGGGGGCGGGGCTTGCGCTGGGCGGGAGGCATGGGCCCGACCCTATTCGGCGGCGGCCGGGAGCGACCCGTAGTTCCCGAGACCGTGCTCGACCAGGGCGAAGGCGCGCTCCGCGAGGGCGACGGCGCCGGGAAGGACGTCCTCCGCCGACTCGCCCGCGAACAGGCGCCGGTGGCTGTACTCGTGGACGGCGTAGCGAACGCTCATCAGCTGGGCCGCGACCACGGGAGCGAGCTCGGCGTCGGCCCCTTCCGCCGCGGCGGCCAGCTCCTCGCACAGGAGCGTCTGGGCACGGCGGACGTACTCGTGGGCGCGGACGAGAAGGGCCGGGGTCTCCTGGATCAGCCGGCGCACCTGGAGCACGTAGGGATCGTCGCTCATGCCGACGGAGGCGTCGTGGGCGTTGAGCGCGGCCATGAAGTCCCTGCGGAAGGCGGCGACGGCGGACTCGCCGGGGCGCCTGTCGCGCACAGCGCGGGCGGCGTCGCCGGTGTGCTCCTGCATGGGGCCGAGGACCAGATCCTCCTTGGAGGACATGTAGTTGAAGACCGTCATCTTCGAGACCTCGGCGGCCAGGGCGACCTCGGCGACCGACACCTGGTCGTAACCGCGCTCCAGGAACAGCTCCACGGCGGTCTTCCAGAGGAGGCGCCGGGTCTGGATCTTCTTTCGCTCGCGCAGGCTCATGCCTTCGGTCATGTCATGACTGTACCAGGATGAAACTTTGACTTGGCCGACAAACTTACCCGATAGAAGAATTGACTCGGTACAGATTCCTGGGGCATGGTGAGGGCACGCCGCTTCCGTCGGCGTTCACGACCGACTCCGGAGGGGGAAGAAGGGTGCGTTCATCCACAGCGACGCGGCAGTTGACCGCGGAGCAAGGGTCCGCGGGAGGGCCTGCGGCGAGGGCTGCGGGCGCCTCGGCGCCGGGCGATCAGGCGGCCGGCCCCCGTATGACGGCAGGGCAGCGGAAGGTCGCCTTCATCGTCTGCATGGCGACGATGCTCCTGGCCGTGCTCGACCAGAACATCGTCTCGGCCGTCACCGTCCCGATCGTCCGCGACCTCGACCCCGCGCACGGCATCGACCGCGTCCCGTGGCTGATCAGCGCCTTCGCTCTCGCCTCGACCGCGGCCCTGCCGCTCTACGGCAAGCTGTGCGACACCCACGGCGCACGGCGGGTGTTCCTAGGCGCCGTCACCGCGTTCCTCGTGGGCTCGGCGCTGTGCGGGGCCGCGCAGTCCATGGAGCAGCTCATCGCCTTCCGTGCCGTCCAAGGCATCGGCGGCGGAGGGCTGATGAGCGTCACCATGGTCGTGATCGCCCAGCTGAAGGCGGGAGCGGACCCGGGCGGGGACGCCGACGGCCGTGGCGGCCGGGGCGGAGGGGGCGGCGCCGGAATAGGCGGCATCGTGGCGGGTGCGGGCATGGCGCTCGGGCCCGTGCTGGGCGGCTTCCTCGCCGATCACGCCGACTGGCGCTGGGTGTTCTACGTGAACCTGCCCATCGGCATCGCCGTGCTCGCCGCCGCGGCCGTCGTCCTCAAGCTCCCCCGCCACAGCTCGCGCCACCGGATCGACTTCCTCGGCGCCGGCCTGGCAGCGGCCTTCTCCACGGCCCTGCTCCTCGTCACCGAATGGGGCGGCAAGGAGTACGCGTGGGGCTCCCCCACCATCCTCGGGCTGATCGCGGCGAGCGCGCTGCTGCTCGGCCTGTTCCTCTGGCGGCAGGCCACGGCGGCCGAACCCGTCCTGCCCCTGTCCCTGTTCAAGATCCCCGTGCTGCGCATCTCGTTCGCGCTGCAGGCGCTCATCGGGATGGCGCTGATGGGGTCACTCGTCTACGTGATCGTCTACCTGCAGCTGGTGCGCGGCATCGCCGCCACGGACGCGAGCCTGTTCCTGCTTCCCATGGCTGCAGGGATCTCCGTTACGGGCATCGTCGTCGCCAAGCTGACGGCACGCGGCTGGGCGCAGAAGACGTTCGTTGTCACCGGAACGGCCGTCTCGGCCGCGGCGATGGGGCTGCTCGCAACCCTCGGCGCCGGCACCGGCCTGTGGGTTGTCGGCACGGCGCTGCTGCTCCTCGGCGTCGGCTTCGGCCAGCTGCTCGGTCAGCTGATCCAGCTCACGCAAGAGCACGCACCGCCCCGCCAACTGGGCGTGGCGACCACGGGAATCCGCTTCTTCCAGTCCCTGGGCGGCGCGCTGGGCGCCTCCCTGTTCGGCACGGTGCTGGCCCGGGTGTACGAGGCGAAGGGCCCCGGCGGCTCGGCAGGCCGCATAGCCTCGCTCGGTGGCGAGGCCCACGCCCAGGCGATACAGGCCTTCGTCTCCTCCGTCGACACGGTGTTCCTGTGTGCGGCCGGAGCGATGGCGGTGGCCCTGGTGCTGGCGGCGCGCCTGCGGATCCGGTGATGCCCGCAGCTCCGCACGGCGCCCCGTCCCCGGCGGCCTGGCCACCGGGGACGGGTGCGGGTGCGGCGATTACGCGAGCAGCGCCGGGATCGTGGCCTCGTGGGCCTCGCGCAGCTCGGCCAGCGGAATGCTGAACTGGCCCTGGATGTCGATCTCTTCGCCGTCGACGACGCCGATACGGGTCGCGGGCAGGCCCCGCGCTCCGCACATGTCGGTGAAGCGGAGCTCCTCGCTGCGCGGGACCGCGACGACCGCACGGCCGGCGGACTCGGAGAAGAGGAAGACGAAGGGGTCCGTGTCATCAGGGGTGACGATCCGGGCACCCTTGCCGCCCCGCAGGCACGACTCGGCGACGGCCTGGATCAGGCCACCGTCGGAGAGGTCGTGCGCCGCGTCGACCATGCCGTCGCGGGAGGCCGAGATGAGGATCTCCGCCAGGAGCTTCTCCCGGCCCAGGTCCACGGCCGGCGGCAGACCGCCGAGGTGGTCGTGCACCACCTGGGACCAGGCCGAACCGCCCAGCTCCTCCTTGGTGTCACCCAGCAGGTAGAGCAGGTGGCCCTCGTCGGAGAAGGCGATCGGCGTACGGCGGTTGACGTCGTCGATGACGCCGAGCACCGCGACCACGGGGGTCGGGTGGATGGCGGTCTCGCCGGTCTGGTTGTAGAGCGAGACGTTGCCGCCGGTGACGGGGGTGCCCAGCTCCAGGCAGCCGTCGGCCAGACCGCGCGTGGCCTCCGCGAACTGCCACATGACCGCCGGGTCCTCGGGGGAACCGAAGTTCAGGCAGTTGGAGATGGCCAGCGGGCGGGCGCCGGAGGCGGCCACGTTGCGGTAGGACTCCGCGAGCGCCAGCTGCGCGCCCGCGTACGGGTCGAGCTTGGCGTAGCGGCCGTTGCCGTCCGTGGCGACGGCGACACCGAGGTTGGTGTCCTCGTCGACGCGGACCATGCCGGAGTCCTCCGGCTGTGCGAGGACGGTGTTGCCCTGCACGAACCGGTCGTACTGGTCGGTAATCCAGGACTTGGAGGCCTGGTTCGGCGAGGAGATCACCTTCAGGACCTGCTCGCGCAGCTCCTCGGCGGTCTCCGGGCGGGCCAGCTTGTTCGCGTCGTCGGCCTGGAGGGCGTCCTGCCAGTCCGGGCGGGCGAAGGGCCGCTCGTAGACCGGGCCCTCGTGGGCGACGGTGCGCGGCGGCACGTCCACGATCTGCTCGCCGTGCCAGAAGATCTCCAGCCGCTCGCCGTCGGTCACCTCACCGATGACGGTGGCGATGACGTCCCACTTCTCGCAGATCTCCAGGAAGCGGTCGACCTTGCCGGGCTCGACGATCGCGCACATGCGCTCCTGCGACTCGCTCATGAGGATCTCCTCGGGCGAGAGCGTCGCATCGCGCAGGGGCACGCGGTCCAGCTCGACGCGCATGCCGCCGGAGCCGGCGCTGGCCAGCTCGCTGGTGGCGCAGGACAGGCCGGCGCCGCCGAGGTCCTGGATGCCGTCGACCAGGTCCTCGCGGAAGATCTCCAGGGTGCACTCGATGAGGAGCTTCTCCTGGAAGGGGTCGCCGACCTGGACGGCGGGGCGCTTGGTGGGCTTGCTGTCGTCGAAGGTCTCGGACGCGAGGACCGAGACGCCGCCGATGCCGTCGCCGCCGGTGCGGGCACCGTAGAGGATGACCTTGTTGCCGGTGCCGGAGGCCTTGGCGAGGTGGATGTCCTCGTGCTTCATCACGCCGACGCACAGGGCGTTGACCAGCGGGTTGCCCTGGTAGCAGGCGTCGAAGACGACCTCGCCGCCGATGTTCGGCAGACCCAGGCAGTTGCCGTAGCCGCCGATGCCCGCGACGACGCCCGGCAGGACGCGCTTGGTGTCGGGGTGGTCGGCGGCGCCGAAGCGCAGCGGGTCCATCACGGCGACCGGGCGGGCGCCCATCGCGAGGATGTCGCGGACGATGCCGCCCACGCCGGTGGCCGCGCCCTGGTAGGGCTCGATGTACGACGGGTGGTTGTGCGACTCGACCTTGAAGGTGACCGCGTAACCCTGGCCGACGTCGACGACGCCGGCGTTCTCGCCGATGCCGACCAGCAGGGCGTCGTTCTCGGGAGCCTTCTCGCCGAACTGGCGCAGGTGCACCTTGCTGCTCTTGTAGGAGCAGTGCTCGGACCACATCACGGAGTACATGGCGAGCTCGGCACCGGTGGGACGGCGGCCCAGGATCGTACGGATGCGCTCGTACTCGTCCTGCTTCAGGCCCAGCTCGGCCCAGGGCTGCTCGGTGTCCGGCGTCTCGCCTGCGTGCTTGACGGTGTCGAGAGTCATGCGTTGACCAGCTTCTTCAGGAGCGAGGTGAAGAATCCGAGCCCGTCCGTGCGGCCGGTGCCGACGAGGGGCTCGACGGCGTGCTCGGGGTGCGGCATCAGGCCGACGACGTTGCCGGCGGCGTTGGTGATGCCGGCGATGTCGCGGAGCGAGCCGTTGGGGTTCCCGCCGAGGTAGCGGAAGACGACGCGGCCCTCCGCCTCGAGCTCGTCCAGGGTGTGCTCGTCGGCGACGTAGCGGCCGTCGATGTTCTTCAGCGGGATGGAGATCTCCTGGCCCGCCTCGTAGTCGGACGTCCAGGCCGTGTTCGCGTTCTCCACCCGCAGCTTCTGCTCGCGGCAGATGAAGTGCAGGTGGTTGTTGCGCAGCATCGCGCCGGGCAGCAGGTGGGTCTCGGTGAGCACCTGGAAGCCGTTGCAGATACCGAGGACGGGCATGCCGCCCTTGGCCTGCTCGATGACGGTCTCCATGACCGGCGAGAAGCGGGAGATGGCACCCGCCCGCAGATAGTCGCCGTAGGAGAAACCGCCGGGCAGGACCACGGCGTCCACCTGCTTGAGGTCCTTGTCGCGGTGCCAGAGCGGCACGGGGTCAAGCCCGGCGATCCGGACGGCGCGCTGGGTGTCGCGGTCGTCGAGGGTGCCGGGGAAGGTGATGACTCCTACGCGTGCAGTCACGAGTCGACCCGCACGGTGAAGTTCTCGATCACGGTGTTGGCGAGAAACGTTTCCGCCATCTCGTGGATTCGGGCGAGGGCGGCGTCGTCGACCGGGCCCTCCACCTCGAGTTCAAAGCGCTTGCCCTGACGGACGTCGGCGATCCCCTCGTAACCCAGGCGAGGCAGCGCGCGCTGCACCGCCTGGCCCTGCGGGTCGAGGATCTCCGGCTTGAGCATGACGTCGACTACGACGCGTGCCACTGGCACTCCCGGTGTGTGGTGCGTGAGCTGAAGCGGTACGGCCAGAGTACAGTCCCGAAAAATCTACGCGCATAGATATGGTGGGCGTCCTGTCACGTTTACGCATCGACACCCGGGACGCCCTGGAAAAATCCCGGGAAAAACGTACGGTCCTGATTGCGAAGCGGCACTCGGACCGAATTAACTGGGCTTCACTTTGCAATGCTCTTCGTTGTACAAATGAATAACCATTGACCCGGAACGGATCCGGAACATCCGGAACCAGTGCATCTCCGCAGTTCAACGCGGAGGTGCCCGCTGAAAGGACCGATATTCGTGGCACAGCGCGTAGTGGTCACACTCTCCGACGACATCGACGGCGGGGAAGCCGCGGAGACGGTTACCTTCGGCCTCGACGGCAAGTCGTACGAGATCGACCTCAACACTGCCAATGCGAAGAAACTGCGGGCGATCCTCACGCCTTACCTGGAGGCCGGCCGCAAGCAGTCCCGCTCCGGCAAGGTCTACCGCCGCACCTCCGTCGCACCCGACCCGGCGGCGGTCCGCGCGTGGGCGCGCTCGCACGGCATGGACGTCCCGCCGCGGGGCCGCATCCCCAAGCGCGTGTACGAGGCCTTCAACTCCGCCGACTGAGCCGATTTGCCAACCACCCCGGATGATCAGCTAGAGTCTGGATCACGCCGAGGGGCGAGGCCGGGAAACCGGGCAAACCCCCAGGTCACGCGGGTGTAGCTCAGTAGTAGAGCGCCCCCTTTCCAAGGGGGAGGCGCAGTGTGCGATTCCTGTCACCCGCTCTGAACGTCCTCCGGCCACGCATGTGGTCCGGCGGGACGGATCATGCGGGTGTAGCTCAGTAGTAGAGCGCCCTCTTTCCAAGAGGGAGGCGCAGTGTGCGATTCCTGTCACCCGCTCTGATCGCTTACCGGTCCACCTCGTGGGCCGGACCGGCGATCCATGCGGGTGTAGCTCAGTAGTAGAGCGCCCCCTTTCCAAGGGGGAGGCGCAGTGTGCGATTCCTGTCACCCGCTCTCATCACGTACCGACCACTCCGGTGGATCAGGTAGAGTGATGTCTCGCGCCGCCCGGTGAGAGCCGGTCGGAGGCATGCGGACGTAGCTCAGTTGGTAGAGCACCACCTTGCCAAGGTGGATGTCGCGAGTTCGAGTCTCGTCGTCCGCTCAGTGAACGAAGGCCCCGGTCATCACGACCGGGGCCTTCGTCGTACTTCCTGCCGTGCACTCTGCCGCACTCCCTGCCGTGCTTCCCGCCGTACTTCCCGCCGTACTTCGTGCCGCAGCGGCGCTGATGACATTCGTCATCCGAAGTCATGACAGGCCGCACTGCCCCCGGCCCGGATCCGGCGGGAGCCTTGAAGCATGGATATCGGGGACAGTGTGATCGACGTCTCGGGGCTGCGCCGCCGCTACGGCCCGGCCGGGGACAAGGGCTTCGAAGCGGTGCGGGACGTCTCCTTCACCGTGGGGCGCGGCGAGTTGTTCGCCCTGCTCGGCACGAACGGTGCGGGCAAGACCTCCACGGTCGAGCTGCTGGAGGGCCTCGCGAAGCCCACCGCGGGCAAGGTGCGCGTGCTCGGTCACGACCCCTTCACGGAGCGGCGCGTCGTGCGTCCGCGGATCGGGGTGATGCTCCAGGAAGGCGGATTCCCCTCCGACCTGACCGTCACCGAGACGGTCCGGATGTGGGCCGGCTGCACCACCGGGGCCCGGCCCGCGGCCGAAGCCCTGGAGCTCGTCGGCCTCACCGGGCGCCGGGACGTGCGCATCAAGCAGCTCTCCGGCGGCGAGCGGCGCCGCCTCGATCTGGCGCTCGCCCTCCTCGGCCGCCCCGAGGTCCTCTTCCTCGACGAGCCGACGACCGGCCTGGACCCCGAGGCCCGGCACACCACCTGGGAGCTGGTGCGCCGGCTGCGTGCCGAAGGCACGACCGTGCTGCTCACCACGCACTATCTGGAGGAGGCGGAGGCTCTCGCGGACCGCCTGGCGATCATGCGCGAGGGGCGGATCGTCACCTCCGGGACGCCGGAGTCGGTGATCGGCTCCTATCCCGCGCGGATCCGCTTCGCGATGCCCGTGGGCTGGTTCGTGGGCGATCTGCCGCCGCTCGCCGAACTGGGCGTCATCCGGCACGAGGAGGAGCGCGGCCACATAGAGCTGCAGACCCAGGAGCTGCAGCGGACCCTGACGGGGCTGCTGCTCTGGGCCCGGGACAAGGACGTCGAGCTCGAAGGGCTGGATGCGCGGGCCGCCTCGCTGGAGGAAGCGTTCCTGGCGATAGCCGGCGCGGGCGGGTCCGGGGAGCCCGTCGGTGCGGGTCTCGGCGCAGGTCTCGGTGCCGGCCTTGGTGTGGATTCTGTTGCAGGGAGGAACGCCTGATGGCGATGTCCATGTCGATGTCGGTGCCGCGGATGCTGTCGCTGGGCCGGGCCGAGCTCACCCTGCTCGGGCGGAACAAGATGGCGCTCTATGTGTCGCTGCTGATGCCGGTGTTCATGGTCTGGGCGATGCGGCGCGCGATCGGCCAGTTCGACCTCGGCAAGGCCGGGATGTCGGTCAACGAGGTCGCCCTGACCGGAGCGTTCGGCTACATCCTGCTCTTCGCCGTCTATCAGAACCTGGTCAGTGCCTATGTGACGCGCCGCGAGGAGCTCGTCCTCAAGCGGCTCCGCACCGGCGAGACCTCGGATGCGGAGATACTCACCGGCACCGCACTGCCGTCGGTGGCCGTGGCGCTCGCACAGTGCGTGCTGCTGGTCGTGGCGGGCGTGTCCTGGCTGGATCTGCGGGCGGTCGAGCGGCCCGATCTGATGGCGGCCGGGCTCCTGCTCGGTCTGGCGATGTCCATAGCCCTGGCCGCGGTGACCACGTCCTGGGCGAAGACGGTGGAGAGCGCCCAGCTGGTGACCTCCCCGCTGATGCTGATCTCCGTGCTCGGCTCGGGGCTCATGGTGCCGCTGGAGGTCATGCCGGACACCATGGCGGATGTCTGCAAGCTCCTGCCGCTGACCCCGGTGGTCCAGCTGGTGCGCGGCGGATGGCTGGGCGGGATGGACGCCCACGACGCCGTGGGGGCGATCATCACAGGCATCGCCTGGACGATAATCGCGGGGTACAGCACCCGTCGGTGGTTCCGGTGGGAGCCGCGGCGCTGAGCGCAGCAAGCAAGGCAAGGGGGGCGCGGGGCTCATGGGCCTGTGGACGCGAGTACGGGAGTGGCGGGGCCGCAGCAGGGTCGCCAAGGTCGACAGCTATATGCGGTGGACGCTCTACGCGCTGCCCGTCGTCCTCCCCGCGATCGGCCTGGTCAATGTGCTCGCGGACTCCGGTCTCGGCCGGCCGTGGATCCTGACACTGGGCGGGATCTTTACCCTCCAGGGCGTCCTGGGAATCTCCATCTTCCGCCGCTCCCTCGACCACTACCTGTGGAAGAAGCCCGCCCCCTGGTGGCCGCTGACCGTGCAAGGGCTGCTGTTCGTCGCGGCGATGGCCTGCATGGTGGTCTCGTTCGGGGCCTACGGCAATCAGTACGGCTCCACGGTCGGCCTGTTCCTGTGGAACGGCAGCCTTTCGGTCTTCGGCCCGTTCACGCTGCTGGTCCGCAAGGTCCGCAGGTTCGTGGGCGCGTGCGTCGCCCTGGCACTGCTGCTCGGTCTCGGCATTCTGGCGCTCGGCGGCGACTGGAAGGCCGCGGCCGCTCTGGCGGGGGCGGTGCTCGGCCTCACCCTCTGGTGCGTGTACGTCGTGCGGTTGTCGGGCTGGATGCTGCACGTCATGTGGGAGCTGGAGACCGCGCGGGAGGCGCGGGCACAGCTGGCGGTGGCGGAGGAGCGGCTGCGCTTCGGCCGGGATCTGCACGACGTCCTCGGCCGGAACCTCGCGGTGATCGCGCTCAAGAGCGAGCTCGCCTGCCAGTTGGCCCGGCGGGGCTCGGCCGACGCCCTGACGCAGATGACCGAGGTCCAGCGCATCGCCCAGGAGTCCCAGCGCGAGGTCCGCGAGGTCGTCCGGGGCTACCGCGAGGCCGATCTGCAGACCGAGCTGCTGGGCGCCCGGGGCGTGCTCTCCGCCGCCGATATCGACTGCCGCATCGATGACGCCGTGGGCAAGACGCTGCCGCCTCCGGTGCAGTCGGTCCTGGCGTGGGTGATCCGGGAGGGCACCACCAATGTGCTGCGCCACGCCGACGCCCGGCGGTGTGCCGTGCGGCTGCGGGCCACGGCGGAAACGGCGGCCGTCCTGGTCATGGAGAACGACGGGGTGCGGGAGCCGGGCGGGGATCCCGGATCGGGCAGCGGCTCCGGGCTGGCGGGCCTGCGGGAGCGGCTCACGGTGCTGGGCGGCACGCTGACGTACGAACACCGGGCCAATGCGACGTTCCGGCTGACGGCGGAGGTGCCGCTGACCGGGGCGGGGGAAGCGGCGGATGCCGCGGTTCCCGGTCAGGCCCCGGCTGAGGCTCCGGCTGAGGTTTCGGATCGGGTCCGGAACGGGGTTCCGGTGAACGGGGGGACGGCATGAGCGTCAACATCACGCCGATACGGGTCATGCTCGCGGATGACGAGCATTTGATCCGTGGAGCGGTGGCCGCGCTACTCGGCCTGGAGGACGATCTCCAGGTCGTCGCCGAGGCCGCATCGGGTCCGGAGGCGCTCGCGATGGCCCGGGTGCACCGGCCGGATGTCGCGGTGCTCGACCTGCAGATGCCGGGGGCCGACGGTGTGGCGGTCGCCACATCTCTGCGGACCGAGCTGCCCGCGTGCCGGACCATGATCGTGACTGGTCACGGCCGCCCCGGGCATCTGAAGCGGGCGCTGGAAGTGGGCGTGCGGGCGTTCGTACCGAAGACCGTCTCGGCGCAGAAGCTCGCCGAGATCATCCGGACGGTGCACGGCGGAAGCCGTTACGTGGACCCCGAGTTGGCGGCTGATGCGATCAGCGCGGGCGACTCCCCTCTGAGCGGCCGGGAGGCCGAGCTGCTCGAACTGGCGGAGGACGGGGCGCCCATCGCGGAGATCGCGGAGCGCGCTTCACTGACGGCCGGGACGGTCCGCAATTACCTCTCGGCGGCCGTCGCGAAGCTGGGCGCGGAGAACCGTCACGCGGCAGCGCGCATCGCACGCGCTCAGGGTTGGCTATAGTGGTTCTCGCACCGCACGGGAAACGCGCGGCGCAGGCGGACGTAGCTCAGTTGGTAGAGCACCACCTTGCCAAGGTGGATGTCGCGAGTTCGAGTCTCGTCGTCCGCTCCAGCACGAAGGCCCCGGTCATCACGACCGGGGCCTTCGGCGTTTCACCGGGCGGGTGTCCGGGCCGGCGGCTCGCCGGGCAGGGGCCCGGGCAGCGGGAAGCGCAGCCGGAAGAGGGCACCGCCTGCCGGGGCCTGCTCCGCGGTCAGCTCGGCGCCGTGGGCGCGGGCGATCTGGCGGGCCATGGCCAGGCCCAGCCCGGAGCCGGGGAGGGCGCGGGCCTGACGCGAGCGGTAGAAGCGGTCGAAGACGTAGGGCAGGTCCTCGGCGGCGATCCCCGGGCCGTGGTCGCGCACCGTGAGGTCGAGTCCGCTGCCCGTACGGGCCAGGTGCACCTCGACCCGGCCGCCCGGGGGGCTGAACTTGGCCGCGTTGTCGAGCAGGTTGGACAGCAGCCGGGCGAGGCGGGCCGGGACGCCGGGGACGGTGACGCCCTCCGGTCCGGCCAGGTCCGCGGTGAAGACCGTGCCCGGCCAGTGCCCGCGGGCGTCGGCCGTACAGCGCTCCGCCAGCCGGTCGAGGCGGACTTCCTCGACGAACTGCTGCGGCTCCTCGTCGCGGGCCAGCTCGATGAGGTCGTTGACCAGGCCGGTGACCTCGCGGAGCTGGCGTCCCAGCGCGCCGGCGGCCCGCTCGCGCTGGGCCGGGGTGAGCCGTTCGGCGCGGGCGAGGAGCTCGGCGTTGGTGCGCAGCGCGGTCAGCGGGGTGCGCAGTTCATGGGAGGCGTCGGCGACGAGGCGGCGCTGGGCCGCGACGGCCTCCTCCAGCTCGCCGAGCATGGTGTTGAAGCTCGTGGCGAGGCTGGTGATCTCGTCGTCGCGGCGGGCCTCGTAGGGGGCGAGCTCGATGCGGTGGGCGGGGTCGCGGGTGGCGGCGATGTGCTCGGCGGTCGCCGTGAGCCGGGTCACGGGGCGCAGGGACGTCCGGGAAGCGAAGTAGCCGAGGCCCGCGGCGAGGAGGACACCGCCGCCGCCGACGGCTGCCAGGAGCAGGCCCGCCTGCCGCACGCCCTTGTCGACGGTGTCGGAGCGGACGGCGACCTGCAGGGCTCGGTCGCCCTTGACCGGAGTGGTGAGCATCCGCATGGCGTGGCCGTCGAGCGTGATGTTGCTGTAGTGCTCCCCGAGGGTGCCGGCCGCGACGCGGCGGGTGGCCCCGGTCACGGGCAGCACGAGGCCGTCCTGGCGCGGGGCGGCCGGGTCGGCGCGGACGGTCTGCGCGCAGGCGGGTGCGGCGAGCCAGGTGCACTCGCCGTACAGGACGCCGGCGGGCTCGGTACGGCTCTGCTGGGCGATGAGGGTGGCCTGCTGCTTGAGCTGCAGGTCGAGCTGGCGGACCAGTTCGTAGCGGATCACGACGTAGGCGGCGGCCAGGACGCCGAGGGCGACGACGGCCACGGCCACGGACGTCACGAGGGCCAGCCGGGCACGCAGGGGCCTGCGGCCCAGGAGGCGTCTGCGCAGGCTCAGGGCCCTCACTGCTCCGCCAGCCGGTAGCCGATGCCGTGCACGGTGTGGACGAGCCGGGGGGCGCCGCCCGCCTCCAGCTTGCGCCGCAGGTAACCGATGTAGACGGCGAGGGAGTTCGAGTCCGGGCCGAAGTCCGTGCCCCAGACGCGCTCCTGGATCACCTCGCGGGGCAGCACCTGGCCCGGGTGCCGCAGCAGCACGTCGAGCAGGGCGAATTCGGTGCGGGTGAATTCGAGGGGGACGCCGCCGCGGTCGCCGCTGCGGGTGGCCGGGTCGACGGTGAGGTCGGCGAAGGACAGCGCGGCGTCGTCGCCCCGCTCGGCCGGCTCCGCCGGGGCCGCGCGCCGCAGGAGGGCCCGGAGGCGGGCCAGGAGCTCGTCCAGGGCGAAGGGTTTGACGAGGTAGTCGTCCGCGCCCGCGTCGAGGCCGGCGACGCGGTCGGAGACGGCGTCGCGGGCGGTGAGCACGAGGACGGGGGTGCGGTCGCCGAGGGCGCGCAGGCGGCGGCAGACCGCGAGGCCGTCGAGGACGGGCATGGCCAGGTCCAGCACGATGGCGCCTGGCGGCGTGGCGGCGACGGAGGAGAGTGCCTCCAGGCCGTCGGCCGCGGAACGCACTTCGTAGCCCTCCATGCTCAGGGCGTCGACTACGGCTGCCCGTACGTCGGGGTCGTCGTCGACGACGAGAACGGCCGTCTCGGCCATGGCGCCTCCGGCGGGGTCGGCACGGGTGGGGTGCCCCCGCGGGCCGGGGGCGCCCGTGGGGGTGCCCCCAGCGGCTTGGGGTGCCCCCAGCTTGACAGGGCTCTCTTAGAGGGCTCTTAGATCGGCACCGCCGGATGCGCCATATGCGGCTGGTCACCGCTGCGGCGGAAGAGTGTGCCGGGCTCTGCCCGGCTGCCCCCGCGAGGGTCTCCGGCGGTTCGGCACCGCCGGATGCGCCGTATGTGGCTTCTCGCCGCTGCGGCGGAGGAATGTGCCGGGCTCTGCCCGCTGCCCCGGCGAGTGCCCCCGGCGGTTCGGCACCGCTGGAGGCACAGACCGTGGCCGGTCGCCGTGGCGGCGGTTGAAGGGGCCGGCGGTCCGCCCCTTCACCGGGTCCGGGTCCGCGGACGTACTCCTCCGCCGCGACGGCCATCAGCCCCCGCCGGGGTGTCCGGCGGTGCCAGGACCGCCTCGGCCAGGGCGCTCCTCCCGACCGCCCGGGGACGTCAGTCCCTCAGGGCCGTCACGCCCACGTCGTGCCGGTGAGCCGCTCGTACGCCTCCACGTACTTCGCGCGGGTGCGTTCCACCACGTCCTGCGGGAGTTCCGGCGGGGGCAGCTCGCCGTTGCGGTCCCAGGCGGCGGACGGGGACGTGAGCCAGTCGCGGACGTACTGCTTGTCGAAGGACGGCTGCGGCCGCCCCGGCTGCCATGTCTCGGCGGGCCAGAAGCGGGAGGAGTCCGGGGTGAGCACCTCGTCCGCGAGGACGAGGTCGCCGCCCGCGAACCCGAACTCGAACTTGGTGTCGGCGAGGATGATGCCCCGGTCGCGGGCGATGTCGCGGGCGCGGCCGTAGACGGCGAGGGTCGTCTGCCGGAGCAGGGCGGCGGTCTCCGCGCCCACCTGCCGGGCCACTTCCTCGTACGACACGTTCTCGTCGTGCTCGCCGACCGCAGCCTTCGTGGCGGGGGTGAAGATCGGGGAGGGCAGCTCGGAGCCGTCGGTGAGGCCCTCGGGGAGGGCGAGCCCGCACACGGTGCGCGTCTGCTTGTACTCGGCGAGGCCTGAGCCGGTCAGGTAACCGCGGGCCACACACTCCACCGGCACCATGTCGAGCGCACGGCAGATCATCGTGCGGCCCTCCCAGTCGGCGGGGGCGCCGGCGGGCAGCTCCGTGGAGATGACGTGGTTCGGGACCAGGTCGGTGAGGCGGTCGAACCACCACAGGGACAGCTGGGTGAGGACCCGCCCCTTGTCGGGGATGAGGGTCGGCAGCACCCAGTCGTAGGCCGAGATGCGGTCGGTGGCGACCATGACCAGGTTGCCGTCCGGGTCGCGGTAGAGGTCGCGGACCTTGCCGGTGTGCAGATGCACCAGCCCGGGCACCTCGATCGGCTCGGGCTTCTCTACGAATCCGGACACGCGTCCTCCTGGTGGTTTGTCCAAGCACCACGATTCTGCCGTACGTCCGTGCGCGCGCCCCGGCGAGGGTCAGCAGCGCTTGCAGATCCGGTCGAGGAGGTTGGCCGTGGCCCGCTGGATCCGGGCGTCGGTGTGGCCCGGCCGGTCCAGGGCGGGTGACCAGGCGAAGGTGCCCGCGGCGAAGACCAGGGCGCCGCTCGGGGCGCGGTAGAGGGACGTCTCCTGGTGGCGCTTGTTGCCCTCGCCGTCCAGGTACGGGGAGTGGGCCAGCAGGATGCGGCGGGTGTGCTCGGGCAGGGCCGTTCGGGGGTAGTAGCGGTCGGCCTCGCCGGCGACGAGGCCGGGCAGCTCGTCGCCCTCGCCGGCGCCGGTGGCGTCCCACAGCCAGTGGTCGGCGTTGCGGACGACCATGGGGGCGGGCTCGGGCACCCGGCCCGCGTACTGGATGCCCAGCACCTGCTGCTCGGCGGGCGAGACGTCGCGCCAGAGCGCGGAGCGGCCGGGCCCGCGGCGTTTTCGGCAGGTCAGGAGGTGGTCGGGGCCGGCGGGCGAGGGGGCGAGCTCCACCTGCCAGTACATGGTGTTGGCGGAGAGGAAGACCAGCGACGTGCCGGAGTCGCGGGCCAGCTCGGCGGAGCGGCGCATGGCCGGGGACCAGTACTCGTCGTGGCCGGGGAAGACCAGGCCGCGGTAGCGGGAGGGGTCGACGCGGCCCGCGTGGAGATCGCGGGTGTCGGCGTAGGCGAGGTCGTAGCCGTAGCGCTCGGCCCAGCGGATGAAGTCGTAGGCGTGGCCCACGTGCAGCGGCAGGCCCGCGCCCGCGAAGGGGCGGTCGAAGGAGACGGTGGTCGCCGCGCCCTCCTCGCCCAGCAGCCGGCCGTGCTCGTCCCAGGCGTGGTAGAGGCTCGCGCCCGTGCGGCCGTCCTCGGGGTAGAGGTTGTAGGCCTGCCAGGTGATGTCGGGCAGGACGAGGAGGAGGTCCGCGGGGTGGGTGTCGCGGACGAGGAAGGGGATGTGGCTGCGGTAGCCGTCGGCGGTGGTCAGGACGGCCACGTAGGCGCCGAGGCTCCAGTAGCTGGGGATCTGCAGCCGCCAGGAGAGCCACCAGTGGTGGCAGGAGACCGTGCGGTCGACGGTGAGGGGGGCCGGCTGGACGATGCCGGACAGCCGCGGGCTGGTGGTGATCTTGGAGGCGCCGTCGCCCGCGTAGTGGCCGATGCGGTAGACGTCCACGCCGAACTGCTGCGGCGGATCCACGGTGATGCGGAAATCTATGGCCTCGCCCGGGGCGACCGCGCTGTTCGAGGCGAAGCCCTTGATCTGGAGGTGGACGTCGTCGGCGGTGCGCGGGCCGCCGCTGCGGGGGGCGGGGATACGGGCACCGCCGGCTCTGCCTCTGCCACCCGCCCCGCCCCCGCCGCCGCCCCGCTCCGGGACGGGGTGCACGTACCAGGGGATGATCTGGCCCGTGTCGTCGAAGTAGTGCTCGCTGCCGCGCAGCCAGGGCAGCGGGCCCTGGCCGAAGGGGTCGGACACGGCGTGCGCGAGTGCCCCCGACTCCCAGCGGCGGATCTGGTCCATCCCCATGGCGTGCTCCCTCCCCTACGTCCCCCGACGCCTGCCGATTTCCGTCTGTCCGGGCGTGGCTCACTGCGGTCACTGGCGCACGGCGGACCCCAGCACATCACATAAAGCGCCCGTCTCGTCACTGCTCGTCGCGAAATTCCCCGGTAAGTGACAGGGCGAAGGATCACCGAACGTCACAGGGCTCACACGCTCACACCAGACGGACGGGCTTCTCGGGGCGGACCCCGACCTCGCCGAGCCAGGCGCGCAGCGGGGCGTCGTCCCCCTCCTCGATCAGGCTGAGGACCGTGGGAGCCAGGCCGGGGCGGCGGGCGCCGCCGACCAGCAGGGCGGGGCCGTCGAGCCAGTCCAGGCCCGGGGCGGCTCCGGCGGTGTCCACGGCGGCGCAGCAGACCATGGCCGTGACGTGGTCGGCGAGCAGCTCACGGCCGCTGCGGGGCGGCTGCAGCGGGAAGAGGGGCGAGAGGCCGTCGACCCAGGGGTCGGCCCCAGTGCCGTAGGCGCTCCGCTTCGCCGCGAGCTCCTCCTGGGCGGCTTCCCGGGCCACCTCGGCGCCGAGCCGGGCCCCCAGCTCCTCCGCGACGCCCCCGGCCGCGGGGCCTACCAGCCGCTCCAGGACCCGGGCCACGGTGGGCGCGGCGGCCATGCCCGCCGGGGGCGCGGGGGCGGGGGTGAGGGCCGGAAGGGCGTCCAGGACGTCGAGGACGCGGTGGAGGCGGGCGGCCTCCAGCCGCCACTTGCGGTCCACGACCTCCTCCGGATACTGGCTCCAGGCCACGGGCGACCAGTCCGGGCCGGACTCTGCCGGGCCGCCGTGGAAGAGCCGGGCCGCCAGCAGGGAGGCGGCCTCGTCGATCGCGCCGGGCTCCTCCAGCAGATCGCAGGCCGGGCGCTCGCCCAGGCGGGAGGCGAAGCCCTCCGCGAGGCGGTCGCGGCGGGAGAGCTCGGTGAGCGCGGAGACGACGCCGGCATCGAGCCGGGAGGGCCAGCGGCCCATCCGCCAGGCGGGCAGCGCGACCCTGTTCAGCAGCCGGTCCCAGCCGGCGTAGGCGAGGCCCACCTGCTCCTGGGCGACGATCCTCAGGCCGTAGTCCACGCTCTGGGCGCGCTCCGAGGCGGCCGCCGCGACCCCCCGCTCCATCTCGGCCGCGTGCGCCCGGCAGGAGCTCAGCAGCAGCCGGGCCGCACCGCCGACGAATGCCAGGGCGGGCCGGCCCGCCGCGACGGCCACGGCGGCGTCCAGCCCGCGGACGAAGCGGCGGGCCGCGGCTATGTCGGGATGGGCCGCGGGGCCCGTGCCCGCGACGACCGGCGCCAGCAGGGCGCGCAGCTCGGCGACGCGCATCCACCACAGGAACGGCGAGCCGATCACCAGCACCGGCGCGGCCGTGGAGCGCCGCCTGGGGCGGGCCAGGGCGCGGCGGGGGCGCGGGCCGTTCGCCGCGCCTTGGCCCGCGCAGTGCGCCGGGTGGGTGCGGTCCTCCAGCCAGCTGTCGCAGTCGGGGGTGAGGGCCATGGCCGACGGGGCCGGGACCTCCAGGCGCTCCGCGAGATCACGGACCAGCCGGTAGAGATCGGGCGCCTTCTCCTCCGGGATGGCGACGGTGGGGCTCAGGGCCGGTCTGGCGCGGGCGACCACGGCGGCCACGCCCGCCGTCAGGGCCAGGGTGAGGACCGCGACGCCGAGAACCGCCCAGCGGGCGGTGGACCAGGCGCCGCCGTCCGGGATACGGCCCATGGCGATGCCGGCCGCCAGCACGACGGCGGCTGCCGCGGGCAGCAGGGCGACGGCCAGCGCGGCGCTGCGGATGCGCAGCACCGCGAGGGCTTGGGCGCGTGCGACCAGCACGCCTGCTTCCGGACCTGCCACGAGACCGATCACCCCCTGTTGCCAGTTTGTGCTCCGTCGGAACCTCGGACCGAGGAGTGCGACAGCGGACGCAACGCCGGGGGGCGTTGCTCTCCCCCCACTGTGGCACCGGCCTCTGACATCGCAATGCCGGTGGGCCAGTCGCCTGATGCTCGCCTGATGCCCGGCACTTCCGCCCGGCACTTCGCTTGCGCCGCACCCTAGTTGGGGGTGGGGCGCGCGTCAGCTAGTTGGCCAACCGGTCACCCGATGGAATGGCTTTGGTCAAAGCCGGGGCCCTTGCCGGGCAGGCTCGACGTATAGGGGGCGGGGCCTACTTGCCAGTACTGGCCTACTTGCCAGCACGCGGTACGCCCCCTGCCGCAGGCAAAGGGCGTACCGCGCTCGGTGGTCTTACGAACCCTCCGCCGCTCGCGCAGCGATGTCCGTGCGGTGGTGGCCGCCCGGCAGGTGGACGCGGGAGACCGCCTCGTACGCGCGCGTGCGGGCCGTTTCGAGGTCCGGTCCCGTGGCCGTCACCGACAGGACGCGGCCGCCTGCGCTGACCACGCGGCCCTCCGCGTCGTGGGCCGTGCCCGCGTGCAGGACGTACGCGTCGTCGAGCTCCGCGGCCTCCGCGAGGCCCTCGATGACGTCACCCGTGCGCGGGGTGCCCGGGTAGTTGTGCGAGGCGACGACGACCGTGACGGCGGCGCCGTCGCTCCAGCGCAGCGGCGGCACGGACGCGAGCGTGCCCGTGGCGGCGGCGTGCAGCAGCCCCGCCAGGGGCGTCTTCAGGCGGGCGAGGACGACCTGCGTCTCGGGGTCGCCGAAGCGGGCGTTGAACTCGATCACGCGGATGCCGCGCGAGGTGATCGCGAGCCCCGCGTAGAGCAGGCCGGAGAAGGGCGTGCCGCGGCGGCGCAGCTCGTCCACGGTGGGCTGCAGGACCGTCTGCAGGACCTCGTCCACCAGCTTGGGGTCGGCCCAGGGCAGCGGGGAGTACGCGCCCATGCCGCCCGTGTTCGGCCCCTCGTCGCCGTCGAGGGCGCGCTTGAAGTCCTGGGCGGGCTGGAGGGGGACGACCGTCTCGCCGTCGGTGACGGCGAAGAGGGAGACCTCGGGGCCGTCCAGGAACTCCTCGATCACGACGCGGCCGCAGGCCAGCGCGTGCTCGCGGGCGGCCGCGAGGTCGCCGGTGACGACGACGCCCTTGCCGGCGGCCAGGCCGTCGTCCTTGACGACGTACGGCGCACCGAAGGCGTCGAGCGCGGCGTCGATCTCTTCGGGCGTGGTGCAGACGTAGGCGCGGGCCGTGGGAACGCCGGCCGCGGCCATGACGTCCTTGGCGAACGCCTTGGAGCCCTCCAGCTCCGCGGCCTGCGCCGAGGGCCCGAAGACAGGAAAGCCCCGCTCGCGCAGGGCGTCTGCGACGCCTGCGACCAGCGGGGCCTCGGGGCCGACGACCACCAGGTCCGCGCCCAGGGACGCGGCGAGGCCGGCGACGGCCGTGCCGTCGAGGGCGTCCACCTGGTGCACCTCGGCGACCTCGGCGATCCCGGCATTGCCGGGGGCGCAGTGCAGCGCGGTGACGTCGGGATCGAGGGAGAGTGAGCGGCACAGGGCGTGTTCGCGGGCGCCGCCGCCGATGACGAGGACCTTCACACCGGTCACCCTATTGCCTCGTCGACTGATCGCTTTCCAGGGTCGGTATGACGACTCACGGAAACGTCACTGCAGCGGCCCCGTACGGCCGCAGGACAGGCGGAGGACAGCGTGCACGTCCCCGCCACCCACTCTTTCGGGTGATGCCGAACCGCGGCTTATACCGGATTCGTCTGCGCTTACGGGCGGAAAAGCAGCGATCTTGTCTCCAAGACCGACCGTTCGGCGGTAGGAAGGGGGCTCGCGATCCGCATGCGGCAGAGGGAGTGCACGGGTGAGCCAGCCGGAGATGCAGCCCGAAGGGCTCCCCCGCGAGCAGAGCGGGAGGGACCGCGGCGACCTGCGCGGCCGTACCTTCCCGCTCGGCGACTGGGGGGAACCGGCGGAGCGTCTCGATGAGCTGTACCGCTGGGTGGAGAACGGTGCCCTGTATTTGGTCGACTGGTATCTGGCGGACCGGGCCTGGAAACGCCGGTGGGCGCGGGCGCTGCGCATCGGCGCCGCGGCCTGCGCGGTGGTGGGCTCCGCCCTGCCGCTGCTGCAGCTGACGAACGTCGTCCGCACCGGCTGCGCCTGGGGCTTCCTGGTGCTGCTCGGGTCGGCGGCCTGCGTCGCCTGCGACCGCTACTTCGGCCTGACGTCCGGCTGGATGCGGGCCGTGGCCACGGCGCAGGCCGTGCAGCGGCGGCTGGAGGCGCTGCAGTTCGACTGGGCGTCGGAGTGCGTCCGCGAGGTCCTCGGCCCCACCGAGGGCACGGCCAGCGAGGCGGCCGAGCGCTGTCTGAGCGTGCTGCGGCGCTTCTCCGAGGACGTCTCCGAGCTCGTCCGGGCGGAGACGGCCGACTGGATGGTGGAGTTCCGGGCGGGGCCGACGCCGCTGCTCACGCAGTCGCTGGTGTCCTGGGGCCCGCGGGGCGAGGGCGGCGGCCCGCTGCCGCGCTTCCCGATGCCCCCGGGGACCCGGCCGAACATGCCGCGGCAGCGGCCGCCGGAGTCCCCGCGCTGACCGGGTCCGAGTCCCCGCGCGGATCCGGCTCGGGGTCTGGTACGGCTCGTGGCCCGAGCGGTATCGGACCCCGAGCCGGATCCGCCTCAGCTGAAGACGATCATCGACCCCTGGCCCAGGCTGCGCGTCGCCGCGGCGTGCAGCCCCAGCCAGACGTGCCGCTCCCGGGCGAAGGGGCTGTCGTCCTGCGGCCCGGGCGCCGCCCGCTCCTCCAGCCCCGTGGGCCGTTCCGGAGCGGCCGGTGCGGCAGGCGGGTTGGCGGGATCGATGCCCAGCGCGGGTGCCACGGCGTGCAGTTCACGCAGCAGGCCCTGACTGGAGCCCAAGGGGCCGCCCCCCTCCAGCAGTTCGTCATTCGTCAGCGGGTGCGCGAAGTCCACCGGGACGTACGCTCCTGCGTGGTCGTAGTGCCACACCAGGTGCGACTGCTGCGCCGTCGTCTCGAACATCTCCAGCAACTGCTCGTAGTCCCCGCCCAGTTCGTCCACGGGCGTGACCGCGAGGCCGCACAGGTTCAGCAGATGGGCGCGGCGCAGGAAGTGCAGGGCGTCGTAGTCGAAGCCCGCGACGGGCGCCACGTCCCCCGAGAGCCCCGGCATATAGCCGAAGACGGGGACGGGCGGCAGTCCGGCCTCGCCGAGCGCCTTGTCGTACGCGGCTATCTCCTCGGCGAAGGGGTTGTCGGGGCTGTGGCACAGCACGTCGACGAGGGGGACCAGCCAGAGGTCACAGGCCACGTGAACTCACTCTCGTTCGCGACGACGCAACGGCTTCCCGTACGCACGGGCCCCGGGCCCTGCCCGCTCGCACACCGGCCGTTGCTGCGATGGTCGAGCCAGCGTAGTGCCGCCGGGCCGGTTGTCATACCGGGCGGGAAGCCTCGATGAGCGCCAGGGAGTGCTGGTTGTATGCAGTGATGATGCGCTCGGCCTCCGCGGCGTTCTGCTGGGCCACGGCCTCGACCAGTTCGCTGTGGCCGTGCCACAGGCGCCCGCGGAGCGAGGGCATCCGGCGCAGCAGCGGGACGGTGAAGACCCAGCCCTGCACCCGGACCGTATTCAGGAAGTCGGATATATACGGGTTGCCCACTATTGCGGCGAGCTCACGCCAGAAGCGGAGGTCGTAGCCGATGAGGATGTCCAGGTCGCCCGCGACGGCGGCCCTCGACGCCTCCTCGGCCCGGCGCCGCACGGAGGCCAGGGCGGCGGGGGTGACGCTGCGCAGCGCGCGGTCGGGCGAGCGGCGGAAGATGCCCTCGACGATCAGGGAGCGGGCCTCGACCATGTCCCGGAAGTCGGCGTAGGTGAATTCGCGCACGCGGTAGCCCTTGTGCAGTTCCACATCGAGCAGGCCCTGTGCACACAGGTCGAGCAGCGCCTCGCGCACGGGTGTGGCCGAGACGCCGTACTGCTCGGCGATCTCCTTGACCGTGAACTGGCGGCCCGCAGGGAGACGCCCCGCGATGACCTCGTCACGCAAGGCGTCGGCGATCTGCTCGCGCAGCGTCGTGCGTCTGACAGCCTCGCTGCCCGGCATCGTTCTCCGTCTCCCCTTTCCCGACCGCGCGCCATGTGCGGACGGCCTCGCAAACGATATGCGAGGGCCGTCCCGGGCAATATGGCCGTGCGCACAGGAACGGGGAACGGTACCTCATGGGGTTTGTGCCGTTACGAGTGGGCTGGGGCGATGCGGCACCTCCGGGGCACAGCACGGTGGTTGATCGTCGTTGCAGCGGTTGCTCGTCTTGCAGCGGCTTCTTGTTGCCTGCGGCAACGACAAGCAGTTCAGCCTCAGACCGTGAAGCCGTCCGCCACCGTCAGCGCCTCGTCCAGGATCGCGAGGCCCTCCTTGGCCTCCTCCTCGGTGACGGTGCACGGCGGCACCACATGGGTGCGGTTCATGTTCACGAACGGCCACAGGCCCGACTTCTTGCAGGCCGCAGCGAAGGCCCCCATGGGCGCGTTGGCCTCGCCCGCCGCGTTGTACGGCACCAGCGGCTCGCGCGTGGCCCGGTCCTTGACCAGTTCCACGGCCCAGAAGACGCCCAGGCCGCGCACCTCGCCGACGCTCGGGTGGCGCTCGGCGAGCTCCCGCAGGCCCGGGCCGAGGACCTGCTCGCCGATCCGGGCGGCGTTCTCCACGATGCCCTCCTCGGCCATCGCGTTGATCGTCGCCACGGCGGAGGCGCAGGCGAGCGGGTGCCCGGAGTAGGTGAGCCCGCCGGGGTAGGGGCGCTCGTCGAAGGTGGCGGCGATCTCCGCGGAGATCGCGACGCCGCCGAGCGGCACATAGCCGGAGTTGACGCCCTTGGCGAAGGTCAGCAGGTCGGGGGTGACGCCGAAGTGGTCGGCGGCGAACCAGCGGCCCGTGCGCCCGAAGCCCGCCATGACCTCGTCGAGGACGAACACGATCCCGTAGCGGTCGCAGATCTCGCGGACGCCCGCGAGGTAGCCGGGCGGCGGGACCATGATCCCGGCGGTGCCGGGGACGGTCTCCAGGATGATCGCGGCGACGGTGGCCGGGCCTTCGAAGACGATCGTGTCCTCGAGGTGGGCCAGGGCGCGCTCGCACTCCTGCTGCTCGCTGCCGGAGTGGAACGGCGAGCGGTAGAGGAACGGCGCCCAGAAGTGCACCACGCCGGCCGAGGCGGTGTCGGAGGGCCAGCGGCGCGGGTCGCCGGTGAGGTTGATCGCCGTGGCGGTCGCGCCGTGGTACGAGCGGTAGGCGCTCAGCACCTTGGGCCGGCCGGTGTGCAGGCGTGCCATGCGGACGGCGTTCTCGACGGCCTCGGCGCCGCCGTTGGTGAAGAAGATCTTGTCGAGGTCGCCGGGGGTGCGCTCGGCGACGAGGCGTGCGGCCTCGGAGCGCACGTCCACCGCGAAGCCCGGGGCGATCGTGCACATCCGTGCCGCCTGCTCCTGGATCGCGGCGACGACCTTGGGGTGCTGGTGGCCGATGTTGGTGTTGACCAGCTGGCAGGAGAAGTCCAGGTAGCGGTTGCCGTCGTAGTCCCAGAAGTAGGAGCCTTCGGCGCCCGCCACGGCCAGCGGGTCGATGAGGCCCTGCGCGGACCAGGAGTGGAAGACGTGCGCGCGGTCGGCGGCCTTGACTGCGGCGCCGGCTGCGGGGTCGGCGGTGGGGTGCTGCGTGCTCACGGTCGTTACCTCGGATCGGTCCGGGAGGTGCCCCTGCGGTGGACAACCGCCAGCGTAGGCAGGCCCGGTCCGGCCCGACACCGGCACTGTGTATGGCTCTTGCCACGCCCGGCGACACACTGCCGGGCGGCCCGCGGCACCATCACAGCGTCAGCGCCGGTGGTGCGCCACGCCGCAACGACCAGGGAAATGCGCAAATTCCGCGAATGGTACGAGCCGCATGCTACGGTCATTTTCCGTTGCAGTTATGGACCCAGTCATATGCGCGCCTGAAGGTCTGCGACCTTCAGGCGCCGTTGTGTTTTACGGGCCGGCGGTCCGAAGGGCCGTACCGCGACGCGTAATTCCGTGGTGCCCGGAATTCCGGCACCGCCGCCATCGAGGAGATCATCTTGGCTACCGGCATCGTGAAGTGGTTCAACTCGGAGAAGGGATTCGGGTTCATCGCCCAGGACGGGGGCGGCGCCGACGTCTTCGCGCACTACTCGAACATCGCAACTCAGGGCTTCCGGGAACTGCAGGAGGGCCAGAAGGTCACCTTCGACGTGACCCAGGGCCAGAAGGGCCCCCAGGCGGAGAACATCATTCCGGCCTGACCCTCCCCCAGCCACCGCCCGGACGCCGGGCAGTGCGGACCGGGGCCACGTACTTTCCGAGTGCGGGGTCCCGGTTCTTTGTGCTCCCGCTATTCTCCGCAAGGAAACACGGGGGACACGGAGGACCTGCGCATGGACAGCCTGAGGGCAGAGGACCCACGCACACTCGGCGCGTACCGGCTGCTCGGGCGGCTCGGCGCGGGTGGAATGGGACGGGTCTACCTGGCCCGCTCCGACCGCGGCCGGACGGTCGCGGTCAAGCTCGTCCACCCCGAGCTGGCCGGCCAGGAGGAGTTCAGGCGGCGCTTCCGCCAAGAGGTGCACAGCGCACGCCAGGTCGGCGGGGAGTGGACCGCATCCGTCCTCGACGCCGACACCGAGGCGGAGACCCCCTGGGTCGCCACCGGCTACATCGCCGGTCCGTCCCTGCGGCAGGTCGTCGACCGGGACTTCGGGCTGCTGCCCGAGCGCTCCGTGCGCATCCTCGGCGCCGGCCTCGCGCGCGCCCTGCAGGCCGTCCACGCCGCGGGCATCGTCCACCGCGACCTCAAGCCGTCCAACGTGCTGATCACCCTCGACGGCCCGCGCGTCATCGACTTCGGCATCGCCCGCGCCCTGGAGACCGTCACCGACGGCGGCGGCCTCACCCGCACCGGCGCGACCGTCGGCTCCCCCGGCTTCATGTCGCCCGAGCAGGTGCGCGGCGGCCGGATCACGCCCGCCAGCGACGTCTTCTGCCTCGGCTCCGTGCTGGCCTACGCGGCCACCGGCCGGATGCCGTTCGGCACGGCGGACAGCGGCGTCCACGCCCTCATGTACCGGATCGCGGAGGAGCAGCCGGACCTCGCCGAGGTGCCGGCCGGGCTGCGCCCGCTGATCACGTCGTTCCTCGCGAAGGATCCGCAGGACCGGCCGACGCCCGCGCAGGTCCTGGAGGTCACCGGCGTCGAGGAGCTGCTCGGCGACCTGCGGTCCGCCGAACCGTGGCTGCCCGGCGGGCTGGTCGCCCAGCTCGGGCGGCACGCCGTCCAGTTGCTGGACGTGGAGGAGCCCGCCCCGGCCCCCGGGCGCGAGGAGCCCGGGCACGCGCCCACGGCGATATCCCCGGCGGGGGCACCGGCCCTGCCGCCCGCACGGCAGGACCCGCCGACCGTCACGGCCGGCAGCCCGCCGCCCCCGCCGTCACCGCACGCCCAGCCCCTGCCGCCGGCCGCGCCCGTGCCCGCCCCGGCGCCCTACGGCTATCCGCAGGCGAACCCGTACGGCCACGGCAACGCCCCCGGCCGCGCCCCGAACCCCTACGACTCGGGCACCTACGTCACCGGGCCCGTCCCCTACGGACCGCCCGCGCCGCGCCGCTCGCGCACACCCGTCATCCTCGCCGCCGTGGTGGCCGCCGGCCTGATCGCCGGAGGAGGCGCGGTCTTCCTCGTCAAGCAGCAGGAATCCGCGAAGAACGACGCCCACAGCAGCAGCGGCCCCGCACAGTCCGCCGGTCCCGGCACGAGTGCGCCGTCCGCCCCCTCCACGGCAGGCTCCACCCCCGCACCCGCACCGGCCACCAGCCCCGGACCGGGCGACGACACCGGCACCGGCACCGGAACGGGGCCCCAGGCGTTCGCGGGCACCTGGCAGTCCACGTTCGGCAGCGGCACGCGCACCAACAACCGGACCATCACCATCTCGCGGGGCACCGCCGTCTCCGTCACCATCCAGGGCAGCGGCGTCCTCGACGACGGCACCTCCTACAGCTGCCAGTGGAGCGCGACCGCGACCGGCGGCGGAACCGGCGGAGCCCCTCTGCGCATCGGCCCGTCCAGCGTCACCCAGGCCAACCCCACCTCGGCCTGCCAGCCCGGCTCCGCCTCGGACCTGGTGCTGCTGCCGGACGGCAGGATGCGGCGCGACTTCGTCGACAGCGGCACGAAAGATGCGTCGCTGGTCTACCGGAAGACCGGCTGATACCCGAAGATCGCCTGAACGCGGCGCAGGCTGAAAAGCCGGCGCCCCGGTGGCCGTGAGCCACCGGGGCGCCGTGCACGCGCGCGTGCTGCTTCCTGAGAAGCGGACGAGCTACGAAAGGAACGAGTTGATCTCGATCGTCTCGTCGCGGCCCGGGCCGACGCCGATCGCGGAGATCGGCGCGCCCGACATCTCCTCCAGCGCCTTCACGTACGCCTGCGCGTTCTTCGGCAGCTCCGAGAAGGTCTTGGCCTTGGAGATGTCCTCGGTCCAGCCCGGCAGCATCTCGTAGATCGGCTTCGCGTGGTGGAAGTCGCTCTGGCTGTAGGGGAGCTCCTCGACGCGCTTGCCGTCGATCTCGTAGGCGACACAGACCGGGATCTGCTCCCAGCCGGTGAGCACGTCGAGCTTGGTGAGGAAGAAGTCCGTCAGGCCGTTGACGCGGGTGGCGTAGCGGGCGATGACGGCGTCGAACCAGCCGCAGCGGCGGTCACGGCCGGTGGTGACACCGCGCTCGCCGCCGATGGTGCGCAGCGCCTCGCCGTCCTTGTCGAACAGCTCGGTCGGGAACGGACCGGCGCCGACGCGCGTGGTGTAGGCCTTCAGGATGCCGATCACGCGGTTGATCTTCGTCGGGCCCACGCCCGCACCCGTGCAGGCGCCGCCCGCGGTCGGGTTCGAGGAGGTGACGAAGGGGTACGTGCCGTGGTCGACGTCGAGCAGCGTGCCCTGGCCGCCCTCGAAGAGGACGACCTTGCCCTCGTCGATGGCGTTGTTCAGGATCAGCGTCGTGTCGGCCACGAACGGCTTGATCTGCTCGGCGTAGCCCAGCAGCTCGTCGACGATCTTGGCGGCGTCGATCGCGCGGCGGTTGTAGAGCTTCGCCAGGATCTGGTTCTTGAAGTCGAGGGCAGCCTCGACCTTCTGCTCCAGGATCGACTCGTCGTAGAGGTCCTGGACGCGGATGCCCACGCGGTTGATCTTGTCCGCGTAGGTCGGGCCGATACCGCGGCCGGTGGTGCCGATCTTCCGCTTGCCGAGGAAGCGTTCCGTCACCTTGTCGACCGTCGTGTGGTACGGCGTGATCAGGTGTGCGTTACCGCTGAGCAGCAGCTTCGACGTGTCGACGCCGCGCTCGTTCAGCCCGCTCAGCTCGGAGAGCAGGACCGCCGGGTCGACGACCACACCGTTGCCGATGACCGGGGTACACCCCGGCGAGAGGATCCCGGAAGGGAGGAGATGCAGCGCGTATTTCTGGTCGCCGACGACCACCGTGTGGCCGGCGTTGTTGCCACCTTGGTAGCGCACCACATAGTCCACGGATCCACCGAGGAGGTCGGTGGCCTTTCCCTTGCCCTCGTCACCCCACTGAGCACCGAGCAGCACAAGTGCGGGCACAGGCGTACACCCCTTCCGGGCGGGGCATGTCCAACGTGCGTGGTGGTGTCACCCCGCTTGCTCAGGGCGTACACCACCGCTAGAGCCGTCGAACCGGTGCCCCGGATAGACGAAGCCCCTGGCGCAACAGCGACAGGGGCTCTTGCACCGAGAGATTACCGAATATTTCGCTCGGGGGACGAACAGAAAGACCCAGGGCCCCGGGTCGCGACCGGGGGTCCGGGGGTCGTGCCCCGGGAAAAACAGCACCTGAGGAAGGACCGAGGTGTCGGCTCCAGACCCCATCGAGCAGGCTCTGCTCGTGGTCATCGACCCGGTCGCCCGCCGTGTGGACGGCGAGTCCGTACGGATCGCGAGGGACGTGCTCCGCGGCGGCGCAGCGACCAAGATCTGTCTGCCGGACGGGCCCGAGGAGGTCGAGCGCGCCCTGGCCCGGCGCGGCCGGCGGCGGCCGGTCGTCATCGGCGACGACCGCGCCCTGCTGCACGTGGTGAACGTCCTGCAGCGCCGCCGCGAGCTGGGGGACATACCTGTGTCCGCCGTCCCTGTGGGGCCCCTGCCGGCCGTCTCGCTGGCTCAGACGCTCGGGGTGCCCCTGGGGCCCGTCGCCGCCGCCCGGGCCGTTCTGGACGGCACTGAGCGGCGTCTGGACGTCTTGGTGGACGACGGCGGGGGTGTGGTTCTCGGCGGACTGTGGGTTCCCGGCGGCTACGGACCGGGCGGCGAGACGGATGTGCCGGCCGGGCCCGCAGGACCGGCGGGGACGGCTGGGCCGAACGGGTCTGCGGAGGCCGGCGAGGCCGGTGCGGAGGCCGTGGAAACGATGGACGCGGGCTCCGGCCCGGGTTGCGGCGCGGCGGAAGGCATGGGCGGCAGAGGTGGCGAAGGTCACCAGCCGTGGTGGTCCCCCGCCGCGCGCACGGCCCGCTCCGCGCTCACCCTGCTGACCGGTCCCGGTCCGGCGGCAGAGGGCCGCGTCCCGGTGCCCGGCTGCACCCGCCTGCGCATCGAGGCCGACGGGGTTCTCGTCACCGACCTCGACCGGCCGGTCACCCGCGTGTCCCTGGCCGCCGCGGACGGCGGCCTCGCGGAACTCACCGTCCACACCCACGACGCGGACCGCCCCCAGCGCTCCCGCGCCCGCCGCATCACGATCTCCGGCCCGGCCTTCCGCTACCGGGCGGACAACGCCCTCACGGGCCCGGTCCGCAGGCGGACGTGGACGGCGCATGCGGAGGGGTGGCGGCTGGTGGTGCCGCGGGGGTAGCGGGCCTCAGGGATAGCGGGCAGGTCGGCGGGGGGCGGGCCCGGCGGCCCGGGTGGCGGTCAGCCGCCCGGCGTGACCAGGCCCGCCTCGTAGGCGAAGACCGCCGCCTGGGTGCGGTCGCGCAGACCGAGCTTCACCAGGATGCGGCTGACGTGCGTCTTGACCGTGGACTCGGCGACGACGAGGTGCGTGGCGATCTCCGAGTTGGAGCGCCCCTGCGCGACCAGCACGAGCACCTCCGTCTCCCGCTCGGTCAGCTCCCCGACACGCTCCTGTGTGGGCTGCTTCGGCGCGCCCAGCCGGGAGAACTCCTGGATGAGGCGCTTGGTGACCGTGGGCGCCAGCAGCGCCTCCCCCGCGGCCACCACCCGCACCCCGTCCGCGAGCTGCCGCGCCGAGGCGTCCTTGAGCAGGAAGCCGCTCGCTCCGGCCCGCAGCGCCTGGTAGACGTACTCGTCCAGATCGAAGGTGGTCAGGACCAGCACCTTCGCGTCCGCGTCGGCGGCGATGATCTCCCGGGTGGCCTCCAGGCCGTTGAGGACGGGCATACGGATGTCCATCAGCACGACGTCAGGGCGCAGAGTGGCGACTTTTTCCACAGCCTGCCTGCCGTCGACGGCCTCGCCGACGACCTCGATGTCCGGCATGGCGTTCAGGAGGACGGAGAAGCCCTCGCGGACCATCATCTGATCGTCCACGATCATCACGCGGATGGTCATGCGGCGGCCTCGCCCGAAGCGGCGCCCTCGCCCGGAGCGACCGGAAGGAAGACCGCGATCTCGTAGCCGCCCTCGTCCGTCGCCTCGGCGGTCATCTCGCCGCTGAGCATCGCGACGCGCTCGCGCATCCCGAGGACGCCGTGGCCGGCGCCGGGGGACGGCTTGGCCAGCCGGTTCGGCGCGCCGTTGACCACGCGCAGGCCCAGCCCGCCGAGGACGTAGCTGACCTCGACCCGTGCCTGGGCGCCCGGCGCGTGCCGCAGGACGTTGCTGAGCGCCTCCTGGACGATCCGGTACGCCGAGAGCTCCACGCCCTGCGGCAGCGGCCGCACGGCGCCCGTCGTCACATGCTCGACGGCCAGGCCGGCGGAGCGGACGTTGTCGATCAGGGCGGGCAGCGCGTCGAGCGTGGGCTGCGGGGCCTCGGGGTCGGCGAACGCGTCGGGGTTCTCCGACCGCACGACGCCGAGGACCCGGCGCAGCTCGGTCAGCGCCGCCACGGCGTTCTCCCGGATCGTCTGGAACGCGGCCGCGAGCTCGGGCGGGGTGTCCTCGACCCGGTACGGGGCCGCCTCGGCCTGGATGGCGACGACCGACATGTGGTGCGCCACGACGTCGTGCAGCTCACGGGCGATGTTCGTGCGCTCCTCCAGCACGGTGCGGCGCGAGCGCTCGACCTCGGTGACGGCCACCTGGGCGGCGACCTGCTCCTTGGTCTCGCGCAGGCCGCGGACGGCGGCCACGGCGAAGAGCAGGACACCGGAGAACAGCATCATCTGGAACAGCTCACCGCCGAAGGAGCCGTACCGGCTGACGGTCCGGAAGAACACCCCGATGAATATCCCCATCGCCCCGGTCAGCAGCCACATCTCGGCCGCCACGCGGGGGCGGGTCCGCAGCGTGACGACCAGCATGACGAAGAGGTGGGAGAAGAGCATCGCCGGGAGCCACTGGCCGAGCGCGTAGCCGCCCAGCGTGCTGGCGAAGAGGATCACCCCGGCGGACAGCCACCAGGCGCCGACCGGCCGGAAGAGCGTCGTCAGCATCGGCGCGCCCACGAGCACCGCCGCGAAGATGCCGAACAGCCCGCCCTCGTGGGCGAGCGTCGCGAGCATGACCATGCCGGTGAAGACGACGAGCGCGGCGTGCGGGAACCACCGGGTGTACCGGGCGGCCCGGCGGGGCAGCAGCCGGACCAGCCGGTGGTCCACGGCGAGCGGCGGCAGCGGGCGGAAGGCGAAGGCGTCGTGGAAGAGGTCCTCGCGGAGCCGGTCGAGGGCGCCTCTCACTATCCGCATCTCACTGCGCAGGCGGGGCTCATAGGTGTCGGTCACACCATCAACCGTAGGCAACGGCGATTCGTAGGACGTCCCCATGAATGGGGATCTCCGGGGGTCCTCCTTAAGACGGACGCCGCCCCGGAGAGGGACTACGAAGGGGAACTACAGCGCTTCCGCCCCCAACGCCGTGAGCAGCGTGCCGTACGCCACAGTGCCAGGCGTCACAGGGGCGTAGTGGCCCACTCCCGGGAGGATCCGCAGGGTGACATCCGCGCTGCCGGGGTGGCGCATCGCGGCCGCGGCGTAGGACCGGGACAGGGCGATGGGGACGTCCGGGTCGGCGGTGCCGTGGAGGACGGTGACCGGGATATGCACAGGGCCCCGGAGGACGGGATCCGCCTCCGGGGCGTCGTTCCGGGCGCCGCCCAGGAACTCGTCCACCGCTCCCCCGCTCAGCCGCAGCTCCCGGGCGCGGGCGAGATCGGCGACCGGGGCCACGGCGACGACGGCATCCACGCCCGGCGGTGCGGCGTGCCCGCCGGCCGCCGCGCACAGCGCGAGGTGCCCGCCCGCCGAGTGGCCGACGAGCACGTGCCGGGAAGGCCTGCCGGGGCGCACGCGGACGCCCACGGCCCGGATGACGTCGTCCAGGGTCTGCGGCCACCCGCCGCCCCCGTCGCCGCCCACCCGGCGGTACTCGGCCAGGGCGACCTCCACACCGCGCGCGGCCAGGGCCGCCGCGAGGGGCGCGAGGTGACGGCGGTCGTACGCCTCGCGCCAGAACCCGCCGTGCAGCAAGGTCACTCGCAGGCCGGTGGGAGCGGCCGGCAGGTGGAAATCGACGACCTGGCTGGGGTGAGCGCCGTAGGAGACGGTCTCGTCGGGCGGGACGTACGGCAGGCCGAACAGGGCGTCCTCTTCGGCCGTCATCCCCGAACCCCCTCCAGGACGTCCGCCAGCACCCGCGCCGCGCGTTCCGCGTCCGCGAAGCGCGTGTACAGCGGCGTGAAGCCGAACCGGAGGATGTCCGGGCGGCGGAAGTCGCCGACGACGCCGCGGCGGATGAGCTCCGTCATGACGTCACCCCCTGGGGGGCCCGCGGCGCAGCGCAGCGAGACCTGGCTGCCGCGCTCCCCGTGCGCCTCCGGCGTCACCGATTCGACGCGGCCCTGCGGCACGTACGCCTCGACGCAGCGCAGGAAGAAGTCCGTGAGGGCGAGGCTCTTGGCGCGGACGGCCGCGAGATCCACGCCGTCCCAGACGTCGAGGGCGGCGTCGAGGGCGAGGAGGGCGAGGATCTCCGGCGTGCCCACGCGGCCGCGGACGGCACCGTCGGCGGGGGTGTAGGCGGGAGCCATGGCGAAGGGGTCGGCGTGGGAGTTCCAGCCGGGGAGCGGGGAGTCGAAGCGGTCCTGCAGGGCGCGGCGCACGTAGAGGAAGGCGGGCGCGCCGGGGCCGCCGTTCAGGTACTTGTACGTGCAACCGATCGCGAAGTCCGCCCCGTCGGCGTCGAGATGGACGGGGAGCGCGCCTGCGCTGTGGCAAAGGTCCCACACGGTGCGGGCGCCTGCCGCGCGGACGGCCGCGGTGATGCCGGGGAGGTCGTGGAGGCGACCGGTGCGGTAGTCGACATGGTTGACGAGGACGACGGCGGTACGGGGCCCGGCCTCGCGGGCCAGGTCCGCGGCGTCGACGGCACGGACACGGCAGCCGGTCATACGGGCGGCGGACTGGGCGATGTAGCCGTCGGTGGGGAAGGTGGCAGCGTCGACGAGCACTTCGTCCCGCGACGCGGTGTCCGTCAGGCGGATCGCCGCCACCACGGCCTTGAAGACGTTGACGCTTGTGGAGTCACCCGCGACGACCTGGCCGGGGGCGGCTCCGACCAAGCGGCCGATGCGGTCACCGACGCGCTCGGGCGCCGTCCACCAGCCGGATTCCTCCCAGGACCGGATGCGCAGCCGTCCCCACTCGCGCCCGACCACGTCGGCGATACGGTCGGCAACACCGCGCGGCAAGGCGCCGAGCGAGTTCCCGTCCAGATAGACGCAGCCATCATCCAAGTCGAACTCGGCGCGCTTGGCGGCCAGTCCGTCGGCGGCGTCGAGCGCCGCGGCCTCCTCGGCCAACGCCGCCTCAGACACGGCTACGCGCTGTCCACAGCTCTGGGAACACGTTCTTCGTCGCCCGCTTCTCCAGCCAGGCGACGCCCGGCGAGCCTCCGGTGCCCACCTTCGCGCCCATGGCTCTGCGCGTGGCGACCAAGTGGTCGTTGCGCCAGCGCCAGACGAGCTCCGCGACCTCCGTCAGCGACTCCCCCAGGCGGCACTCCGGGCTGCCCTGATCCCCGGCGTATATCCGCTCCCAGACCGCCTCGACCGCCGGGTCGGCGGCGTACCGCTCGGAGACATCGCGGTCGAGGACGGCCGCGGGGATCTCATGGCCGCGGCGCGCGAGATGGCGCAGCACCTCGTCGTACAGGCTCGGTGCGTAGAGCGCCTTCTCCAGCTCGGCATGGATCTGCGGCGCGCCCTGGTGCGGCACGAGCATGGCCGCGGACTTGTCGCCGAGGAGGAACTCCAGACGCCGGTGCATGGCCGACTGGAAACCGGAGGCGTCGCCCAGAGCGGACCGGAAGGCGTTGAACTGGGCCGGGGTGAGGTGGGCCAGCGGCTCCCAGGAGGCGTTGAGCGACATCAGCTCGTACGTGGACCGCTTGAGGGCGGCCATCGCCACCGGCAGGTCGTCCTCACGAAGGGCCCGCGCCGCGGTCTCCCACTCGTGCACGATGACCGTGAACCAGAGCTCCATCACCTGGGTGGTGACGAGGAAAGCCATCTCCCCGGGATCCTCGGAGAGCGGCACCTGAAGATTGCTGAGCACCGAGGCCCGCACATAGTCCTCGTACGGGGTGGTGCCGGTGAAGTGCAGGTTGGGTGCGGTGTCCTGTGAGTCGGAAGTCATCTCGTCTCCCCTGCCGTCGCTCCCGGGTTCGCCGGGCCACTGCGGCGATCATGCGGTCCGGGGAGCGGTCCCGGCAAGGGCTGTGGATAACCCGGCGGACAGCCGGAGCGCCCCGCACGAGGCGGGGCGCTCCGGCCGGTCGTTCAGCTCAGCTCAGCTCGGCTCAGCCCGGCTCGGCTCAGCCCGGCTCAGCCCGGCTCAGCCCGGCCCGGCTCAGCCCAGGGTGTTGGCGGCCGTGGGGGAGCTGTCGCGGAGGAAGGTGGAGCAGCGCTCGTACTCCTCCTGCTCGCCGATCGCCTGCGCGGCCCGCGCGAGGGCGTGCAGCGCGCGCAGGAAGCCGCGGTTCGGCTCGTGCTCGAAGGGGACCGGGCCGTGGCCCTTCCAGCCGCTGCGGCGCAGTGCGTCGAGGCCGCGGTGGTAGCCGGTGCGGGCGTACGCATAGGACTCGACGACCCGGCCGGCCTCGAACGCCTCGTCGGCGAGCTGCGCCCACGCGAGCGAGGACGCCGGGTACTTCGCGGCGACCTCGGCGGGAGCCGCCCCGGAGGCGAGCAGCTCGCGCGGCTCCGGGTCGTCGGGCAGGTGGGTCGGGGGCGGTCCCCCGAGCAGGTTCTCGTGAATGGACATGCGCTCCAGTCTGCCCTTCCGCTGCGCTTTGCGTTACCGGGCGCCGGGGGCTTTTCACGCCGGAGGCTTTCCCGTCGGAGGCTTTCCCCGCCGGGCGCTCTTCACGCCGGGGGCCTTTTACGCGTCCCCCGGGTCCAGCGGCGGCGACGCCATGCCGCAGTGGTACGTGGCCTCCGGGTGGCAGGGCCGCTCGCCGGTGGGCTTGGGGGCCCGCAGGGCCGTCGCGCGGACCGTGAACCAGGCCAGCACCGCGCCCACCACCAGGGAGCCCGCGCACCAGTACATCGCCTTGCGGAAGGTGTCCCCGAACGCCTCGGGGTCGCGGTACGCATCCGGCCCCATGCCCACCAGCAGGGGCAGCGCGGCCACGGCGATCAGGCCCGCCGCGCGGGCGGCCGCGTTGTTGATGCCGCTGGCCAGGCCCGCGCGGGCCACGTCCACGGAGGCCAGGACCGTCGCCGTGAGCGGGGCGACCAGCGCCGTCATGCCCAGGCCGAGGACCACAAGCGGAGGCAGGACGTCCGCCCAGTACGAGGCGCCGCGGTCCACGCGGACCATGAGCACCATGCCCGCGGCGCACAGCAAGGGCCCAATCGTGAGGGGGAGGCGGGGGCCGATCCGCTGGGAGATCTCCCCCGAGCGGGCGGACAACAGCAGCATCAGGATCGTCGTGGGCAGCAGTGCCGTCCCCGCGGCCAGCGCCGACCAGCCCAGGACGACCTGCAGCTGCAGCACCGAGAGGAAGAAGAAGCCGCTGAAGGCCGCGTAGACGCACACCGTCACCGCGTTGATCGCCGAGAACATGCGGATGGAGAAGATCTCCAGTGGCAGCATGGGGTCGGGCCTGTGGGCCTCCACCCAGCAGAAGGCGACGCCCAGGAGGACGCCCGCGACCGCGGGCCCGATCACCCAGGGCGAGGCGCCCTTGTCGGGGGCGGCGATCAGCGCGTACGTCACCGCGCCGAGGGCGAGCGCGCCCAGCGCCGCGCCGAGCACGTCGAAGCGGCCGCCCGCGTTCGGGTCGCGCGTCTCCGGCACGTACTTCACGGCCACGGGTACGCACACCGCCGCCAGCGGCAGGTTGATCAGGAACACCCAGCGCCAGCCCGGGCCGTCCACCAGCCAGCCGCCGACGAACGGGCCGATCGCCGTGGCCACCCCGCCCAGGCCGGACCAGGCGCCGACGGCCGCGGCCCGGTCCTCCTCGCGGAAGACGGCCTGGATGAGGGCGAGCGAGCCGGGGGTGAGCAGCGCACCGCCGACGCCCTGCAGGGCGCGTGCCCCGATCAGCACCCCGGCGTTCGGGGCGATCCCGCACAGGAGCGAGGCCAGCGCGAACCACACCACCCCGATGACGAAGACCCGGCGCCGGCCGAAGCGGTCCCCCAGCGCACCGCCCAGCAGGATCAGGGCGGCGAGGGTGAGCATGTAGGCGTTGACGGTCCACTGCAGACCGCCCAGGTCCGCGCCGAGGTCCCGGCCGATATGCGGCAGGGCGACGTTGACGACGGTGCTGTCGAGCATGGCCATGCCCGAGCCGAGGACGGCCGTCAGCAGCACCGCGCGCCCCGTGGCCGTCCCCATGTGCACCGCGGGCCCGCGCCCGGGTTCCGGTGCGGAGTCGCTCATGGCGCGATCATCCCCCGGACGGGCCCGCGCGGCCACGCGAAAGGGCCCGGTCCCGCTCGCGGTGAGCGGGACCGGGCCCCTGGCCGGCCGTATGGGCTGCGCGTACGAACCGCGCGTACGAACCGCCTACAGGCCTTACTTCAGCTTCGTGCCCGTGGAGCGCAGGTCCGCGCACGCCTTGGTGACGCGCTCGGCCATGCTCGCCTCGGCCAGCTTGCCCCAGGTGCGCGGGTCGTAGGTCTTCTTGTCGCCGACCTCGCCGTCGACCTTCAGGACGCCGTCGTAGTTCTTGAACATGTGGGCCGCCACCGGACGGGTGAAGGCGTACTGGGTGTCGGTGTCGAGGTTCATCTTCACGACGCCGTTCTCCAGCGCGGTGCGGATCTCCTCCTCCGTGGAGCCGGAGCCGCCGTGGAAGACGAAGTCGAACGGGTCGGCCTTGCCGTGCTTGGCGGCGATGCCGTCCTGCAGGTCGCGGAGCAGCTCGGGGCGCAGCACGACGTTGCCCGGCTTGTAGACGCCGTGGACGTTGCCGAAGGAGGCGGCCAGCAGGTAGCGGCCCTTCTCGCCCAGGCCGAGCGCCTCGGCGGTGCGCTCCACGTCCGAGACGGTGGTGTAGAGGTCGTCGTTGATCTCGTGGGAGACGCCGTCCTCCTCGCCGCCGGTCGGGGTGATCTCGACCTCGAGGATGATCTTCGCCTTCACGGCCTCGGCGAGGAGCTCCTTCGCGATGGCGAGGTTCTCGTCGAGCTTCTCGGCGGAGCCGTCCCACATGTGGGACTGGAAGAGCGGGTTCTGACCGGCGGCGACGCGCTCCTGGGAGATCGCGAGCAGCGGGCGGACGTAGCCGTCCAGCTTGTCCTTCGGGCAGTGGTCGGTGTGCAGCGCGATGTTCACCGGGTACTTCTTGGCGACGACGTGCGCGAACTCGGCGAGCGCGACGGCGCCCGAGACCATGTCCTTGCTGTACTGGCCGCCCAGGAACTCCGCACCACCGGTGGAGATCTGGATGATGCCGTCGCTCTCCGCCTCGGCGAAACCGCGCAGCGCGGCGTGGAGGGTCTGCGTCGAGGTGACGTTGATGGCCGGGTAGGCGAACTTGCCTGCCTTCGCCCGGTCGAGCATCTCGTTGTAGACCTCGGGGGTTGCGATGGGCATCTGTCCGCTCCTTGTGATGTGCGGGTACGGGCGTAATACGGGGCCCTGACCTAGGGGGCGACGGTCATCGTCGCCCCCATACTTCCAGACTCCCCGAATTACTCCACATGAGGCTCACCACGCTCATATGAGCCCGGGCATGCACAGGGGGTGTGGTTTCACGTGAAACCACACCCCCGGGCCTGAACGCCGTAAGGAAACAGCAGGTCAGGAGAGATCCAGGTCCCCCAGCGAGTACCCCGTCACATAGCGCAGGCCGGCGCCCTCGATCGCGGAGGCGGCCCCGCGGTCGACGATCGTCGCCACCGCGACGACCTCCGCGCCCGCCTCGCGCGCCGCCTCGACGGCCGTCAGCGGGGAGCCGCCGGTGGTCGAGGTGTCCTCGACCACCAGGACGCGGCGGCCCTTGATGTCCGGGCCCTCGATACGGCGCTGCATGCCGTGGGTCTTCTGCGCCTTGCGGACGACGAAGGCGTCCAGCTTGCGGCCGCGCGCGGCGGCGGCGTGCAGCATCGAGGTGGCGACCGGGTCGGCGCCCAGGGTGAGCCCACCCACGGCGTCGAACTCCAGGTCGGCCGTGGCGTCCAGCATGACCTGGCCGACCAGCGGCGCGGCCTCGGCGTCCAGGGTGATCCGGCGCAGGTCGATGTAGTAGTCGGCCTCCTTGCCGGAGGAAAGGGTCACCTTGCCGTGGACCACGGCCTTGTCCTTGATCTGCTGCAGCAGGGCGTCACGCGTGCTCATGCCCATGAGCTTAGGCCAGCGTCCGCGCGCTCACGCGAGCGTCCGCCAGGTCCACGTCGTGGAGATCTCCAGCGGGTCGATCGGCGTGACCAGGCGCGGCAGGGTGTTCAGGCCGTTGGGCGGGCCGGACTGCGGCTCGACGCAGACGGCCGCCTCCTGCTCGTCGTAGATCACGACCCACTCGGCGCGGCTCGCCACCTTCAGCTCCAGGGCGCCGGGCCAGGTCAGGGTGACGTCGACGCCGTCGGGCATCCCGAAGCAGTCGTCCCAGGGGCCGGGGAGGGGGTCGATGCGGCGGCCGGTGGGGATGTGGTCGTCGCCGCGCTCCTCCTGCCAGCCGGGGGTGAAGTCGATCTGCACGTCCTCGCCGGTGCCGAGGTTCCGCAGGAACCAGGGGTGCCAGCCGGCCTGCGCCGGGAAGGAGTCGCTCGCCGCCTCCACGCCCATGGTGAGGGTGACGGCGTCGGGGGCCAGCTCGACCAGCTGCGTGACCCGGCCGGGGTACGGCCAGGGGGCGGCGAGGTCGTAGGTGAACGCGGCGGAGGAGTCGTCCGCCCGGACCGTACGCCAGGCCGTGTCGCGGCCGGTGCCGTGGATGGCGTGCGGCGGGTGGTTGACGGGCATCTGGTGCCGCTCGCCGCCGTTGCGGAACTGCCCGAGCTCGATCCGGCCGCACCAGGGGACCATGGGGAAGCAGCCGTACTTGTCGCCCTGGCGCAGGAGTTCGGTCCCGCCGATGCGGAGGCCGGTCAGCCGGCAGCCGTGTGCGGGGTCCACGGTGAGTTCGGCGTCCCCGGCCTTGAGGCGGACCGGCTGCCCCTGCTGCCCCGGCTGTGCGGACTCGCTGAAGCGTGCGGGCTGGTCGCCGGCGTCGTCTGTGCGTACGTCATTCGTCACGGTTCCGACCCTATGGGCATCCGCCGCCGCGAGCATCCGGCCCGGGGCCGGGACGAACGGACCGACCGCGTACGGGTGGGGCCCGGCCGACCGTCTGCCGGTGGGAGCCGACCAGCCGTCAGCAGCCCGGCCGCGGCCCGTCAGCGGGCGAGACCGACCGACCGTCAGCAGCCCGGCCGCGGCCCGTCAGCGGGTGAGACCGACCGACCGTCAGCAGCCCGCAGGGCAGCCGTCAGCGGCGGCGGCGCAGCACGCGTCCCACCACGACCGCCGACGCCAGCGCCACGGCCGCGGCCGGAGCCGCCCACCGCAGGGCCGTCGCCGTCGCCGAGGCCGCCTCCGGCGCCGGGACGGGGGCGTAGCGGCCGCGGGGCGGCGCGTGGTCGACCTCCTCGGCGCTGCGGCCGATCATCGTGCGGCGGGCGTGCGCGGCCTCGGCCGGCGGCTCGTCGTCATCCACGTCGTCCTCGTCGAGGTCGTCGTCGGCGAGGTCGTCCGCGAGGTCGTCGTCCGCCGAAGGGTCGAGGGACGGCGGCGGGACGGCCGTGTCGAAGACGCTGCCGCCCTCCAGCCGGGGGCCGCCCCCGGCCGCCTCCTCGGCGTCCTCGCGCAGCTCCTCCACGAGCGCCGCGGCGAAACGGTCCAGCAGGCGGCGTGCGGTCGCCTCCGTGGTCTTCTCGTCGAACTCCGCCAGCCGGCCGCCGGTGGCCACCGTCCCGGCGCACGTCAGCCGCGCGCCACCGGGTGCCTCCGCCAGCAGGCCGCGCAGCGTCAGCGTCACCGTGCCGGTGCCCCGTACCTCGGCGCCCTCGCCGGAGAGCTCGTACGCGCCCTCGCGCTCGGTCAGCCGCAGGTGGCCCCGGTAGGTGATGGTCGAGCCGCCTATGCGCAGCCGCAGCCGCCCGGCGACGGTCTCACCGGAAGCGTCGGCGCTGTCCTGGTGCAGGCCGGGGACGCACCGGGCCACCCGCGCCGGGTCGGCGAGGACCCGGCGCACCGCCTCGACGGGAAACGGAACGAACACCTCATGCTCCATATCAAGCGAGCCTACCCACCGGGCCCCTCACCAGGGCCTCTCCGGACGGATTTTCGTGGAGACCGCCCTCCGGAGATCGTGGAGACCGCCGTCCGGAGATCGTGGAGACCGCCGTCCGGAGATCACGAAGCCGGCCTCAGTCGCCGACCGTGAAGCGCTCGCCGATGTGGTTCGCCTCCTCGATCTCGTCGACGAGGGCCACCGCGTAGTCCTCGGCGGAGATACGCGACTTGCCGTTCCCGTCCACGACGAGGTCGTCCAGGGCCGTGCGGTACGTGCCCGTGCGCTCGCCCGGCTCGATGAGGCCCGCGGGGCTGAGGTTGGTCCAGCGCACGTCGGTGACCGTGCGGTAGTAGTCCAGGGCGTCACCGTGCGCGTGCATGATCTGCAGCAGGAACTCGGGCAGTCCCTCGGCGTCCCAGACCTGCTTGCCGTCGGGCGTGCGCAGCGAGCCCGCACCGCCGACCGTGATCAGCCGCGGCGCCTTCTCGCCGAGCGCGCGCACCCCGGCCACCAGCGACTTCGCCGCGGGCTCGATGGTCGCGACGTGCCCGGGGCCGTCGCCGCCGCCGACCGCGCTGACGACGACGTCCTGGCCCTGGGCCACGGCCTCGACGGACTCGGGGTCGAGGACGTCACCGGTGGCGACCGTCAGGTTCTCGTGCTTCTCGGTGAGCTTCGCGGGGTCGCGGACGACGGCCGTGACCTGGTGGCCGCGGTCCAGGGCCTCGCGCAGGACGCGGCTGCCGATGGTGCCGGTGGCGCCGAAGAGGGCGATCTTCGCCATGGGGTTCTTCTCCTCAGAAATGTGGTGCAAAGCCTGCTGAAGTGGGGTGATCACTAAAGTGATCAGTGCTGGTCGAGAGCGCGGGTGAGCCCGCGTGCGCTGGTCGTCGGGCCGCCGAGCCGCCGCAGCCCGCCGGGCGTGTGCAGCAGCAGCGTCGGGAACTGGTCGACGCCCAGCCGCCGGACCTCCCGGAACTCCGCCTCCGCCGTGCGCCGCGTGGCCGGGTCGGCGAAGGCGGCGACGGCCGCACCGGCGTCCACGCCGCCGAGCCCGGACGCGACCGCCCGCACCGTCTCCGGGTCGGACAGGCTCCGCCCGTCCACGTACCAGGCACGCTGCAGTGCACCCGCGAACTCCAGTGTCCGCTCGGGGGCCTGCTTGCGCAGCGCGGCGAGGGCCGTCGCGGCGGCGGCCGAGTCGAGGACGGCCGTGCCGTCGGCGAACGCCTCGGCGTAGCCGGGGCCGAAGACCGCGCCGGTCAGCTCGCCGATCCTGGCGTCCGCCTGGGGGATGTAGGAGTAGGCGGACACCGGCTGCACGCGCGGGCCGGTGAAGAGCCCGCCGCTGAGCACCGTCAGCTCGATGCGATCGGCATTCGCCTCAGCGAATTCCCGGATGGTGGGGCCGAAGCCGTAGCACCAGCCGCAGTAGGCGTCGAAGGCGTAGGTGAGCCGATGCCGCCGTCCGGTGTCTGCCATGTCGTGTCCCTGCGTCTTTCCCTGCGTTTTTGCGTTTCTCTCTCGCACTGTCTTGTGCGTTACGACCACGCTAAAGGCGTTTTTCACCCATAAACAGGTAAGCTCGCGTCTCGCCATGGTGAAAAAGCGACACGATGAAAAACGGCCTCCGCCCGGCGACATCGTCGAGCTCGCCTATCAGGCCCCGCCCGGCACGCCCGCCGGCGTCGAGGTGATGTCGGTGGCCGAGCTGCGCACCCGCGCCCCCGAGGGCCTCCTGGGCACCCCGCAGCGGCTGGACTTCCACCAGATCGTCGCCGTCCGCTCCGGCGCGACCGCGCACACCGTCGACTTCACCGGCCACTGGCTGGAGGAGGGCTCGGTGCTGTGGGTGCGTCCGGGGCAGGTGCAGCAGTTCGGCGACCCGGAGCTGATCGAGGGCACGGTCGTTCTCGTCCAGCCCGGTTTCCTGCCGCCCGGCAGCCCCGTCGCGGCGGTGGCGGACGACCCCTTCCGGCCGGTGGTGTGGCAGCCGGCCGGCCAGGACCGCGAGGCCGTCTTCTGCGCCGTGGGCCACCTCGAAGCGGATTTCCGTACGGGCGCCGGCCTGCCCGCCGACGTGCACACCGACGTCCTGCGCCACCTGCTGTCCGTGCTGGTGCTGAGGCTCGCTCACCTCACCGCCCCCGTCGGCAGCCGGGTGCCCGCCCCGGGCGACGCCTTCCTGCGCTTCCGGGCCGCGGTCGAGCGGGAGTTCGCCACGAGCCACCGGGTCGCCGACTACGCCCGGGCGCTCGGCTACTCCTCCCGGACGCTGTCGCGCGCGACGACGGCCGCGGCCGGGGTGGGCGCCAAGGAGTTCATCGACCGGCGGGTGATGCTGGAGGCCAAGCGGCTGCTTGCGCACAGCGGGCTGCCCGCGGCGCGGATCGCGGGCCGGATCGGCTTCGACGACGCGGCGAACTTCTCCAAGTTCTTCCAGCACCGGGAGGGGTGTTCACCGGGCGCCTTCCGCAGCCGCATGCGCGGCCCGGCGGCTACGGGGTGAACCCTCCCACCTGAGCGGCGGCCGGGGCCTCCGCGTAAACCGCCGTCCCTCACTCCGCATACCGCGGATGCATCAGCGTCGACGGCAGCAGCCCCGGCTCGCGGCTGCGCTCGGCCGCCCGCCCCGCCGCCGCCAGGCCGTCGCGATCGAGCGAGAGCAAGGGCGGCCGCACGGCAGGCAGCTGCAGCGGCAGCGGCTCCCGGGCGGCCAGGAGGAAGCTCCAGTCCTCGCCCTGCCCGCTGCGCGCCGGGGCGCGGTCCGGGCCGCTGCCGGAGACGCCGCCGCCGGAGAAGCCGCTGCCGCCGACGCGGTAGGGCCTGCTGTAGAGCCCGAGCGAGCGGATCGTGGCATCGACCGTCCAGAAGACGTGGGGGCGGGCGCCGAGCGCCCCGGCGTGGACGGCGAGCCGCCCGCCGGGGGCCAGCCGCCGCTCCACCAGGCCGTAGAACTCCTGCGAGTACAGCTTGGTGCTGGGGGTGATGCCGGGGTCGGGGAGGTCGGAGACGATCACGTCGAAGGGGGCCTCGCCGGGCGGGAGCGAGCGCAGCCACTCGAAGGCATCGCCCGTGACGAACCGCACGCGCGGATCGCCGTAGGCCCCGTGGTTGAGGGCGGCGAGATCGGGGTCGGTACGGGCCAGGCGCAGCACGGCCGCATCCACTTCCACGACGGTCACCGAGGCGACATCCCCGTAGCGCAGCACCTCGCGGACGGCGAGGCCGTCACCGCCGCCGAGGATGAGGACCCTGCGGTGCGGGCCGTGCATCGCGGGGTGGACGAGGGCTTCGTGGTAGCGGAATTCGTCGTCGCTGTTGACTCTCAGGCGGCCGTCGAGGAAGAGGGAGAGCGGCTTGCCGCTCTCGCCGCCGCCCGTGAGGACGACCTCCTGGACCCCGGACTGGACGGCCACGCGGACGTCGCCGCCGTAGACGGCGTGGCGCGCGGCCCGCTCGAAGGGGCCGCTGAGGGCCGAGCAGGTGGCGAGGAGGGCGAGGACGAGGCCGTTGGCGGCGACAAGCGCCCAGCGGGTGCGGACGCTGAGGTCGCCGCGGAAGAGCCAGAGGACGAGGGCGCCGCCGGCGACGGCGTTGACGCCGCCGGTCAGCAGCGCGCCCGTCAACTGCCCGAGCACGGGCAGCAGGAGGAAGGGGAAGGCCAGGCCGCCGACGAGGGCGCCCACGTAGTCGGCGGCGAAGAGGTCGGCGACGGCGCCGCCTGCGTCCTGGCGGCGGATGCGCTGGATGAGCGTCATCAGCAGGGGCACTTCGGCGCCGATCAGCACGCCGATGGCGAGGGAGAAGCCGACCAGGGCCGGCCGCGCCTGACCGAACCAGGCGAAGCAGGCGTAGAGCGCCATGGCCGACAGCCCGCCTATGAGCGCCAGCACGGCCTCGACCGCGGCGAAGCCCAGGGCGGCGCGCCTGCGCAGCCGCTTGGCGAGCAGCGAGCCGATGCCCATCGCGAAGACCATGACGGACAGCACGACGGACGCCTGGGTGACGGAGTCGCCGATGAGATACGAGGCCAGCGCGACCAGCTCCAGCTCGTACACCAGCCCGCAGGCGGCGCAGATGAAGACGGTGGTCAGCACCACGAAGCGGCCGAGCCCGGCCGGTACGGGCAGCCGCGCCGGTACCGGGCGGTAGATCATGTCGCGAACGCTACGTTACGAAACGGCAACCCTTTGTCACCCACAAGGGTCTATTACGAGAGAGCCGCCGCCGTCTCAGCCGCCGTCTCCGCCGCCGCCTCCGCCGCCTCCGCCGCGGTCCCGGCCGACGTCCGCGCGCCCACTCTCGTGCGCGTCGCGACCAGCCGCCCCTCCTGGGGATAGGCGTGCCAGGTGCGCCAGCTGACCTGACCGTCGCACCGCTGCGCGAGCAGCGCCGTGAAGGCGTGCGGGCTGCCCGGGAAGGTGCCCGCCAGGCCGTAGGGGTGCTCCGCGACCAGGGCGAGGAGCTCCTGCGCGCGGCCCGCGAAGGAGCCGTGCGAGAGCGTTTCTATCCGGGCCGCGAACTCGTACTCCCAGGCGCCGATGCGTTTGGCGACCCCCAGCGGCAGCGGGGTGGCGCTGCCCGGCAGACAGGCGACCGTCTCCGAGCAGACGCCGCCGCCCTCCTCCAGCAGGACCTGGTGGGAGGCGCCCAGCAGGCGCAGCTGGACCTGGGAGTCGGCGAGCTGCAGATCGAGCACGGCCAGCGCCGGCAGGGGGTCCTTGCCCAGGCACCAGGCGAGGTCGGCGGCGCGGGTGTCGGTGTAGGTGGTCTTGAGGGTGGTGAGCATGGGTCGGCTCCGCAAGCACGCAGTGGAGGGTGGGCCGGCCCGCCGGGGAGGACCAGAGTCTTCGGACGAGGACCAGAGTCTTCGAGTGCGCCGGCTCATGCCCACATATGAGCTGTTTCCGTGGGTCCGGGGACGGTGAATACGGGATTCCCCGCAGCCTCCGACGGAGCCTGCCGGGGAGTTGTCGTCCCGACACGTGTCCCTGAATGAGAGGGAATCATGAAATGAGCAGCGCCCACAGCGTTTTTACCCATCTCATCGTGCTTTCCATCCACGCGAGGGCCGAGCAGTTCAACTGTTCAGAATCTTTGCGGTCCGGCGGGCCCGGGAGAACCCGCCGGATGCATATGCGATCAAGCATGGGCCGGCCGCAAATCCGCGGACCGGCCGGGCTCAGGCGGCGTTCACCAGCTTCTCCACGGCCGAAATCACCGAATCCTCACGCTTGCAGAACGAGAAGCGCACGAGATAGGACGGCGCATCGGGGCGCAGATTGAAGGCGGCCGTGGGAATGGCCACCACCCCGGCGCGCGTCGGGAGTTCACGGCAGAATCGCACGCCGTCCGAGTACCCCCACGCGCGGATGTCCGCCTGGAGGAAATACCCCGCCTCCGCGCGATAGGGGCGCAATCCGGCGCTCGCAAGCCCCCGGCTCAGCAGATCGCGATGGTGCTGCAGTGTGCGCCGTAGCTCCGCCGCCCACTCCTCCACGCCGTCCAGCATCCGCGCGAGCGCCTCCTGGTAGGGCGTGCCCGATGCGTACGTCAGGAACTGCTTGGCGGCACCGACCGCCCGGACGAGCTCCGCCGGGCCGCACACCCAGCCGACCTTCCAGCCGGTCACGTTGAACGTCTTGCCTGCCGACGAGATGGTCAGCGTACGCTCGCGCATCCCCTCCAGCGCGGCGATCGTCGCGTGCTGCGCGCCGTCGTAGACGAGGTGCTCGTACACCTCGTCCGTCACCACCGTCAGCCCGTGCTCGCGGCACAGCGCCGCGATGACGCCGAGCTCCTCGGCGGTGAAGACCTTGCCCGTCGGATTGTGCGGGGAGTTGAGCAGCAGCACCCGGGTGCGCGGGGTGACGGCGGACCGCAGCGCGTCCGCGTCCAGCACGAAGGTGTCGCCGTGTTCGGCGAGCGGGACCCCGACGACTTTCGCGCCGGCGAAGCGGGCGCCCGCCGGATAGGCGTCGTAGCAGGGGTCGAAGGCCAGCACCTCGTCGCCCGGGTCGCACAGCGCGAGCAGCGCCGAGGCGAGGGCCTCCGTCGCCCCCGTCGTCACCAGCACCTCGCCCTGCGGGTCGTACTCCAGGCCGTAGCGCCGGGCTTGGTGCGCCGCGACCGCCTCGCGCAGCGCGGGGAACCCGACGGCCGGCGGGTACTGGTTGCTGCCCGCGAGGACCGCCGCCGAGACGTCCTTCAGCAACCCGGGCGGGGACGGCAGCTCCGGCACGCCCTGGCCGAGATTGACCGCCCCCGTCCGGCGCGCGAGCTCCGTCATCTCCGTGAAGACCGAGGTGCCGAGGCCCTGCACCCGGGCGGCCGGGCTCCAGTCCTTGTTCATGCGATCCCGCTTCCCTGTCGGTTCATGAGCTGTCGGTTCCTGAGCTGTCGGTCCATGAGCTGTCGGTCCATGAGCTGTCCGTTCCTGAGCCGGCCGTTCCTGAGCCGGCCGTTCCTGAGCCGGCCTCACGATATGCAGGCGGGTGCGCGCGGGCACAAGGTCACAGCCACGGTGCTGTGCACGGGCACAGCACACGGCGCCGCCCGCACCGCGCCGACACTCCGCGATGCCCGCCGAGCGGGTGGAAGGCGCACCGCTTACGGGCGCTCCCGCTCGCGCGCGCGAGGCGGGCGCCGCAAGGTCGAGGTGCCGACAAGGCCCAGTCACAGGTGCCGCCAAGGCCCGGTCACAGGCGCCGAGAAGGCCCAGAGGCCAAGGCCGAGAGGCCGAGGATGCCGGAGGTCCCCCCGTGTCAGCCGACACCGCCGTGCCCGTCCGGGCGCCGGAGCCGCGCCCCGCGTCAGGCAACACCCGCGTCCGCCGCGCCGAGCGGGCGCGGGACGCCCTGCGCAGGGCCACGCCCGCCCTCGCGTTCTACGCGGCGGCCCGGCTGACCGGCATGGCGACGATGGCCGCCTGGGCCTGGTGGATCGGCCGCCACCCGCGCACGCTGCTCGGCCACTCCTGGGACGGCATCTGGTACGCCGGCATCGCCCGGCACGGCTACGGCCTGATCCAGCCCTCGCCCACCACCCGCGGCGTCGTCTTCAACGACCTGGCGTTCTTCCCGCTCTTCCCCGGCCTGGTGCGGGCCGTCGCCACCGTCACCCCGCTCACCGTCGTCGGCGCGGGCCTGTTCGTCGCCTGGCTGTCGGCCGCGGCCGCCGCCTGGGGCATCTACGCGCTCGGCGAGCGCCTGTACGGGCGCAGGGCGGCGACGCTGCTCGTGGTGCTGTGGGGGCTGCTGCCGCACGCGATCGTGCAGTCGATGGCCTACACCGAGCCGTTGATGACCGCGCTCGCGGCGTGGGCGCTGTACGCCCTGGTCACCGGGCGGCCGCTGTGGGCGGGGTCGCTCTCCCTGCTCGCCGGGCTCTCCCGGCCGAACGGGATCGCGGTGGCCGCGGCCGTCGTCTGCGCCACCGCGCTCACGCTGTGGCGGCACCCCGAGGCGCGCCGCAACCGGCGGGTGTGGGCGGGCGCGGCCCTCGCGCCGCTGGGCTGGACCGGCTACGTCGTCTGGGCCGGATTCCACTCCGGCGGCGGCCTGTTCGGCTACTTCGAGGTGCAGCGGCTGTGGGGCTCGCGGTTCGACTTCGGGTGGGACGCGCTGCGGTTCGTACGGCACCTGATCACCGGGCGGGACTCCATGGCGTACTACATGACCGTGGCGGTCATCGCCGTCGCGATGGTCCTGCTGGCCCTGCTGGCCCTGGAGCGGCCGCGGCCGCACGCAGCGCTGCTGGTGTACGCCGTCGTGCTCGTCGTCATCGCGGTCGGCGGGTCGAGCTACTTCGCGTCCAAGCCGCGGTTCCTGCTGCCGGCGTTCCCCTTGCTGCTCCCGGCGGCACTGGCCCTGACGCGCGCGCGGCGCCGCACCCTCCTGACGACACTCGTGGCCATGGCGGGGCTGTCGTTCTTCTACGGGACGTATCTGCTGACGGTGGCCCGTATGCCGATGTAGGGGCGCCGGTGTCGTGGGCTGCGGCCGGTTCGGCACCGCCGGATACCCCGGTGGGGGTTGCGCGCCGTTGCGGCGGGATCTCTTTGCCTGGCGGCATCAGACGAATGCCGGGCAAGACAAATCCCGCCGCAACGGCGTTCAGCCACCGCGGCGCAGCCCGGCGGGCCCGTCGGCCCCGGCCGACGCACCCCGCACGAGCGGGAGGCCCTACGCCTCCTGGTCCGGCTTGTCGTCGCCGGACTCCGCGTCCGCCTCAAGGCCCAGCTGCTCGACGAGCCACTTGTCGAACTCGATCGACGCCCGGACCCAGCTGACCGTGCTGGAGACGAAGTGCTCCAGGGCGACGCCGACGCCGATCAGCATCTGCGCCTCGCCGATCAGGCGGACCGTGCCGTCGTCGTTGGTGTGGGTGTAGACCTTCGGCCACAGCGTGCGGCGGTTCCAGTCGTCGACGGCCTCCAGCAGGCGGGCCTTCTCGTCGAGGGCGTGCGGGCGGTCGTAGAACGTCCGCACGGAGAAGACCTGCTGCTCCTCCTCGCCGCGGAACATGAAGTACGTACGGAACTGCTCCCACGGGGCGGCGAGGTCACCCTCGTCGTCCACGACGTACTTCAGCTCCATCTGCTCCAGGAGCTGCTTTACCAGGTCCTGGTCGGGGATGACGGGGCCGGTCGGGCCCGCCCCAGGCTGCGGTTCGGGCTGTCCCCCGAAATTGGGGATCGAGGACGGGTCGATGCTCACCGTGTTATTCCCTTCGTACGGTCTCACGCCATCCTCCCCCATCCCGGGCGGGGGCTGGCAACCCCCGCCCGGCGGATGTCACGGCGTCTTCGCGAGCTCCTCCTCGCGCGCGGGGGCCACGGTCAGGCCGTCACCGTCCGCGGCGATGCCTACCCGCACCGTGTCCCCGTCGTGGATCTCCCCGCCGAGGATGGCCTTGGCGAGCCGGTCGCCGATGGCCGTCTGGACCAGGCGGCGCAGCGGCCGGGCGCCGTAGGCGAGGTCCGGTGCGGCCCCGTCCGGGGCGTTCGGGTCGTGGCCGAGGGTGGCCAGCCAGCGCATGGCCTCGGGCGTGACGTCGAGGGTGAGGCGGCGGTCGGCGAGGCGGCGCTGGAGGTGGCCGATCTGGAGGGCGGCGATGCGCTCCAGCTGGTCCACGCCGAGGGGGTGGAAGACCACCAGGTCGTCGAGCCGGTTGAGGAACTCGGGCCGGAAGGAGGCCCGCACCGTCTCCAGGACCTTCTCCCGCTTCTGGTCCTCCTTGAGCAGCGGATCCATCAGATAGGCGGATCCCAGGTTGGAGGTGAGGATGAGGATGGTGTTGCGGAAGTCGACCGTGCGGCCCTGGCCGTCGGTGAGGCGGCCGTCGTCCAGCACCTGCAGCAGGATGTCGAAGACCTCGTGGTGGGCCTTCTCCACCTCGTCCAGCAGGACGACGCTGTACGGGCGCCGGCGCACGGCCTCGGTCAGCTGGCCGCCCTCCTCGTAGCCGACGTAGCCGGGGGGCGCGCCGACCAGGCGGGCCACCGAGTGCTTCTCGCCGTACTCGCTCATGTCGATGCGGACCATGGCGCGCTCGTCGTCGAAGAGGAAGTCGGCGAGCGCCTTGGCCAGCTCGGTCTTGCCGACGCCGGTCGGGCCGAGGAAGAGGAACGAGCCGGTCGGCCGGTCGGGATCGGAGATGCCGGCCCGCGAGCGGCGCACCGCGTCGGAGACGGCCTGCACGGCCTCGGCCTGGCCGATGAGCCGCTTGCCCAGCTCCTGCTCCATGCGCAGCAGCTTCTGCGTCTCGCCCTCCAGCAGGCGGCCGGCGGGGATGCCGGTCCAGGAGGCGACGACGTCGGCGATGTCGTCCGGGCCGACCTCCTCCTTGACCATGAGGTCCTTCGCGGCGGCCTCCTGCTCGGCTTCCGCCTCGGCCTTCGCCGCCGCCTCCAGCTCCCGCTCCAGGCCGGGGATCTCCCCGTAGAGCAGCTTGGACGCGGTGTCGAAGTCGCCGTCGCGCTGGGCGCGCTCGGCCTGCCCGCGCAGCTCGTCCAGGCGCTCCTTGAGCTCACCCACCCGGTTGAGGGACTGCTTCTCGCGCTCCCAGCGGGCGGTCAGGCCGCGCAGCTCCTCCTCCTTGTCGGCGAGGTCGCGGCGCAGCTTCTCCAGGCGCTGCTTGCTGGCCTCATCCGACTCCTTGGACAGGGCGAGCTCCTCCATCTTCAGCCGGTCCACGGCGCGCTGCAGCTCGTCGATCTCCACGGGCGAGGAGTCGATCTCCATGCGCAGCCGGGAGGCCGCCTCGTCGACGAGGTCGATGGCCTTGTCGGGCAGGAAGCGGGAGGTGATGTAGCGGTCGGAGAGGGTGGCGGCGGCGACGAGCGCGCTGTCGGCGATCTGGACCTTGTGGTGCGCCTCGTAGCGGCCCTTGAGCCCGCGCAGGATCGCGATCGAGTCCTCGACGGAGGGCTCGGCCACCAGCACCTGCTGGAAGCGGCGCTCCAGCGCGGGGTCCTTCTCGATCCGCTCGCGGTACTCGTCCAGCGTCGTGGCGCCGACCATGCGCAGCTCGCCGCGGGCCAGCATGGGCTTGAGCATGTTGCCCGCGTCCATGGCGGAGTCGCCGCCGGCGCCCGCGCCCACGACGGTGTGCAGCTCGTCGATGAAGGTGATGATCTGGCCCTCGCTGGCCTTGATCTCGGCCAGGACGGTCTTCAGCCGCTCCTCGAACTCGCCGCGGTACTTCGCGCCGGCGACCATCGCGCCCAGGTCGAGGGAGACCAGGCGCTTGTTGCGCAGCGACTCGGGGACGTCGCCCTTCACTATCCGCTGCGCGAGGCCCTCGACCACGGCGGTCTTGCCGACGCCCGGCTCGCCGATGAGGACGGGATTGTTCTTCGTACGGCGCGAGAGGACCTGCACGACGCGGCGGATCTCGGTGTCCCGCCCGATGACGGGGTCGAGCCGGCCCTCGCGGGCGGCAGCGGTCAGATCCGCACCGAACTTCTCCAGGGCCTTGTACGTGCCCTCCGGATCGGCGTTGGTCACTCGCTGCCCGCCCCTCGCGGTCTCGAACGCATCCAGCAGGCGCCGTGCGGAGGCGCCCTGCTGGTCCAGCAGCTCCCCGGTGCGGCCGCCCTTGGCGGCGAGGCCGATCAGCAGGTGCTCGGTGGAAATGTAGGTGTCGCCCAGCTCGCGGGCGCGCTGCGACGCGTCGGCGATGACGGCGAGCAGCTCGCGGTTGGGCTGCGGGGGCGCCACGGTCGCGCCCTGCGCGCTCGGCTCCGCCGCCAGCAGCCGCTCGACGCCCGACCGCAGCGCGGCGGCATCGGCCTCGACGGCGGCCAGCAGGTCCATGATGTTCTCGTTGTCCTGGCCGGCGAGCAGCGCCAGCAGCAGGTGCGCGGGCGTCATATCGGCATGCCCGGCCGACACGGCCCGCTCACTGGCCCCGCTCAGCGCCTCCCGGCTCCTGTTGGTCAGCTCGGCATCCACGACGGTGCGCTCCTCCTTCTCTCGGCCTTGCCTCGGCGGCCATCCTGCCCGGGGGTCCCGGTGACCCGTCCTGCCTAGGGCAACATGCGATAAGTTGAGCCTATTCCACTCAACCTTGCCCGCGCCAGCGCCACCGGGCACGGACGGGCCGAATCCGGGCCGGCCGCCCACCCCGTACGCCCCTCCCGGGGACCTGTACCCATGGTCCGCCGCGAGGCGCAGAGCCGCTCTTCCGGCCGCCTCGCGGCGCCGACCGGAGGTGCGGGTCATACAGGCGTACGACGTACACCCTCTCGCGCGAAGATCTGCGGATTACCTGTCGCCACGGTGGGTGCCGGGCAATGCTGGCCTTCCGACCACAAGGGGGTGCAGCATGACGGCTATGGCGCACGAGCCGATGCCTACACAGGAAGAGCTCCTCCTGGAGAGCTTTCTGGCCCTGGAGACCCCTGAAGGCTTCAAGGCCGAGCTCATCGAGGGGGAGATCGTCGTGTCACCGACACCGGTAGGTGATCATCAGGACGCCATCGACATCATCACCGAGCAGATGTACGCGAACTCCGCGGTCCGCATGCAGCAGTCGGCCAACTCCGGCCTGGTCCTGCCCCGGGGTGGGCGCTGCCCCAAGAACCACATCATCCCCGACATCACGTTCGCCCCTCGCGAGCTGCGGATCTTCCGTTCCGCTCCTCCATGGATGCCGTGCAACGACATCGCCATGGTCGTCGAGGTGACCAGCAGCAGGGCGGACATCGACCGCATCACCAAGCGGCACTGCTACGCCCGGGCCGGTATCCCGCTCTATCTCCTCGTGGACCGCGAGTGCGAAACGGTCACGCTGTTCAGCGAGCCCGCAGGCGAGGACTACGGGGACGCGCACAGGACCGCCTTCGGCAAGCCGCTCCCCCTCCCCGCCCCCTTCTCTTTCGACCTTGAAACGTCCGAGCTCAGCTGAAGGCCGCCGCGGCTACGCTTCCCGCATGGCTCACGATCTGCGCAATCTCGACGCCGCCTATGTCGACTTCTGGCGGGAGCGGCACATCTGCACCCTCACCACCACCCGCCCCGACGGCAGCCCGCACCTCGTGCCCGTCGGGGTCACCTTCGACCACGAGACCGGGATCGCGCGGGTGATCACCAACAAGAACAGCCGCAAGGTCGCCAACATCCTCGCCGCCGGGCCGGACGGTGCGCGGGTCGCCGTGTGCCAGATCGGCGAGCGGAAGTGGGCCACGCTGGAGGGGCGCGCGGTCGTCCGCACGGAGGCCGACGCCATCGCCGACGCCGTCAACCGCTACGCCGAGCGGTACGGGCGGATGCCCGCCCCCAACCCCGACCGCGTCCTGGTCGAGATCACCGTCACGAAGGCGCTGGGGCTGGTCTGACGGAACCGCCCACGCCGTCCGCAGAACGTGCATACCGTGTCAACATGTCTCAGTTCACCGTGCAGTTGAGCGTCAACGGCGCGGCGTCCGAGGTCTGGGCTCTGCTCACGGACGACGCATTCCTCGAAGACCTGTACCGGAACCGGCTGAACTACGTGAAATGGGCCGTCGCCGAACGGCACGACGCCCCCGAAGGGGACCTGATACGCACGGTCACCCTGATCCCGCCCATGAACGCCCCCGCTCCGGTGCAGAAGCTCCTCGGCTCGGGCTTCTCGGAGACCGAGAGCAGCCGCTACGACCGGCAGCGGCTCATCTGGACGTGGCGCCGGATCCCGTCGACCCTGGCCGACAAGATCAAGGAGGAGGGGCAGGTACGGGTCGAGGAAGCGCCGGACGGCGGCAGCCGCGTCGTCGCGGAGACGACCATCGAGTGCAAGGTCTTCGGCGTCGGCGGCCTCATGGAGTCGACGGCCGAGAAGCACAGCCGCAATGACTGGCAGAAGCTCGGCGAAGCGCTCAACCAGCGCCTGGACAAGGGCAAGGGCACGAGCTGAGCGCAGGGCCTCCCGTGCTCCGCGAGCACGGGAGGCCCCGGCGGTGCCGCCCCCGCCCTCGCCCCGCCCCCGCCCGCTCGGGGTGACGGACCCGGCCGCCCTGCGGCCCGCCGCACTCCCCGGCGTGGATGAACACCGGCCCCGCCTCGTCGTAGGCCCCGGGCGCGGCGCCCGTGCCGGCGGGATTCGGCCGGGGAGGTCAGGGGAGGTCAGGAGAGGTCAAAGGGGCGGGCGGGAGTCCGGCGGCACAACTGACCGCATCCCCCGGGCGATCCCGTCATGATCGCCGCATACGCTCACAGACGTGGACGTCAACGAATACCGGATCGTCGTCAGCAAGGGTGAGTGGGTGGGGATGGCCCTCATGACCCTCTGCGGCATCCTCTGCCTGCTCTGGGTGACCTTCGGCCTCGGTTGGTCGGACTACCTCGACCACTGGGACGGCAGCGTCCGGCAGGGCAGTGTCGCCAACTACCCGAGCCCCGACCTCATGCTCGCCTTCGGGATCATGGTGCTCAGCCTCACCCCCTTCTCCGCCGTCGCCTTCATCTGGCGCACCTGGACCACGCCCGACGGCGTCCGCACCCGCGGCATCTTCCGTCGCCGCTTCATCCGCTGGCAGGACATCGCCTCCGTCGACATCAGGAAGCACGGCGGGTACAGCCTGCACCCCTACTACCACCTGCAGGTGCGGCTCCACAGTGGCAGGCAGCTGTGCCTGCCCGGCCTCCAGGACCGCTTCGAGGGCAACCTCGCGGGCCCTCGCACCGAGATCGTCAACCGCTGGAAATCCGCCCACGTCGCCGCCGAATGGCAGGAGGCTTCATGACCGATACGGTCCCCCGCACCATCCGTGCCGTCAGCACGGAGCGGCTCCTGCTCCTGGAGCAGGAGGCCGCGACACTCGACTTCAGCCAGCGGCTGCCCGTCGAGTGGGTCCGCGAACACGCCGCGCCCGCGGCAACGCACTACCTGTTCCCCCTGTTCGTTCACGAACTGCGGCACCGGCCCGAGGTGTCGCCCCAGTGGCGGTGCGAGTTGCTTCTCACGGTCGTGACCGGTGAGGAGATCCGGAGCATGCTCGACGTCCGGCCTGATTCGTTCCAGGCCCTACCGGAGTCCCTGACCCCGGCCGCGAAGCGGGACATCGCCCGACGCATCGAACGCACCCGCACGCAGCGGGAGTATTGCGAGGGTACGGAGTGACGCCGGGGGGACGGTTATGACCGTTCCGGGCTCGTCGCTCTCACGCACCCGGACGAGCCCGCCGATCGCGGCGACTTCCACGCAGCTGTTGTCCGGCCCGGACCCGGAGAACGACGACTTCTGCCAGGCGGTCACCTGAGCCCCTCTCTCGCCTTCAGCGTGCGTATCAGCGTGCCGAGTGACCCCGGCGTGGACGATATGACGACGCGGGGTGCATCACTTTCGCGGAGCAGTATCGTGCCTTGCGCCGCAGCCACTTCCACACACTCGTTCCCCGTTGTTCCGGCCGAATAAGTGCTCTTCTGCCAAGCGATCTGCAGCGTCCCCACCTCTTACAGCTGCTTTGCAATGTGATGAATGATGTCCCGGGACTCCGACTGGGACAGTGCGGCATCCTCCACCGAGTCAAGCACTCGGCGGTAGCCGAGCACCTCGTCCTCTTCGTCCACGAAGACACTCCCGTGCACCGTGTCGAACTGCACCGTGTCAAGTCGCCGCACGGCCGCTTCTGCGTAAAGCATCGAGAACGACGCACCGGTGAACGCGTCCCGCTCGAAGGGAACGACGCGCACAGTCACGCCCGGCCGGTCAGCCGCCTCCAGGATGAATCGCAGCTGCTCGCGTGAGACCGCACTGTCCCCCACCCTAATGCGGAGGGCGGCTTCATGGATGATGGCATTCAGCCTCGTCGGCACCGTGCGATCGAGGATCTGCCGACGCCTTACACGGAACTCGACGATCACATCGAGATCCTGCTCCGACAGTTCGGGCATGGTATTTCTGTACAGGGAGCGTACATATCCCTCGGTCTGCAAAAGCCCTGGAATGTGGACCACTTGCAGCGCCCGCAACCGTGCCGCGTGATGTTCAAGCTCAGCCAAGTCCAGGAGGATCGCGGGCAGTACACCGCGGTACGCCTCCCACCAGCCGCGCCTGCGTTCTACGGCCATCGCCGCAAGGGCATCCACAAGCTGCGCATCGTCCACCCCGTAATGAACGGCCAACCCGCGCAACCGCTCCTCGCTCACCGCCGAGCGACCCGACTCGATGAGCGACATCTTCGATGAATCCACGCCGACCGCCCGGGCAGCAGCAGCTGCCGTGATGTCGGCGCGCTCACGCAGCCTCTTGAGCTCCGCGCCCAACCGCACCTGCCGGGCAGTGGGGTTCGTCCTGGGCGGCATGGCTCCTCTTCCTCCCGCGGGTCAGCGTGCTGCGCACTTTGCCACGGCGCCACCCTCACGGGCGAACTCTGCCTAACAGGTTGCGAGGGCAAAACTTTTGCCCCTACGTTGAGTGGCGCCGGTCACACCGGCCAACCCCACCGGAGGTGCCATGCTTCTGCCTGCGCCCAAGGGCGTCGCCATTCCCTCGATCGAACCCTTCGAGTACTGCCTGCGCGTCCCGAACGACGCGCGCGCCGTTCCCGTCGCCCGCACAACGCTCCGCGCCGCGCTCTCCGCCCACGGGCTGGGCGAACTGGCCGGGCGGGCCGAACTGCTGGCCGGGGAGATGCTCACCAACGCCATCGTGCACACCGCCGGTGACGCCGAGCTCCGGATGCGCTGGTCGGAGTGGGAGGTGCTGCGGATGACCGTCTGGGACACGTGCGCCGAGCCGCCGTGCCCGCGCGCCGGCCATCCCTACGCCGACAACGGGCGCGGGCTCAAACTCCTGCAGACGCTCGCCGACCGCTGGAACTACTTCTCCTCGCCCCGAGGGCTCTCCGGCGACGAGGCCAAGGCCGTCTGGTGCGAGCTCACCCGCGCGGCGCCCGCCTGACGCCGCGCCCCGTCGTCGCGCCGCACCCGCAAGCGCGATCGAGCGATCCGCGCCGTCGCCGACTTGGCTCTATCTGGACCTGTACGCCCGTCGGCCGTGCCGCGAGGGTGGGACCCGTTCGCTCTGACGTCGCGTCAGGCGCATTGCCACACCGCGAGAGAGAGGAAGTTCCGCACATGCCTCTGATCCCGGTACGTCCTGGCATCTACAAGATCCACGCCCACATCATCGGCCCGACCTCCCTGGTGACGGCCACCGAGCACGCCGTCAAGTACGGCGCGCCCGTCATCACCGACCGCATGAACCCGCTCCCGATCGAGCAGGACTGGATCATCGAGCCCGTCGAGCCCATCCCGGGATCGCCGTACGTGATCCACCTCGCCCATCACGAGGCGGCGGGCCTCGTGGTCCCGGAGGGGAAGCTCTTCGTCAACTCCGTTCCGCGCGGCGAATGGGAGAAGTTCGTCTTCGAGCGCGTCATCGGCGGGATCAAGATCCTGTCGGAGAAGCAGCAGCACGCCTGGCGTGCCGGCCACCGTGGTGCGCAGATCACGCTCGTCGAGCCGAAGCCCGAGTTCCAGGAGACCTTCACCCTGGAGTTCGTGAGCCCGCTCAACCAGGAGTAGGACCGGGACGAGCAAGCGTGGGGCGGGAGGGCCGTTTCGGCCCGCCCGCCCCACCGCCGTCTTTACTTCACCAGTTCACCCGCACGCCGCGATGATCTCCTCCATGTCCTCCACCGCCGCGTGGACCCCCTCCGTGAGCATCACGCCCGCCGGGTTCAGCATGACCTCGTCGACGCCGCTGCCGCGGTACTCGGCCAGGCGCTCCGCGATCTCCTCCGGAGTGCCCGTGACGACCACGGAGTGGTCCAGGAGGGCCGTCGCCGTCGCGGACGGGTCCGCCGGGTCGAGGGGGACGCCCGCGCGGCGGAGCATGTCGGCGTAGTGCGGGCCCTTGAGGTGTTCCCCGGCCCCGGCGAGGGCCGTGCGGCGCAGGTCGCGGCCCGGGCGGGCGACCGCGACGTGCACGGCCGTCGCGACGCGCGGGCGCGCCGGGCGGCCCGCGGCGTCGGCGCCCTCCTGCAGCGCCGGGACGAGGACGTCGCGGAGGTACGCGGGCGGCGTCATCCAGGTGATCGCGACATCGGCGACCTCACCGGCCGTACGGGCCATGCCCGCCCGCAGCACGCCCGCCCCGACCTCCACCGGCTCGTGGTCCAGCGGCAGCAGCCTCGCGTCGAGGCGGTGGTACGGGCCGTCGTGGTCGACGGCCTCGCCGTCCAGCAGGGCCCGTACGGAGGTCAGGTAGTCGCGGACGGCCGTGCGGGGACTCTTGTACGGGCTGCCGGTCAGGGCGGCCACGAAGTCGGGGGTGCCGATGCCGAATCCGGCCACCACCGGCCGCCCCGTGAGCAGCGCCAGCGAACGGGCCTGGTGCGCCGCCTCGTACGGATGGCGCAGCGGCATGACACCCACGCTCGTACCGACGGACACGTCGCCGTACCCGGCTCCGGCGAGGTACGCCAGCACCTGGTGCGGCTCGGCCTTGAAGGACTGGCACAGCCACAGGCGCCGGGCGCCGGAGCGCTGCACGAGCGCGGCGAAGGGGGTCACCAGGTCCGGGTGGTCCGGCTGGAGGGGGTAGAGGACCGCAGGGGTCGTGCTCTTGCCCGTGTTCACGCTCACCGGGCCGTTCCTTCCTGGTCGTCGGCCGTGGCCGTGTCGTCGGCCGTGGCCGTGTCGTCGATCGTGGCCGTGTCGTCGATCGTCGCCGTCAGCGTGCGCGCCGGCTGCAGGAAGCCCGCCGCCGCTTCGGCCACCTGGGAGTGGGTCACGGCGCCCAGCGCCTCCGCGTACTCCGGCAGCCAGTCCACGTCCAGGCCCCTCGCCACGAACCCGGCGAGCGCGCTCGCCTCCTCCGCCCGCGTCGCGAGGGCGAAGCGGGTGAACCCGGCGGCGTAGCGGCGGACGCGCTCGGTCTCGCGGGGCGTGGGGCCGTCGTCGGCGAGTTCACGCAGGACGTCCCCGACCTCCGCCGCCATACGGTCCGCCGTGCCCGGGGCGCCCGCGCACTCGATCTCCAGCCAGCTGCCCGCGGCGTTCTCGCGGAGGTCGGCGGAGACCGCGTAGGCCAGCGCGTGCCGCTCCCGCAGCCGCCGGGTGAGCCGGGACGAGGAGTGGCCGCCGAGGACGAGCCGGGCGAGGTGGAGCGCGGCGTGACCGGGGTCGGTGGACGGTGCGGCCGGGCCCGCCGTCAGGAGGAGGGCCTGTCCGGCGCCCGGGTGCTGCAGGGCCAGCCGGCCGGGCGTGGGCTCCGCGCGCCGGAAGGGCGGCAGGACCAGGCCGGACGGCCCGCCTGTCCACGGGCCGAGGTGCTCGGTGACCAGCTGCAGGACGTGGTCAGGGGCCGCGCCCGTCATCACCAGGAGCACCGATCCCGCGGGGACCACGGCACGGCGGTGCAGGGCGTACAGCTCGTCCGCCGTCACCGGTGACGGCGGCGCGGGCGCGGGCTCCGCCGCCAGCGGGTGCGGGCCGAAGGCGTGGGTCAGGACGGCGCGGCGCAGGACGGTCCGGGGACCGGCCGCAGGTACATGGCCGGCCACTGATCTCCGTACGGGCGACGGCAGTTCGTCCTCGCGGTAGGCCGGGCGGACGAGCAGGTCTCCCAGGAGTTCCAGCGCCCCCGGCAGCCCTTCGGACAGCACGCTGACCGACAGCAGCAGCTGCTCCACGGTGACGACCGTGGACAGTTCCGCGCCGAGGTCCGCCGTCCGGTCGGCGACGGCCTGACGGTCGCGGGTCGTGCTGGCGGTGCCCAGGCGGGCGGCGAGCCGCTCGCGTACGGGCGCCTCCCGCGGATCCGTCAGGGCGTACGGGACGACGAGCCGGATCTCGGCCAGGGGCGCGCCCGGGGCCTCGACGGCGACGACCTGCAGGCCGTTGCCGAGCGTGCTGCGCGCCGAGGGGCGCTTCACTGGGTGCCTCCTACGAGTTCGGTCACGCCGTACGGTGCGGTGAGGAGCCTGCGGGCGGCGGCCGACACCTCCGCCGGAGTGACGCGGGCCAGCTGCCCCGGCAGCGCGTCCGGACCGTTGCCCGGAGCGCCCTTGCCCGGAGCGTCCTTGCCCGCAGCGTCCTCGGCGGGGAACAGCAGGGCGGCCCGGCCGTGCGCGACCGCCCGGGCCGTGAGGGAGTCCGCGTGGCGGTGGCAGTTCACCAGCAACGCGTTGACGGCGCGCCGGTGTTCGACGTCGGAGGGAGGGGCATCCGCCGTCTCCCGCAGGATCTCGCGCCAGGCGTCCACCGCTTCTCCGACGGCGGTGCCGGGCGCCCGCCCCAGCAGGACCATGGCCAGGTCGGGCGCAGCCGTCGCGAGCCACTGCCCGTAGTAGCCGCAGTGGATGCTCGCCGCAGTGAGCCGGTACCGGGCATCCGCGCGTACGGCACGGGAGAGGCGTCCCCGCCCCAGCAGCTCGGCGAGCACCACGTGCGCGAGGTAGGCGTCCCGCTCGCTCACCGCGTCCGGGAGGGGGTGGGCGAGGGCGACGCCGGAGGCGGCGTACGGGATGCTGCCCGGTGCCGCAGGTGCCGCGGCGGGTGTCACGCTCTTTCGGGCAGGCCCCGCAGGTACTCCCCCGAACAGCTCCGCCACCCGCTCCGCGACCCACGCGGCTTCCACGTCCCCCACGACCGTGAGCGCCATCGCCCCGGCCGTGTAGTGCGCGCGGTGGAAGGCGAGGGCCTCGGCGGCCGTGGCGTGGCGGAGTTCGGCGACCGTGCCGTAGCTGTCGCGGCTGCCGGGGTGGAGTGAGGCGTACGCCGTGTCCCACAGCCGGCCGCCGCCGACCGCGCCCCGGATCTCCTCGCCGATGATCTCCGTCTCGGTGCGGACGGCCGCGTCGGACGGGGCGAATTCCAGCAGGCGGCGCGCCTCGCCCTCCAGGATGCCGGGGAGGGCGTCCGCCGGGGCGACGGTGTGGAAGACGGTGTGGTCGCGGTGGGTCTCCGCGTTGCACATGCCGCCCGCGCCCTCGACCCGGCCGATGTGACCGTCCCGGTCCGAGTCCGGGTCCGCGTCCGTGCCCCGGGGGAACATCAGGTGCTCCACCAGGTGAGCCGTGCCGTGGCGGCCCGCGGGGTCGTGGTCGCCGCCCGCGGCGACGGTGAGGGCCACGGCGACGAGCCCGCGGCCGGGCCCGGCGTCGGGCTCGACCGTGAGGCGCAGGCCGTTGCCCAGCCGGCGGGTGAGGACGGCGGGGTGCACAGCGGGGCCCACAGCGGGGTGCACGGCAGGGTGCACGGTGGGCGGGTCCGTAACCCCCCTGCTCACAGCGGCCGGTAGACGGAGACGACCATCTTCCGGCTGTCGCCGCCGTCGAAGGGCTGCTTCTGCCAGCCTGCGTAGCGGTCCGCGAGCTCCAGCCGCGCGAGGCCCGCCAGCAGGTCCAGCTCGCTGGGCCACAGGTACCGCATGACCGTGGTCGCGGACTTGGGCGCTTCCCCGTCGAGGAAGAGGGTGTTCTGCATCATCATGTTCTGCGAGGCGGGCAGCACCCCGACGGACTCGATCATGGCTCCGCGGGTGCCGATCGGGTACGTGTTCACCTCGTTCTTCTTCTGCACGTGGTAGTCGCTCGGGTCGAACGTCTCGATCACCACGTGCCCGCCCGGCGCGGTGTGGCGGGCGACGGCGTGGATGAGGGCGATCTGCTCGGCCGGGGTGACGGCGCAGCACAGGGCGTTGAACGGGGCGAGCACGACGTCGAAGGTGCGGCCGAGGTCGAGCGTGGCGAAGTCGCCGAGGACGGGGGTGATGCGCCCCTCCGGGTCCTTCTCGGCGAGGCGGGCGAGCATGCCCTCGGAGGCGTCGACGCCGTGGACGGCGAAGCCCTTGTCGGCGAGCGGGAGCGCCACCCGGCCCGTACCGACGCCGAGTTCGAGGACGCTCACGCCGGGCTCGGTGAGGGTGAGCAGGAAGTCGCCGATGTCCTCCAGGTCGGGGGTGCCCGGGTAGATGTCGTCGTAGACCTCGGCGAGGGCGTCGCTGTAGGCGGCGGTGATGGCGACGGCGAAGCCGCTCATGCCGGCTTCGGCACTGTCGGTCACTACGGCCTCGTCGGTCACTGCGGTGGCGGTGGTCATGTCGGCTCAGCTCCCGGAGACGTGGTGGTGGGCGGGGCGGGCAGGGTTGGCGGAGGAGGGCGAAGTCAGGTTGCGGTCGGGCCGCCACGGGTCGATGCCCGCCTCGCGGAAGGACCGCACGATGTGGTCCTCGCGGGTCCCGGCGGCCGCGTCCCGGCTCAGGGCGTGGTCGATGAGGGCGGTGGCCAGGGCGAAGGCGCGGTGCTGGCCGAAGCTCATGCCGTCCTGGCCGGGGCGCGGGTCCTCGGGGTCCCAGGACGCGGCCACGCCCGGTGCGAGCCGCTCGGTGAAGACGGAGGTCTCCGTGCCCTTCCCGGGGAGCTCTGCCACCGCACGGACGACGGCCTGCTCGCCCGGTACGTGGTCGCCGTGCAGGTAGACGACGACGGCGTCGCGGCGCGGGTAGTCCTGCGGGTCGGAGAGGACCTTGGCGTGGTAGCGGGCCTCCGCCCGCTCCAGGGCGGTCAGGGCGACCCCCCACAGGACGACGGCACTGTCCGCGTCGGCCGCGTGCAGGAAGATCCGGCGCACGGCGCCCGTGGGGCGGGGCAGCGCCCGCGAGCCCATGACGTAGAAGAAGCCGGGGGAGAGCGCGGGCCGGGCGGCTTCGAGGGAGAGTTCGACGGTCTGGCCGGGCTCGGGGGTGCCGGGCGTCAGCAGCCGGTCGGCGGGGACGCGGGCCGTGACCTCGGGGAGGCGGACGATCAGCTGGTCGCCGCTGCCGTCGCCATCGTCGCCACCGTCGGCGCCGGACCCGCGGACGACCTCGATCAGCTGCCCGCGGGTGGGCGTGCGCTCGTGCGGGACGGCGGCGGCCAGGCGGCGCTCCAGGCCGGGGTCGCGCAGGCTCCGCCGCGGCGGCGTGTCCGCGTCGCGCGCCTTGCCGTCACGGCCCGCGTGCAGCTCCTCGTAGAGCGCGTTGGTGAGGCGTCCGCGCAGGTCACGCGGGCTGTCGGCGGAAAGGGAGCGCCCGGCGACGGTGGCCTGGCAGCCGTCGCCCCGGACCGAGACGGTCTCAAGGGCGGCGGCGAGCCCGGGGGTGAGGCCCCGCGCCGGGACAATCGGGGTGTCGGTCGTGTCGACGGTGTCGGTCATGAGGGTCGTGAGAGTCATCGGGAGCTCCCGGAGGGCTGGGTGAATCCGAGGGTGGCGACGGCGCCCGCCGGGTTGAGTAGCAGCGTCCGGCCGATGCCCGCGGCGGCGCGGGCGACCGGGTTGAGGGTCGCGTGCAGCTCGGCCGTGGCGAGCAGCCGGTCGAACATGTGCCAGCCCGCGAAGGCCGCGGCCCGCTCGGCGAGCCCGGGGTCGGGGGTGTGCTGTTCGAGGTAGCCCTGCCAGAAGGCGGTGATCCGGGGGGTGTGGCGGCGCAGGCTCGCCGCGCCGCGCTCGATGATCTCCGCGTGGTCGAGGCCGAACCCGGCCGCGGGGCCGCCCTGTTCGGCGCCCGGGGCGAACACCTGGTACGTGGCGTGGAAGAGCCACTCACCGGCGAAGGCGCCGACGTCACGGGCCGGGTCGGCGAGCCGGAACTCCTCCCAGTCGCAGAGGTAGAGCGTCCCGTCGTGCCGCAGGAACTGGTCGAAGCGCAGGTCGCAGTGGGTGGGTGCATGCGGTGCGGCGTGTTCGGCGGCGCGCAGGGCGTACAGCGCGGCGATGACGTCGGCGTCGTCCTGCACCAGCCGCCAGGCGGCGATCTGGCCCATGCTGCGCTCCTGCACGGCACTCCACGGCAGGGCTTCCAGCCAGGGCATGGGCGGGAGCGGCGCTTCCTCTGTGTCGATGGCGGGGGCGTCGATGGCGGAGGCGTCGTCCGTACAGCCGCCCGCGCCCTCCTCCGGACCGGCGGGGAGCGCGTGCAGGGCGCCGATGGCCCGCCCCGCCTCGCGGCAGAGCTCCTCGTCGAACTCGTCGTCGAGGGCGAGCTCGGAGCCGGAGCGGGCACCGGGCAGCAGCCGGTAGACGCCGACGGCGGCCGTACGGTCCGAGCCGAGGTGGGCGGGCGTGCGCAGCGGCGAGCCGGCCGGCAGGCGCCGGGCGAGGCCTTCGAAGGCCAGGGCGCGCTCCAGCTGGGGGCTCCCGCCCTCGGGCGTACGGGCCACGGTCTTCACGAACACCTGGTGTCCGCCGCCGGTGCGGCCGGCCCAGTTGTCGTTGCGGCCGCCGAAGGAGGTCAGGCCCTCGGTGGCGAGGCGGCCGAGGCCGAGCCGTTCGAGCAGGGCGTTCACCTCGGGCGAGGCGTCGAGGTCGGTGGGCTGGAACCGCTGCAGCGTGGGCTGTTCGGACGCGGTGGCCGTCTCGGACATGGTCGCCGTCTCGGACATGGTGGTGGTCATGACGTTCCTCCGGGGACCGCCCGGCGGCCCTCCTCATCGATCAGCTCGGCAGTGAAGGCGATGTAGTCGTGCAGTTCCTCGCTCCAGTCGCAGTAGGAGGCGAAGTCCTGCATGTGGGTGACGACGCGCAGGACGGCGGCGCGGGCGACGGCCGCCGGGTCGGGGCCTCCGCCCGGACCCGGGCCGTATCCAGCCAGCAGCACCTGCCGCAGATCCGGCCCGCCAACGGTGTCATCGGACCCGTACCGCCCCGCCGACCAGGCGAGTTCGGCGAGGTCGCCGAGCAGCCAGCCGAGGTCGAGCGCGGGGCTTCCGGCGGCGAGGTCCTCCCCGGTGAGCAGCGCGGTCCGGCCCCGGTGCAGGGGCGGTATGAGCGCTCCGAGGGAGGCCCCGCCGTGGATCAGCGAGGGGACCGGCGGCTCGACGGCCTCCTCCCACCACGCACGGACCCGCTCCAGCCGGGCGGATCCCCACGCGGCGAGGGTGACCTCGCGCAGGCGCGCCGCACCGGGCAGAAGCCCGTCCGCACCGTCGGCACCGTCGGCCCACGCGCGCATCCGCCGCAAGGACTCCGGCGGCCCCGGGGGGAGGCCGGGCGGCAGCGGCGTACCGTGCAGCGCGCGCAGGGAACGACCGGCGGCGGCGAGGGCGTGCGCCGCCAACTGCCGTGCCCCCGGCCGCGGGTCGGCCAGCCAGGTGACCGCGGACACCGCTCCCGGCGCATGGTGAAGCAGACCGTCACCGAAGGAAACAGGGGTGACGAGCAGCGCGGCGCCGGGTACGCCGGACAGGTCCGGTACGGCCGCCGCGGCGGGTGCGGCGAGCGGGCGGGGGCGGAGCGCGCCCGGCCGGTGCCACCAGACGAAGCCGCCGTGCGCCGAGCGGTGCACACGGGTGTGCTGGAGGCCGGTGACGTATTCGCCTACGAGTTCGCCGGCGTCGTCGGGGGGCGTCACGGCTGCGGCTCCGGTTCCGGTTGCGTCAGCCTCGCCTTGTACGCGGCACACAGCCGGAACAGTTCCGGCATGGGCGCCGCACCCCCGTCGTCCCGCTCACCCGTGGTGGCGCTCTCCGCGGGCACGGTCGGGGCGACGACGACTCCGGGGCGGGCGCGCAGCGCCGCCAGATGACCCTGGACCACCGGGCTGTGCTGAGCGGCCGGCGGGAGTGCGGGGGCCACTCCCACCACGGCCCGGGTGGTCTGGAGGGCCAGCAGCACGGGGGTGTCGGCGAGCCCCAGTGCGTACCGGCTCAGGAAGTGCACCGTGGCCGGGTGCACGAGGACGAGGTCGGCCCAGGCGGCGAGTTCGACGTGCGGGGCCTTGCCGGGCGGCGCGCAGTCCCAGTCGTCGGTGAAGACGTCCTGGCGGGAAAGGGCCGCAATGGCGTCGGGCGAGACGAAGCGGCGGGCGGAACGGGTCAGGGCGATCCGTTTCTCCAGCGCCGGAAAGGAATCCTGCAGCCAGTTGATCCAGAAGGGCAGGAAGGAGACGCTGAGCGCTCCCGTGCCCACCACGAGGACGCGCCGGAATCCGGCGTCGGGAATTTCCATGGCACGGGCCTCCTTCGGTGGGCCTGGAGAAAGTGAACTTCTGAGGATCGGGGGCCGGGGCCGGGGGCCGGCCGGTGCGGTGTACGCGCCCGGCCGGCCCCCGCGGCTCACGGAGTGATCAGCACTTGCTCTCGATCGTGCGGGCGGTGAAGGAACCGATCGCCGCGGCGCACTGCTGCGAGGAGCGGGCGGTGATCAGGCCGGCGCGGATCGCCCACGGGATGGTGGGGCTGAAGGCCGGGGCGGCGTCCTTGCCGTCGTACAGGCCCAGCTCCTCGGCGGAGGTGTAGGCGGTGTAGCCGTCGAACAGGTCCTTCTCGGTGACGTTCTGCATGATGAATGTCTCCACATTCTCAAAGTGGTTTCCGGGAGCGGGAGTTGGTGTCTTCCGACCCGGTGTCCGCTGCGGACAGGTAGATATTCACCCGGCCCGGAACGGCTCCGCTATTGCCACTAGCGGCCATGCCGCAAAGGGCATTGCCCGACCCGGCAACGCCCCCAACGGCATTGCCCCGCATGGCATTGCCGCACCCGGCATTGCCGCAACCGCCAATTTCGCGCGCCCGCGTAAGGGAGCTAGAACTACGAGGGTGAAATCACCTGAAGCGCACGACACCACGACCGCCCCGCGGCCTCCGCTGCGCGCCCTGCTCGCGTACGCGCGCCCGCACCGCCGTGTCCTCGCGCTGGTGCTGCTGCTGACTTTGGGGGGCAGCGCTGCCGGACTCGCCCAGCCCATGGTCATCCAGGACGCGCTGACCGCGCTCATGACCGGCGGCAGCCTGCGCAACACACTCCTGCTGCTGCTCGGGCTGCTCGCGGTCTCGATCGGGCTCACCTGGGCCCAGTCCTGGCTGAGCGAGCGGACGGCGGAGCGGGTGGTCCTGCACGTACGCCGCGGCCTGATCACCCGTCTGATCCGGCTGCGTACCGCCGAGCTGGACCGCGTGGAGCCCGGCGGCCTGACGACCCGCGTCACCTCCGACAGCACGCTCGTGCAGCACGCCGCCACCAACGGGCTGATCCAGCTCGTGGACGGCGGCATCCACCTGCTCGCCACCATCGTCCTGATGGGCATCACCAGCCTGCCGCTGCTCGGCATCACCTCGGGCGTGCTCATCGTGGCGGGCGTCTCCGTGGGCGTGGTCATGCCGCGGATCCGCCGGGTGACCACGCGCTCCCAGGAGTCGGTGGGCGACATCGGCGCCGCACTCGACCGCGCCCTCGGCGCCGCCCGCACGGTGAAGGCCAACGGCGGGGAGGCGACGGAGACCGCACGGGCCGTGGCCGCCGCCGAGGACGCCTACCGCGCCGGTCTCGTCGGCGCCCGCTACCAGGCCATCATCGCCGTCCTCACCGGCATGGTCGTCCAGGCCTCCTTCCTGGCCGTGATCGGCTTCGGCGGCGCCCTGGTCGCCACCGGGACGCTCGACCTCGCCGCCCTGATCGCCTTCCTGCTCTACCTGTTCAACCTCGGCGGGCCGATCCTCTCCCTCGTCGGCGGCACGACCTCGCTGCAGCAGGGCCTCGGCGCCCTCGCCCGCATCGAGGAGGTCACGCAGATGGAGACCGAGGACGACGTCGACACCGTGCCCGCCCGCCCCACGGGCCCGCCGCCCCGCGTCGTCCTCGACGGCGTCACCTTCGCCTACCCGGGCCGCACCCCCGTCCTCGACGGCGTCGCCTTCACCGCCCCCGCCGGCAAGGTCACCGCCGTCATAGGCCCCTCGGGCACCGGCAAGACCACCGTCTTCTCCCTGCTCCAGCGCTTCTACGACGTGGACGGCGGCCGGATCCTCCTCGGCGACACCGACATCGCCACGCTCAGCCGGGCCGAAGTGCGCCGCCGCATCGCCTACGTCGAGCAGGACGCGCCCATGCTCGCCGGCACGATCCGCGAGAACCTGCTGTACGCGGCGCCCGACGCCACGGAGGAGCAGATCGCCGAAGTCCTGCGCCAGACCCTGCTCGACACGTACGTCGCAGGGCTGCCCGACGGGCTGGACACCGCCGTCGGCGCCCGCGGCACCGCCCTCTCCGGCGGCCAGCGGCAGCGGCTGGCCATCGCCCGCGCCCTGCTGCGCCGCCCGCAGGTGCTGCTGCTCGACGAGGTCACCGCGCACCTGGACGGCCTGAGCGAGACGGCGCTGCGCCGGACCGTGGAGAAGGCCGCGGAGCACTGCACGGTGCTGCTCATCGCGCACCGGCTCTCCACGGTGACGTCCGCGGACCGGCTCGTCCTTCTGGAAGGCGGCCGGGTGCGTGACCATGGACGGCACGAGGAACTACTGGACCGTGACGAGCTCTACCGGGACCTGGCGGCCACGCAGCTCGCCGTCTCGCACTGACCACGCGCCGTCTCGCACTGACCATCAGTACTGACCACACTGAAGGAGTACCCCCCACATGACACACGCGACCCACTCGACCCACTCGACCGACGCGACCCACTCGACCGACAGCAAGCCCGCCGTCCCCGAGGACGACGAGGCCCTCACCGAGGACGAAGCCCCCACCGGCCCCGTCCATGACGACCGCTTCGGCGAGATCACCGTCCTGCTGAACGACGAGGAGGGCTGGGTGGAGGTCCTGGGCGACGCCATACCCCCGGCCGCTCTGGACCGCGCCGCCGAGGCGGAGACCGACGCCCACGTCCCCATCGGCACCCGCAACGGCGAGCACCTGACCATGACCGTCGACGGGGACGCCGTCGCCCTCGCGCCGGCCAAGGGCAAGCTGTCGCGCCGCTCGTACGCCGTGGACGTCACCCGCGACGGCACCGCGTACCGCCTGGTGCCGGACTCCATCGCCGGCAGCCGGCTGCTGAAGGACGGGCAGCACATCGGGGACTTCTCCTCCGACGGCGACGGCCTGGTGCTGGCCGAGTGGAAGGAGGGGGCGGACGTCTCCCCCGCCGACGCCTCCGTCGGCTACGCGCTCGCCGCGGCGTTCGGCACCGGCGGACAGCCGATGTGGATGGTGGCCATCGAGGCCGCCGCCGAACTGCTCCCGGGGTGAGCGCCCCGCCCGGACCACCATGAAGGCCCCGCCGGAGAACCTCCGACGGGGCCTGTTTGTCCTTCTACGGGCTATGGGCTACGGGCTACGGGATCGCCTACGGGGCTACGCGGCCACCCTGCCGCCCGCGCTGCACAGGTTCCTGATGTCCTCCGCGTACACATGCGACACGATCGCCGCCTCGAACCTGGACCGCAGGTCGAGCTTGCGCACGATGTTCGCGGTGTGGGCGCGTACGGTCCGCTCCGCGATCCCCAGCCGCCGTGCGAGGCGCCTGTTCTGTTCCCCCGAGGCCAGCAGGAGCAGGACCTCCACCTCGCGGTCCGTGAGCGTGGTGAAGTCGTGCTGTCCCTCGGCAATCGCTGATCTCATCCGGATTCCCCTCGTCGGTCTCAGCCTTCCGGCACTCCCCAGCCTGCCAAGGCCGTACGGGCCGGGGCCCGCTCTTCGGAGGCAGCTTCCTGCAACCGCCGCTACAGCTTGCTGCGTCGCCATCGAAGGAATCGCCGTGGCCAGCGGCTTTACCATTGCATTACGCTTTGGGCGATGTACCGGCGGTTACGCACCACGCGCTCGCGACTGACCACGCGACCGACCACGCGGGCCGACCGCCGGCCAATCGCACACGGGGGAACCATGAGCAAGTCAGGCATGGGCATGGGTCTGTTGGGGCTCAGCACGGCGGAAGAGGACATCTACCGGCATTTTCTGCGCAATCCCGGCACAGCTGCCGAGGACATCCACCTGAGGATCCACGCCCCGAAGAACACCGTCCACACCGCCCTGGACCGGCTGTACGGGCTCGGCCTGCTGCGCCGCGCCGGCGACGGGGCCGTCACCGCGGCCGACCCGGAGGTCGCCGTGGACCGCCTCACCGACCTGCGGCTCCGCGAGCTCCACCACGAGCTGCAACAGGTCACCCAGGCCCGCCACCTCATCGCGGAGCTGCGCGTGGAGCAGGGGCTGCGCACCCCCGCGCCCAAGGGCGTGGAGCGCATGGAGGACCTCTCCCAGATCCGCAATCGCATCGACGACCTGGCCTTCTTCGCCCGCGAGGAGATCCTGTCCGTCGAGCCCTACACCGCGCTCACCCAGGAGAACATCGACCACGCCCGGCCGCTGGACACCCGCTGTCTGCGCCGCGGCGTACGGATCCGCAACGTCGTCCTCAAGGAGGCGCTCGACCACCCGCCGACCGTCGCCTACCTGCGCGAACTCACCGCGCAGGGCGCCCGTATCCGCGTCGCCCGCGATATCTCCGAGCGGATCCTCGTCTACGACCGGCACACCGCGCTGGTGCCCGCCGACCCCGACGACACCTCGCGCGGCGCCCTGATCGCCCAGGAGGCGGGCCTGGTCGCCAACATCCTGGCGCTGTTCGAGAAGATCTGGGACCAGGCCACCGACCTCGCCGCACTGATCGAGGAACCGGCCGAAGGGGCCGCCGGGCTCTCCGCCGTGGAACAGCGGGTCCTGGAGTCGATGTGCCGCGTCGGCAAGGACGAGATCGGCGCCCGTGACCTGGGCATCTCCGTGCGCACCTACCGCCGCCACGTTGCGGACCTGCTGCGCGTCCTCGACGCCTCCAGCCGGGCGCACGCCGCGCTGCTGGCGCGGGAGCGCGGCTGGATCTAGCGACCGGATCCGGTGGCCCGGGCCGGGCGGCCCGCACTAGCGGACCGCCTGCCACCCCCGCAGTCCGCCGGCGGCGAGCACACCGGCCAGCCACGCCTCGACGGCGTCGGGGCCCGCGCCGCCGACGGGCTGCACCCGGAGCAGGATCCGCTCCTCCTGGAGCCGCCAACTGCAGTCCCAGCCCGCGGGCAAGGCACCCACGAGCCTGATCACGGCCGTCTCGGGGGGAGCGGCAGTGGGCGCGGCACGCCCCACCACCGCTTCCGTGAACTCTGTCCTCGCCACCACGCCGTCTCCTCCGATTCGTTTTCCTGCGTACACGGCAAAGCCCCGGCCTGCCACATCGCAGACCGGGGCTTCAAAGCCGACTTCTTTGTCACTGCCACCCGTTAACACGGTGACAGACCGGCAGACGGTCGACGACCTTGACCGGTATCCCGCACAGACCGCGCAGCCCGTGCAGCTCGTACGAGCCCTGCGCCGCACGCACATCCGACGGGGCGGACGCGGACGCGGCCGCCGCCGTGCCCGGCAGTGCGAAGACCGCCAGGGACACCCCCGGAACGAGAACTGCGGCGGCCTTCTTGACGAGCTGTCCGGTCTTCACGTTTTCCCCCAACGTCGTTGTCTCCGTGTCTCCGTGGGGAAGACTCTGCCAGCGGAGGCGCAGCGTCCGGCCGGGAAAAGCTGTCAGGTTGCTGCAGTGGACACACAGCTTCATGCCAGCGGCCGGGCACGCGAAAGGGCCGGGTGAGCGCAGTGCTCACCCGGCCCTTCCCGGTTGCGTGTACCGCTACTGGTCGCGGCGGGGCCGCCACACCACCAGCGCGCTCGTCTGCTGGACGTCCGTGTACGGGACCAGGTCGCGGCGGTACGAGGCGTGGACCGCGGCCTCCGCCTGCTGCCGGGCCGCGGCGGCGCCCTCGACGGCGCCCTGCAGCTCGGCGACGCGCGCCTTGAGCGCGGCCACCTGGTTCTCCAGCTCGATGATGCGCTTGATGCCGGCCAGGTTGATGCCCTCGTCCTGGCTCAGCTGCTGCACCTGCCGCAGCTGCTCGATGTCCCGCGCGGAATAGCGGCGGCCGCGCCCGGCTGCGCGGTCGGGTGAGACCAGGCCGAGCCGGTCGTACTGCCGGAGGGTCTGCGGGTGCAGGCCCGACAGCTGCGCGGCGACCGAGATGACGTAGACCGGCGACTCGTCGGTCAGCTCGTACGGATTGCGCCGTCGGCCGGTCCCATCCATGAGGTCACGCTCCCTTCGCGGCCTGGAAGAGCTCTGCCCGCGGGTCGTGGTCCGCGGTGGCCTCACGGTAGGTCTGCAGGGCTTCCCGGGCCTTGTCGCCGAGATCCTTGGGTACGGTCACCTCCACGGTGACCAGCAGGTCGCCCCGGGTGCCGTCCTTGCGCACCGCGCCCTTGCCGCGGGCGCGCATCGTGCGGCCGTTGGGCGTGCCGGGCGGCAGCTTGAGGGTGACCGGGGGGCCGCCGAGGGTGGGCACCTTGATCTCGCCGCCGAGGACCGCCTCCGGGAAGGTGACGGGCACGGTGACGGTGAGGTTGTCGTCCTTGCGGCCGAAGACGGGGTGCGTGCCGACGTGCACGACGACGTAGAGATCGCCGCTGGGCCCGCCGCGCTCGCCCGGGGCGCCCTTGCCGCGCAGCCGGATCCGCTGGCCGTCGGAGACTCCGGCGGGGATGCGGACCTGCATGGTGCGGGAGGACTTGGCGCGACCGCTGCCGTGGCAGACGTCGCAGGGGTTCTCCGGGATGAGGCCGCGGCCCTTGCAGTCGGGGCACGGGTCGGTGATGGAGAAGCCGCCGCCGGAGCCGTGCGAGACCTGGCCGGTGCCGACACAGGTCGGGCAGACGCGAGGCGTACCGTTTTTGTCGCCGGTGCCGGAGCAGGCCTTGCAGGCCGCCGAGGAGGACATCCGCAGGGGCACGGTGGCCCCGTCGACCGCCTCGGTGAAGTTCAGCGACACCTCGGACTCGATGTCCTGGCCGCGGCGCGGCTGGGTGCGCGTGCCGCCGCGGTTGAACAGGCCGCCGAAGACATCGCCGAGACCGCCGCCGAAGCCGCCGGTGCCGGCTCCGCCGCCCCCGCCCTGGGCGCCTCCGAAGAGGTCGCCCAGGTCGAAGTTGAAGGAGCCGCCGCCCGCGCCGCCCGGCCCCGGGCGGAAGCCGCCGTTGCCGAAGAGGGCGCGGGCGTCGTCGTACTCCTTGCGCCGCTTGGGGTCGGCCAGGACGTCGTTCGCCTCGGAGATCTCCTTGAAGCGCTCCTCGGCCTTGGCGTCGCCCTTGTTGGCGTCCGGGTGGTACTCGCGGGCGAGCTTCCGGTACGCCTTCTTGATCTCGGCCTCGGTGGCGTCCTTGGGGACACCGAGAACCTTGTAGTAGTCCTTCTCCAGGAAGTCCTTCGTGCTCATCCTCGGTGTCCCTCCTTCCGTTCCCTGCGGTGATTCATCGGGTCAGCGTCAGCCCTTGTCCGGGCCACCGCTCTCCTCGTCGGAGCCGGAGCCGGAGCCCGAGCCGGCGTCCTCGCCCTCGCCCTTGGCGCCCTGGGCACCCGGCTGAGGCTCGGCGACGGCGACCCGCGCGGGGCGGATCGTGCGCTCGCCGATCCGATACCCCGGCTGCAGAATCTGCACGCACGTGGTCTCGGTGACGTCGGGCGCGTAGCTGTGCATCAGCGCCTCGTGCACCAGCGGGTCGAAGGGCTCGCCCTCCTTGCCGAACTGCTGCAGCCCCATCTTGGCGGCGACCGTCTCCAGGGACTCGGCGACGGACTTGAAGCCGCCGACGAGCTCGCCGTGGTCACGGGCGCGGCCGATGTCGTCGAGCGTGGGCAGGAGCTCGGACAGGAGGTTCGCGACGGCGATCTCCTTGACCGTGACCCGGTCCCGCTCGACCCGGCGGCGGTAGTTCTGGTACTCCGCCTGGAGGCGCTGGAGGTCCGCGGTGCGCTCGCCGAGCGCAGCCTGGGCCTGGTCCAGCTGGGCCTTCAGACCCACTTCCACCAGCTCTTCGCCGGAGGGGGCAGAGCCCGGGCCCGCCTTGTCGGCGGACCCGGCGCCCTGCGCCGCTTCTTCGGAGTCGGCGGCGTCGGAGGGGCCTTCAGGCTTCTCGTCAAAGCCCGGGGTCTCCTCCGTCACGCCGCACCGCCCTTGGCGTCCTTGGGCTTCTCGTCGTCCACGATCTCGGCGTCGACGACGTCGTCCTCGGCCTTGGCGTGGCCGGCACCGGCGCCCGCACCCTCGGCGCCCGCGGCACCCTGGGCGGCCTGGGCGTCGGCGTACATGGCCTGGCCCAGCTTCTGGGAGACGGCGGCGACCTTCTCCGTGGCGGTGCGGATCTCGGCCGTGTCCTCGCCCTTGAGCTTCTCCTTCAGCTCGGTGAGCGCGGTCTCGACCTCGGTCTTCACGTCCGCCGGGACCTTGTCCTCGTTGTCCTTGAGGAACTTCTCGGTCTGGTAGACGAGCTGCTCGCCCTGGTTGCGGGACTCGGCGGCCTCACGGCGCGCGTGGTCCTCCTCGGCGTACTTCTCGGCCTCTTCGCGCATCCGGTTGACCTCGTCCTTCGGCAGCGAGGAGCCACCGGTGACGGTCATCTTCTGCTCCTTGCCCGTGCCGAGGTCCTTCGCGGTCACGTGCATGATGCCGTTGGCGTCGATGTCGAAGGCGACCTCGATCTGCGGGACACCGCGCGGGGCCGGCGGCAGACCGGTCAGCTCGAACATGCCGAGCTTCTTGTTGTACGCCGCGATCTCGCGCTCGCCCTGGTAGACCTGGATCTGCACGGACGGCTGGTTGTCCTCGGCCGTCGTGAAGATCTCGGACCGCTTGGTCGGGATCGTGGTGTTGCGCTCGATGAGCTTGGTCATGATGCCGCCCTTGGTCTCGATGCCGAGGGACAGCGGGGTGACGTCGAGGAGCAGGACGTCCTTGACCTCACCCTTGAGGACACCGGCCTGCAGGGCGGCGCCGATGGCGACGACCTCGTCCGGGTTGACGCCCTTGTTGGCCTCGTTGCCGCCGGTCAGCTCCTTGACGAGCTCGGCGACGGCGGGCATACGGGTGGAGCCGCCGACGAGGACCACGTGGTCGATCTCGGAGAGGGCGATGCCCGCGTCCTTGATGACGTTGTGGAACGGGGTCTTGCAGCGCTCCAGGAGATCCGCGGTGAGCTGCTGGAACTGGGCGCGCGTGAGCTTCTCGTCCAGGTGCAGCGGGCCCTCGGCGGAGGCCGTGATGTAGGGCAGGTTGATCGTGGTCTCGGTGGACGAGGACAGCTCGATCTTCGCCTTCTCCGCGGCCTCGCGGAGACGCTGGAGAGCCATCTTGTCCTTGGACAGGTCCACGCCGTGACCGTTGGCGAACTGCTTGACCAGGTAGTCGACGACGCGCTGGTCCCAGTCGTCACCACCGAGGTGGTTGTCACCGTTGGTGGCCTTGACCTCGACCACGCCGTCGCCGATCTCAAGGAGCGAGACGTCGAAGGTGCCGCCACCGAGGTCGAAGACGAGGATGGTCTGGTCGTCCTTGTCGAGACCGTAGGCCAGGGCGGCCGCGGTGGGCTCGTTGACGATACGCAGGACGTTCAGGCCCGCGATCTCGCCGGCCTCCTTGGTGGCCTGACGCTCGGAGTCGTTGAAGTACGCCGGGACGGTGATGACCGCGTCCGTGACCTTCTCGCCCAGGTACGCCTCGGCGTCGCGCTTCAGCTTCTGCAGGATGAAGGCGCTCATCTGCTGCGGGTTGAAGTCCTTGCCGTCCAGGTTGATCTTCCAGTCAGTGCCCATGTGGCGCTTGACGGAGCGGATCGTCCGGTCGACGTTGGTGACGGCCTGACGCTTGGCGACCTCGCCGACGAGCACCTCGCCGTTCTTCGCGAAGGCGACGACGGACGGCGTGGTCCTGGCGCCCTCGGCGTTGGTGATGACGGTGGGCTCACCGCCTTCGAGAACACTGACGACGGAGTTCGTCGTACCCAGGTCGATGCCGACCGCACGTGCCATGTCGATTCCTCCAGCTGACTTGAGTGGAACAGACTCAAGCGTGCAATGCGGATCCGATTCTGTCAACGGAGCTGAGTCGAGGGGGCTCAACTCTTATGCGGGCCTTATGCGCAGCGGGTGGGGGCGGGGAATCGTTTCTGCAGGTCAGGCGGGTGTTGTGGGTGCGGTGACCGGATCTATCCTCGTCCCCCTCGGGGGAGGGGGACGGCCATGCCGGACTTACCGCAGTGGATTCCGTGGCTCGGCGGAGCCGTCCTGGCGGTGGTCGGCGCCACCGCCAAGAGCTGGCTGGAGACGAAGCTCAAACAGGCCGCCGATTTCCTCTACGCCCGGCTGGCGGGGAGCCCGCTGCTGCGGCGGACGGCGCTCGCCAAGTACGTACGGGAGCTGCACGCGCGCCACAGCAAATTTGCGGTGTCGTTCCAGGTCGAGGACGCGCTGAAGCTGCCGATGGAGTCGGTGTACGTGCCGCTGCGGGCCGCGGGGGCGGCGCCCAGGGCGCCGGGCGAGATGGCGGCAACCCTGCGCCAGGAGCGTCGCAGCGTGGTGCTGGGCGTCCCCGGCGCGGGCAAGACGATGCTGCTGCGGCACGAGGCCCTGATGTGGGCGAAGGGCCGGCTCCGGCCGGGCCGGCGGGGACGCGGCAGGCCACGCGTGGACCTGGCCGAGCTCACGGGCGTCCCGGTCCTGCTGGAGCTCCACCGGCTGAACAAGAACCCCGAGTGGAGCCTGGAGCAGCACATCGCCGACCACTTCGGGCGGCATGAGTTCCCACGGGCGGAGAAGTGGGTGGCGCGGGCCCTGGAGCGGGGCGATCTGGCCCTCTACTTCGACGGCCTGGACGAGGTGGCGAGCGACCACCGCGGCCAGGTCGTGGACCGGATCAAGGACTTCGCGCAGCGGTACGGCGAGTGCCGGATCGTCGTCACCTGCCGCGTCGCCGTCTACGACGGCTGGTTCGCCGACGAATTCCAGCAGACGCTGCGGGTCCAGGACTTCGACGAGCACCTGATCCGCCGCTTCCTGGGCGGCTGGCCCTGGCCGGAGGGCATGGCGGACGACACGGTGGAGCAGTTGCTGGGGGCGCTGCGGGACACGCCTCAGCTGATGCCGCTGGCGCGGAACCCGCTGCTGCTGACGATGGTCGCGTACCTGTACAGCTACGTGTACGCGGGTACGGACCAGGTGCTGCCGCACACGCGGGCCGACTTCTACAAGCAGGTCGTGGACAACCTGCTCATGGACCGGCGACGGCATTCGCGGTTCGCGTTCCCGCTGAAGAAAGCGGTGCTGCAGGCGCTGGCCCTGGCGGCGCAGGACGTCCCGTCGGGAAGCCATGACCGGCTGACGCGGCCGGAAGGGGAGGTCCTGCAAACGGTGCGGGAGGTCCTGCGGACGCAGGGCCGGGAGGAGAGCCTGGCCGAGGACGTGTTGCGGGAGATCGTCGACCGGAGCGGACTGCTGCTGGCGGTCGACAACGGCGAGCGGTACCAGTTCGCGCACCTGACGCTGCAGGAGTACGCGGCGGCACGCGCCCTCGCGGCGGACCCGGAGGGCCTGCTGCGCCGCTACCGAGCGGACCCGACGGCGTGGCGGGAGGCGGTGCGGCTGTGGTGCGGGGTGGATGCGCGGGACTGCACGGGGGTCGTGCGGGCGGTGTACGCGGAGGATGCGCTGCTGGCGTTCCAGTGCCTGGCGGATGCGCTGGTGGTGGAGGAGGGGCTGGCCGAGGAGATCGTCGGGCACTTTTGCGGGCGGCTGGGGGCGGGGTCGGACGCCGCGGTGACGGCAGCCTTCGGGCTGGTGGCAGCGGACCGGAGGCCGCGGGGAGTACGGGTCTTCGAGTTCCTGCGGGAGGCCGCGAGGGCGGCGGGGCTTCCGTTACGCGCCGCCGCAGCCTGCCAAGCACTCGCCGCGACCAATCTGCCGAGGGCCGCGGAGGCACTCGCCGAGGTGCCGGGGTTCGCCGCGGAGCGGGCTCTGGCCTCGATGGGGGACATCGCCGTGCCCGTCCTGAAGCGGCTGGCAGCCGAGGGGAGGCTCACAGCGGCCTCGGGGCTGTCGCTGATCCGTACGCCCAAGGCGGCACTGGCCCTGAACGAGCTGCTGTGGTCGACGCAGGACGCCAAGCTGCTCCGCCGGTTCGCCAGGCTCGTCGGCATCCTGATCAACGATCCGCAGATCGAGGAGGAGCTGCGGAAGGTACGCGTGGAGCCCGGGGCGGGCGACTGGCTGCGGTGGGTGTGGCGGCCTTTCGCCCGTGGGGCCGACGACGGTCTGGCGGCGATCGCTGGGCGTATCGCCTGGGTCCTCCGGACCTACCCCGGCCCAGTGGTATCCGCCGGGATGCCCGCCCCCGACCCGCGGATCATGGCTGCCCTGAGCGTCGTCGCGTACTCCGGGGAGAACCGGCAGCCGCATGAGAACACGTATCAGTCACCACCCATGAGCGAGCGCCTGTTCAGAGCACTGCGGTCAACGGACCTGACCGCCCCTGTCCTGCGGGATGCACTACTGGCCGACGATGTGGAGGAAGCCGTACTCCTCGACGGGTACCTGGAGCTGCTTCGTGCGGTCAGCCCGCCCCCGCAACGGGAGGCATATCTAGCGGCTCTTCCAGTGCGCCTGCGGTTCGGGGCAGTGGTCTGCCTCGCCCTGGAAGGTCCCGCCCCGGAGGAGGTCTGGGCGCCCACCGACGGCGAAGACACCGAGCGCGCCCTGCGCCGGCACAGGAGCACGCTGTGGCGCTGGCTGGCGCGGACGGGCTGCCTGCTGCTGCCGGGCGCCGCAGTCGTCTACGGCGCGGCAGCGTCTGTGCTCCTGTCACCGGTGCACGGCCTCTTCATGGCGGGTGGCATTCCGTTGCTGGCCGCGGGAGTGTTGGTGCTGTGGTCCCTGAAGGAGCGCCGCGCCGTCGATCTCGGCGTCCGCACCCACCCCGTCCGCACCCTGCTCCTCCCGGAGCTCCACCGATACACAGCCGGCCGAGCGCAGCGGTAAGGCGGGCCTGAGCGACACAGATCACCGGCGGTGCGGCTATATCGCGCGCGGGAGAGTGAGTAGTCTCGTACGGACTGGATAAGTTACTAGACAGTAATCCCGCTCTCGCAGGTTCGAGGAGCCGTTCCCATGCAACTCGCCGCGATCATCGTGTCGCTGGTCCTAATCGCGGTCGGCGTAGCGCTGTTCGGCCGTGCCCTCCTGCAGATCTACCGCTTCATGCGGCTCGGCCAGCCCGTGCCCGCCGGCACCCGCACCGACGACCCCGCTCAGCGCACCGTCACGGTGGCCAAGGAGTTCCTCGGCCATACCCGGATGAACCGCTGGGGCATCGTCGGCGTCGCGCACTGGTTCGTGGCGGTGGGCTTCTTCTCGCTGCTGCTGACGATCGTCAACGCCATCGGCCAGCTCTTCAAGGCCGACTGGCTCCTGCCCGTCATCGGTGACTGGACCCCGTACAACGTCTTCGTCGAGTTCCTCGGCACGATGACCGCGCTCGGCATCCTGACGCTGATCGTCATCCGGCAGCTGAACCGGCCGGGCGGCGCGGGCCGCAAGTCCCGCTTCGCGGGCTCCAACACCGGCCAGGCGTACTTCGTCGAGGCCGTCATCCTCATCGTCGGCGTCTGCATCTTCATGCTGCACGCGCTGGAGGGCGCCCAGCACCACGTGGACGGCTACGAGGCCTCGTTCTTCGTCTCGTACCCGGTGGTGTCGTGGCTGGAGGGGATGGACGTCTCGACGCTCCAGAACCTCACCTACCTCTTCGCCGGTGTGAAGATCGCGACCTCCTTCATCTGGATGATCACGGTCGCGCTGAAGACCGACATGGGCGTGGCCTGGCACCGCTTCCTCGCCTTCCCGAACATCTGGTTCAAGCGCGAGGCCTCCGGCGACGTGGCGCTCGGCGCGCTGCAGCCCATGACGAGCGGCGGCAAGCCGATCGACTTCGAGGACCCGGGCGAGGACGACACGTTCGGCGTCTCGAAGGTCGAGGAGTTCTCCTGGAAGGGCCTCCTCGACTTCTCCACCTGCACCGAGTGCGGCCGCTGCCAGTCGCAGTGCCCCGCCTGGAACACCGGCAAGCCCCTCTCCCCCAAGCTCCTGATCATGGCGCTGCGCGACCACGCGCACGCCAAGGCGCCGTACCTGCTCGCGGGCGGCGGCAAGGACGCCGAGGGCGAGGAGAAGGCGACCGCGGAGCAGCTGAAGGACGTCCCGGCCGCGGCCCTGGCCGAGGCCGAGCGCCCGCTGATCGGCACCCTCGAAGAGAACGGCGTCATCGACCCGGACGTCCTGTGGTCCTGCACCACCTGCGGTGCGTGCGTCGAGCAGTGCCCGGTCGACATCGAGCACGTCGACCACATCGTCGACATGCGCCGCTACCAGGTGATGATCGAGTCCAGCTTCCCCTCGGAGGCGGGCACGATGCTCAAGAACCTGGAGAAGAAGGGCAACCCCTGGGGCCTGGCGAAGAAGCAGCGCCTGCAGTGGACCAAGGAGGTCGACTTCGAGGTCCCGGTCGTCGGCAAGGACATCGAGGACCTCACCGAGGTCGACTACCTCTACTGGGTCGGCTGCGCCGGCGCCCTGGAGGACCGCGCCAAGAAGACCACGAAGGCCTTCGCGGAGCTGCTGCACATGGCGGGCGTGAAGTTCGCGATCATGGGCGGCGACGAGGCCTGCACCGGTGACTCCGCCCGCCGTCTGGGCAACGAGTTCCTCTTCCAGCAGCTCGGCCAGCAGAACGTCGAGATGCTGAACATGGCCTTCGGCGAGGACGCGGAGGAGGGCGTCAAGGTCGAGAAGGCGAAGAAGAAGATCGTCGCGACCTGCCCGCACTGCTTCAACACCATCGCCAACGAGTACCCGCAGCTCGGCGGCGAGTACGAGGTCATCCACCACACGCAGCTGCTGCAGCACCTCATCGACGAGGGCAAGCTGGTCCCCGTCACCCCGGTCGAGGGTCTGATCACCTATCACGACCCCTGCTACCTGGGCCGCCACAACAAGGTCTACACGCCGCCGCGCGAGATCATCGCCAAGGTGCCGGGCCTGCGGAACGAGGAGATGCACCGCCACAAGGAGCGCGGCTTCTGCTGCGGCGCCGGCGGCGCGCGCATGTGGATGGAGGAGCGGATCGGCAAGCGCATCAACAACGAGCGCGTCGACGAGGCGCTGTCCCTCAACCCGGACATCGTCTCCACCGCCTGCCCCTTCTGCCTCGTCATGCTGACCGACTCGGTCAACGGCAAGAAGAACGACGGGAAGGCCAAGGAGTCCATCCAGGTCGTGGACGTCGCCCAGCTGCTGCTGGAGTCGGTCAGGACGCCTGCGGCGCCGGAGGAGGACGGCAACGGCGGCGAGGGCAACGGCGACGGCGGCGACGGCGAGCCCGCCGACGCCCCGAAGCCGGACCCGAAGCCGGACCCGGAGCCCGTGAAGTAGGCCTCTCCGCAAGGACGCACGGCCGGTGCCCGCGACGGTCCGCGGGCACCGGCCGCTGCCTTTTCATGATCCACTTGATGACGGGGAACACCGAGGACCACCGAGGAACACCGACCGGAAGTGAATCAGGGGGGAGCGCGTGTCATGCAGAACGCGCTGACGCAGGCCGTACGCGCGAGTGCGGCCGTGACCTACGCCGCCGTCGTCGCGGCGTGCATCTGGGCAGCGGGCATCGACTACCAGCCCGCGCCGCACACCGGAGTCCTCATCTGCGTGTGGACGGCGGCGGCCGCGTGGGTCCAGCGGGCCGTGCTGCTGTGGGTGCGGCGCTGGGACGGGCTGCGCAAGGAGCGCGCAGAGGTCAAGGCCGTCCTGGAGAAGGAGACGGGGCGGCGGGCCGCACGCCGCGTCCAGCAGAGCCGCTTCCGGCCCGTGCCGGACTCCTTCGCGGGCGCGGCCCTGTCCAAGGCCCGGCAGCTGTGCGTCTCCGCCCTCGCCCTCGCGGCCTCCCTGACCGCCCTGAGCCTGCACGGCATGCCCGGCTCCGACAGCCGGCAGACCGCCATCCAGCACGCCGGCGCCGAGACCGCCGTCGCGACCGTCGCGGAGGCGCGCCTGCTGGAGAAGCAGTACGACGACGACAATCCCGAGCTCGTCCGCGGGTACGTCTACGAGCTGACGGTGACCGTTCCGGGCAGCCCGGCGAAGCTCGCCACCGGCAGGACGACCTTCCACGACCCCGTCCGCGAGGGCGGCCTGCTCACGGCCATGTGGGCGCCCGACGACCCCTCGCTCGGCGCGTATCTGGGCAGGGAGGAGAAGTTGCACCGGCTGGCGGCCGGAGAGTGGCGGCCGAGCCTGGAGGGCAGCATCGTCAACGCGATCGCCCTGATCGTCGGGCTGTGCCTGCTCCCCTTCGTGCTGCTCTTCTCCCTGGGCATCAACGGCGGCTCCCTGCGCAGGCTGCCGTGGTCACCGGTCATGCAGTCGGTGCACGCCGCCGTCGCGGTGCTGGCGGCCTACGGATGCACGCCGGCGCTGCGCGGAGAGGACCCCTCGGGCACCGCGCAGGCCCTGCTGCAGGCGGGCGGCTGGGCCCTCGTCGGTGGCATGATCTTCTCGCCGGTCTACGCGGTGGTGAAGCGCGGCTGAGACGGCGCGCGGCTCGCCAACCCCCGATATTTCCCTTAGGGGATGTCACAGCTCGGCCGCAATGGCGGGCCCGTTCTCCACGGCCCGTCTCGGCACTCTCACGGAGCGGGTACGTTCGAAGCGTGGCTGGATTCAGGATGGGACGCGGACAGGGCTCGAACGACCCCGGGCCCGCGCAGCAAGGACAGCGCCCGGGGCAGTACCGGGCCCCGCACGGCGGCCAGGGCGGCTACGCCGGCGGCAGTGGCGCGGGCGGCGGCGGCCAGTGGCAGCAGCAGCCCCCGCCCTACGGCGAGCCGGAGTACTTCGGCTCCGGTGACGGCGGCCCGCAGGGTCACGGCCACGGCCCGGGTCCGGGCCACCAGCCGCCGTACGGCCAGGGCGGCTACGGCCACGGAGGTCCCGGAGGCCATGGAGGCCACGGAGGTCCCGCGCAGGACCCGTACTACGGGCAGGGCCACGGCGGTGGCGACGACCCCGGCCACACCCGGCAGTTCAGCCTCGGCGAGGGCCCCGACGCCTACGGCGGCGGCCAGGACCCGTACGGCCAGGGCGGCGGCTACGGCGGCCAGGACCCCTACGCCGGGCAGGACCCGTACAACAACGCCCCCGCACCGCCCCCGGGCCCGCGCCTGCCCTGGAAGCAGCTGCTGACGGGCATAGTGATGCGCCCCTCCGCCACCTTCTGGCAGATGCGCGACCACGCCGTCTGGGCCCCGGCCCTGATCGTCACGTTCGTCTACGGCCTGCTCGCCGTCTTCGGCTTCGACAAGGCCCGCGAGGACGTGCTGAACGCCTCGCTCGCCAACAGCTTCCCGTCCGTGCTGATCACCGGCGTGGTCATGGTGCTGGCCGGGCTCCTCCTGGGCGCGGTCACCCACACGCTCGCCCGGCAGCTCGGCGGCGACGGCCTGTGGCAGCCGACGATCGGCCTGTCGATGCTGATCATGTCGGTCACGGACGCGCCCCGCCTGCTCTTCGCCATGTTCCTCGGCGGCGACAACCTGCTGGTGCAGGTGCTGGGCTGGGCGACGTGGCTGCTGGCGGGCTACCTGTTCACGTCCATGGTCAGCAAGTCGCACGACATCCCGTGGCCGCGCGCGCTGGGCGCCTCGGCGATCCAGCTGATCGCCCTGCTGTCGATCATCAAGCTGGGCACGCTCTAGCGGTCTGCAGGTACGCAGGTACGCGCAGGTACACATACGAGAGGCCCCCGCCGCGGTGAACGCGGCGGGGGCCTCTCGTATGTACGGTTACGCGTCGAGGACCTGGCCCTCGCGGCGCACGACCGGCGGCTCGACCGACCACGGGAAGTTGATCCAGTCCTCGGTGCGCTTCCAGACGTACTCGCACTTCACGAGGCTGTGGGACTTCTCGTAGATCACCGCGGAGCGGACCTCGGCCACGTGGTCCTTGCAGAAGTCGTGGACCAGCTTGAGGGTCTTGCCGGTGTCCGCGACGTCGTCGGCGATCAGGACCTTCTTGTTCGTGAAGTCGATCTTGTCGGGGACGGGGGAGAGCATGACCGGCATCTCCATCGTCTCGCCGACGCCCGAGTAGAACTCCACGTTCACCAGGTGGATGTTCTTGCAGTCCAGCGCGTAGGCGAGACCGCCCGCGACGAAGACGCCGCCACGCGCGATGGACAGGATGATGTCCGGCTCGTAGCCGTCGTCCGCGATGGTCTGCGCCAGCTCACGGATGGCCTCCCCGAAGATCGGGTAGGTCAGGTTCTCGCGGATCTCACTCACTGTTGCTCTTCGCCTTTTGCTCTGCTCAGACCTGGGTGCGGTGGAAATTCTGGAAGGACCGCGAGGGCGTGGGCCCACGCTGTCCCTGGTAGCGGGAACCGTGCTTGGCGGACCCGTAGGGATGCTCGACGGGCGAGGTCAGGCGGAACATGCACAGCTGCCCGATCTTCATCCCCGGCCACAGCTTGATCGGCAGCGTGGCCATGTTCGACAGCTCCAGCGTCACGTGCCCGGAGAAACCGGGGTCGATGAAGCCGGCCGTCGAGTGCGTCAGCAGGCCGAGCCGGCCGAGGCTGGACTTGCCCTCCAGGCGGGAGGCCACATCGTCGGGAAGCGTGATGACCTCGTACGTCGAGGCGAGCACGAACTCACCGGGGTGCAGGATGAACGCCTCGTCGCCCTCCGGCACCACCTCACGCGTGAGGTCCGCCTGCTCGACCGCGGGGTCGATGTGCGGGTACCGGTGGTTCTCGAACACCCGGAAGTAGCGGTCGAGGCGCACATCGATGCTCGACGGCTGCACCATGGATTCGTCGAACGGGTCGATACGCACCCGGCCGGCGTCGATCTCGGTCCGGATGTCCTTGTCTGAGAGAAGCACGGGTCGAGGATACGCGGAGAAGACGGACAACGCGGGCCCGGTCCGAGCGGACCGGGCCGCGCCGCTTGATCACCGGCCGCTCACCGGCCGCCCGGCGCCCGCCCTGCGGCGGCCCGGCGCCCGCTCAGCGCTTCTGCAGGGCCACCGGAACGGAGTGCCTCAGCCGGGCGCAGCGCGGGCAGCGCAGGAGCCGCCCGGGGCCGATCCGGTCGGGTCCGAGGTGCTGCATCGGGAACGAAGCGGTGCTGAAGACGTGCCCCTCGGCACAACGAACGACGGTGCGCTCCATAGAGCTCCCTTTCCCCATTCACGTGAAAGACAAAAGCCACATTAGGGGATATACGGGACTCGCTCCTACGCGGCACTCCCGGCAGTCCCCCACCGGCTTCCGCCGTCCCACGGTACGCCCCAACTCCCGGCCCCCACGCACGCATCCCCACCGGCCCCACACTCTCCACACACAGCACGAAGGCCCGCACGGTGAGTGCACCGGGGGCCTTCGATGGGGTACAGTGTGCGAAGATGAGGCGCCCGTAAAACAGGCGCCCTCGCGGGTGTAGTTTAATGGTAGAACATGAGCTTCCCAAGCTCAGAGCGCGAGTTCGATTCTCGTCACCCGCTCCATAAGACATATAGAGGAAGGCCCAGGTCACCGACCTGGGCCTTGTTTGTTTACCCTGGGGCCGCCAAGTGGCGGCCCACACTGACGAACGGAGCGCGTGGTGACGGCGGGGGAAGCGAACGGCGACGAGCTGATAGGCAAGGTCCTCGGGGGTCGTTACCGGGTGACCGCGACGATCGGCCGCGGCGGCATGGGCGTGGTCGCCCGGGCGGTCGACGAACTGCTGGGCCGGGAAGTCGCCGTCAAGGTCCTGCGGGCCTTCACCGACTCCGCCGAGGCCGAACTGCTCGACCTGCGCACCCGGATGCAGCGGGAGGCGCAGGCCGCCGCGCGCATCCGGCACAGCGGCGTCGTCACCGTGCACGACGTGACCGAGGAGCAGGGCCTGCCGGTCATCGTCATGGAGCTCGTCGACGGGCCCTCGCTCGACGACGTGCTGGGCGAGCGCGGCACGCTGGAGCCGGAAGAGGCCGCGGCGATCGGCGCCCGCCTGATGGACGCCCTCGACGCCGCGCACCGGGCCGGTGTGCTGCACCGGGACGTCAAGCCGGGGAACGTGCTGCTGGAACATGGCGGCCGAGTCGTGCTCACCGACTTCGGCATCGCCAGCATGGAGGCCGCCGGCGACGAGGCCATGGCCAAGCTCACCCAGAGCGGTCAGCTCGTCGGCTCCCTCGACTACCTGCCGCCGGAGCGCGCGCAGGGCAGGGAGCCGGGCCCCGCGTCGGACATCTGGTCGCTCGGCATGACGCTGTACGCGGCCGTGGAGGGCACGTCGCCGTTCCGCCGCACGTCCGTGTGGTCCACGCTCTCGGCGATCGTCACCGAGCCGCTGCCGGCGCCGCAGCGGGCGGGGGCACTCGCGCCGGTGCTGCAGGCGCTGATGGCGAAGGATCCGGAGCACCGGCCGACCGCGGACCAGGCGCGCGAGATGCTGGAGCGGGTCGCCGCGGGCAGGACGGCGAACCTGACGAACCTGACGACGAACCTCATGCCGCCTGCGCCGGCCCCTCACCCTGCTCCGGGCCCTGTCTCCGCCCCTGGCCCTGGCCTTGGCCCTGTGCCGACGCAGGCCGCCGCCCCGGCGCCGCCGCCCGGATTCGGTGCCGCGCCGTCGTTCCCCCAGCCTTCCCCTCCCTCTCCCTCTTCCCCGTCCCCGTCCCCGTCCCCGCAGAATCCGTACGCGGCCCATCCCGAGCCCGGCCTGCCGAACACCGGCTATCCCGCGCCCGGCCCGCTGCACACGCCTCCGCAGGCCGGTGACACCGCTCCGGTCGGCGGCCGTTCCGCTGCCGGTGACGGCCGCCCCGGCGCCGACCGCGGACGGCGCCGCAGCCGCGCTCTCATCGCCGCGGCCGTCGCCCTCGTCGTGCTCGCCGGCGGCGGCGTCACGTACGCCCTGACCGGCAGCGGCGGCACGAAGGGCGACGATCCCCAGGCGGCGCCGGCGGCGGCGGGCTCGCCGTCGGCCGGCGAGCAGCCGGACGAGGGCGGAGTGGCCACCGGCCTGCACTCCCCGGGCGCCTCGCCGTCCGCGGGCTCCTCCGCGAAGCCCTCCGGCCCGGCCTCGTCCTCGTCCGCCTCGCCGTCGGCCAAGCCCGGCGCTTCGTCGGCCAAGCCCAGTTCGTCGGTGCCGACGACCTGCAGCGGCTGGAACCACCACGACCCGAAGCCGGGCACGTACGGCTATGTGTCCGGCGATCACAGCGTGCTGAACGGGCCCTACAAGGTCTGCGGCGCCGTGGCGCCGGCCAAGAGCGGCACGAAGCTGTGGTTCCACTGCTCCGTCGAGAACTCCTACGGCCACAAGTGGCTTTACGTCCGCATCGACGGGACGAAGAGCGCCGGCTGGATGTCCGCCGACAGCATCATCCGCCAGAGCGGCCAGCCGGTCCGCTGCTGAGAACGCCTGCGGCCCGGGTCACATGGACCCGGGCCGCAGGAAGTTCGCTTGCTTCAGCGACTCATGACGAGCGGTCGGCGGAGGCGGAGACGGCGGGCTCCGGGGACGGAGCCGGGGCGGAGGCCGGGGACCCGGCCGTCTTCGCGGCGCTCCGGCCGCCGGTCTTCGGGACGAGGGCGAGGATCAGGCCCAGGGCGAGCAGGGAGCCGCTGACCAGGAAGACCGTCTGCATGGCCTGGGCCATGCCCTCCAGGAACGGGTGGGCGAGGCGGGCGTCGGCGTGGGCCAGGAAGGAGCTGTCGTCGAGGGAGACGGCGCCGTTCCGGCCGGCGAGCAGGGTCTGGTTGGCGGGCTGGGAGGTCACCGACGGGTCGGCCAGGGCCTCCCTGAAGCCCGGGTCGGAGGCGGCGCCGGCGTAGGCGTCGGAGATCCGGCCGCCGACCGAGCCGAAGAAGAGCGAGAAGAAGACGCTGATGCCGACGGTGCCGCCGATGGAGCGGAAGAAGGCGAAGGACCCGATACCGGCGCCCATGTACTGCGGTTCCAGGCCCCGCTGGATGGCGACCAGCATGACCTGCCAGCACTGGCCGATGCCGAGGCCCATGACGCCTGCGGCCACCCCGGCCTGCCACAGGGCCGTGTCGGCGCCGAACGTCGCGAACCAGAACGTGCCGGCCATCATCAGCACGATGCCGAGGAGCATGAACCCCTTGAAGTTGCCGGTCCGCGTGACGTAGGCGCTGCACAGGCGGCCGCCCCCGATGATGCCGAGGGTCTGCGGCAGCAGCATCAGGCCCGCCTCGGTCGGCGAGAGTCCCTTGACGATCTGGAGGTAGAGCGGCAGGACGGCGAGCGAGCCGAAGACGGCGGCGCCGACGATCGTGTTGACGCCGTTGTAGAGGGAGAAGACGGGGTTGCGGAACATGGGGGTGGGGAGCAGGGCGGCGCCGCCGGCCCGCCGCTGCGCCGTCACGAACAGCACGAGCCCCACGGCTCCCACGGCGAACAGTCCCAGCGTGCCGGCCGAGCCCCAGCCCCACTTCGACCCCTGCTCGACGGCGAAGAGCACGGGCACGAGGAAGAGGATGAGCGTGAGGACCCCGGCGAGGTCCGGCTTGTCGGCCGAGCGGTCGTTCTGGATGCGCACCTGGCCGAGGACGATCAGGACGGCGGCGATGCCGATCGGCACGTTGACGAAGAAGGCCCAGCGCCACCCGGCCGCACCGGCGAAGCTGTCCAGCCCGGCGAAGAACCCGCCGACGACCGGCCCGACGACGGCCGAGACGCCGAAGACGGCTCCGAACCAGGCCTGGTAGCGGCTGCGTTCGGCGGGCGGCAGCAGATCGGCCAGGATGGCGAACGCGAGGCTCATCAGACCGCCCGCGCCGAGCCCCTGGACGCCCCGGAAGACCGACAGCATCACCATGGACTGGGCGAGCCCGCACAGCACCGAGCCGGCGACGAAGACGGCCACGGCGATGACGTAGAGCGGGCGGCGGCCGTAGATGTCGGAGAGCTTGCCGTAGAGGGCCGTGGTGATCACCGAGGTGATCATGTACGAGGTGTTGGCCCAGGCCTGCTGCGAAAGGCCGTTGAGGTCGTCGGCGATGGTGCGCAGCGCCGCGGAGATGATGGTCTGGTCGAGCGCCGACATGAACAGCCCGAGCATCAGGCCTGCCATGACCAGTCTCATACGGCGCCGGTCGATCACCGGGGCGCCCGGGGCACCCGGGGCACCCGGGGCACCCGGGGCACCCGGGGCAACTGTGTCCGTCATCGTCGTTCCATCCATCCCTTGGCCGAGGCCTGTTGAGGCGATGACTCAAGGATGGAACCTCAAGCGAACTTGAGGTCAAGACGGACGATCAGTCCTCTCCCTCTTCTCCCTCTTCCTCGTCCGTGTCCTCGTACGGCGCCTCTTCCATCAGCCGCTCGGCGATGTCGTCGACCCAGGCCTCGGCCCAGCGCAGGAGTCCGGCGCGGTCGGTCTCGTCGAGCCCGTAGGCGGCGAACTCGGAGTCGGCGATCCATTCGGCACCGGCGAGCCGGGCCTGGAGGTCGGTGAGGTCGAAGGCGGCGGCGCCCGTGCCGCCGTGCCGGCGGCCGAGTTCCTCCAGCTCGACGTGCGACCAGCTGCCGGACGCGGTCCGCACGTCGACGAGGTCCCGGGCGAGGCCGAGGTCCGCGAGGTCGCGCACGGCCATGCCGACCACGTCCTCGGCGGCGGGCACGGGTCCGTACGGACCGAGCACCGGCGGCCGCCACAGCGTCTCCTTGCGGATGCCGACGGCGCAGTGCTCGCCGGTCGCGGCGTCGGTGACGACGAGCCGGGCTTCGAGCGGCTCGGTCTGCCAGCCGCGCTCCTGCAGGCCGTTGCAGACGGCGGCCACGACGTCGGCCATGGCGTCCGGGGCCTCGGTGACCAGCTCCAGGCCGGTGTCCCTGCGGGCGGCGCCGGGTTCGAGGAGACCGTGCGCCACCAGGGCGTAGGAACCGCCGAGGAGGAGCGGATACGCGGAGCCCGCCGCCATCACGTCCGGCAGCAGACGCCGGTGCAGGCCGTGCGGACCGCTTTCGTACGGGTCGGGCAGCGGCGGGGTGGGCGGCAGCATGGCCGTGATTATTCCGGAAGCACGCCGTCTACCAGGTCGGATACGCGCTGCAGCTCGGGCTGGATCTCGTCCGCCTCGGCCCGGTCGACGGCCGCGAGCCGCCACCACACGGCACGCGCGTTGCGCAGGATGCGCCGGGTCTCGTCGTCGGGCGCCTGCGCGTTGTGCCGCCGCTCCGCCGTCCGCAGGTGCAGCCGCATGATCGCGGCCCAGTCCTCCTGCAGCAGCAGCGCGAGCCACGCGCGGGTGCCGAGGACGCCGACGGTGTGCGGATGCAGCGGCCCGTACTCACGGTCCAGCACCCCTTCCAGCTCCCGTGCCGCGAGGGCGGCCCCCAGGAGATCGCCCCGCAGCTCGGCCGCGACGATCCGGCCGAAGCGCTCGGCGTGGTGCGGGGGGAGGGGGGCGGCCCAGTCGGGGGCGGCGGGCGCAGGCGGAGCGGGGGGAGCCTGGACGGGCACGGGCACAGGCGCGGGCACGGGGGCAGGCGCAGGTACGGGTGCCACCGGCGCCGGCCGAGGCGCCACAGGCACGGGCGCGGGAGCAGGCGCGGGAGCAGGCGCAGGCACGGGCGCAGGCGCAGCCGGCGGAGGCGTCGGGTGCGGCCCCGGCATCGGCGTCACGGCCCCGTCGTGGTCGACGATCAGCGGCCAGACCGAGCCGTCGGGCTCCTTGGCGATGATGCGTATGGGGTGCCCGCGCCGGGCGGCCCGCACCCGTATGTCCGCCAGCGCGGACGTGCGCCCGTCCTGTCCGGGCAACGGCTCGACCGGTTCCCCCTCGATCGTCGCCTCACCCGCTGTGCCGATCACGATGGTGTAGACGGGAGTCAGGGGGACCGAGTCGAGGTCCGTCACAACAGGCATGGTCAATCCTTACGTACCGCCACCGTCAGCAGGCCAACGGGGCCGCGGCGCGCATATGCCGCGGCCCCGGGGTAATGATGACCCGGATCACCCGCCATTGGGGTAGTAGGGGGGCGACCAGCCCAGATACTCCGCGCCCCACTTGGACTCGATGTCGGTCGCGGGGACGATCGATATCTCGCCGGGGGTCACGATGTCGTTGGACGCGACCTTGCCGTCGCCGACGTAGATGGCGACGTGACCGGCCCGGTGGTGGGTGTCCCAGAACATCAGGGCGCCGGGCGGCGGGTTGCGGTCCTTGTCGTGACGCATGTTCTTCGGCATCACGTCCGTGTAGTGGTCGATGGCGTAGTCGGTTCCGGACGAGCCACGGCCGTAGGCGATCGCCGTGAAGGCCAGGCACCGCTGGTACCACTCGCTGTTGTGGGTCTCGGCCTGCTGCCTGGCGTAGGCGATCGCCCCTGCGGTGTCGCGGGGGTTCCTCACGATGTCCGGCCAGTTGGCCTTGCTGTCGTGGAACGGCTCCCCGGGCTTGCCGGGGTTGTTGCTGCCCGAGGTGTCGCAGCCTTCCGGCTTCTTCTTGTCGGGGTCGCCGCCGTTGTTGCCGCCGCCGTTCGAGCCGCCGTTGGACCCGCCGTTCCTGCCGGACTGGCCGGGGTGGTTCTCCCCGGACCGCTCCAGGTCGATGCCCGCTTCCTTGGCGATGCTCCGCGCCTGGGCCTCCTTGGGGCCGTAGGCGTCGGGGAAGCCGGAGCGCTGCACCTTCTGGGCGGCGTCGTTGAGGGACATGCTCTCCCAGGCGACGTCGGTCAGCCCGGGCGGGTCGCCGCTGTCGCCGCCGAAGAGGAACATGTGGGCCGCGTACTTCGGGTCCGTGATCTGTTCCCTGGTGCCCCACCCGGAGGACGGGCGCTGCTGGAAGATGCCGAGCGAGTCCCGGTCGCCGTAGTTGATGTTCGACAGCTGTGACTCCGCGAGCCCCGTCATCAGGGCGATGAGCGTGGCCCTGCCCGGCAGCTTGCCGTCCTTGGCCACCTGATCGATGATCTTCGCGTTCGCGACCTGTTCCGCGCGCAGGTTCTTGCTCGCGCCGCCCGTGGTGTCGCCGGTCTGCCCGTTGCCGGACGGGCCGTCGTTACCGGGAGAGCCGGGCTTGGAGCAGCCGGCGGCGACGGCCGAGGGGCCGCCGCCGATCCCGGCCAGCATGCCCACGATCAGCAAAAGACCCATGAGGATGCCGATCGCGGGCAGCCCGAGCTTGAAGGCGAGCCCCCTGCGCAGCCCGCCGGAGGCCAGGGCGAGGGCCTGACGTGAAACCACTCGCTCAGACCCCCAGGACCCGGCCCACGCGCCAGCCGTCGGAGGTCAGCATGATCTCCGTCAGGTACACCCTCGTCTCGGTGTACGTGCGGTAGCCCTTGACCGTGATGTCGACGCTGGTCTTGCGCCAGACCCGTGTCTCCGTGTCCGCCTGCTTGCGCACGCGGTCGTCGTCGGCGGGGCCGACCGTCACCTTGTCGACCTTCGAGACGCCGCCGTTGGAGACGAGTTCGCCCCACGCCTTGTCGTCGAACTGCTTCAGGTTCACGGCCAGCGCATCGGTCATCCACGGCGCGGCCCGTTCGACGGACGCGGTGTGCTTCTTGTCCACCGGGGGATTGCGCGTGAGGTAGGCGCGGGCCCAGCCCTCGGCCGACTTCTCCGGCTTGCTGCGGTCGGCCTTGGCCGACGGCGAGGGCTGCGGAGGCTGCGGAGCGGGCGTCGTGGGCGGCTGGGTGCCGGGCTCGTCCAGGGTCCGGTTCCCGGACGTCTCCCCGGCGTGGCCCACCGTGGACGGCGCCCCGGCGCGGTCCGGCCACCAGTGCGTGGCCGCGGCGCCGATGGCGAGGATGGCGACCATGACCAGGATCGCCCCGCCCGCCGTGATCGGCTCGCGCCGGCGCTCGTCCGCCAGGCGGCGCTTGTACTCCTCGCGCTGCTCCTGCCGGTACGCCTTGCGGGCGCGCCGGCGGACCCGGCGCTTGCCCGCGTTCTCGATCTCCTCGGGGTAGTCGTAGTCCGCCGCCTTCAGCAGCTCACGCCATTCGGAGGACGGGAGCTGCTCCTTCTTCTTGCTCATCGCTCTTCCTTACGACGCGGCTGCGGCGCGGGAGGCCGGATGACGGAGGCGGAGGCGCGACTGCTCCTCGTCTTCCCCGGGACGCGCTTCAAGGTGCTGCTGGAGGCACCGCCGCGGGCCACGGCCGCTGCCCTGCGGGCCTCTTCCTCTTCCCTGCGTTTGCGCGACGAGCCGCTGCCCGGCGCCGGGGCGCTGCGGAAGGAGCGGCCGCCGCCCTCTCCCGTGTCGCCCTTCTGCGCGGCCTTCTGCGCGGCCGAGTCGGCCTTGCGCGATGCCGTCGCCTTCGCCGCCGCGGCGGCCCCGGCCACGGCCCCGGCACGCGAGACCTTGGCAGAGGCGAGCTGGTCCTCCCTCTGCTTCTTGCGGGCCGCCTGGACCTGCGACCCCGGGGTCCTCGCCTTGAGGTCGCCCGCCCGGCCGGCGCGGCCGGCCGACAGGGGTGCGGCGCTGCCGGTCTTCTGCGCGCGCCGCGCGGCCTGGCTCTCGGCCGCCGTGCCGGGGCCTTCGGCGAGGTCCTTCCCATTGGCGAACTTCTGCCGCTGGAGGGCACCCTTCGGCACTCCGAGGGCATCCATGTGGGCGTTGCGCTCACTGACCTGCTTGGCGGCCTGAGCGGTGCGGAACGGCCGCTTGATGAATCGCTCCGAGGCGGCGTCGACGGCCTTGTTGCCGACCTTCCTGGCCGCGTGGCCGGCGACGCCGCCGCCCTTCGTCGCCGCCCACAGGCCGGCCCTTCCGCCGCCCCTCGCGGCGACGGCTCCGGCTCCGCGCGCCAGCCTCATCGCACCGGCGTTGAAGGCGGAGTTGGTGGCGCCGGTCACGCCGACGATGCTCTCCATGATGCCGCGGAACTTGAACGCCACGATCGCGGACGTGATGCTGATGCCCGCCGAGGCGAACCACCCGTAGGAACCGACCAGGGTCACGCTCGCCGTGTTCAGCACGAGCACGCATCCCAGCACCATCGTGCTGACGAACGACTGCAGGGCGAATCCGAGCAGGGTGTCGAACCAGCGGACGCCCCACTGGCGCGGCCGGCCGGGAATGACCCACAGACAGGCGAAGACGACGCCCGCCAGCAGCAGCATCAGCGCGCCGATCAGCGACGCGAGGGAGGCGAAGGACAGGGCCACCGCGAGGACGGCGAACAGCGCCGCGCAGACGGCGGAGGCCATGGTGACCATGACACGGGCGTGGCCCATATGGCCCTGGCGGTACTTGACCGCCTCGTCACCCACATTGCCCGAGCTGACGTTCTCCTTCAGCCACTCCTCGCGCTTTTTGGTGTCGGACCCCTGGTCCAGCAGGTCCTTCCCGTACTTCTTGCACGTGTTCAGGTTTCCGAACTCGGCGACGCACCAGGGTGTGACGACGTAGGACCGCCAGATCGCATCCCCCGACTTGCGGAGCATGTTGTCCTGGTCGTCTTTGCCGTACGTGGGCTCCGCGCCGGTGTCGATGGGTTCCTTGGTCTCGTTCCCCATGCCCGCGGACGCGGCCTTCATGGCCGTGTTGCTGCCGATGGTCCGGATCGAGTCCAGCCCCTCGATCCATACCTTCGGAGTGGTCAGCAAGGAGATGGACAGGATCGCCGTGGCGGCCACCCAGCCCAGCTGACTGATCGATGAACCGTTTCTTCGGTGGTTCGCGTACGCGATCAGCGCGCCCACGGCCATCGCCGACGGAAGCAGGGTCGTCGACACCGTGCCCGCAGCCCCGGAGATGGCGCCGGCGATGGAGTCCTCGAGCTTGTCGATGGAGGTGAACTTGAACGTCCACTGCACGACGACGATGGCGGCCAGGGCCAGGACGACGGTCAGGCCCATGAAGATGACGGCGACGAACTGAAGGGCCCAGTCGCCGAACTCGTCCCAGCCGAGCTGCACGTCGAGGTTGTAGAGCATGGGGTCGCCGTACTGCTCGTACAGCGTGCCCGCCCCGGAGTACGAGGTGTGCGGCGCCGGAAGGAGACTGCCGATACCGGCCGGCTTGTACTTCGCGTACTTGTCGTCCGCCGCGGCCGCGGACGCCGTCACCATCAAGGTGGTGAGGGCGCCCATGACCGGGACGGCCAGATTACGGAGCCGTGGAATCCTCAATGCGACCTCGTCAGGGCGCTGTGCACGGGGCTCGAATGCCGCATCTCCGAGTCGTAGACGTCCTCGTCCTGGTCCACCAGCCAGGTCCCCTTGACCTTCACCATGCGCAGGGCGGTCCGGTGGTAGCTGGTGTGCCCGTCGGGCCTGGACTCCTCGGTGACCATGACACCGGTGCCTGCCGGGTGGTCACCTGTCGAAGGCACGTCGACCGGGTCGCCCGTGACGCTGAAAGAGGCCGCTTCCACCGTCTTGCGGACATCCGCGTCCAGCGGCATGAGGAACTTCACGCACGACTCGAAGGACGAGTCCTTGCCGGGCCTGCCCTCCTCCGTCATCAGACGGCAGGACGCCTCACCGTCGTGAAGAGCGGTCGCCTTCTGGTAGGCGAGCGCCACCTCGAGCATCTGCGCCCGGTCCTTCTTCGCCGCTTCCCGGTACTCCTGGGCCTGCCGGTCCGCGGCCGACACCGGCTTCTCCCCGGGCTTGCCGCCGTCCTTGCCCTTCGAGGACGACGAGCACCCCGCGACCACCAGTACCGCCGTGGCCGCCGCGGTCACCGCCGCGATCCGCCTCTTCACGCGTTCGCCTCCTCGTATGCGGACTTGCTCATGGACAGCGGGCCTCCGCCCGTGGCGCCGGCGTCCGCCTTCGGCGTCGTGTTCAGCAGCTGGAGCATCTCCACCGACGGCACGTCGAACTGGACGGTCGCGCTGCTGAAGCGGCGGTCGCGCATGATGCAGTGGCCGTGCCGGATCTCCTGCGTCACGTCGACGCCGATGGCCTGGATCAGCTGGCGCGTGTGGGCGCCCTTGGGCAGGTCGAGCAGGTCCGCCATCGCGTCCTGCTGTTCGGGCGTCGTCAGCTGGAAGCCGAAGACCGTCGTCATCTGCTCGACGAGACCCGTCAGGCTCGCCAGCGACTCCGGGTCCTGGGTGTCCACGACGAGCGCGGTGTGCAGCGCTCGGCCGACTCGGGCGATGTACTGCAGGAACGAGCTGCCCTCGCGCGTGGCCGTGAGGACGTGGACCTCCGGCACGGCCACGACCTTGCGCAGGCCGCGCAGGTCCTTACGGCCGGCCATGCTGATGCCGTACGCGAGCAGCGAGTGGACCAGGGCCACCGAGAGCCGCTGGTGGACGGACCAGTCGTCGCGGGCGTCGTCGGGCGACGGCAGCGTGATGCCCGGCACCTGGACGACCCAGATGCCCGGCGACGGCGTGATCAGGGACGCCCCGACCGGCCGGCCCATGAAGGGCGCGCCCAGGCCCGTCAGCGACAGCTCGTACAGCGCATCGCCCGTCTCGCGCGTCAGCTCGTCGGGCGACTGCCGCAGCCGCTCGATGACCTTCCACGTCGCCGGGTCGCCCTCGGCGATGATCTCGTTGACCGCGCTCTGGATCGGCGTCTCCGCGCCGCGCATCCGCAGGTGCTGCGGCAGCGCGATGCCCAGCTGGGCGGGGACCTCGGTCTGGGCGCGCTCGGCGCTCTCGCCGCTGAGCAGCGTGAAGAGGTCGGCGACGCCCGCGAACTGCGAGCCCGTCTCGATCAGGTGGGCGTTGAGGCCGTACCGCTGGCCGGCCGAGACCAGGCCGCCCATGTCGCCCTTGAAGTCCAGGGCGAGCACGAAGGAGCCGCGGAAGCCGGAGTCCAGCAGGGACAGCATCATCGCGGTCGTCTTGCCGCGGCCGCTTCGGCCGATGAAGGCCGTGGTCGTCGCGTCACCGCGCTCGGAACCGCCGGTGAGGTCGTTGCGGACGACGCCCGGCGTCGAGCCGGTCAGGTAGCCGATCACCGGGCCGGTGTCGTCGCCGACCGCGGCGCCGCCCCAGAACCACGAGCCGGCGAAGGCGCCGACCGTACGGGTGTGCATCAGGTCCGGCACGCGCAGCATGTCGCCGGGCTGGGCCTCCAGCCACAGCTCCCGCTGCTCCTCGGCCGCGACGCTGACCTCGATGCCGACGCCGCCGTAGTAGCCGATGACGGCGTCGCAGCGGCTGCGCAGGTCCTCCAGGGAGACGTCACTGCTGACGATCAGGCGCGGGTGGTCCTCCAGCAGCGTGACGTCCTCGCGCTTCATGTCGCGCGAGAGGGACGTCATCGTGTCCTCGGTCTCCTCGATCTCCTGCGCGGTCTCACCGGCGGAGTGCTTGGCCGCGCTCTGCCGCTGCTCCTTCGCCAGGCGGCGGATCTCGTCGATCTGCTTGAGGGCGTCGCGCTTGTGGAGGACCTTGAAGCGGACGGACGGCTCGGGGTTGACCGGCAGCGCCGAGATGTCCCCGGGCTCGTCGTCGTCCATGAGCTCGGGGACGTACGTGATCTCCGCGACGGATCTCAGCCACTCGCCCGGCCCCGGCGTCTCCATCTCCTCCGGGAAGCCGTCCATCGTGAGGATCGCGCTCCAGCCGACCGTCTCGCCGCGCTGGTCGAGGACCCGGACGTGGTCGGGGTAGGGCAGCACGCGCCCGCGCGTGAGCTGGGCGAGCTTGGCGCCGGTGATCATCCCCTGGTCGTCCGGGGCGGGCAGCGGCGTCCCGCGGCGCTGCTCGCGCGCGATCATCCAGGCCAGCAGCTCCACCGTGGCCGGCTGCGCCTTCCACGGGGTGGTCTCCAGCTGGCGGCCGAGGCGCCGGGCGAGGGCGTCGAGGCGGGCGATCTCCTTCTGCGACACCGAGGTCGAGCCGATGCCCAGCGCGTCCTGGACGCCGCGGCTGCCGCGCGCCTTGGCCTGGTTGGCCCGCTCGGATATCCGTACGCCGAGCAGCAGCATGCGGGTGGGCAGCTCCAGCTCCTCCAGGCGCCTGACGCGCAGTTCCGTCCACGCGCCGTAGTCGCCCGCCGAGAACAGCTTCTCCGCCTCGGTCCGGTAGTCCTCGGCGTTCAGCGGGGACCAGAGGATCTTCAGGTGGCAGTCGTAGCCGGCCAGGGTACGGGCCAGGGCACTGCTCGCCTGGTCCTGCTCGGCGTCCCGGGCGGCCTCCGACATCAGGTCGGTGTTGGAGCTTCCCAGCAGGTACCACGCCTCGGCGTGGGTCTCCGTGATGACCAGCCCGTCGGCCAGCCCCACATAGCGGGGCGGCGGGGCGGAGCGGTCGCCGTCGACACCGAGAAAGCGGGCGATGCCCTTCATGATCTTCATCGCGTACCTTTACGTACCTTTCCGGCCTTTGCGGCCGCCGCCCGGTGCGCCCGGTGCCTTCTGGGACGAGCCCGGTGCCTTCTGGGACGATTGGTTGCGCGACCTCGCGCGGTAGACGTGGTCCGGCCCGTACAGCCGGGGGCGGGCGTCGAGCGCCACGGCCCGGCCGGACATCCGCTTGGGCTCGTCGCCGCCCAGCAGCCCCTCGAACGCGCCCATGCCGGGCAGGGACAGGACGTCCTCGGACTTCTCCCCCAGGCGGGCCCGCAGCGGCAGCCACTCGGACCGGTCGGCCGCGCGCCGCCCGCCGTTGATGACGGGCCGGTGACCCACCGTCAGATAGCGGATGGTCAGGGCCCACTGGGTGAGGTTCCAGCGCCGCTCATTGCGCCGCGACCGCTGGGATCCGTAGAACGTGATGAGGGCCGGCGGGGCGAAGTAGACGGTGAAGAAGATCTGCGAGGGCCAGCCGAAGATCAGGAAGAGCCCGCCCATCCAGACCGCGTAGACGACGGCGCCCGTGACGAGGACCCGTCGTGAGGGGCCCTCGCCGAGGTCCATGCCGAGCAGCTCGTGCTGCCGGGTCTCCAGGTCGAAGTGGCGGGTGAAGGTATGCCCAACCCTCATGAGCCCGCCACTTTGGTCCAGATCGCGGTGAGCATGCCCTTGGTGCTGTCCGACGCGTAGACGAATCCGGCCACGACGACGCCGGCTATGAAGTGCGCGAGCAGCTCGCCCCATTCACGCTTCGCGTAGTGGCCGATCGCCCTGACCGCGAGGACGATCAGGAAGATGTTCCCGGCGACGGCGATCACCCAGGACTTGAGCTCATCACCATTGGACAGCGCGAGTTCCATCATTTCCCCTTGCTTGAGATAAGACGTGACACGAGAGACGTAAGACGAGAACGGACCGGTCCGGCACCGCTACCGGTCAGGAGGACATTCCGCCGTGGATCTCCACGACCTGCCAGCGTTCGGCCTTGGCCGAGGCGACCTTGGTCAGCTTGACCCGGTACGTCTGCTCCAGTTCGGCCCCGGCGATCTGCCACGTGACGGTGGCGATGCCGGTGCGGTCGCTGCCGCTTCCCTCCTCGACCGACCAGTTGCGCAGTGAGCCGAGGGTCACCCCCGGCGGCAGGGCCGCCACGGAGGCGCCGGGTGCGGCGACGGATTCGGCCTCGCCCGTGCCGTACTTGGTGAAGAACTCCTCGGCGACGGCGCGGGTCTTCTCGCTGAAGTCGTTGTCGGCGGTCTTCGCGGTGAGCGCGGGTACGGACGGAGCGCCCTGCGGGATGCCCACCATGCCGGGCTGGCCGGTCACGACGACCCGGCCGGAGGTGTAGACGACCGGGATCTCCAGCCCGAGCCATCTGGGGCCGGTGACCTGGCGGGAATCCTTGCCGCTGCCGTCCTTCTTCGCGTCGTCCTTCTTGTCCCCGGACTTGTCGTCCTTGGGCTTGTCACCGGACTTGTCGCCCTGCTTGTCCTTGTCCGACGGCTTGCTCTTGTCGTCGGAAGCGGGCCCGTTCACCAGGACGTCGACGCGCACGCGCGCCCGCTTGTCCTTCTCCTCGGAGACGGGGCCGGGCTGGGCCACGAGGACGTCCTGCTTGCCCTTGGTGTTCCAGCCCCCTGCGGCGTCCACTCCCTTGGCCATGTCACGCGCCAGAGCGTCGGTACGGGCCTTCGGGTCGGCCTCGTCCCAGGTCAGGTAGGAGCGCGCGAAGCGGGCGGCGACGGCCTGGGCCTCCTGCACGGGGTACGTCGGGCCGCTGCTGACCTGGACGGGGCCGTTGTTCTTCGGCTCCGGGGCCCAGAACCAGGAGCGGATGCCGGTGATCGCGGCCAGCGCGACGACGGCCCAGAGGGCGCCCCGGCCGACCTTGACCAGGAACTGGGTACCGCTCTTCTCGTCCTCGATCTGCCAGGGGACGTCGCGCTCCTGCTTGTCCTGGGCGACGGCGACGGCGCCGGCGGCCGCGGCCTGCTCCTGCTGCACGCGGGGCGGCTCGGGCGTCTGCGCCTGGAGGCGGGCGGCGGCGTCGGTCCACTGCTGGAGTGCCGCGGGGGGCGGGGCCGCCGCCGGGGCGGCCGCCTGCTGCCGGGGCGGGGCCGGGGACGCTGCACTCTGCCGGCCCGGCGCACCGGCCGGCGGGGTCGCCGCAGTCTTATCGCTCCGCGGCTCCGGCAGATTCAGAATCCGCCGCATGACCGTCTTGAACGTGCTCAACCCTGGTGACCCTTCCCCCGTGTTAGGCCTGAGTGGCAGGACAGTACTTGGCCTATTTCTGATCGTCAAACAGCTTCATTTGAACGGAAGACGATGAGATCCGATCGACTACGGAACAGTGACCGCACCCCGAATTCACGACATTGCGGGCGGTTCGGGGTGAGAGGTCATCCGTTACGTGGCTCACCTCACCTCAGTGCGGGCCCACGGCTCTGCGACTGGGTCGGCAGCGGGTCGATTCGGGCCGCGTCGCTCTTTTGCCGGCGTTCTTCCGCAGCGGGTTTTGTAGCCAACCTGTTGCGCAGGCCCTGACTTTCCGCCTGTTCGGGACCGCCGAGTCCGAGCGCTTCCCGCTCGGCCTGCTCCCGCGCCTTCGCCTCGGCTTTGGCCTGGGCCTTGGCGAAGTTCTCGGCGTGCTTCTCCGCTTCCTTCCGCCGGACCAGCTCCACGTGCTCGGCGGGCACCCGGGGATTGAGCTCGTCCCGGATCAGCTGCTCCCCGATCCGCTCCTGGCCCGGCGGGATCCTGACGTCCTTGTACCGCTCGTTCTGCAGATGATTGGCGGCGTCCTGGTAGGACTTCGCCAGCTCGTCGTTCCCGCGGCTGAGCTCATCAAGATCGTTACCGCGTGAGATCTCGTAGAGCTCGTGATTCTCCATCTTGGCTTTGAAGCTGTCCGGAGTGTGGAACTGCAGCTCGAACTTCTCTTCCGACTGCGTGTGCCGCCAGGAGGTATTGACCCCCTTGTACACCGGGTCCTGCCAGGTGTTCTTCTCGGCTATGGGCTCGTACCCGGACTCACGCAGCCGTTCGTAGGTCCGCTCCACGCCTTCGGTGTAGGAATCGGGCTCGAAGGTCAGGGTGTACCGATTGAGGTCATTGACCTTACGCGCCGTCTTCTCGACCGGGACGTTCTTCTCCTTGACGGCCGTTGCGGCTTTACGCCGGAACGAATCCACGTCCTTGAGGGAATACTCCAGGCCCTGCAGCCTGCCGCCGTGCGACTGCGCCGTCTCCTGCTGGACGTCCTTCATCATGGCGTCCATGCGGTCCCGCGCGGCGGCCGCCCGCTCCCACCGCTCGGTGACGACACGATTCTGTTCCGGGCTGAGCGTGTAGCCCTCGCCCTCCCAGGCCCCCGTTCGCCCGCTCACAGCTCGGTGACCCCCGTCAGGCCGAACAGCTCCTGCAGCAGCTCCTCGGCCTCATCGGCGCTCAGCTCCTTCAGATAAGGAGGGTTGGAGGTGCGCAGATCACGCGACTCGAAGACCGCGTTCGTGGGGCCCCAGACCTCGCCCGCCTGGAACGACTCGTCCACACGGCGCTCGGGACTGCGCCGGCGCCGGACGACGGTGGTCGGCTGCTCACCGTCCTTCCAGTCCTCTTCGTCGACGTAGAGCGCCCAGTAGCGCACCCACACCTGCCGGTCGGCCTCCAGCGCAGCCGCCCGCTCCGCCGTCACCGGATACATGTCGCCCGTGTCCGGAGCGGTCTTGACCGTGGTGTCCTTGACGTCGTGCCACTGCCAGTCGAGCAGCGAGAGGTACTCCCACTCCTCCCCCAGCCGCCGCCAGAGGCTGGACGGCCGCTCCTCCGTATAAGGCGCAGCGGCCTTCACGAAGTACGCGTACTGCTCACTCATCACTTGCTTCCCTTCGCAGGAATCTCGCTGTACCGCCGGTGCTGGACGACCTTCGCGGCTTCCTCGTGCGACTCGGCCGTGTTCTCCGGCTCCTCGCCCGGCGGACGGAGCCGGCTGGAGCGGTACAGATCGTAGAGAAGGCGGTTCTCCGTCTTCGCCCAGTGGCTGTCGGGCGTGTGGAAGGCGATCTCGAACGTCACCGTGCCGTCCGGCCGTTGCCACGCCGCGCGGAATCCCTTGTGGACGGGATCCTCCCAGGTGTTCCGCTCCGAATCGGGGACGATGACGTAGCCGCGCTCGTGCAGCAGGGCGTACGTGTGGCGGACGCCCTCGGTGTACGCCTTCACGTCGAAGACCAGGGTGTAGCGGTTGAGGTCCTGGACCTTGCGGACGACCTTTTCCAGGGGGACGCGGTCGTCCAGCTCCATGGCGGCCTTGCGGCGGAAGGCCTTGAGGCCCATCAGGCGGTGCTGCTTGCCTTCCAGCTTCGCGCCGTGGGAGTCCGCCAGGGCCTGCTGCACCTCTTCCATGACCGCGTCCAGGCCCTTGTGGGCCGCTCGCGCCGCCTCCCAGCGGCCGGTGACCGCGGCGTTCTGGTCCGCGGTCAGTTCCAGGCGGCGGCCCGGGGCCGGGTCGTCGTCCTTCCAGGCCGTGACGGCCTTGCCCGTCGTCACAGTCCCGTCGCCCCCTTCGCTCCGTGGAGCTGCGTCAGCAGGCGCTCCGCCTCCGCCGCGTCGATCTCCACCAGGTGCGGCGGGTTCGAGGGGCGGGCGTCGAAGAAATCGTGGACGGCCTGGGTCGGCCCCCACTCGTTCCAGATCTTGAACGCCTCGTCGTAGATGCGCTCGGGGCTGCGCCGCCGGCGGACGACCGACACCGGTGGCTCCCCGGCATGCCAGGCGGTCACGTCCGCGTACCGCGCCCAGTAGCGCACCCAGCCCTGCCGGTCCGCCTGCAGTTCCCCGGCGCGGTCCGTCGGCACCGCGTGGCGCGCGGCCTCGGGCGGCGGGACCCCGACGGCCGTGTCCGCCGCCTTGTGCCACTGCCAGTCGAGCAGCGACAGATACTCCCAGTCCTCGTCACGCCCCGCCGCGCACCGCCACAGGCTCGACGGGCGTTCCGCCGGGTAGCCGGGCCCGGTCTTCACGAAGTACGCGTACTTCTCGTTCTCCAGGCGCCGCCGCTCGGCCGCGGCCTGCGCCATGCGCTTCTCCAGCGCAGCGCCGTCCGTCGGCCGGCCCGGCCGGTCCTGGGAGTGGTCGTCCTCGCACTCGCTGAACATGTAGTGCTGACGGAGGCGCTCGATCGTCGGCCACAGCCACATCTGGTGCCAGTACGCGAGGTCGCTGCTCTCGCGCGACGGGTCGGCGTCCGCCTCCGTGGCCGCGCGCCAGGACGCGTGCAGGGCGGCCAGTTCCTCCGTGACGCCGCCGTGCAGCGGCCAGCACGGCCAGATGCGCAGGTGCAGCTGCGGCGCGTAGTGCCGGCCGAGCCAGTCCAGCCAGTCGGAGAGGCGGCGCCAGTCGTCCTCTGTGGCGCGTAGTGACCACGGGAGGTGGTCGTCACCGGGGGCAGCCGACGGCGAGGGAGAGGCCGCCGCCGCCTCCACCGCGTGGAGGCGGTCGATGACCTCCCCGACGACCTCCGTGACCTCGGCCTGGTTCGCCTTGGTCCCCGTCGCGAAGTTCTTGACCGCCGCCTCGAACCGGGTGCGCCATTCGCGGAGGGTCTCCACCTCCTCGCGGAGGGCCTCCGTCTCATCGCGGAGGGCCTTCAGTTCTTCCCGCAGGTGCTCTTCCACGTCTTCCCGCTCCTCTTACGCGCCCGTTCCTCTTACGCGCCCGTTCCCGCGCTCTCCAGCGGCGGCGGTCCGATCCGCGACGCGCGCGTCGCGTGTTCGCCCGCCCGCAGCGCCGCTCCGTCCCGCCGCTGGTCCCACGGCATCAGCTCGGCGATGACGCCCGGCGCACCGCGGAAGAGCAGGAGCGCGCGGCCGTGCGGCAGCTGGCGGATCTCCTCGGGGCGCAGGATGCGGCGCTCGCGCTCGACCTCGCTGGTGCCGTAGCCGAAGAGGCGCTGGGTGTCGCGGGACTTCGAGAGCTCCACGAGCTCGGTCTCGCCGACGAGCTCGGAGAAGCGGCGCAGCGCCTCGACGTCCTTCAGGCCGCCCATGACGAGGGTGGCCGCCGCGTTGTCCAGGAGCGTGTCGGCCTCGTGCTGGCCCCAGCGGAGGACGGCCTGGGCCAGCGACTGCAGGGCGTAGACGATGTGGATGCCGTAGCCGCGCGCGTCGGAGGCCAGCGACGGCAGCTTCGGCAGCGGGGCGACGTTCGCGACCTCGTCCAGGACGAGGCGCAGGAACGGGTCCAGCCGGCCCGAGGGCAGCCGGGGCGCCCGGCGCTTGGCCGCGTCGACGACCTCGCCCAGCAGCATCGTCGTCAGCGGCGAGACGTTCGTCGAGGCGTTGGAGTCGCTGATGAGGACCAGGGTGTCGCGGGAGGCGACGAACGCGTCCGGGTCGAAGACCGGCACGCCCGGCTGCGGGGTGACGCAGCGCAGCACCTTGCGCAGGGCGAGCGGTTCGATCTGGGCGGCGAGGGTCTGCCGCGTCGAGGCGACGGTCTCGTCGGCGCCGGTCGACACGGACCGCAGCAGGACGTCCCAGCCGGGTTCGGCGTTGGGGTGGTCGGTGAGGATGGCCCGCGGCTCGCCGGCCTTCTCCAGGTTGGTGGCCCAGCGCATGACGTGCTCGATGGTCTTGCCTTCGAGGGCCGCGGCGTGCAGGAGCCTGGTCAGCGCGGAGGACGCGGTCTGCTGGAAGAAGCTGCCGTTGCTGGAGGAGCTGTCGTTCGCGCCCATGCCGACGGAGAACGACAGGGCGCGCGCCGTGGCGGTCTCGCCCTCCTGGCAGCCCGCCACCGGGTCCCAGACCATCTTGTGCGGCCAGCCCACGGTGTCGAGCGGGTCGAAGACCCACACCCGGCCCATGCGGGAGCGCGGTTCGGCGATGACGTCGAGGACGTCGGCACGGGTGGAGGTGACGACGAGCGGCCCCGGTGCGTCCAGGCAGGCGGGGATGACGACGGTGCGGGACTTGCCGCCGCCGGAGGGGGCGATGACCGCGACCGAGTCCTCCGGCGTGGCCACCAGCGGCTGCCCGCTGCCGATCTGCGTGCCGAGCAGCCAGCCGACCTCGCGCAGCTCCGCACGCGCGGCGGCCTTGGCGTCGTACTTGCCGTCCTTGCCGGTGAACGACGTCGCGCGCGTCATCTTGGCCGCCTTGCGGGCGCGCTTCTCGCCGAGCATGTCGCGGGCCTCGGTCGCGGAGGCGAGGCCCTCGCCGCCCGCGCCGCGGGTACGGCGGTTCCGGTCCCGTACGGCCACCGCGACGATCACGACCGGGACGAGGAGGATGCCCAGCCAGGCCGCGACGGTGACGGAGGCGGACGCCGGCTGGATGCCGTCGCCGAGGCCGGCGAGGGGCTTGTGCGCCGCGAGGGCACCGGCCGTGGCCAGGACGTTCGACAGGGCCATGTGCTCGGCCGTCGCCCAGACGGCCAGGTGCCAGCTGACGACGACGGCGATGAGTATCGCCGACGCCTTGACGAGGGCGATCTCGCCCTTGGGTCCGCCGCTTTCGTGCTTGCGTCCCACTTCGCGCGCGCGTGCCACGCCGTGGACCCCCGTCCCTTGCTTGATGCGATCTCTTCAGATCGCTGCGACGGTAACACCTCTGTGCGACAGGTCAGGAGTTCGAGGAGGGCGGCGGGGGACTACGCAGCGAAGGTGTTACGCAGGGGGCGGTGATGTGCGGTGATGTGCGGTGATGCTGCGCAGGGGGCGGTGACGGCCGGTCACGCGGCGGCGCGGGCCGCGCGCCAGACCGGGCTGTCCACGTAGTGGTTGTCGTAGCGCTCGGCCGACTCCTTGATCTCCTCGACGCTCGCCTCGCCCCGGGCCACGCGGTCCAGCAGGCGGTAGTAGTCGAAGCGGCCCATGCCCGGCGTGAAGACGACCAGGGCGTCGGCGGAGCGGCCGGCCGCCGGGGCGAAGGCGTGGGGCATGCCGGGCGGCACGGCGAGGAAGTCGTTCTTCTCCAGCGTCACGATGGTCTCGCCCGTCAGCACCTCCAGCGCGCCGTCGAGGACGAAGAAGAACTCGGTGGCACGGGTGTGGAAGTGGGCCGGGGCGCCGGCCGTGCCCTCGGCGAGGGTCGCGCGGTTGGTGGTGAACGCATCGCCGGTGGTGTCCGAGTCCGCGAGGAGGGTGATCAGGCTGCCGGGGGCGTCGCTGAGGACGGTGGCCTCGGCGGCGCGGACGAGGACAGGGCTCTGGGGCTCGGACATGCGGAGGGCTCCTCTGACGTGCGGTGATGCGGTGCGGGGACGCGGTGTGCGGTGCGTTCTGAAGATCAATCTACGGGGGCCGGTGTCCGGGGTTCTGGTGCACTTTGCGGTCGGAATCGTGGGCCAATCGAGCGAGCCACGGCCCCGGCGGGGCGGTCGGCGCTGCGACCGCCCACGCACCGCCAATTCGCAGCGCGCTTCCGCACTTTATGAAACCGCACCGTCACCTGACGGAGTGAGAAAACCTCGCTTCACCTGCCGACCGGTTTTGCCGAGAATTGTTCACGGACGTGCCATGAACTCCCGGGTATGGAGGTTTCGATGGAAGGAAAAGTCGCTCTCGTCACCGGGGCGGCAGGCGGAATAGGAGAATCGGTCGTCCGGACGCTGGCAGAGAGAGGAGTCGCGGTAGCGGCGGTCGACAAGGACGAGGTCCGGCTGCGGGCCTGCGTCGAAAAGCTCACCGCGGACGGCCTGCTGGTCGAGGCCTTCCCCGGGGACGTCACCTCCAGCCCGGAAGTGGAGGCGGTCGTCGACGGCGTCGAGCGACTCCTCGGGCCGCTGGACTACCTGGTCAACGCGGCCGGCGTGCTCCGGCTCGCCGAAGCGCGCCGGCTGACGGACGAGGACTGGAAGTTCACCTTCGCGGTCAATACCAGCGGCGTCTTCTTCGTCTCGCGCGCCGTCGTCAACCGCATGGTGCCGCGGGGCCGCGGAGCCGTGGTGACGGTCGCCTCGAATGCGGCCGGCACGGCGCGGGTCGAGATGGCGGCCTATTCGGCGTCGAAAGCCGCGGCCACGATGTTCACCAAGTGCATGGGCCTGGAGGTCGCCAAGCACGGAATCCGCTGCAATCTGGTGGCGCCCGGCTCGACCGAGACACCGATGCTCAGCGATATGTGGAAGGACGGGGACGCGGCGCGCAAGGCCTCCATCGAGGGCGTCGCGAGTTCGTACCGGGTGGGAATTCCGCTGCGCAAGCTCGCCCGTCCGGAGAACGTGGCCCAGGCGGTCGTGTTCCTGCTGTCCGACGCGGCGTCGCACATCACGATGCACGACCTGACGGTGGACGGGGGTGCGGCGCTGGGTGTCTGAACGGCACGCCTCGAATCCCCGAGCGCCGTGCGGGCGAACTGCCCGCACGGCGCTCGACTCGTGCGGGCGCCGTGCCCCGC
>NZ_BMUT01000017.1 GCF_014650335.1 Streptomyces hiroshimensis
CCGGCCAACGAAGCCGACATCCTCGTCCACGACGCGCACTCCGCGTCCCCGACGACGGCCTTCGCCCTCTCCCGCCTCGCCGACCCCGACACCCTCCACCAAACCCCCATCGGCGTCTTCCGCAGCATCGAGCGACCCGTCTACGACACCCAGATGGCCGACCAACTCGAAACCGCGATCGAGCAGAAAGGCAAGGGCGACCTGTCCGCCCTCCTCACCGGCGGCGACACCTGGACCGTCGTCCCGTAACGCCACGCCGTCGTCCCGTACGCCAGCATCCCGTAAACGAGCTGGTCAGGGGGCTCCAACCCTTCTCCCCCGTTTCTTCAGCGGCCTGGGCCATGATGCAAGCAGTCAGCCGTCCCCGCCGCAGAGGAATCCGCCATGGGAACTGAGACCGCCCCCACCGCTCCGGCCCCCGCCACCTCGCCCTTTCTGGGCCCGCACCACCTGGTGCACCGGCCGGACACGCCCGAGGCCTTCGCCTTGGACTCCGCGTCGCCCGTACGGCAGGACTTCGTCTTCGCGGCCGAACTGCCGGAGGATCACCCGCTGTTCTCCGACCATTCGGCTCCCTTCCACGATCTCCTCTTCCCCGTCGAGGCGCTGCGGCAGGCGGCGCTGTTCGCCGCCCGGCACTACTTCGGGGTGCCGGCGCACCGCCGGATCGCGGTCGCCTCCTGCGGGGTGGAGGTCGGTGACATCCGGCCGTGGCGGCGTACGGGCGGGGCCGCGGCGTTCTCGCTGGGGCTCGCGCTGACGCCGCACGACGTCGTGGGCGGGGTGCCCCGGCGCATGGTGTGCCGGGGCACGATGGCGGTCGACGGCGTGCCCTGCGGTACCGCCGAGGCCACGCTGCTCTTCGTGATGCCGGGCGTCTACCGCAAGCACCGGGCGCAGGGCCGGCGCGACAGCGACCGGGTTCCGGCGTCGCTGCCGGTGGCGTCCGGGGCGCCTGCGCCGGGGCAGGTGGGGCGGCGTTCGGCGCGCAATGTGGTGATCGGGCGGCCGCTGGCCCGGCGGGAACAGGGGCTGGTGCTGCCCGTTGACGCGCTCGCGGCCCGCGCTGCCCTGCCGGGCGAGCCCGGTGAGGTACCGCCCGCGCTCTTCCTGGAGGCGTCCCGGCAGTCGGCGCTGCTCGCCGCGGCCGCGATCTACGGGTTCTCGCCGGATCATGCGCTGGTGACGCGCTGGGACGCGTCGTTCCGCGGGTTCGCGGAGCCGGATCTGCCGCTGGCGTGCACGGTGAGCCGGACGGCCCGGCGCGGGGTCCGGCCGGTCCGGGACGAGGCGGGCAGGCCGGTCGTGGACCTGCGGATCGGCTTCGTGCAGGGCGGCCGGAGTGTGGCGCGGGCCTCCGCGACGGTCCTCCAGGACTGCTGAGGCCTGGCCGGTCGGTCGGAGCCGGAAGTGCCACGGGGGAGTGGTCGGCTGACGGCGACGCGGCGGGATCCGTCCCGCTGCGGAGCGCTGATGTCACTACGGGCAGGCGAGCCCGGCAAGGATCGATCGGTCAGACCGGGGTCTGCGGCGTGTGCCGCGGGCCTCTGGAGGGAGTACCACCGTGCGTTTCCGCGTTCTCGGGCCCGTCCGGATGAGCCCGCGCACTCCGTCGGCCACCAAGCCCCGTGCCGTGCTGGCCACCCTGCTCGTCCAGTTCAACTCGGTGGTGTCCACGCACACCCTGATCGACGAGCTGTGGAGCAGTGATCCGCCGCGTACCGCCGCCACGACGCTGCAGGTGTACGTGTCGCAGCTGCGCAAGGCGCTGCTCGCGCACTCCGCGGAGCAGCCGCTGGTGACCAGTCCCCCGGGGTATCTCATCCGGGTGGCTCCGCACGAGCTGGATCTGGTCGCCTTCGAGGAGCTGCGGGCGCAGGGCCGTGAGGCGTTCGCCCGGGACCGGTACGAGGAGGCCTCTCCCCTGCTGGCCTCGGCGCTGGAGCTGTGGACCGGACCGGCGCTGTCGGGGGTTCCGCACGGGCCGGTGCTGGAGTCGAGTGCGATACGGCTCGACGAGCTGCGGACCGAGGTGCTGGAGCAGCGGATCGCCGCCGATCTGAAGCTCGGCAGGCATCAGGAGCTCATCGGCGAACTCCTGGCGCTGGCGCACGAGCATCCGCTGCGCGAGACGCTGCACTGCCAGTTGATGGTGGCGCTGTACCGGTCGGGGCGGCAGTCGGATGCCCTGCAGGCGTTCCAGCGGGCCCGGCGTGCGCTGGTCGAGGAGCTGGGGGTCGAGCCGGGGGCGGAGCTCACGCGGCTGCAGCAGCGGGTCCTGGCCTCGGATCCGTCGCTCGTGTGGCGCGGCGGGGCTTCCGCGCGGCGGGCCGCCGCCGCGTCGTCGCGTCCCGCGGGGCCGGTGGTGTGGCTGCCGCCCCAGGTCGCGGACTTCACCGGGCGGGAGGAGGAACTGGAGTCCGGGGAGCGGCTGCTGCTCGGGCGGGCCGGGGTCGCGTCGCGGGTGCTGGCCGTGTCGGGCCGGCCCGGTACGGGGAAGACGGCGCTGGCGGTCCGGCTGGCGCACCGGACCGCCGAGTTCTTCCCGGAGGGGCGCGTCCTGCTGGCGCTGCGCGACGCGGGCGGGCCCGCGGTCGCCCCGGCGGCGGCCATGGCGACGCTGCTGCGGCGTCTGGGCCCGCCGGAGGAGGCCGGGGGCGGGGGTGCGGTCGCCGTCCCGGCGTCCGAGGGGGAGCTGAGCGATCTGCTGCAGTTGCGTACGCGGGGGCGGAAGCTGCTGGTCGTGCTGGACGACGCGGTCTCCGAGGCGCAGGTCAGACCGCTGCTGGGCGCGCTCCCGGACAGCACCGTGCTCGTCACCAGCCGGCAGGCGCTCGGCGCGCTGGAGGGTGTCCGGCATCTGGTGCTGGCCGAGCTCGGGCAGGAGGAGGCCGAAGCGCTCCTCGTCGCGGCGGGCGGTCCGCGGATGGCCGGGGCTCCGGCCGCGGTGCGGGAGATCGCTGCGCTGTGCGGGCGGCTGCCGCTGGCGCTGCGGGTGGCAGCTGCTTCCGTCGCGGCCCGCCCGCACTGGACCGCGGAGGCGTTCGCGCAGCGGCTGCGGGACGAGCGTACCCGGCTGGCCACGCTGTCCTTGGGCGATCTGAACGTACGCGGGAGCTTGCTGACGGCTTATCAGGAAGTGGGGCCCGGGCTGCAGCGCGCCTTCCGGCTGCTGTCGCTGGCGCCGCTGCCCGACTTCCCGCTGTGGGCTGCGGCGGCGCTCCTGGCAGTGGACGAGCCGGCGGCCGAGCGGGACGCGGAGGCGCTGGTGCGGGCCCATCTGCTGGAGGCCCGGCGGTATCCGGACCGGCCGGCGGCCGTACGGTACGGGCATCACTCGCTGCTGCGGACCCTCGCACGCGAACTGCTGGACCAGGACGCGCCGGAGGCCGTGCCCGGGGCGACGTGGCGGCTGGGGCAGGAGCTGCTGGCCCGGGCCCGGCACGCCGATGCGCTGCTCACGCCGGGGCGGGACCTGCTGGCGCGGGGCACGGAGGCGCCGGCGGGTGCGGGCGGTGCCGTGGCGCCGCTGGCCTGGTTCCAGGACGAGGCGGGTGCCGTGGCCGAGACGGTGCGGCGGGCGCATGCGCTCGGGCTGTGGGAGCCGGCCTACGCGCTCGCCTCCGCGGTGGGCGGCTACTTCGAGACGTGCGCCCTCTGGGACGACTGGCAGTCCAGCCACGACCTCGCCGTCGACGCCGCCCGCCGGGCCGCCGCCCCGCACGCCGAAGCGGTACTGGTCCGCTCGCTCGGCGACCTCGCCTGGCAGCGGCGGCAGCCGGGCCGGGCCGTGGACTGCTACCGGCTCGCCCGGATGCTCTTCGAACAGTGCGGTGACCGTACGGGCGCCGCGCGCTGCCTTTCCGGCGAGGCCGACGCGATGCTGGGGCAGGGCCTGGCGGCGCCGGCCGAGCGGGCGTACGCGCAGGCGCTGACCACGGCGATCGAGGAGGGCGACGCGCGGGGCGAGACGGAGGCCCTGCGGGGGCTGGCGCTGGTGTCCCTCCACCGCGGCGAACGTGCGCAGGCCGCCGAGGTCCTGGCCCAGAGCGCGGCGGCGGCCCGGCGCCTGGGCGACCGCCGGCTGCGAAGCCATGTCCTGCGCCTCGCGTCCCGCGCCGCCGCGCCGGACGACCAGTCGGCGACGGTGGAGTCCCGCCCGGGAGTCTGGCTCCTCAACGCCCCGCCGCCCGGCTAGCCGCGGCGCCGCGGTCCGCGCGGCGGGTGCGGAGCATGCGGCGCCATTGTTCGGGGCTGTAGTGGGCCGGGGACGTGGTGGTGATGAAGTCGTGGAGGACGGACAGGAAGCGCTGGGGGTCGGTGCGGAACGGGAAGTGGCCCGCGTCCTCGAAGATCTCCAGGCGGCTGCCGGGCATGGAGACGTGCCCGAACCCGGCGTGCATCGCGGGCACCACCTGGTCCCGCGCGCCCCAGACCAGCATCGTGGGCATGCCCTGGGCGAGGTAGCAGCGGTCGAGCATCGTGCCGACCTGGCCGCGCCAGTCGACGACGGCCCGCAGCGTGCGGACGAAGGCGCTGCGGGCGGTCACGTCCGGCAGGGCGTCGACGACGCGCAGCAGGTCGGGGGCGTCCACGCCGAGGTCCGTGCCGAGCCTCTGCAGCAGCCGGACGGCCGTGGCGAACTGCCAGCGCAGGGGCGGCAGGTTGAGGGCCTGGATGAGCAGCTGTGCGCCGGGCAGGGACGCGGCGCGCAGGAGGGGCGTGACCTCGCGCCCGATGCCGCCCGTGCCGACGAGGACGAGGCGTTCGCAGCGCTCGGGGAACTGGTAGGCGAACTGCATGGCGACGGCGCCGCCCAGCGAGTGCCCGACGAGGGTGGCGCGTTCGATGCCGAGTACGCCCAGGAGGTCGCGCATGCCGTTGGCGTAGGCGGCGAGGGAGTAGTCGGCTCGCGGTTTGGCGGATTCGCCGTGCCCGAGGAGGTCGGGGGCGACGACCCGGTAGTGGCGGGCGAGGTCGGGCAGGACGTCGCGCCAGGTGTCCGAGGAGTCCCCGATGCCGTGGATCAGCAGGACGGCGTCGCCCTTGCCGGCCATGCGGAAGGCCCGCCGGTGGCCGTGGACGGTGCGGTGCCGCAGCCGGATGCCGGGCGCCGGGCCCTTGACGGGGGCGTCATCGGTCGTGGTCACAGTGCTCGTACCTCCGTATGGGCGGGCCGGCGGCGGCCGGTTCGTCTTCCGCGGGTTCCGCCGCCAGGTCGTTCTCGCTGATGCCGAGTGAGGCGAGGGTCTTCCAGGGCCGTACGGTGGCGGCTCCGCGCCGGACGGCGAGGGTGTGGCTCACCGGGCCCTCCCCGCCGCGCCGCGCAGGTGGCGCAGGCCCAGGAGCCGGCCGAACAGCCAGCGCCGCACGGCGCCGAGGTGCGCGGGCGAGCCGTGCACGTCGTCGAAGGTCTTGAACCGGACGTCGTGGCCGTACCGCCGCAGCAGGGCCTGCTCGCGCGGCGGGATGATCTCGTCGCGGCTGCTGGCGACGTAGCGGACGGGGACGGCGGCGGCGCCGATCTGCCCGGGGGTGAGGGCGAACTGCGGGAGCAGCCGGCGCAGTGCGGCGCGGTCCGCGGAGCGGGTCAGCCGGACCAGGGTGGCGGTGGTGATCCCCGGCACGCGCGGCCACCAGAGCTCGTCGGTGAAGAAGTCGGCGACGGGCGCGCCGACGGTGAGGATGCACCGGATGCGCGGGTCGTCGGCCGCGGCGCGCAGGGCGAGGTGCCCGCTGAAGCTGAGGGCCAGCAAGGAGGCGTCGGTGACGTCGGCGCGCCCGGCGAGCCGGTCGAAGAGGTGCGGCAGCATCCGCCAGGAGCCGGGGCGGTACGGGAGGGTGTTCTCGCCGACGCCCGGGAGTTCGGTGACGACGGCCGCGAAGCCGAGCCGCGCGAGCTTGGGCAGGAGGGGCGCCCACTGTTCCTTGACGCTGACGATGCCGCCCATGACGACGACGAGGGGGCGGGGCCGCTCCGCGTCCAGGCCGGCGGCCCAGCAGCCGAACGAGGCCCCCTCGTAGGCGATGTCCAGGCGCTCGATGCCCGGCCGCCCCTCGCTCCAGGTACGGAAGGTGCCGGCGCACAGCCGCTGGGCGAGGGCCCGGCCGGGGTCGCCGTGGTGGGGGAACCGGGCGAGGGCGTAGTGCCGGCAGGCGTCCAGGGGCCGTCCGGCGGCCGCGGCCTCCCGGCCTTCGGCGGTCCAGACGGCGGCCCAGGACCGCGGGTCCCCGGGGGTGTCGTTGGCGATGCGGCGCAGGACGCCGTCGGTGCGGCGGGCGGAGAGGCCTTGGCCGCGGGCGTGCAGCCGGGCGAATTCCTTGAGTTCTTCGAGGTGGTCCATGCTCACCGTCCCGTCGTCGGAGCCGCCTTGGGGCCTGGCTCCCAGTGAAGCCGCGGCCCCTTGCGCGTCCGTGTACGTACGGTTGAGCGCCGCTTGTACGGCGGGTGCGGCGGCCGGGTCACCACCACCCGTCGTCGGGGACCGTCTCCTTCTCCTCCTCGCCGAGCGCTTCCGTGAGGGCGTCGACGATGCCGCCGTCGAGCATGGTCCCGGCGGCGGTGTCGTCGGTGGCCCCGAAGCCGGCGTCGCCGACGGCGACGCTGACGGTGAAGCGGCCGCCGGCGACGAGGTAGGTGCGGAAGGCCCATTCGCTGCCCGTGCCGGGGCTGTCGTCGGGGCCGCGCACGGCCGTGGGCGGGTCGTCCGCGCCGAACCCGAAGTCGGTGAAGCGGAACTGCATGCCGAGCCCGATGGCCTTGCTGTAGGCCTCCTTGAGGGTCCACAGCCGCACGAGCGCGGGGTCCCGCTCGTGCCGGGGCAGGGCCTCGATCCGTTCGACCTCGTGCGGGGTGCACAGGTGGCGGCCGAGCCCGGGGCCGTAGAGGGCGCGGTCGCTGCGCTCGGCGTCCACGCCGATGACCCCGCCGGTGGCCAGGCCCACGAGGAGCAGGTCGTCGGTGTGGCTGAGGCTGATGTGGACGCCGTCGTAGCCGCGCAGATACGGCCGGCCGGTGCCGGTGTAGCCGAGTTCGACGGCCTGGGGCGGTACGCGCAGGGCGACGGCGGCCGCGAACTTCAGCAGCACCCGGGACGAGGCGAAGCGGGTGCGGACGTCGGGGTGGGTGAGGCCCAGGAAGCGCTCCCAGTCCCGGCCGAGGAGCGCGCGCAGCCGCGGGCCGCCCGCCCGTTCCGGACGCCAGTCGTCCAGGCGGGCGTACAGCACCGCGGTCGCGTGCCGGTCGAGGTCAGCGCGTACCCTGCTCCAGTCCCCGCGCGGTCCGGAGATCGCGATCGGCTCCCCGAAGGTGCGGCTCGGGGACGGTTTCCCGGGCGCCGTCATCGAAGCCCTCCAAGGTGTGTCGGAGATCGCCGAGCACATCGGCGGCGGTCGCCCCGTCGATGACCCGGTGGTCGAAGGTGAGGCCGAGCCGCATCACGGGCGCCGGGACGATACGGCCCTCGCGCACCACGGCCCGGTCGGTGATCCGGCCGAGGCAGAGGGTGACGGCGGTGCCGCCGGCGGAGTGGAAGCCGTCGACGGAGCCGTGGCCGAGGGAGCTGACCGAGACGGTGCCGAGGACGGCGGCGCGGCGCCGGGGGGCGTGCAGGGCGGCGGCGAAGGCGGCCCTGCCGAGCGGCACCGGCAGCCGGCCGAGCCTGCGCACGCCCTTGAACTCGTCCAGTCCTGCGGCCTGTTCGCCCCGGTAGCGGTCGATGTGCTGCTGGATCTCGCCGAGGGTCGCGGTCTCCAGGCCGGGGACGAGGGCGGACAGGACGGTGCGCTCGCCGTCGACGCGCCGGTCGAGGGCGAGCTTGGCGGTGACGGTGCCGAAGCGGGCGATCCGGGGCGGGCGCAGCGGCGAGGGCCAGCCGGGGGCCAGCGCGGCGTTGGCCTCGGGGTGCCGGGCGAGGGCGCGGCCCGCCGCGTGCAGGACGTAGCCGACGACGGAGTAGCGGGTGCCGGCGGCGCGGGCGGCGGCGCGGTGTTCCTGGATGCGCGTCATGTCGACGTCGGTGTCGAGGTGGACGGGGCGCTGGGCGGCCGCCCACTCCAGGAAGTAGAGGGTGTGCCGGCGCCGGCGCACCGTGTGCACGGCGGCGCCGGGGGCGGCGGGAGGCCTGGTCACCCGCCCACCGCCAGGGTGTGGATCTCCTGGAGGCTGCGGGTCTGCAGGAGCTTGTCGACGGCGAGGCGCCGTCCTGTGGCGAGTTCGAGGGCGGTGACGAGCTTGAGCAGGTAGAGCGAGTCCCAGGCGGGCAGCTCGTCGAAGTCGCTCGCCAGGCGGTCGGCGGGGACGTCCAGGCCGATCTCGTCGCGCAGGAGGCGCGTGTAGGCGTCGATGCTGAGGGTCTTGTCGGTCATATCTTCTCCAGGGCGAAGCCCGCCTTGATCCATTTGCTGGACTCGATGGCGACGGCCAGCGCCCTCTCCCCCGCGGACATCCGCGTGAGCAGCTGTTCGAGCTGGAGGAAGGGCAGGGCGTTGCCGTTGTTGCCGGTGTCGGCGACGCAGGAGATCTCCCGGGCGCCGGGGACGTCGAGCTGTTCGGTGATGCGCCGGGTCATCCGGCCGGACAGCTGCGGGGGCAGCAGGTAGTCGAGCCGGTCTGCGGACCATTCGAGGTCGTCGAGGAGTTCCCACAGGATCTCGACGGCCATGACGGGGACGGCTTCTTCGATGGCCTTGTAGTCCTCGGTGACGGCCTGGCGGTCGTCGTGCCGGTCGGCGAGGCCGAACCATTCGATGACCTGGCCGGGTGCGCGGCCGAGGCCGGTGAACCGGTTGAGGGTGCGGCGCAGGGCGACGCCGGCGCCGCGGGGTTCGTCGGTGATGACGGCGGCCCCCGCGCCGTCGCCGAAGAGCACGAAGTTGACGAGGTCGCTGGGGGCGGCCGAGGAGAGGTCGCGCTGCAGGTCGAGGTGTTTGCTGCAGACGTCGCCGCCGATGACGAGGCCGGTGCGGTGTTCGCCGGAGGCGACCATGGTGCGGGCGACGCTCAGGGCCTGGACGGCGCCGGCGCAGCCGGACTGGAGCTGGAAGGTGGGCACGTGGTCGAGGCCGAGCCGGTCGGCCACGTGGTTGACGGTGGCGGGCATGAGGGTGTCGGGCGTGGCGGTGCCGAGGACGATGAACTCGATCTCGGACGGGTCGGTTCCGCCGGCGGCGAGAGCCCGTTCCGCGGCCTGGGCGCACAGGTCGGCCAGGGACCAGCGGACGGTTCCGGTGGCGAGGTCGCGGGCGAAGTGCCGGGTCTTCGTGCCGATGAAGACCTCGATCCACTCCTCGTTGACGCCCAGGGCCTTGGCCAGGGCGGCGTTGTCCACGGGGTCGCCGGGCAGGGCGGTGCCGGCGGATGCGAGATAGGTCTGCCGCGGCTGCGGGGCCGGCGGCGCCTGGGGGTGGTCGGTCATGCGGTCCTCTCCTTCGGGGTCCAGCCGCTTCCGGCGGCGGTCTGCCGGCCTTGGGGATTGCATTCGCGCAGGAAGGCGACGAGGTCGCCGAGGGTGGCGAGCCGGGGCAGGAGGTCCTGCACGGTCAGCCCGCCGGTGCCCGGCAGGAGCTCGTCCAGACGGGTCTTGAGTTCCATGACCATGACGGAGTCGAAGCCGAGGTCCTCGTAGAGCCGGAGGTGGGGGGCGAGTTCGCCGGTCTCGTAGCCGCCGACCTGTCCGACGGCCTCCAGGGCCGCGGCCCACACGGGCTCGGACTCCTCGGCCCGCTCCAGCACGAGGACGCCGGGCGGGGCGGCTGTGGGGGCGGGGGCCGGGGCGGCGGCCTGTGGTGCGGGGGCGGCCGGTGCGGTGAGGTGTGCGGTGTTGCGCGTCCAGTAACGGTGCGCGGTCGCGAAGGCGTACGGGGCGAGCCGCTGCGGCACCCGGTCCCCGGGGGCGGCGGCCGCGTCCCAGTCGGGGTCGAGGCCGCCGCGGTAGAGGGCCGCGAGCGCCTCGGCGAGGTCCTCCGCGCCGGATTCCGGGCCGCGGACGGGCAGGACGAACGCGGGCCGGGTGCCGGAGACGGGCGGGCCGAGCTTGCGCGCCAGGGCGGCCAGGACCGGCCGCGGCCCGGCCTCGACCGCGTGGGTGGGCCCGTCGTCGAAGAGCCGGCCGGCGGCATCGGCGAACAGGACGGGGCGGCGCACGTGGTCGGTCCAGTAGGCGGCGTCCATCGGCTCGTCGTCCGCCAGGAGCCGGCCGCGGAGGGTGGAGTACAGCGGGATCCGCGGCACGCCGCCGCCGACCTCGCGCGCGATCTCGGCGAAGGGTTCCAGCATCGGGTCCATGAGGGCCGAGTGGAAGGCGTGCGAGACGTTCAGCGGGCGGGTGCGGATGCGGTGGTCGGTGAGCCGCTTGCCGACGCGCATGAGGGCGCCGGAGTCCCCGGACAGGACCGTGGCCTTGGGGCCGTTGACGACCGCGATGCTCACCTCGGGCTCCTCGGCGGCGAACCCGGCGACCTCGTCGTGCCCGGCGAGGACGGCCAGCATCCCGCCGCCTTCGGGGAGCCGCTGCATGAGGGCCCCGCGCGCGGCGATCAGGCGGGCCGCGGCCTCCAGGGGGAAGACCCCGGCGAGGCAGGCGGCCGCGTACTCGCCGACGCTGTGGCCGAGCACCGCCGCGGGTGCGGCGCCGAGTTCGAGGAGGCTGCGCCCGAGCGCGTAGCCGACGGCGAACAGGGCCGGCTGGGCCTCGGCCGTACGGTTCACGGCCTCGTCTCCGGCCAGGACCAGGTCGCGTACGGAGTGCCCGGTGTGCGGCAGCAGCGCCGCGTCGGCCTCGTCGAAGAAGTGCCGGTAGAGCGCGGACTCCCGGTACAGGCCGGCGGTCATGGCGGGGTACTGCGAGCCCTGGCCGGTGAAGAGGAACGCGAGGCGGGGCCGGCCGGCGGGGGCCTGGGCGAAGCGGGCGAGCACGGCGTCGTCGGTCGCGGCGTCGCGCAGCAGGGCGGCGAGCTCCCCCGTGTCGCGGGCGGGGACCGCGAAGCGGTAGCGGTGGCCGGTCTTGGTCCGGTGGCTGGTCCAGGACAGCGGCCCGGCGGGCACCCGGCGGGCCGCGAGCGCGTCGGCCTGGGTGAGCAGGTTGCGGCGCAGGGCGTCGGCGGTGGGCGCGGTCAGGGTGAGGACGGGGACGCCGAGGCCGGCGGGGCCGGGCCGGGCGGCCGGTTCGGGGCGGGCGGCCCTCGGCGGGGCGGACTCCAGGACGGCATGGGCGTTCGTACCGCCCATCCCGAAGCTGCTGAGCCCGGCGAGAGTGGGTCCGGCGGGCAGCCGCAGGGGCGCCTTGAGAAGCCGGAGGCCCGCTTCTTTAAGCCGCAGCGCGGGGTTCTCCTTGGCCGCGAACCGGCTTGCGGGCACGGTCCGGTGGTGCAGGGACAGGGCCACCTTGATGAGGCCGGCGATGCCGGCGGCGCCCTCGGTGTGGCCGAGGTTGCCCTTGACCGAGCCGAGGGCCATCGGCTTGCCGCGCCCCTTGTGGTGGTGGGCGAGGGCCTTGACCTCCATCATGTCGCCGAGGGCGGTGCCGGTGCCGTGCCCCTCGGTGAAGGCGACGTCGGCGGGGGCGACCCCGGCGCGCCGGTAGGCGGCCGCCAGGACGTCCTGCTGGGCCCAGCGGTTGGGGGCGGTGAGGCCGTTGCTGCGGCCGTCCTGGTTGACGGCGGTGCCGCGGATCACCGCGTAGACGGGCAGGCCCCGCTCGACGGCGTCGGAGAGCCGGCACAGCAGGACGGCGCCGACGCCCTCGCCGCGGCCGATGCCGTCGGCCTCCGCGCTGAACGGCTTGCACCGTCCGTCGGGGGCGGAGAGGCCGGCCTGGGTGTAGAAGATGGACAGGGCGGGGGTGACGGCGACGTTGACGCCGCACGCGAGCGCGTAGTCGCACTCCCCCGACAGCAGCGCGTTGGCCGCGAGGTGCACGGCCACGAGCGACGAGGAGCAGGCGGTGTCGACGGCCAGGCTGGGGCCCTTGAGGTCGAGGTGGTACGAGATGCGGTTGGCGGTCATGCAGTAGCCGTTGCCGGAGCCGGCCTGGGCGGTGACGTGGGGGTAGTCGGTGAGGTGGACCTGGGCCCATTCGTTGCCCATGATCCCGACGTAGACCCCGGTGGCCGTCCCGGCGAGCCGCTGCGGGGCGAGGCCCGCGTCCTCGACCGCGCGCCAGGCGCACTGCAGCAGCAGCCGCTGCTGCGGGTCCATGGCGGCGGCCTCGCGCGGGGAGACGGTGAAGAACTCGTTGTCGAACGCGTCGGGCTCGTCGATGAACCCGCCCTGGGTGGTGTTGCTGTGTCCCGCCTCGCCCGCGGGCGAGTGGAATTCCGCGGCGTTCCAGCGCTGTGCGGGGACCGGCCCGACGCCGTCCCCCGAGCGCATCAGCAGGTCCCAGTAGGCGCCCGTGCCGGGCGCCCCGGGGAACCGGCAGTCGATGCCGACGATGGCGATCCGTTCCATGTCAGGCGGCTCCGCTCGCCGCGGCCTCGAACTCCGCCATCAGGTGGCCGGCGAGCGCCGCCACCGTGGGGTAGTCCCAGGCGGCCGTCGGTTCGAGGACGAGGTCGAAGTCCTCCTCGATGTCGCCGCACAGGCTGAGCGCCGCCACCGAGTCCAGGCCGTACTCGGCGAGCGGCACGGACGGGTCGATCTCGGCGGGGGAACGGCTGAGGTAGAGCGCGAAGCGCTCGGCGAGCCAGGTGGTCAGCGACTCGGTGGTGTGACCGGTGACCGGCACGGACATGGTGCACTCCTCGGCGTGGTGGTCGGTTTCCTGAGGGGCGCCGGCGGTCAGCCGGCCAGCGGGGTGTTGTACAGGTCGTAGCTCCTGCGCTCGTGGAAGCGCCGGAGGACTTCCGCGTGGACGGCCTCCTCGCACCCGCCGGGGAGGTCCGCGGGGCGGTGCCCGAGCCGTGCGGAGAGCCGGTGGAGGGCCGCCGCGGCCCATTCGGGGGCGGCGAGGAAGGGGTCGTCGCCCGCGGCGGCCGCCTGCTGCCAGACGCCGACGACGGAGGCGGCGGCGAGCAGCACCGCATAGCGGTCGGCGAGGGCGAAGCCTGCGGGGCTGGCGAGCGCGGTGCGGTCTTGCGGGGCGAGCGCGAGGCTCTCCTCCTGGACCTGCCGCAGCTCGTCCATCAGGCGCAGGGCCGTGCCGTGCACGGAGCGCTGCGCCGGGGTGCCGCTGGGCAGTTCGTCGATGGCGGCGACGAGGCGGGCGCTGAGCCCGTCGCGGCCGCTGGCCAGGGTGAGCCGGTCGAAGGGGATGCCGGGCAGGTCGCCCCGGAGCCGGAAGAGGGCGTCGGGGGCGGGGGCGTCGCGGAACCAGGCGCGGCGGGCCAGGCGGGGCAGCTGCGGGATGATCGTGGCCTGGCAGGCGGCGGATCCCGCGTGTCCGAGGCTGAGCACCGGCAGGTCGCGCACGTGCTTCTGGAAGATCCCGAACTCGCCCTCGCGGACGTAGAAGCGCGCGCCGAGCACGATGGACAGGTCGTTCATCGCGTCGGTGAGGGTCTTGGGCACGAGGTACTTCGTGGCGGCCGCGTAGACGCTGGTCTCCTCCGGCAGCAGGTGCACCGCCCGGGTGGCCGCGAGGGAGAGGCTGTCGCAGGTGAGCAGGTCGAGGAAGGCGTTGCCGAGGGTGGCCCGGGCGTGCGGGATGTCCATGACGGAGCGGCGGTAGAGCCGCCGGCCGAGGGCGAACCGCACGACGGTGCGCAGGCTGGTGTCGGCTGCGCCGAGCGCCATGCCGGGGACGGCGCTGCGGGTGATCTGGAAGGCGCGCAGGGCGAGTTCGACGCCGCGGCCCTGTTCGCCGACGAGGGAGGAGGCGGGTACGGGGCACCCGTCGAAGTCGAGACCGGAGAGGTGGCAGCCGCGGACGCCCACGGCGTCGTAGCGGGGCAGCACCCGGTAGGTGTCCCGGTCGATGCCGTCGCGCTCGACGAACAGGACGGAGTGGCTGCGGCTGCCGGGGCCGGGGTCGGTGCGGCTGAACAGCACCCAGGCGGCGGCCCGGTCGGCGTTGTTGATGACCTGTTTGGCGCCGTGCAGGACGTATCCGCCCGAGGCGCCGGGCCGGGCCTCGAACTCGTTGCGGACGAAGTCGTTGCCGTGGGCCAGTTCGTGGTACGCGACGGAGACCTTGCCGCCTGCGAGCAGCAGGGCGGCCAGGCGGCGCTGCTGGGCCTCGCTGCCGGACGACCAGACGTTGACGCCCGCCATGAAGGAGGTGACGCCGTAGCCGAGGCCGAGGGCGATGTCGCGGCGGAAGACCTGGCGCATCACCCGGACGAGGGTGTCGATGCGTTCGAGCCTGCCGCCGTGGGCGGCGGGCACGAAATCGGCGTTGAGGGCGAGCTCGTCGAGGAGGCGTTCCCCGGCCTCGGGCAGCTCCCCGGCCTCGTCGGCCTCCAGCAGCCGCGCGTACGTGAGGGCGCCGGCGGTCCCGGTCGGATCGCCGAATCGTTCCTCCAGTTCGGCGACCCGCGCCGCGGCACGATCCTCCTGGCCGCTTCCGGCCTCCGCCGGTCCGTCGTGCGTCCCCTGGGCCGCAGTACCGATCAGCATGGCGTCCTCTCAGCTCTTTCCGGTCGTTCCGGCCACGGTGCGGGGCTGCTGCGGCGCGGGGGCGGGCAGGCGCTGGGGCAGCAGCGAGAACAGCTCCCCCCGGCTGCGGGTCGCGCGCAGGTGCGCGAGCAGCTCCTCGTACGCCTGCGCCTCGTATGCCTGCGTCTCGTGCGCTCCCGTGCCGCCGGTGCCGGGCTCGCCGAGCCGGGCGAAGACCCGGTGCAGCGCCGCGGCGGGCCACAGCCCGTCCCGCCACAGGGCGCCGGTGGGCCCGTCCGCGCACGCATCGGCGCTGCGGGTCCACAGTCCGAGGGCGGCCGCCCCCGCGTAGCACAGGGCGTAGCGGCGGGCGGTGGCGAAGACCGCGGGCGGCACGTCGCCGACGACGTCCTGCTGACGGGCCATGGCGGCGTGCACGTCGCCGGTCACGGCGAGGAGCCGTGCCGCGGCGCCGGCCACGGGGCGCAGGGCGGGGTTGTGCCGGGCCCGCCGCGCGGTTTCCTCGGCGTTCTCCGCGAGCCCGGCGACGATGCCGCTGCCCTTGCGGGCGACGAGGGAGAGCCGGGCGGGGTCGAGCGGCGGCAGGGGGCGCGTCAGGTCGCAGGCGGCCGCGGCGCCCTCGGTGTCCCCGGTGCCGCGGCGGTGGCCGCGCGCCAGGCCGCGGAACTGGTTCACCAGGGAGTTGAGGTTGACGAGGGTGTTGCCGTCGAAGAGGCCGACGATGCGGTGGTCGCGCTCCAGCTTCTGGAAGCGGCCGCCCGCGTAGACGCCCTTGAGGAAGGCGCGGGCGCCGAGCAGGCGGGTGAGGGAGGAGAGGATCTGCTCGGTACCGGTCGGCAGCAGGTATTTGGTGACCGCCGCGGTGATGCTCAGCTCGGCGGTCTGGGTGTGCACGGCGCGCGAGGCGACCAGCGCCAGGGCCTCGTGCAGCAGCACGTCGGCGGCCGCCTCGGCGAGGGTGCGGCGGGCCTGGGGCAGGTCGATGAGCCGGCGTCCGTACAGGGACCGCTCCTCGGCGAAGTCGGCGGCGAGCTGCAGCCCGTGGTCGGCCGCGCCGAGGGAGAGCGAGGCGCACATGGTGCGGGTGAGCTGGAGGGCCTTGAGCACGGTCTCGATGCCGCCGCCCTCGCCGCCGACCAGGGCGTCCGCGGGGACGGGTGCGCCGGTGAAGGCGATGCCGGAGATGTCGGCGCCGCGGATGCCGTGGGTGGGCACCTTGGGCAGGTGGCGGTAACTGCCCTCCGGGAGGGTGCGTTTGTCGACGAGGAGGATGCTGAAGCCGCGCGGGCCGCCCGCCGGGTCGGTGCGGGTGAGGAGGGAGAGCAGGGTGCCCCGGGTGGCGTTGTTGATCAGCCACTTCTCGCCGCTGACGAGCCAGCCGCCGCCGTCCGCGCCGGGGCCCGCGGGGGCGCCGTGCACCTCGCCCGCGAGCAGGTCGCTGCCGTGGGCGCGCTCGGTCAGGCCGAGGGAGACCGGGAGGCCGGAGCGGATGTCGGCGCCGAGCCGGGCCGCCTGCCCGGCGGTGCCGGCGATCCACACGCACACGCCGCCGAGGTAGGTCTTGCCGTGGCCGATCGCGACGGTCAGGTCGCGCCGGGCCACGGTGCGGCTGAGCTGGAGCAGCTGCTCGTAGTCGGTCAGCCGCCCGCCGTGCTCCGCGGGCACGTAGTACGCGGTCAGCCCCCACTCCTCCAGCAGCCGGCAGATCTCCGCCGGGAACTCCTCCTTCTCGTCGAGCTCCGCGCAGCGCGCGTACGAGAACGGGCGCGCGGCGTCGCCGGGGTCCCCGAGGAAGCGGTCGAGGTCCTCGGCCAGCCGGTACGACGGGTGGGCCATGTCAGACCACCGGTTCCAGCGGCCGGGCACCGGCCGTGCCGGTGGCGTCGGTGGCTTCGGTGGCGTCGGCGACGAGCTCCCGGACGGCCGGCTCCAGCACCTCGTACAGGGGGGTGAGGGCGCCGTCCAGGAAGAGCTTGCGCATCAGCGTCCGGCGGATCTTGCCGCTGGTGGTCTTGCGGACGGTGCCGGGCCGGACCAGCAGCACGTTTCCGGCGGGGATGTTGAACTCCTTGCCGAGCAGCGCCTGGACGGCGGTGGCAACGGTGCGCAGGTCTGTGCTGAGGGCGCTGGCGCGCACCTCCTGGACGACGACGAGGTGCTCGCGGTCGCTGTCGACGGCGAACGCCGCGCCGGAGCCGACGCCGAGGGCCTTGTCGGACGCCTGGACGGCGCGCTCCAGGTCCTGGGGGTAGAGGTTGCGGCCGGCGAAGATGACGACCTCTTTGAGCCGGCCGGTGACGTAGAGGTGTCCGCCGTCCAGGGCGCCCAGGTCGCCGGTGCGCAGCCAGCCGCCTTCGCCGGTGCCGCCGTTGCCGCCGTTGCCGCCGGCGAGGACCGCGTCGAAGATCTCCTTGTTGGTGTCCGGGCGCCGCCAGTAGCCCGAGGCGACGCTCTCGCCCTTGATCCAGATCTCGCCGACGGTGCGCTCGGGGCGCTCCTCGAAGGTCTCCGGGTCGACTATGCGGACGTCGAAGTCCTCGAAGACGCCGCTGCTGACGAGGGTGCGGGTGGGCTCGCCCGCGCGGGGGGCGAGCACCTCGCCGCGCTCCAGGCCGGCCGAGTCGACGCCGGTCACGACGGGCCGGGTGCCGCGGGGGGTGCCGGAGACGAGCAGGGTGGTCTCCGCCATGCCGTAGCAGGGGAAGAACGCCTCGGGGCGGAAGCCTGCGGGGGCGAACCGCTCGGTGAAGGCCCGTATGGTCTCGGCCCGGACGGGCTCGGCGCCGTTGCAGGCGGCTTCCCAGCTCGACAGGTCCAGGCCGGCGAGCTGCTCGTCGGTGATGCGGCGCAGGCACAGGTCGTACGCGAAGTTGGGGCCGCCGCCGTGCGTCACGCCGTAGTCGCCGATCATCTTCAGCCAGCGGTGCGGGCGCTTGAGGAAGGAGACGGGGGACATCAGCACGGCGGAGGAGCCGAGGTAGAGGGGCTGCAGGATGTGCCCGATGAGGCCCATGTCGTGGTAGAAGGGCAGCCAGCCGCCGTAGACGGACGAGGGCGACGAGCCGACGCTGCGCCGGATCGCGGCCTCGTTGGCGAGCAGGTTGCGGTGCGAGACCATCACGCCCTTGGGGTCGCTGGTCGAGCCCGAGGTGTACTGCAGGAAGGCCAGGTCCTCCGGGCCGAGGGACGGCATCCGCCAGGCTCCGGCGTCCCCGTGGCCGGGCGCGTCCGTGGCCAGGCAGCGGACGCCGGACATGCCTTCGGCGGCCAGCCAGGCGGTGATCTCGGGGGCGTTGGCCGTGTCGGTGAGCACGGCGACGGCCTCGGCGTCGCGCAGGATGCCCGAGACGCGCGCGAAGTGCTGGCCCTGCTCGGTGGGCAGGGGCGCGGGCACGGCGACGGCCCCCGCGTACAGGCAGGCGGTGAACGCCTTGATGAACCCGGTGCCGGAGGGGTGGAGCAGCAGCACCTGCCGGCCGGTCGCGCCGGCGTCCTGCAGCCAGGAGGCGATACGGCGCGCCTCGGCGTCGAGGGCGGCGTACGTGAGGTGCTCGGGGCCCGTGCCGCCGGCGTCGTCGGTCAGGAAGATGAAGGCGTCCTCGGACCGTGACGCGGGCATCTGCGCCAGGACCAGTTCCGTGAAGGTTCGGAAGTCTGTCAACGTCTTTCCCTTGCCTCTGGAGAGATCCGCTGTGGCACGGAGCCGGCGAGCGGTGGGGACGTTCCCGATCCTGCGGACTGCGGCTAAGGGCTGGCTTGTGCAGTGCGAAAGCCGTTGCGGGCGGGGAAGAGGGCACGGAAAAGGGCGCGGGGAAAGGAGGCGGAAAAGGGCCTGCCGTCCAGCCCCCGGGGGAAAGGGCGGACGGCAGGCGGTCTGCGGGCGGCAGGGTCAGCTGAAGCGGGCGTCCACGTGGACGTGCCCGGGGCGCTCGGGAAGCTCCTCCAGGGCATGCTCGAAGAAGACCTCTGCGCCGTCCGGGGCTGCGTCGTCCGGGGCCGCGCCCCCGGCCGTCACCGTCGCGAATCCCAGCGAGGGGTAGAAGTCCCGTACCCGGTGGTTCTTGGCGGTGGGCCGGTAGCTCGCGCGGGCGGTGCGGGCGCCGGTGTCCCGGGCGTGGGCCAGCAGCGCGGCGAAGACGGACTGCTCGATGCCGCGGGCGAAGACCCGGCAGCTGAGCAGGGTGTTGTCGACGTGGAGGACGTCGCCTTCGCGGCGGGCGAAGACCGCGCCCACGACGCCGTTGTCGCCGAAGCGGTCCCGGGAGCGCACGGCGAGCACGAGGTGGCCGGGCGAGGCGAGCAGCCGTCGTACGTCGGCCTGCTGGAGCCGCCGGGTGGTGAGGTTGAACTGGTTGGTGCGCAGGGTGATCTGGGCGACGCGGGCGATCTCGTGGTCGCGGACGGGCGACAGCTCGACGCGGACGCCGAGGGCGTGCAGGTACTCCTCGAAGGAGCCGGTGGTGTCGAGGAGGCCCTGCCGCTCGGCCTCCGAGCGGTACTGTCCCGCGCGCAGCCGGTCCTCCGCGGTGAGCTCGCGGACGTCGAACCAGCCGTCGGCCAGCAGCTTGTCTATGTGCAGGGCGGGTTCCTCGTCGAGCCGGACCACGGACACGGCGGGCAGCGAGGAGGCGACGAGGCCGCACTCGAAGGGCGAGTCGTCGGCGAAGACGAAACTGTCCACGCCGAGGTTGAGCCGGGCGGCGATGTCCCGCAGGTTGCCGTCCTTCGGCTGCCAGTCGGCGTTGATCCGTACGAAGTCGGCCTCGCGCAGGGCCATGTCGGGGTGGTCGCGGAGCACGGCGAGGACGGGTTCGCGGTCGTTCTTGCTGCACACGGCGAGCAGCACGCCCTGGGAGCCGAGCTGCCGGACGGTGCGCTGGAAGGCGCCGAAGGCCTCGCCGCGGTAGGTCGTGGCCGCGGCGATGCCGTCGGGGCCGTCGTCGCCGAGGATGCCGTCCCACAGGGTGTTGTCCAGGTCCACGACGAGCACCTTCTTCGCGCGGCCGCGCAGCGTCCGGGCGAGGTGGCCGATCTCGCGGGCGTAGCGGCTCAGCAGCTCCTCGCCGAGGTGGACCTGGGCGTACGCGGCGAGCCGGCTGTCGCGTACGGGGCCGCCGTCGGCGATCAGCGGTTCGAGGTCGACGACGTGCAGCCGGGGGTGGCGCACGGCGAGGCGCAGGATGCCCGCGTTGAACTCGCGCCACAGGAAGGACAGCTCCGTGCGGGAGCGGTGGTCGACGAGCTGGTGCAGGTGGCGGCGGAGCAGGGGCAGGGTGTTGAGGACGAGCGTGCCGGTGCCGTGTTCCGCGTAGTGCCCGGCGAGCCGTTCGAGGAGGGCGAGCTTGGCCGCGACGGCGCGGGCCGCGTCCTCGGGTCCCCAGGGAACGGGCAGTTCGCCGAAGACGATGCGGTCGTCCAGCAGGCAGAGGGCGAGGTCCGTGCCGGGCCGGTACAGGGGGCTCGCGGTGTCCTGGAGGTCGCGCTGCCAGGCGTCGTGGTCGCCGGTCAGGGTCGTGAGGGGGATGCCGTGGCGGGCGAACTCCGCGGTGAGCGGGGCCGTGAGGGCGTCGAGCGTGCCGTGGCCGGTGATCGCGACGGTGGCGGGTGCGGCGCCGGGGTGCAGGGCGTGGATCGCGCCGGGGTCCTCGCGGGCGAGCAGCCTGCCCGCCCGCTGCAGGGCGGCGAACGCGTCGTCGCCCTGGGAGAGTTCGGCGAGCAGGGCGGGGACGGCGGGGTATTCGGCGGCGATCCTGCCGTCCGCGGCGAGGGCGCGCAGCCGGTCCGCCGCACCGGTGCGCCCGGGCTGCGGGCCCGGTCCGGGCCCGTGCGGCTCGTCGGCCCCCGGGGCCTTGGGTGTTGCCGGTGCGGTCACGGTCTCCCTCACTTCGCTGTCGCCCTGGCGCGGCCGGGCGGCCGCGTTCCGTGCAGCTCCTCCGTGGCGCGGCGGTGCAGGCGCGCGCCCGCCACCCGCCACAGCAGCCGTACGGGCACCGGCAGCCGGGCCAGGAACCGGGCCTGCCCGGACGGGCCGGCCGCGGCCGACAGGGCCCCGAGCATGTAGAGCCGGTGCGCCTTGGGTACGGCGGCCCGGCCGCGCTCGCTGAGCACCGCCCACTGCGCGGCCGTGAACCGGTCCGGCACCAGGGGCAGGACGTGCTCCTCCTCGTCGGCGAGGTGCTCGTCCAGAGGCGGCAGCAGGGCGGCGCACGCGTCCGCGACGGCCTCCCGCTGCACCGGGTCGGCGGTCCGGCCCCAGCGGGGCACCGCCTCGTCGAGCCGGTGCAGCGCGGCGGCGATCCGCTCGTGCTGCCTCTCCATACGGCGCACCATGGCGGGGTCGACGGCCGGGTCGGCCGCGAGCCGGGGCCAGACGAGTTCGTCCTCGGCCAGGTGGTGTTCCTCCAGCATGCGGCCGAGGGCGGCGAGGTGGGCGGCGACGGTGCGGCTGCGGCCGGTGTCGCCGGCCGGGACGCCGCTGACCAGCGCTGCCGCGGCCCGGTACTCCCGGCGGAAGAGCCGGTGGACGAGCACCATCTCGTCGGTGTCCGGCGTGCTGTGTACGTCCGCTGCGGTCATCAGCCCTCCTGCGTCTGTGGTCGGCGCCGGTCTGCGGAGCTGTGGCACCGAGCCTCGGGTCCGGTCCTTAAGCGGGGCTTGCGTGCGCCGTGGCAGCGCCCCCTGCGCACCGGGGGCGTGCAGCCGCAGGAGCCCTGCCCGCGGCCCTCCACCGCCCGCAAGCAGGCCTTTAGGCCGCGCCCGGATGCTCGCCGTGATCGTCCCTTCCGTGGAGAGGCAGGAAGATGGCAGCGGATCACCAGGCGCAGGTCTGTGTCGTGGGCGGCGGCCCGGCGGGGCTCACGCTCGCGCTCGAACTGGCCCGCCGGGGCGTCCCGGTGACGGTCGTGGAGCAGAGCGCGCGCTTCGACCGCTCGTTCCGCGGCGAGTCGATCTCGCCGGACTCGGTGTGGCTGCTGGAGCGCATGGGCATCCTGGACAAGGTCCGCGACGCCACGCTGGAGACCCGGCGCATGGAGATCGCCGAGGACGGGCGCCCGGTGCTCTCCGCCGACTTCTCCCGCTACGGCCGCCCGTGCCCGTATCCCATGGAGCTGCCGCAGCCGCCGCTGCTGACCGCGCTCGCCGAGGCGGGCGCGGAGCTGCCCGGCTTCCGGCTGCTGCGCCGCACGACCGCCACCGGCCTGCTGCAGGACGGGGCCGGCCGGGTCACCGGGGTGCGCTGCAAGGGCCCCGAAGGCGAGACCGAGGTGCCGGCGGTGCTGACCGTGGGCGCCGACGGCCGGTTCAGCAAGGTCCGGGAGATGTCGGGGCTGCCGTACGAGAAGCTGCCGCTGGAGCGGGACTTCGTGTGGTTCCGGGTGCCCCGGCCGGCGGTCTGGGACGGGCACACCTATCGCGTGCGGATCGCCGGGGACCGCCACGGCCTGTTCATCCCGACCGTGCCCGACCTGGTCCGGGTGGGGTTCAACATCCCCAAGGGGGGCCTGCGGGAGATCCGCAAGGAGGGCATCGGGGCGCTGCACGCCCGGATGGACGAGCTGGCCCCGGAGATCTCCGAGGGCGTACGGGCCTCGGTCACGCAGTGGTCGGACACGTCGATGCTGGACATCTTCACGACGGTGGTGCCCCGCTGGTCGCGGCCCGGCCTGGTGCTGATGGGCGATGCGGCGCACACCCTGACGCCGGTGCTCGGGCAGGGCGTGAACCACGCGATCACGGACGCCGTGGTGCTGGCCCGGCTCACCACGGCCGCGCTCGCGCGCGGCGGCTCCGGCGGCGCCCTGGACCTCGCCACGAAGCGGTTCCAGGAGGAGCGCGAGGCGCCCGTGGCACTCGCCCGCTCCCTGCAGCTCCGCCAGGAGCGGGCGTTCGCGCTGTCCGGCCGCATCCCGTGCGCGCTGCGCCGGTTCGGCTACCGCGCGGTCGGCTCCAGCGCCGTGGCGAAGGAGAGGATCCTCGCCCGCGTCTACTACCCGCTGCAGGACGCGCAGGCGCACCGGCCGCTGGACATTGCGCGCGTGCCGGCACCGGCGCCCTCCGCTCCTTGAACCGCCCCGGACACCCACCCTTCCGCTACAGCAGAGGACTTCATCATGACCGTGAGCCCCGAGGCCGCGCCGGACCCCCGAGGCGACGTGCCGGCCTACCCCTTCGAGCGGGCACCGGGCCTGCAGCAGTGCCCGATGTACGCGAAACTCCGCGAGGAGGAGCCGGTCGCGGAGGTCCGGATGCCCAGCGGGGACCACGCCTTCCTGCTGACCCGGTACGAGGACGTGCGCACCGCCCTGTCCGACCCGCGCTTCAGCCGGGCGGCCACCCTGGAGCCGGGCGCGCCCCGCCTCGCCGCGGCCCCGCAGCGTTTCAAGAGCCTGCTGAACATGGACCCGCCGGAGCACACCCGGGTGCGCAAGCTCGTCTCGCGCGAGTTCACCGCGCGCCGCGTGGCCGGGCTGCGGCCCCGCATCCAGGCGCACACGGACGCGCTGCTGGACGCGATGGAGCAGCAGGACCCGCCGGTGGACCTCGTACCGGCGCTGGCGTTCCCGCTGCCGGTGAGTGTGATCTGCGAGCTGCTGGGGGTGCCGTTCGAGGACCGGGAGAAGTTCGCCGCCTGGTCGAGCGTGTTCCTCGCGACGACGTCGCGGACGAAGGAGGAGATGCTGGCCGCTCAGGTCGCGCTGCGCGACTACCTGGCGGTGCTGGTGGCCGCCAAGAGGCGGCGCCCCGGCGACGACCTGCTGTCCGCGCTCGTCTCCATCCACGACGAGGACGAGGACCGGCTGCAGGAGGAGGAGCTGATCTTCCTGGGGATCAGCCTGCTGGTGGCCGGGCACGAGACGACCGTCAACCAGATCGCCAACAGCATGGTGGCGCTGCTGACGCATCCCGAGCAGCTGCGCCGGCTGCGGGAGACCCCGGAGCTGATCGGCAACGCCGTCGAGGAGCTGTTGCGGCTGCACCCGCCGGGTGACGAGGCGCTGCTGCGCATCACGACCGAGGACGTGGAGCTGAGCAACGGCGTGACGGTTCCGGCGGGCAGTGCGGTGCTGCCCGGGCTGAGCTCCGCCAACCGGGACGGCGCGCAGTTCGAGCGCCCGGACGAGCTGGATTTCGACCGGCCGGTCAATCCGCACTTCGCGTTCAGCCACGGGCCGCACTACTGCCTCGGCTCCGGTCTCGCGCGGGCCGAGCTGCAGATCGCGGTCGGCTCGCTGATCCGGCGTTTCCCGTCGCTGCGGCTGGCCGTCGCGGAGGAGGAGCTGCGCAGGCCGGAGGGGATGCTCGTGCACGGCATCGCCTCCCTGCCGGTCGCCTGGTGATCGGTCTTCTCGTACGCGTCCATCCGCCGTCCGGGGCCCTGGCGTTCGCGCCACGGGCCCCGTCGTGCACCCGCGGGGCGGTCAGCGGGCCGCTTCGATGCGGTCCTTCAGGGCCTTGTTCATCGCGTGGAACTGAGGGAGCGTGTCCTTGGTGAGCCGGTCCTGGAGGAACGGCACGAGGACGCCCGTGAAACGCTCGCTCTGGGTGAACCTGACGCGGTCGGGCGCGATGCGTTCGATGACGAAGCGGTGCCGGCCGTCGACGATCCAGCCCGGCCCGGCCTTCCCCAGCCAGCTCAGCTCCTTGCCCGCCACCAGCGACTCCACGCGCGGTGTGAACACCGAGTCGCCGCCGCGGTCGTGCATCCGGTTGCGCAGGGTGGCGCCCTCCCGGAGGCGGCCGCCCTCGGACGTCACCTCGGCCCGGGTGATGAACGGATTCCACCGGGGGTAGTCCTCAAGGGTCGAGAGCACCTTCCAGACCTGCTGGGGCGTGGCCCGCACCTCGGTCGACGCGGTGAGCTGCACGGGGCGCAGGTTGGCCCACGCCGCATAGCCCGCGAGGGCCGCGAGGAGGAGCAGGGCGGCGGTCAGGAACGGCCGCCTGCGCGGGCGTACGCGCCTGCGGCCGGTGTGTAAGGGAGCTGACGGGGCTTCGGCTTCTGTCACGGCGCTCACGAGGGTTTCCCTTCGGGTCCGGGGGCACGGGCTCCGGCCAGGACCTGGTCCACGAGCCGGGCCGGGTAGTCGCCGCCGACGGGTTCGCCGGTGACGAGGAGCCGGTAGTAGAGCGCACCGGCCAGCTGGTCGAAGATGACGTCGGGGCGGGCCCCGGGGCCGAGGTCGCCGCGCGCCTGCGCGCTCTCCAGCAGCGCCAGGGGCAGGGCGTTCCGGCGGGCGAACACCGCCCGGACGGCCCGGCCGACGTCGGGTCTGCGGGCCGCGGCCGCGACGATCTCGGCGACGAGCCCGGCGGAGCGGTCGTCCGGGCCGGCGGGTCTGCCGACTCGGCTCATGCGCGTCAGCCCGGCGGCGACGGCCTCCAGATAGGCCGTCAGGTCCCGCCGGATGTCGCCGGTGTCGCGGACGGGCACCTCGTCCTGGATCCGGGCGACGACGGCGACGATGAGGTGGTCCTTGGTCGGCCAGCGGCGGTAGAGCGTGGTCTTGGCGACGCCGGCGCGCTGGGCCACCTCGTCGATGGAGTAGCCGTCGTAGCCGCGCGCGAGCAGCAGGTCGCAGGCGGCTCCGAGGATGCGGTCGTCGGTGCCTTCGGCTCGCGGGCGTCCCCGCCGGGCGGCTGTGGCCATGATCGAACCCTTTCGATACCGGCGTTGCGTAATTCAGGCTAGCGGGCGCCCGCAGAATTACGCAACGCCCGTATCGATAAATCTTGTTGGGCCGCTCCGCCCGGCGCCCCCGGGCCCGGCGGGCATGCCGGAGCGGCCCGGTCCGCGTAGGGGACCGGGCCGCCGGCGACGGTGCGACGTCTGCGGCCGGAGCCGCCGGGTCAGGTGGTGGTGCCCGCGGTCATCCGGGGCTGCTCCCGCGCCCCGTCGTCCGCGGGAAACGGGCCGGTGGCGCCGGCCTCCCCGCCGGCCGGCGGCTCCATGCGGTCGAGCCGCAGCCGGCTGTGCAGGCGGCGCAGCGGGCCGGGGGCCCACCAGTTGACGCTGCCGAGGAGCGCCATCAGCGACGGCACCAGCAGGGCCCGGACGAGCGTGGCGTCGATCAGCACGGCGAAGGCGGTGCCCAGGCCGAGCTCCTTGACGAACACCAGCCGGGACAGGGCGAGGGCGCCCACGGCGAGGCAGAACAGTGCGGCGGCCGAGGTGACGATGGGGCCCGTCCTGGCCAGCCCCTCGGAGACCGCGGCCCGGTCGTCGAGCCCGGCCGCCTTCGCCTCCTTGATGCGGCCGAGCAGGAAGACGTTGTAGTCGGTCGAGAGCCCGAAGGCGAGGGCGAAGACGAGCACCGGGGTGGTCGTCTCGATGCCCGCCTGGGCGGCGAAGCCCAGGTTGCCGTCCTGGAAGACCCAGACGAGGAACCCGAGGGCGGCACCGGTGGACAGGGTGTTCATCACCAGGGCCTTGAACGGCAGGATCACGGAACCGGAGAAGGCGAAGAGCAGCAGCAGGGTGATCACGGCGAGCAGCCCGGCGGCCTGCGGCAGCCGGTCGCCGATGGACTCCTTCTGGGCGAGGAAGTCCGCGGTCAGGCCGGTGTAGCGGGCGGGGTGGGGCGGGGTGACGTCCCGGACCCGGCCGGCCGCGTCCTGGGCGGGCAGGTCCAGCGGGGCGCCCGCGAGCACGGCGTCGACCTCCCAGTGCCGTGTGTCGAGCCGGGCCGGCGGGCTCACCGACTCCACGCCCTTCACCTTGCCGATCTGCTGTGCGTACGCGGCGAGCCCGCTGCCGTCGGGGGTGTCGAGGACGATCTGTACCGGGGACGTCGACGGCTTCTCGAAGTCCCGCTCCAGGTCGGCGGCGACGCGCCCGGCGCTGGTCTCGGCCGGCAGCGTGGCCGCGTCCGCGCCGGTGAAGCGGATGCCCAGGACGGGCGTGGCGATCAGCACGAGCACGGCGGAGGCGACGACGGCCACCGCGCCCGGGCGGCGCATCACGGACGAGGCGATGCGGTGCCAGCGGTTGCCGGCGCTCTCGTCGGCCGAGAGGTCGCGCTGCCAGCGGCGCGGGGCCAGGGAGTTGATGCGCCGGCCGAGCACGGCGAGCAGCGCGGGCAGCCCGAGGAGCGCGAACAGGGCGGCGGCCACGACGGTGACGACGCCGGAGATGCCCATCGACCGCAGGTACGGGTGCGGGAAGACGGTCAGCGCGGCGAGCGCCGCGGCCACGGTCAGGGCGCTGAAGAGCACGGTGCGCCCGGCGGTCGCGACGGTGCGGCGTACGGCCTCGGCGGTCGGGCCGTGCGCCGCGAGCTCCTCGCGGTAGCGGGAGACGATCAGCAGGCCGAAGTCCACGGAGAGGCCGAGCCCGAGGGCGAAGGCCAGGTTGAGCGCGCCGGTGGAGACGTTCATGAACTCCGTGGCCAGCCGCAGCCCCGCGAGCGTGAGCAGCAGCGAGACGAGGGCGGCGACCACCGGGACCAGGGCGGCGACGACACCGCGGAAGACGAGGAAGAGCAGGATCAGGATGATGGGCAGGGCCATGCCCTCGGCCATCGCGAGGTCCTTGTTCGACACGTCGGCGACCTGGACGTGCCCCGGCGTCGGGCCGCCGAGCCAGGCGTGGCCGCGCAGCGCCGGATCGGCCTCGATCGCCTTCTGCAGGTCCTTCTCGGCGTCGACGGTGGCCGACTCCTTCATCGGCTTCACGGCGCCGATGACGACCGTCGCCCTGGAGTCCTTCGACAGCAGCGCGGGGTTGTGCGCGGAGGCGTAGTCGACGACCTGGCGGACCTCGGGGCGGTTCTTGAGCAGCCCGATGGCCGCCTGCACGGCCGGCGGCGGCGCGGCCGCCGGGTCGAGGCGCGCGTCCGTGCGCACCAGCACGGCGTACCCCTGCTGCGCGTCGACGCCGGTGGCGCGCTCGATGATCTCGCGGGCGGCGACGTTGGCGCCGCCCGGGTCGTCGTAGTCGGAGAGGCCGTTGGTCAGCCTCGCCTGGACCGTGCCCCCGAACAGGGCGGCCAGCACGGCGGCGAGGACGGCCAGCAGCAGGCTGATGCGCCGCTTGGCGTGCAGCGCTGAGCCCAGGGCAGAGAACATGGGGATCGTCACCTTCCGTCGGTCCGGCCAGGGTGCCGCGGAGTGCTTTAGCCCCGCTGAAGAGGAGCGCCGGACACTCGCCGCCGGGCTGCGTGCCGGCCGTGCGCGGTCGCGCGCCTCTGCGACGGGAGACCCAGTTGATCGACAACATGTTCGTCATCGATGCCACGGTGCACCCCTACAACCTGGCCGAGGAGAACCTGCGCCGGCACCCCAACGGGTTCGGCGGCCCGGACCTGCACGCCTTCGCGCTGCGGGAGATGCTGTGGGGCATGCACGAGCGCTTCGCCACGCCGGGCTCCGCCGTTCCGCGCGAGGCGTTCTGCACCGACTGGCCACCGGAGCTGCTGGCGTGGACGCTGTTCACCGAGTCCGGTGTCGATATGGCCGTGAACCACCGGCTGCGCATCGACAGCGTCTTCGAGGACGGCCTCTGCAACGGCGAGAAGAACCGCGTGCTCGCCGGGAAGTGGCCGCAGCGGATGATCCCGTACGCGGGGATCAATCCGCTGCTGGGGGCCGAGGCGTGCATGCGCGAGCTGCGCGCCCAGGTGGCGCAGGTGCCCGGCACGATCGGCATCAAGATCTACCCCAATGCCGGTTCGCCCGACCGCAGCTGGCGGCTGGACGACCCGGAGTTCACCCCCTTCTTCGAGCTGGCCAAGGAGCTCGGCATCCGGATCGTGGCCGTGCACAAGATCGTGCCCAACGGCCTGGTGCCACTGGCGCCCTTCGCCATCGACGACCTGGAGACGGTCGCCGTCCGGCACCTGGAGCTCTCCTTCGAGATCGTGCACGCGGGCCTTCCGCCGTTCGTCGAGGAGGTCGCCCTCGCCCTGATGCGCCTCCCCAACGTCTACGCCAACCTGGAGATCACCTCGGCCGTCCTCGCCCACGGCATGGGCTACGTCGAGGAGGCGCTGGCCCAGCTGATCTCGCTGGGCGGCGCCGAGAAGATCATCTACGCGTCGGGGGCGCTGCACTTCCACCCGCGGCCGGTGCTGGAGCGGATGGCCCGTCTCGCGTTCCCCGACCGGGTCCTGGAGCGGTACGGCATCGAGCAGATCACGCCGGAGCAGCGGGCCGGGTTCCTCGCCGGGAACTACGCGCGGATCGCCGGCATCGACCTGGCGGCGGCCGCCGAGGCGGTACGGGACGACGAGTTCGCCCGGTACCGCGCCGGGCACGGAGGCGACCGCCCGATGTGGGCCTACTGGCGGGAGTCCCGCCCGGAGCTGTGGACCACCGCGCCCGGAGCCGCCGCGTGAGCGCCGGAACGGCCGTGACGGCCGCTCAGGTGACCGAGGCGCTGGCCGGGGTGTACGACCCGTGCAGCCAGTCCTGGCAACGCCCGCTGAGCCTCGTGGACCTGGGCCTGGTGCGCGGCGTGGAGACGTCGGGCGCCCGCGCCACGGTGCGGATCAGCCTCACGGCGCCGTTCTGCATGGCCGTACCGGTGATCCTGCAGTCGATCGAGCGCCGGGTCGGCGAAGTGCCCGGCGTCGCCGAGGTGAAGGTCGAGATCGACGGCGGCACGATCTGGACTCCGGAGCTGATGACGGCCCGGGGACGCGAACTCCTGGCGGCGGCACGGGCGGGCGACGCCGGGCCGCCGGCCCGGCCGGCCACGGCGGGGTGACGGCTCCGGTCACGGGCCCGGTCGCCGGACCGGGCCCGTGACTCATACCCCGGCCAGCGCTGCCGTCGTCTCCCGCGCCGCGGCCCGCATACGGGCGAAGTCCAGGACCTGGTCCGTGAGGATGTCCAGGCGGCGGGCCGTGCGGGGGTCCGGGCAGGTGTCCTCGGGGGTGAAGACGGTGCCGGCCGGGACGACGACGGACATGGGGGTCGTCCAGGCGCGCAGGGAGTGGGCAGAGGCGCGCAGCGACGCGAGGGCGCCCGCGCCGGCCGTCTCGTTCCAGGCCACGGTGAGGCAGCCGGCGGCACGCCCGTCGAGGTAGCAGGGCGTTTCCCGGGCGAGCGCCTCGGTGTGGTCGAGGGCGTTCTTCAGCAGGCCCGACATGCCACCGTGGTACGTGGGGCTGGCCAGCAGCACGCCGTCGGCCGTCCGCAGGACGTCCAGCAGCCGCCGGACCCGGGGCGGGGGCCAGACGGCGCCGGGGTCGTAGAGCGGCAGGTCGAGGTCGGGGCCGCAGAGCAGGGTCACCTCGGCGCCTGCGTCGCGGGCCCGGCGGCAGCAGGCCCGCAGGGCGGCGGCGGAGACGGAGGCGGGGCGCGGTGAGCCTCCGACGGCGGCGATACGGATCGGGCGCATGCTGACTCCTGGGACTTCTGGGACTTCTGGGGTACGTGTCACGGTGCACGGTTCACAGGCGGGCCGCGGCCGCGTCGGCCGCGGCGACCCCGCTGAGCACACTGGCGTCGGCGAGGAGCCCGGCCGGGCCCACCCAGTCCCCCGCCAGGAACACCCCGGGCCGGTCCGCCGCGCGCACGCCCGGCCGGCCGGCGAGGCCTCCGGTGCGCGCGGCGGGGACGGCGCTCATCGTGGTGATCCCGGGCAGGAAGCGTTCGTGGACGAGGGCGTCGCGCCAGCCGGGCCGGCAGCGGTCGAGCAGGGCGTACAGCTGCTCGCGCACGCGCGCGGGGCCGGGCGCGGTGCCGTCGTCGTAGCGGGCCAGGTGCAGGACGCTGCCGCCGGGCGGGGCCAGGCGGGCCGTCACGGAGAAGTCCGAGAAGTAGACGGGCTCGTCGACGCCGAAGACGAGGGGCCGCAGCGGTTCGGGCGGCCGGCGCAGCGCCACGGCGAGGCAGGCGGTCCGCAGCGGGGGCCCGGCGTGCGCGGCGAGTGCGGGGAGGCCGAGGAGCGCGGCGGCGGTCCTCGGGGGCGGCCCGGCGACGATCACGGCGCGGGCCCCGGTCTCGGAGCCGTCCGCGAGGTGGACGCACGGCGCGGTGCCGCCTTCGACGGCCACGGCCCGGGCCCCGGTGCGCAGGTGAACGCCCAGCTCCGCGGCCCGGGCGGCGAGGGCGGCGACGACGCTGCCCCAGCCGCCGTCCACGTAGCGCACGCCGCGGCGGGCCCCGGCGAAGTGCGCGGCGAGGGCGTCGGCGGCGACGGCCCCGGGGCTGCCGACGTAAGCGCTGATGCGCAGCAAGGCGAAGGCGGCCTGCCGGGCTCGCGCGGAGGGCAGCCGGTCGGCGAGCCACTGTGCGGCGTCGGTGCCCGCCCGTCGCGGATCGGACCGGGAGCGGCACAGGGCCAGCAGCCGTGCGACGGCGAGGCGTTCGCGCGGGGACAGCAGGGGTGTACGGAGCAGGGCGCCGGGGGCGGCGTATCCGGGGTGGAGGGTGCCGTCGCGCAGTGCCCCGGCCCGCGCGAGGCCGGGCGTGCCGCCGGTGATGCGGATGCCGAGCGCCCTCAGCTGCCGTTCGGCGGCGGGGTACAGGGCCCGCGGACCGAGGTCGAGACGGTGGCCGCGGAAGGCGGTGGTGCGGGCACGCCCGCCGGGGCCGGCGCCGGCTTCGAGGAGCAGGATGCGCCGGCCGGGGCCTGTGGTGGAGGCTAGCCGGACGGCGGCGGCGAGGCCGGCGAGCCCGGCCCCGACCACGACGGCGTCGGCCCTTTCGCCGGGGGCGTTCACGTTCGGCCGCCCTCCCCGGGCCCGGGGAGGATGAACGGGAAGTCGTGCTTCCTCAGCTCCAGGGCCGCGTCCGTGACGGCGGTGACGAGCCCGTCGAGGTCCTCTTCGCTGTGGGCGCCGCCGGTGAAGAGCATGGGCAGGCTGAGCGTGTAGAAGCCGCGCTTGCGGAGCATCAGGGTCAGCAGGAAGAAGGCGATGGGGTTCACGGCCCCGGCGAACGTGCGGTAGTCGGCGTAGCTCTCGTGCTCCAGGAAGCCGAAGGAGCCGATGAAGTCGCCGAATCCCACGAGCCGCAGGGGGATGCCGGTGTCGTCCCGGAAGGCGGCCAGCCGCCGCCGGATCCCGGCGACCTTGGCCCGGGTCCGCGTGTAGTACGTGTCGCGCTGCTCGTGCAGGAGGCTCAGGCTCGCGTACGACGCGGCGAGGGCGAGGTGGTTGCCGGCGTGGGTGGTCTGCACGCAGGTCTTGCGGCCGATGTCGGTGAGCGGCAGGCCCGAGGTCTGGGTGTGGTCGAGCAGGTCGGCGCGGCCGCCGACGGCGGACAGCGGGATGCCGAGGGCGCTGATGACCTTGCCGTAGCAGTAGAGGTCGGCCTCGATGCCGAAGTGGGCACCGGCGCCGCCGGGTCCGTAGCGGAACCCGGTGAGGACCTCGTCGAGGACGAAGGGGATGCGCAGCCGGCGCGAGGTCTCGGCGACGGAGCGGATCAGCGGCACGGTGTGCTCGGCGAAGGGGAACGACGAGGACACGGCCTCGCCCAGCACGCACGCCAGCTCGTCTTTGTGCCGCACGATCAGCTCGTTCGCCCGCTCCGGGTCGTCGGGGAGGACGAGCAGGTCGCGCGGGTCCGCGGTGGGGACGCCGGTGAGCGCGGGCAGGGGCGTGACGGCGCCGCTCTCCTCGTGGCCGGGGAAGGGCCGGGCGGGGTGGCCGTGGTACCAGAAAGCGGTGTTGTGCATGCCGAGTTCGTGCACGCCGTGCAGGGCGCCTTCGAACTTGGCGACCATGCGCCGCCCGGTGTGGGCCCGGGCCAGGCGGACGGCGGCGGCGGTGGCGTCCGTGCCGGAGTTGAGGAAGGCGAACTTCTCGCAGTGCGGCACGAACTCCTTGAGGAGCCCGATGAGCTTCTCCTCGACGGGGTTGCAGTAGCCGTTGCCGGTCGTGGTCCCGGCCTGCTCGCGGACGTACGCGACGACCCGCTCGGGGCTGTGGCCGTGCAGGGCCTGGGCGCCGAAGCCGAGGTGGCAGTCGGTGTACGTGTTGCCGTCGGCGTCGGTGATGCGGCTGCCGTGGGCGCCGGTCACGACGAGCGGGAACTGGGGGGCGTGGAAGGGCCAGAAGGCGTGGTTGGTGACGTCGACCCGCCGCAGGCGCTGCGCCGCGGCGATCGATCCGGCCTGCCGCTCGGTCAGCTCGGTGAACAGGTCGACCAGCCACGGCTGGGTGAGCAGGTCGGCCACCAGGGTCTCGACGGCGGCGGCCGGTCCGGCCGGTGAGGTCATCGCGGGCTCCAGGAGGGGGTGGGGCGGTCAGAGGGGCCGGGTGGCGCGCAGCACGCCGTAGCGCATGACGCCGCGCTCGTAGGCCTGCTTCATCAGGGGCACGGAGTTAAGGAACCGGAAGATGTCCATCCCTTTGGCCCTGACCAGCTTCCACACCATGGACGGGTCGCGGACGACGGGCTTGACGATGTCGCTGGACAGCTTCCAGGTGTCGGATACGCGTTCGGACCAGTCGGCGGTCCGGACGTCCGTGAAGCCGAGACCGGCCGACAGTTCTGCGTAGTGGCCGAGCGGCAGCACGTGCGAGACGACGAAGTCGCGGTAGATGCGCCCCAGCAGCCGGGACTCGTCGGCGTCGAGGCGGTCGTCGCGGGCGCACCAGGTGGCGACGAGCAGCGTGCCGCCGGGCTTGAGCACGCGCAGGCACTCGGCGAGGAAGGCCCGTTTGTCGGGCATCAGCTCGCAGCTCTCCAGGGCCCAGACGACGTCGAAGGTGCCGTCGGGGTAGTCCGTGTGCAGGGCGTCGGCGAGACGGAAGGCGGTGCGGCCGGAGACGCCGCCCTCGGCGGCCTTGGTTTCCGCGCGGCCGATCTGCTCGGCGCTGAGGGTGATCCCGTCGACCCGGCATTCCAGCCGCTGCGCGAGGAGCACCGCGGAGGCCCCGATGCCGCAGCCGGCGTCGAGGACCCGGCTGCCCGCCGGCACGGGGCCGAAGCGGATCAGCTCCTCGACGAGCCGCACCTGGGCGGCGTGCCGGCCCGGGTCGGGCTCGCCCTCGGCCCAGTAGCCGTGGTGGATGTGCTCGCCCCACAGGCTCTCGTACAGCTCGATCAGTCCGTCGTAGTGGTCCTTGATGGCGGCGTGCAGGTCGGGCGTCGGCCACCGGGGCTGCAGTGCGCTGGTCATGGGGAGGTCCCCTCGGTTCAGATCAGATCAGGTCGGGTCGGGTCAGAAGCGGACGAGCGCGGACTCCATGGTCAGGCCGGGTCCGAAGGCCATGAGCACGGCGTGCTCGCCGGGCCGCGGGCGGCTCTCGCGCAGGATGTGGTCGAGGATGAGCAGGATGGTGGCGGATGAGCAGTTGCCGTGGCCGGCGAGGACGGCGCGCGAGGGGGCGAGCTGTGCGGGCGTCAGCGCGAGCCGCTCCCCCACGAAGTCGATGATCTTCGGGCCGCCGGGGTGGACGCCCCAGTGCGTGATGTCCCCCGCCTCCAGGCCGTGCGGCGCGAGGAGCCGCTTCACGAACGGCTCGATGCTCTCGGCCAGGTAGAACGGCACGTACGGGGAGAGGGTCATACGGAACGCGCTGTCCTCGATGTGCCAGCTCATCGCGTGCAGCGTCTCGGGGTGGGTCTCGGTGTGCGTGCCGAGGAAGACGGGGCCGGGCCCTCCGTCGCCGGTGCCGGTGCCGGTGTCCGTGTCCGTGTCCGTGTCCGTGTCCGTGTCCGTGTCCGTGTCCGTGTCCGTGCCGAGCAGCATCATCGCCCCGGCGTCGCCGAAGAGGGCGTTCACCACGGCCTGTTCGGCGGTGTGCTCGGGCCGCTGGTGGACCGAGCACACCTCGCCCGTGCCGGCGAGGACGAGTTCGCCGGGGCGGGCGGCCAGTGCGTCGAGGGCCGTCTTGAGCACGTTGAAGGCGGCGTTGCAGCCCATGTGGCCGATGAAGGTGCGGCGCAGGTCCTGGCGCAGCCCGAACTCCTCGGCCAGCACGATGTCGGGGGTGGGGCCCGCGTATCCCGTGCAGCTGGCCACCACGAAGCTGCCGACCCGCTCCCGGGCGCCGGGGCCCGCCGCCTCCAGGACGCCGCCGACGGTCCGCCGGCCCATCGCGAGGAAGTGCTCCTGCCACGCCTCCATCCGGGCCTTGATGGGCGGGTAGCCGCCGGCGTAGGCGGTGCGTGGGTCCCAGGCCATGCGGCGGGTGTGCACGCCCGAGCCGCGGAAGATCTCCTCGGCCCGGGGCACGGTGCGGAACATCGCGCGGTAGTGCTCGTCGTAGGCGCTCTGCTGGGGGACGGCGGTGGGCGGGGCGGCGGTGCGCAGCGCCAGCAGGCGGGCCGCGCTCACCCCTCCTCCACGCGCTGCTTGATCGCCGCGAGGAACCCCTCGGTGACCTGGTCGCTCTGCTGCCGGGCGAAGGGTTCGACGAGCGGCAGGACCACGGCCGCCACGTCGACGTCGGCCTCGGAGCGGGTGTCTATCTCCAGGTAGGTGCTGCCGGAGCTCGTGCCGGAGGTGGTGCGGAATTCGCCCCAGGAGCGGAAGTTGTGGCTGCCGACGGGCTCCCAGGTGATCCGGCCGGGGTCGCCGGTGTCGAAACGGGTGCGGTGGTCGGGGGTGTGGCTCACGGCGCCGTTGGAGAGCGTGGCGAGCCGGTAGTGGTAGATGCCGTCGCCCTCGTCGATGAGGGATTCGACGCCGGGCATCAGCAGGCCGCAGGTGACGACGTCGAGCAGCAGGCGGCGTACGGCGTCCGGTGCGGCACGGACCTCGGTCCCACGGGTGCTGGCGGAACGGATGGCGACCATGGCGTCCTTCGGGGTGTCTCGTGCGGGAGGTTGATGGCAGGGCCCGGTCAGAGAGCCTGAGGGGCCCTGACGGCGTGGCCGATGTAGCTGGCCGAGGTGTCGCCGGTGAGGGCGAAGGCCCCGAGCCTGCGGTGGCGCAGCAGGCCCGGCAGCAGCGCGGGCAGGGGGCGGGCCGGGCCGAGGCCGTGGAAGGCGCCCGGCCGCATTCCGTGTGCGGCCAGCAGGGCGCGCAGTTCGGCGGGGCGGATGAACATGCGCCAGTCGTGGGTGCCGGGCCGGATGATGCCGAGCAGCTTCTCGGCGAGCAGGATCAGCAGCAGGTAGCTGCGGACGGTGCGGTTGACGGTGTCGAAGAGCAGGACGCCGCCGGGGACGAGCAGCCGGCTGATCTCGGCGAGGGCGGCGGGCAGGTCGTGGAAGTGCTCCAGGACGTCGGAGGCGACGACGGCCTCGGCGCAGCCGCCGGGGAGTCCCGTGCCGTACGCGGAGCCGACGCGGTACGTCACGGTGACGCCGCCGGCCGCGGCGTGCCGGCGGGCCGCCTCGACGCTGCCGGGCGAGAGGTCGATGCCGGTGACGGCGTAGCCGCGGGCGGCGAGGTCCTCGGAGACCAGTCCCCCGCCGCAGCCGAGGTCGACGACCCGGATGCGGTCGCGGGGAACGCCGGGGTGGTGCTCGCGCAGGACGCGGTCGAAGTGGCCGGTGCGGGCCGCGTTCATCTCGTGCAGGGCGCGCAGCGGGCCCTCGGGGTCCCACCAGCCGTCGCCGACCTGCTCGTAGTAGTCGTTGTCGATGCGTACGCTGCCGCTGCGTACGCGGCCGGGGGCCGTCGTCATCACAGCCACCTCGGGGTCTCTACGGGGCTGATGCCGAGCGTGGCCTTGCCGATGTGCTCGCGGGCGAGGTCGTTGGTGAAGGGCAGCAGCGGCCCGGCCTTGACGTCGCGCCAGATCTGGCCGATGCGGGAGCCGTCGCGGATGCCGGAGCCGCCGATCACCTCGAAGGCGGTGGCGACGACGTGCTCGGCCTCGTTGGTGATGAAGTACTTGGGGATGCAGGTGTCGGCGACGAAGGCCGGCAGGTCGTCGCCGGGGTCGGCGTGACGCGTGGCGTACTCGGTGAGCAGCGCGTCCATGGTGGCCAGCGAGGAGCGCATCCGGGCGACGGCGAACTGGATGCCGGGCAGCCGGGCGAGGTCGCCGACGGCGGTCGTGGACCGGCCGCGGGTGCGTTCGACGGCGAGCGCGTAGGCGCGTTCGGCGAGGCCGAGGAAGACGGCGGCGAAGCAGTAGTGGCCCCACTGCTGGCGGGCCATGACGAAGAGCGGGGTGAGCCCGTCGGGGAAGACGGAGTCCTCGGCGGCGACCCGCAGGCCGGTCAGGGCGAGGGAGTGCGAGCCGGTCATCGGCAGGGCGAAGCCGCGCCACGGGGCGGTCACGGCGATGCCCTGCCGGGGCTTCTCGACGAAGAACGCGGCGAGGTTGAAGGGCGGTTCGAGGTGGGCGTCGTCCAGGCCGGCCGTGAGGACGAGGTGGGTGGCGGCGTCGTACCCGGTGGCGAAGTGCTTGAGCCCGTCGAGGACGAAGCCGTCGCCGTCGCGCCGGGCCACGGTGGAGGGCCGGACCCAGTTGCCGCCCGAGCCCTCGTCGGTGAAGGGGCCGGCGAGGAACGCGCCGTCACGGACGGCCGTGAACATCCGCTCGCGGACGGCGGCGCCCAGGTCGCTGCGCAGGGAGCCGGTGAGGACGGCGTGGATGGCCAGGGTGAAGGCGGTGGAGCCGCAGCCTCCGGCGATGATCCGCAGCAGCCGGGTGTTCTCCTCCAGGGTGGCCTCGAACCCGCCCATCTCGCGCGGGACGTTGACGGCGGTGATCCCGGCGTCGGTGAGGTCGCGGAGGTTGCGGGCGACGAACGCGCCGCTCTCGTAGTTCTCCCCGGCGCGCTCGGCGAAGCGCTCGGCGAGCTCGTGCGCGCTGTCGCACAGGCGCTGCCATGCCGCGGCCCGCTCGGGGGCCGTAAGGGCAGCGGAGGTGTCGGGAGTCGTGGGGGCCGTGGGCGCCAGGGGGGTCGTGGGCGCCGGGGTTGCGGTGTCGACGGCGGTCATGCGGTTCATCCCTCCCATCGGGGTTCGGCGAGGACCGGGACGCCGAGCGCGTGTTTTCCGGCCCACTCCGCCGTGACGTCGGAGTTCGGCGGTACGAGCAGGCCGGCCACCACGTCGCGGTACATCCGCTGCAGGGGGTGGCCGGCGAGCAGGGCGGAGCCGCCCTGGATCTGCATCGCGAGGGTGACGACCTCGTGCGCGAGCCGGCACACGCTGTTCTTCATCACGCTCATGTCGATGTAGTGGCCGAGCGGGTCGGCGGCGACGGCGGCCTCGTGGTCGGCGCGCACCGCCTGGTACAGGTGCGCCTCGGCGGCCGCGAGCCGGGTCCGTGCCTCGGCGACCTTGAACTGGACGCCCGGCAGGTGGGCGACGGTGCGGTCCAGGACGTGCAGGGTGCGGCCGCGCTGTTCGCGGACGACGAGGCCGAGGGCGCCCCGGGCGATGCCGAGGAAGACGGAGGCGAAGCTGCACCAGGCCCAGTGCACGCCCTGGATGAACATCAGCGGCAGCGCCCCGGGTTCGCCGACCATGCGGCCGGCCTCCACGTAGCAGTCCTCCAGGACCAGGGAGTGGCTGCCGGTGGCCCGCATGCCCGCGGCGTCCCACTCGGCGGTGACGCGCACGCCCCGGCCGGGCTTGGGGACGAGGAAGCCCACGGGCTGCGGCAGGCCGCGGTCGTCGGTGCGGGCGGCGGAGAGGAAGAGCAGGTCGGCGGCGGGGAATCCGGTGAAGAAGCCCTTGCGGCCGTTGAGGAGGTAGCCGCCGGGGACGGGCCGGGCGCTGGTGGTGGGGTGCCACCAGTTGCCGCCGACGCCGGGTTCGCTGAAGCCGCCCGCGATCACGGCGCCGTCCTCGACGATCGCGCGGTAGGCCCAGGCGGCCTGGTCGCCGCCGATGCCCGCGATCATCGCGATGCCGTGGACGTGCATGTTGACCGCGAACGCGGTGCTCGCGCAGGCCGCGGCGAGCGTCTCCTGGGCGCGGCACAGCTCTTCGAGGCCCGCTCCCCCGCCGCCCCACGCGGCGGGCACCGTCATCGCGGTGTAGCCGGAGGCGACGAGATCGGCGATGTTCTCGTGCGGGAAGGAGCCGTCGCGGTCGTGGGCGGCGGCCCGGTCGGCGAAGGAGGCCGCCAGCTCCGTGGCGAGGGCGACGGGGTCCGCCGCCTTGAGCGTGCGGGCGGTCATGCCGGGCTCCCGGCCGGGACGAGTGCGGGCACGGCGCCGTCCAGGTAGCGCAGCAGGCTCGCCACCGTGTCGCCCTCCGCGCGGGTCGCGGTCGCCAGCCAGTCCGCGATGTCGATCGGGCCGAAGCGGTCCCGGATGCGTTCGAAGGTCTCGGCCAGGTCGACCGAGTCCATCCCGAGATCACCGGTGAGGGTGGAGCGGTCGGTGACCGTACGCTCGGCGATCTCGGGGCGTACGGCGACGATCTGCTCGATGAGCATCGTCCGGATGGCCTGGGCCCGGTGCTCGTGCACGTGTACTCCCCATGACGAAATGACGAAGTAGCTGCCGTTCCATGGAAACTGCTCTGTGGAAACCGCGCCGACATCGTGGCCCCGCCCTCTGTAGCCGCGCTTGCGTGCCGCCTTACAGGGGGTTGCGGGCACGGCGGAGGGCCCGGGCGGCCGTCCGGCGCCCGGGCCCTCCCCTCTGCCGCGGCGGTCAGCGTGCGGCCGCCTCCCGTTCCCGTACGGTGCGGATCAGTTCCCACAGCGTGGCGGGCGTGTCGAAGACGCCCGGGGCGAGGTCGTCGTCGGGGATGCCGATCCCGTACGCGCCCTCGATGCGGATCAGCAGCTCCACCATGGCCAGCGAGTCGAGGCCGGCGGCCTTCAGCCGGGTGCCGGGCTCGATCCCGCCCGGGCGGGCGAGCCGCGGCAGCGCCTCGCGCAGCAGTTCCTCGTAGGTGGCGTCCCACCGGTCGCTCATGTCAGCTCCTTGACGGGTATGGGGTCGGTGACCGGGGCGCCGGAGGCGCCGTCCAGTTCGCGGCGGTAGAGGGCGAGCCGGGTGGCCGAGACGACGTCCGTGCCGCGGAGGACGATCTCGGCGGGTGCCGGGTGGCCGAGGAAGCCGAGGAGGCTGGCCGTCAGGCCGTACGCGCCGACGTTGGGGAACTCCAGGACGGCGCCGGGCCGCAGCCCGGGCAGCTCGACGGACCGGCCGAGCAGGTCCGCAGGGGTGCACAGCGGTCCGGCGAGCGTGGCGCGCTGCGGCTCGTCGGGCACGGTGCCCGGCAGGGGCCGTGCGCTCATGGGCAGCAGCCGGCCGAGGCCGGAGAGCCCGCCGAGGTGGTTGATGCCGGAGTCGAGGACCGCGTAGCGGGTGCCGCGGCTGTCCTTGACGTCGGTGACCGTGCACAGCAGCCGGCCGCTGTCGCCGACGAGGTAGCGGCCGGATTCGAAGGCGATCACGGGCAGGCCCGCGCGCCAGCCGGGCAGCGAGGCGTCGAGCTCCTGCGTCACGGCGGCCCGCAGGCCGGGGTAGAGCGGCCGCTCGCCGGGCACGGCGTAGGGCGCGGCGAACCCGCCGCCGAGATCGAGCAGGCGCAGGTCGGTGCCGAGGCGGCGGCGCAGTTCGGCGGCGGTGCGGATGCTCTGGACGATCTCGGCGCACAGGCCTTCCTCGTCACGGGCGTTGGTGAGCGGGAAGAAGTGCAGGCCGATCACGCGGACGCCGGGGACGGCGAGCCGGCCGGGCTCCGCGAGCAGGGCTTCGGGGTCGAAGCCGAACTGGGAGGCGGTGCCGGTCATGCGCAGGCCGGCGCCGCCGGGTGCGCCCGCCGCGTTGATGCGCAGGACGCATTGCGCGCTCACGCCGTGGGCGTCGGCGGCGGCGCCGATCCGGGCGAGGTCGCCGAAGGACTCGGCGGAGAAGTGCCGTACGCCGTGCAGGACGGCTTCGCCGAGTTCGCCGGGGGTCTTGCCGGGGCCGGAGTAGAGGAGTTCGCCGGGCGGGCAGCCCGCTTCGAGGGCCGAGGCGAGTTCACCGCGGGAGGTCACCTCGGCGCGGGCGCCGCGGCGGCGGAGTTCGGCGACGAGCCGGGGATGGGGGTTGGCCTTGAGGGAGTAGTAGATGCGGGAGGGGTCGGGCAGGGCGGCGCGCAGGTCGTCGTAGGCCCGGCCGACGCGGCCGAGGTCGTAGACGTAGAGCGGGCTGCCGTAGCGGCCCACCAGCTCCGCGGCGGGGTCACCGGCCGTCATGGGCGTTCTCCAGGTACGTCTTGAGCTGCTTGCGGTCGGTCTTGCCGTTGGCGGTCAGCGGGAGGGCGGGCAGGACGTGGCAGGTCTCGGGCACCTTGGCCTGTTCGAGGCGCTCGGCCAGCCGGGCGAGGGTCTCGTCGGCGGTCAGGGTGCCGACGGTGAAGAGGACCATGTCGCGGCCGTCCTCGGGGACGAGCAGCGAGGCGGCCTCGACGCCGTCGACGTCCAGGGCCGCGGCCTCGATCTCGACGGCGCTCATCCGCAGGCCGCGGCGTTTGAACAGGTCGTCGCGGCGCCCCTGGAAGTAGAGGTGGCCGTCGGCGTCGAGCCGGCCGTAGTCGCCGGTGTGGAGGGTGAGCCCGCCGTCCCCCTCCGCCGCCCGGAAGCGCAGGGCGGTGGGCTCGGGCGCGTTCCAGTAGCCGGCCATGATGTGCGGCCCGCGGACGGCGATCTCCCCCGTCTCGCCCGGGGGCAGCGGGCGGCCTTCTTCATCGACGACGAGCACTTCGGTGCCGGGCAGCGCGGTGCCGACCGAGCCGGGCCGGGCGAGGTCACCGTCGGGTTCGAGGACGGTGATGCGCTTGCACTCGGTGGTGCCGAACATCGGGACGACGCGGGCTCCGGGGAAGCGGTCGCGCAGGCTTGCGATGAGCGGCGGGTTGAGTGCGGCGCCGGTGTTGGTGAACATCCGGATCTTCGTGGGGCGCCGGTCGCGCTGCGCGAGGCGGACGAGGAGCTCGCCGAGCGAGGGGACGAGCGGGACGACGGTGGCGCCGTGCTCGTGGGCGAAGCCGAGCAGCCGGGCGTGCCCGTCGGCGTCGGAGAGCAGCAGCTCGGCACCGGCGAGGGCGCACAGCAGCGCCTGGTAGAGCCCGTAGTCGAAGGAGAGCGGTACGGCGGTGAGGACGACGTCGCCGGGCCCGTAGCGAAGCCGTGCCGCGATGGCGCGGGCGGCGAAGGCGACGGGCGCGTGCGGGCAGGCGACGGCCTTGGGCGCGGCGGTGGAGCCGGAGGTGTAGATGAGCAGGGCGAGGCGGTCGTGCGGGACGGGCGGTGCCGGGCTGCCGCCGGGAAGGCCGGCCGGGGCCACCGGGGTGAAGTCGGTCTCCTCGGCCACCAGGACCTGCGCGCCGGCCGGCCAGGGCAGCCCTTCGGCGCCGTCGCGTTCGGCGGCCGTCACGACGACGACCGCGGGGTCGGCGTCGGCGAGCACGGACTTCAGGTGGAAGGCGCGCATGGCCGGGCTGACGGGGACGAAGACGGCGCCGTGGCGCCACGTCCCGTACAGCATGGCGAGGAAGGCGCGGGTGGAGCCGGTGCGGGCGAGAACGCGCTCGCCCGGCCGGACGCCCAGTTGCGTCAGGCGCTCGGCGAAGGCGCGGGCGGCGGCGTCCAGCCGGGCGTAGGTCCACACGCCCTCGCGGTCGCGGACGGCGGGGGCGTCGGGGGCCGCGGCGGCGGCCCTGCCGAGGAAGACGTCGGCCGCGTTCTCGACGCGGCTGGTCACGTAGGTGGTCACGGTGCCTCCACGGGCTCGGCCGGGCCGCCCGCGGGCCGGCCGGGCTGTCCGGTGATCTCCAGGACGGCACAGGTGCAGCTGAATCCCGAGCCGCCGCCGACGAGCAGGACCTTGTCGCCCTCCTTGACCTCGCCGCTGCTGATGAGGTGGTCGAGCCCGGCGAACTGGTCGCCTGCCCCCAAGTGGCCGACGCTGCGGGCGAATTCCCAGGTGGACCTGGCGAGCGGCACCCCGAGGAGGGCCTCGGCGTGCCAGTCCGTGCGGCTGCGGCCGCTGGCGGGCAGCACGAAGCGGGCGATCCCCCCGGCGTCGGTGCCCGCGTCCGCGAGGGCGGTGCCGATGCTCTCGCGGACGACGGCCGTGACGCGTTCGATGGCGGTGCGCAGGCCGGCGTCGGTCTTGGCGTAGTGCTGGACGCGGCCGGGCAGGTCGAGGGGCCGGTGGTCGGGTACGGGCAGGAAGCCGGGCCCTCTGACCACGGCCTCCAGGGAGTTGTCGCTGCCGGTGGCCGTGGACAGCAGCCGGGCGATCCCGGGCCGGCGGGAGAGCAGCAGGGCGGTGGCCCCGTCCCCGTAGACGAAGCCCGGTTCGCTGGCCCAGCGCTGCAGGTACGGCTCGCCGAAGCGGTCCGCGGTGGTGACCATGGCGGCCGCGGCCGGCGGGCCGGACTGCAGGTGCCGGGCCGCGACTTCGAGCGCGCCCAGGGCCGCGTTGCACTCCTGGCGCAGCCCGAAGGCGGTGACGTGGCGGCCGAGGGCCTGCCCGGCGACGTAGGACGCCGCGGGCCACATCTCCACGCCCTGGAACCAGATGCTCGTGTGGATCAGCAGCTCCACGTCCGCGGCGTCGAGCCCGGAGCGTTTGAGTGCGGTGACCGCGGCCTCCACGGCCATGTCGGGCGGTGCCGTGTCCTCGTCCGCCACGCAGACCGACACCAGGTCGTCGGCGGCGCACTGGTCGGGGTCGTACCGGCTGCTCTCCACGGCGGAGCGGGCGGTGACCCGCCCGGGCAGCCTGACCCCCGTGCCCGCGACATGAACGCCTTCCCAGCGCATGATCCTCCCCATCGTCGGTGACACCATCCGCCGGTACGACTTCGTGACCGCACCTGGGATGCGCGGTCGCGATGCTCCGCGCCCCGGCTTTGGCCCGGCTAAAGACCTTCGCGCCCGCGTCGCGCCCCGGCCCGGCCCAGCCCGGCCCGGAGTAATTGCTTCCGCACAAGCGGGGCTTCAGGGCCCGTGGCGATCGTGGACCGGCGCCTGCGCGCCCGGCGCCGGCGGGACGGGACGGAAGGACTGCCATGCCGGAGACGCCGGAGATACCGGAGATGCCGGGCACCGCCACCGCCACTGCCACTGCCACTGCAGGGCGGGAACGGGCGGTCGCGGCCGCACCGGATCCGCGGCGCTGGTGGATCCTGGCCGTGCTCTCCCTCGCCCTCTTCGTGGTGATCCTCAACAACGGGCTGCTCAACGTCGCGCTCCCGCAGCTGATGCGGGACCTGCACACGGACGTCCGCGGCACGCAGTGGATCGTCGACGGCTACGCCCTGGTCTTCGCGGCGAGCCTGCTCACCGCGGGCACGCTGTCCGACCGTTACGGGCGCAAGCGGGCGACGCTGCTGGGCGCGGCGCTGTTCGGGGCGGGTTCGCTCGTCGCGCTGACCGCGTCGGGGGCGGGCCAACTGGTGGGCGCCCGGGCGGTGATGGGCCTGGCGGCCGCGTGCGTCATGCCGGGTACGCTGTCGATCCTGGTCGGCGTCTTCCCGGCGGAGGAGCGGGCCCGGGCCATAGGGATCTGGGGCAGTACGTCCGCGCTGGGCGTCGCCGCGGGGCCGGTGATCGGCGGTGCGCTGGTGAGCCACTTCTGGTGGGGGTCGGTGTTCCTGGTGAACCTGCTGCCGGTGGCGGTGGTGCTGGCTGCGGGGGCGCGGCTGCTGCCCGAGTCGGCCGGTTCCGCGCCGCGCCGCGCCGACCCGGTGGGGGCGCTGCTGGGCGCGGCCGCGATGGCCGGGCTCGTGTACGGGGCGATTCATGCTGCGGGCGGCGCCTGGACGTCGGCGCCGGTCCTGGGGGCGCTGGGGGGTGCGGTGGCGGCCGGGGCGGCGTTCTGCCTGTGGGAGCGCCGGCATCCGAGCCCGATGGTGGACTTCTCGCTGCTGGGCAAGCGGGCGTTCCTGGGCGCGAGCGCCGGGAACATGCTGCTGTTCCTGGGCCTGGCGGGGACGTTGTTCGTCCTGACGCAGCAGCTGCAGTACGGGCTGGGTTACGGGCCGCTGAAGGCCGGCCTGGCCGTGGCGCCGCTGGCCCTGGCCGTCGGTGCGGGCTCGGCGCTGTCGCCGGCTCTCGCGCGGCGCGCGGGGGCCCGCGGCGCCGTCGCCACAGGGCTGCTGGTGTGCGCGGCCGGTGTCCTCGCCCTGGGTGAACTCCCCGGCGGGTACGGCCCGGTCCTCGGCGGTCTGGTCCTGGCGGGTGCGGGCATCGGCCTGGCGCTGGCCCCGGTGACGGACACGGTGATGGGGCTGGTCCCCGCGCACCGGTCCGGGAACGCGGCCGCACTGAACGACACGATGCAGGAGATGGGCAACGCGCTCGGCGTGGCCGTCGTCGGGACCGTCCTGGCCCGCGGCCTGGGCGGTGCCGCGCCCGGCGACCCCGCCCTGCACGAGGCCCTCGGCGGCGCGGCGGGCCCGGCCTTCCGGGTGGCGGCCGCGTGCGTCGCGGCGGGCGCGGTGCTCGCCGCGCTCCTGCTGCCGGGGCGGCCGGGCGGCCTGCCCGGCCCGGCGGCGGGGCGGACGCGGACACGCACGGGCACGGAACCGGATACGGAACCGGGCATGGAAGCGGACAGGGAAGCGGACAGGGAAGCGGACAGGGAAGCGGACAGGGAAGCGCACGACGAACGGGCATCGGCCCGTGGAGGAGGCTGAGATGCCTGTGACCGAGCAACGCTCGCTGCTGAGCCGCGCGTTCTACGTGGGCCCGCCGCTGCGGACGCTCCACGAGGAGTACGCGAAGGGCGGGCGGATCGACACCGCCGCGCCGGTGACGGCCGTCTGCGGGATCCGTACCGCCGCCCCGCCCGCGGTGGTGTGGCGGCTGCTGAGCGACCTGGACGGCTGGCCGGGCTGGGTGCCCGGGGTGGCGGCCATGAGCGGCGGCGGCCCCGGCGGCGCGGTGCCCGGGCTGTCCTTCCGCTGGAAGCTGGGCGGCATGACGATCCGGTCGACGATGGCCGTGGTCACCCCCGAGCGGGAGCTGTGCTGGACGGGGCTGCTGGCCGGCACGCGGGCTGTGCACCGGTTCCGGCTCGTGCCGCTGCCGGACGGGGGGACGGAAGTCGTCTCGGAAGAGTCCATCGGCGGCCCGCTGCTGGCCCTCTACTACAGCAGCGAGCGCCTCGAACAGGTGCTCCGCGCCTGGCTGTCCGCGCTCAAGACGCTTGCCGAGGAGCAGACCCGATGACCCTTGCCCTTGCCTACAACCCGGCCATGCTCGGCCTGCGCTTCGTGCTGGAGCTCTTCGCGCTCGGGTGCTTCGCCCTGTGGGCGTGGCGCAAGACGCCGTCGAAGGTGTGGCGCTGGGTCGCGGCCGTCGCGTTACCCGTCCTGATCGGGTGGGCCTGGGGAAGCTTCGCGGTCTCCGGTGACGAGTCGCGCTCCGGCGAGACCGACTTCGAGACGCCGGGGCCGCTGCGGCTGCTCCTCGAACTGGCCGTGCTCTTCGGCGCGGTGGCGGCGCTCCACCACCTCAAGCTGCGGCGTACGGCGACGTGGGCGCTGGTCGTGCTCGTCGCGTTCCACTTCGCGTCCTACGACAGGATCTGGTGGCTGCTCAAGCACTGACAACGCGTGATCGCCGGGCCGGGCTCTGCTGAGCCCGGCCCGGCGATGGCGCGCGATGGTCCGGCGATCACGCGCGACGTTCCGGTTACGTCAGCTCGCCCGCCAGGTAGCGGTCCCGCATCAGCGTCCGCTGGATCTTCCCGCTCGTCGTACGGTGCACGGTGCCGGGCGCCACCAGCAGCACCGTGTCGGGAGCCACCCCGAACTCGCCGCTCACCGCGCGCCGTACGCGGGCGAGCAGCTCGTCGTGGGCATGGGTGCCGTCCCGGAGCTCCTGGACGACGACGAGCCGGTCGCGGCCGTCGTAAGGGGAGGCGACGGCGAACGCGGCGCCCGTGCCCAGGGCCGGGTCGGCCGAGCGGACGACGGCCTCCACGTCGTGGGGGTAGATGTTGCGCCCGTTGACGATCAGCATCTCCTTGAGCCGGCCGGTGACGTAGAGCTCGCCGTCGTCGAGGGCGCCGAGGTCCCCCGTGCGCAGCCAGCCGGTGCTCTCCTCGTCCGGCCCGGCCAGGGCGGCCCCGAAGGCCTCGGCGGTCAGGTCGGGGCGGCCCCAGTAGCCGCGGGCGATGCTGGGGCCGCGCAGCCAGATCTCGCCGATGCCGCCTTCGGGCAGGGCGTGCCGGGTGGCGGGGTCGACGATGCGGATCTCGAAGTCGCCGGGGTGGACCCGGCCGGAACCGGCCAGGGTGCGCGTGGGGCGCCCCTGCTCCGGCGCCGCCAGCCTGCCCTGTTCGAGGGCCGCGGTGTCGACGGCGCGGGTGACGGGTGCGGTGCCGAGCGGAGTGCCGGAGACGAGCAGGGTCGCTTCGGCCATCCCGTAGCAGGGGAAGAAGGCCTCGCGCCGGAAGCCGGCGGGCGCGAACCGCTCGGTGAAGGCGCGGAGGGTGTCGGCGCGGACGGGTTCGGCGCCGTTGCAGGCCTGCTGCCAGGTCGAGAGGTCGAGCCGGGCCAGCTCGGCCTCCCTGACGCGGCGGACGCACATGTCGTAGGCGAAGTTGGGGCCGCCGCCGTGGGTGACGCCGTACGCGGTGATCATCTCCAGCCAGGCGGCCGGACGGCGCAGAAAGGTCTCAGGGGACATCAGGGCCGCCCGGGCGCCCAGCCACAGGGGGTGCAGGACGTGACCGATGAGGCCCATGTCGTGGTACACCGGCAGCCAGCTGCCCAGGCACGACTCGGCAGTCGAGCCGAGCGCGCGCTGGACGGCGGCTTCGTTGGCCATGAGGTTGCCGTGCGAGACCATGACGCCCTTGGGCGCGCTGGTGGACCCGGATGTGTACTGCAGGAAGGCCAGGTCATCGGGGCGCAGCCGCGGGGCGCGCCAGTGGGCGGGGTCACCTGCCGGGCCGGCGTCGGTCGCGAGGCACGCGACGTCCGGGAAGCCAGCGGCGGCGAGCCATGCGGCGATCTCGGGGGCGTGTTCCGCGGAGGTGAGGACCGCCGATATCCGGGCGTCGGCGGCGATCCGCGAGAGTCTGCCGAAGTGGCGTTCGCGGCCGGCCGGCAGCGGGGCGGGGACGGCCACGGCGCCGGCGTAGAGGCAGCCGGTGAAGGCGGTGATGAACTGCGGGCCGGGAGGCTCCAGCAGCAGGACCTGCCGGCCGGCGAGGCCGCGTTCCTGCAGCCAGGACGCGATGTCCTTGGCCCGGTGGTCGAGTGCGGCCCAGCCGAGCCGCTCCGGTTCCAGCGCCGTGCCGGTGTCGCGCAGGTGGACGAAGGCGTCCTGGCCGCCGCGCTCGGCCGCGCGCTGCAGGACGCGTTCGGTGAAGGTCTCCTGATGTGGCGTCATGGTGGCGGTGCCTCCTCAGGCGCTCAGCGCGCCCGTGAGCGCGGGGAGGGCCGCGGCTGCGTGGCGGCGCAGGACGGCGGCGAGTTCGCGGAGGAAGAGGTCCTCGTGGGCGCGGATGAAGAAGTGCCCGCCGGGCATGGTGCGGACTTCGCAGCCCCGTCCCGCGTGCCGCCGCCAGCTGACGATCTCGGGGAGGGTGACGAGCCGGTCGAGGGCGCCCCCGAACAGGTACAGCGGAACCCGGACGGGCTCGCGGTACCGGCTCGCGGCATTGCCGGTGCACAGCATCAGGTCGTCGCGGGCCACCGGCAGCAGGGCGGTGAGGAACTCGGGGTGGTGGAGCAGGGCCCGGGGGATGCCGCCGAGGTCGGCGAGGCTCGCGAGGAGTTCCTCGTCGCTCGCGTCGGGGGCGGCGATGGCGGGGGCGGGCAGGTGCGGTGCGCGGTAGGCGCTCAGGACGAGCGCCTGCGGGAGGGGGGCGCCGCGCAGCTGGCGGCGGTGGGTCAGCGCGTAGGCGATGAGGGCACCCATGCTGTGCCCGTAGAGGACGTGCGGCTGCTCCAGCTCCTCGTCGAGGTCGGTGTCGAGGTCCTCGGCCAGCGCATCGAGGTCGGTGAACCGCGGCTCGGCCGCCCGGCCCTCGCGGCCGGGGAGGTGGACGGGCAGGACGTCGACGCCCGCTCCGTGGGCGTCGAGGCCGCGTTGCCAGCGCCCGTAGGCCGAGGCGCCGCCGCCCGCGTAGGGGAAGCAGAGCATGCGCAGCCTGCCGCCCCCGGGGCCGTGGCCGTGGGTGCGGTGGGTGGACAGATAACGGGTCATGGGCTCCGCCTCGCTCGTCCGGTTCGGTGTGCCGGCCGGGCCCGGCTGCCACGCGCGGTTCCGGCGGCCGCCGGCCCGGCGGCACGGAGCCCGGCCCCGTCGTGCGGGCGCGGGCGGCGGACCTGCCGGGCCGGGCGGGCGCCCGGCTGCCGCGGTGGAGCGGGGCCCGGCCGGCACGGTCACCAGCGTGCGGCCCGTGGCTAAAAGGCGGCCAAACTGGGTACCGGGCAGTCCAGTTCCGGGTCGGCGACGAGAACGGAGCGGTGCAGCCGCTGGAGCCGCGGCGTGGGCTCGATGCCCAGCTCGCGGACGTACGCCTCGCGCAGTCGGCGGAAGACCTCCAGGGCCTCCGTGGTGCGGCCGCAGCGGTAGAGGGCGAGGATCAGCTGGCCGTGCAGCGTCTCGTGGAGCGGCAGCCTGCTGGTGAGCGCGGTGAGTTCGCTGACCAGCCCGGCGTGGCGGCCGAGGCGCAGGTCGGCGGTGACCCGGTTCTCCAGCGCGGTGATGCGCAGCTCCTCCAGGCGCAGCGCCTCGGCGCGCAGCGCGGGCCCGGTGCGCACGTCGGCGAAGGCGTTGCCGCGCCAGAGCGTCAGGCCCCGGCCGAGCAGCCGGGACGCCTCCTCGTCGTCGCCCTCGGCGAGCGCCCCGGTGCCGCGCCGCGCGTACTCCTCGAAGTCCCGTGCCTCGATGGACGCTGCGGCGGCCGGGGCTGCCGGGCCGGGCCGGGTGCCGTACGGGTTCAGCCGGTAGCCGGTGTAGGTGAGGCCGAGGATCTCCTTGGCCTCGTCCGCGCGGCCGGGCGCGAGCGCGGCGGCGATGGACCGGCGCAGCTGCTTGACGTAGGTCTGCACGACGCCGGAGGGGCCGCGCGGGGGGCGGTCCTCCCAGAGCTCCTCGACGATCTCCGTCATGCTGACGGGCCGGCCCGCGCTGGACGCGAGCAGCGCGAGCAGCTGCCGTGGTTTGGCCGCGCTGGGCACGACCGGGCTTCCGCCCACGGACATCACCAGCGGTCCCAGCACTCCGATCAGCATCTTCCCCGCTCCTTCCGCTGACTCCCCCGACAGTGGCACGCGGCGGGGCGCGCTCCCAGTTAGCGGGCCACGAGCGGTCCGTGAAAGATCGCACGGCCGGGGGGTGAGGAATTCACGTCGGTCAGTGCGCGGGGCTGTCAGTGCGCGGGCGGTACGGCCACGGCCATCGTCATCTCCACCGGCACGCCGCCGTCGTTGCGGTAGGTGTGGGGCACGCTCGCCTCGAACGTCGCGGAGGTGCCGGCGGGCAGGGTGAACTCCTCCCCGTCCACCACGAGGCCGAGCTCGCCGGCGGTGACGGTGATCAGTTCGAGCGTGCCCGGCGGGTGCGGGTCGGAGTCGCTGGCGTCGCCGGGGGCGATACGCCAGTCCCACAGCTCGACGGGCCCGCGGCCCTGCGCCCCGACGAGCAGGGTGGTGTGGCTGCCCGCCTCCGTCGACCACATCCGCACCGTCTGGTCCTTGGGCACGATATGGACGCGGCTGCTCTGCTCCTGGTCGAGGAGCGTGGTGATGCTGACGCCGAGGGCGTCGGCGAGCTTGACGGTCGTGCCCACGCTGGGGTTCGTGCGGGCCTGCTCGATCTGGATGATCATGCCCCGGCTGACCCCGGAGCGGGCCGCCAGCGCATCGAGGGTGAGGTGGCGCTCGCCGCGCCAGCGCTTGAGGTTGCGGGCGAGCGACTGGGTGAGCCGGTCGAGGTCCGTCGCCATGGGTGCGTCTTCTCTTCCGTCGTCTCTGCCGTCTGCGCCGTCCGCTGCGTACCGGCGCCGTCAATATTTTATTACCGAAGTCGAAGATACTGAACTACGGTGTAGTGCACTGCACCGTTCATCACACTGTACTGCGAGGTTTTCCCATGACGGCGGTCTTCGCCCTGACCACGAGCTTCCTGTGGGGGCTGGCCGACTTCGGCGGCGGGCTGCTGACCCGGCGCATCCCCGCCCTGACCGTGGTCCTGGTCTCGCAGCTGCTGGCCGTCGGCGCCCTGGGGGCGATCGTCGTCGCCACGGGCGGCTGGTCGGAGATCGGCCCCCAGCTCTGGTACGCGGTGGCGGCCGGCGTCGTGGGCCCGGCGGCGATGCTCGCCTTCTACCGGGCGCTGGCGCTGGGCCCCATGGGAGTCGTCTCCCCGCTGGGCGCACTCGGCGGCGTCGCGGTGCCGCTGGGCGTGGGGCTCGTCCTGGGCGAGCGCCCCGGCATCCTGCAGGTCGCGGGCATCGCGGTGGCCGTGGCAGGCGTGGTGCTCGCCAGCGGCCCGAGCAAGAGCGGCGCTCCCGTCCAACGCCAGACCCTGATGCTCACGCTCGTCGCCGCCTTCGGCTTCGGCTCCGTGATGGCCCTCATCGCCGAGGCCTCACACAACCTCACCGGCCTCTTCCTCGCCCTGTTCGTCCAGCGCGTGTGCAACGTGGCAGTGGGCGGCGGCGCGCTGTACATCTCCGTCCGGCGCGGCGCCCCCGCCCTCCCGGAGAACGGCTGGGACGGCGTCCGCTCCGCCCTCCCCTCACTCGCCTTCGTCGGCCTCGCAGACGTCGCAGCCAACGGCACATACTCCATCGCCGCAAACAGCGGCCCCGTAACAGTCGCGGCCGTGCTGGCCTCGCTCTACCCGGTCGTCACGGCCCTCGCCGCACGGGGCGTTCTCAGCGAACGGCTCAGGACGGTGCAGGCGGCGGGCGCAGGCCTGGCCCTGGCAGGAACGGTCCTGCTCGCCGCCGGTTAACTGGGCACCCTGACGCGGTTGGAAGCCACGTTCGGCTTCCAACCGCGGCTGACCCCCGCCGTCCTCGTAGCCGCCCGGCCCGCAGGAGCTGGCGCTCAAGCGGGCCGCCGGGCATGCGCCAGCAACTGCTTGCGCTCGTCAGGGGCCAGCGCAGCATCGTCGTCGCGATCTGGCAGGTGGTCCACATCAACGGGGAGAAGCAGCGCACCTCCTCCTCAGTGTTCGCACAAAACCCCAACGAGCCGCCACCGAGCGGCGCGGTGTACTACTTACAGGCCCCGATGGAAGTCGTCCCCCTGGTCGCGCTCCTCGCGCCGCTCCGTGTACTCGCGCAGCTTCGCACGGATCTGCTGCAGCGTCCGCTCGACGTCCGATCCGCCGCCGAACTCGCCGGTGCCCAGGTGTTCGTCGTAGTGGATCCCGACCATCGTCTCGATCTCATCCGAAGCGACACGCAGCCGGAACCACTGTTGGGTAGTGAAATGCATAACCTCCTGCCTCGGCAAGGAGTCGCTTCTGTCCGCGCTCTCCGAGAGGGGGAGATTCAGTGGCGTGCGGCGCGTAGTGACCCGGTCGCTCATTGTCGCCAGGGACACCAGGTCGCGGTACGCAAACTCCTTCGTCTCGTCGGTCAGCGTGTAGCCGTGTTCCATTTCGAAGAGGCACCGGTACACGCACAGATGCCACTTTGTCAGGAAGAATACAATGATGTCGTAGTGCGTGGAACGCAGTTGCCCGTCACGCCCGTAGGCGAGGAGATAGTCCACGGAGTCGTCCGGCAGCCCGTAGATGACGAGCGGATCAGCATCGGAACCACCGTGCATGTACGCGGCTTCGTCGGCATGGACCAAGTGCAGCCGCTGTCGGGCCACGTGGATGATGTCCGACTTGCCCTCCGTGTAGAGCCATTCGTCCATCTGCCAGTCGGACGCCTTCGGTTCGGCCCAGGCCAGCGCCCGGCGGTTGGCGCGTGCACGTGAGAAGTGATGCCAACCGCCACGCCCCACCAACAACGCACCGCCCAGCACTCCACCCAGCGCCAAGTACACGGTTGTCCCGCCTGCTGCGGCCCCGACACCCGCCCCGATGCCCGCTGCGGCACCGGCGCTTATGCCGAAACCGATCAGGGCAAGGCCCAGCAGCCACAGCAGCACCGGGCCAGCGACGGGCTGCCGGGCTGGCGTTGGCCGGAAGTAGCGGCGTACCGCAGCCCCGCGGTTGGGCTGACGGGTATACGGATGCCTGGTCATTGAAGCCTCCTGCGGTCGAGCTGTTCCCAGGTGGGGGTCTCCGGGGCGGGCACGAGTGCGCAGATCTCGTCGGCGTGCGCGATCGACGTGCGGGTGACCGTGTGGCGCAACTCCTCGGCGTATGGCTGTCGGTCGCCGAGGCCACGCCCGATGAAACCGTCCTCCTTGAGCACAGCCCAGAGCGCCAGGAGATGGGCTGAAGCCGTGCCCTCTTCGTACGCCGCCCGGAACCGCCGGTCGATCCGCGCCAGAGCGTCCCCGACCGCCGGGTTGCGGGGGCGACGTCCGCCGAGTGCGGTGAGCGCTGCGTAGTAGGCGACGTCCGGGTGTTCGGGCGTGAACTGCAACAGTGGGGCGAGACAAATGCGTGCGGTGTCGAAGTCCGGGGCGCGTCTGCCGCCGGGACCGCGTCGGTTGAGAGCGGCAACGGCGCGGGTCAGGGCCGGAGGGACTGCGCTACCGACGTCCAGACGGGCGGCGATGTCCAGGGGGAGTCGCTCGCGCAGAGTACGGGCGAGCACACAGTAGGAGATGCGCTGCTCCTGTTTAGCGAAGGCGGTCATCGCGACGACCGCGCCGGTCCGTTCGTCGACGACGGGGCCGCCGCTGAAGCCCGATGCGACGGGGACGCCGTGTGGGCCGGTCGACTGGCACTGAAGGAGCCGACCGTAGAAGTCCACTCCCTGCGCCGTGACGGCGGCCCACACTCCGGGCCCCATCGACTCATCGGGGCGGCGGCCCCGGCCAGGGGCTCCGAAACCTGCGGGGAAGCCGAACGCGGACAGAGCAGCGCCCGGCTGCGGCGATTCGCCGTCGGCCAGAACGGCCGGGGGCACGAAGGGAACCGGCGCCGCGAGGGTGAGTACGGCGAGGTCGCGGCTCATATCCCCGCGCCAGCCGGGCAGGGGGGCCGCCGTGGCGCGGATGCCGTTGGCGCCGCCTGCGGCGAGATCGACCAGCACATCGGCAGTACCGTCATTCTCGGTCACCACATGTGCACAGGTCAGAGCCGTGTCGGGCAGTATCAGGAAACCGGATCCCAGGACGGCTCCGCCGTCCCGGGCCGTGGCGCGGATCCGCAGGCGCCAAGGGGCTGCGGGAGGCCCGGTCACGGTTCGGTCTTCCGGTGCCAGGTGAGGTCGATAGCGAGGTGGCCTTCGACCGCGGTCTTCGCGATCACAGCCCCGGCCTCGGCGGTGAACTTGACCCCGAACGACACCTGAATATCGTCGGGGCCGAGGGAGTCGCGCAGTTGCACGAGGGCTTCGGCGACAGCCTGCTGGATGTCGGCGAGGCGGTCCGTGAAACCGGTCGCCGCGTCAAGCACGCCGTCGGAGCGTCGGCCCACCTGGGAGAGCCCGCCCGACACCTCGTCGGTCTCGACGACGACGCCTGGGCCGTGGGACAGGGTGAACCGGATCAGGTCAGTCATTGCTGCCTCTTCTCGGGCGTGCGGGGCAGATCGGTCCGGGTTGGTCTAGGGCTTCTGATCGGCAGCGGGGCTCCGGCTGTCAGCATGGTGCCACCGAGCCGTCGGTCGGATCCGAGCTCAGCGCCGCGACCGTGACATAGCCAGCGCCGCCAGAGATGAGACGCAGACGCGCCCATACGTTGCTGGCGGCGCCGTTGGCTTGGGCGGCTTCGCCGTACGTGTAGCACTTGGCTGGGTAACTTCGGACAACTCCCGGCGGACAGACAGGAGGATCGGCAACACGATTGACTTGGGCTGATCCTGCAGAACGGCGGGCCACTCAAGACAGTTCGACAAGGTGTTCAGTTCCCTCTCTTGCCCCCGATCCGTGATGGGCAGCTAAACAGCTCAATGCTCTGCTATCTGCTGTTCGGAGGCATTGTGGCCCATCGCTGCCAGCTATCCGTAGGTCACTTGGCGATTCACGAGTACCACCATCGCGCGACCGATTCGCTCACGCCCATAATGTCGACCCGGTCAGTCCTTGCCCCCCGCGATCCACGACATGCCCCAGCCGTACTCCACGTCGACGGCCTCCTGGTTGAACATGCCGGGTGGTACCCGGATGTACTTGGCCTCCCGCCGGACGATCAGCTCGCCGCCCACGTTCTCGATCAGGGCGATCACCGCGACGGGCGAGGGGACGGTGCACTCATCCAGGTGCACCTCGATGGGCAGCCCCGTCGGTGGATACAAGGTGGCGACGCCGTCCAGGCCCGTGAAGCTCTCTGCCCCCTGGTAGATGTTTACGAACACCAGGAGGCGCTTGATCTCCGCCGCATGGTCGAGGTTGACCGTGAGGTTCTCCCCGGTGCCGCTGCCGCCGGTCCGGTCGTCGCGGTCCAACAGCACGTAGGGCGGCTGGTTGAAAGAGCCGTACTCGTTCCCGATCGGGTGGACGACGCCTGTCTCTCCATTGCGTAGCTCCCACAGACAGGAGAGGTCCAGATCCAGATCCTCGAGCAGGGCGGCGTCCTTGCCCTTGCCCGCCCTGCCGCGTGGCGGCTTGCGGGAGCTCCAGGTGAGGTTCACCCGCAGGGCACCTGAAGTCACGCCCTGCTTGGTGAGCGACACTGCCGGAGCTGCCTTGGTCAGCGTGATCTTCGAGAGTGACACCGGCGGAGGCGGCGGGGTCGGCTGCTGTACGGGCGGGGGCGCGGGAGCCGGCTGCTGCACCGGCTCGTCGACGCTGATGCCGAAGTCGGTGGCGAGCCCTGCCAGGCCCGTCGCGTAACCCTGACCAACTGCACGGAACTTCCACGTGTGGTTCCGGCGATAGAGCTCCCCCAGCACATAGGCGGTCTCCGACGTGGCGCCGGTGCTGTCAAACCGCGCCACCTCGGAGCCGTTCGCCGCATCCAGCACCCGGATGTACAGCCCGCGCAGCTTCCCGAACGTCCCGCCGTCAGTGGAAGCCGCGAGCACCACAGTCCCGATCACCGGCTCCACTGAGGCCAGGTCCACCGCGAACCTTTCCCGCACCTGCGCGCCGTCCCGGCGCTTGCCCTCGTGCCGGACCGCACCACCAGGGTGCGAAGGCTGGTTGTAGAACACGAAGTCGTCGTCCGATCGGACCTTGCCCGCCGCTGTCAGCAACAGCGCTGAGGCATCCGCGTCGGGTGCCCCCGGCCCGTGCTGCCAGCCCAGCTCCACCCGTACCCTCGCGACAGGCACCGGCACATTGGCGCCTTTCTGCATCGGCATCCGCCCCCCCGGTTACAACAACGCTGCGTCAGTTCGCAGGGCCGTCTTAGCAGCGCCCTGCGGTGCGGTCTGCTCGTTCCCGCATGGTGAGTTCGCGAGCATACGAAATCCATGCTTGGGCTGCCGCGGCGTGCATTGACAGAACTGCCGCCTGTTGCCCACTGCCAGTGAACATGGTGATGCCCTTCCTGTTGCCCGTCGAGTTGTCGATGAGCAACAGGTGCCGCTCCGCAAAGCCATTGCTACGCGCCAAGGGACCGTTGGTATGGGGTCCGTCATGGGCGGGGCTCCCTATGCTCCGTATTCGAGGTCTTCGTCGAGATCAGGATCCGTGGGATCAAACCCCGGTCCTGAGTAGTCACCAGGGCGGTAGAGCTGGTCGAGATCACTATGGATAAGGTTGCGCAGGCCGGCGGGCGCCGGGTGATGCTCCTCGGGATCAGCGGGTGATGATCACTGGGCACCGGCTGGTCGTGCGGTGCGACGTTGTGGTCGTGCGTCAGCGCTTCGCAGGGATGGCGTCTGTCGTGATGCGGACCCGGGTGGAGTTCGACCCAGGCTGTGTTGCCGTCCGATCCAGTACGGAAGTCGGTGTTCCTCCCGAAAAGATGGCCGTAATGCCACACGTCATGAGTGTCCAGGTAGACGACGACAGTTCCCGGAGGGGGTAGCGGACCGGTCAGGGGAACGCTGATCGCTACGAGGCTGGAGTGTGGTTTCGCATGAAGGACCGTGTGCGCGAAGTTCTGTTGGCCGACAGGCCAGTAGACGGTCACGCGGTCGTCACGGTGGTAAACGTGGGAAAAATTGTCACTGTTGGGAACGTGGGGACATCCTCCCCCGACCATGAATACCCCCGGTCTTGGTTGTCGCCTCAGCGCTCAGCGATATGTTCCCGCCGCGCCTGATGAGTATGCACAGATGGCTCATATAATCCAACAACATCCGGCACTTGTTCCTGATCGCAGGGCCAATGCCAGTAAGCTGTTGCATGAGTTGCTAAGGTGACGGGTTTTCCCTGCGTTTCGCAGGGGTAGTGGCAATTGCTGACATGCAGCCAAAGTGGCATGGCCATCGATCCTGCGCAATTCCCACATCACGCAGTGTGGTTTACCTGACGCGTGATACGTCGGTCCGCTTCACCGTGCGGCGACCAGATCATCTATGGCGTCCGCTGGGGCGGACGCGCACTTGCTGCCGCGGCCTGACCACCGCGTCGGCTCCACGGTCACAGCTCAGCGTTCTGCCGCGAACCTTCCCACCAAGCGGGTGGAGTCCGGCGGACAGGAGCCTCAAAGACGAGTTCGAGGCCGTCCTCCTCATCCCACTGCTCTCCAACCTCAACGAAGTAGAATCCCGAGACCGTGGCCAGGGATGCCACGTTGTCGGGGCTGATCGTCGCCCGCACGGTCGTGACTGCCGTTTCGGCTACTGCCCGGCGAAGCAGCTCGATCAGCGTGGATCGGGCGTATCCCCGGCGACGGAAGTCGGGAGCGACGGAGTAGCCGATCTCGATCATGCCGTCCTCATCGGGCGGTCCGTGGAACCCGGCATGCCCGACGACGAGACCGTTGTCGCCGACGACCGCTTGCCGCACTATCCACCACGCATGGTCGGGATCGGCGGCCATCTGGTCGAGCCGGAACTGCCACAGCCATCGTGCTCTGTCGGTCACGAAGTACTCGGTCAGCGAAACCCCGGCCATCCTGCTGGCCCCGGGCAGGTCTCCATCGAGCAAAGCGGACATCGTCCCGCCGGACAGCTCGACGAAACGGACGCGTTTCGGGCCCCGCGTGAGCGGTCTCTGGTGATCGGCTTCATCTGTCACTTGCGAATACTCGCCGACTAATCCGAAGGGTGTCCAACGATTTCGAAACGGTCCGACAAGCGGCCCGCGGCATCATCCACCACCGCAAGTCCACCCCGGTGAACGTTCTCGGTCACAGCACTAACTTGACCTTTAACCTCGGAGGTCGAATGGCTCATCGAACTTGATCACTCGCTTCGGTAACTGTGTTACACGCAGGCGGCCTTCGGCTGATCATGTGCTCCGACCAAGGAGTGCACGTGCCCAGCACGAAGGCCGTGGGGATGAGCCTGTTGCATCATGCCGTTCCAGTGGAGCCAGTCGCGGAACTGTCACGCTTCCCTACGTTGTTCTGCGGGACGTGGTGAGCCCTTCGTATGGTTGACCCGCCCAGGGGCGTCGGGTGTGGCTTTCACGCTTCTGCCGCTTGTGGCTCTCGCATGTTCCCGCTGCACGCCTCCGGACGTCACGACGGCTCGGGAGAGGCCGTACTCGACCGCGTAGTCTCCTCCTTCACCCCCACAATCGGTGCTCTCCGGTTACGCGCGGCGGCGGCTCGCAGACCTGCCCGGGACCGCACTGATCGTCGCAATGCCAACGACGCCCGGCGTCTCCGGAAAGCTGGCCTTCGTGCCAGCCGAAGCCGCCATCGTCGCCCGGTCCCTGCCCGGCTCCGTCGCCCCGCCCGCCCCGACCGCCGCCGAGGTCCTCGATCTGCTGCCGCACCACGCCGTCGCCCACTTCGCGTGCCACGGTGTCAGCGATCCCGCTGACCCGTCCCACAGCCGCCTGCTGCTGCGTGACCACGCCACCCGGTCACTGACCGTCGCATCGCTCGCGTCGGTCCGGCTAGACCGCGCCCAGCTCGCCTACCTTTCGGCATGCGAGACTGCCCGGTCCGCCGACGCCACCCTGGCCGACGAGTCCATCCACCTCGTCTCTGCCTTCCAACTCGCCGGCTACCCCCACGTGGTGGGCACCCTCTGGCCCGTGGACGACCGGACCGCCACCAGAATGGCCGACCTGTTCTACGCCACCTACGCTCGCCTGGGGCCAACCCGTCCCGCCTCTTCCCTGCATGAAGCTGTCCGGACCCTCCGCACCGACCTCCTCTCAGCCCCCTCCCTCTGGGCCGCCCACCTCCACTCAGGCGCCTGAGCAGCCGCGATAAAGCAGCCACCTGAAGGCGACGTGATCGTGAATACTCAATCGCTACCCACCGCGCCGATCCTTACCGATACCCCCTCACCACCGTGCAGAAGGAAGCGAACGAGCTCGTCTCCCACGAATGCGCGTCGAACGAACACGGCTTCGCCGACCTCAAGAACTGACGTGTGCTCACCAGGCTCCGCCTGAACGCCCGTCATGCCGCCGGGCTGCTGTGGGCCCTGCTCATCCTGACGCTGAGCGACACCAACCGGTCCGCACTCGCGTTCTACCGTGGCAACGTCACCGCGGTGGCCCTCGCCCGGCGCGCGGCGACCTCCAGCGACGGCACCACGGCCGGGGCGCCGGTGCCCGAGCGCACCCATTACCGGGCGCTCGCCACGGAGCTGATACCGCCGGAACGGACGGCGTGGAGGACCGGCACCGACATGGCCCGAGGTGCTTGAGAGTGGGAGGGTCTCTCACCTCTTTGAGACCGATGAGTTCTCACTCGATCCCAGCGAGGTAATAGTCGGCCTGTCGCGCGATGTCGGCCACGCGATCTACAAACTCGATGATAGCGACCAGGATCTTGAGCTCGTTCGTGAGGGGAAGGTTGTCACGCGCATGGAAGCGGTCCTCAGCGGCCAGCACGTCGAGTTGAGACCCCAGTTCGTGGTCCTGGCGTCCGGAGTGGGCGACTATGGCCTGCTGTCGAAGCTGGAGGCGGGCACCAACGAGACCCCGTCCGGAACGCCAGTGCAAGAATCACATGATGGTGCTGCGCGGCGCTCACTTGCCGCTGATGACCGCGGTCTTCCCGATATTTGCCAGCATCGTCCACCAGCCCCGTGGGCGGTCTTGACCAGCCACTGGAACTGCCGCGGGCGAAGTCCGGTGAACACCATTCGACGAACTCACGACGCTGAGCGGAGACCACCTGCACGATCAGACCAACGCAGACCCACCAGCACAGTTACGAGAAGATCTTTGGACTCAAGAGTGTGCGCTGGGAGTTGGGGGACGCTCAACCGCAATCGGGCGTCGGCCAGCTCCCGCATGGTGTGGCTGACGCTGGCGGGGCGGCCCTGCAGGCAAGCTCGATATTCACGGCGATATCAATCACTAATTTCTGTAGGTGGGCCTTCGACTTCCCTCCGTAGCGGCAACGGAGGGAACCGCCTCCTGAGTGAACTCGTTGATGGCGCCCTCCACCCCGGAGCGGCGGCACCCAGGCTGCTGACGCAGTACGGATAATCACAGCCAAGGTGACCGCTCACAGCAGGCACTTGCCGCGGTAACCGCAGCGCAAGTCGTGGACGCCACCAAGCCGAGGATGCACACATATGCCAAGTACGCAACTATAGATATATGGCCATTTTTGTTGGAGTTCATGGAATAGGGCAGCAGTATCGCGGTAAGTATTCCCTCTCCGAGGCTTGGCGGAGCGCCCTGAAGGACGGGCTTTCAGAGGCAGGCCATGACGCGGAGGCAGAGCAGGTAAAACCCGGCGATGTCCGGGTGATGTTCTTCGGAGGTCTGTTCCGGCCGCGTACCGGCGCGATGGCGGCAGAGGATCCGCCGTACTCAGCCGCGGACATCCAGGCAGGACCGGAGAAAGACTTCCTGGAGACGCTCTACGGCGCGGCAGTGAAGCAGGATCCTTCTTCAGGGCCCGGCGAGGGAGCGATGTTCTCTGGCAGCGTTCCCGTGCAGGCGATGCTCACGCACCTGCTGAGCATGCCCCTCTTCGGCGGCATCGCACAGAGAGCCTTCATCGGAAATCTCAAGCAGGTCACCCGCTATCTCGCGGATGAGTCATTGAAGGGGCAAGTATTGGACCGTGTTCACGACGGAATCGGTGACGACACACGGGTGATTATCGGTCACTCCCTGGGTTCGGTCGTCGCCTACGAGTACATGTGCCAGTTCCGGCCGGCATCGGTAAGGCTGCTGCTGACACTCGGATCACCGCCCGGTATCCCCAGGCTGGTGTTCGACCGATTGACTCCCTGCCCGGAGAACGGAAAGGGCGCCTGGGCGGGAAGCGTGCCGACATGGGTCAACGTGGCGGATATCAATGACATTGTCGCAATGCGTAAGAAGCTAGCTGGCCTGTTCCCAGGACCTAACTCTGAGACTGTCGATGATCGGCTGGTCGACAACGGCGGCGATGCGCACTCCATCGAGCGCTATCTCAACGCCCCCCAGACGGGAAGTGCTCTCCATGAAGCGATCAGCTGAACAGGCGGAACCCAAGGTTCCCTGGGCTCTGAGCAAGGTCGTTGAGGCCCTGCGACCCCTGGGTTATGCCACGGTCAGCGGACCGCCCGGCTACGACGTCGACCTCCTGCGCGGGGACCTGTGTGAGAAATTGAGGGAAGCGGCGCATGCGGGCGAGATCCTCATGGTGTACTACACGGGTCACGGCGTCGTTCGGGCCCGCGACTTCTACCATCTGGTTCTCCATGACACCCAAAAAGACGTCTACTGCTCCGCGGTGAACGCCGCGGAGATCCCCGTACTGGTCACGCGCTACCAAGGGGACAACCTCGCTGCGGAGCAACCGAAGGTCCTGCTGATCCTCGACTGCTGCTTCGCCGGTACCGGTGCGACCGAGATCGTCTCCCAGGCATTGCGCGGCGTTGGCAGTGAGAACCTGTGGATCCTGGCCAGTGCCTCGGGATTGGAATTCGCCCAGCAAGGCGTCTTCGCCCAGTGGTTTACCGAAGCGCTCCACAAGCCTCCCCCCTTGGGATGCTCCGCTCCCTGGCTCCCTGTAAACCTCCTCGCTGATGCCATCAACGCAGCCCACCCAAGCGCGCGCCAGGTCGTCCACTACCATCCGCCCGCCACAGGCGACACGGTCACTCCGCCATTCATACCCAACCCTCTCTACCAAGAAGGTGTCGCCGGGCTGACCACCGCCGAACAGCACTGGCTCTCCCGGCTGCGCGGAACTCCGGACACATCGACGACGGGTTTCTACCTCACAGGCAGAACCGGCAGGGTGAAGGCAGCGCAGGATCTCGTGAGATGGCTGACTCACGACCCCAAGGCCAGAGGTCTGGCCGTTGTCACGGGACGTGCAGGAACGGGAAAGTCAGCGCTGTTGTCGCTGCCGACTCTCCTCTGCAGGCCGGGGGGCCGGTCATTCTTCGAAGGGGCCAAGCTAGACCGTTTGATCACGCGGACCGCCGAAGCCCTGCCGGAGGAGACACGCCTCGTGGCTGTCCACGCCCGAGGTCTCAACGGTGACCAAGTTGCCCACGCCATCGCCGTCGAATTGGGCCGCGAGTCTGAAACGGTAAGTACGCTGCTCGAGGATCTCAAGGCGCATCCTGATCCCACCGGCGCCATAGTCGTCGTCGATGCTGTCGATGAAACCGCCCACACCGACACCCTTAGCCAGGCCCTCCTGCAGCCGCTTGCTCGCAGTCTGAAGGTCGTCGTGGCCTGTCGGAGCAACAAGCAGGCACAGGTGGGTCCCAGCGACCTGACCATCGATCTGGATGCCCCTGAGTACGAGGACCCGGAAGCGCTTACCGACTACGTCCGGGAACTGCTGATCGGTTCGCGTGAGAGCGGCATCAGCACGCCGTACCCTGACGACGCCGCGACCGCACAGGTGGCGGAAGAGATAGCCAAGCGCGCCACTGAAGTCAGCGCAGACGGCTCCATGACCCAATCTTTCCTTACCGCGCAGCTGATGGCACGCACGATCCGCGGCCGGTTCGAGCGCGTCGACACGACCGACACCGCATGGAGAAGGTTGCTCCCAGCCGACCTGGGAGAGGCATTCGAAGAAGACCTCCGAGGCCTCGGGGGGCGAGCCGCCTCGACCCGCCCGCTCCTGGAAGCGCTGGCGTGGGCCCGAGGACCGGGAATGCCCTGGGAGAAGCTTTGGGTTCCGGTTGCCCAGGCCCTCGCCGACCGACGACACGTCGGGCTAGAGGACTCCCGCCCCCCGATCACCGACGACGATGTGTCCTGGCTGCTTGAGCACGCGGGGGCCTACATCGTCGAAGACCTGGGCCCTGGAGAGAATTCCGTGTTCAGGCTCTTCCACCACGCGCTCGTCACCCACCTTCGCCGTGAGCCGCAGAACGACTGCCTCTCACCGGCCCCGCAGTGGCGAGGGCATGAAGCTGGCGTCGAACAGGCGGTTACGAACGCTCTCATGGACACCGTGCCACAGGACGTCGCAGGACACAGGGATTGGCTCTCAGCCCACCTCTATCTGCGCACCTATCTCGCCCAGCACGCGGCTACGGCGGGCCCGGACGTCTTCGCACGGCTGATAGAGGAAAACGGATTCCTGGCCGTTGCCGACCCGGTCACTCTGACACCCGTGCTGACCAACCCAGACATGCTGGCCTCGGCTTCCTCGCTGGCCCGTGTCGCGAGGACCTACCGACGAGCCCGCCCTCTGCTCACATCTAACCCGCGTGCGAACGCCGCGTACTTGGAGGAAGCTGCAATGGCTCTCGCTCGGGGAGCCTACACGCGTGAAGATTATTCGGTCCGCCCCTGGTACAGCACACTTCTGGCAACGATCCGCCACGACCAGAGCACATGGACCCTGACAGGACACACCGACAAGGTCAATGCCGTCGCCTTCGGCAGCAGAGCCGACGGCAACCTCCTGCTGGCCGCAGCGAGCGACGATGGAACCGTGCGCCTGTGGAACCCGATCACCAACGCAAGGTACAAAAAGCCGCTGAGGAAACACATCGGAAGCGTCAGCACCGTGGCCTTCGGCACAACAAGCGATGGAACGCTATACCTTGCTTCTGCGGGCTTCCAGTACATACGAGTATGGAAGGTGGCCTCCCAAACCCAGATCCAGCGCATCCCCGCCCACGCCGGGAGGGTGAACTCGGTGGCCTTCGGTACCGCCCGCAACGGCCGACTCCTGCTGGCCTCTGGGGGCGACGACGGCACGGTCGGGCTCTGGAAAGCCCTGCATGGTGAGGATTACCAGGATCCCCTGACGGGCCACACGGGACCGGTGAACTGTGTTGCCATGGGCACGCTCCAGGGCGAGCCCATCCTGGCTTCGGCAGGCGACGACGGAACGGTCCGCCTGTGGAACATCACCACGGGGCAGGAGCTCCGGGACGTGCTGACGAGAGTGACGGGCCCCGTGAACGCGGTGGCCTTCGTCGCGTATCAGGATCGTCTTCTCCTCGCTTCGGCGGGCGAGGACGGAGCCGTCTACATCGACGACGCCAGAACCGGTGAACAGTTCTGCGAGCCCGTCGTCGACCACCACGGTGCCGGGCGGTCACTGGACCTCGACACGTCCTCCGACAGCGAACTCCACCTGTACGCAGCGGACTCCGACCCCTCCGGCAAAGTGCATGTCTGGCGGCTTCCAAGCGGCATCCCGGCGTGTCCTCCGCTGGCGGGTCACGGACTGGCTGTACGTTCGGTGGCCGCAGTGGTCGGCTCTGGTAGCCGGCCCCTTGTGGCGCCCAGACCGGCGGGAACAGACCGGCGAGTTCTCTACCGCCACTGGCCACGCCATCACCACTGCTGCGTTCGGCCTGTCGGCCGAGGATCACTCCGTGCTCGTCCTTGGCGACGACGAAGGGCGCGTGTGGCTGTCGGACGGCGACGGCTGTGCGGTCCAGGAGCTGTATCGCCATCCGCACGCCGTGCGGACGGTAACGTTGGGCACGGGGCCTGACGGAAACACGTTGCTTGCCTCCGGAGGCTATGACGGATCGATCCGGCTCTGGGACTGGCACACGAAGCAGCCCGTTCATAGCCCTCTCAGCGACACACTGCTGCCCCGTGTGTTGGCCTGCGGCACCATCTCCAGCGACCGGTGTCTGGTCGCCACCGGCGACGACCAGGGGTTCGTACGGTTGCTGGACCCAGTATCCGGCGAGCAGTTTGCTGAACTTCCTAGAGGCCGACGCAGCCCGGTCCAGGCCTTGAGCTTTTCCACCACTGCGGACGGCCACCTGCTGATCCTCTCGGCAGGCTCGGTATGGCTGCAACTGTGGGACGTCACGGCGGCGACAACCCCTGTGACTCTGCGCCGCCGCTCAGAGGTCCGGGCAATCGCGGCTGACGGCACTACCTTGGCGATCGGCGACAGCGAAGGCGTCAGCGTCCTCGCCTTCCACGGATGACCATGCTGCGTGCTCGGCTGAGGCGCCGGTGACAGCCTTAGCCACCTGATCGACGCTACTCCGCTCGAGCTGTGCGGGACCTGGACCCTGGAGTGGGCAGGACCAAGTGCTATGGGTGTGGCGAGCCCGGCTCCCTTTAATCGTGCTGGACGCAAATGGTCACGCTCGTCGCCGCCTTCGGTTTCGGCTCCGTGATGGCCCTGATCGCCGAGGCCTCACACAACCTCACCGGCCTCTTCCTCGCTCTGTTCGTCCAGCGCGTGTGCAACGTGGCGGTGGGCGGCGGCGCACTGTACGTCTCCGCACGGCGCGGCGCCCCCGCCCTCCCGGAGAACGGCTGGGACGGCGTCCGCTCGGCCCTCCCCTCACTCGCCTTCGTCGGCCTCGCCGACGTCGCCGCCAACAGCACGTACTCCATCGCCGCGAACAGCGGCCCCGTGACGGTCGCGGCCGTACTCGCCTCGCTCTACCCGGTCGTCACACCCGCACCGGCGCCACGCCCGCGCGCGGGTCCACCGGCGCGCCGACCGGCCGCAAACCGGTTACGCAGCCTCAGCGTGCAGCAGGCCGACTGCGAGTCCGGTCCCAGTACGAGCGCGCGGCCACCGCCAATGCGAGCCCGTACACGGCGAAGGCCGCCATGCCGATCCAGCTGGCCAGGATCGCGTCGTCCGGGGAAGGGAAGTCGCCGCTCCGCATGGTCACCACCCCCGCCGTGGCCAGGGCCGTGTAGCCGAGGCCGATCACCCCGTATGGGGCGAGGGTGGCGGCGCCGATCAGGGCCGGGGCCAGGGGAAGCCAGCGCGGTACCCGACGCCCGCGCAGGAACAGCGTCCAGCGTGGGAAGACCTGGCCCCAGGGGCGGACCAGACCCCAGAGCAGGAAGATGCCGAGCGCGGCCAGCAGTACGGTGACGTCCAGGCCCCAGGACTCCAGGGTGAGCCAGATCCCCGAGGCGCCGTTGCGCTCGGAGACGGCGCGCATCTGCGCACCGGACACCCCGGCGAAGGTACCGCCGGTCACCCAGATCAGCTTCATCACCACGTACGGAAGAAAGGCCGCCGTACCGGCACACGCCGCGAGCAGGACCGGCCGGGGCGCGGCAGAAGGTGCCGGGGCGCAGGCCCCGGCGGGCAGGCGCCGGCCTGTGCGGGCGGTGGACGCGAGCAGGAGCGCCCCGGCCGCCGCCAGCGCGTGGTTCGCGGCCGAGGGCCGGCTGTCCACGCCTTGACCGACCATCAGCGTGATCACATCCATCAGCAGGCCGAAGGCGGCGAGCCCGGCCAGGCCGCACGCCGCCCACAGCAGCGCCCGCAGTGCGGGCCGCAGCCCGTAGCGTGCCACCGCCGCACAGGTGAAGGCCGCCAGCAGCCCCACGACGGTGACCGCCCAGCCTGATGCGGATGCCCACGCCTGGCCGTCAGAGCCGAAGAGCGGGACCCTGTTCACCGCACAGACCAGGCCGAAGCCGGAGTACACCAGTGCCCACACCATCGTCACCCGGCCGGGCCGGTACAGCCCACGCAGCCCACGCAGCCACCGCTGTCTCCCTGTGCTCCAGGACGTCTTCGCCGTGCGTACATCAATGGTCATGTCCTGAACGTCGCATCAGGAGCATCACTCTCGCGTCAGCCGCTTGAAGGAACGCCCTCCCCCTGCCGGTGGAGAGCCGTGAAGACTCACGTATGACTCACGGAACGTGGCCTACAAACCGGTCGTACGCGGGGATTTCGGAGTGGCCGCCGTCCCCGCGCCAGGTCAGGGCAGCAGGTGTGCGGCGAGCTCCTTCCACTGCCTGGTGGGCGGGGTGTGGGGTGTGGTGGTGAGGAGGTGGAGGCTGACGTGGTCGGCCCCGGCGTCGAGGTGCTCATGGACGCGGCGGGCGATGTCCTCGGCGGTGCCGTGGGCCACGACCGCGTCGACGAGCCGGTCGCCGAGCGCGTCCACGTCCTCGTACCCCAGGCCGCCCAGCAGAGCACGACGATTGGGCAGCGCGGCCGCTGCCGTGGTGCGGGCCAGTGCGGCGGTGTGCGAGCGGTCGGGGCCCAGCACGCACAGCTGGGTGACGGCCAGCAGCGCGGCGGGGCCGAGCACGGCTCTGGCGTTGCGGGTGTGCTCGACCGGCATGCCCAACGGGTTTGCGCCCCAGGCCCGTTCGGCGGCGAGTGCGAGCATGCCGGGGTCCAGGGCCGCGAGCACACGGTGCGGCGAGGCCTGCGTGGCGGGCGGCCCGAACGGGGCGGTGTCGAGTGCGTCGAGGTAGGCGCGCATGGTGGGCAGCGGGGGGCCGAAGCGGTGGCCGCGGACGTCTTCGGCGAGGCTGGGGTGGCTGTCCCACAGGCCGAGGAGGAAGCGTCCGGGGAATGCCTCCTCGAGGGTGCGCTGTGCGGCGGCGGTGGTCACGGCGTCGCGCGCGTAGATGTCGGTGCTGCCGGCTGCCACGACGATCCGCCTGGTCTGTGACAGCAGGATCCCGGCCTGTGCCATCGCTTCCCGTCCTGCCGTCTCGGGGAACCACAGGGTGCCGAAGCCGAGGTCCTCGATCGTGGTCACGGCCTCGCGGACACCGGCCGCTGTGCAGTCGTCGAGTTCGCCCGCCCAGATCCCGATGCGCCCGAGGTGGGGCCTTCGGCCGCTCACGCGTCCTGCCCCTCTGCGCGCTGTGCGTCCAGGAACGCCGTGATCTGGGCTGCACCGGTTCGCTCAAGCCAGGTGCGGAAGTCCATCGCGGCGGGGTGGATCCGTCGCGTGGCGGTGATGTCGGCCCGGTAGCCGCGCTGGTTGAGCCACTCGTGCGCGAACGCGAACTGCTCGTTGACGGCGCGGATCGTCTCCATCGGGATCCGGCGGTACGGAAGGGGGCGCCCGATCGCCGTCGCGATGTGCGCGGCGATCTGGACGGGGGTCAGTTCGTCTCCGGCCAGGGCCGTCGCCCGCCCGATCCACTCGCGGGGCCGCGAGAAGGCCAGGGCGGCGATGAAGCCGACGTCGTCCACGGCCGTGATCTGCAGCGGGACATCGGGGGCGATGCCCGAGACCAGGCTGCCGCCTTGGAGGGCGTACTCACCGGTGTAGTTCTCCATGAAGGAGACCGGCCGCAGGATCGTCGCGGGCAGGCCGAGCTTCGCGAGGTGCTGCTCGATGCGCCATTTGCTGATCAGGTTCTGCGGCAGTGCCTCGCTGTCGTGACGGTCCGCGCCGGCGACCGAGCTGAAGACGAGGTGCGCGATGCCGGCGGCTCGGGCGGCCTCTGCGATGTTCATTCCCCAGCGGACCTCGTCCTCGGCGCAGAAGTCCGGGGCGGTACCCGGGGAGCCCACCGTGGGCTGGACGCTGAACAGGCCGTAGGCGCCTTCGGCAGCGTCGATCAGGGAGGAGAGGTCCTCCATCTCCGCGCGGACGATCTCCGCGCCCGCGTGTGCCAGGGCCGCGGCGGACGCCCCGTCCGGATTGCGCGTGAGGGCGCGCACCTGCCAGCCGCTGTCGAGCAAATGCCTGGTCACCGCCCTGCCCTGCAGGCCGGTCGCACCTGTCACCACGATGGTCTTGCCCGTCGGCTCCACTGTCTCTCCTGGAGGTCGCACGCCACGGGGAGGGCCGCCGACGATAAGTGGGGTGGCCCCCCGGTTAACGCTCGGTACGATATGGAGGACCACCCCATTTAGCAAGCCGTCAGGAGTTCCCGTGACCCGAGACGCGACCGTGCCGCCGTCGCCGAAGCGGCCCATGCGTGCCGACGCGCGGCGCAACTACGACCGGATCCTGGCCGCCGCAGGGGCCGCCGTCGCACAGCACGGCGCCGACGCCTCCCTGGAAGAGATCGCCCGGCACGCCGGAGTCGGCTCGGCCACGCTGCACCGGCACTTCCCCTCCCGGCAGGCACTACTGGAGGCCGTCTTCAAAGACCGGGTGGAGACCCTCTGCGCCAAGGCGCACGCCTTGGCCGCCGCGCCCGACCCCGGGTCCGCGCTCGTCACCTGGCTCCGCGCTGTCGGCGCACACGCCGTGACCAACAGGGGCCTGGGAGCAGCCCTGATGCCCGACGCCGGCGGCGATCCGGCACTGGGAGAGACCTGCCACACGTCGATCGTGAACGCCGGCAGCGAACTACTCGCGCGCGCTCACCAGGCGCACGCCGTACGCCCCGACGTCACCATCACCCAGCTGCTCAAACTCGTCGGTGCCATCGCGCTGGCCACCGAGGGCGACCGTGATGGTGCGGCCGAGACCGACCGCCTTCTGACACTCGTCATCGACGGGGTGCGCTCGCGCGGAACGGCGCAGAGAGGATCCTCCGACATGACAGACGAGGACCGGTAGAGCATTTGCCTACACCTTCGGCCCGCGGCGATCGCGCTGCCCGATGTCCTCCAGCCAGAGCTCCGGTCTGGCCTCGATGAAGTCGCGCATCAGCGCCACGCATTCGGGGTCGTCCAGCACCACGATCTGCACCCCGTGCTCCGCGAGCCACGCCCGGCCGCCGTCGAAGGTCCGCGCCTCCCCGATCACCACGCGCGAGATGCCGAACTGGCGCACGAGTCCGCAGCAGTACCAGCACGGGGACAGCGTCGTGACCATGGTCGTCCCGCTGTACGTGCGCTGCCGTCCGGCTGCCCGGAACGCGGCCGTCTCGGCGTGCATGGAGGGATCACCGTCCTGCACACGCCGGTTGCGCCCCCTCCCGAGCAGGGCACCGTCCGCGCCGTACAGCGCGGCCCCGACCGGGATGCCGCCCTCCTCCAGCCCGGCCCGCGCCTCTTCCAGCGCGGCGTCGAGCAGGGCCCGTCCCCGGATGAGATCCATAGCGCCATTGTGCTCTCCGCCGTCCCGGGAGAGCTGCACCGGCCGAGCACCGCTCTTCCGGCGGGTGGGCGGGCGCTCAGCCGGCGGCCTTGGCCGTCGGCGTCCGGCCCAGCTCGGCCTGTTGCAGGCGCTTCGCCTGCGTCTGGGCCAGGGACAGGAGGACCTGGGCGCTGTCCGGGTTCTGTTCCGAGTCCAAGTACGTCATGACGGCGATGACGGTGCCCACGCGTACGGTCATCGCGATACGCGGTTCGGCGTACGGAGCCCGCGGCTCGGCGTAAGCCACGCTTTCATCGCCGACTCTCGGCATGGCGACCTCGGCGGCCCCCTTCGCCCCGCCGCTCTTCCGGTTCTTGAAGGCGGTGCCGGCCACCTTCAGGCTGGGATACGCCGTCAGATACCAGTCCACACCGCCGGAGCCACCGGGTGCCCTGTACTGCACACTGCCGATGCTCCAGTGCCACCAGCAGCCGTCAGGGCCGCCACCGTCTTTCGCGCACCGCTTTTCCCGGGGCACCTCCCGGGCATGCAGTGGCGTCACGCCCGACTTCCAGCCCACCGGCATGCTCTGCAGATCCGGCAGGGCCTTTCTCAGTGCCTCGGCGTCGAGCACCGTGTCAGGGCCGGTTCCGAGGCTTCCTTCCCTCGCGCCACCCACAGGACCGGCCCCTTCATGGGACACCGCCTGGCCGCCACCGCATCCGGTCACCGACAACACCAATCCCGCTGCCAGCACCCCCACGCGAGAGCGTGATCCCCACCAAAGGTGACGCACGAGACCCCTTCCAGTTCTCCGCCTTCACAACGTGAAGGCGAGCATAGAAGGCCCCGGTCTCCGGGAAATGATCAACCCCGTGCAGGGAACGATCAACGGCTGCCGGGCCCCGCTGCAGGTCAGCCCCAGCCCCCTGGCTAAGAACCCTCCGCCAGTGGTGGCGGTTCGGCGAGTGCCTTCAGCTGTTCCGCCGTCATCTCCGACGGGATCGGTACCGGGGGCGCCGTCCGCAGCGGCGGGACCCAGCCGGTCGCCGCCTCCCAGCGCCGTACGACCTTCGCCGGGGCGCCCGCGACCACCGCGTGGTCCGGGACCTCCCCGCGTACGACGGAACCCGCGGCGACCACCACGTTCCGGCCGAGCCGCGCGCCGGGCAGTATCACCGCACCGGTGCCCAGCCAGCTGCCGGAGCCTATGGAGACGGGCGCGCTGCGCGGCCACTGCCTGCCGATGGGCTGGTGCGGATCGTCGTAGGAGTGGTTGTCGCTGGTGACGTAGACGTACGGGCCGCAGAAGACGTCGTCGCCGAAGGTCACCGGCTGCGAGGCCACCACGTGGCTGCCGCGGCCGAGGACCACGCCGTTGCCCAGGCGGAGCACCGGGTCGGGCCCGAGGTCGAGGTCCGGCATCATGCCGGCGGTGAGCGTGACCTGCTCGCCGATGATGCAGTGGTCGCCCAGTTCGATCCAGCGCTCGCCGAAGACCGTGCCGAGCGGGAAGGCCAGCTTCGTCGCAGGGCCGATCCGGCCGAAGCGGTACGGGCCGGGGTGCTCGGCGGTCACCGCGCCGGCCTGCTGGATCCACCGCCAGCCGCGGTGGACCGCGCGGGACGCGGCACGACGCCCCCACGCCCGTAGGGCAGCGGAGGCGTCGGAAGAGAACGCGTTCCTGTTCTTCGGCACCCGGACACGGTAGTCGGCCGGGTGCCGGCCGGCCGCCGGGGTGACCTGTGATCTTCACCCCACCGGCCGGCCGAGCGAACGGGTGGGCGGCTCAGCCCGCGAGGGCCGCCCGGACCTCCTCGCGCAGCAGCTCGACGTAGTCGCGCATCCAGCCCTCGACGGTCTCCCGGTCCCACAGGTCGGACGAGTACTCGACCATCCCGGCGAGCACGTCGCCCGCCGGGACGAGCCCGACGGTGAGCTCGGCCCGGGAGGCCGCGGGCGCGAGGTCCTCGACGGCCGCGGTCAGCCCCGGCATCTCGATGTCGGTCTCCAGCGAGCTCTGGTACGCGAAGCCGACCGCGAGCCGGTCCGGCATGTCCACCCCCTCGCGCTGCATCAGGGGGGCGAGGCGCCGCGGCGGCAGGATCTCGTCGATGCACTCCACCGACGTACGGGCGACGCGGTCCGTCAGCGCCGCGAAGGACGCCCCCTCGCCGTCGCGCACCCGCAGGGCGAACCCGGAGGTCGTGCAGGCCATGAGCGACTCGAACTCGCGCCGCACGCGGTTGGCGTAGGAGATGCTGAACACGACGTCGGACTGCCCGGACTTGCGGGCCATCAGCCGGCCCAGCGCCGCCACGGTGACCACATAGGGCGTGGTGCCCCTGCTCCGCGCCAGGCGCTCCACGTCCGCGCGCACGTCGGCGGGCACCGTGAACATCACGGCACCGCCCCGCCCGCTCGGCTTCTCGGGCCGCGGCCGGTCCAGCGGGAGGTCGATCCCGAAGGGCACGCCCTCCAGCTCGCGCATCCAGAACTTCAGCTTGCGCTCGTCGGCGGCCGGGTCGGCGTGCTCGCGCTGCCAGCGGGCGTACGCGCCCGGCTGGAGCGGGTCGGGTGCCAGCCCGTCGGGCAGGCCCTTCGCCTCGGCGCCGTAGAGCGCGGCCAGCTCCTTCAGCAGCAGGCTGACGGCCCACCCGTCGCACATGGCGTGGTGCAGGACGAACAGCAGCACCCAGGTGCGCTCGCCGGTCCGCAGCAGCCGCAGCCGCGGCCCGGCCCCGACCGCGAGGTCGAACGGGGCCTCGGCGGCCTCGGCGGAGATCCGGTCCAGCCCCGCCTCGCACTCCCCCGCCGGCAGCACGCTCAGATCCTCGACGGGCAGGTCGACGGGGCGGGCCGGCAACACCTCCTGCTGCCAGTCCTCGCCGGCCGGGACGATACGGGTGCGCAGGCCCTCGTGCCGTGCGACGAGCCGGGTCAGGGCGGTGCGCAGCGCGGTCACGTCCAGGTCCCCGGTGAGGGTCAGGCGCATGGCCACGTTGAACACCTGCGGGAGGGCGTGGCCGCGCTGGCCCGTGGCGAAGCGGATCTGCTGCTCGCTGGCGGGGGCCCGGTGCTCGACGGCTTCGCCGAAGACCACTCCCGATTCCGTTTCCGTGTCCGCCGTTCCCGTTTCCGTATCCGCCGTCTCCGCATCCGGTGATCCGGACCGGCCGGACAGGAAGGCGGCCATGGCCCGCAGGGTCGGCTCCTCGTAGAAGCGCACCATCGGGTACTCGGTGCCGAACTCCTCGCGGGTGCGGTTGACCAGCCGGATCGCGGTGATGGAGTGGCCGCCGAGGTCGAAGAACGAGGCGTCGGGCGCAATGCCGGCGGCGTCGGTGCCGAACTCCGCGGCCCACAGGGCCCGCAGCCGCCGCTCGACGTCGTCACCAAGGACGGGCGCGGGCGCTGCGGCGGGGGCCGGGGCCCGGGTGGTGCCGACGGGCGCGGCAGCCACCGACGGTGCCGCGGTGACGAGGTCCGGTGCGGGCAGGCCCGCGCGGTCCAGCTTGCCCGCCCCCGTCACCGGCAGCGCGGCCAGGACCGTCCAGGCACGCGGCACGAGGTACTCGGGCAGCCGCTCGGCCAGGGCGTCGGCCATGAGGTCGGCGAACGCCTGCCGGTCGTCGGCGCCGTCCCCGACCGGGTCGGCGGGGACGGCGAAGGCGGCGAGATAGGCCTCACCGCGGCCGTTGCGGCGCGCCAGGACGACGGCCTCGCGCACCCCGTCCAGGGAGTTGAGCGCACGGGAGACCTCCTCCGGCTCGACGCGGAAGCCGCGGATCTTCACCTGGTCGTCGGTGCGGCCGCGGAACTGCAGCCTGCCGTCGGCGGTCCAGCGCACGAGGTCACCCGTGCGGTAGAGGCGGGCGTCCGGGCCGCCGTCGGGGTCGGGCAGGAAGCGCCCTGCGGACGCCTCGGGCCGGTTCAGGTAGCCGCGGGCCACGCCCGGGCCGCCGACGTACAGCTCCCCCACCGCGCCGACCGGCACCGGTGCGCCCGACTCGTCCAGTACGCGCAGGCGCGCATTGTCGACGGGGCGGCCGATGGCGATCTCCTCGCCTCCGGACTCCTCACCGCCGGACTGCGCGCCCGGGGCGACGCCGGGGGCGACCGTCTCGACGGTGCACAGCACGGTGATCTCGGTGGGTCCGTAGACGTTGACGACCTCGTACGGCGTGCCGGGGCGCGGCCGGGTGCGCATCACGTCGCCGCCCAGGAGCAGGTGGCGCAGCGGCGGCTGGTCGTCCGGCGCGACCTGTAGCACGGTCTCGCCGAGGGCCGTCGGCAGGATGGTGAAGGTGACCCCCTGGGCGGCGTACCAGCGGGCGAGCGCGAGCGGGTCCTTGCGGACGGCGTCGCCGGCGACGGTGACCGAGGCCCCCGCCGTCAGCGCCGGCCAGATCTCCATGACCGAGGCGTCGAAGGCCTGGCTGCAGACGACGGCGCTGCGGTCGGCGGCGGTGAAGCCGAAGCGCCGGTGCTGCCACGCGCACAGGTCGGCGACGGCGCGGTGCGGCACGGCGACGCCCTTGGGCGTACCGGTGCTGCCCGACGTGTAGATGACGTAGCAGAGGGACTCGCCGTCCGTCAGCGACTCACCGTCCGTGGCGGGTGCCGCCGGTGCCGTGCCGGCCGTGGTGCCGGCCGTAGTACCCGCCGGGACGTCGTCGGGGGTAACGACGGTGACGCCGTCCGGGAGGCGGAGGCCGGCCGCCCGGTCGTGCGTGGACACCAGGGTGCGTGCGCCGGACTCGGCGAGCACCGTCTCGGCGCGGTAGCGGCCGAGCGCGGGGTCCAGGGGCACGTACGCGCGGCCGGACTTCAGCGCCGCGAGCATGGCCACGATCAGGTCCGCGGAGCGCGGCAGCCACAGGGCGACGGGCGTGCCGTCGCCGTCCCGCTCCCGGAGCACGGCGGCCAGCGTGTCCGCCCGCTCCTCCAGCTGACGGTAGGTCAGCACGGTGTCGCCGTCGGTCACCGCGGTGGCGCCGGGCGCCGCCGCTGCCTGCCGGGCGACCAGCTCGTGGACGGTGGCGGCCTCCGCGGGCCGCACCGGTCCGTCCTGCCACGCGGCCGGTACGGGATCGCCGGGGGCGGCCGGCGCGGCGAGCCGGGACAGCGGGGCCTCCGGCGCCTCGACGGCGGCCGCGAGCAGGTCCCGGAAGGTGCCGAAGAACCGCTCGACGGTCTCCGGGTCGAACAGGTCGGTGTTGTACTCCAGGTGGCAGCGGATGCCCTGCGGCTGGTCCGTGAAGTAGACGGTGAAGTCCGTCAGGGCCTTGTCCGGGCCCGCGTCCAGCGGCGTGGCCCGCACGCCGGGCAGCTCGAAGCGGAAGGGCTCGCTGCTCTGGAACTCGGCGAGGACCTGGAAGACGGGGGTGCGGTCCAGGACGCGCGGCGGGGCGAGCTCGCGCACCACCTCCTCGAACGGCACGCCCGCGTGGTCGTACGCGTCGAGGGCGCGGCCTCGCACCCGGTCCAGCAGCGTCGCGAAGGACGGGTCTCCGGAGAGGTCGAAACGCAGGGCGAGGGTGTTGACGAAGAACCCGAGCAGGTCCTCGGCGCGCTGCGGCCGGTCGGAGATGGGGGTGCCGATGACGATGTCGTCCTGCCCGGTGACCCGGTGCAGCATGGCCGCGTAGCCCGCGAGCAGGGTCATGAACAGGGTGCCGCGGCGGGCCCGGCTCAGCTCCCGCAGCCGCGTGGAGAGCTCCGGGTCCAGGGTGCGGAAGACGGCCCGGCCGCTGGACGTCATGACCGCCGGACGCGGCCGGTCGGTGGGCAGGTTCAGGTCGGGCAGGTCGCCGCCGAGCGTCTCGCGCCAGTAGGCCAGGTCCGCGGCGGCCTCCGGCCCCTCCAGGGCGGCGGCCTGCTCGCGGGCGTGCTCGGCGTAGCTCCACGTCAGCTCGGGCAGCGCGGGCTCGGTGCCGTCGCGCCGGGACCGGTAGAGCGCGGACAGGTCGCGGGTCAGGACGGTCGCGGAGGCGGCGTCGACCACGATGTGGTGGAGGGAGAGCACCAGGACGTGCGCGTCGTCGGCGAGCTTCACCAGGCGCGTGACGAACAGGGGCCCTTGCGCGAGGTCGAAGCGGCGGGCGCTCTCGGCGGCCAGGATCTCCTGCACCGCGGCGTCCCCGCGCCCCGTGCCGTCCACGACCGCGAAGTCGGGCTCGGCGGGGGCCCGTACGACCTGGCGCGGCTCGTTGCCGATCTCCCGGAAGACGGTCCGCAGGCCTTCGTGGCGCGCCACGAGACCGCGCACCGCCGCGCGCAGGGCCGCCACGTCGAGCGGGCCGTCGAGGCGGATCGCCTTGGTCTCGTTGTAGGCGGTACGGCCCGGCAGCATGCGCTCCAGGAACCAGATCCGCTGCTGGCCGGGCGAGAGCGGGGCGGGCGCGGAGGCGTCCGCCGGGGCCTCCGCGGGAGCGGAGGCGGGGGCGGAGGCGGGGGCGGGGGCCGGGGTGAGGAGTGCGGCGGGCACGGACGCCGGGGCCGGAACCGGAACCGGGGCTTCGGCCGGGGCCTGACCGTGGCGGCGCCGCAGCGCGTCGATGTGGGTGAGGCTCGCGCGCAGCTCGTCGGGCGCGACGCCGAAGTCGACGAGCGAGACGATCTCGTCGGCACCGGCCGCGGTCACCGTGTGCACGACGGGCGAGACGCTGTCGACCGTGCCGATCAGCGCCCGCTGGTCGCAGTAGCGGTCGTACGCGCGGCGGAACACCACGTCGAGGTCGTCCTCGCTGAGCGAGGAGAGGTCCACGTTGTGCCCGAGGCTGTTGGTGACACCGCCGAAGAGCGACAGGGACGCCCGCATGTAGCGCGACAGGGGCTCGTACGCCTCGGCCCGAGCGGTGTCGTGGCGACCGGCGAGGTAGGTGTGCAGCAGGACGGCCACGCGTCCGGCGGCCGGGTCCAGGCCGTGCTGCTCGCGGGTGCGGCGGTACAGCGCGATGTTCTCCGCGAGCTGCTCGACGCTCTGCGTCATCAGGTTGGTGACGATGCCGAGGTCGTGGCGGGCCGCGAGCTCGAACGAGGCCGGGTTGCCGACCACGGCGGTGTACATGGGCGGCGCGTCCTGGACGGGCTGCGGGAAGAGCCGCACCTCCGCCTCGCCGTCACCGCTGGTCCGGCGCAGCGCCTCGCCCCGCCAGAACCGCCGCACCTGCTCCAGCTGCTCGTACATCGCCTCCTTGTGCCGGCCGAACCGCTCGGGGAAGAAGACGAAGTCGTTGGCGTGCCAGCCGCTGGCGATGCCGATGCCGACCCGGCCCCCGGAGAGGTTGTCGACCATCGACCACTCCTCCGCGACCCGGATCGGGTCGTGGAGCGGCAGGACGACGGACCCGGCGTTGAGGCGGATCCGCGACGTCTCGCGGGACAGGGCGGCGGCGAGCACGGCGGGGTTGGGAAAGAGCCCGCCGAAGGAGTGGAAGTGCCGCTCGGGCATCCACAGCGCGTGGAACCCGTTCCGGTCGGCGAACCGCGCGGTCTCCAGGAGCAGCTCGTACTTGCCCTCGCGGGGCGCGGCGCCGGTGCCGGTGCCCTGCGGGTAGTCACCGAAGAAGTAGACGCTGAAGTCGGGCGTACGGGGGGTTGCCTGCGGCGCGGCCGGGGTGACGGCCGCGGCCGCGTTCCAGGCCATGGAGGCGACGCGCGGCCCCTCAAGGCCGGGGACCTGCGCCTTGCCGGGCCCGCTCGGCTCCAGCAGACCGGAAGTCCCTTCTTTTTCAAGCCCGTCCGGCGCTTGAGGACCGGGGTCCGGGGCGGAGCCCCGGGGCGGTACCGCCGGCTCCGGCGACTTCGCGGCGACGGTGACCAGGTCCGCCAAGGCCGCCCCGCCCGCCGCAGGCGCCGGCGCCGGCGCTACCGGACGCCGGGTGCCCGGAAAGAACCCCGCACCGCGAAGCTCCCGCAGAGCGCCCTTCACCGCCTCCGCGATGAACTCGAGGTCACCGTCCGAGTGCGCCGTGGAGAGGAAGAAGTTGCGCCACTCCCACACATGAACGCCGCGCAGCATCAGGTGGTGGTACAGGAGCTCCATGTCCGCACGGTGGTCGAAGCGGAACTGCGAGCCGAAGTGGCTCATCCGCAGCGGGAAGTCCTCCGCCTCGAAGAAGGCGTTGAGCCCCGCGGCCAGCTCGCCGGTGCGGGCGTTGAGCCGCTCCTGCAGCAGCGGGCTGTGCTCCTTCAGGTGCGTCAGGACGGCGCGCGCGGCGACCATCGACACCGGATGCTGGATGTACGTGCCGCCGAAGAACGTCGTGTCCGCGGGCGGGTAGCTGTTGTCGCCGTAGGACCAGTAGCCGCCGTCGACGCCGTCCATGATGTCGGCGCGGCCGGCGATGGCCCCGATGGGGAAGCCGCCGCCGAGCAGCTTGCCGTAGGTGGCGAGGTCGGGGGTGACGCCGTACAGCTCCTGGGCGCCGCGGAGCGCGGGGCGGAATCCGGTCAGCATCTCGTCGAACATCAGGACGATGCCGAGGCGGGCGGTCAGCTCGCGCAGCTTCCGGACGAACTCGACGGGCTGCAGCTCGGGGTGCCGGCTCTGCACGGGCTCGATGATGACCGCGGCGATGTCCCCGGCCTGCTGGGCGATGGCCTCCAGCGAGGCGTCGTTGCCGTACTCCAGGACGATCAGGTCCGAGACGGCGCTGTCCGGGATGCCACGGGAGACCGGCACGGTGATCCGGGCCTCGCCCGGGCCGCCCGAGGAGCGGCCGAGGACGGTGTCGGCGTGGCCGTGGTACGCGCCGAGGAAGGTGACGATCTTGTTGCGGCCGGTGGCGGAGCGGGCGAGGCGGATCGCCGCGGAGTTCGCCTCCGTACCGGAGTTGGCGAACGCCACGCGCTCCATGCCCGTCATCCCGGCCAGCAGCTCGGCGGCCTCGCCGGTCTCGACGTTGCGGGGGCCGAGCTGGACGCCGCGGGAGAGGTGCTCGCGCACCGCCTCGCTGACGAAGGCCGGCTCGTGCCCGAAGAGGAGCACGCCGAAGCCCATGGTGATGTCGACGTACTCGTTGCCGTCGACGTCCTGCAGGCGGGCGCCGCTCGCCCGGCGGCCCGCGATGGGGTAGAGCATCTCCTTCGTGCCGCTGCGGAAGCCCACGACGGCACGGCTGTCGGCGAGGACCCGGCGGTAGCGCTGGGCGATCTGCTTGGAGGTCGGGGTCTTGGCGGTGTAGCGGCGCACGAGGTCGTCGAGGTGGTCCTGCTGGGAGCGCGGGGCGCCGCCCTGGACCATGCCGGAGGCCCGCGAGACGGTCACCCGGGGGCCGTGGACGCGCCGCGGTGCGGCGGCCTGCTCCGCGGGAGCCTGTTCGGCGGCCGCTGTCTCACCCGGGGCTGCCGGCCCGCCTGCGGTCGCCGGTGTCTCCGGGACGGGCGGCCTGTCCGTGACCGCCGGTTTCTCCGTGCCCGGCGGCGTCCCGTCCGGCGGACTGCCCGCCGGCCCGCCGCCGATCTGCTCGGCGATGCGCCGCGAGAGCTCGGTCATGGCGGCGAGGTCCTGTTCGAGGGCCGCGGAAGCGGCGTCCAGGCCGGTCACTGGGCCACCTTGCCGTTGAGACGGACCGTCGCGGCGGCGGTCTGCAGGGACAGCAGCTGGGACAGCTGGGACATCATCTGCAGCTGTATCTGCGATATCTGCTGCAGCTTGTGGGCGAGGTCCTCCAGCTCCCGGCGCGTGGCGTACTCGGGGGCGGCGGCGGACGGGGCCACGGGCTCGGGCGCGGGGGGCGCAGGGAAGGCCGGAGCCGCAGGAGCAACGGGGGCCGACGGGACGACGGGTGCAGGCGCGGCGGGCCACTGCGCGGCGGCGGGCTGCGACGCGGCCGGCTGCTCCGCCACAGGCGCCACAGATGCCACGGGCGCTACGGGCGGCACCGGCGCCACGGGCGGCGCGGCCTGCGCCGCAGCAGGCGCGGCGGGCGCAGCAGACGCAGCCGCCCCAGGGGTCTCCCCCGGAATCCGCCGGACGATGAGCTCCGCGAGCCGCAGCGGCGTCCCGGTCTCCTCGAACAGCTCCCGCATCGAGACCTTGACCCGGTGCTCCTGCTCCAGCTCGCGCAGCACGCTGATCATCTGCAGCGAGTCGGCGCCGAGGTCGAAGAAGGAGGTCTCGCCGGTGATGGCGTCCGGGTCGTGGCTGAGATGCCGGGCGGTCGACTCGATGATGCTTCGGACGACCCGCTCGACCGCTGCCTCGTGCTGTACCACTGTGGCTCCATCTGTCGCTGGTGTTCCGGTTCTTACGGCCGTCAACTGCGGCCCTGTCCAGTAGTCCTTGTGCTGGAAGCGGTATCCCGGCAGCGGGATCCTGCGGCCGCCGCAGCCGGCGAGCAGCGGCTGCCAGTCCGGGTCCGCGCCCGCGCAGTACAGGCCCGCCGCCGCGGCCCAGAGCGTGCCGAGGCCGGTGCCGCGGCGCAGCGAGGGCAGCGCGGGCACCCCGGGCAGGGCCCGGCGCGCCAGGCCGCTGAGCGTGGTGTGCGGCCCGATCTCGACCAGTGCTGCGGGCGCCGTCCCGCCGATCGTGCGCAGTGCCTCGTCGAAGCGGACGGGCTCGCGGGTGTGCCGCAGGAAGTACCCGGTGTCCGGGGTCCAGCCGGCCGGGCGGACGGCTCCGTCGAGCCCGCTGACGAAGGGGACCTCCGTCGGGCGGAACGCGACTGTGTCGAGCACCGCCCGGAAGCCGGCCAGCATCGGTTCCATGAGGGCGGTGTGGAAGGCGCGGTCGACCGGCAGGCGTTCGCCCGGTGTGCCGCGCTCTTCCAGCAGCGCGCACACCGCGTCCACGGCGGTCACGGGCCCGGCGAGCACGTGGGAGCGCTCCCCGTTGGCCACGGACAGCTCGGCGCCGGGGACTTCGGCCGCCAGGGCGAGGGCCGCGTCACGGGCGAGCGGTACGGCGGCCATCGCGCCGGGGGCGCAGAGCCGCTGCATCAGCCGGCCGCGCTCGGCGGTCAGCCGCAGGCCGTCCTCCAGCGAGAGAGCTCCGGCGGCGTGCAGGGCCGCGTACTCACCGACGCTGTGCCCGGTGACGGTCGCGGGGGTGATGCCGGTGTCCCGCCACAGCCTCGTCAGGGCGCACTGCAGCGCGAACAGGGCGGGCTGGGCGGTGTCGGTAGCCCACAAGGCATCCGTTCCCGCGGAACCGGTACCGCCGAGCAACCCGTCGAGAAGAGACCCCCCGGTGAGGTCGCGGTGATGGCGCTCGCAGGCGTCGAGGACGTCGCGTACGGCGGGGAAGCGCTCGTACAGCTCCTTGGCCATGCCCCGGTACGGGCTGGCCTGGCCCGTGAACAGGAAGGCGACGGCGGCGGTGCCTTCGCGGGGCGCCGTCCCGGTCGTCACGGCCGCCGTGCCCGCACCCGTACCCCCGCCCGTACCCGTCCCCGTGCCGTCGAGCCAGGCGTCGAGGGCGTCGGCGAGCGCGGCGGGGCCGGAGCCGCGGGCGGCGAGCCGGTGGCGCCGGTGGGTGCGGCCGAGCGCGGCGGTGGTGACGAGGTCGGCCTGCGGGGTCCCGGGGCGCTGCCGCAGCGCGTCGCGGAAGGCACGGGCGTTGGCGGCCAGCGCCTCCTCGCTGCTGCCGGAGACCAGGAGGACGTCCGGCGGTGCCGCGGCGGCGGCCGGGCGGGGCGCGGGCTCGGGGGCCTGTTCGAGGACGAAGTGGACGTTGGTGCCGCCGATGCCGAGCGACGTCAGGCCCGCGCGGCGCGGGTGGTCCCCCTCGGGCCAGGGCACGGCCGAGCCGGGGATGTAGAAGGGGCTGCCGTCCAGGGCGAGCAGGGGGTTGGGGGTGGTGAAGTTGGCCATGGGCGGGACGACGCCGTGCTTCAGGACCAGCAGCGTCTTGATCAGGCCGGCCAGGCCGGAGGCCACGTCGAGGTGGCCGATGTTGGCCTTGGTCGAGCCGAGGGCGCAGTAGTGGGTCCGGTCGGTGTCCTCGCGGTAGGCGGCCGCGGCGCCGTCGAACTCGATGGGGTCGCCCTTGAGGGTGCCCGTGCCGTGGGTCTCCAGGTAGCCGATGGTGTCCGCGCCGACGCCCGCCCGTTCCAGGGCCCGGCGGATGGCGGCGCACTGGCCGCCGGCGCTGGGGGCGGTGTACGCCTTCTTGTCCGCGCCGTCGTTGGTGACGCCCCAGCCGCGGATGACGCCGTGGACGGTGTCGCCGTCGGCGAGGGCGCGGTCGAGCCGCTTGAGGACGACGGCGGCGACGCCGGTGCCGCCGACGGTGCCGTCCGCGCCCGCGTCGAAGGCGCGCAGGCGGCCGGACTTGGAGAGGATGGAGCCCTTGACGTACTGGTAGCCCAGCACCTGCGGCACGTGGACGGCCGCCGCGCCGGCGAGGGCGATGTCGCAGTCCTCCGCGAGCAGCGCCTGGGCGGCCGTCTGCACGGCCACGAGCGAACTGGAGCAGGCGGTCTGGACGTTGACGGCGGGCCCGGTCAGACCGAGCCGGTAGGCGGCGCGGGTCGCGGTGAAGTCGGGGGCGTTGCCCGTCACGATCTGCATCCCCGCCATCCAGTCGTCGGCGGGCACGCTCGGCAGGACGTTGTTGAGGAGGTAGTTCTCCAGCGTGTAGAGGTGGTAGCCCGTGGTGGCGTAGACGCCCACCCGGGTGCCGTCGCGCTCCCCCGGGTATCCCGCGTTCTCCAGGGCGTGCTGGGCGCATTCGAGGAACATGCGCTGCTGCGGGTCGGTGAGCTGGGCCTCACGGGCGCTCATCCCGAAGTGCTGGGCGTCGAAGCCGGTGAGGTCGTCCAGGATCCCGGAGGCGCCGACGAAGTCGGGCGCCTCGTAGCGCTCCGCGGGCACTCCGGCCGCGGCGAGCTCCTCGTCGGTGAAGCGGGTGATGCAGTCCGTCCCGTCGCGGACGATGCGCCAGAGCTCTTCGGGGGTGTCCGCTCCCGGTAACCGGAAGGCCAGTCCGATGACGGCGATGCCCTGGCCGGTCCGGTCGTGGTGCGTGGATGTCATGAGCTGCGGCCTTCCGCCTTCGATGCCTCCGCCGACACGTCCGCCGAAGCGTTCGCCGGCTCTTCCCGACCGTCCGGGACGTCCCGGACGTCCTGGCCGGTCGGCCGGCCCTCCGTCCGGGTGAGCCTGCCGCCGCGTCTGAGGAGCACGGCGAGCAGGACGACGCACAGGGCGATGGCCAGGCCGTGGAAGGCGGCCACCACCTGCAGCGGCGAGAACGACTCCAGCAGGGCCGCGCTGACGATCATGCCGAGGCCGAAGCCGGTGTTCTCGGCCGAGGCGGACAGCCCGAAGAGCCGGCCGCGCTGGGCGTCGGGGGCGGCCTGGAGCCGGGAGATGTAGACGATCTCCGTGAACCCGTCGGCCATGCCGGCCACCAGCGCGGCGATGATGGCCGGCACGGTGGGCAGGCCGGCGAAGACCACGATGAACGCCGCCGACATCACGCACGCCCCGAGCGCGAACGCCCGCTCGCCGGGAGTGCGGCCGGTCTTCTTGGTGACCCGGCCGAACAGCTGCTGCGCGACGATGTTGCCGATGGCCCAGGTGGCCCAGAACTGGCTGATGAACGTGGCCGGGTGGCCGGGGTCGAGGCTGTCCGAGTAGATGGGCAGGGCCACGTTGTGGGACGAGGAGCCCAGCCCGTCGACGGCCCGGACGACGATCATCACCACGAGCAGCGGCGCCGTGCGCAGCAGCATCCGGGCGAAGCCGCTCGCGGCGCCGGAGGCCTCCTGACCGGCGGCCGCCTCCTCCGCCGCCGGACCGGCCTCGGCCGCCCGGGTCCGTACGGGCAGCAGGAACAGGACGGTCGCGGAGATCACGAAGGTGACGGCGTCCAGCGCGAACGCCGTGGAGTAGCCCAGCTGCGCCACGACCAGGCCGGACGAGGCGAAGCCCGCGATCATGGCCAGGGATCGGCCGGTGACGAGCAGCCCGTTGGCGCGGGCCCGGTGCTCGGCGCCGACGATCTCCGGCACGCTGCTGCGCAGGGCGACCTGGGAGAGCGTCGAGCAGGACCCGGTGATCACCGCCAGGGCGAAGAGCAGCCCGACGCGGGCGCCGTCCGGGGCGAGCAGCAGCGCGACCAGGGCGAGCGCCTGCGTGAGGTCGGCGCCCACCATCAGGCGCTTGCGGTCACAGGTGGAGACGAGGCGCCCGGCCACGAAGCCCGCGAGCACATTGGTCACGAGGCGTACGGCCATGAAGAGGCCGGCGGTCAGCGCGCTGCCGGTGACGTGGTAGATGAAGACGTTCAGCGCCACCATGTTCAGGTAGCTGCCGTACGCCGAGATGCCGTTGCCGACGACGAGCAGACGGAAGTGCCCCATGCGCGGTCCCCCTCCGGTCGCTCTGGGTTGCGGTGCCGCCGCGGTCGGCGGCGCACGCACTCACACTCGCCCGGTTCGAAGCGGGGCTGGAGACGCGGAAGTTGGGGACTTGACAGTCGACTTACCTGCGATTAAGGGGCCATTGACCGGTTGGCCACTATTTTTTGCTTGCATTTAGCCGAGTTCGTGGTTAGATCCATTCAAAGCGTCGCGCGGGGGGAGGAACTTCACCCGCGGCCGGCCGCAGGCCACCCATGCCGCGCGGCTCCGCCAGCCCCATGGAGAACCGATGCCCGCCCTCAGCGTCCAGACGGGACCACCGCGCCTGTCGCCCCGCGAGCGGCAGGTGCTGGCCCACATCGGCGCGGGGCTCACCTACCACCAGACGGCCAGGCGACTCGGTATCAGCGTCCACACCGTCGGCACCTACCTCCGCCGCATCCGCGCCAAACGCCCTGCGCCGACACTGGCGGATCTTGTACGCCTCAGCATCAGCCAGGACGCGGGCTGAGCGACGCCGGGTGGCACCGAGCGCACACCAAAAGCCCCCCGGCCCATTGCGGGACCCGGGGGGCTTTCTGCGAGGTGCGAGGCTCCAAAGAGCCCGCAGGTCAGTCGGCGGTACGGACCGGCTCCGGCTGAGCGGCGTCGTCAGCAGCAGCGCGGGCGGCCTCGGCCTTCTTGGCCTTGATCCGCATGACGACCAGCGAGCCGAGACCGAAGAGCACGGCGGCCAGCAGGCCGAGCCAGGAGAACTTCTTCAGCCACTCCTCGGCGACCTTGCCGACGGAGTAGATCACGGCGACGGTGCCGCCGGCCCAGACGATGCCGCCGAGCACGTTGGCGATCAGGAACTTCCAGTACGGCATCTTCAGCACGCCCGCCAGCGGGCCCGCGAAGATCCGCAGCAGGGCGATGAAACGGCCGACGAAGACCGCCCACATGCCCCACTTCTGGAAGGACCGCTCGGCGGTGGCCACGTGGTGCGGGCCGAAGTGCTTGGGGAACTTCCGGCCGAGCCACTCCAGCAGCGGCTTGCCGCCCTTGCGGCCGATCAGGTAGCCGATGGAGTCACCGATGATGGCGCCCGCGATGGCACACGCGGCCAGCACATACGGATTGATGTGGTCCTGCGTGGCGGCCAGCAGCGTGGCGCTGACGAGGACGATCTCACCGGGAAGCGGAATACCCAGGCTCTCCAGCCCGATGACCCCGCCCACCAAGAGGTAGACGGCGATCGCCGGTACTGTTTCGAGCCACTCCTGGATGTGCAACGCCGGTTCCTCCCGATTTGACGATCTCTTCCCGGCGTGCGCCGCAGGGCGCACGCCGGGAAGCCTACTGGAGGAGAGGACTCCCTCAGGGCCCCGCGGGTTGCGGGAGACCGGCTTTTTGTTCGCTCGCCCACACCCCTCCAGGGCCCGTAGGCGGTCGGACTCGGTGAGGGCGACCACACGCAGCCGCGGCGTACGGAGCTCCGCCCGGCGGTCAGCGGTAGTAGGGCTCGACCGCGGCCCGTACCTCTTCGAGCAGCGCGGGGCCGTCCTGCGGCACGGGCGGTCGGCTGCTGCCCGGCCTGATGTCCAGGAGCTGTTCGTTGGACAGGGCGAACACCACTCGCCCCAGCCCCGCCCATTGAATGACGGCCTCGCACATCCCGCACGGCTGGCAGCTGGTGTACATCGTGGTGCCTGCCGCCGTCTGCGCATCGAGCTCTCTTGCGGCCCACCTCGCCAATTTGAGTTCCGGGTGTGCCGTGACGTCGTTGTCGGTGAGGGTGGTGTTCTGCTCCTCGGCCAGGATCGTCCCGTCCGGTCCTGCCAGCAGAGATCCAAAGGGCGGGTTGCCGCTCGCGCGTGCCTTGGCCGCGAGCGAGATGGCCTGCCGGAGGAGGGTGTGGTCGTCGGATGTGGTCATGACTGCTCCATCGTGGTGCGGGGCGGGGTGCCGGCCCGGGAGAGGTGCGCGGCCACGGTGGCGAGGGCCTGCCAGGCCGCCTGCGGGTGACACGTCGCCCGGGGGGCGCCCTGGTAGGTGTCGAGGACGACGGACTCGGCGCCCAGCAGCCGCAGTTGGTCGAGGTCGTCCATGATCTGGTCGATGGTGCCCTCACCGGCGAGCCGTCCCGCTCCGTCGACCGGTTCCTCGGTAAGCCGGAGGGCGATGCGGGGAGCCAAGGCGGGCACGGGCAAGTGCTGCCCGTCCGCGTACGTCTCCAGCCTGCCTGCGGCTTCGCGCAGCCACGGCACGGTGGGGCGCAGCGGATGCCATGCGTCTCCGAGGAGAACGGCCCGGCGCAGCCCCGCGTCGCTGTTGCCGCCGACCCACACCGGGATCCGGCGGTCTCCGTAGGAGGCGGTGTCCTTCCAGGCGGCCCGGATGTCCCGCAGGTGGTCGTCGGTCAGCTGACCGCGCTGTGAGAACGGGATGCCGAGGGCGGCGAACTCCTGCCGTGCCCAGCCCACTCCCACACCGAGGACCAGCCGGCCGCCGCTCAGCTCATTCAGATTGGCCGCCATTCGGGCGGTGAGCAGCGGGTGCCGGTAGGGAGCGATGAGGACCGTCGTGCCGAGCTGGATACGGGTGGTGAGGCCGGCCAGCCAGGACAAGGTGGTGAAGGGCTCGTAGAAGGGTGCCGGATAGCGCTCGGCGACATCCGGTGTGATGGCTATGTGGTCCGAGATCATCAGTAGGTCGAAGCCCAGGCCCTCCACGGTCCGGGCCCAGCTTCGCAGCACTCCGGGGTCAGTGCCCGGGCCGAAATTGGGGACGTTCACTCCGATCTTCATAGGGCCCAACCCTAGGCAGGACGCATGGGTCGCCAGAAGGGATTCCCGCCTGTTCAGAGGCGGTTCAGCCGTGGATCCGCCCGTAGAATGGGCAGATGACCGAGAGTCTCGACGCGACGGACTGGGCGATCCTGAGAGAAGTCCAACGGGACGGCCGGATCCCGTTCACCGAGCTGGCACGGCGGGTGAACCTGAGCGCGTCGGCGACCAAGGAACGGGTGCGCCGGCTCGAGGAGGCCGAGGTGATCACGGGGTACCGTGCGGAGGTGAATCCGGAGCGGACCGGTTACCCGGTGATGGCGGTGGTCCGGCTCAAGTACCCGGGGCCGGGAACCCGGCACGGGCCGCTGCGCCGGCTGCTGGAGGAGCGCCCGGAGATCCTGGAGTGCCTGCGCACCACCGGGGACGACTGCTACGTCATGAAGGTGGCGGCCACGTCGACGGCCCACCTGGAGGAGATCGTCGACGAGCTGGCCGAGTTCGGGAGCACCACCACCAACCTCGTCCTCAGCCGGACGCTCCCGTTGCGCGGCCCGGGGGTGCCTCGGGTGAGCGCCGTCAGGTAGGCGCTGACGTGGCGCGGACGCCACTCCGTCGCCGGGGCCCGGCCTGCCGCTCAGCAGCGGCGACCGCCCCGAGCGCCCGGGAAAGACCACCGTTGGGCCGCCACGGACCTTATGCGGCCCAAAGGTGTCCTCCGGAAGACGCGGATCAGCGTCTTCCCACGTGGGCGGCTACTTGTTCGGCCGGAGGGTCCAGACGACCGTCATCTCGCCCGTGACGTCGCCGTCCTCGCGGGTGATCGCGATCCGGACGGGGAATTCCGGTCGGCCGCCGGCGTCCAGCTCCGCGACGACCTCGGCGGCCGGGCGGCCGAGCTCGGCGGTGGCCGTGACGGGGCCCATGGCGAGCTTCTTGTAGCCGATCTCGGCGCGGACGGCCAGCGGCACGGCGCGCGAGAGCTGGTCACCGAAGGCGGCCAGCACGATCGCGCCGCTCGCGGACTCGGCCAGGGTGAACATCGCGCCGGCGTGCGGGCCCCCGACATGGTTGTGGTAGTCGGGCTGGTCGGGGAGGCGGACGACGGCGCGCTCGGCGTTCGCCTCCTCGAAGACGAGGTTGAGCGTCTTGGCCATGGGCACGGTGGCCAGGAGCATGTCGCCGATGGACGGCTGGGTGGTCTCAGACATGCCCGCAAGTTACCAGTCGGTAGCAATGGCGGGAAGGGGCGCCCTCACCGAGGTCATCTTCTGCCTCTATGGTTATCGGCCATGTGGCCAGGACAGCAGCCGCCCGGGGGCGAGCAGAACCCGCAGGATTCGAATCCGTACAAGACGCCGGTGCCCCCGTCGGGGCCGCCGTCCGGCGCCCAGCCGGGCTACCCGCAGCCCAACCCGTACCAGCAGCCGCCGACCCTCCAGCAGCCGAATCCGTACCAGCAGCAGCCCGCGGGCCCGCCCACGCCGCCCGCCGGTCAGCAGTGGCACACCCCGGCTCCGGCCGGCGCGCCCGAGCCGCCGCGGGACAACCGCAAGCGGACCACGATCATCGCGATCACCGCGGCGGTCGCGGTGGTGGCCGCGGCCGTGATCACCGGTGTCGTCGTCCTGAAGGACGACGACAAGGAGAACGTGGCGAAGAACGAACCGACGAAGGCGCCGACCGCGGCCCCCTCCTCGGCAGCGCCGTCGCAGAGCGCAAGCGAGTCCCCCGAGGACAACCCGCGGGCGAACGTCGAGGTCAAGCCCGTGATCGACGGCTGGAAGGCGGTCACCAACAGCAAGCGGCACGTCGTCTTCGACGTGCCGCCGGAGTGGAAGGTCGTTCCCCCGGGGACGAGCATCGGCTTCCAGGACGAGGACGACCACTCCTTCCCGCCCAACGGCAAGGGCATCAGCATGACCGGAGTGGCGAAGTTCAACGAGGACCGGTGCGAGAAGAGCGCCAACCCGGTCGCCGCCGGCACCAAGGGCGCCCAGGGCGCCAAGAGCGAGGCCGACGCCGCCGAGAACGAGGCGCTGAACTGGCTCTTCTGGGGCTTCGACCAGAAGAAGACCGGGAAGTTCAACTACTCCAAGGGCAAGGAGTTCAAGAGCGACCACGGCCTGACCGGCACCTCCTCCTCGGCGACGGTCACGGGAATCGCGAACAAGCGCCACTGCGCCTCCAGCGGCAAGTCCGTGACGGTGACGTACAAGGACGTCACCGGCGACCTGGCCACATGGTGCCTCTACAGCGTCACGGGCACCGAGGACGAGGTGCCCGACGACACCATCAAGAAGATCATGAGCTCCCTCAGGCCCCTGAAGACCTCCTGATCCCCCGGTGATCCCCCGCCCCGCCGGGCGCGCGGCCCGCGTCAGCCCACGCTGAACGCCCCGCCCGGCGGCTCGGGGGACCCCACGGCGTCCGCGTCGTCCACCGGCTCCGCCCCGGCCGCGAAGCGCTCCAGCGCCTCCCCGTGCTCGACCCTCGCCGGGAAGGCGTCCCCCGCCGCGCGGCGGGCGAGTGCGGTGACCGGGAGTTCGGAGTGCGAGGCGACGAGGACGGCGTTGCCGAAGCGGCGACCGCGCAGCATCGACGGTTCCGCGATCAGGCACAGGTGGGCGAAGACGGCTCCGAAGGTGGCCACCTGGGAGCGCAGGAAGGTGAAGGGCGTGCCGTCGGCGAGGTTCGCCGCGTAGCAGCCGTGCGGCCGGAGCACCCGGGCGGCGGCGCGCGCGTAGGCGAGCGAGGTGAGGTGGGCCGGCACCCGGGAGCCGCCGAAGACGTCGGCGACGATCACGTCGGCGGAGGCGTCGGCCGCGGCCTCCAGCTCCCTGCGCGCATCCCCGGCGATCACCTCGACGCCCGAGCCGTCCCGCAGCGGCAGGTGCTCGGCGACCAGCGCGAGCAGGCCGCGGTCGGCCTCGACGACGCGCTGCCGCGAGCCCGGGCGGGTGGCGGCGACGTAGCGGGGCAGGGTGAGCGCCCCGCCGCCGAGGTGCAGCACGTCGAGCGGGCGGTCCGGCTCGGCGGCGGCGTCGAGGACGTGGGCGATCCGCTGGGCGTACTCGAATTCGAGGTGGGCGGGGTCGTCCAGGTCGACGTACGACTGGGGCGCGCCGTTCACCGTGAGCAGCCAGGCCCGCGGCCGGTCCACGTCGGGCATCAGCTTGGCGGTGCCCCAGTCCACGTCCCGCATGACGGGTATCGGTTCTTCCACTCCCCTATTGTGCGTTCACGGCGCCTGTGCGTTCACGGCACCGCCGGGGAGACCGTCCCGGTGCCGACCGTGCGGCCTCCCTCGCGGACGACGAAGGCCAGGCCGGTCTCCAGGGGCACGTCCCGGTCGAGGACGACCGTCATCGTGACGCTCTCGCCGGGCAGCGCGACGCCGGGCCCGCCGAGGATGACGGTGCCGGGCACGTCGGCCGTGCGGAGGTGGAACTGCGGCCGGTAGCCCGAGAACAGGGGGGTGTGCCGGCCGCCCTCGTCCGCGGTCAGCAACCGCACGTCCGCGGTGAAGCGGCGCCGCGGTACGACGCTGCCGGGCGCCGCCACCGTGTCGCCCCGGCGAGCGTGTTCGCGGTGGAGCCCGCGCAGCAGCAGGGCGACGCGGTCGCCCGCCTGTGCGTGCCCCAGCGGACGGCCGAAGGCCTCCAGCCCGGTGACGTGCGTGTCGCAGGGGCCGTCCGGCCCCAGGAGCTGGACGTGGTCGCGGAGCCGGACGCTGCCGCGCTCGATGACGCCGGTGACGGCCGTGCCGCGCCGGGGCAGAGTGAGGACCTTGTCCACAGAGAGCAGGAAGGGCGCGTCCGTGTAGCGCATGGGCGTCGGAACGTAGGTGTCGACGGCGTCGAGGAGGGCCTCGATCGCGGCGGTCCAGCGCGGGTCGCCCTGCAGCGCGCGCAGCGCCGAGACGCGGACGGCGGCGGTGTGCTCGCCGTCGTAGCCGTGGGCGGTGAGCAGGGCGCGCACGTCCCGCTCGACCAGGTCGGTCGGCTCCGGTTCGGCCGCGTCCGCCTTGGTGAGGGCGACGACGAGGTGGCGCACGCCCGCCCGGCGGGCGAGCAGCAGGTGCTCGCCCGTCTGCGCCGTGATGCCGTCGACGGCGGAGACGACGAGGACGGCGCCGTCGAGGCGGGCCGTGCCGGCGAGGAGGTTCTTGGCGAACCGGGGGTGGCCGGGCGGGTCGGTGTGGACGTAATGGCGGGTGTCGGTCTCGTAGGCGACGTGGGCGCAGGTGACGGTGCGGCCGTGCGCGATCCCTTCCGGGGCGCGGCCGAGGCGGGCGGGCGGGACGAGGACGGGCCGGCCGCGGGAGCCGAGGAGGCGGGTGACGGCGGCGGTGAGCGTCGTCTTGCCGTGCTGGGCGGGGCCGAGGGTTGCGATGTTGACGTGCGGTTTGTGGCGCGGAAGGCCGGACGTTGGCCGGTGCATGCGCTGATGCTCGCGCACGGTGTACGGGGCGTCGAACGGTTTTCCCCGGCCACGGGCGGAGGACGCACGGAGCACGCACGGAGGACTGCGGAGGACGCACGGAGGACTGCGGAGGACGCACGGAGGACTGCGGAGGACGCACGGAGGACTGCGGAGGACGCACGGAGGACTGCGGAGGACGCACGGAGGATATTCGAGTGAACGTACGGGGAAGGAGTGTTCCGCCGCCACCCCGTCTTTCCGGGATGACGACCGCTTTATATCCCTGTCGGTTAGGCTCCAGCGATGTCCGAACCCGCCACGCCCTCCCCCGGCCCCGCCGAGCTCCACAGGCGTGCCCGGCTGTCCCCGTGGTTCCGCCTGGGCCTGCTCGTGGTGCTGCTGGCCGCCGCAGCAGCCGCGGTGCTCGCGCTGCGCCCGGAGCGGATGCTCGCCGAAGGCTGGCCGCAGCTGTCCGGCGGTGCGGCGGTGGTGCTGTTCTCCGCGGCGTACGGGCTGTGCACCGCGGCGTTCGTGCCGCGCCCGATCCTGAACATCGCCGCAGGGGCGCTCTTCGGCGCCCCTGCGGGGACGGCGGCCGCGGTGGTGGGCACGGTGCTGGGCTCGGCCGCGTCCTTCGGGCTGGGCCGGCTGCTGGGGCAGGAGGCGCTGCGGCCGCTGCTGCGCGGCCGGTGGCTGAAGGCGGCGGACCGGCAGCTGAGCCGGCACGCCTTCCGGTCGATGATGGCGGTCCGGCTCTTCCCCGGCGTGCCCTTCGCCGCCGCGAACTACTGCGCCGCCGTCTCCCGTATGCGCTGGACGCCGTTCCTGCTGGCGACCGCCCTGGGCAGCGCGCCCGCCACGGCCGCCTACGTGATCGCGGGCAGCCATGCCACGGCGCCGACCTCGCCCGCGTTCCTCGGCGCGACGGCGTTCATCGCGGTGACCGGGCTGGCGGCGGTGATCGTGGCGTGGCGCAAGAAGGGCCTGTCGCGGCGGCTGTCCCGGTCGTAGCGGGGCGGCGGTGCGCGGCGGTGCGCGGCCGTCCGCCATCCGGGCGGGCCGGCGCGCGCGGGTGCGGCCGGAGTGCTGTCCTGTCCTGGACACCCCCGAAAGGAGCCCTCCCGTGATCCCCGTCGAACAGCTCTCCGAGCCCGCTGTACGGACGCTGGTGAGCGCCGTCAACGCGGGCGACCGCACCGCCTTCCACGAGTCCCTCGCGCCGGGCGCGACGATGTCCGACGACGGCACCGACCGGGACCTCACCCAGTGGGCCGACCGCGAGGTCTTCGCCTCCAACGGCCACATGGACGTCGAGTCCGAGAGCGACGACGGCCTGGCCCTCGTCGCGCGGTACCGCAACGACACGTGGGGCGAAATGCGCACCAAGTGGTACTTCACCGTCGACGACGGGAAGGTCACCCGGTTCGAGACGGGGCAGGCCTGACGCGTCGTCCGCTGCAGGGCCTGACCCGCAGTCTGCCGCAGCCCCGGATCAAGGACGCGGGCGAGGACCTCGGCCGAGGACGGCGGGTCCGGCTCGTCCCTTTCGGGGCGCCTTAGTAGGACGAAGCGGCCCCACTGCAATACCGGGACGGTAGCGACCTGGTCACGATTGATGCATACGGCCCGTCGGCGGTTGTTACCGAGGGTACGGTTCCCCGGTCCGTTCGTACCTCAAGTAACCCGCACCTCCGGGGGATGTATGCGCACCACAGCCGTCACCGCCTTCTGCCTCGCCACCGTCCTGTCCCTTGCCGCCTGCAGCAGCGAGACGAAGGCCGAGACCGTGAAGTCAGCCGGCTCGTCGCCCTCCGCCGCGGCCGAGGGGCCCGCGGGCGATCCCCTGCCGATGGGGCAGGGCACGGAGACCGTCGGCGCGGGCAGCGGCGGCAAGCTCGAAATCACGCCCATGAGCGTCGTGTACGCGGCCAAGACCGCGACCGACAAGCCCACGCGCGGCCTGTTCGCGGTCGTCACCGTGAAGGAACGCCCGATGACGGACGTGGCCGCCGCGGAGACCACGCCGACCGAGAAGGGCGGCTGGCAGTGGATAGCCGCCGACGGGCAGGCCTCCAACAACGAAGCGAACATCTTCCTGAAGGGCTTCGACTCGGGCGGCCCGATCCGGTCCGGCGCCTCGCAGGTGCGGGCGCGCACCTTCGACATCAGCAACGCCCAGCGCGGCGGCATCCTCCGGTACACCGACGGCGAGGGCAAGACCTTCCGCTGGACGATCCCCGCGCAGGACTCCGGTCCGCAGGCGGACCAGGTCAAGAAGGTCCTGGCCGGCTGACACGGGCCCGGGCGCTGCCGGGAGCCCGGCGGCTCCTGCTCCCCCGCGCTCCGGATGCGTACCGCTGTCCCGCGGCGCACGCTGGTGCACATGGGCACGAGACTGCCGCCCCGTGCGGCGCGCGTTCGGCCTCGGGGCACGGTCCGGCCCGGCGCGGGGAGAGCAGCCGTGGCTTTCGCGGCCGCGGCCGCCGTGGCGACGGCGGGCGTGGCCTGCGGAGGCTCCGGCAAGGTGGGCACGGGGCAGACGATCACGCTGTCCGGCGGCCCCTCGGCCTCCCCCTCGGCGCGGGTGGCCGCCTTCGGTGACACCTACGCGTACCGCAGCGGCCTGAAGGTGACGGTGACGAAGCCGGAACGGTTCACCCCGTCCGGCACCTCCCTGGGCCACACGGCGGGGAACCAGCCGGTGAAGTTCACGGTCGGCGTCACGAACGGCTCCAAGGAGCCCCTCGACACGGCGGGCCTCCTGGTGACCGTCGAATCCGGCGCCAAGGCCGACCGGGCGGCGCAGATCTTCGACACCGCGAGCGGCGTCGGCACCCCCTTCACGGGCACCCTGGAGCCGAAGGCGTCGGGCAAGGCGACACTCGCCTTCGACGTACCGCAGACGGGCCTCGGCCGGGTGGACATCGCCGTACGCCCCGGCTTCGGCCAGGAGTTCGAGACAGTCCACTGGGCGGGCCCGGTCGGCTGACAGCGCGGGACCGCCGCCGCGGCGACCGCACACATGATGCCGGGGTGACCCCGGAGCCTTCCCTTCAGGCGTTCCATTCAGGCGTTCCAGGCGGCTCGCTCCTCCCCTGGTCACAGCTCACTTTCGCGTTCCAGCGTCCCGAAGTGCCCGGCTTTCGTGGCGGCCGGTATGCGCTGCCCCGCACACTCGTGTGGTCCAAGCGCCACATCCGGCGATCCGGTGCGCATGGAGAGATTCGGGGTGCGCCGGACGGCGGCACCGACGTGAAGGAGTAGCTTTCTTGACCACTCACCTTCGGCATGGCACCGGCCCGCGGAGGTTACTGGCGCTGATGGCGGCCCTGTGCGCGATCATCGGCGCCACCGCGCTCGGTACGACCCCGGCGGCGGCAGCCGATCAGCGTCACGCGATCTACGCGATCGCGCACCGGGTCGACACCCTGGACGGCGTGGACGCCGCGCTCGGCCATGGCGCCAACGCCATCGAGATCGACGTCTGCGCCTGGTGGAACCCGAACGAATGGCGCGCCTACCACGACTGTTCCTCGGCCGGTGAGAACCGCCGGGGCCCCAGCTTCGACAGCATGATCGACCGCATCGTCTCCCACGCCAACGCAGGGCGCCGGCTGGCGCTCGTCTGGCTGGACATCAAGGACCCGAACTACTGCGGAGAGGCGCCCAACCGTACGTGCAGCGTCGCCGGACTGCGCGACAAGGCGCAGCGGCTGACCGCTGCCGGGATCCAGGTGCTCTACGGCTTCTACGAGTACCACGGCGGCAGCACCCCGGACGTCGGCGGCAGGGGCTGAAAGAGCCTCGAAGGCAAGCTCGGCAAGCTGGAGGGCATCACGACGACCGGCACCCGCGATCAGGTCCGGGACGCCTTCAACCGGTCCGGTTCCGGATTCCCCGCCGGTCGCCGGGCGATGGACTACGGCGACAGCGACATCACCAAGGGGTTCGGCAACTGCACGGAAGCCGGCCGCAGCACGTGCGCGGAGCTGAAGAAGGGCGCCGCGGACCGTGCCGCCGGACAGCTCGCGGCCACGCTGTCCTGGACGACCACCTACAACGACCCGTGGTACGTCGACAAACTGCTGGGCGACGCGCGTGTGGACGGCATCATCGCGGGCTACGGCGCCTTCACCGGAGTACGCGAGTACGACAACAGCTGGCAGTGCGCCAACGCCGTCAAGCTCGTCCGTGACTGGGTGAACGGCCACAGCGGCACCCACCGCATGGCCACCAGCGCCGACCGCCTGTTCAGGTAGCGGACGACCGCGGGCCGGGGCCGTACCGCCCGCCGGGGAGCCCGGCCGCTCCCGGGCCACGCCGGCACGGCTAGGGTGGCGGCGCGGCGTTCAGCCGCAGCCGCCACAGTAGTCACACGCTGGGAGTCACCTTGATCGTCGTGGACGCCTCCGCACTCGTTCTGGCGCTCGCCGACGACGGACCGCGGGGCGACAGCGCCCGCGCCGCGCTCACGGCGGACGCCGACTGGGCCGCTCCCGAGCACATCCTGGTGGAAGTGATGCAGTCGCTGCGCGGGATGTACCTCGCGGGACAGGTGACCGCCGAGCGGGTGGCCGAAGTCGCCGGGCGGTTGCCCGGTCTGACCCTGCGAAAGGTCGCCGTCGAGCCCCTGCTGGGGCGGATGTGGCAGCTGAAGGACAATCTCACGCCGGACGACGCGGCCTACGTCGCCGTCGCCGAGGAGCTGGGGGCGACGCTCGTGACGGCCGACCTGCGGCTGCTGCGCGCCACGGGCCCGCGCTGCCCGATCCGGGGGATCACCGACGCGGCGGGCACCGCCACCGCGTCCGGCCGCTCCTGACGGAAACACACCCCGCCGCATCCCGCCGCACCCGCCGTGCGCCGCTCGGCCGCCCCGCTCCGCCATCCAGTGAAAGGGGAACGATGACCACCATCGACGACGCCGTACTCCTGCGCCGGGAGGGGCGCGCGGGCCGTATCACCCTCAACCGGCCCCGGACCATCAACGCGCTCACCCACGCCATGGTCCGCCGCATCCACGCCGCCCTGGACGCGTGGGAGCACGACGACGCCGTGACCACGGTCGTGCTCGACGGCGCGGGCGAGCGCGGCCTGTGCGCGGGCGGCGACGTCCGGGCCGTCCACGACGGCGTCCGCGCCGGGCGCAGCGCGGAGGCCAGGGAGTTCTGGCGCGACGAGTACCGGCTCAACGCCCGGATCGCCGCCTACCCCAAGCCGTACGTCGCCCTCATGGACGGCCTCGTGATGGGCGGCGGCGTCGGCCTGTCCGCGCACGGCGGCGTACGGGTCGTCACCGAGCGGTCGGCGGTGGCCATGCCCGAGACGGGCATCGGCTTCACGCCCGACGTCGGCGGCACGTACCTGCTCTCCCGGGCCCCCGGCGAACTGGGCACGCACCTCGCGCTGACGACCTCGCGGATGGGGCCGGGCGACGCCGTACGCGCGGGGTTCGCCGACCACTTCGTCCCGGCGGCGCGACTGGAGGAGTTCGCCGCCGCGCTGGCCGTGTCCGACCCCGCCGAAGCCGTACGGGCCTTCGCCGCCCCGGCCCCCGCCGGCGAACTGGCCGCACAGCAGGAGTGGATCGACCACTGCTACGCGGCCGGCACCGTCGAGGAGATCCTCGACCGGCTCACCGCCAGCGGCGTGACGCAGGCCAAGGAGGCCGCGGAGGCGATCCTGGGCAAGTCGCCCACGGCGCTGAAGGTCACGCTCCGCTCGCTGCGCCGCGCCCGCCGGCTGCCCGGTCTGGCCGAGGTGCTGGAGCAGGAGTACCGCGTGATATGCGCGTCGCTGGCCGACCCCGACCTGCTGGAGGGTATCCGCGCCCAGGTCGTGGACAAGGACCGCTCGCCGCGCTGGGTGCCCGCGCGGCTGGAGGCCGTGACGGACGCCGACGTGGAGCGGCACTTCGCGCCGGCGGACGACGGCGGGCTCGGACTCGCCTGACCCTGCCCGGCCCCGGTCACGTACCGAACAGCTGCGTCCAGTACGTCCCGGCCAGGCTCCCCGTGGCGTAGCCGACCCCTATGTGCGCGAAGTCCGGTTTGAGGATGTTGGCCCGGTGTCCTGGGCTGTTCATCCAGCCCCGGACGACCTCCTGCGCGCTGCGCTGCCCGCACGCGATGTTCTCGCCGATGCCCGGGTGCGGGCACCCCGCCGCCCGCGCCCGGTCCCAGGGCTCGCGCCCCTCCGGTGAGGTGTGGGCGTAGAAGTCGCGGGCGACCATGTCGTCGCTGTGCGCCTGCGCGGCAGCGGCCAGCCGGGGGTCGGCGGCCAGCGGGCGCAGACCGGCCGCGGCGCGCTCGGCGTTGGTGAGGGCGGTGACCTCGGCGGCCAGCCGGGCGAGCCCGCCTGCGGTCAGGGGCGCGGCCCACACGGCGGTCCAGTAGGTGTCCCCGGACAGTGCCGCTGCACGACCCACGCCGACGTGGACGACGGCCGGGTCCCGGAACGGCAGCGCGCGGTCGGCCCCGCCCAGGCAGTAGGCGACGAACTCGTCCGGGGTGCGCGGGCCGGAGACGAGGTGCTCGGTGACGGTCAGGCAACGGTAGCCGGTGGCGGCAATCCGGTGGTAGAGCGACGTCCCGTCCGGGCTCTCGGCGGCGAGGCGGCCCTGCGCGGCCATGGCCGCGGCGTGCGCGCCGGCCGCGGCGGCCAGCCGGGGGTCGCCGGTCACGGGCGGCGATCCGGCCGCGGACCGCTCGGCGTTCACGAGGGCGGCGAAGCCGTCGTCCACCGCGTCCGGCGTGTGCGCCGCGTGCACCCCGTCTCCCTCGTCCGCCACGTCCACGCCGAAGTCCCTGGCCACGCCCGCGAGTCCGTCCGCGTAGCCCTGGCCCAGGGCCCGTATCTTCCAACCGGTGCCGCGCCGGTAGAGCTCGGCGAGCATCAGTACGGTCTCCGGGCCGGGGCGCGGCGGCGCGAACCTGGCCAGGACCCCGCCGCCGCTTCCTGCGACGCTCAGGACGGGCAGGGGCAATGCCCCGAGCCGTGTGCCGGGGTCGGCCGGGCTCACCACGACCGTGACCCGCGCGGCCCCGTGCCGCAGCCCCCGCGGATCGACGGTGACGGTGTCACCGCTGATCCGGGCCCCGGGCGCGGACGGCTGGTTGTAGAAGACGAAGTCCCCGTCCCCTTCGACCCTTCCGTTCTCGCCGGTGATGATGACCGAAAGGTCGAAGGGGCCGGGCACCCGGAGGGTGAGCGGGCCGGCGGGCAACGCCGCGTTGCCTCCGGCGAGCAGGTCGTTCATCACGGCTCCTCCGAACACGGCCGCCTTTCGGCCGGTGCGGTGGAAAACGTGCCGTACGTCCGGGAGGTTCCCCGGGCCGGTGCTCAGTCCGGGGCAGTGGTGCGGAACGCCTCCAGCAACCGCTCCGCCGCCAGGCTCGCCGGCAGCGTGCCCTCGCGCACCTGCCGTTCGATGCCCGGGCCGGCCGCCCGGACCGCTGGGTGGTCGCGCAGTTCGTTCAGGAGCTGTTCGCGGACCATCGTCCAGACCCAGTCGACCTGCTGCTCGCGGCGCCGCGCGGCCAGCGCCCCGGTGCTCTCCTGGACGCGCCGGTGCTGCTCCAGCCGGTCCCAGAGGACGTCCAGGCCGGTGTTCTCGCGGGCGCTGCAGGTCAGCACGGGAGGGTTCCAGGCGGCGTCCGGCGGCTGCAGCAGGCGCAGCGCCCCGGCCAGTTCGCGCGCGGCGGCCTTGGCGTCGCGCTCGTGGGGGCCGTCGGCCTTGTTGACGGCGACGATGTCCGCCAGTTCGAGGACGCCCTTCTTGATGCCCTGGAGCTGGTCGCCGGTACGGGCGAGGGTGAGCATGAGGAAGCTGTCGACCATGTCGGCCACGGCCGTCTCGGACTGGCCGACGCCGACGGTCTCCACCAGCACGACGTCGTAGCCGGCGGCCTCCATGACCACGATGGTCTCGCGGGTGGCGCGGGCCACGCCGCCGAGGGTGCCGGCCGTGGGCGAGGGCCGGACGAAGGCGGCCGGGTCGACGGCGAGGCGCTCCATGCGGGTCTTGTCGCCCAGGATGCTGCCGCCGGTCCGGCTGGAGGACGGGTCGACGGCCAGGACCGCGACGCGGTGGCCGAGGCCGGTCAGCATCGTGCCGAAGGCGTCGATGAAGGTGGACTTGCCGACGCCCGGCACGCCGGTGATGCCGATCCGCCGGGCCGCTCCCGCGTGCGGGAGCAGCTCGGTCAGCATCCGCTGGGCGAGGGCCCGGTGCTCGGCCCGGGTGGACTCGACGAGGGTGATGGCGCGGGCGACGACCGCGCGCTTGCCGTCGAGCACGCCCTTCACGTAGGCGTCGATGTCGATCGTCCGCGCCATGTGTCAGGAACCCCTGCTCACAGTTCGTGGCCGAGGACCCCGGCGAGGGTCTTCAGCAGGTCGTGGGCGGCGTCCGGGATGACCGTGCCGGGCGGGAAGACCGCGGCGGCGCCCATCTCCAGGAGCGTGGGGACGTCCTGCGGCGGGATGACGCCGCCGACGACGATCATGATGTCCTCGCGCCCCTGCTCGGCCAGCTGTTCGCGCAGCGCCGGTACGAGCGTGAGGTGGCCGGCCGCGAGCGAGGAGACGCCGACGATGTGCACGTCGGCCTCCACCGCCTGCCGGGCGACCTCCTCGGGCGTCTGGAAGAGCGGGCCGACGTCGACGTCGAAGCCGAGGTCGGCGAAGGCGGTGGCGATGACCTTCTGGCCGCGGTCGTGGCCGTCCTGGCCCATCTTGGCGACGAGGATGCGCGGGCGGCGCCCGTCCTCCTGCTCGAACGCCTCGACCAGGGCGCGGGTGCGCTCCACGCCGGACGACGGGCCGGCCTCTTCGCGGTACACACCGGAGATCGTACGGATCTGCCCGGCGTGCCGTCCGTAGACCTTCTCCAGTGCGTCGGAGATCTCACCGACGGTCGCCTTGGCGCGGGCGGCGTTCACGGCCAGGGCGAGGAGGTTGCCTTCGAGCCCCTGGCCGGATCCGGCCTCGGCGGCCCTGGTGAGCGCGTGCAGGGCGTCCTGGCAGGCCGTCTCGTCGCGCTCGGCGCGCAGCCGCCGCAGCTTCTCGATCTGCTGGGTGCGCACGGAGGAGTTGTCGACCTTGAGGACCTCGATCTGCTCGTCGCTGTCGACCCGGTACTTGTTGACGCCGATGACGGGCTGGCGCCCGGAGTCGATACGGGCCTGGGTGCGGGCCGCGGCCTCCTCGACGCGCAGCTTGGGGATGCCCGCGTCGATGGCCTGGGCCATGCCGCCCGCGGCCTCGACCTCCTCGATGTGCTGCCAGGCGCGCCGCGCGAGGTCGTGGGTGAGCCGCTCGACGTAGGCGCTGCCGCCCCACGGGTCGATGACCCGGCAGGTCCCGGACTCCTGCTGCAGCAGCAGCTGGGTGTTGCGGGCGATGCGCGCGGAGAAGTCGGTGGGCAGGGCGAGGGCCTCGTCCAGGGCGTTGGTGTGCAGCGACTGGGTGTGCCCCTGGGTCGCGGCCATGGCCTCCACGCACGTACGGGCCACGTTGTTGAAGACGTCCTGCGCGGTCAGCGACCAGCCCGACGTCTGCGAGTGGGTGCGCAGCGACAGCGACTTGGCGTTCTGCGGCTCGAAGCGCTTGACGAGCCGGGCCCACAGCAGGCGGGCCGCGCGCAGCTTGGCGATCTCCATGAAGAAGTTCATGCCGATCGCCCAGAAGAAGGAGAGCCGGGGCGCGAACGCGTCGACGTCCAGGCCCGCTTCGATGCCCGCCTTCAGGTACTCCACTCCGTCGGCGAGGGTGTAGGCGAGCTCCAGGTCGGCCGTGGCCCCGGCCTCCTGGATGTGGTAGCCGGAGATGGAGATGGAGTTGTAGCGCGGCATCTTCTGCGAGGTGTACGCGAAGATGTCGGAGATGATCCGCATCGAGGGCGTCGGCGGATAGATGTAGGTGTTGCGGACCATGAACTCCTTGAGGATGTCGTTCTGGATGGTCCCGGCCAGCTTCTCGGGCGGTACGCCCTGCTCCTCGGCGGCGACGATGTAGAGGGCGAGGACGGGCAGCACGGCGCCGTTCATCGTCATCGACACGCTCATCTTGTCCAGCGGGATGCCGTCGAAGAGCTGCCGCATGTCGTAGATGGAGTCGATGGCCACGCCCGCCATGCCGACGTCGCCGGTGACGCGCGGGTGGTCGCTGTCGTAGCCGCGGTGGGTCGGCAGGTCGAAGGCGACGGACAGGCCCTTCTGACCGGCCGCCAGGTTGCGCCGGTAGAAGGCGTTGGACTCCTCGGCGGTGGAGAATCCGGCGTACTGCCTGATGGTCCAGGGCTGGTTGACGTACATCGTCGGGTACGGGCCGCGCAGGTAGGGCGCGATGCCGGGGTACGTGCCGAGGAAGTCGAGCCCGTGCAGGTCGTCGGCGGTGTAGAGCGGTTTGACGCCGATGCCCTCGGGCGTCTCCCAGACCAGGTCCTCGGCGCTCTTGCCCGTGGCCTCCTTCAGGGCCGCGCGCCACTGGCCGGGGTCGGCCGCCCGGCCGGCGTCCGCCGGGCCCAGCTCGATTCCGGAGAAGTCGGGAACGGGCATCACGCGACTCCGATGCAGTCGAGGACGGAGGAGAGGACGGCGACCGCGTCACCACCGGCGAAGACGAACTCGTCGACCCCCGCCCGCAGATACGCCTCCCGCTGCTCGCCGCCGGGCTTCCCGGCGAGGAACACCCGCTGCGCGCCTGCCGCCTTGAGGGCGGCGGCGACGGCTTCGGCCTGCTCGGCGTAGAGCTTGTCGCTGGAGCACAGGCAGGCCACGCCGGCGCCGCTGCGCGCGAACGCCTCGGCGACGGAGTCCGCGTCGACCGTGGCGGGGTCGTGCACGGGCTCGATGCCGCCGGCCTGGAAGAGGTTGGCGGCGAAGGTGGCCCGGCCGGTGTGGGCGGCGGCGGGGCCGAGCGCGGCGAGGAAGACGCGGGGGCGGGCCCCGGTCGCGGCGAGGTGGGCGTCGGAGCGGGCGCGCAGGGCCTCGTAGGCCTCGTCGCGCCGGACCCGGGGCAGGCCCCCGCCGGGGGCCTCGGGTGCGGGCTCGCGCTGCAGCGGCTGCTCGCCGAGGTGCGGGAACTCGCTGACGCCGGTGACCGGTTCGCGCCGGGTCGCCAGGTCCGCGGAGCGGCGGGCCCAGGTCGCGGCGAGCCGCTCGGCCACCAGGCCGGAGCGCAGCGCAGCGGCCTGGCCGCCGGCGCGCTCCAGCTCCTGGAACCAGGCCCATGCGGCGTGCGCGAGCTCGTCGGTGAGCCGCTCGACGTACCAGGAGCCGCCGGCGGGGTCGATGACCCGGGCCAGGTGGGACTCCTCCAGCAGCACCGAGGAGGTGTTGCGGGCGATGCGGCGGGCGAAGGCGTCGGGCAGGCCGGCGGCGTCGTCGAAGGGCAGGACGGTGACGGCGTCGGCGCCGCCCACGCCCGCGCCGAGACAGGCGACGGTGGTGCGCAGCATGTTCACCCACGGGTCCCGGCGGGTCATCATCACCGTGGAGGTGACGGCGTGCTGGCGCTGGGCGGCGGCCGCGGTGACGGCTCCGCTGACCTCGGCGACGCGGGCCCACAGGCGGCGGGCGGCGCGCAGTTTGGCGATGGTGAGGAACTGGTCGGCGGTGGCCGCGTAGCGGAACTCCAGCTGCGCGCAGGCCTGATCCACCGTCAGCCCGGCGGCGGTGAGCGTACGGAGGTAGGCGACGCCGGTGGCCAGCGAGCAGCCGAGCTCCTGGGCGGCGGACCCGCCGGCCTCGTGGTAGGGCAGGGCGTCGACGGTCAGGGCGCGCAGGCCGGGCCGGCCGTCGGCGCACAGGGCGGCGAGGGCGGCCGCGGCGGCCAGGGGCGCCCCGGGGTCGGCGCCGGTGCCGGTGCGGGCCAGGGTGCCGAGCGGGTCGGCGCCGAGGTTGCCGAGGGCGGCGCGGGGGGCGAGGCCGCGCTCGTCGTACAGGCGCAGCAGTTCCCGGGCGGCCGCCTCGAAGTCCCCGCCCGCGTCGAGGACGACGGGGGCGAGGTCGAGGTAGACGCCGTCGAGGGCGGTGGCGATGCCGTCGACGGGAAGGCCGGCGGGACCGGCGGTCAGCCAGAGGGAGGTGACGCCGTTCTCGAGGTCGGCGAGCACCGCTTCGTTGGCCTGCCGGGGGTCCGGGTGGGCGTGGCGCTGGCGCACGTCCCAGCCGGTCGCGGCCGTCCCCTCGGCCCGTCCGCCGCGGACGAACGGGGCGAACCCCGGGTATCCGGGCGCGGCGGGGGCGTCGTCGGCGGTGTAGAGCGGGCCGGTTACGAGCCCGTCCTGGAGTTCGGTGGCGAGTGCCGCCTCGGCAGCCGGGCCGGATGCGTCAGCCGCGCCCGCTTTGCGCAGTACACCCTCCACCAGGCGCTGCCATTGCTCGCGGGTGGGGTCCGGGAACTCGGCGGCCAGGGGGAAGCCTTCGTCAGGCAGGACCGTCATGGTGGGAAGGCTAGGGGAGCCGGGGCGCCCTGCAGCAGTGGCAACTGCTGTGACCTTGGCCTCTTCGCCCCGGCCCCCGGCTGCCGGGATCGTGATGTACGCGTCGGTTCCGTCCGGAGGGGCGCTAACAGGTACGGGCCGGGTCGTCGTGCGTCAGCACACAGGCGGCGCGCTCGCCGCGCTCCTTGCCGTAGCGGGTGACGAGGGCGGTGCGGAAGTCGGCCCACTGGCGGCGGGTGTCGGTGACGGCGCCCTGGACGGCCCGGTCGAAGTTGCCGCCGGTCTTGCCGCGCGCGGTGCCGGGGCTGCCGGTGGCGCCGGTGACGGGGTCGACGAGACCGCTGTCCTTGTTGAGGTCACCGTGCTGGACGCGGCCGGAGCAGCCGAGCGGTACGAGGGAGAAGCAGCCGGTGGTCAGGCCTGCGGGGACGGCCGTGCTCTGCGGCGGCTGCCCGCCGCCGAGGGCGAACAGCGCGGAGGGTGCGGGGAGGTTCAGCCCGGGCGGGTTGTTCTTGCCGGTGGGGCGGCCGGGGTCGGCCTTGTCGGTCCAGTTGCTGTGGGAGTAGAAGTCCTGGACGCCGTGGAGGGCACGGCCGAATCCCTCGACGGCCTCGCACTTGTTGCGGCCGGGCACGCCGAGGGTGAAGGTGCAGTCCTTGGCGAGGTCGGTCTCGCGGGCGGCGACGCTGCCGTCGGCGCCCAGGGTTCCGCCGGCGGCGGTGACGCCTTCGGCGAAGCGGGCCTGCAGGCGGGCGACGCAGGCGAGCAGCTCCTTGGTCGCCTGGTCGCGGGTGCGGGCGTAGCCGGGCTGCGCGAGGTAGTCGGCGTTGTCGCAGTGCGCGGCCGGGCTGAGGATCTCGTCGGTGTCGGGGGCCCCGACGGCGCCGAAGGTGCCTGCGCGGCCCGCTATCTGGTCCAGGGAGCGGGGCTCGAAGCAGCTGCCGTCGGAGGGGGTGCCGGGCGGGCAGGCCAGGGCCGCGCGCGTGATGTGTTCGTGCTCGGCGTGCTGGCCGAGGGTGTTGACGGTGCCGAACGCCCGGGCGGGCGGCGCCTGGACGGCCATCAGCATCGGTGCGGCCAGGACGGTCGCGCCGAGGAAGACGAAGGGGGTGAGTCTGCGCATGCTCCCGAACCCTTTTCGTGATCTTGGGGGGTGGAGAGCACAGTTGACCCGGAACGGCACGTACTACGCAATTCAGCGTGACTGAGGCAACGATTCCGGTGGCGGCGGCCGACGACGGGAGCCGACGGACCGTCAGGCGGCGTCCTCGGCCACGTCGTGCCGCCCCGGGACCACGAACTCGCACCACACGCACTTGCCCGAGCCGCGGGACTCGACCCCCCACACGTCGGCGAGCCGGTCGACCAGCAGCAGCCCCCGCCCCGACACCCCCGACTCCCCCGGCTCCCGGCGGCGCGGCAGCGTGCTGGACTTGTCCTCGACGTCGACGCGCACCCGCCGTTCGGGGCCGGTGAGGATGCGGATGGTCACCACGGCCGCGCCGTCGGTGTGCAGCAGGGCGTTGGTCACCAGCTCGTCGGCGACCAGCTCGATCTCGTCGGAGCGCTCCCGGGCGCCCCAGGCCCGTACGGCGGCGCGGATCATGTGGCGGGCCGCGGAGAGGGCCTCGGGGTCGGCCGGGGCGATGTGCTGCTGGAGGCGGCCGCCGCCCTGGGTCGCCGCGCCCTGGCGGCGCAGCAGCAGGACGGCCATGTCGTCCTCGCCGACGCGCTCGCCGATCACGTCGCAGAGCCGGTCGGCCAGCTGGTGGAGCTCGTAGGGGCCGGCGCGGACGACCGCGGACAGCCGCTGCATGCCTTCGTCGAGGTCGGAGCCCGGCTGTTCGACGAGGCCGTCGGTGAACATCAGCAGGGTCTCGCCCGGGTCGATCTCCACCGTGGTCACGGGGTAGTCGAGCCGGCCGAACTCGGCCGAGAGGCCGAGCGGCAGCCCGCCGGAGACGGGCAGGCGCCGGCAGGTGCCGTCGGTGTGCCGCAGCAGGGGGTCGATGTGACCCGCGCGCACCAGCTGGACGACGCCGGTGGACAGGTCGGCCTCGGCGTAGGCGCAGGTGGCGAAGCGGTCGGTGTCGAGATCGTGGAGGAAGGAGGAGGCGCGGGCCATGACGGTGGCCGGGGCGTGCCCCTCGGTGGCGTACGCCCGCAGGACGATACGCAGCTGGCCCATGACGGCGGCGGCCTGGGTGTCGTGCCCCTGGACGTCTCCGATGACGGCGCCGACCCGCCCGCCGGGCAGGGGGATCACGTCGTACCAGTCGCCGCCGATGTCGCGTCCCATGCGGGCCGAGCGGTAGCGGACGGCGATCTGCGCGCCGGGGATCTCGGGGATGTGGCGCGGCAGCATGGACTGCTGCAGGCCCTCGGCGAGGTCGTGCTCCTGGTCGTAGAGCATGGCGCGGGCGATGGACTGCGAGAGGCTGCTGGAGAGGGCGATCAGCAGGTTGCGCTCCTGCTGGGTGAAGCCGCGGGTCTCCCGGTAGAGCAGCCCGATGGCGCCGACGGGGCGGGCCTGGGCGATGAGCGGGAGGTAGGCGGCGGAGGAGATGCCGGTGTCCTTGATGCGCTCCCACAGCCAGGGGTAGGAGCCGGCGAACTCCTCGCGGGACTCGATGAAGCGCGGGGCCATCGTGCGGATGACGTCGCTCATGGGGAAGTTGTCGTCGATGCGGGTCCAGCGGGTGCCGGGGACGTAGTGCTCGCCGGGGCCCTCGGCGACCATGTGGATCCGGCCCGCCTCGACGATGCCGAGGACGAGCAGGTCGGAGCCGAGGTGCTGGACCGCCCGGTCGTCGCGGAAGAAGTCGATGACGTCCTGGACGGTGCGCGCGTGGGCGAGGGCGGCGGTGAGGGTCTCCACGATGGTCGTGTGCGTCAGGCGGTTCTCGTCCCGCCTGACGACGGAGTGGCCGAGCTCCTCGGCGGCGTCGCGGACGATGCCGATGATGCGGTGCGGGTGGCCCTCCCCGTCGCGCCGGATCCGGCCCTGGGTGTACGTCCAGTGCAGAGTGCCGTCGGGGGCGCGGATGCGGTAGTAGGCGCTGTAGGTCTCGCGGCCCTCCTTCAGGGCCCGGGTGACCTGCGCGTCGAGGTCGGCGGCGTCGGAGCGCAGGACCTTGCCGGTCAGACCGGAGAGGCGGCCGTTGAACTCCTCGGGCGTCAGGGCGAAGAGCTCCAGGGCGGAGGCGTCCATGTGCAGCACGCCGGTGTCGAGGTCCCAGTCGAAGCCGCCCATGCGGTTGAGGGCGAGCGTGAGCTCCGGGCGAGCGGGCCAGTCGTCCGGCACGGACCCGGCCGGCACGGCGGCAGGCGTCGCTCCCCGATCAACCATAGAGCTACTCTGACACCTTTTGCCCGTTTCTTCGATGCGACTGCGCGCTCCGGAGTGGTACGGATACGCCATGGAGTGGTTCACGGTCTCCGGGTACTGGCTGAGCAGGCTGGTGCTGCAGCGTGCGCTCGCCGGCGTCTACCTGGTGGCCTTCCTGGCGGCGGCCCTCCAGTTCCGCGCCCTCATCGGCGAGCGGGGGATGCTGCCGGTGCCGCGCTTCGTGCGCCACGTGCCCTTCGGCAGGGCTCCCGGCGTCTTCCAGCTGCACTACTCGGACCGGTTCTTCGCGGCATGGGCGTGGGCGGGCGCCGCGCTGGCGGCCGCGGTGGCGGCGGGCGCGGCGGACGCGGTGCCCCTGTGGGCGGCGATGGCGATGTGGGCCGCCCTGTGGGTGATGTACCTGTCGATCGTCAACGTGGGCCAGACCTGGTACGGCTTCGGCTGGGAGTCGCTGCTGCTGGAGGCCGGATTCCTCGCGGTGTTCCTGGGCAACGCCCGCACGGACCCGCCGGTCCTCGTGCTGTGGCTGATGCGCTGGCTGGTCTTCCGCGTCGAGTTCGGCGCAGGGCTGATCAAGATGCGCGGCGACCCCTGCTGGCGGGACCTGACCTGCCTGTACTACCACCACGAGACCCAGCCCATGCCGGGCCCGCTGAGCTGGTTCTTCCACCGTCTGCCGCGGCCGCTGCACCGCGTCGAGACGGCCGCGAACCACATCGCCCAGCTCGTCGTGCCGGTCGCGCTCTTCACCCCGCAGCCCGTCGCGAGCACGGCCGCCGCCGTGATCATCTGCACCCAGCTCTGGCTCGTCGCCTCCGGCAACTTCTCCTGGCTCAACTGGCTGACCATCGTCATGGCCCTCGCCGCGGTCGACGGCTCCGCGGCGGCGGAGCTCTTCGGCCTGCCGGCGCACTCCCCGGCGCCCCCTCCGCCGGGCTGGTACGAGGGCCTCGTCATCGCCGCGACCGCGCTCGTGGCCGTGCTGAGCTGGTGGCCGGTGCGCAACATGCTCTCGCGGCAGCAGCGGATGAACATGTCCTTCAACGCCTTCCACCTGGTCAACACCTACGGGGCGTTCGGCAGCATCAACCGCAGGCGCTACGAGGTGGTGGTCGAGGGCACCGACGAGGAGCGGATCGGGCCGGACACGGTCTGGAAGGAGTACGGCTTCAAGGGCAAGCCCGGCGACCTGCGGCGGCTGCCCCGCCAGTACGCCCCGTACCACCTGCGGCTCGACTGGATGATGTGGTTCGCCGGGATCTCCCCCGCCTACGCCGAGCCGTGGTTCGGCCCCTTCGTGGAGCGACTGCTGACGGGCGACCGGGCCACCCTGCGGCTGCTGCGGCACAACCCCTTCCCCGGCGCCCCGCCGACCCACGTACGGGCTCGGCTCTACCTCTATCGCTTCACCACGTGGCAGGAGCGGCGGGAGTCCGGTGCCTGGTGGCACCGCACGCTGCGGGGCGAGTTCCTGCCGGCGGTGGCGCTGCGGCGCGATTGAGCCTCCGGCGGAATGCGCCGCCGCCGCAACCGGCGTGTGCGTCATGGGTCAGGAGCCGCGCCGCGAGGCCAGCCCGCACAGGGCCAGCTCGGCGGCCGTGATCGACGGCTCGCTGCGCACGGCGCCGCCGGGCCCGCGCAGCACGCCGAGCACGACAGACGGCTTGACCAGGGCCGTCATCGGCGCGGACAGCGTCATCACATCGAAGAGGGAGCGCATGACGACCGGGTTCACGGTCGCGGTGCGCATCAGGCGCTGGACGTAGCCGCGCAGCAGCCGGGCCGCGGCCGGGGGCCGCTCGCCGATCGCGCCGGGGTAGTTGATGTCCTCGCCGGTGGCCAGGTCCCACGGGCTGCCCGCGGTGCGGCCGACCGCGTGCTGGATGCGCCGGGCCAGGCCGGGCGAGCCCAGGCCCTGACCGGCCAGGATGCCGTGGATCGCGACCGCGCTGTGGGCGGCCACGGACATGCCCTGCCCGTAGACGGGGTTGAACGTCGCGACGGCGTCCCCCACCACCGCGAACCCCTCCGGCCAGGCGGACATGCGCTCGAAGTAGCGCCGGCGGTTGACGGTGCTGCGGGTGAGGTGGACGTCGGTCAGCGGCTCGCGGTCCGCGATCAGATCGGCGATCAGGGGGTGGCGCAGGCTGCGTACGAACGGCTCGAACTCCCCGGCCTCCCGCGAGGGTTCGCCGCCGCGCGTGCCGCAGGCCGTCAGCAGCCAGCGACCGCCCTCGACGGGAACCATCGTCGCGCCCTGGCCCGGCTCCCGGCCATGCGGATCCGCCTGGACGCTGACCACGGGGAAGCGCTCGCTGCCGACGGGCGCCCGGAAGATCCGGGTCACGTAGACCATGCCGGTGTCGACGGTCTCCTCGTGCGCGGGGTGCAGCCCGAGCTCGGTGAGGCGGCGCGCGGCCTGGGAGCCGCGCCCGGAGGCGTCGACCACCAGATCCGCCTCCAGCGCCTCCGCGGAGTGACTGCCGGCCGTGCGGACCTTCACGCCGGTGACCCGCTGTGCGCCACCGAGCAGCGCGAGGGCGTCCGTCTCCTCGCGGAGCGTGACGCCGGGCAGGGCCAGGACCTGCTCGCGGACGACCATGTCCAGCAGATCGCGCGTGCAGGCCATCAGGAACTGCGTGCCCGGCCAGCGCGGGTACCAGCCGTGCGGGCCCATCGCCACCAGCCCGGTCCCCAGCGGGATCCGGCGGGCCCCCGCGCGCACCCACCCCTCGATCGTGCCGGGCAGCAGGGACTCCACCGCCCGGGCGCCGCCGGACATCATCAGGTGCGCGTGCCGCGCCTGCGGCAGACCCTTGCGCGGCTCCATCCCCTCGGGCAGCCGGTCGCGCTCCACGATCACGACCTCGCCGGCGTGCCGGGCGAGCGCGGCCGCGGCCAGCATGCCGGCCATGCCCGCGCCGAGGACCACCGCGCGGCCCCTGTTCTCTGTCATGCCCCCACCCTCCCCACCGCGCACGGCGCCTACTCACCGGTTCACCCGAGGGTGCACGCCCCGCGCGGCATGCGCGCGCCCCGCGGATCGCGCACCGTAGGACGTGGGGCGAAGGAGGCGGTGAGCGCGATGGACCCGGTGGAGGCACTGGACCGGATCGCCTTCCTGCTGGAGCGCACGGACGCGCCCACGTACCGGGTCAAGGCGTTCCGTACGGCCTCCGAGGTGATCGCCGGGCTGCCGGAGGAGGACGTACGGCGCAGGGCGGCCGCGGGCACGCTGACCGCCGAGAAGGGCATCGGCCCCAAGACCGCCGGCGTGGTGGCCGAGGCCCTCGCCGGGCGCGTACCCGGGTACCTGGCCAAGCTGGAGGAGGAGGCGGCGCAGGAGCCGCTGGCCGAGGGCGGCGAGACCCTGCGCGCGGCGCTGCGCGGCGACTGCCACCTGCACTCGGACTGGTCCGACGGCGGCAGCCCGATCGAGGCCATGGCCCGCGCGGCGCGCGGCCTCGGACACGAGTGGGCGGTGCTGACCGACCACTCCCCCCGGCTGACCATCGCCCGGGGGCTGACCGCGGAGCGGCTGCGCTCCCAGCTCGGCGTGGTCGCCGAGGTGAACGAGAGGCTCGGCGACGGCTTCCGGCTGCTGCGGGGCATCGAGTGCGACATCCTCGACGACGGCTCGCTCGACCAGGAGCCCGGCCTGCTCGGCGAGCTCGACGTCGTCGTCGCCTCGGTGCACTCCAAGCTGCGCATGGACGCGGACGCCATGACCCGCCGGCTGGTCGGAGCCGTGGCCAACCCCCTGGTGGACATCCTCGGGCACTGCACCGGGCGGCTGCTGGCGGGCCGGGGACGGCCCGAGTCCGCCTTCGACGCGGCCATGGTCTTCGCCGCGTGCGCCCGCTTCGGGACCGCCGTGGAGATCAACTGCCGCCCCGAGCGGCTGGACCCTCCCCGTCGTCTGATCCGCCGGGCGCTGGACGCGGGCGTGCTGTTCTCGATCGACAGCGACGCGCACGCCCCCGGTCAGCTCGACTGGCAGATCCACGGCTGCGCCCGCGCCGAGGAGTGCGGGGTGCCCGCCGAACGCGTCATCACGACGTGGACGGCGCCCCGGCTGCTGGAGTGGGCGCGCGGGAAGCGCTAGGCGGCAGGCGATGGCCCCCACCGCCGCACGCACCCCGGCCGCGCCGCCCGCGATCCGGCCGATGCTGGCGACCCCCGCGCCCCTGCCCCCCGCGGCCGAGGAGGCGGCGTGGGCCTTCGAGGTCAAGTGGGACGGGATCCGCCTGGTCGTGGGCGTGCCCGGGGACGGCACCGCCCGGCCGGTCACCCGCGCCGGCAACGACGCGACCGTGACGTACCCCGAACTGCAGGCCCTGGGAGAGCGGCTGCGCGGCCGGCCCGCGGTCCTCGACGGCGAGGTCGTCGCCCTGGACGGGGCGGGGCGGCCCGACTTCGGGCTGCTCCAGCGCCGCATGGGCGTCACCGACCCGCGGCGGGCGGCCCGCCTCGCGGCGGAGTACCCCGTACGCCTCATGCTGTTCGACCTCATGCACCTCGACGGCCGGTCCCTGCTGGGCCTCCCCTACCGGGAGCGGCGCGCGGTCCTGGAGGGCCTGGGCCTCGCGGGCCCGGCCTGGTCGGTGCCGGCCGCCGTGGAGGGGCACGGGCGGCAGGCCTGGGAGGCCACGCTCGAAGGCGGGTTCGAGGGCGTCGTCGCGAAGAAGCTCACCTCCCTCTACACGCCGGGCGTCCGGTCATCCGAATGGCGCAAGACCAAGCACGTCGTCACCCTCGACGTGGTCATCGGCGGCTGGGCCCAGGGCCGCGGCGCCCTCTCCGGGCTGCCCGGGGCGGTCCTCGTCGGCGTCGAGGAGCCGGAGGGCCTGCGGTACGCCGGCTCCGTCGGATCGGGGCTGTCCGAGCGCGAACGCCGGGACCTCGCCCGCTACCTGTCGGTGATCCCGCGCGCGGACCCGCCGTTCGCCGGTCCCGTCGACGTGCCGGGTGCGCAGTGGGTCGAGCCCCGGCTCGTCGCCGAGGTCGTCTTCTCCGGCTGGACGGCGTCCGGCCGCCTCCGGCACCCTGTCTGGCACCGGCTGCGCCCCGATCTGACGCGGCTCGGCTGACGCAGCCCGGCGACACGGCTTCGCTGACGCCGCCCGACCGGCTCGGCTCGGCCGGCGCCGGGGGGCGTCACGGGAGGGGCGCGCGGGTGGCGTCGCCGGTGAGCGAGGCCAGCAGGTCCCCGTACGTCTCCGCCCGGTCCAGCACCTGCTCGGGGGTGAACGCGAGCTCGTCCGGGTCCCGGCAGGCGGCGACCTCGTCCCAGGTGACCGGGGCGGCCACCCCGGGGCTGCCCTCCCGCAGCCGCACGGTATAGGGCGCGGCGGTGGTCTTGGCGCTCGCGTTCTGCGACCAGTCGATGAGGACCTTCCCCCGGCGTTCGACGCGCGCCATGGAGACCACGACGAGGCCGGGGTGCTCGCCCATCATGCGGGCGGCCAGCGCCTTGGCGTAGCCGCCGGCGTCCCGGCCGGACGCGGCGCGGACCGGCGCGTACAGGTGCAGGCCCTTGGAGCCGGAGACGACGGCGTGGGCGGTGAGCCCGTCGTCCTCCAGGAGCTGACGCAGCCGCTGGGCGACCCGGCAGCAGACCACGAGGTCGGCGCCCGGGCCGGGGTCCAGGTCCAGGACGAGCCGGTCGTGGCCGTCGGGGCCGGCGGTCGCCGTCCACTGCGGGACGTGCACCTCGTACGCGCCGAGGTTGGCCATCGCGACCAGGGCGGCCGTGGTGTCGATGACGACCTGCTCGGTGACGCCCTCGCGGTGCTCCACCGGAACGACCCGCACCCACCCGGGCTTGCCGCCGGGCGGGTTCTTGGCGACCCAGCTCTGCCCGCCCGGACCCTCCGGGGCGCGGACGAAGGAGGCGGGCCGGTCGGCCGTGTGCGCCACCATCACCGGGGCGATGCGTGCGTAGTACTGCAGCACCTGCGCCTTGGTGTGGCCCGATGCCGGGAAGAGCACCCGGTCGAGGTGGGTCAGGGCCAGCCGGTGGCCCCCGATCTCCACCGCCTGCCGCTCCGGGGAGACGGACATAAGGTAGGAATTCCCCGTGGAGGGATAAAACTATGCGGACCATGTGGAAAGGTGCGATTGGCTTCGGGCTGGTGTCCGTGCCCGTCCGGCTGTACGCCGCCACCCAGGAACACGGCCTCAGACTGCACCAGGTCCACGACGAGGACGGCGGCCGGATCCACCTCAAGCGCGTCTGCGAGGCCTGCGGCGAACAGGTCGACTACGAGCACATCGCCAAGGGCTTCCAGGACGACGAGGGACACACCGCCGTCGTCACCCAGGACGAGCTGGCCGGGCTGCCGCTGCCCAGCAAGAAGCTCATCGACGTGCTCGCCTTCGTCGACGCCGACCGGATCGACCCCCTGCAGCTCACCAACGGCTACTACCTGGCGCCCGAGAGCGCGGCGGCGAACAAGCCCTACGTCCTGCTGCGCGAGACCCTCAAGCAGACCGAACGGGTGGCCGTCACCAAGATCGCGCTGCGCACCCGGGAGTCCCTGGCCCTCCTGCGGGTCCACGGCGACCTGCTCACCCTGCACACCATGTACTGGCCGGACGAGATCCGCGACAGCGCCGGCCTCGCCCCGCCCTCCTCGGTCACCGTGCGGCCTCAGGAGCTGAAGATGGCGACGAGCCTGATGGACACCCTCTCCGAGGAGTTCGACCTCGACGAGCTGGAGGACGAGTACGAGATCGCCCTGAGCGAGCTGATCGACGCCCACCTGTCCGACCGGCCGGTCCCCAGGAAGGAGACGGCACCCGCACCGGACAACGTCATCGATCTGATGGCCGCCCTCCAGGCGTCCATCGACAATGCGGCCGGGAAGACGGGGGAGAAAGCGGAGAGAGGCGCCAAGAAGGCGGCCGCATCCGGGAAATCGGCGCGGAGCACCGCAAAGAAATCCGCCGCACCGCGAAAACGCACGGCCGCCAAGAAGACGGCGGCAGCCTCCTCCACCTCCACGGGCAAGAGGGCCGCCGCTTCCTCCTCCAAGAGCGCAACGGCCAAGAGCACCACCGCCAAGAGCACCACGGCCAAGACGGCCAAGGCGGCCAAGAAGACGGCGGCCGGGAAGACCGGCCGCCGCGCTTCCTGAACCCGGCCCGCCCGGGGCTCAGTGCACGGTGTCGCCCGCCGGCTCGGCTCCTTCGCACACCGCCGACGCAAGATCGGCCCGTGCCGTCTCCACGAGCCCGTCCGCCGCGCACTGCTGGGACACTTCCAGTCCCTCGCGCAGCCGCTCGGCCGCCTCGGACAGCCGGTCGGCCCTCAGCAGCGCCGAACCGTGGGCGACGAGGGCCGCCGCGAACTCGTACTTGCACGGGGAGCGGCGCAGGTGCACGACGGCCTGACCGAGCTTCACCAGGGCCTCGTCCGGCCCGGCGACCAGGGCCGCCCGGCGCAGGGCCTCGCCGACGGCGGTGTCCGTACCGAAGCGGGCGGCATGACGGACGGCCTTGTCGGCCAGGGTGCGGGCGCGCTCGGGGTCCTCGTCCTTGAGGGCGACGGCCAGGTCGAGCGCCCAGGGAGCCCAGAGGGTGTTGTTCCGGCCGCGCTCCTCCAGCCTGCGCCCGGCGGTCTCCAGCTCCTTGATCGCCTCTTTTCTGCGGCCCTGGGCAAGCAGCAGGCGCCCGGCCAGGCACGCGGCCTCCGGCAGCACGATCGCCGGTGTGTAGGGCGGCTGGAAGCCGTTCTCCTCGGCGAAGGCCTGGGCCTAGTCGACCCGGCCGCGCGCGAGCAGGGTGTCGATCAGCAGGCAGGCGCCGTCCCAGTGGATCGGCAGGCCGGGGCCGAGGCGCTTGCCCAGCCGCAGGCCCTCGCGCAGCAGCACCTCGGCCTCGTCCAGCTCTCCGCGGCGGCGGAAGACCAGGCCGAGGAAGTCGTGCGCGAAGGCGAGGTGGCCGCCGCTCCAGCCGGAGATCTCGAAGGCCCGTACGGCCTCCTTGAAGAGCTCTTCGGCCTGGTCGAGCCGGTCGGTGTAGGCCAGGGTGATGCCGATGATGCTGGGGACCTCGAAGCCCCAGTCGGTGTTGGTCCAGCCCATGCCCTCGGCGAGCCGGCCGTCCACCAGGGCCCGCTCGGCGAACTCGACCACCTGCACGGCGTCCTCGCCGCGGATCATGCCGTCGAAGGCGCGCAGCGCCAGCAGGCTCCGCTCGGCGTTGTCGCGGCCGCGGATGCGTTCGGCGAGCTCGGCGATGCGGCGCGAGCGGCCCAGGGAGTCCTGCTCCTCCACCTGGATGCCCTGCCACAGATAGTGCGCGGCCTGCAGGCGCATCCGCCCGGGGCCCGGCGGGGTGCGCTCGGCCTGGTCCTTGACGACCGCGGCCGCCTCGCGGAGCTGGTTGTTGTGCGCGTAGGCCTGGGAGAGGCGGTAGGTGGCGTCGACGCGCAGGTCCTCGCTGAGGTGCGGCAGGGAGAGCGCCGTCCTGAGGTGGTTGACGGTGGTCGGCGGCGAGGTGAGCAGCGCGGAACAGCCGAGCTCGTAGAGGACGGCGGCCCGCTCCTCCTCGGGCGGCGGCTCCTGCAGGGCGCGCTCCAGACAGCGGCGGGCCGCATCCGGCGCGCCGACCGCCAGGTGCTCGCGGGCGGCCACGCGCAGCTGCTCGACCAGCTCGGAGTCGTGGTCGGGGTGGACCTCCAGCAGGTGCCGGGAGGCCGCGGCGGCGCCGAGCCCCGCTTCGGTGACGGACCAGGCCGCCTGCCCGTGCATGGCGGTGCGGGTGGCGGGCGGGATCGAGGCGTAGATGGCGGTGGCGATCAGCGGGTGGACGAATTCCAGGTCGATGGCGCCGGTGAGGATACGGGCGTGCCGCAGCTTGTCCGCGCACTCGGCGGCCTGGGCAGGCCCCATGCCCGCGAGGTTCGCCGCCAGGGACGGCTGGATCTCGGTGCCGAGGACGGCCGCCGCCCAGGCGAAGCGGGTGACGGCGGTGCCCAGCCGCTCCAGGCGGGACACCAGCCCGCTGCCGCGGGAGGTGGCGCCGAGGTCGCGCAGGAGGGAGGCGGACTCCTCGACCGGCTTGAGGCCGCGGTCCTGTGCCTTGGCGACCAACTCGACGGTCTCGTAGGGATTGCCGCCGGTGACGGCCCAGACCTCGCGGCAGAACGGGGCGTCGGCCTGGTCCGGGAAGGAGTCGCGCACCAGGCGGTTGACCGCTTCCGGCGTCAGGGCGCGCAGCTCCACGGGGCGGGAGCTGCGACCGGTGACCAGAGCGCGGAAGCCCGGTGCGTTCTCCGGGAGTTCCTCCGGGCGGTAGGAGATGACGGCGAGCAGCGGCGTCTCCTGCAGGCGCACGGCGAAGTAGGAGAGCCAGGTGAGCGATTCGGCGTCGGCCCAGTGGGCGTCGTCGATCATCATCACCACCGGCTCCTGCCGTGTGGCGAGTTGGGTGACGAGCCAGTCGATGCCGTCGCGCACGCCCTGGGGGTCCTGCGGACCGATCGGCGGGGCGATGCCCAGCGCGGGGCCGGCGATCTCGTACCAGCCGCCGAGCAGCTCCTTGCGGTCGCTTTCGGTCATCGGCGCCAGGAACGGCTGGAGCAGCTGGCGGACGACGTGGAAGGGGACCGGCTGCGCGGACTCGCTGCCGCGCGCGAAGAGGACGGTGCACTTGCCCGCCTCGATGGCCATCCGGCGCGTCTCGCCGAGCAACGCCGTTTTCCCCAGGCCCGCTTCGCCGCTGTAGAGCAGCAGGCCACCCAGCCGGGGCCGCCCTTCGGTCGCAGTTCCGCACAGCCTTTGCACCGCTTGTTCAGCGGCTTGCAGCTCGAGCTCCCGCTCGAACAGGGCGGCGGATGCGTTCTGTTCACGCTGATGCCCTGACATGGCGATGTCTCCCCGGAAGATGTGGTGGGGCGAGCCTAGCCCCGTCCGTGAGGCCAGGGGCAGGGTTCGGCAGACGGACCACTCGGGAGCGTGACCCTCCCCCGCCCGCCCCCGGAGCCCGTTCCGCACCACGGGCAGCATGCCCAACTTGCACCGAACACACATTCATACGATTCGTAAACCCATTCGGAATTCGAAGCGCGAGGCCATTATGGAGCCTTTCGAATTCCTACGTCAGGCCAATCTGCGAATATGACAACTTCGCGCATGAGCCCCGCGCGACCGGCTACGCTCCATGTCGCGCAGCGGGTTGTGGCGACTACTTCACGGTGCGCACAAGTGCTGCGCCGGCGCCGTTCTCCGCGGGAGACACCCGGAGAATGCCGCGCGCCGGATCCCGTTGCAGATACGCCTCCTTACAGAGTTCCGAGGATCCCGATGGTTGGTACCGGCTCGTCAGTTCAACGGCGGCCCGTCTCCGCTCTGATATGGCTGATCTCCCCCTTGGTGCTGGCCGTGTGCACGGGTACGGCGATTCTCGCCGTCGCTCCCGACGCCCGCGTGCCGGTGGCCTGGTGCGGGTCCTCGGCCACGGTCGCGGTGGCGTTGGCAAGCTCCGAGGCCGCCCGGCGGGGACGGATCATCGCCGCCTTGCGGCGGCGCTGCGCCGAGCAGGAGGCCGGCCTGCGGTACCAGCTCGACCAGCACGAGACGGAGACCCGCCGGCTGGCCAAGGAGCTGCTGCCCCGGGCCATCCACCTGCTGCAGCGCGGCGCCCCCACCGAGGTCGTGCTGCGCCACACGCTGCCCGTCCACGACCTCGAACCCGGCTACGCGGCCGCCCACCGCTCGGTGCTGAAGTCCGTCATCGAGGCCGTGCAGGCGGAGGAGGGGCTGCGTGACTCCGCGCAGCGCGCCTTCGTCAACATCGCCCGCCGCATGCAGGCCATCGTGCACCAGCAGGCCTACGACATCCGGGAGATGGAGCACAAGCACGGCAACGACCCGGACGTCTTCGGCGACCTCCTCCACCTCGACCACGGCAACGCCCTGACCGGCCGCCTCGCCGACAGCATCGCCGTCCTCGGCGGCTCCCGCCCCGGCCGCCAGTGGAAGAACGAGATCCCGCTGTACAACGTGCTCCGCGGCGCCATGTCGCGGATCCTGGAGTACCGGCGGGTCGACCTGCACTCGGTGGCCGACGTCGCCGTCGTCGGGGCCGGCGTCGAGCCGGTGATCCACGCCCTGGCCGAGCTGCTGGACAACGCCACCCGCTACTCGCCCCCGCAGACCCGGGTGCACCTGACGGCCGTGGACATCCAGTCCGGCATCGCCGTCGAGATCGAGGACGCCGGGGTCGGCCTGACCGACGAGGCGCGCCGCCGCACCGACCGCGTCCTCTCCCGCGAGGGCGCCCTCGACCTCGACGACCTCGGCGAGGCGCCGCGGCTCGGCCTCGCGGTCGTCAGCCGGCTCGCCCGCACGTACAACTTCCTGGTGTCGCTGCGGCCCTCCGCCTACGGAGGCGTCCGGGCCGTGCTGGTCATCCCCATGGACCTGATCACCGCCAGCAAGCACCCCGGCGGCGACATCGCCCGCGCCGCCAAGCTCCCGCCCATCAAGTCCAAGCGCCGCCCGGGCCAGAAGATCCCCCCGCCCGCTCCGCAGACGGCTCCGCCGATGATGGAGCACCCCATCCCGCCACCGCTCGGGGACAGCGGGCTGCCGCAGCGGCGGCGGCGGCGCGGCCCCGCGCCGCTCCCGTTCGGCCGGGGCGCGGCCGAACGGCGGGACCGGTCACCGGCCCCGCCCGCCGCGCCGGCCGCTCCGGAGGAGGCCCCCAAGCAGCCCGGGATGTGGCTGGCCGCCTTCAACCGCGGCATCAACGGGGAGTCCCTGGAGCCGGATCCCGGCCGGCCGAACAGTGATATCCCGTCAGACAAGGAAGAGTAGCCAAGTGACGCAGCCGCGGTTCAACATGGACTGGATGCTCAAGGACCTGGCAACCAGTGTTCCGCAGACCCGCCACGTGATCGTGCTGTCCTCGGACGGCCTGCGCATGGCTCAGCACGGCACCGACCCGGACGCCGCCGACCGCCTGGCCGCCGCCTGTGCCGGACTGCAGAGCCTCTCGACGGCGATCGCCGGTGAGTTCCCGCACGGGGACGGGCAGATGCGCCTGGTCGTGATCGAGGTCGACGGCGGATTCTTCTATCTGATGGCCGCCGGGGCCGGGGCCTTCCTGGCGGTGCTGGCCGACGACGACGTGGACGCCGAGCTGATGGGCATGCGGATGCGGGATCTGGTGGCCCGCATCGGTTCGCATCTCACCAGTCCGCCGCGGGTCGGCGGGTCGGTGACATGAGCACGGAGGGACCCGGCTCCCCGACGGCGCCCGGCAGCCCCGACCGGCTGTACATCCTCACCGGAGGCCAGGCCCGCGCGGAGCGCAAGACGGAGCTCGACCTGGTGACGCTGATCGTCTCCCGGTCCGAGGCCGACCCCGGGCTGCAGCCCGAGCACGCCGCCATCGTCAGGATGTGTGCCTACCCGCTCTCCGTCGCCGAGATATCGGCCTATCTGGAGCTGCCGGTCAGCACCCTGACCCTGCTGCTCACGGAGCTGGTGGCGGGCCGGCACGTGGAGGCCCGGCCGCCGGTCCCGGCGGCAGCCCTGCCCGACGTACAACTTCTGGAGGCGGTGATGAATGGACTACAGAAGCTCTGATCCCCCGGGGTTGGAGACCTATGCGGGGCCGCGCAGCGAGGACGTCCTGCCGGCCTCGGCCACCGCGGCCGTCAAGGTGGTCATCGTCGGCGGATTCGGGGTCGGCAAGACGACCCTGGTGGGCTCGGTGAGCGAGATCCGGCCGCTGACCACCGAGGAGACGATGACCCAGGCCGGTGTCGGCGTGGACGACATCGCCGGCATCGAGCACAAGACCGAGACGACCGTGGCCATGGACTTCGGCCGGATCAGCATCAACGAGCAGCTGGTGCTGTATCTGTTCGGCACGCCCGGCCAGGAGCGCTTCTGGTTCCTGTGGAACGGCCTGTTCGAGGGCGCCCTCGGTGCGGTCGTCCTCCTCGACACCCGCCGCATGGACGTCAGTTACGACGTGATCGGGCGCCTTGAGGAGAAGGGGGTGCCGTTCGTCGTCGGCGTCAACCGCTTCCCCCAGGCCCCCAGATATCCGATGGAGAAACTCCGGGCGGCCATGGACCTCGACGACTCGGTGCCCATGGTCGACTGCGACGCCCGGGACCGCGCCTCCTGCCGCGACACCCTGCTCACCCTCATGCGCTACCTCTACACGCTCACCACCGCCTCCACGGAGCACCAGTGACCCTGCCTTCCGAACGCCCCCGCACCACCTCCCCGGCCGGGCCTCCCCCGCAGTGCCCGGCACACGCGACCGGCCCCGGCGGCATCACCCGGCTCTACGGCCCCGAGGCCGAGGCCGACCCCATGGGGCTGTACGAGCGGCTCCGCCAGAAGCACGGCCAGGTGGCGCCCGTCCTGCTGCACGACGACGTCCCGGCCTGGCTCGTCCTCGGCTACCGCGAGAACCTCGACGTGGCGCGTACCCCCTCGCGCTTCTCGCGCGACTCCCGGCGGTGGATCGAGGCGCGGGAGGGCCGCGTGGCGCCGACCCACCCGCTCGCGCCGATCACCACCTGGCAGCCGATCTGCGTCTTCGCCGACGGCCAGCAGCACGAGCGCTGGCGCGGTGCCGTCAACGACAGCATCGCCCGCTTCGACAAGCGGGGCATCCGCCGCCACGTCACCCAGTACTCGAACCAGCTCGTCGACCGCTTCTGCGCCGCGGGCCGGGCCGATCTGGTGCACGAGTTCGCGGAGCAGCTGCCGATGATGGCGATGACGCAGCTGCTGGGCATGCCGGAGGCGTACAGCCCCCAGCTCGTCAATGCCGCCCGGGACATGATCAAGGGCACCGAGACGGCGATCGCGAGCAACGAGTTCGTCCAGGAGACGCTGCGCAAGCTGGTGGCGCGCAAGCGCGTCGAGCCGGGCGCCGACTTCACCAGCTGGCTGCTGGAGCACCCTGCCGGGCTGTCGGACGACGAGGTGCAGCAGCATCTGCGGTTGGTGCTGATCGCGGCCTTCGAGACCACGGCGAACCTCATCGCGAACACCCTGAAGATGGTGCTCACCGACCACCGCTTCCAGGCCTCGCTGGCCGGCGGGCACATGACGCTGCCGGATGCGGTCGAGCAGGTCCTGTGGGACGAGCCGCCGTTCATCACGATCCTGGGCCGCTGGGCGACGCAGGACACGGAGCTGGCCGGTCAGCAGATCAAGGAGGGGGACGCCCTGGTCCTGGGGCTGGCCGCCGCCAATATGGACACGGTGATCCGCCCCGATCCCGACGTCCCCGTCCACGGCAACCGCTCGCACCTGGCGTTCAGCGGCGGTCAGCACGAGTGCCCGGGCCAGGACGTCGGCCGGGCGATCGCGGGCGAGGGTATCGACGCCCTGCTGCTGCGGCTGCCCGACCTCACCCTCGCGGTGGAGGAGCCGGAGCTGACCTACCGCTCGACCCTGATGTCCCGTCACCTGACCGAGCTGCCGGTCCGGTTCACGGCGCGGGCGCCGCTGCCTCCGGAGGAGACGCCGACACCCGCGCCGGAGCCGCCGGCGCCCGCTCAGCCGGCCCGCGCCGAGCAGCCGGCCATCCCGGCGCCGCCGGTCCGGGCCGCCGCCGTGGAGACGCCCGGTTCGCGGCGGTCGTGGTGGAGGTCGCTGCGGCGCCTGCTGTGGCGGCGGTAGCAGCCGGCCTCGAGCTGGTCCCACCACCAGGCGATGGAGGGAATGGGCAAGGGCGCCGGGCTGTCGTCCGACGGGAGTGGCTTCCACCACTCCGCGCCCTCCCCGGCCCCGTAGGGGTCCAGGTAGCGGGCGCAGCCCGAGGCCCAGTCCAGGTGCCCGCGGACGAAGTGTCCCAGCGCCACCAGATAGCAGCGCAGTTCCACTCCGGCCATGGGCCAGATCTGCTCCCGTAAGCGCAGGAAGAGCGTCATGACGCGGTCGCGCATCGCCATGGCCTCTTCCTGGGCGCGGGCGGGTTCCCAGCCGCGCTCCTGGGCGAGGACGTCGATCAGGTTGAGGTTGTCACCTGCACGCTGGATCTCCTTGTTCCGTGAGTAGAAGTCGTTGTCCCAGGCGACGAGCGTCCAGGTCATCTCGGTGAGGGCCCGGACCTCGGGCCGGTCCAGGTCGCGGTCGTCGAGCTCGTAGCCTCCTGCGATGTCCATCAGGGCGGTGGAGGGTGCCATGCCGATGGCACGCATCCACATGGCGGCGTAGTCGTTCACCGACGGCAGGGCGCGGTCGCGGCGGCAGGCGGCCTCCCACACCAGGCTGGTCAGGTAGGTGCGCATGCCTTCGGTCCAGCGGCGTAGCTGGGCCGGTGTCGCGTGCTCGGCCAGCTCCAGGCGGACGGCCCGCAGCGCCGCGGCGTGGGGCGAGTCATCCGGCCACTCCGGCACCGGCGCTTCCAGGACGCGCATGATGCGTGAGGTCGCGTGCGCCAGGCCGTGGGCGCTGGCGGTCGACTCGTCGCACAGGGCGTCGTCCAGGGAGAAGAGCACGGCGTGGAGCTTGGCGACGACGGTGAGCGCTCCGGGCTGACCGTAGGGCATGGTCCGGGCCGTGAGCCCGCCGAAGTCGCACCGGACGAGGCGCTGTCGCTGGTGGGCCGAGGTGTCGAGCTGCCGCTGGAGCATCCAGTCGACCGACGCGCGGTCGATCTCCCGGACGCACGGGTGCACCGCCGGCGGTATCGGGCAGTAGAAGGGCACGTTCTCCAAGGGCTGTACTGATATGCGATCTCGCACGCCCGTCACGGCGCCTCCCCAGGCCGGCTCGCAGCGATCCTGTCCACTTTTGCGCGGTACCTGCCCAGGGTGGACCGGGGATAACCCGCGGCGCATACCCGGTCACACCTTTCCAGCGCGGGACGGAAGGCTCACTTCGGATCGTTTCTGACCGGACCCGGCCAAAAGAGCTTTTCCCATGAGAGGCGACGGTGGAATATTGCACCCCGATGTCGGAGTTTTTTCCCCATGATCCTCCGCTGTTCGAAAACATAAGGGTTTGGCCGGATCTCGCTCACGCGTCACGCGGACGAATGATCGACGATCTACGACGGCCGGCGACCGTTCGGGCCCAGGGAGGCACGCCATGACGACGCAACCGCCGGACGGCCCGTACGCCCGGCTGCTGACCCGGCCCTGGCCACGGGCGGCTGCGGCAGTGGGGGCGGGAGCGCTGCCCGCCCTCACGTTTCCCACGCCTTCGCTGTGGTGGCTGGCCTACGTGGCTCTCGTGCCCTGGCTGTCCCTGATCCGTACGGCGCCGGGCGCGCGGCGGGCGGCGCTCGACGGCTGGCTCGGCGGTGGCGGATTCCTGCTCGCCGTGCACCACTGGCTGCTGCCGAGCCTGCACGTCTTCATCCTGGTGCTGGCCGCGCTGCTGGGGCTGTTGTGGGCGCCGTGGGGCGTGCTGGTCAAGCGGCTGCTGGGCGGTTCCCCGGGGCCCGCGCGGGCCGCCGCGGCCCTCGTGGTCATCCCTTCCGGCTGGTTGATGGTCGAACTTGCCCGTTCATGGGAGTATTTGGGCGGACCGTGGGGTCTGTTCGGGGCGAGCCAGTGGCAGGTGGCACCGGCCCTGAAGCTCGCTTCAACGGGTGGGATCTGGCTGGTTAGTTTCCTCCTCGTGGCCCTCAACACCGCCGTTTCCACGGTCATTTGGGCTTCTCGCGCGCGTATCACCGGACTAGTCGGTCTGGTCTGCTGCGCAGCGGTCGTCGCCGGGGTGTGGGTGTGGGCGCCTTCGCCGCGCGCTGCGGGCACCGTCCGGATCGCGCTCGTGCAGCCGGGCGTCGTCGACGGGGCGGGCAACGTCCAACGGCGGTTCGACCGCCAGGAGGAGCTCACCAGGAAGCTGGCCGGGCAGCGGGTGGACCTCGTCGTATGGGGCGAGAGCAGCGTGGGCGACGATCTCGTGCAGCGCCCCGACCTGCGGAACCGGCTTACGGCGCTCTCCCGCGCGGTGGGCGCGGACCTCCTCGTCAACGTCGACGCGCGCCGCTCGGACCGGCCCGGCATCTTCAAGAGTTCCGTGCTCGTCGGCCCCGGCGGCCCGACCGGCGACCGCTACGACAAGATGCGGCTCGTGCCGTTCGGGGAGTACGTGCCGGCGCGGTCGGTTCTCGGCTGGGCGACGTCGGTGGGCAAGGCGGCCGGCGAGGACCGCAGGCGCGGCGAACGCCCCGTGGTGATGCGGCTGCCCGCTTCCCCCTCCGCCCCGGCGGGCCTGCGGATCGGTCCGCTGGTGTGCTTCGAGTCGGCCTTTCCCGACATGAGCCGGCAGCTGGCGCGCGACGGCGCCCAGGTGATCGTGGCGCAGTCCTCCACCTCGACGTTCCAGCACAGCTGGGCCCCGCCGCAGCACGCCTCGCTCGCCGCGCTGCGGGCCGCCGAGAGCTGGCGGCCGGTGGTGCACGCGACGCTGACGGGGGTGAGCACGGTCGCCGGTCCGCGGGGCCGGGCGGCCGGAACCCCGCTCGGCACCGACCGCAGCGCCTCCGCCGTGTACGAGGTGCCGCTGGCCCGCGGCACGAGCCCCTACGTCCGGTACGGGGACTGGATCGTCCTGGCGTCCTTTGCAGTGATCGTCTGCACGTGCGCCGCCGAGGGCGTCCGTCTGGTGCGACGTCGTGTCAGGAAGCCTGCTGCAGAGCGTCGTTGACGATGCGCTCGCACAGCTCGTGGGTGAGCAGCGCGTCCTCGGCGTCGAGCAGCTTGCCCGCCTGCACCGCGTCGAGGAAGGCGAGGACGGTCTGCTCGATGCCGCGCTGCCGGGAGACGGGCACCCAGTCGCCGCGCCTGCGGACGCTGGGCTGTCCCTTGTGGTCGATCACCTCGGAGAGGTTGAGGACCTGCCGCTTGGTGTCCTGCCCGGAGACCTCCAGGATCTCCTCGGTGGAGCCGCTCATCCGGTTCATGGAGCCGATGGCCGTGAAGCCGTCGCCGGAGAGCTGGAGCACGACGTGGTGCATGAGGCCGTCGCGGACGCGGGCGCGCACGTCCACGTGCTCGACGGGCCCGGGGACGAGGAAGCGCAGGGTGTCGACGACGTGAATGAAGTCGTCGAGCACGAGGGTGCGCGGGTCCTCGGCCAGCCCGACGCGGTTCTTCTGCATCAGGATCAGGTCGCGCGGGTGGTCCAGGCACTGGGTGTAGGACGGCGCGTAGCGGCGGTTGAAGCCGACCATCAGGCTGACGCCCCGCTCCCGGGCGAGGCGCACGAGCCGCTCGCTGGTGGCGAGCTCGTAGGCGAGGGGCTTGTCGACGTAGACCGGAACGCCGGCTTCGAGGAGGCGGGTGACGAGCTCGGGGTGGGCCGCGGTCGCGGCGTGGACGAAGGCGGCGTCGAGGCCCGCCGCGAGCAGCGCGTCGAGGTCGGTGTGGCGCTGGGCCCCGGGGATGCGGTGGGCGTCGGCGACGCGCGCGAGCGTGGCGGGGGTGCGGGTGTGGAGGTGGAGTTCGAGGCCGGGCCGGGTGGCGAGCACCGGAAGGTAGGCCTTCTGTGCGATGTCTCCGAGCCCGATGCAGCCGACCTTCACAGTGCCTCCCTGGTACGTGCCTTCGTTTGGGAAGCATACGGGCGTACGGAAGGGCGCCGGCGAAAACCTCTGGCGCGGGCGGCACGGGGACGCCAGGATGACCGCCATGATCGTTCCTGAGCGTCCCCAGCCCCCCACCGTCTCCGACGAGCGCACCAGCCTGGAGAGCTGGCTCGACTTCCACCGCGCCACGCTGGCCCTCAAGTGCGCGGGCCTGGACGAGGCGCAGCTGCGCGAGGCCTCCGCGCCGCCGTCCTCGATGAGCCTCATGGGTCTCGTCCGGCACATGGCCGACGTCGAGCGCAGCTGGTTCCGCCGGTGTCTGGCCCGCGAGGAGGCCGGGCCGATCTACTACTCCGACGAGGATCCGGACCGGGACCTGGAGGTCACGGAGGCGGACGGCTGGGAGGAGGCCTACGCCACCTGGCAGGCGGAGATCGCCGCGGCCCGGGAGGCGGCGCGCGGGCGCTCGCTGGACGACCGCGGCTTCGCCCCGCACCGCAACAAGGAATTCGACCTGCGGTGGATCTACATGCACATGATCGAGGAGTACGCGCGCCACAACGGCCACGCCGACCTCATCCGTGAGCGGATCGACGGGGCGACCGGCGCCTGAGCCATGCCGGACGCATGATCGCACATCACCCGTGCGGGTAATTCCCAATGCGGACGACCGCACAGCAGAGTTGAGCGAGTGCATCGACTGCCTGCAGTGACGGTCATGGCGGCGGTGGCGATGGCGGCCGCCGGGTGTGTGTCCGTCTCCCAGCCGCCCGCCTCCCACTCCCCGCCCCGCCCGCCGGGCCACTCCCGGACGGGCGAGCTCCTGCCCGGTCCCGCCCGCGAGGATCTGATCACCACGGGTCCCGACGGAGCGCCCGTGCCCACGGCTCCCGGGCAGGACCCGAGAGCCGCCACGGCCGGGGGCGCATCGGGCCCGGAGGGCGCGATCACCCCCTCCGGCCGCTCCGGCGCCGGGGACCACCACGACCGGGCGGATCCCTACGGCTTCGGCGACGCCCCGGAGCTGCGGCCGTCCGACGGCGAAGCGGAGCCGTCGCGCTCCTCCGGCTTCCCGCGGATCTCGCACCCGCCCCGGAGGGCGGGCCGCCCGTGGGCCTCGCCGGACCGGCCCGCATCCCCGGACCTCAGCCCGTCCTTCCCGCGGAGCGAGGTGCCCTCCTCGCCGTCGGAGCAGCGCACCGCCGACTCCCCGCCCGCATCCGCTTCCCGCCGGGAAGCGCCGCCGCCCGCGCAGGCGCCGCCACCGGCGCAGGCGCCCGCACCCCGTGCCCGTAACAACAATGTCTGCGCGCTGGGCCGGCAGCACGGGCGCTGGCAGCAGGGCGGCGACGCGTCACGGATCTGCGACTCGGTGTACGGGCACTGACGCACCGCCGCGGGGCGGCCGGGCGCGGTCAGACGGCCGGCACGGCCGCCAGGTCGGGGATGCGCCAGTCGATGGGCTCGTGGCCCTGGGCCGCGACCGCCTCGTTGATCTGGCTGAAGGGTCGGCTGCCGAAGAACTTCTTCGCCGACAGCGGCGACGGGTGGGCGCCCTTGACCACGACGTGCCGGCTCTCGTCGATCAGGGGCAGCTTCTTCTGGGCGTAGTTGCCCCAGAGCACGAAGACGGCCGGGTCGGGCCGGGACGCCACGGCGCGGATGACCGCGTCGGTGAACTTCTCCCAGCCCTTGCCCTTGTGGGAATTGGGCTCCCCGCCACGGACCGTCAGCACGGCGTTGAGCAGCAGGACGCCCTGCTCGGCCCACGGCTGGAGATAGCCGTTGTCCGGGACGTCATAGCCGAGCTCCTCGCGCATCTCCTTGTAGATGTTGCGCAGGGAGGGCGGGGTCTTCACGCCGGGGCGGACGGAGAAGCACAGGCCGTGGCCCTGGCCCGCGCCGTGGTAGGGGTCCTGGCCGAGGATGAGGACCTTGACCTGGTCGTACGGGGTGGCTTCCAGGGCTGCGAAGACCTCCCCGCGCGGCGGGTACACCGGCGCCTTCGTGCGCTCCTCCTCCACGAAGTCGGTGAGCTCCTTGAAGTAGGGCTTGTCCAGCTCCTCGGCGAGGACACCGTGCCAGGACTGGGGCAGCACGTCGGTGACGGTCACGTCAACAACCTCCGGGGTTCGTTCCGTTCTCGTGGAAGAACTTACCGGCGACCACTGACAACGGCCGCCGCCCGCCCCCGCACCCGGTGCCGCCCCGGCCTCAGAACCCCGCGTTCAGGAAGATCCCGCCGTCCACGACGAGGGTCTGCCCGGTGATCCACCCCGCGTCGTCCGAGAGCAGGAACGCGGCCGCTCCCCCGATGTCCTCGGGGACGCCGAGGCGGCCGAGCGGGTACGAGGCCACGACCTCCTCCTCGCGCCCCTCGTAGAGGGCGGCGGCGAACTTCGTCTTGACGACGGCCGGCGCGATGGAGTTGACCCGCACCCCCGGGGCGAACTCGTGCGCGAGCTGCAGCGTGAGGTTGACCATCGCGGCCTTGCTCATGCCGTACGCCCCGACGAACGGGGAGGCGGAGATCCCGGCGACGGAGGCGATATTGACGATCGCACCGCCGTGGTCCTTCTGCCACGCCCGCCACGTCTGCTGCGCGAAGCCGAGGGCGGAGATCACATTGGTCTCGAAGACCTTGCGGGCGACGCCGAGGTCGAGCTCCGCCATGGGGCCGAACACGGGGTTCGTCCCGGCGTTGTTGACCAGGTAGTCGATGCGGCCGAACTCCTCCATCGCGTGCTGCACGGCGGCGGCCTGGTGGGCCTCGTCGTGGGCCTTGCCCGCGATGCCGATCGCCCGGCCCGCGCCGAGCGACTCCACGGCCTGCTTGAGGGCGTCCTCGTTGCGGCCGGTGATCACGACGCGGTCGCCGCGGGCGACGAGCGCCTGCGCGATGCCGTAGCCGATGCCGCGGCTCGCGCCGGTGACGAGGGCGACCCTGCCGGTGTCCTGCCGCCCGGCCTGCCCCCGCTGCTCCTGCTCCTGCTCCTGCTGTGCAGTCATCTCCGTGCTTCCTGTCAGTTGAGCGGTCCGCCGGCCACGTACAGCACCTGTCCCGAGACGAAGCCCGCCTCCTCGCCGGTGAAGAAGGCGACGGCGTTGGCGATGTCCTCGGGCTCGCCCACGCGCTCCACCGGGATCTGCGTCGCCGCGGCGGCCTTGAAGTCCTCGAAGGTCATGCCGAGGCGGGCCGCGGTGGCGGCCGTCATCTCGGTGGCGATGAAGCCGGGGGCGACGGAGTTGGCGGTGATGCCGAACTTCCCGAGCTCCTTGGCGAGCGACTTGGTCAGGCCCTGCACGCCGGCCTTGGCGGCGGCGTAGTTGGCCTGGCCGCGGTTGCCGAGGGCGGAGCTGCTGGAGAGGTTGACTATGCGGCCGAAGCGCGCGTCCACCATGTGCTTCTGGCAGGCGCGCGACATCAGGAACGCGCCCCGCAGGTGCACGCTCATGACGGTGTCCCAGTCGCTCTCGCTCATCTTGAACAGCAGGTTGTCACGGGTCACGCCCGCGTTGTTGACGAGGATGAGCGGCGCGCCCAGCTCGGCGGCGATCCGGGTGACGGCGGCGTCCACCCGGTCGGCGTCGGAGACGTCGCAGCCGACGGCGAGGGCCCGGCCGCCCGCCGCGGTGATCTGCTCGACGGTGCCCGCGCAGGCCTCCTCGTCGAGGTCGAGGACGGCGACCGCGCGGCCCTCCCGGGCCAGGCGCAGGGCGGTCGCGGCGCCGATGCCGCGGGCCGCGCCCGTGACGACGGCCACGCGCTGCTCGGACTCAGGCATACGGGGATCTCCTCACCTCGAAGGCGGCCCGCCCGCCCGGCGCCCGGCCGGACGGGTGAGCAACCGCTTAGTAGCTTCGGCGGATCAGACGCTAGAAGCCCCGCCACCCGCTGTCAACGCCTTCCCGCACGCCTTGCACCTCACCTCACCAGCAGGTCCAGCAGCCGCTCCGGCTCGCTCTCCGGATCCGCCGTCAGGCCGGCGTGCACGGGGCCGGGCTGTACGACCGTACTGCGGGGAGCGATCAGCCAGCGGAAGCGGCGCCCCGGGTCGTCCCCGGCGGCCTGCCCGGCGCGCTCCCCGCCGAGGCAGACGCCCTCGACGGCGCAGAGCGCGGCGCGCACGCCCGCCACGTCCGCCGTCGGGTCGAGGGCCAGCAGCCGCGCCTCGTCCAGGTGGACGCGGGCGGCGACGTAGCCCTTGGCCTGGCAGTAGACGACGACCCCGGCGTTGATCTGCTCACCGCGCTCGACGCGCGGGACGACCCGCAGCAGCGCGTACTCGAATACTTCGCGTCCGTTGTGGCGCCCGGTCACGTCCCGGCCCTTCCGTCGAGCCTGACACGCACCCACTCCGGCGCCTGCGAGGGCTTGTCCTTGCTGCGTTCGCCGACCGTGATCCGGTCGCCGATGCCCTTCGCCCGCTCCAGCAGCACCTCGACGTAGGCCCGGCGCACCGCGTCGGGGCCGTCGAAGCCCGGCTCGTCCGCGAGCCACTCGTCGGGCACGTCGGCGGCGACCTCGGTCAGCAGTTCCTCGGTGACGCGCGGCGCGAGCTCGGCCGCGGCCGCGGCGAGGTCCGGGCCGAAGGTGGCGAGGACGTGGTCGGAGGCGTCGTAGGCCTTGCCCGCGGCCGCGGCCGCACCCGGCCAGTTGTGGTGCCAGATCATGGTGGCGCCGTGGTCGATGAGCCACAGCTCGCCGTGCCACACGAGCAGGTTCGGGTTGCGCCAGGAGCGGTCGACGTTGTTGATGAGCGCGTCGAACCAGATCACACGGCCGGCCTCGGCCGCGCCGACCTCGAAGGCGAGCGGGTCGAAGCCGAGCGCGCCGGGCAGGAAGTCCATGGCGAGGTTGAGCCCGCCGCTGGCCTTGAGCAGCCCTTGCACCTCCTGGTCCGGCTCGCCGCGGCCGATGACCGGGTCGAGCTGGATGCGTGCCAGGTCCGGGACGCGCAGGCCGAGGGCGCGGCCGAGCTGTCCGCAGACGACCTCGGCGACCAGCGTCTTGCGGCCCTGACCCGCACCGGTGAATTTCATGACGTACGTACCGAGATCGTCGGCCTCGACGATGCCGGGGAGCGAGCCGCCCTCACGCAACGGTGTCACGTATCGGGTGGCTGTGACTTCGGGGAGCATTGCCCCAGGCTACTGGGGGGCTTCGGCAGCCCTTTGAACGCGGGCGGCACCGGCTCCGTACGACTGCCTGAACCTGCACGTTCAGAGGAGCGAACATGAACCACACGTCACGGACCGCTTCCCCCGCTTCCGCCGGATCCACGGCACCCACCGGCTCCACGGACTCCACCAGTCCCGCCGCCTCCCGGGCCCCGCGCGGCTCGACCCGCCGCAGCGTCGTCGCGGCGGCGGGGGCCGCCGGTCTCGTCACCGTGCTCGCCGCGTGCGGCGGAGGGGGCGGCGACAACGAGGACAAGGGCCAGGCCGAGGACAAGGGCCAGGGCAAGGACAAGGAAGGGGAGCTCGGGAAGGTCTCGGACATCCCCGAGGGCGGCGGCAAGGTCTTCGCGGACCGGAAAGTGGTGGTGACCCAGCCGGCCAAGGGCGAGTTCAAGGCCTTCTCGGCGGTCTGCACCCACCAGGGGTGCCTGGTCAAGGAGGTCTCCGGGGGCACCATCAACTGTCCCTGCCACGGGAGCAGGTTCGCCGTCGCGGACGGCAGCGTGAAGGGCGGCCCGGCGCCGCGGCCGCTCCCCGAGGAGCAGGTCTCGGTCCACGACGGCTCGCTGCACCTGGGGTGAGCCCGGGCGCCGCAGCCCTGCGTCAGCCGCTCCGGGGCGTGCTCCGCCAGCCGCGCAGGACGGCCTCGGCCGTGGTGACGGTGGCGACGAGCGCCAGGGTGTGGCTGACCATGGCGGCGGTGTAGTCCGCGGGCACGCCGGCGATGGCGTCGGCGGGGACGACGGCCGTGTAGCCGAGGTTGACGGCGTCGAAGACGGTGTTGGGGACGGCCACGTTGGCCGAGACGCCGGTGACGACGAGGGTGCGGCAGCCGAGGTTGCGCAGGAGGGCGTCCACGCCCGTGCCCGCCAGCGGCGAGAGCCCGTGCAGCCGCCGGACGACGAGGTCCGCGTCGCCGACCGGGATCGGGTCGGCGACGCGGACCGCGCGGGTACCGGTCAGCTGCTGTACGGGCAGCCGCTCGGCCGCACGGAACAGGCGGGCGTTGCGGCTGGCGCCGCGGCCGTCGGGGCGGCGCTCGGCGATGGCGTGCACGACCTGGACGCCCGCGTCGTGCGCGCCCGCGACCAGGCGGGCGATGTTCACGAGGGCGCCGGAGGCGCGGGCGGCGGCCGCGAGCTCGGGCAGGGCGCTGTCGGGGCCGACGACGCCGCTCTGGCACTCGACGGTGAGCAGCACGGTCGTCGCGGGGTCGAGCCGCTCGGCGGGCGGATCCGGCGGCGCCATGCTGGTCGCTCCCTCCTGGGGCCGGTGTCCGGCGGGTGAGGGCCGGGCCGCGTGAGGGTAACGGGCATTGCGCCGGAGGGGGAAGGGGCTCACACTTTCTGACGCTCGGTCAGATATCGGGGCGCGGGGAGGAAGCGGGGACGGGCATGGGCATCGGCACGGGCTTCGAGGGCACCGGCGGCGGCGGGCGCGGCATGGGCACGGGCGCCACCCAGCGGCGGGGCCGCCGGATCATGATGACGCGGCCGGAGCTGGACTCCTTCCTCGCCGGGCAGCGCACCTGCCGGGTGGCCACGGTGGGGCGGGACGGGCATCCGCACCTCAGCGCGCTGTGGTTCGCCTGGGACGGATCCGCGGTGTGGCTGTACTCGATCGTCTGCAGCCGCCGGTGGGCGCAGCTGCGGCGCGACGCGCGGATCGCGGTGCTGGTGGACGACGGGCGGGAGTACGGGGAGCTGCGCGGGGCGGAGCTGTCGGGCACGGCCGCCTTCGTCGGCGAGGCCCCGCGCACGGGTGATCCCTGCCCGGAGCTCGCCGCGCCGGAGGCGCTGTTCACCGCCAAGTACTTCGGGGGCCTGCCGTCCATGCCGTACGACGGCCGCCACGCCTGGCTCCGGCTGCTGCCGGAGGCGGTCGTGTCCTGGGACTTCCGCAAGCTGCCGGGCGCGCCGGGCACTCCAGGCACTGCAGGCACTCCGGGCGGCTAGGCGGAACCCGCCATCGCCTCCCCCGCCGCCCTCAGCGCCTCGACCGCCGCGCGGATGGACGGCCGCCGGTCCGCGTCCGCGCGCCAGATCGCGTAGACGTGACGGCGTACGGTGTGCCGCACGGGCACCACGCGCACCCCCTCCGGGACGGGGCCGCGCCCGAGCCGCGGGGCGACGGCGACGCCCAGCCCGGCCGCGATCAGGGCGAGCTGCGTGTGGTGCTCCTCGGCCATGTGGGAGATGCGGGGCTCGATGCCCTTTCCGCGCAGGGTGAGCATCAGCCAGTCGTGGCAGAACTCGCCGCGGGGCCAGGAGACCCAGTCGTCGTCGGCGAAATCTTCCAGGTCGACCTCCTCCCGGCCGGCCAGCGGGTGGTCCACCGGCATCGCCACGTCGGCGATGTCGTCGAGGATCGGGGCCTTGGCCAGCCCGTCCGGCATCGGCAGCGGCTTGTTGTACCAGTCGAGGACGACCGCGAGGTCGACGTCGCCGCGGACCACCCGGGGCACGGCCTCCTCGGGCTCCATCTCCTCCAGCCGGGCCCGCAGCTGGGGGTGGGCGGTGCGCAGCCCGGCGAGGGCGGCCGGGAAGAGACCGCGGGCGGCCGTGGGGAAGGCGCCGAGGAGCAGCTCGCCGACGGCCTGCCCGCGCTGCGCCTCGAGGTCGGCCTGGGCGAGCTCGACCTGCGAGAGGATCCGCGAGGCGTGGTCGGCGAGCAGCCGCCCGGCGTCGGTGAGCCGCACTCCGCGGCCGTGCTTGGCCAGCAGCTGCTGGCCGGTCTCCCGCTCCAGCTTGGCGAGCTGCTGCGAGACGGCGGACGTCGTCACATGCAGCCCGTCCGCCGCGGCGCTGACGGAACCGTGGCGGGCGACGGCATTGAGGGTGCGCAGGCGCTCCAGGTTCAACATATAAGCAACCCTACGTGATACCCCACGCTTATATTTACTTGTTCTAAGGCGTGGGCGCGGCCATTCTTATGGTCATGCGCACCACTGCAAGCTCCGGCTCCTCCAGCTCCACCGGCTCCTCCGCTCCGTCGGCCGTCACCGCTCCCCCGGCTTCCCCTGTTTCGCCCGCGGCCCGGCAGCGGGGCCGCCCCGCCGTGGACTGGAGAATCCGCTTCGGTGCGCTCGCCCTCATCTGGGGATGCAGCTTCCTGTTCATCAAGCTCGGCACGGACGGCTTCTCGCCGCTGTTCGTCTCCTTCGGCCGGATGTTCTTCGGCGCGGCGGTGCTCGTCGCGACGCTGGCCGTGAAGCGGGAGCGCCTGCCGCGCGCCGCGCGCACCTGGGGCCATCTGGCCGTTGCGGCGTTCCTGCTCAACGCCCTGCCCTTCACGCTCTTCGCCTACGCCGAGCTGCGCATCCCCTCCACCCTCGCCGGCATCTGCAACGCCACGACCCCGCTGTGGGGCATGCTCCTCTCGCTCGTGGCCCTCTCCGAGGACCGGCCGACCCGGCGCCGCTTCGCGGGGCTGGCCATCGGCTTCGCCGGTGTGCTGACGGTGCTCGGGGTCTGGCAGGGCTTCTCGGGGCAGGACGCCGTGGGCACGGTGATGGCCCTCGTCGCCGCCGCCAGCTACGCGGTCGGCTGGATCTACGTCCGGCGCACCCTGGCCGACACCGGTGACTCCAACCTGTCGAAGTCCGGCGCGCAGCTGCTGCTGGGCACGGCCCAGCTCGCCGTCGTCGCCCCGGTGTTCGCGCCGGTGCCGACCTCCTTCCCCGCCGTGCCGCTGCTGGCCGTCCTCGCCCTCGGGGCGCTGGGCACGGGCCTGGCCTTCCTCGTGCAGTACGGGCTGGTCGCCGAGGTCGGGCCCACGACGGCGACCATGATCACCTATCTCGTCCCGGTCGTGGCGACCATCGCCGGTGTGGCCTTCCTCGGGGAGACGCTCAGCTGGAACACCCCCGTGGGCGCCCTGATCGTGCTGGCGGGCGCCGCCCTCACCCAGGGCAAGTCACAGAGCAAGGCACGGAGCAAGTCCCGGAACAGGGACCAGTAACAGGGCCCAGGGCAGGGCTCAGGACAGGGCCCGGAAGCCACCGGGCGGGGCGGCGGGGCCGTCAGTCGTAGCGCCCTGCCGCCGAGGGGCGGGTCGCGGATGCCAGGGCATCCGCGCCCGGCTCTATCTCGTCGACGGCCAGGCCCGAGACGGTCAGCCGCACCGCCGGGGGTGATGCGAGCCTGAACCGGGCGCCCGGCGCGACCGCCCACCCCGCGTGCAGCAGCCGCGCGACCGCCGCCGTCTCGTCGGGCACGGGCAGCCATACGTTCATCCCGCTGCGCCCGTGCGCCGCGATCCCGCGCTCGCGCAGGGCCCGGACGAGCGGGTCGCGGCGGCGCCCGTACGCGGCGGAGACCTGCGCCGCATCCACCGCGCCGCTGCGCCACAGGTGCACGACGGCGTCCTGCAGGATGTGACTGACCCAGCCGGGGCCCAGCCGCTGCCGGCCGCGCACCCGGTCCACGGTGACGGCGTCGCCCGTGAGCACCGCGAGCCGCAGATCCGGCCCGTACGCCTTGGCGACGGAGCGCACGACGACCCAGTGGTCGGTGCACCCCGTGAGGGTGTTCAGCGGCAGATCGACGATCCCGTGGCCGTGATCGTCCTCGATGAGCAGCGCCTGCGGATGGCCGGAGAGCACGGCGCGCAGCTCGCGCGCACGGGCCTCGCCGACCACGGCGCCCGTGGGATTCTGCGCCCGGCCGGTGACGATGACCGCTCGCGCTCCCTGCTGCAGCACCCGGTCCGCGGCCTCCGGCAGCGGGCCGTCGTCATCGACGGGCAGGGGGACGGCGCGCAGCCCGAGGGCCGGGACCAGGTCGAGGAGGCTGCCCCAGCCGGGATCCTCGACCGCGACGGCGTCGCCCGGCCGCAGATGCACGGCGAGCACGCGCTCGATGGCGTCGAGCGCGCCGGAAGTGACGGCGAGCGGCCCGCCGGGCACGCCGTCGGCATCGAAGGCCGCCCGGGCGAACCGCTCCAGCTCGGTGCCGACGGCCGGGGCTCCGTACAGCGCGGGGGCCTCGGCGGCCCGCGCGGCGGCAGCCGCGAGCGCCTCGCCGAGCGGGGGCAGCAGAGCCGGATCGGGATTGCCCGCCGAGACGTCCCGGACGCCCTCGGGAGCCTCGACGTGGATGAGCTCGCGGGCCGTGCTGGCCGGGCGGTGACGCACACGGCTGCCGCGGCGCCCGGCAGTCTCGATCACTCCGCGCTCCCGCAGCGTGCGATAGGCGGCGGCGACCGTATTGGGATTGACCCCCAGCTCGACCGCCAACTCCCTCATGGGCGGGAGTAGTTCCCCAGGGGCCAGCTTGCCGGCGCCCACGCCGCGCTCCACGCTCGCGGAAATCTCTGCTGCGCGACGACCTTCGATCCGATAGTCTCCTAGCACAAAGAAGATTATGCACTAGTGCAATGGAGTTCGCAATGACTGTTGCGCCGCCCGCCGCGTACGAGCAGACCGAACGGACCACCCCGACCCGCGCCCGCGAGCGCGCCTCGTACGACCGCGAGGTCGTGCACGCGATCCTCGACGCGGGGTACGTCTGCCATCTCGGCTTCGTGCGCGACGGGGCGCCGGTCGTCCTGCCGACGCTCTATGGGCGCATCGGCGACCGCCTCTACGTGCACGGCTCGACGGGCTCGCGCCCGCTGCGCAGCGCGGGCCGCGCGGAGGACGCGGGCATGCCGGTCTGCGTGACGGTCACTCACGTCGACGCCCTCGTCCTCGCGCGCTCCGCCTTCCACCACTCCCTCAACTACCGCTCGGTCGTGGTGCACGGGACCGCCCGGCAGGTGACCGAGGAGCAGGAGAAGCGCGCGGCCCTCGACGCCCTGGTGGAGCAGGTCACACCGGGCCGGGCGGCGGACTGCCGCCCGGCCTCGGCCAAGGAGCTCGCGGCGACGGCCGTGCTCCGCGTCGACCTCTCCGAAGTCTCCGCGAAGATGCGCACCGGGGGCGTCAACGACGAGATCGAGGATCTGCCTCTCCCCCACTGGAGCGGCCTCGTCCCCGTCGCCCCCGCGTACGGCACGCCGATACCCGACAAGCACCTCGCGCCCGGCACCCCCGTGCCCGACTACATCACCGTTCTGTGAGCGAAGCGCCGAACGGATCCACGAGCGGCTCACCGAGCGGTTCCCCGGACGACTGCGCGGACGGCTCCGCGGGCCGCTCCACAGGCGGTTCCACGGGCGCCGGCGCAGCCTGACCGCGTGCCTCCGCGGCGGCCAGCGCCGCCACGGCGCACAGCAGCACGGCCGTGCCGAGCGCGGTCGCGGCCGTGAGGTGCTCGCCGAGCAGGGTCACGGCGATGACCGCCGCCGTCACCGGCTCCAGCAGCGTGATCACCGACACCGTGGTGGCCCGCACCACCACGAGCCCCGCGAAGAACAGGCCGTAGGCCAGCGCCGTCGGCACCGTCACGAGATAGGCCCCCAGCGCGAGCGTGCGGCCCAGGTGCCCGTCCTGCGGCCACAGCCCCTCGGCGGCCGCCAGGGGCAGGAGCTGCACGGTGCCGACCGCGAAGGAGGTCACGGTCGTGGTGAAGGGGTCCGTGGCCCGCTGCTCGCGCTCCAGGACGCGCGCGTAGACGGTCACGACGGCGTATCCGGCGGCGGAGAGCAGCGCGAGCGCCACCCCCGCCGGGCGCACCGCGCCCGTGCCGTCGTTGCCGAGCATCAGCACGGCCAGCCCGGCGCAGGCCCCGCCCACGGCCGTGACGCCTCCGGCGCCGAGCCGTTCCCCCATGAGCAGCCGGCCGCCGAGGGCGACGAGGACGGGCGAGGCGCCCAGGGTGACCACGGTGCCGACGGCGATCCCGGTCGCCTCCACGGCCGCGAAGTAGGCCGTCTGGAAGACCGTCAGGCCGGTGCCCGTCACGAGGACGCGCGCCGCTCTGCGCGGCCACGGCTCGTACGCCCGGACGGCGCGGTCGCGCGTACGGGCGGTGCGGCGCAGCATCAGGAACCGGGCGGCCAGCAGGAAGACGAGGCCGCCCGCCGTGCGCCAGAAGGTCAGCGCGGCCGGGCCGAGGCCGCTGCCGTCCATGAGGAGGTCGGCGGTGGCGCCGGTGGTCCCCCAAGAGGTGGCCGCGACGGCCACGTAGAGCAGACCGCGGCCGATGGATATGCCGCTCGCCGGGGCCGGCGAGGACAAGGAGGCCGAGGCGGCCGAGGGTGCCAAGGTTGCCGAAGGGACGGAATGTTGCTCGGGCCGCCCGGTGGACGGGCAGGACGACGGAGCGGAACGGGGCATGACTGTTCTCCCGCGGGAAGACGTGAAGTGATCGCTGGTCCCGTGTGCGGGCAGCGGCGATCCGCCCGGGGGCTCCACCCCGGGCCCGGTCTTCCGGGTGCGGCCGCCCGCGCTAGGCGGCGGGAGGCGGCAGAACAGTCTTGTGCATGATCGTCACCCTAGGCCGGGCGGGTTCCCGCGGGCAACTCCCCCTGCCCGGCGGCGGCCGCCGCGGAGTCCGCCGCTGCGCCCTCGCCCTGCGCCACCACCGTCGCGGCGGCCTTCTTGGGCGTGGAGGACTGGGCGATGAAGGCACCCACCAGCACCAGGGCGCCGCCGGTGATCTGCGGCAGCGAGAGGTGCTCGCCGAGCAGCACCCAGGCCAGCACCGTGGCGACCACGGCCTCCAGGCAGGCGACCACGCCCGCCACCTGCGGCGAGAGCCTGCGCACGGCGAGCACGCCGGTGACGTAGGCGGCCACCGTGGCGATCAGCACCACCCAGGCGAGGAGCAGGACGGCCGGCACGCCGGTCCCGCTGATCCGGGCGCTGCCGGCGAGCACGGACCAGTCCATGCCCCAGGGGCGCGCGACGACCGTGAGGACCAGGGCCCCGATGAGCAGTCCGTAGGCGATGACGCCGACGGGGTCGGCGGGCTCCTCGTCGTCCGCGCCGTGGTCGGACAGCACGAAGTAGCCGACCTGGCAGCAGGCGGCGCCGAGAGCGAGCAGCAGGCCCACGGCGTCGAAGCCCATGCCCGACCAGACTTCCACCACGCACGCGAGCCCGGCCACGGCGAGCGCCACGCCCACGGCGGCGGCACGGCTGACCGGCCGGCGCTGCACGAAGCGCACCCAGCCGAGCAGGAGCGCCGGGCCGAGGTACTCCACGAGCAGGGCCACGCCGACCGGGATCCGGGATATCGCACCGAAGTAGCACGCCTGGACGCCGGCGACGGCAAGCAAGCCGAAGCCAGCGAGGAGAGCGGGGCGGCGGGTGACGAGGGCGCGGTGCCGCCATGCGACGGGCAGCAGGACCAGGGCGGCGCCGGCCGCCCGCAGCCACACCACATGGAGCGGGTCGAGACCCGCCTGGATCAGCGGCTTGGCCGCGACACCGGAACCGCCGAACGCGAGCGCGGAGACCAGGGCGAGGCCCAGGCCTGCGCTTCTCTCCTGAGAGGCATGCATCGGGTCATCATGCCAGCAGATGACAGGACCGTCACCCCCGAACACTCATGACAGCCCTATCGGCCCCCGGCGCACCCGCCCGACCGGAACTCACGCGGAACTCATGACACTTCCGGCACTTCGAGGCGGGCCGCGAGCACCTCCGTGTCCACTCCGGCCCGGCGCATGACCTCCGCCGCGCGGCAACGGCCGTCGAGAGCGAGCATCGCGAGGAGGTCCGTCCCTTCCGCCCGGTCGTCACCCCGCGCGCGGGCGCGGGTGAACGCGCCCTCCATGGCGGCGGCCGCGGCAGGCGACCAGCCGGGCGCCCGGCAGTCGAGGAGGACGGGCAGCGAGCCGGAGTCCTCGACGGTGCCGCTCCAGCGCAGCCCGTAGCCGATGGTGCGCTGGACGAGGTAGCCGAGCAGCCGCACGGACTGCCCCGTGCCCCCGCCGTCCACGGCGCGGCACACCTCGGGGTCCGACTCCATCAGGGTGTGGAGCAGGTGGGCGGTGTCGACCTGCCGGTCGCCGTCCCGCACGGCGCGCCTGCGGGCACCCGTGACCGCCGCTGCCAGTTCGGCGCTGAACAGGCCTTCTCGGGCGACGGACGTCGCCCCCGTATCTCCTACGCGGCTTTGCACCCTCCCACCCCATCAGTCACGAACCGCCGGGTCATCCCCGTGGGGAAGCATTCGCGCATCCGACGGCGGTTGGGTACGGGCCGCCGTTTCCTCCTCCCTGAGGAGGACGGGCACGGAATCGTTCTCAGGGGTGTTCCCGGCAGGATCGCGGGAACACCCCTTCTCCGCCGCGCGGTCGGCTCAGCCCTCGTCGGCGAGGATGAGGTAGAGCTTCTTGCGCGATTCATTGATCACGTCCAGAGCCTTCTGCCGCTGCTCGGGGGTGCCGGACTTCCAGACCTGACCGAAGGCCTCCAGGAGGCCGAAGCCCGCCTGCCGGACCTCCTGCATCGCCTCCCAGTCGACGCCGCGACCGGCGTCCTCCCAGGGGGCGTCGGGCCCGGCCTCGGCCTCGGCGAGGCCCGCCTCGGTGAGGCTGAACAGCTTCTTGCCGCCCTCGCTCGCACTCTCGATCAGGCCCTCGTCCTCCAGCATCTGCAGCGTCGGATAGACCGACCCCGGGCTGGGCTTCCAGGCGCCGCCACTGCGCTCGGCGATCTCCTGGATCATCTCGTAGCCGTGCATGGGGCGGTCCTTCAGCAGGGTCAGGATCGAGGCCCGTACGTCACCGCGGCGGGCACGCCCCCCGCGACCGCCCCGGCCGCGCCCCCACGGGCCGCCGAACGGCGGCCCCCCGAAACCGGGCCCGAAGGGCCCGAAGGCCGCCCGCCGCCCGTCGAATTCGCCCGAACCGTGACGGCCGGGCCCATGGTGCTCATGTCCACGAGAACGCCGCATGGCGCTCCTCCCATCGTCCGATCTTCCATACCGTCGATCATCAACACTGTCGTTGATCGGTCGCGACACTTCAACGATATATCGGGACTGTTCTTATGGCAATGCCCCTGCGCGGCTTCCCCCGCACCGCCGCGGCGCTCCCTGCAGGGCCACATCTCGTGAGTTGGCCCTGGCCTGCGGGTCTTCCACGCCCGTAGCGTCCGGCCATGCGCATTCGAATCGTCGACGCCTTCACCGACCGCCCCTTCGCCGGCAACCCGGCCGGGGTCGTCCTCTTCGACTCCGGGGAATTCCCCGGCGACGACCGGCTCCAGCGGGTCGCCGCCGAGGTCAACCTCTCCGAGACCGCCTTCGCCCACCCGCTCGCCGGCACCTCGCAGGACGACGCCGACTGGGCGCTGCGCTGGTTCACGCCGCTCACCGAGGTCGACATGTGCGGCCACGCCACGCTCGCCACCGCGCACGTCCTGCACACCACGGGCGTCGCCACCGGCACCGTCCGCCTCGCCGCCCGCTGCGGCGTCCTCACCGCCACGGCGCACGAGGACGGCTCGATCACGCTGGACTTCCCGACCGCCCCGCTCACTCCGGTCGCCCTCCCCGAAGGGGTGACCGAAGCCCTGGGCGCGGAGGTTCTCAGCACCTACGACACCGGTCCGCACATCGGTGACCTGGTGGCCGAGCTGGCGGACGAGAAGGCCGTACGGTCCCTGGCGCCCGACATCCGCGCCCTCGGCCGGCATTCGCGCCGGGGCATCATCGCCACGGCCCCGGCCGAGGACCCGGCGCGCGGCTACGACTACGTCTCGCGCTGCTTCTTCCCGAACGTCGGTATCGACGAGGACCCCGTGACCGGCAGTGCGCACACCGCGCTCGCCCCCTTCTGGTCCGGGCGGCTGGGCCGTGACGACCTGACGGGCCTCCAGGCGTCCGCCCGGACCGGCCTGGTGCGGACCCGGCTGCGCGGCGACCGCACGCTGCTGACCGGCTCGGCCGTCACGGTCATCGAGGGCGACCTGCTCGCGTGAGCGGGAACGGCCTGCCGGCGTAGCTGCAGGAGCGGCGGCGGGGGCGGGGTCAGGCCGTCGGCAGCCAGCCCACCTTGCCGGCGAGCAGCGCGTATCCGACGAACGCCACGATGTCGATCAGCGCGTGCGCGGCCACCAGCGGCCCGACCCGCCCCCACCGCCGGTAGAGCAGGACGAAGACCACGCCCATCGCCATGTTCCCGATGAGCCCGCCGACGCCCTGGTAGAGGTGGTACGAACCGCGCAGGGCGGCACTCGCCGCCAGCGCCGCCACCGGGGTCCAGCCCAGCTGTCCCAGCCGGCGCAGCAGGTACCCGACGACCACGACCTCCTCCAGCACCGCGTTCTGCACGGCGGAGGCGATCAGGACGGGGATCTTCCACCACACGTCGGGAAGCGACTCCGGCACCACCGTCAGGTTGAACCCCGCGGCCCGGACGCCGAGGTAGAACAGCAGCCCGGTGCCGCCGATGGCCGCCGCCACCCCGGTGCCGCGCGTGAGGTCGAATCCGGGGCGGTCCCGGTCGAGGCCGACCGCGCGCAGGCCCGGCGCCCCCTCGCGCAGCAGCAGGTGCGCCACCAGGAACACGGGCACCAGCGCCGTCGCGATGCCGAAGACCTGCCACGACAGGTCGAGCCAGGGCCGGCCGGGGGCGTGCGAGGCGTTGAGGTTGGCGGCCTGGTCCTTGAGCCCGCCCGGCCTGGTGAGCGCGCCGACGAAGCTGATCAGTGACGACACCGCGCTGGCCCCGAGCGACAGCGCCAGGACCAGGAGCGTCTCGCTGCGCAGCGTGCGCCGCCGGGCGGCTGCGCCGGGCTGCGGGCCGGTCCGGGCTCCGGGCAGGATGCCGTCCTCGCCCTGCGCGTTCTGCCGCACCTGTGCCTCCGCTTCCTCCCGCCCCGCCGGTGGGGCGGCGTCCTGCCGGTCGCCGCCCCTGCAGGCGGCCGCCGTCACAGCTTGCCCGACGCGCTGTGGCCGGTGGGCCAGGGGGTACGGGAGGGGAGGACGTGTCAGTCGCCGGGGCCCGCCGGCCAGGTGTGCACCGGCTCACCGGTACGCATCAGCTCGCAGTAGCGCCGGGTGGTGACGGCCAGCGCCTTGTGGCGGTCCATGCCGTATTCCAGGGCGCGGTGATAGGTGGCGGCCTGCCAGGACGCCCCGTTGGTGCGGCTTCGGCAGCGGCCCTCGATGACCCCGAGGTAGCGGTCGCGGTCGGAGGGCTCCACGCCCCAGGCGTCGAGCCCGGCCGCCGCAAGCGGCAGCAGCTCCTCCTGGACGAGCCGGACGGCCGGCCGCCGTTCCAGCGTCCCCGCCCGGCCCGCCCTCGGCCAGCGCAGCCAGGCGTCGATGCCGTGCCGGCAGGCGGCGTCGAAGTTCTCCGCGGCGACGCGGAACGGCAGCCTGGTCCACACCGGCCGCGGTTCCTCGGCGAGCGCCCTGACCAGCCCGTAGTAGAAGGCGGTGTTGGCGATGACGTCGGTGACGGTGGGGCCGGCGGGCAGCACCCGGTTCTCCACGCGCAGGTGCGGTACGCCGTCGGCCACCCCGTAGACGGGCCGGTTCCAGCGGTAGACCGTCCCGTTGTGCAGCGTCAGCTCGTGCAGCATCGGCACTCCGCCCGCCTCCAGGACGCGCACCGGCTCCTCGTCGTCGGAGATCGGCAGCACCGGGGGGAAGAAGCGCAGGTTCTCCTCGAACAGCTCATATGCAGAATCGATCCAGCGCTCGCCGAACCAGGTGCGCGGCCGCACCCCCTGGGCCGTGAGCTCGGGCGGGCGGGTGTCGGTGGACTGGACGAACAGCGGCGGCCGGGACTCGCGCCACAGCTCCCGGCCGAAGAGGAAGGGGGAGTTGGCGCCGACGGCGATCTGCGCGGCCGCCACCGCCTGCGCGGAATTCCATACGGCGGCGAACCGCCCCGGTGTCACTTGCAGGTGCAACTGCACGGAGGTGCACGCGGCTTCGGGAGCGATCGACTCCGCGGTGCACGTCAGCCGCTCCACGCCCTCGATGTCGATCGTGAAGTGCTCGCCCCGCGCGGCCACCACCTGCGCGTTCAGCATGGCGTAGCGCTCGTCCGCGGAGAGGTTCGCCGAGACCAGGTGGCGGTCCTCCAGGGTCGGCAGAATGCCGATCATCACGATTCCGGAATCGACTTCCATGGCTTTCCGGTCGGCATAGGAGAGAGTCGTCCGCAACTCCTCGGCAAGCTGGTCCAGGACGCTTCCGGACAGCCGGTGCGGAACAATGTTCACTTCCAGGTTGAACCGGCCGAGTTCGGTCTGGAAATCACCGCTTGCGATACGCTCCAGCACTTCGGCGTTCACCATGCTCGGCATCCCGTCGGCCCCCGCGAGATTCAGCTCGATCTCCAGGCCCATGAGATTCCTGGGACGGTCGAAACGCTTCTCTTCCAGCAGCCTCCCCAGCGCTTCCAGGCACTGCCGGAGCTTTGCCCGGTGGCGCTGTCGGTCGGCGAGGTCGACGCCCCCGGCCACGACCTTGTCCCCCATCGCAGGGTCCCTCCTCACGTGGGTCGCCGCGGCGCCGGCCGCTCGCGTCACGGTCGATGATGCCCAGCCAATGTGATCGATAACGCCCCGCCGGGACCACATACCCGCTACGCTCTCGGCAACGCATCCGGTGGCACATTCCGTGGGCATGACGGACCGCCCGGGCTTTGCGACAGCCCGGGCGATAGCGCTGGTGATACCGCTGGTGATAAACACCGACGAGATTCGGCCTACCCTGCCCGGGGCACAATACGAGGTGGCGTGCCCCTACTCGGCACAGAATCACCGAAATCACCCTCCGACAAGGCCCTGATATCCCCTTGCCGGAAATACCGGCGACAGCTAGCCGAAACACCATGTGAACACGTGTCGTATAAACTTCGGGGACGAGGCGGAGAGTAGGCGCCACGGCCCCGGCAGCCGGTACGGTCCCGGCCCCCCTCTGACCCCGCACGCCGACAGCGTCGTCCGCACCCTGCCCAAGCACCACGTGTCTCCGAAGTGAGAGGCGACCCACCATGCCGCTGCATGTCCCCCCTGCCCCTGCGCCTGCCCTGCGCAGTGTTCTGAGCGCCCTCGGTTCCCCCTCCGCCGTCCGCGAGGCCCGCACCCCCTCACTGAAGGCCGCGCAAGGGCCGCTGACCCCCGAACTCCCGCTGCCCGTCCACGTTCTGGAGCAGGCGACGGGCCGCGGCGGCGCCCCGCGCACCCGGCTCACCGGCTGGCGGTTCCTGATCCGCGGCTCCGGGCGCACGGTGGCCGCGGGAGAGACGGTGCAGACCGCGGACGGCTGGGCGTTCTCACACTTCTGCGAGGGCCCTTACCTCGTCTCCACGGAACGCGCGCTGCGGCAGGCGGAGGCGCTCCCGACGCCGTACCAGCCCCGGCTGCTGTCCGTGCCCGAGCTCTACATGCTCACGCTCTGGCTGCACGGGGACATCGCCGCCGACGCCGCCTCGGGCCTGCCCGGGCCGGGCGATCTCCTCGTGCCGCTCGCACCGGCGCCGCCGGGGATCGCCGCGCACCGCCCGCACCGCTTCACCGAGTTGACGCCCCTCCTGACGCTGCGCCTGACGCCCGCCCCGCTGCTGAAGACTCCCGCTTGAGGAACCGTTCCGGCGGTCTGACACCCTGCTTTCTTCCCCTGCGCCCCGCGGCTCCCCGCCGCGGGGCGCACACATGTGCTCACCCTCCCGGACTAGCCCACTCCGACCACCGGTAACCACCCGGCCGGGCAGTCATGTTGGAAGCAACCGCCCGCATGGGTGATGCGTCTCCAACGAGTGAGGAGCGCTGCCGGGAAATCCCTGCGGAATCACGCCCGTGGGGCAACACTGGTATCGACCAACCGATTCGCCAACGGGGGGCGGCATGAACACCGAATCGAGCCGCAGGACAGCCACCACATCACAGCGAAAGAACCCTCCCATGTGCCAGCACCAGCCCACGTGCCCCTCAGCCGACTCCGCCGACCGGGAAGCCGCGCATCTCGTGGCGCACCACCCCGAGCAGGGCTGGAGTCTGCTGTGCAACGGAGTCCTGCACTTCGAGGACACCGGTGAGCTGCTGCCGGACGGCCAGATCATCGCACCGCACCGGCCGCTGGACACGGGGAACGTGGTGACTGCCGCCTGAGCTCTCGCGCCACCGCACACAGCACCAGAGCAGTACAGCGCTCACGCACACCGCACCACAGCGACACCGCACCACCCGCACCACCCGCACGCACAGGGGCCGGCCCGGCGAGATCGCCGAACCGGCCCCGACTTGTGCCGGGCCTCACCCGAGGCCCACGGCTGCGTCAGCCGTCGTAGTCCTCCAGCGGCGGGCAGGAGCACACGAGGTTGCGGTCGCCGTACGCACCGTCGACGCGGCGCACCGGCGGCCAGTACTTGTCGGCGGCCGAGACCCCGGTGGGGAAGACGGCCTCCTCACGGCTGTAGGGGTGCTCCCAAGCGCCCGCCACGGACGCGGCGGTGTGCGGGGCGTGGCGCAGCGGGTTGTCGTCCTTGCTCCACTCCCCCGAGCCGACCTTCTCGATCTCGGCGCGGATCGCGATCATCGCCTCGCAGAAGCGGTCCAGCTCGGTGATGTCCTCGCTCTCCGTGGGCTCGATCATCAGGGTGCCGGCCACCGGGAAGGACATCGTCGGCGCGTGGAAGCCGTAGTCGATGAGCCGCTTGGCGACGTCGTCGACGCTCACGCCGGTCGCCTTGGTCAGCGGCCGCAGGTCGACGATGCACTCGTGGGCCACCAGGCCGTTCGGGCCGGTGTAGAGCACGGGGTAGTGCGGCTCCAGGCGCTTGGCGATGTAGTTGGCGCCGAGCACCGCCACCTGCGTGGCGCGCTTGAGGCCCTCGCCGCCCATCAGCCGGACGTACGCCCAGGAGATCGGCAGGATGCCGGCGGAGCCCCACGGCGCGGCGGAGATCGGGCCGACGCCCGTCGCCGGGCCGGCGGTGGGCTGCAGCGGGTGGTTGGGGAGGTACGGCGCGAGGTGCGCGCGGACGGCGACCGGGCCGACGCCGGGACCGCCGCCGCCGTGCGGGATGCAGAAGGTCTTGTGCAGGTTCAGGTGCGAGACGTCGCCGCCGAACTTGCCCGGCTCCGCCAGGCCCACCAGAGCGTTGAGGTTGGCGCCGTCCACGTAGACCTGGCCGCCCGCCTCGTGCACGGCCGCGCAGATGTCGGCGACGTGCTCCTCGAAGACACCGTGCGTCGACGGGTAGGTGATCATCAGCACGGAAAGCTCGTCGCGGTACTGCTCGATCTTGGCGCGCAGGTCCTGGATGTCGACCTCGCCGTCGTCGGCGGTCTTGACCACGACGACCTTCATGCCGGCCATCACGGCGCTGGCGGCGTTGGTGCCGTGCGCGGAGGACGGGATCAGACAGACCGTGCGCTGCTCGTCGCCGTTGGCGCGGTGGTAGGCGCGGACGGCCAGGAGGCCCGCGAGCTCGCCCTGGGACCCGGCGTTCGGCTGGATGGAGACCTTGTCGTAGCCGGTGACCGCGGCGAGCCGCTCCTCCAGCTCCGTGATGAGCGTGACATAGCCCTCGGCCTGCTCGACCGGCGCGAAGGGGTGCAGCGCGCCGAACTCGGGCCAGGTGACCGGCTCCATCTCGGTCGTGGCGTTGAGCTTCATGGTGCAGGAGCCGAGCGGGATCATGCCGCGGTCCAGGGCGTAGTCCCGGTCGGCGAGGCGGCGCAGGTAGCGCAGCATGGCCGTCTCGGAGCGGTGCTCGTGGAAGACCGGGTGCGTGAGGTAGTCCGCGGTGCGCTGGAGGGACTCGGGGAGGGCCTCGGCGGCCACCGCGTCGAGCGCCTCGACGTCGCCGGCCACCCCGAACGCGGCCCAGACGGAGTCCAGGTGGGCGCGGGTGGTGGTCTCGTCGCAGGCGATGCCGACGTGGTCGGCGTCGGTCAGGCGCAGGTTGACGCCGCGCTCGCGGGCGGCCTCGACGACCTCGGCGGCCCGGCCGGGGACGCGCGCGGTCAGGGTGTCGAAGTAGGCGCCGTGCACGAGCTCGACGCCCCCGGCGCGCAGGCCCTCGGCGAGGATCGCGGCGTAGCGGTGGGTGCGACGGGCGATGGCGGCCAGGCCCTCGGGGCCGTGGTAGACGGCGTACATGCCGGCCATGACGGCGAGGAGCACCTGGGCGGTGCAGATGTTGCTGGTGGCCTTCTCGCGGCGGATGTGCTGCTCACGGGTCTGCAGGGCCAGGCGGTAGGCCTTGTTGCCGTCGGCGTCGACGGAGACGCCGACGAGGCGGCCGGGGAGGCTGCGGGCGAACTGCTCGCGCACGGCCATGAACCCGGCGTGCGGGCCGCCGAAGCCCATGGGGACGCCGAAGCGCTGGGTGGTGCCGACCGCGATGTCCGCGCCGAGCTCGCCGGGCGAGGTCAGCAGGGTCAGGGCGAGCAGGTCGGCGGCGACGGTGACGATCGCGCCGAGCTCGTGGGCCCGCTCGATGACCGGGCGCAGATCGCGCACCGCGCCGGAGGCACCGGGGTACTGCAGGAGGACGCCGAAGACACCGCGCTCGGCGATCTCGTCCGGGATGCCCGCGCTCAGATCGGCGACGACGACCTCGACACCGGTCGGCTCGGCGCGCGTCTCGATCACGGCGATCGTCTGCGGCAGGGTGTCGGCGTCGATGAGGAAGACGCCCTTCTTGACCTTGCCGACGCGGCGGGACAGGGCCATGGCCTCGGCGGCGGCGGTGCCCTCGTCGAGGAGGGAGGCGCCGGAGGTGGGCAGCCCGGTGAGATCGGCGACGACCGTCTGGAAGTTGAGCAGGGCCTCCAGGCGGCCCTGGGAGATCTCCGGCTGGTACGGCGTGTAGGCCGTGTACCAGGCGGGGTTCTCCATGACGTTGCGCAGGATCACCGGCGGGGTGAACGTGCCGTGGTAGCCGAGGCCGATCATCGGGGCGAGGACCTGGTTGCGGTCGGCGAGCGTCCGCAGTTCGGCGAGCACCTCGGCCTCGCTGCGGGCCTCCGGCAGGGCCAGCGCGCCCACGCTCTTGATCACTTCCGGCACGGCGGCGGCGGTGAGCTCGTCCAGCGAGCCGAAGCCGACCTGGGCGAGCATCTTGGCCTGGGCCTCGCCGTCGGGGCCTATGTGGCGGCGCTCGAACGGGGTGTCCCGCTCCAGGTCGGAAAGGGCGATGCGGTGGGCAGTCATCTGCGGAGGCCTCCTGGTCGTTGCGACCTGCGAGGGGTACCACGGCGCGGGTACCCGGACGGCCTCCCCCTCTGTCATCTCAACCTGAGAGCTTCACCGGACCGCAGCGCACGGCCCGGCTTTCACCGTCGGTGAGGAGGGGCTTCGGCGCTTGGCTGACCGGGCCCGCCCTGCTTTCCAGAGTGACCTCGTCCATGCGGTACGGGTGCCTGAGAGATTCCGGGGAGGATTTGCTCCTTCGGCGCCTCCGCTCCGCCCCGCTGGGTGGGCTTCCGGAGGACTCTCCCGCACGGATTCTGCGGCCATTCGCCAGCCTACCAGCGCGGCTTTCCCGCCGGATCTCCCGAGTGGCCGCTTCTCGCTTTGTGTTTTTACGTGGGGGGAGGTGCCGATACAGGGAGGAACCGTGCAGAGCGACATCGATCCCCGGAGCCTGATCGGATGGAAGGTCTTCGACCGCGACGGGGCGAAGATCGGCACGGTGGACGAGGTCTATCTCGACGACGCCACGGGGGAAGCCCTGTGGGCGGCCGTGCGCACGGGCTTCTTCCGGCGGGACACCTTCGTCCCCCTGGCGACCAGCGAGGTCGTCGGCCAGAGCCTGCGCACGGCGTACGACCGGGCACTGATCAAGGAGGCCCCCGACTTCGGCGTCGGCCGCCACCTGTCCCCGGAACAGGAGCTGCAGCTCTACCACCACTACCGACTGGACATCCCGGGGTCGGGCCCGACGACGGGATCCGACCCGGGTCCGGGCTCGGCGGCGGGATCGGGGCCGGGGCCAAGGCCGGGGCCGGGGCCGGGGCCGTAGCCGGGGCCAGGATGAGGGCCGAGGCCGGGGCCAGGGCCAGGGCCGACGGCGAGATCCGGGCCGGAGCCAGGGTCGGGACCGATGGCAGGGCCGGATCCGGGCCCGGGATCCGGGGCGGGCCCGGGACCGTGGCCAGGACCAGAACCAGGACCGGGGCCGGGATCCGGGCCGGAGCCGGAATCCGGGCCCGGGGCCGGATCCGGGGCAGGGCCGGGACCCGGGCCGGCGTCCGCCGAACCGCGAGGTTCCGGCGGATCAGCCTGCTGATCCGCCTCCGGCTCACGCCGTACGAGCGGCAGCGGCTCCCCCGGTTCCAGCGCGGGGTCGTCGACCGCGAACGTCCGCACCCGGCCCGGCTCCGACCAGGGCTGTTCGAAGCGCACCGTGACCCGGCCGACCCCGCTCCCCTGCACCCACCCCGCCCCGTACTCGGCATGCCGCACGTCCAGGCCCGGCAGCCAGCGCCGCGGCCTGTCCACTGCGCCCGCGCCCGCAGCCTCCCCCTGTGCCCCTCCCGAGCCCTGCGGCGCCTCCGCCGCACCACCCGCACCACCCGCACGCGCCGAGACGGCGGCGGCCGCAGCCTCGCTCGCAGCCTGGGCGAAGAGATCCTCCTGGGTGTAGTCGGCGAGCCCGCTGACCCCGACGCCGAGCAGCCGGACCCCGGCCGTGGTGTCGACGCCGTCGATCAGCCGGGCCGCCGCCTCCTTGACCACCGCGGGGTCGTCCGTCGGCCCGCGCAGCGTCTCCGAGCGGGTCAGCGTCGAGAAGTCGTAACTGCGCACCTTGATGACGACGGTGCGCCCGGACCGGCCGGCGGCCCGCAACCGCTGCACGCACCGCTCGGCGAGCCGGGCGATCTCCAGCTGCACCCGCGACCGGTCGGTCAGGTCCTCCTCGAAGGTGTCCTCCACGGACACGGACTTGGCGTCGCGCTCGGCGACGACGGGGCGGTCGTCATGCCCGGTGGCCAGAGCGTGCAGGCCCGCGCCGTGGGCCTTGCCCAGAAGCCGTACGAGCTCCGCCTCGCCCGCCTCCGCCGTCTCCGAGACGGTCGTGATGCCGGCCCGGCGCAGCGTCTCCGCGGTGGCCGGGCCGACGCCCGGGATGGCGCGCACGGACATGGGGCCCAGCAGCTCCAGCTCGGTGCCCGGCTCGATGAGCACCAGGCCGTCGGGCTTGGCCTCCTCGGAGGCGATCTTCGCGAGCATCTTGGAGGCGGCGAGGCCCACCGAGCCGCTGAGGCCCGTGGCCGCGCGGATGTCCCGCCGCAGGCGCTCCCCCACGGCCCGCACGGCCGCCGAGGTCGGCTCGACGCCGCCGGCCTCCAGATCCACGAACGCCTCGTCGAGGCTCAGCGGCTCCACCAGCGGCGACAGCGCGCCGAGCAGGCCCATGACCACTTCGCTGACCTCGCGGTAGAGCGAGAACCGCGGAGTGAGATAGGCGGCGTTGGGGCACAGCCTGCGGGCCTGGGCCGTGGCCATCGCGGAGTGGACGCCGAAGACCCTCGCCTCGTACGACGCGGTGGCCACCACGCCGCGCGGGCCGATCCCGCCCACCACGACGGGCTTCCCGCGCAGGCTGGGCTTGGCCGCCTGCTCGGCCGCAGCGTAGAAAGCATCCATGTCCAGATGCAGGATGGTCGGCGCACCTCTCACGACACCGATGCTGCCGCATGCCACTGACAATGACGCCGATGCGCCCCGGCATGCCTGACATGCCCCGATGTGTACGGCGGGCACACGGCGGGTGAGCCGGGCCGGCCGAGCCGGGGCGGGGCAGGGCGGCCGGAGTGCCGCCCGACGGTCAGCCGACGCGGTTGCGGCGGCGGGCCAGCTCGTCGGAGGGGTTGGGGCGGATCAGTGTCTCGCCGGTGTCCACCCGCTCGCCGTGCAGCTGGGACAGCGCGCTCTCGACATCGCGCCACACGACGCCCACAGCGATCCCGAAGACGCCCTGCCCGCCCTGGAGGAGGTCGACGACCTCGTCGGGCGAGGTGCACTCGTACACCGTGGCGCCGTCGCTCATCAGCGTCATCCGGGGCAGGTCGGCCATACCGCGCGAGCGCAGGTGCTGGACGGCCGTGCGGATGTTCTGCAGGGACACCCCGGTGTCCAGCAGCCGCTTCACGATCTTGAGGACCACCACGTCCCGGAAGCTGTAGAGCCGCTGGGTGCCCGAGCTGTGCGCGGGCCGCACGCTCGGCTCCACCAGGCCCGTGCGCGCCCAGTAGTCGAGCTGGCGGTAGGTGATGCCTGCCGCCGCACACGCCGTCGGCCCGCGGTAGCCGATCAGATCGGCCTCCGGACCCCGCGGTGCGGTGACCTCCACCGGGGTGGCATGACGGGGGGCCTGTTCGACCGCTCCCCCGAACAGCGGATACGGACTGCCGACCGCCGTCCCGTCGCCCATGCTTCTCACGCCGACCTCCGTCCTTGACCTGCCTTCTCGACGGTAGGCAGTCACCCGGGGTGCGTCAACGATCGCCACACTCGGCACGCCGAGTGATAATCACCCAGAGAGTGGTTTTGCGTGCCTCTGTGCCGGGAAAGGCTAATCGAATGCGCCGCGGCGGACCGTCGCGGAGCGCTCCGGCCGGCTCACTGACTGCTGGTGCCGAAGTCCTCCGGCGAGATCTGGTCGAGGAACTCGCGGAACTTCTCGACCTCGTCCTCCTGCTCGTCCGGGATGGCGATCCCGGCGTCGTCCAGCACCCCGTCACTGCCGTAGATCGGCGTGCCGGTGCGCAGGGCAAGCGCTATGGCGTCGGACGGCCGGGCACTGACCTCCACGCCGCTGGCGAAGACGAGCTCCGCGTAGAACACACCCTCGCGCAGGTCCGTGATGCGGACCTCCGTGAGCTGCTGGCCGACCGCTTCCAGCACGTCCTTGAAAAGGTCGTGGGTCAGCGGGCGGGCCGGGGCCATGCCCTGCTGGGCAAAGGCAATGGCCGTCGCCTCTCCCGGTCCGATCCAGATCGGGAGGTAGCGGTCGCCTCCCACTTCACGCAGGAGCACGATCGGCTGGTTGGAGGGCATTTCCACCCGGACACCCACGACATCGAGCTCGTTCACACAGCAACCCTAGGACGTGCCCGGCCGGTTTGGGTAGTCGGGCACTCGCCGGTCAGTGCGAGCCCGCGTGCAGGGCGGCCTGCATGAGCGCCGCGTGCAGGCGCACGGAGAGCGTGGCCAGCTCGCGCGTGGTGGCCTCGGCATGGGCCCTGGTCTGCGGATTACGGTGCCGCCGCAGTGGTGCGACCACCTGTTCGACCAGGCCGGCCTGGCGGTCGGCGGCGGCCTTCATGGCGCGAAGGTGCCGTGGCTCGAGACCGAAACGGCCCAGGTCGGCGACGAGGCGCGCCACAGCCACCGCATCGGCGTCGAATCCGCCGTCCGGGTGGGCGGTGACCAGCCCGTACGACTCCCACTCCACCAGCTCACTCTCCGTGACACCGGTGGCACTCAGCATCTCCTCCCGGCCGATCCGAGCGGCCGGAGAGGGCACGGCGGCCCCGATCTCCGCACCCGCGGGCACGGCGGCCTCGCCGAGCGCGGCGACCGGACCGCCCTCCTGTCCATCGGCGGCCAGGAGGGCGGCATCGCGGGGCTTCGCGGGGGCGGGCAGCTGCGGCGCCTCGCCCCGCGCCCGCGCTTCGAGGTGCTCCTTGATGACCCGCAAGGGAAGGTAGTGATCGCGCTGCATGCGCAGCACACAGCCGAGCCGCTCCACGTCCTCCGTGCTGAATTTGCGGTATCCGGACGGCGTGCGCTGCGGCTCCACCAGGCCCTCCGCCTCCAGGAAACGAATCTTGGAGATGGTGACCTCGGGGAACTCCTCACGCAGCAGGTTGAGCACCGTGCCGATGCTCACCAGCCGTCCCTCCGCACCGACGGCACCGGATGACCCGGTACCGCCCGACGGTGTTCGAAGCATGGCCCTTCCCTTACGGGGTCAGATGCCCCGCTGGCTGCCGTAGAAGACCAGCCGGTACTTGCCGATCTGGACCTCGTCGCCGCTGTTCAGAGGCACCGAGTCGATCCGCTCACGGTTGACGTACGTACCGTTGAGGCTGCCGACGTCGGAAACGGTGAAGCTGCCGTCCTGGCCTCTGCGGAACTCCACGTGCCGGCGGGAGACCGTGACGTCGTCCAGGAAGATGTCGCTCTGCGGGTGCCGGCCGGCCGTGGTCAGCTCGCCGTCCAGCAGGAAGCGGCTGCCCGAATTCGGCCCGCGACGGACCACCAGCAGCGCCGAACCCAGCGGCAGGGCGTCGACGGCCGCCTGCGCCTCCGGGGAGAGCGACGGGATCGGCGTCTGGCCGGTGGTCTCGGAGTCGTACGCCTCGAGACCGGAGATGGAGATGGTCGAGGTGGTCTCCGAGGCACGCTCGGCGACGGCACCGGGCCGCAGCGGGGCACCGCAATTGGAGCAGAACCGGCTCGCCTCGGCGTTCCGGTGGCCGCACCTCGTACATACCGGCAAGGCAGACCCTCCGTGCGCACTCGAGGTCGCTGGTGCCCCGAAACCTATGCGCCCGGTGGCGGCAGGGTCAACAGCCGACCCGCCCGGAATGTCTCCTCCCGGAGCTCCCACCTGATCCCGGAACAGCGGACGCCCCTCCTGGGCGCCCTCCCGGCTCTCGCCGCCCTCCACCGGACGCGACGCGCGGTGGCGGGCGCTGCCACCGTCCTGGCGTGCGCTCTTGCCGAACAACTTCGCAAACAACTTCACGGGCGATTCCCCTTGACCGAAACAGACCCGCCCGTGGGGCAGGACAAAACCTCGATGCACACACCATCCGACCTGGACATCCATACAACGTCCGTGGTCAACAGACAGTTTCCACCACGCACCCTCGACTTGGTGCGCCGACCCCCCGCAACCTCATGGCCTCCCTTTGAAGCCTGCATGACCGCCCGCCTCACTGCGATGACGACCGAGCGTAGTCAGGCCGCTTCGCCGGGCGCAAGGCGTCCACAATGATCTTCTCAGACCGCTGGACCGTGACGCCCGCCTGCTCCTTCTCCAGCGTCTGCACCACACCGCCGGGGATGTTGAGCGCGGGCTCCAGATCCTGCGGCTTGCCGATCACCTTGAACCGGTAAGGCTGCGAGACCTTCTTGCCGTCGATCTCCACCTTCCCCGCCGCGCCCGAAAAATAGGTGCCGGCGACGATCCGGACGTCATTGATCTGGATGGCCTCCGCACCCGCGGCCCGCAGCTCCTGGATGGTGTCCAGCAGCTTGTCTGCCTCGACGGCGCTCTTGGGGTCGCTCACCGTGAGCTCGATGCCCGGCCCCTGCGCCCCCACCGTGCCCGCGAGCACCGCCAGCTGCTGCTCCTTCTGCGTGGTCTGCTTGCGGGCCTCCGCGGCCTGGTTGGAGCTGCTCTCCAGCTCGGTGCGCTGGTTCTCCAGCCGCCGCTTCTCGTCCTCCAGCCGCTTCGTGCGGTTGTCCAGCTCGTCCAGGATCCGTACGAGGTCCTCCTGCCGGGCACCGCGCAGCGCGCTGTTGTCACTGGTCGACCGGACCTGGATGGCCAGGCCCAGCCCGAGGACGCACAGCAGCACCGCGACGGTGAGCTGTGCCCGCGTCAGCCGCGGCGGCCAGAAGGCCTTGGCCAGACGCTGACGGCCCGTCACGGGCTCGGCGGCGGTACGCGGAGCGGACGCGGGAACGGACGCGGGAGCGGGGCCCCCACCGGTCCCGTCGGACCCGGAGACGGCTTCGGGCTCGGGTCCGGTTGCGCCGCCCCCGGGTCCGGGAACAGGCTCGGCATCCGGAGCGGACTCCGGCGCGGACTCCGCGGACTCTGCGGACTCTGCGGACTTCTCCGGCTTGCGGCCCTTGCCGGGTTCGCCGACAGCCTTGCCGGGCTCGTCGGCCGCGCCGGGCTCGTCGGCCGCGCCGTCCGTACCGGACTTCGCCGGCTCTCCGGCCGGAATGCCCTTCTTCGGATCCTTCGGACTCTTCGGGCCCTTCGGTCCCTTCGGCTCCTCCGCGGAGGCGGATCCCGGCTCGTCGGGCGTGTTGTCGTCGGTGCTCATCGGCCTCACGCCCGGAAGACGTGCCGGCGAATCGCGGCCGCGTTGGAGAAGATGCGGATACCGAGGACGACCACGACGCCGGTGGACAGCTGAGCCCCCACGCCGAGCTTGTCACCCAGGAAGACGATCAGTGCCGCCACGACCACGTTGGACAGGAAGGACACGACGAACACCTTGTCGTCGAAGATCCCGTCCAGCATCGCCCGGAGGCCGCCGAACACCGCGTCGAGGGCCGCCACGACGGCGATGGGAAGGTAGGGCTCGACCACCGTCGGCACCACGGGACGGACGACAAGTCCGACCACGACTCCCACGACGAGGCCCAATACGGCGATCACGATGTGCCCTTCCCTGTGTCGGTGGCGCGCTCGGACGCGCCACCCCCCTGCGGCTGTGCGGTACGTACGATCAGGCTCGGCGCGGCGGGCAGCCGGACCTCTCCCTGAGCGGAAATGCTGTAGCGGACCCCGTAGTTCTGCTGCAGAACACGCAGATACTGCCCGTCGACGCTGCGCTGGAAGGCATTGGCGAACTTCTGCCCGTCACCGATCGCGAGCACCGTGTACGGCGGCACCAGCGGCCTGTTGTCCACCAGTATGGCGTCACCGGCGGCCCTGATCGCCGACAGCGACGTCAGCCGCTGTCCGTTGACCGAGACGGCCTCCGCCCCGGACTGCCACAGACCGTTGACGATGCGCTGCATGTCGCGGTCGCGCACCCGGCCCGTATCGGAGAAGCCGGTGCTCTCGCGCGGACCGCCGCCACCGCTCTGCTTCGTCTGCTTGGCGTCGTCCACGACGAGCTTGACCCCGGGGCCCTGCACGGCGGTCGCGCCGGCGAGCAGCGCCACCAGGTCGGCCTTGTCCCCGCCGTGCTTCTCCAGGACGTCGCGCTGCTTGCTGCCGACGGCATCCCGCAGGGTGTCGACGTTCTTCTGCAGAGTGTCGGCCGCCGAGGTCTCCCGCTCGATGCGGTCGATGAGCTGCTGGCGCTCCTTGGCCAGCGTCGGTGCCGATATCTGCGCCTGCGCCGCCCCCAGCGTCACCACCACCGCGGCGAGCAGCAGGGCCGCGGCGAGACCCAGCTTCGCGCGCAGCGGGCTCGGCAGCTTGCTGCCGCCCTCCGCCTTCCGTCTGGCCGCGGCCTCCGCGTAACCGTCGTCGAGGCTGTGGTCCATCACGTTGGTCAGCAGCGACATGGAGGCATCGGGGCGCGGAGCCGGCGGGGCCGTGCTCCGAACGGGGGGCTGCTGCGACATGCCGCACATCGTCGCACGTCGGGGGCGTCGTCTCCCAATGGCCCCACCGGCGCGCCGGGCGCAGGATCACTCCGGCACCGGTCCGGCTCCAAGGAGACGACGCCCGCCGGGTCCTGACCCGGCGTCCGCGCTCAGCGCCCGGCGCCGTCCACGACCGCCGACCACTCGTCGAGCAGGGCCTGCGCCGAGGCGTCGTCAGGCCCCTCGGCCCACAGGTGGGTCACTGCCTCGGCCGGGTCGGGCAGCACCATGACCCAGCGTCCGTCGGCCTCGACGACCCGCACTCCGTCGGTCGTGTCCACGTGCCGGTCCCCGGCCGCCTCGACCACGGACCGCATCACGAGCCCCTTGACCGCCCACGGGGTCGGCAGGTCGCGGCGGAGCACGTGGGCACGGGGGATGCGCGCGTCTATCTGGCTGAGCGTGAGCTGAGTGCGCGCCACCAGGCCGATCAGGCGGACGAATGCGGCAGTACCGTCGAAGACGCTGGTGGACTCCGGCACGATGAAGCCGCCGCGCCCGTCCCCGCCGAAGATCGTGGTCTCCGCACGCCCGACCCTGGTCAGATCGTCGGGCGACGTCGTCGTCCACTCGACCTGGGTGCCGTGGTACGCCGCCACCTGCTCGGCGATGCGCGTGGTGGTCACCGGCAGCGCCACCTTGCCGCTGCGCCGCTCGGCGGCCACCAGGTCGAGCAGGACGAGCAGGGCCCGGTCGTCCTCCACGATCCGGCCGCGCTCGTCGACGAGGGAGATCCGCTCGCCCACCGGGTCGAACCGCACGCCGAACGCGGCGCGGGCCGACGCCACGATCTCCCCGAGCCGGACCAGGCCGGAGCGGCGGTCGTCCGCGGTCTCGGTGGGGCGGGACTCGTCGAGCCCGGGGTTGATGGTGAACGCCTCCACACCGAGCCGGCCGAGCAGGCTGGGCAGAACGAGGCCGGCGCTGCCGTGCGCCGCGTCCACCACGACCTTGAGCCCTGCCTCGGCGACTCCACTGGTGTCCACGGAGCGCAGCAGCGAACCTGCGTAGGAGTCGTAGACGCTGGAGGGGAAGGAGAGGTCGCCGATCTCCCCGGGGAAGGCTCTCCGGTACTCCTGGCGGGCGTAGACGCGGTCGAGCTTGCGCTGTCCGGCCTGGGAGAGGTCGGCGCCGCGCTCGTCGAAGAACATGATGTCGACGGAGTCGGGGACGCCCGGTGTCGTACGGATCATGATGCCGCCGGCACTGCCGCGCGCCGTCTGCTGGCGGGCCACCGGCAGCGGCACGTTCTCCAGGTCGCGTACGTCTATGGCGCTGGCCTGCAGAGCGGAGATCACGGCGCGCTTGAGCGCTCGCGCACCACGGGAGTGGTCACGGGCCGTGGTGACGGTCGAGCCCTTCTTGAGCGTCGTGGCGTACGCGCCCGCGAGCCGTACCGCGAGTTCGGGCGTGATCTCCACGTTGAGGACGCCGGAGACTCCGCGCGCGCCGAAGAGATGGGCCTGACCGCGGGACTCCCAGATCACCGAGGTGTTGACGAAAGCGCCCGCCTCGATGGTCTTGAAGGGATAGACCCGGACATTGCCCTGAATAATCGATTCCTCACCGACGAGGCACTCGTCGCCGATGACCGCGCCGTCCTCGATCCTGGCGGCGCGCATGATGTCGGTGTTCTTGCCGATGACACAGCCGCGCAGGTTGCTCTGCTGGCCGATGTAGACGTTGTCGTGGACGACGGCCTTGTGCAGGAAGGCTCCGCTCTTGACGACGACGTTGGAGCCGACGACGGTGTGCTCGCGGATCTCGGCGCCGGCTTCGACCTTGGCGTAGTCGCCGATGTAGAGCGGGCCGCGGAGGGTCGCGTCGGGGTGGACCTCGGCGCCTTCGGCGACCCAGACGCCGGGCGAGATCTCGAAACCGTCTATGTCGACGTCGACTCTGCCTTCGAGCACATCGGCCTGTGCCTTGACGTAGCTCTCGTGGGTGCCGACGTCCTCCCAGTAGCCCTCGGCGATATAGCCGTAGACCGGCTTGCCCTCCTTCATCAGCTGCGGGAAGACATCGCCGGACCAGTCGACGGGGACGTCGGCCTCGACGTAGTCGAAGACCTCGGGCTCCATGACGTAGATGCCCGTATTCACCGTGTCGGAGAAGACCTGGCCCCAGGTGGGCTTCTCGAGGAAACGATCCACCTTGCCGTTCTCGTCGACGATGGTGATGCCGAATTCAAGGGGATTGGGAACGCGCGTGAGGCAGACGGTGACCAGTGCGCCCTTCTCCTTGTGGAAACGGATCAGGTCGGTCAGGTCGAAATCGGTGAGGGCGTCTCCGGAGATCACCAGGAAGGCATCGTCCTTGAGCGCCTCCTCGGCGTTCTTGACGCTGCCCGCGGTGCCGAGTGGCTTTTCCTCATTGGCATAGGTGAGCTCCATGCCGAGCTCCTCGCCGTCCCCGAAGTAGTTCCTGACGAGGGAGGCGAGGAACTGCACGGTCACCACGGTCTCGGTGAGCCCGTGCCGTTTGAGCAGTCGCAGCACATGCTCCATGATCGGCCGGTTGGCGACCGGCAGGAGCGGCTTGGGCATGCTCGAGGTCATGGGGCGAAGGCGAGTGCCTTCACCGCCGGCCATCACGACGGCCTTCATGTCGGAAGCGTCCTCCTTGAGAGACGACGGTCATGCCGACTTCACGCCCGGGATGGCCGGAGTAGGGCCGGGAGTCTGCAGCGAGATCAGTCGGCCGTGGCGTCCGCCTTGACCAGGCGGCGGACCTGGACCACATAGAGGATCCCTGCCCACCAATAGAGGGTTGTACCCCATCCGGCGAACGCCCATCCGAAAATCGCGGCAAGTGACGGCAACCAGCCCTCTCCGTCACTGAGAAGCAGCAACGGGAACGCGTACATCAGGTTGAAGGTCGCGGCCTTGCCGAGGAAGTTCACCTGCGGCGGCGGATAGCCGTGACGCCTCAGAATCCACACCATGACCAGCAGCATCGCCTCGCGGGCGATCAGGGCGGCGGTCATCCAGAGCGGAAGGATCTCACGCCACGTCAGACCGAAGAGCGTGGAAAGGATGTAGAGCCGGTCGGCGGCCGGGTCGAGCAGCCGGCCGAGGCTGCTGATCTGATTCCAGCGCCGGGCGAGCTTTCCGTCGAGGTAGTCACTGACACCGCTGAGGGCCAGGACGAGCAGCGCCCACCCGTCGTGCTCCTGAAGAATCAGCCACAGGAAGAGAGGGACGCCGACCAGACGCGCCATGCTGAGGATGTTCGGGATGGTGAGGACGCGGTCGGTCTGAACTCGCGTCTCCTGGACCTCCACCCGGGGGCCTCCTGTGGGAAATATGCGAACGATACCCCCCGACCTTACCCTTCGGCACGGCCGGGCCGCGGGGAGGGTGTCAAGGGGTCCTGAAAAGCGTCAAAACGTCAAAACGTTCTGAACGCAAAAATGCCTCAGGCCCCGAGTGATAACACTCGGGGCCTGAGGCTGAAAAATTGTTCGG
>NZ_BMUT01000018.1 GCF_014650335.1 Streptomyces hiroshimensis
GATGATCGAAACCGAACAGCGGCTCGCTCTTGATCATCGCCAGGAGGAAGTCGTGCGACAGCCTCGCAGTCGTCGGACGCAGGTTTCGAAACCCTCGCCGGACCCGGGCCGGGGTGAGCCGCTCGAGCGGAGCCGGTTTCTCCCACGGGTGCCGCAGGTCCCTCACGAGCGGTCGGGCGAGCCGGAGCTGGGTGTAGGCGGCGGCGATGAGCCATGTCCATCGGTCGGCGGCCTCGGGGCTGCGGAGCCTGGGGGCGGTCCAGCCCAGGGTCTGCTTCATCATCCGGAAAGTGTGCTCGACATCGAACCTTCTCAGGAACGCTTGCCAGCAGCGGTCGACGTCGGCCGCAGTGGCGCCGGTCCTGGACCACCACAGCCACAACGGCTTCGGACCGGCACCCGAGGGCAGATGCTCGACCTGGAGGCGGATGACCGTACCTTCGATGATGGGCAGTTCGGCGGTGTGGTCGATCCAGGCGGCCCGCCGGGTCAGTCGGGGGTGGAGCCGGTCCCATGCCCGGGCCGTCGCCTTCCCGTAGAGACGGGTGCCGGTGACGGTCACCACCTGCGCATCTCCCCAGGATTCCGGCTGTCCGAAGACGAACTCACCACCGTGCTTGGGCGGCCGGCCGCCATCGGGGTGTTCCTGGTGGAAAGCCTCGCGGGAGGGCGCCGGCCGACGCATCACCCGGTCCGAGCGGGTCCGGCCCAGGATCTCGATGGGCAGGTCCGCCAGCAGGTGGGCGAGCCGTGGAGCGTCGTAACCGGCGTCGACCACGATCAGGATGTGCGGGTCGCCCGGTGCCCACTGGCCCGCCGTGATCAGACGCTCCACGACCTCCCGGATCTGGGCGGTGGTGACGGCTGCGACGTCGGCGCCGGGCAGCAGCCGGACGGTGTCCAGGACCGCGGTCCATGAGGTCCGGCCGGTCTCCAGCGCGGCGACGACCGAGTAGGGCCAGCCCGGGATCATCAGGTGCTTGTTCTCGCCGTACCCGTAGGTGTGGCAGAAGCACCGGTCAGGGGCCGTGTCCGCGTCCGGGCGGAGCCAGGGCGAGACGTCGACAGCGAGGACCAGGCGGCCGTCGGCCGCCTTCGGCAGCGGTACTGAGACCAGGGCCCGTCGCAGTCGGCCCACGTCCAGCTGCCCCTGGTTCAGGCCCGCGTACAAAGCGCCGTGTCCACGACGGTGTTCGGCTGCGAGCGCCAGCCCGACCAGGGTCTTCACCGGCCCGTCCGCGCAGAGCACCGCGTCGGTGAGCTCGAACAGGGCGTCCGCACGCGCGGTCAGGCACGCGTACAACTCCGACCGGAAGTGTGACAGGAGCCCGAACGGCTCACCCGGAACATCGTGATGCAGCAGACTCACCTACGGCCTTCGGCTGGATCTGTATCTCTGTGACGGAGCACAGGTTCCAGGCGAAGGCCGCTCTGCTGTCCAGCACTTATCACCATGAGTGATCAAGTTCGAGGAACGATTCGACCAGTGAAGATAAAACGCAAGGTCAGCGCCTGTTTGTAATCCTCGGAAGCGTGGAGAGGTGCTTCCGGCGTCGGTGACGGACCCCGTGGCGGCCCTGGTCGCGCCGGCATGCTGTGGCGCAGGAAAGGCGCGGCCCGCCTACGCGGCTTGGGTGAGTTCGGCGCGGCCGAACAGGAGTGCGTAGCCGGAGGGGAGCTGGCGCAGGATGCGGGTCAGCAGGTCGGGGCCGGCGTATGCCGCGACGGCGGAGAAGACGGATCCGGTGTCCCAGCGGGTGGTGCCCAGGGAGGCGCCGGTGCGGGCGGCGAGGTCCTTGACGAAGGCCCAGCCGCCGAGCGGTTGGGTGTCGGGGATCTGGGCGGTGAGGATGCGCGCGGCTTCGACGGGGAGGCGGGCGGCCAGTTCGACGCGTTCGTCGCCGGTCAGCTGGCGTCCCAGTCCCGAAAGGACGAGGCGGACGGCTTCCTCGGCCTTCTCGTGGGTGGGGTAGGCGCCTGTGTAGCGGACCGTTTCCAGCATCTGCTCGTAGGCCCTGCCGTAGGGCTGCTGGAGCGGCGCGCTCTGGTCGGACATCACTGCGGTGGTTGCCTTTCTGTCACCAGGGTTCGTGGCGGCCGGTGTGCGGCCGCCGGAGGGTGGGTGGTCAGGTGTGCTGGGGGCGCCCGAAGAGGAGGTCGTAGCCGGCTGGGAGCTGGAACAGGATCTCTTCGAGGAGTTCGTCTCCGGCGGCGTCGGCGGCCGTGGACAGGACGGCGCTGACGTCCCAGGCCGCGGTCTGTTCGGTGGCCCCTTCGATCCAGGCCGCGGTCGCCCGCACGAACCGCTCCGGGGACAGCGGCTCGGCGCTCTGCAGCGGATTGAGCAGGATCAGGGCGAAGTCTTCCGGCAGGCGCGCCGCCAGCTGGGCGCGTACCTGGCCGACCAGGTGTGCGCCCAGCAGGGCGAGCACCACGCGGGCCGCGCGCTCGGCCTCCTGCAGGGTGTGGTACTCGCCGCGTTCCTTCACCTGCTCGAGGAACGCTTCGCGTCGCAGAGTCATGGCGACCGCCACCCTTCCTCGGTTCCCCAGGGCGCGGAGGACGGGCGAGGGGGAGATCAGGTACCCGTCCTCCGCACTGTTCAGCCCTTGTCTGTCCGGCTCAGCCGGAGATCTCCTTGCGGCCGGATCCGCCGCCGATGGAGATCTTGCGGGGCTTGGCGCGCTCGGCGATCGGGATGCGCAGGGTGAGTACGCCCGCGTCGTAGTCGGCCTGGATGTGCTCGGTGTCGAGGGTGTCGGCGAGCACGATCTGGCGGGAGAAGACACCCAGGGGCCGTTCCGACAGCTCCATCTGCACGTCGTCGGCCTTCGCCACCGGCCGGCGCTCGGCCTTGACGGTCAGCATGTTCCGCTCGACGTCGATGTCGATCGCGTCCGCGCTGACACCGGGGAGGTCGAAGGCCACCACGTACTCGTCGCCCTCGCGGTAGGCGTCCATCGCCATCGCGGACGGCTTCGACCAGGTGCCCGGGGCCATCAGCTGCTGGGCCAGCCGGTCGAGCTCACGGAAGGGGTCAGTGCGCATCAACATGGAAAACACCTCCAGAGGGTTCGGGCAGTTGCTGCCAATGCGCCTCACTGAAACCGTTGTAACATGTCATCCAATGGATGACAAACATGGTGGTCGTCCAAAGGATGACATCCCTGATGGGAGGTGCCCATGACCCCGGCCGACCAGCCGCCCTCGTCCAGCGCCGAGGCAACGATCCCGGCGTCGTTCCTCGCCGCCGCGGCGGCCCTGCGCGCCATAGACGAAGCCCTGCACGCCGCCCGGAAGGAAGCCCCCGACACCACCGAAGCGCGCGACGCCGGCCCGGAGCAGGCCCTGGCCTCCCTGTTGCTGCTGCGGCAGGTCCGCGAGCAGCTCGCCGGATGGGAGACCGGCCTGATCGAAACCGCCCGCGACGCGGGCGCCAGCTGGGCCGACCTCGCCCACCCCCTCGGCGTCGCCAGCCGCCAGGCCGCCGAACGCCGCTACCTGCGCGGCCGCCCCGGCCCCGCCGGAACCACCGGCGAACAACGCGTGACGGCCACCCGCGAACGCCGCGCCGCCGAACGCACCACCGCCACCTGGGCCCGCCACAACGCCGCCGCCCTACGCCGCCTCGCAGGCCAGATCACCGCACTCACCGACCTCCCCGCAGCGGCCCGCCAACCGCTCAGCCGGCTCCACGCCGCCCTCGCCGAGGACGACCCCGCCGCCCTCATCAACCCCCTGACCGCCACCCGCCCCCACCTGACCACAACCCACCCCGACCTCGCCGCCCAACTCGACACCCTCACACCCCCCTGACCTCACCCGCTGCCCCAGAGGTGCGCAACACATCCCCCGGCCAGCCCCCTGACCAGCGCCCCCCAAACCAGCTCAGAGCATCACGCACCATCTTCACGTTCACGCGCTCCGGAGCGGCGCACGCCCAGCAGGACCGGTAGACGGTGCAGGCGCCGAACGCACCGATCACTGACCGCCTCCAGCCGTCGCGCCGCTCGGACAGCGACCGCGCCACCATGCGCTTGGGCGGGCGCGTCTGGTCGGCCGCCTGGCAGCCCAGCGCGTAGGCGGCCCGCTCCCCCGGCGGGTGCCTCTGCCTCTCTTCCTAGCCGGCCGTGAGGACGGACATCGTGTCCGCGATCTGCTGACGGCGACTCGACTGCCAGCCGATGAGCCGCTGGTCGATCCCGGCGATTGCCATGACCGGGCGCGAACTGCGGCCCTCGCCGGACGTAGTGGAGGCACTGGCCCGGGCACAGGGGTCCGGGCTCGGCACTCGGTCGTGCCGCACGGCCCCCGGCCGGGCTCGGGTAGCGCCGTGGCGTCAGACCGGCCACTGCCGCGCGCACTCCATCGGCGACGATGTCGATGTCTACGACGGGGTGGGGGCGAGTATCCTCCGGCCCCCGCGGCGGGCGGGGACCGTCAGGCGTTGTGGTGATTGCCCGCCCACACGGCGGGGGTCCGCTGGGCCCAGGGAGCGGCCTGTTCCAGTTGTCCGGCGAGACGGAAGAGTGCGTCCTCGCGTCCGTATCCGGCGGCGAACTGGATGCCGATGGGGAGTCCGGTGGCGGGGTCGGTCTCCAGGGGGACGGACATGGCGGGGGTGCCGGCGACATTGAACGCGGCGGTGAAGGGCGAGCGGTGGAAGAGTTGCCTGACCCAGCCGAGACCGTCGGCGCCGTCGGCACCCTCGGCGTACGTACCCAAGAGGACGGGTAGTTCGGGCAGGGTCGGGGTGAGCAGCAGGTCGTAGTCGGTGAAGTACCTGCCGATTGCGCGCGCGACGCTGTTGCGCATCGCGAGTGCGCGGACGAACTCGGCCCCGCTGACCTGCTGTCCGTATGTGTAGCTGGCCAGCATCTCGGGTTCGACGGTGGTGGAGTCGACGGGGCGCTCGAAGGCCGCGGCGAGGCCGTCGATCCACGTCACCAGATTGGTGCTCCAGAGGCGGGCATTGGCCAGGACGAATTCCTCCCAGCTGACGCCGAGGTCGACCTGGACCTCTTCCACCCGGTGTCCCAGGGACTCGGTGAGCCGTGCGGAGCGGAGTGTGGCGTCGACGACGGTGGCGTCGGCGGTCCGACCGCCCCAGGGCTGTGTCAGGAGGCCTATCCTCAGGCTGCCCGGGGAGCGGGTGATCTCCTGCGCATAGGGCCGCTCCGGCCGCTGGGCGGAATAGGGGTCACCGGTCTCGGGGCCATGGACGAGGTCCAGCAGCGCGGCGCTGTCGCGTACCGAGCGGCTGAGGACTCCATGGACGGCGAGCCCGTTGAAGACCTCGTCCGCGTCGGGGCCCATGGAGATCCGGCCGCGGGTCGGTTTCAGCCCGAACAGACCGTTGCCGGCGGCCGGGACACGGATGGAGCCCGCTGCGTCGGTGGCATGCGCGATCGGGACGATGCCCGCGGCCACGGCGGCTCCCGACCCGCCACTGGAGCCGCCGGGGCTACGAGTGGGGTCCCAGGGGTTACGGGTGGCGCCGTACAGGACGCCTTCCGTGGTGGTGCTGTAGGCGAACTCCGGAGTCGCCGTGCGTCCGAGTGTCACCAGCCCGGCGCGGCGGAAGCGCGCCATGAGTGATGAGTCGGCCCCGGCGACGTTTCCTGCGGCGAGGCGGCTGCCCAGTTCCACTCGCTTGCCGGCCATGGCGACGGCGAGGTCCTTGATCAGGAAGGGTACCCCCGCCAGTGGCGTGCTGCCGGGGGCCGGCGTGTCCTGTGCGGGCCAGGTCTCGACGACGGCGTTGATCTGCGGATTCACCGCCTCGGACGCCAGTTGGGCCGTCGCGGCGAGTTCCGCGGCAGTCACCTGGCCGCGGGCGACCAGGTCGGCCAGGCCGACGCCGTCGTAGTTCACGTACTCGGAGAGCTGCATTTTCGTCCATTCAGGAGAAGCGACATCAGTCAGCAAGACCGCTCGGTATCTCACGATACCGAGCGGTATCGCGTGGGACTGAGCGGTACCGTAGCATTGGCGGCAGGCGGTGCAACCCCCCACCGGACCGATGAAGGGCCGTACGGCGAGCATGGACAGAGTCAGCAGGCAGAGCAGGGTGGCCAAGTTGCCGCCCCGGGAACGGATCCTCGACGCGGCGGAGGAACTCTTCTCGCGTGAGGGGATCAAGGCGGTGGGCGTCCAGGCCATCGCCAGCCGGGCCGACACCACCAAGATGGCGCTGTACCGCCATTTCGCGACCAAGGACGCACTGGTCGAGGAATGGCTCCGCATCGTGGCAGCCGACTACACCGCTGTGTTCGACCGGTTGGAGGAGGCACACCCCGACGAGCCCCGGGCACAGATCCTGGGGATCGCCCGGTTCATCGCCGACGGGCTTCCCGAGATCTCCCACCGGGGGTGTCCGTTCATCAACTCCATCGCGGAACTGCCCGACCGCACCCACCCGGCGCGCCGGCTGATCGAAGCCCACAAGGCCAACCAGATGCGCCAGCTCACTGACTTGTGCGCCCGGGCCGGGCTGTCCGATCCGGACGAGGCGGCCACGGAGATCACCTTCGTCCTTGAAGGAGCCCAGGTAAGCACCCAGAACGGAAGCGTCGAACACGCGGGTGAGCGGCTCATGCGGATCGTCGAAGCCGTACTGGACCGCCACTCGGCCCCCAAGGCCGCCCGGTGAACGGTCACGCCACGGAGTGATCCTGGTGTGGTGGAGCGGCCGGACAGCAGTGAGCATCGCCCGGCCCGTCCCCGTGCTGTCCGGCCCTCACGCAGCCACCCGGCCGACGCTCGAACAGCGGCTCCGGCCCGTTGCCTGTCCGGTGATCCAGGCCCGGGAGTCCAGCCACTCGCTCAGCCGGCCCCGCACCTCGGCGAAGTCACGCCGGCCCACGTCGGCCCCGGCCTGCTGAATCTCCCCGACGTACGCACGCGCCGCTCGGCGCCAGGAGGAGATCGGCCAGGCGTGGCAAGCGAGCCGAGGGATCAGTGACGTGCTTGCTTAGGTGACAGGGCGTCACTCACTCGAGGGGTGGCGCTGTGTCCCTGCTGCTCTACGGCGCCTTCCGACTGCATGCTCGGCTCCATGATTTCGTTCCACCGCTACCGGATCACGGCTCCGAACGCCTTGCCGCCCGCCGGGATGCCGTCCTTGCCCGGCTGGTACACCGTCACCGGCTGGTCGGGGCCCGGGCCGGGGCCGGCGTAGGAGGTGACGTTCTGCCACGGCACCGCGTAGGCCGCGCCCTGCGCGTTCGGGCCGGTCGGCATGCCCACGTAGATGTGGGTCGGGGAGACTGCGACGGCCTGGCCGATGCGCTGGTTGGCGCCCGGCGTGCCCGGAAGGCCGTTGTGCCCGGCGTACAGGACGTCGTTGTGCGGGCCGGGAGCCCCGAGGAGGGTCATGGTCTGCACCGCTCCCGCAGCGGTCACGGGGCCCTGGGACTCGCCGGGGACGCCCACGACGAGCTGGAGCGTCTGCCAGGTGGGGGCGGTCTTCGGTGAGAGGTTGATCGCCTGGAGCGTCTCGCCGAACCGGTCGCCCGTCTCGATGCCCCCGATGACGTCCGGCTGGTCCTGGTGGATCACCTGGGACTGCGTCCAGCCACCAGAGGCGGGGATCTTGAAGGTGGTGACGCTGCCGGCGTTCTTCACGTCCGTCCCGGCCGCGTTGGTGATCGACTCACCCGGGGCGCCCGCGGCGAGGATCGAGTCGCCGTTCGGGCCGTTCTCCACCAGGGCGACGGAGGTGCCGAGGGCGTCGCCGGTCTCGGAGCCTCCGGAGACCTTGTCGCTGTTCTGGTTGATGTTCGCCCGCTCGGTCGGTTTGCGATCCGCGTTGAGCTGGTGCGACAGCACCCACACACAACCGGCGTCGCCGGCCCCGTCGATGTCCTCGCCCGGTCCGCCGATGGCGATGTTGTTCGCGTCGGCGGCAACGGACCAGCCGACCCTGTCCCCGGCCTCCAGGCCGCCCGACAGGCCGGCCTCCTGTGTCAGGTTCACGCTCGTGCCGCCGCGCACGTAGAAGACGTTGCCCGCGTCCTCCTTGGCGCCGATCGACTCGCCCGGGTCACCGATCACGATGAACGGTTCCCCGCCCCGGGTCTTCCCGGCCGCCACGGACCAGCCGAGCATGTCGCCCTTCTCGTTGCCCGACGCCTTCAGCGCGCCGTTGCCCTGGCCCTGCACGAAGTCCTCGGAGACGCGGCCCTTGCCCAGACCGCCCGCGGAGCCGTAGACGACGGACACCATGCCGGCGTCCGCGACCGGCCCGGCGTCCTCGAACGGTACGCCGACGACGAGGTCGGTGTAGCCGTCCTGGTTGTAGTCCACGGTGGCCAGCGACTGGCCGAAGCGGTCCCCTGCCTCCGCCTCGCCCGGGACGAAGGACAGGCTCTGGTCGAGCTGGACGTTGCCCTTGCCGCCGCCGTAGACGACGCGTACGGCGCCGGCCTCGGCGTTGCCGCCGACCGTCGCCTTGGGGTCGCTGATGGCGATGTCCTCGATGCCGTCCCCGTTGAAGTCGGCGACCGGGGCGGCCTTGACGGTGGAGTCCGCCCAGGCGGCGAGGTCGTCGGTGCGGGCGGTGACGCCCTTGGTGGATGTCTGCGCCGTGTCGATGCCGAAGCATCCGCCCTGGTCGGAGCGGGAGGCCACCGACACGATCTGGGCGATGTCCCCGGAGGTGCGGAAGAGGGGCGCGCCGGCATCACCGGCGCAGATCGCGGCGTTGTCGCCTGTGACGTCCAGGTCGGTGCTGCCGAGGGCGGTCGCGGTGAAGGTCCCGTTGTGCGCCTTGACGGGGGCCCACTCGTCCTTCGTCCGGCCGTAGCCGGTCAGCGTCAGCTTCTCCCCGGTCTGTGCGGGGGCGTCGGCGATCCGGGCGGTGCGGACGTTGGCGACCGGGGCGGACAGTCTGGCCAGCACCACGTCCCGGTCCTCTCGCGGGACGAGGTGGACCACGGTGCGCTCCGCCCCGTCGGTCGTGGTCAGGTCGGTGCGACCGACGACGGCCTTGGTGGCGAGCTTCGGCGCCCCGGCGGGGATCCTGACCGACTCGGCGGGATTGTCGGCGAAACAGGAGGCGGCGGTGATCAGCCACTCCGGGGCGACCAGGGCGGCGCTGCATGCCTTGGCGCCGTTGCCGATGTCGAGGCGGGCGGTGAAGCCGCGCGCGTTGTCCGTCTCGGCGGGGCCGGTGACGGCGTGGGCGGGCACGGCGGGGGCGCCGATCGCGGCGGCGGTGACCAGAGCCGCGAATGCGGTGCGCCACTTGGGGGTTGCACGCATGATGTGTGGTCTCCGGTTACTTTCTCGTACGGATCTCGAGGAGGACGAAGTCGCGGCTCTGCGGGTCGGCGGACTCGCCGACCGACGTCCAGTTGCCCTTGCCGACCTCGATCTCCTGATGAGTGCTGTCCGCCGCGGTCAGACTGACACCTGCTGCGTGATCGGCCGCGCCCTTGACCGCGAACACCGAGGGAATCTCCACCGCGAGGTAGCCCGAGGTGCCGGTGGTACGGAAGCAGATCTTCTCGCTCTTCCGCGACCACACCTCCATCAGTCCGGTCGCGGAGGAACAGCCGGCGAGGGTGATGTGGCCGTCACCCCGCTTGAGGGTGATGCCCTTCTCCGCCTTGATCTTGTCGGCGCCCGGGTAGGCGAAGTCCTCGACCACGTACCCGGGCCGGCCGTCGGCCACCGTCACCGGGCCGGGGGATGCACTGTCGGAGTCGGAGGAGAAATCGGCAGCGGCGAGGAGAGCGGCAGCACACGCTGCGGCAGCCGCACCGGTGGCGATGATCCGCCGTGCGAGCGTCATACACGATCCCTTACGTCAAAGGTGAGTTGAACCGTGTCGTACGACCTCCGGCCGAAGCGGACGACGCCCTGGTACGCAAGGGGCGGCTCGGCAACGGAGATGCCGAATTCAAACACGCGCCCCCTTCCCGCACCACCCCGTTAGCGGGTTATTGATCGGCAAAGCACCACACATGCGGCTTGTGGCCCTTCTCCTTGCTTCACATCTCCTTGCTTCACACCGGACCGAGAGGTGGTCACCGGGCCGATCCCGTGCATAGGGTCACGACGCGCATCCGTCGCACCTCTCCCAACTTCCGTACCGCTCCGGGAAGATGCCCACGGCTGACACACACCCCTGCCCGGCGGTGCGCCTCAGCGCGTACGCCGCCGCCGCTCACCGACCCCGAAGGACCGCTTTGCACACCATTTTTTGGAGCAGACGGCGCGTTCTCGGCGCCCTCGCGGCCACCACGGTTGTCGCCGCCACCTCCAGCCTCGTCCTCAACCCCTTGGCCGCCCGGGCCGACACCCCGCCGGCCGGCGGCGACGACGGCGACCCGTTCGACCTGCCCGGCACCGACCGGGCGAAGGCCGTCAAGGCGTGGCTGCTGGGCGGCAAGGCCGTCCGCGCCGCCGCGGAGACGGCGCTCTTCGGCACCGACGCCGACATCCAGACCTTCCTGGCCACCGAGCTCCCCCGGGCCACGGCGGAGGACAACCGCGTCGCCCTCGTCACCTCCCTCGCCGGAGGCGGCAAGGGCACCCGGCGCGAGGCCTCCGCCGCGCTCGAGGGCGGCGACGCCGCCATCGCCGACTTCCTCCAGGGCGGTTTCACGGCCGCCGTCATGGAAGACCTGCGCGTGGCGACCACGACCGTGATGGCCACCGGCGCCAAGGCCGTACGCCGCGAAGGCGGTGCCGCCCTGGACGCCGGCACCCGGGCCGCCCTGGAGACCTTCCTCGCCCAAGGCCAGCACACCGCCCGCCTGGAGGACATGCGCGTCGAGGCGTCCAGGCTCATGGTCGAGGCGGGCCCCGAGGTGAGGAAGTACGCCTCCCGGGCCCTGTCCGGAACCGCAGGCGACGTCGAATGGTTCCTCGACACCGGCCAGTACATCGCCCGCGCCCGCGACCAGGAAGCCGCCACGATCGAGGAACTCGTCGCGGTCGTCGAACGCGAAGGCAAGAAGGCCGATGCCAAGACGAAGCAGGCCGAGGAAGCCGCCGCCCGCGCCGTCGAAGCCGCCGAGAAGGCCAAGCAAGCGGCACAGAAGGCAGCGGCCGAGGCCCAGGCCGCCCAAGACGACGTGATCAAGTCCGGCAGGGCCGCCCGCAAGGCCGCCGAGGCCGCGAAAGGCGCAGCCGACTCGGCCCGCGTCGCCATCCGCGCCTCCCACGCCACCGTTCAGGCGGCCCGCCGCGCCGCCTACGCCGCCACCGCCGCGAGCCAGGCCGCAGCCACCGCCGGATCCGCCGCCGCCCGGGCGTACAGCGCCGCCATCGCCGCCTCCAAGGACGCCTCCAAAGCAGGCGCCGCCAAGGACGCCGCCGTCGCCGCCCGCAATGCGGCGGCCCGGGCCCGCAGCGCGGCCACGGCCGCCGACTACGCCGCCAACGCCTCGGCCCAGGCCGCGAACGCGGGATCCGCCGCCGCCTCGGCGGCCCGCAACGCCGCTGCAGCCGCGGGCGCCTCCGCAGTGGCCGCTGCCGCCGCGGGCAAGGCGCAGGCCGAGGCAGCGGAGGCCAGGCGGCAGGCGCAGATCGCCGGCGCCAACGCCGCCATCGCCACCAACGCCGCCGGTACGGCCCAGGCCCTCGCGAACACGGCAGCGGCCGCCGCCCGCACCGCCCGCGACGCCGCCAACAGCGCGGCCGCCCACGCGGAGAAGTCCGCCGAGGCCGCCGAGTGGGCCGCCAAGTACGCGGGCCAGGCGGTCGAGTACGCGAAGAAGTCCACCGAGTTCGCCAACGAGGCCACCAAGGCCGCGAACACCGCCACCGACGCCGTCGGCCAGGCGATCGAGGTGGAGAAGAAGGCGCGCGAGGCCGAGTGGCAGCGTCTGGACGAGGACATGAAGCAGGCGATCGAGGAGGCCCGCCGACTCGCACAGATCGAGGAGCAGGAGAGAGCGGACCTCGCCGCGAAGCGCACCCAGTCCGAGCAGACCGGGCAGTCCGTCAAGGACCTCGTCGCCCGGGCCGAATCGGCGCTCAAGGCCGGCGACACGGGCCTCGCCGCCACCCTCGGGCGCAAGGCGGCCGTCGCCCTGATGGACTCCCGCGGCACCTGGTCACGCGAGGCGGCGCGGTTCGCCCTGTCGGGCGCGGACGCCGACGTCCACGCCTGGATCGACGCCGACCGGCACATAGCGCAGAAGCAGGACGACCGGGAGACCGTGCTCTTCCTCGCCCAGACCTGCGCCCCGGACCTCGCCGATGCCGCGGCCAAGGCGCTGGAGAGCAGCGACCCGGAAGCCGCCACGGCGTTCCTCGGCCCCGGCGCCGTCGAAGCCGCCGCGATGGACAACCGTGTCGCGGTCTCCCGCGTCCTGGCCGGCAACCCCGGCAACGCGGTGAAGAAGGCGGCGAACGACGCGCTGAACGCGGGCACCGCCGAAGCCCTGTACGCATTCCTCGCCGTCACCTACGAAGCGGCGCAGCGGGAGGACGACGCGGTGGCCACCGCCGCCGTCATCGGCAAGGCGGGTCCGTACACCAAGGCTCACGCCCAGGCAGCCCTGGAGGGCCCGGCCTGGATGCGGCGCAACTTCCTCACCTCGGTGCGGTACAGGACCGCCCAGCTCGACCACGACTCCGCCACTCACATCGCCGCCGTGCAGGGCGCGATCGCCGCTGCCGTGAAGATCGCCCACAAGGCGCAGGAGGACGCCGCCCGTGCGCAGGAGGCGGCGGCGAAGGCCCGCAACGCCGCCAAGGAGGCGCTGGAGTGGGCGGACAAGGCGAGGAAGTCGGCCGAGCAGGCCGCCGTCTACGCGAAGCAGGCGGATGCGAACGCGGACGCCGCCGAGCGGTCGGCCAAGGAGGCACAGGCCTCGGCGAACAAGGCGAAGGAGGCGGCCGCCACCGCTCGCACGGCGGCGCGCTCGGCGAACTACTCCGCCAACCGCGCCATGGCCGCCGCCGTCCGCGCAGTGGACTCGGCCAACGCGGCCCAGTCCTCGGCCGCTTCGGCCCGCGCGTCCGCCGTCCAGGCGGGCAAGGACGCGAGGACTGCGGCGGCGGCTGCGAGCCAGGCCCACCGGATCGCCCTGGAGAAGCGGAAAGCCGAGATCGAGGAGGCGGCCAGGAAGGCCGCCGAGGAAGCGCGCAGGGCCAGGGAGTCCGGGAGGAATCCGGCCGACACGCCCGAGAACGACAAGGTCGAGAACCCCCTTCCCCAGTGGAAGATCGAGGCGAGGCGGCTGGCGGACGCCGCCAACGCACTCAGCATCGTCGCCGGATTCGCGAGCGCGTTCACCGGCCTCGTCGGCCTGGGGGCCGGCTTCGTGTTCCCGCCTGCTGTTCCGGTCATAGAAGCTCTGGCGCTCGGATTCGGGCAGGCCTCCGTCCTGTTCAGCGGGGTCAACGTCCTGTTCACCGGGTTGGGCTACGGCTGGACGAGCACCAAGTTCAAGGAGTCGCTCGGCAGTTTCGCCCTGGGTGTGCTCACCTTCGGGCAGTCCCAGTGGATCGGCTACCTCGGCGGAGGCAAGGTCGTCACGAAACTCTCGCAGTTCGGGCACGACCTCGTATCCCCGATCACCGGCCTGCTGGGACTCTGACACTCCGATCTGACACTCCAAGCGGACATCACGTATCGCGCAGAACCACGTCAAGGTCCGGCGGCGCACCCGCCGCCGGACCGCGTGCGCTGCCGGAAGGACGCCGCCGTGCTCGCGCAGCTTCCCCTCGCCCACCTGCTGCTCATGGCAGCTGCCGCCACTCTCGTCCTCTGCCTCGCGATCGACAGGTGGACGAAGTCCCACAAGCTTGCCGTGGTGGTCCTCGTCGCCTCCGTCGGATGCTGCCTCGGCATGATCGGGGCGGGAGGCCTCCAGGCCCAGCACTGGAATGCCCGTCAGATGCTGGTCATGTACTCCTTCACCTGGGCCGGTTTCACGATCGGCCTGCTTCCCTCCAGGAGGCTGTTCCTCACGTACGGGGAGGAATGGCGCCGAGGCGTGAAGAGGGACAAGTACGAGTACCCGGCACGATGCCGGTGGGCCGTGTACGTCTCGGTCATCGCCATGGGCCTCCTGGCGTTCTTCCTCGCGACATGACCGTCCTCAGCCTCCCGGCACGGCCCGTCGGCGCTCGTGAAGCGCGGTTCAAGGGCGGCGGCACAGGGCCGTGTCCACGACACCCTCCACGCGCTCCATCGTTGTCTTGTCGGTCGGCTGGACGGTCACCGCCACGTTGGCGGCACGGCCGTCGTCGGTGGCGCCGCCCCTGGTCTCGTATCCCGTGGTGCTACCACCGTGGCCCCAGTAGACACCGTCGCACGACAGCGGCTTGCTCACGATGCCCAGTCCGTAGCGGGCACCGGAGCCGAAGTATTCGGCGGGGACGGTGGTGCGCATCTGGGCGAGCTGGGCCGCCGGGAGGAGGCGGCCGCCCAGGAGCGCGGTGAAGAAACGGTTGAGGTCGGAGTCGGTGGAGATCATCTGACCTGCCGCCCAGCCCCAGGAGGGGTCCAGCTCCGTGCCGTCGCGCAGAGGCGCGCCTGCCGAATCCTGGTAATAGCCCTTGGGGTGGGGTTCTCGGATGGTCACGTCTCCGGGGGCGGGGAAGTAGGTGTGGCGCAGCCCGATGGGCTTGATGATGCGCTGATCCATCTCCTCGGCGAGAGGCCGGCCGGTGACCTTCTGGATGATCAGACCGGCCAGCACGTAGTTCGTGTTGCTGTACTCCCATTTCTTCCCGGGAGCGAAGTCGGCCTTGTGCTGGAGAGCGATGCCGAGGAGGTCGAGGGGGTCGTAGTGCCGGACGTCCTCGCCGAGGTGCTTGACGTAGTTGGGAAGTCCGCTGGTGTGCTGCAGGAGCTGCCGGACGGTGATGTGGCGTCCGTCGATCCCCTCTCCGCGGACGAGGCCCGGCAGATAGGTGTCGACGGGGGCGTCGAGGCTGACCTTCCCTTCACCGACCAGTTGCAGCACGACCACCGCGGTGAACGTCTTGGTGTTGCTGCCGATCCGCACCTGACCGTCCCTGGGCACCTTCGAGCCGGTGGCCAGGTCGCCGACCCCCGCGGTGTAGGTACGGGTGCGGCCCTCACGGTCTTGGACGCTCGCCAGCGCGGCGGGCAGGCCATCGGCGTTCACCAGCGCGTTCAGGCCTTGCTGGACGGCGTCCGGCCTGGCGGCGGCAGCAGACGCCGTGGGCGGCGCCAGGGTACCCATCGCCATGACACCGACGGCCACGGCGATCGCGCCCGGCACGGCTCTGCGCCGACCACCACCCGGCCGCCGCCCGGAAGAACGAAACCTCTGCCACGCCTGCTCACGCACGAGCCAACTCCTACGGGGTCATCGGGAAACCGGCGGTATGTACCGGTGCCCAGCATTTCCGGAGGCGCCCACCCGGGACGATCCTGCTATCCGCCCGGCTTCAGGTAGGGCTATCCCCCGTACGCGACCTTTCCCGTTCAGTTCGTGAGCCTGGGCCGACAGGAACTCCTGGACCGTGCCACCGCGCATGGAGTACGCGCCGACCCCGCTCGGCCGGCTGCCTTGGCTGCCTTGGCTCAGCTGCCGGTCAGGCCGAGCGCGAGATTCTTCTCCGCCAAGGCTTCGATGCGTGCCGAGCGCACGGTCTGTGAATCCTTGGGAGGTTCGACTGCGACCGGCTCGCCGTAGGCGAGGAACCGGACGTCAACCGGCACAGACGCGACCTTGGGCGTGTCCATCACGAGCTTGCGCGGATAAGGCTTTCCGTCGGCCTGGACGTAGGTGGTCACCGAGTTGCCCTGGTCGCCCTGCCTCAGCGGAATGAGGCGCTCACCCTGCTCGGTGACCTCGGCGTCACGATACGCACCTCGGTGAGGTCCGGTCATCTGGTCGGCGAGTTTGCGCATGTCAGTCAGGGCGCAGCGTTCGGCCATGTTCTTCCGGATTTTGCTGTCGTGGCTCAGCTCCAGCCACTTGCCACGCAGTTCCTTGTTCGCCTGGGCACCATCGGCGCCGGCGCTGCCCATATCGAGATAGGCGTCACTCCACCGCATCCACGCACGACCGCCGCGTTCGACATCGAACCGGAAGGCCTCGTTCTCGGCGACGACGTGGCAGTTGTTCTGGCGATCCGATGAAACCTCGACGCGAACCTCTGAGCCCTCCGTCATCTGGTACGAGACCCGTACTGACGGCGCGTCCTTGAACAACTGAAGCGACTGCGACAGCAACTTACCGTTTGCGCGCTCGTCATCCTTGCCCTTGCCCTTGCCGTCGCCACTCGCGCCGCTTTCGCAAGCAGTCAGTGTCAGCGCCGCGCACGCCACACCCAGTAACGCAGCTCTTCCCGCCTTGCTTCTCACTACAACCCCACCCTTGAACCAAGATATGTGGTCATAACTGTAGATCAGGGCCCGCGGCAGGCAGGGCGCGGCGGTGTACGGTACAGCCGGACCATGAAGGAGGTGGGCGTTCGACGGCGCGCCCCGGCAGGCGCCGATCGGTGCGTGAACCGGGCGAGATGCCCGACGGATGGCGGATGAAGCCGGGGGCGGCGACCGTGAGGATGGACGGCATGAACATCAACATGGACATGGATCCTGAACTCGAAGCATTCATCCCGTTCTTCCCCAAGGCCGACCTGAACGACCCGGTCGCCGCGCGCAAGGGCCTCGCCGGACTGGCCGCCGCGGTGCCGGCGCCGGACACCACAGGAATGGAGATCGAGGACCGTACGGTGCCCGCCGATCCGAACGTGGCGGTGCGCATCTATCGCCCTCACCAGGCGCAGGGCGGCGCCATCATCTGGCTGCACGGCGGCGGATGGGTCATGGGTGACCTGGACACCGAGCACCCGTGGGCCGCCCGGATCGCAGAGAGCTCCGGCGCGGTGCTGATCTCCGTGGACTACCGCCTGGCGCCCGAGCACCCGTTCCCGGCCGCCTTGGACGACGCCTACGCCGTGCTGACCTGGTCCTACGAGCACGCGGCCGAGCTCGGCATCGATCCGGAGCGGATCGCGGTCGGAGGTCACAGTGCCGGCGCGGGGCTCGCGGCCGCGGTTGCCTTGCGGGCGCGTGACCGGCAAGGCCCGCCGATCCGCTTCCAGCTGCTCAACCAGCCCGGGCTCGACGACCGGCAGGAGACGTGGTCGGCGCTGCACTTCACCGATACGCCCTGGATGAATCGCGACAAAGTCACCGCAGCGTGGCGGCACTACCTCGGCTCTTCCGCGCCCGCCTCGCCGTACGCCGCCCCGGCACGGGCCGACGACCTGTCCGGCCTGCCGCCCGCCTACATCGCCACCGCCGAGTTCTGTCCGAACCGCGACGAAGACATCGCCTACGCGCTACGCCTGCTGCAGTCGGGCGTGTCGGTCGAACTGCACCAGTGGGCCGGCACATTCCACGGCTCGCAGGCGATCCTGTCCGCCGAAATATCACAGCGGCAGCACGCCGAACTCGGCGCAGTCCTCCACCGCGCCCTGACCGGGTGAGGAGGCAGCGGCCGACCTGTCCGACAGGCGCGCCGGTCCGACAGGCCCGCCAGTCCGACGGCCTCCATACCCCGACCCACCACACAAGAGATCACCGCAGGAAGGATCTCCCGGCATGACTGTCACCCCGATCGATCTCTTCGCCTCCTTCATCCACCTCGACCGAAGCGGCCGGGCGCGCGCCGAGCAGCCGGCGTTCGATACCGAGCGGGACGGCTGGCAGCTGATGGCCTTCCACGTGGAGACCGGCGCCGACCTCCACGCCGACTACTGGGAAGTCCACCCGGAGGCTGACGAAGTCGTCGCCTGCCTCACCGGTGCGATACGCCTCTACCTTCGTCCGGAACAGCCCGGAGGCCCGGCAGGCAAGGAGGAAGAGGAGCGGGAGCAGGAGCGGGAGGAGGAGATCAAGCTGGTGGGCGGGACCGCGGTCATCGTGCCGCGCGGGCGATGGCACCGCATGGAACTGGACGCCCCCGGCGACATCCTGTCCCTCACCCTGCCGCGTGGCAGCCGCCTGGAGAAGCGCACCGAAGCCTAGGCGAGGGCGAGGCGCCGGACCGGCTTCGGGGCCCCGGCGCCGGAGCACAGGACTTCGCACTCGACTCGATGAGCGCGGATCCGGGACTGATCCGCATCGTGCGGTCCGACGAGGGGTGGCGCGTAGGGTCCCTCCTCGTACCCTGAGCTTCAGCTGCTGTGATCACGGTGGTGTGATCATGGCAGCCCAAGGCTTCGCACGAGAAAAGGCGTAAAGGTGACCGACCAGGCCAGGACGGCTATCCAGGTGACGTACGGCGAGCAGTGGGACTTCGCCACCCTGAAGGTCGTCGGGGCCCTGACCCGCAGCCAGGCCGAAGAGCGGGATGCCGCCGGGCTGCCGTACGTCGTGGTATTCGGCACGGCGGGACGGACGACACCGGTCGAAGTACAGCTGACCTCCTGGGCCGACCACTACCTGGGCGCGTGGGCATACGACGAACACGGCCGCCGGATATGCGAATTCGACCTGCGTCTGCTCGATGACACGCGCCTTCTGATACGGCATGCCGAGAACTGGGAATACGATGCTCCGGACATGCCCGAATTCGCCGCACACTGCCGACGGACGACGGTGGACCTCTACCCCGACGGCCGGGCCCAGCGCATGGTCAGTCCCTTCGGATCCGATGGCACCACGGTCACCCGATCCGGCATCGGGGACGAGCAGCGTTGGCTGGACAGACCTGCCTTCGGTCAGTGGGTCATGTTCAGCGCGGCCGGACAGGGCCTGGCCGGGCGGCTGCTGACCTACGAGGACGCGCAGCCGGCAACCGGAAACTCGCCGCAGACGGCAGTGGATGCGTGGCGTCCGCCCCGCACGAGGCCACCGCTCTGGCTGGACGCTCTGTTCCGGCCAGGCACACGCCTGTCCACGGCTCTGGAGCCCCTGGAGCTCCTGACCGTCCTGGAACCCCGTCCGGTCGGAACCGTTCGCGTCCCCAGCGGACGTATCGTCGTCGACTGCCCCGTCACCGGCGGCGGCCGCGAACTGACCGTGAGCATTCCCAGTGGGGAATACCTCGTGGACACCGCCCGGACCGGTTATACGTACGAGTTCATGGGCAAGCAGGTCGAAGCGGAGGACATGACAGCCGTACGGCTCCGCGTGAGCGACGAACCCGCCGTCCGGTGGGAGATGGGGCTCGGCGCCGGGGAAGACGTCAGGCTGCTGCGGGACGGGCACGCTTATGGGTTCAGCACGGACACCGCGACAGGCGGTTTCGCCGACGCTGTTGCCTGGCCGGTCCTTGCCGGGCTCTTCCGCCAGGCGTTGCAGACGAACGCCACCGGACCCGCCGAGCAGCTCAGCGACGGATTCCTGCGCACGACCGACGAATCCCTGAACGCCGATCTGATGGCATTCCCGACGGGCGGAGACGGAACGTACGCCGTGTGGGTGGGACGAGGGCGCTCCGGCGAGGTCACGGCCATCGTCGTGCAGGCCGGCTACCTCCACGACGTCCAAGTGCTCTGAGCGCCATCACCATCGGTCCACGGTCGCGCGTCCGGGTACGTTGTTGGTCCGAGCGGACCGAGCAGTCCGAGCAGGCGTAAGGGCAGGTTGCCGCTCTGCATCCCCGCGTCCCTGCACCGATCAGCCGCAGTACCTCGAAGGAGTTTCACGAACCGTGATATCCAAGCGCGCCCGGCGGACAGCCACTGAGCTGCTGGGAGAGTCCCCGGCAGCCGTGGGCTGGTGCAAGCTCGGCCCCATCCCCAAGCCGCCGAAGGACGTCTACGCGGCGGCCGGCCGACCCCGACTGCGACCAGGCTGGATTCGCCCCCTCGGCATTCTGGGATATATCGCGGCGGCACCCTTCCTGCTGTTCGCCCTCGGTTACGCCGCCTTGGAGGCGACCGCGGAAGCCGTCCTCGGGCCCCTGCTGCGCACGAAGAAGGAGCGCCAGGCGCTCAGGGACAAGAAGGCGTGTGAGCAACGACGCCGACGTGATACCGGGTTGCCCGAGAAGCCGCCCACGGACGTATTCGACGGTGACTGGCAGGCCGAAGCCGGTCAGCTTCTCCTGCGGTGGTACGGCCAGTCCTCGCACCCGTCCCGGCTCGTCATCCTGGGCCAGGACCGCATGGTGCTGGCCGGTCCTCCCCGCCGTGTGACGCTCGGGCAGGACAAGAAGGCGCAGATCCTTGACATTCTCAAGGCCGACCGGGCAGTTGCCGAAACCCCGGAGCGCGCCAGCTCCGATACCGACCGGTTCCGGATTCGCTTCCACGACGGCTCATGGATCATGCTCACTGCGACTGATTCCGTGAGCGATATCCATGCACACCTGACCGCGACCCGCATGCTTCCGGAATTCGATGCCTTCGGCCGACTCCAGAAAGACTTGCGTCGCTAGCAAGTCGCGATCGCGGGCGCCGGGGGAACTCGACGGTTCGACGCCCACCGCCCATGCACTCGATCTACGTCTACGAGGCCACAGCACCAACCTCGACACTAGCCTCGACCGTGGATCATCGACAACAGCAGTCCATGAGTCTCGGCATCCGCGGCCGCTACGAGCCCACGGCCCGCCTGCCCGATCGGAGCACCGTCGATTCCGGTGACGACGCAACCGGCGGCCTGACACAAGGCGATGCCGGCGGCGAAGTGCACACTCCCGGCCAGGTCACCGCCATCGGTGACGTATCCGGCGCGCTTACCGGCCGCGACCCAGGCCAGCGCCAGCGTCGTGGACACAACCCGCGACCGGAACCGTTCGACGAACCCGGGGTGAGCGAGCAAGTCCACAGCTCGGAATCCAGGCGCGCTCGGAAAGGGCGGATCCAGGTTCACGTCCACGAGCCGGGAGGCGGCCGTGGGCGCCAGCCGCGTGTCGTTCCCGTCGCGCCGGGCCCAAGCGGTCTCGCTGTCGGTGAAGAAGACCTCGCCGCTGAACGGATCGGCCACCGCGGCCGGACCGTTGCGCAGCCCCGGGCGGCCGGTCGGCATGCCTCACGTCAGCTTCGTCACGCCGCGGGAGTCGAGCCAGACGTAGGCCTTGGTGCCGTTCGGGACGCTCACGGTCACTCCGGTCGACTGTCGGACGACCACGCTGAACGCACCGGTACACGTGTTGTCGATCCACTTGCCGTACGCGTCGGCATCCGTCGCTTGAGGAAGCGTCAGATGGCGATTGGCCGTCAGCGCGCCGGTCGTCACGATGACGCCGCACTGGTGGACGCTCACGGCGGGCCTCTGGGCGGCGTCCCCCATCGCCTGGGTCCCGGTCCCTCCGTTGTTGAGGGAGCTCGTGATGCCGTCCTCGGTTCTCGCCCTGAGGGCTCTGCCGGCCCCGCCCACCCACAGCCAGGCGGCGTTGGCCGGGGGCCTTCGGGCACTGTCTGGTCGGCCAGGGTGAGGTAACCCTTCTCGGAGTCGACTCTGCCGAACGTCTGGAACGTCGCATGGTGGAGGGACAGCATCGCGAGCCCGGCAAGGACCATGAGTACGCGTACTCATGCAGCGCGGACGTCTGCGGATCGGTGGCCGACGGGTTCCGAGGCGCTGACTCGCCGACTCCTACGCCTGTCGGGGCCCTAGCGTGTGGCGAGCCGCTCCAGCAGGGCGGCGCTCCGTGCCAGCAGCGCCCGCTCCTCATCCGTCAGTTCGGCCTCGATGGCCTGCGCGAGCCAGCCGGCCCTGCGGCCGCGCTCCGCTTCGAGCGCGGCCCGGCCCGCGTCCGACAGCTCGACCAGCGACTTGCGGCCGTCCGTGGGGTGGGCCCGGCGCGTGATCAGGTTCTGTTCCATGAGCAGCCCCACCGCCCGGGCCATCGACTGGGGGCGTACGCGCTGATCGGCGGCGAGGTCGCTGGTGGTCATGGCGCCGTTGCGGTCGAGTGCACCGAGCACGGCGGCCTGGCCCAGCGGGATGCGGTCCTCGTCTTTGACGCGTCGGGTGAGCTTGCCCATCGCGGTGCGCAGTTCGACGGCGATGGCGGCGGCTTCCGAGGTGGGCATAGGGCACTTTACCCCGTTGGTCAGCAAAGCTGCGCAGCTGACCTGTACAGCATTACTGCACAGCATCACTGCACAGCAATGCTGTACAGCAAAACTGAGCAGCATTGCTGTAGAGTTTGGCGTTGTCGGGCTCAGCGCCAGCGTTGTCGCAGCCGGGGCCGCGACACACGACAACGGGAAGGACCTCCCATGTCCGCAAAGGCAGTCGGAACCGTCGACGCCGCCATCGAGACCGTCACCGCCCGCCGCATCATCGACAGCCGGGGCAACCCCACGGTCGAGGTCGACGTCGTCCTGGCGGACGGGTCCCTGGGGCGCGCGGCCGTCCCCTCCGGCGCCTCCACCGGCGCCCGGGAGGCCGTGGAACTGCGCGACGGAGACTCCGCGCGCTGGCACGGCAAGGGCGTCGACCGCGCGGTGGCCCACGTCAACGGGGAGATCGCGGCGTCCGTGCGCGGCCGGGACGCGGCGGACCAGGCGGGCCTCGACGCCGCGCTGGTCGCCCTCGACGGCACCGTCACGAAGTCCCGGCTCGGCGCCAACGCGATCCTCGGCGTCTCCCTCGCCACCGCCAAGGCCTCCGCGGCGGCCCACCGCCGGCCTCTCTACCGCTACCTCGGCGGCGCCGACGCCCGCCTCCTGCCGCTGCCGATGATGAACATCGTCAACGGCGGCGCCCACGCCGACAATCCGCTGGATTTCCAGGAGTTCATGATCGCGCCCGTGGGCGCGGACACCTTCGCCGAAGCCGTCCGCATGGGCAGCGAGGTCTTCCACACCCTGCGCCGCGATCTGCTGGCCGCCGGGCACTCCACGGGCGTCGGCGACGAGGGCGGCTTCGCGCCGGCGCTGCGCACCGCCGAGGAGGCGCTCGACTTCGTGATGACCGCCATCGAGCGCACCGGCTACCGCCCCGGCACGGACATCGGCCTGGTCATGGACCCGGCGTCGTCGGAGTTCTTCCGCGACGGGGTGTACGACTACGCGGGCGAGGGGGTGCGCCGCACCCCCTCCGAGCACGCCGACTACCTGGCCGGGCTCATCGACACCTACCCGGTCGTCTCCATCGAGGACCCGATGGCGGAGAACGACCTGGACGGCTGGCGCGAGCTGACCGCCCGCGTCGGCGACCGCTGTCAGCTCACCGGCGACGACGTGTTCTGCACCAACGAGACGCTGCTGCGCGAGGGCATCCGCACCGGCGTCGGCAACTCGGTCCTGGTCAAGGTCAATCAGATCGGGACCCTCACCGAGGCGCTGGCCGCGATGGCCACGGCCCACCAGGCGGGCTGGACGGCTGTCATGTCACACCGCTCGGGCGAGACGGAGGACACCACCATCGCGGATCTGGCGGTGGCGACCGGCTGCGGTCAGATCAAGACCGGCTCGCTCTCCCGCTCCGATCGCACGGCGAAGTACAACCAACTGATCCGGATCGAAGAGGAGTTGGGTGACTCGGCGCGGTTCGCGGGCCGCTCCGCGCTGCGTCGGGCATGAACAGCAGGCAGGGGTAGAGACCGCGCGGGCCGGGGAGACACCTCTTCCTGGGCTGTTCACAGCGCCGGACCCCGCACCGCCCCGCCGATGACCGAAGTCACGGTCTTGTGGACGGCTTCGGCCTTCGGTGGTGCAGCCTTCCGGTCCGCGAACAGGAGGTGCCCGGCCCCGATCAGCGTGGGGGCGAGCGTGTCGATGTCCGTATCGGGCGCGACGCGGCCCAAGTCGCGCTCGGCGGTCAGGTACGAGGCGAGCATGGCCGTGGCTTCCGTCAGGACCGGCAGGCCGGGTGGCCTGGTCTGACGCAGTCGGGCGCGGAGGTCGTCGCGGAAGGTGACGAGGGCGACGATCGCCACGGCGACCGAGCCGAACAGGTCCGTCAGCGCGCCGGTGAGGTTGCCGGCGACGGTGCCGGTCCCGGCGGCGGTACGCAGGGCGGCGGACTGGTCGGCGATCCGGGCGATGCGGTCCAGCACGAGGTCGGCGAGAAAGGCGTCGAAGTCGGCGAAGTGCCGGTGCAGGACGCCCTTGGCGCAGCCCGCCTCCGTCGTGACGGCCCGGCTGGTCAGGGCGTTCGGGCCGTCCCGGAGCAGGATGCGTTCGGCGGCGTCGAACAGCTGCTCTCGCGCATCGCGCATGGCCACACCTGTCGGCATACCGTCGCCCCTCTTTCTCTTTTCCCTTGCCTGTCCTGCTCGTTGACGAGTGGGCATGCGCCCATTCATAGTGGGCGCATGCCCACTTTACCTCCGGAGGGCTCCCGGCCTTCCGCGCACGAACCTCATCAGTATCGCCAGGCAGCGGAGTCGTTCGGTTCGGACGCCGAACGCTACGACCGGGCCCGGCCCCGCTATCCCGAGGCCATGGTGGAGCGGATCGCTGCCGCCGGCCCCGGCCGTCATGCCCCCGAGGTCCCTGGCGTCCTCGACATCCCCGACGTCCCCGACATCCTTGACGTCGGCTGCGGTACCGGCATCGCCGCCCGCCAGTTCCAGTCAGTCGGCTGCCGAGTGTTCGGGGTCGAGCCCGACCCGCGGATGGCCGACCTGGCGCGCCGACTGGGGCTCGAGGTCGACGTAGCGACGTTCGAATCCTGGGACCCGGCCGGCCGGGAATTCGACGCGGTCGTCGCCGGCCAGGCCTGGCACTGGATCGACCCGGTCGCCGGAGCGGCCAAGGCCGCGCAGGCACTGCGGCCCGGCGGCCGGCTGGCAGCCTTCTGGAACGTGCCCCAACTTCCGCCCGAGGTGGCAGAAGCCACCGCCGCGGTCTACCGGCGGGTGATGCCCGACTCGCCGTTCAACCTCCAGGCGATGACGAAACCCGCCCTGGATGGGTACCAGGCCTTGTGCACCAAAGCCGACGACGGAATCCGTAAGGTCGGCGCGTTCAGCGAACCCGAGCAGTGGCGATTCGACTGGGAGTGCTCCTACACGCGGGACGCGTGGCTGGACCAGTTGCCGACCCAGGGTCCCTTCACCCGGCTCCCCGCGGACAAACTGGCCGAGGTGCTGGAGAGCGTCGGAGCCGCTATCGACGCGCTGGGCGGCAGCTTCACGATGCCGTACGCAACGGTGGCGGTCACTGCGATACGAGAATGAGCACGAACGCGAACGCGAACGCGAACACGGACGCGAAGACGAACACGGCGGCCGCGGTCACGGACGCGAGCCCGAGCCGTAGCCGCGGATGGCGGACCTCCAGGCGGCTCGATCCGTAATCCCAGGCCCCGACGAGCCTGCCTACGTGCCGGCGTACGAGCCTCCGGCCCTGGTTGAGTTCGGGCACTTCTCCGCGCTGACACTCGGCTGGTTCGAAGGAAACGTTCTCAAGGAGGGCGGCGAAGGGCTGCGGTGGCGGCGCTAGGACCCCTGCGCGCACGAGTCGCTGATGCCGGAAGACGTGTGGTTCGCCGCCCTGCCCGACAGCCAAGCGGCCTGTACGGCAGCACGCGCTGCGCTCTTCGGCCGGCGGCCCAGTGGGCGGCGTTGCCGAAGACGGGGGCGGCGTGGTTCCGCGCGGACATGAGGAGACCTTGCCGCCCCGCAGTTGGCCTTCGGCGGTGCCGTCACCCGCGACGGTCAGCGGCACACGGGCGTATCCGTAGAGCCGGCCAACCGACGGCTCACCGCCGTCGGCTGTCATGGGCCGGATCCAGGGGCTGGTGCTGACGGGTGATCTACATCTACTCGGTATGCAGCACCGAGGCGATGGTCATCCGGGCCGCAGACCGGGCCGGGACCAGGGCGCCGAGGACTGCGATCGCCACACCCGCCAGGAGCATCGCGGCCAGCTGCGGCGCGTGCCACACGTCCTTCATGTACTCCGGGAAGTCGACCACTCCGACATGGTCCACGACGAGGCGGTGAGCCGCGATCCCGAGCGGGATGCCGAGCAGCCCGCCGACCGCGCCGAGACCGGCGACCGAGGTCACCGTCATCACCACCACCTGCCGGGGGGTCATGCCGATCGACTTGAGCATGCCCAGGTCCCGGCGCCGCTCACGGGTGTTCAGGAGGACGGTGTTGAAGACGCCGAGCGAGGCGACGAGGGTCAGCAGCACGGTGAACACCGTGGAGAAGGTGATAACGGTGGCGGTGCCGGCGTTGCCGGAGTCCATCACCGACGCGTGCAGGCCCGGGTCGAGCGCCGTGACCGCCTCGGCGTAGGCACGGGCGTCGGCGCCGGGGGCGAGGCGTACCGTGTACTCGGTGGCGCGGGCGTCCGGTGCGAGTCGGGTGAGACTCTCCCAAGTGGCCTCCAGCGCCCGGGCGTTGCCCTCGATGACCTGACCCACGACGGTCGCGGTGATCTTCCTGCCGTTCAGCTCCAGCGTGACCCGGTCACCGAGCTTCAGTCCGCGCTGGGTCAGGAACGCCGGCCCGGCCACGATCTCGCCCGCCGCGGCCGGCGCCCGGCCCTTGACGATGGTGCGGTCGTACACGGAATCGTCGCCGCGGTAGAAGTCGGCGAAGACGGGCTGGGTCTGCCCGGTCATGTGCGCCTGGGACAGCGCGCGGGCCCGTACCTTCTCCGCACCCGGCAGGGAGCGCAGCCGTTCCTCGATCTGCGGGTCGCTGAGCCGGGGCGGGGTCCGGTCGCTGCCCGACCCCCCGGTCGTCACCTGGATCCTGGCGCCCCCGTCCTCCCGCCCGACGTTGCCGTAGGCCACCAAGGTGCTGGTCAGTCCGGTCGACAGGGTCACCGTGGTGACCCCGAGGACGATGGCCGCCATGGTCAGCAGGGTGCGGGCGGGGCGGGCGAACGGCTGGCCGAGACCCAGACTGACCGGGCGCGGCAGCCGGGTGGCGCCGAGCATCCGCTGGACGCGCAGCCCGCGTCCGGTCCGCGGCGCGCCGCCCGCGCTGATCGCCCGTGCGGCGGGCAGCCGGTGGGCCCGCAGGGCGGGGGCCAGCGCGGCCAGCAGGACGAGGGCGGGCATGCCCACGAGGCAGGCCACGGACACCCACGGACTGATGTCGCCGACTGAGGCCCGGCCCACGTCGATGCCGGTGAACGCGACCTTCAGGATCGGTCCGGCCAGCGCGTTGCCCAGCAGGGTGCCCAGCACGCAGCCCACCACGGCCGGTACGGAGAGCATCGTCAGGTAGACGGCGACGACCTGGTTCGGGGTGAAGCCCAGGGCCTTGAGCACCCCGATGTGCCGGTAGCCGGAGACGACCGCCCCGCTGACCACGTTGCCGACGATCAGGGTGGAGACCAGCAGGCCGAGGACGCCGAAGAGCGTCATGAACGGGAGATAGGAGTCGGCCAGCGCAGAGAAGGCCCGCTTGAGGGTGAGGTAGGTCTGCGTGCCGGTCAGCGAGTCCTCGGGCAGTCCGGTGGTGGCCCGTGCCAGCGAGGCGCTCAGCTCGGCCTCCGTAGCGGAGTCCGTGAAGCGGTAGAGCATCTGGGCGGAGGTCGGGTGCAGCGCGGCCATCTGCTCGGGCGAGACCCAGGCGCTCGCCGACTTGCTCATGCTGGTGGCGAATCCGACGACGGTCAGCGTCCCCCCGCCTGGGGTCTCCAGCTTGGTGCCGAGGAGGGCCGTGCCGGGCGAGCCCTGGACGGACCAGTTGACGACGATCTCGCCGGGTGCGGTGGCCCAGTGGCCCTCCAGCAGCTCGATCCGGTCCACGGGGCCCGCCGGATCGGCCCGGCCCACCACGCTGAGGGTGCCGCCCGCCATCCAGAGCCAGTCCTTGGGAATGTCGACGACGGCCTGCCCGAACGGTCCGGCCGCGGCCTCCACCCCGGGCTGCCGGGCGGTCCGCGCCAGCTGCCCCGGCGAGACCTTCGTGGTGTCGAAGGCCGCCACCGTATGGGCACCGCGCTGTTCGGCGTAGGCCCTGTCGAAGGGGCTCGAGGCGGCGGTCAGCAGCGCCAGTGCGAGCAGGACGGTCGTGGTGGAGCAGAGCACGACGAGCCCGATGACGAAGGTCTGGAGCCGGCGGCGCTTCACGGCCGCGCGCGAGGCTCTCCATACGGCGCTCACGCGGTCGCCTCCAGCGCGCTTTCGCGGGCGACCCGGCCGTCGGCGACTTCGATCAGCCGGCTGGCGCAGCGGGTGGCCAGCTGCGGGTCGTGGGTGACGATCAACAGGGTCTGGCCGATCTGGTTGAGGTCGATCAGCAGATCCATCACCTGCTCGCCCGACCGGCTGTCGAGGGCACCGGTCGGCTCGTCCGCAAGGAGCAGGGCCGGGCGGTTCATCAAGGCCCGTGCTACGGCGACGCGTTGGCGCTCGCCGCCGCTCAGTGTCGCCGGATAGTTGTTCCGGCGCTCGGCGACACCGAGTTCGTCCAGGAGCTCCAGGGCGCGGCGGCGCGCCTGCCGGGCCGGGGTGCCGGTCAGCTGCGCGGCCAGCGCCACGTTGTCCAGGACGGGCAGGTCGTCGATGAGGTTGAAGAACTGGAAGATCATGCCGACGTTCCGCCGCCGGAACAGCGCCAGGCCGGTCTCGTTCAGCTTCCCGAGGTCGTGGCCCTGCACCTCGACCGTGCCCGAGGTCGGCCGGTCCAGGCCGGCCACCATATTGAGCAGGGTGGACTTGCCGCAGCCTGAGGGGCCCATCACGGCGACCGCGTCGCCCGCCCGGATCTCCAGCGAAAGGCCGTCCAGGGCCTTCGCGTCGCCGTACTCCTTGTGTACGCGGTCCAGCCGCACCACCACTTGCCGGGCACCGTCATGATCAGTTGTCATGACTCGAACTTAGGTCCGGGGCCGATGGCGGGGCGTCACCCGCCGGATGTATCCGTCCGGGCAGGTCATCCCGGGGATGTACGGAGCTGCATCCAGGGGCCGATGCGGGGCCGCGTCATGCACCTGCGAAGATGATCCGGTGGGGGAATCCTGGACGATTTGGCTGGTCATCGCCCTGGTGGTGGCAGTCGGCGCCGCCGGGTGGCTGTGCGTGGTGGCGCTGCGGGCGCGGCGGCGGCACCGGGTGGCCATCGAGGAGCGCGGCTGGCTGCTCGAGCGGGAGCGCGAGAGCGCAACGCGGACGGCGGTGGCCGCCGAGCGGGCCAGGATCGCCGCCGAGCTCCACGACATCGTCAGCCACAACGTGAGCGTCATGGTGGTCCAGGCCGGGGCCGCCCGCGAGATCCTTGCCACGATGCCCGACGAGGCCGCGGCCGCGATGAGCGCCGTCGAGACCGCCGGGCGGAACACGATGACCGAGCTGCGGCACCTGCTCGGCCTGCTCGCACCCGCACAGGACGGCGAGGACGAGCCCTACGACGTGGACCTGTCACCGCAGCCCAGCATCAGCCGGCTCGGCCCGCTGGTCGACCGGATCGCCTTTGCCGGCCTGCCCGTCGAGATGCGCATCTCGGGCGAGCCGCGCCCGCTGCCGACCGGGATCGACGTCACCGCCTACCGGATCATCCAGGAGGGCCTGACCAATGCACTCAAACACGGGGACGGGGCGAAGGCCGAGGTGACGGTGCGGTACGCGGACCACTACCTGCGCGTCGAGGTGCTGAACAGCGGACCGAGCGTCCTGTCGGGCGGCACGCCCGCACAGAAGGAGCCGGGCCGGGGCCGGGCGGACGGAACGGGGCGCGGGCTGCTCGGCCTGCGCGAACGAGTCGCCGTCTACGGCGGCGACCTGGACGCCCGCCGCCGCCTCGGCGGCGGCTACCGCGTCCGCGCCCGTATCCCGCTGGACCGGCCATGACGACGCACACCGAGCGCGCCCCGCGCGTCGTGATCGCCGACGACCAGGAGCTGGTACGCACCGGCTTCCGCCTGATCCTGACCGCCCGCGGCATCGACGTGGTGGGCGAGGCCGGTGACGGAGCCGAAGCCGTGGCCGCCGTGCGCAGGCTGCGGCCCGACGTCGTGCTGATGGACATCCGAATGCCCGCCATGGACGGCCTGGAAGCCACCCGCCGCATCCTCGCGCAGGCCCCGGACTGCCGGGTGATCATGCTGACCACCTTCGACCTCGACCGGTACGTCTACGCCGCCCTCGCCGCCGGAGCCAGCGGCTTCCTGCTCAAGGACGTCACCCCCGCGCATCTGGCCGCGGCCGTGCGCCTGGTCGACACCGGTGACGCCCTGCTCGCCCCCTCGATCACCCGCCGTCTGGTGGAGCGTTTCGCCTCCGGCACCCCGACCACCTGCCCGGGCCCCGCGACGCCGGCCGTCCACCGGGACCTGGCCGCACTGACACCGCGCGAGCTCGAGGTCCTGACGCTCATGGGCCGGGGTCTTTCCAACACCGAACTGGCGCGGGAACTGACGCTCAGTGAGGCGACCGTGAAGACCCACGTGGCCCGGATCTTCGCCAAGCTGACCCTGCGCGACCGGGCCCAGGCCGTCGTCCTCGCCTACGAGACAGGACTCGTCTCACCGGGCGAGTCCGCCGACACCGCCGACCCCTACCGATAGCCGCAGTTCGCTGCGGCGGAGCGGGGACGTCTTTGTCCCTGTAGCAGCCGGCGCCGCCTCAGGAGGAGTCGCGCCAGACGTCCACCAAGAGGACGACGGACGCGTCGCGGTGGTCGGACACCGACATGTTCTTGACGGTGATCAGAGCGGCCCAGCCCTGCTGGTTGCGCACGCAGATCTGCGATCCCGCGCTGAGCGTGCTCGTGTCGACGGAAGAGGTGAAGTCGAGCTTCTTCCGGCAGGCTTCGCGTGAACCCTGCTCGCCGCTGTCCAGCCGGATGAGGTGGGATTTATAGGCGCCGAAGCTGCAGCCCTCGAAGTCCAGGCAGAGGAAGTAGAAGTCGTCGTCGGAGCCCTGCCGCGGTGTGAGCGGCTCGTCAACCAGGTTCAAGTGATGTCCGGAGGGCAGGGTCACCTCCTTGGAATCCGCCAGCGGCTGTGTGTTCTTCGCACCCGCGGCAGCCGTGCCGCCTCTGCTGCCGCTTCCGGTGCCGCCGTCCGTCAGGACGTATGCCGTCGCGGCACCGGCGGTCAGGACGAGCGCGCCCAGGGCCGCGAACAGGACGGTGCGCGGGTTGCGTTTCCGCTGTGGTTGCGGGAGTTGTGGGATGTACGAGGGCGGCTGCAGGACGTACGAAGACGGCTCCGGAACCCGGGAAGGCGGCTGCAGGACGTAGGAAGACGGCTCCGGGGCGTAGGAGGGCGGCTGCGGGGCAGGCGGGAACGCCGGCACGACCGCGGTGAGGGGGGCCGTGAACGCCGGGCCGGGTGCGGGTGCGGGTGCGGCAGGCCGCTGTGCGATGCCCGCTGCAACCCCGGTCGGCAGCCAGCCCTCGGTGCGCCGCAGCTGGGTCTCGTCGCCCGCGGCGCGGCACAGGTCGATGACCGCGGACAGCGCCGGGCGCTGCTCCGGGTCTCTGGCCAGGCACCGGGCCACCAGGTCCCGCAGCTCCGCCGGCACCCCGGACAGGTCCGGTTCCTGGTGGACGATGCGGTAGAGCACGGCATGCGACGGCCCGTCCCCGTACGCGGATGCACCCGTCGCGGCGAAGACGGCCACCTGCCCGAGGGCGAAGACGTCCGTCGCCGCGGAGACTTCGGCACCGGATGCCTGCTCGGGCGCCATGAAGGAGGGCGTGCCGACGGTGACCCCGCTCGCGGTCAGGGACGTGGCGTCGGCGGCCCGTGCGATACCGAAGTCGATGACGCGCGGCCCGTCGGAAGCGAGCAGCACGTTGGACGGTTTGAGGTCGCGGTGCACCAGGCCCGCGCCGTGGATGGCCTGCAGCGCCTCCGCGATGCCTGCGACGAGCAACAGCACGGTCGGCACCGGCAGCGGCCCGTCGTCGGCGACCGCGGAGGTCAAGGTGGGGCCGGACACGTACGCCGTGGCCAGCCAGGGCCGCGGGGCGTCGGTGTCGCTGTCGAGGACCGGCGCCGTGCACAGCCCCTGGACGCGCCGGGCGGCCGCCACCTCGTCGGCGAACCGCCGCCGGAACTCCCGGTCCTCCGCGAACTCCGGCCGGATCACCTTGATCGCCACAGGGCGGCCGGCCGGGGTGTACGAGAGGTAGACCTTGCCCATCCCGCCGGAACCGAGCCGTGCGACGAGCCGGTAGTCCCCGACGACCGACGGATCGTCACCGTCCAGTTCCTGGAAGACCCCGGCGGATCTGTTGTTCTCCATGATCTCCACACACCCCCGGCCCGCACCCTAACGCGCGCCGCACACCTCGCACGCCTCGGCCCCCGGTCATCCGAGGGCCCCCGGCGCGAGGCGCGAGGCGCGCGCCGCCCCAGCCGCAGAGCGGGCGCAGAGCGGGCGCAGCACGTCGTCGTGTCGTCCACCCCAAGGGCTGCCCGGTATCCCGGTCACACGGAACGGGAGAGTTGTTCGCGCACCCATGCAGCGGTGGGGTTGACGTGCGGCCGGCCCGCTGCGAAGACAGTCGGAACGGTTTCATTGCCGTCGTTGGCTGCCCTCACCGTGGCCGCTCCGGCCGGGTCACGCCAGATGTTGACCCAGTGCAGTCGGCGGGCGCTGCGGCCCAACCGGATGCGCAGTCGGATGCAATATTTGCAGCCCGGCCGCCAGAAGACGACCGGCCGGCCGTCGGCCGCGCTGCGGCGTTGTGCCTCCAGCGAGTCGATCGACCTCGGGAAAACCAGAGGTGAGTTCACGCCTGCGAGCAGCACGAACACCGGCAGGACTGCTGCGGCTGTGCCGAGGCTGCTCTCGCTGAGGATCAGCCCGGCCACAAGGGCCGAGCCGCAGAGCACCAGCAGCATCGGCAAGATCCAAGCACGCACCATGATGAGAAAGGCTATCGATGAATCGAAGGGGCCGGGCCGCTACGTCCGCGGGGACGGCCTCGGCGCCTCCCAGGCGGGCCCGACGGAGAGGTAGGTGGTGCGCTGGATGAGGTCCCCGGCCCGGAGCTTCTGCGGTCCCCAGGACAGGCCGTCGTTCCGCGCCGTGTCCACGGACTCCAGCACATGGAACGTCCCGGTGTCGATGATCAGTCGCAGGCGCCAGGTATCGGCGTCCAGGTCGACGGCCGTGCCGGAGCGCCCGGTGCTGTCCTTGACCCGCTCCGTCACCCGCGCCCCGGGAATCCCGGTGAGGACCTTGAACAGTGCCGCCCGCAGCTGCGGTTCGGCGGGCGACTGGGAGAGCAGCTCCTCCATGCCGTTGTAGAGGTCCTCCGCGACCTCCTCTCCGGTGGCCTTTCCGACGAGCCGGGCCCGCAAGGCCGCCGGGTCGGTGGGCAGCTTCTTGAGGTCGTCCCACATGACCGGTTTGCCGCAGATCACGTAGGCCATCCCTCCCGTGTCCTCCCGGGAGTAGTCCTGGACCAGACCGTTGGCGGGCTGCTCGCGTGTGCCGCTCCGGCTCAACCAGACGGTCTTGTACGCCCCGTCCCGCCGCTGGGTCTCGTCGCTGCTCCGCATCCACTGGAGGGTCTGCACCTTCCAGTACGGTGCCGGCCCCGTCTGCTCCTGCACCGCCGTCCGATCCGCCGCCGGAGAGCGCTGCACGTCCCCGGAGTCCGACCAGGGCTGGAAGGCGACACCCAGTGCGATCGCCACGACCGCCGCCGCCGAGACGAGCACGGGAAGGCGCCGCCGCCACGTCCGCACCGGGACGACCGCGGCCACCGGCTCCCGTTCGAGCTCCAGCTCGACGGCCTGCCCGTCCCCCGCCGGCCGTCCGGCCGCCGCCGACCGCACCGCGGCCAGCGCCGCGGCGACGGCGTCCGCCGAGGGCGGCGCGACCTTGCCCGCGGCCCTCAACCGCCCGGCACCGGGGAAGTCGAGGAGGTCCCTGTCGTTCATGTCCTGCTGCCCGGTCATGCGAGGTCTCCTGTCAGGGAAAGCGGGGCGGAGGGGCCGAGCGCCGCGCGCAGCCGGGTGCGCGCCCGGTGCAGCCGGGACCTGGCCGTGCCCGCGGGGACGCCGACGACGGCCGCGGCCTCGGTGGGGCTGAGCTGCTCCCACGCGATCAGGAGCAGCAGCTCCCGCTCCACGGCCGGCAGCTCGGCCAGGGTCCGGCGCATCAGCGGCGCGACCGCCGCCGCGTCCAGCCTCCGGTCGACGGCGTTCCACGGGTCGCTGCTCGCCTCGCCGGCGAGCGCGGCGGCGGCCGCGGGCCGTTCCTGCCCGCGCCAGTGCGCGGCCAGCACGTTGCGGGCCACGCCGAAGAGCCACGCCCGGACCGGCCCGCGGGCCGCGTCGTAGGTGCCGCGCCCCGCGTAGGCCCGCAGCCACGCCTCGGCCAGCAGATCGTCCGCCGCGCCGGGTGCCCGGCGCGCGAAGTAGCCGTGCAGCGCCCTCGAATGGCGCTCCACGAGCGGTTCGAAGGCCGACGCGTCGGTTCCCGAGCGCGCCAGCAGTTCCTCGTCCGTCGCCACGGACCTCCCCTTCCACGGGCCACGCCTTCCGCGGCCCCCTCCCCTTCTTGTGTCCGCCCCGCGAAAGCGTTCGCGCCCGGGAACCGGGCACAGGCAGCGGCGTAGGGTGCGACGGCCCGCCGGGTCAGCCGGTCGCTCACCTTCGCCGCCCCCGGAACCGCTCCGGAGCTGTTCCGGAACCACTCCGGGATCTCCAGTGGCTGCGCCAGCTCCGCGCACTTACGCCGGGCCTTCCAGCAGCGGGTACGAAAGGCAGCCCGACAGGGGGACACGGGTGACGGGGGTTCACGGGCAACAGGACATCACCCGCGAGCAGGAGCCTCTCGCGGCTCGCGACGGTTGCGCGCCGTGGGATCCGGCGGGGAGTGCTACCGGTCTCCGAGGAGAGCAAAGGCAAAGGCGAGGCGGCGGTCGAGCCAGTCGGCCTTGATCGTGACCAACTCGCTTCCCTCGGAGGTCATGACCGGCTTTCCGTCGGCCTTCCATTCCAGAGTCCGCGACTTGGGAGGCTGCTCGCCGCCCTCGGCACCCATGTCCATGACGACTCGGAAGGCGGTCAGTACGACCTTGGTGGCGCCGAGCCCGAGGAGTTCCTTCGGGTCGTTGGTCGCCCATTCGCTGCGACCTGCGATCGCCTTCCAGTCGTCAGCGTCCGCCGAGGCTGCTCCCTCCGTCGACGTCGAGGACGTGGCCGGTGATGAACCCTGCGTCGTCGGAGAGCAGGAACGCGACGGCCGCGGCGACGTCGTCGGGAGTGCCCAGGCGCCCCATCGGGGTCGAGGCGATCGCCTTGCGCTCGGCCTCGCTGCCGACGGGCCGCGCGCGGCGGAACAGCTCGGTGGCGGTGGGGCCGGGCGACACCGCGTTGGAAGTGATGCCGTCCGGGGCGAGTTCCAGCGCCCAGGAACGGGTGCAGCCAACGAGCGCACTCTTGGCCGCCGCGTAGGACGTACGGTCCTTGGCGCCGTACGTCGCCCGCGAGGTGATGTTGACGATCCGGCCGAAGCGCTCCGCGCGCATGCCCGGCACGAGGGCCTGGACGATCTGGACCGAAGCGCGCAGGTTCAAATCCACCACCTGATGCAAGGTTGCAAGATCGAGGTCCTCGATGGGCTGGGGCTGCGCGATACCCGCATTGTTGACGACCCGGCAGACCGGGCGCCTTCGGGTGACCTCTTCCAGCATGCGTGCGGTGTCCTCGACATCGGCAAGGTCACACCGCAGGAACGTGCCGGGGAACTCCTCATCGGGCGCGCTCCGAGCGACGCCGATGACTCCATACCCTGCCTTCGCGAGCCGCTGGGAAATCGCCAGTCCGATGCCCTTGCTGGCACCGGTGACCAGTACGTCCTTCATTCGCTCCTCAAACTTCCACTGTTTTCACGCCGTTGCCCGCCCCGGTCGTCCTCGTGCGCGGCCGCGTACACAATGCTGTCACTTACACCCATCAGATGCACAGCGGTCTTATGGCTGGGCCGACCGACTTATGGCTGGGCGACCGACCGAACGTCGTGACTACGCAGGTTTCGCCGCATTGCGGCCAGGCGGTGGTGGGGGTGAAGCACAGCTCGGCCTTGTTGCACGGCCCACCAGAGGCGCCTGCCTACCGGATTGCGCCCATCGTCTACGGGTGAGGCCGGGCGCGTCGGCCAGCACCTTCCGGGCGGCTGCGGTGACCCTGCCGACTGAGCGTTTCCCCAGGTCGGAGGGGATTCTACGGAGCCGCACCGGCACGCTCGGGCGAGCCTGCGATTGACATGCAGGTAAATGCCTGCATGATGGAGATGTGAGCAGCGATATGGACAAGGTCTTCAAGGCCTTGGCTGACCCGACCCGCAGGTACCTGCTCGACCGGCTGCACGAGAACAACGGCCAGTCCCTGGGTGAGCTGTGCGAAAGCCTGGCGATGTCCCGCCAGTCCGCCACACAGCACCTGGGCCTTCTGGAGGCCGCCAACCTCGTCAGCACCGTCAGGCGGGGCCGGGAAAAACTCCACTACCTCAATCCCGTACCACTCCACGAGATCCAGGAGCGGTGGATCGAGAAGTTCGAACGCCCTCGCCTCCAGGCGCTGAGCGCACTGAAAGAAAGAGCCGAATCCGCCATGAGCACCAAGCCCGAGTTCGTCTACACCCTCTACATCCACGCAACGCCCGACAAGGTCTGGGAGGCCCTGACCGACGCCGAGGCGACCGCCGCCTACTGGGGCCACAGCAACGTCTCCGACTGGCAGGTCGGCTCCCCCTGGGAGCACCGCCGCGTCGACGGATCGGGCGTGGCGGACGTGGTCGGCACCGTCGTGGAGAGCGACTCGCCCAAGCGCCTCGTCACCACCTGGGCCGGCCCGGACGAGGAGCGCCCGGCCGGGCCGTCGAAGGTCACGTTCGACATCAAGCCCCTCGGCGATGTCGTCCGGCTCACCGTCACCCACGAGAACCTTCGCGACGAGGCCGAGAAGCGGATGGCCGCCGGCGGCTGGTCGAGCGTCCTGTCCAACCTCAAGACGTACCTGGAGACCGGCAGCCCCCTCCCCGCGGACTTGTGGGGCCGCGACTGAACCCAGCGACTGAACCCCGTCCCCAGGGAACAGCGCCCCGGGCAGCTCCATGCCGGATGCCACTACGCGCTGGGGTCAGGAGGTCCGGGCGTGGTGGTCCAGCAAGCGGGTGAGCAGCTGCACGAACTGGTCGCGTTCGGCGGGGTTCAGCGGCGCGAGCAGTTCGTCGTGGAGGTCGTCCAGGACCTTGTCGAGGCGGCGGAGGTGACGGCGGCCTTCGGCGGAGATCGTGATGATGTTGCGGCGCCGGTCGCCGGGATCCGGCGCCCGCTCGACGAAGCCACGCTCGGCCAGTTCGTTGAGCACGCCGACCATGTCGCTGCGGTAGATGCCGGTACGCCCGCTCAGCGTCGCTTGACTGCCCGGCCCGAAATCCTGCAGTGAGGCGAGCACGGCGTAGTGCCACTTGCGGGCGTCGGCAGCCTGGGCCAGCCCCTCGTTGATCAGCCGGTCCGACCGCACGGTCAGCTGCGACAACAGCCGGCTCGCCCGTCGGCGCAGTCTGTCGGGCGTCCTGGGCGCGCCGTCGTCAGGCATGTCCGCGGCTTCGGCTCTGGTCATGGCGCCCACCCTACCCGTTGCGTTAGTCAGACTAACGATGTACGTTCACTCGCGCCGAAAACGTTAGTGGAACGAACGTTGACGGAGTGAACTCCCAGGAAGGAAGGATCCGCCATTCCCACCAAGACGCTGCAGATTCCCACCCCGGACGGCCGGGCCGACGCCTTCGCCGCCTTCCCCGAGCACGGCGAGCGGCACCCAGCGGTGCTGATGTACGCGGACGCCTTCGGTATCCGGCCCGTAGTGGAGGAGATGGCCCGCGAGCTGGCCGGGCACGGGTACTACGTGCTCGTCCCCAACTTCTTCTACCGGCACGGCCCGACACCCCTGATCGAACTTCCCGGGCACATCGGGGAAGAGGTCCGGCCCGCGGCCATCGCCCGGCTGATGCCCTTGATCAGGGCGCACACTGCCGAACGTGTCCTGCGCGACGCCGACGCCTACCTCAGTTTCCTCGCCACCCAGCCCGAGGTCGCCGCCGGACCGGTCGCGGTGACCGGCTACTGCATAGGCGGCCTGCTGGCGATGCGCACCGCCGCGGCCCATCCCGACCAGGTGGCCGCCGTCGCCGCATTCCACGGCCCCGTGGGCGCCGACGGGCCCGGCAGCTTCTCCAAAATCACCGCCCGGGTCCACCTCGGCCACGCCGAAACCGACATCACGCCCGAGGCCCTCGGCGAGCTCAACCAGGCCCTGGACGCCGCAGGTGTCGACTACACCTCCGAGATCTACCCCGGCACCGTCCACGGCTTCACCATGTCCGACACCGACGCCTTCAACCCCGCCGCACTGCAGCACCACTGGGACCGCCTGCTGCCCCTCCTCGACCGCACCCTGGCCTGACTCGACATCACCGCCGACGGCACTGTGCCGAACGGGTGACGAGGCGGAGGTGCGACGGGGCGACGGGGCGACGGCGCTGCTTCGCCGACCGTCCCCGTCCGGGGCAGTCGGCGAAGCAGACCGGAAGCCGTCAGCTGCCTGCGCCGCGAGCGGGTCCCTTCGACCGCACCTGGGACTGCGGCCGGGACTGTGACCGAGACTGGGGCTGGGACTCGGGCAGCGCCCCGCCCTCCTCCTCCCAGTCGGCCAGACGCCTGGTCATCGCGTCCTCACGCGAAGCGGAATCCGCCCGCCCGCGCCCGGGAGACCGCCCATCGCGGGCACTCTTCCCGGACTCGTCCTCACGTCGGCCACCGGCCATGCTTTGCCTCCTGCCTATCCGTCCGACACGCGGGCACGCATCCGTACGCATCCGTACGCATCCGGTATGTATCCGCACGTGTGCGTACGCGCCCGTGTGTCCATCAGAACAGCGCTCTCCCGCCCCCACGACTCCGGATACCACAGATGGGTGCCCGTGCCCGTGCCCCTGCCCGAGCAGGCAGCGCACTGAAAGCCGCCCCCCGAGGGGCCGGACCCGACCGGGCTGTCAGCCCCGGCAGGTGAGCTGCGCCGGCAGCTTGGTGCTGATCAGGTACTCGGTCTCGCGCTCCCGCGCACAGGCGGAGTTGAAGTACGAGACGTGCCCGTTCACGTCGGTGACCAGAAGCCGGCTGTCGGCGATCTGGCCGGCGAGGCGACGCGCTCCCGGCAGCGGAGTCGCCGGGTCGTGCGTGTTGGCGGCGATGAGGATCGGCGGAGCCCCTCGTACGACGGTCGGCTGCCACGGATTGGTCGCCTTGACGGGCCAGTCCGCGCAGGAAGCGGACATCACCCACGCCTCTGCGGCGGCGCCGGTGCGCGGGGCGACCTTGCGCGCCCGGTCCAGCCGGGCCGCGGCGTCGGCGTAGCCGGTGAACTGCGGCGGGAAGTCCAGGCAGGACACGACGGCGTACGCGCTGTCCGGATTGCCGACGTAGCCTCCGCCTTGGACGAGGCCGGAGGCGTCGTTGTGGCGGTCTGCGGCGGCCAGCCGCTCGGACAGCTTCACCCACGCGTTCACGCCTGTGACATCCTCGATCAGGCGCAGCCGCAGGAGCTGTTCGGGCAGGGCCATGCGGATCCAGTCGCCGTTGACGGCTCCGATCTTCTCTCCGGGCGCCGGGATCGGGGTGCGGTCGGCGCGGGCCACGACCCGGTCGTACACCGCACCCACGTCCTCGCCGTGCAGCGCGCACGCGGTGTCCTCGGCGCACCAGGCGACGAAGCCGTTGAACTCGCCCTCCATGGCGGCGGCTTCCTCGCGCAGGAAGCGGGCCGAGCCCGAGGCGTGATCGACGGGGCCGTCCAGGACCATGGTCCGGATCCGGTGCGGGAACAGCTGGGCGTAGGTCGCGCCGAGGAAGGTGCCGTAGGACACGCCGAGGTAGTTGAGGCGCTGCTCGCCCAGCGCGGCCCGGAAGACGTCCATGTCGCGGGCGACGGAGACGGTGTCGACGTTCCGGACGAGGTCACCGTGCCGGGTCAGACAGCGTTCGCCACGGGCGCGGCTGTTGCGCTTCATCTCCTCGTACTCGCGAGGGCTCTTGGGGAAGACCACCTGGCCGGGGTCGAGAACCGGGCCGCAGTCCAGGGCCTGGCTGCCGCCGGTCCCCCGGGGGTCGAGGCTGACGAGGTCGAAGCGTTCCCGCAGCGGGCCGCCGAACATCTTGTCCGCGGCGCCGTACTCGAACATCGTCGCACCCTGGCCGCCGGGGCCACCAGGGTTGAAGAACAGCGCGCCGACACGGTGCGCCTGATCGCGGGCCGGGACCCGGGCGACCTTGACGTCGATCTTGCTTCCTGCCGGCTTCTTCCAGTCCAGCGGGACACGTATCGTGCCGCACTGAACGGCAGACCCGTCGCTGCACGGCTTCCAGGCTACGGGGGAGGCCGATGCTTCGGATGCTGGGGCGGACGTCGGTAAGAGTGCGCCGGACACGTCGGTCGCGGGAGCTGAGGAGCCGGGGGCAGAGACAGGGGCGGCCGCATGAGCAGCTGAGGCAAATGATGCGGCGGGGGCGACTGTGGTCGCGAGCAGCGTCAAGGCGCTGGCGCTCAGGACCACACCGTGTCGCACGGCCCGCGGTAGCGGCATACGCCGGTATTCGGTCGTCATACCCCCCATCCCAGCCCCGTTACGATCATGAAGGCAAGAGGCAATCACGCATGATGTTCCCGTGGCCCATCTTCCGACCGACGTGCGAGCCGCTCTCCGGTTCTTCGCGTTCTACCTAGGCAACGGCACCTTGGATCTCGAACTACTCGACGGGATCGACTACCGGGCCCGTTTGCTCGAATCCGGATCAGACCTCGAAATGGTCTTCGCGATCTTCACCAACGTGCTTGAAGTGGATGACCAAGGACAAACCGTCAACGACGGTGACGCTCAATACCGCGCCGCCCAGTGGATCCGCAGACGCTGCGATCCCGACTACCAGGTGGAGCCTCCGTTCGAGCCCTGGGAGACGGAACTGCACGGCCCCTGAGGGCCGTGCGAACCCCTGTGATGCGTGCGCGGGCGCCACGCGCCATGCAGGACCTGGCCGGCCGAACCTTCCCGGCTACCGGCTACCGGCTACCAGCTACCGGCACATAGGTGACCTCACCCGGAACTGGCGCCTGTCCCTCGGCCGCGTCGGCGCCGCCCCGGGGGCGCGGTACGGGTGGGAACCGTTCAGCTCCGCGGGGAGCCGGTGCAGCACGCGTCGCGCTCGCCGTCGTTCAGGACAGGGCTCTTGCCGAGGGTGTCGGCGTCGGCCTTGACGACGTAGACCTCCCAGGGCTCGCGGCCGGGGCCGTGCACCCAGACCTTGTCCTGGAGGGCGTAGCAGCAGGAGGTGTCGTTCTCCTCGAAGGTCGCCAGGCCGGACTCCGTGAGGCGTTCGGTGGCGGCGGCCACCTGCTCCGTGGTCCCGACTTCGACGCCGAGGTGGTCCAGGCGGGTGTCCTGGCCGGGTTCGCCTTCGATGAGGACGAGCTTGAGCGGGGGCTCGGCGACGGCGAAGTTCGCGTAGCCGGGCCGGCGCTTGGCCGGTTCGACGCCGAAGAGCTTGGAGTAGAAGGCCACCGACGCTTCGAGGTCGGCGACGTTGAGGGCGAGCTGGACACGGGACATGGCGATCTCCCTCGGGGCCCTTGCATTGATTGACTTCGATGCAAGCTTGCGCCTTGAATCGACAAGCGTCAACATAGAAGCATGTCGAATCAAGAATTCGTGGTGCTCGGGCAGGACGGTCCCGACGGCTGCTGCCCCGGCCTGCTGACCGCGCCACTGGCCGAGGACCAGGCCGTCGAGCTGGCCAGGGTCTTCAAGGCCCTGGGGGACCCGGTCCGGCTCCGGCTGCTCTCGATGATCGCCTCGCGGGCGGGCGGCGAAGTGTGCGTCTGCGATCTGACGCCCGCCTTCGAGCTCTCTCAGCCGACGATCTCCCACCACCTCAAGCTCCTGCGCGAGGCCGGTCTCATCGCCTCCGAGCGGCGCGGGACGTGGGTGTACTACCGGCTGCTGCCGGAGATGACCGACCGTCTCGCCGGGATCCTCACCCGCCCCGCCGGGCAGCCCCTGCCCGAGCCCGCCGAGGCCCCCTCGTGACCCGTACGACCACCGTCCCGGTAGCGGCCCGGCTGTCCTTCCTCGACCGCTACCTCGCGGTGTGGATCCTGGCCGCGATGGGCGTCGGCCTCGGCCTGGGCCGCATCGTCCCCGGGCTGGGGGACGCACTGGCGGAAGTCACCGTCACCGGGGTCTCGCTACCCATCGCGCTCGGCCTGCTGGTGATGATGTACCCGGTGCTGGCCAAGGTCCGTTACGACCGCCTCGGCAGCGTCACCCGCGACCGCCGCCTGCTCGTTCCGTCACTGGTGATCAACTGGGTCGTCGGGCCGGCCGTGATGTTCGCCCTGGCCTGGCTTTTTCTGCCGGACCTTCCCGAGTACCGCACCGGCCTGATCATCGTGGGCCTCGCGCGGTGCATCGCCATGGTGATCATCTGGAACGACCTGGCCTGCGGCGACCGCGAAGCCGCCGCCGTCCTGGTCGCACTCAACAGCGTCTTCCAGGTGATCGCGTTCTCCGCCCTCGGCTGGTTCTACCTCTCCGTCCTGCCCGGCTGGCTCGACCTGGAGACCACGGGCCTGGACGTGTCCGTGTGGGAGATCGCCCGTTCCGTGCTGATCTTCCTCGGCCTCCCGCTCGCTGCCGGGTTCCTCACCCGCCGCCTGGGCGAGAAGGCCAGGGGGCGCACCTGGTACGAGACGAAGCTGATCCCCCGCATCGCGCCGTTCGCTCTGTACGGGCTGCTCTTCACGATCGTCGTGCTCTTTGCCCTCCAGGGCGACGCCATCACCTCCAAGCCGCTGGACGTCGCGCGGATCGCCCTGCCGCTGCTGGTCTACTTCGCCGTCATGTGGGCCGGGTCCATGGGCCTCGGCCGCGCCGTCGGTCTGGACTATCCGCGGACGACGACCCTGGCGTTCACCGCTGCCGGCAACAACTTCGAGCTGGCCATCGCCGTCGCCATCGCCACCTTCGGCGCCGCCTCAGGCCAGGCCCTCGCCGGAGTCGTCGGTCCTCTCATCGAGGTCCCCGTCCTGATCGGTCTCGTCTACGTCGCGCTGGCCGCCCGCCGCCGCTGCTTCCCCTCACCCGCCGCCGTCGGCCTGCCGGCCGCCGCCGCTCCGGAAGGTTCCACCCGTGCCTGAGTCCCGTAAGCCCTCGGTGCTGTTCGTCTGTGTCCACAACGCCGGACGCTCCCAGATGGGCGCCGCCTTCCTCACCCACCTCGGTGCGGGCCGCGTCGAGGTCCGCTCCGCCGGGTCGGCCCCCGCCGAGACCGTCAACCCGGCCGTGGTCGAGGCCATGCGGGAGGTCGGGATCGACATCTCGGCCGAGACCCCGAAGGTCCTCACGGTGGAGGCGGTGCAGTCCTCGGACGTGGTGATCACCATGGGCTGCGGTGACGCCTGCCCGTACTTCCCCGGCAAGCGGTACCTGGACTGGAAGCTGGAGGACCCGGCCGGCCAGGGCGTCGACGCCGTCCGCCCGATCCGCGACGACATCGAGCAGCGCGTCCGCGGCCTGCTCGCCGACCTCGGCATCCCGGCCCGCGCATGAGCGACGCCGGCCACACCAGCCCCGCCGACGGGAACGGGAGCTGGAACCACGACGAGCTCTAGCCCCGTAGCGCCGTCATGCCGTTGCCGTTGTCGTAGGACGCCCACGCTTCCAGGGCGAATCCGTTCCCCTCCTTGCGGACTTCCATGGCGCCCGGCCCGGCGAAGTGTGCGGGGACGACCAGTTCGCGCTCGGCCGCGGCTCGTTCCAGGATCCGGCGGCGGCTGGCCGCGGCCTGGTCCTGGTCGAGGCAGAAGCAGCTGTTGCAGGAGGGGTGGAGGATCTGTACCGGGCTGTGCAGCAGGTCGCCGACGAACACGGCCCGGTCGGTGCCGGATGCCAGCCGCAGCACGGACGAGCCGGGTGTGTGGCCAGGCGCGGGCTCCAGCGTGAGGTTGTCGTCGATGCGGTGGACGCCGTCCCACAGCACGGCCCGGCCCGCTCGGTGGATGGGCGCGATGCTGTCCTCGTAAAGCAGCCGGTCGTCCTCCTGCCGGCCCTTTCCGTACCCGTTGTCCGGGCCGTAGTGGAAGTCGTCGGCGGCCGGGATGAGGTATTCGGCGTTCGGGAAGGTCGGTATCCACTCCCCCTCGGCGCCGGTGGTGTTCCAGCCGACGTGGTCGATGTGGAGATGGGTGTTGACGACGACGTCCACGTCCTGCGGCCGGACGCCGGCTTCCGCGAGCCGGCCGAGGAAGTCTCCCTGCCAGTGGTGGAAGTGCGGCGAGCCGGGCCGCTCGCGCCCGTTGCCCACGCCGGTGTCGACCAGGACGGTACGCCCGCCGCTGCGCAGCACCCAGCTCTGCAGCGCTACGACCGCCTTGTCGCTCTCCGGGTGCCAGTGGTCCGGCGCCAGCCAGTGCTCGTTGTCCTTCCACATCTCGGCGGTGGACTCCGGGACGAAGCCCCGGGCGGGCACGAGCGGGCCCTGCCATTCGACGACCCGGATGACCTCGACGTCGCCCAGCACGGTTCTCTGCACGTTCTCGTTCTTCATGTCCTCGACCCTAGGGGGGAGTCGGTGAGCTTCTCCATGCCTGTTCTGCTCAATTGAATACGTGGGCGTCTCATGTCTCACGCCCTCCGGCGATACCCTGACGTCCATGGACGTGGTCAGCGACGCGATCTCCGCCGTGCGCCTCGGGCGCCCCTCCTTCAACCGGGCGCGGGTAGGCGGGAGCTGGTGCGTGCGACTGCCGCCGTACGAGGGGGCAGGGTTCCACGTCATCATGGAGGGCAGCTGCTGGCTTCTGCCCGACGGCGGCTCCCCGGTCTCCCTCGGCACGGGCGACACGGTGCTGCTGCCGCACGGCAACGGACATGTGCTCGCCTCCTCCCCCGTCGACGCGGCGGAGGCGGAGAAGGCGGTGCCGTTCGAGCAGTGGCTCGACGAATCGGAGGCTCGTGCCGGTGCCGGTACCGACCATGTGGAGATGCTCTGCGGCAAGTACCGGCTCGACCGCAGCCACGTACACCCGCTGATGGCGGAGCTGCCGAAGGTCGTCCACCTGCCGAACCGCGCAGGCAGCCACCCCGAACTCCGCGCCGCCATCGGCCTGCTGGGCGGCGAGCTGGACGTCCGGCGGCCCGGTTCGTACACGGCTCTGCCGAGCCTGCTCGACCTGCTCCTCGTCTACATGATCCGTTCCTGGATGGCCGAGAGCACGACCGGATCCTGGCCCGGCGTACTGGGCGACGAGGTGACGGCCGCCGCCCTGCGCGCGCTGCACACGGACCCGGCCGCGCTGTGGACCAACGAGCGCCTGGCCGCCGAGGCGGGCGTCTCCCGCCCCACCCTGGCGCGCCGGTTCACCGCCATGGTCGGCCGCCCTCCGATGGCGTACCTGACCTGGTGGCGCCTGACCTTCGCCGCCACCCTCCTCCGTGACACCCCGGACACGCTCGCCTCCATCGCCCGTCGCGTCGGCTACGGCAGCCCGTACGCGCTCTCACACGCTTTCAGCAGGCAGTTCGGCACGACGCCGGGGCGGTATCGGGAGTCGCGTTCACCGGGCCGCTGATTCGGCTTCGCGCCGAGCACCGTTCCGGAGGTCACGACGTTCATAGCCGCCTTCTCCACCCTTCGGGCGGCGGCTTCTAGACTCCCGGCCATGACTTCAGGAGATTCGTTAGCCACCAGTCAGCGATCCCTGGGCGACCCGGAGGTACGCCACCCCCTGTGGCCACCGCTGGTCGCGGGGTGCCCCACCACCAGCACCGACGCCATCGCCCACCCGCTCGAGGTCGACTACGCCTACGACAGGGCGAGTACGGCACTGTTCACCGGCCCCGGCCCCGGCACAGGCCCTGGAAACAGCGCCGGTCACGACCGCTGGGCCCCGCTCCTGCCCCCGCTCCTGGCTCCCGGTCTCGGGGAAGGCGGCACCCCGCTGATCGACCTCGGCAACGGTGTCTTCGTCAAGGACGAGTCCCGCAACCCCACGTGGAGCCACAAGGACCGGCTCAACCGGGTCACGGTCAGCGCCGCCGTCGGCGTCGGGGCGAGCGGCACCGTCGTCGCCTCCTCCGGAAACCACGGCGCGTCCGCCGCCGCCTACGCGGCGCGTGCCGGACTGCGGTGCGTCGTACTCGCATCCGCGGACATGCCGCCCGCGGTCGCTTCCTTCCTGAACGCCTACGGAGCAGTGGTCCTGCCCGTGCCCGCCGCCGAACGCTGGCCGCTGATGCGGCTCATCGTCGACCGCATCGGCCTGCACCCCGTCAGCAACCTCACGGTCACCCACACCGGCCACCCTTTCGGCGCCGAGGGCTACAAGACCGTCGCGTACGAGATCTTCGCCGACCTCGGTGTCCCCTCGGCGGTCTTCGTGCCCACCGGCTACGGCGAACTGCTCTTCGGCGTCTGGAAGGGGTTCACGGAACTCCGCCGACTCGGCCTGGCAGAGAGCGTTCCGCGCATATACGCCTGCGAACCCGAACTCGGCGGCCCGCTCCACGCCGCCCTGCGCCAAGGGGTCCCGGCCGCCCGGGTCGATGTCGGCAAGTCGGATGCGTACGGCATCGACTGCCCGGTCGGCAGCATCCGGGGCGTGCTGGCCGTGCGCGGGAGCGGCGGCGATGCGCTGCTGGTCAGCGACAAGCAAATGAGGGCCGCTCAGGCGGAGCTGGCCGGCCAGGGCCTGTGGGTGGAGCTCTCGGCCGCCGCGGGGCTCGCCGGCCTGCGCAGCACGGAGAAGACCGAGGCGAAGACCCCGGAGAACACCGCGGAGAACGCCGCGGGGCGGGCGGAGCGAGAAGGGCCGGTCGTCTGCATCTCCACGTCCAGCGGCTTCAAGGACCGCGGCGTCGGCGCGCCGGAACTCGCCGTTCCCGTCGACCCGTCCTGGGACGAGGTGTACCGGCGGCTGCGCGCGGCAGGCATTCATGACTGACCCCGGAAGCCCCGAAGATCCCCTGGATAGCATCCCTGCATGACACACGCATCATTGCGCCGTTCCATAGCACCGGCAGCCGCCCTGGCCCTCGCCTTCACCGCGCTCCTGGGCCCGGCCGCTGCCGGCGCGGCGGCAGCGGCCGCGGCCGCTTCCCCGGCCGGGCAGACCCCCGTTCGCCCCACCGCCTCGGACCGCGACGTGGTCGCCGGCCTGGAGCGGTACGCCCACCCGCTGCGTACCGCCGAGCCCGGCGGGCCGTCGGGCGACCTGGCTGCGTTCGGCGCGATGACCCGGGGTGCGTCCATCGTCGGCGTCGGTGAGGCCACGCACGGCTCGAAGGAACTGTTCACCGTGAAGGACCGGTTGTTCAGGCACCTCGTCCAGCGCGAGGGCTTCTCCTCCTACGCCATGGAGATCAGCTGGTCGGCGGCCACCCGGCTGAACGCGTACATCCTCACCGGCAAGGGTGACGTCCGGCAGATCATGCACGAGGAGTTCCAGGACGGGTACTCGCTGCTCGACACGGAGGAACTCGCCCGGCTGTTCAGCTGGATGCGGGAGCACAATCGCACCACCGGCTCGCACAAGCTCCGGCTCGTGGGCATGGACTTCTCCGACGCCGATCCGGAGCAGTACGAGCGCATCCTCACCTGGGCGGAGGGCAACGAGCCCGCCCTCGTGCCCGAACTCCGCCGTCACTACGCCGCGCTCCGCGCCCTGCCCACCGGGGTCGCCGCGCGCATGGCGGCGTACAACGCCCTGCCGCTCACCGAGCGGAAGGCGATCGAGAAGGACGCGGCGGCCGCCTACCGGCTGCTGTCCGAGGCCGGCAAGAAGGACCCGTGGGTGCTGCAGGAGGCCCGGGTCATCTCGCACATGGCCACGGAGTACACCACTGACTGGAGCGACCCGGACCAGGCCAAGGCCGCGAGCCGCCGACGCGACCGGATCATGGCGGAGACCGCCGTGTGGTGGCAGCGCCAGACCGGCGAGCGGATGGTCGTCTCGGCCCACAACGGGCACGTCTCCTACGAGACCGCGGTGCCGAAGTACTACCCGGTCACGATGGGCGCGGACCTGCGGGAGCTCGCGGGCCGCGACTACCTCGCCGTCGGCACCTCCTTCTACGGCGGCGAGTACCGCGCCAAGACGGCGACGGGCGAGGCGGGGACCTACAGCACCGGCCCGGCCGCGCCCGGCAGCAACGAGCACACCCTCGACGAGGTGCGCTACCGCGACTTCTACGTCGACCTGCGCGCGGCCGGCCGGGAACCGGCCCTCAAGAGCTGGCTGAACACGGAGCGCCCCACGTTCGTCGTCCCCGGGCGCTACCCCAACGACCCGACGCCGCCGCTCGCGCTGGGCCGCGCCTTCGACGTCGTGGTGCACCTGCACGACGTGCAGGCGTCCGTGGCAGTACCGCAACCGCAGCCGAAGTAGCGAGTTCGCCCTCCGCGATCGGTCTGCCGCCCGGCAGAACCGGCGTGCGATGATCGGGCCATGACACGGGACACGCGGGACGCTTCCGGTTCCGGCATGGGATACCTCCTGGACAACCGGCAGGCCGAAGCGGGAGAGCGGTTCGCCGCGCTGTCGGCGCTCTTCGACCCGTCGACGTTCCGGCACTTCGAGACGGTCGGGGTCGGCGAGGGGTGGCGGTGCTGGGAGGTCGGCGCCGGTGGGCCCAACGTGCCGGCATGGCTCGCCGAGCGCGTCGGCCCGGCCGGGCACGTGGTGGCCACCGACATCGACACCTCCTGGATGCGGGAGGCATCGGGTTTCGAGGTGCTGCGCCACGACGTGGCGGCCGAGGCGCCCCCGGCCGGGGGGCCGTTCGACCTGATCCACGCCCGGCTCGTGCTGGTCCACCTCACCGACCGCGCCAAGGCCCTGCGGTCGATGGTCGAGGCGCTTCGCCCCGGCGGGTGGCTGGTGCTGGAGGACGGCGACCCGGCTTTGCTACCGCTGATCTGCCCCGACGAGTACGGGCCGGAGCAGGAGCTGGCCAACAGGCTGCGCCGCGGCTTCCGCGAGCTGCTGCGGCAGCGCGGCGCGGACCTGGCGTTCGGGCGCAAGCTGCCGCGGCTGCTGCGCGAGGCCGGGCTGGCCGACGTCGAGGCCGACGCCTACTTCCCGATCACCTCACCCGCGTGCACCGTGCTGGAGGTGGCCACCGTCCACCAGCTGCGCGACAAGCTCGTCGCTGCGGGGCTGGCCACCGACGAGGAGGTCGACCGCCACCTGGCCAACATCGCCGCGGGCGGCCTCGACCTGGGCACCGCACCGATGATCTCCGCCTGGGGCCGCCGCCCGGCGGCCTGAGGCTTGTCCGCCGTTCCGGCATCGCACTACCGTGCCCGTGTGGATCTCTTCTCGCGCTCTTGGGCGGCGTTGCGCACGGCGGTCGCCCAGCTCCCGGACGAGGCCTTCGACCAGCCGTCCGGCTGCAGGGGCTGGCTCGTGCGGGACCTCGTGTGCCACCTGATCATCGACGCGCAGGACGTCCTGATCACCCTCGTCACCCCTGCCGATACGGAACCGACCGTCAACGCGGTGACCTACTGGAACGTCAAGGATCAGCCGCCGACCGGCGAGGATCCGCTCGACGCGCTGACCGTCCGCCTGGCCGCCGCGTACGAGGAGCCGGGCCTGCTCAAGTTCCACCTCGACGACGTCGGCTCCGCCGCCGGCCGCGCCGCCGAACTCGCCGACCGCGGTGTCCGGGTGAGCACCCGCGACGAGGTCCTCACCACGGACGACTACCTCACCGCGTACGTCCTGGAATGGACGCTGCACCACCTCGACCTGATCGCGCACCTCCCGGATGCGGCGGAACCGCCCGCCGAGGGCCTGGCCCGGACCCGCGCGATGCTGGAAGAGATCGCCGGCGCCGCGTTCCCCTCGTCGTTCACCGACAGGGACGCCCTGCTGATCGGCACCGGCCGCCGGGCACCGACCGAGGCGGAGAAGGCCGGACTCGGCGCGCTGGCCGCGAAACTGCCGCTCGTCATCGGCTGAAGCGCGCCCGCCTGCCAGGTCCCCCGGACGGCGGGCCGTGCGTGCAGCGTCCGGGTGCAGCCGGGCACCGGCCCGTTCGCCCGCATCGAAGCCGACGGAAGGGAGCGGCGCCCGGCGCACCCCCGTCACCAGGTGGCGGGGGTCGGCTCACCGCTCACGAGAGAGCGGGCTCGATCTTCCCGTGCGCATTGGCGGGCATGTACTTCTTGTTGCCTTGGTAGTGGACCTCGTAGCCGGAACTGAGGGCGTGGATCCACAGCAGGGGATCGAGGAGGTTGGAGCCGGAGTCGAGGTGGGCGACGCCGGTCGCGTCGGTGACTGCAGTGCCGACCTGGCGGCCGTCGCTGAGGGCGAAGGTGATCGGCTGACCCTTGATGGGCTGGCCGTCGTTGTCGATGAGCTTGGCACTGATCTGCGCCTGCGCCTGCCCCAGGACGGTGCCCTTCACGGTCGCCGCGGTGAGCTGCGGATATTCCTTTTCGTCGTCGTGCTGGGGCGGCGCCGGCGGGTAGTAGTACCCGTACCCCGGCTGCGGCTGGGGCGGGTAGTAGCCCTGGGGCGGGTAGTACCCCGGCTGCTGGGGCGGGTAGTACCCCGGCTGTGGCGGGTAGTACCCCTGAGGCGGGTACCCCTGGGGTGGCTGCGGCGGCGGCGGCGCGTAAGGCTGTGTCACCAGAGAACTCCTAGCGGTCGTTGAGCACGACTGGGGCGGTTCCACCCTTGGATGGGTGTGACACTCACCCTGTTATTGCGCGAGCCCTCAAAGCGGCAAACCACCCACACGGGGGGCTCGATGCACTCACCAGACACTCCGGGCAAAGGCGATGAGAGGGTCATGGGCGGGCCCTCGTAGCGGCCTACGCCAATATGCCAGTGGCTCATGCCGACATATGCGAGCCCGATGAGCCACCGGCCAGGGCGCACCCACCCGACAGGCGTACACCCAGGAGTACCGCTGCCTGCTTGCCGGCTTCTCCTGCGGTGCCCTGGCCGGGCATCTCCGTCAGATCAATGGAAGGCCGCGGAGCCTGTCGGCGGTCGCGATCAGGCCCCGTGGTGCCCCCACGAGCCATGCGAGGCCGCCGATCACCACGATCCCGCTCCAGAAAGGGTCCCCTCGGCCGAAGTCGCCGCCGCATCAGCCCAGATGGCCGCCGGTCAGAAAGGCACTCAGAAAGGCACGCCGCTGTCGGAGTGGTAGCGGCCGCGCCCGTCGTTCTCCTCGCACCACTTGTCGTAGCTGTCCCGGTACCGCTTCCTGCCACCGCCGCTCCTGCCGCCGCCGGCGAGGCCGCCGATGAGCATGACCGGAAGGAGCAGCATCGCGGCAATGGCGAAGGCCGTCATCAGGAGGCCGACGATCACGGCGAGGATGATTTTCGCGGCGAAGAATCCGCATACGGCGAGACCGGCGATGACCACGATCTTCCATACGACCGGAAGTTTCTTGAACCGGGCCAGCAGAATGCCCTTGCCCTTTTGTGCCGCCAAGCGTTTTCCGACGCGACGCCTCATGATGTTCCCCCGATTTCCCGCCCGGCCGGCGATCGCCGACTCGGCCGGACGACTGCGACCGGGAAAGTCTGGCACCCTCACCCCACGCGGCGTGGGGAGTTCACCGACTCCCCGTTTCGGAAATCCGTTCGGGCCTCTATCCGCTATCCGTTATCCGCTATCCACCTCCATTCGAAGGGGCCATGGTCCTGCGCAGGCCGTAAACAGCCGCTCCCACCGCGAGGACCGCGGCTCCGGCAACCACCGAAGCCACGGGCAGCGCGATCGCCAGGGCCGCGCAGCCGGTCAGGCCGATGACCGGTACCGCACGCGGCGGGCGTCCCTCCTCGGGGGCGAGGGTCCATGCGGCGGCGTTGGCGATGGCGTAGTAGGCCAGGACGGCGAAGGAGGAGAAGCCGATCGCGCCCCGTACGTCCACGGTGGCGGCGAGCACGGCGACGACGGCCCCGACGGTGAGTTCGGCGCGGTGCGGGACGCCGAAGCGGGGGTGAACGGCCGCCAGGGCGTGGGGCAGGTGGCGGTCCCGGGCCATGGCGAAGGTGGTGCGGGATACGCCCAGGATCAGGGCGAGCAGGGAGCCGAGTGCGGCGACGGCCGCCCCGGCGCGGACGACGGGCACCAGGGCGGGGGCACCGGCCCGGCGCACGGCCTCCGCCAGCGGTGCGGCCGCGTCGGCGAGCCCGTCCGGCCCGAGTACGGACAGCACCGCGGCGGCGACGGCCGCGTACACCACGAGGGTGATGCCCAGGGCCAGCGGGATCGCGCGGGGGATGGTGCGGGCGGGGTCGCGTACCTCCTCCCCGAGGGTCGCGATGCGGGCGTACCCGGCGAAAGCGAAGAACAGCAGCCCTGCCGCCTGCAGCACCCCGCCCGCGCCGGCGTCCGCAGCGACGTGCAGGCGGCCGGCATCCGCCGTGCCGCCGGTCAGGCAGCCGGTGACCACCGCTGCCAGGACCGCCAGGACCACGGCGACGATCGCGCGGGTCAGCCGGGCGGACTTCTGCACCCCGGTGTAGTTGACCGCCGTCAGCGCCACCACGGCGGCCACGGCGACGGCGTGGGCCTGGCCGGGCAGGGCGTAGGTCCCGACGGTCAGGGCCATGGCCGCGCAGGAGGCGGTCTTGCCCACGACGAAGCCCCAGCCGGCCAGGTAGCCCCAGAAGTCGCCCAGGCGCTCGCGGCCGTAGACGTAGGTCCCGCCCGAAGCCGGGTGACGGGCGGCCAGCCGCGCCGAGGAGGTGGCATTGCAGTACGCCACCAGCGCGGCCAGGGCCAGGCCGGGCAACAGCGCCGATCCGGCGGCCTCGGCTGCCGGGGCGAGGGCGGCGAAGATCCCCGCCCCGAGCATGGACCCGAGGCCGAGCACCACGGCGTCGAAGACGCCCAGACGCCGTTCCAGCCCGCCTGCGCCCGCCGGAGCTGCCGCCGCGTTCATCGCTCACCCCTTCACGGAGCCCCGGCGGGCCCCACGAGCCGTGGATACCGGCGCAGCGCACGGTACCGGAGCGGAACGTCCGGCGAACGAAGTGACGGCCCTGTCGATCCTGGGCACCGCAAAAATGCCCCGGCCGCGGTCAGGCCGCCCCCGCCGATCCCACCAGGGCGTGGCCCGGTGCCGGGAACGCCGCCCGTACCAGATAGGCGTCGCCGGGGACGGGGCCTGCGGCCAGGTCGCCGCCCAGGAGACGGGCCCGTTCGCGCAGGCCCGCCAGCCCGTGGCCGCCCGCCGCCTCTGCCGCGGCCGGCTTCCGCCCGCTGCGGACCTCGACCACCAGGCAGGTGTGGTCGTCCACCGACTCGACCCGCACTTCTACGGGCCGGGCGGGATCGCCGTGGCGCCTGACGTTGGTCAGGGCCTCCTGGACGGTGCGGTAGGCGGCCAGCTCCACGGCGGCGGGCCAGCGGACCCCTGTTCCCGGCTCCACGACGGCCCGGACCGGGAGTCCGCTGCGTTCGGCCAGCGCCGCAATGTCGGCGAGCCGGCGCACGGAAGGGGTGGCGTCCTCCTCGGCCCTGGGGCTGCGGAGCACTCCGACGGTGTGGCGGACCTCGTCGAGGGCGCGCACGCTGAGTTCACGGATGAGATCGGCTTCCTTCCGTACGGCCGGGTCGGCGCTGCCCTGTGCCAGCGCTGCGGCCCGTACGGCGATCAGGCTCATCTCGTGGCCGACCACGTCGTGCATCTCGCGGGCCAGGGCGGCCCGTTCCCGCGCCGCCACGGCCTTGTGCTCCGCCGCCCGCTCCCGGTCCCGGCACCGCGCCAGCTCCAGCAGTTGCTCCGCGATCCGGCGCCGGGAGCGCAGGAGCCGGCCGAGGACGACGGGGCCCGCGCCGACCAGGGCGCAGTAGACCTCGGCCCGGAGCCAGTTGCCCGTCTCGGGGAACGGGCCGCCGAAGAGAGTCCAGTCCAGCAGCACGGCGGCGGAGACGCACAGGCCGCTCAGGGCCGCCGTCACTTCGGAGGCGACGACGGCCACCCGTACCAGCGCGATCATGGCGGCGAGCCACATGCCGCCGACCGTGAGCGCCGGGAGGGTCAGGAGCAGGACGGTCAGGGGCCGTCTGCGGCGCCAGGGCAGGGCCGCGAGGGCGAGCAGCGAGAGGCCGACGACGGCCGGGTGCTCGATGCGCGAGCCGAGCAGCGTCACGAGGTCGCTGCAGGCCAGGGCCAGGACCGCGCCTTCCACCAGCGGGCCCGGCGGCCGGAACCGGGCCAGGGCCTGCCGCGCCCGCTGCGCTCGCCGCAGGATTCCGGTGGGCTCAGCGGCGGCGCTCACCGCCCGTGGGAGGCGAGGTCCGCTGCTGAGCCCACGAGCCCGGACTGCCAGGCGATGACCGCCGCACGAACCCGGTTGTCGGTACCGAGCTTGGCGAGCACGGTGCTCACGTGCTCCTTGACCGTGCCGGGGCTGAGGTGCAGTTCCGTGGCGATCTCGCGGTTGGACAGCCCGGCACCGAGGAGTGCCAGCACTTCCCGCTCACGCGGCGTCAGCTGGGCCACCCGTTCGTCGGCGTCGGCCACCGCCGGCTGCGGGGCCGGCGTCTCGGCCTTTCCTCCTTCACGTCCTCTTTCACGCTCGCCGGTCAGCGAGGAAACGTATCCCTCGACGACCGAGCGGGCGACCGACGGGGACAGGGCGCTGCCCCCGGCGGCCGCCGCCCGTACCGCCCGGGCCAGGTAGGCGGGGTCGCTGTCCTTGAGCAGGAATCCGTCCGCGCCGGCCTGCAGGGCCCGGGCCACGTAGGCGTCGCTGTCGAAGGAGGTCAGCATCAGCACGGACGGCGCGCCCGGGCGGCCCTTGACGTCTTCGAGGACGGCCAGGCCGTCGCGGTCCGGCATCCGGATGTCGAGCAGGACGACATCCGGTGCGCTCTCGGCTATCGCCGCCGGCGCTTCGGTCGCCGTGCACTCCCCCACGACCGTGATGTCGTCCGCGGTGTGCAGGACCATCCGCAGCCCTGTCCGGAACAGTTCCTCGTCGTCGACGATCAGCACGCGTATCACTGCGTTCCTCCCCCGTGTTCGTCCCGAGGATATCCCTCGGGACGAGGGGTCATTCGAGGACGCGGTCCGCCTTGAAGACGAGGGGAACGGCGGTGAGCAGGGCGGCGGCCAGGGTCAGGGAGCCGCCCGCGTACCAGGTGGTGACCTCGGTGTACTTTCCCGGCGCCAGCGTGACGGCCAGGGTGGTGCCGAGCGCGGGCAGCAGTGCCACGGCCCGGACGAGCCCGCCGTTGAGGCCGGCGGTGGCGCGCAGGCCGGCCGGGTAGAGGAAGGCCGTGAAGACCGTCACCGACGCCGCCCAGAGCATGGAGCCCACCGGGACCAGGGCGCCCAGCAGGACGTAGCCGGTGGTGAGGTGCACGTGGCCGCCGCCGGCGGTGAGCACGGCCCAGGCCGGGCCGGTGAACGCCGCGACCAGGACGAGCCATGCGAGCAGCGCGGCGGCCAGGGCGGTGCCGGTGTAGGCGAGGAAGACCGCGCGGAGCCGTACGGGCGTGGCCAGCAGCGCCTCCATGACCCCGCTGGTGAGGTCTCCGGCGACGACGGCTCTGCTGATGGAGAGGGTGATCAGGGCGGCGGCCACGCCCAGCAGGGTGGGAGCCGACAGCAGGGCGGTGCTCAGGGCCGCGCCGGTGGCGTCGTGCAGGCCGGTCACCGAGGCGAGGTCGCTGGAGGCCGCGGTGACGCTGCCGTGGATGCCCTCGGGGTAGACCCGGGGCAGGACCAGCAGCAGGAGGACGAGTCCGAGGCCCGCGCCGAGCGGGACCAGGACGATGTGCTTGCCCTGGTGCCGCCGGGTGCGGGACGCCAGGGCCCGGGCGAGCGGTCCCGCGTTCATGACACTCCCCCGAGGAGCCGGTGGACGGTGGTTTCGGTGTCGGCCCGTACGGGGCGGATGTCGGAGACGGTGACGCCGTCGCGGACGAGTCCGGCCACGACGTCACCGATCGTCGTGTCCGGGCCCACCTCGACCGGTGTCCAGCCGTCCTCCCGGGTCGAGGCGGCGGAGGGCGTGCGGCGCAGTTCGAAGCCGGGCTCCCGGTCGGCTTCGGCGGGCAGGGAGGCGATGGTGCCGTCCTTGAGTACGAGGATGCCGGAGGCGAGCGTCAGCGCCTCGGGCACGCTGTGGGTGGAGTAGAGGACGGTGCGGTCCGCGGCCCAGTCCCGTACCAGCTCCCGGGTGGCGGCCGCGCTGACCGGGTCGAGGCCGGTGAGCGGCTCGTCCAGGAGCAGCACCTGAGGATCGGTCAGGAGCAGCCGGGCGAGGTCGGCCCGCTGGAGCTGGCCTCTGCTGAGCCGGGCGGTGCGGCGGCCGAGGAGCGCGGCGATGTCGAAGCGCTCGGCGGCGCCGGCGATGCGCCGTGCCCGTTCGTCCCGGGGCAGGCCCTGGATGGTGGCCCAGAAGTCCAGGTTGTCCCGGACGGTGAGCTGGGGGGCGAGCGCGGCGCGGTGCGAGAGCATGCCGATGCGTCGTTTGGCGTCCGGGTCCTCGGCGATGTCCGTGCCGTCCACGCGGACGCGTCCGCTCAGGGGAGGCAGGATGCCGGCGAGCGTGCGCATCAGGGTGGTCTTGCCGGCCCCGTTGCGGCCCAGCAGGACGTGGACCCCGGGCGCGAGGGCGAGGTCGAGGGGGGCGGTCACCGGCCGCCGGCGGTAGCCGGCGACGACCTGCTCCAGACGTACCTCGCTCATGCGTCTCCGAACAGCTCACGGCGCTGAGCGGGCGTCAGCTGTGTCTCGTCGGTGCGGCGCAGGAGGGACACGTGCCGGCCGACCGGGCACCAGCCCAGCCGGCGGGGTCCGAGCTTGATGGTGGTCACAGAGGCACCGTGGACCCAGGTGCCCCAGCGGACGTGGCCTTTGCCGCATTCGATGATCGTGTCTGCCATTTCCGGGGCTCCTTGCGTTGTGGGGGTGTGCGGGAGGAGTCGGCGAGGGGAGTGCGGTCGGGAGCGGCGGCGACCGCGGCGCATCCGATCATGATGAGGCTGAAGCTCCACAGCCCGATGGTCGCGACGATGCTCGCGTGCAGCAGGACGTCGAGCCCGAAGGCGGCCTTGCGCCACCGCTCCGGGCCGAGCAGGAACGCCGCGATCACCAGCTCGATGATGATCCCTCCCCAGGTCAACAGACCGAGGGTAAGACCGTGTTCGGACAGCCACAGCGCCGGGGTCGTGAACGGCTCGGCGGCCCCGAAGATCGGGTCGCGCAGGATGTAGTACTCGGCGGATCCGTTGAGCCAGTCCGGTACGCCGAACTTGCTGACGCCGCTCTGCACGTACAGGATCACCAGCTGGATGCGCAGGGCCCAGAACGCCGCGAAGGCGGTGCCGCGTGCGGTCGGTCCGATCGGTGTGGCGGGGCGCTGCCAGTGCCAGCGCCGGTCGTCGGCCATGCCCATGGGGATCAGCAGCAGGCCGGCGATGCGGGCGATGGCTTCTCCGCCGTCGGGCAGGGCGATGCTGACGCCGATCGAGTACAGCAGCCAGGCGTGGATCCACACCGTCCAGCGCGGGCGGTAGCCGCTGGCGACGACGGCCAGCAGGGCGACCATGATCCAGCGGCGCCACTCCTGGCTCACCGCCTCTCCGCCGACGCAGTAGGCGGAGACTGCCAGGGCCTTCTGGCAGTGGGGGTACGGGGCTTCGTTGAGGAGCGGGTGGAGCAGGGCGGCCGTGGGGGTGAGCGCCAGGGTGATCAGGTGGGCCGTGGCGATGAGGGTGCGGCCCCAGCCGAACCAGGGGGTCCGGGGGTCGAACCGGCTCAGGGCCCGGTCCAGGGCCGAGGCGGGCCGGTCAGCCATGGCAGGTGATCCTCAGGTGCACGGTGCGGGTGATGTGTGACGTATCGGGTGAGAGGTCGCGGTAGGCCCAGGGCACGGGACGTTCGTTGGTCATGACGACGTCACCGCAGAGGGTGGGCAGGGGCGACTTGTTGGTCACGGCGTGGGCCGGGCGGGCCGCGGCCTCGCGCAGGCACGCCTCGTTCGTGTCCTGGCAGGGCTCCCAGTCGGGCACGGCGGCGTTGAGGAGCGCCTCTTCGGGGCCCTGGGCCCGCTGGCGGCGGGAGAGGCCGAAGAGGTTGGAGGCCCTTCCCTGGGGGGTCATCGAGAGGTTGCCGGGTGCGTCGTCGCCGTGCGGCCGGTAGGCACCCATCTGCTCGCTCTGCGGCGACTTGGTGAAGAAGGCCCATCCCTGCGGGACGAAGGCCGAGGAGTAGAACTTGGCGGTCGGCGCCCAGGAGGGCGTCGTGACGTTGTTCGGCAGGGCGAAGTAGACGGAGGCGGCCATGACGGCCAGCAGGGCGGCGAACGTTCTGATGAAGGCACCCCGTTGCCGGGCCGCGTCGTCCGCGGCCCGGCAGCCGGAGTCCTGTGAGGAGTCGTGCTGGAGCATGGTTTACAGAGCGCGAGCCACCGAGGCCGCCATGGCCTGCTTGGTGAACTGCGAGGTGTCGTCCGCGGAGCGGTAGGCGACCACGAAGACCACGCCGACCTCGGCGACCGCCGCGACGGTCGTGGCGACGGTGCCGGTCTGGACGACGGCCTGCTGGGTCTTGAACCACCAGGAGCCCAGCGCCACGGCGTCGGCGCGGTTGCCCTTGCCGTTGCTCACCGCCTGCACGTCGGCGGACAGGGTGGTGAGGGCCTTCTCGACCTTGTAGGGGTTGCCGCTCTGCACGTTCTGCGTGACCGCCTGGTGGAAGGCCGGGTCGGTCTTGCGCAGCGCGGAGGTCAGGCTCGCCACGCGGGCGGCGTCCACCTTCTGCTGGGGGATGCCGAACTTCTTGAGGACCTCGGGGTGCTCGGTCGCCGCGCGCCCGGAGCCGAGGGTGAACAGGCCGACGATCTCCTCGTCGGTGTACCTGGCCTTCTGCGCGGCCTTGACCGTGCTCTTCTCGGCAGGCTCCGCGGCCTGGGCGGCCGGCGCGAGCGTGGCCATTACGGCGGCGGCGGTGGCGGCGCTGACAACGGCCGTCGTGGTGCGCCGGAGCGCCTTGCTCTTCATGTTGATATCCACGAATCGATCTTGTCCGGGGGGCGGTTGCCCCCACAACTGCCATCCGGCAGGCTGCCGAGTGGGGGGTGGTCCGGCCGCGGGCCCGTCCGGCGACAGCCCCCTGCCGGGGGCCTGGCGGCTGCGCCGTTCATCGCTCTGCGTACGCGGGGTTCTGAGTACGCGTACTCAGGTGCCCTGCGGAGCTTTTGCGCACGATTGCCCCATGGATCAAGTAGTCAGACGGTGGGCACCGGTCGGTTTCCTCCTGGGCACGGCATGGCTGGCCGGGGCGCTGGTCGTGCCGCAGGTGTGGAGCGTCGGCGTGGTGTGGGCGTGGGCGGCGGGCTGGGGCGGCCTGGTGGCCGCGCTCGTTGCCGGGAGCGCGGCGATGGTCGCGTTGCTGTTCGCGGCCGGCCTGCCCGCCCGGGGCATGGCGCCCACGCCGCGTACGCTCCCCCGGCAACTGGGGTGGGCGATCACGGTGTTCCTGGTAGGAAGCGCCGGGGTCGCCCTCGGGTACCTCGCCCGGCGATCCGGGGACATCGGCCTGGGCGGCGATGCGACGCTCTTCCTGTGGTGCGGCGTGCCGTACGCCGCGGCCGCGGCGCTGTCCGTCCCCGGCCGGGCGGTACGCGCCGCAGCCGGAACGGCGATCGCCTGCACCGCAGCCTTCCTGGCATGGTCGGGGGACCAGGCGCACCGGAGCGAGGAGCTGGCCTCCCTGCTCAAGGACTCGCCGCTCCCCCGGGAGCGTCTCCTGCTGCCCGAGGCCCCTGACGGCTACGAGATCGACGAGGACAACGGCAGCATCTCGTCCCGGGGGTTCAGCCTCGGCTACCGCTACGCCGGACGCGGCAAGGTGCGGCAGACGATCCAGTACGAGGTCTCGCCCGGCGACGTCTCCCCTTGCGCCGACGACAGGCGCCCCGGCCCCGCCACCTGCACCGACCTGGGCGGAGGCTTCACCAGCGCGGCCCGGACGCTGGGCGACGGCAGCCCCTCCACGGCACTGGCGCTGCGGCGCGACGGAGTCACCCTCACCGTCACCGTCTACGAACGGGTGGACATCTCGGAGCTGCGCCGCATGCTGGAGCGAGTCCACCCGGCCGGCGACGACGAGTTGCTGCTCGCCCTGCGCTTCACGCCGTAACCGCCCAGGCCCCACAGCCGCGTAGCCGTTTCCCTCATGGGGGTGGTTTCGGTCCGGTCACGGAGCCGCTGTCCGCGTTCTTCCGATTGTCTCTCGAACACCGCGTACGCAGCACCGCATACGCAGCAGAGAGGCAGAGGGGCGCCATGGCAGACGGGACTGTTCTGTTCGCAGTACGGGAGCACTCCGGGGGAGGAAGCACCACAGCCGAGCAACTGCGCAGGATCCACAAGGAGTTGGAGGATTCCGGTTACGAGGTGCGCTGGGCCTCCACGAGCGAGGACGCCCGGGCGGTGCTGCGCACCGAGGCGGGACTGGCCGCCGCCGTCGTCGACTGGGACCTTCCGGGAAGCAGCGGCGACGACGGCCGGGAGGACGACAAGGACGACGGCGAGCCGGGCGGCGCCGACGTCCTGCGCCAGGCCGGCCGGCGCTTCCGGAACCTTCCCGTCTTCCTGGTCACGGCCGGCGAGGACCTCGACCACCTTCCGCTGTGGGTGGCGGAGGCCGTGGTCGGCTACATCTGGCCGCTGGAGGACACCGCGCCCTTCATCGCCGGGCGCATCGCACGGGCCGCCCGCGGCTACCAGGAGGACCTGCTGCCGCCGTTCTTCAAGGCGATGCGCCGGTTCGACGACACGCACGAGTACTCCTGGCACACCCCGGCCCACGCCGGCGGCGTCGCCTTCCTGAAGTCCCCGGTCGGCCGGGCCTTCTACGACCACTTCGGGGAACGGCTGCTGCGCAGCGACCTGTCGATCTCGGTCGGGGACCTCGGGTCGCTCTTCGAGCACACCGGCCCGGTCGGCGCGGCGGAGCGCAACGCCGCCCGTATCTTCGGCGCGGACCGCACCTACTTCGTCCTGCACGGCGACTCGACCTGCGACCGCATGGTCGGTCACTTCAGCGTCACGCGCGACGAGATCGCGCTGGTGGACCGCAACTGCCACAAGTCGGTCCTGCACGGGCTGGTCCTGTCGGGAGCGCGGCCCGTCTATCTGGTGCCCACCCGCAACGGATACGGGCTGGCGGGCCCGCTGCCGCCCGCCGAGATCCAGGCGCAGTCGGTCGCCTCCCGCATCGCCCGCAACCCGCTGACCCCCGGCGCCGTCTCCCCCGACGCCCAGTACGCAGTGCTCACCAACTCCACCTACGACGGCCTGTGTTACGACTCCCTCCAGGTCGCCCGGGCCCTCGCGCCCAGCACGCCCCGGCTCCACTTCGACGAGGCCTGGTTCGCCTACGCCCGGTTCCACCCCCTCTACGCCGGGCGCTACGGCATGGCCGTGGGCCCCGACACCTTCCCCGGGCCCGAGCGGCCCACCGTCTTCTCCACCCAGTCCACGCACAAGCTTCTGGCAGCGCTGTCGCAGTCCGCGATGGTGCACGTCAAGCCCGCGCCCCGCGCGCCGGTGGAGCACGAGCGGTTCAACGAAGCGTTCATGATGCACGGCACGACCTCGCCGCTGTACCCGATGATCGCGTCCCTGGACGTGGCCGCCGCGATGATGGACGGGCCTCAGGGCCGCTGGCTGATCGACGAGGCGCTGGCCGAGGCCGTCCGCTTCCGGCAGACGGTCGTCCGCATCGGCCGGCGCATCGCGGCCGCAGGCGACCGTCCCGGCTGGTTCTTCGGCGTCTGGCAGCCCGAGACGGTGACCGACCCCGCCACCGGCGAGCAGGTGCCGTTCGCCGACGCCCCCGCCGAACTGCTGCGCACCGACCCGTCCTGCTGGCAGCTGGAGCCCGGCGCCGACTGGCACGGCTTCCCCGGCCTGACCGAGGGCTACTGCCTGCTCGACCCCGTCAAGGTCACCCTCACGTGCCCCGGCATCGACGCCTCGGGGCGGATGTCCGACTGGGGCATCCCGGCCCGCGTCCTCACCGCCTACCTCGCCACCAGGAACATCGTGGTGGAGAAGACCGACAGCTACACCACGCTCATCCTGTTCTCCATGGGGATCACCAAGGGCAAGTGGGGCACCCTCATGGACGGCCTGATGGACTTCAAGACGCTCTACGACGAGGACGCGCCGCTGGAGCGCGTACTGCCCGAGCTGGTCGAGGCGCACCCGCAGCGCTACACCGGAGGGACCCTGCGCGGGCTGTGCCAGGAGATGCACGACCACCTGCGCGAGACGGACCTGGTCGAGCTGCTCGACACCGCCTTCCAGGACCTGCCCGAGCCCGTCACCCCGCCCCAGCACTGCTACCAGCGCCTCATCCGCGGCGGCACCGAGCGGGTGCGGCTGGCCGACGCGGCGGGCCGGGTGGCCGCCGCCATGGTGACCGTCACCCCGCCCGGCATCCCCGTCCTCATGCCCGGCGAGAACACCGGCACCCCGGACGGCCCGCTGCTGCGCTACCTGAAGGCCCTGGAGTCCTTCGACCGGCGCTTCCCCGGCTTCCACAGCGAGGCGCACGGAGTCACCCTCGACCCGGACAGCGGCGACTACCTCATCGAGTGCGTCCGCCGCATCCCGGCGCAGCAGGCCGGGGACGCGGCGGGCGGGGAAGCGGCAAGCGGGGAGGGGGCAGCCGGGGAGGCGGCATCCGTGCGCGTCAGCGACGCGTGAACGGCCTCACGTCGATCACCGTCATGCCCGCCGCGTGGGCCGCGGCAATGCCCTCGTCGCTGTCCTCGTAGACCAGGCAGCGCGAGGCGTGCGCGCCGAGCGCCTCGGCCGCGGCGAGGAAGATGTCCGGGGCGGGCTTGCCGCGTTCGACGTCGTCGCGCGTGACGAGGGCCTGGAAGGCGTCGTGGAACGGCTGGTGCTTCAGCGTGGTCTCGATGATGTGACGGGCCCCGCCCGAGGCCACCGCCATCGGGAGGCGGTGCTTCATCGCCTCCACCACGGCCAGGACGGCCGCGTGCGGGCGTACGGTGTGCGCCTCCTCCAGGAACAGCGCGTCCCGTGCGGCGACGACCTGCTCGACGGGCCGGGCCAGGCTCAGCCCGCGCTCGTCGAGCAGGGTGCGGATCATCTCGGCCGAGGACAGGCCGGTGCGCGCGTCGAACCAGTCCTGCGCGAGCTCGATGCCCTCCTGGCGCAGGGCGGCGGCCATGGCGCGGTAGTTGGTGTACTGGCTGTCCACCAGGGTGCCGTCCCAGTCGAAGAGCAGGCAGGCGGCGTTGCGGGGTGCTAGGTCGGGATGCATGCGGGACATCACCTCTCTGTTTCGAGGGGGAGAGTGGGAGGGGTGGCGGCAGGGGCCTGGGAAACGGACGCGGACACCGGTGCGGATTTCGTCTCCTGCATCCACCTCCCCAGCCCCACCGCCGACGCGGCCGTGATCACCGCGTAGACGAGGAAGGCGCCTTCCAGCGACAGCCCCTGCACCAGCGGCAGGAACGTCGTGGCCACGACGAAGTCCGCGGCCCAGTGCGCCGCCGTGGCCAGACTCATGAGGGCGCCCCGTGCGCGGGCGGGGTAGATCTCTGCGATGTAGACCCAGAACACCGCGGCGGGGCCGACGGCCCCGGCCGTGATGAACAGGCACAGCAGGACGGCCGTGGCCACGCCCGGGTCCCCGAGGCTCTGGACGCCCGCGATCGCCACGGCTGCGGCGGCCATCACCGCCAGTCCCCCGAGCATGAGGGGCCTGCGGCCCCACCGGTCGAGGAAGACGATGGTGAAGACGGTCGCCAGGACGTTGCACGAGCCCACGAGTACGGACCCGGCGACGCCCCCGCTGGAGGTCAGACCGCTGGAGGCGAGGATCGTGGGGGCGTAGTAGATGGCCGTGTTCAGCCCGGTGAGGTGGACGAGGACGGCGATGGCCAGACCCAGCGCCACCCAGCGCGGCCCCGCGTGTGCCGCGGCCGCCCGCAGGCTGAGCCCCCGGGTGGCGGACGGCGTGCTGTCGGCGGCGCTCGCCGGCAGGCCCAGGCGGTGCGCTTCGCGGGCCGCGCGCTCCGTCCGCCCGCGGCTGTGCAGCCACTCCGGGGACTCGGGTACGAAGGGGAGCCCGGCCAGCAGGATCAGGGCGGGGGCGGCGCCGAGGGCGAACATCGTGCGCCAGTTCCCGGAGGGCTCCAGGACGTACGCCACGACGTAGGACAGCAGCAGCCCCACCGTGATCATCAGCTGATTGAGCGTCACCAGCGCCCCGCGGCGGGCCGGCGGCGCGATCTCCGAGATGTACAGGGGGACGGCGAACGACGTCGCCCCCAGTGCGAGCCCCACCAGCAGACGTCCCGCGAGCAGCGCCGCCGTGCCCTCCGCGGTCGCGGACAGCAGGGTGCCCGCGGCGTAGAAGGCGGTGGCGCCGCCCAGGACCGGCCGGCGGCCGAGGCGGTCGGCCAGCCGGCCGCTGGTGGGAGCGGTCAGCGCCGCCCCCAGCAGCGCCGCCGACACCGCCGCGCCCTGGGACCAGGACGACAGGCCGTAGGTGTGGGAGACCAGCGGGAGGGCTCCGGCGATGACACCCGTGCCATAGCCGAAGAGGAGCCCTCCGAGCGAGGTCAGCAGCACCGTGAAGACCCGGAGCGGGGACGGCTGCACGTCCCCTTGCGTCACCGGGGCGTGCGTCACCGGGGCGCCGTACTCTCGTCGCCGCCGCACGCCACTGCGGTGCCGCCCGCGGCGGCCGATGCGACGAGGGCCTCGCCCACGCGCGCCGTCCGCCGCGAGTCCGCGAGGGGGACGCGGAGGGCGGAGGCGCCCGTACGTACGGCCTCCGCGAAGTGGGCCACCTGCAGCTGGTAGTGGTTGGCGGCCGGCACCGTCTCCTCCCGGATGCCGTCCGCCGTGAGCACGGTGATGACACCGTCCTCCCCGCTCATGGCCCAGGCGTTCCGCACGGTGATGGTCCCGTGGGTGCCCTGGAGTTCGTACCAGGCGCGGGGCCCGTAGTCGATGCTGTAGTCGACGACGGCGCTGCGGCCCCGGCCGAAGTCCATCGTCGCCACCGCGCTGGTGTCGACGCCGAGGCCCGGCCGCCGGCTGAAGCGGGCCGAGACGTCGGCGGGCGCCTGCCCGAAGAAGAACAGGGGCACGTCGATCGCGTAGCACCCGACGTCCCACGTGGCGCCGCCGCCGAGCGCCGGGTCGAGGCGGATGTTGCCGCTTCCGGTCTCGATGCCGAAGGCGAACGACGCCCGGACGACGCGCAGTTCACCGATCGCGCCGGAGGCGAGCAGCTCGGCGGCGCGCGCCTGCTGCGGGTGGAAGCGGTACATGAACGCTTCCATCACCGTGCGGGAGGAGGCCTCCGCGGCCGCCTCGATGCGCGCGCAGCCCTTCTCGTCCATGGCCATGGGCTTCTCGACCAGGACGTGCTTGCCCGCCTCCAGGGCCCGGACGGTCCACTCGACATGGTCGGTGTTGGGCAGGGCGATGTAGACCGCGTCGACGGCGGGGTCGGCGAGGAGGGACGCGTAGTCGGGGTGGGCGGCGGCGCCGAACGGCTCGCCGGCCGTCGCCGCCTGCTCCGTGCGCCCGGGGCGGCTGGCGACGGCGGTGAGCTCGCAACCCGGGGTCCCGGCGATGGCCGGCATGAGGTGCGTGGCGATGTAGGAGGTCGCGCCGAGCACGCCCCAGCGCAGGGCGGCGGGTGCGGGGGTGGGAGTGGGTGCGGGGGTCATGCCAGGTCCTCCTGTACGAATTCCGCCGCGCGCTCGGCGACGGCGGCCACCGCCGCGTGGATGTTTCCGGTGATCATGTTCGGGATGACCGAGGCGTCCGCGACACGCAGCCCGGCAACGCCCCTGACGGCGAGCCGCGGGCCGACGACCGCCATGCCGTCCGCCTCCTGCCCGAACCGGCAGGTGCCGACCGGGTGGAACTGCGTCTGCGCGTTGGCCCGGACGAAGTCCTCCAGCTCGCGGCGCGTGGCGGCCGGGCTCAGCGGCCCGCCGGTCGCGAAGTCCGCCAGCGGGGCCGTCGCCGCGATGTCGCGGGCGATGCGCACGCCCTCCACCAGCGTGTCGAGGTCGTGCGGGTCGGAGAGGTAGCGGGGGTCGATCAGCGGGTGGGCCGTAGGGTCGGCGGAGGCCAGGGTGAGGCTGCCTCGGCTGCGGGGGCGGGTGACGCCCGGTCCGACGGTGAAGCCGTGGCCGAGCTCGGAGCCGTTGTTCAGGTCCTTCATGGGCGCGAAGGACAACTGGACGTCCGGGGCCGGGGAGCCGGGGTACAGCGTGACGAAGCCTCCTGCCTCGCCCAGGTTGGAGAAGTCCGCGACGGGGTGTCCCTCGGTGGTGTCGTAGGCGAGGGAGACCTGGACGTGGTCGTGGAGGTTGGCCCCGACGCCGGGCAGGTCCGTGACGACGGGAATGTCCAGCGCGGTCAGACCGGCCGCCGGGCCGATGCCGCTGAGCAGGAGCAGCTGGGGGCTGGCGACGGCGCCGCCGCACAGGATCACCTCGCCTGCGCAGCGCACGGTGGTGACGCGGCCCTCGCGCAGGATCCGTACGCCCGCGGCCCGCCCGTTCTCGACCTCGACGGCGGTGACGGTGGCGCCGGTCAGCAGGGTGAGGTTCGGGCGGTCGAGCGCGGGGCGGAGGTGGGTGTGTGCGGTGTTGCCGCGGCGGGCGGGCGCCGCGGGCGTCGTACGACCGGGGCCGGATGCCGCGTCGTCGGTGCGTGTGGTGCGGTAAAGCCCCACGCCTTCCTGCACGCCCGAGTTGAAGTCGGGGTTCGACGGCAGACCGTACTTCTCCGCCGCTGCGACGAATGCTGCCGCGAAGGGGTGCGGAGCGGTGTTCTCCGCGACGGGGATCCGCCCGTACTCCGGCGCGCCCGCCGGGCCCTCCAGGGCTTCGAGGTACGGCATGACGTGCTGGGCGTCCCACATGGCGCCGCCCCAGCGGGCCCACGCGTCGAAGTCGGAGGCCGCGCCGCGGACGTGCACCATGGCGTTGACGGCGCCCGACCCGCCGACGACGCGGCCGCGGGGCCAGGCGAGGCGCCGGCCGGACAGTGCGGCCTGCGGAACCGTCCGGTACTTCCAGTCCAGTTCGCTGCCCAGCAGGAACGGCCAGGACGCCGGGCGGGCGATCCTCGGGTCGTCGTCGGCCGGGCCTGCTTCCAGCAGCAGGACGGACCGGTCGCGCTGCTCGCTCAGCCGGGCCGCGACGATGCTTCCGGCTGCGCCTGCGCCGACAACGATGACGTCATAGGTGCCGTCGGCACCATGGACACCGTCGGTTTTCATGGAACCACTTCCGTTGGGGAGATCAGTCGAGGTGATCAGTCGAGGTGATCAAGGGGATCGGGTCAGTCGGACCGTGGGGTGGAATGCGCGAGCGGACGGGCGGCTCAGACCGCCAGAAAGCCGCCGTCGACGCCGATGGTCTGGCCGTTGACGTAGGACGACGCCGGCGAGAACAGCCACATCGCCACATCGGCGACCTGCCGCGGGGTGCCGATCTCGCCCGACGGGATCAGGCCCCGCCAGGTGGTCGCCCCGCCCACGGCCGCCTCGGAGGCGGCGAGCATCTCGGTCTCGATGGGGCCCGGTGCCAGTGCGTTGACCCGTACGCCGTCACGGGCGTGCTCCAGCGCCGCGACGCGCGTGAGGGCCACGGCGGCGTGCTTGGACGCCACGTACGCCCCGATGCCGGGGAACACGGTCCGCAGACCGTGGACCGAGGTGTTGTTCACGATGCTTCCGTGGCCCTGTTCCGCCATCAGCCGCAGTTCCTCGCGCAGGCACAGCCACAGTCCCCGGGTGTTGACGGAGAACGCGCGGTCGAAGTCCTCCTCCGACACGTCGACGAGACGGCCGTCGCCGGGCACCCCGGCGTTGTTGAACGCGTAGTCCAGACGTCCGTAGGTCACGGTGATACGGGCGAACAGCTCGCGTACGTCCTCGGGTTCGGTGACGTCGCAGCGGAAGAACTGCGCCTTCCCTCCCCCGGCCCGGATCTCTTCGGCGGCCCGGTGGCCACGCTCTTCGTTGCGGGCGGCGAGGACCACGGTCATGCCCGCTTCCGCGAACGCCGCGGCGGCTTCCCGCCCGATGCCTGCACTGGCTCCTGTGACGAGGACGACCGGGACCCGGTCGTCGCTCATCGCTGTGCCCCGGCGGCGGAGACGGGAGAGGCGGCGTCGCGGGGGCCGTCCAGCAGATCCGCCATGGCGTCGCACGCCTGCTTGATCTCCACCTCGGTCACGTCGTTGAGGAAACAGACCTCACCGATGCCCGTCAGCATGGGGAGGTTCTGCCGGCCGTCGCGGTGGCGGACGGTGTCCTCCAGGGCCTCCAGGACCAGGTCCGTGTCGCAGAAGAGGGGGTGGGAGGGGGCCAGCCCGAGGCGGCGCGCGGCGGCGACGATGCGCCGGAGGTCCTCGGCCCGGATCAGCTCGCGGTTCGCGGCGATCACGGCGGAGAACACACAGTCCATGGCCACGGCTTCACCGTGGAGGAGCTCGGGGATGGCACGCATCTCCACCAGCGGAGAGAAGGAGTGCCCGTAGTCGACCGACCGCTCGAGGTTCTTCTCCCAGAGGTTGGGCTCGAGTTCCCCGGCCATGCCCGCGATCGCGCGCCCGATCACCTCGTCGGCGATCTCGCCGGCCACGCCCTCCACGCCGTCGTCACCGGCGGCCGGATCCTGGAAGCGCGAGCTGATCAGCGCTGCGCCGTACGTCTCCAGGAGCTCGAACAGGCGGCGGTCCTTGATGAGGGCCATCTTGAAGATCTCGCCCATGCCGTTCCGGAGCTCCCGCTCCGGGACCGTGGCGAGGAACTCGCGGTCGATGAGCGTGCGGGGAGGCGGGCTGTAGCTGCCCAGGCGGTTGCGGTAACCGCCGTAGTTGATACCGGTCTTGGCCGCGACGCTCACGTCGACCTGGGCCAGGAGGGTGGTGGGGACGCGGACGTACGGTATGCCGCGCCGGTACAGGCTCGCCGCCAGACCGACGACGTCGGCCACCACGCCGCCGCCGATGACCAGGGGCGGGCTGCTCAGGCGGTGGGTGCCGATCTCGTTGAGCTTGTCGGCGACCTGCATCACCTGCTCGATGTTCTTGTTCTCCTCCGCGCCCCGGATGGTCAGGTATTCGACCGCGGCGTCGTGGTGCGCGAAGTAGTTGCGGATGCGGGTGCCGTACAGGGCGTCGATGCTGTGGTCGAGGACCACCAGGCGGGTTCCGGCGGCGCGACCGCCGCCCGGGACTGCTAAGAGGGCGTCGTTACGGGGGTCCAGGAGCCCCCGCGTCTCGACGATCTCATAGGAGACGGCCTGTTGACTCCGTACCTGCCAGGTCTGACTGCGGGGAGCGGAAACCATGCAGCGAATCTCTCTTTCGGAGCTCGGCTCGGTGGGATATCGGCGGCACCGGCGGCACCAGCGGCGGACGGCCGGCGGTTGCGGTCATAGCCGCAGGCGCACGTGGGCATCGGCCGCTACCGAGCGGCGTTCAAGATCATTTCACTACGAAGCTACTACCGTCGCTCAAGGTGAAGCAAGGGTTCCGGAGCGCGAAAGGTTCAAGAGATCAATTACTCGCGGAGGGGGCGGAGGAGGGGGTGGGGAGGACACTGACGCCCCTCACCTGCGTGAACCTGTCAAGTCGGCGAAGGCGCCGCGCGCCCGCTCGGGAGGCGCTCGGGAGGGTTGTGTTCACTATGTGAAGGATGGCGTCCCGTGCTGTGCGTGCCGTACGGTCGCCCGGTGAACGTCGCGACCGCCGAAGGGCTGCTCCACCTCATCGCCGCCGAGCCCACGCTGCTCGCGAGCGCGCCCGCCGACCCGGACGAGTCGGACCTCCACCTCCGTGCGCGCGACGGCGGGCACCTGTGTCTCGGCTGCGGTCAGCCCGCCCGGTGCGCCGTCGTCGTCAACGCGGACGTACACGGGCCGCGTTGGCTGGACCTGTGCTCCCCCTGCTGGCAGACCGTGCGCACGGCCAACGTCCTGTGCGGCGAGGCGGAAGGCGGCGAGGGGCCTGGGAATGCCGGCGGGCCTGAGAACGCCGGGGGGCCCGAGAATGGAGACGGTCAGGCCAGGTCGTAGACGGTGACCGGCACTCCGCGGCCGGTGAGCCTGCGCGTGACGAGCGGCTCCACCATTTCCCACCGCCCGCCGGCCAGGCCGCAGCCGATCCGGGGCATGTGCACCGACGCCCCGAGGGCGAGGGCCTTGTCACCGAGGGAGGCCAGGGCGGCATCGATCGCTTCGTAACGCACCGGGACGCCGATGCCGGCCGCGCGCTCCGCGGCGGTACGTATGCCGTGCTGCCCCACCATGTTGGCCACCCACAGCCCCGGCTCGACCTCGACGTACTGCACGGCCCCGAGGCCGAAGTCGTTGCGCTGCCGGTCCCTGTACCACCGGCGGAAGGCGGCCTCGGGGGCGCGCCACCGCCGGGAGAGGGCCAGGACGAAGCCCCTCCCCCACCCACCGGAGTCGTTGCAGACGTGGGCGATGACGCGCGGGCCGGAGCCCCGGGGGGCCGTCGCGTCCCCGCGCTCGTAAATGATCTCTGAAGGCATGCCGCGCACCTTATGGCCAGGGACTGACACTCCGTCCGCGGCGGCGCATCGTGCCAAGCGCCACCGGCGCCGACATCGACACCGCCACCAGCCCCGCGAAAACCGCCGGCGGCCGGCGCGGCGGGCCTGGAAGGATCCTCCGCATGACCTACGGAATCGAGTCCCACCCCGCCTGGTGAGCACCCAGGAGGAGCGCAGCGCGCTCACCCCTCGGACCTCCCTGTACGCCTACGCCCTGCGGCTGCACGACGCAGAGCCCGACGGCTCCCTCCCCAGGGGTGGCTATCGCCTGCCGGACCCGGATCCGGCCCCGGCTACCACGCCCCCGACGGCCACGGCCCCGCCCCAACGGCCCGGCAGCATCGACCGGGCCGAAGCCCAGGCGGCCGCGACGGACGCCGTCATCCCGCTGCTGACCGAACCCGACACGGTCCGCGCCGCCGACGAAGTGCACCGCCGCCTCCACGCACTGGGCGTAGGCGTCAGCCATGTCCGGCACGCCTTCACCGAACTGCCCTTGGAGGACGAAGCGGCGGCCCGCGCCCTCGGCCGCCGCCTGGTGCGTACGGGCACGAGTGCACCGGCCGTGAGCGTCGGCCTCGGCCTTCTTACCCGCCTCGGCGAGCCCGAGGACGTCCCCTACCTCAAGGTCCTCGGCCTCTTCCGGACCTTCACCCGCCCGGCCATCACGGCCCTCACCTCCATCGACTGCCCGGCTGCGGCCCTGGTGTGGCTGAGCCGGTATACCGAGGGCCGGGAGCTGCGCCGCCTGGTCGACGCCCTGCTCGCCCACGACGACCAGGCCGCCCGCGCAGGGCTGCTGTCCGTCTCCCTCGACCCCCGTGCCGTGGGGTCCGAAACCGCCCGCAGAATCGCGGAGGCCGTCATGCTCGACGACATCATCAGCGACGATCCCGTCGACACCCGCACCCTGGCCCAGGCGGGACGCCTGCTGTCCAGGATGGCGGGGGCGGGCACGTACCAGCCCGAGATCCTCGCCTACGACCGGGCCGTCGCCGCGTACGAGGCCTTCGTGACCGGCGCCTACCGACTGCCTCCCGGCCTCGACCACTACGCGATCCTGCTCTCCGTAGCCCTCGACCTGCACAGCGGGCCGAGCGTTCTCCTCGACTGGCGGCCCGGACGGCGCGAAGCGCTCCTGGACACCCTGGAGTCCGTACTGTCGGCACCTGCGTGGGCCGCCGTACCCACCGACCCCGGCCTCACCGACCCTGACCTCACCGACCCCGCCGACCGCCGCCGGGTCCGCTGGATACGCCGCGCGGCACCGCAGCCCTTCACCCGCCCGGAGGCCCCGGGCCGGCTCCGCGTCGAGGTCGTCGTACGCGACCCGGCGGACCGGGAACCCGTCGAGACGCGGCTGCTGATCGACGGCCGTCCCCTGGTCCCCGAGGCCTTCGGCCGGGGCCCCGCCCACGCCCCGGAGTACCTGCTCCACACCGGCCGCCTGCGGGCCACGGCCGAACCTCAGGAAGTGCAGCTCGCCGAGGCGTACTGCACCGAGGGCTGCTGCGGCGCGCTCTACGTCACCATCCGGCGCGACGGGGACCACGTGGTGTGGAGCGACTGGCGCCGCCCGGGCACCCTGCCGTCCGGGCAGCCCGCGCCCGGGCTCCCCGAGTACCGCTTCGACGCGCCCGCCTGCGACGCCGAGATCGCGCGCGCCGAGAACGACCACTCCTGGGCCTGGCCGGCCCGGAACGCCGCACGGCTGATCACCGCGGGACTGCGGGAGCGGCCCGGCATCCTCGCCCGGTGGGACGCCCGCATGGACTGGGTCGGCACCGGCTTCCACGACCCGGACACCGTCGCGGTGTCGTTCACCTTCAGGCCGGGGATCGCTGCCGGACGCCAGGACAAGGACGGACATTCGCTGCAGTTCATCTGGGACTTCCCGGACGACGGCACGCCACCGGAGGAGCAGGCCGCCGCCGCGCTGCACCGTCTCTCGACGCAGGACCCGAAGGGCTACGCGGAAGTCAGGGGCGGCAGCCGCGAGTCGGCCGAGGCGCTGGGCTATCCCTGGCCCTGACCGCGTGACGCCGAGGCCGAGGCCGGCTGCCCCCGCTCTACGGGATCACTGCTGCCCCTCTCCGGTGAACAGCCTGTCCAGGTACTGGTCGACAGCGGTGAGCACGTCCCGCGTGTCGATCACGTCCAGCTCGATGAGCGGCGTGAAACCGGTGAGGGCGAGGAGCAGGTTGGTCTCGGTCGCCGGGTCGCGGTCGGGCGGGATGTGCCCGTCGGCGATCGCCTGGCGGATCAGCTGCTCGACGAGGGCGCGCCCTTGGAGCAGTCCGTCGCGCGCCCGCGCGTGGACGTCCTCGTCGTGCAGTGCCTCCAGGACGTAGGCGGCGCTCATCCGGCTGGTCGCGCGGGCGTCGGCGTGCAGCGGGAGGGTTTCCGTGAGCATCAGCCGGAGCACGTCGCGGGGGTGCGGCCGGTCGCCGAGCTCCTGGAGGCCCCGGCCGACGCGCAGCGAGGTCTGCTCGGCCGCGAAGTCCATGGCGAAGGAGAGCATCGCTCCTCGCGAGGCGAAGTAGTGCTGCAGCGCACCGTGAGAGATGCCCGCCTCCTGGGCGACCTCACGCATGGTCAGATGCGCGACGCCGCGCTGCTCCACCACGCGCCACAGCGCTCTGGCGATCGTCTCGCGGCGTTCGCGGTGGTCCACCTGCTTCGGCATGGCTCCGGCTTCCTCGTGACGCTCTTTCTCTTTTTCTTACAGTTGACATAATACATCTGGCTGATAACGCTGGGGGTCTCCGGACGGAAGAAAGGAAACGACATGCCTGCAGCTGAACAGCCGTGCGTGCGTACCACGGAGGGGGTCGTCCGAGGCCGCCTGCGGCAAGGGCACGCGGTGTTCCGCGGCATCCCCTACGCCCGGCCGCCGGTGGGGGCTCTCCGGTTCGCCGCGCCCGCCCCGCCCGCGCCCTGGGAAGGGACCAGGGAGGCAGCGGAGTTCGGCCCCTCGGTACCGCAGTCCGGCCCGGCCCGCGCGATTCCGCCGGAGGGCGCGGAGGGAGTGGAGGGTGTGGAGGATACGGATGATACGGAGGGCATGGACTGGCTGACGCTCAACGTCTGTACCCCGGATCCGGGCGCGGCGGGGCTGCCGGTGCTGGTGTGGATCCACGGAGGCGCCTACATCGCCGGTGCTTCGAGTGACCCGATGTACGAGCCGGCGGCGCTGGCCGGAGCAGGCCTGGTCGTGGTGAGCATCAACTACCGGGTGGGCGCCGAGGGTTTCGCCTTCCTGGAAGGCGCCCCGGCCAACCGCGGGTTCCTCGACCAGATCGCGGCCTTGCAGTGGGTGCAGCGGAACATCGCCGCCTTCGGCGGGGACCCCGGCTGCGTCACCGTCGCCGGCCAGTCCGCCGGGGCGGGATCGGTCGCCGCCTTGCTGACGATGAAGGCGGCGCGCGGACTGTTCCGGCGGGCCGTCGCCCACTCGGTGCCGGGCAACACCTGCACCCCCGCCCTGGCCGAGCAGGTCACCGCCGCGCTCGCGGACCGGCTCGGGGTGGCGCCCACCGCCGCGGCCCTGTCCGGCGTCGGTCCGCAGCGCCTGGCCGACGAGCTCTCGGCCCTCGGCGCCGATCTCTCCGGACACCACGAGAGCTGGGGGCGGCTCGCCCGGACCGGTGTCGCCGTATGCCCCGTCGTCGACGGCGAGGTCCTCACCGAGACTCCCTGGTCCGCCCTGGCCGGCGGGCGCGCGAGCGGAACCGAACTCCTCGTCGGCCATACCCGCGATGAATTCCGGCTGTTCAGCGTCATGAGCGGACGGCGGGGCACCTTCACCGACGAGGACGCCCGTACGGCCCTGGACCTGTTCGCCCCGGCACCGGACGGCGCGGACGCCTACCGGGCCGCCTACCCGCGGGCCACCGCGGAGGAACTGCTGGAAACGGTGTACTCCGACGCCCTCTTCCGGATGTCCTCTCTGCAGCTGGCCCAGGCGAACGCCGCAGCCGGCGGCACCTCGTTCCTGTTCGAGCTGCAACTGCCCTCCCCCGCCTTCGGAGGGGCCCTGGGCGCCTGCCACAGCCTCGACGTCCCCCTGGCGTTCGGCACGCTGGACAGCCCCACCGGCAGAGGGCTCCTCGGCGACCGGCCGGCCCCCGAGGCCGTCGCGGTGTCGCGCGAGATCCAGCAGGCGTGGGTCCGGTTCGCCACCACCGGCGACGCCGGATGGGCCGCCTACGTACCCGGCCGGCACCTCACTCGCGTTCTGAGCGCCGAATCGACGACCTCGCCCTACCCGGAAGAGGCCTCCCGCCGCATCTGGGAGGGGCGCGCGCCGTCCCCCTTCGACCTCAAGTAGCCCGCCGGGAGCCGCCTACGGCGCGGCGCAGCTGCATCGGCCGTGGCCTCGACCGTCCTGGCGGAGGTGGCCGTAGGCGGCGGTCGGCCGCCGCCTACGGCAGCTCTCGCATGACGCGGGCTTTGACGGCCTCATCCACCTGACGGACCTCACCGGTCCGCCGGCCCGCCCATGTCGCATACATGCATGGCCGGACATGTCCTAGCCGCCCCACCCCCGCTCCGGCATCCTCGGGCAGGCAACACATCGGCATGCGGTGTCCATGACCACTTCCTCCAGCGAGGAGTAAGCCATGCGAAAGTCCAACCGATGGGTGGGGCTCCTGGGAGCCATGGGGCTCGTGATCGGCGGCCTCTTCTTCACGGCATCAGCCTCGGCACAGGACCCGGCCGATCCGGTCCAGGCCCAGAAAGCCGACAAGTCCCTGGTCGGCTTCCTTCTCGTGTCGTACATGAACAACAGATGCCTTGAAGTGCGCGACGGCAACACCGGCAACGGAGCCATGCTGGACATGTGGGACTGCCACGGTTATCCCGCCGAGCGGTTCTACTGGGACAATGGCCAGATACGCAGCGACCTGACGGGCAAGTGCCTGGACATCGTCGCGTCAAACCGCGAGAACGGCGCCGGTGTGAACATGTTCGACTGCCATGGCTGGCCGGCTCAGCAGTGGCACTGGGACGGAAATCGCCTGGTGAGCAACCTGAGTGGGCGATGCCTCGACATCTCCGGCGCCAACCCGTACGTCGGCGCGTCCGTCCAGATGTGGGAGTGCAATAACGGCCCCGCCCAGAACTGGCGCACGTCCTGAGCCGGGCGGGACAGCGCCCTTCAAGTCGCTGACGGGTTCCACCCGTTCGCCCGCCTCACGCTTGGGAGAGTCTCCGCTGCGGTGGTGCGGGCACGTGCGGCCCGGTGCCGGAGCCGGCCCCCCGAGGCCACGACCTGGAGAAGGCGGGCTCGCAGTGCGCGGACGTGACCGTCCCGCTCGGTCCCGGCGAGCGACCGGACGTGCGTCAAGACGACCGGTTGAACCGACGGATCCGATGAAACCGACGGGACCGACGGAACCGATGCAGCCGACGAACAGCGCCCGGTCTCAGTCCGGGCGCAAGGAGCGCCAGATGCTGTCGGGCAGGATGCGCGCGGCCTCGGCCAGGTCGATGTCGTCGTAGGTGCTGGCCAGCCAGCGGCGCGCGGCCTCCGCGACCGGGCCCATGACCAGGACCTCGATCAGAGCCGGGGGCATGGGGGCGATCTCGCCGGCCTCGATGCGCGGCCGGATCCACTCGGCGAGGCCGTCCAGCTTGGCGGCCTTGGCGGCACGGATCTCCTCGGCGTGCGCCACCAGGTAGCCGGAGTAGGCCGAGGCGTGGAGGAACAGCGCGGCGTCCCGGTGCTCCTCGGTGAAGCGCAGGTAGGCCAGCACGAGCGCGCGGACGCCGGTGCGTGCGGTGCGGGAGCGCTTCACGGCGTTGACGAGTTCGTCGAGCAACTGCTCCATGCACCGGGTGTAGAGCGCGGCGGCCAGGCCGTCGAAGCTGCCGAAGTGGTGGTAGAGACTGCCCAGGCTGACACCGCTGGCGGCCGTGACGGCATTGACCGTGAACCCCTGCCGGCCCGACTCCGCGTACACGCGCAGCGCGGTGGTCAGGAGCAGGTCGGCGGTCGCTTCGCCGCGTTGTTGCTTGGGGGACATCCGGCGATCGTATCCACCCTCCGGCCCAACAAGGGTCAACTAGAAGGAACTTCTAGAAAAAGTATCCATAAAGTACCTTCCTCCTCAGGTCAGCAGGCCGGCACGGCATCCTTGTGGGCATGACGGAACTTCTTGCACCACCTACCGGCGGCCGGCCCATCACCGCTCTTGACGACGGCTCCGGGCCGACCCTGATGGTGGTCCACCCGGGCGGCGGAGACGCGACGAGCTGGGACGGCGTCACCCGCCACCTGACCGGCGACTTCCGCGTCGTCAGGATCCGGCGGCGGATATACGTCCCCGGCGCGGACATCGCACTGCCCCACTCGATGGCGGACGAGGCGGCGGACATCGTGGCGATCGCGGAACTCCTGAAGCCTCCCGTGCTTCTCGTGGGGCATTCCTCAGGAGCGGTCGCCGCGCTGGAAGCCGCGTTGCTCGCACCCGGCGCCTTCGCCGGGATGTTCCTCTACGAACCGCCGGTGCCCACCCGGGAGCCGATCGCCGGGGCGGCGGGAGTACGTGCCCGCGCCGCGCTCGACGCGGGCGACGTCGTCGAGGCGATGCGGATCCACATGCGCGACATCGTCCGGATGCCCGGGGCCACGGTCGACGCGATGTTCGACGACCGGCATCTGCGAGAGGCGGTCTGCGCCGCGGCGCACGCGCAGATCGCCGACGACGAGGCGATCGACGCACTCGGCGTCGGCACCGACCGCTTCGCGGCCCTCACCCTGCCCACGACCCTGGTCCAGGGAGACCTCAGCCCCCTCCATCTGCGCGAGCGCCTGGCCGACCTGGCGGCGGTCCTGCCGGACGCGCGGGTCGTGACGCTCACCGGACAGGGACACGCCGCCCACCTCACCGCTCCGGGCCCCTTGGCCGGTGCGATACGGGAGACGGCGCGTCAGGTTCTTCAGTCCTGAAGCCGGGCGCGGCTCGCGCCGCCGTGCCGAGCCCTGTGCCCATGCCAGTGCCCGGGCATGGCCGCCTGTTGCTGCAGGAGGGCCGCGATGTGGTTGAGGTCGTCGAGGATGCCCAGGAGGCCCTCGATGTCGGGTGCGGAGGCGCCGTTGACGCCGATGAAGAAAGTGTGGCGCCGGCCGTGGCCGGTGTCGAAGTAGCCGGCCAGGGTGTCCCCGCCCACGGCCAGCCGGTTGTTGACGGCGTCGAAGCCCGCGACCGTGCCGGGTTTGGCGAAGACCTTGCCGTGGGCCGGGCAGGTGGCCGCGCGGGTGCAGGAGCCGGCGAGCGAGCCGTCCACGCCCAGGATCGGCAGGGCCCTGCGGAACAGGGCCGCCTCGGGAGTGCGCTCCCAGAACCGCAGCAGGCGGGGGAACGCCGCCGGGGTGACGCGGTCCACGGGGTTGCCGCCGCGGCCGTCCAGCAGCTGCAGCTGACGCGGGTCGACCCCGGCCTTGCGGAGGAAGGCGGTCAGCGGCCGGAAGCCGTCGTCGCAGCGGTGGCTGCCGGTGTGCACGGCCATCAGGCAGATGCCCAGGTTGGCCCCGAGGTTGTGGCTGACCTTGAGGATGACCTTGGCGTACTCGGTGTAGGGCGGGGACACGTACGCCGCGACGCGCTCCGTGCCGGTCCGGGCGCGCCGCAGGAGGCCGGACGGGTTGGGGCCGGTCGCGGGCGCGTGGACGGTGACGCCTGCGCGGCCGAGTGCCTCGATGAGGGCGGTCCGCCCGAAGGCGTCGGGGTCGTGAACCGGGGAGACCCTCAGTACGGGCTTCGCGCCCTCGGCGATCGTTCCGGTGAGGGTGATGCGGGTGCCGTCGGGCGAGGCGGTGACGGAGAGGTCGGTGGTGCCGCCCGCCGGAACGGTCCGCACCTGCGAGTCGACCCGGTACGGCGCGACGTGGGGGCGCCAGTCGAGCCGGGCCGGGCGGCCGGCGGACGTCGGGGTGGTCAGCAGGTCGACCACGTTGTCGTTGACGATGAGCGGGGTCGGGGCCGGGTCCAGGTTGGGGGACGAGGTGAAGAGCCGGGAGTCGACGACGACGTCCCCGTCGACCTCGGTGATGCCGGAGCGCCGCACCTGGCGGGCCAGTTCGTCGATCCCCGCCAGCGGGTTCTGCGGGGTGAGCGTCGCGCCGGGGACGTCGTTGGCGTAGGTGTGGTCGACGTCGGTGTACTCCATGGTGCCGCCCGGGCCCGTCCGGCCGCCCAGGCTGAGGTCCCCCTGGCCGACGAGCACGAGGTGGCCGTCCAGCGCCGACCGGTGCCGATGCCCCACGGCCAGCACGGGTGTGGTGAACCGGTGGCCGCCGCCGATGGTCCGCCAGGTGGCCGAGACGCTGAACAGCTTGGCCGCGGAGCCTGGGATGAAGAACTCACCGGCGTTCTTCGACCGGACGGTGCGCCCCTTCTCGTCGACCTCCAGCAGGCCCCACCGGGCGTGCGCGTACGCGGGTTTCCGCATCACCGCCTCGACGGCGGCACCCGGCCCGCGCTCCCGGCCCGCCACCGCTGGTCCCGCGGACGCCGCCGTCACCGCGGTGATCACGGCGGCCGCGACCCCCGCCCGTGCCCGCCATCCCCGCGTGAAGCCTCTCATCGCGCCACCGCCACCTGTTCCCGGTCCGGGTCCGGCACGGACCGGTGTCCGCGCCGATTGCGGCAGCCGTACCGCGCGGGGCGCCCCGCCGAACCTCCCGGCCGCCACCTTCACCCGCGCGCCGGTCCGTCACACACGCATCGCCGCCCCGAGCGCGGCCGACGCCCGGTGGGCCACCTCGGCGGGGGCCGCGGCGATGACGTCGTCGAGCGCGGCCCGGGAGGTCTGCAGGTCGGTGATGGCGCGCGTGATCCGGTCGCGTTCCCTGCACAGGTCCGCGAGCAGGTCGGAGCAGGTGGGGACGAGCCGCTCGTCCTCCTCCCGCAGGCAGGGCAGGATCGCGGCGATGGTGGCGGTGTTCAGTCCGGCGGCGAGCAGGCTGCGGATACGGCGCACGGCGGCGACGTCCGCCTCGGCGTATTCCCGGTAGCCGCTGGGCAGCCGGGCGGGGTGGAGCAGGCCCTGGGCCTCGTAATAACGCAGCAGTCGCTCGTGGACGCCGGTCCTCCGGGACAGTTCGCCGATCCTCATGCCGATCCCCGCAACTGCTTGTACTTCTTGACTCTTACATTGATGTCAGAGTTTAGCGTCCGCGACATGAGCAAGAGCTTCCTCCCGCTCGCCGCCCTGAGCGCGAGCGTCTTCGTCGTCGGCACGGCCGAATACCTGATCGCGGGCATGCTGCCGCAAGTCGGATCGGACCTCGGGATATCGGAGGGGACGGCCGGGCAGTCCGTCACCGCCTACGCCCTGGGCGTGGTGATCGGCGGCCCGGCGATGACCATGCTGACCTCCCGTCTGCCCCGCAAACGGCTGGCCGTGGGGCTGATGCTGCTGTTCGCGGCAGGCAGCGTGGTCTGCGCCCTGGCCCCCACCTTCGGCATGCTGGTGACCGGGCGTGTGGTCTCGTCCCTCAGCCACGCCGCGTTCCTGGCGGTGGCGATGGTGATGACGACCGGCGTGGTGCCGCCGGAGAAGACCGGGACGGCCATCGCCACGGTCGCCTCCGGCTTCGCGGTGGCCACCCTGCTCGGCGTACCGCTGGGGTCGCTGCTGGGGCAGAGCGCCGGATGGCGGGCCCCTTTCTGGGCGTTGACCGTCCTCGCCCTGGCCGCCGCCGTGCTGCTGGCCGCCGTGCTGCCCGAGCAGCCGGCCCCGGCGACGCGGCTGCGGGACGAAGTCCGTGTGGTCACCCGCAGGCCCGTCCTGCTGGCCATTGCCGCCACTGCGGTCGGCTTCTCGGGCGTGACCACCGTCTTCACCTACCTCACGCCGCTTCTCGCCCGGATCGCGCACTTCTCCCCGGCAGCCGTCTCCGGGCTCCTCCTCGCCTACGGCGCGGGCAGCGTCCTGGGCAACCTGGTGGCCGGAAAGCTGACCGACAAGTCCCTGTCCGCGACCGTACGCGGCGTGTTCGGCAGCCTGACCGGCGTCCTGGCCCTCGTGCCCTTCGCGGTGGTGTGGCAGCCCACCGCCGTGCTCGCGGTCCTCGGGCTCGGCCTGCTCGCCACGGCCACCATCGCCCCGCTTCAGGGACTGATCCTGCGGTACGCGGGGGCTGCGCCCACCCTGGCCGTCGCGGTCAACGCAGGCGCCTTCAACCTGGGAGCAGCCGCCGGATCCGCCCTGGGCGGGGTGCTGGTCGCGGCGGGTGCGCTGCGCTGGACCGGCCTCGCCGGGGCCTTGCTGAGCGCGGCCGGCCTGGCCCTGACCTATCTCGTCCTGCCTCGCGCGCGGTCAGCCGCCCGCGGCGCCGTCGCCACGAGCGGCTGACCGATCTCACACGCAGGAGGTGAAGGTCGGGCTCGCGTTCGCGATGTACATCGTGGCTCCGCCACTGGGGTCGTCCTGGCCCTGCGGGGCCGGCGCCCACGGTCAGGCGGGGGCGGCGGAGGCGAAGGCCGCCTCCAGGCGCGGCACGAGGTCCACGAGGTCCTGCGCCCAGCAGCCGCTGGTGTGGCCGCCCTTGCATTCGGTGCCCCAGCCGGAGCCGTTGCCGTAGTCCACGTAGTGGTACGGGTACTTGAGGGCGTCCAGGCCGTCCTTGGCGTGCTGTGCCGCCGACCGGACCCAGAACTCCATGTTGCCCGCGTCGCCGTTGCCGTCGCCGGTGTAGATGGAGATGCCCATGCCGGCCAGCGCGCCCATGTGCGAGGACGGATCGGCCTGGTTCCAGCGCCAGTCGGCGTCGAACACCGGATACGGCGTGCCGAAGATCGCGTCGCTGGACACCGTCGGGCCGAAGTCGAGGTTGCAGGTGGGGTGGGAACTGCCGCAGAGCGGAGCGCCGATGTTGGTCAGGGTGGCGACGACCGCGGCGCGCATGACCGCGTGGTTGCGCGAGAGGTCGTCGGCCCCGGAGAGCGTGGCGACCTGGCTGAACAGCGCCGGATGCCGCTGGGCGTAGTGCAGGGCGCCGAAGCCTCCCATCGACAGGCCGCCGACCGCCCTCCCCGGCCGGGCGGCGACGGTGCGAAGGTTGGCGTCGATGAACGGGATCACCTGGTTGATGTGGAAGTTCTCCCAGTTCTGCGCGCCGGCGGCGGTCTTCTGGTCGAGCCAGTTGGTGTACCAGCCCCTGCGGCCGCCGTCCGGAATGACCGTGATCATCGACTTGGCGGCGGTGAGGGCGGGGTAGGCCACGGCCGGGTTCGCCGGGTCGTCCGAGGCGCCGTGCAGGAAGTAGAACACCGGGTACCGCTTGATGGGTTCGGTCGCGTAGTCGCTCGGCAGCAGGATCCGGATGTTGTGCGGTCCGGCGACCTCGTCCGTCTTCACGGTGATCACGAAGTTGGTGGCGGTGCCGGTGACACCGCCGGTCTGCGTCAGGCCGAAGCCGTCGTTCAGCTTCGGCGGGGCGGGCTCGTCGGCCTGCGCGGAGGGCACGCCCGGTGCGAGGAGGGCGGCGGCCAGAGCGGCGACGGCCACCGTGGCGCGCCGGAGCCGTACGGGTAAGAGCCGTCTTGATGCCATGGGAGCGGTTCCGTTCACACGTCCGGGATGGTGGGGAGGTGCAGGCTGCGCTGGGTCGAGTGTGGACCAACCAGCACTCGATGTAGAGGTTTCTTTTAGAAAATCCTTCCGGTTTTCCGTTACCGGCCCAGGACGACGCCGAAGGCCGTGGCCATACGCAGGCCCGCCCCCGGGTCTCCTTCGGGCGTTGCCGAGCCGTCGGCGAAGGCGTCCTCCAGGGCCAGGGTGCCCGCGCCGAGCTGGAGCAGGGTGGCGAGGTCGGTGATCAGCGCTGCCGCGGGTCCGGGGCCCGGGGCGGGGCCCTGGCCCATCTCCACGGTTCCGTCGTCGACCCGCGCGTGGAAGAGGAAGTCACCGACGCGGAACTCGTAGGTCTCGCGGATTCCGCGGGCCGCCTCCGGCCGGAAGCCGGCGCCGACCGCACCGATGATCCCGTAGCGGCCGTTGGTGGCTTCGAGGTGGGCGCCGAGGATCGTGACCGCTCGGCCGACGGCGTCGAGCCCGCCCTCCAGTTGGGCGATCCTCCGCTCCAGGGCGTCCTCGACGGTCAGCAGCCGGGCGCCGACCGCCATGAACGTCGCGAGATCCGTACTGACCACGCACGCGGCTTCCGCGGCCGAACCGTGCCGGACGTCGAGTGTGCCGTCGTCCACGCGGAGGTGGAAGACGTCGCCGTCGACGCGGAACTCGTACGTCTCGTGCAGCCCGCGGGCGAGTTCGGGCCGGAAGCCGGCGCGCACGCAGCCGAGCAGCCAGCCGAGCTGAAAGCGTTCGCCGGGCCGCGGCGCGCCGAGGAAACGCAGACCCCACCGGGTGAGCTCGTCCACCACTGGGCGCATGGCCTCGCCGAGGCCGGTCAGCTCGTACACCGCCGACGCGGCCGGGGGCGGCAGCCTGGACCGGCTCAGGATGCCCGCCTCGCCCAGCTCGCGCAGCCGCTCGGCCAGCACATTGGGGCCGATGCCGGGCAGGCCGGCGACGAGGTCGGTGTAGCGCCTCGGCCCCAGCAGGAGCTCCCGCACGATCAGCAGGGTCCAGCGGCCGCCTATCACGTCGAGGGCCCGGGCGGCAGGGCAGAACTGGTCGTAACTGCGTCCCACGCGCACTTGCCTTCCCTATTGATAGTTACTGCTTAGTTTTTCTATAGTCGAGCCCGGTTTTGCTCAACTTACCCACGGTTCCTCTCAGTTGAAAAGGGCCGGGTCGCGCCCTCTTCGGTGACGGCCCTGCCCCCGGCGAATGGAATGACGGTGCGCATACGCAAGGCGTTCTTCGCGGCAGGCCTGGTCTCCGCGCTCCTGGCCGGCGGCTCGCAGGTGCCGGCCGCCGCCGCGGGGCCGGCGGCCCCGGCCGCGGCCGGCCTCGGGTCGTGCGAGCGGCAGGCGAGCGTGGAGGTGTTCCACAAGGGCGGCATCCCGGTCCTCGACTGGCGGGAGAACCTGGAGTTCGACGGCCGCGGCACGCTCTGGGTGGCCCACATCCTCAAGAACCGCGTCGAGGGATACGCCCCCGACGGGACGCTGAAGACCAGCTTCCCGGTGAGCGGTCCCGGCGGTCTCCGGCGCGGCCCCGACGGCATGATGTACGTCAACTACGGCGTGAACCCGCTGGCGACGGACGGCGGCATCATGCGGTTCGACCCGGCCGCGGCGACGCCGAAGCCCGAGAAGGTCGTGGGAGGCATCCGGGGCATCAACGGCCTGGCCATCGACGCCGGCGGCAACTTCTACCTCAGCCGCGAGCTCGCCACCGGCATCGTGAAGGTCCGCCCCGACGGCACGAAGGACGAGGAGTGGACCCGGGCCGCGGACGTCTTCGGCGCCAACGGCCTGGAGATCGTCGGCGACCAGCTGTACGCGAGCGTCATCACCGACACCTCGTCCCCGGTCTTCCGCATCCCGCTGAACGACCCGGCCCGCCGTACGACGGTCACGCAGCTCAGCAGGAACCTCCTGGACATCAAGCTCCTCGACGACCTCACGTACGCCGACGGAAGCCTGGTCGTCGCCTCCTTCCGCGACGGTCAGCTCATCCGGGTGGACCCGGACACCGGCCGCTCCTGCGTCCTGGCGAGCGGGCTGCACATGCCCAGCAGCGTCCGGGTCGCCCGCGCCTTCGGCGAACACAGCGCCCAGCACGCCCTGTTCGTGGTGGAGGCCTCGGGCCGCATCCTGAAGGTGACCCTCCGCTGACCTCCTGCCCCCCCCCGATCCCCGGCACGGACACGCGGTGCCGGGGACCTCGGGCTCAGCGCATGTGCCGCACGAAGACGTCCTTGACCCCGTTGCCGTCACCGGGCACGAGGTTCGTGGCGTACGACGCGAAGGCCACCGCGTGCCCGCCCAGGGCGACGGAAGGCGCCTCGGTGAACCCGTCGGGGAAGCCGCCGTCCGCGGCGACACTGATCCGGCGCGTCGCGCCGGGTCCCTCGCGTCGCAGGTCGCGCAGGTACAGCGCATAGCGGCAGTCCGGCTCCGCGGTCACGCACGCCCCGGTGCCGTAGGCGACGTAGCGCCCGTCGGGGCTGATCTGCGGTTCGCTCGCTGTCCGGTCGAGGCGCCCGCCGTCGGGCGCGGTGCTCGCGGCCACCGTCCGGCCGGTGCGCAGGTCGTGCACGAACACCTCCCACCGCGTGAGGGGGTTGGGCCTCTCCTTGCCGTCCCGGTAGCTCAGGAAGGCGAGATAGCGGCCGTCCGCACTGAGCGAGGGCTGCCGGATCCACGCGCTGACCTGCTGCGGGTCCCCGGGCAGCCGGTCCACCTTGCGCAGCGCGCCGGTCGCGCGGTCCCGTACGTACGCGTCGATGCGTGTGGGGATCCTCGGCGCTTCCTCACCGAACGCGACGTACCGGCCGTCCGCGCTGAGGGAGACCGAGCCGACCGCAGGCGTGTCCAGGCGCTCCTCCAGCGGCTGGCTGATCACCTCCGTCGTGCCGCGCTCGCGGTCGCGCAGGAAGAGCGTGGACCCGCCCAGGCTCGGGTTGTGGTGGGGCGCGTACGCGGTGAAGGCGGCGTAGCGCCCGTCGGCACTGAGGGCGGCGGGGTGGGCGTAGAGCTGGGGAGTGCCGTCCAGACCGACACTGACCGCCTCGGTACGCCCGGTGCGCAGGTCGCGCACGTAGACGTGCGTGCCCGTGGAGGGCCGCTCCCCCGGTGCGAGGGCGGGGTCGAAGGAGGAGAAGGCGACGTATCGGCCGTCCGCGCTCAGCGCCGGAGACCAGCTCCCGCTCCGCGCCTGGCGTCCGTCGTCGCCCACACCGGCCCGGACCACGATGCCGGTGCGCAGGTCGCGTACGAAGACGTCACCGGCATCGTTGGTGTCACCGGGCACGAGGTTGGACGCCTGCGAGGCGAAGGCGACGAAGCGGCCGTCGGCGCTGATGGCGGGCGCCACTGACTGGCCGTTGCCCTCGGCGCCGCCGGCCGCCGTGCTGACCCGCTCCGTACGGGGCGGGTGGGCGTGGGCTGTTGCTGCTGTTGCTGTTGCTGTTGCTGCTGTTGCCGGTGGGGCGGCGGTGAGGAGTGCTGCGGTCGCGGTGAGCGTGGTGACGGCTAACAGGGTGCGTCTGATGCGTCTTATTCGTCGTCCGTTGACGGCCATGCCCGTTCTCCCATCGGATGCGGGGTGAGTCGGTGCCGGTGAAGGCAGCATGCCTTGCCCCACCTCCGGCTGCCATCCGGATGTGAGCTGAAACGGGTGAGGGGCCCGCGCGGGGGACGCGGTCTACTGACCGCCGCCCATGCTGTGCGGGGCCGGCTGCTGGAAGGGCGTGCGGACGTCCTTCGGCTCCCGCTTGCCGTCGGCTCCGGGTTCCCTCACCAAGGCGAGCGGGGCGTAGTGATAGTCGACACCGTGCGGCTCCTCCTGTCTCCGCTCCCCTTGGTCGTCCAGCGGCCACTCCACGTCGCCGGTGACCACCCGCGCCGGGATCAGCCAGTAGTCACCGGCCCGGTACTTCCGCGGCTCTTTTTCGTCCTTGCCCGCGCCGAAGAGGATCTGGACGCCGTCCTCGAGGTCGATCCAGCTGCCCTGCCTGACGAGAAGCGTTTGCTGGCGCACGTGCTGCGGGCCCTCGGCCTCCTCGGCTCCCTCGGCTCCCTCGGCTCCCTCCTGCGCCTTCTTCGGCTTCACCGGCTCCGGGCGGTGGTCCCAGCGCCGCAGTACGGGGTGCAGCGCGGGGTCGGCGCCGAGGCCCGGCTGATGGCGGTCCTGGGAGGGGTCGGCGTGCAGGACCACCTGCCGGGCGGTGTGGTCGGCCTCCACGACGCGGTACAGGCTGGTGGACGTCTCGAGGATCTTGTCCGCGGCGGCGCGGCAGACCGTGGCGTCGTCGACGACTTCGACGATGTCCCCGGCCTCCACGCCGAGCCGCCCGTCCCGGCCGAGTGACTCGAGCTCCAGCGTGGCACCGGCGGCCGACCTGATCGGGAGGACCACCGAGGCGTTCTCCCTCGACCATTTGAACGTCGCCGTACCCGCGGTGCCGCCCTGGTGGATCTCCACCCGGTAGAGCTGGTTCTCCGGACCGCGGTAGCCGGACTCCGGCGGCAGGTCGCATGGGGCAGTGCCCTCCTCGGGGCGGGCGGCCTTGGCGGCGAGCCTGCCGCGGGGCTCGAACCGTCCGTCGAGCTTGGCCTTGAGGAACGGGCCCGGATCGAGGGGGAAGATGGTCTCGTCGGCCGGCATCCAGTCGAGCTGCCAGACGACGCGGGTCCGGACGCTCGTGTCGGGGCCGTGCAGGCCCAGGGCGACCTCCCGCAGGGCCGGCACCTGGGCAGGCGTGACGAGCCGTTCCCAGACCCTCAGGTAGACCAGGAACATCGTCGAGGGGAAGCCCGTGGCCCGGTCCGGGTCGGGGGGACCGTCGGGCTGCCTCTGATAGTCGGTCCCCTTCTCGCACTCGCACAAGATGCCGTCTACGTACATACGGCCTTTTGTCACGGAGAAGGTGCCGTTCTCGAACGCGACCTTGAAGCCCCCGGCCTCGTTCCCTTTGGGACCGGCGGGATAGACGGCCGGCCCGAACAGATCGGTGACGAGGGTGCGCATGTAGTGCATCAGGATGGCGGTCTGCTCGTTGAGGTCGGCATCGAGCTGGACGCGTCCCTGCTGGGCCAGGACGGCCGAGAACCGCCGGTCCTTGTCGAACGTGACGCGCGAGAAGTCGCCTTGCATGGGTGTTCGGGCTCCCTGGTTGAAGCGCGGTGGAATTAGGTGGGGTCAGGTGACGAAGACGAGGGCGGGGTCGCAGCCGGCGGGGGCGTACTCGGCGAGACGCGTGCGCAAATTGTCCTCTCGCTGCGGCTGGAAGAGGTCGTGCAACGCGCCGGGTTCGGATCCGTCGTCCGCACCGCGGCGGATCGCGTCCGGGCTGCCGTCGGCGAGCTGCAGGTATCCGGGGGTCCCGTAGCGGGTGCTGGTGAAGCGCAGCGGGGCGGCCACGGCGGTGCCGGAGTGCTCGGGTTCGCAGTGGAAGCGCCGCGGGGTGCGGGACCCGGGCGGCAGCCAGCAGAACCGCACGCAGCCGGCCGCCCCGTGCACCACGCGGACCTCCCCGTCGAGCAGGCAGTTCTCCACCAGGTCGACGGAGTGGACGTGCACGGTGCCGATGACCGTGGTGCGGTGGGCGGTCAGGACGGCGTGAGCGTGGCGGTCCTCGGGGCCGGTCAGGGCGGCGGAGGTGCGCGCCGTGGCGTCGAGGGCGCTGTCGGAGAGGTGGATCCGCTGGGGATCGTCGGTGAGCTCGCCCCGGCGGACGACGACGGTCCCGAGCACGCTGTGCTCGACGCGGACGCGGGCAGGCGTGTCGACGAGCTCAAGACTCGGCTCCTCGGGCTCGCGCGGCCCGCACCGCTCGTCGAGGTCCCAGCCCGGCACGAGGGTGCAGTGCCGGATGAGGAGGTCCTCCACGTCGCCGCGGACCTGGACGCTGCGGCCGGTGACCATCAGGCCGTCGAGGGTCAGGGAGGGCGCAGGCCCCTCCCCCGTGCCGGTACCGGTGATGCGGAGGGCGTCCGGGCGGTTGCCGGACACGTCGAGGAGGCGGAGGACGGGGCGGGCGCCGTCGGCGGCCCGCAGCACGAGCCGGTCGCCCCGGTTGAGGGAGAGGTCGAGCAGGTCCTGGTGGACGTCGTTGCCGCTGATCTCGATGATGCCGGAGGGCTGCGGCCCGGGGTCCGGCGGCGGGGCCTTCCGCGGCGGGGTGGTCCGGTGCGGCAGCCGGAAGCGACCCCAGTGCGGTCCGGTCCTCTCCTGCGATCCGGCGTCCTGCTCCGGACCCGCCTCCTGCTGCGGTCCGGTCTCTTGCCCCGGCCCCGCCTGCTGCTCCGGGCCGGTCTCCTGTTGCGGTCCGGTCTCCTGCTCCGGGCCTGCCTCCTGCTGCGGGCCTGCCTCCTGCTGCGGTCCGGCTTCCTGCTCCCGTCCCGCCCGCTGCTCCGGCCCCGCCTCCTCCTGCTGCTTCCCGCCGGGACCATCGGGCTCCCGATCCGGTGCACCCGACGCGCCCAATGCGCTCGACGCGCCCGACGCGGCCCGCCACCGGTCGTAGTCGGCACGCCACCGGTCCTGGTCGGCACGCCATTGCTCGACGGCGTCCGTGATCCGGGCGAACCGCTCGCCGGGGCCGACGCGGTAGGGCTGCGGGGGGCCCTCGGGCACCACCGCGTACGGGCGCGGGTACTCGCCGCCTCCCAGGTCGCTCGCGGACCCGTGGTGGTAGGTGACCCAGACGCCCTGCTCGGGGGCTTTCCGGGAGGGGAAGGCGAGGCGTCCGAGGACGGGGTCGACGGCCACCTTCCCCTCCGGCGTCCGGTAGTCCCAGCCGGAGAGGTCGGCGGAGATGATCTGCTCCAGGTCCACCGGCGGACCGTCCTTGTCGCCCACCCACACGCAGATGCTCTTGCCGGGCCCGTAGTAGTCGTGGAGGCGCTCGGTGAGGGTCCGCCGGCCGATGGGCGCCGGGACGTTGAGCTCGCCCGCGATGTGGCAGGGCGACGGCTCGGGCACCGGCAAGGTGAACAGCTGCGTGTCGTTGCCCAGCACGCTGAACGTGAAGCGGTACGCGGCCCGGTCCAGGCAGAAGGCGGGGGCCCGGGTCTGGGACTGGGCCCGCAACCGCCAGACGTGGAGCCCGAGCCCGGGGATGGTGTACCGGCCGGAGCGCCGGTTCCCGCAGGCGCGCGCCACCTCGGCCGTGTGCGCGGCCTCGTCGAAGGGGCCGTCGAGCCGGTCGAGCTGCCCGGCCCGGCGGAGGTCGGCCAGCGCGCCGCGCCGCAGCCGGCGTGCGGTGTCGTGGTCGTCGGCCGTGAAGCGCCGTACCGGCTGGGTGAGGGCGAGCTGCCGCCGCTGCTCGACGGCGCGCGCGGGCCAGCCGGCGACGTCGGCGGCGAGGTCCTCCAGGAGGGCGAGCGTGCCCTTGCGGCGGCGGTTGGCGACGGTGTCGGCGACCTCGCGGCGCGGCATGGCGAAGGCGAGGAGCCGGTCGCTGCCTTCCCTGTTCTCGGTGAGGGCGGCGACCGCGCCGGGCGGGAGGGTGTAGCCGATGAGGGCTCCGAGGTAGGGGACGACCCAGTCGGCGCAGGTCTCGATGAACCAGTCGTCGTACATGCGCTCGATGTCGGCCTCGACGACGCCGGCCTGTTCGGCGATGACGGACAGCAGGGCGCGCAGCTGCCCGCCGTTCCGCTCGTCCATCCTGCGGTGGACGGAGGGCAGGAGGGCGTAGAGCCGGTCGGGGTTCACGGGATCCTCCGCAGGACGAGGGTTTCGGGCACCGCGGGGTCGAGGACCACGAGCTGAGCGGCGCGCAGGCCGCGCCCGACGATGAGCTTGGTCCCGCCCGTTCCGACATCTTTGCTGGGCACGGCGGCGGGGTTGAGGGCGACGAGGCGGTCGAGGCTCAGTCCGTAGCGCAGGGCGACGGAGGTGAGGGTGTCGCCCGGGAAGATGCGGGCGAGGTCCTCCCGGAAGCCGGCACGGACGGCCGGGACGGACGGGGCTGCCCGGGTGAGCTGTTCGGCGAGGCCCGTCAGCCCGACCGTGTCGATGTCGTCCGGGATGCCCCCGAAGATGTCCACGTCGACGTGGTCGACGCCCGGGACGGCCTGGGCCGCGGCGATGGCGGCGCTGAGGTGGACGGGCTGCGCGAGCTCGGCCCGCTCGAAGCCGAGGGCGTCGGACAGGGCGCGGCGCACGGCGGGTTCGACGTCGTCCCACGTGTGGTCGGGCAGGACGCGGATGCCTGCGGAGACGACGAGGAGGACCCGCTCGCGCAGGGCCACCACGACCGGCAGCGCGGGATCCCCGTAGCGGTTCAGTGCGGCTTCGAGGGAGGTGAGGAGCGGCGAGGAGGGACCGGCGGGGGCGTCGCCGACGGTCGCGACGGTGACCTGGACGACGCGGCGGCCGGTGTCCTGGCAGTACTGGGCGGAGGCCTTGCCGATGCCCGCGTAGGCCCGGGCGAAGTCCTCGTAGTCGCGCAGCGACACGATCCGGTCCAGGGCGCGCAGCCGCAGGGGCACGCGGCTGCGGGTGTCGCCCGGCCCGTCCGCGTCCGTGCCCCCGGTCGCCGGGACCGGGTTGGTGACGGCGCTGACGCCCAGCGGCCTGCTGACGACCTGGTTGACCTGGCCGGTGGGCAGGTTGCCGCCGCTGCCGCCGCCGACGCGGTACGCGGCGGTGACGTTCTCCGTCCCGGTGTGGAGCCGCGCGCCGTGGACGCCGTCGCCGAAGGTGACCGCGGCCGCGCCGTCCGGGCCCGTGCGCAGCCGGCACCCGCGGTCGGCGGGCCCGAGTTCGGCGAGGTCGTCCGTCCAGTGCCAGGTGACGCCGCCGACCCGGACGGTGAGCGTGCCGCCGGCGCCGGTGGGCGTCGCCGCCGGCAGCCAGGTCAGGGGGGTGCGGCGCAGGGAGAAGGTCTGCCCCGCCTGCGCGGCGTCGCCGCTGCCGATCACCTCCTTCACGCTCTCGCCCGCCGTGGCGGGGACGACGTTGCCCTGGATGACGACGGTCTCCCGCCGGTAGCTGTAGGCGAGTTCGGTGGTCAGGACGAGCGTGGTCCGCAGCCGGTCGCCCGGGCGCCGGAGGTCGGTCCCCTGGCGCACTCCGCCGAGCATGACGAGCTCCGTGCCGCGCACGCCGGTGGTGTAGGGGACGTCGGTGCGTTCGCCGGAGACGACGAGCCACCGCCCCGGGGCGAGTCCCTCGCGGATGTCGTCGAGGGTGATCTCGCGTCCCATGATGTCGGAGTCGACGGGGACTTCGGCCGGGGCCAGCGGCTCCCCGGCGGCCCACACGGTGACGGCCTTGCGGGCCTCCTCGCCCCGGTAGGCCTCGGGCAGCTCCTCTGTCAGGGTCAGGCGGGTCACCTGGAAGACCAGATTCTCACCGGCGCGCAGGGTGCACTGGGTCACCGCATCGACCTGGCGCACGAGCGGCTTTTCTCCACCCTTCTCCAGGACGATCGGCGTACCGGGGCGGATCGCGTCGTAGACGGCGTCGAGGGTGAGCTGTTTCGGCGTTGCGGCGTCCGACTCGATGGCCTTGTCCACCTTGATGGTGTCGTCGCGCTGCTTTCCGGGGACCACGACGCAGGGAGTGGCCTTGACCCGGAGCCACCGGATCTCCTGGAGCGCTTCGGCCGGGGTGACGGACGCCGTCCCCATGGCCTGGTAGAGCTGTCCGGCGAGCTGGGGGCGGGTGGCGGCCAGGAGCCTGGGCAGGGCGTCGGAGCCCGCCCCGTAGAGGTCGGCGATGGAGGTGGTCAGGTCACGCCGGCCGGCGGGGGGACGGGAAGGGGGCCGGGCGAGGGCGGCGAGGACGGGGGTGAGGCCGAGCAGTACCTTGCCGCTCCGGCCTTTACTCTCGCTCTCGTCGGCTGTCGCTCCCTCAGGCTCGCCCCCGCCCGGCTCGCCTCCGCCCGGCACGTTCCCGTCCGGCTCGCCCCCGCCCGGCGCATTCCCGCTCGGCGCATCCGTGCCCGGGCCGACGAGCATGTTCGCGCCAGGGACCTCCCCGGTCCCAGTCCCGGCCCCAGTCCCGGCCCCGGCCCCGGCCTCGACGAGGCCGCGCCTTGCCGGAGGTTCGCCGAGGTGGATCAGGGCCTCCAGTTCCGGGGAGTTGGTCGCCCGGGCGGCCGCGCGCCGGAGCGCCCCTGCCGCGTCCGCGACCGGACCGAGCAGCTCCACGAACTCCCGGTCGCCGTCCTTCCTCCTGGCGACGGCCAGGTGCTCGTCGAGCCGGTTGAGCGGCTCGGCGAGCCCGGTGAAGAAGACCGACTGCGGAGGGAAGCCGGCTTTCAGGATCGGATCGAGCACCGCATCCCGTAGCTTCTTGCCCGCATCGCTGAGGGACTGCCCGCGCTTCGCCGCGGTGACGGCCTTGCTCAGGACCTCGACGGCGTCGGCGTACTCGTCCTCGGGCGTGGCCGACGCGAAGTGGACGATGGTGCGCCCGTGCTCCGGGTCGGCCTTGCTCTCGTGGACCGTGCGGACGAGGAAGCGGTCGGGGGTGTTGAGGGTAGCGGGGGTGTCGGGAGTAAAGGAGAAGAGCATCCGGTCGCCGGGCCGCAGACCCGCCTGGATGCCGGAGAGCTCCAGGACGCGGGCCGTCTCCAGGTGCTCGCGGGTGAGGTCGGGAGGCTCGGTCCGGCGGACGGGCAGCTGGTTCCACTCGGCACGGGCGTGGAGGTCCTCCGACGTCTCGAAGGTCTGCGGGAGGCCTCCCGGCAGAGGCGTGCTCTTGACCTGCGATCCGGCCGGGATCGTGGTGCGGCCGCCGGGGTCGAGGGTGTAGGCGAGGAAGGTGCCTGCGCCCAGGGCGGGCCGGGGGCGGTGTCCCACGAGCCGGCCGAGCCGGGTGAGGGACTCCTGTTCGGTGGCCGTGCCGAGGTAGCCCTCGTTGGTGATGCGCTCCTGATAGAAGGTCAGGATGTCGCCGATGACGGCCCAGGCGTCCAGCAGCGCGACGGAGGGGTCGTCGGTCTTCCGGTGGGTGAGCCGGGCGAGCCGGCCCTCGCCCGGCAGCCGGGCGAGCATGGCGGCCAGGAACTGTCCGTGGGTGCCGGCGCGGCAGGACAGCTCGGGCAGCCCGGGCCGGTTCCAGATGCGTGCCGGACCGGCCGGACCGGTGGCGGTGCGGCAGCCGCAGCGGCAGGTCGGGCTGCTCATCGTCCTCCTTGGACGTTCAGGTCCAGCTTGCCGTTCTCCGGCCGGGCGCTGTCGTCGTCGAGCCGGGCGATCTCCAGCGGTCGCATCCGCAGCAGCCCGTCGGCCGGCGTGTCCGCACCGGTGGCGTTCAGACGGCACAGCCGGGTCACTTCGGCGTGGCGCACGCCGGGGACGGCGACCACCGCCGCGATCAGCCGGCTGGCCGGCACCGGGGTGCCGAACGACAGGGCGTCGGGGTCGAAGAATCCCCGTCCACCGCCGGGCAGGGGGCCGGGGCGCAGCACGTTCAGCACGGCCTGCTTGACGTGCGCGGCGATGTGGTCAGGGTCCGCCCACACCGTCAGGGCGACGTCGAGGGGCACCTGGACGGCCGGCCCGGTGACGACGTCGTGGCCCATGCGGCGGTAGCGGTGCAGGGCCTGCCCGACGGCGTCGAGCATCTCCCGGGGCACGTCCGCGGAGCCCTGGGCGTCCAGGGCGACGTCGGCCTCGTACCAGCTGCCGTTCCAGCGCAGCGACGCGGCCGCGCGCTGGACGCCGGGCTGCTGCTGGGCCAGTGCGGCGTAGTCGTCGGCGGTGATGGCGCGCAGGAGCCTGCGGAAGGGCTCGCGGGGCGCGGCGCGGCGTACGTCGGCCACGGATTCGGGGTCGGTGCCGCCGGCGGCGGGCAAGGGGTTGCGGACGCCTGTGATGCCGCCGGGCCGGAGGGTGTGGGAGGCGATCCGGTTGATCGCTTCAGGGCCGACGTTCCCCGCGCGGCCGTTGCCGACGCTGTACTCCGCCCGCAGCTTCGTGCCGGGGACGGGCGGGCAGCCTGCCCGCCCGTTTCCGAACCGCAGGGTGACGACGCCCTCGTCGTCGGTCTCGGCCACGACGTGCCGGGCGCGGGGGCCGCAGCCCATCAGGTCGCGGGCGGGCTTCCAGGGGGCGGAGTTCGCGGCGTACGTGCGGTCGGAGGCCGTCGCGTGCCTGTGAGGCTTGCCCTTGTGCTGCCCGGGCCCGTTCTCCTCCTGCGGCCTGTCGCCCGCGGGGATCTCCGGGCGGAGGAGCAGCCTGGGCAGCGCGGAGCGGGGATCGGTCCGCAGGGCGCGGGACGCCGGCCCGTGGAGGAGCGGGGAGCCGGGGCGGACGGCCAGGGCGTCCGGCCCCCAGCTCCGGACGAGCTCCCATTCGACGTCCTCCTCGGACAGGACGCATCCGGAGCGGGCCTGCCGGACGAGCGTGGCCAGGCGCCGGAGTCCGGCGTCCAGGAAGTGGTCGAAGCGGGAGAGGAGGGTGGCGAGGGCGCGCCGGTGGTCCTCGTGCAGGCCGACGGCGCGCAGGGTCTCCTCCCCGAACAGGACGGTCAGGGTGTGCTGGTCATTGGCGGTGGGGGCGCTGTCCGCGTGCAGGAGGTTGCGGATCCTGTCGCGCGCGCGGTCCGGCAGCAGTGCGAGCTGCCGCGCCTGCGCGGCAGCGATGTCGGCCGGGTCGGGGAAGGGGGTGGACCAGGTGAGGCCGGTGTCGGGCAGGACGGGGGCGAAAGCCTTCCTGCCGACCCAGGGGCCTTTCCCGCCGACCCAGGGGTCGTTCTCTCCGGCCCCGGTGTCGGGCGCGGTGAACTCCGGTGCGGCTGCGCCCGTCCCCCAGGTGTTGTCCAGGCCGTGTTCGACGAGCACGGCGTTGCCCCGGGCGACGGCCAGGGTCGCGGTGTAGCCGTAGGCGGTGAGGTGGAGGGGGAAGGTGAGGGCGTCCTCGGTATCCCAGGCGATGTCGAGGACGGGGACCTGCTCGACGGCGTCGATGCGCGGCGTGACGCGGGTGAGGCGGACGGCCTGCCGGTGTGCGGGATCGGCGTCGGCGAGGGCGCCGGTGGCCGGGCCGCGCTCCTCTTCGAGGACCAGGACGTCGCCGGGCCTGAGGTGCAGGACTCTGCGGGCGTGCCCTTCCGCCATCTTGCCGTCGCACAGGGTGGCTTCGGTGGCTCCGGCCGGCAGGTGGCACTGCTCGTTGCCCCAGCTCCACAGCTCGATACGGTTGTGGGCCGCGCGGAATTGGATCGCGCGGTCCTCCAGGGGCCGGAAGCAGACCTGTCCCCGGGCCCGCAGCTCATCGCTCGTGATCACGGGCCCGGCGTCCGGTCCCCCGGGCGGCACGACGGCGAAGGCGAGTTCCCCGGGGTCGGCGACGTCCAGGTCCGTGCGGGTCTCCACGCAGACGAAGGTCCGGGAGGCGCAGCCGTCGTGCATGGGGTAGTCGACGAGGCGGGCGTGCCGGCGGACGGAGGTGCGCAGCCGGGCGGTGTCCAGGTAGGCCTCGGCGGCGACGGCGTCCTGCTGGTAGCTGAGCCGGTCTCCGACGTGGGCGAGGAGCTCGACCAGGGTGATGCCGAGGTCCGGCACGTGCCGCTCGGTCCATCCGGGCACGGTCAGGGCGAGCCGGTCCAGGAGCAGGCGCCGGAAGCCGGCGTAGTCCTTGGTCAGATAGTCGACGGGCGGGGCCGGGCCGGCCGGGGGCGGGGGCGGGCCGTCGGCGGGCCGGCAGTCCAGGCCGGTGGGGCACTGCTGCCGGAAGCCGAACTCGTGCACGGCGTAACGGGAGTCGAAGGCGTCGCCGACGGCAAGCAGGCGGTAGGGGGACGGGTCGCCGCGCCGGTCGAGGGCGAGGTGCACCTCGGTGGCGGGGTCCCCGTCGGCGGAGTCCTGGACCGTGGCGGTGACGACCTGGATGCCGGTGACGCGCCGGCCGCCCTCGATGCGGAAGCTGTACCGGTCGATGCCGGGGGGCACGGCGCCGAACAGCGTGACGGTGAGTCCGCGCTGGTCGGGGTCGACGGTCACCGAGTCGATGCCGGCCAGCCCGGCCCGGCGCACGGAGGCGCGGCGCCGCTCGTCGTCGCAGACCGGCAGGCCCGGGGGGTTCATGCCGCGGTCCCCCCGTTGACGACGATGCTGTGGCGCTGCCCCGTCACGGCGAGCCGGTAGCTCAGCGAGACGGTCAGGGTCGACTCCTCGGCGGTGACGACGAGGGACTCGACGGTGAGCAGGTCGCCCAGCCAGCGCTGCAGTGCGGCCTGGGCGGTCAGCTCCACGGTGGCCGCGAGCTCGGGGCCGTTGGGCGCGAAGACCAGGTCGAGCAGCCCGCAGCCGAAGTCCGGGCGGTTGACGCGCTCACCGGGGGTGGTGAAGAGCACGATCTCGACCATGTCGCGGACGTGGTCGGCGTGGCCGGTGTCCGCGGTGCGGCCGCGCTCGTCGATGCGGTAGGGGAAGTCGATGTCCACGGCCGGCTCAGCTCGCTCTCACCTTGATCTGCATGGCCTGGACCATCGGGGGGCCGGGGGCGGGCACGCCGGTGCCGGGCCCGGGGCCGGGGGGCGGGGACGGCTGGACGAGGACGGGCCGGCCGCCGGCCAGGACGCGGGGGGAGAACTGGAACCACTGCACCGTGGTGCAGAAAGGGGGTGTCGCAGTAAGGCCGCAGCCCGCCACCACGAAGACGTCCGCGACGGTGGCGACCGGCATGAGACCGACCAGCACCTGCTGCTGGGTGGGCGCGGGCAGCGTCACCACGCCCGGCGGGTGGGCGCACATCATGACGGCTCCGGCGTGCAGGACCAGTCCGGGCATGACCCGCCCTCACCCCACGACCTGCAGCGAAGTGCCGTTGATGCTCACGACCGGCCCCTCCAGCCTGATGCTGGCCAGGCCCGGCCCGCACGAGAGCTCGATGCCCAGGGCGGAGATGCTGATGGAGGGCCCGGCCTCGCCCAGGAACTGCAGTTTGATGCCGCCCATCGGCGCCGGCGCGTCACTGATCACCAGGGCCTTCTGGCCGGGGGTCGCCAGCACGATCTGCGGGGTCCCCGGCGGGCTGGTACGGGCCGCCGGGGGCACGTCCCCCGCGCCGCCGCGCCAGAACCCCACCCACACCGCCCGGTGGGGGTCGCCCTCCAGGAACTGCACCCACACCCCGGAGTTGACCAGGGGCACGACGTACATGCCGCTGGCGACGCCCGCCACAGGCGAGAGCGGCGCGGCCCAGATGCCGGGCTCGTTGCCGAGCACCTCGGGGACCCGCACCAGCAGCCGGCCTTCCTGGAGCGGATCCTCGTTGGAGACGACCACGCCTTGGTGCAGACCGTGGAACCGCTTCGTGGTCGAGGCTTTCATGGGATCACCACCGGTGTGTTCGAGACGAGGCCCTCGCGGGCGAGGCTGAAGCTCTGCTTGTATTCGCCGCGCTTGATCTCGTGCGTGACGCTGCGCACGTACCACAGGCCGTCGTAGGTCAGGCCCGCGCCGCGGACGCCCACCAGGCGCCGGGGGCTCAGGACGTGCCCGTAGCGCAGGACGTCCAGCCGGCCCTGCGCGGTGACGACGTCGCTGGACCGGGCGGACTCGCCGAGGCCCAGCAGCAGGATCTCCGGGAGGGAGCGGCCGGTCAGATCGGGCAACGGCTCCTCCTTGAACGCCGGCGCGGGGCGCACCGCGAGAGGCGGCCGCAAGGGGCTGACGTCGGGGACCGGCACCGAGAACGTGACCTTGGTGTTGGGTTCGGTGATGTCGATCGCGTAGGCCGTGCGGCCGGTGCCGTCGTAGCCGAAGCTCAGTGACTCGACGTTGGTCGCGGCGTCCGAGTCCACGGTGAGCGCGGGCTGCGGCACACCCACCCGTACCTCCGGCCCCCAGTAGGCGATGTTGGCCCCCGGGAGCGGTCCGGAATCGACGTAGAAGACGTAGCCGACATGCTGCGCCAGCGCCTTGAGGTACTCCAGGTCGGTGCCGTGCTGGATCGGCGGGGTCTCGAGGACGTTCGGGATGTCCGGGATCAGGGGAGGAACGGCCACCGGCACGATGCCGTACCGCATATAGGGTGCACACACCTGCGTGACCTGCAATGAGGACACCAGGGCCGGGAAGGACCTCTTCTTTACCTTCTGGTCCATGACGATCGAGATGTCCTGGCCCGTGACCGTGAGGGTCGAGCTTCCCGGGGACGACCCGCACGCCTGGTCCTGACGGGTGATCAGCCCGTCCATCAGGACGTGCGGCATGCCTCCGACGACGACCGTCACGATGATGCGGGTCTGCGGGTCCAGCATCCCCAGCGGGAGCATCTCCCGCGTCACGGCCGACCGCTTGCCGAGCGCGAACGTCAGCTGGAAGCCGCTCGCCCCCTCGGTCGCGGCCGTGATCTGCACGGAGCGCAGGGCGTCCACGAGGGAAGGGGGCGCCGGTGTGGGCACGTACTTCCCCGTGAGCAGCATCAGTTGCAGGCTGTGGGTCATCCCGGGGCTTCCCCCGCCGCATAGGTGCCCGGCATCCCCGCGGGCAGGGTGATCCGCAGCCGCCGCCCCGGCACCGCGGTGAGGTCGTCGGGGCGCAGCGCGCGGTGGGCGTCGGCGATCCGCCAGTCCTGCTCGGGGTCGCCCAGGTGCCGCGCGGCGAACCGGTCGAGCCGGTCGCCGACTCCCACCGGCTCCTCGCGGACGGTCACCAGGTCCTCGGGGTGCGGCGGGAAGCGGCGCCTGACGTAGGTGATGGTCCGCCCGTCCGGACCGGTCCAGGTGGCTGTGGGGAGGCCGCAGTAGCGGCTGGTGGACTCGAACATCGGCGTCTCCTCGGCTCCCCGCGCTCAGATCCCGGTCAGCCCGACGGCGTCGGAGCCGTACGCGCCGAGGGCCGCGAAGCTCTCCTTGCCCTGGTGGTAGCGGAGGTAGAGCGCCCCGGCGCGGTGCTCGAAGCCGACGTCGTCGGTGGTCAGGGTGCGCACGGAGAGGGACACTTTGGCCCGCACGGGCTGGAGGGCGCTGTCGTACGCCTCCTCGGTGACGGACATCTCCGTGATCCGCACCGGTAGGACCCTGCGCCGGCCGAGCACGAGGACGGTCAGCGGCGCTTCCACCGGAGCGATCTCGATCATCCCCATGGACGACAGCCGGTCGCTCTCGCGCAGTTGCGCTCCCGTGGGGTGGATGGCGCTCTCCAGCGCGGAGAGCACCGCGAAGAGCCCGGTGCCGGCCGCCGGGTCGGGCCGGCCGCCCTTGTCGGCCCGGTCGGCCGCGTCGAACTCCGCCTCGAACCGGAACGTCTCCTGCGGCGGGCCGCTGAGCCGCAGCGCCTCCAGCCGGTCCCCGCCTCCTGCGCCGGCGCCGCGCGGCTGCAGGCTGCGGGTGAGGGTGTCGGGGTTGTACTGGAACGGCGTCACCCGCAGGACGCGGCCCTGCTCGGCGTCCAGGAACACGAATCCGCCACGCAGGGCGATGGGGGTCGTCATCGGGCCGCCTCCCGCAACCGCCGTGGCGGATCGAGGGCTTCGTGGACGGTGTGGGCGATGCGACGGCCGAGGGCGGTGGGATCGTCGGTGGCGTGCACCGGTGCCGCCGTGGCGCGGCGCAGGTGGAGGTCCCCGTGGCCGCCGGGCGGCGCGGCGGCCAGCAGGGCGCCGAGTTCCGACTCCAGCGCCCGGCGCAGCGCAGCGGCCCGGTGGCGGGGAACGCCCTCCAGTACCAGCCGCCCGATGGACAGTTCGACCTTCACGGGGTCACCTCCGGCCGGCCGTCCCAGGAGAAGTCCGCCTCGGGCAGCGGCATGTCGGCCTTGCGCAGTTCGGCGCGGGCCGCGGCCAGGACGGCGGGCATGCCGATGGGGGTGCCGGCCGAGGCGGCGGTGAAGGCCGCGTTGAGCGCGATGTTGCGGATCATCCCGCCGCTCAGCGGGAGCTCCGCCAGCCGGCCGGTGTCCAGGGCGTCGACGGGCGCGGCGTCCGGGAAGGCCCGCTCCCACATCCGGCGGCGTTCGGCGGGGCCGGGGAAGTCGAAGGGCACGATGAAGCGCAGCCGCCGCAGGAAGGCCGTGTCCAGCGCCCGCCGCTGGTTGGTGGCCAGGATGGCGAGGCCCCGGTAGGACTCCATCCGCTGGAGCAGGTAGCCGACCTCGATGTTGGCGTACCGGTCGTGGGAGTCCTTGACCTCGCTGCGCTTGCCGAACAGCGCGTCGGCCTCGTCGAAGAAGAGGATGGTGCCGCCCGGTTCGGCCGCGTCGAAGAGGCGGCGCAGGTTCTTCTCCGTCTCCCCGATGTACTTGCTGACCGCCGCGGAGAGGTCCACCCGGAACAGGTCGAGGCGCAGGTGCCGGGCGAGCACCTCGGCCGCCATGGTCTTCCCCGTGCCGCTGGGCCCGGTGAACAGCGCGCTGATCCCCAGACCCCGGCTCGTCCGCTGCCCGAAGCCCCAGTTCCGGTAGACCGTGTCGCGCTGGGCCACCTGGGCGGCGATCTGCCGCAGCAGCTCCTCCTCCCGTGCGGGCAGCACGATGTCGTCCCAGCCGACCCCGGGCTCCAGGCGCTGGGCCAGCCCGCCGAGCCGGGGGCGGGTGCGCACCAGGCAGTCCCGCCAGGCCGCGTCCGGATCGCCGCCCGCGGCGGCCGCGATCTCGTGGATCGAGGGCAGGTCCAGGGCGAACTGCCCGGCCAGGCGGTCCGCGTCGGCCGGGGGCAGCAGCGTGCGCCACGCGGCGGCCTGCTCGACGGCGGGCGGCGGGACGACCTCCACCACCGCGGTGGGGGCCGGCACCCCGGACCGGGTCTCCCCGGTGGCCACCAGGCACGGCCCGCCGACGCGGTCGAGGAAACGGCCGAGCCGCCCGGCCGCCTCCCCTGCGGCGCGCGCTTCGCCGTCGGCGCTCACCTCGTCGTCGGCGTCGAGCCACAGGGCCAGCGGCAGCAGACGGGACTCGCGCTGCCAGAGCCGCGCGACCGTGTCGAGCTCCGCCGCCGCGCCCGGCAGCAGGCCGGCCGGCAACCCGTACAGCAGCAGCCCCGCCGCGGCTGCGGCCTCGACCGCCACCGCGCGCTTCGTCTCCCGGTCGGGACCCAGGAGCTGAACCACCGGCACCCGGCCGCCGGACCACGCCGGGGCCTGCTGCCAGTGGCCGACGATCTCCGCCACCGCCGGGTGACCGGATCCGGGGCCGGGGCCGGATCCGGAACCCGGGCCGGGGACCTCGGGGGAACCGGGTGCGGGCCGCAGGAGGGTCACCAGCGATTCGAGGCGGTCGTCGAGGTAGTCCAGCCCCTTGAGGTGGTTGACGATGCGCTCGTCGGCACTCAGGGGGCTGGTCACCAGTGCCCGGCCCGCCGCCCGTTCGACCTCGACGAGCCGCCAGTAGCGCAGGCCCCGGTAGGGGGACAGCACGTCCCACGCGGGCTCCGGCAGCACCGACAGGGCCAGGGCGAAGGTGGCGCAGGACAGGCCCGGGTCACCCTGCACCGCCGCACACAGCTCCGCGAACGCGGGGTCCAGCTCAGGGGCTGCGCACAACAAGAGGGTGTTCCGCTCGAACGCGGACAGGCCGAGGAGCCCGCCGAGGGAGACGAGGGCGGGCGGCGGGTCGGCGGCCGCGGCGCGCTCCACGGCCGCGGCGGCGGAGGCGAGTTGCCGGTCGGTGACGGGAGCCTGTGACGCTGCGCCGGGCGGGGTGCCGGCGGCCCGGGCGCGCAGCAGGAGCCGCAGCCACGCGAGTCCCGCCTCCAGATAGCGCTCGTTGACGTCGTCCCAGGTCTCCGGTGCGGCGTGTGTGCCGGCATCGGCCGGTGTCGCGGCGTCTGCGGGCCCGGACCCGGGCCCGGCGGCGCGGTCCGCCTTGACGGAGGTCATGTCACCACCACCGCCAGGTCGTCGTCGAGGCGGGGCGGGGTGGCGTCGCCGTCCACGACGGGGCTGTCCACCCCGTCGACGCGCAGCCGCAGCACGTGCCGGCCGGGACCGGAGGAGGGGAAGGAGAAGACCAGCTTGGAGGCGCGCTTCCCCTGGAAGGCCGTGACGGGCACGGGCCGGTCCCCGACCAGCAGGTGGACCCGCTGGCCGGCCGCGACCGGCGGTTCGCAGTCCACCTTGAGCTTCACCGTGCCGCCCGCGCCGGGCTGCGCCGACAGCGGCAGGGAGGAGTTGGCGATGCGCGGGGCGACCGCCAGCGGGAGCGCCCGCGTGACCTGCCGCGTACCGTCGTCACCGGTCAGGACGACCGTCGCCGACCACGGTCCGGGCACCAGATCGTCACCCCTGACCACGGCCCGCGCCTCGTGCTCGCCCACCGCGGTCGTGGGCAGGGCGACGGTGCCGAACAGCGGGTGGGTGAGGTGGACGGCCGGCGTTCCGGCGTCCAGCCTGCCGCCCGTCACGACGAGTTCCGTCCCGAGCGTCGCGGCCTCCGGGGTCACGCCCGTCAGGACGGGCAGTCCGCCGGCCGGGTCCGGGGCGGCCTCGGGCCCCCTGCCCTCGGCGCCGATCCGTACCACCGGCAGCGGGGCGCGGGCGGGCCGCGCGCTGTCGAGCAGCACGATGCGGGCCTGGTACGCGGCCGAGATCCGGTAGTGGCTCTGGAAGGCGCTCCACAGTTTGGACAGGTCGTCGACGGACAGGTCCGCGGGTGTGATCCGTACGGGCTCGGGCTGCCGGTGGGCGTCCCCGAGGTCCGCGTCGGTGTCGTAGTCGTCCGGGCCCAGCACGCAGTGGTCGTGCAGGGCCGTCATCGCCGCCCCGAGGACCCGCAGGGCGACCAGGCCCTGCGGGTCGTCGTGCACGTACGGGGTGAGGAGGTAGTGCAGGACGACGGGCAGGGCGGGCCGGCCGGTCTCGCCGGGGCGGATCCCGGGCGGGTCGGTGTTGCGCCAGGCGCCGTCGATCGTCGTCCGGTACAGGAACACGTTCAGGATCGGGGGGTCCTGGTGGTCGGACGCGGCCTCGTCGGGCGTCTTCGAGGTGACCCGGAGCCCCTGGGCCGTGCCGGCCGCCGCCCTGCCCAGGACCACCTGCAGGGCACGGGTGACGGCGGCCACGGCATCGGAGTCGCTCATGTCCGCCGCCGCAGGTACTCGTCGAGTGCGGGGCCCGCCTTCCGGACGCCCCCGGCATCCTGCGGGCGCGCGGCCGCGGACGCCGGAGCCGCCGCCCGGACCTCCAGCCGCTCGATGCTGATCCGGACGACGGTCTCCGCTTCCGCCGTGGCGGGGGCGGCCCGTCGCAGGCCGTTCCGGCCGGGCTCCGCGCGGGGCCTCCCGGCGGGAACCGACTCCGGCGGACCGGTGTGGACGGGCGAGGGGGCGGCGGGGAAGGGAGCGGCGGGTGACGGCGCAGGGCGGACGGGGTGGGCGGGGTGGGCCGCGGGGCGGCCCGGCGCGCGCAAGGGGGCCTGCGCGGCGGTTACCTGGGGGCGGGCCGGGGGCGAAGGCGGGGGTGCGGCAGGGGGCTCCCCCGGGCGCCGCGGCGTCGCCGGTCCGGCGCCGACGGCGGTCGCCGGGCGGGCGGTAAGTGCCGCCGGGCCTGCGGCGGGAGACGGCGCGGGGGATACCGATGGGGCCGGTGAGGCGACAGGGGATGCCGTCGGCGGAGGGAAGCGTTCGCCGTCGGAGCCGGCAGGACGGGCAGGACGGGCGGGGCTGCCGGGGCGGGCGGGGCTGCCGGGGTCGGCAGAGGCCGGCGCAGTGGCCCCTGCCGGTCGGACCGGCGTCCCCTCCGCGGGACGGCCGTCCGGGGAAGCCTCGGCTCCCGGGCCAGGCGCCTCCGCCCCGGGGCTTCCTGCGCCGGACGGCCGCCCGCCCGGCAGCCGCATCCCGGACGGCCGGCCCGAGGGCTGGGCCGTTCCACCGGATACGCGGGGCGTACGGGTGACTCCCGGCTCGTACACAGCGGCCGGCGGCAGTACGGACGCGGGCGGCGCTGCGGAGAACGGGCCCGGCTCCGGCCCCTCCTCGTCCCCGCCCGGGCGGACGAGGTCTGCACTCTCTACGGCTTCTCCGGCCTCCGCGGCCGTCCCGGACGCCTCCGGCTCGCGCAGCCGGGGAGGCTCCGGGTCGAACAGCGTCGGCAGCCGTGGCCGGAGCCGCGGGCCCGGCGCGCCCAGCAGACGGTCCACGAAATCGCTCACCCGGCCGCCTCCAGATAGAAGCGGCGCCGCGCGGGGCTGACGGCGAGGACGTCCTGTTCCGTCCAGCCGTAGGCGCGGGCGAGCGCGTGCACCTCGTACAGCAGGCGGCGCGCGTACCCCTCGATCTCGGCCCACAGGTGCCCGGCGACGTCCAGCTCCGCCGACCAGGTGTGCCCGCAGCCGGGGCACTCCAGCGCCACCGTCGTCTCCGCTCCCGGGTCGACGCCGGGGAGCCGCCGGGCCACCTCCTCCAGGACGCGGCCCGGCAGAGGGCCCGCCTCCGGGGAGGTACCGACGACGCAGCGCTGCAGCAGGGCCCGGCGGGAGTCGCGTCCGCCGCCGGCGACGGCCAGCAGGTCGCGCAGGGTCAGGGCACGGTACGTCACGTCGCGGCCCCCCGCGCGGAAGCTCCCCGTGGGCGGTGCCGGCCGTGCCCCGGGTACGGCTGCCGGTGCCGGCGGCCGCAGTTCGGCCGTCTCCACGGCGACTTCGAGCGGTTCCCCGCAGGCCGGGCAGTCGGCCGCGCAGGGAAGGGAGCTGCCGAACGCCCGCTCCCGGAATCCGAGCAGCAGGGCGTGGAGACCGGCCAGGGTGAGATCGGCGACCCCGTCCCCCGCGGCGGTTTCCGCGTCCCCCGCGGCGGTCCTGGCGAGCAGCAGGGCCCGGTCCCGCGGGCCCTGCCCGCTCCCGGACTCCCACACCGACAGGAGCTGCGCCTCGGTCAGCTCGGCCACCACGCCGTCACCCCGATGCGGTGTCGGTGAACTGCGGGAGCTCCGGCGGGTTGGTGCGCTCCCGCACCCATCCGTGGTGCTCCAGCTTGATGTGTTCGAAGGCGACGGCGTTGGCGTTCGCGTCGAGGTCCGGGAGGGCCTGGTACTCCGACACCCAGCAGTCGTGCACGGAGTACGACAGCACCTGCTGCCCGGCCTCGTCGAACACGTCGATGATGAGGTCGCGGCGGAAGTCCTTCAGCGAGGTCTCCAGCCCGCCGGCCGACTTGCGCAGGCTCCACACCTTGTTCGCCCACTCCTCGAAGGCGGTGTCGGCCGTGCAGCCGCGCTCCAGTGTGATGGCCTCGTACTCGGTGCGGCCGGGCAGCTTGCGGCTGGTCCCCGGGTCACCGCCGTTCCGGTGCTTGACCACCTCGGTGGTCCGCTTCAGACCGCTGACCTTGCTGATCCCCGCGATGTACGTCGTCCCACCGCCGAACTTCACCCGGAACCGGAAGTTCTTGTACGGGTCCCGGCGCGTGATCTCCGGCATCGTCCTCGCTCCTCCTGCTTCCTGCGACCTGGAACCGCGTTCCGGACCTAGACCTAGACCTAGACCTGGACCTGGCCGGCGAGCTGCTGAATATGGATGATCACGAACTCCGCGGGCTTGAGCGGCGCGAACCCGACCTGGATGTTGACGATCCCGCGGTCGATATCGTTCTGCGGGTTGTTCTCCCGGTCGCACTTGACGAGGTACGCCTCGGCCGGCGTCCGGCCCTGGAACGCCCCCTCGCGGAAGAGGGAGTTCATGAAGGCGCCGATGTTCAGCCGGATAGAGGCCCACAGGGGCTCGTCGTTCGGCTCGAACACCACCCACTGGGTGCCCCGGAACAGGCTCTCCTCCAAGAAGAGCGCGAGCCGGCGCACGGGAAGGTACTTCCACTCGTCGGTGAGCTGGTCGTTCCCCCGCATGGTGCGGGCACCCCAGGCGACCGGGCCCACAGCCGGGAGCTCGCGCAGGCAGTTCACACCGAGCTGGTTGAGGCGTCCGTTCTCCAGGTCGGTCAGCGGCGTCATCAGCCCCTGGACCGCGTTGAGCGACGCGTCCGTACCGGCCGGGGCCTTCCACACACCGCGCTGCGCATCCGTGCGGGCCAGCACGCCGGCCATGACCCCGCAGGGCGGGAAGTCCTTGACGAGACCGCCCCGTGCCAGGTCCGTCGCCAGCACACGGGGGTAGTAGATGGCGGCGTTGCGTGCGTCGTCGCCGGTGATCGGGAGCGTGCGTGCCGCTTTCGCGACCTCACTCGGGGAAGTCTGGTTCCACGCGTTCGGCGGATCGACGAGCAGCACGGCTCTGTGGTCGTGGCAGAATCCCACGGCGGTTTGCATCAGGTGCTGGGACTGTTGGGCGTCCTTCAGCCTCTCCGTGGCATCGGGGATGCACAGAATGTTGAAGATGTCGGCCTTGAGCAACGCTTGGAGACCGGTCTTCTTCGCTTCATCGCCCTCGTAGTCGATGAGAGCGGGAAACTCGTCCTTGGGAACAGGATCGACCTTCGAGAAGAGATCTTTGGAGGGCTGGTCCTCGCCCTCGGCCTGATGGTCGCCTTTAGGAGGTTCGTCATCGTTCTTCTCGGGCGGCTTCGAGCCGTCTTTGTCATACCTGACGAGTTGCGAGACGGCCACGACCCTGCGCAGGCTGCGCGGGCTGTCCGGGTCCGTGCTGACGTTGAGGTAGGTCTCCTCCACACCGGTGCCGGTGTCGGTGAGCCTCAGGTTGTAGACGCCCTTCTTGTCCCCCTTCCCGTCCTCGTCCTCGACCCCCTCGACCCGTGCCGTCAGGTTCTGTGCCCATGCCCCGGGTCCGACGGGAACCAGTGTGGGGCGGGTGTCGGTCCCGGACTTGGGCTTCTTCCCGATCGGCAGGACCGGGGCCTTCGCGTCGGGCGCCGGGTGCTTCACCACCCGTACGATCTCCGCCTCCGCGCCGCCGTTGCGGTAGAACTGCTCGACGGCGTAGCTCATGGGGCTGTCCGGGTGCAGCCCGCCGAACTGCGTCTCGTAGTCGGCCCACGAGGTGATGTGCACCGGCTCGTCGGCGGGCCCGCGCGGCGCCCAGCCGACGAAGGCGGCGATCGACGTCGGAACCCCGGTGATGGTCCGTACGGAGCTCTTGACCTCGTCGATGTAGACGCCGGGGTAGCTGATCTTCACCGGCATGAGGCCTCTTCTCTCCGAAGGCAGGGGGCTACTGGGCGGAACTGGTCCCACCGTAGGAGCCGGTGCCCGGCGGGAGCCCGGCGAGGAGAGCGTGTCTCCCCCGGTCAGGGGATCCGTCAGGGCCGTTCAGCGCAGCGACTGCCGCGGGGCACCGGGCCACATCCTGGCTCGCTCTTGCGGCATCCCCGACGTACTCGACCACCCGTCAGTCGGGCTTACACCCCTGGACGCGGTATCCCAGATCGAAGATTTTGAGATTCTCACGCATGTAATCGACGAATTTCGGCTGAACCTCGGACGGAATGAGGACTCCGGCATCAAGGAATTCCTTGACACGCAGGGCTGCCACCTCGGCTGCATTGGCTGAATCCCGCTGCGCCTCGCGCACACCGAGGGCACGGTTGCTCCGCAAGGTGAGCGGCGCCCAGACCTTCACCCCCACCTTGATTCTCTGCATGGGCCGGAACAGGGAACCGTGCCCGAAGATGATGGTCACACAGCCTGTTACCTGCCAGTTGGAACCCGGCGGGCCGGGCTTGAAGTCGAACACGTCGGGGTTGATCCAGAACGGGATGCCCACGATGTGTGGCGCCCCCACCGCGCGTGGACTGTCTTCGACAGCGATTCGCTGCAGCACCGGGCGACGCTGCGACACCGTGACACCCGCCCCGGGGAGGTCGCTCCGACGCCGGGGCGCGAGCAACCGTTCCGCGACGGCTTCCGCTTCGCGCTCACCGGCATCCTGCGGATCGCTGGCATTCAGCGGTTCCCTGGGACCAGGACCCGGAGAACGCTGCTGGAGTACGTGCGTGAGTTCATGGGCCAGCACCCGTCTGCCGTCAGCCGTACCAGGCCGGTAGCGTCCGGCACCGAACAGGATGTGATCCCCGACCGTACAGGCCGCCGCTTGGAGTCCGAGGGTCGTCCTGGCCGCGCCGTCATCGGTGTGCACCCGTACACGGGAGAAATCGGCCGCGAACCGTGCTTGCATCTCATGCCGCACCGGGGGATCCAACGGCCGCCCCGGTGTATTCAGCACACGCCGCAGATTCGACCACGTGGGGCTCGGCACCTCGCAGGGCCGCTCGGTGGGCACAGCATGCACACCCATATCACCCACTCCACCACGGCGAGGTCGCCTCCGCGACTTGACGACCGTGGGACGGCTCTGTGCCTGTCCGCCCGGCGTCCCCCGGTCCGTTTCCCACCCGCCCGGGGGACGCCGCGTCGTTCAGGGGCCAAGGGGTCACGACGCCAGAGACGTCAGTTCTTCGATGCGTTCGGCGAAGTCGGGGTCGGGCAGGGGAAGGTCGAGGGCGTCGTTGTCGTCGAGGGCGTGGGGGACGTAGGCGATGACGGCGTTGGTGGCGGCGGAGAAGACGCTGGCGCCGCGGAGGTGGGCGAGCAGGCTCAGGACCGCGTTGAGGTCCGTGCGGTCGATGGTCTCGGGGGTCTTCGGGATGAGGTGTTCCAGGCCTGCCTGCTCGTGCCACAGTTCGGCTTCCCTGCGCTCGCCCAGGGCCATGTGGTGCAGGTAGAGGCAGCAGGCCGCGCCGCGGTTGCCCGCGCCGGCGGCGAACTGCCACCAGAACTGGGCGGAGTCCCCGCGCTCGGCCAGGTGCAGCACACAGCCCAGGACGAGGGCGCCCGCGGGTTCGAGGATGCGGCAGGTGAGGAATCCGCCCAGTTCGTGGAGGTTGCGGGTGACGACCGTGCGGCACAGTGCCTGCAGCTGGCGCCGGAAGGCCCGGTGGGGCAGGTCGCTCCGCTCGGCCGTGCGGGCCGCCGCGGTGCGGGCGGGCGCCATCTGGTCGTCGAAGGAGAGGGCACCGTGCAGCATCCGGGCGGTGATGCGGGCCGCGAGCCGGGCTTCGGCCGCCTGGGTGTCGGCCACGGTGTAGGGGGGCCGGACGAGCCGTACCCGGGCCAGCGCCAGCTCGAGCGAGGGGTGGCCGGTCACCTGTCCGTCCCTCCTTCGTCGCCGGAGGGGCCCTGGTCGAGGCCGAGGGAGTGCTGGAGGCGGTGGCGGGCGAAGCGTGCGGCGGAGCGCACGCCGGCGGGGGTGATGCCCATGATGCTGGCGACCTCGCGGGTGGAGTGGCCCAGGACGTGGAGCAGGACGATGACGTCGTGCTGGCGTTCGGGCAGGGCGTGGATGGCGTCGTAGACGGCCAGGCTGTGTTCGAGCTCGCCGATGGGGTCGAGCGCGTGGTGGAGCGCGGTGGTCTCGAAGGCGGCGGTGTCGATCACGGCCGGGCGCCGGCCCCGGGCCCGGGCCGTGTCGACGGTGCGGTGGCGGACCACGGCCCATGCGTAGGCGTTGGGCGATTCCTGGGAGAGCACTTCGTGCCAGGCGAGGTAGAGCTCTTCGAAGGCCTGGTCGACGGCTTCCTCGGCATCGTGGCGATGACGCAGGTAGAGCTCGGCCCAGTGGATGTAGATGCCGCGGTAGAGCTCGTGGAAGGCGCGGTAGTCGGCGGGGAGTCCGGTCACGGGAATGACGCCTGTGCGGGGAGAGCGTGAGGGGCCGGGATTCATCGCATCCCTCCCACCCGCCGGCGCCCGGGTGCGCCCCCGGGGCGGCGCGGCGGCGCGGGCTGCTGGCTCAGGCCGATGCGTACCGTGGCGGCTGCGGCGCGCCGCAGCAGGTGCCAGGCATCACCGGCGAAGACGCGTGCGACCATCGCTGCGGTGAGCAGGTCGCCGGCGAGTTGAGATTTCACGGAAGCAGGGATCCCTCCGGTCGGCGGACAAGCGGCTCGGGCGCACCGGCGGCGCACGCTCCCCCGGGCGCCGCCTGCTGCCCCTGTCGGAGGAACCCTTCTTCGTCCTCCGCCCATATAGGCGACCGCCGCGGCCGGAACGTGCAACGGCAGAACGTAAAGAGTTACGGAAGATGATCGTCCGGTCGTCCGGGCCGCCGCGCCCGCGGGCTCAGCCCGTCGATCAGCCGGTCGATCAGCCCGTCAAGTGGCCCAGCACGGACCGCACCGCCCGCTCCACCGCGCCCCGCGCCTCCTCACTGTGGTCGGTCGTCTCGAACCCGTGGCGACCGAGCGGCACGTCGACCACCTCGACCCCGGCCTTGCAGTTCTCCGCGGCGCTCAGGAACTCCCCGACCGTCGCCGCGATCGCCGCGTTCTCCCGCCCCACCCGGGTCAGCACGACCGGCAGTCGCCCGGCCGAGCCCACCGCGGCCACGGGGCGGAACCGGGAGTCCACGAGCCCCCAGCCCGGCAGCGGCGCCAGCACGGGATAGGTCAGCGCCACGCACCGCAGCCACGGCGGGGGCTCCGCGAGCGGATCCGCCGAGAGCAGCCCGCCGGCCGAGAAGTACCACAGCGCGATGCGCTCGCCGTCGACGCGCGGATCGGCCCGTACGCGCTCGACCGCCGCGGCGACGTCCTCCGCGGCACGCGCGTAGTCGGTCAGGGCGTGCAGCCGGTGATCCAGCATCACACCGACCGCTCCCAGGCTCGCCACGTACCGGCAATAGCCGACGAAGCCGGGCCAGTCCCGCGGCGTGGGCCGCGCGTCGGGCGAGACCGGGCCTCCGTGGACGAACACCACCGCCGGACGGGGCTCGTCGGCGTCCGGCAGGTAGAGATCGGTCCGTCCCACCCGCTCACGAGGCCGCTCCGGTACGTCCATGAGGAAGGAGCGCAGGTGGTCGGGCTGCTCGCTCGGCGCCGCGGCCACCCGGTGGCCTTCTCCCGCGGCGGCGCGCAGCAGTACGCTCGCCAGTTCTCCGGGGGAGGAGAGCATCGGCCAGTGGCCGGTGGCGAGTTCGAAGAAGCTCACCTGCGGGTCGGCGAGCCGGCGGAACTGCGGCGGACCCGACCTCACCAGGAATTCGACCGTCTCGATGCCCACCCCGCCGGCAGTGCACAGGACGCCGGTCGTCGGCAGCCCGGAGGCGGCGCCGGACAGCCGGAGCGGCTGGGTGAACGTGCCCGCCGGCTGCGGCACGGCAAGACGGTCCATGCGCGCCAGCGCCTCCGCGGGGATGCCGTCGGTGCTGCCCCAGCGCTGCCACTCGTCGCCTTGCGGCGGCGGGACCCGCCAGTCGCTCTCGCTCGGTCCGCTCTGCTGCAACAGCCGCTCCCGGAGCGCGTGGTCGGGCACCAGGGCGACGGCCGCGTCACCGTCCTCGGGCATGCCCGCGTCCAGGTAGACGACGCGGGCGATCCGCTCCGGTCGCCGGTCGGCGGCGCCCAGTACGGGGTGGATGCCGTAGTCGTGGCCGACGATCACCACCTCCGCCGCGTCGATCCCGTCGATCAGCCGGACCAGGTCCTCGACGTGCGTCCCGAGATCCGTCCCGGGGCCGCCCGGGCGGCGGTGGTCCCCCATGCCCGTGAGCATCGCCGGGTGCACCTCGGCTCCCGCCTCCCGGAGCCGGGCGGCCACCTCCTGCCACACCCAGTCCCCGGTGAACGGGCCCGACACCAGCACGAACGCCGTCATGAACTCCTCCTCGCATACCGCGGTCCGCGGAACCGGCCGCCAGGGGCCGTCCGCGCTCGCCGGTACGGTAGGAACTCCTGTAACAGGAGATTCAAGGGCGCCCTGAAACTAGCCGTTCAGCTGGATCAGGTCCCAGCGGTTGCCGTAGAGGTCCCGGAAGACGGCCACCGTGCCGTACGTTTCACGCCGCGGCGCCTCCTCGAAGACGACCCCGGCCGCCTGCATGCGCGCGTAGTCACGGTCGAACGCATCGGTGTTCAGGAACCAGCCGACCCGGCCGCCCGTCTGATCCCCGACCCGGTCGGCCTGTTCCCCGGTCACGGCCCTGGCCAGCAGAAGAGCCGACTCCCGCGCTCCCCGCGGAGCGACGACCACCCAGTGTTTGCCGTCGTCGAGCCGGGTGTCCTCCAGCAGTTCGAAGCCGACGGCGTCGCAGTAGAAGGCGATGGCTTCGTCGTAGTCGCGCACGACGAGGGTCACCAGTCCGAGAGAAGGCATCGAACGATCATGCCCGCGCCCGTCCGGGCGCGCCACCCCGGATCAAGGGCCCTCGCTGCCCTCGCGCACGGCGACCGGCGGCCGGCGGACCTCCACGACGGTCGCCGTACCCACCGCGTCCCGCCCCTCGTGCATCGTGATCCGCCGGCCGGGTGCGAGGTGGCGCCACTGGGAGGGGTCGAGCGGGGCGAGCCGTACGAGCGACCGGCCCCCGGGTTCCAGAGCGGGCCGCCCCTCGACCCACAGGCGGGCCACGTTGACCGCGGGCCCTCCGGTGGGCGACCGGTGCCCGATGTCCCACACGGGCCGCAGGACTCCGGCGCCGGGGACGGGCGTCGTGCGGCGGCTCTCCGCGGCCGGACGGAGGGTAAGGTCGGCCCGGATCACGCCGTGGCGGGTCTCGTAGACGCGCCAGTGGCACCAGGCCGCGCTGCGTTCCATGTACAGCTGCTCGGCGGCGCCGGCGAGCGACTCCCAGAAGGCGGGCGGCAGCGGCCGGCGGTCGCCTTCCCCCTCTCCGCCGCCTTCGCCTTCGCCCAGCTCTTCCAGCAGGCTGAGGGCGATATCCCACTCGTCGCGGACGAGGAGGTCCCAGACATCGCCGACGGTGATGTCGTTCCCGGTGGCCACGGCCTCCGGCACCAGCAGGGAGGCCGCTTCCAGCAGCCGGGTGACGTCCATGCGCTCATCGCTCGCGACACGATCCGGCTGACGGCGACGGGCGTCACCGCGGCCCCCGGCGTCAGAGCCCGACCGGCAGGCCACGGGGTTCCTTGATCCGCTTCATGATGATCTGCGAGTTGACCTCGGTGATGCCGGAGAGCGTGGTGAGGCGTTCGATCCACAGGCGCTCGTAGGCGGTGAGGTCGGCGACCGCGATGCGCAGCAGACAGCCCGGGCTGCCGAACAGGCGGTAGGCCTCGATCACGTCCGGGATGTCCTGGAGCGCGGCCTCGAAGGCCTCGACGGCCTCCCGGTCGCGCTTGACCTCGATCGAGACGAGGACCTCGAAGCTCCGCCCGACGGCCTCGGGGTTGATGATCGCCCGGTAGCCCTGGATGACGCCGTCCTGCTCGAGCTGGCGGACGCGGCGCATGCACGGGGAGGGGGTCAGACCGACGCGGTGGGCGAGCTCCTGGATGGTCAGGCGGCCGTCGTTCTGGAGCTCGCGCAAAATATTTCTGTCGATTCCGTCCATCACGCAATTATCCACCACGTCCCGTGCACGGTCGCGCTCAAATCAGCGATCCAATTGCGCCCGTTTCGTCCTATCGTTGCTCCACCCGGCCGCCACTCCCCCGTGGACGGCCGCAGTGATCTCCAGAAAGGGCGGGCAGACGTGGGACAGGTCGTCGTCATCAGCACGGGCGGAACGATCGCCAGCCGCTGGCAGGGCTCCGGGTTCGCCGCCGACGCGCGGGGCGGGGACGTCCTGGCCACGGCAGCGGTGCCCGAGGGCATATCCGTGCGGGTCGTCGACCTGATGAGCGTGAACAGCGCCCGGCTCACCACCCGCGACCAGCTCGCCCTCCTGCGCACCGTGCACGAGGTGCTCGCCGACCCCGGCGTCGACGGCATCGTGGTCACCCACGGCACCGACACGCTGGAGGAGTCGGCCTTCTTCCTCGACCTCCACCACGACGACCCCCGCCCGGTCGTCTTCACCGGCGCCCAGCTCCCGCTCGAAGCGGAGGGCGGCGACGGCCCGCGCAACCTCCACGACGCCCTGCTGGCGGCGGGCTCGGCCGAGCTGCGCGGCCACGGCGTCCTGGTCGCCTTCGACGGCCGGATCCACGCCGCCCGCGGCACGATCAAGGTGCAGACCCTGGCGGCCGACGCCTTCGCCGACCCCTCCGGCAGCCCCGTCGCGGACGTCAAGGACGGCCGCGTCCTCGTCCACGGGCGGCCCGAGCGCCCGGCGGCGCTCCCCCTGCCGGCCGCCGGCGAGGACCTCCCCCGGGTCGACATGGTCATGCACCACTGCGACGCGGACCCGCTGCTGTTCAACGCCGCCGTCGCGGCGGGCGCCCAGGGCATCGTCCTGGTCGCCACGGGCGCGGGCAACGCGACCCCCGAGGTCGTCGCCGCCGTCGAGGCCGCGGTCGCCCGCGGCGTGCTCGTCGCCCTCACCACCCGGGTCCCGGCCGGCCCGGTCGCCGAGATCTACACCCAGGGCGGCGCCGTGGACCTCGCCGCCGCCGGGGCCGTCCTGACCGGCACCCTCCGCGCCGGGCAGGCCCGGATCGCCGTCCTCGGCGCCGCGCTCACCGCCGCCGGCACGGACGCGCGGACGGACGCGCTGCGCCGGCTCGTCGGCACCCCGGCCGCCGCCTGAGCCTCCCCCTTCCCCCCTCCCCCTGCCGCTCCCCCCACCGCACCCGATCGGATCCCCCCATGTCGGCCTCCGCCCCCGGCTCCTCCCGCACCGAACACGACCTCCTCGGCGACCGCGACGTCCCCACCGCCGCGTACTACGGCGTGCACACCCTGCGCGCCGTGGAGAACTTCCCCATCACGGGCACCCCCATCTCCGCCTACCCCGACCTCGTCACCGCCCTCGCCTCCGTCAAGCAGGCCGCCGCCCTCGCCAACCGCGACCTGGAGCTGCTCGACGACCGCAAGGTGGACGCGATCGTCCGGGCCTGCGAGGAGATCCGCGACGGGCAGTGGCACGACCACTTCGTCGTCGACGTCATCCAGGGCGGCGCCGGCACCTCCACCAACATGAACGCCAACGAGGTCATCGCCAACCGCGCGCTCGAACTCCTCGGCCACGACAAGGGCGACTACAAGCACCTGCACCCGCTGGAGGACGTCAACGCCGGGCAGAGCACCAACGACGTCTACCCGACCGCGGTCCGCCTCTCGCTGCAGCTCGCCGCCGCCCGCCTCCTGGAGGCCATGGAGGTGCTGCGCGAGGCCTTCGCCGCCAAGGCGGAGGAGTTCGCGGACGTCCTGAAGATGGGCCGCACCCAGCTGCAGGACGCCGTGCCGATGACGCTGGGCCAGGAGTTCGCCGCCTACGCCGTCATGCTGGAGGAGGACCGGGCGCGGCTGGCCGAGGCGTGCGCGCTGCTGCGCGAGATCAACCTCGGCGGCACCGCCATCGGCACCGGCCTCAACGCCCACCCCGAGTACCCGGCGCTCGCCTGCCGCCACCTCGGCGAGATCACCGGCGTCCCGGTCACCGTCGCCGGCGATCTGGTCGAGGCCACCCAGGACATGGGCGCGTTCGTCCAGATCTCCGGTGTCCTCAAGCGGATCGCCGTCAAGCTCTCCAAGACCTGCAACGACCTGCGCCTGCTCTCCTGCGGCCCGCGCGCCGGCCTCGCCGAGATCAACCTGCCGCCGGTCCAGGCGGGTTCGAGCATCATGCCCGGCAAGGTGAACCCGGTGATCCCGGAGGTCGTCAACCAGATCGCCTTCGAGGTCATCGGCAACGACGTGACGGTCACCTTCGCCGCCGAGGCCGGCCAGCTCCAGCTCAACGCCTTCGAGCCGGTCATCGCCCACAGCCTCCTCAAGAGCCTCACCCACCTGCGGGCGGGCTGCCTGACCCTGGCCGAGCGCTGCGTCACCGGCATCACCGCCAACCGCGAGCACCTGGCCCGCCTCGTCGGCCAGTCCATCGGCCTGGCCACCGCGCTCAACCCGCACATCGGATACGAGCAGGCCACCGCCGTCGCCCAGGAGGCCCTGACCACGGGCGCCTCGGTGCACGACCTCGTCCTGGCCAAGGGCCTGCTCACCCAGGAGCAGCTCCGGGAGATCCTCCACCCGGACAACCTCGCCCGTCCCCACACGCGCACGGCTGCGACCGTCCGCGCCTGAGACAACTCCCCGTACAACGCACAACCCTGCACACCCAGGAAAGAAGAAGTATCCCCATGGCAACGGCGCCAAGCGTCTCGTACTCGATGACGGTCCGGCTGGAGGTCCCCGCGAGCGGAACCTCGGTCAGCGAGCTCACCACGGCCGTGGAGTCCTCCGGCGGATCGGTGACGGGCCTGGACGTGACCGCTTCCGGTCACGAGAAGCTCCGGATCGACGTCACCATGGCGACCACGTCCACCGACCACGCCGACGAGATCGTGGAGAAGCTGCGCGGCATCGAGGGCGTGGTGCTGGGCAAGGTGTCGGACCGTACGTTCCTGATGCACCTCGGCGGCAAGATCGAGATGGCGTCGAAGCACCCGATCCGCAACCGTGACGACCTGTCGATGGTCTACACGCCGGGCGTGGCGCGGGTGTGCATGGCGATCGCGGAGAATCCGGAGGACGCGCGCCGGCTGACGATCAAGCGCAACAGCGTGGCCGTGGTCACGGACGGCTCGGCGGTGCTGGGTCTGGGCAACATCGGCCCCAAGGCCGCCCTCCCGGTCATGGAGGGCAAGGCCGCCCTCTTCAAGCGCTTCGCCGGCATCGACGCCTGGCCGATCTGTCTGGACACGCAGGACCCGGATGCGATCGTGGAGATCGTCAAGGCCATCGCCCCGGGGTTTGCGGGCATCAACCTGGAGGACATCTCGGCGCCGCGCTGCTTCGAGATCGAGGCGCGGCTGCGGGAGGCGCTGGACATCCCGGTCTTCCATGACGACCAGCACGGTACGGCGATCGTGGTGCTGGCGGCGCTGACGAATGCGCTGCGGGTGGTCGGCAAGGAGGTCGGTGACGTACGGGTCGTCATGTCGGGTGCGGGCGCGGCCGGTACGGCGATCCTCAAGCTGCTGATCGCCGCCGGCGTCAAGCACGCCGTCGTCGCCGACATCCACGGCGTGGTGCACGCCGGCCGTGCGGACCTCGTCGACGCGGGCCCGGAGACGGCGCTGCGCTGGATCGCCGACAACACCAACCCCGAGGGGATGACCGGCACCCTCAAGGAAGCCGTGCGCGGCGCGGACGTCTTCATCGGCGTCTCCGCCCCCAACGTCCTGAACGGCGAGGACGTCGCCGCGATGGCCGACAACGCCATCGTCTTCGCGCTCGCCAACCCCGACCC
>NZ_BMUT01000019.1 GCF_014650335.1 Streptomyces hiroshimensis
TCCTGGGCCGGGGTGACTTCGGCGGCGCCCGAGGCGAGCAGCAGCACGGTGTCGTTGGTGGACATACAGCCGTCGGAGTCGACCCGGTCGAAGGTCGTACGGGTCGCGGCGCGCAGGGCCGCGTCAAGACCGGCAGCATCGATGTCGGCGTCCGTGGTCAGGACCACGAGCATCGTGGCCAGCCCGGGCGCCAGCATCCCCGCGCCCTTCGCCATGCCGCCCACCGTCCAGCCGTCACCCTGGACCACGGCCGTCTTGTGCACGGTGTCCGTGGTCTTGATCGCGATGGCGGCCTTCTCACCACCGTGCTCCGAGAGTTCGCCGACCGCCTTGCCGATGCCGGGCAGCAGCCGGTCCATAGGCAGCCGCACACCGATCAGACCCGTGGACGCCACAGCGATCTCGCCCGCGCTCTGCCCCAGCACCTCGGCCGCCTTCTCGGCGGTGGCGCAGGTGTCCCGGAAGCCGTCCGGTCCCGTGCAGGCGTTGGCACCGCCGGAATTGAGGACCACGGCCGAGACCCGGCCGCCCTCCAGAACCTGCTGCGACCACGCCACAGGCGCGGCCTTGACGCGGTTGGCGGTGAAGACGCCCGCGGCGGCCAGGCGCGGACCGCGGTTGACGACCAGTGCCAGGTCGGGGCTGCCGCTCTCCTTGATCCCGGCGGAGATGCCCGCCGCCGTGAATCCCTTCGCTGCCGTGACGCTCACTGCTTCTCCTCGTTCTCGGCTGCGGCCCGGACGTCTCGGGGGTCGCACGGCACCAGCCGCGCGAGCACGGTCGCGATCAGCCTGCGGACGCTCATGGCGCCACCCCCGTGGCCGGCAGGCCCAGTTCCTCGGGGAGACCGAGGGCGATGTTCATGCTCTGCACCGCGCCACCGGCCGTGCCCTTGGTCAGGTTGTCGATCGCGCTCACCACGACGATCCGCCCCGCCGCCTCGTCCAGCGCCACCTGCACCAGCGCGGTGTTGGCGCCGACCACGGCTCCGGTCGTGGGCTGTCGTCCTTCGGGCAGCAGGTGGACGAAGGGCTCGTCCGCGAACGCCTTCTCGTACGCGGCCCGCAGGCTCCCGGCTGTCACGCCGGGCAGTGCCGGGGCCGAGCAGGTGGCGAGGATGCCGCGGGGCATGGGCACGAGGGTGGGGGTGAACGAGACCCTGACGGGCCGTCCGGCGACCGCGGAGAGGTTCTGGACGATCTCGGGCGTGTGCCGGTGGGAGCCGCCCACACCGTAGGCGCCGGCGGAGCCCATGACCTCGGACCCCAGCAGGTGCGGCTTGGCCGCCTTGCCCGCACCCGACGTCCCCGACGCCGCGACGACCACCGCATCCGACCCGGCCAGCCCCGCCGCATACGCCGGGAACAGCGCCAGCGACACCGCCGTCGGGTAGCAACCGGGCACCGCGATACGCCGCGAGCCCCTCAACGCCTCCCGCCCACCCGGCAGCTCCGGCAACCCGTACGGCCACGTCCCGGCATGCGCCGAACCGTAAAACCGCTCCCACTCCCCCGCATCCTCCAACCGGAAGTCCGCACCGCAGTCGATCACCAGCGTCCCGTCACCGAGCTCGGCGGCGACGGCCGCGGACTGACCGTGCGGCAGCGCGAGGAAAACGACGTCGTGCCCGGCGAGGACCTGCGGGGAGGTTTCCTCGAAGACTCTTCCGGCCAGCGGGGCGAGATGGGGCTGCACCTCCCCCACGGGCCGCCCGGCGTTGGACGCGGCGGTCACCGCACCGATCTCGACGTCGGGATGCCCCAGCAGCAGCCGCAGCAATTCACCGCCCGCGTATCCACTCGCGCCCGCCACAGCTGTGCGCACCATGTTCCGTCGTTCCGTCCTTGCGTCGTTCATCGCCAGGGCAGGACGCATCTGCATGGATGCACGCAAATCCGCCCGCCGAAGAAAGGCCGAGCCGGCATCGGATTCCGCGCAGCACTACCACCGCCGTGCAGGGCAAGGCGGTCTCGAAGAGTGCAGGACGACACCCGAAGCGGGACTTAGCTTAGGCTAACCTAACCTGCATCGGGCAAGTGATCGACTTCGTTCGGCGAAAAGATCACATCGGCGGGGTCACACGGTGACGGAGACGCACCTCAGTCGCACTGGGGCGTGGCGCAGAGCTGCCACCGCGCGGCCCACCATCCGCTGGGTATCCCGTTGTTCGGGGCCTCCTCGGCGATCTGCCAGTAGCGGTCGCGGTTCCACTCACGGGCCGTCACCTTCAGCCGCTGGTCGGGCAGTTCGGTGACGGTGCTCGGCTGCCCCAGACCGACATCCGTCTCGGGCACCTTGCCCATCATCTCCGCCGGGTGCCAGACGCCGTCGGAGCTCAGCTGGGTGCGCGACTCCATGGAGCGGTCCGGCTTGCCGGAGGACGCCATGGCTATCAGGGTGCCGTTCGACCTTTTGAAGAGCACGAGGAAGCCGTGGTACGGGGACGGCTGGAGGCCGAAGTTCTCCGGCGTGGACCACTGCCCGCCCGCCGGTCCCTGCACGGAGTGGCAGAAGCCGCCGTGGTCGAGCCAGAACACCTCGAGCCCGCCCGCCGCATTCTCGACTGCGGTCACGAAGCTCGCCTTCGGGCCGACCGTGCCGGCGCTGACCCGCTCCCAGGCCCCGTAGGAGCCCCCGGGCGCCGACTGCGCACGATGCCATACGAACGGCAGGCCTTGCGTGGCAGTGGAGTCGTAGAACACCTGGAACTGATCGACGCGGCCGTCGGCACGGGGAACGGAGACCGGGCTGCCGGACGCGCCGGTGGCGACGCCCTGTGCCCCGGGGTCCATGCTGCAGCCCCCCGACACCGGGGCCCGCGTCGTGGCGGCGGCGCCCTCGACCGCGACCTGCGCCGCGGGTGCCGCAGGCGCGGCGACCAGAGCTCCCGCGCAGGCGACGGCGAGCGCGACAGCAGCACGAGTGACACTCCGGAAGGCTCTCCCCATGGGCCAACACCTACCCCACACAGGCCACTTCACACACGCGTTCGCAATTCCGCTCACCCGGCACGGGCGCATCACGCCGTGAGTGCGCCCCTGACACGTTCCGGGTAACAGGCCGGAGAGAACCGGCCTCGGCGCGCCCGGCCGCCCTCCCGCCCATGCTGTCGGGCGGAACGCGACGTCACCTCCGCTGCAGGCGCCGGAGCCGGGCACCCTCCCGCCCACCACGCCCTCGATCGCGCTCGCCCGGCACGACCCCGTTTCCGGCACGGACACCTCCGCACCCGGACATGACAACGGCACGTGCGTCCGCACGGCCTACGAGGAACAGGGGCCGGACGTCGACATGACGTACGCGGCAGCACCTCCGTACGCGACACAGGAGCCGTAACGCTGTCCTGAACGAAGCCTGGGCGGCGGACCTACCACGCCCCGCAAGAAAGTGGAACCACCTCCTCGGCCCCTTGCCTTCACGCACGGAACCATCGGCCGGAATCTGTCTCTTCCACTTCCTCGGCCGCCGACCGCCGGTGGCGGAGAAGTACGGAGAAGTACGGCGTGCACCGGCGCTGGCCAGTGCGCGTACTCCCCGCCCGTACGGAGGCACGGATTCAGCGCGGGCAGGGGAATGTGCCGGTCCGGACGGGGGGTGCAGAGAGCCCGGCGGCCTCCCCCTCCCGTCGGCCCGTACGCCGGAACCACGACTCCCGCACTCCGCAAGAGCCGCTTCGCGCCACCCGGAGGTCCGCCCGGGTGTCCCGGCCTGCCCGCCCACTCGGCCGGAAACTGCACTATCCGCCCCTCCGCGGCCCGATGAGACTCGACCGGCGTAAGCACCGGGCATCGGCCCGGTTCACACCCGATCCGATCAAGACCGATCACGTGAGGAGTGTGTCGATGTACGCAAAGCTCACCGAGCTGGGCAGTCGCCTGCTCGGGAAGTTCGTGCCCGAGATCGATGCTGCGGCCGCGGAGCTCCTGTCCTGCGGCAACTACCCGGCCTGCTGGCAGTGCAGCGGCAAGTGCGGCTACAACGCCCCCTGCTGGGCCTGCTGCAACTCCAACGGCTGTCCCACGATCGTCTGTCAGTGCTAGCGATCGCGAGAACGGCGCTGAGAGCAGCACCCGGCACAACGCCGAGAACAGCACTCTCCTGCCGACCGGTTGAGAGACCCGGCCGGCGATGACCGACCGCCCCGACCGGGAGCGTCACGACCGCGAGCGTCACGACAACGGCTGGAGGAGGAAACCCAGGTGGGCTATCTGGCAATCGGAATCCAGTGTCTGATCGGCGCGGTCTTCCTCGCCTCGTCCCTCGGCAAGTCAGCGGGGCGAAGAGCGTTCGACCGGTTCGTGGTCTCGGTGGAGGGCATGCGGATCATGCCCTCACGCCGGGCCCGGTCGGTGGCCCGGGCCGTGGTGGCCGCCGAGTGCGCGGTGTGCGTGAGCCTCGCCGTGCCGGTGACGGCCGCCACGGTGGCGGGACTGGTGATCGCGGCGGGACTGCTGGCGGTCTTCACGGCCGCCATCGCGGTCTCCGTACGGCGGGGAGTGCGTACGCCCTGCCGGTGTTTCGGCGCCTCGGCGAGCCCACTGGGGCCGAGACACATCGTGCGCAACCTCGCCCTCACGGCCGCGGCGGTCACCGGCGCGGCGGCCGTCGCCGTGCCCGGGGCGACCACCCCGGGCGGCGCGGCCGTGGCGGTGCTCGGCGGCCTGCTCCTGGGCGGGCTGGTCGCCGCGCTCGACGACATCCTCGATCTGTTCCGGCCCGTCGAGGGCGCTCCGGGCCTCGCCCGCGGCCAGTGATCCCGACCGGCTCGAACCGACTCCGAACCGACTGCGGACTGCGAACCGACTCCGAACAACCGACGCCAAGTGATCCCAGAGGAGACGACTTCCATGCCCGTCCTGATCGCGGCGGTGGTCCTGGTGGGACTGCTCTGTACGCTGGACCTGATCCTCACCCTGGGGGTGATCAAGCGGCTGCGGGAGCACACCGCGATGCTGTCCAAGATGGCCGACGGCAACGCGCCCGGCAGACCGCCCGTCATCAAGGTCGGTGAAGAGGTCGGCGAGTTCCAGGCCGTCTCCGTCGACGGCGAGCTGCTGACCCGCGAGTCGCTGTCCGGCGACACCCTGGTGGCGTTCTTCTCCCCCAGCTGCGGCCCGTGCCACGAGATGCTGCCGAAGTTCGCGGAGTACGCGCGTACGGTGCCCGGCGGCCGGAAGCAGGTGCTGGCCGTGGTGGTCGGCACGCCCGAGCGGGCCAAGGGGCAGGTCGCCGAGCTGAGCCCGGTCGCCCGCGTCGTGGTGCAGGGCAGCGAGCCCGTCCTGACCGACGCCTTCCAGATCATGGGGTTCCCGACGCTGCTCGAGGTCGCCTCGGACGGCGCCGGCAGGCCCGTGATCGCGCGCAACAACGTGAACCTGGATTCCCCCGTCGTAGCCGCATGAACGGGCAGGACCACGGCCGGCACCAGGCAGCCCCCGGTCCGGGGCCGGGCCCTGGACCGGGCCCTGCACCGATGCCCGGCCCGGGCACCGCCCCCGCCGACGCCGCCGGCCTCCCTCCCGCCCGCTCCGCCGGCCCCCGCGCCTCCGCCCGGCGGATCGCCGCGGCCGCCGCGCTGGTGGCGAGCGCGGCCCCCGCGGCCCTCGCGTGCTACCTGGCGCTGACGTTGGTGGCCGGCGCTCTCCCCGTGGTCACCGCCTGGCTGACCAAGCTGATGCTCGACGGTCTGGGCTCGGGCGCCTCCCTGGGCACGCTGCTGGGCCTGGGCGCCGGGCTCGCCGCGGCCGGGGCGGTCATCGCCGTGGTGCCGCAGGTCAGCCAGTACTTGCGGCGCGAGCTCGACCGCAGGGTCGGACTGCTCGCCGACGACCGGCTGTTCACGGCCGTGGAGGGCTTCGCGGGCCTGGGCCGCTTCGAGAACCCGCGCTTCCTGGACCGGCTGCGGCTCGCGCAGAGCTCCGGCGGCGGCATGCCCAACCAGGCCGTCGACGGAGCCGTCGGCATGGCTCGCAGCGCCATCACGATCGGCGGGTTCCTCGGCTCCCTGTCGCTGCTCAGCCCGTGGATGACCGCCCTGGTCCTGGGCGCTGCCGTGCCCACGCTGGTGTCCGAGGTCGCGATGGCACGGCGCAAGGCGCGCACGCTGTGGGAGGTCGGACCGGTCGAGCGGCGGCAGATGTTCTACAGCGAGCTGCTGTCGAGCGTCGAAGCGGCCAAGGAGATACGGCTCTTCGGCATCGGTGCGTTCCTGCGGGGGCGGATGCTGGCCGACCGGCGTACGGCCGACGGCGCCAAGCGCACGGTGGACCGGCGCGAGGCCGTCGTCCAGTCCGGGCTCGGACTGCTGGCCGCGCTCGTCTCCGGCGGCGGGCTGCTGTGGGCGGTGGGCGCCGCGCACTCCGGCACCCTGTCGGCCGGCGACGTCGTCATGTTCGTCGCCGCGGTGGCGGGCATCCAGGGCGCGCTGGCCACCCTGGCGAGCGAAGTGGCCCGCTCGCACCAGGCCCTGCTGATGTTCGACCACTACCTCGTGGTCGCGGGGGCCGGGCCGGACCTGCCCGTGCCCGCCGCACCCGCCCCACTGCCACCGCTGGCCCTCGGCATCGAGCTGCGCGACGTGTGGTTCCGGTACTCCGAGGAGCACCCGTGGGTGCTGCGCGGCGCCAGCCTGCGCCTGCGCCACGGCGAAGTGCTGGCCCTCGTCGGGCTCAACGGCGCCGGCAAGTCCACCCTGGTGAAGCTCCTGTGCCGGTTCTACGACCCCGAGCGCGGCGCGATCCTGTGGGACGGCGTGGACATCCGTACGGTCGACGTGGCGGAGCTGCGGCGGCGCATCGGCGCGGTGTTCCAGGACTACATGCACTACGACATGACGGCGGCGGAGAACATCGCCCTCGGCGATCTCACGGCGCTCGGCGACCGTCCTCGGATCGAGGCGGCCGCGGAGCGCGCCGGCATCCACTCCAGGCTCGCGGGCCTGCCGTACGGGTACGACACGCTGCTGTCGCGGAGGTTCTTCATGGAGTCCGACAAGGACAACCCGGAGACCGGTGTGATCCTCTCCGGCGGCCAGCGCCAGCGGCTGGCGCTCGCCCGCGCGTTCCTGCGGGACCAGCGCGACCTGATGATCCTCGACGAGCCGTCGGCGGGGCTCGACGCCGAGGCGGAGCACGAGATCCACACCGCGCTGCGGCGGCACCGCGGCGAGCGGACCGGCCTCCTCATCTCCCACCGCCTGGGCGCGGTGCGCGACGCCGACGTCATCGCCGTCCTGGAGGACGGCCGCGTCGTGGAACAGGGCCCGCACGCCGAGCTGATCGGCTCCGGCGGCCGCTACGCGCGCCTGTTCGCCCTCCAGGCCGCCGGCTACCGGGCCGAAACCGGTGCCGGGAGCGGCGCCGGGAGCGAGCCCGCGTTCACCGGGGAGCCCCGGTGACGGCCGGGCCCGTGCGGCGGCGGCTGCGCGGCGCGGCCGGGGTCGCAGCAGGTGCCGCGGCGGGCGCGGCGCTGGGCGCGGCCGTATGCCTGACGCGCGGTCTGGTCGTGGTCACCGTCCGCGGCACGAGCATGGCGCCGGCCTTCCGGGACGGCGACCGCGTCCTGGTCCGGCGCGGCCCGCGGCCGGCCGTGGGCCAGGTCGTGGTGGCCGAGCGGCCGGCCGGCGGCGGCACGTGGCCCGCACCGCCGGTACGCCCCGAGGCGGGCACGGCCGGCGTCCACGGCCGCGACTGGCTGATCAAACGCGTGGCCGCGCTCCCCGGCGACCTCGTCCCGCTCGACTGCCTGCCCTCCCCCGCCACGGCGCCCGAGGAGCGCGTACCGCCGGGCAAGGTGATCCTCCTCGGCGACAACGGCCGGGTGAGCTTCGATTCGCGGGAGGTGGGCTACTTCCCGCTGGAGCGCGTCCTGGGAACGGTGCTGCTCCGGCGGTGACCTGCCCGGGCGAGCAGGATCTCACCGCAGGCCGACCTCGCCGGCGGGTCAGGCCTTTTTGACCACGCTGGACTTGAGCTGCATGGCGCCGAATCCGTCGATCTTGCAGTCGATGTCGTGGCCGGCCACGCCCTCCACGAGGCGGATGTTGCGGACCTTGGTTCCTGCCTTGATACCGGTCGGGTGGCCCTTGACCTTCAGGGACTTGATCACCGTGACGGTATCGCCGTCGGCGAGTACGTTGCCGACCGCGTCCCTGATCACGCCGCCCTCGGCGCCGTCTGCGGATTCGGCGGTCGCGGGCGGCCACTCGTGGCCGCATTCGGGGCAGACCAGGAGCGCACCCATCTCATAGGTGTGCACGCTGGAACATTCGGGGCACGGCGGCAGGTTCTCGGTCACCGGGCCACTGTAAGCCTGGACCCGCAAGGATGACGAATTGCAGAAATGTGCAATTCGCTACATGATGGTTTTGCTGTGCCTGCAGGTAGCCGCGGGCACAGCACCAGACGCTGCCTCCGCGCACCGGGCAGGAGGCTCGGTGAGGCGAGAGGCTGAGGTTCCGTGCCGGTTCCGCTGTATCAGGCGAAGGCCGAGTTCTTCCGGATGCTGGGGCACCCGGTCCGTATCCGTGCACTGGAGCTGCTGCAGGACGGGCCGATGCCGGTGCGTGATCTGCTGGCGGCGATCGAGATCGAGCCCTCGGCTCTGTCCCAGCAGCTGGCGGTGCTGCGCCGCTCGGGCATCGTGACCTCCACCCGCACCGGTTCCACGGTCGTCTACGAGCTGGCCGGCGGCGACGTGGCCGAGCTGATGTCCGCCGCGCGCCGCATCCTCACCGAGATGCTCAATGGGCAGCACGAGCTGCTGGAGGAGCTGAGGGAAGCCGAGGTCGGTGCCCGGTGAGCTCCCTTGCCGTCCGGGCGCGGGCCCGGGTGCGTTCCGTGCTGCCCACCCGCGCCGACCTCGCAGGCATGGGCCGCAGCCCGCGCCGTGATCTGCTGGCCGGTCTGACCGTGGCGATCGTGGCCCTGCCACTCGCCCTCGGATTCGGCGTCTCCTCCGGTCTCGGCGCGGAGGCCGGGCTGGCCACCGCGGTGGTGGCGGGCGCGCTGGCCGCGATATTCGGTGGGTCGAATCTCCAGGTGTCCGGGCCCACGGGCGCCATGACCGTGGTCCTGGTGCCCATCGTCGCCCGGTACGGCCCCGGCGGTGTCCTCACGGTCGGCCTGCTCGCCGGACTGATGCTGATCACGCTCGCCCTCGCCCGCGCCGGCCGCTACATGCAATACGTGCCGGCCCCGGTGGTGGAGGGCTTCACCCTCGGCATCGCCTGCGTGATCGGCTTGCAGCAGGTGCCGAACGCCCTGGGAGTCGCCAAGCCGGAGGGCGACAAGGTCCTCGTCGTGACCTGGCGAGCGGTCGAGGCCTTCGCCGAGGAGCCCAACTGGACCGCTGCCGGACTGGCGGCAGCGGTCGCCGCACTCATGCTGATCGGCGCGCGGTGGCGGCCGGCCATCCCCTTCTCCGTCCTCGCGGTCATCGGTGCCACCGTCGTGGCACAGCTGTGCCACCTGGACGCGGCCCGCCCGATCGGGGACCTGCCCGCGGGGCTTCCCGCCCCGTCGCCGGCCTTCCTGGACCTCGGAGCACTGGGCTCGCTGCTGGCGCCCGCCGTGGCCGTGGCGGCCCTGGCCGCGCTGGAATCGCTGCTGTCGGCGTCCGTCGCGGACGGCATGACCGTCGGGCAGAAGCACGACCCCGACAAGGAACTGTTCGGGCAGGGCATCGCCAACCTGGCCGCCCCGCTGTTCGGCGGCGTCCCGGCCACCGGCGCGATAGCCCGCACCGCCGTCAACGTCCGTACAGGCGCGAGCTCGCGACTGGCGGCCCTCACCCACGCCGCGGTCCTCGCCGTCATCGTCTTCGCCGCCGCCCCGCTGGTCTCCCGCATCCCGCTGGCCGCGCTCGCCGGCGTACTGATCGCGACCGCTATCCGCATGGTCGAGGTGGGAAGCCTGCGGGCGATGGCCCGCGCCACGCGTTCCGACGGCCTGGTGCTGATCCTCACGGCGGTCGCCACCGTGGCCCTGGACCTCGTCTACGCCGTCATCGTCGGCCTGCTCGTCGCCGGCGCGCTCGCCCTGCGGGCGGTGGCCAAGCAGGTCCGCCTGGACCAGGTTCCCTTGAAAGCGGACCTGACCGGCGACCACAGCGCCGAGGAGCACGCGCTGCTCACCGAGCACATCGTGGCGTACCGCATCGACGGGCCGCTGTTCTTCGCCGCCGCCCACCGCTTCCTGCTGGAGCTCTCGGAGGTCGCGGACGTGCGCGTGGTGATCCTGCGCATGTCCCGTGTGACCACCATGGACGCCACCGGCGCCCTCGTCCTGAAGGACGCGGTCACCAAGCTGAACCGGCGCGGCATCACCGTCCTGGCCTCCGGCATACGCCCCGGCCAGCGCCACGTCCTCGACTCCGTCGGCGCCCTCGGCCTGCTCCGGGCCGCCACGGGCGACGACTACGCCGGCACCCCCGAAGCCATCGCCGCGGCACGAAGCCACCTGCACGGCGCCGGAGTCCTGCCCCCCGCCCCTGCCGTCCCGGCCCGGGCGCGCTCGCACGCCCCCGCAGCCGTGATCACTGAGGAGTCCTCCCGATGACCACTTCTCGCCCGCTCCGCCGCATGTTCGAGGTCTCCGGTGAGGAGGCCTGGTACCTGCTCGGCGGCGTCTCCCAGGGCCGCATCGTCTACGAGCAGCGGGATGCCGTCGCCGTGCGCCCCGCCTGCCACGTTCTGGAGTACGGCCGGCTGGTCATCCGCACGCCCGCCTCCAGTGCCGCCCTCTTCGGGCGTGTCACCGTCACCTATCACTGCGACTATCTCCACCCCGACACCGGCACCGGCTGGGCGGTGACAGCCGGTGGCCTCGCCGAGGTCATCACGAGCCCGGACGAGGCCGCCCACTACCGCCGCACCCTCCCCGGCTGGGCCCACGGCCCCCACGACACGCTCCTGCGCATCCATCCGCAGACCGTGGCCGCCTTCCGTTTCGCCCACGCCGTCGACGGCTCCGGTGCCGCCGGCGGCACGACCCGGTTCACGGCTTCGTGAAACAGCCCACTGCCCTGGCCGCCCAGGACGCACCCCGGTCCGCGCGGCCCACGCCACGAAGGAGCGGATCTCGTCCGCGTCCGCTGTGTGCGTGGGACGGCTGCCGTCGGCGTGCAGGTACGTGATCTCAATACGCGCGGGAACCGGCGCGCCTTCCGTGGGAGCTCAGGTCGCCGGGGACGCAGAAGCGGGCCAGCATCATCTTGCCGCAGCCGTGCACGGCGGGCTCCGCACTCAACGTGCCGCCGTAGGCGGCGGCCAGATCGGCGACGGTCCGAAGACCGTCCCCCACCGCTGCCGGGGACAGATCAGGAAGACGCGGGTCCTGGTCGGCCACGCCGATGACGAGCTGACCGGCTCCGACCGCGATCGTCACATCCGCTGTAGGGGACTGGTCGGCGGTGTGCCGCACGGCGTTGGCGACCAACTCGCTCACCACCAGCAAAACGGCGCCGACGAAGGCCGAGTCCGGGCGGAGTCCGTACTCCGAAAGCACCGTCGTCGTATCACGCCGTGCCTGCCGCACCGCCTCGGGAACCAGCGGAATCGTCAGAATGCGCCGCCATACAGGCGAAGACGCACCGCCCTCGCACGCTGCCGCCGGCACCATGCGCCTGCGACGCCACGTCACCGCGAAGCCTCCGCCTCGGCGTCACGGAGTTCCTCGAGAAGCTCATTCTGCCCGCTGAGCATCTCGGTGAGAATGCGGCGAGCGGCCCGCATCAGCTCGGCCACGTCGCCGCCGGCGAGTTCATAGACGACCGTGGAGCCGCTACGGGTGGAGGTCACGATGCCCGAGCGGCGCAACACGGCCAGCTGCTGGGACAGGCTGGACGGCTCGATCTCGATCGCGGCCAGCAGATCACGCACGGGCTTCGGCCCGTCCTGGAGCAACTCCAGCACTCGGATACGGACCGGATGCCCGAGCATCCGGAAGAACTCGGCCTTCGCCTGATACAGCGGAACCGGCGCCCTCATCACAGCTCGCCCTCCGTGTCCACACCATGCGCCTCGGCGATACGCAGTGCGTCCTCCAGCTCATCCTCTGCCACGGCCACCGCGTACACGTCACCGGCTTCCCTCGCGGCACCGAGAGCCGCCCGCGCCTGGCTCACCCGACCCCGCGCCGCCTCGACGAACCCGCCCACCCGGACCTCCACATCTGATGCATCTTGGCCACTACGACAACTGGTGAATTGAAGAACTCTTCAAGCCTACCCTCTGGGCGCCCTCGGCCTCCTGTGTTCGACTCCGGACAGCGATACACGCCGTTCTCGGCGGGGAGGGGCAGACCCGGACAAGGCGCCCGGCGCTGAGCGGTTGTACGGGCTGTTGCCGGCCGGGGCGCTTCCCGCGCGTCCACGGCACCTTCACGGGTAATGCACAAAGGTGCTGAGCGCCTCACGCCTCAGGCAGCGACCGGCAAGACCCCGGTCAACTGCCGGCCCTCGGCCCGGCACGCTGTCGGGAAGGCCGGCTTGAGCCCCTGGTTCTGGCCGGCCACGGCCAGTTCGGTGACCAGGGTGAGCCCGAACATGCCCTTCCTCGGCTCAGCAGCCGCAACGTACGGCCGCGGGAGTTCCATCAGCATCTTGCCCGGCTTGCCGGTGCTGGTCGAGGCGTCGAAGAACAGCAGACGCCGGTCGGTGAGGACGACGTACATCTGCCGCGGCCGGATCGTCGCCGTCATGGCGCCGGCGGACAGCAGGCCGACCCGGGACCGGATCGCCGCTTGCCCGCCCCGCACGACCCTCGATGTCAACTTTAGGGTGAGACCCGGCTAGACATACCCTTCGGGAACGGCCTTCACGATGAGCGGGCCCAGTTCGGCGAGGGCGGTCTGGCCGGTGCCGTCACCGCCGTATTCCTTCGGCACGACCACCTCCACGAAGGCCGCGCGGTGGATCGCTATGCAGCGGACACCGCCGTCGGGCAGCCGCACCGGGAACCATTCGATGCCGCCGATCTCCCACGCGGAGGCGTAGCGGTCGAAGCTCTTGGAGCCCACCGTCAGGACGTCGGGGTGCGGTATCCCGCAGCGCAGCACGACCGCCGGGTCGCCCCAGTCCGCGGTGAACTCCGAGACGGGGCCGGAGGTCCCCCGCTCCAGCCCGGCCAGGGCGGCGGGCAGCTCCGCGTGCAGCGCGCGGCAGTGAGCGGCCTCCTGCCCCGTCGGCCTCGGCACGGCACGGGCCGCAGCGCCACCGGTGGACGACGACCCGGCGGCGACGAGGAGCGCCACGACGACGGGCAGGCCGCGTAACCGGCGGATCCAAGGCTGCACCGGGTGCTCCTTCACACATGCAAGCGCGTACAAGTACGCACCAATGAGGCTGAACGGCACTGAAGTGGAACCAACCACACCATCAGGTGCGTATTGACTGGCAACCAGACCGTGCAAGACACAAGGAGAATACGATCTTGAAAAGCATAGGTGCACAGCCCTCCCGCCGCACGGTGCTCACCCTCGGTGCCGGTACGGCGCTGGCCGCGGCCGTGTCCACGGGCGGGACGGCCTACGCATCGACGTCTGCAGGGGACCGGATCTCCCGTCAGCTGCGCGCGCTGGAGGCCGAACACTCCGCCCGCCTCGGGGTGTTCGCCCGCAACATGGTCACCGGCAAGACGGTCGTCCACCGCGCCGACGAGCTGTTCCCCATGTGCTCGACGTTCAAGACGGTCGCCGTCGCAGCCGTCCTGCGGGACCTCGACCACGACGGCACGTTCCTCGCCAAGCGCATCCACTACACCGCCGAGTACGCCAAGGACTCCGGCTACGACGAGGTGACGGGCCGGGAGAAGAACGTCGCCAACGGCATGACCGTCGAGGAGCTCTGCGGCGCCGCCATCTCCTACAGCGACAACGCCGCGGCGAACCTCCTGCTCACCGAGCTGGGCGGCCCGACCGCCGTCACCCGCTTCTGCCGCTCGATCGGGGACGGCACGACGCGCCTCGACCGGTGGGAGCCCAAGCTGAACTCGGCGGAGCCGGACCGGATCACCGACACCACCACCCCCCGCGCCATCGGCCGGACCTACGCACAGCTCGTCCTCGGCAACGCGCTCGACCCGGCGGACCGCAAGCGCCTGACGGGATGGCTGCTGGCCAACACCACCAGCGACCACAAGTTCCGCGCCGGCTTCAAGGGATGGACCGTCGCGGACAAGACCGGCTCCGGAAGCTACGGCACCAGCAACGACGTGGGCGTCGTCTGGACCCCGAAGAGGTCGCCGGTCGTCGTCTCCGTCCTGACGACCAAGCACGAGCCGAAGGCCGCAGGCGACGAGGCTCTCGTGCGCAAGACCGCCGAGCTCCTGGCGCCGCTCCTCGCCTGACGGCCGGCGGCGGTCCCGCACCCCGCCTCAGGGCTGCGGGACCACCGCCACCGGGCACGGGGCGTGGTGTAGGGCCGCGTGCGCCACGTGACCGATCCGCTGGGGTGCGTGAGGCCCGGAGGCGTGGCGCCCGACGACCAGAAGGGCGGCTCGTTCGCAGGCGGACAGCAGCACCTGCGCCGCACTTCCCACTTCGACGTGCTCGACGACCTCCACCTGCGGATGCCGTTCCCGCCACGGCTGGAGGACGTCGGCCAGCCGCTTCCTCTCCAGCGGTTCGAGGCCGCCCGCCTCGTCGGCCAGCCGCATGGACGCCGGGCTCCAGGCGAACACCGGGGGGATCGACCAGGCGCGTACGGCACGCAGGCTCGCTCCCCGCGCGGCCGCGGCCGCGAAGGCGAACTCCAGGACGGCACCGGCCTCTTCCTCCGCCCCGGGCACGCCCACCAGCACCTCCTCCGGGGCGGCGGGGCCGGCGACCGGTTGTCCTCGGCCGCCGACCGGCTCCCCTCGGCCGGCGACCGGCTCCTTCCGGCCGTCGGCCGGATCGCCGTCGCTGCGTACGAGCACGACCGGCCCCCTGGCCTGCCGCAGCACGTGCAGGGCGGTGGACCCGATCAGATAGCCGATCAGCGCCCCGTGGCCGCGCGAGCCGAGAACGAGCATGTCGGCCTCGGTCGCCTCCGCCACGAGCGCCGGGACCGGATCGGCGGGCAGGAGCCGGGCGGTCACCGGCACGCCGGGCCACCGGGCGGTCACCCGGGCCCGTGTCTCCCGCAGCAGCGTCTCGGCCCAGCGCTGCTGCGCCTCGGTGTCCGCGGTGACGGGCAGGTCCAGCGGCTGCCACACCCAGGCGTGAACGAGGCGCAGCTCCATGCCCCGCCGGGCCGCCTCGGCGGCGGCCCAGTCCGCGGCGGCCTTGCCGTGCTCGCTTCCGTCCACGCCAACGGTGATCACGCCGGACACAGGGCCTCCATGGGGCGGGCGACGATTTCTCGATGTGGCCACTGTCCGGCCGTCCCTGCCACTGTCGCAGGGGACGGAAGCCGCGGCCACACGGACGAGTGACTCCGTCTGGACAGCACGGCCCCGTGCGGGATCCCCGCACGTCAGCCGTGTGGCACGACCGCGACGGGGGCGCCTGCATGGTGCAGCACGGCGTGCGTGACGGGCCCCAGGCGCGCGCCGATCACCGAGCGGCGCGCGCGGCGCCCGACGACGAGCAGGGAGGCCGTGGCCGCGGCCTCGGTCAGGTGCTCTCCGGGGCGGCCGACCACGCACTGCTCGTCGACGGGTACGCCGGGGTGCTTGCCGCACCAGGGCCGCAGTGCGTCGGTGAGCGCCACCGCCTCGCGCGTGGCCAGGTCGGTGACGTGCCGCGGGTCGACCGCGGCCGGGTCGTATCCGAACAGGGGCGGCAGGCTCCAGCCGTGCACGACCCGCAGGCGGGCACCGCGGGCCGCGGCCGCCTCGAAGGCGAAGGCGAACAGCTCGTCGCACGGCCGGGAGAGGTCCACGCCGAGGACCACGTCGCCGTACGCCTCCTCCGGGCGGCGTCCGCCGCCCGCGCGCGCCGGCGGCTGCGCTCTCCCGGCCTGCTCCCCCGCCCGTACGAGCACCACCGGCCGCTCGGCGCGGGCGAGGACCGACATGGACACCGACCCCGTCAGGAAGCCGCTCAGGGTGCCGAGCCCCCGGGAGCCGAGCACCAGCACCTCGCCCTCCTTCGCAGCGGCCACCAGCCGCTCGACGGGGCGCCCTTCCACCTGCTCGGTGCGTATCTCCAGGCCGGGGTGCTCCTCGCTCAGCTCCCCGGCCACTTCTCTGAGGAGGGAGCCCGCCCAGCGTGCGGGGTCGAACTCCGCTCCGCTGAGCGCCGCGAGGCCGTAGGAGGGCGTCCAGTCCTCCAGCGCGTGCAGCAGCGTCAGCGGCAGCCCGCGCAGCCGGGCCTCGTGCGCGGCCCACTCGGCGGCGGCGAGCGATTCGGGCGAGCCGTCCAGTCCGGTGATGACGGTAGGGGGCATGGCGTGCTTCCTCCGGGTGAGTACGGGTTCGGCCGGCGCCACCGTCGTGCGGTCCGCGGCGCGTACCCACCGTCTCTCCGCGAGCGCCTGCCCCGCGTGGGCCCAAGGGCCCCCGCTCCCCGGCCGAACGGCCCCGCCACCGCTCCAGGGGGCCTCCTTCGCGGGGCCTCCTTCACGGGAGATTTCGCCTGATCACCTGATCACCTGATCACCTGATCACCTGGCACCTGGCACCTGGCACCTGGCACCTGGCACCTGGCACCTGGTCAGGTGGACCTGCCCGGCTTCGTCAGCGAGCACACGGCCTTCGCTGTCTTGCCGGGGTCGCTCTCCGAGCGCGCGGTGAGGGTGACGGTGCCCTTGCGTTCCGCGCCCGGCTTCGTCGTGACGGCGACGTCGACGGGGACGGAGGCGCCGGAGGCCGCAGTGGTCAGGCGGTTGGGGAGCCAGGCGGACCAGCCGCGCCCGGAGGCGGTGGCGGACAGCCGGTAGACGTCGGAGGACAGCGTGGGGTCGCCCTGCGGGGCGCCCTTGCCGGTGTTGGCGAGGCCGAAGGTGCACACCGCCCGTCCCTTTTCGGGGTCGCTCTTCACCGTGCCGCGGCCGAGTGCAAGGCCGCGGGCCTGCGGTCCCGCCCCGTCCAGGGACTTGACGCCGATGTCGTAGGAGAGCACGCCGGTGGCGTCGCGCTGCACGTTCAGGACGTAGAAGTGCAGCCGGTTGGCCTCGTCGACGTACTCGTAGGAGCTGCCGGAGTCCGCGCCCGCGTGGAAGAGCGCGTCGCTGAGCTGCCGGTAGTCCCCCATGGTGATCTTCTGCGGGGTGCCGTCGGGGCGGGTGAAGTCCGTCAGCCCGATGTCCTCGGGGTGCGCGTCGACGACCCAGGCGAAGGGGGCCCGGTCGGCGTTCTTGGTCTTGCTGAGCAGGACGCCGCTGTCCGGGGTGAAGGAGTCCATGCCCATGCGGTCGACGACCTCGACGGTGTAGTTGTCGTAGCCGCCGCCGTCGCACAGGGGGTCGGTGGTGCGGTCGCAGGCCGGGGACAGGTCACGGCCCATGGTGATGTTGACGCCCGTGAGCCCCTTCTCGCCGGGCGGGGCCGAGCGTGCGGTGACGCGGGCGACGACGAGCCCGGAGTTCTTGAGGGCGTCGCGGTCGAGGCGCAGGACGTTCTTCTCGTCGACGATGCCGAGCTTCATCTTGTCCCGCAGGACGTGCTGGGCACCCATGGAGCCGCCTGCGGTGGCGGGTATCTGCCAGCGGGTGTGCGGTCCGCCGGGGCCGTTGAAGGAGCCGCGCGAGAGCATGCTCCAGATTCCGGTGTAGGCGCGGCTGAGCGGGGTCCCGTATGGGTTGTTGTAGTTGTCGCCGATGCCGAGGATGTGGCTGAGCTCGTGGGCGAAGGTGGCCATGCCGGAGCTCTCGGCCTGGGTGGAGGAGCCGTCCGCGGCGTTGGGCCAGATCCGGGCGGCCGCCTGCCAGGACGTCCACGGCACGTAGCGGGTCTTCGCGGCGTTGAGGCCGGAGGCGATGGGCGACGGGGGTCCCCAGGCGGCCGGCACGTCCTGTGCGGAGCGGAACTTCATCTGCCCGAACTCCTGCCAGGCGGAGGACTCGTCCACGCCGGCGGTGAGGTAGAAGACGAAGTCGAACTCGCCGGGCTTCCCGGCACCAACGGCATCGACCCAGGCCCGTTTGCCGTCGGCGCGGATGTCCTTGCCGCAGGTGTCGCCCACGGGGCACGCGCCGGGGTTCATGCCGGGCTCGATGCCGTACTGGTAGGACTTCCACGGCATGCGGTACACGCCGAAGGAGGTCAGTGCGACGCCGACGCGGCCGCCGGAGTCCTCCATCCAGTACTCGTTGATGGTGTGGCCGTGGTTGAGTGCACCGGGCTTGTTGAGGAAGTCCTCGTAGAACTTCGGGACTTGCGCGCGGGGGATTCCGGAGGCGCTGGGCAGCGGGTTGCCGAACCGTGCGGCACCGGCCGGCTTGCTGACGGAGAACTCCTCGTCGGGGTAGTCCAGGAGGACGAGGGCCCCCTTGAACTTGCGCTGCGTGGGTTTGCGGTCCGGGTCGGCCCAGCTCGTGCCGGGGACGGCACGGTATTCGGCCCAGGTCATGTCGTCGGGGTTGCGCCAGTGCTGCGGATCGATCGGCTGGACGAGGGGCGGGGGCTTACGGAGATCGGCATCGGGCGTCGCCCGGGCGGGGCCCGCGGCGACGGCGGCCACGACGCCGAGGAGGAGGGCGACGACGCTGAGTCGACGCAGTCGACGGACACGTCTGCGGCGCAGGAACACGGCTCACCTCTTGAATTGGCAAGTTCATGACAAGCGCTTGTTCGAGTGTGCCTAGCGGGGCCACGGTAGAGCCGGGGACAGGTGCGACGCCAGAGCGCCTACGGACAGCGGAGTGCCTACGGGTCCCTCGTGACGCCGCCTTCGTCGCAGCCGGGCTGCGACGATGACGACCCCGAGCACGGTCACAGGCACCCCACGGGCTTACGGCACCACGATCCGGTAGGCGCAGAAGCCGAGCACGCCGAGCACACAGGCGATCACCACCCAGGAGCCCAGGCCCGTATGGCGGCGGCTCCCGCGGCCGGACCGTGCCGTCGCGTGCCGGCGGCTCTTCGCGGAGCCCGGGGCCGGGGGCGCGGGGGCGGCGGCGGTGTCGGCGAGGAGACGGCGGCAGGCGGCGGCGAGTTCACTCGTGCCCGCCGACAGCGCCACGACCGCCTCCGAGCGCGCCGGGGCGGTGGTGCCGCCGTCCAGGATGCGGCCCGCGCGGACGAGTATCTCGTCGGCGCCGGCCGCGGGGGCGAGGCTGATCCAGCGCTGGACGTGCTCGCCCCGGATCACCACCTCCCCCGACCGGTCGCGGTAGACGATGTACTCCCGCCACAGCAGGCCGGCCAGCTCTTCCGCGGTCTCTCTCAGTCTCGCCCTCATGCGGTTCCCCCCACGGTTCAGGGCTCACGGCCCATCCGATCGAACAAACGCCGCATTCTAGCTTCGAGGACTGACAGAGGACTGACAGCGGGCGCTCCGCGTGATCAGTAGCGGAAACGGGCCGGAGCGGCCTCCATGTCTCCCCGCCGCCAGGCACCACGCGAGGCGTCGAACAATCGCCTCCGGACCACCGGAGATCTGGTGGTCCGTCAGCGCTTGGGCCAGTGCCACAGCGGCTCGTCGAGCAGGCCTTCGCGGCCTGCGACGTCCGTCTGCCCGAGGCCGTCCTTGACGAGGGCTATCGAGTTGACGTCGAGCCGGTGGCGCCCGGCGCCGGAGCGGAGGGTCTCGGCCAGCTCCGGGGCGTGGGTGACCACCACGATCTGGGTGTCCCGGGTCGCGGTGAGGATCAGGTCGGCCAGCGGGGGCAGCAGGTCCGGGTGGAGGCTGGCCTCCGGCTCGTTGAGGACGAGCAGCGCGGGCGGGCGCGGGGTGAGCAGCGCCGCGGTCCACAGCAGATAGCGCAGTGTGCCGTCGGAGAGCTCGGCCGCGCCGAGCGGGCGCAGCAGGCCGCGCTGGTAGAGCCTGAGCTCGAACCGGCCGCCCTCGCTGACGATCTCCACGCTGCTGCCGGGGAACGCCGCGTCCACGGCGGCGTCCAGGGCCTCGTGGTCGCCGATCTCGCGGATGGTCTGCAGGGCGGCCGCCAGGTCCGCGCCGTCGTGGCCGAGCACCGGGGTGCGGGTGCCGATCTGTGCGCCGCGGGCGGGCGCGTGCGCGTCGGTGCGCACGTGGTCGTAGAACCGCCAGGAGCGCATGTGCTCGCGCAGCCGCAGCAGGTCGGGGGCGAGCTGCGGGTCGGCGAGCTCGCTGAGCATGCTGTCGTAGGGGCGGACGGCGTTCACGGAGTCGTGCCAGGTGCCGTTCGCGGTGCGGGTGCGCACGGCGGGCCCGGAACGGTCGGAGAGCAGTGCGGACGGGCGCAGCACGGGGCCCGCCCAGGTGCACTCCCGCTTGATCTCGGGGTCCAGGTTGAACATGGACGGCGCGCCAGTGCTGCCGGAGGCCGGTATCGGGTGCCCGAAGTCGACCGCGTAGCCGAATTCGTCCCCGGCGAACCCGAGGCGCAGGCTGGCCGCCGGGGAGCGTCCGCTGCCCTTGCGCTCCCCGGCCCACAGCGTCGAGGCCAGCCCGCCCTCACGCGCCAGCGCCGCGACCGCACCCCCGCGCGCCGAGTCGGCGAGCAGCCGCAGCGCCCGGTAGAGGCTGGACTTGCCGGTGGCGTTCGCCCCGGTGATCACGTTGAGCCGGCCCAGGGGGACGATCAGCCGGCGCAGGGAGCGGTAGTTCTCGACGGCGACAGTGGTGAGCATGGGACCTCTCGGCGCATCGCGGTGGATCTTTCGTTCAGTCTGCCAAGGGGGTCTGACATCGGCCCGGCGGGCGAGCGGCCGGTGGGTCGAACCACAGGTGGACCTGGCCGGTCCCGATCCCGTTCTCGTACGTGCCGAACCGGCGGCCGCGCGCCCCGCACGCCTCGCCGCCCAGTGCACCCGCCAGCATCAGGTAGTGGCCGAAGCGCCCCTCGGGCGCGTACCGCAGGTACTCCGGCATGGTCCGGATCACCCGGTCGTGCCGGCCCGCCTCCAGCCACGCGATCCGCTGCTCGTCCGCCGCGCGCGCCTCGGCGGTGACGATGTTGACGGGGTCCCCGGCCATGCGGTTGCGCAGTTCGGACAGCGGCCAGAAGCGGTGGGAGAGGCCGCCCGAGGCGAGCAGCAGCACCTTGCGGTCGAGGCCGCCGACCGCTTCTCCCACGATCTCGCCGATCCTGAGGAAGTCCTCGGTGGTCGCCGTCTGGCAGACGGAGACGGACACCCAGGGTTTTCCTGCTGCTCTGCCCACGCCCCGGCCGAGGTACGTCCAGAGGTTGAGCGTCGCGTAGTGGATCGGCAGGTGCGGGTCGTCGTTGGCGGCGACCCACACCTTCCTCTCCTCCGCCAGGGCGGCGACCGCGTGGGCCAGTTCCGGGTCGCCGGGGAGGTCGTACGGGAGCCCGCTGATCGCGGCCGGCATCTCGTCCGAGGTGAACAGGCCCGTACGGCGCGGGTGGGCGGTGATGACCGCCTCGGTCGTCGTCGCCCAGTGGGAGTCGAAGACCACCACCGTGTCGTAGTCGGCCGTGTCGATGACGTCGCGCCGGAGCTGCTCCAGGCCGGTCGCGAGCGTGAAGTCGCTGCCGCCGTTGGCCTCGATCCGGGCGGGCTCGGGGAACATGATGACGGGCGCGTGCGAGAGCAGGCCCGCACCGGTGATGTCGCCCATGGGCGGTCTCCTTATACGGGTTTACGGGTTTACGGGTTTACGGGTTTACGGGACGAGGAGGAGCTTTCCGGAGGTGCGGCGGGAGGCCAGGTCGGTGTGTGCGCGGTGCGCCTCGGCGAGGGGGTACGTCCCCGCCACGGTGAACGTCAGCGTGCCGTCGGCGATGCCCCGGAACACCTCGCCCGCGCGCCGCTCGAACTCCTCGGCGGTGGCCCGGAAGTGCTCCAGGTAGGGCCGGGTCAGGGTCAGCGAGCCGCCCCACAGCAGCCGCATCACGTCGACGGGCGGCACGGCGCCGCTGGCGCCCCCGAAGAGGACCAGCGTGCCGCGGGTGCGCAGCGAGGCGAGGCTCGCGTCGAAGGTGGCGGCGCCGACGCCGTCGTAGACCGCATGGACGCCCTCCCCGCCCGTGAGCGCGCGGACCTCGGCGGCCAGGTCGTCGGTCTCGGTGTAGCGGAGGACTTCGTCGGCGCCGTTGGCGCGGGCGGTGCGCTCCTTCTCCTCCGTGGAGACCGTGCCGATGACGCGGACGCCGCGCCGCTTGAGCATCTGGGTGAGCAGCAGGCCCACACCCCCGGCGGCGGCGTGGACGAGGACCGTCTCGCCCTCCCGGGCCGGGTAGGAGTCGTGGGCGAGGAAGTGGGCGGTCATGCCGTGGACGAGTACGCCGCCGGCCGTCCGCAGGTCGATGGCGTCGGGCACGACGATGGCCTTGTCCTCGGGTACGAGGACCCGTTCGGCGTAGCTGCCGAGGACGGTCGTCCAGGCGACGCGGTCGCCGGGCGCGAAACGGGTGACGCCGGGGCCGACGGCCCGGACGATGCCGGAGCCCTCCTCGCCGGGCACGCAGGGGACGGGCAGCGGGTAGCGGCCCTCGCGCCGGTAGAGGTCGATGAAGTTCACTCCGGCCGCGGCGAGCTCGACGAGGATCTGTCCTTCGCCGGGCTGCCCGGGGTCGGGCTTCTCCACGTAGAGCTGGACCTCGGGTCCGCCGGTCTCCCGGATCTCGATCGCGTGCATCAGTGCACTCCCTTCACATCAATCAGTCCGACGTCATATGTGCGCAGCCAATCGTCCATCCGGACCGTGGACTCCACGAGGATCCGCTCGAACTCGGAGAGACTGCCGGTGGCCGTCTTGGCGGTCATCCGCCGCACCGCGTCGCCGTCGAGGAACGGGCTGAGCGGTGCGTCCCCGTCGCCCGCCGCGGCGGCGAGGCCGGTGATGAGGGACCGGTCGTAGGCGGGGTCCTGGATGGACGGGTAGGCGGCCTTCTTGCGGCGCAGCACCGACTGCGGCAGGAGGTCGGAGGCGGCTTCCCGCAGCAGCGCCTTCTCCTGGCCGCTGAAGGTCTTCATCTCCCAGGGGACGTTGAAGACGTACTCGACGAGGCGGTGGTCGCAGAACGGCACCCGGCCCTCCAGTCCGCTGGCCATGCCCATGCGGTCCTTCTTGTCGAGGAGGATGGGCAGCCAGCGGGTCAGGGTCAGGTAGCCGAGCTCGCGGGTGCGCCGCTCCGCGGCGTTCTCGGTGTCTTCGCCGTCGAGGACGGGGACCTCGGCGAGCGCCGTGCGGTAGAGGTCGGCCTCGTACTCCGCGAGGTCGATCCCGTCGATGAACCAGGGGTGGAACAGCGACCGCGGGTCGAGGCCTCTGTGGGCGCCCAGCTTGAGCCAGGGGAAGGTCTCGGCCCGCCGCGCCTCGGGGTCGGAGAACCACAGGTAGCCGCCGAAGACCTCGTCCGCGCCCTCCCCGGAGAGCGCCACCGTGGCGTGCTGCCGGACGGCGGCGAAGAGCAGGTAGAGCGAGACGTCGAGGTCGGCGAAGTTGAAGGGCAGGTCCCACGCGCCGAGGACGGTGCGGCGGACGGCCGGGTCGAGCAGGCGGGCGCGGTCGAGGACGATCGCGTGGTGGTCGCTGCCGACGTGCCGGGCGACTTCGAGGGCGTAGGGGCCGTCGGGGGTGGGGCGGATGGCGTCGGCCTTGAAGTTCTCGGTGTGGCCGGTGAAGTCGACGGAGAAGGTGGACAGACGGTCGCCGTCGGCGGCGCGCGCCCGGGCCGCGAGGGCGGTGACCGTGCTGGAGTCGAGTCCTCCGGACAGCAGCGAGACCAGGGGCACGTCCGCGACCATCTGCCGGGGGACGATGTCGTCGAGCAGCTCGCGGACGGTGGCCACGGTGGTGGGCAGGTCGTCGGTGTGGGGGCGGGCCTCCAGGGCCCAGTAGCGCTCCTCCGTGATCCCGTCGCGGCCGGCCCGCAGCAGGTGGCCGGGCTTCAGTTCGCGCATGCCGCGGAAGGGCACGCGCCCGGGCGTGCGCAGGAACAGCAGCGCGTCGCACAGCTCCTCCGCGGAGGCGCAGGCGTCGGCGGCCAGGGGGTTGGCGAGGACGGCCTTGGGCTCGGAGCCGAAGAGCAGGCCGTCGGCCGTGGGGTGGTAGAAGAGCGGCTTGACGCCCAGCCGGTCCCGTACGAGGAGCAGTTCCTCGCGGGCGGTGTCCCAGACGGCGATGGAGTACATGCCGTTGAGGCGGCGGGCGAAGTCCGTGCCCCACTGCAGGTAGGCGCGCAGGGCCACCTCGGTGTCGCTGCGGGTGGTGAACCGGTGCCCGAGGAGGACGAGTTCCTCGCGCAGCTCGCGGAAGTTGTAGATCTCGCCGCCGTAGGAGATCACGGCGCGGGGCCGGTCGCCGCCGGGGCCGGGCTCCGGGGTGCGCATGGGCTGCGTCCCGTGCTCCAGGTCGATGACGGCGAGCCGCCGGTGTCCCAGGGCGGCGTGGGTGTCCAGCCATACGCCGCGGGCGTCCGGCCCGCGCGCGGCCAGGGTGTCGGTCATGGCGTCCACGGTCCGCTGTTCGGCCGTGAGGTCGCGGGTGAAGGCGACCCAGCCGGTGATGCCGCACATGGTCGTGCTCCGTTCTCAGTCGGTGTGGGCGGGTCTCAGCCGATAGGGGGGCATCAGTCGGTGTGGGCGGGGTCGCGCCAGGGGCCCCGGCGCCAGCCGTCGAGGTCGTAGTCGTCGAGGCAGTCCTGGACGAGCGCCTCGTAGCGGGCGAGGCTGCCGCGCCCGGTCGCCCACCGGAGCGCGTCGAGACGGACCTGCTCGCCGTTGCCCGAGTAGTTGCGCTCGTACAGCTCGTGCCGGCCGCCGAACTCGGTGCCGATCGCGTCCCACACCAGCTTGAGGAGCTTGATCCGGTCGTGGGCGGAGGTGTCCGCGCCGCGGTAGAAGCGGTCGATGAGCGGCCGCAGCTCGGGGTTGGCGAGGTCGCGGGCGCTGGAGGGCACGGCGAGGGGCGCTCCGCCGAGCGTGGTCTCGAACAGCTCGTGGACGCGGTCCCACACCTGGGCGTTGTACATGCGCATCGCGGAGGCGTGCTCCAGGCGGGGCACGACCGTCCCGCCGCTGCCCGGCTCGGGGTCGTGGGCCATGGCCGAGGTCAGGGCCCACACCATGTCCCGCATGGTGACGACCTCGCCCACGGCGGCCTGGACGCCGCGGAACTCGTCGGTGCCGTTGGCCCGGGTGCCGCGGGCGAGCAGCCCGGCCATGAGCTCCAGCTTCACGCTCAGCCGGACGCCGGACTGGAAGTTGTACAGGTTCGGGAAGCCGGAGGCGGCGTAGAAGCCGGTGGCGCGCTTGACGTCCCGGTAGACGAGGACGTCCTCCCAGGGGATCAGCGCCTCGTCGAGCAGGAGCACGCTGTCGTTCTCGTCGAAGCGGCTGCTGAGCGGGGCGTCGAAGGGGCTTGCGGCGTGCTGCGCGTAGGGGGTGCGGCAGACGAGCTTCACGCCCGGGTTGTCCATGCGGACGAAGAAGACCAGGGCGAAGGCCTCCGCCTTGCCGGGCGCGAGGGCCGCCGATCCGACCGGGGCGACGAAGCCCGCGTTGGTGATGGCCGACCCCGTCGCCAGCATCTTCGCCCCGCTGACCACGACGCCCGCGTCCGTCTCGCGCACGGCGTGCACGAAGACGTCCTCCATGTCGTGGATCGCCCGCTTGCGGTCCACGGGCGGGTTGATGATGACGTGGTTGAGGTAGAGCGCCTTGCGGGCGAACTCGGTGTACCAGGCGGTGGCGTTGGCGGCGAACCGGCCGTAGTAGCCGGCGTTGACGCCGAGGCCGGCCATGAAGGAGGCCTTGTACTCGGGGGTGCGGCCCAGGAAGCCGTAGCTCATCCTCGCCCAGGTGGCGATGGCCTCGCGGGCCTCCACCAGCTCGGCCGCCGAGCGGCTGGGCTTGAAGAACTTGTGTGTACGGATGCCCGTGGCCTCGTCGACTCCGGTGAGGACGCCGGAGGTGGCCGGGTCGTGCAGGGCGTCGTAGAGACGGGCCACCGAAAGGGCGGAGTTACGGAAGGCGGGGTGATGGGCGACGTCCTTGACGCGTTCCCCGTTCAGATACACCTGGCGGCCGTCGCGCAGGCTCTCCAAATAGTCGTCGCCCGTCATGAGGCTGCCGGTGGGGGTCATCGGACCAGCCCCGGGTTGTCCAGCGCCGGGGTGCCGAGCACCTGGACGCGGCGCAGGTGACGGGGGGCGCCACTGGTGAAGGCGTTCCGGCCGTGCAGCAGCGTGTAGTTGTCGGCGAACACCATGTCACCCGAGCGCCAGCTGTGGGCGTAGAAGTGCGCCGGGTCGTACAGCGCGGCGCGCAGGCTGCGGTGCATCTCGGCGATCCCGTCGTCGGGCAGGCCCGTGAACTGCAGGTCGGGGTGGTTGACGAAGCCGGCGTCGTCGGCGGCGGTGGGCTCGTTGTAGCGGATGACCGGGGCGCCGTGGACGGGGTGAGTGGTCACGATCGGCGAGACGGTGACGCTGTTGTAGAACTCCATCGCGCGGTGGTAGGTGCCGGTCACCTGCGACCACTGGGCGACGGTCCGCGGGTCGGTGCGCTCCAGCACGGCGGTGGTGTGGGAGAAGGTCGTCTCGCCGCCGTTCTCCGCTCCGGGGGCGAGCACGCACTGGAACACCTGGAACTCGGGGATCTGTTCGCGGTACATGCCGTCCCAGTGCATCGGCATGTAGCTGGAGTCGAAGATGTGGTCCTCGGGCTTCTCCTGCTCGACGAGTTCGAGCACCGTGCCGAAGGGCCACACGCTGGGCTCGCCCCAGCGCTCGCAGTAGGCGGAGAGCTCGCCGGGGCCCTCGAAGGAGTCGAAGTCGCGCAGCAGCACGAGGTGGTGCTCGCGGACGAGGGAGCGCAGCGGTGCGACGGGGAGGTCCCGGACGTGCAGGCCCGGCTCCAGCGCCTGTATCGCCAGGCCGAAGGGTTCGATCGGCGCGACGCCGTAGCGGAGGTCGGTGAGGACGTCCACGGCTGTGGGGGTGTCGTGCTCAGCGGTCATGGGGTCTCTCCTGTGGGGTGAGAGGAGTGAGGGGATACGCCGGTTGTCCGGGCACGGCAGGCGGGCGCTTACGCGCAGGCCTGGTCCCAGGAGTCACGGTGCGCGGCCGGAGACACGGTCCCCGGCACGGCGGTGGACCGAGCGACAGCGGTGGACCGGGGAGCGGCGGCGGACCGGGGAACGGCGGGCTCGACGGCCGGCTCCAGCACGTAGTGGCTGGGGCTTCCCGCCACGTAGACCAGTTCGGCGCCGGCCTCCTCCGCCTCCGCGCGCTTCATGAGGGTGAAGCGCCCGCCGGACGCGACCGCGACGCTGTGCCAGGGCGTCAGCCAGGTGTCGGGCGTGTCGGCGAGCAGGATGCCGATCTTCTCCGTGCTGCACGGCTGCGGGTGGATGGACAGGCGGATCGCCGTGGGGAAGAGCTGATCCAGCAGGTTGCCCCACGCCCGGCTGCGCTGGATCACGCGGTACGCGAGGTCGCGGCACTTGCGCTGCAGGGCGGAGCGAGTGCCGGTGTAGCCGGGACCGGACAGGTCCTCCAGCATGAAGCGGGTGATGCCCCGGTACATGGCGAGCGGGGCGCCGCCGGCGCGCACCTCCTCGCGCAGTTCGGCCGGCGTCGGGGCGTAGCCGGCGGAAAGCATGCTGCGCATGTCCTCGTGCCCGGCGCCGCTGTAGACCTCGTCGAGGCTGAACTGTTCGAGGTGGGTGGCGCCTATCCTCCTGATCATGGCGTCGAGGGCGCGTGCGTAGGCGGTGACGTTCTCGTCGCTGACGCCCAGCAGGTCGTTGAAGACCCGCCCGTCGGAGCAGATGAGGATGGCGGCTCCCGGCGGGTAGACCTCGCCGATGCGCTCGCACAGCGAGTTGAGGAAGCGCAGGGCGAGTTCCTCGGCGAGGTCCGGCAGGGGGCCGAGCACCTTGGCCGGGTTCGGGGACTTCGTGGGGAAGGCCGGGAGAACGAATTCGATCCGCCGGCCGGCCTCCATAGCGCTGCGCACCGCGTCCAGGTGATGCCTGACGCAGTGCAGGCACACCCGTCCGGTGCATCCGCCCTCGCGCATTCTGCGCTGGTGGGACAGGACCTCCCGGATGACTTCTACGGCGGCCGGTTCGATATCGGGTGCGGCTGGTTCGGACACCGCGCCTCCCTTCGTGGACTGCGCACCACGGTGCTGGGCGGGCGCATGAGAAGCGCATGAGAAGCGCACAAGGGAGGCGTCGAAGGGCGTCGTCGGACAGTCGAAGGGCGTCGTCGGACAGGGGTGCGCGCCGTCACGGCCCGGCGCAGGTCACCGGGTTCGGCGGGTCAGGCATTCCGTGTGAGGCCGGCGAGTTCCCGCTGCGCACGCTCGGCCCAGAACGGCATGCGCAGGCTGCGGAACCCGGTCAGAGCCGCGGTGAGACGGCTCATGGCCCGGCCGGTGTCCCCCAGCGCGGCGTGTGTGCTGCCCAGCCACAGGGAGGTGAGCGCCTCGCCCCGGCGTTCGCCGAGCTCGGTGAAGATGGACGCGGCCTCGTCGAGCGGCGCGAGCGCCCACGCGGCGTGGCCGGGGCCGCCGAGCTCGGTGTGCATCCGGCCCAGCGTCAGCAGCGCGTACGCCTCGCCGGGGCGGTGCCGCACCGACCGGTACTCGGCCAGGGCCCGGTGCAGGTGGCGTGCGGCCCGCTCGGCGCGGCCGTGGCCGATCTCCGCCCAGGCCAGCAGCTGCAGGACGTCGGCCAGGGCGAGCGGGTGCCCGAGGCGCTCCGCGGTCGCCACCGCCGGTTCGAGGGCGTCGACGGCTTCGGCCTCGCGCTCCTGGCAGGCGAGCGCGAACCCCAGGCTGCGCAGGGCCATGACCTGACCGTGCTTGTCGCCCAGCCGGTTCATCACGGCTGCCGCGGAGGCGGCGTCGTCGTGGGCGAGCCCGGCCATGCCCCGGTCGGCGATCGCGAAGCTGCGGTGGATGCGCAGGCGGGCGGCGTGGTGCTCCTGGCCCAGCGCGTCCAGCTGCTCGATGGCCGCAGCGTAGCGGGTCATGGCGTCGTCGACGCGGCCCCGTACGGCGCAGGCCCGGGCCAGGGAGCCCTGGGCGACGGCGGCGGCCACAGGGTCGCCGTCCGCCGTGGCGCGGTCGAGCGCGGCCCGGGCGATCTGCTCCCACTCGTCCCACCAGTTGCGCAGGTGGCAGACGTCCTCCAGCGCGGCGGCGAGCCCGGCGGTCTGCGCCCCGTATCCGCAGCCCGCGGCGAACCCGACCGCGGTGACGAGGTTCGCCCGCTCGCTCTCCAGCCATCCGACGAGGTCGCCCGCCTCGCCGGGCCGGTGCCCGCCGGTGCCTCTCCGGATGAGCTGGTCCCCTGCCGCGCGCACACGGGCGAGCCAGCCGTCCAGGACCCGGGCGACCGCGGCCCGGCGCCACGCCGGCGGCTCGTCGGCGTCGGCGCGCTCGGCCGCGTAGGCGTGCAGGAGGTCGTGCATGCGGTAGCGCGGCTGCCCGTGCCCGCTCGGCGACTCGATCTGTACGAGGTTGGCGTCGATGAGCGCGTCGGTGGCACGGTCGGCCGCCACGACGGCGGAGGGGCAGGAGCCCGCCGCGGGGCCGGCTGCCCTGGGCCTGCCTTCGGAACCGCATGCGGAACCGGCCGCCGCGGAGCCGTCGGCGTCGAGCAGGGCGGAGAGCGCCCAGCCGGGGAACTCGGGCGAGGGGAGCAGCCCGACGGCGCGGAAGGCGCGCGCGGCGTCGGGCGCCAGGCCGTGGTAACTGGCGGCGACGCACGTGCGGACGGCGAGGTCCCCCACGGTGAGCTCGGCCAGCACGCCGCGCTCGTCGGCGAGGCGGTCGGCGAGCCTGCGGACCTGCCAGTCCGGGCGGCTGGCGAGCCGCGCCGCCGCCACCCGCAGCGCCAGCGGCAGTCCGGCGCAGGCGGCGAGGATGCGCTCGGTGGCCTCCGGCTCCGCCGCGAGCCGCTGCGGGCCGACGATGCGCCGCAGCAGGTCCTGCGACTCCTCGTCGTCGAAGGGGTCGACGTCGATCAGGTGCGCGTCCGTCAGCCCGGCGAGCCGTGCCCTGCTGGTGACCAGGGCCGCGCTGCCCGGCGTGCCGGGGAGCAGCAGGCGGATCTGGGCCTCGTCGCGCGCGTCGTCGAGCAGGACGAGCACCTTGCGGTCGGCCAGCAGCGAGCGGTAGAGCGCCGCCCGGTCCTCCGTGGCCTCGGGGATGGAGGACCCGGCGACGCCCAGGCTGAGCAGCAGGTCCGCGAGGATCACGCCGGGCGGGCGCTGGGGGCCGCGGGTGCCGTCCAGGTGCAGGAACAGCCGGCCGTCGGGGAACTCGTTGCGCAGGTGGTGGGCGAGGCGCGTGGCCAGGGCGGTCTTGCCGACGCCGGGGAGGCCGGTGAGGATCGCGACGGGCACGGCGCAGGGCGTGCGGGCGGGCCGCCCGGCGGGTCTGAGCAGCCCGGCCACGCGCTCGATCAGCCGGCTCCGTCCGACGAAGTCGGAGTCGTCGGACGGAACTTGGACGGTCGGCTGCCAGTGGTCCGCGGGGCGGGCGGGCTGCGCGGGTGCGGGCGGGGGCGCGCCCAGGTCCGGGTCCCTGGTCAGGACCGCGTGGTGCAGTCTGCGGAGCTCGTCGCCGGGTTCGATGCCGAGCTCGTCGCGCAGGGCGGAGCGGGCGAGGGCGTAGGACTGCAGCGCATCGCCCGGGTGGTGACAGCGGTACTGCGCCGTCATCAGCTTGGCCCACAGCGACTCGCGCAGCGGGTGGCGGGCCGTCTCCGCCCGCAGGAGGCCCACCAGGTCGCGGGGCTCGCCGAGCGCGAGGCGCGCCTCGGCGTAGTCCTCGAAGGCGGCCAGCCGCGACTCCTCCAGCCGGGCGACCTCGCCGAGCAGCACGTCGTGGTGCGCCACCCCTTCGAACGGGCTGCCGCGCCACAGGTCCAGCGCCTCCCGCAGGGCGTCGGCCGCCGCCCGGTGCTCGCCCGCGCCGAGGGCGACGCGGCCGCGGGCGACGAGGACCTCGAACCGGTGCAGGTCCACTTCGCCCGGCAGCACGCGCAGGCAGTAGCCGCCGTTGCCCTGACTCAGCCGGTCCCCGCCGGGCACGGAGCCGGACGCGGGGCCTGACGCGGGGCTGAGCACCTTGCGCAGGACGGCGGCATAGCTACGCAGGTTGGCCTGGGCCGAGGCCGGAGGGGCCTCCCCCCAGACGGCGTCGCACAACCGGTCCGCGGAGACGGCGGTGTTGGCGTTGACGAGCAGCATGGCGAGCAGGGTCCGCTGCTTCGGCCCTCCGAGCGGGAGAACGCGGCCGTCGGCGACGGCCGCGAGGGGCCCCAGCACCTTGAACTCGACACGCGTACGCACCCCGCATGACCGCCCTTCAGTTGTGCAAGATTCGAACATCGGCGAATCCGACAACCATAGGCGCTGCGCGGGGCGAGATCTTCCGCTTACGGCTTCACGCCACGGCGAACACCACGCCGGGTTGCTGGGAGTAGAAGCGCCGCGCCCGGTCCAGGTCCTGAGCGGGCAGCCTGGTCGCCACGTGCGCCCGGGCCAGAGCATTCCCGTCAGCCATGCTCATCCCTTCACACACCCGACCGTCGGCCCTACGAGCATGTTGCCCGTGTACGCCTCCTGCCCCTTCGGCAGCCAGTAGCCCATCTTGGAGACGACGGGCGAGCAGACCTTGCCCATGCGGACCCGTACCTTGACCACGTTGGGGCGGCCGGGCTGGAGATTGACGAGGTCACAGTTCAGGACGTACGGGTGGCGGGCCGTGGAGGGATAGGCGCCGGACAAGGGGTTGCTGCACTGGGGGTCGGAGGAGGTCAGCCTCACCCCGGTGCCCTCGGTGCCGATCAGGCCCAGGCGGGAGTTGCTGTCACCGTCCGGTCCCAGGCGGCTGACGGTGTACGTCACCGTCGTGGTGCGACCCGCCCTGACCGTGCGCGGGCTGACGTCGATGCGGTGCGTCGTCTTGGGACGAGGCCAGCTCAGGGTGATCCTGGCCGTTCTCTCCGCCCGGAGGTCGACGCCCGCCGGGACGGAGCGCACCCGTAGCGTGGTGATGATCTCGTACGTCCCCGGCCCCGGGTACCCCGCCCGCCGGCCGAACTCCCCCGAGGCGACGTCCCGTCCGCTGCGCTTCATCCGCCACGTCCCGGACGTGTCACAGGCACCCCGGCCGCACTCCGCGGGCGCGGTAACGGTCATGAACGCGTTGTCGAGCGCCACGCACACGCCGGCCTTCGCCGACTGCCCGCTCTTGCCCTTGACCACGACTGGCGGGAGGCAGCGCTGCGTCACGGCCGCCTCCGGCGCACGGGCTGGAGCCGCAGGCGACAGTGGGGCGGCAGGCACCCATGGAGCGGGGGGCGCCGGCGCCGCCGTGCACACCCCCGCCGGCACGGCGAGCAGCGCGGCCAGAGCCAGTGCGCGAGCGAGCGCCTTGAGGACCATGACGGGCTCCCGGAGTCCGGAGAACGAACAACGGAATTCTGGGCCTACCCGGCCGGATACCCCGACACGCCACGCACCACAGCCATAGATGACCACAAATGACCGAAGTCTTACGAAGCACCACACAAATCGTTGAGCAGCCTGTCCGTGGACGGACTTGGGACACCGCCATCCGGGTTTATTCGCTCAGCAGTCCAGCCAGCGCACCTCGTACGGCGCCAGCGTCAGGGCTCGCCCGTCCACCCTGGCCGCGACCTGCTGTTGCTCGGTGTTGACGACGAGGACGACGCTCTCGTGGGCGAGGGTCCGGACCCGGGCTCCGCCTTCGGCGGAAGCCTCGACCTGGCGGAAGGTGGTTCCCGGCGGGAATTCACGGGCGAACCGAGCCAACAGGCGCGCCATGGGCAACCTCTTGCCCCCATCGTCCGGCCCGGTGCCCCGCCACAGGCACCCGGGGCAGTCGCCGTCGGTCCTCTGCGGGTTCCAGTAGAGGGCGGTTGCGGCGCCGCTCGTGGCCAACTGCATCATGGCGGTGGCCTGTACGGCAGTGCGATGCTGCTCGCTCCAGCCGTCCCGGCCGCCCGTCCCGTCATCTCCAGGAGGCTCGACGTACCACTCGGCCCACCACACCGGAAGCCCGGTGACGTTCCTCAGCCAGCGGGTGACATCGGCGAACTTCTCGGTGGCAGCGAACTCGTCGGGGATCGTCCGGTGCCCGTCACGGGTGTAGCTGGAACCGTCCACGACGAGGAAGTCGGCTCCCGCCTTGTGCTCGTTCCAGTAGCGGATGACGTCGACGGAGCGCCGGTCGAGTGCGCCCCAGGCGCCACGCACCTCCGGTGAGCCGTCCTCGTCGCCGGGCGGTTCGTGGTCGATCACGGCGTAAGGGCCGCCCACGAGATTCTCCGGGTTCCGCCTTTTCAGCTCGGCGTGGACGAGGTTGTACATCTCGGTGTATCCCTCGTAGTTCCAGCGGCGCTTGTCCTCGTCGTAGAAGCCTTTCAGCTCATTCCACACGAGGAAGTGCCGGATGTCCGGGTACCGGCATGCGACCAGGCCCGCGAGCCGGGCGAAGTCCGCATAGTGCCCGGGGTCAGGAGCCGCCTCCAGCCGGGACCAGTCGGTACGCCCCTTCCGTCCGCCCTTCATCCAGTCGGGGGCGCCGCACAGGGTCAGGACGGGGGTCGCGCCTGTGGCCCGCATCAGCGTGACGCGCTGGTCGAGCGCCTCGAAGTCGTAGTGTCCGGGAGTGGGTTCGGGGTTCTCCGCTCCCCAGCCCATGATGTGCTGGTTCTGCGGCATGGGATGGGCGGAGAGCAGGGCGCCGGCCCGCCGGGTGGCCTCCGGAGCGCCATGGTCCGCACTGTACTGAGTGTGAGTGAAACCCAAGCCCAAATAGGGCCCCGCCTGCTCGCTTCGAGCCCTGGGCGACGCCCCCTGCTCGCCCCCGCGCGCGCCGAACAGTGCACCGAAACCCCGCCGCGCCCTGCCGGACAGTGCCGACTTCCATGTCCCATCGCATGGCCCCACGACGGCCAAGAGTATCCGTGGTCGTCCCTATTTCGCCAGACATAGTCCGACTTCCTCAAGACCCGCAGCTGCCGGGCGTCTTGCGCCGCACCGGCGCCGGGCTGCGGCTCAGCGGCCCTGGAGTCTTCTGACGTTGCGGATGGTCGTGCCCTGGACGACCAGCCCCTCGTTCAGGCAGTCCGTCTGCGCGGCGAACCCCTGGACCGTCCCCGAGTCTGTCCAGGATCGCCAGCGTGTACGACTCGCGGTCGTCGTACTCAGTGACGTCGATCTCGCTCGAACGCGCTATATAGCGATTGGCGGCGTTGGCAGCCTCGATCAGGTAGTCCAGCGCGGTCACAAAGCAGGCCTCTTCCAGCTTGACCAGTTCAAGCCTGAGCTCCCATCTGATGCAGTCGCGGGCAACCCCCTGCTGAGTCCGACGGGTAACAACGCCAGCAATGAAGCCCCGCTGGCGAAGAGCGGAGCGACAATGCCGATTGAAGACAAGTCCATAACCGGAATGATGCCCGCTCAAGCGAGGCGGTCGGAGCACGTCGGGCAAGAGTCAGGGAAGAGGCTGAGGGAGGTGGGCAGCCCAGGGGCCGGCTGCCGCCGGGACCGGGCCTCAGGATCGAGACGTGCTCGAAGTTACTCATAGTCCGGGCAAAGGTCCTGATGTTCAGCGGTGGACGGTGAGGAAGTCGCGCCCGCGTTCGTCGAGCTCTGCCGCGCAGCGCAGACCACGGGCCCGGAAGCGGGTCAGATCGCGACGCATGCTTCTGACGGCCTTGCGGGTGCGGACGGAGGCAACGCCGTCCATGTGGTCCATGGCGCGGCCCCAGGTGGCGCATGCCTCCTCGATGGCGCCTTGACCGGCTTGGAGTTCGGCCTGGGCGACGAGGTCGAGGGCGATGATGCGCGCGTAGGTGCCCGGCGGGCGGCTGGCAGCTGCGCGGGCGTACTGCTGGGCAGCGTTACGGGGGTCGCCCAGGGTGGCGAAGACCTTGGCCGTACGAGAGCGGACCGTGGCCTCCGCCGGCCCCCAGGCCAGGGCCCAGAAGGGCGTGGGATCGCCCTTGGCCGCATCGAGGCAGGCCCGCGCGCGCTCGACCGCGCGGATGGCTTGCCTGCTTTGGCTGGTCTTGGCCAGCGCGTGGGCATAGGTGACGTGGAAGAGGGCTTCGGTGGCGGGGTCGACGTGGCCTTTGGCTCTGTCCAGGCCGGTCTCGGCCAGGGCCCGGCAGTGTTCGGCGCGGTGGATCTTCATGCCCTGTTGAGCCATGGTCCGCATGACGAACCCGTCGTGGCCGGGGATGCCTGACTCGGTGGCGAGCGCATAACACTGCAAGTAATACCGCTGCGCGAGCCCCTGCTCCCCAGCGTCGTAGCTCTTCCACCCCGCCAGGTGCACACCCGAGGCGGCGGCAGAGAGCATCTGGCGGCGTGCATCCTCGGTGCGGAAGCGCCCCCGGCACAGGGTGGCGACATCGGACATCAGGTACTGCACCAGGGCTGAGCGGCCGTGCTGCCCGCCGTGGAGCTCGTCCATGTCCGTGAAGACCCGCACCATGTCGCGCACGGCGGCGACTTCGGCGTTTCCTGCGATGGCGCCGCTGCGGGCAGCGGCGGCCCGGCCGGCGATGTCATGGAGGTAGCCCAATGGCAGGGCTGCGGCTGCGACGGAGTAGGCGGAGGAGGCGAGGAAGCGTCGTCGGTTCACGTCTGCCTTCCCGATCAGAGTCAGGGTCTCGACCGGGTCGGGACCGAGGGACAGTCCGATGCTGTCATCCTCCCCACGCCCTGTGGAAAGACCCAAGCGGTCCACAGTCACCAGGCGGCCCAGCAGCCGGGAGAGGGCTTCGGCGAGGTACCGGGGAGTGTTCCCGGCGGGCTGTGCCCCGGAGATCCAGTGCTCGACGGTGGAGCGGTTGGTGCGTAAGACCTCGCCCGACTCCGCCGCGACGATTCGGACGACGTGAGCGATGGTTTCGTACGGCAGCCTCTTCTCGTCGATGAGGGCCTTGAGCTGCATGTTCGGCGTGCGCTTGGTCATGGCCGGCCTCGGTATACGCGATATACGTCTCCACCAGGCCCACACGGTACCCCCCAACTCGCCTTCGCAGTTCACTGATTGAGCGCCCACAAGCGCGGTCCATCCGGGCCGTTGAGAGGGCGGCACAACCCGTTGACCATGCGCCCATGAGGTGGTGCACGGGGCGGCGAAGTGACGAAGGAGGAAACGATGGAGATCACCCAGTCCCCGGCCTACACCGCGCCGGTCGTCCTGGACGCCGGAGCTGTCGCGGAGGTGACGCTCGGCAACCAGAACTTCGACACCGTCGACGACACCCAGTACAAGCAGGGCACCTGATCCACCTGCCGGGGCCGGGTGCGGTATTCGCCGCATTCGGCCCCGGTCTTTGCAAATCATGTCCGGTCTTGAGGACGAGGGAGTCGGGAGGCTCGCGATGCGGTGGTGCACGGGATGGGAGGGCGGTCCAGCCAGTCGGCAGCCCGAAGCAGGGCGGCCGGTGACTGCGCTGGGCGAGACGTGGACGGCCGGTTGGCCCGAAGGCCAGGTCCGCACGGCCGGGGCGGGGGCGGTGGCGCTGGCCGTTGTCGGGGTGTGCGGGGCCAGTGATCGACAGCTGGAGGAAGCCCTACCCGTCGTGACGGCCCAGCAATGGCGGGCGCTGACACGGTGGCCCGGCTCCTACCTGGTGGTGGCCCGCAGCGGTCCGACGCTGGCAGTGATCGGGGATCTGTCAGGGCAGCACCCGGTCTACTACCGGCGGGAGGCGGCCGGGACCTGGTGGGCGACCTCCGCCACCGCCCTCGCTGCGCTGGACGGGGCACCGGCAGATCCCGTCGCGCTCGCGGCCCATCTGGCGTTCGGCCAGCCCGACGTCTTGGCCTCCCGAAGCCTGTTCCGCACCGTGAACCGGGTGCCCACTGGGCACCTGCTCCAGATCACCCCCGAAGGCGCCCGAACCATTCGCTACGAGCCGACCGAGTACGAACCGGTGAGTATGCGGGAAGCGGCGCCGACGGTGCAGGCGGCCCTGGCAGAGGCGATCGCGGTCCGCATGGACGGCCGCCCGGTGAGCGCGGACCTCGCGGGCCTGGACTCCACCACGTTGGCTTGCCTGGCGGCCCGGCACCGGCCAGTGACAGCGGTGACGTTCGCCGATGAGCGACTGCGGGACGACGATCTCGCCTACGCGCAGCGGACAGCCGCCGTGGTGCCTCACCTGCACCACCACAAGGTCCCCGGGGCGCAGGAGACGATCTACTACGCAGGGCTGGAAGATGCTTCTGCCCTGCCGTTCACCGACACACCGAACGCGTTCGCGGTCTCAGCGGCGGTCAAGCGAACTGTCCTGGACGCCGTGATCGCCCACCAGACGGCGCCAGGCGTGCACCTGACGGGCGTCGCTGGTGACGGGCTGCTGTCCGCCTCCCCGTCGTACCTGGCTGATCTGCTGCGCGAACGGCAGCGCCCGCGGGCCTGGCAGCACGCCCAAGGCCACGCACGGCTCCGGCAGACCTCCGTATGGTCCGTGCTGGGCCGGGCCCGGCCTGCGGCCCGCATCGGGCTGGCGGACGGCTGGCGCCAGGCCGCCGCAGAGCTACACGAGGCCCCTAGGCAGTGGGAGCCCCAGGCACGACGGCCGATCGCGTGGACGCCGCTGCTGGCCACGGCCGACTGGATGAGCATCGACGTGCGTCACCAGCTCGCCGACGCCCTCACCACAGCAGCCGACGAGCTGACGGAGCCGCCGGAGCGGCTGGCGGCGTGGACGGACAGCCAGGACCTCGCACGGATCGGAGCGGACGCCAGCGGCTGGCGCACTCTCGCTCTCGACGAGCACGGCATCGAGATCGCCGCCCCGTACCTGGACAACGAGGTCCGCAGGGCCTGCCTGGCCGTGCCGGCCGACCAGCGCGGGACACCGAGCCGGTACAAACCGCTGCTGGCCGAAGCCTTCGCGGGCACCGACGTGCTGCCTGACTTCGTCCTCGAGCGAGCCACCAAGGGCGGCTTCAACGCGCTCTCCTATGCCGGGCTCGTCCAGCACGCGCCCGCCCTCCGCCGCCTGCTGGGCCCGTCTTCGCGCCTGGGTGCCATGGGCCTGGTGACCGACGGGCCGGTGGGGGCGATGCTCGCCCGCGCGGCGGCCGGGCAGGCCACCGCCCAGGGCGCTCTGCATGTGGCGGTCGTGACCGAGGTGTGGCTGCGGCAGCTCGAACAGGCGGGCGCCCTGTGGGAGGTGACCGGCCGTGTGGCAGCTGCGTGAGGGCTCCCACCCCGTCCTCACCGACGAAGGCGGAGCCATCCTGAACGAGCGGACCGGCCGCTGGACCTACCTCACGCCGACCGCCTCCGCTGCGGTGCTGTTCCTCCTCGCCAGCGGCAGCGAGGACCAGGCCGCCGAGCAGTACGCCACCCTCTACGGCCTGAGCCCCGAGCGGGCCGCCGTCGACGTTCGCGGCGTCGCCGACGCTCTCACCACGCAGGGCATCGCGGGGGAACCTGTGGCCCCGTCCGGCTGGTCGAGGTGGTGGCGATGACCACCATGGAGTCGTACTCCACCGTCCGCACAGGCCCCTTCCATGACCGCCTGGCGGCGGCCATGGGCCTCGCCCTGGCCCTGGTGCTCCTGGCCCTGCCCTTCCGCTACACCGTCCGCGCTGTCCGCCTCGCCCGCCGTGCCGGCCGCCGGGCGATAGCACCCGACCGAGCGGAGGCCCTGGTCGCCACCGTCCGGCACACCGGCCGCCTCTGGCCGGTCCGGGCGGCATGCGCGGAAATCTCGCTCGGGTCGGTCCTGGCCGCAGCCCTCCTCGGTCGGCGCCTGGACTGGTGTCTGGGGGTGCGGTTCTCCCCGCCGCCCACCGAATACCACGCGTGGACAGCGATTCCCGGCGGCGGACCAGTTGGTGAATACACCGAGGCCGGATGGCACCACTACGCCGCTCTCGTCATCTGAGCACGTCAACTTGGCGCCTCGTTGACGCGTGTCCCTCACTCACTCGGAGCAGTTGAGGAACGCATCCTGACCCTTCCACGAAGGAGTGAACTGATGACCCCCGTTGCTGCCGCCGCTGAGAGAGTCCCCGAGCAGCACTACACCCACCACAAGGCCCGGGGCGCGACCATCCACCGCACGAACCCGGTCTTCATCCACCGGGAGCTGGAAGCCCTCGACGTGCGCATGAGCATGAACGTCGCCGAGGTCGGCACCGGTTCCGGTCTCTCCGGGGGCCTGCTCGCCGAACTCGTCGGACCGACCGGCATGGTGACCAGCCTGGACATCGACCCGTACCTGACGCGGTGGGCCAACCACATCCACGCCGAGCGCGGGGTGAACAACATCCGCTGCTACGCCGTGGACGGCACCGCCGGCTACCCCGGCCGGGCCCCCTACGACCGCATGGTGGGCTGGTGCACGCCGCCGCTGCTGCCGAAGGCGTGGGTGGACCAGGTCAAGGACGGCGGGCTGATCGTGGCCACGCTGCCGATCGCGGCCGTGCCGAACCTGGCGATCGGTGCCGTGATCCGCATCAGCAACGGACAGCCGCGCATCGAGTCGATCTTCCCTGGCTCCTACATCGAGACCGGCTCTTCTCCCCGCAGCGACTTCTCGGTCCCTGCACGGTGGGTCGACTGGGAGAGTCGAGTCCCGGCCACCTCGTGGGTGTCGATCGCCTGGCGCGAGCAGGACGACTGGCAGAACTCCGGGGCGCGTGGGGTACTCGACCGCCTGCGGGAGCCCGGACACACCGAGCAGTACAAGGGAGAAGAGATCGACTGGTCCAGCCTCCGCGTCTGGCTGGCCACCACCGGCTCCCGACTGACGATGACGGAGCTGAAGGCCGACGTCATCGGCCTCGGGCACTCGACCCGCAACACCGCCGCCGTGATCCAGCAGGACGACACGATCACCGCCGACGCGGCGGACTCGGCGTCCCTGACCGTCCTGCGGGGCTGGCTCGCCGCCTGGGAGGATGCCGGCCGCCCCGCCCCTGACACCTACACCGCGGGCCTGGTCCCCGACATGGACGGCGACGTCCCCGGCTGGGACCTCCGGCTGGCTCAGAAGCGGGCGCGAGGGCAGGAAGTCCCAGAGTCAGAACCGGGCGTATGGGTCGACTAGTCCGCCTTACGAGGCGACCAGGGTGAGGCCCCGCCCCCGGCCTCACCCTGGCCTCACCGGCCCGGCCACCGGCGGTTCCCCTGGTGGCCGGCTGCCGGACTGCGGCTCAGCGGCCCTGCAGTCGCCTGACGTTGTCGCCGAAGCTCCACGCCTTGGAGCCGTCCCAGTTCAGCGACCACGTCATGAGGCCCTTCAGGGCGCCGCCGTAGGTGTTCCACGCCTGCGCCACCAGCCCCGGTGACATATGGCCGCCCCCGGCGCCCGGCTGAGCGGGCAGCCCCGGGACCTGCTTTTCGTAGGGGACGCGGATGGTCGTGCCCTGGACGACCAGCCCCTTGTTCAGGCAGTCCGTCTGCGCGGTGAACCCCTGGACCGTCCCCGCGGAGTACGAGTCCCCGGAGCAGCCGTACATGTTCCCGTTGTAGTACTGCATGTTCAGCCACCACAGCCGGCCGTTGTCGGCGTACTTCTTCACGATCGGCAGATAGGCACCCCAGATCGAGCCGTACGTGACGCTGCCGCCCGTCACGTAAGCCGTCTCGGGTGCCATCGTCAGGCCGAAGTCCGAGGGCATGCGGGCGAGCACGCCGTCGATGATGCGGACGAGGTTGGCCTGCGAGGTGGAGAGCCTGGTGATGTCGCCGCTGCCGGTCAGGCCGGTCTCGATGTCGATGTCGATGCCGTCGAAGTTGTACGCCTTGAGGATCGGCACCACCGTCTCGACGAACCGGTCGGCGACCGTACCGGAACTGAGGTCGATGCCTGCCGCCGCGCCGCCGATCGACATCAGGATCGTGGCCCCGGCCGCCTTGGCCTGGCACATCTCGGCCGGGGTCGCGACCTTCACGGTCGCGTCCATCCCGTCCTCCCACAGGACCGTTCCGTCCGGGCGGATGACCGGGAACGCCGCGTTGATCACGTTGTAGCCGTGCTGCCGGATGCGCGCATCGGTGATGGGTACCCAGCCGAACGGCGGGTGCACGCCGTTCGCCGCGCCGTCCCAGTTCTCCCAGTAGCCCTGCAGCACCTTGCCGGCGGGCTTCGGCCGGACGGGACAGGTGTCGGCCCGGGACCCGGGCGCACTCGCCGCTTGCCTGCGCTCCTGCTCCTGCGCCTGCATCTGCGCCTGCATCTGCGCTTGCGTCGGCGTCGGCGTCTGCGCCTGCGTTTGCGTCTGCGCCCGTACGTCCTGTGGCGCCTGCCCGAGGAAGGCGACGGCCATGAGCACGCCGGCTCCCAGCAGACGCGCCGTCCGACCGGTCATGCCGACCCCCTCGACGAGAACGCTCGAAGGTGTCGAACGCTAGAACCGCTCCACCGGGACGTCAATAGGTCTGGACCAAGCCGGTGCTCAGCAACTGCCGACTGCCACCGCTGTCCCGGTTCCCCTTCCGCTTCGCTGCACTGCCGCGCACGGGAACTGTGCGGCGCACCTCCTCTTGTTCCGTCCGCCGGACGTGCTTCCGTGCACCGCACAACCATGGATTGGCGGACCGGGCGGGGTGGACAACATGGTGATGGTTCCTACGTCCCGGCAACTCGTCCCGGAAGGGGTAGGCATGAAGACGGCTGCGTCGATTCCGCTGGCACCGGGATCGCTACCCCTCCTGGGCCATGCGCTCCCCCTCGTCCGCGACCCCTTGGCGTTCGTGTCGTCCCTGCCCGCCCACGGGGAGATGGTGCGGCTACGTCTGGGGACGCGTTCGGTCGTGATGGTGTGCGATGCGAACCTGACCCGCCGGACCCTCCTGGAGGACCACGTCTTCGACAAGGGCGGGCCGCTGTACGAGCGCATACGCGAGTTGGTGGGCGACGGTCTGGTCTCCTGCCCGCACAGCCGGCACCGGCGGCAGCGCCGCCTCTGCCAGCCGGCCTTCCGCCCCGACCGGCTCCCCCACTACGCGCCGGCCTTCACGTCCTCGGCAGAGGCCGCTTCCCGGTCCTGGCACGACGGCCAGGTCATCGACGTCACCACCGAGATGATGGCGCTGACCGCGCGGATCGCGGTGGAGACCATGTTCACCACCGGGCTTCCTCCGGAAGCCGCACAGACGATCATCGTCGACATCAACGCATTGATGGAAACGCTGCTCTGGCGGGCCATCAGGCCCTCGGTGCTCGAACGGCTGCCGGGCGTGGCGAACCACCGGTACGACCGGGCTCGTGCCCGCCTCCGGCACACGATCGACAGTGTCACCGCCGACCGGCGCAACGACCCGGCCGACCACGGCGACCTGCTGTCATCTCTGCAGAACGCCGAGGGCACCGAGGATGCCAAGCGCACCGAGGACCCCGCGAATCCGGCCGCCGACCGGGAGGGACTCGCCGGCCGGGAACTGACCGATCAGATCCTCACGTTCTTCTTCGCCGGAACGGAGACCACCTCCAACACACTCGCCTGGGCGCTGTACCTCCTCGCCGCCCACCCGGAGGTCGAGAGCCGGCTCAGCTCGGAGACCGACCGCGTACTGGCGGGCGCGACGGCCACGTTCGCGGACCTGCCCGCCCTCGAGATGGCCCGCCACGTGATCATGGAGACCTTGCGGCTGTACCCACCCGCCTGGCTGGTCACCCGGACCGTGGCCGAGGACACCGAGCTCGGTGGGATCCGTCTCCCCACGGGAGCCGCGATCGCCTTCAGCCCCTACCTGATCCACCGCCGGCCCGGCCTGTACGAGACCCCGGACCACTTCGACCCCGACCGGTGGCGCCGGACCCACCCCGATCGCGCCGCCTACCTTCCCTTCGGCTCCGGTGCCCGTAAATGCATAGGCGCCCGCTTCGCCATGGCCGAAGCCGTCCTGGCCCTGGTCACGCTCACCGCCCGCTGGCGTCTGGTCCGCCTCACCGACCGGCCCGTCCGGCCTTTCGCGAAGTCGACGCTGAGCCCCCGGGGGCTACGGATGCGCGTCACCGCCCGCCACGCTTGACCAGTAGGGATGACCAGGCATGCCGCAGGGAGGGGAACCGCGTACCACCACCAGCATCGAGCCGGCTGCGAAAGGGGTCCCGGCGGGAGGGATCCCAGCGAAGGAGATCCCGGCGAAAGGGATCCCGGCGGAGGGAACCCCGGCAGAAGGGAGCACGGCAGAAGGGAGCACGGCAGAAGGAATCCCGGAAAGGAGCGCGATGGGCCGTGCCCTGCGGGTCCTGGAATCGGTGTGCCGGGACGCCCGGCCGCGCGGGCTCAGCGAGATCGCCCGGGAGACGGGCGTGCCGAAAGCGACGACGTACCGCATGCTGACGGCACTGTGCGCCCACGGCATGGTCTCGCGCTGGGACGACAAGTACGTGCCGGGTGAGCGCCTGGCCGAGCTCGCTTCGGCGCGCACCGCGCAGCGCGACCAGCTGAGCACGCTGCGGGCCACGGCCATGCCCTTCCTCCTCGACCTGTACGCCTCCCTGGGCGGCTTCGTGGGCCTGGGCGTGCACGAGGGCAGGCAGGTGCGGTACGTGGAACGCATCCATGGCCGCCGGCTGCAATCCCTGGTGTCGGAGGTCGGAGAAAGGGTGCCGGTGCACTCCACCTCCATCGGGAAACTGCTGCTTGCCTTCGACCGTGATGCGACGGCGGCCGTCCGGCCCTCTCACGAGGAATTCGAAGCCGGGCTCGAAACCGAACTCGCGGTGATCCGTCGCACCGGAATAGCCGTCGACCGCCCGGAGTACACCTCAGGAATGCTGACGGTGACCGCGCCCGTCCTCGGTCCGGACCACCGCGTGCTCGCCGGTGTGACGATCGGTGACAGCACAGGCCGGATGGCGCTGAACCGTGCTGCCGACGAGCTGCGGCGCACGGCGTTCGCCCTCACTGTCGCCTTGCGCCGGTTCCGCACCGCCCCGCTCCCCCTCTCTCCCGGCCCGGCCCCTACCCGCCTGCAGCGGGGGCGCGGCAAGGCCGGGAAAGATGGGTGGCGGCGATGACGGCCGACTGCACGACCGCCGTCGGGGTGAAAAGGGACTTGCCGAGCCATAGTTCGGCGAAGTCGTGAGGCTCTGCGTCCAGAAAAGGCATGAGGTATCGATGGGCGGCGGCCGCCGTGCGGGACGGAATCGGCGACCGGCGGTCGGCGAGGGCGTCCAGGGCCAGAATCGCGTAGGCGGTCTCCTCCGGCTGTCCGCCGTCGATTCCCCAGGAGCCGTCGGCGTGCTGAGTGCCGATCAGCCAGCGGCGGGTCGCGGACAGGCCGAGGTCACCGGATACGGACCGGCCGAGGGCAAAGCTGACATGAGCAGTGGCGTAATAGGGCGACACATGCCACTTGTCCAGCCAGTAACCGTCCGCCGTACGGGTGTCGCAGAGAAACCCGATGAGCTTACGGCGCTGCGCCGCGTAGGCGTCCGGCGAGTGGTTGAACGCCTCCAGGAGGCGGGCGTTCACACTGACCGACGCTCCGCGCTCCCCCGGATAGTGGAAGAAATGGTCGCCTGCTTCGTAGCGCAGGAGGAGGCCGAGCGAGGGCGCGGGGTTCCTTCCGAGGTGGGGCAGCAGGTTGATGGTCATGGCGGTGGTATCGGCCTCGGGGACGGGGAATTCCCTGCTGAATCCGACCCACCCCCGGCGGTCGAGCTCGCCCGCCAGCGAGCCGAGGTGAGTCATCGCGCGGGAGGGGAGCAGACCGGCCCGGCCGAGGTGGTAGAGGGACCAGCCGATCTCGAAGGCCTCCATCGGGTGTACCTCGGGCGCCCCGCCGTCGGCCGAGCGGCAGGAGAGCGCGTCGAGGTAGGCAAGCGCCCGGGGGGAGCCCGTCTTCTGCCACAGGGCCGCAGTGGCCGCCGGGGAGCACCCCACTGAGCCTCCGGGCGACTGCATCGTCTGCATCATCTGCATCGTCATCGCGGCGCCCGCAAGCGCCTCATCCGGCGCGACCTCCATGCAGTACCGCAGGGACGGGGAGCCCGGTCCCGCTGCGGAGGCGGCCATTCTGGCGAGTTTGTCCTGCCGCAGGGCGTGGATGTCCGGCCATGCCTGCGGCGGGAGTCGCACGCCGTGGGCGCGGAGCTGACGGGTCAGTTCCGGCACGACGAATTCGAGCCCGATCGGCTCGTGCGGTCCGCTCGGGCAGCCGCCGCCGGACGCTGACGACCGCAGATAGCCGACTCCCCGCTCCAGTGCGCCGGTCACCCAGCCGGATGGACCAGATGAACCGGACGGGCCGGGCGGTGCGGTGTCCGCGTAGTCGACGAGCGCCCGCACGGCCGCCAGGGTCGAGGTGAGGCGGTCGACGGGCAGGCCGATCCGGCCTCCCCAGGAACCGTCCGGATGCTGGCGTGCGCGCAGCCACTGAAGCGCGCGGGGATAACGCGGGGATCCCCCGGGGGAACGGACGCGGGATACGAACGCCGTGTTGTAACTGTCCGGGCAAGTGCCCGTGTCACCTAGGTGCGGCATAAGCCGGTTCACCGCATCCTGGATGCGGCGAGCAGGCGGCCGGCCCGAGACGGTCGTCATGATTCATCTTCTAAGTCCCGCCCCGCCTTCCGCACAAGGAGGCGGTTCGCTGGGCGAACCGAAGGGTTGCCGGGCCGGTGCCGCAACGGCATTCTGCAGATCCCGGCATTGCAGGGCGATCGACCGACCGCAGTTGCCTCCTGTCCGGAGAAGTTGCTTCCTGTCCGGAGAAACGGTCTCCACCGATGACGATTTCCCAGCTCCCTTATCCCGACGGCTGGTTCGTCGTGGCATTTCGCGATGAACTCCCGGCAGGCCGGGTATTGACGCGACGGTTCATGGGCGAGGACGTCGTGCTGTACCGGACCCGTTCCGGCCTGGTGCGGGCGGTGCGCCCGTTCTGCCCGCACCTGGGGGCGCATCTCGGTCACGGCGGCACGGTGGACGGCGAGGACATCGTCTGCCCGTTCCACCGCTTCGCCTATTCTCCGGACGGGACGTGCGTACGTACGGAGTACGGCACTCCACCGCCTCGCGCCCGCCTCACACTGCGGGAGGTACGCGAGGTCGACGGCGCCCTCGCCCTCTGGCACCATGCCCGAGGACTTCCGCCGGCCTGGGAGATACCCCCTTCGACACCGGCGGCGTTCAGCCCGGCCGGGCACGTCGTGCACACGGTGGTCGCTCACCCCCAGGACGTCATGGAGAACGCCATCGACACCGGGCACGGCCGGCCCGTGCACCGCATGGATACGGAAGTCCGGCGCATCCGGTGCACGGGAAACACGATGGAGGTCGACCTCTCGACGTCTCCCGCCGGAGTCCGCAGCAACGGCTACCTGGTGGCCAACCAGGTCCACTACGACTTGCAGGTTCACGGCCTCGGATGGCTGGCCGCCAGGGCAAGCATTCCCAAGCTGCGTTCCTGCATCCGCTTCTGGACCATGCCGACTCCCGTGGACCCGCGCCATATCGAACTGCGGATCGCCGTGAACGTGGAGGAGGCGGCCGGAATCGCCCTGCCGCATTGGGCGACCAAGCTGCTCAGCAAGGCGTTCGCCCCATTGATCAACCGCGACGGGTCCAAGGACTTCCCGATCTGGCGGCACAAGACGTATATCGAGCACCCCAAATTGGCCAAGGGAGACGGTCCCATCATGGAGTACCGCCGCTGGGCCGGTCAGTTCTACAGCGAGGCGAGCTCCTGACGGATCGGTGATACGGAGGTACGGAGATGCGGCGCCTGAACCGGTTCTTCTGCCCGCTTCCCCTGCAGATAAGCCCCGATGCCGAACGGGCGCGCGCCCATACCAGGGCATGGTGCCAGGAGATGGGAATGGCGCGGACCGAGGAGGCGGCAGACCTCTGGGACACCTACCGCCTGGACCTCTGGGGCTCCTGCGTGTGGTGGTACTGCACCGGCGACCTGCTGGACCTGGTCACCGACTGGGGGACGTGGGGCGTCATGCTCGACGACGTCCTGGAAGTCCACGACCCCGGCCTCATCCGCGGTGCCGTCGACGAGATGAACGAGATCTTCGAGCGCAACGACCCCGACGCACTCGGGGACGACTCCGGCCCGTTCGCGGTGGCCTTGTCCGACCTGTGGCGGCGCACCCGGGACCATGGCATGTCGCTCCGCTGGCAGCGCCGCACCGCCAGCCGCTTCAGCCGCTTCCTCGACTCCTACCTCCGCGACGCGGCCTACCGCCGGGACGGCGTCTGGCCCACGGTCGAGCACTACCTGGACAACCGGATCTGGTCGACCGCCTCCCTGGCCAACATGTGCTTCAACGACCTCGAGCACCGCTGCGATCTCAGCGACGACATCGTCATGCACCCCGTCCTCCACGCCATGCAGCGCGCCACGGGCGACCACATCGCCCTCGTCAACGACATCACCGGCGTGCACCGCGAGGCCTCGTGGAACGACCACATCAACGTCGTTCCCCTCATCCAGCGCCAGTACCGGTGCACCCAGGAGGAGGCCATCGCCCGGGCCGTCACGATGGCCGACCAGCGCATGCACGCCTTCCTGGCTCTCGAGCGCGCGCTGCCCGACCTGTGCGCCCACCTCGACGTCACCCCCGAGGAACGCGAGTGCATCGGCCACCTGATCCGCGGGCTGCGCTCGTGGCTGAGCGGCAACATCGAGTACCACCTCATCTCGCCGCGCTACGAGGAACGCCCCCTGCCGGCCAGCCGGCACACCGCCGCCTGGATGACCGACGCCTTCTGCGTCCCCACCCCTGCCCCCATCCCTGCCTCCATCCCTCAAGGACTCACCGCCAGCACCACGTAGGCAGCCAGGAGGGAGAGGTGTACGCCGCCCTGGAGCGGGGTGGCGCGGCCCGGGATCACCGTCAGGGTGCCGACGGCGACGGTGAGCGCGAGCAGGACCATGTGCGTCGCGCCGAGGCCGAGGACGAGCGGGCCGTCCAGCCATACGGAGGCGACCGCGACGGCGGGGATGGTCAGCCCGATGCTGGCCATGGCCGAGCCGAGGCCGAGGTTGAGGCTGGTCTGGACGCGGTCGCGGCGGGCGGCCCGCAGGGCTGCGATGGTTTCGGGGAGCAGCACCAGCAGGGCGATGACGACGCCGACGACGGAAGCCGGGAGGCCCGCGGCGGCCACGCCGGACTCGATGGCCGGGGAGACCCCCTTGGCCAGGCCGACGACCGAGACCAGGGCGACGGCGAGCAGGCCGAGGCTGGTCAGGGCGGTCCGGGCCGTGGGCGGGTGGGCGTGGTCGGTGTCGATGACCTCGCCCTGGGCGGTCACCGGGAGGAAGTAGTCACGGTGCCGTACGGTCTGGGTCGCCACGAACAGTCCGTAGAGGAGGAGCGAGGCCACCGCGGCGAAGACGAGCTGGGCCGGGGAGAACTGCGGGCCCGGGGTGCTGGTGGTGAAGGTCGGCAGGGCCAGGCTCAGCCCGGCCAGCGTGGCCACGGTGGCGAAGGCGGCACCGGTGCCTTCCGCGTTGAACACCGCGACGCGGCGCCGGAGCGCGCCCACCAGGAGGGAGAGGCCGACGATGCCGTTACAGGTGATCATGACGGCGGCGAAGACGGTGTCGCGGGCCAGGGAGGCGCTCTTGTCGCCGCCGTCGGCCATGAGCGTGACGATGAGGGCCACTTCGATGACCGTCACCGCGACGGCGAGGACGAGCGACCCGAAGGGTTCGCCGACCCGGTGTGCGATCACCTCCGCGTGATGCACGGCGGAGAGCACGGCACCGGCCAGGCAGCAGCTCACCAGGGCCACCGCCCCGGCGGACAGCGACCGCCCCCAGGTCAGGGCCAGGACGACGGCGGCAAGCGCCGGAACGAGGGCGGGCCAGCGCGCAGCGAGCATACGGAGCCGAGAGTTCATACGGAAAGCTTCGCAGATCAGTGCTTATGTCCCGTTTTGGAGGGGACGGCGCAGCTGCCGCCTCGGCGGGCCGTCCTCGCCCCTGCCCAGTCCGCGGCTGGTAGGACTGGGCAAGGGCAACGTGCCTGCAGCGTGCCTGCAACTGCCACGAAGGATCTTCGCCGTCGGATGATCCGAGAAACGCCCGTCACCCGGACGGGTGCGCAAACTCCCCCCATCGGGGAGCAGGCCAGGGGAACGCGCAAGGGCGAACGTACGACGGGGAACGCACAACGGGATGGAGGCCACCCGGCTGGGTGGCCTCCATCCCGTTCACTATGAAGCTGTGGAGCTAAGGAGAATTGAACTCCTGACCTCCTGCATGCCATGCAGGCGCTCTACCAACTGAGCTATAGCCCCGCGTTCAGCTGTTCCGCCACTGAACTCGTCCCGCTTTCCGCCCGGTCTCCCTGGCGACACCGAGAATATTACACGACCGAGACGATCACGTGTTCACACTGCGGGACTCCATCAACCTGACCGGCCACGACCTGTTTCTGAGCGGTCGGCACACCACCGATGTGGCAGGTGTGCAGGGAGGGCACCGAGAAGGTAAGCAGTACCCATGCCCCTTCAGCGCATGGTGTCCGGACTCGGGCGGTGGTGGCACACCGGCCGGTCCCTGGTCGCCGTGCCGCTGGGGCTCATCGCCCTGGTGATGGTGGTCGACCTCCTGACGCCCCCGGACATCCACCTGGGCCCCCTCCTGGTCGCCGCGCCGGCGATCAGCGCGGCCATCGGCGGGCCGGTGCTCACCGGCGTCATCGGCGCCCTCGCCGTGACGGCCCAGGTCGTGATCGGCGTCTTCCACGGGGGCCTGGAGACACCGAACCACCAGGCCCAGGTCGCCGCACTGCTGCTCATCTCCGTCTTCCTGGTGCTCTTCCGCCGCGCCCGCGAACAGCGCGAGCAGGAGCTGAACCAGGCCCGCTGGGTGGCCGAGGTGGCCCAGCGCGTCCTGCTGCGGCCGATCCCGCCACGGCTGGGCCCCCTGCGGATCGCCTCCCTCTACGTGGCGGCCGAGGCCGAGGCCCGGATCGGCGGCGATCTGTACGCCGCCGCGCGGACCGGGCACGGCACGCGGGTCATGATCGGCGACGTGCGCGGCAAGGGCCTCCCCGCGATCGGGGACGCCGCCTCCCTGCTCGGGGCCTTCCGCGCGGCGGCCCACCGCAATCCCCCGCTGCCCCGGCTGGTGGCGCATCTGCAGAACGCCACGTACTGGGACATGGCGGAACCCCTCGACAACGGGACGAGCGGGACGGACAGAACGGAGGGGATGGAGGGGATGGAGGGAACGGGCGGGACGATCGGAGAGGGCTTCATCACCGCCGCGATCCTGGACATCCCTGACGACCAGCCGGTGCTCCGGCTGATCAACTGCGGGCACCCTCCCCCGCTCGTCCTGAGCGACGGCAAGGTGACCACCGTGACCGTGGCCGACCCCGCGCTGCCGCTCGGCCTGACCGGCAGCCTGACGGAGGACGACTACGAGTCGGAGTCGTTCCCCTATCGCCCGGGCGACGTCCTCCTGCTCTACACCGACGGCGTCATCGAGACCCGCGATGCGCAGGGGCGCTTCTACCCCCTGGCCGACCGGGTCGCCGCCTGGCAGGAGACCGACCCGGACCGGCTCGTCCAGCGCCTCCACCGCGACCTGCTCGCGCATGCGGGAGGGGCGATGACCGACGACGTCGCCGTCATGGCCGTCGAACGCCTCCCCCGGGAAACCGCGTAAGACGCCGCGGCGGCGTCGAGACGCAGGTCACATCCGCCCATGTCACAGGGGATCGGGCTACCCCGTCTCAGGGGGTGTAGGCCACTGACGATCACGGAGGAGCACACCATGGACGCACGACTGAACTTCTTCACCGACCCGATCGCCGGCAAGACCCTCAAGCACTTCATGGCGGTGGGCCAGGCGCTCAAGGACTCGCCGCTGCCGGCCGCGACGCAGGAGCTGGTGTCGCTTCGCGTCAGCCAGATCAACGGCTGCGCCGTCTGCATCGACATACACACCAAGGACGCGGCCGCCGCCGGCGAGACCCCGCTGCGGCTGAACCTGGTGGCGGCGTGGCGGGAGGCCGCGGTCTTCACCGCGGCGGAGCGTGCCGCGCTGGAGCTGGCGGAGGAGGGGACCCGGGTCGCGGACGGGGCCGGTGGGGTCGGCGACGAGGTGTGGGCACGTGCCGCCGAGCACTACGACGAGGAGCAGCTCACCGCGCTGGTGCTCCTCGTCTCCTTCATGAACATGGCGAACCGGCTGAACGTCATCACCCGGCAGCCGGCCGGCGACTACGAGCCCGGGCAGTTCCACCGAGCGGCATCGGCACCGGACTCGGCACCCGGATCGGCACCGGTCCCGGCCCAGGCATAGTCACAGACACAGGCACAGGTATAGGCAAGAGCTAGGGGGATACGGCGTGAGCAAGGTCGAGGAGTTCGAGGAGCTGCGGCCGCTGCTGTTTTCGATCGCCTACCGGATTCTGGGCAGCGTGAGTGAAGCCGAGGACGCCGTGCAGGAGACGTGGCTGCGCTTTGACGGCTCGTCGACCCGGCCCACGTCGACCAAGGCGTTCCTGTCGGCCGCGGTGACACGGATATCGATCGACGTGCTGCGTTCCGCGCGGGTGCGGCGGGAGGAGTACGTCGGGCCTTGGTTTCCCGAGCCGCTGCTGAACGATCCGTATCAGGATCCGGCGCGATCGGTGGAGCTGGCCGACTCGGTGTCGATGGCGGCACTGCTGCTCCTGGAGCGGCTCAGCCCGCTGGAGCGGGCGGTCTTCCTGCTGCGGGAGGTGTTCGCCTTCGGATTCGACGAGGTCGCCTCGGCGGTGGGGCGTTCGGAGGCGGCGTGCCGACAGCTGCTGGTGCGGGCGCGGCGGCACATGGAAGCCGGGCGGCCGCGCTTCGCAGCGGACCGTCAGGAGCGGCAGGAGCTGGCGGAGCGGTTCTTCGACGCGCTGAAGAACGGCGATGTGGGCGGGCTGCGGAATCTGCTGGCCGCCGACGTGCAGCTGGTCGGGGACGGCGGCGGCAAGGCCCCGCAGCTGGCCAGGGCCGTCATGGGCGCGGAGAACGTGGCCCGGCTGCTGGGCACGGTCTACCCCTGGCTGGTCCGGATCGACGTGTCGTTCGAGCCGCACGAGGTCAACGGCCAGCCCGGCGCGGTCTTCCGCGACCGGGACGGCAAGGTGCTCCACACCATGGTCCTCGACGTGCTCGGCGGGCAGATCCAGACGATCCGCTCGGTGACCAACCCCGACAAGCTCGGCCACCTCGGGCCGGTCGCCGACGCCTGGGCCGTCCAGCGCGAGCTGAAGCAGGCACGTCGGCAGCCGCACTGACCTGGAGGGTGGTGCGGGCCGGGGCGGCCCCGCACCACCCTTGAGGGACCGGACCCTCAGGAGACCGGCCCCTCAGGAGAGGGTGCGGCGGCGCCGGTGGTAGGCGTAGGTCAGGGCCAGTACCAGCGGTGCCCACAGGACGAACAGGCCGCTGACCACATCCGCCAGCAGTCTCCACCACACGCTGGTGTAGGGGACGGTGGAGAAACCGGCGATGTGGAACACGCCCAGCACCCAGTCGGCGAGCAGCCAGGTGAGGAAGAGACCACCGAGGGCGGCGGGTACGACGGCCACCAGGGGCGGGATGCGCCGGCCGCCGATCCTCGGTACCCATCGGGGCACGACCTCGCCCCAGGGACGGACCAGGCCACGGCACAGCAGGGCGGCGGCCTCGGTCAGCAGGCTGAGCGAGCCGACGTACGCCACGGCGGCCCAGCGCGCCGCCGACATGGGCTCGACGTCCATGCCCATCACGTAGCCGAAGCCGATGGGCAGCCGCCACAGGCACACCGGGAGGGCGAGCAGGGGAAGCAGGCGGGCGACCCGCTCCGCCCAGAGCGGCACGGGCCGTTCGGTCCCCGTGTCCACGGTCTTTGCCTTTGCATGCGCCGCTGCATGCGCCGCGTTCTTTTGGTGTGTTGCACTCGCGCTCGTTGCCATGCGATCACTGTTCCGGCTGCTCGCCGCGCAGGGATCATGCGCGAGTACGGTCCGGCTCCGCCGTGCGGCGGAATGCGGCGAGTGCGGCCGGTGCGGCGAGTACGGCGCACGTCAGCGCCGCCAGCACGGCTCCCGCAGCGAGGAGTACGGGCATGCTCCACCAGCGCGACAGCAGCGCCAGGGCGTACGGAACGAGCAGACCGAGATAGGCCACGCTCCAGAACAGCGAGGTCACCATGGCCAGCCGCGCGGGCGGTGCGACCGCGGCCGCCTCGGTCAGACCGAAGGTCAGCACAAGGCCGTAACCCGCGCCCATGACGGCCGCCGCGACGAGAGCGAGCACCGGCTGCGCTGCCGCCGCCGCGGGGACGGCGAGGGCGAGCCCCGCGACGATCGCGCCGAGGCCGGCCAATGCGTTGGCCAGACGGTGCCGTAGGGCCAGGCGCCGGGCCACGGGTTGCACGAGCAGGCCGCAGCCGGGGACCACGGCGGTCGCGATACCCGCGTAGACGGTGCGCCAGCCGGTCAGCCCGCCGTCGACGAGCCCGGGCAGGGTGGCGAAGCCGACGGCCGGGGCGGCGAAGACCCACGGGGCCAGGGGCAGCACGGCACGCCGGAACCGGGACCAGTCGACTGCCGCGCCGACGGCGCTTCCGTCACCGCTCGCACCATCCGTACGATCCGGGCTGTCCGGGCTGTCCGCCGCCGCCCGTACGGCAGGCCGGCGGGTCTCCGGCGCCCGGTACGCGATCGCCCAGGCCAGTACGGCCAGGATCACGTGGGGAACGTAGGCGGTCGCCATCGGGTGCGGCAGCCACTGGGCGATCAGCGCGGCCACCAGGCCGCCGGAGGCGAAGCCCGCCGAGACGAACAGGCCCGGGCGCCGGGCCGCCGTCCCCGGCGCCTCTTCCGGGGCGTGGGGCGGGCAGGACAGCTCCTTGACCCAGGCGCTGCCGGCGGCCAGCAGGGCACCGGCGCTGAGCCCGGTCAGGAAGCGGCCGGGCAGAAGCCAGGCCGTGGCGGCCGAACCGGCCATCAGGAGGCAGGTGGAGAGCAGATTGACGGCGAGGGCGGTGAGGGCCACCGGTCGGCGGCCGCGCCGGTCGGCCAGCGGCCCGCCGATCAGCAGGCCGGGGACGAGACCGACGACGTACAGCGCGAACAGGCCGGTGACCGTGGATTCGGACAGGCCGAGCTCGGACCGGTAGGCGCCCAGCAGGGCGGAGAACTGGTTCGCGCTCCATCCGGAGGCCGTCATCATCCAGCCCGTCCGCAGCCAGCCGGTCCGCAGCCGGCCCGTCCGAGGCCCGCCCTTCGGTAGCCGGCCCGTTTGCGCCCTTGGCCCGCTGTGCCGGGGCGGCGGGCTCGTCCCGGGATCGGTGGGCGGGAGGGCGGCGGAGGCGTCAGGGGCGGAGGGCCGGACAGGAATACTCATGCCGGCAGTCCTACGGGCCTGCACCCCACCCTCGCCGCCCGCATTCACGATTCGTGAACGCACATACGAACCGGACGGCTCCGATGTCTATCGTGGCCGTCATGGATCTTCGTCTGCTGTCGTCCTTCCTGGCGGTGGTCGAGGAGGGACACTTCGCGCGGGCAGCCGCACGGCTCTTCCTCTCCCCGGCCGCCGTCACCCAGCATGTCCGGCGGCTGGAGAGCGACCTCGGCACCCGTCTACTCAACCGCAACCCCGTCTCCCCCACACCCGCCGGAGAGCGGCTGGCCGGCCACGCCCGTACGCTGCTCGCCGCCGCGAACGCCGCACTGGACGACGTGGCCGAGGCCGCCCGGGCCCCGGCCGCCGCGGAAAGACCGCTCCGTGTCGGCATCATGGGCCACGGCTCGGCGGAGCTCACTCCCGCCTCGGTCAACGCCTTCCGGCGGGCCCGCCCGCACGTCCCCGTCGAGCTGCGGCAGCTAGATTTCACGGAGCACGTCTCCGCACTCGTCGAGGACCGCGTGGACGTCGCGTTCGTCCGGCCCGCCCCGGCGGACGAACGCATCACCGCGGACGTCCTGACGACCGAGCAGCGCATCGTGGCGGTGCCGGAGTCGTCGCCGCTGGCGGACGCCCGTGACACCGGCGCCCTGCTCGCGGACATCGCCGACCTGCCGTTCTTCACGGTCCCCGGGCACACTCCCCGCACCTTCACCGACTACCTCTACTTCGACTGCGCGGCCCGGCGCCGCAGCCCGCACGTGGCACTGACACCGCAGGAGGTGCTCACCGGCGTGGTCACCGGGCGGGCGGCCGGCTCCGGCCTGAAGTCGTTCGCGCGCTACTACGCGTGGCCGGGCGCGGTCTTCGTGCCCGTGCTCGACGTTCCCCACGAGAGCAGCTACCTGGCCGTCCGCGCCCTGGACCGCAACCCCGAGGTCCGGATCTTCCGCGCACTGGCACTGGCGCTGGCACGGGAGATGGGGCCGCGGATCAGCGCGTGAGGAGGGCCTCCCTGCCGCCGCTCAGCGCAACCGCACCGGGAGGGTGAGCAGTCCGCGGTGCCTGGCGTTGTGCTGCCACTGCGGCGGATGCCCGGGACCGGCCGGGCGCAGGCCGGGGTAGCGCCGGAGGATGTGGGCGAAGGCGACCTCGGCCTGCAGCCGGGCCAGTGGCGCGCCGAGGCAGTGGTGGATGCCGTGGCCGAACGCCAGGTGCCGGGAGGGTGTGGCACGGGTGATGTCGAACCGGTCGGGGTCGTCGAAGACGGCCGGGTCGCGGTTGGCGGCCAGCAGGCCGATCTGCACGAACTCCCCGGCCGGGATCGTGGTGCCCGCGATCGTGACCGGCTCGGTGGTGTAGCGCAGCGTCGCGATGCCGAACGGGCTCTCGTAGCGCAGGACTTCCTCGATCATGCCTCGCATCAGGGAAGGGTCGGCGCGCAGGGCGGCGAGTTGCCCGGGGTGGGTGAGCAAGGTGTGGATGCCGTTGGTGATGAGGTTGACCGTCGTCTGGTGTCCGGCGACCAGCAGTAAGAACGCCATGGAGGTGACCTCCTGCTCCGTGAGCCGGTCGCCGTCGTCGTGGGCGGCGATGAGGGCGGAGAGGAGGTCGTCGCCGGGGTGGGCGCGCTTGTGCCGGATCAGGGCCCGAATGCGGTCGAGCATGGCCTCGGCGGTCAGGACGGACACTTCCCCGTCCCCGCCGTCCTCGGTCGTCGAGTTGCCCCGGACCCGGAAGGGATCACCAGGCTCATCGGACGCGCCGAACAAGTCGAAGATCACCGCGACCGGCAGCGGAAGCGCGAACCGGCTGATGAGATCGGCCTCTTCCTGTCCGTCCAGCGCATCCAGGAGGGTGGTGGCACGGGCCTCGATCTTGGGCCGCAGATCCGCCACCCGCCGCGCGGTGAAGGCCTGCTGCACCAGGGCGCGCAGGCGCGTGTGCTCGGGCGGGTCGGCGTTGAGCATGTGCGCGGTCAGACCCTTGCCCGGTCCGCCACCACCGCTGCCGTCCTGCCCGAGCCGCCGTGCGAAAACCTCCGTTGCGGAGTTCTTGCTGAGCCGGGGGTCGGCGAGGGCCGCCTTGCACTCGGCATGGCCGGTGATCACCCACCCTTCCACAGGGACGGCGCCGGAGAAGCGGACCTTGTGCGCGCCGCCCCGCTCGCGCCATCGCCGGTAGGCGTCGTGCTGGTGGGAGAAGAAGGGCTCACCCACGGTCTCGACAGCGGCATCGGCGCAAGCGGCATCAGCGCAGGGGCCCGCGACGGCGTCAGACGGCACGACGCACCCGTATGAGGCGTACTTCCTCGACCCCCAGCAGGCCGAGCAGCGGAACCTTGGCGGTCTTCTGCGCCGGGTCGACCGTCAGGCCGTCCCCGCGTACGAGGTCGAGCAGCAGCTCGGCGAGCGGCATGACCATGTGCCGTCCCCAGCAGCGCTCGGAGGAGTGGCCGAAGGGCAGGTAGCCGGGGGCCGTGTCGGGGTCGGTGTGGTCCCAGCGCTCCGGGCGGAATTCGTCCGGGGCGTCCCACAGGGCCGGGTCCCGGTGGGAGAGCAGCGGCAGGATGAGGATGTCGTCGCCCTTGCCGATGCGCGGGTCGATGGCGGGGTATTCGGGAGAGGCGTTGCGCAGGATGTTCCACGACGGCGGCAGCATGCGCAGCGATTCGTAGATGATGTTCCGGTTCGGTGTGCTGTCGTCGAACGGCGCACCCAGCCACAGGGCGTTCGCGACGAGTGCGGAGACGGTGAAGCACACCGGGGCGGCGGCCCGCCGGTACATGCCCATGGCGTAGCGGCGGGCCTGGTAGCCGGCATCGTCGGCCATCAGGCCGGCGAGGGCGGTCTCCGCGGCTCCACGGCTGCTCCGCCTGGCGAGCGTTCGCCCGGCGAGCGTTCGCCCGGCGAGCAGCCGTCTGGGGAGTGCGGCGCCCGCCGCTATCACCGACCAGGTGAGCTTGGGGGTCAGTTCGAGGTTACGGCTCATCAGGATGCGCAGTCGGCGGGGGTCGTTGCCGAGGACGAGGTCGCGCAGGAAGAAGTGCCCCGTGTGAGGCCAGGGACCGGACAGGTCCACGCCCTCCCGCAGGGGCCTGCTCAGCGCTTCGCGCACGTCGCGGCCGACGGTCCGCATCACCGACGACGCCTCGTTGCGTGAGATCGAGCGCCCGTGCAGCGGCTTGAACGTGGGCCGTTCGGTCTCGGTGGCGCGGCGGGCCGCGAGGATCGCGTCGGCGAGTTCGTGTCCGGCGACACCGATGGTGTCGGGTTCGAGCCGGAAGGCGTCCTTGCCGAGGTGGTCCCGCAGGAGGGCGGCAAGGCGGGGGGTGAATACGGTGGTTCGCGTATGCGGGCGGGAAGGCGGGAGGGCAGAGCGTGGCATGCGGATCTCCGAAGGGCCGAGGACCCGCGCCGGGCGGGGCCGGTGAGAGCAGCGACTCCGCCGGGCGCGGGCCGGGACCGTTGGCTCGTCTCGCCTAGTACCAGATGTACCAGGCGCTCGCCTTCAGGCTCTTCTGGCCGGACACGGCGTTACGGACGGCGAAGAGAAGCTTCATCGCTGTACCTCCTCTCGTTCTCCCGAGTAGTTCAGTCCTTGCGGACGGGTGAGGCGAGATTCCCGTACAGCGATAAACAAAGCATGGACGTTCGATCGGTGCCCTGGCCACGGACCCTGGTTGCGCCCGGGTAGGAGGGATCACAGACTGGTAGTGAGCCGTGAGCGCGAGTGAGCGTGATTGAACGTGACTGAGCGCGAAGGGGCGAATACAGGTGGAAAACCGACTGCAGATCTTCCTGTCCGAGGAGGGCGCGGAGGGCGCGGAGGCCGAGCACATCGAGAAGCTGACCGGCCATCTCCGCCGGGAACTGCTCCGGCTCGACGTGGACGACGTGACGTCCCTCCCGGCCGGCGCACAGGCACCGCCGGGCGCGCGGGCGGTGGACCCCGCGCAGGTGGGAGCCCTGCTGGTGAACCTGGGGGCGTCCGCCGGGGCGCTGCAGCAGGTCGTCGGGATGATCCAGGCGTGGTGGGGCCGTTGCCGGGAGTCCCGGCCGTCGCTGCGGCTGACGTTCGACGACGACGTCCTGGAGATCTCCGAGGCGACACCGGAGCAGGTCAGCGAGGCCTTCGACCTCTTCGTCCGCCGCCACTCGCCCCGTGCGGAGGCAGGGGCGTCGCCGGGGTGGGCGCCGCCGGGCGGGCCCCCGCCGGGTGAGGTACCGCCATGACGGAGTCCCGGTACGCGCTGATCGTCGCCAACGACAGCTACCAGGACGCGGGGCTGCGACAGCTGATGTCACCGGCGCGGGACGCCGAGGCGCTCGCGGGCGTCCTGGGCGATCCGCGGATCGGCGGTTTCGAGGTCCGGATCGTGCGCAACGAGCCCTCGCACGCCATCGCCATGCGGCTCGACGACTTCTTCGCCGACCGGCGGCCGGGCGACACGCTGCTGGTCCACTTCTCCTGCCACGGGCTCAAGAGCGAGTCCGGCGAACTGTACTTCGCGGCCGGCAACACGACGCCCCGGCGCCTGGCCTCCACGGCCGTGCCGGCCGATTTCGTACGGCGGTGCATGTCGTGCACCCGCGCTCGCAGCATCGTCCTCTTCCTGGACTGCTGCTACGGCGGCGCCTTCCCCCAGGGCGCGGTCGCCCGCGCCGCCGGCGACGTGGGCGTGCTGGAGTCCTTCGCCGGCGAGAAGCTCGGCGGCGGGCGCGGCTGGGCCGTCATCACCGCCTCGAACTCCATGGAGTACGCCTTCGAGGGCGCCGAGCTCACGCAGACGGCCGGTCCGCGGCCCTCGGTGTTCACCAGCGCCCTCGTCTCCGGCCTCGCCACCGGGGAGGCGGACCTGGACGAGGACGGCCGGATCTCCCTCGACGAGCTGTACGAGTACGTCTTCGACCGCGTACGGCAGGAGAACCCGAACCAGACCCCCAGCCGCAGCGTGGACATGCAGGGAGACCTGTACCTGGCGCGCAGCCACCGGCGGCGGATCGCCCCCTCCCCCGTGCCGGACGACGTACGCGCCGCGATGCACAGCCCCGACATCTACACCCGCCGCGGCGCCATCGCCGAGCTGCGGGCCCGCATGGAGAACCCCGACCTGTCCGTCGCCGTGGGAGCCCGCGAAGCCCTGGCGGAGATGGCGCGCAAGGACATCCGGGCCGTGGCCGACGAGGCCGGACGCGCCCTGAGCGAGGTGGCCGTCAATCCGTATCCGGCCCGTCTGGACTTCGGCCCGGTGCCGCAGCATGCACCGTCGCCGCACCGGTCGGTACGGCTCCTCGGGCCGCCCCTGGCCCGCAGTTGCGCCGCGCACCCCAAGGAGGACTGGCTACGGGTGGCCGAGGCATCCGACGGGCTCGACATCAGCGTCGACACCTCCACGGGACCGGGGCACCTCAGCGGTGGCATCGTGCTGAAGGGCGTCGTCGGAGAAGGACTGGTCCGCGTGGAGGTGGAGATGCTGCCGGCGGAAGGGCGGGCGCCGGTGCCTCCGGACCGCCCGGTGTCCCGGGACCGTCCGACGACGGGGGTACCGGCGGCGGGAAAGCCGCCCGCCCCTGCGCAGCCGCCGGGCATGCCGCCACCCGCGGGCCACCGCCCGATGCCGACGCGCACGCCGGTCACGCAGACGCCCGGTACGCACGAACCGCGCCCGCAAACGCCGGTCCACCACCCCGCGTCGGGTACCCTGCACCCGCCTCCGGGCGGGAAGCCCGCCCCCGCGGCCGAGCCCACGACCAAGCCCCCGGCCGAGCCCCCGGCTGTGGCCGCTGCCTCTGCCGCCACGGCCGCGCGTCCTGCAGCGCGTCCGGTTGCACATACGCCCGCGCACCGGCGGGCGGCTGCTCCCCCGCCGACGGCCCACGCGCCGTCGGCATCACACCGCCCTCAGGCTCCTGTAGGCCGACAACCGCAGACGCCTCCGGCAGGCCCTCAACGCGCGCCCGCTCTCGCAGCCTTCTCCTTGGGTCTGGCCGTCACCTCGCTGATCACGCTCGTCTTCGCCGCGGTTGCGGCGTTCCGTGCGGTGGAGGCCCGGGTGTACAACACCCCGCCGACGACCTTGGACAACGAGGTCGCACGGTTCGGAATGACGGGATCGCTCCTCGCATCCCTGATCACGGCGGTGCTGGCACTCGTCGTCGTCGCGACGGCCCGGCACAGCCTCGGCTCGTCCGCGACACCGGAAGCGAGCTACGCGGAAGGGCCGGTGCGCGCCACCAGAGTCCTCACGCGGACGGCCAAGACCATCGCCATCCCGGTTCTGACCCTGGCCGCCCTCATCCTTCTCACGTACCTCATCGCGCGGAGCCACGCCTGAGCGGGCTGCCGCCCTGCCCTGCCCTGCCCTGCCCTGCCCGTCACCTGAACGAGCGATTCCGCCCCGAGTGAGGCGAGAGCACACTTCCGAGTGGAGGTGTGCACCTCCGATGTCCGTGAAGACCGGAGGAGGGCCTCATGCTCCCGTCCCGTGCCCGCAGACTGATCGCCGCCGCGGCCGCCGTCGCCGGGGTGCTCCCCCTGGCGGCAGCCGGTACCGCTCCGGCTGCCGCCGCCGGCAGCCGTTTCGCCGCCACCCTGAACTGCGCCGGCTCCATCACCGTGAACATCACCGCCAACGGAGCCGTCGACGGCAGGGGCACCCTCCGCTGCGCGACGCCCACCACCTCCTACGACGGCCAACTGACCCTCTCGGGAACCGCGACCGTCAGTGGGCTGGTCTACCAGACCAGGACGTCCGACCGGCTCAGCATCTTCAGCGGCGGCAGTGGCGAGATCGTCGACCTCGCAGTCGACAGGAGGCTGGAGCGGCTCTCCGACACGGCCTCCGGCAATGCCAGGGAGCTGGGTACCGGGGCGGTCGTCGGGGGCGGCCCCTTCGGCGGCGCCAGGGAGTCCGAGTCGGGCACAGGCACCTTCGGCACCGGCAGGGTGACGACCTTCCTCATCACCAACAACTACATCCTCGACCTCAACGGCTGATCCCGAGAGCACCCGCCTCCCGGCGCATCACCTGCGTCACGCCGGGGCACGTACACCCCATGGTCGCGATACCGAACGACATACGCGCACGGATCGAGACACCGCACATCTGGTACGTCGCCACGGTCAACCCTGACGGCTCGCCACACGTGAGCCCCATGTGGCTGGGGCTCGACGGCGACTTGCTGCTGTTCAACACCGCCATCGGGCGGATCAAGGAACGCAACCTGCGCCGCGAGCCACGGGTGTGCCTCTCCCACGCGGACCCGGCGGACCCCTACGACCGCGTACAGATCCGCGGCCGCGCCGTCCGCTTCACAGAAGGCCCGGAGGCGGACCGGAACATGGACGGGCTGGCACGCAGCTACCTGGGCACCGAGCGGTTCGAGTGGCGCGTCCCGGGCGAGCGGCGCGTCATCGTCCTGTTAGAGCCGTCCCGCATACACCGCGTCACGGGCATCGAACCTTTCCCACCCGGGGCTCCGGGTGCGGCAGGCGAGCCGTCGCCGCCCGTCAGCCCCGGCAGTTGAGCCGGCCGCAGCCGCCGGCCGGGTTCACCCGTGGGAGGGAACCCCGGCAAGGATTCGCCGACCCGTGCACGGCACACTGGCACGCTCTCGGAGCATGACCGACATCATCAAGAATGCCCAGCTCGCCCCCGTCCAGGAGTTCCGGCGCATGGACGCGGACGGCGACGGAGCCGTCGACCGGACCGACTTCCTGCGGGCGCCCCACAGGCTCCTCGCCGAGCTCGGCATCCCGGAGGATTCGCCGAAGGGGCGGGCCCTCCTTGACGCCAACGAGACCCAGTGGACGTTCCTTCTCTCCCTCGGCGACGCCGACGGTGACGGCATCCTGACAGCCGACGAGTACGTCGCCGCGCGCACCTCCCCCGGCTTCCGCTCCCCGGACCGCCCCGGCAAGGGGGACGTGTGCCGGACACTCTTCGACCTGCTCGACAGCGACGACGACGGCTCACTCGACGAGGGTGAGTTCCTCCGGGCCGCGGACTACCTGTGCATGTCGGCCGCAGAGGCCCGGTCGTACTTCGAGGAGCTCGACGCCGACGGAAACGGGCGGCTCAGCCCCAGGGAGTTCCTGAAGGCGGTGAAGCGCTTCTACACCAGCTGAGCGCTACCGCTCCCCGCCCTGCGCCGCGTCGAGGTTCCCCGTGAGGCGTTCCAGCAGCGCACGCAGGGTGAGGGCCTCTTCGAGCGACAGCCCCGTCGCGGTGACGATCCGGCGGGGCACGGGCAGCGCACGCTCGCGCAGCGCCTCCCCCGCCTCCGTGAGCCGGACGACGACCGAGCGCTCGTCCTCCACGCTGCGCTCGCGCGCCACCAGGCCGGCCGCCTCCAGCCGCTTGAGCAGCGGGGAGAGCGTGCCGGAGTCGAGCCGCAGCCGCTCGCCGATGGCCTTGACCGGCTGGGGGCCGGGCTCCTCCCACAGGACGAGCATGGCCAGGTACTGCGGATAGGTCAGGCCGAGGTCCTTGAGGGCGTCGCGGTAGACACCGCCGAAGGCCCGCGCCGCGGCGTGCAGCGAGAAGCAGATCTGGTGATCGAGGCGGAGCAGCTCCGCGTCGTCCGGGAGGGGGAAGGGCGGAGAGGTCATGACCTCAGGGTATCCCGTACCCCGATTCAATTGCGCACAACTAAATCGTGTGCAACCATTATGCCGTGCGGCGGGCCAGACCGCCGCACGGCAACGAACCGAAGGGACCTCCCATGGATGCGCTGTACACCGCTGTCGCCACCGCCAACGGCCGCGAAGGCCGTGCCGTGAGCTCGGACGGGCAGCTCGACCTCGCGCTGGCCATGCCGGCCCCGCTGGGCGGCAACGGCAAGGGCACCAACCCCGAGCAGCTCTTCGCCGCCGGCTACGCGGCCTGCTTCGCCAGCGCCCTCGGCCTGGTCGGCCGCGAGGCGAAGGTCGACACGAAGGACGTCTCGGTCTCCGCCGAGGTCTCCATCGGCAAGGACGACTCCGGCTTCGGCCTCTCCGTCGTCCTCCGTGTCGAGCTCCCGGACAGCCTCAGCGGCGAGACGGGCACCCGCCTGGTGGAGCAGGCCCACCAGGTCTGCCCGTACTCCAAGGCCACCCGCGGCAACATCGCCGTCGAGCTCGTCGTCGAGTAGTCGAGTAGTCGAGTAGTCGAGTAACGGCGACCGGCCGAGCGAGCCTAGGGACGCCAGGGGCGGCATCAGCCCTTCGGCTCCGGCAGCAGCTCCGCGTGCTTGACCGTGTAGCCGCCCTTGACGACCGGGGCGTACGGGGCCGGTGCCATGCAGGTGCCGACGGGCGCGTCCTCCGGCTCGGCGTCACCCTTCGGCATCAGGTTCACGCCGTTCCAGGAGAACCCCACCCGGTCCTTGGAGCGGCCCCGGTCCTTGCCGCCGTCGTAGACGCTGAATCCGACCCGCTGTCCGACGCTGTCCGGCCCGCCGGGGCCGACCTTGGTGATGATCGCCGTCAGCGTCGCGGTGCCGGGGCCGGTCACCAGGCAGTCCACGCGCCCCTCGGACGTGTAGGTGATGTTCTGTTCGGCGGAGTAGTGGGAGATCTTTACCGTCCCCCGCGCGTCGGTGGGAAGCCCCTTGGACATCCGTCCACCGGGCAGCGGCCGGCTGTACGGAGCGGCATGCGCGTCGAAGGTGAACGAGCGGATGTCGTTGTCCTTGTAGTAGGGCAGGACGAACTCCGCGCTTCCGGTCACGCTCGCGTACTCCGGCTTCTGCTCACGGTGCTCGGCGGAGGCGGCGGAAGCGGCGGAGCCGGCGGAAACACCGCTCAGGGTGAAGGCGGCAGCGAGCGCGGCCAGCCCGGCGACCGCCTTACGGCGGGAAAAGGAAGTCACTGTTCTCTCCTGGGAGTTCGTGTTCCGACGTGCTCCATCCTTCACGTCCGCACCGTCCCGGATCGTCGGTCACGAGCCGTATATCCCGGAGCGCTCACCTCAGCCGCGCGGCTGCCCCGCACCCTCCTCAGGTCGCACCTCGCGCACGGACCCCGCGTACGGCACGCCGCCGTGCTTCTCGGTGACCGCATATACGCAGGCCCTGAACCAGTCCTCTTCTCCACCGTCCGCGGCCTGGACGAGTGCGCCTTCCCTGCACATACGCCGAGCCGCTGTACGCGCCTGCGCCTCGGTCTCATGGCCACGGAGCTTCTCTCTGTACTCAATCCCGAATTGACGGCCCTGCCGGAACGGGGTGTCGCGCTCGTCGGGTTCGGCAGACCCGCCGCCGCCCGCGCATCCGGTCAGTAAGAGAGCCAGAACGGCGGCGGCAGTGGCAGTGGCAGTGGCAGTGGCAGCAGATGTCACGGTTCGCATGGCGCCACCCTGCCAGCGTGCCCTCGATGCGGGCAGGGGAGAACGAGGCAACAGGAACCGAGGGACGAATCGGCTACACCGGGGACAAGACGTAGCAGCCCTCGGACTCCGCCTTCCGGGCATCGCTCCCCGGCACGTCGTCGCGGAAGTCATGGAACTGGTATTGGCCGGCGCCTCGCATGGTCGCGGCAGCACCCTTGGACACCACCATGCAAAAGCTCTTCCTGAGAGGGGCCTTCCCGCTTGCACGCCGCAAAACCAGGGTGCCTTCATATCTGCCTTCGGCGAATCCCCAGCCGACCGCGTTGAAGAGGAGCAGCGGCTGCTGCGGAGTGCTCTGGCTGACCAGAAGGGGACTCGGGTCTGCGACGCGCTGGTAGGTGAGGTTGTGGGCCGTGGCGTTGTAGGAGAACGATCCCGTCTCGTCCCAGAAGAAGGCAGGTGCCTTGGTGCCGGATGCGGCCGGCTGCAGGTGAAACTCGACCTGGTTGATCACCTCGACGCGCTCGGTCTTGACTCGCGTCGACAGCGTCGGCTGGAAATAGAGCCAGGTGTCCTTCCCCTGAGCGACCCGGGTGATGTGCGGCAGGGCGACGTCGACAGCAGGTTCCCGCTGGAGAGCCACGAGGTTGTAGATCGAGAGCGCAAGGGCCACCACGCCTGCGAGCGTCGCAGCCCAGGCATGGGCCTGCTCGTGGCGCCTCCTGGGGCGCGCCTCGGCGACCGTGTCCGGCTGGGAGGCGTCCTCCGGGTGGTCGCCTGATGGGATTTTGCTGAAGGCCATGACCTCAGCGTCGGCCGACGGTCATCGTCCGGCATGTGGTGTTACCCCAGCGGGGCGGTCCCCGGAAGCACCACCGTTTCGGCCGGATCCCGGTGACGACGCCTTGAGCCGTCCCGGGCGACGGTCGTCGCGCGCCGGGTCAGCACGCAGGTGGTGCTGCCGTCGTCCTCGGCGATGTCCCGGACGTGCTCGAAGCCGATCCGCTGCAGTACGGCCAGCGAGGCCTTGTTCGGTGCCGCCACAGTGGCATGCACCTCGGTCAGCCCGAGCGTTCCGAAGCCGTGGGCGACGATGGCCTCCGCCAGCTCGGTCCCCAGGCCGGACCCCCATGCAGCGGGCGCAAGAGCGTAAATGATCTCGTGGCCCCGGACCTCGTCGGTCGGCTTGATCTCGGCATGTCCGATCAGGCGTCCGTCGGGGCGGCGCACGGCCCACACGTCGAACAGGTCCTGGGCGTACACCTTGGTGAAGATCCGCCCGAAGAGAGCCCGGTCGTCCTCCTCGCTGGAGGGTCCGTCTCCCATCCAGCGGGACACCCGCGGGTCCTGGAAGAGGGCGAGGAACCCTTCTTCGTCCTCGGGCGTGTAGGGAACCAGGAGAAGACGCTCGGTGCGCAGAGTCGGTGTCACGGACGGTGACGCTACCCACGGAGTACCGGGGCGGCAATGGAGTTTCACCGGCACCGGTCCGGCCGCCCGTCTTCCGGATGCGCCTGCCCGGTGGCGAGCTGGTCTGGGCCGTCACCGGATACGGCGAGGTCCGTACGGCGCTGAGCCATCCCCTGCTGGCGCGTGATATCGGGGTGGGCGGCGGCCCGGAGTTGGGCGCGGCCGGATCGATGAGTGAAGGCGTCCTGCGGGACCGTACGCTCCTCCTCGACGGTCCCCCGCACACCCAGCTGCGTCGTCTGGCGGCCAAGCCCCTGACCGCCCGCCGGGTCGCCGCGCTGCGCCCCCGCATCCAGGAGCTGGCCGACGACCTCATCGACGCTCTGGAGGAGGCGGGCCGGCCCGCGGACCTGGTGGCGGGCCTGGCCTACCCGCTCCCGATCACGGTGATCTGCGAGCTCCTCGGCGTTCCGGCCCGGGACAGTGCCGGATTCCGCCGGTGGACGGACCGTATGGCCACCGTGGCCACCATCGGCGACACCACTCGGGACGAGTCCTTGTCCGCGCTGTTCGAAGTGCTCGCCTATCTCGGGCAGCGTCTGGAGGAGAAGCGGGCGCACCCCGGCGAGGATCTGCTCAGTGCCTGGCTGGCCGCGCAGGAGGGTGACGACCGCCTCACCGACGCCGAGATCGTGCAGCTCGCTCTGAGCATCCTCTTCGCCGGCTACGAAAGCACCGCGAGCGCCATCGCGGCATCCTTGTGGCGGTTGCTGCACCATCCCGATCGGCTAAGGGCGCTCTGTGCCGGGCCGGAGCTGATCCCGGGCGCCGTGCAGGAGCTGATCCGCTATCAGACCCCTGCCCTGCTGTTCCGCGTCCTCGTGGCCCGAGAGGACTTCCGGCTCGGCGGTACGCGGATCCGGCGCGGCGACAGCGTGATGCCGCTCACCTGGGCCGCCAACCGCGACCCCTCGCACTTCAAGGATCCCGACCGCTTCGACATCCGGCGCCGCGACGAGTCCCACGTCGTCTACGGCCACGGGCCGCACACATGCCTCGGAGCGGCTCTGGCAACGGCCGAACTCGAGATCGCGATCAGTACCCTCCTGCGCCGCATGCCCGGCCTGCGCCCGGCGGTTCCGCTCGACGCACTGGCCTGGCGCACGGACCGGCTCCCCGGAGGCGGTTTGCTGACGCTGCCCGTCCACTGGTGAACCGGTGACAATGACGCGCCGGACAGGCCCTAATAGGCCGTAACGCCCACGGCGTTGCCGGCGACACCCACGGGGTTTCCGGCGCCGGGGACGACGAAGCCGCACTCGTAGGCGAGGATCACGGCCTGGGTGCGGTTCCGGGCGCCCAGTTTGGCCAGCAGGTTGCTCACGTGGGTCTTGACGGTCTCCAGGCTGACGACGAGGCGCCCGGCGATGTCCGGGTTGGACAGGCCCGTCGCCACGAGGCGGAGGATTTCGACCTCGCGGCTCGTGAGCGCGGGCACGCCGCGCGCGGGGCGGGGCGGTGGGGCGGGCCGTGCGGCGACGAGTCTGCGGACGGCGTCCGGGAAGAGGACGGAGTCGGTCGTGGCGACCAGGCGTACGGCATGGGCGATCTGCTCCGAAGGCGCCCGCTTGAGGACGAAGCCGCTCGCTCCGGCGCGCAGGGCGTCGTAGACGTACTCGTCGTTCTCGAAGGTGGTGATGACCACGACTTTGGGCGGCTCGGGAAGGGCTGCGGCCTGCAGCCGTCGGGTGGCCTCGATTCCGTCGATGCCGGGCATGCGTACGTCCATCAGTACGACGTCGGGCCGGAGTTCGGCGGCCAGGGCCAGGGCCTGGTCGCCGTCGGCGGCCTCGCCGATCACGTCGAGGCCCGGGCGGGCGGACAGCAGGGTACGCAGGCCGGTGCGGGTGAGTTCCTCGTCATCGGCGACGAGCACGGTGACGTCGCCGGTCGTGGGCATGGTCATCGGCATGGGCATGGGCGTGGGCGTGGTCATGGTGTCGACCGTAGTGGGATGCGGACGGCCAGCAGCCAGCCGGTACCGGAGGCGTCGGGCCCTGCGGAGACCTCGCCGCGGAGCAGGTGCACGCGCTCGGCGATGCCGGTGACGCCCTGCCCCTTCCTGCGGCGGGTCCGGCCGGCGAGCGAGTGGGCCGACGGGCCGGCGATCCGGTTGGCCACCTCCACCTCCAGCCACGCCGCCGTGGCCACCACCCGCAGGCCGACGGGCGCGGACCGGCCGCCGGTGACGGCGCCGTGGCGCAGGGCGTTGGTGAGTCCCTCCTGGGCGATCCGGTACGCCTCCCGGGACACGGTCGCCGGTACGCCGGCCAGGTCACCGGTGATGTCGGCCTCGACGTCCGTGCCGGTCCCGCGCACCCGGTCCACCAGGGCGTGCAGGTCGGCCAGGGAGAAGGGCGGGGACGTCGGGGCCCGGCCCTCCCTGAGGATGCCGAGGACGTGGTCGAGGTCGTCCATGGCCGCGCGCGACGCTCCCTCCAGGCCGGTGAGGGCGCGGCGGGCGGCGGCGGGGTCGGTGTCCATGAGCTCCTTCGCGACCGCAGCCTGAATGGTGGAGGCGGTCAGGGTGTGACCGATCGAGTCGTGCAACTCCTGAGCCAGCCTGTTCCGTTGCGCGAGCACGCGCACCTGTCCTTCGAGTGCGGCGAGCCGTTCGGCAGGAAGCTGACCGAGGAGAGGTGCGGCCAGCCGCCGGAAGAGGGCTGCCGTGCCCTTGCCCGCAGAGCAGGCGAGGACCAGGAGCAGGGCGCCCGCCGGCAACGTCCACAGTCCCGACGCGCCCCCTGCCACGCCCACCGGCAGGAACACGGTGATCCGGTCCCCTCCCTTGAGCCATACGGCGGGCAGGGCGACGGCTGCCATCAGGAGGAAGCCGGAGACGACGACCGATACACCGCCCAGCAGGGCGTGCAGAACCAACCACGCTCCCGTACGCAGGCGGTGGTGCGGCCGCGCGTCCGCTTCGGCGGCGGCTGCGGGGCGGCCCGGCACGGGCAGGGCCGTGCCCAGCAGGTGGTTGGCCAGCCGCACGGATGCGTACCGGGCGAAGTACGGACGGCCCGCCGCGGCGCAGAGAACCGCCCAGAGCACCAGGACGAGACCGGTGCGGACGGACCCCGGCCAGTGGGCCGGGGCGACCGCGGCCGCCGGTACCGCCACGGCGAGCGGCAGCAGGCCGGCGGCGGCACCGAGAAGCGCGTGGAGCCAGGCGTGGAACCCGGCGTGGAGCCGGCTTTTGCGGGTATCCGCGACGAAAGGTGAAGACGTGGGCGTGCACACGCCGGGGAGTATCGCACTCGCGTCTTCCCGGAAGCCTCCCCCGCAAGAGCCAGATACGGATTCCCCCGCTACCGGGATGTGCCGCCCGCCCCTTCCCGGCGAAGGTTGCCGGGCACTGCAGACAACACCGGGAAAGCGGGGGTGCGTTCATGGCATCGAAGGCATTGCGGCCGGAAGCCGGCGGGACGAGGAAGAAGAGGGCGGCGGCGAAGAAGGGGGTGGCGGCGAAAAGGGGGGTAGCGGCGTTCCTCGTCATCTGCTTCGGGGCCAGCTGGGCTTATGTCTTCACAGTACGTTTCGCCTGCGGCCTGTCGCTGGAGAATCCGCTGGTGCAGCTGCCTTTCGGCTTCATGCCGGCCATAGCGGCGACCGTGGTGCGCCGCTGGGTCACCAAGGAGGGCTTCGCCGACGCCGGCCTGCGCCTCCGTATACGGAGCGCGTGGCCCTATTACGTGGCCGCCTGGCTCGGCCCCCTGGCCCTGACGGCCGCCACGATGGGGCTGGCGGCGGCACTGGGCTTGTGGACCCCGGACCTCTCCCCGCTCCGGGACTTCGCCGGCGGCATGCCCGCGTGGGTATTCGTCCTGCTGCTCATGGCCGTCCTGCCGCTCCTGACACCGATCTACGGCGGCGAGGAATTCGGCTGGACCAGCTATCTGCGCCCCCGCCTCTCCCCCGGCCGGTCCACGAAGGCCACGGTCGTCACGGGCCTCATCTGGGCGTCGTGGCACTACCCGCTGGCCTTCGCCGGATACATAGAATTCCCCGGCGTCATCATCGGCCTGCTGGCCTGGACGGTTTCCTTCCAGTTCCAGGAGGCGCTCCTGGTCTGGCTGTACGTACGCAGCAAGAGCGTCTGGGTCGTAAGCCTCGCCCACGCCGGCAACAACATGGTCCTCTCCCTCGTCTCGGGCGTCCTCCTGTCCGAGGGCGCGGGCCTGGACGTCACACCGGTCACCCTCTTGATGACCGCCCCGATGGCCGTCGTCTGTGCCGTGCTCGCCCTACGAGGGAGGACCCTACGGCGTAGGGCCCTACGGGGGAGGCTGCGTCCCCGCGACGGCGGCATGCACGAGCGGGCCTCCGTGGCGCCGGATGCGCCGGTACACCTGCAGAGGTGAGGTCACCCGTCGATCCGGGGCAACCAGGCGGTGGCGGCCACCACTTCGCGCGCGATGTCGGCGACGGAGCGCCCGTCGGTCGCCACGCGTACCGTGTCCCCGGGTGCCCGCTCGTCCAGGAGACGGGCCTTGTAGGCGCTGTTCTTCAGCTCCTGTTCCAGCTCCGAGCCGAGTTCCCGGCCCCTCAGCCGCTCACCGGTCGTGGCGTCCGAGGCCGTGAGCAGCACCCGTACGATCCGCACGTCGCCGCCCATGGCGCGCCGGAACATGCCCGTGTTCCCGGCCAGCACGCTGACGGTGTTCGTGTAGATCAGGCGGCGATAGCCGAGCTCGGCGAAGTTCGACCAGACCGCGGTGAGATTGCGTTCGGTGATCTCGCTGCGGCTCGGGTCCCCCTCCGGGGCAGGGTGGACCTGGCACATGAAGTCTCCCTCGATGACGCAGTGAGGGACCGTCGCGGCACGCAGACGGGCCGAGGCCTCCCACGCCACCGTCGTCTTTCCGACGCCGGCACGCCCTCCGATGAGCAACACCTCTGCTTGTTCCATGGCGGCACCGTGCCACCCAACGCCCCGACCGTGCCAGTGAATTCGGAACCCACCCCGTCAGCCGGTGGCACCGTGGCGGGCCGGCGGCGCGTGCGGATCGACGCCGACGGGGGTGTGGTCGGTGTGAACGGTCGCGGCGGTCAGCCGGGGGACGGCGTGGATCAGCGCGTGCTCGGCCGCGACGGCGAGCCGGTGCGCCTGGACGACGGTCAGGTGCGGGTCGACGACGATGTCGGCCTCGGCGCGCAGGACATGCCCGACCCAGCGGATCCGCACCTGCCCGATGCCGCGCACTCCGTCCACGCTGCGCAGGGCGCTCTCGGCACTGTCGACGAGTTCCGGCTCGACGCAGTCCATCAGGCGACGGCCGACCTCGCGGGCGGCGTCCTTGAGGACGAGGAGGATCGCGGCGGTGATGAACAATCCGATGACGGGGTCGGCCAGGCGCCAGCCGAGGAAAGCGCCCCCGGCGCCGAGGAGGACGGCCAGGGACGTGAAGCCGTCGGTGCGAGCGTGCAGGCCGTCGGCGACCAGGGCCGCGGAGCCGATCCGCCGGCCGGTGCGGATGCGGTACCGGGCCACGCACTCGTTGCCGGCGAAGCCGGCCAGCGCGGCCACGGTCACGGCCCACAGGTGCGTGACGTCGCGGGGGTGCAGGAGGCGGTCGACGGCCTCGTACGCGGCCAGGGCGGACGAGGCCGCCATGACCACGAGGACCGCGACACCGGCGAGATCCTCGGCGCGGCCGTAACCGTACGTATAGCGACGGTTCGCAGCCCGTCGCCCGAACACGAACGCAATGCCCAGCGGGACGGCGGTCAACGCATCAGCGGCATTGTGAAGGGCGTCACCGAGCAGCGCCACCGACCCGGACAGCGCGGAGATCACCGCCTGGACGACGGTGGTCGCCCCCAGCACGCCGAGCGACAGCCACAAGGTGCGCATACCGTCCCGCGACGCCTCCATCGCCGCGTCGACCTTGTCCCCGGCGTCATGGCTGTGCGGGTACGGGTGCGGGTGGGTGTGGGTGTGCCGATTCCCGTCCATGACTCCACGATGGCACCCTCATCCGATTGCGGCTACAACCGTCATACGCCCGGTGACCAGGTGCGATGAAGAGGCAGTTACGCGATGCACGCCACTGCCCGGAATAAGTCCCAAGTACGCCTGGCGTTACCTCAAGAAGGGCCGCGTCCCGCCCGAGGCCGGCGATGAGTTCGCCGACTTCGCCGGCCGCTTGCCGACGCGGCCCTGGTGGCCGAAAGCGGAGAAGGTCTGGAGATGGTCCGGATCAGCCCTCTACACCTGCCCGCCGCTGGTAGGGGGCCGCCGCGCGTTCCGCTCTCCTGCGGCGCCGTGGCCCTGCAGGATGAAGCGCCCGTCGGGCAGTGCGTCCAAGTGCCCGACCTGCAAGCTCTCATCGTGCAAGGCCTGTTCCCGTACAGGACTCAGACCGAGGCGCTGACGACCTCCCGCACTGCCGCGAGGAACTCCTCCGTGTGCGGGTGCGTGGGGTGGGCCGGGCGGGCGAGGTAGACCGTGGCGGCGGGCGCGTCGTCGACCGCGACGAAGCGCACGCCCGGGTGGCCGTGGCTCTCCGCCGTGCCCGCGGCGCCGACGCCGAACGCGCCGCCCGTGGCGATGAGGTTCAGCCACTCGTCGACGTTGCGCACCTCGATCGTGCGGTCCGGGCGCTGCGCCGCCGGCCAGAGGCCCACCGAGGCGGTGCCGGTGTCCGGCCAGAGAGCCAGCGGGAGGGGCGGGCCGGAGGTGAGCTCCGCGAGGCGCACCCGGTCGCGGGCCGCGAGCGGGTGGTCGTCGGGCAGGGCGGCGACCCGGTCCTCGGTGTAGAGGGCCTCGGTGCGGATGCGCGGGTCGGCGGGGACTGTGCGCAGCACCGCCACGTCGGTGTCGCCGGTGGCCAGGCCCGCGGTGCTGTTGTCCTGCCGGACGACTTCGAGCGGTGCGTGCGGGTGCGCCCGCCGCCATGAGCGCAGCAGGGGGACGGTCTGCTGCCCGAGGACGGCGCACGTGTAGCCGAGCCGCAGCGGCCGGTCGACGGCCCGGGTGTCGGCGAGTGCCGCGTCGAGGTGGGCGAGGATGGCGCGCCCGTGCCCGAGGAGGGTCTCCCCGGCCCGGGTGAGCTCCAGGCGGCGGGAGGAGCGGTCGACCAGCCGGACCCCGACGCGCGCCTCCAGCTGGGCGAGCGTGCGGGAGAGGGCGGGCTGCGTCATGTGCAGGCGGGCGGCCGCGGCGGTGACGGTGCCCGCCTCGGCGATGGCGGCCAGGGCCTTGAGGTGACGCAGCTCCACATCCATGCCTGGGAAGCATAGTCGCTGCCCAGACGGCATTTCCGGGCGCGGAGCGCAATCCGTAGCGTCGGATGCGCCGGGTGGTTGACGACTCGCCCGGTTCCCTCTCCGGGGCATTCCCAGAGGGCTCCCGGCATCTCCCCCGGCATTTCCCGGGGGTTCGTATTCCAGGCATTGGACGGTGGGTTATGAGGATTCTTCTGGTAGGCGCGGCCGGCACGCTGGGTTCCGTGGTGCACAAGGCGCTCGCGGAGCGCGGCCACGAGGTGATCGGCGTGGGCCGCACGGGCGGGGACCTGGTCTGCGACGTCACCGACCCGGAGGCCGTGGGCCGGATGTACGCGCAGGCCGGTCCGCTGGACGCGGTGGCCGTCGCGGCGGGCGACGCCGTGTTCAAGCCGCTGGCCGAGCTGGCCGCGGACGACTTCGCGGCGACGTTCCGCGGCAAGGCCCTCAGCCAGCTGGAGCTGGTCCGCCAAGGTGCCCGGCACGTGGCCGCGACCGGCTCGTTCACGCTGGTCAGCGGGATCCTCACGGAGGAGCCGATCGTGGCCGGGTCCGCTGCGTCCGCGGCCAACGGCGCGGTCGAGGCGTTCGTGCGGGCCGCCGCGATCGAGCTCCCGCCGCAGCGGATCAACGCGGTGAGCCCGACGGTGGCCGAGGAGTCCCTGCCCGCCTACGGGCCGTTCTTCGCGGGCATGGAGCCCGTACCGGCGGCGCGCGTCGCAACGGCGTACGTCCGCTCGGTCGAGGGGGCGCAGACGGGGCGGGTGTACCGGGTGCGCTAAGGCGTATCCGACGGGCTGTGTGACCGCTCTGGCGGGAGGCGGCAGCCCGGACAGCGCCTCAGCAGGCCGTCGCAAGCGGTGGCCGAGCTGAGGCTGCCCGCCGACCGGCTTGAGATCCCGGTTGAGCTGGAGATCCCTCCGGCGGCGGCTGTCCGTGTGCGCCCGTCCGGCCCACCCCGTACCGTCCATAACATCGCGATCCGCCCAACCGCCGCGGCCTTGTCCGGCCGGGCAGCCGTGGATATCGGCTGAGGAACGGGATCACATGACCAAGCACGGCATCCATGCGGTGGCTGCCACGGCCGCCGTGGCCTTGGCAGCGTTCGGCCCGGCGCCGAGCAATGCCGCGTCAGCGCACGGCCACCCCGCCGAGGCAGGCCAGGCCGCCCCGTCGTCGCGGTTCGTGCCCGGTCCCTGCCCGCAGACGCCCGAGCCGATCGCCGCACTGAGCACCGCACGGTGCGGTTTCCTGGAAGTCCCCGAGAACCGCGAACGCCCTGGCAGCCGGACGATCCGGCTGGCCGTGGCGGTCATTCCCGCCACGTCGGCGAAGCCCGCCGACGACCCGGTGGTGTTCATGGCGGGCGGCCCCGGCGGCGACACGTTCGACGACATTCCCTTCCTGGTCGGCTCCGGCCTGAACCGGGATCGCGCGCTGATCGTCATGGCCCAGCGCGGCAACCTCTACGACCGGCCGAACCTCGCCTGCCCGGAGCTGGACCGGTCCTCCGCGAAGGCGGTGGGGCTCGGCTACGACGTGCCGCAGGCGAAACGGCTCCTGCTGGACTCGGCGAAGAAGTGCCGGAACCGCCTGGCAGCCGACGGGATCGACCTGAGCGCCTACAACACCACTGAGAACGCCGCCGATTTCGCCGGTCTGCGCACGGCACTCGGCATCCCCCGGTGGAACGTCTACGGCTACTCCTACGGCAGCGACCTGGCCCTCACCTATCTGCGCAGACACCCCCAGGGGGTGCGTGCGGTGGCGATCGACTCGGTCACGCCTCCGCAGATCGCAACCCTGCCGTGGACCTGGAGCAGCGCCCGTGAGGGCATCGAGAACCTCTTCAAGGCGTGCGCGGCCGAGCCCGGCTGCAAGAGCCGCTACCCGGACCTCCGCCGGACCCTCACCGAGCAGGTGCGCAGGCTGGAGAAACGGCCCTTGACGCTGAACGCCCGGCCGCCGCGCGGAGGAGACCCGGTGAAGGTCGTCCTCGACGGGGGTGCGGTGCTGAATCTGCTGGTCGCCAACGCCGTCAAGCCACCCGACGTCCCCGCGGCGATCGAGGAACTCGCCCACGGACGTCCGGAGCGCTTCGCTCAGGCCCGCGCGGCCGGTTCGGTTCAGGTCGTCGGCGCGAGCGCCCACGGGCTGACGGAGTCGGTGGCGTGCAGCGAGTGGGTGCCGGGCTCCACGCCGACCGACGTGCTGAAGGCGGGGCGCCGGGCCTTCCCCGGGTGGCCGGACACGGTCCTGGCCCAGGCGCCGCAGCTGCCGTTCCAGCACCAGGTGTGCCGCGTCTGGGACGTACCGGACCGCAGCTCCGCCCAGCGGGTGGCCACCGTCAGCGCGGTGCCGACGCTCACCATCTCCGGGACGTTCGACACGAAGACCGGGGCGAGCTGGGCGCGGGACGCGGCCCGTACGCTGTCCCGCTCGACCTCCGTGAAGATCCCCGGCATCGGGCACTGGGTGGTCCCGCAATCGCCCTGCGCGCAACGGGTGCTGGCCTCGTTCCTCGCCCGTCCGACCGCGCCCGACACCGCTTGCGTGGCCGGTCTCACGCCGAAACCGTTCACGATCATCCCGAAGTGACCGGGAGGGCACATGACACTCGACCACGCACCTCGCCGACACCACCGCCGTATCGTGCGCCGGCTCCACGCCGTGCCGGCCGCGGTGGCGACCGGAATCCTCATAACCGGCCTGCTCGCGATACCCGCGCATGCAGAACACGGCACCAGCACCGGCCCCTCCACCGGAGCAGCGATCGGCACAGTCGCCCGGACGGCGGGCGACGCCCGCTTCGAGCCGGGCCCCTGCCCGAAGACGCCGGAGCCGATCGCCGCGCTCGAAAAGGCCCGCTGCGGAACGCTCACCGTGCCCGAGAACCGCGCCAGGCCCGACAGTCGAAGGATCACCCTCGGTGTCGCGATCGTGCCGGCGGCGGCCGCCAAACCGAAGCCCGACCCGATCGTGTGGCTCGCCGGCGGACCCGGCGACGACGCCGTCGGGGAGGCGAAGATGGCGATCGACGGCGGCCTGAACCGCGACCGGGACGTGATCTTCATGTCCCAGCGGGGCACGTACTCGGCCGACCCGGTCCTCACCTGTCCGAACATCGACGAGTTCAACGCGCGCGCCGTCGGCCTCGTCTACGACGCGCCGTCCACCGAGCGCCTGCACGTCGAGGCGACGCGCACCTGCCGCGACCGGCTGGCGGACCGCGGCGCCGACCTCGGCGCCTACAACGACACCGAGAGCGCCGCCGACTACGCAGACCTGCGCGTCGCGCTGGGCATCGACCAGTGGAACGTGTTCGGCATCTCCTACGGCACCCACCTGGCGCTCATCTATATGCGCCAGCACCCCCAGGGAATCCGGTCGGTCGGCATCGACGGCATCCTGCCGCCGTCCAAGGCGGGGTCGGCGCTGACCTGGAGCAGCGCCCGGCAGGGCTTCGACGGCCTGTTCAAGGCCTGCGCGGAGCAGCCCGCGTGCAACCGCCGCTATCCGCACCTGTCCGCCACCTTCGACCGCCTCGTCCGTGAACTGGAAGCCCACCCGGTCACCACCACCGTCACCGTCCCCGGCCGGCCGAAGCCGGTGAAGGTCGTACTGGACGGCGGAGCCCTGGTGAACTGGATGACCTCCGCCACCCACGTGGCGCCGGGCGTACCCCGCTCCCTCGACGAGCTGGCCCACGGCAAACCGCAGCGGATCGCCGAGCAGTGGGCGGGCGGCAAGCTCAGCCCCGAGGCCTTCGGCAGGACTGCCCACGGGCTCGCCTACGGCGTCTTCTGCAGTGAGTGGGTGCCGTACGAGAGCCGGGCCGAGGGGCTCCGGGGCGGGCACGACGCGTTCCCGTCGTTCCCCCGCTCGGTACTGGCCCAGGCCCCGCAGCTGACCTTCCTCCGTCCGGACTGCGCCGTCTGGGACGTCCCCGCGGCGCCGCCCTCGATCCGGGACGTCACGCGGAGCGACATCCCCACCCTCGCCCTGTCGGGCGGCTTCGACTCCCAGACCGGGGCGGCCGCCGGGCCGTACGTCGCCCGTACGCTGAGCCGCGCGACCGTCGTCACGGTCCCCTACGAGCCCCATGTCGTGTTCGCCACGTCACGGTGCGCCCAAGAGATCACCGTCTCCTTCTTCGACAACCCGACCGCCCCGCAAACCGGATGCCTCACCGGCCTCGAACCACCCCGGTTCGAGATCGGCCCGTGAAGCAGCCGACGTGCCACCGGCCTTCGGGCGGTCAGACCCCGAACTCTGCGACGAGCGACCGCATCACCTCGAAGGCCGGTTTGGGGGTGTAGTCGTCGGTGGTGAGGCCGAACCGATGGAACAGGCCGGGGTTCGTGCTGTCGGCGTCGCGCAGTGCGAAGTGGGTGTAGGCGCGTATCCGCAGCTCCTCCGCGTGAGCCGCGACGGTCCGTATCACCGTCTCGACCACGTCGGCCTGACGGTGGAGCGGCCGGTCGGGGCCGGTGGGCCAGCCGTGTTCGGTGATGTGGAGCGGCAGGTGTGCCAGGCCGGCGGGCGCCAGTACGGCGTCCCGGTGGTGGCGCAGCAGTCCCTCGGCGGCGGCTGCGAGGTCGAGCGCGGCGACGGGCCGGAAGACGTCGGGGAAGAAGTCCAGGCCTACGTAGTCCAGGTCACCGACGAAGTCCGCCTTCCCGTGGTCGGTCAGCTCGGCGACGAAGGAGGTGGCAGGCCCGAAGAGGGGGGTGGTGTTGAAGCCGACGCGCAGGTGCGCGTGCCCGAGTTCCCGTGCTCGCGCCTTGGCGGCGGAGACTCCGCGGGCGATGGCCTCGTTCACTCCGGGGTAGTAGCCGTCGAGCGTGGGGTTCGTCGTGACGTTCGGCTCTTCCGTCACCTGCAGGGTGTTCGTGACCGCGCCGTACTGTTCGACCAGCTCGCGCAGGAAGGTGCAGTAGCCGTCGACGTCTCCGGCGGTGGACTGGTACTGCGCCACGAGGTCCAGGCGGCGGCCCCGCACGGCGTACTGCTCCGCAGCGTCCGGTGTCGCCGTCGCGTGCGGCTCGCCGGGCCGGGTGGTGTCGTCGAAAGCCGTGTAGGCGCGTACCAGGAAGGGGCGCCCAGGGCTGCCTTGGAGCAGGTCGAGTGCGGTCGCTATGCGGGCCGGGTCGTCAGGCGGGCCCTCGGCCAGGTGGCCGGTGTCGTCACCGGTGACTCCGCCCGGATAGATCCCGAAGACGAGCCCGTCGTTGTCTGTCGGTATCGGTATCGGTATCGGTATCGGTATCGGTATTGGCATCGGCATCGGTGGCGTTCGGTTCCTCTCGCTCTCGGAGCGCAACGCGCCCTCAATTCAGCGTTCCTGGGATACGGATGGGGATACGACCGCGGTGGCCCCCTGCACGCCCGGCCATGTCAGTGCGCCGGTGCGGATGTCGTCGATGACGGTGTCGATCCACGTCTTCTCGGAGCGGGCGAGGCCGAGCGCGTATTCGGCTTCGATGACGTGCAGCCGTGGCACCCCGGCCGCATGCGCTTCCGCCAGGCGTTTCTCATCGGCCTCCGTGCGCTGCCGGAGGCGCCGGGACCGTTCCGTCAGGGCGTCCACGGCGCCGCTCGGCCCGAGGGCTCCGAGGTAGGCGACCGCGCCCAGGAACTGGGAGAACTCCCTTTCGGGGTGGCGGATGTGGGAGTCCAGCCGTCGTACGAGTTCGTCGTGGCCAGCCTGCGTGAGTGCGTAGACGGTCTTCTCGGGACGGTTGCCCGAGCGCTGCTGCCCCTGCACGGCCGCCCAGCCGGCCTCGGTCAGGGCGGCGACGACGTTGTAGAGCGAGCCCCGATTGATCGCGGCTGCGTGGTTGTCGCTGCGCGTACGCAGCTCGGCGAGCATCTGGTACGGGTGCGAGGGCTGTTCCAGGAGGAGTCCCAGCACGGCCAGCACGATCGGGTTGTCGAGGACACAGCGCGGCATGACCGAAGACTATGGTCTAAATAGACCATTAGGAAGGCCCGGCCAGGGTCAGCGGGGCGTTTCGTGCCCTGCAGGCACTGCACAGGCAGCGGCGACGGCCTGGGTGTCCCAGTAGAAGGGGCGGACTTCGGCGATCCTGCCGTCCTTGAACGTGATGGTCTGCAGGATCGGGAACGTCAGCTCGCGGCCCGTCGCCCGGGCGCGGGCACGGACCCGGGTGCGTACCACCGTCGTCTCACCGGCGGCGAGGAACTCCTGCTCGGCGAACTCGAACAGCTCCCAGGTCGCGGCCATCGCCAGCATGTTGTCCTGAATGCCCCGGTGTCCGCGCCAGGTCCCGCCGTACGGGAGGGCGTCGGCCTGGTGCAGCACCACGTCAGGGGCGAAGTAGGGGGCCAGAAGACCGAATGCGGCCCGGCCCGGGCCACCGGCCGCCAGGAATGCGGCCTCGGCTTCGTACATGCCCGCGAGGAAGGCCGCCGAGCCGGTCGCGGGCAGATCAGTCGTGTGCAGATCAGCCGCACGCTGATCGGTCGTATCCGGAGTCGTCATGCCTCCAGCATGGTCGGCTCCCCCGCGCCGCGCTGGCGGTAATCGGTCCCCTGCGTTCCAGGACGCCGAATCCGTCGCGGTCGGTGATCGCACGCCGCGTACGTGTCGAACTGCCGGTTGAGGCCCCCTCACAAGGGCACTGAGGGTCCCCGGTCCCCTCCATCGGGCAGGTCGGTCACCGCCGGCGCCCAAGGGGCTCCGCACCGGCCACCACACCGTGCTGTCCGGATCGCATGGCCACGGCGTGGTTGAGGTGGAAGAACGGGCGCGCCAGTGGCATCCATCGTCGCAACGCCGCCTTCCTGACGCTGACATGCTCAGCGAAGGAGGCCACGCAGCCGTGCCCGCCGTCGCCTTCCACGTGCCATCGCACCTTGCCCGCGATGTCCCCTTCGAGTTCCGCCTCCAGGACGCGCTCGACCGGATCGTCGACGAGCGGTCTCAGCCGTACGGTCAGCTCGTAGGGCAGCATCGACCTGATGACAACCTCGCATTCCCGTTCGCCGGTCTGTCTTACGGAACGGAAGGCCGGCCACCATCCGGGGTAGCGCGCGATGTCGGCGAGCTTCGCGTACATGGTGCCGGGCGGGAGCGGTGCCCTCCAGAGCCCGGCGAAGCGCATCTCGTGACGGGTCACGTCAGTCTCCTTGCCGGCCGTGCGCTCCGGGGCAGTCGGAGATGGTTGCGGGTGCGAGCGAAGAAGGCGGCGGTTCCGAGCCCCCACATGAGGAGGAACCACAGGGGGCCGAGCAGGAGGTGTCCGTACGGGGTGTCCGTGGAGGTGAAGCCTGCGGCAACGCTGACCTGTGTCGGACCGTAGCCGGGGAGCAGCTGGAGCCCGTCCTTGTCGGCTCCCGTGTTGCTCATGGGGTTCTGCAGCATGGTGTCGAGCAGGCTCGCCATGATGATGACGAACAGCGCCGCCAACTCGTTGCGCAGAAAGGCCCCGAGGAGGACGCCGATACCGCCGTAGGCGACCGCGGCGGTGAACAGGCCGACGGCGAGGAGCCCCGGCCGGACGGGATCCCAGTACCAGCAGATCACGGCCGTGGCGTACCCCGCGATGAGGGCGGAGGCGACGGTCATGGCGATGACCTTGCTCAGGAGCAGGAACGTACGGGGATAGCCGGCGAACGCGAGCCTGCGGTCGAAGGCGAGGGACTTGAAGGTCGTGATGAACATCATGAAGCCGACGATGAGTGTCACCGTGTTGACGGCCCCGGACACCATCGTCAGGTGATTTCCGCTGACGGTGACGGTACGCCCCGTCGCGCGCAGCAGGAACCGCGCCGGCGCAGGGGTGACGAACCAGTGCTCCAGCGTCAGCCAGAGAGGGATGTAAACGACGACCAGCACCGAGGCGAGATGGTTGCGAGCGTGTTCCAGGAGAGCGAACGAGGCGCCCGTGCGGAGCAGCCCTGTCTGCGCACGCGTCACGTTGCCACCGCACGCATCGCGTCGGACTCCCCTGGTGTTGCCACTCCATGACGCAGACGGAGCACGACATCGAGCCGCTGGGTGTCCCATGCCAGGTGCGACACGACGAGGACGCAGCGTCCCCGCTCGCGGAGCCGGGCCGCGACGTCCCAGAAGCGAAGGTACGTCTCCCAGTCGAAGCCCTGATACGGCTCGTCCAGCAACAGCACGTCCGGGTCGTGCATAAGCGCCAAGGTGAGATTGAGCTTCTGCCGGGTGCCTCCGCTGAGGGCCTCCACACGGGTGTGCCGGTATTCGGCGAAACCGAGTTCTTCGAGCAGTTCCTCGGCCCGGGCGGGCTCCTCCAGACCGTAGGCGGCCTGGAACCAGCTCAGATGCTGGTCGACGGTGAGGGAGTCGTTGAGCACGGTCTCCTGCGGGCAGTACCCCAGGGAGCCACCGTGCTCGACAGCGCCGGAGTCGGCGGCGATCTGGCCGCACAGGATGCGCAGCAGCGTGCTCTTGCCGGATCCGTTCTCCCCCACGACGCCTGCCAGGGTGCCCGGCTCCAGGCTGAACGAGACGCCTCGGAGCACACGGCGTGACCTGTAGGACTTGTGTACGTCGTGCACGCGCAGAGCGTGCGGAGCTCGGGGCACGGCGAGTGCTTCCTCCTGACGTCGCCTGCTGCGGGCTCCTCTGCGGCCCGGTCTCCTCTGCGGCCTCCGCCACCGCATAACGACACCGACGACCGGGAGTTACGGCAGCAGCCGACCGCAAAGGCCACCTCGCGGCTCCTCGGCCCAGGTGATCTCGTAGTACTTCAGCCGTTCGTCCTCTGCGACCAGCCGCATGCCGACTGCCGTCATGACGTGCTGGGACGCGGCGTTGTCATGGTCGGTGTCACCCTGCACGCGCGTGATGCCGTGGGCGCGGGCGAACGCCAGCAGCGCGCGGAGCGCCTCGGAGGCGTATCCCTTGCCTTGCTCCGAGGGGATCAGGCCGTAGCCGATCGTGACGCTGCCGTCGTCGTCCGCGGGGCCGTGGAAGCCCAGCCCGCCGATCGCGCGTCCGTCCTCGCGCCGCCGGATCTCATAGGCGCCGAACGGCTGGGGGTCACCGGTGCTCGCGCAGACGCTCAGGAAGCGCCTGGCTCCGGCCACATCCCCTTCGTCGGGGTATCCGGGCGCCCACCGGGCACCGCCGTCGGGCTCGCGCACCAGTAGGCGTTCCGCCTCGCCGGGACTCATCGGATGGAGTACGAGCCGCGCTGTCACAAGATCGTCCATGGCGGTGGAGTATCACGCGGGCCGACCGAACCGCATGCGGATTTCCTGACAAGCGATCGCTCCAGTGATCAGGATCGCCCTCGGAGAGGAGACGGAGGAGACGGAGACAGGGGAACGTAACCTGGCGGCTGTCGACGGTCATGAGGGGGCAACGTGAACATCGCACTGTTCGCGCTCGGGGGCACGATTTCGGTGTCCGGGCGCGCCAAGGGTGAGCGGCTGACCGGCGCCGAGATCACCGCTGCCGTGCCCGGGCTCGACGAGCTCGGGGTGTCGCTGGACGTGCAGGACGTCCATGCCGTACCGAGCGGAAGCCTGACCTTCACGCAGGTGCTCGACGTCGTCGACGCCGCCTCGCGTGCCGTGGCGGCGGGGGCGGCCGGTGTTGTCGTCACGCAGGGCACCGACACACTGGAGGAGACCGCGTTCCTCGTCGATCTGGTCTGGCCGCACGAAGCGCCGTTCGTACTGACCGGCGCGATGCGGCAGCCGGGCATGGCCGGCGCCGACGGGCCGGCCAATGTGCTCGCGGCCGCGCGCGTCGCCGCCTCGCCCGCGGCGCGCGGCCTCGGAGCGCTGGTCGCCTTCAACGACGAGGTGCACGCAGCGCGTCGGGTCCGCAAGTCTCACAGCATGAGCACGGCGACGTTCACGTCACCGAACGCCGGCCCGGCAGGTCACGTCATCGAGGGCGAGGTCCGGATCCTGGCCGCGCCGCAGCGCCGTGCCACCGTCCTGTCGGCGGCCGGATTCACCGGGTTCGACAGAGCGCGGCTCGACGCCGCCCGCGTGGCCCTGCACTGCGTCACGCTCGACGACGACGGTGCTCAGCTCGACGGGCTGGCCGAGAGGTACCGGGGCCTGGTGGTCGCCGGCTTCGGCGTCGGGCACGTACCCGCTCCCCTGGCACCCGTACTGGGCGCGCTCGCCGAACACATCCCGGTCGTCCTGACCTCCCGGACGGGCAGCGGCCCGGTGCTGCGGCACACCTACAGCGCGCCCGGCTCGGAGGCCGACCTGCAGCGGCGCGGGCTGATCAACGGCGGACTGCTCGATCCGTACAAGGCCAGGGTGCTGCTGCGCCTGCTGCTGGCGGAAGGTGCCGGGCGCGAGGAGACAGCGGCGGCGTTCGCCGAGCACGGCTACCGGTAGTTCGCCGTCCACCACTGGTTGCTCAGCACGGCACGGATCGGATCGGATCGGTAACTCGACCGAGGTGTCCGCGTGTTGCATACGAACCCCTAGGCGGTAACAGCGTTACCTGTGAGCTACAGTGTTACCCATGAGCACGCTCTACCAGGACGCCCTGCGCAGCGGCCAGGAGGCTGCACGCACCGCCGTCCTCGACTGCGCCATAGGACTGCTGGTCGAGGAGGGGATCGCCGCGCTGACGATACGGCGGATCGCCACCGAGATCGGCACCTCGACCAAGGTCCTCTACACCATGTTCGGCGGGAAGGACGGTCTCGCCGACGCCCTGTACCGGGAGGGGTTCGCGCGGCTGCGCCGGGCCCAGCAGCAAGTCCCGCGCACAGCCGACCCATTGGCCCACCTCACCCGGCTCGGCACCGCCTACCGGGAGCGCGCGCTGGCCGAGCCCGCCTACTACCGGGTCATGTTCGAACAGGCCATCCCCGGCTACCGTCCGACCGCCGAGTCCCTGGCCGTGGCGGCCTCCGCCTTCGACGCCTCCGCCGAGGCGGTCGCCGCCTGCATGGAGGCCGGCGTCTTCCGGCCCGGCGACGCCCATGAGATCTCCAAGCTCTTCTGGGCAGCCGCGCACGGAGCCGTGAGCCTCGAAATCGCCGGACACTTCCCGCCGGACACCGCCGCCCGCCGCTACGAAGCGCTGATGACCGCCGTGGCCCAGGCCTTTCTGACCCAGGCCTCCCCGGCCCAGGCCTCCCCGGTCCGGCCGGAGCAGACCACGAACCGAGGACGGACCGCATGACGACGATGCCGAGGATCACCAACCGCTATCTGTCGGGGAACTTCGCACCCGTCACCGAGGAGATCACCGCCTACGATCTGCCCGTCACCGGCCGGATACCGTCCCACCTCAGCGGCCGCTACCTGCGCACCGGCCCCAATCCGCTGGGCATCGAGGACGCCGCCGCGCACATCTGGACCCTCGGCGAGGGCATGGTGCACGGCGTGCGCATCCGCGACGGGCGCGCCGAGTGGTACCGCAACCGCTGGGTCCGCTCCGCCTCCGTCGCCGACCGCCTCGGTGAACCCCGCCGCGGGACCGTCGCCGACGAGCGGATGGACTTCGCCCCGAACGTCCAGGTGGCGGGGCTGGCCGGGCGCACGTTCGCCCTCATCGAGGGAGGGCTGAAGCCTTACGAACTCACCTACGAGCTGGACACGGTCGGCCCGTGCGACCTCGGCGCGACGCCCGAGGGCTACAACGCCAACGCCCATTCCATCTTCGACCCGCACACCCGCGAGCTGCACTCGCTCGCCTTCCGCTACGGCTCCGAGCACGTCCAGCACATCGTGATGGACGCCGCCGGCACCGTGCAGCGTGCCACCACCGTCCCGGCGCCCGGCAACCCGTACATGCACGACTTCGCATTGACGGAACATCACGTCGTCCTGTTCGACGCCCCTGTGGTCTTCAGCGCGGCTCACCTCGCCACGGGGGTGCCCTTCGTCTGGGACGACACCCACCCGGCCCGGGTCGGCGTGATGCCGCGAGAGGGCGGTGAGGTGCGCTGGTTCGAGGTCTCGCCGAGTCTGGTCGGCCACACCCTCAACGCCTACGAGACCGGCACGGAGATCGTCGTCGACATCGTCCGCCATCCCGAGGGCTTCAACATCCGGGACTTCGGCACCAGCCGCCCCACACTCGACCGGTGGACCATCGACCTGGCGGCCGGAACCGTCCGGGAGCAGCGACTGGACGACCGGACCCAGGAGTTCCCCCGCCTCAATTCCCGCTTCACCGGAAGGCCGTACCGGTACGGCTACGCCGCCGCCGTCGAGCTCTACGCACCGCCCGCCGGACCTGAGGACCAGCGGCCGGACGTGGGCTTCAGCAGTGCGCTGCTCAAGCACGACCTGGTGCGCGGCACCACGGAGGCGCACGAGTTCGGGCGCTACGCAGCGGTCGGCGAAGGTGTGTTCGTCCCCGCCGAGGCGCCCACGGCGGAGGACGACGGGTACGTCATGGCCTACGTGCACAACCCGGAGCGCGGCGCCGCAGACCTGGTGATCCTCTCGTCCCAGGACTTCACGGGCCGGCCGATCGCCCGTATCCACCTGCCCGCCCGAGTCCCGCTCGGCCTCCACGGCAACTGGGTCCCGGACGATCGGCCCACCGGATAACCGGCCTCTTCGGGCTGCCGGAAGGGGGCGGGGAGGCCCGCGCTGCACGTCGCCACCCCACCGAAAACTTAGGCTAACCTAAGTTCACCTTCGGTCGAACGGCTTGCCGGATCCGCTTCTGAGGACGGTCACCATGCAGCGACAGCACAGCCAGGGCATACCCGGCACCGCACGGACCCGTGACGGCCGCGAGCTCTTCTTCATGGAACAGCCGAGGCCCGAGCCGGGGACGGGGACGGGGACGGGGACGGGGCCAGGGTCGGAGCCGGGGCCTGCCGAAGGGGGAAGGCCGACCGTGGTGTTCGAGGGAGGTCTGGCCTCGACCCGTTCGTACTGGGCGCTCGTCCAGCAAGCCGTTGCAGGTTCGGCGCGGGCAGTGGTCTACGACCGCAGCGGCCTCGGCCGCAGCGCCCCGGACCCGTCGGGCCGACGCCCTCTCACCAGGCTCGCCGACGACCTGGGCGATCTGCTCGACCACCTCGGGCCGGGCCCCTTCATCCTCGTAGGACACAGCTGGGGCGGCCTGATCGTACGCGTCGCCGCAGCGGCCCGGCCCGAGCGGATCGCGGGCCTCGTGCTGGTCGATCCCACGGACGAGGCTTGCGACCTGCTCTTCGAGCGCTCCGTCCGCAAGCAGGAGAAGATCCGCCTCGGGGCAGCCCTGCTGCTGGCCCGCCTCGGGGTGTTCGGCTTCCTCTTCCGCAAGGTGACCGCCGCCCTTCCGCCCGATGCCGCCGCCGACATGCGCGCGGAGGCCTTCACCGTCGCGGCGATACGCACCATGGGCGCCGAACAGGCCTCCATCGAGGCCGACCTGCGCGCCCTGCGCGACCACCCGCCGAAACTCGGCGACATCCCCGTCACGGTCATCTCCGCGACCCGGCCCACCCCCGGCATGAGCGCACGGGCCCGCAAGTCCGTGAACGAATCCCACGCGTACCGGGCACAGCAGTCGCCGCGCGGACGGCACGTTCCCGCCCTGCAGGCCGACCACATGGTCCCCACGGCCGAACCCGGGATCATCATCACCGAGATCGAGCGCTTGCTTGACAGCGTCGGTGGCACTGCCGATCCCCTCCCGGAACGCTGAAGACAGGCCCCAGAGCCCCGGCCCCGCAAACCGGCGAGCTACCGCCGCCTACGGGCTCCACGAGACATGGGTGACCTGGTGACCGGCCCGGCCTGGGGCGGCCGACGATGACCAGCTGTAGGAGCCGGGGTCGAACGCGTGCAGGCGCTTAACGAGCCTGCGCGTGGACCAGGGCCAGCAGAACGTGTTCACACCCGGGTGGCTGAAGTAGTAGCTGGAGCAGCCGGCGGTGTTGTAGACGGTGGTCTGCAGCGCGGCGTGAAGGGCGGTGTGATGCGCCGCCTCCGCCTCGGCCCGTACGTCCATCGCCGTGTGTCCGCCGGTGCGCAGGTGGGTGAGGGCGGTGGTGATGTAGCGGAGCTGGGCTTCGAGGACGGTGGGCACCGCGGTGTGGCCGGTGAGCAGGTTCGGTCCGAGGAGGAGGAAGAGGTTGGGGTATCCGCTGACGCTGGTGCCCAGGTAGGCGCGGCGGCCCTGGGACCAGGTCTGCGCCAGCGTGGTGCCGTGGGCGCCGTGGAGGCGGTGGGCCAGGGGCAGGTCCCCGATGTGGAAGCCGGTGGCGAGGACGATGAGGTCGGCGCGGGTGCGGGTGCCGTCGGCGCCGATGACGTCGGACCCCTGCACTTCGGCCACGCGGGTCGGGTGGAGGTGGACGTTGGGCCTGGTCAGGGCCGGGTAGTAGGTGTCGGAGGCGATCAGGCGGCGGCCTCCGAGGCGGTGCCGGGGGGTCAGGGCCCGGCGCAGGGCGGGGTCGGGTACCGAGGTGCGCAGGTGGCGGCGGGCTACGGCCTCCAGCGGTGGCAGCATCCAGGGATGGCGCAGGGAAACGCCGACGGCTTCCTGTGTCCAGTGGTGCAGGCCGCGGAGCGCACGGTGGGCCGCGGGGTGGCGCTTCAGGAATCGGCGGGCGGCCGGCGGGAGGGTGTAGTCCGGTCTGGGGAGTACCCAGTCGGCGGTGCTCTGGAAAACGTCGACGCGGGCGGCCCGGGGCTGGATCTCGGGGAGGAACTGGACGGTGGAGGCTCCGGTGCCGACGACGGCGACGTGACGCCCGGTCAGGTCGGCGGAGTGGTCCCAGCGGGCGGAGTGGAAGACGGGCCCGGGGAAGCCGTCGAGACCGGGGACGTCGGGGTAACGGGGCCGGTGCCAAGGGCCGGTGGCCACGACGACGGCGCGGGCCGTCCAGGTGCCGCTGGTGGTCTGGAGGGTCCAGCGGTGCGCGTCCGGATCCCAGCGGCCGCCGAGCACTTCCGTGCCGTAGCGGATCGCCTTGTCGGCTCCGTGGGCCGCCGCGGTGGTCTCGAGATAGGCGAGGATCTCGGGCTGTGCGGCGAAGCAACGGCTCCAGGGGTGGGGAGCGAAGGAGTACTCGTACAGCACCGAGGGGACGTCGCAGCCGCACCCGGGATAGGTGTTGTCCCGCCAAGTACCGCCGAGCCGCGCGGACTTCTCCAGCACGACGACGCCGTCGAAGCCGGCCCGGCGCAGGGCGATGGCGGCGGCCACCCCGGACAGTCCGGCTCCGACGACGAGGACCTCTGCCTCGTGCAGCCGTGTTTCGTGATCGCGGGTTTCGTGATCGCGGCTCTCGACCGGCTCCTCGGTCACGGCGGCACCCCCTGCCAACAGAAAGAGGGCAAACAGTAGGCCCCGACGGCGGCCGCAAGGGCGATGTCAGCGCAATACCCCTCATACGAGTGTTTTTCTGCATGAAGGATGTTCGACGGCCTGCCTCTGCGGTTGAGTTGCGTGGCATAGGGAGGGGGATGGGGAGGGGGATGGGGAGGGGGATGGGGATGAGGACGGAACCGAGCGTCGTGGGAGACGGCCGGGGCCCGGTGCTGCCTTACCCCAGCGGCTGGTTCTGCCTGGCGCTCTCCCGCGAGCTCGCCCCGGGCGCCGTCCTGAGCCGCAGGTTCGCGGGCGAGGATGTCGTCCTCTACCGCACCCGCGACGGCAGGCCCCGCGCGGTGCGGCCCTACTGCCCGCATCTCGGGGCCCACTTGGGCCTCGGTACGGTCGAGGGCCGGAACCTGGTGTGCCCGTTCCACAACTTCGCCTACGCCCCCGACGGCGCCTGCGTCCACGCCCCCGGCGGCCGGGCACCGCGGATCCGGCTGGAGCACCACACCCTCCGCGAACGCGACGGCTTCGTCTTCGTCTGGCGCGGCCACGACGACGCTCCGCCCACGTGGGAGATTCCCGGCGCGCCCGGAGCGATCCCCCCTCCCACGGCCGTCTGGACCGCCGATGTACTCACCCACGCCCAGGACCTCTCCGAGAACTCACTCGACTACCGGCACTTGAACACGCTGCACGGGGTGGCAGTGCGGGAACTCGTACCGCCTCAGGCCGAGGGGCCCTTCCTCCGGCTTCGCCTGCAACTGGCGCCGAAGCGGTTTCCCGCGCTGAAGATCACGAGCGAGTACGCGTTCCTCCTCGCGGGGGTGGGCTGCTTCCGCACCGACACCTCCATGCCCCCGCTCGGCCTCGCGATCCACCTCTGGGCCATGCACACGCCGACCGGCCCCAGGAGCACGCGCATGCTGGTCGCGGCAGCGTGCACCGGCCTCGACGGGACGCCACGGTCTGCTCTGCCGCTCCTGCAGCAGCCTCTGGCCCGGAGCGTCGCCCGGGGAATCCTGTGGGGCGCGGTCAACGCCCTCAAGGACGACCTGAAGATCTGGAACACCAAACGCTACGAGCCCCGCCCCCGCCTCGCCGCGGGCGACGAGGCCATCGGCTCCTACCGCAGCTGGGTCCGCCAGTTCTATCCGCCCTCGTGAAACCGCTGACGGTCGGAGAGGCCCCCGGCCCCGAGCCGGTTGCCGCGGCCGACCGGCCGGTCGGCCGCGGCGACGGACCGAACCTGGCCTGCGCGAGGCGCGGGCGGCCCGTGGCGACCCGCGTGGACGACTGCTCCTTCCGGCAGGCCGTGCGGTTCGCCCCCGACGCCGTGCGCCACGTCCCCGGCGACGGCCCCGCCCGGCGTCCGGCGGGCTGGGAGGAACTGGCCCGGGAACGGCAGGGCACACCGATGGGACGCGCAGGCTCGGCTGTCGGCGACCCTTGGAGCCGCCATAGACTTGGACCACCGGTCCAGGGACGCCTGGACCGCGGCCCGGGATCCGGACCGGGGATGGGGGGCCGGCCGCGCCCTAGGAGGACGACGCGATGTTGCGGTACACCAGACTGGCCGGGGAATCAGCGGACTACCTCGCCGCCCGCGAAGAGCTGCGCCTGGCCGAGATCGAGCTCATGCGCCACCGGGAGAAGGTCGCCGCCCAGCGGCGGTCGCTCCCGCAGGGCCCGCCCGTCGACGACTACGTCTTCACCGAGGGCCCCGCCGACCTGGACGCCGGCGACACGCCGGTCCGCGAGGTCACCCTGAGCGGACTGTTCACCGCCCCGGACCGCCCGCTGATCGTCTACCACTTGATGTACGGCAAGCTGCAGACCGAACCCTGCCCGATGTGCACCCTGTGGATCGACGGCTTCAACGGCATCGCCCGCCACATCGCCCGCAACGCCGACTTCGTCATCGCCGCGGCCGCCGACCCGCCTGCCCTGCGGCAGCACGCCCGCGACCGCGGCTGGCACGGGCTACGGCTCCTGAGCTGCGGCGACAGCACGTTCAAGTACGACCTGGGCAGCGAGGACAAGGATGGCGCACAGGACTCCACCGTCTCCGTCTTCACCCGCGACGGTGACGGCACGGTCCGCCATTTGTACTCCGCCCACCCCCGCATGGCCGACGACATCGACCAGCGCGGCATCGACCTCCTGGCCCCGGTGTGGCACCTGCTCGACCTGACCCCGCAGGGCCGCGGCGACTGGTACCCGAGCCTCGATTACTGACCTCTACTGACCTCGGCCAGGCCCCTCCTGAGGCAAGGACCCGGACATGCCGCAGAATCACCCCTCGAAGCCGGAACTACGCCAGAACTTACGCCAGAACTACGGAAATGAGTCACGAAATGCGCGTGTTGTTGGCGGCCTACGATTCGCGCGGGGGCGTCGAGCCGCTGGTGGGACTCGCAGTGCGCTTGCAGGAACTTGGCGCAGAGGTACGGGTGTGCGCGCCGCCGGACGAGGAGTTCGCGAAGCGGCTGGCCGGGGTCGGCGTGGGGATGGTGCCGACCGGCCAGTCCGTGCGCCGGTTGGTGACGGGGAAGACACCGCCGTCGGCGGCGGGCGTGCCCCGGCGCGCGGCCGAATTGGTCGCCGCATTCCACGACAACGTCACCGCAGCAGCCGAGGGGTGTGACGTGCTGGTGGCGACCGGCCTCGTGCCGGCCGTGGCCGGTGTGAAGTCAGCGGCCGAGAAGCTGGGCATTCGCTACGTGTACGCGAGTTATCAGCCGGTCAGCCTGCCGTCGCCGCACCACCCGCCGATGCCGCGGCCGGGCCGGCCGCTCTCCCCGGATGTGACCGACAACCGGGTGCTGTGGGACCGGGACGCCCAGGACGCGCAGGCGGTGTTCGGCGAGGCGGTCAACAGTCACCGGGCGTCGATCGGCCTGCCGCCGCTGGGCAACGTCCGCGACCACGTCTTCACCGACCGGCCGTGGCTGGCGGCGGACCCGGTCCTGGCCCCGTGGCAGCAGCCCGCGGGCCTCGGCGTCGTACAGACCGGCGCGTGGGTCCTGCCGGACGAACGCCCGCTCCCCGCCGATTTGGTGGAGTTCCTGGATGCCGGCACAGCTCCGGTGTACGTGGGCTTCGGCAGCGTTCCCATGCGCGATCCGGAAGACGTCGCCCGGATGGTCATCGAGGCGATCCGTGCGCAGGGCCGCCGCGCGGTCGTTTCCCGCGGCTGGGCCGAGCTGGCTCTGATCGACGAGGGGGACGACTGCTTCGCCGTCGGCGAGGTCAACCATCAGGCGCTGTTCCGCCGGGCGGCGGCCGTCGTGCACCACGGCGGCGCAGGCACAACGACGACGGCCACCTGGGCGGGCGTGCCTCAGGTGGTCATACCTCAGGGAGGCGACCAGCCGTACTTCGCCGGCCGGGTGGCTGACCTGGGCATCGGCGCGGCACACGACGGCCCGGTTCCGACCGTCGCGTCCCTGTCGGCCGCGCTCGGGACGGCCCTGGCCCCCGAGACCCGCGCACGAGCGACCGCCGTGGCCGGCACGTTCCGCACCGACGGGGCGACCGTGGCCGCGAAGCTGCTGCTCGACGCCGTCAGCCGACCCGGCACAGACGCCCACCAGGCACATCACGCCGAAACGGTATAAATTGGTCGAAAACCACGGAAGAGGAGACGGCATGTCCTCGAAGCGGCGCCGTAAGAAGAGAGCCCGCCGTAGTAAGGCGGCCAACCATGGCAAGCGGCCCCAGTGCTGACCTCCTGACCCCGCCCGCTACCCCGCCCGCAGCCTGACGACTGCCGGCGGGGTAGCGGGCCAGGGGGGCGTCGTTCCGGTGTGCTCCGCAGCGACGGCACGCTCCGCAGCGACCGCACAAGGACTCCGCAAGAAGAGGGACGCCGCCCAGGGCGAAGAATGCGCGCCTCGTCAGTCCGTGTGACAGACACGGAACGGCATACCGGCATCCCGCAGCCGCCCGATCAGCGCGTCGCCCATGGCCGTAGCCGTCGTGACCTGCCCGGCGGTCGTCGGCAGGTCGTCCAAGGCGAGGCACAGCGACGCCTCGGCCAGTATTTTCGCCGTTTCCCCGTAGCCCGGGTCACCGCCCGTGACCTCGGTGAACACACGCCGGCCGCCTCCTTCGCCGACGGCCCGCACCCGGAACCAGGCCCGCGCCCGCTGCTCCGCGCTCGGCCCTCTCCCCGGCTCGTAGCGGCTCGCCAGCCAGGACCGCACGGGAGCCACCTGCGCAGCCGCGAACAGCGCGCCCAGCCCCACCGGCCCGGCCAGAGCCACGGGCAGCCACTTCACCGACGCGTAGTGGCGGTAGCGGAAGTCGGGTCCGTACCGCTCCAGCGCGGCCGCCGAGCGGCGTACGACCTGGGGGTCGAGCGTGGGCAGCGGCAGCGCCCACGTGCCCGTCTCCTTGCTGAACCGCGGCGCCCCCAGCGGGGCCCTGACCCGGCGCCCGGCCGGCTGCGGCTCGTACCGGCCCCGCTCCTCGGCCGCCGCCTTCGCCTGGTGCTGCCGTGAGGCGATCGTCAGCGCCGAGGCCAGCGTGCCGCCGGAGAACATCCCCGACGCGCGCACGAAGCCGTCGACCGTCAGCGGCACCCCTTCCGGCAGCTGCTGCACCGTGAAGTACGCGAGGAGGTCGTGCGGCGTCGAATCGAATCCGCAGGCGTGGACGATCCGCGCGCCCGTCCTGCGGGCCTGCGCGTCGTGGCGTACGTACATCAGGTCCACGAACTCCGGCTCTCCGGTGAGGTCCGTGTAATCGGTACCGGCTTCCGCGCACGCCGCCACCAGTTCCTGCCCGTACGAGATGTACGGGCCGACGGTCGAGGCGACGACGTGCGCGGACTCGGCCAGCGCACGCATCGCAGCCCGATCGTCCGCATCAGCCGTCCGCATCAGCGGTCACCAGAGCCACGTCCGCGGCCCGTACGGAGTCGAGCGCCGCCAGCCGGTCCCGCAGCTTCTCCAGCTTGGCGCGACTGCGGCCGGCGAGCGCCCACCGGCATCCCTTCGGCGCGTGCGCGAGCAGGTACTCGGCCGTGAGCTCCCCCACGTACCCCGTCGCCCCGAAGAGCACGACGTCATAGGGGCGTTCCGGGCCGGTCTGCCTGTTCATCAGGGTGCTCTGGGCGCTGCTCACAGAGCGGTTCATGGAGCCTCCGGCTGCTGAGGTCGAGGTCGAGGCCGAAGCCACTGGGCGTCGGGCGCCCGGAACGCTTTCCCGTGTCCGTCCGCCCTCAGGTGATTCTCCGCGTGTCCGGCTCCTACAGGCACACAGCCACCTTCGATCCGCGTGTCCCCCGGCCATGTATCGAAAACCCGCCACGCAGGCGGGGGCCGCCGCAGCCGTGCCGGCGGCGGTGCCCTCACGCGTACGCCGGGCGCCCGCGAACGCGCGGCGCCGCCGCTGCGCACCCGCGCCGAGCCGTGTGCCCATGCACGAACCGGTGGTGGGGAACGGTTCCGGTAGGTACGCAAACGAGCGCTGGCTCATGCTCATTGCGGACAGTGCGGTTCTGAGGGGCGAACCGTTCGCCTTCTCGAATCACGCGCAGAAACGGCAGGAAGACCATGCCAGTGCACCCGCTCGTGCACCCGCTCGCCCGGCGGTCCGCGATCCTTGTAGCTGCTGCAACCATGGTGGCCCTGATCCCCGCTGCGGGACAGGCGGCCGCCCCCTCCCCGGCTCCCGTCAAGAACGAGGAAGCAGGGTGGTATCTCGACAGCGGCGGTGACTCCTCCGCCGCCAAGGCTCCCACGTACACCGCCAAGTACACGGGGGAACCCGCGTCGGCACCCGGCAATCTGAAGTGGTCCTACGACCCCGCCACCAAGCTCATCAAGAACGAGGCGAACGGCTGGTACCTCGGCAGCGGCGACGACTCCTCGTCCGCCAAGGCCCCCGCGTACACCACGAAATACACCGGCGACCCGGCGTCCGCTCCCCCGCAGCTGAAGTGGTCCTACGACGCGAGCACCAAACTCGTCAAGAACGAAGGGAACGGCTGGTACCTGGGCAGCGGGGGCGACGACTACGGCAAGGCGCCGGCGTACACCACCAAGTACACGGGAAGCCCGGCATCGGCGCCGGCGCAGCTGAAGTGGTCGATAGCGTCCTAGATTTCCCACGCAGCTCGATGGCGCACGCGGCCCCACTGGCGCACTGCCTGTGTGTCAGTGGGGCCCTCTAATGTACGAAGCAAAGAGGGAGGACGGACAGGTGCCGGTCACCGGCCGATCAGCGACATGGAAGCATGGGATGCGGTCTTTGACGGCCAGTACCGTCCTGGTGAGGACGGGGACGGCCTGATCCGCGTCGGCAGAAGCGGCGCATGGTCCTTCGCCGTGGAATACGGCGACTCCACGGGCCGTGAGCGCCTCCTGAAGGTGTCGCACGGAGGAGTGGACGCCGTCCGTTTGGATCCGATGCCGGAACATCCCCCGAAGACGTTCGACCACGCCCGGGACGGGCAGCTCATCTGCTCCTTCGGAATCGGTGAGGAGCACTGGCGCGGGGGTACCGAGCAGCGCTCCGCGCATCAGGAGGAAGAGCCGTACAAGGACCGCGATCGCCGCACCATCGGCATCATCGAAAGGCACTTCGGCCTCTCGCTACCCCGCAAGTACGTGGTGGCGGAGGGTGTCCTTCCTTTCTTCGCGGTCCGTGGCACTCCGGAGATAAGCGACTTCGAGGAAGCCGACGAGACCCTCGACAGCTGATCAGTCGCCCACTTCTTCGGCCAGTTCCCGCCCTTGCACACGTGCTCGTGCGCCCCGCAGACTCCTCTCGGCCGGGCCGGCCTCTGCCGCGCGGGGTCGGCCGGGAGTCAGAACACAGACATCTGCGGCCGCCCCGCTGTCACCGGACCGGACCCCGGACCGGATCCCGGACCGGATCCCGGACCGGATCATCATCGGCACCTTCAACCAGGCGGGCGGAAACAAGGTCTACGGCAAGCTCACCAATGAGGCGCCGGACGCCCTGGTCCGTAGTGTCCAGGACTGTGGTGACCGCGGACATCTTCGCCGGCACGGGCTCCTCCCGGAACCCGGTGAAGTGCTACCACAGCAACGCCTTGCAGCAGAATGCCGTGCTGTACCGCAAGGACCTGGGCATCGAGAAGTCCTTCGCCGAAGTCCTGTCCCCCGCGGACATCAAGGAACCCATCGAGCGCCGGCAGATCATCTGCGTGAAGTCGGGCTCCCGCAGACTCCTCATCTGCTCGGCATACCTGACCTCGGGAAACGAGTCGTTCCCACTGAACGTCCGGCGCAAGGAAGCCGCAGCCGCCAAGGCTCTTCTCGCGAGGGCGGAGTACGCCGGGTATACGAAGTTCCTCGGCGGGGACTTCGACGACGACCCTCTCTCGGCGGTCGCCGACAACTTCTACGACCCGGGTTACGGCCGTGGCGCCCACGGCACGTTCAAGGAGACCGACAGCCCCTGCGGAAACACCATCAAGGAAGGCGAATTCGTCGGATCGGTCTACATCTGGTGCCGCAGCGGCGAGGCGACCCATGACAGTGGCGACAAATTCGACTACCTCTTCGTCCCGCCGTCCGTCCACGTGACGTCGTCGGACGCCACCTCCTCGAAGGTCTCCGACCACAAGCCGTTGTGGGCCGAAGTGACACTCTGACAGGAGGCGGTCCCCATGCGCACGTCCCTCGTCAGGTCTGCTGCCGTACTGCTGACCGCGTGTCTCGGTCTCACGGCTCCCGCATCACCGATGCCGTCGATGTCGACGCCGCCGCGCCCGCTGCCTCAGTCACGGGCAACGTCAGCACGAGCACGCCCCTCACCTGCGGCTTCTACGACGGCAACAGCGTCGTCATCAAGTTCGGTTCGTCCGGGGAGGCCGTGAAGGAAGCCCAGTGCATCCTGGTCAAACGCGATTACGACATCGGGCCGTTCGGCATCGACGGCCAGTACGGACAGGACACGCAAGCCGCCGTGCGCGCCTTTCAGGACCACTACAACAGGCTGTGCAAGGGCAGGCTGGCCGTCGACGGGGAAGTCGGCCCGAAGACCTGGCCCGCCCTACGCGCATGGTGTTAGAGGGTGTCTGACAAGCCCCGTTCAGGGAAGGCGGCTTGGTAGTCGCTCCTTCGGGGGAGGCGGGCGGTGACCGGTGGGCGTGCTGCGTATGCGACGGATCTGTCCGATGTGGAGTGGGAACTCCTTGAACCGGGGCCGTGATCCCACACCGAGTGCCGGAATCGTGGACAGCCCAGCGTCAAAGGCACCGAGCGGGGCGGCTGGCACGGGTACGACGGCGGCAAGAAGGTGCACGGCGTCAAGCGCCACCTCATGGTCGACACGCTCGGCCTGGTCCTGGCGGTGTGCGTCAGCCCGGTCAGCGTCAACGACCGTGACGGCGTCGAGGTCCTGCTCGCCCGTTGCGCAGGCAAGTTCCCGCGGCTGCGGTACCTGTGGGCTGACCAGGGCTATCGGGGACGCGGCTTCCAGAACGGCATCCGCAACGGCATCCGACGCCACCTTTGCGGTCTCTTCATAGATTCTGGGCACAGGAATTCAATCCCACCGCCCGGCCAGAGGTCCTCTGCGACGGCCAGCCTAGACGGCACCGCAACACCTGGCCCGAACCACCCCGAAATAGGTGCCGGGTTCACGACCACCACAGTATCTACAGGTGCAGGTAGTCCAATTACGCAAGCTGACGCGCAGCCCGAATATGGCGTGGGGGTGAAGAAGCAGCGCTATCGGAGTCCGTTTTTGCCAATAGACCCCTATATTCATTTCTCGCATAGTGAAGTAGACCCCATACCGCCGCGCGATCTCCTGACCCGAGACCTTGGCACCCCTGCTTGCCTCTTGGGTCGCAGTTCAGTCCTGGGAAACATCTCGACGCTGGCCGCCAAACGGCAATTCGAGGCAAGGGCACCTTGCGGTCCAGGAGATTGCTCTGCTCAAGCGCAGAGCGCTCCCTGGGGCGTCACTAGCACCGGGGATACCGCCACTCTGTTGCGCTGGCTAGCTGAACTCGACGCCGTCCGGGCCACCAACCGCGAGCCGACTCGGGCGCTGAACTTCCCTGAGTTCACGAGAGTGACCGGATCGCACTGAGGGGGCCCACATTGGCGGGCCCCCTCACTCACCTTTCAGAAGTCACTGATCGTCACCTTGGCCGCCGTCTCCTGGCAGGACTCCCTTCAAGCACCCCCACCGAGGTCCAGGAACTCGATCAGTCCCGTTTCCGAACGCAGCAACCGCTCGCGTTGCTCAAGGGGAAGGGATACGAGGGCATCGACCAGAACCCGCTTCCGCGGGATGTGAACCATGTTTCCGGAGTAGATCCTGCAAGTTGAGCACCAGGCGAACCCGATGCAGCGCTCGAACATGGAGGACTCGGGCGGATAGAAGCGGTATTGGTACGAGCGGACGGGCGTCCCGCATGCGGCGCAGATCCGGCGTTCACCGTCCAGAACGGACCAGCCGCTCCCGACCTTGTGCCAGTGCTGCCGCCGGGCCGGTACTCTTCAAGTCGTCATGTCCAGCATTCTGTCCGACCGAGCCTGCACCCGCACAGCCATCCATGCAAGTCTCGGCCATCGAGCACAGACCGTGACGGTCCGTTGATCGACTTCACGGAATCCGTGCCTGAACCCATACACCCCGGTAAAAACAGCCCGTGCCTTCTCGGCGCGCTCGGCCGGGGTGAGCGGCGTCTCGGCCAGGCGGGCAAGGTAGGTGCGCAGCGACAGGCCCTCGGCGGCAGCGATGGCAGCAAGCCGGTCCTTGGCCTCCTCGGGAAGGCGGATATCGGCCGGCGTACCCGCGCGGGCGGGGCCGGCCCGAGCGCGCCCGTGAACTCCTTGACGAACAGCTCGCGCTGGCCGGCGACCGCTATCCGCGCACCCGGGGTCGGACACTGCACCTGCTGGCCCGTACCACCGGCGTCCGGGACCGCCTGCCGCTGCTCACCGAGGCCACCGAGCTGCTGCGGACCTGCGGCGACCGGCTGGGGCTGGCCCGGAGCGATGCTCGACCTGGGGATGGCGCACGGGTCGCTGGGAGAGGCCCGACGGGCCCGGACCCAGTCGGAGTTGGCCTACCGCCTGGCCCGGGAGTGCGGGGCGGCAGCCCTCGTTCACTCGCACCGGGCCGGGCCCGCGGAGGACGCCCGGGAGCGGGCGGGCGGGCTGACCCACGCGGAGTGGCGGGTGGCGGCGCTGGCGGCGCGGGGGCACACGAACCGGGAGATCGCGGGGCAGTTGTTCGTCACACCGAGTACGGTGGAGCAGCACCTGACCCGGGTCTTCAAGAAGCTCAAGGTGAAGCAGCGGGAGGATCTCCCGCTGTCCCTCGGCCTCCACGGTCCGGACCCGGCCCTCCGCTGACCCCGCCGCCCCTCAGTCCGCGTGCCCCAGGTGCAGGTCCCCTCCGTGCGGCCGCCGCCCGTAACCTGGAGGACCGTGGCGACCGAGGGTAGCCGACGGCAACGACCCTGTACGGGCCGACGGGCGGGCTCGGTGACGTAAGAAGCCATCCGCATTCCGAATATGATCGCCGGGTTCTGCTGGTCGGACATGAACTCGGTTCCCTGGCCGGAGAGTTCGAGTGGTTCGTCTTGTCGCCTCGCTCGTGTGCACTTCAACGGCTGGCTGATGCGCACGAGACGGTCGCCGAGGTGCTGGCCGAGCCGCCGGTCGAGGAGGCCGGGCGGGGCCGAACGACGGCGGCGGGCTCGATCGTGCCGCATCGCGCGGAGGGCATCGGGATGGCGGTGCTCGCCTCGGAGTGCCGGCGGATCATGTCGTTTCTGCTCCGGCGGGCAGTTTCATGTGCTTGACCCGGCCGGGATACCAGGGCCCGCAGGACTTGGCTCCCCCAGTCCCTCGCGGGTCTCTCCACCCGCTCCGGCAGGTATCCCTGACAAGGGGTGCCATCGTCTGCCGGACTTGTGGGGCCCGCGAGAACCCATCACCTCACTCGCGGGCCCCGCACTCCTCTCACTCCGGCAGGCAGCACGGTGGGCACCCCTGTCTGCCGGACCCCTTCGTGCCTCAGCGTCCTTGCCTCTTGAGGCACGGGTCGTGTCCGCCTTTCCGCTGCTCCTCGGAACGACCAGTATCGGCTGGATGCTGGCCGATGGGTAACAGGCCCGTGTTTTCGGCAGAGCGAACCGGGTCTGGCGAATATTCTCGAAATACGCGCCAGACCCGGTTCGCTCTGCCGAAAACGAAGCCCGTGAAGCTTCCTCATTTTTGGGGCTCCGACATGGCTGGATCAGGTGGCAGCGCGGGACCCCACGGCGTTTCCAGCGTTGTACGCAGGATCTGCACCGCGTCCTGTCCGATGCGCGTGGCGAGCTGTTCCTCCAGCTCTTCGAGCACGGCGCAGGCCTGACGGTGCGTGCGTTCGGCCTCCACCGTGCGCCGAATCAGCCGCTGGCGGGCGGATGCAGGATCGGCGGTCTGTTCGAGTAGGCCGGCGGCGATCAGGCCGTGCACCGCCTGGTGTGCGGTCTGGCGGGTGACGCCCATGCGGCGTGCCAGTTCGGAGACCGTGGTGCCCTGGTCGTCCAGCACGGTGAACAGCTGAAGCTGCGCCGGTGACACGGGTGCGGTCCCTGCTGCTTCCAGGGCTGCGACCAGCCCTTCCTCAAACCATCGCCGGGCGTCGTGGAGCAGCCGCGGAAGGCTGCGGCGAGTGGGCGTCATACGGTCTCCCCATCTGGGCTGGGACGGGGCCGGCGCCCGGCCCCGTGGTGTGTTCATCGACTTCGCACCGCCTGGTCGGCTTGCTCGTCACCACTTCACCATGTCAGGCTACCTGACATTCACGACGGAGGTCGTTCCGACGAGCCCGGAGGGCACACACCCCCATGACCATCGAGTACGTAACCCGTTACCGGCGCGCTTCACGTATCCCTGCGGAGCCTGGTCGGCCTTACTTCATCGAGAAGGGCGAGGGCGACCGCGCTCACCTGTGCGGTGACCTCATCACCATTTACGCGGGCGGCGAGCAGACCGAGAACATCTTCAACTTCTTCACCGTCGAAGGCCCGAAGGGCGATCTCATACCGGCCCATCTGCACCCCGACACCCACGAGGTCTTCTACGTCACCCACGGAGCCGTGCGGCTGTTCGTCGAGGACACCGAGGGCAGCCAGCAGGAAAATCTCCTCACCCCCGGCGACTTCGGCTTCGTCCCCAAGAACTGCCCGCACGCTTACCGCATGGAGCGACACCACAGCCAGGTCGTGGGCGTTGCCGCCGGCCCCGGTGGCACCTTCGAGCGGTTCTTCGAGAACCTCGGTGCACCGGCGGACGGGCTCGGGCTGCCGCATCAGCCCGTCGTTCCAGGCCCGGAGGCGTTCGCGACAGTCCCCGAGCAGTACGACGTACGCTTCCTGCCCGATCACCAGTGGCACACCCGCTGAGATTGCGGCCGTTGCCTGGCCTGAGGCAAGCCGCAGCAGTACCGCCGTCCGTAAAAGGGCGGAGCACGGGCCTGCTCGGTACCGGATCGAGAGTGCCGATTTGATCTCGCATGCCGTCCTTGTCGCGCGGGTGAAGCTGTCCGGACTCGCCCCAAGGTCATGCGCGCGTGCGAGTGGGGCCCGGCCCGCAGCGTGGGCTGGGGAGGGGGGGATGCGGTGGTTCACCTCTACAGCCTTCAGATGTCAGCGTGCGTCCACTCAAGGCCATCGTCCAGGACGCTCACCACAACGCCTACACCCAGATCGTTAAGGGGCAGGGCCGGCAAGTCGGCACCACCACACTGGTTGAACGGTGCGACGATCGGCGCCTCCAAAACGTTTCCGGCTGCGGCCCCCGTGCTGGACGCGGTACTGCCTGGGGTGTGACCAGCTGCGTTCGCGCAGCTGTTGTCGGTCGACGGTGAGTCGAAGACGATCACGCCGCCAGCAACGGCGGGAGAGGCTGTGAGCAGGAGGGTGCCGATGGCGGCAGCGAGCTGTAGCCCAGGGGCCAAGGCCGTTACCCTGGCACCGCTGTTGGCGTCATCAGTCAAACCGACCGCGCAAAGGGCTGTTTCCCCGTCCGGCGTTCTCCGGCCCGAGCGATCAAGCCCGAAGCGCCGTTCGCCCCGTTGAGGTTAAAAGTCAAGGTCAGCTTGCGTTTTATCCTCGCTGGTCAAGTCGGCCGGAACATGGGTGCGATGGTGGGCGTTGTCGGTTCATGGTGCGCTTGCTGACAAGCCCGTTCGTGGTGTTGATCGTGGTGATACCGCTGTTCGTTTTGGCGGCCGTCCAGTATGTGGTCCGGCAGGCTCAGGGGCGGGGGTGGCTGCCTGGCCGTTTTCGGGAACGGGAGCTGGGGAGCCGGGGTGTGGGTGCCACGGCTACTGAGGAACTGCATGCTCTGATCTACCCGAGCAAGCGGGTCCAGCTGGAGCAACGCCGTATTGAGCTGGTGCTGCGGGATGACGAGCAGGATGGTGCCCCGCGGAGAACCGGGATCGATCTCGACGGCGGGGTGGCTCGTCTTGAGCGCCGCCGGTCAGCCTGATTCTGCTGTGCGGCGAGGTTTTGTCCCTACCTTGTGGTGGGTGGGCCGGTGGTGAGGACTCGGCCCACGTCGTGGCGGCTGGCCGGGCGGCGGTTCTTCGAGCCTGGCGGCCGGCCGGGCCCGGGCCGGGACGGTTTCGGTGCACGCGCTGGTGAAGCAGGAGGCTGTCGCACGACTCCCTCCCTGCTGTGGTCAAAAGCGAGTCCTGGATGTGGGGGCGAGCAT
>NZ_BMUT01000020.1 GCF_014650335.1 Streptomyces hiroshimensis
GCCGCGACGGCGATCCGCCACGACGGCGCAGCCCGGCGGTGCCGTACGAGCTCCGCTGCGCTCGGCACCGCCGGACACGTCCGCTGTGGCGGATCGCCGTCGCGGCGGGTGGAAGTCGCCCGGCGTGCGGGCACTGCGAAGCGAAGGCCGTCCGGGCCGCCCGGAACCCCCGCTCGGCACCGCCGGACACGTCCGCTGGGGCGGATCGCCGTCGCGGCGGGCAAAGACTCCGGGGTACCCCGGACCGTGCAGGCGCGCCCCGCGTAAGGCTTGCTAGAAGCCTCGCGTGCGCTTTGCCGCACGGCGCCCCGCCGCTTCTCCCGGGACCTTGAGGAACATCCGGGCCATCTCGGAGCCCAGGTTCACCCCGATGGCGATGGCCAGCGCCAGCGCAGCGGCCTTGGTGAGGCTGGCGATGCCGGTGTTCAGCTCGTTCTTCGCGAAGTTCAGCAGCGCGAAGTACACGGCACTACCCGGCAGCAGCGGCCCGATCGCCGCCGTCACGTACGGCAGCGCGGACGCGTACCGGTAGCGCGAGAGCAGCTGCCCGAAGAGGCCGACGAGCCCGGCGGCGATGGCCGTGGCGGGCACGGGGTCCAGCCCGGCGGTGTCGGCGAGCGCGGCGTAGACCACCCAGGCGACCCCGCCGTTGAGCGTGGCGACCCACACGGAGTGGCGTTCCTGCTGGAGCAGCACCGCGAAGGCGAAGGACAGCAGCATCGCGGCGATGATCTGGATCACCGGCCGCTCCACGCGCTCCAGCGCCGCCTCCGGATTGAGTGTGGCCCCGCCGATGTGCACGCCCCCGTAGAGGACCATCAGCACGCCGCAGACGATGCCGGCGATCAGATAGCCGACTTCGAGGAGCCGGGCCGCCGCGGTGATGTAGTAGCCCGTCAGGCCGTCCTGGACGCCCGCCACGAGCGCCCGCCCGGGGATCAGGGCGAACAGCCCACCGGTGATCACCGCGGACGCCTGGACGTCCACGTAGTCGTGGAGGGCGCTCAGCGCCACGCCCATCGCCGCGGGCGGCAGCCCGGCAGCCACGAACTGGTAGAACTCCGGCAGCCCGCGCCCGGACGCGAGCCACGCCAGCCGGTCGCCCAGCATCGCGCCGACCGCGGCCGCGAGGAACACCACGAGCCCGCCGCCCACGAGCATGCTCGCCGCGCCGGCGAGCAGCCCGGAGGCGGCGGTCAGGCCCCAGCCGGGGTACGGGTGGCGGTTGCGGCGGATCTCGGCGAGGCCGCGGTAGGCCTCCTCCAGCGTCAGCCCCTGCGACGTGATGGCGTGGACGAGCCGGAAGACGGCGTCCAGGCGCGTGTAGTCGGTGCCGCGCCGCCGCACCGTGCGGTTGGCGGTGACCGGGTCGTCGACGAGGGACGGCTGGTAGCTGACGGTCAGCAGCGTGAAGGTGACCGTCGGCTCGCAGCGGTGGAGCCCGTAGGCGTGCGCGACGCCGAACATCGCCGCCTCCACGTCCTCGGCGCCCTCGCCGCCCGCGAGCAGCAGCTCGCCGATGCGCAGCGTCAGGTCGAGGACGCGCGGGACGGGCGGGCCGGGCTCGTCCTGCTTCGCGGCCCGCTCGGGGGCGGGCCGCTCGCCGACGGGCATGCGCAGCATGGTGCGCATGCGGTCCTGCCAGGGCGTGTCCTTGGTCAGGCTGACCTTGGGCGAGCCGTACGGCGGCGTGTAGCCGGGCAGGAGCGTGCTCAGGGTGGTGCTGGAGTCGGGGGCGACGGCACCCGCGGGGAGGGTGAAGGCCGAGCCTTCGGGCTCGCCGGGCGGCTCGGGGGCGACGCCCTCCGGTATGGCGAACTCCGAGGTCGGGTGCTCGTCCTCGGGCGGTGGCGGGAGCGGGACGCCGAGCGGCGGGGTGAAGGCGCTGCGCGCCTCGTCGGACTGGGGCTTGCGATCCTCCGGAGCCTCGCCGGCCCCATGACCACCCCGCTGCCGCTCAGCCACCTCGCGCTCCTCATACGCCCGCGCCGCCGGTGGAAGCCCGGCGGCGCACTAGCCCTAGGGTCACCATGCCTGATCAGGGGGGCGTGTGCCCAGTGGGGCGAGGTCCATGCGGAACGAAGAGCCGACGCAGGGCCGGCTCAGGACCGACGCAGGGGCGGCTCAGGGACGACGCAGGACCGGCTCAGGGACGACGCAGGACCGGCTCAGGGACGACGCAGAGCCGGCCCGACGGCCTCAGCGGCGCGCGTGGCGGCCGCGCTGCTGCTGCGCCGGCGGGCGGGGGCCGCCCACCGCGCCCGGGTGGCCGCCGCCCTGCGCCGCGGCCTTCTTGCTCTTGGAGCGGGCCCGCAGGAACTCGATGATGATCGGCACCACGGAGATCAGCACGATCGCGACCAGCATCATCTCGATGTGCTGGTGCACGAACTCGATCTTGCCGAGCGACGCACCGAGCAGCGTCACGCCGACGCCCCAGAGGATGCCGCCGATGATGTTGAAGATGAGGAACGAGCGGTAGTTCATCCGGCTCACGCCGGCGATGATCGGCGTGAACGTCCGGATCACCGGCACGAAACGGGCCAGGACCAGCGATTTCGGGCCGTACTTCTCGAAGAACTCGTGCGCCTTCTCCACATTCTCCTGTTTGAAGAGCTTGGAGTCGGGGCGCTTGAAGAGCGAGGGGCCGACCTTGCGGCCGAAGAGGTATCCGGCCTGGTCACCGAGGATCGCCGCGACCGCCACCAGCGTGCACACGATCCACAGCGGCTTGTCGATCTGGCCCGTGGTCACCAGCAGACCCGTGGTGAACAGCAGGGAGTCGCCCGGGAGGAAGAAGCCGATCAGAAGGCCGGACTCCGCGAAGACGATGGCCAGGACGCCGATCAGACCGAATTGCTCGATCAGATAGTTCGCATCCAGCCACTGGGGGCCGAGCGCGAGAGTGGTCGTGGGGGTCACGGGTGACAGGCTCCTGGGTCGAGGGCGCAGGCTCGTGCGAGGCCCGGGCACAGGCTGGGCGGGGTGATGTGCGGCCCCAAGTTACCAACGCGACCGGGGGCCCCCGCGTTCCAGTGTGCGGCAGCGGCCGGGCGAGGGCCGCCCCCGCGGCGTACACCCGCTCGGCGCAACCCCGGGGCCCCGGCATGCGTCCTGGTGAGGCACCGGCAAAACTGCACACACTGCACACACGGAGGTGGATGCGATGGGCATCGAGGAGTACGGCGGCGGACAGAGCCAGTCCGACGTCCTGGTCGTGACGACGAACGACGTCCCGGGCTACAAGGTGGACCGCGTCATCGGCGAGGTCTTCGGCCTCACCGTGCGCTCCCGCCACATCGGCAGCCAGATCGGTGCGGGCCTGAAGTCCCTGGTCGGCGGCGAGCTCAAGGGTCTGACGAAGACCCTGGTGGAGACCCGCAACCAGGCCATGGAGCGGCTGATCGAGCAGGCACGCGCGCGTGGCGCGAACGCGGTGCTGATGTTCCGCTTCGACGTCACGGAGGCGGCGGACGTGGGCACGGAGGTGTGTGCGTACGGCACGGCGGTGGTGATCTCGCCCCGTCCGTGACGGGACGGCCGGCGGGGCTGCCGTTCGGGCGGCAGGCGGACGCCGGCGGGGCGGCCCGGGCACAGGCCGGGCCGCCCCTGTTGTTCACGCATTGCGCACCGCGTTGTTCACGCGTTGCGCACCGCGTTGGCCAGGATGGCGTCCCGCAGGTAGACGGCCATGCCGGGCCGGATCGCCTCGTAGTTGGCGGTGAACCGCTCGTCTGTGATGTACATCTCGGCGAGGCCGGTGTGCATCTCGTAGCTGCATTCGTAGTGGAAGCGCCGGATCTGCTGCCGGTGCTCCTCGGCGAGGTCCATGGCCTCCGGGGACTCCGGTGCCGCACCGGTGGCCATGAGGGCGGCGATGCGCGCGTTGAGCCCGTCCACCTCGTCCTTGATCCGCTGCCAGTCCTCCTTCGTGTACGAGGCGGCCCGGCGCTGCGACTCGCGGTAGGCGTCCGTGCCGCCCCAGCGCCGCTCGACCTCCTCCGCGTGCGCGTCGGGGTCGAAGTCCCCGAACACCTCGAACTTCTCCTCCGGCGTGAGCTTGATGCCCATCTTCTTCGCCTCCATGGCGTGCTCCACGGCGGTGGCCATGCGCTGGAGCCGCTCGATCCGTTCGACGAGCAGACCGTGCTGGCGGCGCAGGTGCTCGGCCGGGTCCGCACCCGGCTCGTCGAGCAGCACCGCCACCTCCTCCAGCGGAAAGCCGAGCTCCCGGTAGAACAGGATCTGCTGCAGCCGGTCGAGATCGGCGTCGTCGTAGCGCCGGTGCCCGGCGTGACTGCGCTCACCGGGCGCGAGCAGCCCGATCTCGTCGTAGTGGTGCAGCGTCCGCACGGTCACCCCGGCGAGGGCGGCGACCTGTCCCACGGAGTAGCTCATCTCCGCTCCTTTCCCGTTACGGGCTTGCGGGCTCCACGGTGAGTCCTCCCGTTACGTGAGGTGCAAGTCCGTATTGTCGCGATCATGGCCCTGCACCGAGGCGAGAAGGCACCCGGCGACCGCTCCGCACGCCGCAGGCTGGCGGTGAACCCCTTCTACGGAGAGGCCGACCCGGTCGGCGGGATGGCCGCCGAGCCGCCGCGCCACCGGCTGCCCGACGGGCCGACGGCCCCGCACGCCGCGTACCAGATCGTCCACGACGAGCTGATGCTCGACGGCAACGCCCGGCTCAACCTGGCCACCTTCGTCACCACCTGGATGGAGCCCCAGGCGGCGGTGCTCATGGCCGAGTGCCGGGACAAGAACATGATCGACAAGGACGAGTACCCGCGCACCGCCGAGCTGGAGCGGCGCTGCGTGGCCATGCTCGCCGACCTCTGGCACGCCCCGGACCCGTCCACGGCCGTCGGCTGCTCGACCACCGGGTCGAGTGAGGCGTGCATGCTGGCGGGGCTGGCGTTCAAACGGCGCTGGGCCGCCCGCAACAGCCACCGGTACCCCTCCGCCGACGCCCGGCCGAACCTGGTGATGGGCGCCAACGTCCAGGTCTGCTGGGAGAAGTTCTGCAACTTCTGGGAGGTGGAGGCGCGCCAGGTGCCGCTGGCGGGCGACCGCTTCCACATCGACCCCGGCGCCGCGGCGGCCCTCTGCGACGAGAACACCATCGGGGTGGTCGCCGTCATGGGCTCGACGTTCGACGGCTCCTACGAGCCGGTGGCGGGCGTCTGCGCGGCCCTGGACGAGCTGCAGGGCCGTACGGGCCTGGACGTGCCGGTCCACGTGGACGGCGCGTCGGGGGCGATGGTCGCGCCCTTCCTCGACCCGGAGCTCGTCTGGGACTTCCGCCTGCCGCGCGTGGCCTCGATCAACACCTCCGGCCACAAGTACGGGCTGGTCTACCCGGGCGTGGGCTGGGCCCTGTGGCGCGATCGCTCCTCCCTCCCCGAGGAACTGGTCTTCCGCGTCAACTACCTGGGCGGCGACATGCCCACCTTCGCCCTCAACTTCTCGCGCCCCGGCGCCCAGGTGGCCGCCCAGTACTACACCTTCCTGCGGCTGGGCCGCGAGGGCTACCGCGCGGTGCAGCAGAACGGGCGCGACGTGGCGTGCCGCCTGTCCGGCCTGATCGAGGAGACGGGCGACTTCCGCCTCCTCACCCGCGGCGACGAGCTCCCGGTCTTCGCCTTCACCACCGCGGACGGCATCGACGCGTACGACGTCTTCGACGTCTCCCGCCGCCTGCGCGAACGCGGCTGGCTCGTCCCCGCCTACACCTTCCCGCCCGATCGCGAGGACCTCTCCGTCCTGCGCGTCGTCTGCCGCAACGGCTTCTCCCACGACCTGGCCGACCTCTTCATGGACGACCTCCGCGATCTCCTCCCGGAACTCCGCCGCCAGCCGGGCCCGCTGGGCCGCCCGGAGGCGATGGCGACGGCGTTCCACCACTAGGAGCCGGGAACGCCCGGCCGGGAACGCTCAGCCGGCCGTGGAGCCCGAGCCCGGCTCCGGGGCCATCCCGCCCCGCCACGGCTCGCCCTCGCCCGCCATCTCGTACGCCCCCGCCTCCAGGCGCTCGATGAGGCCGCGGGTCCATTCCCCGCCCGTCTCCGCCGTGTGCACCCACAGGCCCATGATCTCGGCGATGTGGCCCCAGTCCTCGCCCTCGGCCGGGGTCCAGTTGCGGTGGATCTCCTCGCGCCACTCCTCCAGGGCCGCCACCCGCTGTCTCAGCAGGGCGACGGCCTCGGCGCGCGGCAGGTCGACGAGGAAGCCCACGCCCGCCGTGAGGACGTCGATCTTCTCGTCGTGGGCGGACAGCGCGTGCCGCAGCAGCCGGAAGTACTCCTCCTGGCCGGCGGGCGTCAGCTCGTACTCCGTGCGCGGCGGGCCGCCGGCCTCGCTCGGCGCCGTGTCGTGGGCGATCATCAGCCCTTGCTTCGCCATGGCCTTGAGCGCGTGGTAGATCGACCCCGGCTTGGCGTTGGACCACTGGTGCGCGCCCCAGAACTCCAGGTCGTTGCGGACCTGGTAGCCGTGGGCCCGGCCGTGCCGGCGGACCGCGCCCAGGACCAGCAACCGGATCGCCGACATCGCGCCCTCAGCCTCCTCGTTCCACCGCTGTCCGGACACCCGGAGCGACACCCGGAGCGATGCCCGGACGATGCCCGGACGATGCCCAGATTAGGCGGAACGAGGGGCCGGGCCGCGTCAGGCCCCGTGCCCCGTCAGGCCCCGTCGTCCCCCGCGGCCAGCGCCACCAGCTCGAAGGCGGTCTTCCCGTCGAGGGACTCGCGGATGACGTCCGCGTGCCCGGCGTGCCGCGCGATCTCCTCGACCAGGTGGAGCAGCAGCCAGCGCATCGACACCCGCGAATCCTTCGGGAACCACGGCGCCTCGGGCAGCGGGAAGGTGTCCTCCAGGCTGGGCACGGAGCGGATGAACTTCTCCGTCTCCGCCGCCACCTGCTCCCAGTGGGCGAGCACCCCGGCGACCGTCTCGCCCTCCAGGAGCCGGAAGCCGTCGGCCCACGCCGACGGGTCCTGCTCGGACTCCTCCGCCCGGCCCTGCGCCAGCATCAGCCAGTTCTGCTCGGCCTGCATCACGTGCTTGAGCAGCCCGCCCAGGGACAGCTCGCTCGCGCTCGGCTTCAGCGCCGCCTGTTCGTCGGTCAGCCCGAGCACCGCCCGCCGCAGGGCGCCCCGCTGGGCTTCCACGAACGCCAGCAGGGTGCCGCGCTCGTCGGAGGGGTTCTTCTCGATGACGTGAGTAACCATGGGGTCCGCCTTTTCCTTCGCTCCGCTGGGCCGTTGAGCCGTTGAGCCGTTGAAGTAAAAGTAGGACCCCATGCGGTCAGGTTCTGTCCGCAACGCACGCCCGTACGAAGGATCCGGCTCAGAACGGGAAACGGCTCTTCCCGTGCTGGATCGAGATCCACTTCGTCGTCGTGAACACATCGACCATCGCGTCGCCGTTCAGCCGTCCCACGCCCGACGCCTTCTCGCCCCCGAAGGGCACGATCGGCTCGTCGTGCACGGTCCCGTCGTTCACATGGATCATTCCGGCGTCGATGCGCTTGGCCACGCGCACGCCGCGCTCGGTGTCCCCCGTGTGGACCGCGCCGCTCAGCCCGTACGGCGTGGCGTTGGCCAGCCGGACGGCCTCCTCCTCGCCGTCGAAGGGGATGATCAGCGCGACCGGCCCGAAGATCTCCTGGCCGAGGATCGCGGCGTCGGCCTTCAGCCCGGTCAGTACGGACGGCTCGACGAGCGTGCCCTCCGTCCGGCCGCGCACCAGCGCGGTCGCGCCGTCGGCGACGGCCTGCTCGACCAGGGAGCCGATGGCCTCGGCCTGCCCGGCGTTGATCAGCGGCCCGATGTGGGTGGCCGGGTCGCCCGGGTCGCCGACCTTGAGGCTCCGGACCTTCGCGACGAACTTCTCGGTGAACTCCTGCTCCACCGAGCGGTCGACGAGCACCCGGTTGGCGGCCATGCAGACCTGCCCCTGGTGGATGAAACGGCTGAATACCGCCGCCTCGACGGCGTAGTCGAGGTCGGCGTCGTCGAGGACGATCAGCGCGCTGTTGCCGCCGAGCTCCAGGACGGTCTTCTTGAAGTGGGACGCGGCGACCGTGGCCACGTGCCGGCCGACCTTGTCGGAGCCCGTGAACGAGATGACCTTCGGGACGGGGTGCTCGATGAGGGCGTCGCCGATCTCCGCGATGTCGGTGACGACGACGTTGAGCACACCCGCCGGCAGCCCGGCCTCCTCGAAGACCTTGGCCACCAGGCCGCCGCCGCATATGGGCGTGTTCTGGTGCGGCTTGAGGACGACGGCGTTGCCGAGGGCGAGGGCCGGCGCGACGGACTTCAGCGACAGCAGGAACGGGAAGTTGAACGGGCTGATGACCCCGACGACGCCGACCGGCACCCGGTAGAGGCGGTTCTCCTTGGTGTCGTTCGGGGAGGGCAGGATCCGCCCCTCGGCGCTCAGCGCGAGGTGCACGGCCTCCCGCAGGAACTCCCGCGCCAGGTGCAGCTCGAAGGCCGCCTTCAGGGCCGTGCCGCCGCACTCCGCGGTGATCGCGGCGGACAGCTCGGCCTCCCGGTCGTCGATGACGCGCAGCGCACGCTCGAAGACCAGCCGGCGGGTGTACGGATTGGTGCCGCCCCATGCGGGCTGGGCCCGCTCGGCGGCGCGGTAGGCCTGGTCGATCTCGTCCACGCCGGCGACGGTGATGGAGGCGAGCTTCTCCCCGTTGTACGGGTTGAAGTCGACGATGTCCCAGGAGCCGGTGCCGGACCGCCACTCGCCGTCGATGTACTGGAAGGCCAATTCTTCGAAGTAGGACATGTGCCATCCCTGCCTGGAGATACGGGGGCGCTCGGCGGCGCCCGAACCGGAATGCGCTCCTGATGGGACGTCATCGTACTGATGTGTCACATGAGTTGAAGCAGCCGCCTCAGCAGGTCCCGGGTGGCCGCCGGTGAGAGGCTGTCCTCGTGCAGCCGCTCCATCACCCTTCCGTACTGGGCGACTTCATCGGGCTTGTCGAGGTAGAGCGCGCTCGTGAGCTGCTCCAGGTAGACCACGTCCGACAGGTCCGACTCGGGGAAGCGGAGCATGGTGAAGGCGCCGCTCTCGCCCGCGTGCCCGCCGTGCGCGAAGGGCATCACCTGGAGGGTCACGTTGGCCTGCTCGGAGATGTCCATGAGGTGCTGCAGCTGCCCGCGCATGACGGCCTCGCCGCCGTACGGGCGGTGCAGTGCGGCCTCGTCCAGGACGGCGTGGAAGTGCGGGGCGCGCTCGGAGAAGAGCAGCTTCTGGCGCTCCATGCGCAGCGAGACGCGGCGCTCGACCTCCGCCTCGTCGGCCGCGGGCTGGCCGCGGACCACGACGGCCTGGGCGTACCCCTCGGTCTGCAGCAGCCCGTGCACGAACTGCACCTCGTAGATCCCGATGTGCGAGGCGGCTCCCTCCAGCCCCACGTAGGTCTGGAACCAGCCGGGGAGCACGTCCCCGTAGCTGTGCCACCAGCCGGCGACGTTGGCCTCGCGGGCAAGGCCGAGCAGCGCCTCGCGCTCCAGCTCGTCCGTGACCCCGTAGAGCGTCAGAAGGTCTTCCACATCGCGTGCCTTGAAGCTCACCCGGCCCAGCTCCATACGGCTGATCTTCGACTCGGACGCACGGATCGAGTAACCGGCCGCCTCTCGGGTTATCCCACGTGACTCACGCAGTCGCCTGAGCTGGGAGCCCAGGAGTATGCGGCGCACCACTGAACCGCTCGACTCGCTCGTGGCCATCGTTGCGACTCCTCCTCTTCCGGTTCCGTTCCCGGCCTTGCCGCGCTCGCCCTCTCCGGGGGCGACCCCCGCGGCCCCCGGCGGTGAAGTCTGCCATCTCCGGGCTCCGTTGAGTGTGCATTGAGTGTGCATCCGGCTACCCGGAGGGGAGTAGGCCGGAGGTCGTACGGAAGAGGGCGTAGGAAGAATTGCGGCCGAACGCTGACGTGCGCCCCCAAACCCCCCACGTGCACGTGCATCTGCCCTTGCATCCGCCATCCGCATTGGGAACGATGGGGAACGCACACGTGCGTGTCACGTCCACGATTGCCAGGAGTGCCTCGGATGGGTACCGAAGGATCGACTGTGCTCTCTCCTCTGTGGCGAGGGCTGCCACCGATCGCCCCATCGGCCGTCCCGAACTCGGCCTCCTGCGCGCTTCCACCCCGCTTCGAGGCGGTCAGGACGGCCCGCACCTTCACCAGAACGACCCTCCAGGGTTGGGGCCTGGCGGGCCTTTTCGACGACGTGGCCCTCGTGGTCTCGGAGCTGGTGACGAACTCCCTGCGCTACGCCCTGCCCGCCGAGCCGATATCCGGCGGCGAATTCGACCCCCCGGTGCGGCTGCACCTGATGCGGTGGACGTCGCGGCTCGTGTGCGCCGTGCGCGACCCCAGCGAGGAGAGCCCGACGGCCGGCGAGGCGGATGCGTCGGCGGAGTGCGGGCGGGGGCTATTCCTCGTCGAGTCCTTCAGCGACACCTGGGGCTGGCACCCACTGGCGGGGGCGCTGCACGGCAAGGTCGTATGGGCCCTCTTCCGGCTGCCGCGCGAGCAGCACGCTTAGCGGTAACCGGCCCCCGGTTCAGGCATCAGTCGGTCATCAGTCGGTCACCAGATAGTCGAATTCCCCGTCCTTGATCCCGCGCAGCATGGCGTCGATCTCCGCAGGGGTGTAGACGAGCGCCGGACCGTCCGGATGACGGGAATTGCGCACGGCGACCCCGCCACCCGGCAGCTTGGCGAACTCCACGCAGGAGCCCTGGGAGTTGGAGTGCCGGCTCTTCCGCCAGACGACGCCGTCGAGGTCCGCGGCAGCCATGCCGTTGTACGCGTGAGGCACAGGACTCTCCCGGAGAATTGCAGGGGCACCCCGGCACGCCCGGCGGCGAATGATGGGGTTGACAACTACTCGGGATCATAGCTGCGTTCACATGCTTCTGCATGAGCGAATGCACGTGCACTTACGGTGTTCCCACCACTACTTCAAGGTGACTACACCATCGTGACCAGGCGAACGACGACTACTTGCCCGTACTCGAATACGGCAGGAGTGCCATCTCACGTGCATTCTTGATCGCCCGGGCCAGCTGACGCTGCTGCTGAACGGTGACGCGGGTCACCCGGCGACTGCGGATCTTCCCCCGGTCCGAAATGAACTTCCGCAGCAGATCGGTGTCCTTGTAGTCGATGTACGTGATATCTGCCGCATCCAGGGGATTGGGGCGGGGCTTGAGGTTCTTGCGGTGGTCGGGGCGGCGCGGCATGAAAAGTCCTTGAAGGCAGGCGGGTCGGGAAACCGGGTCAGGAAACGGGGTCGAGGAGTTCGTCGAACGCAGCCGGGAGCAGCCGCCAGGCGTCGGGCCCGCCCGCGTATTCGGCGTCGGTCAGCAGGCACGACTCCAGCAGCGCGCGCAGCCCGTCGGCGTCGAGGCCGGGCGAGGTGAACGTGAGGTGCTGGACGCGGTCGCCGTGCTCGGGGTCCCAGTCGAGGGAGGCGGCGACGCGCCGGTCCGGCGGGACCATGTCCCAGGCGGCGTCCGGCAGCGCCGCGAGCCACGGCCCGGCGCTCTCCACGCACAGCGCGCCGCCCGCGGCGTCCCACGCCAGCAGCGTGTCCGGCCGGTCGGCGAGCCAGAAGCGGCCCCGGCTGCGCGCGGCGGCACAGCACAGGTCTTCCAGTGCGGCGTAGAGCCGTCCCGGGTGGAAGGGCCGGCGGCCCCGCCATACGAGGGTGGCGACGCCGTCGGCGTCGGCCTCCTGCGGCAGCAGCGCGCAGGCGGGGTGCTGGCGGGCCGCGGCGGCCTCCACGTCGAATCCGGCGACGGCTGCGGCCGCGAGTTCCACGGAATCGACGGCGATGTGGCGTGCGGTGGGGGCGAGTTGGGCGAGGAGGGCGTGGTCGGCGGCGTCGGCCGGGGCCACGGGCTCGCCGAAGGCGGTCCGCTCGCCGTCACCGGCGTCGTCGTCCTCCGCGGCGGTCCCCTCCGCCAGCGCGAGCACCGTCGGGTACTCCAGCTGGCGGGCGAAGGTGTCGGCCACGGTGCGCTGGTCGGCGGCCGCGGCGGCCAGCCCGGCCTCCGCGAGGTCGTCGCCGCAGCCGAGGGCGGGCAGGACGAGGGCGGGGTCCACGGCCGTGATCACGCCGGTGAGGCGCAGGTCCTCGCCCGCGTGGGCGGCCACGACCTCGGCCATGGCCTTGGGTTCGACGGAGTCCCACAGCTCGACGACGGCGAGCCGGCACGTGCCCGAGGCGGCGAGCCGCTCCAGCTCGGGGATGAGGTCCTCGCGCAGGGCGCAGCAGGCGCAGTCGTTGACGAGCGGCGCCTCGCCCTCGTCGAGCGTGCCGGTGCGGTCGCGCACGGTCCGGCGAACCGTTCCGGCGGAGGCGGTGGCCAGGTCGTGGTGGAGGGCGACGCTGCCGGGGACGGTCTGCAGGAGGCGCTCGACCGCGGCCCGGCGGGCGTCCGCGTGCAGACCGCCCACCAGGGCCACGGGCAAGGGGTGCGGCGCGGTCACCGCGGGCCTCCGCGTTCACCGTTGATGTTGCGGGCGCCGTAGCGGCGCTCGAACCGCTCGACGCGGCCGGCGGTGTCCAGGACCCGGGCCGTGCCGGTGTAGAAGGGGTGGCTCGCCGAGGAGATCTCGACGTCGATGACGGGATACGTCCTGCCGTCCTCCCACTCGACCGTCTTGTCGCTGGTGGCGGTCGAGCGCGTGAGGAAGGCGAAGCCGGCCGCGCGGTCACGGAAGACGACGGGGTCGTAGGGCGGGTGGATTCCGGGCTGCACGGCGGATCAGCGCTCCTCTCGGAAGGTGACGTGGCGGCCGACGACGGGGTCGTACTTGCGCAGTTGCATGCGGTCAGGGTCGTTGCGGCGGTTCTTGCGAGTCACGTAGGTGAATCCGGTCCCTGCGGTGGACCGGAGCTTGATGACGGGGCGTAGCTCGTTGCGGGCCATGGGGGCTACTATACAGAAATGGTTCCCATTTTCATTAAGGCTCTTCCGGAGCCCTCCCAGGAGGTCTGACCCTTGTCGGCGCACTGCCAGCTGACCGGCCGCAAGCCCGGGTTCGGCAACACCATCTCCCACTCCCACCGCCGCACTTCGCGGCGCTTCGACCCCAACATCCAGACCAAGCGCTACTGGCTCCCCGGCGAGGGGCGGTACGTGCGGCTGCGGCTGAGCGCGAAGGGGATCAAGACCGTCGACGCGATCGGCGTCGAGGCGGCCGTCGCCCGGATCCGGGCCCGCGGGGAGAAGGTCTGATGGCGAAGAAGAGCAAGATCGCGAAGAACGAGCAGCGGCGGCTGACGGTCGCCCGCTACGCGGCGCGGCGCGCCCTCCTCAAGGCCGTCATCCGCAACCCGCAGACGCCGGAGGAGGAGCGGCTGGCGGCGGAGCGCGAACTGCGGCGCCAGCCGCGGGACGCGAGCGCGACGCGCATCCGCAACCGCGACTCCGCGGACGGCCGGCCGCGCGGCTACTTCCGTACGTTCGGCCTGTCGCGCGTGAACCTGCGCAAGGAGGCCCACGCCGGGCACCTGCCGGGGGTGCGGAAGTCGAGCTGGTAGACGCCGGGGGCCGGCCGGTTGGGGCCGGCGAGCCCACGGGGGTACGGGGCCGGGCAGGCTTGAGGGGGCCCGCCCGGCCTCGGCGCCGGTCAGCCCGTCACGCGCCCGTCACCACCAGGCGGGCCGTGGAGAGCGAGCCGATGAGGGTGGCCACGTCGGCGGCGGCCCGCTCCGCGGGGAGGGCCGGATACCGCTCGGTGAGCAGCTGCGCCGCCCGCTCCGGGGTGCCGTCGAGCAGGGTGCGCAGGATGAGTGCGGCGGTGGTGTTGAGCTGCCAGTAGCTGCCTGACTGCTCGTCCAGCAGCACCATGCCGTCCTCGGTGTCCGTGGCGGACACGTCCCGGCGCAGGGTGAGGTTCACAGCGGTCCTCCAGTGGTCGCGTGAGGGCGTCCCCGGAATACCCACGCCTTCGCCCGTTACGCCGGACAGGCGAACCTTTCACACGGCAAGGGGGCAAGTGTGACGATAAGCCTGCTGCTGCCTCTGCCCAGCTCAGCCCACCCACTCGACGAGCTGGACCACGATGCCGTTCGGGTCCGTGACCTGGAACAGCCGCTCGCCCCAGGGCTCTTCGCGCAAGCGCATGGTGATGTCGGCGCCTTCGGCGCGCAGCCGCTTCTCCTCGGCCTCAAGGCCGGTGACGGTGAACACCACGGCCAGACCGGCGGCGCACTCGTCACGCCGCTCGGGCGGCAGCACCTCGATGCCGCGGCGCAGCAGAACGATGGCGACGGCAGCGTCGTCGCGCGTCAGCGAGACGAACCCGTCGGCCTCCATGGCCACTTGGTAGCCGAAGTGCGCGAGGAAGAAGTCCCGCGAGGCGCGCTCGTCGGCGACGGTCAGGGAGATGGTGGAAACGGAGACGCGCAAGGGGAGTCCTCTCGGGCAGAAACTTACGACCGACATAACTTTGCATCCAGCGCACGCTCTGCGTCAAGAGTATTTTTACGTCGAGAGTAAGATTGCGCCATGAGCGCCGAGACCATGGGACTCCGCGAGTCCAAGAAGCAGGAGACCAGGCAGCTGATCTCCGACCACGCCACCAGGCTCTTCCTCGCCCAGGGCTTCGAGCAGACGACGATCGCCGAGATCGCCGCAGCGGCCCGGGTGGCGAAGAAGACGGTCACCAACTACTTCCCGCGCAAGGAGGACCTGGCCCTCGATCACCACGAGGCGTTCGTGGAGAGCCTGGCCCGCGCCGTCGCGGACCGGACCGAGGGCGAATCGGCCCTCGCTGCGCTGCGGCGGTACTTCCTCACCGCAGTGGAGGAGCGCAGCCCTGTCGCAGGCTTCGCCGGATACGAGTTCGCACACATGATCAGCGAAAGCCCCACCCTCACGGCTCGGCTGCGCGAACTGCACGACCAGCGCGAGGAAGCCCTCGCCGAGGCGCTTGCCGAGGGCGCCGGCGGATCCAGGGGCGAAGGCGAGCGGATCGCGCCCCGGGCCGCCGCCACCCTCCTCGCAGCCGCCCAGCGCCTGCTCTTCGAGCGCATTCAGGAACTCACACTTGCGGGCCGATCGACCGACCGGATCGCCGGCACCGTCGCCAAGGAGGCCGCGTACGTCTTCGACCTGCTCGCCCCGTCGCTGGGCGACCACCCGGACGCCCGCAGGGGGTGAGCACGGATTCCCTCGGCTTGAACGTGTTCAAAAACAGGTCTACAGTCACGACCATCAGAGCTTTTGAACACGTTCAAGAAGGGCTGGGGACGTGGATCTCACAGTCGTCGCATACGTCATCTACCTGCTGCTCAGCCTGGGCCTCACGGTCTGGGTCGCGCGCACGCTGAGCCGCAACGGGCGCGTCTTCCTCGCCGATGTGCTGCACGGCAACGACAAGCTCGCGGAAGCGGTGAACCATCTGCTGGTGGTCGGCTTCTACCTGGTGAACCTCGGGTTCATCGCCCTGTACCTGCAGGACGACGGCACCGTCGCCGACGCCCGCGGGGTGTTCGAGGCGCTGTCGCAGAAGCTCGGCGTCGTCCTGCTGGTGCTCGGCGTCATGCACCTCGGCAACGTCTACGCCCTCAACAAGTTCCGCCGTCGCGGCATCCTGGACCGCGAGCAGGTCCCGCCCGTCCCTCCGCAGGGCTACGCGGGGCAGCAGGGCCCGTGGATCGCCCCGGCCGGCGGGCGCTGAGCCCGATGACCCCGATGGCGACGCCCACCGCCGTCGACCGGGACGCCCGGCGCGTCCCGGTCCGCCGGCTCACCGTGCTGTACGACGCACAGTGCTCACTCTGCACCTTCGTGCGCAACTGGCTCGCGAGGCAGCGTCAGCTCGTGCCGCTCGACCTGGTGCCGCTCGGGTCGGACGAGGCCCGGCGGCGCTTCCCGGAGCTCGACCACGGGGCCACGTTCGAGGAGATCACCGTGGTCGGCGACGGCGGGCAGGTCTACCGCGGGGCCGCCGCCTGGGTCGTGTGCCTGTGGGCGCTGGCCGAGTACCGGCCGCTCTCGCACCGCATGAGCACGCCGTCCGGCCTCCGCTTCGCCCGTAACGCCGTCCTGGCCGCGTCCAAGTACCGCGGGGCGTACTGGCAGCCCCAGCCCGCGCCCATGCCGGCGCCCGTACCTGCGCCCGCGCCCGGCACGAACGGCTGGACGTACCCCACCCCCTCGGTCTGCGACAGCGGCTGCGAGCCCGGCAGTGCCCCCGCGTGACCCCCGGCCTCTCGCAGGCCGCCCCGCCCGGATCGTCGGCCTCGCCGCCTTCGGCGCCGTGGCCGCACTGGCCGCCCTGGTCCTCCTCCTGACCCCGCCCGCCGGATCGGCGGAGCCCGGCGAACTCGTCGGTTCCTGGCGCGCCTACCAGGGCGCGCGGCTGACCCTCCGCGAGGACGGCACGCTCACCGCGGTGGGCGTCCCCACCGCCTTCTCCGAGGACGACGACGAGCGACCGGTCAAACGGTTCACGGGCACCGGAACCTGGCACCTGAAGAGAAAGCCCCGGCTCGGCCACCAGCGGATCCGGCTCACGCTCGGCGAGACGTTCGAAGTGTCGATCGCCGGCCAGGGCGCCCGCGACGGCCTCTTCATCAGACCCTCCCGGGACACCACCACCCAGTTCCGCTTCAAGAGGACCCCTTAGGCTCTGAACCGTGCCAGCAGCAGAGAACGAGCCCCGGCCCGGGAAGAGCGAGCAGACCCGCACCCTGATCCTGGAGACCGCGATGCGGCTCTTCCAGGAGAGCGGCTACGACAAGACCACCATGCGGGCCATCGCCAAGGAGGCCGGGGTCTCCGTCGGCAACGCGTACTACTACTTCGCCGGCAAGGAACACCTGATCCAGGGCTTCTACGACCGGATCGCCTCCGAGCACCAGGCCGCGGTCCGCGAGGTGCTGGACCGGGAGACCGATCTGGAGGCGCGGCTCTCCGGCGTCCTGCAGGCCTGGCTGGACATCGCCACGCCGTACCACGAGTTCGCGGCCCAGTTCTTCAAGAACGCCGCCGACCCGGACTCCCCGCTGAGCCCCTTCTCGGCCGAGTCCGAGCACGCGCGCGAAGCCGCCATCGACGTCCACCGCGAGGTGCTCGCCGGCGCCAAGGCCAAGGTCCCGGCCGAGCTCGCCGACGTCCTCCCCGAGCTGATGTGGCTCTCCCAGATGGGCCTCGTCCTCTACTGGGTCTTCGACCGCTCCCCCGACCGCGAACGCACCCGCCGCCTCGCCGACCGCGGCGCCCGCCTGACGACACGCGGCATCTCCCTGGCCCGCTTCCGCGTACTCCGCCCGCTCGTCCTCGAAATCCACGAGCTCTTCACGGACTTCCTCCCCGGCATGGCCCAGACGGCGGTCGCCCGCAAGTCCTGAGACCGGTCCCGGCCGCTACCGGGCACGCAGCCCGATAGCGGAAGCGAGCTCCCGCGCGCCGGCGGTATGCGGACGCCGGTTGATCAGCTCATCGGCTACGCGGCGGATGGCAGGCCGGTCGCGTACCTCGGCAGGGGAGACGCGGAGGGCTTCCAGAAGGGCGTCAGCGGTCTGCTGGGGTTTGCCCCACTGCCACCAGGCGCGGGCGAGATCGGTATGCATGCGGGCCCGGCGTTCTGCGGTGGGGAACTGCCCGGGGTGCAGCGTGCGCCCGGCTTGGAGGGCGGTTCCGGCGTCACCGAGGGCCTGGTCGCGGTCGCCGGTGCGGGCCGCCGCCCCCGGGCCCACCTGTGGCTCAACCGGGCGGAGTTCCGTCAAGGCCGCCTGACGCGACCGCGGGCGGCGGTACGGTGACGGACTCACGTGGCCCCACCGTTCCCCCGAGGAGCCTCATGCCCCGCCCGCCCCTCACTCCGGCCGAATACTGGGACCTGTACAAGCCGTACCGTGGGGAGGGCGAACAGCCGGCCCCATCGGCCGAGCGGTTCGAGTGGACGCAGTTCCCCGGACACGGCCCCGGCCCGGAGCTCCTCGGCACCCCGCGCACCGTCCTGGAACTCGGCTCCGGTGAAGGCGCCGACGCCGTTCACCTCGCGCGCCGCGGCGTACAGGTGACCGGTGTCGACTTCTCCGCGGTCCAGATCGCCCGTGCCCGCCGCTGGTGGTCACACGTCCCGGGCGTCACCTTCGTGCACGCGGACGTGTGCGGCTTCCTCATGTCCGAGGCGACCGAGTACGACGCGATCTACTCCATGTGGGGAGCAGTCTGGTTCACCGACCCCGAGCAACTCCTCCCGCTGGTGGCCAAGCGCCTCGGACCCGGCGGAGTCGTCGTGTTCAGCCACGCAGAACCAAGCCCCGGCACGCATGGGGCTCAGCAGATGCACGGGAAGTGGCTCGAAGGCCGCGAGCGCGAGCTGACAGTGCTGCGCTGGCAGTACGCGCCCGCCGCCTGGGCCGACCTGCTCAAGCGGAGCGGTTTCGCCCACGTCGACGCCTGCATCGTGCCCCCTCCGGGAGACGAGCCCCTGGGCACCTTGCTCGTACGCGCCGAAGTGGCCTGAGCAGCCGCCCCCGGCGGTCACTCGGCCCTGGCAAGGCTCTACTGCAGTGCCCGCTTGCGGGCCTCGTCCGCCCGGCTGCTCGCCCGGCCGGATGCGACCAAGGCGATGAGGGTCGAAGGTATCCAGCCCCACTTGGCGACGAAGTCCGCGATCATGCCGGTGACCGAGTCGTCGTCGGTGAAGAAGGCGACGGCGATCGCCACGATCCCGCAGAAGAGCCAGGCGCTCCAGATGTCCTTCTGGGTGTCTTTCGCCGCAGCCTTGATGTCGTTGTAGCCGTCAGCCATGGGGCCCCCTCCGTCGCAGTCTGCGGATCCTAACAAGCAAACGATCACGCAGCCGCTCCGTCAGGAACCGGCGGGAGCCTAGGCCTTCGGAGACTTGGCGGCGACGAACGAGCCCATGCCGGGGGTAGTGACGATCAGGCCCTCGGCGCGGAGGGCGGCGGTGACCTTGCGGACCGTTGTCCGCGCGACATCGAATTCCTGCTCCATACGCACCTCGGAGATGAGGTGGTTGAGCGGATATTCACCGCTGGCGATGCGCTGCCGAATCACGTCGGCGATCTGCATCCACTTCGGTCGCGTCGGGTCGTACTCCATCACGCCGCTGACTGTAAACAGCAGTATGCAACCGAACATAGAGCCTACTCTAGACGGCTAGGTGTAGACAGGGCACTCCAGGGGGCTCTAGGGTAGGCGCACTCAAGACCCCCGCGGCCGCGGTAACGGCCCGGGGGCATGGCCACCAGCTACGACAGGAGCTGATGACGTGAAGGACTCTATCTCCCGCCTGCTCGCCCGGACGAGGGCTCTCTTCAGCCGTCGCGCGGCGCCCGAAACCCCCGTCGCGCCGCCCCCGAAGGTGCCTCCGAAAGCGCTCCCGGCGCCCCGTACCCCCGAGCCTCTCCGGCCCGAACCCCTCCGGCCCCACTGCGGGGTCTACGTCTGGGCGACCGCCCACGGGATCGATCTCCGGCCCACCTCCCCGCTGGGCGCCTGCACCTGTGCGGGCAAACCGCACGCCGCCACCGACGCCGACGCGCTCCGCGCCAAAGTGCGCGAGGTCAATTACCGCAGCACCTGGGGGAAATGACGCCCGTCAGCCCGTGCGCGGCAGCAGCAACAGCTGGTCGGCGTAGCACCACGCCCATTCCTCGCCCGGTTCGAAGGACCGGGCGAGGTCGTGGCCTTCCTCCACGCGCGCGTGTGCGCTCGCATGGCGGTTCGGGGAGCTGTCGCAGCAGGCGACGTGGCCGCAGACGAGGCATTCGCGCAGGTGCACCCAGGTGCTGCCGATGCGCAGGCAGTCCTCGCAGCCTTCCGTCGTGCTGGGGGTGACCTCCGCGGCCGCCTCGTCCAGGTGGGCGCAGTCCCGCTGTGTCGGGCGGCCCTCCACGTCCGCTGCCACCTGCCAGGTTCCAGTCATGTCCCCAACGTAGCCCGGCACGCGCAATCCCGCAGGTCAGGGCGATTGTCAGACCCCCCTGGCAGGATCGTTCGCGTGAGGTTGGCGGTGGCGGAGACGGGCGACGGGGGTGTCCGTCTCCGCGCCGTCGATCTCCTGGGGAGGCCCGCCGGGCCGGTCGCGTCCGCGGGCAGCCTGGCCGAGGCCGTGCGGTCGCATCCGCACGTCGAGCGGTGGGTGTGGCGGTCCACCGCCCGCCATTACCCGCAGCTGCTGGAAGCCGGGCTGCGCGTCGAGCGGTGTTACGACGTGGAGGCGGCCGAGAGCCTGCTCGTCGGGCATGAGGAGGGGCAGTCCGGGCAGCCCCGGTCGCTCGCCGCGGCGTGGGCGCGGCTGCGCGGCCTGCCCGTGCCCGCCGATCCGCCGCCGCGGGCCGCCGGCGGGCAGCCGTCGCTGTTCGAGCCCGGCCCCGTGCCGCTGCCGCCCGGCACGGATCCGCTGGAGGCGCTCATCGAGGTCCATGCCGCGCAGATCGCCCGGGCCGGGGCCGGCGAGCACCCCGGGCGGATCCTGCTCCTCCTCGCCCTGGAGTCCGCGGGCACCCTGATCGCCGCCGAGATGCACCGGGCCGGCCTGCCCTGGCGGGCCGACGTCCACCGCGCCCTGCTGGATGAGCTGCTGGGCGAGCACTTCCCCGGCGGGCTGGAGCCGCGGCGGCTGGCCGAGCTGGCGGAGGCCGTCTCCAGCGCATTCGGCGAAGCGGGCGGGCGCGTGCGCCCCGACCTGCCCGCCGACATCATCCGGGCCTTCGCCCGCCAGGGCATCCCCCTGTCCTCCACGCGCGCGTGGGAGCTCAAGACGATCGATCACCCCGCCGTCGAGCCCCTGCTGCAGTACAAGAAGCTCTACCGGCTGCACACCGCCCACGGCCGCTCCTGGCTGCAGACGTGGGTGCGCGAAGGCCGTTTCCGCGCCGAGTACGTGCCGAGCGGCTCCGTATCCGGCCGCTGGACCACCAACGGCGGGGGCGCGTTGCAGATCCCGCGCGTCGTGCGCCGGGCCGTCGTCGCCGACCCCGGCTGGCGGCTGGTGGTCGCCGACGCCGATCAGATGGAGCCGCGCATCCTGGCCGCCGTCTCCCGCGACCCGGGGCTGATGGAGGCGGCGGGCGGCGAGCGCGATCTGTACGCGGCGCTGTCCGACCGGGCCTTCGCCGGGGACCGCGAGCGGGCCAAGATGGCGATGCTCGGCGCGATCTACGGCCAGACCTCCGGCGACGGCCTGAAGCACCTCGCGGACCTGCGCCGCCGCTTCCCCGCCGCGGTCGCCCTCGTGGACGAGGCGGCGCGCGCGGGCGAGGAAGGCCGCCTCGTACGGACGTGGCTCGGGCGCACCTGCCCGCCCTCCTCCACGGCTCTGCCCGAGGAAGCTGGTCTCCCCCAGGCCGCCGAGCAGGACGGCTACGGCAGCACCCCCGCCGGTCGCGCCCGCGGCCGCTTCACGCGGAACTTCGTCGTGCAGGGCAGCGCCGCCGACTGGGCCCTGGCGATGCTCGCGGCCCTGCGCCAGGAGCTCGCAGGGCTCCGCGCCGAGCTCGTCTTCTTCCAGCACGACGAGGTCATCGTGCACTGCCCCGACGCCGAGGCGGCCGTCGTCCGCGAGGCCATCCGCACCGCCTCCGCCCGGGCCGCGCGCGTCGTCTTCGGGGAGACGCCCGTGCTGTTCCCGTTCACGACGGCGGTCGTGGAGTGCTACGCCGAAGCGAAGGCCGAAGCAACAGCCTAGGCAAAGGACGCGAATCCGGTGCCCGGCGCCGCGGCGCTGCCCTGACAGCGCGTCAGCACGCCGGTCCGGGGTCCCCCATGCGGCCCACTCCAGCGCGCACACCGTCCTCCGGACGCGCACGCTGACCGCAGGGGCGCCCGGCGGCGGCCCGACCAGGATCCCGAACCGCCGACCAGGGGAGGCCCTGTCATGACGTCCTTCAGCCTTGAGCAGCTGCGCCGCTGCACCATCGCCGTGGACCTCGGGGCGGCCCGCACACGCGTCTACCTCCGCGACAACGGGCTGATCGTGGACGAGCCGAGCGCCGCCGCGATCAACACCAGGACCGGCTCGCTGATCGCGGTCGGCGGGGCCGCCGAGGGCATGTCGGGCCGTACGCCCCACCACATCACCGTCGTCCGGCCCATCTCCGGCGGCACCGTCGTCGACATCGACATGGCCCAGCGCATGCTCCGTCACCTCGTCGGCGAGAAGGTGCGCCGGGTCTGGCGGCGCAAGCCGATGCTGCGTGCCGCCGTGTGCCTGCCGCACGATGCCGAGCCGCTCGCGCGGCGCGCGGCCGTGGAGACGCTGATGGGCCTGGGGACGCGCCGCGTGGAGCTGGTCGACACGCTCATCGCCGCCGCCGTGGGCTGCGGGATGCCCGTCGAACTGCCCGAGGCGACGATGATCGTGGTGTGCGGGGCGGCCTCCACACAGGTCGCGGTGTTGTCCCTGGGGGCGATCGTGGCGGCGGAGAAGGTCCTGGTCGGCGGTGACGCCATGGACTACGCGGTCGTCGAGCACCTGCGCCGCCGCCACGAGCTCATGCTGCCGACGCAGGGACTGCACCCGCTGCACCTCGCGCTGAGCGCGGATCCGATGGAGGAGAGCGCGGAGGTGCGCGGCCGGGACGTGGCGACGGGGCTGTCCCGGACGGTCATGGTGAACACCGCCGAAGTGCGCGAGGTCATGCACATGCCCCTGACGGCCGTGCTGGACGCGATCGGCCGGGTGCTGCGCGCCTGCCCGCCCGACCTCGTGGCGGACCTCGTCGAGCGGGGCGTGATGCTCGCGGGCGGCAGCGCGGTGCTGCCGGGCCTGGACCGGATGATCGCCGATGCGACGGGGATGACCGTGCGCATCGCCGACCAGCCCGACGTGTGCTCGGTGCTGGGGCTCGGCGCGATGATGGAGGGCAAGGTGCAGCCGCTGCACCTGGATCCGCTCGCGTCGTCGTGACGCTGCACAGCATGTCGTCGTGACGCTGCGCCGCACGTCATCGTGACGTGCCGCATGCCCTCGTGACGTAGCGCCGCGTGCCCTCGTGACGTAGCGCCGCGTGCCCTCGTGACGTAGCGCCGCGTGCCCTCGTGACGTAGCGATGCCGCGCCGCGCCGCATTGTGGCGTTCTGGGAACTTCCGCACCCTCCTCCCCCGTTCTCCCCGTACACCCCCGTTATGTATGAGGAGAACAGCAAATGGCGCTCTGGGACCGGCTCAAGGACTCCGCGACGACGATGCAGGGTCAGCTGGTGGCGAAGAAGAACGAGCTGAAGAGCGGCGCGTTCCGTGACGCGAGCATGGCCATGTGTGCCCTGGTGGCCGCCGCCGACGGCTCGATCGACGCCTCGGAGCGGCAGCGCGTCGCCTCGCTGATCGCCACCAACGAGGTGCTGCAGAACTTCCCCGCGGACGACCTGCAGGCCCGTTTCAACGACTACTGCCAGAAGCTCACGGTCGATTTCGACTTCGGCAAGGTCAGCGTGATGCAGACCATCGGCAAGGTGCACAAGAAGCCGACCGAGGCCCGTGCGGTCATCCAGATCGGCATCGTCATCGGCGGCGCCGACGGCGACTTCGACAAGACCGAGCAGGCCGTCGTCCGCGAGGTGTGCTTCGCGCTGGGCATCAACCCGGCGGAATTCGACCTCTGACAGAGGCGGGCCACGGAGGCCGGCGCCCTTACGCCGGCTGCGGCAGCGGGCGGCTCGGCACCTGCCCCTCCCTCGCGCCGCCGCCCGCCCCGTTGCTCCACGTCCCCAGCGAGATCTCGGCGGTGATGCCGGGGCCGAAGCCGGCGATGATGCCCCGGGCGTCGTGCGCCACGCCGCCGTCGTCCCACAGGCGCTCCAGCGCGTCGAAGATGACGGCGCTGGCGATGTTGCCCCGCTCGGTGAGCGTGGCCCTGCTGTAGCGGAACCACTCGGGCGCGAGGTCGAGGTACTTGCACAGGTCGTCGAGGATCCTCGGCCCGCCCGCGTGGACGATGTAGAAGTCGAGCTCGGAGACGTTCCAGTCGTGGGGCTCGGCCATGTCGCGCATGGCGGGCGCCAGCATGGCCATCGTGCCCGGGACCCTCTTGTCGAGCAGGAAGTGGAAGCCGGTGTCGCGGACCGCGTAGGAGATCCAGTCCTCGGTGTCCGGCACGAGATGGGAGCCGTTGCGCTCCAGACGCACGCCTTCACCGCCCTCGCCGCGCACCACGGCCGCGGCCAGGGCGTCGCCGAAGAGGCCGTTGGACAGGAGGTTGCCGACGCCGAGGTCGGTGGGCTGGTAGAGCAGCGAGCAGAACTCGCAGGCCACGATGAGGGCGTTGGCGCCGGGGTAGGCGGTGCAGAAGTCGTGCGCGCGGTTGATGGCGGCGCCGCCCGCCGCGCAGCCGAGCTGGGCGATCGGCAGCTGTCTGGTCGTGACCGGGAAGTCCATGGTGTTGATGAGCCAGGCGGTCATGGACGGCATCATGAAGCCGGTGCACGAGACGTAGACGATCAGATCGATGTCGCGCGGGGTGAGCTCGGCGTGCTCCAGGGCCCGCCGGACGACTGCGGGGACGCGGGCCTTGGCCTCGGTCTCGTAGAGGTTGTTGCGCCAGGTGAAGCCGGGGTGCTTGAGGGTGTCCTCGATGGGCTGGAGGATGTGCCGCGTCTGCACTCCGGTATTGCCGATCAGGCGCAGCGCCAGCGGCAGCTGAGGGTGGTCGGCGTGCAGGGTGCGCGCCAGCTGCAGGGTCTCCTCCATCGTGATGACGTGCTCGGGTACGGCAATGGCCGGTCGGCAGAGCGTAGCCATGACTGCCTCCTTACCAGGGACTTACCGGTCCAGGGGACTGACCGGTGGACTTACCGGGCGCCGGGACCGCCGCCCGCTGCGGGCGGTGGCCCGTGCGCCCCGTCGGAGCGCTGCGCCGGTCGCTCTACCAGGCGACGGGCAGGGCGAGGGGGAAGCGCCAGATCGAACCGGTGTTCCACCGCACCTCCTCCGCCGGAACGGCCAGACGCAGTTCGGGAAAACGGGCGAGCAGCGTGCCGATGGCGACCTGGAGCTCCATCCGCGCCAGCTGGGCGCCGAGGCAGTGGTGCGTGCCATGGCCGAAGGTGAGGTGGGCGGGCGCGCCCTGCCGCTCGAAGTCCAGCTCGTCGGGGCGGTCGTAGACGAGCTCGTCGCGGTTGGCGGCGAGGTACGAGACGTGGACGGTCTCACCCGCGCGGATGGTGACGCCGTCCAGCTCCACGTCCTCCGTGGCCTGACGGGGGATGCCCACCCCCTGCCGGTACGGGATGAAGCGCAGGAGCTCCTCGATGGCGGCCGGCAGCAACTCGGGACGGGCCCGCAGCCGGGCCAGCTGCTCCGGGTGGGTCAGCAGGGTGTAGACGATGTTGCTGATCTGGTGGGCGCTGGTGTTGTGGCCGGTGACGAGCAGGAGCATGCCCATCACCGCGACCTCGCGGGCGTCCAGGAACTCGCCGTCCTCGCGCACCGCGGCCAGGGCGCTGAGCAGGTCGGTGCCGGGGTGGCGGCGGCGGGCGGCGGTCAACTCGGCGAAATACGCGCGGAGTCCGGCCTTCCCCTCGGCCGCCGCGGCGCCGTCGGGAGTGCCCGGGGCCATCATCGCCGTCGCCCAGCGGCGCAGCGGGGCGCGATCCGGCTCGGGGACGTCGAGCAGCTCGAAGACCGTGTTCAGCGGGAGGGGCGCGGCCAGCCAGTCCGAGATGTCGGCGGGGGAGCCGTGGTCGGCCATGGCGTCGAGCAGGCCGTCCACCATGCGCTGCGTGCGCGGGCGCAGCTCCTCGACCTGGCGGTCGCCGAACGCCGTGGCCACGAGGCCGCGCAGACGGCTGTGGGCCGGGGGGTCCATGAGGTTGATCGATTCGGCGTGGTCGACGAGGTCGGGCGTGACGCGCGGGATGTCGCGGCCGATGAGGGCGGCGCGGCTGAAGCGGCGGTCGGCGGTGACCGCGCGGACGTGCCGGTGACGCGTCACGAGCCAGGCGGAGCCGGCGGCCGTGCCGTCCGGACCGCCCGGGCCCGATCCTGCGGAGCCGGGCGCTGCGGAGCCGGACGCTACGGAGCCCCCCGGGCCGTCCTCCGCGCCATCCCCTGCGCCGTCCCCGCGGGGCATCGGGATGCGGGTGATCGGCGGCTCGCTGCGCAGCCGGGCCAGGAAGGGGTCGAACTCCAGGGCCTCATCGTGACGGAACGGACAGGTCCACACCGACTCGGAGGTGGTCATCGAAGACTCCCATCCCAAGGGCCCCGCCCGGGTGGCGTGCCAGCTTATTTTCAGACCATGCCGCACCAGTGACTCCGCCACACCCCAGCCTTCGCAGTTCACCCGAATGGTGGAAATTTCGGAGAATCACCCGTCGCATCCCCCACTTTTCCCTTCTTTCTCACCACTCCCCCAGGCTTCGCCCCGGCTCCCCTGCACGCGCCCCGACTCCTCCTTGGCGCCCCCGACTCCCCCAAGAAGCCCCCGACTTCCGGGGCGGACCCGGGCGGAGTCCCGGATGGAGGTCCGGGCAGAGGCCCGAACGTGGCCCTCAACGCAGGCCCCAATGCCGACCTCGGCGTGTCCCGGGCTGCGGAACCCGGAGATCATGCTTAGCCTGATTTATCAGACATCACTGATTAAGTGATGACAATTCCGCCCGCATCTCCTCAAGGAGGCGCACATGCTCGCCCAAGAAACCCTTCGACCCCTTGCAAATCCGGCCGGGACGGCCGCGATCGGCTCCCTGATGGTGGAGCCGGAAGCAGCCGTCAGCGGGGCTCCGCTCCCCGCGCCGGAGGCCGCAGGATTCCTGCTCGCCCTCCTCCTGCTGTCGCCCAAGGAGCCGAAGGAGCCGAAGGGCAAGTGAGTTCCCGTGCGGCCTACGCCGCGGCGGCCGACGAACTCGCGTCCCGCGTCCTCCGTGCCCTCCGGGGCGCGGGGGGCGCGGCGCTCGTCGCCCCGCACCTCGACAGCTCGCCCGACGCACTCGCGGCCCTGGCTGCCGTCCGGGTGATCGGAGCCGACACCTTCACCCCCCACATCCTGACGGGCGCCCCCTTCCACGCCGCCGACGCGGCCGCCGTCGCCCGCGCCTTCGAGGAGTTCCCCGTACCGGGCAGCGGCCCCTCCGCCCGCCCCGACGAGCGGACCGCCGCCTGGCGCGACTGGGCGACCGCACAACTGCTGGCCCGTACGCGCGGCTACGTGGGCAATCCCGTGGCCACCGTCCCGCCCGAGGCCGGCGACGACCTGACCGACACCACCGACTGGCAGCGCTGGTCCGTTCGCATGGCCCAGCTTGCGCCGCTCGCCACCCCCTGCCTGGACGGGCCCGTACGGGACGCCGCCCGCGGCGCCGCCCTCCCGCTCAGCCGCGGGCTGACCCGTTCCGTACTGCGCCGCGACTTCCCCACCGCCGTACGCCTGTTGCGCTGGCTCGCCCTGCTGCGGCACGACGGCATCGCCCTGCCCGTGGATCCGGAACCCGTCCTCGAGCACGTGCGCCTGCTCGGCGGCGCGAGCCCGCGAACGGCGCTCGACCTGGCGGTCGCCGCCCACCTGCTGGGCGACGGCACACACGCCGGCACCACGAACACCCGCGGCACGAACGCCCGCAGCACGAACGGAAACGGCACCGACCCCGACAACCGCGCCGACTCCGACACCAGCGCCGGTGCCGGCACCGGCACCGGGACCACCCCCCATCTGCCCACGGAGGCGCAGGCATGACCATTTCCGCCCCCGTGGCGACGGCCGCCCGCGCCATGGCCGACCGCGCGCTGTCCTGGCTGCACGCCCACCGCGCGCTCGGCGCCCTGCCACCCGGCACCACCGAGGAGCTCACCGACCCCGACGGCGTCTACAAACCCCTGGGCGAGAGCACCCTCGCCGCCTCCGTCATCCTGCGCGACGGCATGGCCGGGCCCGGCCAACTGGCCGCCGCGCAGAGCCTGATGGACTTCACCTGGCTCCAGCTGCGCAAGGGCGACATGCTCTACGAACGCCAGCTGCGCCACACCCTGATGACCGACCCGCTGGAGATGTACGCCCACTTCGTGCGCTGCGGCTACCGCCACGCGGAGCTGGACCGGCTACTGGCCCACCGCGCACGGCTGCGCTCGGTGCACAGCGTCGAGCTGCTGCCCAACCGCCGCCTGGCCGTGGCCAACGCCGCCCGCATCGCCGGGCTCGACCACGGCGAGGACTTCGGCGCGCTCGCCCGCACCACCTGGCTGGGCGCCACCCCCGAACCGTGGGCGATCAACTGGATCACCGCCTACGCGATGACCCACACGGTCTTCCACCTCACCGACTGGGGAGGCCGGCCCGAGGGTCTGCCGGCCCCCCTCACCTCGTACGTCCGCACCTGGCTGCCCGTGTGGATCGACATCTGGCGCGAGGTCCAGCAGTGGGACCTCGTGGCGGAACTCCTCATCGTGGGCGCCTCCTTGTCCGAGCCCTACTGCAACCCGGACGACTGGGAGGCGATGGCCGCCCTGCAGCACGAGGACGGCCTGGTGCCCTGCGACGGCGACCCGGTCGACGACGACCCCGCCCGCAGATTCAAGGAACACCAGCACACGACCGTCGTGGCCGCCGTGGCGGGCTCCATCGCCCTGGCCAGGGCGGCGCGAGCGCAGTGACCGCATCCGTACGGCAGACCGCCCCGGACGGCGCGAACGACCCCGGCACTCCGCTGAACGCCCTGCTCCTGCCCCTGGCCGACGCGGCCCGGGGCGCGAGCGCCGTCGCCGTCGCCGCCGTGCGCGGCGACGAGCGCATCGTGGTGTGCCGCGGGCCGGCCGAGGAGAACACCCGCTTCGAGACCGGCTCGCTCACCAAGACCTTCACCGCGCTGCTGCTCGCCGAGCTCGCCGCCCGCGGCGAGGTCCGCTACGACGACCCCCTCGACCGCTATCTGCCGCCCGGCGCCCGGCGCATCCCGGGCCCGCCCGTCACACTCCTCCACCTCGCCACGCACACCGCGGGCCTGCCGCGCCTGCCGCCCGGGCTGCTCGCCCGCTCGGCCCGCACGGGCTGGTTCCGCAACCCGTACGCCGCCTTCACCACGGACGACCTGCTGGCCGCGCTCCCCCGCACCCGGCTGCACCACCGCCCCGGCACTCACGTGCGCTACTCCAACTACGGCGTGGCGCTGCTCGGCCTCGCCCTGGCGCGCGCGGCCGGCGGCGGGCCCGGCGACTATCCGGCGCTGCTCGGCGAACGCGTCCTGCAACCGCTCGGCCTGGCCGACACCGACTGCGACCCCACCCGCCCCCAGGTCCCCGGGCACTGGCACGGCCGTCCCCGGCCGCCCTGGCTCGTCCCCGGGCTGCCCGCCGCGGGCGCGCTGCGCTCCAGCGCACGGGACCTGCTGCGCTGCATGGCGGCGCTGCTCGCACCGGAGGCCGCCGCGCCGCCGAGCCTGCGGGTGGCCCTCACGGAGGTGCAGCGCCCCCGGCTGGCGCTGCCCCGTACGGGACGCCGCATCTGCCTCGTGTGGAACCTGCGGGTGCGGCCCGGCGGCCCGCTGCTGCACCACTCCGGAGGCACGCGCGGCTGTACCGCCTTCGCCGGCTTCCTGCCCGGGCCGGGCGCCGCCCTGGTGGCGCTCGCCAATGCCGCGCCGACCCCGGCGGCGCCCTTCGTCCAGGCCTCGTACACGGCGCTGTGCGGCCTGGACCGGAAGGACCGGCGGTCAGCCGCCCGCGACGTGCCGGGTGACGGTGGCCGCGAACTCCTGGGCGGCGGGCGCGAGGGCCGACCACTGCCGGGCGGCCCAGCCCACATCGAGTGACGGGATGCCGGTGACGGGTATCAGCCGGGCCGCGCCGGACGGGCTGACCAGCCCCGGCATGGCCGGGATCAGCGCGTGCCCCAGGCCCAGCTCGGCCAGCAGCAGCGCGGTGTCCCAGTCCGTGGCGCGGGTGGTGGCACGCGAGGAGAGGCCGGGGCCGAGCGCGTCGTCCACCTGGCGGCCGGAGCTCGTCCCGGAGGGCGGGCGGATGAGGTGCGTACGGGCGAGGTCCGCCGCCCCGAGCGCGCTCTCGGCCGCGAGGGGATCGTCGGGGTGGACGGCCAGCACCCACTCCAGGCTGATGACCGGCCGCAGTTCGACGCCCTCCGCGTCGGCGGAGACCGTCACCCAGGCGAGGTCCACCGCTCCCGACCGGAGGGCGTCGATGCAGCGGTGGCTGGAGCGCTCGGTGTGGAACTCCAGGCCGACGCCGGGGAATCGCCTGCTGTACTCCTCGATGGCCGCGCCCATGAGGTGCCGGATGGTGGTGGCGCCGGTGGCGATGACGACGCCACCGCCCCGGCCGGTGCGCAGCTCCTCCAGGGTCCGCAGGCCCTCGCCGAGGGCGGTGAGCCCGTCGGAGGCGGCCCGCTGGAGGATCCGCCCGGCCGCGGTGGGCACCACCCCCCGCGGCTGCCGCTCCATCAGCGACAGCCCGACCTCCTTCTCCAGGCGCCGCACGTGCTGGCTGACGGCCGACTGACTGCAGTTCATCTCGCGGGCCACGGCACTGAGGTTGCGGGCCTCGCACACCATGACGAACACCTTCAGGTCATCTAGCGTCACGCCCGCCACGATACAAGCTCAAGCTTGGGTGGATCGAGTCAAGTCATAGGATTGACTTGGCTTATGGGGCCCGCCATGATCTATCTGAAAAACGGCGGCAACCTGTCCGCGGCTGCACACCGCAGCACACAGTGCTCCGTTGCTGCGCATGCACGGCAACGGGCCGAGGCGTCGCTGCGGACAGGTGTCGACCAGCCCTCGGTATCCACCGGCTGCCCCTGCGTGCGCGTCAGTGCAGCACCGGTACGGCCTCCAGCAGCTGCCGCGTGTACGGGTGTCCGGGCGCCTCCCATACGCGCTCGACGGGCCCCCTCTCCACGACGCGCCCTTCCTTCATCACCACCACCTCGTCGCACAGATAGCGCACCACGCCGAGGTCGTGGGTGACGATGCACAGGGCCATCTCCCGCTCGGCCGTGACCTTGCTCAGGACGTCGAGGATCTGCGCCCGGACGGAGACGTCCAGCGCGCTGACCGGCTCGTCGGCGAGGAGGACGGACGGGCGGGGCGCCAGGGCCCGGGCGATGGCGATGCGCTGCCGCTGCCCTCCGGAGAACTGGTGCGGATAGCGGTCGGCCGCCTCCGCGGGCAGGCCCACGTCGGCGAGGAGCTCGGCCACGCGCGCCGTGGCCGCGGGCGAGCGGCGGTCCGGGAGCGGCTCGGCGATGATGTCCCGTACGCGCATGCGGGGGTCGAGCGAGCCCATGGGGTCCTGGAAGACCACTTGAAGTCCGTGGCCGGCCACCTTTCCGGCTGCCCCCGGGCCGCCCGCCCCTCCCGCCACCCCCGGCCCGTCGACCGTCCCCGACGTCGGCCGGTCCAGGCCCGACAGCAGCCGCAGCAGCGTGGTCTTCCCCGATCCGGACTCGCCCACCACGCCGACGCGCCCGCCCGCGCGCAGGTCCAGGTCCAGGCCCTCCAGCGCCGTGAAGTGCGTGCGCGGCGCGAAGAGGGCGCGGCGGGGGCGGGCGTAACGGCGGGTCAGGCCACGGGCCTTGAGCAGCGTCCTCGGCTCGGCCGGGGCCGGGGGACGCGAGGCCGGGACTGCCGGACGCGAGGCCGGGACCGTCAGGTCGGAGGCCTTCAGCAGGGCCCGGGTGTACGGGTGCTCCGGGCGGCGCAGCACCTGCTCCACCGGCCCGCTCTCGACGATCTCCCCCTCGTACATCACCAGCACGCGGTGGCACACGGACGCGACGAGCGCGAGATCGTGGCTGATGTAGAGCACCGCCGTGCCGCGCTCGTCGGACACGCCCGTGACAAGGTCGACGATCTCCTTCTGCACCGTGACGTCCAGGGCGGTGGTCGGCTCGTCGCAGATCAGCAGGGCGGGGTCGGTCGCGAGGGCGCCGCCGAGGACGGCGCGCTGGCGCTGGCCGCCGGAGAGCTGGTGGGGGTAGGCGCGGGCGGCCCGGGCGGGGTCGGGCAGCCGCAGCCGGTCCAGGAGGTCCACCGCGGTGGCGAGGGCGGCGGCCCGGCCGGGGCGTTCGCTCCGGGCGCCGTGCAGCCGCAGCGCCTCGGCGACCTGGGGGCCCACCTTCATCACGGGGTTGAGGGCCGTCATCGGCTCCTGGAACACCATGCCGGCGAGCCGCCCGCGTACGGCCGACAGCTCGCGGTCCGTGGCGCCCAGCAGGTCGAACGGGACGCCGTCGAGGCGCGCGCTGCCCCCGGCCCGCAGCCCCTCGCCCAGGAGGCCCAGCAGGGCGAGGGCCGTGAGGGTCTTGCCCGAGCCGGACTCGCCGATGATGCCGACGCGCTCGCCCCGGTCGACGGTGAAGCCGACACCCCGCACGAGCGGCCGGTCGCCCGCGTCGACGGTGAGGCCGTCGACCTCCAGCAGCCTGCTGCTCACCGGACACCTTCCAGCGTGGGGTCGAAGCGGTCCCGCAGGCCGTCGCCGAGGAGGTTGAGGCCGAGGACGGCGGCCGCGACGGCGAGGCCGGGCCACAGGCACAGCTCCGGCTTGTCGAAGAGGAGCTCCTGCGAGTCGAGCAGCATGCGGCCCCAGGACGGCGTGGGCGGCGGGGTGCCGAGCCCGAGGTAGGACAGCGCGGCCTCGGCCAGCACGGCGGTCGCGAAGGCCACCGACGCCTGGACGATGACGACGTCCCGGATGTTCGGCAGGACGTGCCGCACGGCGATGGCCGCGCGCGTGCGGCGGGCGAGCCGGGCGGCGTCGACGTACTCCGCGGCCATGACGCGCAGCGTGGCGGCGCGGGCCACGCGCGCGAAGCCGGGGGCGGAGGCGATGCCGATGGCCACCATGGCGGTGAGGGTGCTCGTGCCGTAGACCGCCGCCAGCATGATGGCGAGCAGGAGGGCGGGGAAGGCCAGCAGAAAATCGCTCACTCTCATCAGCAGCGCGCTGAGCGGGCCGCCCGACATGCCCGCGGCGACCCCCATCGGTACTCCGATGGCGACGGCGAAGCCGACCGCGACGACGCCGACGAAGACGGTCGTACGGGCACCGGTCATCAGCCGGCTGACGACGTCGCGCCCGAACTGGTCGGTGCCCAGCAGGTGCTCCCCGCCGGGCGGCAGCAGGCGCTGCGCCGCTTCCACATGCGTGGGGTCGTAGGGCGTCCACAGGAGGGACAGGAGGGCGAGCGCCAGGATGAGAGTGACGAGAATTCCGCCGGCGGTGAGGGCGGGACGGCGGGCGAGCCGCCCGAGGAGGCTCCTGGCCTTCATCAGCGGCTCCGCAGGCGTGGGTCGACCAGGTGGTAGAGCAGGTCGGTGACGACGTTGAGCACGAGCACGGCCACGACCAGGACGATCACCACGCCCTGGACGACCAGCAGGTCGCGGTCGGCGACCGACTGCAGCAGGAGATCGCCCAGCCCCGGGATCACGAAGACCCGCTCGACCACGACGGCACCGACGAGGACGGTGGACAGCTGAAGCCCGAGGACGGTCAGGACGGGCACCGCCGCATTGGGCAGTCCGTGCCGCCACAGCGCGCCCCGGCGCCGGCGTCCCTTGGCCCGCGCCGTGCGCAGGAAGTCCTGGTGCAGGACGGTGAGGACGGCTGAGCGCACGTAGCGGGTGAGCACCGCGCCCTGTACGAGGCCGAGGGACAGGCACGGCAGGACGAGCTGCCGGGCCCAGGTGGCGGGGTCCTCGGCGAGCGGGGTGTAGCCGCCGGCCGGCAGCGCCCCGGCCCGGACGGCGAAGACGTAGACGAGCAGGATGCCCGCGAGGAAGGCGGGGACCGCGATGCCCGCCTGGCTGAGCGCGGACAGCACCGCGCCTGCCGGCCTGCGGTGCCAGGCGGCGGCCAGCACGCCCGTGGGCAGCGCGAAGAGGAGCGCCACGAGCATGCCGCCGAGCGCCAGCCAGCAGGTGACGCCGAAGCGGTCGGCGATCCGGGGGCCGATGGGGTCGTGGCTGATGTACGAGGTGCCGAAGTCGCCGTGCAGCAGACCCTGTGCCCAGTCGGCGTACTGGACGACGAGCGGGCGGTCGGTGCCGAAGGAGTGCCGCAGGGACGCCAGCTCCGCCTGGCCGGCGTTCGTCCCGAGGACGACCTCGGCCGGGTCGCCGGGCAGGACGGAGAGGAACGCGAACACGACGAAGCTGGCGATCACGGCGCTGACCAGCAGCGACGCCGTCCTGCGCAGGAACACCCGCATGCCGGGGCCGCTCCTACTTCTTCTTCGCCCAGCGGATGCCCGCGAGGTCGAGGCCCTCGCCGACCTGGTTGACGGGCAGGCCGGTGACGTCCTTGTCGGCCACCATCAGGTTGGGCATCAGGTAGAGCCAGTCGGCCGCGGCGTCGTCGGAGAGCAGGCGGGCGGCCTCGCGGTAGCGGGCGGCCTCGTCCTCGGGGCGGCCGGAGTCGGCGTCCTTGAGGAGCTTGGCATAGGCCGGGTTGTCGTAGCGGAAGTAGTAGCCCGGGTCGGCGAACGTCCACAGGTCGCGCGGCTCGGTGTGGGCGATGACGGAGAGGTCGTAGTCGGCCTTGTTGTAGACCTCGGACAGCCAGCGGGCCGGGAATTCGAGGGGCTCGATCTCCGCCTTGAGCCCGACCTGGTCGAGCTGGGACTTCACGACCTGCGCGGCGGACATCGCGTACGGCATGTTGGGCACCCGGAACTTCACGGTCCGGCCCTCGGCGCCCGCGTCCTTCAGCAGCTGCCGCGCCTTGGCGGGGTCGTACGGATAGCTGCCGGTCAGGTCCTCGTACCAGGGGTCGGTGGGGCTGGCCATCGTGCCGATGAGCTTGCCGTGCCCGGCGCGGGAGGTCTCCACGAGCGCCTTGTGGTCGATGGCGTGGCGCACGGCCTGGCGCACCCGCTTGTCCTTGAAGGGCTCGCGGGAGTTGTTCATCGACAGGACGACCTCGCCGGTGGAGGATCCCTCGATGGTCCGGAAGCGGTTCTTGTCGGAGAAGCGCGACAGCGACTCCGGGGCCTGGACCGTGCCGACGACGTCGATGCCCTTGGTCAGCAGGGCGTTGTTCATCGCCCCGGCGTCCTTGAAGTACTTCAGCGTGACCTTGCCGAGCTCCGGCTTGCCGCCCCAGTAGGAGCCGTTGCGGTCGAGGACGATGCGGTCGCCGCGGCGGCGCTCGGCCAGCTTGAAGGGGCCTGTCCCGACCGGGTGGTTGGCGAGGTCGGTCACGCCGGTGCGGCTGAACATGGCGCCGATGCGCGTGGTCATGGCGTAGAGCCAGCCGTTGCTCGCGTGGTTCAGCGTGACCTTGACCCTGTGGTCGCCGGTCTTCTCCGCCTTCTCGACGACGTCCATCTGGCGGGCCGTCTTCAGCTTCCAGTCCTTCTTCACCCGGTCGATGGAGAAGACCGCGTCGTCGGCGGTGAACTCGGCGCCGCTGGTGAACTTCACGCCCTTGCGGAGGTGGAAGGTGTACGTACGGCCGTCGTCGGAGCGCTCGTAGCGCTCGGCGAGCAGGGGCTGGATCCTGCCCTGCTGGTCCACCCGGACCAGGCCCTCGTAGATGCTGCCCAGCGTGGCCTGCGGGACGGCCGCGCCGTCGGTGGTGGTGAAGTCGAGGCTGGCGGGCTCGGCGATGAGGCCGATGGAGAGGGAATCCGCGGAGCCGGAACCGGAGCCGGAACCCGATCCGCCGCCGGAGCCGCACGCGGCCGCCAGGGTGCCTGCTAAGAGGGCACAGCCGGTCACGCGGGCGGTACGTCGCAGCGCTGCCCCTGACCGGGCGGTTGACTTGGCCACTGTGTCTCCGTGTCTCTGCGTCTGTCGTCGCGTCTGTCGTCGCGTCTGTCGTCGCGCCTGCCGCTGCTTCCCCGTGTCGCCGTGTCCTCCCGGAAACTAACCACCGGCGCGTGTTCCACACCATGGAAGCGGGAGCGAAGGTGATCGAGTTCACGCACAATCACGACACTCCGCCTCTGCCGTCGCACCGCCACCAACTCCATTGACCGTGCGCCGACTTCGAATCATGATCGATGTGCCGCGCAACTGCCGCATGCTCAGCGAATCCCGAGTGGAGTCCGTATGCCTGCACCGTCCGCCGACGCCGTCCTCACCGAGCCCGTCACCGGGCCGTCCGCATGGACGGCCGCCGACTTCACCGGCGAAAGCGACTGGGTGGTCACCCTCACGCCCGAGGAAATCGGCGACCTGGAAACGGCGCTCGCGGCGGCGAAAGCGCGCGGAATCCCGCTCGAACGGCTCACCGTCACGGACTTTCCGCTGCCCGTCCTCGGCAAGACATTCGAAGCCGCCGTCCAGGAGCTGGAGTTCGGGCGCGGATTCACGCTCCTGCGCGGCCTCCCGGTGGAGCGCTGGACCCTGGAAGAGGCCCGGCTGGCGTACTGGGGCATCGCACTCCACCTCGGCACCCCCGTCTCCCAGAACGCCGCGGGCGAATTGATCGCGCACGTCAGGGACTACGGGGAGGGGGAGGTCACCGAATCCGCCACCCGCGCCTACCGGACCCGCTCCGAGCTGCCCTTCCACACCGACAGCTCCGACATCGTGGGCCTGCTGTGCCTGCGCCAGGCGGGCGAGGGCGGCGTCAGCACCCTCAGCAGCTCCATGACCGTCCACAATCACCTCCTCGCACACCACCGGGAACTGCTCGGCCTGTACTACCGGGGATTCGTCTACGACCGGCGCGCGGAAGAGGGCTCCGGCGAACTCCCGTACTACCGGAACTCCGTGTACGGCTATTTCAACGGGCAGTTGAGCTGCCGCTTCTATATGACGCACTACATCGACTCCGCGGTACCGAAGTCGGGAATTCCGCTGAGCGGGATCGAGCGGCACGCGCTACGGGTCTTCCAGGACATCGCGGGCATGGACGAGTACCGCGTCGAGATGACCCTGCGCGCAGGTGATCTCCAGCTGCTGAACAACAACGTCGTCGTCCACGGCCGCTCCGCCTTCCGGGACGAGCCGGGCCGGCGCCGCGACCTGCTGCGCCTGTGGCTCAACACCCGGCACGCGCGGGACCTGCCGGAAGGCTTCGCGGCCTTCAGGCACGGGATGCCGCGGACTCGCTGACCGGCGCCGTGGACTCGCTGACCGGTGCCGTGGACTCGCTGACGGGTGCCGCCGGCGTGGTCCCGGCGGGGGCGGGGGCGGGCAGGGCGACGGCGGTGAGCACGAAGCCGCCGCCCGCGGCCCACCGGCCGGTGAAACCGCCCAGCCGGACGCCGCCCACGACGGGACCGGGCACGAGGAGCCGGGCCGAGAAGGTGCGGGCGCCGGGGTCGATCTCCAGCTCCGCCTCCACGAAGTCCAGCTCCTGCCCGGTCAGCGGATACCACGTCTTGAAGACGCTCTCCTTGGCGCTGAACAGCAGCCTGTCCCAGTGCACGCCGGGCCGCTCCGCGGCGAGCCGCTGGACGGCCGCGCGCTCGGACGGCAGCGCGATGACGCCGAGGACGCCCTCCGGGAGCGGCCCGTTCGGCTCGGCGTCGATGCCCACCGAGGCCAGGGTGTCCGCCCGGGCCACGACGGCCGCCTGGAAGCCGTCGCAGTGCGTCATGCTGCCGACCACGCCGTCGGGCCACTGCGGGGCGCCGCGCCGGTTCGGGACGAGGGGCATCGGCGGGAGCCCGAGCCGCCCCAGCGCCCTGCGCGCACAGGCCCGTACGGCCGCGAACTCCTGCTGCCGCTTGGGCACGGCGCGGGCGACGACGGCCGCTTCCTCGGGATAGAGGCCGAGTTCCCCGGGGAGGACGCCGCGCGAGGAGGACTGCTGCGGCGGAAGGGCGAAGCTCTCCTCCGCGACGGCCTCCACCGGCAGAATCTGCTCGATCATTCCCAGAACCCCTTCGCGCCGTCCCCCACCCTCTCGTCGGCCGGCCGGGGCAGGATCTGCCGCAGGGGCTTACGGGGCGGGCGCGGGCGCCACTCGCGCGGATAGCCGATGGAGACCTCCTCGAACCGCACCCCGTCGTGCCAGGTGACGCGGGGGATGTGGAGGTGGCCGTAGACGGCGGCCGCGGCCCGGAAGCGAAGGTGCCAGTCCGCGGTCAGCTCGGTGCCGCACCACTGCGCGAAATCCGGGTAGCGCAGGATCCTGGTGGGCTCGCGCACCAGCGGGAAGTGGTTGACCAGGACGGTGCGGTGCGCGGGGTCGACGGCGGCCAGGCGGCGCTCGGTGTACTGCACGCGCGCGTGGCACCACGTATCGCGGCCGGAGTAGGGCTCGTGGTGCAGGAAGTGCTCGTCGGCGCAGACGACTCCGGCGTCGTAGGCGCGGCGGAGCGACTCCTCCTTGGTGTGCGCGCCGGGCACGCGGAAGGTGTAGTCGTAGAGCACGAAGAGCGGGGCCACGGCGACCGGGCCGCCCTCGCCCTGCCACACGGGGTAGGGATCCTCGGGGGTGGCGACGCCGAGGCTGCGGCACAGCTCCACCAGGTGCAGATATCGCGTCTCGCCACGCAGGTCGACAGGGTCCTGCGGGTGGGTCCACAGCTCGTGATTGCCGGGCGCCCAGACCACTTTGGCGAATCGCTCGGCGAGCAGGCGCAGCGTCCATTCGATGTCCGCGTACTGCTCGCCGACATCGCCCGCGACAATGAGCCAGTCGTCGTCGCTCTCGGGCCGGAGCGTTTCGACGAGCGCGCGATTCTCTTTGTAGGCGACGTGCAGATCGCTGACGGCCAGCAGTTTTCCGTTGGGCACTGTGTGTCCTTCTCGAGTCCTTCTCGAGTCCTTCTCGATGAATCCTCTGTCCGAACCGGAACACCCCTGTGTTCCGGCGCACTTCGAGCCGGCACGACGTATGTCTGCGCCCTACAAGGGAACCTAATACGCCCAGGGTGCCCGAAGGAACCCCTACCGGCCACGAGCCTGTCTCCAGGGCCCTCCTCCAGGGCTTCCTCTAGGGCCTCCTCTAGGACCTCCCGACGTATCCTGCCCGGGACCCGAAAGGCAGCAACTGAACGGCTCCGAAGGGAAAAACAGCACGATGACCCTGTCCCCCACTGACAACCAAAAGTGGATTCGCCGATACCATCCCGCGCAGGACGCCCCGGTCCGCCTCGTGTGCCTGCCGCACGCCGGAGGGGCGGCGAGCTATTTCTTCCCGGTGTCGAAGGCGCTCTCGCCTGCGGTCGACGTGCTCGCAGTCCAGTACCCCGGCCGGCAGGACCGGCGCGCGGACCCTTGCATCGAAAACCTGTCCGAGCTGGCGGACCTGACCACCGAGGCCCTCCTCCCCTGGACCGACCGCCCCCTGGCCCTCTTCGGCCACAGCATGGGCGCGACCCTGGCCTACGAGGTCACGCTGCGCCTGGAGGAGCGGGGCATCAAGCCCACCGCCCTCTTCGTCTCCGGCCGCCGCGCCCCCTCCCGCCACCGCGACGAGACGGTGCACCTGCGCGACGACGCGGGCCTGATCGAGGAGCTCCGCGTGCTGAGCGGCACCGACACCCAGATGCTGGACGACCGGGAGGTGCTGGAGATGGTCCTGCCGGCGCTCCGCGCCGACTACCGGGCGATAGAGACCCACCGCGCCCGCCCCGGCCTCCGAGTCGGCTGTCCCCTCCACGCACTGACCGGCGACAACGACCCCAAGGCCACCGTCGACGAGGTCCAGGACTGGGAGCACCACACCACCGCGCCCTTCGCGATCACCGTCCTCCCCGGCGGCCACTTCTACCTCAACGACCACAGCCGGGAGATCGTCGGCCTCATCTCGGACGGCATCGCCTCGGACGGCTTCACCTCCGGCGGCACCACGACCCCGGCCCGCTGACCTCCGAGGACTGCCCGGGACCGCCGCTGACCACCGTGTACGGAGCACCCCTCCGGAGTGTGTAGACTTGGGCGCGCTGCTGAAGCCGGTTACGGATCAGGCAGCATGCCGCCTTAGCTCAGTTGGCCAGAGCAACGCACTCGTAATGCGTAGGTCTCGGGTTCGAATCCCGAAGGCGGCTCCGATGGAGCCCAGCCCAGACACTGTCTGAGCTGGGCTTTTCGGTTTTAGCGGATGCGCCGACGGCGCCGGGCGCGGGCGGCCCGCCGATCCGGGGTCTCAGTTCGGGTCTCAGTTGTGACTTCCGACACCGACTCCCCGGTCGGCCATAAGACATCCCCTATTCGCCGCATGGCGTCCTCACTAAGGGTGGATCGTCCCGTTACATACCGTCTCGTTTGGCTGATCTGAGTGTGCCGGAGGATCTCCATGATCGTGGGCATGTCCACACCCAGCTCGTTGAGGATCGTGGCGGTGGTGTGGCGGCTCCCGTCATAGAGACGTCGATCGCTGATCCCCGCCTCTTCGAGCAGCTCCTTGAACTCCTCCCAATCGTCCCGCGGATCGATCGGCCGGCCATCCGGCCGCGTGAAAACGGCCCCGCACTCCTGCCACAGCTCACCGGCCGCGGCCTTCTCCGCCTCCTGCTGTGCCCTGTGCTCGCGCAGGGCGGGGACGAAGGGGGGCGGGATCGGTACCGGCTGTTGGCTCTTCTTGGTCTTGGGCCGGGTGAAGACCAGACCACCCTCCTTGCGCTGCGGGCATGTGCTGGCGTGCCTCGTGCACGTCCTCGGGCAAGGCTTCGGACAGCCGCGCTTGTAGCCCTTGTGCACCGTGCAACCGGGCGGGCAGGGCTCGAAGTGGTGAAGGCGGGCGCCGCAGGCATGGGGATCTGTGCAGCCATGGCGCCAGGTGAGGCGCTGCAGCTGCCATCGGGGGTGGAAAAGCTCCCGCTCCAGGTCGACGTACGGCCACCGCAGCCCGAGCGTCTCGCCCTGCCGAAAACCGTTGCCGATGCCCACGACCCACCGCATGAAGGTGCGCCTCTTCGCCGCAGCCTGCAAGAAGGCCTTGACCTCCTCCTTCGAGAAGGGGTTCGCCTCGGTCTCATCGGCGCTCGGGGGATCCACGAGCGTGGCTACGTTCTCCCCGATCACGCGGCGCCGGTGCGCGATCTTCAGCGCCCGCGACAGGATCCGGTGCACTTTGAGCACGTGGGACGGGGCGTGCCCCGCACCGAGCATGGCGGCGTAGGCCCGTTCCAAGTGCTCCGGCTGGAGCTTGTCGAGTCGGTGCTGCCCGAGGTTCGGGATGATGTCGTTACGGGTCTTGGACCAGTAGTCATCCAACGAGCGCGGCTTGAGCTTCAGGTTCGCGATGGTGGTCAGGTACGTATTCATCCACTGAGCCACCGTGGGCACGCGGCCGGCCTTGGGAGCGCTCTTCATCCCCCGCCTGGCTCGCCGAATCACCGCTGGTGTCCAGGCCCGAGTGAACGGCCTGACCGCCTACCTGGAACACGGCCAGACGCCGGAAGCAGCGGCCTGACCACACCAGCGCCTATACGGGCTTCACCGCTCGCCTTCCGTGATCGGGGAGCCTGCATGCCGGTTCGCGCTCAGATCCATGTGGAGCGCCCGCCAAACCCGTCCCGTCTGTGCCGTGAGCTGCGTAAGCTGACGCTCAATCGGATCCAAGTAGGGGTGGGGGCACAGGCAAGTGGATCAGCGACTTCGCGATCTCGCAAAGGCGTCGCCGAACTTCGGTGATCTTTACGTTCACCAGCCGCTGCTGGCGTTGTACGGGTCGCAGGCCGAGCTGAACGTCTTCACCAATCCGAATGCGGCGTCCGTCAGCGCGCGTCAGTTCGGCGAGGTGCTTGCTGAGGAATTGGTGACACGCACCGGTACGCGGGTCGAGGGCACCCGCCAGGTGGACCGGCTCCATGCCCTTACCCGCATTGGTGCCCTGACACCGCCAGTACGCAACGCCATGGACACGCTCCGCCGCAGTGGCAACGAAGCAGTCCACAACCACCTCTTCGACACAGCCGTTGCACTCGAGGCCGTTCGTCTGTGCTGGGAGCTCGGCGTCTTCTTCGACCGGGCTCTGACCGGCTCCCGTGCAGTTCGGGCCTTTGTACCACCTGCGCTTTCGCAGCTGAAGAACCCTGGAGAAACTGCCAAGCTCCGGGAAACACTCGACCATCAGAGGCAGATCCTCGCCGATTCGCGAGTGAAGCTCAGCGACACCAGCGACCGGTTGGAGGCCGAGCACCGAGCCCGCACAGAGGCAGAGGCGCTCATGGTGAGCGCCCAGCAGGCGCAGTCGGCCCTAGCTGAGAAGCTAGAGCAGCTCCAGGCAGAGATCGCCTCGATGCGCACCACTCAGCGGGCGACGTACGAGAAGGAGCGCAAGCAGCCCCGACAGATTGCGGTTGCTGCTCGAGACGCGATCGTGGAGCGCGCCCGACGTCCTGCCCCGCTCAACGAGGTGCAGGCCCGTGTCCGCATCGACGCGATGCTGGAGGCGGCGGGCTGGAAGGTTCAGGACCGGAAAGACCTGAACATCAAGGCCAGTCGAGGTGTGGCCGTACGCGAGTTCACGCTTGCCACCGGCCGCGCGGACTACGTGCTGTATGTGGACGAGCAGATCGTGGGCGTCATCGAGGCCAAGCGAGAAGGGTCCCACCTGGGCAGCGCGCTCGCCCAGAACGAGCGATACGCCAACGGCGTCCATCGGGACTACCGGCTGGCTGTGTGGTCGCAGGCAGAGCCCTTCGCCTTCCGATATGCGACAACCGGCACTGAGACCTACTTCGTCAACCGTCTGGACCCCGAGGCTCGCTCCCGCGAGGTGTTTACCTTCCACAGGCCGGAAACGATCGCGGCCTGGATGGCGAGGGCTGAGAAGGCTGACGAGGACCGCCAGCTGGGTCGGCTGAATCCCGAGGCACCCACCTTCCGAGCGGCCTTGCGCGACCGGATGCCGGTGTTGGAAAAGTACGGGCTGCGCGACGCCCAGCACGAAGCGATCACGAACCTGGAGCAGTCCCTCGCGTCAGATCGCCCCCGCGCACTGATCCAGATGGCAACTGGCGCGGGCAAGACGTACACAGCCGTTACCTCCACCCATCGGCTTCTCAAGCACGCCGGCGCCAAGCGCGTGCTGTTCCTGGTGGACCGGAACAACCTGGGCCGCCAGGCACTGGCCGAGTTCCGCCGCTACAAGACTCCCGATGAGGGCCGCATCCTCACGGACATCTACAACGTGGACCGGCTCGGCGCAGCTGGCATCCACGACACTTCGGCCGTAGTGGTCTGCACGATCCAGAAGATGTATGCCCTACTCAAGGGCGAGACTCTGGCAGACGACGACACAGCTGACGACATCAAGGACGCGCAGGAGGCCGAGGGCGGAGACCAGGCGTACCTGCTGGACCAGCCTGCCTCCGTGGAGTACCGGCCTGAGGTGCCGATCGAGGCGTTCGACTTGATCATCGTGGACGAGTGCCACCGGTCCATCTACGGGCTGTGGCGAGCAGTCCTGGACTACTTCGACGCCCATCTGGTCGGCCTGACGGCCACGCCCACACCCCAGACACGGGGCTTCTTCGACAACAACATGGTGTCTGAATACACCTTCGAGCAGGCCGTCGCTGACGGCGTCAATGTCGACTTCGACATCGTCCGCCTCAACACCACCATTCGCGACAACGGTGGCGCGAAGATCGAGGCGGGTACGACCGTACGCATCCGCGATCGCAAGACCCGGGCTCAACGCTACGAGGAACTCGACAAGGACTTCGACTACACCACCAAGGAGCTGGGCCGCTCCGTCATCGCCGAGGATGAGATCCGCGCGGTCCTCACCACTTACAAGAACAATTGGCAGCGCTGGTTCCCCAACCGGGCCGACCTGCCCAAAACCTTGGTGTTCGCGGTCGGCGAGGACCACGCCGAAGAAGTACTGAAGCAGGTCAAGGAGGTCTTCGGGCGGGGCGACGACTTCGCCAAGAAGATCACGTACAAGTCGCGGAAGAACGGCGAGAACCCTGATGAGCTCATCAACGACCTACGCAATTCTTCCCGCCTCCGGGTCGCTGTCACCGTCGACATGATCGCTACAGGCACGGACGTGAAGGCCTTGGAATGCGTGATCTTCCTGCGCTCGGTGAAGAGTCCGGTCCTGTTCGAGCAGATGAAGGGCCGCGGTGCCCGGTCCATCGACCCCGACGAGCTCCGTGCTGTCACTCCCGAAGCCGCCAAGGACGTAGCCAAGGACCGCTTCGTCCTCATCGATGCGGTCGGGGTCACAGACTCACCGCTTGTCGACGCTCGCCCGTTGCTGCCAGCCGGCGACAAGCAGATTGCCCTGTCCAAACTGCTGGACAAGACCGGCACAAAGTCCATCACCACGGACGAGGCTGAAACTCTGGCCCGCCGCCTAGCCCGAGTTGACCGCCAGCTCGGTCAGGAAGAGCGAGACAAGCTTGAGGAGACCGCCAGCGGTACATCGCTGGCGGCTATCGCGCGGGCCATCGCCGACGCAGTGGACGTCGATCGTCAGGATGCAGCTCTGCGCGAAGGTGGCGAAAAGGCGGCCCGTAAATTGGTCACGGACGCCATCGCACCGCTCACCGGCAACCCTGAGCTGCGCAAGCTGATCCTCGACATCCGTCACAAGCAGGACCTCACCTACGATGAGACCACCGAAGTCGAGATCTCCTCCCTCGTCGAGGTGCCGCGCGAGGAACGCGCGCGCAAGGAAATTGCAGAGTGGGGAGCACTACTCACCAAGGCCCAGCGTGACCAGAACGCAGCGATCCAAATCGCACTCGGTTCCGGCAGTGGACGTCGTTCGGTTGCTGAGAAGCGCGCTGCGCTCCGTGACCTCGTCGCCACGATCACGGTTGGCAAGCGCACTTGGACACCGACCATACTTTGGGGCCTCTACGAGGACCTCGGCCGCGCAGCATCCCATCCCAGCAGGGAAGCCGGTCTGGGCGACCTCATAGCCCTCATCCGCTACGAGCTGGGTGCGGACAGTGAGCTGCGCCCGTACCGTACCGTGGTTCACGAGCGCTTCCAGGGTTGGCTGCTGCGACAGGAGCAGGCGGGCGTGGAGTTCACCGAGGATCAGCTGCAGTGGCTGAAGCGAATCCGTGACGTGATCGCGAGCGATGTCGGCATCGAGTCGGCGGAACTTCAGATCGAACCGTTCACTGCATACGGCGGCCGCAGCGGTTTCGCCAATGCCTTCGGTGGTAAGAACAGGGCGCAAGAACTATTGGGCGAGCTGAATCAGGAACTGGCTTGAGAGGGACAGAACTTCCGGCGGGGTGGGCTTGGGTAACCCTCGATCAGGTCGCCGATGTCAGTGGGGGAATTCAGAAGCAGCAGAAGAGAAAGCCGGTCGATAACGCCTATCCATTCCTCCGCGTTGCGAATGTGGGACGTGGCTCCCTGGACCTCTCGGATGTGCATCGGATTGAACTGTTCGAAGGGGAGTTGGAGCGGTTCCGTTTGCAGCGGGGCGATCTCTTGGTGGTCGAGGGAAATGGAAGCCCCGAGCAGATCGGGCGAGCCGCTGCGTGGCTTGGCGGCATCCCGGACGCTGTCCATCAGAACCACTTGATCCGAGTGCGTCCCGGTGGTGCTTTGCTGTGGCGCTATCTGGAGCTTGTCTGGAACTCTCCACTCGTTGCGGACCAGCTCTTGAGCGTGGCCCAATCCAGCAGCGGCTTGTACACGCTGAGCACATCAAAACTTAAGCGAGTTGAACTTCCGGTGCCGCCACTGGAAGAACAGCAGCGTATCGCCGAAGCCCTCGAAGTCCTCATCTCGCACTTGGACTCGGCGGTTTCTACCCTGGAGAGCTCTCGTCGCAGGCTCGAGGGACTCCGCAAGACGGTCTTCCTCGACCTTGTCCCTGAGGAACCTCCCGCTGACTGGTGCCGTGCCACCGTCGGAGAGGCCGGCACCGTGGAGCTGGGGCGGGCTCGACATCCGGATTGGCACAATGGGCCGGAGATGCGCCCGTATTTGCGCGTCGCCAACGTCTTTGAGGACCGTATCGACGCTTCGGACGTAATGGAGATGGATTTCACCGGCCTGTTTGAGAGGTACAAGCTTCACGCTGGAGATGTGCTCCTGAACGAGGGGCAGAGCCCTCATCTCGTCGGGCGGCCTGCGCTGTATCGAGGGCATCCGGAAAACGTGGCCTTTACGAACAGCCTCCTCCGCTTTAAGGCGAATCCTGACGTTCTCCCTGAGTGGGCCCTTATGGTGTTTCGTAGGCACCTCCACGCCAGGCGCTTTATGCGCGAGGTGCGGATTACCACAAACATTGCCCACTTGTCTGCGAAGCGGCTGAAGGCGATCGAGTTCCCGATTCCGCCGCTGGAGGTTCAGAAGGAGCGAGTCGCGCGCTGTGATGAGCTTCTTTCCGGTCTTGCGGCAATTGATCGCGTAATCGATAGGAATTTCAAGCGAGCAAAGGCTCTCCGGAAGTCCCTCCTTCGCCGCGCGTTCAGCGGCGGACTTGTGGACCAGAATCCCACTGACGAACCAGCTTCCACGCTGCTGTCTCGCATTCAAGCTGAGCGCGTTGTGCCATCGAAGCCCAAGCGGACCCGGCGGGGCTCCACCACCCTCCGTGAGACGACCGCTGCAAAGTCGACGGCTCCCGCACCTGATCATTCCCCTGCCCCCGCCCTCTCTGTACAGCAGGAGCTTCCCCTGTGACCGCCCAGGCCCCCGCCGATATCGAGTCCTCTACCAGCCCCGTGGATGGCGTTGCCGAGCCTTCCCCGGAGGTGAAGGCCAAGGCGGCTGCGCAGACCAACAGTTTGGTCGCCAAGCTGTGGAACTACTGCAACGTGCTGCGTGACAACGGCATGTCGACCATCGAGTATGTCGAGCAGCTCTCTTACCTGCTCTTCCTCAAGATGGTCGACGAGATGGTCGAAGAAGCTTGGGACGATGAGGTGGTCACCGAGATCGTCCCGGCGGGGTACGACTGGAAGTCTCTCGCTTCCAAGCGCGGTGTCGACCTGGAGAGGCATTACCGAGACATCCTCGACACGCTCGGGCGCCACCCCGGGACAACTATCGGAACAATCTTTGCCGAGGCGCAGAATCGGATCACCAAGCCGGCCCTCCTTGAAAAGCTTGTGGTCGAGCTGATTGGCAAGGAAGAGTGGACAGTTAAGGGGACGGACCTCAAGGGCGATGCCTATGAGGGGCTGCTCTCGAAGGGCGCCTCCGACACCAAAACTGGGGCCGGTCAGTACTTCACCCCGCGAGCACTGATCGACGCCATGGTGGACGTCGTGCAGCCCACCCCCGAAGACATCATCGCGGACCCGGCCTGCGGCACTGGCGGATTCCTCATTGCTGCTCACAGTTACTTGCGCGCGCACCACATGCACGAGCTGGACGCGGGAAAGCGGACCTCCCTACAGCGCGGCGAGCACATCATGGGCAACGAGCTGGTCGTGGGAACCGCCCGGCTCGCGGCTATGAACATGCTGTTGCACGGCATCGGTACGAGTGACAGCCCCAGCCTGGTCACCGTGGGTGACGCACTTGCCGAAAAGCCCAGTGGGCGCCACGCCTCTCTGGTTCTGGCCAATCCGCCCTTCGGCCGCAAGTCCGCCATTGCCGTGATCGGGCAGGACGGGGAAGTGGAGAAGGAGGATGTTCAGTACGACCGCGATGACTTCACCGCCACCACGACGAACAAGCAGCTGAACTTCCTGCAGCACATCATGTCGCTGACGGCCGTCGACGGCCGTGCGGCGGTCGTTTTGCCAGACAACGTCCTCTTCGAAGGCGGCGCGGGCGAGAAGATCCGCCGCCGGCTGCTCGATGAGTTCGACCTGCACACGATCTTGCGGCTGCCTACGGGCATCTTCTACGCCGGTGGGGTCAAGGCCAACGTGCTGTTCTTCGACAAGAAGCCTCCGCGTGCAGACGGCAAGCCGCACACCATCCAGACATGGATCTATGACTTCCGCACCGGCCAACACTTCACCCTCAAGCAGCGGCCTTTGACGCGCGCCCACCTCGACGACTTCGTTACGGCGTATCGCCCAGGAGAGCCCCTTACTGCCCGTGTGTCTTCCGAGTCCTCAGACGGTCCGTGGCAGGTATTCTCGTACGACGAGCTGATTGCCCGCGACAAGGTGAACCTGGACATCACCTGGATGAAGGACCCGGCCCTGGCGGATGTCGATAGCGACTTGGCGCCGGAGGTCATCGCCCTGGAGATCATCCAGGACCTCCAGGCGGCTCTTGTGGATTTTGCCGCCATCGCCGAGGCGCTGGGCGAAGAGGTTCCGGAGGACATGGAGCCGGAGTAGACCACTCCGGAAGGCCGCTCTTGCGTGAGCGGACTGGGTGGCACGGGGTGGATTGGACGGCACTCGGAGACCCGGCTGCACCTCACTGACCTGTGGAAACGGGATTCTGTGGCATCGTGCGGCAGCAGCTGGGAGGATCTTGCGGCACCTGGACTTCCTGTCCGAAGCGCTTCGCATGGCCCGGGCCATCGTCAACGCCGAGAAGCACCCCGACGAAGCCGTCGTCGTGCTGGACAACGACCACATTGGTGTCCTGTCTCGGATAATCCACGATCACGCTACTGCCAGCCTCACATCACGGAGAGGAACCTAGCCGAGGAAGCCGACCAGGTAGTGACCCGTACCCTCGCCCGAGCATGGGACAACGCCGACGCCCGCAACCGGGGCGCCCGCCGCGTTACCGCCGAGGTCTTCCGCCGGTACATGTTGAAGCCGGTGGGGCAGCCGTATGACTCCACTGTGGTCTATATCGAAGCCCACTACCTCGTTGATTGACGCATGCGGGAAGGCCCGGACCGCCCTGAGCGGCCCGGGTCTTCGTGGTCTCGGCTGACAGTGCGGACGCGCTCAGCTGGCGTCGTGTCCTGCGAGGTTAGACAACGAGATCATTCTTCTTCTTCGTCTGCTTCCTGGCGCAACCGGTCGGCGATGTCCACTAGGGAGCCGCGCTGCGGAACGAACCAGCGCCGCGTACCTTGAAGCGATTTGCTCTGGTAACCGGCCTCCACGAGCATCTTCTGGGCCAGGCCGGTCGGTGAGTAGGCGATACCGTCCACTGCCCACACCAGGCAGTCACGGCGGTTCCGGGTCCAGGTTGCACGCGCCCGGCGTGGATCCGCCGTGAGCCAGGGAGTGAGCTGTTGCTGTTCGCGGCCGGGGACTGGGCGGAACTCCAGGGGCGTCCCTTCCTCCAGCGCGTTGTTCTCGAAGATCACGGTGACTGCCTTGGCTTTCCGTGCATGTCCTTCACGCTCGGACGCGCGGTACTCCGCTGAGAGGGGCGGAGGTTGGTTATCGCCCTGTAGGGTCGCCAGCGCTGAACCGACGACGCTGGAATATCGCTCTGCATTGCGGAAGATGCTGCTCACCTGACTCTTGGGTCCGTACCCCGTGTCGATCCAGTGGATCAAGGTGGCTACGGAAGCGTTAACGAGTGGGGCGACGCACGCGAGTACCGTTGGCCAATTGGACTCCGGAATCTCCTGCCAGCCTTTAGGCAGGCGCTGGAAGGTCACGTGAGCGATGAACAGCCTCCCAAGATCGGCGAGTGTGCCGGCGCGCCCCTCCCACTGCGGGCGTTGTTCATCGATCTGCCGCTCGACCTCACGAAGCACGAGGATGGTGCGCCAGGTCTTCACCGCGTCTGTACGGTGCAGCGGAAATAGCCGGTGGTGCTGCTTCGGATCCCAAAGAAGGTCGATGTCCACATTGGCTTGGAAGGACAGTTCCGGAGAGGCGTGAGCGCAGGCGAGCGCGGTTGCAGCCTCCCTGAGGGTGCAACCGTCGTCCTTGGTCTGTGGTGGCTCCTCGCCGCGGCGCAGGACGTAGGTTTTCCGCAGACGAAGTAGGAAGTCGTCGCGGAGCTGCTGCTGCACCTTTTCCAGGGCGATGAAGTCCTGGGGCTCTACCCTGTTCTGGGTGTTGGTCGTTCGGGTGACGTCATGATCGAAGCCCTCCGGGCAGTCCGTCAAGGAGATGATGCGGACGCCGATCCGTGCGCGTGTGACGGCATCCGGGGTTTGTTGTTGCGCCTCGTGGACGGAGGCGACCGTCTGGGCACCGTTGACAATGCTCGCTCCCTCCATTTCCAGGTCCCCCCGAGGGCCCATGATCACCTTGTCGCACAGCACCGTGATTCCGTTGTTGAAGTACCAGAAGTGTTCGGGCTTTCTACGAAGGGTTTCCACAAGGGTGCGATTGACCGCGGTGACGCCGAGAGGATTGCGGATGTTTCGCTGGAAGAGCCGGTGGTGGTTGTCCTCGTACCAGCGGGCGACCTCCGAGCCTCCGATCGTGCCGTGGTAGGCCAGGATGGGGTCCTTGATCGGACTGACATCGACGGCCGAGGCTGAGGCCTTCAGCTTGATCTGGGGCTCGGCGATTCCAGAGCGCAGGATGCGGATGAAGTCCGGCAGCCGAAGGGCGCGCAGGCGTACGGAGTCTTCGTACTCCGTGCAGAACCGGTCGAGCACCTCCTTGGACTCAGCCCCCATCGGCTGGGTCCCCGCCCAGGCCGGCAGCAGGGTGATCTGTACCCGCGGATTGCTGAGTGCCCGTTCCAGATCGGGGATGAGCGGCGTCAGCTTGGCGTTGAAGCACTGGTACTCCCGCGCGATCAGCAGTTCCAGCCCGTTCTTTAGGTCGAGGGCGGCGCTCTTAGAGAACGTGGCTGTGCCATCGCTACTCCACTTCGCCTGCACCACCCAGACCTGGGGGTCTTCCGAGGCGAGATCCACGGCCACGGCGTCGATGCCCTGGTCGCTGAACGAGTCGATGACGAACTCGGCGCAGCGCTGCAGCGGATAGCCGGTGAACTCGCGGATCGCCAGGGCAGCAAGGGAACGGGAGAGAAACGAGTTCCGCTGGATTCGCTGCTCAAACTTGGACAGATCGCCAACGGCGACAATTCCAGTGAACTGCTCATCGAGGGCGTGTTCGAGCTGCTGGGCGTGCAGAGCGGTCACTGTGCTCCTGTCGGCGGCTGGCGGCAGTGCTGGGATGGTGGCGAGGGGTACGTCTACGCCTTATCGGCGACTCAGGTTGCTTGCCAAGGAGCCTGCACGTCAAGCGCTTCGCTGCACTGCGTAGTCACGATGGGACTGAGAGCGGCGAATTTCCGCTGATCGTAACGGAACGGCGCTAACTTCGTTAGGCAGCAGCATGGAGAGTGGCTCCCTTGAGGAAGTGCGCCTGGAGGGGGATTCCGTGATTGGTACGAACGCGATGGTTCGGGCGCGGGGCCGTGGACTCCACTCTCGCCGGTGCAGGCGGCGGAGCTGCCGGCCGGGGCGGGCTTCCCCTTGGGGATCGCGGGCGGCGATATGATCGAGCTGGCCGTTGGGGGAGACGTGCGCAAGCGGTCTCAACGTGCCCGTGCTCCACCGACCGGGTCAGCGTCTGCCGCTGCTTCGACGGGTGGGACCTCTTCCTGGCCGATCCACTGGGGTCCGGGACTCTGCGGGCCTGGCCGAAGGGCACGCTGCGAGGTGGTCGGATCACCCCCCGCCCCCGCGTCGGTGGCCACCGTGGCGAAATACAGCAGGACTACCCGAGCCTGCCTGAAGCCCGCCCAACCAACTGCTTCGCGAGGGCGTTGTCACGCCTGTCTGGATCCGTCAGGCGTCGGCCCGGGCGCTCGGCTTGCCTGTTCCCGAAGGCGGCGAGATCGTCACCGCTAGGCTCGGTCGCTTGAGGACGACAGCGCTGAAGCGTCGGCCACCGGGCTCGACGGCCAGCGCTGGACGCTCGCTTGATGGGCGACCGGTGGCTACCGGCTCTGCCCTGAGCCGTCGGTGCTTGGGGTGACCCAGATGCGTGAGCGATGCGTGAGCGGATGGGGTGGCGCCAGATGGATTGGGCCAGGCGGAGGCCGGGCCAGACTCTCCTGAACTGGGGAAATTGGCTTTTGTGGCACTGTCTGGCACCAGCCAGGATGATCTAGTGGGGGCTCGTAATGCGTAGGTCTCGGGTTCGAATCCCGAAGGCGGCTCAGCCGAAGCCCAGGTCACAGCCTCTGTGACCTGGGCTTTTCTGGTTTTCGGCCCCCCCTGCCTAGGGCGCTCAGGAGCACCTCCGGCCCGCCGGGGGCGGGGTCGAGGTCAGCAGGTAGGTGTTGATGGCGTTGTCGATGCAGGCGCTGCCGCGGGTGTAGGCGGTGTGGCCGTCGCCCTCGTAGGTCAGCAGGCGGCCGGAGGAGAGCTGGGAGGCCAGCGAGCGGGCCCAGCCGTAGGGGGTGGCGGGGTCGCGGGTGGTGCCGACGACGAGGATGGGCGCGGCGCCCGCGGCGGGGATGCGGTGCGGGACGCCCGTGGCCGGTACGGGCCAGTATCCGCAGGTCAGGGCCGCCCAGGCGAGGGGGGTGCCGAAGACCGGCGAGGCCTTGCGGAAGGCGGGGATCGCGTCGCGGACCTCGGCCGGGGAGCGGAAGGCCGGCGGGAGGTCGAGGCAGTTCACGGCCGCGTTGGCGTACATGAGGTTCTGGTAGGAGCCGCGGGAGTCGCGCTCGTAGTAGGCGTCGGAGAGCTTCAGCAGCAGGGCGCCGTCGCCCCTGAGGGCGGCCGCCAGCGCAGTGCGCAGCAGGCCCCACGCCGCCTCGTCGTACATGGCGGAGATCACACCCGTGGTGGCGAGACTCTCGGTGAGCTTGCGGGACTTGCCGGTGGCCAGGGGGTGCGCGTCGGCCTGCTTGAAGAGTGCGGAGAGGCGGTCGCCCGCCTCGGCCGCCTCGGTGCCGAGCGGGCAGCCCCTGCGCCGGGCGCAGTCCTCCGCGAAGGAGGCGAAGGCGGTCTGGAAGCCCGCGGTCTGGTCCCGGTTGACCTGCTCCGAGTCGAGGGACGGATCGAGGGCGCCGTCGAGCACGAGGCGGCCGACGCGCGAGGGGAAGAGCCCGGCGTAGGTGGCGCCGAGGAAGGTGCCGTACGAGGCGCCCACGTACGTCAGCTTGGCGTCGTCGAGGGCGGCGCGCAGGACGTCCATGTCGCGGGCGGCCTCGATCGTGGACACGTGGCCGAGGAGCTTGCCGGAGCGGGCGGCGCAGCCGTCGGCGAAGTCGGAGTACGCGGCGACGAGTTCCCCGGTCTCGCCGGCGTCGTCGGGGGTCTGGTCGACCTCCGTGTAGCGGTCCATCTCGGTGTCGGAGAGGCAGGTGACCGGCTCGCTGCCGGCGACGCCGCGGGGGTCCATGGCCACCATGTCGTAGTGGGCGCGGACGGCGGCGGGGTAGCCGACGCCCGCGTAGTGCTGGAGATAGCCGACCGCCGAGCCGCCCGGCCCGCCCGGGTTGACCGTGAGGGAGCCCAGGCGCTTGGCGTGGTCCGCGCCGGTGGCCTTCTTGCGGGAGACGGCGAGCTTGAGGTCGTCCGACTCGCGGGGGTGGTCGTAGTCCAGTGGCGCCCTGAGGGTGGCGCACTCGAAACCGCTCGTGCCGCAGGGGCGCCAGGTGAGCTTCTGTGCGTAGTAGCGGCGGAGGGCCGGGGGGAGGGCGGTCGGCAGCGGGGCGAGCAGCGGGGCGTCCCCGGGCCTGCCTCCGCCGCCCAGGCCGCCCAGGCTGTCGAAGGAGCCTCCTGCGCCGAAGCTTCCGAAGCCGGGGAGGCCGCGGCCGTCCTGCCCGTCCCCCGCCCCACGGCCGTGCCGGCTCCCCGCGGGCGAGGACTGCGCGCCGCCCGCTCCGTATGCTCCGGTCGCTCCGTACGCTCTCGCCGCCGCCGTCGCCCTCGGCGAGGTGTCCCCGAGCGCGGAGCCGGAGATCAGCAGCGCCGCTGCCGCGATGACGGTGCCGGAGGTACGGAACAGGCGGCTGGAGTCCATCGGCTGGTCCCTTGGTCCCTCTGCGTGGGTGCATGCGTGGATGCATGCGTGGATGCGTGGAGTGCCGCTGCATGAAGGCAGGGAACTGCCCGGCAGCGAAGAGCTGAGCATCGCGCAGCGTTACGGAAAATCACTGCGTACCGACGGAGCGTATCCACACCCCTGCAGGCTGCCGCCAGTCGCCGGGCCCAGGAGGCCTCATATGAGTGAGAGTGCGTAACCGGACGTTTGCTCGGATTGGCCGGGCGGTCGGCAGTGCTCAGCCCGCGCGCAGCGCCATCGTCATCGCCTCGACCGCGAGCAGCGGAGCCACGTTCCGGTCCAGCGCGCGCCGGCAGTCGATGATCGCCTCGATGCGGCGCAGCGTCCGCTCCGGGCCGGACGCGGAGGCGACGCGCTCCAGCGCGTCCTGCATGTCCGCGTTGGCGATCTCGACGCGCGAGCGGAGCTGCATCGCCAGGACGTCGCGGTAGAAGCCCGTCAGGTCGACCAGGGCCAGGTCGAGGCTGTCGCGCTGGGTGCGGGTGCTGCGGCGCTTCTGGCGGTCCTGGAGCTCCTTCATCGCACCCGCCGTGCCACGCGGCAGACGGCTGCCCGTACCGGCCGCCGCGCCGAGCGCCGCCCTCAGCTCCTCGGTCTCCTTGGTGTCGACCTCCTCGGCGACCTGCTTGGCGTCCTCGGCGGCCGCGTCGATCAGCTCCTGGGCGGCCTTCAGGCAGCCGCCGACGTCGTCGACGCGCAGGGGCAGCTTGAGCACGGCCGCGCGGCGGGCACGGGCCCGCTCGTCGGTGGCCAGGCGGCGGGCCCGGCCGATGTGGCCCTGCGTGGCCCGGGCCACCCGCCCGGCCAGCTCGGGCTCGATGCCGTCCCGCCGGGCCAGGATCTCGGCCACGGCGGCCACCGGGGGCGTGCGCAGGGTGAGCAGGCGGCAGCGGGACCGGATGGTGGGCAGCACATCTTCCAAAGAGGGCGCGCACAGGAGCCACACCGTACGCGGCGCCGGCTCCTCGACCGCCTTCAGCAGGACGTTGCCCGCGCCTTCCGTGAGCCGGTCCGCGTCCTCCAGGACGATGACCTGCCAGCGGCCGCCGGCCGGGGAGAGCTGGGCGCGGCGGACCAGCTCGCGGGTCTCCTTGACGCCGATGGACAGCTGGTCGGTGCGGACGATCTCCACGTCCGCGTGCGTGCCGACGAGCGTGGTGTGGCAGCCGTCGCAGAAGCCGCAGCCGGGGGCCCCGCCGACGGCTCTGTCCGGGCTCACGCACTGCAGGGCGGCGGCGAACGCACGGGCGGCACTGGCCCGGCCGGAGCCGGGGGGGCCGGTGAACAGCCAGGCGTGGGTCATCGACCCGCCACCGGCGGCCACGGCGTCCACCGAGAGCGACTCGGCGGCGGTGACCAGGGCATCGGCATCCCGCGCGGCCGCGGAGAGCTGCTCCGTCACCCGGTCCTGGCCGACCACGTCGTCCCACACCGCCATGGCTGTCCTCCGCACTGGTTGTCCTGCGACGTCCATTGTGGGCCACGGCACCGACACCGGTCGCCGGTCGCCGGTCGCCGGTCGCCGGTCGCCGGTCGCACATTCCGTCCCGCCGCGACGGCGACCAAGCACAACCACGCGGCCCGGCGGCGCCGAAACCACCTCCGCCCCGGCCGGAGCACGCCGGGCAGGAGGCACAAGCCGCCCCTCCCGCGGCCGCCGCAGACGCCGGTCGAGAGGCCACGCCTCTCAAACCCGCCGCAACGGCGACCAACCACAACGACGCAGCCCGGCGGCGCCGAAGCCACTCCTGCCCCGGCAGGGCCCCGCAAAGGCCCCGCAGAGGACCCGCCTCAGCGGCGGCGACCGCCCCGCTCGTCGTCGTCGCGGCGACGCCGCGGTCCCAGGAGCTCGTCCGCGAGCGTCGGCTCGTCGTCGCCGGACGCCTCGCCCGCCCAGCCCGGGCGGCGGCGCCCCTTGGCGGCGGCGTCCTGCGCGCCCTCGGCCACCTGCGGCAGCTCCCGCGTCCGCTCGGCGTCCGCGTCGGCGTCCGCGCGCTCCTCCGGCCGGAACAGCCAGTTCGGCACCCGGTCCGCCGGGTCCTCGGTCCGCGGCTCCGGCCGTACCGGAGGCAGCACCTCCGTCACATCGACGTCGGCGTCGGCATCGTCGCGCCTGCCGCCACCCGCGACCGGAGGCTGCGGCAGCACAGCCGTCTCCTCCGACTCCCGCGACGGCGCGGGCGACGGCTGCTGCGGCTCCATGCCCCAGGTCACGCGCTGCGGCTCCACGGGCCGGACGGGCACGGGCGGCAGCACCTCGGTCTCGTCGGACGCACGGGAGGACGACGCACGGGAGGACGACCGCGAGGACGTACCGGAGGGCACGCCGGACGCACGCGAGGCCCGCGGGTCGATGCGCGGCCGCTCGACCGTGGGCGTCGTGTCGGCGGTCAGGTCGCTGAAGTCCGTATCGCGCGGGTCCGGCCGGTGGACGGACGGGGTCTGGACGGCGGGCGCCTGGACGGTCTGCGTCTCGTCCGAGCTCCCCGAGGCCGGAGCCGGGGCCGGAGCCTGGGCCGCAGCCTCCTTACGGAGCGAGGGCCGCTCGACGGTCGGAGCCTCGGAAGCCGAGTCGGGAGCCGAATCGGAAGCCGCAGCCGCCGCGGCCGAGGAGCCCGGCGCAGCCGAAGCCGCAGCCGACGCGGCAGCAGCCGCCTCCGCCGCCACCCGCGCCTGCTCCGCCCTCAGCAGCGCCTCCTCCGCCTTGCGCTGCTTCTCCAGGCGCCGTTCCTCGGCCTCGGCGCGCAGCCGCGCCTCTTCCTCGGCCTGCTTGCGGAGCCGCTCCTGCTCGGCGGCGCGGGTGCGCTCCTCCGCCTCGCGGCGCTTGCGCTCCTCCTCGGCCTGCCGGCGGGCCTCCTCGGCACGCTGCCGGGCTTCCTCGGCGAGGCGCGCCTCCTCGCGGATGCGGGCCTCTTCGGCCTCGCGCCGCTTGCGCTCCTCCTCCTCGGCACGCAGCTTGGCGAGCTGCTCCTGGCGCTCGCGCTCCAGCCGCGCCTCCTCCGCCTTGCGCGCGGCCTCTTCCTCGGCCTTGCGCCGCGCCTCTTCCTCGGCGGCCTTGCGGGCCTGCTCGCGGGCCTCGATCTCGGCCGCGGAGAGCGGCAGGGCCTGGTCGAGGCGGTGGCGTACGACGGTGGTGATGTCCTCGGGCGCCTGCCCGGCGTCGACGACGAGGTAGCGCGAAGGGTCGGCGGCGGCCAGCGTCAGGAAGCCGGTGCGCACCCGGTTGTGGAACTCCATGGGCTCCGACTCGAGCCGGTCGGGCGCCTCGGTGAAACGTTCTCGCGCGGTCTCCGGCGAGACGTCGAGCAGCACGGTCAGGTGGGGGACGAGGCCGCCCGTCGCCCACCGGTTGATGCGGGCGATCTCGGTCGGCGAGAGGTCCCGCCCGGCGCCCTGGTAGGCCACCGACGAGTCGATGTAGCGGTCGGTGATGACGATCGCGCCGCGCTTCAGGGCGGGCTGGACGACGGAGTCGACGTGCTCGGCGCGGTCGGCCGCGTAGAGCAGCGCCTCCGCGCGGTCCGACAGGCCGGCCGACGAGACGTCCAGGAGGATCGCGCGCAGCCGCTGCCCGATGGGCGTCGCACCGGGCTCGCGGGTGACCACGACCTCGTGGCCCTTGGAGCGGATCCACTCGGCGATCGCCCGCACCTGCGTGGACTTGCCGGCGCCGTCACCGCCTTCGAAGGCGATGAAGAAGCCCGTCGCGGTGGGGGCCTGCTCGGGGTCGCCGCCGCGCAGCACGTCCAGCAGATCGCGGCGGAACGGCACTCCGTGCCGGTCGTCGGTCTTGCCGAGGACGATGGCGCCGACGGGCAGCAGCAGCGCACCGACGAGCATCAGCGTGAAGGCCGCCCCGCCGTGTGCGAAGACGAAGCCGCCGCGCTCCAGCCGGTGCGGTCCGATGGCGGCGGCGAGCAGCGGCGCGGCGACGGCGCCGAGCGCCGCGGTGACGCGCACGACGGCGTGCAGATGATCGGTCGTACGGGGCCGGCGGTCCTCTTCCGTCTCCTGGTCGAGGAGGGCGTGGCCGGTGTTGGCGGCGATGCCCGCGCAGACGCCGGCGAGCAGCACGAGCAGCAGGACCGTCGTGGGGTCGGGCACGAGGCCCGCCGCGAGCAACGCCAGACCGGTGAGCGCGATGGACAGCGCGAGCAGGCGGCGCCGGGAGAAGCCGGGCAGCACCTTGACGGCGCTGCGGATGCCGATGACGGGACCGCCGCTGAGGGCGAGCACGAGCAGCCCGAAGGCCACCGGCCCGCCGCCGAGGTCGACGGCCTGGAGGGCGGCCACGCCGACGGCGGCGGCGATGGCACCCGCGACGGCCGCGCAGGCCAGGACGAGCACCGGGATGGCGCCCGTACGCCCGGTGTCCGGCGTCCGGCCGGCGTCCGGGCCCTGGGTGGTCTTGGGGCGGCGCAGGCCCTCCAGCGGGGAGCGCACGCGGGGCGCCTTCGCGCCGGGCAGCTCCAGGAAGTAGAGGATGGTGCCCGAGGTGCCGAACAGCGCGGCCGCGAGGAACGAGCCGAGGGCCGCCTGGTGGAGGTGGAACCAGTCGATGCCGGCCCCGAGCAGATTGCCGATCAGCGTGACGGCGAGGAGTGCGGCCGCCGCGAAGGGCAGCGACACGAAGCTCGTACGCAGCGAGAGGCGCCGCAGTGCGTCGTAGTGATCGGGCAGCGGGCGGACCGCCGCGCCCTCCACGGGGGGCGCGGGCAGCAGCGCGGGGGCGGCGCTGTCCTTGACGACCGTCCACACGCGCTCGGCGACACCGATCACGAAGGCCGAGATCAGCAGGAAGGCGAGCGCACGGCTCCCGGTCCAGTCGAGCCACAGGGGCGCGACGGCCAGCAGGCCGAACCGGACGCCGTCCGCACCGATCATGGTCCACCGGCGGTCGAGGGGACCGGCCGGGGCGATGAGCGAGGAGAGCGGGCCGAGGAGGACCGCGCCGAAGAGGAGGGTCGCCAGGAGCCGCGCCGCGAGGACCGCGGCGACGGCGAGGGCCGCGCCCCGGTAGCCACCCCCGAAGGAGCCCTCCGCGACGGCCGCCTGGAGCGACAGCAGCAGGAGCACCAGGAGGGCGAGGGAGTCTCCGACACCGCCGGCGAACTGGGCGTTCCACAGCCGCCGCAGCGGGGGGAAGCGCAGCAGGGACCGGACGGCACGCTCGCGGGAGTCCGCGGCTAGGGCGCCGGAGGTGGGGGTCACCACGGTTGGCTGCTCGGCTCGCGTCATCCTGCCAGCCTATCCGGCCTGTCCGGTCTTCCGCGTTTCTGCCCGAACATACGCCCGAACGAATGGATGGCCCCCCGACGCTGACGGCGCGGCCCGGGGAAGCCCCCGGGCCGCGCCGTCAGCCGGTCACTCGTCGGCGGTCACTCGTCAGCCGGTCACTCGTCGGCGGTCACTCGTCAGCCGGTCACTCGTCGGCGGCCTGGGCGGCCGCAGCCACCTTCTTCGCGGCGGTCGTCTTCTTGGCCGCCGTCTTGGTGGCCGTCTTGGCCGCCGTCGTCTTCTTCGCGGTCGTCGTCTTCTTCGCCGCGGTCTTCTTGGCCGCCGTCTTCTTGGCGGCGGTCTTCTTCGCCGGCGCCTTCTTCGCAACGGCCTTCTTGGCGGTCTTCTTCGCCGGACCCTTGGCGCGCTTCTCCGCCAGCAGCTCGTAGCCGCGCTCCGGCGTGATCGTCTCGACGTCGTCGTCACGGCGCAGGGTGGCGTTGGTCTCGCCATCCGTCACGTACGGGCCGAAGCGGCCGTCCTTGACCACGACCGGGCGCTCGCTGACGGGGTCGGTGCCCAGCTCCTTCAGCGGCGGCTTGGCCGCGGCACGCCCGCGCTGCTTGGGCTGGGCGTAGATCGCGAGGGCCTCGTCCAGCGTGATGGTGAAGAGCTGGTCCTCGGTCTCCAGGGAGCGCGAGTCGGTGCCCTTCTTCAGATACGGGCCGTAGCGGCCGTTCTGCGCGGTGATCTCGACGCCTTCGGCGTCGGTGCCCACCACGCGCGGCAGCGACATCAGCCGCAGCGCGTCGTCCAGGGTGACCGTGTCCAGGGCCATGGACTTGAAGAGCGAGGCGGTGCGCGGCTTGACCGCGTTCTTGCCGGTCTTCGGGGTGCCCTCGGGGAGGATCTCGGTGACGTAGGGGCCGTAGCGGCCGTCCTTGGCGACGATCTGGTGACCGGTGCCGGGGTCGGTGCCCAGCTCGAAGTCCCCGCTGGGCTTGGCGAGCAGCTCCTCGGCGTACTCGACGGTCAGCTCGTCGGGCGCGAGGTCGTCGGGGACGTCGGCCCGCTGGTGGCCCTCGGCGTCCTTCTCGCCGCGCTCGACGTACGGGCCGTAGCGGCCGACGCGGAGCACGATGTCGTTGCCGACGGGGAAGGAGGACACCTCGCGGGCGTCGATCGCACCGAGGTCGGTGACGAGCTCCTTGAGGCCGCCGAGGTGGTCGCCGTCGCCGTTGCCGGCCTCGGCGGCGCCGCCCGCGGCACCTTCGGTGCCCTCGCCGAAGTAGAACCGGCGCAGCCACGGCACGGCCTGGGCCTCGCCGCGGGCGATGCGGTCGAGGTCCTCCTCCATGGAGGCGGTGAAGTCGTAGTCGACGAGCCGGCCGAAGTGCTTCTCCAGCAGGTTGACGACGGCGAAGCTCAGGAAGGACGGGACGAGCGCCGTGCCCTTCTTGAAGACGTAGCCGCGGTCCAGGATCGTGCCGATGATCGACGCGTACGTCGACGGGCGGCCGATCTCCCGCTCCTCCAGCTCCTTGACCAGCGAGGCCTCGGTGTAGCGGGCGGGGGGCTTGGTGGCGTGGCCGTCGGCCGTGATCTCCGCGGCCGTCAGCGGGTCGCCCTCGGTGACCTGCGGGAGGCGGCGCTCGCGGTCGTCGAGCTCGGCGTTCGGGTCGTCCGCGCCCTCCACGTAGGCCTTCATGAAGCCGTGGAAGGTGATGGTCTTGCCGGAGGCGCTGAACTCGGCGTCCCGGCCGTCGCTGGCCCGGCCGCCGATCCTGACGGTGACCGAGTTGCCGGTCGCGTCCTTCATCTGGGAGGCGACGGTGCGCTTCCAGATCAGCTCGTAGAGGCGGAACTGGTCGCCGGTCAGGCCGGTCTCGGCGGGCGTGCGGAAACGATCACCCGAAGGCCGGATCGCCTCGTGCGCCTCCTGGGCGTTCTTGACCTTGCCGGCGTACGTGCGCGGCTTCTCCGGCAGGTAGTCGGCACCGTAGAGCTGGGTGACCTGCGCACGGGCCGCCTTCACCGCCGTGTCCGACAGCGTCGTGGAGTCCGTACGCATATAGGTGATGAAGCCGTTCTCGTACAGCTTCTGGGCCACCTGCATCGTGGCCTTCGCGCCGAAGCCCAGCTTGCGCGAGGCCTCCTGCTGCAGCGTCGTCGTGCGGAACGGGGCGTACGGCGAGCGGCGGTAGGGCTTGGACTCGACCGAGCGCACCGAGAACGAGGTGTCGGCGAGGGCTGCGGCCAGCGCACGGGCGTTGGCCTCGTCCAGGTGGAGCACCTGGGCGGCGTCCTTCAGCCGGCCGTTCGAGCCGAAGTCACGGCCCTGGGCGACGCGCCGGCCGTCGACCGAGGCCAGGCGGGCGATCAGCGTCGCGGGGTCGCTGTTGTCACCGGAGCGGCCGGTGCCGAAGGTGCCGGTGAGGTCCCAGTACTCGGCGGAGCGGAAGGCGATGCGCTCGCGCTCCCGCTCGACGACGAGGCGGGTGGCCACGGACTGCACACGGCCGGCCGACAGCCGCGGCATGACCTTCTTCCACAGGACCGGCGAGACCTCGTAGCCGTAGAGGCGGTCGAGGATGCGGCGGGTCTCCTGGGCGTCGACGAGCTTCTTGTTCAGCTCGCGCGGGCTGGCGACGGCGGCCTGGATCGCGTCCTTGGTGATCTCGTGGAAGACCATCCGGCGGACGGGGACCTTGGGCTTGAGGACTTCCTGCAGGTGCCAGGCGATGGCCTCGCCCTCGCGGTCCTCATCGGTGGCGAGGAAGAGCTCGTCGGACTCGGCCAGCAGCTCCTTGAGCTTCTTGACCTGGTCCTTCTTGTCGTGGTTCACGACGTAGATCGGCTGGAAGTCCTTCTCGACGTTGACGCCGAGACGGGCCCAGGGCTCGCCCTTGTACTTCGCCGGGACCTCGGCGGCCCCGTTCGGCAGGTCACGGATGTGCCCGACGCTCGCCTCGACGACGTATCCGGGGCCGAGGTAGCCCTTGATCGTCTTCGCCTTGGCAGGCGACTCGACGATGACGAGTCGGCGGCCGCCCTTTGCGGTCTCGCTGGTCGGGGACAACTTCGCTCTTCTTCCGGTCGGCACTCGGTGTGGGCGCTGCGGTGACGCTGCGGAGTGTGACGGTACATCCCGCCCCCGTGTCAAACGGAAAAAGCCCGCAACGCCACTCGAACGGTAACCCGATGTACGTTCTAACCAGCACGGTATCCAACATCACACTCTTAGGGTCGTAATGAAGGCTACGTCCACTCCGCCCCCGGCGCCGTGCTTCACAGGGCCCTGGCCAAGGGTGTGACGGCGGAAGGACGGACGGCGGGCCGCACGCCGCAAGGGCGCGGGCTTGGACCCGAAAGAGTCACGAAAGCCCCGGACGATCCTTGACATGGCCCTGCCCGAGGCGTCGGGCGCATATGCGTCCGGACGGCCCCCGGGCAACAGGTTGTCCTGAAAACGATGTCCGGAATTGTGGTTCGCAAACACCGGCGGGGCGTGCGATCCGTCACGCGCCCCGCGGTGCGGCGGCGGCCCGGGAGGCCGTCCGCGACCGCCGGGGCCGGGAGGCGGCTCCCGCCGAGGGCAGGAATTCCGCCGAGAGCGGCTATGTCCGCCGAGGGCGGCTATTCCGCCGGGGCCGCCGGGGGCGGCTATTCCGCCACAGGCGTCAGGAAGCCCTGCTCGACGAGCGTCCTGATCGACTCCGGCGTCCGGTCCCGCAGCAGCACCGCGTCCTCGCCGATCAGCTGGGCGATGGCGTCGAGGATCCGGCCGGCGCTGAGGGAGCCGTCGCACACGCCCGCGAAGCCCGCGCCGACGGTGTCCACCTTGGTGGCCCGCCGCATGCCGCGGTTCTGGCGGAGCACCACGTGCTCCGGGTCCTCCGCGCCCGGCAGGCCGACCTGCTCCTGCACGACCTCGTCGGCCAGGACGAAGCGGGCGGCGAGCAGCGCGGCGTCGTCGTGCGCCCGCAGGAAGTCCTGCCGGTCGAAGTGGGAGCGCACGGCCGGGCCGAGCGGCTGCTCGACCGGGTGCGGCCATTCCTCGGCGACGACGGACGGCCGGTCGGCACCCGACTTGCGCAGCGTGATCCAGCCAAATCCGATGCCCTTGGTCTTACGGGCCTCGAACTCGTCCAGCCAGGCGTCGTAGCGCGCCGCGTACTCCTCCGGGCCGGCGCGGTGGTCGCCCGCGTCGCGCAGCCACAGCTCGGCGTACTGGGCGATGTCCTGCACCTCGCGCTGGACGATCCAGGCGTCGCAGCCGCGCGGCACCCAGGAGGAGAGCCGCTCGCGCCAGTCCTCGCCCTCCACGTGCTGCCAGTTGGCGAGCAGCTGGCAGTAGCCGCCGTCGTTGAGCCGGTCGGCCGACTGCTGGACGAGCGTGCGGCACAGGTCGTCGCCGCCCATGCCGCCGTCGCGGTAGGTCAGGCGGGCACCGGGCGAGATGACGAACGGCGGGTTGGAGACGATCAGGTCGAAGGTGTCCTGGGCGACCGGCTCGAAGAGCGAGCCCTCACGCAGGTCGGCCTCGGCGGCGCCGGACAGCTCCAGGGTGAGCCGCGTGATGTGCAGGGCGCGCGGGTTGAGGTCCGTCGCGGTCACGCGCGTGGCGTGCTGGGTGGCGTGCAACGCCTGGATGCCGGACCCCGTGCCCAGGTCGAGGGCGCTCGCGACGGGCGTGCGGACGGTGAGCCCGGCGAGGGTGGTCGAAGCGCCGCCGACGCCGAGGACGAGCTGCGAGCGGTCGACTCCCGAGGGACCGGCCCCGCCCCCGGCGATGCCGCCCGCGCCGCCGACGGCACAGCCCAGGTCGGAGACGATCCACCAGTCCTGCCCGTCGGGGCCGCCGTACGGGCGCACGTCCACGGTGGCGCGCACGGAGTCCCCGTCGCCCCCGTCGCGGACGAGCCAGCCGCCGGCGAGGCAGTCGTCGACGGGCAGCGCGGCCGCGGCCCGCGCGTACGGGGCCGGGCGCTGCAGCAGGAACAGCCGGACGAGCGTCTCCAGCGGGCTGTCGCCGCGCGTGGCGCGCAGGGCGGGGACGGTCTCGCTGCGGGCGAGCGCGGCGTAGGCGGGGGCGCCCAGCAGGTCGAGGAGGCCGTCGGCGGTGAAGGCGGCGGCGAGCAGGGCGTCGCGCAGCCGGGAGGTGCGCGCGCGGTCGGGGGCGGGAAGGAGCGTACTCACGGGACCATTGTCGGGGGCGGCACCGGCAAACGACGAAAGCGGCGGGGTGCGGCGTCGCGTCCCGTCCGGACGCCACGCCGCACCCGGCCGGCTCTTCGTCTTAACTCTTCGTCTTAACTCTTCGCCGGCTTAGCTCTTCGCCGGCGACGGGGAGAGCGAGTTCTTCTGGCAGCCCGGCTGCTTGGCCATGGCCTTGCCGACGTCACCCGTCTGCAGCTTCTTGAGCGCCTCGGAGCTCTGGTTGGTGAGCTTGGCGACGTCCCCGCCGATGCTCTTGAGCCCCGCGGCGAACTTGTTCTTGTCACCGGTGTCGAGGGCGTCGCTGCGCTTCTTCAGGTTCGCGTACGCCGTGGAGAGGTCGTTGAGCGCCTTGACGGCGTTCTTCTGGCTGGTCTCGCCGTCCTTGACGGGCGGCGCACCCGCGTTCTGCACCGCGTTGGCGAGCGCCTTGTACGCGTCCACGCTGACCTGGAAGGCGGCGGAGTCGGTCTGCTGGACCTTCTTGGAGTCCTCCTCGGTCTGAACGCTCGCGATCGACTGGTTCGCGTCCAGAATCTTCTTCACCTGGGGCTGCATCTGGTCGCAGACCGTCTTGGCCCAGGTGTCCAGCTTCTTGTTGCCCTCGTCGTCGTTGCTGCAGCCGGTCAGCCCCAGCAGGAGCGCCGTACCGCCGGACAGTACGGCCGCAAGCTTCTTGTTCACCGGATCGGTCCCTTCGATGGCTCTCGGCCCGGAACTTACACGTCCGAGCGGGACCGCCCAGGAGGCCGCCTTCCCGTATGCCCCCTTTTGAAGCCATTTGCACCAAGCGCAGCGTGGCATTCACCGCACAGGAGAGGAGAGGGTGAACCGCACACGGGTGGACGGCGCGCCCTGCACGCCGCCCACCCGGGCCGAAGTTCCGGAGCGTCAGTTCCTCACGACGCCACCGCCGGTTCTTACGTCACCACCACCGTTCTTACGACGCCACCGCCGTACCTACGACGTCACCGCACCGTTCCTACGACACCACCGCCGGATCGGCGGGCTTCGCCGCACGCTCGGCGTTGCCGTCGTCGTCCACCGCGATCCCACGCCGCTTCGAGACGTACACCGCTGCGACGATGACGACGATCGCCAGCACCGCGACCCCGATCCGCAGGCCCTTGTTGGCGTCGACGCCGTAGGAGAACTTGACCACGGCAGGGGCGATCAGCAACGCCACCAGGTTCATCACCTTCAGCAGCGGGTTGATGGCCGGCCCGGCGGTGTCCTTGAACGGGTCGCCGACCGTGTCGCCGATGACCGTCGCCGCGTGCGCCTCACTGCCCTTGCCGCCGTGGTGCCCGTCCTCCACCAGCTTCTTGGCGTTGTCCCAGGCACCACCGGAGTTGGCGAGGAAGACGGCCATCAGGGTGCCGGTGCCGATGGCGCCCGCGAGGTACGAGCCGAGCGCGCCGACGCCGAGCGAGAAGCCGACCGCGATGGGCGCCATCACGGCCAGCAGCCCGGGCGTGGCGAGTTCGCGCAGCGCGTCCTTGGTGCAGATGTCCACCACGCGGCCGTACTCCGGCTTCTCGCTGTAGTCCATGATCCCGGGGTGCTCGCGGAACTGCCGCCGCACCTCGTAGACCACCGCGCCCGCCGACCGCGACACGGCGTTGATCGCCAGCCCCGAGAAGAGGAAGACGACGGCGGCGCCGAGCACGAGCCCGACGAGGTTGTTGGGCTGCGAGATGTCCAGACTCAGGCCCAGCTCCCCGGACTTCGCGTGCACCTCCTTCACGGCGGTGGCGATGGCGTCGCGGTACGAGCCGAAGAGCGCCGACGCCGCCAGGACGGCCGTGGCGATGGCGATGCCCTTGGTGATGGCCTTGGTGGTGTTGCCGACGGCGTCGAGGTCGGTGAGCACCTGCGCGCCGGCGCCCTCGACGTCGCCGGACATCTCGGCGATGCCCTGGGCGTTGTCGGAGACCGGGCCGAAGGTGTCCATGGCGACGATGACGCCCACGGTGGTCAGCAGGCCGGTGCCGGCGAGCGCGACGGCGAACAGGGCCAGCATGATGGAGGTGCCGCCGAGCAGGAACGCCCCGTAGACGCCCAGTGCGATCAGCACGGCCGAGTAGACGGCGGACTCCAGGCCGACGCCGATGCCGGCGAGGACGACCGTCGCCGGGCCGGTCAGGGACGACTTGCCGATGTCCCGCACGGGCCTCCGGCTGGTCTCCGTGAAGTACCCCGTGAGCTGCTGGATGAGCGCGGCGAGGACGATGCCGATGGCCACGGCCACGAGCGCGAGCACCCGCGGGTCGCCTGCATGGTCGCGGATGGCCTCGTCCCCGATGCCCTTCAGGTCGGCGTAGCTGGAGGGGAGGTACGCGAACACCGCGGCGGCCACCAGGGCGAGCGAGATGACGGCCGAGATGAAGAACCCGCGGTTGATCGCGGTCATGCCGCTGCGGTCGGCACGGCGCGGCGCGACCGCGAAGATGCCGATCATCGCCGTGAGTACACCGATCGCGGGGACGAGCAGGGGGAAGGCGAGCCCCGCGTCGCCGAAGGCGGCCTTGCCGAGGATCAGTGCGGCGACCAGCGTCACGGCGTACGACTCGAAGAGGTCTGCGGCCATGCCCGCGCAGTCGCCGACGTTGTCGCCCACGTTGTCCGCGATGGTGGCGGCGTTGCGCGGGTCGTCCTCGGGGATGCCCTGTTCGACCTTTCCGACGAGGTCGGCGCCGACGTCGGCCGCCTTGGTGAAGATGCCGCCGCCGACCCTCATGAACATCGCCAGCAGCGCCGCGCCGAAGCCGAATCCCTCCAGCACCTTGGGCGCGTCGGCCGCGTACACGAGCACCACGCACGAGGCGCCCAGCAGGCCGAGCCCCACGGTGAACATCCCTACGACGCCACCTGTCCGAAACGCGATCTTCATGGCCTTGTGGGAAACGGCCGTCAGATCCTTCTCGGGCTCGCCCGGTGCCGGTGTGGCCTCGCGCGCCGCCGCGGCGACCCGCACATTGCTGCGCACGGCGAGCCACATGCCGATATAGCCGGTGGCCGCCGAGAACAGTGCTCCGATCAGGAAGAAGCCCGAACGTCCGATGCGCTGCGACCAGTTGTCGGCCGGCAGGAGCATCAGGAGGAAGAACACCGCCACGGCGAATACGCCGAGGGTGCGCAACTGCCGTGCGAGATAGGCGTTGGCGCCTTCCTGCACCGCCGCCGCGATCTTTCTCATGCTGTCGGTTCCCTCGCCCGCCGCGAGGACCTGCCGCACCAGGACGACGGCGACCACGAGCGCCGCGAGTGCGACGGCCGCGATCACGATCACCATGGTGCGGTTGCCCTGGGTGAGTTCGGCCGCGAGATTCCGGGTGAAGTCGAGCTGTCGAAAGTCCACCTGTCGAGGGGTGAAGGGCCCCGCCATTCGTCCTCCCTGACGTTTGGCACATGGGCGCGCAGCTGATCGGCGATCACGAAAGAGATCACGGAACAGCGGCCACGCTCAGGCGTCCTGAGCTCAAGATGGACGGATTGTAGGGAGCATGGCGAGATCAAAACAGAGCGCGGCAAATGGAATTGGCCTGTGCAAGTGAAGATCGAGTGAATGATCCGCCGGATAAACGATCGCGGGCGGAGATCCGGAATGGGAGACCGGCGACGATCAACGGCGATCAACGAGGATCAATGGGGATCAACGGTCATCGGGGAGAAGCGCGCCACGAGATCGAATCCCGGACGATCAATGGGGACGGGAAGGATCGATCCATTGGATTCGCAGCGACCGGCGGCCATGAGGCGTCGTCGGGCGCGTGGTGGCGGCATATCGGCCGCAGAACAACTGCAGAACGGCCACGGAACTCCGCAGAGAGAGCGCAGCAAGGTCGCAGCAAGGATGGCGGAATGAGCACTGCCCCGGCCCGCAGGGAGCCCGTGAATCCTGCGACGGCCCGTCCAGCAGGCGTCACCGGAACGGCCGCAAGGGGCAGCCGGGACTTACGGCCGTTAGAGGAGGGACGGCTACGGCAATGTGCCCGGACGGGCTACGGCGCCACGGCCGCGGGAGCGATCGGCCAGCTCATACGGATCAGGCCGCCGCGCTCGTCGGCCGTCACCTCGACGTCGTCGACGAGGCCGCTGATGACCGCGAGGCCCATGTCGTCCTCGCTGTCGGCACCGCTCTCCTCGGGGCCGCCGGCGGCGCGCTCCGAGCCGTTCGCGGCAGCGAGCGCCTCCGGTGTGGGGCCGGGGGCGTCGTCCCCGACCTCGATGGAGAACTTCTTCTCGTCCTCGATCAGCGTCACCCGGACGGGGGTGGTCACCTCATTGCTGATGTGCAGCCCCACCGCGCGCGAGCAGGCTTCGCCCACGGCGAGCCGGACCTCGTCCAGCACGGCCTCGTCCACACCGGCACGGCGCGCCACCGCGGCCGCCACCAGCCGGGCGGTCCGGACATGCTCGGGAAGGGCACTGAAGAGCAGTTCGACGGTGGCCATGCCATCCCCCTCGGTCGTACGTGCCCTCTCCCCCTCATCCGGAAAAGGGCGGACTCACGAGGGGGCCGGGCCCACGAGCCCGGGTTCCCCCCGCGTGACAGTCTTCCCCGGCGGCCTCAGTCGGTCGCCTGCACCGCGTCCTCGACCGAGGTGTGGATGGGGAACACCTTGGTGAGGCCGGTGATACGGAAAATCTTGAGAATGCGCTCCTGATTGCAGACCAGGCGCAGCGAGCCCTCATGGGCACGCACCCGCTTCAGCCCGCCGACCAGGACGCCGAGCCCGGTGGAGTCGAGGAAGTCGACGCCCTCCATGTCCACGACGAGGTGATAGCTGCCGTCGTTGACAAGCTCGACCAGCTGCTCACGCAGCTTGGGCGCGGTGTACACATCAATCTCGCCACCGACCCGGACAACCGTACGGTCGCCTACGGTCTCGGTCGACAGGGACAGGTCCACGGATCCTCCAGCACCTTGCATCGAGCGGTCGCCCCCCATGGATCGGCAGCCGCGATGGCATTCAATCACTTACCGGCAGGCGCGCACGACGCCTTGACGCCATTGTCCGTCACGCCAGTGACACACTCGGTGCCGATGGCCAACGATCAACTCCCGCCGGAGGCGGGCGTACATCCCGCTCCCCGGACAGTCCTCGACCGACTGACCACCGGGGCCGACAGGGCTGCACGCATCACTCATACGGAGCACTTGCCCCCGCGTCCCGGACGTCATGCCCCCTGGCCTGAGGAGATCCGGCCGGAAGTGGTGGAAGCCATCCGGACGGCGGGCATCGAGCGGCCGTGGGCCCACCAGGCGCTCACCGCCGAGCACGCGTTGCGCGGCGAATCGGTGGTCGTGGCCACCGGAACCGCCTCCGGGAAGTCTCTCGCGTACCTGGCACCCGTCCTCAGCGCCCTACTGGACGGCTCCGAGGCCCCGAACGGCCGCGGGGCGACCGCGCTGTACCTCGCCCCCACCAAGGCCCTCGCCGCCGATCAGCGGCGCGCCGTGAAGGCCCTCGCCGGGCCCCTGGGCAAGGGCATCCGGCCCGCGGTCTACGACGGGGACACCCCCGTCGAGGAGCGGGAGTGGGTGCGCCAGTACGCCAATTACGCGCTCACCAACCCCGACATGCTCCACCGCTCCATCCTCCCGGCCCACCCCAAGTGGTCCTCCTTCCTGCGCGCCCTGCGCTACGTCGTCATCGACGAGTGCCACACCTACCGGGGCGTCTTCGGCTCGCACGTCGCCCAGGTGCTGCGCCGTCTCCGGCGTGTCTGCGCCCGCTACGGGGCCGATCCGGTCTTCCTCCTCGCCTCGGCCACCTCCTCCGACCCGGGCACTGCCGCCAACCGGCTGACGGGCGTGCCGGTGGCGGAGATCACCGAGGACGCCTCCCCGCGCGGCGAGCTGGTCTTCGCGCTCTGGGAACCGCCCCTCACCGAGCTCCACGGCGAGCGAGGAGCCCCCGTCCGCCGCACCGCCACCGCCGAGAGCGCCGACCTCCTCACCGACCTCGTCATCCAAGGCGTCCGTACGGTCGCCTTCGTGCGGTCACGGCGCGGCGCCGAGCTCGTGGCCCTGATCGCCCAGGAGCGCCTCGCCGCCGTGGACCGCTCCCTGCCCGCGCGTGTCGCCGCCTACCGCGGCGGCTATCTCCCCGAGGAACGCCGCGCCATCGAGCGCGCCCTGCACAGCGGCGAACTGCTGGGCCTGTCCGCCACGACCGCCCTGGAGCTCGGCGTCGATGTCGCGGGCCTCGACGCCGTCCTCCTGACCGGCTATCCGGGCACGCGGGCCTCCCTGTGGCAGCAGGCCGGCCGCGCGGGCCGTACGGGCCGGGGAGCCCTCGCCGTGCTGGTCGCCCGCGACGACCCCCTGGACACCTATCTCGTCCACCACCCCGAGGCGCTCTTCCGGCAGCCCGTCGAATCCACCGTCCTCGATCCCGACAACCCCTACGTCCTCGCCCCCCATCTGTGCGCCGCGGCCGCCGAGCTGCCGCTCACCGAGGCCGACCTGTCCCTGTTCGGGCCCGAGACACCGGGCCTGCTCACCCAGCTCGAGGCGCGCAAGCTGCTCCGCCGCCGCGGCGCCGCCTGGCACTGGACCCGGCGCGAGCGCGCCGCCGACCTCACCGACATCCGGGGCGGCGGCGGCCGGCCCGTCCAGGTCGTGGAGGAGGGCACCGGGCGGCTGCTGGGGACCGTGGACGCGGGCGCCGCCCACGCCTCCGTCCACGAGGGCGCGGTCCATCTCCACCAAGGCCGCACCTACCTCGTCCGCCGGCTCGACCTGGAGGACTCCGTCGCCCTCGTCGAGCAGGCCGACCCGCCGTACTCGACGACGGCCCGCGACACGACGGCCGTCTCCATCCTGGAGACCAGCGCCGAGATCCCCTGGGGGGAGGCACGGCTGTGCTTCGGCTCGGTCGAGGTCACCAACCAGGTCGTCTCCTTCCTCCGCCGCCGGCTCATCACCGGCGAGGTCCTCGGCGAGTCCAAGCTGGACCTGCCGCCGCGTACGCTGCGCACCCGCGCCGTGTGGTGGACCGTCACCGAGGACCAGCTCGACGAGGCCCGCATCGACCCCGAGGCCCTCGGAGGCGCCCTACACGCTGCCGAACACGCCTCCATCGGCATGCTCCCTCTCTTCGCCACCTGCGACCGCTGGGACATCGGCGGCGTCTCCGTCCCCCTGCACCCCGACACGCTCCTGCCGACCGTCTTCGTCTACGACGGCCACCCCGGCGGCGCGGGCTTCGCCGAGAGGGCCTTCCACACCGCCGCCGGCTGGCTCACCGCCACTCGCGAGGCGATCGCCGCCTGCGAGTGCGACACCGGCTGCCCCTCCTGCGTCCAGTCCCCCAAGTGCGGCAACGGCAACGACCCTCTCGACAAACGGGCCGCCATACGCCTGCTGGCCCGGCTCCTCAGGGACGCCCCCAAGGGAGAGCGAAAGGAAGGGTGAGCTGCGGAGAACGAAACAGCCTCGATCCCCGCGGCCTCCGCGGGCCCCGCCCGCGACCGCACCCGGACGGCGTAGGGCCCCACCCTCGCCTCGGCCGCGACCTCCGCGATCTCGCCGCTCACGGCACAGCGCACCACTCTCGCCCCCTGAGCGGCAGCCACCCGCCGGGCGAGACCGCACGCGGTCTCCTGCCCGTCGAGGGCGTGGTCGGCCGCCGCCAGCGCCGACAGATCCGCCGCACCACCGGCGCGGTGACGGGCCACCACCGCCTGCCCCATGGCAAGCAGGACCGCGAACACCGCGCAGAGCGCGGCAGCCGCGACCGCCACCCACACCGTCGCCATCCCCCGGTCATCGCACCGTCTCCTCCGCAAGGGCCACCGCCTCTCCGCCCAGCCGGAGAGCCAGCGGCCCCGCCGCGCGGGCCTCGACCCGCACCCGTACGAGATCGCCTTCGCGCATGACGGCGATGCGGGACCCCGGAGGGGCGGCGGATCGCGCCGACGCGACCGCCACCCCCACCGGATCGGACCGGGCCGCCGCCCGGGCCCCCGCCCGGGCGGCGTCCACGCACTGGATCTGTGCGGCGGCCGCCATCAGCCCCCAGATCAGGGCCGTGCCGAACAGGATCAGGGCCGGGAGCACCATCGCGGCCTCGGCGGTCACATAGCCGCCGTCAGAGTCCCGTCTGCGCAGGACTCCGGACGCGCCATCAGCTTCTGGGGCCGACGTGCCGTCAGAACGGCGCATTGAGTGCCCTCCCGATGAGCCCCTGAAGGGCCGCGCTGACCGCCCCGCTCGTCACCACCTTGTAGAGCACCGCGGCGAGCGCGCAGGCGGCGACGGTTCCGACGGCGTACTCCGCGGTCGACATGCCCGCATCGGCGTCTGCAAGGGCCCACGGCCGGCCGTTCGGCCATGCCGCCGGCCACAGCCGCGGCCGGGCCGGCGCCCGCCGCCACCTCCTCCGCGCGCCCTGCCCCGACCGGCTTGGCACCCGGGCCGACGAGCGCAACAGCGGCGCCTCTCGCCGGACCCGGCGCCCCGGCATCCCCCGCAGGACCATCGTCTTCTCCCCCGTCCGCACGGCCACGACCTTCACTCCGCTCACCGTCACTCCACTCACCGTCAATGTCCTTTCGTCAGACCGCTCGCCAGCCCGATGACCACGGGCACCACGCCGACCGTCAGGAACGCGGGCAGAAAGCACAGCCCCAGAGGGGCCGTCGCCAGGACGCCCGCGCGCCGGGCCCGTATGCCGGCCGCCCTGCCGCGCTCGGCCCGCAAGCGGCCGGCGAGCCGGGACATGGGCTCCACGGCAGGCACTCCCGTCGCCTGCGCCCGCTCCAGGCAGCGGGCGAGCCCCCGGGCGCCGGGAAGGCCGCCCAGCCGGCTCCATGCCGTGGCCGGGTCGCCGCCGAGCCGGACCTCGGCCGCGGCGCGGGCGAGCCGTTCACCCACCGGGCCACCCAGCGACACACCGACCGCTTCGGCGGCCTCCCTCGGCCCGGCCCCGGCGGCCAGACAGGCCGCCATGAGGTCCGCAGCCAGCGGTAGTTGCCGCTTCACCTCTTCCGACGGCGGGCCGTCCTGCTCGCCGTCCCGCTTCCGGCGCCGCAGCCACCGCCACATGCCGTACGCGGCGGCGAGTCCCGCCGCGCAGCCGGCGGCTCCTCCGAGGAGGATGACCCCTGCGGCTCCGGACCCGGCCACGCACAGCCAGTCCCGGATCCCCGGCAGCCGGCCGGACAGGGAACGCAGCCGCCGCGCCTTCGCCGCCGCCCCTGCCGGCTCCCCGCCGAATACCGAGGCGATCCGGCGGCGTACCGTCCGCCTCCTGCGCACACGGACCGCCGCCATCACCGCAGCGAAGGAAGCGATTCCCGGAAGAATCATCATCCACAGGCTGTGGATAACGTTTTCGCTCACGGAACTTTCCCTTCCGCCGTGCCGGGCCCGCCGGGATCGCCGGCTCCGCCCCGCTCCCCCGCCGCCGCTCGTACGATCCGCCCGGTCCAGGCGATTCCGGCTGCCTCCAGAAGCCCACCGAGGAGCAGACAGCCCAGCCCGGCCGGGGTGTGCAGCAGGACCCGCAGCGGCGCCGCCCCCAGCGCACTGCCCATCAGCAAGGCGAGCACGGGCAGCAGGGCGAGCATCACCGCGGTGGACCGGGCCCCCGCCAATTGGGCCCGCAGTTCCTCCCTTTGATCCCGCTCGGCGCTCAGGGCGGCCGAGACCCGTTCGAGCCCGGCAGCGAGCCCCGCACCACCGTCGACGGCAACGCGCCAGCAGGCGGCAACTCCGTGCAGCCCCTCGGCCCCGGGGCGGGCCGCCACGGCCCTCAGGGCCTCCGGAACGTCCCCGCCGAATCTCGCCGCCGCCGAGACCGCCGTCCATTGCGGCCCCAAGTGCCCGGCGGACACACCGGCCAGCGCCTGGCCGGGCTGCCGCCCTGCACGCAGTTCGCCCGCGACGGCCCCGCACAGCTCGATCACGGCCGCCTCCCGCCGCTCCCTCTCGCGCCGCTCCCCGCGGGCGGCCAGCCACCTCCTGACGAGCGGCACTGCCACCAGCGCCGCCAGCAGCGGCATCACCGACCCGCCCAGCAGGGCCACCGCACCACCGAGCGGGAGACACACCAACTCCCTCCGGGCCCGCGCCCGGCGCCGCAGCCGGGCACCCCACTCGCCGACTCTGGCGGACGGCCATCGCGCCGGTGGCACGAGCGACCCGCCGCCTGCGAGCATCACCCGGGCGCGGCGCAGTTCGCTCCCGGGACCGGCCGGAGGCCAGGCCATGAACAGCGCACCCAGGGCGGCGACGCCCGCGAGCGTGGCCGGCGGCATCACCCCCGCGGCCGTCACGGGGTGACTCCGCCCCGCTCGCACAGCTCCGCCAGCCGGGCCCAGCCACGGGCCTCTTGAAAACCCGTGGCTCCCCACACGACAGCGGGCACGGTGGTGACGAACCCGGCGCGATCCCGCTCGAGCACATGCACCTCGGCCACGCGCCGGCGGCCGCTCCGCTCCCGCACCAGATGGATCACGACCGACAGCCCGGCCGCCAATTGGCTGTGCAGGGCGGCGCGGTCGAGCCCCGCTGTTGAGCCGAGCGCCTCCAGCCGGGCGGGCACGTCCGCCGCGGCGTTCGCGTGCACCGTTCCGCAGCCGCCCTCGTGGCCCGTATTGAGCGCGGCCAGCAGGTCCGTGACCTCCGGTCCGCGGACCTCACCCACCACCAGCCGGTCCGGCCTCATCCGCAGGGCCTGCCTCACCAGATCCCGCAGGGTGACCAGGCCCATGCCCTCCTGGTTCGCCGGGCGGGTCTCCAACCGGACGACGTGCGGGTGGTCGGGGCGCAGCTCGGCGGAGTCCTCGGCGAGGACGATCCGCTCGTCTGCCGCCACCAGCCCCAACAGGGTGGTCAGCAACGTCGTCTTACCGCAGCCCGTTCCGCCGCTCACGATGAAAGAGAGCCTCGCTTCCAGCACCGCCCGCAGCAGCCTGTCCCCGCCCGGCGGCACCGTCCCAGCAGCCGTCAGGTCGTCCAGGGTGAAGGCGCGGGGCCTGACGACGCGCAGGGACAGGCAGGTCGAGCCGACGGCGATCGGCGGCAGCACCGCATGCAGCCGGGTCCCGTCGGGGAGCCGTGCGTCGACCCAGGGGCGGGCGTCGTCCAGCCGACGGCCGGCGATCGCGGCGAGCCGCTGGGCGAGCCTGCGCACCGCGGCCGCGTCCGGGAAGGCCACGTCCGTGCGCTCCAGGCCGGCGCCGCGGTCGACCCAGACCTGGTCGGGCGCCGTGACGAGGACGTCGGTGACATCGGGCTCGGCGAGCAGCCGCTCGAGCGGGCCGGTGCCGATCAGTTCGGAGCGCAGCCGCGCCGCGACCCCGAGGATCTCGGCATCGCCCAGCAGCCGCCCTTCCTGGCGCAGGGCCTCGGCGACCTTGGCGGGTGTGGGCTCGGCGCCGCTTTCGGCCAGCCTCAGCCGTACGGCCTCCAGCAGTCCGGCGCTCATGCCGCCGCCCCCTGGCCGGCCTCGAAGCAGGCCCAGAAGTCGGTGCAGAACCGGGCCAGCGGGCCCCGCTCGCCGCCCGGCGGTCTGCCTGCCGCGAGCGCGGCCTGCAGGCCTGTCTCCGGAGGGAGGTCGCCTGCAAGGGGCAGACCGAGGAGGCGGGCGATCTCCTCTCCGTCGAGCCCGGAGGTGCGTGGGCCACGGACGACCACCCGCAGGTCGCCGAGGACGGCGCCGACGGTGGCGGCGACGCGGTGCGCCGCGGCCACGGCCCGCAGCTCGGCAGGCACCACCAACAAGCCCGCATCGAGCTGCCCGAGGGCTTCGAGGGCCGCTTCGTCCAGCCTGCGCGGCAGATCGACGACGACCGCGCCGCCCCGGCGGCGCGCGGCGGCCAGCACGGCCTTCACCGCATCGGGCGGCACGGCCGCGCACGGGCTCCGGTCCCAGCTGAGCAGGCGCAGCGAGTGGAGCTCGGGCAGGGCCTCCTCCAGCGCGCGGCACGCCACCCGGCCCCGTGAGTCGGCGAAGGCCGGCCAGCGCAGCCCTTCGGCTCTCTCGCCTCCGAGCAGGACGTCGAGGCCGCCGCCCAGGGGGTCGCCGTCGATGAGCATGGTGCGCCGCCCGGCGCCGGATGCGCTGACGGCGAGCGCGCACGCGAGCGTGCTCGCCCCCGCTCCTCCTCGCCCGCCGATCACTCCGACAGTGAGGGCGGGCCGCCCGACCCCTTCGACGGCATCGGCGATCCGCTCCACGAGCCGGCCCTCGCAGCCGGGCAGCAGAGCCACATCCCGGGCGCCGATCTCCATGGCCAGCCGCCACACCCCGGCGTCACCGCGATCCCGGCCGACGAGCAGCACCGCTTCCCCGTGGGCCGCGAGGCGGGATCCGCGCAGCCGGCGGGCGCAGTCCTCGCCGACCAGGATCAGCGGCGGATCCTGCCCTCCTCCCCGGCGGGCGGGTGCTCCGTGCGCCACTTCGGGCACCGCTCCGGCCGCCGCACACAGGCGCAACAGGTCGTCGAGCAGCTCCTCGTCCTCGGCGATGATCAGTGGTCCGCGCTGCCTTCCGCCTGCGGCGGGCGGCCAATCGGATGCGCTGGATCCGGCCACGGTGTCCTCCCCGTCTCACTACGCGCTCTCGCCTCCGCGGACATCGCGGAAGAGCGCGGGGAATCACCGTGCAGGGAACTGGAAAATAATGTGGATCTTGGTCAAAAACTGTGGACAACTCAACCGCTGTGAATATCCCGGTCACCTATACCGGTGACTTCCGGAGAGCAGCCCACCGATTACGCTGCGTAGCGTGTATGAAGGGAGGGAGGCAGTCGCCGAGCGGGCGGCGCGGGAGGGAGGAATGCCGGGTGAGGACCCGCAAAATGCATCCGGACATGCGACGACCCCCGCCGGGGGGGAGAGCGGGGGTCGTCCCCACGGCCGACTCGGGGGGGGAGGAGTCGGACCGGGTTAGACACGGTCGCGAACGATCCGTGACTTCCATGGTGTACCCGAGAGCCTTCTCAGGCAAACCCACACGCCTCAGCTTACGCCGAATGGAGGGCGCCTATGCTCGGCACCGTGGAAAACCACTCGTTGCCCCGGACAGCCGCGTTCTTTGATCTGGACAAGACGGTCATTGCGAAGTCGAGCACGCTCACCTTCAGCAAGTCGTTCTACCAAGGTGGCTTGATCAACCGGCGTGCCGTGCTGCGCACCGCGTACGCGCAGTTCGTCTTCCTCGCCGGCGGAGCCGACCACGATCAGATGGAGCGGATGCGCGAGTATCTCTCGGCGCTCTGCAGGGGCTGGAATGTCCAGCAGGTCCGCGAGATCGTCGCCGAGACCCTGCACGAACTCATCGACCCGATCATTTACGACGAAGCCGCCTCCCTCATCGAAGCACACCACACCGCCGGGCGCGACGTGGTGATTGTCAGCACCTCGGGCGCCGAGGTCGTCGAGCCCATCGGTGAACTGCTGGGCGCCGACCGCGTGGTCGCCACCCGCATGGTCGTCGAGGACGGCGCCTTCACCGGCGAAGTGGAGTACTACGCCTACGGCCCCACCAAGGCCGAGGCCATCAAGGAGCTCGCCGAATCCGAGGGGTACGACCTGTCGCGCTGCTACGCCTACAGCGACTCCGTCACCGACATCCCCATGCTCGAAACGGTCGGCAACCCCCACGCGGTCAACCCCGACCGGGCACTGCGTCGTGAGGCCGCGGCCCGGGACTGGCCGGTTCTCACCTTCAACCGCCCGGTGCGGCTCAAGCAGCGGGTGCCCGCCCTGTCGATGCCCTCGCGCCCCGCCCTCGTCGCCGCTGCCGCCGTCGGCGCGGCCGCGGCCACGGCAGGTCTCGTCTGGCTCGCCGGTCGGCGCCGCGAACCGGGCGCCCGCATTGCCCAGGTTCAGCACTAAATACAAAGATCTGCGGCTCAGCCTTCCACTTCGGTGGCGACAGGAGTAGAAAGGACTTAACGGCCCGCGAGACCAGGGACATCCGGGAGGACGCCCTTCACGCACCAAGGCCCCACGGACCGAAGCATGAACGCCGGGCACCCACGCGACGCCGACCCGTCGATTACGGGCCAGCCGCACCAGGTGACGGGCGAAGTTCCCGGCCTGATGGGCAAATATCGTGCACGCATGGTAACCCGGCGAACATGCCAGCGGCGGTACCGGAATTGACCGGTACCGCCGCAACCCTGTCCGGCGTCTTCCGCCGCTCAGGCGGCCCCGCGCTGAAGCGCCTCGCACACCGCCGTGCTCTCCCGCACGCCGAGCTCGACCGCCCGCCCGCAGTGGGCGATCCAGGCCCCGACACCCTCCGGCGTCCCGGAGGCGTAGCCGTCGAGCGCCGCCAGATACGCCTCCGCACCGAGCTCGGCGTGGCCCACCTCGGCCGGGCAGATCGACTTGGGGTCGAGACCGCTGCCCACCAGCACGATCCGCTCGGCCGCCCGGGCCACGAGCCCGTTGCACGAACCGAAGGGGCGCAGGGCGAGCAGTTCGCCGTGCACCACGGCCGCCGTCACCAGCGCAGGCGCCTCGGTCCCCGCGAGGAGCAGCCCCGCCAGGCCCTCGAGCCGCCCCGCCACCTCCGACGCGCTGGGCACCGCCAGCCGGACCAGCGGCTCCTCGACCGGCTCCCCGGCCAGCCGGGGCCGGCCCACCGTCTCGTCCGGGCGCGTCCCGCCCGCGGCCACCAGGTGCAGCCTGGCCAGCACCCGCAGCGGGGACTGCCGCCAGACGCTCAGCAACTGCCCGGCCTCGGCGGTCAGCCGGAGGGCCGCGCCCACGGCCCGCGCCTCCCCCTCGACACCGAAGTCGGTGCGGCGGCGCACCTCTTCGAGCGCCCAGTCGGCGCCGGACAGCGCGGCCGAGCCGCGTGCGCCGCGCAGCGCGGCCTCGGAGGTGATCTCGTTGCTGCGGCGGCGCATCACCCGGTGCCCGTAGACGCGGTCCACGGCTTTGCGCACGGAGTCCACGGAGTCAGCCACGCCGGGAAGCGAGGCGAGGGCGGCGAGCGGATCGGCAGTCGTACTCATGCGTAAGACAGTACGCACTTCGGGTCTACACCCCTCGAACGAGTGGTCTTCTTCACGCGCAGCTCTCACTCCGTGCACCCTCACACCTACGCTTGGTGAACATGAAGATCGCTTTCGTAGGGAAGGGCGGCAGCGGCAAGACCACGCTGTCCTCACTGTTCATCCGCCACCTCGCCGCTGACCGCGCCCCCGTCGTCGCGGTGGACGCCGATATCAACCAGCACCTCGGCGCGGCGCTCGGGCTGGACGAGGAGGAGACGTCCGCACTGCCCGCGATGGGCGCTCAGCTGCCTCTGATCAAGAACTATCTGCGCGGCAGCAACCCGCGCATCACCTCCGCCGAGACCATGATCAAGACGACTCCTCCGGGCGAGGGATCGCGCCTGCTGCGGATCTGCGAGGACAACCCGGTCTACGACGCGTGCGCCCGGCCCGTCGAGCTCGACGGCGGCGCCGTGCGGCTGATGGTGACGGGGCCCTTCACCGAATCCGACCTCGGGGTGGCTTGTTACCACTCCAAGGTCGGCGCGGTCGAGCTGTGCCTCAACCACCTGGTGGACGGCCCCGGCGAGTACGTCGTGGTCGACATGACGGCCGGAAGCGACTCCTTCGCCTCGGGGATGTTCACCCGCTTCGACATGACGTTCCTGGTCGCCGAGCCCACCCGCAAGGGCGTGTCCGTCTATCGGCAGTACAAGGAGTACGCGCGGGACTTCGGCGTCTGCCTGAAGGTGGTGGGCAACAAGGTGCAGGGCCCGGACGACATCGACTTCCTGCGCGAGGAGGTGGGCGAGGACCTGCTGGTGACCTTCGGCCACTCCGACTGGGTGCGGGCGATGGAGAAGGGCCGGCCGCCCCGCTTCGGCCTGCTCGAAGAGCACAATCACCAGGCGCTGCGCACGCTTCGCGAGACGGCGGACGGCTCGTACGAGCTGCGGGACTGGCAGCGCTACACCCGCCAGATGGTGCACTTCCACCTGAAGAACGCGGAGAGCTGGGGCAACGCGAAGACGGGCGCCGACCTGGCGGCTCAGGTCGACCCCGCCTTCGTCCTGGACGAGCGCTGGGCGACTACCCCGCAGCCCGCCTGACGTGCCGGGCGGCGGGGAAGCGCTCCCAGCCGCCCTTGGGCGCCTTGCCGACGTCGAGTCCGCGCAGTGCCGTGAGGAGCCGGTTGTCCTGCGCATCGAGCCAGTCGGCCAGTTGCTTGAAGGACACGCAGCGGACCTCCTCCTTCGTACAGACGGTTTTGATGGTGCTCTCGACGGCCCGCATATAGGTGCCGCCGTTCCAGGACTCGAAGTGGTCGCCGATGAAGAACGGCGCCCTGTTGCCGCGATAGGCGCGGCGGAATCCGGCCAGTAGGCCGTCGTACATCTGCTTGCCCCATGCCCGGTGCAGGGAACGGCTGCCCCGGGTCGTTCCGGACTGGTTGGCAAGGAAGTTGTAGTCCATCGAGAGGGTCTCGAAGTCCCGTCCGGGGACCGGGATGTCCTGCAGCGGGAAGTCCCAGAGGCCTTCGATCTTGTGGGGCCAGACCTGGCGGCCGCCCACGGAGCTCGCGTCGTAGCGGAAGCCCATCGTCTTGGCGGCCTTGACGAGGTTGCGCTGGCCTTCGAGGCAGGGGGCCCGGCCGCCGACGAGCTCCTTGGAGTAGTCGAAGGGCAGCGGATCCTCTTCTGTCAGCCCTGCGTTGGTCTTCCAGCGCCGGACGAGGGACCGCGCCTGCCGGATCTCGCTGCTCCACTGCTTGGGCGACCAGGTGCCGACGCCTCGGTCCGGCCCGCAGAAGTGCCCGTTGAAGTGCGTGCCGATCTCGTTTCCGTCCAGCCAGGCGCCGCGGAGCTGTTCGACGGTGTCCTTGACGCCCTTGACGGTGTTGAAGCCGATGTCCGAGGCTCCGGGCCGGTGCCTGGGTGGCTCGTAAAGCCGCCGCTTCCCGGCGGGGAGCATGTACACGCCGCTGAGGAAGTACGTCATCGTGGCGTGGTACTTCTTGCCGACCCGGCGAAAGTGCGAGAACAGGTGCTGCCCGTCCTCGCCCGCGCCGTCCCAGGAGAAGACGACGAACTGCGGTGGCCTGCGGCCGGGCTGCAGCCGGTCGGGGGCGGGCTGACCGGGCTGGGGTCCGGTGTCGGCGGTGGAGCCGTCACCGATGAGGCGGACCGGTCGCCGGGCGGCCTCCGGGTCCGCCGAGCCGCGCAGCGCCCCGGGCTCCATGTCGCCCGAGCAGCCGGCCGAACCCGTCGCCAGGGCAAGGGCCGTGAGAGCGCCCAGCGCCACTTTCCATCCACCGGCCATCAGCCACCTCTGCCTTCGCTGCTGCCCGATTCGGCACCTCAACGTCGCATGCGGGAAGCCAACACGCTGGAGTGACAAGCGGATGAGATGACGAATTCACTCAATAGACGGAACCGTGCCTTTATTCGACCCCTCATCCTTTCCTCGGCTCTTTACTCTCCATTACGATTCGTTTACCGAGAGTTGAGTTAACCCCCGCCACCGCAGCCGCTCCCGCCGCTGCGCGCCGTGACCACGGCCGCCTCTTCACCGCGTCCGCGCCGCCCGACGAAGACGGGAACGACCATGCAGCCTCAGCCACCATCGACGCACCGTCCGCCGGCAGCCGGCAGCGGCGGCCCGCAAGCCCCCGGCCGTTCCACCTGGCGCCGGGATCTCTCCGCTTCCCTCGTCATCTTCCTGATCGCCGTCCCGCTCTCCCTGGGCATCGCCCTGGCCACCGGAGCCCCGCTCCAGGCAGGGCTGGTGGCGGCGGCGGCCGGCGGCATCGTCGCGGGGCTGCTGGGAGGCGCGCCGCTCCAGGTCAGCGGCGCCGCAACGGGCCTGGTCGTGGTGACCGCCGAGCTGGTCGAGCAGTACGGCTGGCGGGCCACCTGCGCGATCACAGCCCTCGCGGGTCTGACACAACTCGCCCTCGGTGCGGCCCGGGTGGCGCGCGGTGCGCTGGCCGTCAGCCCGGCGATCGTGCACGGCGTGCTCGCGGGCATCGGGGTCACGATCGCGCTCGGCCAGCTCCACGTCGTCCTGGGCGACACCCCGAACCGCTCCGCGCTGGAGAATCTGGCCGCGCTCCCTTCGGAGCTGAGTCATCCGCACCCGTCCGCCCTGCTGGTCGGGGCCGTCACGGCGGCCGTGCTCGTGGCCTGGCCCCGGCTGCCCGGCCGGGCCGGGCAGTGGCTGCGCACGGTTCCCGCACCCCTCGCCGCCGTGGCCGTCGCCACCGGAGTGAGCACCGGCATGCCCGTGCCCCGCGTCTCCCTCCCCCAGTGGCAGTTGCAGGCGCTGCCCGCCCTGCCGGACGGGCCGGTGCTGGGCATCTTCGCGGCCGTGCTGACGGTGACGCTCGTGGCGAGCATGGAGTCGCTCTTGTCCGCCGTGGCCGTGGACCGGCTGCGTGCCGAGCGCGCAGGCATGCAGCAAGGCCCGGCCGAGCTCGACCGCGAGCTCGCGGGCCAAGGGGCGGCCAATGTGGTCTCCGGGCTCCTCGGCGGCCTGCCGATCGCGGGCGGCGCGATCCGCGGATCGGCGAATGTGGAGGCGGGAGCCGCCTCCCGCAAGTCCACCGTGCTGCACGGGCTGTGGGTGCTGCTCTGCGCCGGCCTGCTCACGACGGTCCTGGAGCTGATCCCGCTGGCGGCTCTGGCCGCACTGGTGATGGTGGTGGGAGTGAAGATGGTGAGCTTCGCACACATCAAGCACGTCCAGCGGCACCGCGAGTTCCCCATGTACGCGTCCACGCTCGGGGCCGTGGTGCTGTTCGGCGTCCTGCAGGGAGTCGCCGTCGGCATCGTCGTCACGGCGTTCCTCTCGCTGCGGCGGCTCGCCCACACGCGCATCACCGTGGAGCAGGAGGGCGCCGCCCACCTGGTCCGTGTCAGCGGTCAGTTGACGTTCCTGGCGGTTCCTCGGCTGAGCAAGGCGCTCACCCAGGTCCCGGCGGAGGCCGGCGTGGTGGTGGAGCTGGGCGGATCCTTCATGGACCACACCGCGTACGACACCCTGCAGTCGTGGACCAATGCCCATCGCGCGCGAGGCGGATGGGTCACCCTCAGGGGCCGAGGTGGACGGCCCATCGCCGAGCCGGTCAGCACGCACGCGTGCCGCCCCTGGACGCCCTGGCGCAACCACCACTGCACCCGGCCGTCCGTTCCGGCGGCCGTGACGAGCACCTCGGCCGGCGGGCGGCAGCTTCTCGGCGGAGTGAGCGCATTCCAGCGCAATACGGCCCCGCTCGTCCGGGACGAGCTCGCGCGCCTCGCCCGCGAGGGCCAGTGCCCGACGCAGCTCTTCCTCACCTGCGCAGACTCCAGGCTGGTCACCAGCATGATCACCTCCAGCGGCCCGGGCGACCTCTTCACCGTGCGCAATGTGGGCAATCTGATCCCGCCGCCCGCCACCGACGGCTCCTGCGACTCCGTCGGCGCCGCGGTGGAGTACGCGGTCGAGGTGCTGAAGGTCGGCAGCATCACCGTGTGCGGGCACTCGGGGTGCGGCGCGATGCAGGCGCTGCTCGACTCCGCCGGCCAGAGCGCCGCAAGCCGGGGCGCCGGCATCGGCTCCGGCACGGGCTCCGGCGGCAAGGCCTCCGCCGCTCTGCAGACGCCGCTCATGCGCTGGCTGCGGCACGGCCGTCCGAGCCTGGCCAGAGCGCAGCGGATCGGGCGGCTCGGCCGTGGCGAGGTGGCGATGACGGACCGCCCCGTGGCGGATGCCCTAGAGCGGCTCGCGCTCGTCAATGTGATGCAGCAGCTCGACCACCTGATGGCCCACGACTGCGTCGCCCGCCGGGTGGCCGAGGGGTCGCTCCAGCTCCACGGCATGTACTTCCACGTGGGCGAGGCCCAGGCCTATGTGCTGGACCCGCCCTCGCGCACCTTCACGGCCGTACGCCCGGAGATCCTCGACGCCGTCTGACCTGCGCACCATCCGGCCTCCGGCCGAGCTTTTTACAGGTCTAAACCAATTTTTATCAACAGCCCTTGTCAGGGCGTGCCCCGGGCTGGTGAGCTATGCCCGGGACACTACGGGCACCCACCGGGCACAGCACGGTCACCCAACGGGCACCCTGAGAAAGGGAGATGTTGTGAGCAACGAGAGCCTGGCCAACCTCTTGAAGGAGGAGCGCCGCTTCGCACCGCCTGCCGACCTGGCCGCGAGCGCCAATGTCACCGCGGAGGCGTACGAGCAGGCGAAGGCTGACCGGCTGGGCTTCTGGGCCGCACAGGCCCGCCGCCTGAGCTGGGAGACCGAGCCGACCGAGACGCTCGACTGGTCGAACCCGCCGTTCGCCAAGTGGTTCGCCGACGGCAAGCTCAACGTCGCGTACAACTGCGTCGACCGCCATGTGGAGAACGGCCTGGGCGACCGCGTCGCCCTGCACTTCGAGGGCGAGCCGGGCGACACCCGCACCATCACCTACGCCGACCTCCAGCGCGAGGTCTCCAAGGCCGCCCACGCCCTCACCGAGCTGGGCGTGAAGGCCGGCGACCGGGTCGCCATCTACCTGCCGATGATCCCCGAGGCCGTCGTCTCGATGCTCGCCTGCGCCCGCATCGGCGCCCCGCACTCGCTGGTCTTCGGCGGCTTCTCCGCCGATGCGCTCGCCACGCGCATCAACGACGCCGACGCCCGCGTCGTCATCACCGCCGACGGCGGCTACCGCCGCGGCAAGCCCTCCGCCCTGAAGCCCGCCGTGGACGAGGCCCTCACCCGCCCGGGCACGGAGAACGTCCGCAGCGTCCTCGTCGTCCGGCGCACCGGCCAGGACGGCATCGGCTGGACCGAGGGACGTGACGTGTGGTGGCACGACCTCGTCGACCGCCAGCCCGAGCAGCACACGCCGCAGGCCTTCGACGCCGAGCACCCGCTCTTCATCCTCTACACCTCGGGCACCACGGGGAAGCCGAAGGGCATCCTGCACACCACCGGCGGCTATCTCACCCAGGCGTCGTACACCCACCATGCCGTCTTCGACCTCAAGCCCGAGTCGGACGTGTTCTGGTGCACCGCCGACGTCGGCTGGGTCACCGGCCACTCGTACATCGTCTACGGCCCCCTCAGCAACGGCGCCACCGAAGTGCTCTACGAGGGCACGCCCGACAGCCCGCACCAGGGCCGCTGGTGGGAGATCGTCCAGAAGTACGGCGTCACGATCCTCTACACCGCGCCCACCGCGATCCGCGCCGCCATGAAGTGGGGCGACGACATCCCGGCCAAGTTCGACCTCTCCAGCCTGCGCATCCTCGGCTCGGTCGGTGAGCCCATCAACCCCGAGGCCTGGGTCTGGTACCGCAAGCACATCGGCGCCGACCGCACCCCGGTGGTCGACACCTGGTGGCAGACGGAGACCGGCAGCATCATGATCAGCCCGCTGCCCGGCGTCACCGAGACCAAGCCGGGCTCGGCACAGGTCCCCCTCCCTGGCATCGCGGCCACCGTCGTGGACGACGAGGCCCACGAGGTACCCGACGGCCACGGCGGCTACCTCGTCCTCACCGAGCCGTGGCCCTCGATGCTCCGCACCATCTGGGGCGACGACCAGCGCTACCTCGACACCTACTGGTCCCGCTTCGAGGGCAAGTACTTCGCGGGCGACGGCGCCAAGAAGGACGACGACGGCGACATCTGGCTGCTCGGCCGCGTGGACGACGTCATGCTCGTCTCCGGCCACAACATCTCCACCACGGAGGTCGAGTCGGCACTGGTCTCGCACCCGAAGGTCGCCGAGGCGGCGGTCGTCGGCGCGACCGACCCGCAGACCACCCAGGCGATCTGCGCCTTCGTCATCCTGCGCGGCGACGCCGACGCACAGGAGGAAGGGCTGGTCGAGGAGCTGCGGGCGCATGTCGCCAAGCAGCTCGGCCCGATCGCCAAGCCCAAGCGGATCCTCCCGGTCGCCGAGCTGCCCAAGACCCGCTCGGGCAAGATCATGCGCCGGCTCCTGCGCGATATCGCGGAGAACCGCACCCTCGGTGATGTCACGACGCTGACCGACTCCTCGGTCATGGACCTCATTCAGTCCCAGCTCCCCGCGGCGTCTAGCGAGGACTGAGCACGGCTCGTCACGAGTCCCGAGCGGCTCGCAACACGACGAACACCGGTCCCAGGAGACGAGCACCGACCCCAGGAAGGGCGCCCGGCAGCAGCCGGGCGCCCTTTCGCTCGTTCGGTTTCACTCGTTCCGGTTAAGGTAAGTCGTAGTCGCGTAAAAAATGCGACAAGAATCAGAGGCGCGCCGGGAAGTCTGGTCGGCACACAGCACACGTGTACCCGACGACCCTGGAGGTCCCCCGCCGTGGCCGCGCCCAAGAACCGCCGCTCCGTCTTCCTCGGCCGGTTGCCGCTGCCCGAGCGGAACTTCCTCGCCGATGCCCTGCGTACCGAGACCGTGGGCGGCGTGCTTCTGCTCGTCGCCGCCGTCGCCGCGCTGATCTGGGCGAACACCCCGCTGCGCGCCGGCTACGAGACCGTGCGCGACTTCCACCTCGGGCCGGGCTCGCTGGGGCTGAACCTCTCCGTCCAGCACTGGGCCGCCGACGGCCTGCTCGCCGTCTTCTTCTTCGTCGCGGGCATCGAGCTCAAGCGTGAGCTGGTCGCCGGCGAGCTGCGCGACCCCAAGGCGGCGGCGCTGCCCGTCGTCGCCGCGATCTGCGGCATGGCCGCGCCCGCGCTCGTCTATTTCGCGGTCGCCACCGGCGGCGGCGGTTCGACGGCCGGCTGGGCGGTGCCCACCGCCACCGACATCGCCTTCGCCCTGGCCGTCCTGGCCGTCATCGGCACGGCGCTGCCCTCGGCGCTGCGCGCGTTCCTGCTGACCCTCGCCGTCGTCGACGACCTGTTCGCGATCCTGATCATCGCGATCTTCTTCACCTCGGACCTGAACTTCGCCGCCCTCGGCTTCGCCGTGCTGGGTCTGGCCGTCTTCTGGCTCCTGCTGCGCAAGGGCGTCCGCGGCTGGTACGTCTACGTGCCGCTGGCGGTCGTCAACTGGGCCCTGATGTACAACAGCGGCGTCCACGCCACCATCGCGGGCGTGGCCATGGGCCTGATGCTGCGCTGCCACCGCCACGAGGGCGAGCGGCACTCCCCCGGCGAGCACATCGAGCACATCGTGCGCCCGCTGTCGGCGGGGCTGGCGGTACCGCTCTTCGCGCTGTTCTCGGCGGGCGTGATGGTCTCCGGCGGCGCGCTGTCGGACGTCTTCACCAAGCCCGAGACGCTGGGAGTCGTCCTCGGTCTGGTGGTCGGCAAGGCGGTCGGCGTGTTCGGCGGCACGTGGGTCGCGGCCCGGTTCACGCGGGCCGAGCTCAACCCGGACCTGAAGTGGCCCGACGTGCTGGCCGTCGCCTCGCTCGCGGGCATCGGCTTCACGGTCTCGCTGCTGATCGGCGAGCTGGCCTTCGGCACGGACCCGGTCCTGGCCGACGAGATCAAGGCGGCGGTGCTCGTCGGCTCCCTGATCGCCGCGGTCGTGGCGAGCGTCCTGCTCAAGCTGCGCGACAACAAGTACAAGAAGCTGTGCGCGGACGAGGACCGCGACGACGACCACGACGGCATCCCCGACATCTACGAGCAGGACAACCCGGCCTACCACCTGCGGATGGCGGCGATCCTGGAGGCGAAGGCCGCCGAGCACCGCAGGCTGGCCGAAGTCGCCTCCGGGCACCCCACCCGTGACGATGGTCCGGCATGATCTGAGAGTCTTTACATCCGCCGAAAGCCCGCGGATGACGTGGCGACGAAGATGAGGGAGCAGCCGATGAGCGCAGCCGACGACGGTGCGAACGGTGCGAACCGCACTCTCGGCCAGCTGGTGGCTACGGCCACCACCGAGCTGTCCGCGCTGGTGCACGACGAGATCGCGCTGGCCAAGGCCGAGCTGCGGCAGGACGTCAAGCGGGTCGGCATCGGCGGTGGCGCGATCGGCGCGGCCGGGACGCTCGCGCTCTTCTCGCTGCCCGTGCTCAGCTTCGCGGCCGCGTACGGCATCCACAACCTCGGTCTCGGGCTCGCCTGGTCGTTCCTGATCGTCGGCGGCGCGTTCCTGCTGATCGCGGCGCTGCTCGGGCTGCTGGCGGTGGCCAAGTTCAAGAAGGTGAGCAAGCCCGAGAAGAGCATCGCCTCGGCGAAGCAGACGGCCGCGGTGCTGGGCACCGTCAAGCCGCACCCGCGTCCGCTGACGGACACGAGCCCCGCCGACGTATCTGTGACACGCTCGACCGTATGACGGTGCCCGAGACCTCCCCAGCGACCGCGTCGCCCGATCCCGCCGCCTCGGCTTCCCCCGCCGCACCGGCGGGCCCGGCCCTGCCGGTGCCGGCTCCGACGGGCGTCCCGGGAGGTTCCGCCACGTCGGTCGTACGGCCCGAGGGGCCCTGGGCGCACCGGGACGTGGCGGCGAACGGCGCACGGTTCCACATCGCCGAGATGGGCGACGGGCCGCTGGTCCTGCTGCTGCACGGCTTCCCGCAGTTCTGGTGGACGTGGCGGCACCAGCTGCCCGCGCTCGCCGAGGCGGGGTTCCGGGCCGTGGCCATGGATCTGCGCGGGGTGGGCGGCAGCGACCGTACGCCGCGGGGTTACGACCCGGCCAACCTCGCCCTCGACATCACCGGTGTGATCCGCTCCCTGGGTGAGCCGGACGCCGCGCTGGTCGGCCACGACCTCGGCGGCTACCTGGCGTGGACGGCGGCCGTGATGCGGCCCAAGCTGGTCCGCAGGCTCGCGGTCTCCTCCATGCCGCATCCGCGCCGCTGGCGCTCGGCGATGCTCGCCGACCCCAAGCAGAGCTCGGCGAGCAGCCACATCTGGGGCTTCCAGCGGCCGTGGATCCCCGAGCGCCGGCTGGTCGCCGACGACGCGGCGCTGGTGGGGCGTCTGATGCGGGAGTGGTCCGGGCCGCGCCAGCCGGAGGACGAGGCCGTGGAGACCTACCGGCGGGCCATGACGATCCCGTCGACGGCACACTGCTCGATCGAGCCGTACCGCTGGATGGTGCGGTCGATGGCGAGGCCCGACGGCATCCAGTTCAACCGGCGCATGAAGCGGCCTGTACGGGTGCCCACGCTGCATCTGCACGGTTCCCTCGATCCGGTGATGCGCACGCGCAGCGCCGCGGGCTCCGGGGAGTACGTGGAGGCGCCCTACCGCTGGCGGCTGTTCGACGGCCTGGGGCACTTCCCCCACGAAGAGGATCCGGTGGCGTTCTCGACGGAGCTCGTGAACTGGCTCAAGGACCCTGAACCGGACCGGTAACGGGCGACCGGAGGGCACCCGGCCGGGCCGCTTCCAGGCAGGTTCCGGGCCGGTTCCAGGCAGGTTCCGCGCCGCCCGCACATCGCCCCGGCACGGCCGTCGCACCGCACAGCGGGCAGGAACGTCCGTTCTTCGAACGGCCAATTGCCCGACGCATAGGCCAACTGAGGGACCCCCGGGCGATTACCGACCTTTCGGCCCGGGCACAGAGCACGGTATGGGCTGGACGCACGACTACCGTGACGTGACTCAGGAGCGGGGCGCCGAGGGCGACGCCGCGCTGATCGTGAGCGAGATGCCGGAGAGGGCCGGAAGGGGTGAGCACCGGCCGTCCGCCGGGCACGATCCGCGCATCGGCATTCCCCGCATCATCCGGCGCCGCGCCCGCTGGGTGTCGGCGCGGCTGCGCCATCACCCGCGCAGCCGCTGACTGCACCTCCGCCGACCGCGTATCCGACGCCCCGCGGCCGTCGGCTGCACGGCCGCGGGCCGCCTGGCCGGTGCACAGTGCGCAGAACCGCCCAGCCGGTGCGCATGGCCCCGGCAAGCCCCCGCAAGGGCTCTCAGGAGGGCCTCAGAGGGCGCAGCCCTGGGTGTTGACCCTCTCGGTGGCCCTGCGGCCACTGGTGGCGTCACCGCGCACCTCGTCCGCCGTGAGGGCGTAGCCCGTCTCTGCGTCGTCGAGGGACTTCGCGAAGACCACCCCGTAGACCCGGCCGTCGGGCGTGAGCAGCGGCCCGCCGGAGTTGCCCTGGCGGACGATCGTGTAGAGCGAGTACACATCGCGGCGGACGTTGCCGCGGCGGTAGATGTCCGGGCCGTTGGCCTGGACGCGGCTGCGGACGCGCGCGGCGCGCACGTCGTAGGAGCCGTTCTCCGGGAAGCCGGCCACGATGGCGCCCTTGCCGCTCTCCGCATCGGCCTCGGCGAACCGCAACTCGGGCGCTTCCAGGTCCGGTACGTCCAGCACGGCGATGTCGCGCTTCCAGTCGTAGAGAACGACCTTCGCCTCGTACTGCCGGCCCTGCCCGCCGACCTGCACGGTGGGCTCGTCGACGCCGCCGACGACGTGGGCGTTGGTCATCACCCGCTGCGGGGCGAAGACGAAGCCGGTGCCCTCCAGGACCTTGCCGCAGCTGGGCGCGGTGCCGACGACCTTGACGATGCTGCGCTGGGCCTCCGTGGCGACGGGGCTGCCCGCGAGCGCGGGGTCGGGGGCGGGCACGTTGGTGATCGGCTCGGTGGAAAAGGGCGCGAAGACCTGGGGGAAGCCGTTCTGCGCGAGGACGGTGCTGAAGTCCGCGAACCAGGTGTTGGCCTGCGGGGGCACCACCCGGGCGACGCCGAGCAGCACCTTGGAGTTGCGGACCTCCTTGCCGAGCGTGGGCAAGGAGGTGCCGGCCAGGGCGGAGCCGATCAGCCAGGCCACCAGCAGCATCGCCAGGACGTTGACGAGGGCGCCGCCCGTGGCGTCCAGGGCGCGGGCCGGGGACCAGGTGATGTGACGGCGGAGCTTGTTGCCCAGGTGGGTGGTGGCGGCCTGGCCGACGGAGGCGCACACGATGACGATGACGACGGCCGCTATGGCGGCGGCCGTACCCGGCGTGGCCTCGCCGGTGGCGCTGTCCCAGATGACGGGCAGCAGATAGACCGCCACGAGGCCGCCGCCGAGGAACCCGATCACCGAGAGCACACCGACCACGAAGCCCTGGCGGTAGCCGACGACGGCGAACCACACGGCGGCGATCAGCAGCACGATGTCCAGCACGTTCACCGGGAATGCCTCGCAATGATGTCGTCTGCGGTGTTGCCGGCCCGGGGGACGGCGCGGGCCGGGATCACCGTCTCATGCCCGTCAGGCCCGCCAGTCCAGAGGGACCTGCCGTTCGCGGTCCCAGGGGCGCTCCCAGCCGGCGTAGTGCAGGATCCGGTCGATCACGCCTGCGGTGAAGCCCCACACGAGGGCGTCCTCGACCAGGAAGGCCGGGCCGGTGTGCCCGCTCGGGTGTATCGCGGTGGCCCTGTTCTCCGGATCGGTCAGGTGGGCCACGGGGACGGTGAAGACCCGGGCCGTCTCGGCCTTGTCGACCGGCTTGACCGGGGTGGGCTCGCGCCACCAGCCGAGGACGGGGGTGACGACGAAGCCGCTCACCGGGATGTACAGCTGGGGCAGGACGCCGAAGATCTGGACGCCCGTGGGGTCGAGCCCGGTCTCCTCCTCCGCCTCGCGCAGGGCGGCTCGCACCAGCCCGCCGGAGGCGGGGTCGCCGTCCTCCGGGTCGAGGGCGCCGCCGGGGAACGACGGCTGGCCGGCGTGCGAGCGGAGCGTTCCGGCCCGCTCCAGGAGGAGCAGCTCCGGGCCCTTGGGGCCGTCGCCGAAGAGGACGAGCACGGCGGACTGACGGCCGCCGGTCTCCGGCGGCAGGAAGCGGCTGAGCTGATGGGGCTCGATCGTCTCCGAGGCGCGTGCCACCGGCTCCAGCCACCCGGGCAGACCCTCGGCGGTGACAGCGGCTCCTCGGCCGTACGTGCTCGTCATGCGTCGCCTCCCAGCGGCGGGGCCGGCAGGCCCGGGTAGTCGGGCGGGGGCTTGAGCCGCTGACCGGGCTTGCCGCCCTTCTCGTACTTCAGGAGCTTGCTCGCCTTCTCGGGGTCCGTCTCGCCCTCCCCGTACGAGGGGCAGAGCGGGGCGATCGGGCAGGCACCGCAGGCCGGGCGGCGGGAGTGGCAGATGCGCCGGCCGTGGAAGATGACGCGGTGCGAGAGCATCGTCCACTCGCTCTTGGGGAAGAGCGCGCAGATCTCCGCCTCGACCTTCTCGGGATCGGTGGCTTCGGTCCACTTCCAGCGCCGCACGAGCCGCCCGAAGTGGGTGTCCACGGTGATCCCCGGCCTGCCGAAGGCATTGCCGAGGACGACGTGGGCGGTCTTGCGGCCGACGCCGGGGAGGCTGACGAGATCCTCTATGCGGCCGGGCACCTCTCCGCCGAAGCGGTCGCGGATCGCGGCGGACAGGCCGATGAGCGACTTGGCCTTGGCGCGGAAGAAGCCCGTGGGACGGATGAGCTGCTCCAGCGCCTCGGGGTCGGCCGCGGCCATGTCCTCCGGCGTGGGGTAGGCGGCGAAGAGGGCCGGGGTGGTCTGGTTGACGCGTAGGTCCGTCGTCTGGGCGGAGAGGACCGTGGCGACCAGGAGCTCGAAGGGATTCTCGAAGTCGAGCTCGGGGTGGGCGTAGGGATAGACCTCGGCGAGCTCGCGGTTGATGCGGCGGGCACGGCGGACGAGAGCGGTGCGGGATTCCGGCTTCGCCGAAGCCTTGGCGACCGGCTTCGCTGCCTTTGCGGCAGATGCGGAAGATTCGGAAGATGCACTTCCGCTTCCCTTTTTGTCCTTACTTGCGGCTTTCGCCGCCCCCGTGGGCGCGCGTTCGCCCACAGCGGAATTACGAGCCGGAGTCACCCTTCCAGCCCCCTTGCCCTGTGCTCTCACCGGCGTATTGGACACCCGGCCAGACTAAGCCCCGCCACTGACATCCGGCCCTCACGCAGGAAAACCACAGCCCAATCGGACCCCTGCCGTAGGGCTTCGGGCGACGATGCGCGACACTTGTGTTTGATCACACAGTTTTACCGACGGGCATCATGGGGACCACGGTCCTCTGTGCATGTCGACAAGGAGAGAACTCGTGGACGACGTTCTGCGGCGCGCCCCGCTTTTCGCGGCGCTCGATGACGAGCAGGCCGCTGAGCTGCGCGCCTCCATGGGCGAGGCCACCCTCGCAAGGGGCGACGCCCTGTTCCACGAAGGGGACCCCGGCGACCGCCTCTACGTGGTGACCGAGGGCAAGGTGAAGCTCCACCGCACCTCCCCCGACGGCCGCGAGAACATGCTGGCCGTCCTGGGCCCCGGTGAGCTCATCGGGGAGCTGTCGCTCTTCGACCCCGGGCCGCGCACCGCCACCGCCACCGCCCTCACCGAGGTCAAGCTGCTCGGCCTCGGCCACGGCGACCTGCAGCCCTGGCTCAACGCCCGCCCGGAGGTGGCCACCGCACTGCTGCGCGCCGTCGCCCGCCGGCTGCGCCGCACCAACGACTCGATGTCGGACCTCGTCTTCTCGGACGTCCCCGGCCGCGTCGCCAAGGCCCTGCTGGACCTGTCGCGCCGCTTCGGCGTGCAGTCCGAGGAAGGCATCCACGTGGTGCACGACCTCACCCAGGAGGAGCTGGCCCAGCTCGTCGGCGCCTCCCGCGAGACGGTCAACAAGGCCCTCGCCGACTTCGCCGGCCGCGGCTGGCTGCGTCTGGAGGCCCGTGCGGTGATCCTCCTCGACGTGGAGCGGCTCGCGAAACGCTCCCGCTGACGCGGACCGTGCCGGGCGTGCACGCCGCACGCCCAGGGCGCACGGCATAGCGGGAGCGCCCTCCGGCGCGCCCACAAGCTCGGAAGGCCCCTGCCGGGAACGGCAGGGGCCTTCGGCGTGCTCTGATCATGAGTCTTGCGCTCGTCATACGCCCGTCATGCGCTCACAGGGCGGAGGCGGCGGCGTGGAGCGCCGCTCACTGGATCAGCCCGTGCTCCCCCAGGTACTCCAGCTGCGCCCGTACGGACAGCTCCGCGGCCGGCCACAGCGAGCGGTCGACGTCCGCATAGACGTGGGCGACCACCTCCGCGGCCGAGCGGTGCCCGTTCTCCACGGCGGTCTCCACCTGCGCGAGCCGCTTAGCCCGGTGCACCAGGTAGAAGTCGATGGCACCGCGCGCGTCGTCGAGGACCGGGCCGTGCCCGGGGAGGATCGTCTCCACGCCCTCCTCCACGGCGAGCGCGCGCAGCCGGCGCAGCGAGTCGAGGTAGTCGCCGAGCCGGCCCTCGGGGTGGGCGACGACCGTCGTCCCGCGGCCCAGCACCGTGTCACCCGTGAACAGCGCCCGGTCGGCGGGCAGGTGGAAGCAGAGCGAGTCGGCGGTGTGGCCGGGCGTGGAGAGCACGTGCAGCTCCAGGCCCCCGGTGGTGATCACGTCGCCGATGCCGAGGCCCTCGCCGCCCAGGCGCAGCGCCGGGTCCAGGGCCCGTACGCGGGTGCCGGTCAGCTCGGCGAAGCGCGCGGCGCCGTCGAAGTGGTCGGGGTGGCCGTGGGTGAGCAGGGTGAGGGCGACGCGCTTCCCGGCGGCCTCGGCGGTCGAGATGACGGCCTGCAGGTGGGTCTCGTCCAGCGGCCCGGGGTCGATGACGACCGCGAGGTCGGAGTCCGGCTCGGCGACGATCCAGGTGTTGGTGCCGTCGAGCGTCATCGCGGAGGGGTTGGGCGCGAGGACGCAGGTCGCGCGGGCCGTCGCGGGGCCTCCGAGAGCCCCTGCGCGGGGGCGGCCGGGGAGTTCGGTCGCGGATGTCATCAGTCGGCCTCCGAGGGTCCCGAGGGGTTGCCGGCGACGCGCCGGGTGAATTCGTCGTGTCCGGGCCAGCTCAGCACGATCTCCTCCCCGTCGAGCCGCGCTCTGGCCAGGACGGGCGTGAGATCCCTGTCACGCGCGGCGGCCAGCGCCTCGGCGGCGCTGCCGTACGGGCGCAGCTCGCGCAGCGTGGAGATGGTCGGGGGCATCATCAGCAGTTCGCCGCGGTCGAAGCCGTCGGCCGCCTCGGCGGGGCGGATCCACACCGTACGGTCGGCCTCCGTGGAGGCGTTGCGGGTGCGCTGCCCCTCGGGGAGCGCGGCGACGAAGAACCAGGTGTCGTAGCGGCGCGGTTCGAACTCGGGCGTGATCCAGCGCGCCCAGCCGCCCAGAAGGTCGCTGCGCAGCAGCAGGCCGCGCTGCACGAGGAAGTCGGCGAACGACAGCTCGCGGCTGACGAGGGCGGCCCTCTGGGCCTCCCACTCCGGGCCCGTGGTGTCCGCGACGACCGTGCCGGGCGTGGGCCCGGCGAGCAGCACCCCGGCCTCCTCGAAGGTCTCCCGGACCGCGGCGCACACGATGGCCTGGGCGGAGGCGGCGTCGACGCCCAGGCGCCGGGCCCACTCCGCGGGCGCCGGGCCGGCCCAGGGCACGTCCCGCTCGTCGCGCGGGTCGACGGAGCCGCCCGGATACGCGTACGCGCCTCCGGCGAAGGCCATGGAGGCGCGTCTGCGCAGCATGTGGACGGCGGGGCCGTCGGCTCCGTCGCGCAGCAGCAGGACGGTCGCGGCGCGGTGGGGACTTACAGGGCGGAGCTCCCCGCGTGTGAGCGCCCTGATGCGGTCCGGCCACTCCGGCGGGTACCACTGGCCGTTCGAAGTCGACATGGCCGGATGCTATGCGCTCACGCGCGGATGTTCGAGAGGACGAGGCCCGGGGCGGGTCCGGGGTCCGGTCCGTAAGGCCCGGACGGGTCCAGGTCCGGTCCGTAAGGCCCGGACCCGGGTCAACCACGGCTCAGCCCCGGGGTCAGTCCGGAGTCAGCCCAGCGTCAGTCCTGGGCCGGCCCGGGATCAGTCCCGGACCTCGACCACGAACTCGACCTCGACCGGCGCGTCCAGCGGCAGCACCGCGACGCCCACGGCCGAACGGGCGTGCACGCCCTTCTCGCCGAGCACCTCGCCGAGCAGCTCACTGGCGCCGTTGAGGACGCCGGGCTGGGCGGTGAAGTCGGGGGCGGAGGCGACGAAGCCGACGACCTTCACCACGCGCACGATCCGGTCCAGGTCGCCGATGACCGACTTGACGGCGGCCAGGGCGTTCAGCGCGCAGGTCGCCGCGAGCTCCTTGGCCTGCTCGGCGCTGACCTCGGCGCCGACCTTGCCCGTCACGGGGATGGAGCCCTTGACCATGGGCAGCTGACCGGCGGTGTAGACGTACGCCCCGGACCGCACGGCCGGCTGGTAGGCGGCAAGCGGCGGCACCACGTCGGGCAGGGTCAGCCCGAGCTCGGCGAGCCGGCTCTCGACGGCGCTCACGGCTTCGGCCGCTTGAGGTAGGCCACCAGCTGCTCGGGGTTGTTCGGCCCCGGCACGACCTGGACGAGCTCCCAGCCGTCCTCGCCCCAGGTGTCCAGAATCTGCTTGGTCGCGTGCACGAGCAGCGGCACGGTGGCGTATTCCCATTTGGTCATAGGCCGACTGTAATGCCTCGCGCCGACAGCCTCGGCCGGGCCTGTCCGTACGGTCGCCCGAAGGCCTCCCGAGGCCCCACGGGCCGCCCTCCGAACGGGCGTGGCCGGCCTCACCGCTCGAACAGCCTCATGTCGCCACCTGCCGCCACAAGGCCGTCGGAAAGGAATTAGGCTCCGAATCATGAGCAGGCTCCATGTCGTCAGCGGCAAGGGCGGAACCGGCAAGACCACGGTCGCCGCGGCACTCGCGCTTGCCCTCGCCGCCGAGGGCAAACGCACTCTCCTGGTGGAGGTGGAAGGCCGGCAGGGCATAGCCCAGCTGTTCGAGACGGAGGCGCTGCCCTACGAGGAGCGCAAGATCGCGGTGGCGCCCGGCGGAGGCGAGGTGTTCGCCCTGGCCATCGACGCCGAGCGGGCGCTCCTCGACTACCTCCAGATGTTCTACAAGCTCGGCAGCGCCGGGCGGGCGCTGAGGAAGCTCGGCGCCATCGATTTTGCGACAACCATCGCGCCCGGGCTGCGCGACGTCCTGCTCACCGGCAAGGCCTGCGAGGCGGTGCGCCGCAAGGACCGCACGGGCCGCTTCGTCTACGACCACGTCGTCATGGACGCCCCGCCCACCGGCCGCATCACCCGCTTCCTCAACGTGAACGACGAGGTGGCCGGCCTCGCCCGGATCGGTCCGATCCACAACCAGGCACAGGCCGTCATGCGGGTGCTCAAGTCGCCCGAGACGGCGGTGCACTTCGTGACGCTGCTGGAGGAGATGCCCGTCCAGGAGACGTGCGACGGCATCGCGGAGCTCCGCGCGGCTAACCTCCCCGTGGGCGGCGTCGTCATCAACATGGTGCGGCCGGAGATCCTGGACGCCGCGGCCGTGGAGGCCGCCGCGAACGGGCAGCGGGCCGCCGTGGCACAGGCCCTGTCGCACTCCCTGGAGCGCACCGGCTTCGGCGGCGCGCGCAACCCCGGTCTCGCCGAGCAGCTCGTCGATCCCCTGCTGGCCGAGGCCCGCGAGCACATCGAGCGGCTCGCCCTGGAGCACCGCGGCCGCGCCGGCATAGCGGAGCTCGGCCTGCCCACGTACGAACTGGAACTGCTCGGCGACGGCGTTGACCTGGCGGGCCTGTACCGCATGGCGCGCGAACTGCGGAAGCAAGGAGTGGCCCGTTGACAGCCCCGTTGACAGCAGCCCAGGTGCCGGCCCAGCGGAAGGGCCTCGACGCCGCCTCCGTCCTCGCCGTCGACCCCGTCCTGGACAACCCCCGTACGCGCATCGTCGTGTGCTGCGGCTCCGGCGGCGTGGGCAAGACGACCACTGCGGCGGCCATCGGCCTGCGGGCGGCGGAGCGCGGCCGGAAGGTCGTCGTCCTGACGATCGACCCGGCGCGCAGGCTGGCGCAGTCGATGGGCATCGAGCAGCTCGACAACGTGCCCCGCCGGGTGCCCGGCATCGACACCTCCGCCGGTGGCGAGCTGCACGCCATGATGCTCGACATGAAGCGGACCTTCGACGAGATCGTGGAGGCCCACTCCGACAAGGAGCGCGCCCGGGCGATCCTCGAGAACCCCTTCTACCAGTCCCTGTCGGCCGGCTTCGCGGGCACACAGGAGTACATGGCCATGGAGAAGCTCGGCCAGCTGCGCTCCCGCGACGAGTGGGACCTGATCGTCGTGGACACCCCGCCGAGCCGCTCCGCTCTCGACTTCCTGGACGCCCCCGGGCGCCTCGGTTCGTTCCTCGACGGGAAGCTCATCAAGCTGCTGGTCGCTCCGGCGAAGCTCGGCGGGCGGGCCGGGATGAAGTTCCTGGGCGTCGGCATGTCCGTGATGAGCGGGCCGCTGAACAAGCTGATGGGGGCCCAGCTCCTGCGGGACGTCCAGACGTTCGTGGCGGCCATGGACACCATGTTCGGCGGCTTCCGCACGCGCGCGGATGCCACGTACCGGCTGCTGCAGGCGCCCGGTACGGCCTTCCTGGTCGTCGCGGCGCCGGAGCGGGATGCGCTGCGCGAGGCGGCGTACTTCGTGGAGCGGCTGGCCGCGGAACGGATGCCGCTGGCGGGGCTCGTCCTCAACCGGGTGCACGGCAGCGCGGCCGATCAGCTCCCGGCGGACCGGGCGCTCGCCGCGGCCGAGGCGCTGGCGGAGGCTCCGGAGGCGGTTGCAGAGGCGGCCCCGGAAGGAACACCGGAAGGAACATCGGAAAATCTTGCCGATGGCGGCATTGTGGATCGTGACAGCGGGCAAGCTGGCTCACGTACCGCCCGCGCCGCAGGAACCGGCGCTCCCACGGTCCCGTCCCCTCCCGAGAGCGGCCTCCCCCAGCCGGCATCCTCAGGAGATCCGAGCACCGTTTCAGCAACCCCCGCGGCCGGCGACGCCGCGAAGACCGCGGCCGGTCTGCTGCGCCTGCACGCCGAGCGCATGCAGGTGCTCGCCCGGGAGCGGCGCACGCGTGACCGCTTCACCGCTCTGCACCCGGAGGTCGCGGTGGCGGAAGTGGCCGCCCTGCCCGGCGATGTGCACGACTTGGCGGGACTGCGGGAGATCGGCGAACGCCTCGCCGTGCAGCCCGCTGCCGCCGCCTCCGTGGACGCCTCGGCGCCTGCTGCGGCCCCTGCCGCCTCTGCGGATGCCTCTACGGGCTCTACAGGCTCGGGCTCTACTGACACTGCAGACCCGTCCGACGCCGAGGTGAGCACGACCGACGCGGAGTGAGCCCGGTGCTGCATGTGATGCCCCGCGCGCGCGGGGAGGCCTGCCGACCGGCCGGTGCCTATCCGACGGCGGCGTAGTCGCCGTACTCGTCGTCGCCCAGGGACAGGATGCCCGCTCCGCGCTCGTATTCCGTGCGGGCGGTCTCCAGGAGCCTGCGCCAGGAGGTGACCGTCGGCCTGCGCCGCAGCAGCGCCCTGCGCTCGCGCTCGGTCATCCCGCCCCACACGCCGAACTCGACGCGGTTGTCCAGCGCATCCGCCAGACACTCCGTGCGCACCGGGCACCCGGTGCATACCGCCTTGGCCCTGTTCTGTGCAGCGCCCTGAACGAATAGTTCATCCGGATCGGTAGTGCGGCAGGCTGCCTGCGCACTCCAGTCGGTTACCCAGCCCATGCTGGCGCCGTCCTCTCCCGAATCGGGGCTCCCCCACGGCGGCAGCGGCATATTCACCGTTGCCAGTTGAGGACGTTACGGAAGGCGGGCAGGGGGCAACACCCCCTTCGGGCCCAATCTTGGATGGCCCGAACGGACTATGCGTACGCGGCAGATCACCCAACGGAGTGAGCGGACGACATTACCGACTAACCCGTCATATCGGGGCAGGTCACCCGGGTTACATAACCCAGAGGGTGACACCGGCGGCAATACGGACACCTCTCATCACCCACAAGAGTGAGAGTGGAGATGATGCTGAATCACACCGCAGTGACTGGCGTGAAACAGCGTAGGCGAACACACGGGCGTCTGTCCGCCGAATGAGAACGTAGGCTTCCCTCCATGGGTAAGAAGCGCTCGGGCGAGGGGTCCAACAGGACCCGGATGGCCGCCAAGTTCCTCGGTGTCAGCGTGCTCTCCGGAGCGGTTCTGGCGGGCCTGGCCCTGCCTGCCGTCGGGGCTTTCGGCCTAGTGGCCAAGGAGTCGGTCGAAGGGTTCGACGAGATCCCGGCCAGTATGAAGACCCCACCGCTCAGCCAGCGCACCACAATCCTGGACTCCGAGGGCGGGGAAATCGCCAAGGTCTACTCCAGAGACCGTACGGTCGTACCGCTGAACGAGATCTCCCCGTACATGCGGAAGGCGATCGTCGCCATCGAGGACGCGCGCTTCTACGAGCACGGCGCGGTCGACCTCAAGGGCGTCCTCCGCGCGGTCAACAAGAACGCGCAGTCGGGCGGCGTCTCCGAGGGCGCCTCCACGCTCACCCAGCAGTACATCAAGAACATCTTCGTGGAGGAGGCCGGCGATGACCCCGACAAGGTCGCCGTCGCCACCCAGCAGACCCTCGGCCGCAAGGTCAAGGAGCTGAAGTACGCCATTCAGGTGGAGAAGGAGCTCGGCAAGGACCGGATCCTCAACAACTACCTGAACATCACCTTCTTCGGGCAGCAGTCCTACGGGGTCGAGGCGGCCTCCCAGCGCTACTTCAGCAAGCGCGCGAAGGACCTCACCCTGGCCGAGTCGGCGATGCTGGCCGGCATCGTGCAGTCGCCGAGCCGCTACGACCCCGTCAACGCCCCGAACGAGGCGACCAAGCGCCGCAACACCGTGCTGCAGCGCATGGCCGAGCTCAAGGTCGTGACCCAGGAGGAGGCCGCGGCCGCCAAGGCCGAGCCCGTCAAGCTCAAGGTCACCCGGCCCAAGAGCGGCTGCATCACCGCCGTCAGCGGCGCCGGCTTCTTCTGCGACTACGTCCGCGAGGTCTTCCTCAAGGACCCGGTCTTCGGCAAGACCAAGGAGGCGCGGGCCAAGCGGTGGAACGAGGGCGGCATGACGATCCGCACCACCCTCGACCCGCAGACGCAGAAGTCCGTCCAGAAGTCGATCACCGATCACGTCTACCAGTCGGACCCGGTGGCCACCGCGATCTCGATCGTGCAGCCCGGCACCGGCAAGGTGCTCGGCATGGGCCAGTCGCGCCCGTACGGCTTCGGCGACCACCAGACGCAGATCAACCTCTCGGCCGACAAGAACCGGGGCGGATCGAACTACGGCTTCCAGACCGGCTCCACCTTCAAGCCGATCCTGGCGGCGGCCGCCCTGGAGGAGGGCATCTCGCCCAACAAGTCGTACGCGTCGCCCTACCAGATGCCCTACCCGGACTCCGTGGACACGTGCACGGGCACCTGGAAGAACTCCGGCGGCGAGACCGTCAGCAACGAGAACCGGAGCGAGGTCGGCCCGTACGGGATGCGGGAGGCGACCGCCAAGTCGGTCAACACCTACTTCATCCAGATGATCGGTGACATCGGCACCTGCCCGGTGACGAAGATGGCGGCGAAGCTCGGCCTCAAGCCGGCCTCCGGCGCCGACATGGACCAGGTGCCGTCGATCGCGCTCGGTACGCAGGGCATGTCCCCGCTCACCATGGCCGCCGCCTACGCGGCCTTCGCCAACGGCGGCACGTACTGCACGCCCGTCCTGATCAACGCGGCCACCGGCCCGAACGGCAAGAGCCTGCCGGTGCCGAAGAGCAAGTGCTCGCGCGCCATGTCCGAGCAGACCGCCGACACGGTCAACACGCTCCTGAAGGGCGTCGTCGAGGACGGTACGGGCAAGGAGGCCGGTCTGGACGGGCGCGACAGCGCGGGCAAGACCGGTACGACGGACGGCCGCAAGGCCGCCTGGTTCGTCGGCTACACGCCCAACATGGCCGGTGCGGTCTGGGTCGGCGGCCCGGGCAAGGACGTCGAGATGGAGGGCATCACCATCGGCGGCCAGTACCACGACAAGGTCTACGGCGGCGACACCCCCGGCCCGATCTGGCGCGACGCGATGGCGGGCGCGCTGGAGGGCAAGGAGGCCCCGACCTTCGACACCGTGGCGGTCGGCGGCGGCGAGCGCGGTGACGCCGGCAAGGGCGACAAGAGCGGCAACGGGCGCGGCAAGAACAAGCCGGGCGGCGGCGGCAACAAGCAGGGCGGCGGCAACGGCTCGGGCACCGGCAAGACCGGTGGCACCACCGGGCGGCACAGCCAGCCGGGGACGGGCCAGGACGGCGGTCGCTGAGCAGGCTCGGCAGCCGGCCATCTTTAGCCGGCCATCTTTAAAAGAAGAGGGGCGCCCGGACCGTTTCGGTCCGGGCGCCCC
>NZ_BMUT01000021.1 GCF_014650335.1 Streptomyces hiroshimensis
CCGGCCAACGAAGCCGACATCCTCGTCCACGACGCGCACTCCGCGTCCCCGACGACGGCCTTCGCGCTCTCCCGCCTGGCCGACCCCGACACCCTGCACCAGACGCCGATCGGCGTCTTCCGCAGCGTCGAGCGACCGGTCTACGACACCCAGATGGCCGATCAGCTGGAAGCGGCGATCGAGCAGAAGGGCAAGGGCGACCTGGCGGCGCTGCTCGCCGGGAACGACACCTGGACAGTCGTCGGATAGGTCGTCGGACAGGTGAGCCGAGGCGCTCGGACGGGCTGATTTCCGGCCCGTCCGGCGGCGTCTGACGCCCCCTCCCCCGCTCCCCCGCTCTCATAGAGCCATGGCCGACCCCGATGCCACGCTCTCTCCCCCCATCCGCGACCGGCTCGCCTACCGCGTGAAGTGCCGGCTGCTCGGGCCGCCCCTGGTCACCGAGCAGCTCTCCCGGGAGAAGCTCGGCAACCCCATGGCGCTCGGGGTGCTGGCCTCCGACTGCATCTCCTCCACCGCGTACGGCAGCGAGGAGATGCTGCGCATCCTCGTACCCGTCGTCGGGGTCGCCGCGTTCACCCTGCTCATGCCGGTCACGGGCGCGATCCTGCTCGTCCTGCTGCTCCTGACGCTGTCGTACCGCGACGTGGTGTCCGTGTACACGCGCGCGGGCGGCTCGTACGTCGTCGCGCGGGAGAACTTCGGGCCGCGCATCGCCCAGATCGCCGCGGTCGCGCTCCTCGTCGACTACATCGTCACCGTCGCCGTCCAGACCGCGGCCGGCACCGACGCGCTGATCTCCCTGGCCCACCTCACGGGCGAGGGGTACACGGGCATCGACCACCTCAAGCTGCCCATCACGGCAGCCGTCGTGGTGCTGCTGATGTACGGGAATCTGCGGGGGATCCGTGAGGCGGGGCGGGCGTTCGCGGCGCCCGCGTACCTCTTCATGCTCGCCGTCGCGCTCCTGCTGGTCACCGGCCTCGTGCGGGCGCTGAACGGCGGGCTCCCGCAGACCGACCTGCACGCGGCGGGCGTCGTGCCGCTCGGCCGGGAGGGGGACGGCTGGCTCTACGGCGCCTCCCTCTTCATGGTGCTCCGCGCCTTCGCCAACGGCGGTTCCTCGCTGACGGGACTGGAGGCCATCTCCAACGGCGTCTCCGCCTTCCGCCGGCCCCAGGGCGTCAACGCGCGGCGGACGCTGACCGTCATGAGCTGCATCCTCGGCATCATGGTGCTGGGCGTCTCCACCCTCGCCCACTACACGCACGCCGTGCCCTACGTGGACGGCAACCCGACCGTCATCGCCCAGGAGGCCCACCTCGTCTTCGGCGACGGCTGGGCGGGCACGGTCGGGCTGGTGTTCGTACAGCTGGCGACCGCGCTCATCCTCTACACCGGCGCCAACACGCCCTTCACCGGCTTCCCCTTCCTCGCCAGCTTCGTCGCCGAGGACCGCTTCCTGCCGCGGAAGCTGATGCGGCGCGGCCACCGGCTGGCGTTCTCCGGCGGGATCATCTCCCTGACCGTCGTCGCGCTCGCGCTGCTGCTGGTCACGGGAGCGAATGTCGACAAGCTGGTCGCCCTGTACGCGATCGGCGTCTTCACGGGCTTCACGATGGCCGCCGCCGGGATGACCGCGCACTACTGGCGGCGCCGGGAGGGCGGCTGGCGGATCGGCGTGAACGTCGTGGCGGCCGTGGTGTCGGCGCTGGTCGTCGTGATCTTCGCGATCACGAAGTTCACGGAGGGCGCGTGGCTGGTCGTCGTGGTCTTCCCGCTCGGGGTGTGGGCGCTCATCCGCATCAACCGCGAGTACCGGGAGGAGGCCGCGGCCCTGGAGACCATGCCGCCCCGCTCCGAGGCCGCCGAGTCGCCGCACTGGCGGCGGCACCTCGTGTACGTCCTGGTCGACGTGCTCGACCTCGCCACGGTCAAGGCGCTGCGGTACGCGCACGAGCTGCGGCCCGACCAGGTGCGGGCCGTGCACTTCGTCATCGACGAGGAGCGGGCACGGCGGCTGGCCGCGCGGTGGGAGGAACTGCCCGGGACGGACGTGCCGCTGGAGCTCGTCGACTGCCCGGACCGGCGGCTGCGGCACGCCGTGGCCTCGCTGGCCGCGCGCGACACGGCCGACGGGACGACGGCTCTGACGCTCCTCGTCCCACGACGGACGTATGCGCGTCCGCTCGCCGCGCTCCTGCACACGGACTCCGGGGACGAGTTGGCCAAGGCGTTGCAGCATTTGCCGAATGTGGCGGTGACGGTGGTGCCGTTCGATGTGACGGCGGCCATGGCGCGGATGCGCGCGCGGGTCCGTACGCCGTGAGGCGGGCCCGGCACCGCCGGACCGGTTGACGGTGGCTGCGCGCCGTCGCGGCGGGAGAAGAGCCCCGGTCCCGCCCTTTCACCGTTTCCTGGGGGCAAGCCCCCAGCCCCCCAGCTCCCGCTTCGTACCCGGCACCGCCGCGCTCGCCTCGGATACCTTCACAAGGGCGCGACCACCACCCGCCCTGGAGGGGACCATGCCCGGAACACCACCCGCACCGCCATCACGCAGTGACTCCCGTACCGGCCTCATCTGCAGCTTCGCCGCCTACGGCATCTGGGGGCTGTTCCCCCTCTACTGGCCGCTCCTGGACGCGGCCGGCCCCGTCGAGATCCTGGCGCACCGCATGGCGTGGTCCCTGGTCGCCGTCGCGGCCGTGCTCGCCGTGACCCGTCGCTGGGCGTGGATACGCCCGCTGCTGCGGCAGCCCCGGCGCCTGGCCATGATCGCCCTGTGCGCGGTGACGATCTCCGTGAACTGGGGGATCTACATCTGGGGCGTCAATTCCGGGCATGTCGTGGAGACGTCGCTGGGGTACTTCATCAACCCCCTCGTCAGCATCGCCTTCGGCGTCGTCGTGCTGCGGGAGCGGCTGCGGGCCGCGCAGTGGGCGGCGGTCGGCGTCGGCGTGGCCGCCGTCCTCGTGCTGGCGGTGGCCTACGGCAAGCCGCCGTGGATCGCCCTCGCGATCGCGGCGTCGTTCGGTACGTACAGCCTGGTCAAGAAGCAGGTGGGGCTGGACGGGCTGGAGTCGCTGGCGGCGGAGACGGCCGTGCTGTTCCTTCCCGCGCTGGGGTTCCTGGTGTTCCTGGGGGCGACGGGGCACAGCACGTTCACGAGCGAGGGCGCGGGGCACACCGCGCTGCTGATGTGCTCGGGGGCGATCACCGCGGTGCCGCTCATCCTGTTCGGCGCGGCCGCGGTGCGGCTGCCGCTGTCCGTGGTGGGGATGGTGCAGTACCTGGCGCCGACGTTCCAGTTCGCCCTGGGCCTGCTGGTGTTCCACGAGGGGATGCCGCCCGAGCGCTGGGTCGGCTTCGGGCTCGTGTGGCTCGCGCTGGCGGTGCTGACGTGGGACGCGCTGCGGACGGCGCGCAAGGCGCGGGCGGAGCTGCGGACGGCGCGCGCCGCCGCGGCCGGGGCGGGCCCGGCCGCAATCGGGGCGGGCGCCGACGCCATCGGAGCAGGCACCGACGGAGCCGCCGCCATTCGTAACACAGAAATCACAACTGCCCCACAGGCACCAGAAGTCACAGCTCAGGGGCAGTAGGGCCCGCCCGATATCCGGAAACCGGTGTCCCCTGTCCGAAATCCGCCCTTGACGCGCTTTCGGGGCGCCCTCAACATCATGCCCACGTCAAAATGAGTTGGGAGCCCCCCATGCTTGAACTCAGCGGTCCCACCCTGCCCGCACGTCCCCGAAGATCTCGTACCGGCGCCCTGCTGGCCACCGGTGCCGCTCTCGCGGCCACCCTGCTCGGCGTCGCCTCCGGCCCGGCCCTGGCGGTTCCCACCGCCGCCACGGCCCGGCCCGTCGCGGCCGCCGGACCCGACATACCCGTCGCCAATGTCAAGGCGCATCTCGCCCAACTGCAGTCGATAGCCACGGCCAACGGCGGCAACCGCGCCCACGGCCGCAGCGGCTACAAGGCCTCGCTCGACTACGTGAAGTCCAAGCTGGACGCCGCCGGCTTCACCACCACCGTGCAGCAGTTCACCACCGGCGGCGCCACCGGCTACAACCTCGTCGCCGACTGGCCCGGCGGCGACGCGAACCACGTCGTCTTCGCCGGGGCCCACCTGGACTCCGTCACCGCCGGGCCGGGCATCAACGACAACGGCTCCGGCTCGGCCGGCGTCCTCGAGGTCGCGCTCGCCGTCGCCCGCGAGGGCTACAAGCCCGCCAAGCACCTGCGGTTCGGCTGGTGGGGCGCCGAGGAGCTCGGCATGCGCGGGTCGAACTACTACGTGGGCCAGCTGCCGGCCGGCGAGCGCAGCAAGATCGACGCGTACCTCAACTTCGACATGATCGGCTCGCCCAACCCCGGCTACTTCGTCTACGGCTACGACCAGAACCTCAAGGCCCTCTTCGAGAACTGGTTCGCCGCGAAGAACATCGCCACCGAGATCGACACCGAGGGCGACGGCCGCTCCGACCACGCGCCCTTCCAGAACGCCGGCATCCCCGTCGGCGGCCTCTTCAGCGGCGCCGACTACCGCAAGACCGCCGACCAGGCCCAGAAGTGGGGCGGCACCGCGGGCCAGCCCTTCGACCGCTGCTACCACGCGTCCTGCGACACCTCGGCGAACATCGGCGACAAGGCGCTCGACACCAACACCGACGCCATCGCGAGCGCGGTGTGGACGCTGAGCGGCGGCACCGCCAACCCGCCGCAGGGGAAGGTCTTCGAGAGCAAGAGCCGGCTCCCGATCCCCGACGCGGGGGCGGCCGTCGAGTCGCCCGTGACGGTCTCCGGGCTGACGGGCAACGCGCCGTCCGCCCTGAAGGTCTCCGTCGACATCACGCACACCTACCGCGGTGACCTGGTCGTCGACCTCGTCGGGCCGAGCGGGAAGGCGTACCGGCTGAAGGACTCCAGCGGCAGCGACGCCGCGGACGACGTCATCGCCACGTACACCGTCGACGCCTCCGCGGAGACCGCGAACGGGACGTGGAAGCTGCGCGTCCAGGACATCGCCGCGCAGGACACCGGCCGGATCAACGGCTGGAAGCTCGCGTTCTAGACCTCGCGTTCCGGACCACCATCCAGAACGCTGTCCAGACCACTGAGGGCACAACCCCGCAGCGGGCCCGGGAGGCCGTGACCGTCCTCCCGGGCCCGCACCCCTTTTCGTGCACGCCGGCCGCTAGGCCGTGATGTCCTTCGTCGTGAACCGCGCCCACGCCGCCGACCCGAACACGGCCGCGTACAGCGCCTGCAGGCCGAGGTTGTCCAGCACCTGGTCCCAGTAGACCGGGGCGCGCAGCAGGTCCGCGAAGCTCAGCCAGTAGTGCGGGAAGAGGTACGGCTGGATCGCGTGCAGCTGCGGGAACTGGTCCAGGATCTGCGCCGTGATCAGCAGGCCCACCGTCGTGGCCATCGCCGCGATCCCGCTGCCGGTGAGCGTGGAGACGAACAGCCCGAGCGCCGCGATGCCCACCAGCGACAGCGCCACCGCCCCCGCGACCGCCAGCGCCCGCAGCAGCCCTTCCCCGAAGGACACCGTCACCCCGCTGATCAGGGTCACGTCCCCCAGCGGGAACAGCACCGCCCCGACGGCGAGCGCCAAGGCCGCGACGGTCAGGGTCGCCGCGCAGCAGAACGTCAGCGTCGCCGCGAACTTGGCCAGCAGCAGCCGGGTGCGGCCCGCGGGCGCGACCAGCAGATAGCGCAGCGTGCCCGAGCTCGCCTCGCCCGCCACGGAGTCGCCCGCGATCACGCCGATCGCCATCGGCAGGAAGAAGGGCAGGGTCGCGGCGAGCGAGGTGAAGACCAGGAAGAGGCCGTTGTTGGTGACCTGGCTGATGAACGCCGGGCCCCCTCCCCCGTGACCGGCCGCGCCGCCGTCCTGCGTCTCCATCTTCACGGCGACGCCCACCAGCACGGGCACGGCCGCGAGCACCCCGAGCAGCGCGAACGTGCGCCACCGCCGGAACACCGTCGCCACCTCGCTGCGGAAGAGCGACAGCGCCCACAGCGGGCTCGGGGTGCGCCTCGCCGTGGCGGCGGGAACGGCCCGGGCCATGGCCCCGGCCCCGGACCCTGCTCCGGCCTCAGCCTGCGACATCGAATCCCTCTCCGGTGAGTGCGACGAAGGCGTCCTCCAGGGAGGCGCGTTCGGTGCCGAAGGAACGCACGCGGACGCCCGCGCGGACGAGCGCGGCGTTGAGGTCCGCGAGCTCCCGGGCGACGACGGGCAGTTCGCCGGTGACGCGGTCGTCGTCGACGGTGAGGTCGTTCACGCCGTGCTCCTTGAGCACGCGGACGGCCTCCGCCGTGTCGGGGGTGGTGACGGCCAGCCTGCCGCGCGCGGAGGAGGCCAGCTCCGCGACCGTGCCCTGGGTCAGGAGGCGGCCCTGGGCCATCACGGCGACGTGGGTGCACACCTGCTCGATCTCGTCGAGCAGGTGCGAGGAGAGGAAGACGGTGGTGCCCTCGGAGGCGAGGCCGCGCACCAGGGTGCGGATCTCGCGCATGCCCTGCGGGTCGAGGCCGTTGGTGGGCTCGTCCAGGACCAGCAGCTCGCGCGGCTGCAGGAGGGCCGCGGCCAGGCCCAGGCGCTGCTTCATGCCGAGGGAGTACGCGCGGGCCTTCTTGCCCGCCGCGGCGACCAGCCCGACCCGGTCCAGGGCGGCGTCCACCCGGGCCTTGCGGGTGCGGGGGTCGGCCGTGGGGTCGGCGGCGTCGAACCGCACGAGGTTGTCACGGCCGGTGAGGAAGCCGTAGAGGGCCGGGCCCTCGATCAGCGCGCCCACCCGGGGCAGCACGCGCCGCCCGGCCCGCGGCATCTCCTCGCCGAGGACGCGGGCGGTGCCGGAGGTCGGCTCGATCAGCCCCATGAGCATCCGGATGGTGGTGGTCTTGCCGGAGCCGTTGGGGCCCAGGAAGCCGAAGACGCTGCCGCGCGGCACGACGAGGTCGAGCCGGTCGACGGCGAGCTGCCCGCCCCGGTAGCGCTTGGTGAGCGCGTGGGTGGCTATCGCCGGTTCCCCGGCGGCGGACAGCTCCTCCATGGGGCCTCCCCTGCTGTGCTGCTGTACGGACCTGTTCTACGGATCCGTTCTACGGATCTGCTGTACGCGCTACTTCGACGCGGCCTTGACGAGCGCGTCCTTGGTGACGGCGCCCACGTAGACCTTGCCGTCGTCCGTGACCAGGGCGTTGACCAGGCGGGTACTGAAGACGTGGCCCGAGCCGAAGGAGCCCGAGACCTTGCTGCCGAGGCCGTCCAGCAGGGCACCGGCCGGGCCGGCGTCCTTGCCGCCCTTGGCGCCCGCGCCCATGCCCACGCCGCCGGGCGCCTTGAACTCGGCGATGGACGTCCAGCTCTTCCCGATCACGTTCATGCCGGACAGGCCGGACTCGTCCATGCCCTTCTTCCGGTCGTCGTGGCCGCCCTTGCCGCTCTTGCCGCCCTCGCCGCCCTTGGCGTCCTTGTCCTCGGTGACCTTGGCGCCCTTCGGCGGGGTGAAGGCGAAGGTGTCCGCGGCCGGCTTGGCGAAGTCGACCTTGGTGAAGGCCGCCTCGACGACGGCCTTGCCGCCGCCCTTCGGAGCGAGCGTGAACTTCAGCGGCACGCCGTTCTTCGCGTCCACCGCGATACGGACCGCGCCGACCGTCGTCTCGCCCTGCTTGGGCTTGATGACCAGCTGGTAGGCGTCCCGCCCGGCGACCTTGGCCGTGCCGTCGACCGTCACCGACGTGGAGTCGTCCACGGCGGCGAGCGTCTTCTTGGCGAGGTCCTGCGGCGAGGCGCCGCGCAGCTCCTCGGGGGCCTCCTTGTGGCCCTTCGCGTCCTTGGGCGCCGTCGAGTGGTGGACGGTGTTGCTCTTGCTGTCGTACGCCCAGACCTGGTCGCCGTTGCGGATCAGGCTGTACTCCGCGGCGCGCTCCACGATCGACAGCCGCTGCTTGTCGGGGCCGTCGGCGGCGACGCGCAGGGTGTGCGTACCGGAGGCGAGCTCGGTGAGCTTGGCCTGCGGCGAGGCGTCCGCGCCGTCGCCCTCGCCCTTGCCCTTGCCGGCGGAGCCGTGGCCCGCCTTGCCGCCGGGGGCGTCGCCGAGCGAGAGGCCCGCGGGCAGCGAGGGCAGGCCCAGGTCGGTGGTGACCTTGACGGTGCCGGACAGCTGCTGCGTGTCCGACTTCGCCATCTTGGCTATGAGGTCCTGCGCGCTGATCTTGGGCAGATCGGGGTCGCCGCTGCTCGCGAGGGCCGTGCCGATCCCGATCGACGCCGCGGCGATGCCGGCCACCGCGACCGGGACGGCGTAGCGGACGGCCTTGCGGCGGCCCGGTGCCCGCCCGGCGCTTTCCCCGGCGCCGGCCGCCCCGTCGGTGCCGTGGGTCGGTTCGTTGCGTGCCATGTCCTCTACCTCCGTCGTCGGCGGCGGTCTCGACGTGTCGTGCACTCGCCACCCGCTGAGCTCATTGTGAGCCCGGCCGCTCGGTGGTGGAGCGGGGAATCCGGGGCTTTTTCCCCGGTCTCTTCCTTCGCCTCGAGACACTTCGATTCCACCAGAGGCGGCCTGCCGGGTCATCAGACGACGGGATCAAGTCCGTGTACCCCTTGGGTAGGACATCCCCTACGGGGCCGCCACCCACGAGGGGGAGACGGCACCTGACCTTCGTCACGGGCAGGCCGTCGGGCGGGCCGTAGCGCGGGGCCGTCAGGCAGGGCCGTCAGGCAGGGCCGTCAGGCAGGGCCGTCAGCCGGCCCGGTGCACCACCGCGTCGCACAGGTTCTCCAGGGCCGCCTTGGCGAAGCACTCGGGCAGCGGGGCCAGCACGGACCGCGCCTCCTCGGCGTAGCGCACGGTGTCGCGGCGGGCCTGCTCCAGCGCCGGGTGGGCGCGCAGACGGCGCAGCACCTCGGCGTGCAGGGCGTCGTCGGCGAGGTCGCCGTCGAGCATCTCGCACAGTTCGAGGTCGGCGGGCGAGCCGGTGGCGGCGGCCTGGGCACGCAGGTGGAGGACGGGGAGGGTGGCGATGCCCTCGCGCAGGTCGGTGCCGGGGGTCTTGCCGGACTCGTGGGAGTCGCTGGCGATGTCGAGGACGTCGTCGGCCAGCTGGAAAGCCATGCCGAGGCGCTCGCCGTAGTGGGTGAGGACGTCGACGGTGCGCTCGTCGGCGCCGGACATCATCGCGCCGTACCGCCCGGAGACGGCGACCAGCGAGCCGGTCTTGCCCGCGAGGACGTCGAGGTAGTGCTCGATGGGGTCGCGGCCGTCGCGGGGACCCGCGGTCTCCAGGATCTGGCCGGTGACCAGCCGCTCGAAGGCCTCGGCCTGGATGCGGACGGCCTCGGGGCCGAGGTCCGCGAGGATCTGGGAGGCGCGGGCGAAGAGGAAGTCGCCGGTGAGGACGGCCAGGGAGTTGCCCCAGCGGACGTTGGCGCTGTCCACGCCGCGGCGCTTCTCGGCCTCGTCCATGACGTCGTCGTGGTAGAGGGTGGCCAGGTGCGTGAGCTCGACGACGACGGCGGAGGGGACGACGCCCGGGGCGTAGGGATCGCCGAACTGGGCGGCGAGCATCACCAGCAGTGGCCGGAAACGCTTGCCTCCGGCGCGCACGAGGTGCTGCGCGGCCTCGGTGATGAAGGGCACGTCGCTCTTGGTGGCCTCAAGGAGGCCTTCCTCGACAGCGGCCAGTCCCGCCTGGACATCGGCTTCAAGAGCCTGGTCCCGCACGCTCAGCCCGAAAGGCCCGACGACGGTCACGAGGGGTACTCCTGTCTGCCTGCGAACACGGGGTTTGTCGATGTGTCGCTGTCTCCACCGAAAGTCAGCGTATCCGGTCGGCTGTGGATCACCGTGGCCGCCCGTCCGGGTTGCGGTGTCCCGGGCCCTTCACGGACCCTCGCTCCGGCCGGTGTCGGGCATCCACCGCGACCCGATACGCGTGCTGGTGTGCGACGTACGTGCGACCTGACATGTGCCCCGCGCGGCCCTTGGTCACCCCGCCGGCGGCCCTGCCGGGCGGGATGCGGGCCCTGGGTTTCGGCCACGGGCCTGCCGGCGGCTTTACGGGGTCCCCGCGGGTGCGGCGGCGCGAAGTCCGTCGTGAGGCCGCTCGCCGTCGCGGCGGACGGGCCCGGGCCACCCCGCCCCGGCGCCCGGCGCGATACCGGTCCGGCACCGCCGGACTCCACCGCGGTCGGCTCGCCCTGGGCCTGTCCGCTGCGGGTCCGCTGGCGGCCGGTACGGGTCCGCTGCGGGCCGGTACGGCACCGCCGGGATGCGCCGTTGTGGTTGCTCACCGCCGCGGCGGAAGTGTGCGGCAGGGCACCCGATCCGGTGTCCCGCCCCGGCTCCTTGCCGCAGGCGCACCGGCCGGCCGCCCGGCCCGAGGAGCCGGACGCCGCCGGACGCCGCCGTCGTGGTCACACGCCATCGCGGTGGATCTGCCCATGGATGCACACCGGGGCGGCCGCCCCGGCAGCTCCTTGCCGCAGGCGAGAAGACTCCGCCGCAGCGGCGCTCAGCCACGACGACGCAGCCCGGCGGCGCCGTACCGTGCGGGCCCCGTAGAACAGCGGACCGCCCGCCCGCTGCCCCACCCTTACGGGTCAGGACAGTGGGCGGGCCGAGCCAGGCCGAGCTGGGCCGGGCCGTGGTTACGGCAAAGCCGCGACCGCCCGGGCCAGCCGCGGCGAGGCGTACTCCGTACCGCAGACGAACCGCATGACCGGGCCGTAGCTGGCCGCGGCCGGCAGGCCCGTGAAGAACAACCCCGGTACCGAGGCGCGGTAGCCGGGGCCGAGCCGGGGGCCTCCCGCGCCGACGGCGAGCCTGGTGCGCAGGCCGTGGCCGAGGAAGTCCATGGCCGCGAGGTCGACCCGGTAGCCCGTCGCCGCGATGACGTGGTCGGCCGCGATCTCCCCCGCCCCCGAGCCGTCCGGGGCGGCGAGCCCGAGAACGGGGCGGCCCGCCTCGACGCGGGCCGAGGCGATCCGCTTGCCCTCCGAGACGTGCACCCGGCCGATGAAGCGCTCGCGCAGCCACCACGCGCCGAGCGGGCCGAGCACCCGCCCCACCAGGAACCGCCGGGCGGGCGCCGGAAGATGGCGGAATCCATCGGCGTGGTACGAGAACGCGTAGAGCGACCAGGCCCGGCCGAAGGGGGTGTCGGGCTTCAGCCGCGGCTGGCCGTCCGGCGCCGCACCGAAGCGGACGGCACCCTTCCGGCGGGCGACCACCCGGACCGACGCCGCCCCGGCGTCCGCCAGCAGCACCGCCGTCTCCAGCGCCGACTGCCCGGCCCCGACGACGACCATCTCGCGCCCGGCGAACCGCGACAGATCCCGGTGCTGGGAGCTGTGCGAGACCGGCCCCGAGACGGACGGGCCGTCGGGGACGGCCGCGGCGAGCTCCGGCGGCAGCTGCGCCAGCCCGCTCAGGCCGGTGGCGATCACCACCGCGCGGGCGGCGAACTGCTCCCCGGAATCCAGCTTCAGCTCGAAGTCCGCGGCCCGCCGGTCCACGGACACCACGCGCACCTGCTCCAGCTCCGGCACCAGGCGCTCCTGGAACCACAGGCCGTAGCGCGAGAACGTCTCGACCGGGATGGTGTCCCAGTCCGACTCGAAGCGCCGCTCACCGGTCGACCGGCAGAAGTCGAGCAGGGTGTGGCCGGGCTGCGGCGCGTCGATGCTGGAGGCCGAGGGGGTGGATTTCAGGAGCATCCCGGCGGGCATGTTCTCGCGCCAGCTCACCATCGGCGAGCCGAAGACGCGCGCCGCTATCCCACGGGCCCGCAAGTGGGCGGCGGTCGACAGACCGTACGGGCCGGCCCCGATGACTGCTACGGGAAGTGTCACGAGTCCCCTCCCAGGGCGTTACTCGCTGCTCATTACTCCGTACACGTATGACTCGTACTCGTCGACGACATTTGTTGACGACGCTCATTGACGACACTCGTTGACGACGGCGGACACTCGGCGGCAATCGGCCCGGTGGCATTCACTCGACGGCATTCACTCGGCGGCATTCACTCGGCCGTGGACGCAGCCGACGCAGCGGACGCCGTGGACGCGGCAGATGCAGCGGACGCGGCGGCACGCCTGGAGCGCCACATCTGCCACAGGTGCCGCACACCCGGCCGTACGAACCGGACGAGCATGGTGAAGAAGGGCTTCATGTCGTCGCGCGCGACCCAGGCCAGCTCCGTGCTGCTGGGGCGCGGCGGCGCATGCGGGGTGCTGTAGCCGCTGCGGCGGTAGGCGGCGAGGGCGGGCAGGTCGATGTTCTCCACGATGAACCGGCGCCCGGCGGGCTGCTCGCCCTCCGGGACCCTGCGCCCGGTCAGGTCCAGGTGCTGGGCCCGGACGACGTCGATTCCGGCCTCGCTCTCGAAGAGCCGGAACTGCGCGCCCATCCGGGGGTTGAAGTCCAGCAGCTTGTACCGGCCGTCGCGGCGGTCGAACCGCCAGTCCAGATCGATGATCCCGCAGAATCCGATCTGCTTGATGAACTGGGCGGTCATATCGGCCAGTTCGGGGTTGTCCACGACGTAGGCGTTGGCGGTCATGCCCGCGTGCGGCGGCCACGAGCGCACCTTCACGCCCGTGAACATCGCGAGCGGGGTGCTCTCGGCGTCGAAGTAGGCGTGCACGATCCAGTCCTCGGCCTGCTCGCGCGGCAGGTACTCCTGGAGGATCACGCCCGGGGACGGGCCCCAGCCGCGCGCCAGCTGCAGCAGCTCGCGCGGGCCGGGGATACGGGTGGTGCCGTGTACAGCGGGCTTGCGGCGGCGCTCGAACGCCTCCCTGTTCTTGGCGACGAGGGGGAAGCGGGCGTGCTCCGCGAACTCCTCGATCTCCTCGAACGACGCCGGGAAGAGGGCCTCCGGGGACGGCACGCCGTGCTCCACGCACAACTCGTGCAGGCCCTGCTTGCTCGCCAGCCTGCGCGGCAGCTCCGGCTCCACGGGCGGGAAGAGGAAGCTGCCGGAGAGCTCCCCGGCGTGCTCGGCGATGAGCACCGCGGCCTCTTCGTCGGTGGGCAGCAGGACCGTGGGGCGGCCGATCTCGCGGCCGATCCGCAGCAGGCCCTCGATCAGCTCGCCGGGCTGCTCGGTGCCCGTGGTGCGCCAGACGAAACCGCCGCGCAGGTAGCGCGAGACGGCGGCGGGCGTCCAGCGGTCCTCCGTGATGGCGTACATGGGGATGCCGAGTCTGCCGAGGCTGCGGATGGCGCCGACCCCGCCGTGGTGCAGGGGATAGTCGCCGATCTTCACGATCAGTCCTGGAACGGACCGGTCCGCCGCGATGGGCGTGCTCCTGCTCGCCACCAGCATCCCCCTCGGCCCCTCAGCCGCAGCGGCCCCCCACTGTGCCTGGCCCGATTAAGGACGCTACTTCGGAATCGCCGCTTCCAGCAAGGAATTACCGGATATTGCGCGCTCTTTAGGCAGGGCTCGGACAGCGGTTCGGATGATCTGCGGCCAGCCGTTCGGAAGGCACCCGGACAAGAGTCCGGACACCGGTCCGACAACGGTTCCGACATCGGCCCCGACACCGTTCCGGAAGCGGCCCGGACACGCGGGAGGAACCCGCCGCGAGACCCCTCCCTGACACCCCTTGCCTGCCGGCCACCAGCACGTAATGTGTGCCGCGGGCCCCCGCGGGCCCACCGGCTTCCCGGAGCGTCCAGGAGAGAGCGAGGCAGCACCCCATGCCCCAGCACAGCCCCCGCGAGCTGCCCGAAGGCGACCCCTTCGGCGCGGACACCCTCCCGTACGGCGTCTTCACCACCGCCGACGCCCCGGACCGGCCCCGCATCGGCGTCCGCTACGGGGACTCCGTCCTCGACGCGGCGGCCGCGGCGGCCGCCCACGGCTCCGCGCACGCCGGCCTGCTGGCGCAGCCCACGCTCAACCCCCTCCTGGCCGCCGGCCGGGCCGTCTGGCAGGCCGTGCGCGCCGAGGTCCGCACCTGGCTGGCCGACGGGCCCTTCCACCCGCTCGCCGACGTGACGCTGCACCTGCCCTTCCAGGTCGCCGACTACGTCGACTTCTACTCCAGCGAGCACCACGCCACCAACGTCGGCCGCATCTTCCGTCCCGACGGCGAGGCGCTCACGCCGAACTGGAAGCACCTGCCCATCGGTTACCACGGGCGCGCCGGCACGGTCGTGGTCACCGGCACGGAGGTCGTGCGCCCCCAGGGCCAGCGCAAGGCCCCCGCCGACGCGCTCCCCTCCTTCGGGCCCTCCCGCCGCCTCGACATCGAGGCCGAGGTCGGCTTCGTCGTCGGCACGCCCGCGGACGCGCCCGTGGGCCTCGCGGACTTCCGCGAGCACGTCTTCGGCGTCTGCCTAGTCAACGACTGGTCCGCACGCGACCTGCAGGCCTGGGAGTACGTCCCCCTCGGCCCCTTCCTCGGCAAGTCCTTCGCCACCTCCGTGTCGGCCTGGATCACCCCGCTCGACGCCTTCGACGAGGCCCGTACGGCGCCGCCGGAGCGCACCCACCCGCTGCTGCCCTACCTCGACGACGCCACGGCCGAGCCGGGCGGTATCGACCTGCGCATCGAGGTGACGATCAACGGCGAGACGGTCTCCCGGCCGCCGTTCTCCGCCATGTACTGGACGGCCGCCCAGCAGCTCGCGCACATGACGGTCAACGGCGCGACGCTGCGCACCGGCGACCTCTTCGCCTCCGGCACGGTCAGCGGCCCCGAGCCGGACCAGCTCGGCTGTCTCCTCGAACTCACGGCGGGCAAGGGCCCCTGGCTGGCGGACGGCGACGAGGTCACGATCACGGCCTGGGCGCCCGGCGCGGACGGGGCGCGGATCGGCCTCGGCGAGGTCACCGGCCGCATCCTCCCGGCCCTCGACGGCCTCCCGGCCCACGGCACCGTGACGCCATGACCGCCGACGCCCCGCGCCTGACGCTCCCCGAGGAACTGCTGGTGCTCTGCCTCGACCCGGGCAGCGGACGCAAGCTGATGCGCGCCGGCCACTCCTCGCAGTACGGCGTGGCCGGGGCGGTGCTGACCGAACTGAGGCTGGCCGGGCGGGTCGTGGAGGAGCACGGCCGGGTGCGGGTGACGAACCCGCTGCCGCCGGACGACCCGCTGCTGGCCGCGGCGCTGGAGAGCCTGGCGCAGCCCGGCAAGGACGCGAAGCGCGGCGGGCCGCGGACGGACCGCTGGGTGCGCAGCGCTTCGGGGCGCATCGAAGAGGCCTGGCTGGCCCGGCTGGTGAAGCTAGGGGCGGTGCGCGTGGAGACCCGCCGTTTCCTCGGCGTCCTCCCGTACGAGCACTGTTCCATGGGCCCGGTGGACCTGACGACGAGGGCGCGGGAACGCTTCGAGCTGGCCCGGCGCGGCGGCTTCGCCGATCCGCGCGCCCGCGCGCTCGCCGCGCTGGCGTCCGCCGTCGGCATATCGGGGGCGCTCTGCCCCGGCTGGGGGCGTCGGACGGAGCGGCAGGCCATGCGCCGGCTCGTCCGTACGGACTGGGCGGCGCGGGCCGTGCACAAGAGCGTGATGCACGACAGGGCGGACGGCGGTGGCGGCGGTGCCGCCGACGGAGGGGGCGGGGGCGACGGCGGAGGCGGGTGATCCCACCGAAACCCGCCGAAACGCGCCGTACCCGCCGAACCCCCGCCGCGGAGCGCGGACTTCCGGACGGCTGGATCAGGGCTGCTAATTTGTCGTGTCCAGAACCACTCCGGAGGAGAGACGTGCGCAAGGCAGTACAGATCACGGGGGCGGCGCTCTGCGCCGCTGTGCTGATGACCGGTTGCAGCAGTTCGAGCGACGGCGGCAAGAAGGACGACAAGCCGGTCGGGGGCGCCACGCCGACCTCCCAGGCCCCGGCGGAGCAGCCGTCGTCGCCCGCCGCCGACGCCAAGCGCGCCACGGCGGCCGAGCTCGCGGGCGGCTGGTCCAACGGCGGCAAGCTCGCCGACAAGAGCATCGTCATCCTGGTGTTCACCCAGAACACGGTGACGCTCAGCGGGAAGACGGCCTGCTCGGGCACGCTCGTCGACAACGCCCAGCCGGCGACGATCACCATCAAGCACTGCCAGGACGGCAGCAAGGACTACACCACGGGCACCATCAAGGACTTCGACGGCAAGTCCTTCACCGTGGCCTGGGCCTCCGGCAAGGAAGAGAAGATGATCAAGACCGTCGGCAGCGACGGCAAGCCGGCGGGCCTCCCGGACGGCATCCAGATCCCGGCCAAGCCGGCGGGCTGAACCGGCACTTCGCCCCGGCCCCGGAACAGAGACCGGGACCGGGGCGAAGCCACGGGAGACGGAGTACGTGCGACTACCGCACGAACACCCCGGCCTGACCGGCCAGATCGAGGAAGTACTGCGGCGCCACGCCGAGGACGAGCGTGACCGCGACACCGATCGCGATCGCCGTCGACGTCAGCGGACTGGGAACCGCCACCGTCGGCCCCTCCGCCTTCGGCTCGCTGAAGAACATCAGCACGATCACCCGGATGTAGAAGAACGCGGCGATCGCCGAGGACACCACACCGACGACGACCAGCGCCCCCGCCCCGCCCTGCGCCGCCGCCTTGAACACGGCGAACTTGCCCGCGAAACCGCTCGTCAGCGGAATGCCGGCGAAGGCCAGCAGGAAGACCGCGAAGGTGGCGGCCACGAGCGGCGAACGGCGGCCCAGCCCCGCCCACTTGGACAGGTGCGTCGCCTCCCCGCCCGCATCGCGCACCAGCGTCACGACCGAGAACGCGCCGAGCGTGACGAAGGAGTACGCGCCCAGGTAGAACAGCACGGACGACACGCCGTCGGGGGTCGTCGCGATGACACCGGCGAGGATGAAGCCGGCGTGCGCGATCGAGGAGTAGGCCAGCAGGCGCTTCACATCGGTCTGCGTGACGGCCACGATCGCGCCGACCAGCATCGTGATGATCGCGACGCCCCACATCACCGGCCGCCAGTCCCAGCGCAGGCCCGGCAGGACGACGTACAGCAGCCGCAGCAGCGCGCCGAAGCCGGCGACCTTGGTGGCTGCGGCCATGAAGCCCGTGACGGGCGTGGGGGCGCCCTGGTAGACGTCCGGCGTCCACATGTGGAAGGGCACCGCGCCGACCTTGAACAGCAGGCCCATCAGGACGAGCGCCCCGCCGATCAGCAGCAGGGCGTCGTTGCCCGTGGTGGCGGCGAGGGCCGGGTCGAGCATCCGGACGGAGCCGTTCACGACGTCGGCGATGCCGGAGTAGGTGACCGTGCCGGCGTAGCCGTAGAGCAGGGCCACGCCGAACAGCAGGAAGGCCGAGGAGAAGGCGCCGAGCAGGAAGTACTTGACGGCCGACTCCTGCGACAGCAGCCGCTTGCGGCGGGCCAGCGCGCACAGGACGTACAGCGGGAGGGAGAAGACCTCCAGCGCGACGAACAGCGTCAGCAGGTCGTCCGCGGCGGGGAAGACGAGCATGCCGCCCACCGCGAAGAGCACGAGGGGGAAGACCTCGGTGGTGGTGAAGCCCGCCTTCACGGCGGCCTGCTCCGCCTTGCCGCCGGGCACGGCCGCGCCCTGGGCGGCGAAGGAGTCGACGGGCCTGCCGTGCGCCGCCGGGTCCAGGCGCCGCTCGGCGAAGGTGAACACGGCCACCAGCGAGACGAGGAGAATGGTCCCCTGCAGGAACAGCGCCGGGCCGTCGACGGCGACGGCGCCCATGGCGGCGGCGTGCGCCTTGCCGGTGGCGTACCCCCCGGCGGCCAGGGCGACGACGGCGGCGAAGGCGGCGGCCAGGGCGATGCAGGACAGCAGCAGTTGCGCGTGGTAGCGGACGCGCCGCGGGAGGAACGCCTCCACGAGGATGCCGAGCACCGCGGCGCCGAGCACGATCAGCGTCGGTGACAGCTGGGCGTACTCGATGTGCGGCGCCGGGATCTTCTGCGGCGCGGCGGCCGACATCGTCCACAGGCTGTGGACGGATGCTGCGTGGCTCACTTCGCGGCCTCCACATCGTTCACATCGGGCTTGGGGTCGGCCTTGTGCACCTGCGACATCGTGTGCCGGACGGCCGGGTCGAGGATCTGCGTGACCGGCTTGGGGTAGATGCCGAGGAAGAGCAGCAGGGCGATCAGCGGGGCGACGACGGCCAGCTCGCGCGCCCTGAGGTCGGGCATGCCCCGCACCTCCTCCTTCACCGGCCCGGTCATGGTGCGCTGGTAGAGCACGAGGACGTAGAGCGCGGCGAGCACGATGCCGAGGGTGGCCACCGCACCGGCGACCGGATAGCGGCTGAACGTGCCGACCAGGACGAGGAATTCGGAGACGAACGGCGCGAGGCCCGGAAGCGAGAGCGTCGCGAGGCCGCCGACGAGGAAGGTGCCGGCGAGGACCGGGGCGACCTTCTGCACGCCGCCGTAGTCCGCGATGAGCCGCGAGCCGCGGCGGGAGATCAGGAAGCCGGCGACGAGCATCAGCGCGGCCGTGGAGATGCCGTGGTTGACCATGTAGAGCGTCGCGCCGCTCTGGCCCTGGCTGGTCATCGCGAAGATACCGAGCACGATGAAGCCGAAGTGGGAGATCGAGGCGTAGGCGACCAGCCGCTTGATGTCGCGCTGCCCGACCGCGAGCAGCGCCCCGTAGAGGATGCTGATCAGTGACAGGACGACGATGACGGGGGTGGCCCACTTCGAGGCCTCCGGGAAGAGCTGGAGACAGAAGCGGAGCATCGCGAAGGTGCCGACCTTGTCGACCACGGCGGTGATCAGCACGGCGACGGGGGCGGTGGCCTCGCCCATGGCGTTGGGCAGCCAGGTGTGCAGCGGCCACAGCGGGGCCTTCACGGCGAAGGCGAAGAAGAAGCCGAGGAACAGGGCCCGTTCGGTGGTGGTCGCGAGGTCCAGCTTGCCGGCGGCGCGCGCCTGGACGATCTCCTGGAGGGAGAAGGTGCCGGTGCCGAGCTGGTCGGCGGTGACCGCGTACAGCCCGATGACGGCGGCCAGCATGATCAGCCCGCCGACGAGGTTGTAGAGGAGGAACTTCACCGCGGCGTACGAGCGCTGGGCGGCGGCGCCCCCCTCCGTGCGCTCGCCCGCGCGGTCCCCGAAGCCGCCGATGAGGAAGTACATCGGGATGAGCATGGCTTCGAAGAAGATGTAGAAGAGGAAGACGTCGGTGGCCTCGAAGGAGATCACCACCATCGCCTCGACCATGAGGATCAGCGCGAAGAAGCCCTGGGTGGGGCGCCAGCGCGAGGAGCCGCTCTCTTGAGGGTCGGCGTCGTGCCAGCCGGCCAGCATGATGAACGGGATCAGCAGCGCGGCCAGGGCGATCAGGACGACCGCGATGCCGTCGACCCCGAGCTCGTAGCGGACCCCGAAGTCCTTGATCCAGGCGTGCGACTCGGTGAGCTGGAAGGGCCCCTTCGCATCGGGGTCGAAGCGCACGAGCTGCACGGCCGCCAGGACGAGCGTCGCGAGCGAGACCGCGAGCGCGAGCCACTTGGCGGCGGTGCGGCGCCCGGCCGGAACGGCCGCGGTGGCGACCGCGCCGACCGCGGGGACCGCGGCCGTGAGCGTCAGCAGGGGAAAGGACATGGCTAAACCGCCCTCATCAGCAGGGTGGCGGCGATGAGCACCGCCGCACCGCCGAACATCGAGACCGCGTACGAACGGGCGTAGCCGTTCTGCAGCTTGCGCATCCGGCCCGACAGACCGCCCACGGAGGCGGCGGTGCCGTTGACGACGCCGTCGACCAGGCTGTGGTCGACGTAGACCAGGCTGCGGGTGAGGTGCTCGCCTCCGCGGACCAGCACGACGTGGTTGAAGTCGTCCTGCAGGAGATCGCGCCGGGCGGCCCGGGTGAGCAGGCTGCCGCGCGGGGCCGTGACGGGGACGGGCCGGCGCCCGTACTGCGCCCAGGCGATCGCCACGCCGATCACGAGCACGACCATGGTGGCCGCGGTGACGGTCAGGGCGCTGACGGGCGAGTGCCCCTCCGCGTGCCCGGTGACCGGCTCCAGCCACTTCAGGAAGACGTCGTTGATGCTGAACAGGCCGCCGGCGAAGACCGATCCGACGGCGAGCACGATCATCGGGATGGTCATCGTCCGCGGCGACTCGTGCGGGTGCGGGAGCTCGCCGCGCTCGTCCGGCTGCCAGCGCTTCTCGCCGAAGAAGGTCAGCAGCATCACGCGGGTCATGTAGTACGCGGTGATGGCCGCGCCCAGCAGGGCCGCGCCGCCCAGGATCCAGCCCTCGGTGCCGCCCTTGGCGAAGGCGGCCTCGATGATCTTGTCCTTGGAGAAGAAGCCGGACAGCCCGGGGAAGCCGATGATGGCGAGGTAGCCGAGGCCGAAGGTGACGAACGTGACCGGCATGTATTTCCGCAGGCCGCCGTAGCGGCGCATGTCGACCTCGTCGTTCATGCCGTGCATGACGGAGCCGGCGCCGAGGAAGAGACCGGCCTTGAAGAAGCCGTGCGTCACCAGGTGCATGATCGCGAAGACGTAGCCGATCGGCCCCAGACCGGCGGCCAGGATCATGTACCCGATCTGAGACATGGTCGAGCCGGCCAGGGCCTTCTTGATGTCGTCCTTCGCGCAACCGACGATCGCACCGAAAAGGAGCGTGACCGCGCCGACCGTGACCACCGCGGTCTGGGCGTCCGGCGCCGCGTTGAAGATCGCACCGGAGCGGGTGATGAGATAGACGCCGGCGGTCACCATCGTGGCCGCGTGGATGAGGGCCGAGACCGGCGTCGGGCCCTCCATCGCATCCCCGAGCCAGGACTGCAGCGGCACCTGGGCCGACTTGCCGCAGGCCGCGAGGAGCAGCATCAGCCCGACGGCCGTCAGCTTGCCCTCGCCCGCCTCCGTGGCCCGCTCCAGGACGGGGCCGAAGGCGAAGGTGCCGAACGTGGTGAACATCAGCATGATCGCGATCGACAGGCCCATGTCGCCGACGCGGTTGACGATGAACGCCTTCTTGGCGGCGGTGGCCGCGCTCGGCTTGTGCTGCCAGAAGCCGATCAGCAGGTACGAGGCGAGGCCGACGCCCTCCCAGCCCACGTACAGCAGGAGGTAGTTGTCGGCGACGACGAGCAGGAGCATCGCGGCGAGGAACAGATTGAGATAGCCGAAGAAGCGCCGCCGCCGCTCGTCGTGCGCCATGTAGCCCACCGAGTACAGGTGGATGAGCGTGCCCACGCCCGTGATCAGCAGGACGAAGGTCATCGACAGCTGGTCGAGGTGGAAGCCGACGTCCGCGCGGAAGCCGCCGACGGGCACCCAGCTGAAGGCCGTGGCGTCCAGCGTGCGGTCGTCGGCGTCGCGGCCGAGCAGCCCGGCGAAGAGCACCGCGGCGATCGCCAGGGACGCCGCCGCGAACAGCGTGCCGATCCAGGGCCCGCCGCGGTCGAGCCTGCGCCCGCCGCACAGCAGCACGGCCGCGCCCAGCAGCGGTGCCACGACGAGCAATCCGATGAGGTTCTCCACGTCAGCGTCCCCTTACAGCTTCAGCAGGCCGGCGTCGTCCACCGAGGCCGAGTGCCGGGAGCGGAAGATCGTCACGATGATGGCGAGGCCCACCACGACCTCGGCCGCGGCCACGACCATCGTGAAGAAGGCGATGATCTGGCCGTCGAGATTGCCGTGCAGCCGGGAGAAGGTGACGAACGCCAGGTTGCAGGCGTTCAGCATCAGCTCGACGCACATGAAGATGACGATCGCGTTCCGCCGGATGAGCACGCCGGCCGCCCCGATGGTGAACAACAGGGCCGCCAGATAGAGGTAGTTGACCGGATTCACTTGCCCGCCCCCTTCGCGCCGGCGTCCTCGCTGCGGCCGCGCTCCTGCCAGTCGCCCGAGCGCTGTTCCAGGGCCGCCAGATCGTCCAGGGCCTCGCCCGAGACGTCACGGACCTGCCCGCGGGCCCGCAGGGTGGGGCTGACGGTGAGGTCGGACGTGGTGCCGTCCGGGAGGAGGCCCGGGATGTCGACGGCGTTGTGCCGGGCGTAGACGCCCGGGGCGGGCAGCGGGGTGATCTGCTTGCCCTCGCGGATGCGCCGCTCGGCGAGCTCGCGCTGGGTGGCGGCGCGTTCGGTGCGCTCGCGGTGGGTGAGCACCATCGCGCCGACGGCCGCGGTGATCAGCAGGGCGCCGGTGATCTCGAACGCGAAGACGTACTTGGTGAAGAGGAGGGCGGCGAGGCCCTCCACATTGCCTCCGGCGTTGGCCCGGCCGATGCCGTTCCACTCCTTCAGGGAGGCGTTGGCGATCCCGGCCATGAGGAGGGTGCCGAAGCCCAGCACGCACAGGGCGGCGAGCCACCGCTGGCCCTTGATGGTCTCCTTGAGGGAGTCCGCGGCGGTGACGCCCACGAGCATGACGACGAAGAGGAACAGCATCATGATCGCGCCGGTGTAGACGACGATCTGGACGACGCCCAGGAAGTAGGCGCCGTTGGCGAGGTAGAACACCGCCAGGACGATCATGGTGCCGGCGAGCGAGAGGGCGCTGTGCACGGCCTGCCTCATGAAGACGGCGCCCAGCGCCCCGAGGACGGCGACGACCGCCAGGATCCAGAACTGGACCGCCTCACCCGTCGAGGTGGTGGAGGCGGCCGAGGCGGCCAGGGAGGAGACGACCGGAGAAGAGGCGTTCATGCTTCGGCCCCTTCATCTTCGGGCTTCTCGCCCTTGGTGACCGCGACCTGGCGGACCGTTCCCGGCGCGGCCTCCGTCACCAGTCCGCGGTAGTAGTCCTGTTCGGTCATGCCGGGGAAGATCGCGTGCGGGCTGTCGACCATGCCCTCCTCCAGGCCGGCGAGCAGCTCCTCCTTGGTGTAGATGAGCGACTCGCGGCTGCTGTCGGCCAGTTCGTACTCGTTCGTCATGGTGAGGGCCCGGGTGGGGCACGCCTCGACGCACAGGCCGCACAGGATGCAGCGGAGGTAGTTGATCTGGTAGACGCGGCCGTAGCGCTCGCCCGGCGAATAGCGCTCCTCGTCCTTGTTGTCCGCGCCCTCCACGTAGATGGCGTCGGCGGGGCAGGCCCAGGCGCACAGCTCGCAGCCGATGCACTTCTCCAGGCCGTCCGGGTGCCGGTTGAGCTGGTGGCGGCCGTGGAAGCGGGGGGCCGTCGGCTTCTTGTACTCCGGGTACTGCTCGGTCAGCCGCTTCTTGAACATGGCCTTGAAGGTCACGCCGAAGCCGGCCACGGGATTGCGGGGGGTGTCGCGGGACGCATCGCCCGCAGGTTCGGTAGCCACTGCCGTCAGCCCTCCTTTCCGTCACGCACAGTATCGGGGCCGCCACTGACAATGAGCTCTCCGTCACGGCGCGGCCTGCGGCGCGGCACCGGCGGGAGGGTCTGCCCGGGCAGCGGCGGCACGGGGAACCCGCCGCCCGTCGGGTCGAACTCCCGCTCCGGGGCGGCCTCCCCGTCGCCCTGGCCGCGCTCGCCCTTGCGGAAGATGTCCGCCACGAAGGAGAGCAGCAGGACGGTGACGACGGCGCCGCCGACGTAGAGCACGATCCGCTGGAAGTCGTAGTTCTCGTTCCGCAGCGCCCGCACCGAGGCGACGAGCATCAGCCACACCATCGAGACCGGGATGAGGACCTTCCACCCCAGCTTCATGAACTGGTCGTAGCGCAGCCGCGGCAGCGTGCCGCGCAGCCAGATGAAGAAGAACAGCAGCAGCTGCAGCTTGATCACGAACCACAGCAGCGGCCACCAGCCGTGGTTCGCGCCCTCCCAGAACGCCGAGACGGGGTACGGGGCCCGCCAGCCGCCCAGGAACAGCGTCACGGCCACGGCCGAGACGGTGACCATGTTGACGTACTCGGCCAGCATGAACATCGCGAACTTGATGGAGGAGTACTCGGTGTTGAAGCCGCCGACCAGGTCGCCCTCGGACTCCGGCAGGTCGAACGGCGCCCGGTTGGTCTCCCCCACCATCGACACGATGTAGACGAGGAACGACACCGGCAGCAGCAGCACGTACCAGCGGTCGTGCTGGGCCTCCACGATCGCCGAGGTCGACATCGACCCGGAGTAGAGGAAGACGGCGGCGAAGGAGACGCCCATCGCGATCTCGTAGGAGATCATCTGCGCGCACGAGCGCAGGCCGCCGAGCAGCGGGTACGTCGAGCCGGACGACCAGCCCGCGAGCACGATGCCGTAGATGCCCACCGAGGCCGTGGCGAGGATGTACAGCACGCCGATCGGCAGGTCCGTGAGCTGCATCGTGGTGCGGTGCCCGAAGATGGAGATCTCGTTGCCGGCGGGGCCGAAGGGGATCACGGCGATCGCCATGAACGCGGGCACCGCCGCCACGACGGGGGCGAGCAGATAGACCGCCTTGTCCGCCCGCTTGACGATCACGTCCTCTTTCAGCATCAGCTTGATGCCGTCCGCGAGGGACTGCAGCATCCCCCACGGGCCGTGCCGGTTGGGGCCGATCCGCAGCTGCATCCACGCGACGACCTTGCGCTCCCAGACGATCGAGAACAGCACCGTCAGCATGACGAACGCGAAGCAGAAGACCGCCTTGACGACGACCAGCCACCACGGGTCCCGGCCGAACACCGACAGGTCCCCGGCGGCCAGCTCGCCCAGTCCGTAAGCCTGCACACCCTGCACAGCTTCCACAGCCTTCACTGCCGCGCCTCCGGTGTCCCGGTCCCGGTGTCCTCACCGGAATCCGCCCCGATCCGTACGAGCTCGCCGGGGCGCGCGCCGGTGTCCCCGGCGACGCCGCCGCCCGCCGAGTTCAGCGGCAGCCACACCACACGGTCCGGCATGGCCGTCACGCGCAGCGGCAGCCGCACCGTCCCGGCCTGGCCCGTCACCGCCAGCACCTCGCCGTCGCGCACGCCCACCTCGGCGGCCGTGGCCGCCGACAGCCGGGCGAGCGCCGCGTGCCGCGTACCGGCGAGGGCGTCGTCGCCGTCCTGCAGGCGGCCCCGGTCCAGCAGCATCCGGTGGCCCGCGAGCACCGCCTCGCCCGCGCCCGGCTGCGGCAGCGGCCCGGCGGTCTCCACCGGGTCCGCGGCGTGTGCCCCGGCCCAGGGGCCGAGGCGGCGCAGCTCCGCGCGGGCGGCGTCGACGTCCGGCAGGCCGAGCCCGATGCCCATGGCGTCCGCCAGCATGTGCAGCACGCGGGCGTCCGCCGGCACATGGCGGCGCGGCAGCTGGTCGGGCCTGATCGCGACCTCGAACGGGCGGGCCCGGCCCTCCCAGTTGAGGAACGTGCCCGCCTTCTCCGCCACGGCCGCCACCGGCAGGACGACGTCCGCCCGGTCCGACACCTCGCTCGGCCGCTGCTCCAGGCTGACCAGGAAGCCGACGGCGTCGAGCGCTTCACGCGCGCGTGCCGGATCGGGCAGGTCCGCGACCTCGACGCCGCCCACCAGCAGGGCACCCAGCTCGCCCCTGGCCGCCGCCTCCACGATCTGGCCGGTGTCCCGGCCCGGGCTGCGCGGCAGGCCGGACACGCCCCAGGCGGCCGCGGTCTCCTCGCGCGCCCGCGGGTCGGTGGCCGGGCGGCCGCCGGGCAGCAGCCCGGGCAGGGCCCCCGCCTCGATCGCACCCCGCTCGCCCGCCCGGCGCGGGATCCACACCAGCTGCGCCCCGGTCGCGGTGGCCGCGGCGACGGCGGCCGTCAGCGCGCCGGGCACGCCCGCGAGCCGCTCGCCGACGACGATCACGGCGCCGTCGGCGCGCAGGGCGTCGGCCGCGGCCTGCCCCGGGGCCTCCAGCGCCGCGGCGTCGGCCAGCGCCCGCAGCCACGCGGTCTCGGTGCCGGGCGCGGCGGGCAGCAGCGTGCCGCCGGCCTTCTCCAGGCCGCGGCTGGCGTGCGTGGCCAGCGCGAAGACGCGCTGGCCGTGCTTGCGCCAGGCCTTGCGCAGCCGCAGGAAGACGCCGGGCGCCTCCTCCTCCGCCTCGAAGCCCACAAGCAGGACCGCCGGCGCCTTCTCCAGCGCCGCGTACGTCAGCCCGCCGCCGTCGAGATCCCGGCCCCGTCCGGCAACGCGGGCGGCCAGGAAGTCGGCCTCCTCACCGCTGTGCACCCGGGCCCGGAAGTCCACGTCGTGCGTATCGAGCGCCACGCGCGCGAACTTGGCGTACGCGTACGCGTCCTCGACGGTCAGCCGGCCGCCGGTCAGGACGCCCGCCCTGCCGCGCGCCGCCGCCAGCCCGCGCCCCGCGGCCTCCAGCGCTTCCGGCCAGCTCGCGGGCTCCAGCACACCCTCGGCGTTGCGCACGAGCGGGTGGGCGAAACGCTCCGGCCGCTGCGCGTAGCGGAAGGCGAAGCGGCCCTTGTCGCACACCCACTCCTCGTTGACCTCGGGGTCGTCGGCGGCCAGGCGGCGCATCACCTTGCCGCGCCGGTGGTCCGTCCGCAGCGCGCAGCCGCCCGCGCAGTGCTCGCACACCGACGGCGACGACACCAGGTCGAAGGGGCGCGAGCGGAAGCGGTACGCCGCCGACGTCAGCGCGCCCACCGGGCAGATCTGGATGGTGTTGCCGGAGAAGTACGACTCGAAGGGCGCGCCCTCGCCCGTACCGACCTGCTGCAGCGCCCCGCGCTCCAGCAGCTCGATCATCGGATCGCCCGCGATCTGCTGGGAGAAGCGGGTGCAGCGCGCGCACAGCACGCACCGCTCGCGGTCCAGCAGCACCTGCGAGGAGATCGGCACCGGCTTCTCGAAGGTGCGCTTGCGGCCCTCGAAGCGGGTGTCGGCCTGCCCCGCCGTCATCGCCTGGTTCTGCAGGGGGCACTCGCCGCCCTTGTCGCACACCGGGCAGTCCAGCGGGTGGTTGATCAGCAGCAGCTCCATCACGCCGCGCTGCGCCTTCTCCGCGACGGGCGAGGTCAGCTGCGTCCTGACGACCATGCCGTCCGTGCACGTGATGGTGCAGGAGGCCATCGGCTTGCGCTGGCCCTCGACCTCCACGATGCACTGCCGGCAGGCGCCCGCGGGGTCGAGCAGCGGGTGGTCGCAGAAGCGGGGGATCTCGATGCCCAGCAGCTCCGCGGCACGGATGACCAGCGTCCCCTTGGGGACGGAGATCGCCGCGCCGTCGATCGTGAGGGAGACGAGGTCCTCCGGCGGCGGCTCCGCGCCCCCTCCTCCGGAGGGGGCAGACGTCGTGACCGTCACGCGTTCACCTCCAGGTGGGAGTTCTGCGGGCCGTCGGCCCACAGGGTCGACTTCGACGGGTCGAAGGGGCAGCCCCGGCCCGTGATGTGCTGCTCGTACTCCGCGCGGAAGTGCTGCAGCGAGGAGAGGATGGGGGCCGCTGCGCCGTCGCCGAGGGCGCAGAAGGACTTGCCGTTGATGTTGTCGGAGATGTCGGCGAGCTTGTCGAGGTCGGACTTGCGGCCCTTGCCGGCCTCGATGTCGCGCAGCAGCTGGACCAGCCAGTACGTGCCCTCGCGGCAGGGGGTGCACTTGCCGCACGACTCGTGCGCGTAGAACTCCGTCCAGCGGGTGACCGCGCGCACCACGCACGTCGTCTCGTCGAAGCACTGCAGCGACTTGGTGCCCAGCAGGGAGCCGGCAGCGCCCACGCTGTCGAAGTCCAGCGGCACGTCGAGGTGTTCGGCGGTGAACATGGGGCTGGAGGAGCCGCCGGGCGTCCAGAACTTCAGCCGGTGACCGGGGCGCATGCCGCCGCTCATGTCGAGCAGCTGGCGCAGCGTGATGCCCATGGGGCCCTCGTACTGGCCGGGGTTCGCGACGTGCCCCGAGAGCGAATAGAGCGTGAATCCGGGGCACTTGTCGGTGCCCATCGAACGGAACCACTCCTTGCCCTTGGCGAGGATCGCGGGAACCGACGCGATGGACTCGACGTTGTTCACGACAGTGGGGCAGGCGTAGAGGCCCGCGACCGCCGGGAAGGGGGGCCGGAGCCGGGGCTGGCCGCGGCGGCCTTCGAGCGAGTCGAGGAGGGCGGTCTCCTCACCGCAGATGTACGCGCCCGCGCCCGCGTGCACGGTCAGCTCCAGGTCCAGCCCGGAGCCGAGGACGTTCGTGCCGAGGTAGCCCGCGGCGTAGGCCTCGCGCACGGCCTCGTGCAGGCGGCGCAGCACGGGGACGACCTCGCCGCGCAGATAGATGAAGGCGCGGTTGGAGCGGATCGCGTGGCAGGCGATCACGATGCCCTCGATGAGGGTGTGCGGGGCGGCGAAGAGCAGCGGGATGTCCTTGCAGGCCCCGGGCTCGGATTCGTCCGCGTTGACGACGAGATAGTGCGGCTTGCCGTCGCCCTGCGGGATGAACTGCCACTTCATCCCGGTCGGGAAGCCTGCGCCGCCGCGGCCGCGCAGGCCCGAGTCCTTGACGTAGCCGATGACGTCGTCGGGGGCCATCGCGAGCGCCTTGCGCGCGCCCTGGTAGCCGTCGTGGCGCAGGTAGGTCTCCAGCGTCCAGGAGCGCGGCTCGTCCCAGAAGGCGCTCAGCACGGGAGCGAGCAGCTTCTCCGGGCTCGTCTCCCCCATCGCTGGTGCCATGGTCATCCCTCCCCCTCCTCGTGATGCGGTGCGGGACCGTCGCCCTGCGCAGGGGCGCGGCGGGGCGGGCCGACGCGGGGCGGGTGCTCGCCCTTGGCCAGCCGGAGCCCCGCCAGGGAGGCCGGGCCCGCGCCGCCGCTCGCCTCGACCGCGCCCGGGCGGGGGTCGGGGAAGCCGGCGAGGATCCGGGAGGTCTCCCGGAAGGTGCACAGGGGGGCGCCGCGGGTCGGATCGGCGCCGCGGCCGGCGCGAAGGTCGTCCACGAGGGCCTTGGCGCTCTCGACCGTCTGGTTGTCGAAGAACTCCCAGTTGACCATCACGACGGGCGCGAAGTCGCAGGCGGCGTTGCACTCGACGTGCTCAAGGGTGATCTTGCCGTCGGGGGTGGTGTCGCCGTTGCCGATGCCGAGGTGGCGGCGCAGGCCCTCGAAGATGGCGTCGCCGCCCATGACGGCGCACAGGGTGTTGGTGCACACCCCCACCTGGTACTCGCCGCCCGGCTCGCGCCGGTACATCGTGTAGAAGGTGGCGACCGCCGTGACCTCGGCGGTGGTCAGGCCGAGCGTCTCGGCGCAGAACCGCAGGCCGGTGCGGGTGACGTGGCCCTCCTCGGCCTGCACGAGGTGCAGCAGCGGCAGCAGGGCGCTGCGGCTGTCGGGGTAGCGCTCGATCACCTCCTTCGCGTCGGCCGCGAGCCGCTCCCGTACCTCGGCGGGATAGTCGGGCGCGGGGAGCGAAGGCATCCCCAGCTGTACGTCATGAGTCACCGGTCGACGCCTCCCATCACGGGATCGATGGACGCCACCGCGACGATCACGTCGGCCACCTGGCCGCCCTCGCACATCGCCGCCATGGACTGCAGGTTGGTGAAGGAGGGGTCGCGGAAGTGCACGCGGTACGGGCGCGTGCCGCCGTCGCTGACGACGTGGACGCCCAGCTCGCCCTTGGGCGACTCGACCGCGGCGTAGACCTGGCCGGGCGGGACCCGGAAGCCCTCCGTGACCAGCTTGAAGTGGTGGATCAGGGCCTCCATGGAGGTGCCCATGATCTTCTTGATGTGGTCGAGGGAGTTGCCGAGGCCGTCGGGGCCCAGGGCCAGCTGGGCGGGCCAGGCGATCTTCTTGTCCGCGACCATGACCGGGCCGGGGGCCAGCCGGTCCAGGCACTGCTCGATGATCCGCAGGGACTGGTGCATCTCCTCCAGGCGGATCAGGAAGCGCCCGTAGGAGTCGCAGGTGTCGGCGGTCGGCACCTCGAAGTCGTAGGTGTCGTAGCCGCAGTAGGGCTGGGACTTGCGCAGGTCGTGCGGCAGGCCGGTGGCGCGCAGGATGGGGCCGGTGGCGCCGAGAGCCATGCAGCCGGCGAGGTCGAGGTGGCCGACGCCCTGCAGGCGGCCCTTGAAGATGGGGTTGCCGGTGGCGAGCTTGTCGTACTCCGGCAGGTTCTTGCGCATCTTCTTCACGAACTCGCGCACCTGGTCCACGGCGCCGGGCGGCAGGTCCTGCGCGAGGCCGCCGGGGCGGACGTAGGCGTGGTTCATGCGCAGGCCGGTGATCAGCTCGTAGATGTCGAGGACGAGCTCGCGGTCCCGGAAGCCGTAGATCATGATCGTGGTGGCGCCGAGCTCCATGCCGCCGGTGGCGATGCACACCAGGTGGGAGGAGATTCGGTTCAGCTCCATCAGGAGCACGCGGATGACCGTGGCGCGGTCGGGGATCTGCTCCTCGATGCCCAGCAGCTTCTCCACGCCGAGGCAGTACGCCGTCTCGTTGAAGAACGGCGTCAGGTAATCCATGCGCGTGACGAAGGTGGTGCCCTGCGTCCACGTCCGGTATTCGAGGTTCTTCTCGATGCCGGTGTGCAGATAGCCGATGCCGCAGCGGGCCTCGGTGACGGTCTCGCCGTCGATCTCCAGGATCAGCCGGAGCACTCCGTGGGTGGAGGGGTGCTGCGGACCCATGTTGACGATGATGCGCTCGTCGTCGGCCTGCTTGGCGGTGGCCGCGAGTTCGTCCCAGTCGCCGCCGGTGACCGTATAGACGGTGCCTTCCGTCGTCTCGCGCGGGCTTGCTTGTGATGCGCTCATCAGCTGTACGACCTCCGCTCGTCCGGAGCCGGGATGCGGGCGCCCTTGTACTCGACGGGGATGCCGCCGAGGGGGTAGTCCTTGCGCTGCGGGAAGCCCTGCCAGTCGTCCGGCATCATGATCCGCGTGAGCGCCGGGTGGCCGTCGAAGACGATGCCGAAGAAGTCGTACGTCTCGCGCTCGTGCCAGTCGTTGGTGGGGTAGACGCCGACGATCGACGGGATGTGCGGGTCGGCGTCGGGGGCGCTCACCTCCAGCCGGATCAGCCGGTTGTGGGTGATCGAGCGCAGGTGGTAGACGGCCTGCAGCTCGCGGCCCTTGTCCCCTGGGAAGTGCACTCCGCTCACGCCCGTGCACAGCTCGAAGCGGAGCGCGGGGTCGTCGCGGAGGGTGCGGGCGGCGCGGGGCAGGTGCTCGCGGGCGATGTGGAACGTGAGCTCGCCGCGGTCGACGACGGTCTTCTCGATCACGTTCTCCGGGAGGAGGCCCTGTTCCTCCAGGGCGCCCGCGAACTCGTCCGCCACCTCGTCGAAGTATCCGCCGTAGGGGCGCGTGGCCTCCCCCGGCAGCCGTACGGTGCGCACCAGGCCGCCGTAGCCGGTGGTGTCGCCGCCGTTGCGGGCGCCGAACATGCCGCGCTGGACGCGGATGGTCTCGCCGGAGTCATCCCGCTGGGCGGGCACCTGCTCGGGAGGGATCCCTTCCTGCTCGCTCACCGCAGCAGCCCCTTCATCTCGATCAACGGCAGGGCTTTGAGGGCCGCCTCCTCCGCCTCGCGGGCGGCCTCCTCGCGGTGCACCCCGAGCTTCTCGCCCTGGATCTTCCGGTGCAGCTTCAAGATCGCGTCCATGAGCATCTCGGGCCGCGGCGGGCAGCCGGGGAGATAGATGTCGACCGGCACGATGTGGTCGACGCCCTGGACGATCGCGTAGTTGTTGAACATGCCGCCGCTGGAGGCGCAGACGCCCATGGAGATCACCCACTTGGGGTTGGGCATCTGGTCGTAGACCTGGCGCAGGACGGGGGCCATCTTCTGGCTGACCCGGCCGGCGACGATCATCAGATCGGCCTGGCGGGGCGAGCCGCGGAAGACCTCCATGCCGAAGCGGGCCAGGTCGTAGCGGCCGGCACCGGTGGTCATCATCTCGATGGCGCAGCAGGCCAGGCCGAAGGTCGCCGGGAAGACGGACGACTTGCGGACCCAGCCGGCGGCCTGCTCGACGGTGGTCAGCGCGAAGCCGCTGGGCAGCTTCTCCTCGAGTCCCATGTGGTGCCCCCTAGTCCCATTCCAGGCCGCCGCGGCGCCAGACGTAGGCGTAGGCGACGAAGACGGTGAGCACGAAGAGCAGCATCTCCACGAGCCCGAACAGACCCAGGGCGTCGAAGGTGACGGCCCAGGGGTAGAGGAAGACGATCTCGATGTCGAAGACGATGAAGAGCATCGCCGTCAGGTAGTACTTAATGGGGAAGCGCCCGCCGCCCGCGGGCTGCGGGGTGGGCTCGATACCGCACTCGTAGGCCTCGAGCTTGGCGCGGTTGTACCTCTTGGGCCCGATGAGCGAGGCCATGACCACGGAGAAGATCGCGAAGCCTGCCCCGAGGGCTCCCAGTACGAGGATGGGCGCGTAGGCGTTCACCGCTCCTCGCTCCTTCCAGTCGACGCTGACTGCCGGCTTACCGGACCCGGACGGGCGCACCGCCCACGGTGAGGACCACCGGAGATCACCGCGAAGATCACCGATATGTGAGGCAGTTCACAAGCCCGGGTCGATTGCATCCTATGCCCGCCGGTCTGTGATCTGCGACACGGGGTACAGACCCGCGTTTGTGATCTCCACCACCTGACGAACGATCATCAAGTCGGATGAGCGGCGATCTTCATACACGAAGCGGCCGAGTGATCACCAGAGGTGACAATCGGACGCTCACGGCCTGGTCGGAGGGGTGTCGCACTATCAAGAGATGACTCATGCACGCAAATTGGCAGCCAGGGCCTTCAACTGATATAGCAGCGCCGTTCACTGACCCGGCATCGCCCCGGAGGCCGCGGCGCGCGGCGTCCGGTGCTTCCGTTCACGAGAGCCCGTACGGGGCGGGCGGGACGTGAGCTGCGCCACGCGCCGGACGGGTCTAGGGCCGGTTTTCCCGGGTAGCCTCGACACGCGAGCCGTGATGGTGATATGACCATCGCCGATCATGACCGATGGCCAAAACCCCATGCTGAGGCGGCTGGTAGGGGTTCCCGGGTGATCGGCCGCCGTGATGTTCCCGTGATCAAATGCCCAAATTCTGGGCGCGTGCACGTCAATTGTGACGCACGTCACCTTTATTGAACTCAACCTGCGCGGCCTGATAGTCCGTTGTCCCATGTCCCCCAACGCGCACATAACCAGCCACCGGAAGCCCCGTCGTACGGCCACCCAGTCGTGGGTCGTCCGCACTGGTGTTGCCGGTGGCGTCCTCAGCACCCTGGCCGTGGCCGGCGCCGGTTCCGCCACCGCCGCCGAGAAGCCCGTCGAGTCGACCGTCGAGATGCCCGCGCTCAACGCGGCCCTGGCCACGTCCATCGCGCAGAGCGCGGCGGCCACCCAGCAGACGTCCTTCGACTTCCAGGACCGCGCGCAGCAGGACGAGGCGACCAGCAAGGTCGAGGCCGCCGCCAAGAAGGCCGCCGACGAGGCCGAGCGCAAGGCGGAGGCCGAGCGCAAGGCCGCCGCGGCCAAGGAGAAGCGCGAGAAGGAGGAGGCCCGCGCCTCCCGCGCCACCGAGCGCCAGAGCCTGAGCAGCAAGTCCGCCGCCCAGACCTCCGAGGACGCCGCCACCGCCGCCTCGTCCTCCTCCAAGGGCAGCGCCACGGGCAGCACCGCCACCCTGGTCTCCTTCCTCCGGGCCCAGGTCGGCAAGGCGTACGTGATGGGCTCCACCGGCCCGTCCTCCTACGACTGCTCCGGCCTGGTCATGGCCGCCTACAGCCAGATCGGCATCGACCTGCCGCGCGTCTCGCAGGACCAGTCGACGGCCGGCACCCAGGTGTCGACCTCGAACCTGCAGGTCGGCGACATCCTCTACTGGGGCCCCGCGGGCAGCGCGTACCACGTGGCCGTCTACATCGGCGGTGGCAAGTTCATCGGCGCCCAGAACCCGAGCACGGGCATCGTCGAGCGCGACATGAGCTACTCCCCGCCCACCGGCGCCGTCCGCGTCCTCTGACGCCGGCGCCGGGCCGCCCGGCGGAATCCGTACGTACGAAGGGCCGCCGTCCCACCGCTCGGGACGGCGGCCCTCCGGCATGCCCGCCACCGGCCGTGTCCCCCGCACGGCCCGCTGCGCGGCCTGCCCGCACGGACACCCTGCGACCCCCGTCGCCCCCAGGACGTCCGCGCCTCCCCCGGTACCGGGGCGGGCGGCTCCGAGCCGCTGGAGAAGCGCCCGCCCCGGTATGTGAAGTCTGCAAGCACCGTCACCGGAGGGACAAAGCCCTTCGGCGGGGACCGAATCCGGGCTCCGCGCAAAGTTGTCCAGATCCGGACAGCTGGCCGATACCTCCGGGGCGCTACCTTCGGTCACCGTGCTACGCATCCACTTCGGCCCCGAAGATCTCGGCAGGGTGCGCCTCGCGCCGGGCCCCGACCCGCTGGCGGAGACGGCGCTGAGCCTGCCCGTGCTGCAGAACCGGTGGATGGGCGGGATCGCCCTGGACGGCTGGCGGCACCGCACCCAGCGCGGCCTGAGCCCGGTCATGCGGCCCCTGCTGGAGCTGGCCCCGGCGAACATGGGCGAGTACCTCCCCGAGGCGTTCCTGCACGCCGAGGACGGGGCCGGCTCGCTGGCCGAGAGCCTGGAGTCCGTGTGGTCCCTGCCGCGGAAGGTCTGGACGGCCGAGCTGGAATGCGCGCTGGACCACCGCCCGGTGCCGCAGTGGTTCGGCGACCTGCACACCGCCGACCGCCCGGCCGCCCGGACCGTCGACCAGGCCTTCCGCTCGTACTGGGAGACGGCCCTCGCTCCCTACTGGTCGCAGGTCACCGCCTGCGTGCAGACCGACCGCACGCGCCGCATCCGCACCGCCGCCGAGCAGGGCGTCGAGCACCTGCTGGCCACCCTGCACCCCACGGTGCGCTGGGAGCCGCCCGTCCTGCACGTGCCCTGCATGCACAACGAGGGCTTCCACCGGGACTTCCACGACGTGCACCTGGCGGGCCGCGGCCTGACGCTCACGCCCTCGTTCTTCTGGCCGCACCCCACGGCGCGCGCCCACAGCGCGGACGACGAGGCGCCGATCGACCTGTGCTACCCCGTCGCCCTCGACCTGTCGGCCTACCAGGCGGTGCTCTCCCGCCCCGCCGCCCCGGGCGGGCTCGGGCGGCTGACGGCGCTGCTCGGGCGCACCCGCGCCCGGGTGCTGGACGCCGCGGCCGAGGGCGGCAGCACGGCACAGCTCGCCCGCCGCACCGGCATCTCCCCGGCCTCGGCGAGCGAGCACGCGACCGTACTGCGGGAGGCGGGGCTCCTCACCACCACCCGCACGGGTCCGTCCGTCCACCACACGCTCACCCCGCTGGGGCAGGCGCTGCTCAACGGGGTGGTGTGACCGGCGGGCCGGCCGGGGCGCCCGGACTCCACCCGAAGGGGGGAAGCCCGGGCGGCGGCCCGGGCGTCACGCCTTCGGCGCCACCCGGCTCAGCCCGTTGATGATGCGGTCCATCGCGTCCCCGCCCTGCGGGTCCGTCAGGTTCGCCAGCATCTTCAGCGTGAACTTCATCAGCAGCGGGTGCGTCAGGCCGTGCTGGGCGCCGATCTTCATCACCTTCGGGTTGCCGATGAGCTTCACGAAGGCCCGGCCGAGCGTGTAGTAGCCGCCGTAGGTGTCCTTGAGGACCTTCGGGTAGCGCTGCAGGGCCAGCTCGCGCTGGGCGTACGAAGCGCGCGCGTGGGCCTGGACGATGACGTCCGCGGCGATCTGCCCGGACTCCATGGCGTACGCGATGCCCTCGCCGTTGAACGGGTTCACGAGCCCGCCCGCGTCGCCGACCAGCAGCAGGCCGCGCGTGTAGTGCGGCTGGCGGTTGAAGGCCATGGGCAGGGCGGCGCCGCGGATCGGGCCGGTCATGTTCTCCGGGGTGTAGCCCCAGTCCTCGGGCATCGAGGCGCACCAGGCCTTGAGGACCTCGCGCCAGTCCAGCTCCTTGAAGGACTCGGAGGTGTTGAGCACGCCGAGACCGACGTTGCTCGTGCCGTCGCCCATGCCGAAGATCCAGCCGTAGCCGGGCAGCAGCCGGTCCTTCGGGCCGCGCCGGTCCCACAGCTCCAGCCAGGACTCCAGGTAGTCGTCGTCGTGGCGCGGGGAGGTGAAGTACGTGCGCACGGCCACGCCCATGGGGCGGTCCTCGCGGCGGTGCAGGCCCATGCCCAGCGACAGCCGGGAGGAGTTGCCGTCGGCGGCGACGACGAGCGGGGCGCGGAAGGTGACCGGGGTCTTCTCCTCGCCGAGCTTCGCCTCGACGCCCACGATCCGGCCCGTGCGGTCGTCGATGACGGGCGCGCCGACGTTGCAGCGCTCGTACATCCGGGCGCCGGCCTTGACCGCGTTACGGGCCAGCTGCTCGTCGAAGTCGTCGCGCTTGCGGACCAGTCCGTAGTCCGGGAAGGAGGCGAGATCCGGCCAGTCGAGCTGCAGCCGGACGCCGCCGCCGATGATGCGCAGGCCCTTGTTGCGCAGCCAGCCCGCCTCCTCGGAGATGTCGATGCCCATCGCCACGAGCTGCTTGGTGGCGCGGGGCGTGAGGCCGTCGCCGCACACCTTCTCGCGCGGGAACGCCGTCTTCTCCAGGAGGAGGACGTCCAGTCCGGCCTTGGCGAGGTAGTAGGCGGTGGTCGACCCGGCCGGGCCGGCCCCGACGACGATCACATCCGCGGAGTGTTCGGTATCGGTCACGGTCGGCTCTCCCGTTCGGCTGAGGACTGGTCACCCGAGTCTATGAGCCGCCCGCCTGCGGCCGGGCGGGGGCCACCCGCGCCCGGCGGAGCGTCAGCCGGAAGCCCGCGAGCCCGCCTTCCAGGAGCCGAGCGCGGCGTCGAAGGGCTTCCGGGTGGAGTCCCCTTCGTCCCGGCCGGCGAACATGATGGCGTACTCGGTGCCCGAAGCGTCCACGTACGCCTGGTTGTAGGCGCGCATGGTGCGGCCGGTGGACTTCTCGGTCCAGGTCCACTCCCACAGCGCGCCCGGCCGGCCCTGGAAGGTGTTCCGCGTCAACGAGACCCGCCGGTAGCCGTTCTGTCCCGCCCCGCCCTTCTCCAGCTCCGTGAAGTGGTCGTACGGCGCCTGCTTGGTGTCGTGCACGATGCCGATCCGCAGGTGCTCGGGGCCCGAGCCGCCCGCGTAGTCGATCTGGCCGCTCCCCTTGTCCTCCCGGCGCCACCCCTTGGGCACCGCGAGGGAGAACCCCTCCGGGGCGGACACGTTCTCGTAGCCCGCGGGCGCGGGGCCGCCGGCCGCCTCGGGCGCCGACGACGACGCGGACGGCGACGGCGAGGCCGAGGCGGACTCGGAGGCGGACGGGGACGGCGACGCGGAGGCCGACGGGGACGCGGAGGCCGAGGCGGACGGCGACGGGGAGGACGAGGCGCTGGGCGCCGCCTTCGTCGGCGTCGGCCCGACGGGCTCGGCGTCCTCGACACGGGCGGTGTCCTGCTTGCCGCGGTCCTTGCCCTGCGTGAGCAGAATCCCACCGCCCACAGCCCCGCCGATCACCACGACCGCCACGGCGGCCGCCACCCAGCCGAGGTTGAGCCTGCGGCGGGCCTTGGGGAGCACGAAGAACTCGGGGGTGGGGCCGATGACCGCGAGCGGGGTCGCCTCCGGCGCGGGCGGGGCGGTACGGCCCGGCGCGGCACCGGCCTTCGGCCCGGGCGGGGCCGGGGGCGCGGCCGGAATGGCGGCGGTGGCGGCGGTGGCCGCGGTCCAGGACGCGGGGGGAGGCGGGAGGACGGGGCTCGCCTGGGGCGCGGGCGGGGCCACGGGGGCCGCGGGAGCCGCGGGCGGCGGGGCAGGCGCTGCCGGAGCAGGGGCCACGGGGGCCGGAACCGGGGCCGCGGGAGCCGGAGCCGGGGGCGCGGGAGCCGGAGCCGGAGCCGGGGGCGCGGCGGCCGGGGACGCCGGGGCCGCCTGGGGCGCGGGCGGCGGGGCAGCGGCGCCCGCGGCCGTGCCCGGAGCCGGCGGGGTGGCCGGCTTGTCCGGTATCGGCGGGGTCCCCGCCGCGCCCGGCGCCGCGGCCGGTTCCGTCTCCTGGGGCCGTGCCCGCCCGCACTTCATGCAGAAGCGCGCTTCCGCGGGGAACGGGGAACCGCAATCGGGGCAGCAGGGCAAGGTCATGGAGCGCTCCGGAGCTCGGGCGGGTCATTCGGAGGGCGGGGGCAGCTTGATCGTATCGACTGCGGACGCCCTGCCCATGACAACCCATCAGCGGCCGGCGTTCGGGCCGCCCGCCGCGGCGCCCGCGGCCCCGGACACCGGACCCGGATCACTCCGGCAGCTTGGTCCCCCGGTGCAGGGCGACGACGCCGCCCGTGAGGTTGCGCCACGCGACCTTCGACCAGCCCGCCTCCTGCAGCAGCGCGGCGAGCTCCGGCTGGTCCGGCCAGGCGCGGATCGACTCGGCGAGGTAGACGTACGCGTCGGGGCTGCTGCTGACGGCCCGCGCGACCGGCGGCAGGGCCCGCATCAGGTACTCGCTGTAGACCGTGCGGAAGGGCGCCCACGTGGGCGTGGAGAACTCGCAGATCACCACGCGGCCGCCGGGCCGGGTCACCCGCAGCATCTCGCGCAGCGCGGCGACGGTGTCCTGCACGTTGCGCAGCCCGAAGGAGATCGTGACGGCGTCGAACACCCCGTCCGCGAACGGCAGCCGGGTGGCGTCGCCCGCGGTCAGCGGCATCCACGGGTTGCGCTTCTTGCCCTCGCGCAGCATGCCGACCGAGAAGTCGCACGGCACGACGTACGCACCGGCCATGGTGAACGGCAGCGACGAGGTGCCCGTCCCGGCCGCGAGGTCCAGCACCTTCTCCCCCGGGCGGGCGTCAACGGCCCGGGCGACGGCCTTGCGCCACAGACGGGCCTGGCCGAGCGAGAGCACGTCGTTGGTGAGGTCGTATTTGGCCGCCACGTCGTCGAACATCGCGGCGACTTCGTGCGGCTGCTTGTCCAGGGATGCTCGGGTCACGCCCCCATTGTTCACCCCCGGGGCGGGAGAGGACGCAGAGGGTTGGACGGGGAGGCCCGGACGGGAGACGGGAAGGACTGGACGGGGACGGCGCGCCCGGGAAGGACCGGCCGTCCTGCGGTGCCGACTGCGCTCGTCCCGGGAGCCCCCGCTCCCCGGGACCGCCGGACCCCCCGCCCGGCGTTGCGCGCCCTTGCGGCCCGGCGTACCGAAACCGTTGCCAGGGCCCTCCACAGTGGCACCGCGGGACGCCCGTAGCGGCCGTCCCCGCGCTGCCCATCCTGCCCCGCGGAACGGACCGGGATCTTCCGTCTTGACGGGCCCCTGACGTGCGTAAACGTTCTCCATACGGCCCGTTGACGCCTGCGCGCGGCGCCTGCGCTCAACGCCGCCGGTACACCAGCCGCCCCGCGAGCACCGTCGCCACGCACGTCCCCGCGCCCGCCTCCAGCAGGGCGGCTTCGTCCGGCACGTCGAAGACGGCGAAGTCGGCGCGCCCGCCGACCGCCAGCGGCTCCGCGAAGGCGACCGCCGGATCGGAGACGCCCCGCAAGGGGTCGAGACCGGGCTCGTCCACCGGGACCCCCGGCGTCCACGCCGCCGAGACGAACCTCAGCCCCGAGCGGGCGAGGGCGGTGCTCGTCGCGGGATCGTCGAAACAGCTGCCGGCCACGGCCGTGGTGCCGTGCCGCAGCATCTGCTGGATCCCCCGGCGGACACTGCCCGCCCACCGGGTCTCGCTCATCTCCAGGGCCGCCAGGCGCTCGCCGGTCAGCGGCCGGTCGCCCAGCTCGTCGTACTCCCGCGGATCGGGGTGGTAGCAGCGCTCCAGGAGCCGTTTCGCGTACCACTGCCGCAGCCCCGGCGCCAGCACCCCCGGCCAGCGCCGCTCGCGCGCCCGCGGAAAGGCCGCGGCCACATCCTCGTACGGGCCGATCGCCGCGATCGCGTCACCGTCCACCACCACGGCGCCGCCGGGCACGGGAGCCGCGCCCGGGGCAGCCGTCAGCAGCAGGCCGGCCGTGTGCAGGGTCAGCAAAGCGGCGTCAGCTCGCGTCGATGAGCTTCAGCTCGGGGTGGGCCGTACCGCCCTCGATCGCCGTCGACGACAGGTGCGAGACGACGCGGTCGTCGACCGGGTCGTTCGCCGGGTCGTCGTGCACGAGCAGGTGCTCGTACGTCGTCGCGCGCTGCGCCGGGACGCGGCCCGCCTTGCGGATGAGGTCGATGAGCTCCATGCGGTTGGAGCGGTGCTTGGCGCCGGCCGAGGAGACGACGTTCTCCTCCAGCATCACCGAGCCCAGGTCGTCCGCGCCGTAGTGCAGCGAGAGCTGGCCCGCCTCCTTGCCGACGGTCAGCCAGGAGCCCTGGATGTGGGCGACGTTGTCCAGGAACAGCCGCGCGACGGCGATCATCCGCAGGTACTCGAAGACGGTCGCCTGCGTACGGCCCTTCAGCACGTTGTTCTGCGGCTGGTAGGTGTACGGGATGAAGGCGCGGAAGCCGCCCGTGCGGTCCTGCACGTCACGGATCATCCGGATGTGCTCGATCCGCTCGGCGTTGGTCTCGCCGGTGCCCATCAGCATGGTGGAGGTCGACTCGACGCCCAGGGTGTGGGCGAGCTCCATGATCTCCAGCCAGCGCTCGCCGGACTCCTTCAGCGGCGCGATGGCCTTGCGGGGCCGCGCGGGCAGGAGTTCGGCGCCGGCGCCCGCGAAGGAGTCCAGGCCCGCGGCGTGGATGCGGCGGATGGCCTCCTCCGCGCTCACCCCGGAGATCCGCGCCATGTGCTCCACCTCGGACGCGCCGAGGGAGTGGATCACCAGCTGCGGGAACTCCTTCTTGATGGCCGCGAAGTGCTCCTCGTAGTACTCCACGCCGTAGTCCGGGTGGTGGCCGCCCTGGAACATGATCTGCGTGCCGCCGAGCTCCACGGTCTCCGCGCAGCGGCGCAGGATGTCGTCGAGGGGGCGCGTCCAGACCTTGTCGCTCTTCGGCGGGGCGTAGAAGGCGCAGAACTTGCACGCCGTGACACACGAGTTCGTGTAGTTGATGTTGCGCTCGATGATGTACGTCGCGATGTGCTCGGTACCCGCGTAGCGCTTGCGGCGCGCCGCGTCGGCCGCCGCGCCGAGGGCGTGCAGCGGTGCGGAGCGGTAGAGCTCCAGGGCCTCCTCGGGAGTGATGCGGCCACCGGCGGCGGCGCGGTCGAGGACGGCTGTGACATCAATGGTCGTGAGGTCGGCCTTCTCGCTCACCGGGGCGTCCCTTCGGAGGGGGTTTGACACGACCGTCAGCCTACGCCAGCCCTTATCCGTCCCGGCGGGTGAGGGTCGCGTGGGGACTGCCGCCCCTGGTGTCCTCGGACGTGTACATGAGCTTGCCGTCGGCGGCCAGGGAGAAGGTGATCCGCGCGGTCTCGCCCGTGCACCCGAGCGACGGCGTGCCGTCGGTGGCCTCCTCCAGGGTGAGCCGGGTGGGGACGGCGGTGAGCAGCTTGCCCTTGCTGTGGCACTCCAGGACGTTGAGCGCGGAGTAGGTGGTGCGGACGACGTACGTGCCGGGGGCGCCGTCGGCGATGACGGCGGTCATGGTGCCGTTGGGGGTGCCGTCGCTCTGGACGACCTGACCGGCCCAGGTGCCGAGGAACGGCCGGGGTACGGACTTCGCCGGGCCGCCTCCGGTGCCGGTGGTGCCGCGGGCCTCGCCCTTGTCCCCGTCCCCGCCCTGCAGGAGGCCGAGGCCGATGACCACGGCGACGGCCGCCGCGGCCAGGAGCCCGCCGACCGCGGCGAGCACGGCCCTCGTTCTGCGCCGCCCTCCACCGGCTTTCCGGGAGTCCTCCGCGGCCTCCGTGGGAGGCGGTGGAGGCGCGCCCCACAGGAGGGGCGCCGCGTCCGCCGGAGTCGGCACCGCACCCGCCGGACCCGGCACCGCATCCCCCGGCGGCCGCCGGCCCGCATCCAGGGCCGTGGGCTCTCCCCCTTCCAGGTCCAGCAGCTCCACCGCCCGCCGGCTCACCCGCTCCACCACGGGCCCGGGCAGCCAGCCCGCGCCCACCAGCGCTCCGGCGCCGTCCGGTGCCAGCCGGCGGGCGAGCTCCTGCGGGGACGGGCGGCCCGCCGGGTCCTTGGCCAGGCAGGCCTCCACCAGGGAGCGCAGGTCCCCGGCCAGGCCCGGGCCGAGGACCGGCGCCTCGTGGACGACCTTGTACAGCAGCACCGCCGCGCCGTCGCCCGCGAAGGGCGGCTCGCCCGTCGCCGCGTAGGCGAGCACCGCCCCCAGGGAGAAGACGTCCGCCGCCCCCGTCACCCCGTGGCCAAGGATCTGCTCCGGGGCCATGTAGCCGGGCGAGCCGACCGAGACGCCCGTCGCGGTGAGTGACGCCGTCCCGTCCGTGGCCCGGGCGATGCCGAAGTCGATCAGCCGGGGCCCGTCGAGGGTGAGGAGCACGTTCGACGGCTTGACGTCGCGGTGGACGAGGCCGAGCGCGTGGACGGCCGCCAGGGCCTCCGCGAGCCCCGCGCCGAGGGCCCGCACGGTCCGCTGCGGCTGGGGGCCGCCGGCCAGGACGGCCTCGGTGAGGGACGGGCCGGCCACGTAGCCGGTGGCGACCCAGGGCACCGCGGCCCCGGGGTCCGCGTCCAGCACGGGGGCCGTCCACGCCCCGCCCACACTGCGCGCCGCCTCGACCTCGCGTCGAAAGCGCGCGCGAAACTGCTCATCCAGGGCAAAATGGGGATGCACGGCCTTGACCGCGACGGTCCGGCCACCGGCACTGCGGCCGAGGTAGACCCGGCCCATGCCGCCCGCCCCCAGCCGGCCCAGCAGCCGGTACGCACCGATGACCTGCGGATCTTCCGGCAGCAACGGTTCCATCGGGCCTTTCGCCTCCCCCGGCGGGGGCCTGGGGCCCCGGTCTTCGGCCTATGACTCAATTCACGGGGTGTCCCAGGAACCCCCCAGGGCGGTTTCCCCATCCACCTGGAAGGAACAAACCGTCATGTCCTTCGGGGCAGCAGCAACGTCCGGAGCGACGCGATGACGTACCAGCAACCAGGGGCCTGCCCCACCTGCGGCCACCGCCGCGGATCCCGTGGCAAAAAATGGACGATCATCGTGGCGTCCATAGCCGTGGTGGGCCTCATAGCCGCCGGCGCCCTGAACTACTTCAAGATCGGCCCGTTCTCGGACAAGGGCAAGCCGGTCAGCTTCGGCCAGGAGCAGCAGGGCAACGGCGGCGGCCAGGCCGGCGGCGGGAACGCCGCCAAGCCGGACTCCCCGGTGCTGATGCCGACGGGCCCGGCGGCCGAGTTCAAGAACACCAGCACCCTCTCCGACGGCACCCAGGTGGCCGTGACCACCCTGGACGGCAAGAAGTCGGGCTTCAAGGGCAAGGTGTGGGTCTGGGCGCCCAAGGCGTACAAGGACCCGAAGTTCAAGGACCACGGTTTCCCGGTCCTGATCGCGCTCCCGGGCGGCCCCGGCTTCCCGAACAACTACTGGATGGACGACGGGGGCCTGCACCTCGAGTCGTCCGTCACCAAGTGGTACAACGAGGGCAAGGGCAAGCCGTTCATCCTGGCGATGCCGGTCCTCAACCCGCAGCCGGACACCGGCGGCCTCTACTGGGACGGCAGTGACATCCCGGGCCAGCCGAAGATGGGCACCTGGCTGACCGAGGACGTCCCGGACCTGATCAAGGCCAACTTCCGCACGGTGAAGTCGCGCGACGGCTGGGCGTTCATGGGCTCCTCCTCCGGCGCCTTCTCGGGCCTGAAGGCCGTCCTGAAGCACCCGGACAAGTTCAAGGCCGTGATCGCGTCCGGCCCGGACATCGTCCCGGACTCGCGGCTGTGGAACGGCCACGAGAAGGAGAAGGCCGAGAACAACCCCGAGGTGCTGGCCAAGCGGCTGATCGCCGAGAACAAGCCCGGCACCGACGTCTACCTCGCGTTCCAGTACGGGACGAAGGAGTCCAGCGTCATCCCGCACGTGGACAAGTTCATCGCCACCTACGGCAACAAGGGCCCGGTCCACACGCGCCTGCAGAAGATCGAGGGCGGCAAGCACAACGCCGTGACCTACATCCAGGGCATGGACATGGGCAGCATGCAGTGGATCAGCGAGCACATGGTGGGCCCCGTCGCCCCGTAGCCTCCAGGCCGACTGCTTGTTCCGGGAGCCCTGATCCCCTCCGGGGGGTCAGGGCTCCAGCAGTTCCACCCGCACGTCGGCGGGGAAGCCGGTCGTCGGGCCCGTGCGGCGGGCGAACTCGGTCACGCCCGCGAGCTGCTCCGGCCCGAAGCGGAAGTCCAGCGTCGTGAAGTAGCGCTCCAGCAGCCCGGCGTCGAAGGCCTCCCAGCGCGCCGCCTGCTCGGCCACCTTCGCCACCTCCTCCAGGGAGACGTCCCGGGAGGCGAGGAAGGCCTCGTGGACCTTGGCGACGATCTCCGGCTCACGCGCCAGGTAGTCCTTGCGCACGGCCCACACCGCGAAGACGAACGGCAGGCCCGTCCAGTCCTTCCACATCTGCCCGAGGTCGTGGACTTCCAGGCCGAGCCGCGGGGCGTCGTGCAGGGAGGCCCGCAGCGCGGCGTCCCCGATCAGCACGGCGGCATCCGCCTCGCGCATCATCAGGCCCAGGTCCGGCGGACACGTGTAGTAGTCCGGGCGTACGCCGTACTGCTCGGCCAGCAGCAGCTGCGCCAGGCGCACGGACGTACGGGAAGTGGACCCCAGCGCGACGCGGGCGCCGTCCAGCCGGTCCAGGGGGACCTGCGAGACGATCACGCAGGACATGACCGGCCCGTCGCAGCCCACGGCGATGTCACGCAGGGCGACCAGGTCGTCGGCGTTGCGCAGGAACTCGACGAGGGTGACCGGGGCGATGTCCAGCTCGCCCTCGATCAGCTGCCGGCTGAGCTTCTCCGGGGTGTCCTTGGTCAGGTCCAGGTCCAGCAGGGTGCCGGTGCGCGCGAGGCCCCAGTACAGGGGCAGGCAGTTCAGGAACTGGATGTGACCCACGCGCGGACGGCTGCGCTGAAGGGGGCCGGCATCGGGGTCGGTCTCTACGGCCTCTACGGCCGAGGCAGAAATGTCCACATCCGGAGGCTAGCCCCGGACGGCCGGGACGGCGGGGGCGGGGGTGCTCCCGGGCGGTGCCCGACTGGGGATCTTTTCCGTCAGGAACACCGGGAAAACCATCCGACAGCGTGATCTTCAACTCCTTCCGCGCGAGAACCCTCGCGTGCTAGGCTCGCCGCAAGTTGCAGTTTGGTTTCCCTTGCAGTACAGAGCCTGCGGAGCATGTGACCCGCAGGCTTTTGTAGTTTTCAGACTTCTCGCAGGTTCTGGAGCAGGGCAACCCTTTGGGCCCAAGGAGGGCTTTATGGCTACCGGAACCGTGAAGTGGTTCAACGCTGAAAAGGGCTTTGGCTTCATCGCCCAGGACGGCGGGGGCCCCGACGTCTTCGTCCACTACTCCGCGATCAACGCCTCTGGCTTCCGCTCCCTCGAGGAGAACCAGCAGGTCAACTTTGACGTCACGCAGGGCCCGAAGGGCCCGCAGGCGGAGAACGTCACCCCGGTCTGATCCTCGGATCCTTCCGGTGTGACGGCCCGACCGATCGCGGTCGACGCGCTGTACCCAAGGAGCCCTGCTCCCCCGCTTCGGCGGAGGGGCAGGGCTCCTGCCTTTCCCTCGCCCCTCGCTTCCCCTACCCGTCGCTGATCGTTAACCCTCCCTTAGCGACTTCTTGTTGACAGATTTCTTTCACTTTCTGTCGTACAACGCATTGATTTCGATCGCATAGCGTTCGGCGATCACGGCCCGCCGGAGTTTGAGGGTCGGCGTCAGCGTCCCGTCCGCCACCGTGAAATCCCCGTCCAGAATCCGGAAGTCCCGAATCCGGGACGGCCTGGACACCGCCGCGTTCGCCGCCTCGACCGCCTCCGCGCACAGCGCCCGCACCGCCGGGTGCCGGGCCGGCCGCCCGCCGAGGTCCACTCCTTCGCGCACCGCCCAGGCCCCGACCTCCTCCGCGTCCAGCGTGATCAGCGCCACCGGATACGGGCGCCGGTCGCCGATCAGCACCGCGCGCGAGACCCAACGGGACTGCTGCACGGCGAACTCGACCGGCGACGGCGCGAGGTTCTTGCCGCCCGAGGTGATGATCAGGTCCTTCTTCCGGCCGGTGATCGTGAGATAGCCGTCCGCGTCGAGGGCGCCCAAGTCCCCGCTGTGCAGCCAGCCGTCCGCGTCCAGCGTCCCGGCGGTCGCGGCCGGGGCGTTGCGGTAGCCCGCGAAGACCCCCGGCCCGCGGGCCAGCACCTCGCCGTCCTGCGCGATGCGCACCTCGCAGCCGGGCGCCGGTCTGCCGACCGTCCCGGGGCGGGCCGCGCCCGGGTGGTTGAGGGTGATCACGCCGGTGGACTCCGTCATCCCGTAACCCTCGTAGAGGGCGATGCCGCAGGCGCGCAGGAAGTCCAGGGTCTGCGGGGCGATCGGGGCGGCGCCGGTGATCGCCAGCTTCAGCCGGCCCCCGAAGGCCGCCCGGACCTGCGCGAACAGGCTCTCGTCCGCCGCCCGCCAGGCCGCGAGCAGTTCACCCCCGGGCTCCTCGCCCCGCGCGCGCAGACCGGCGGCCTCCAGCCCCGTCCGCACCGCCGCCTCCAGCCGGGCCCGGCCGTCCGGCCCCGAGGCCTCGGCCAGCGACACCACCGACGCATGCACCTTCTCGAACAGGCGGGGCACGGACGGCAGATGCGTGGGCCGCGCCTCGGCCAGCTCGGCGACGACGTCCTCGATCCGCCCGCCGAAGTAGCACAGGGTGCCGCCGCGGACGACCACCGACAGCTGGACGAGCTGGGCGAGGAGGTGCGCGAGGGGCAGATAGAGATACGTGACGTCACCGGGCCCGCCGCCGACCAGATCGGCCGAAGCGTCGGCGGCCGTGAAGTTGCCGTGCGTGAGGGAACAGCCCTTGGGCAGGCCCGTGGTGCCGGAGGTGTAGACGACGGCACACAGGTCGGCGGGGGTGACGGCCGCGCTCCGGGCGAGGAGTTCCTCCACCGGCACCTCGTCGTGCGGCAGCGGATCGTCCATCGGCACCACGTGCCGCAGCTCCGGCAGCTTGCCGCGGACGGCCGTCACGCGGGCCGCCTGCTCCGCGTTCTCGCACACGGCCACGCAGGCCCCCGAGTCGGCCAGCACCCAGGCCAGTTCCTCGTCGCCCGCCGTCGGGTAGACCGGCACCACGACGGCGCCGGCGGCCAGCGCGCCGAAGTGGGTGCGGGTCCATGCGGGGCGGGTCTCGGAGAGGATCGCGACGCGGTCCCCGGGGCGCACCCCGAGGGCGATCAGGCCACGGCCGGTTTCCTGCACGGAGGCCCACAGGGCGGCGTAGGTGAGCTCGGCCCACCCGCCATCTCGCCGGAACCGCTGGGCGGGCTGCGGACCGTACTGGCCTGCGGCCCACTGGGCGAGAACGGCGAGCGTAGGGGGGCGCTTGCACGGCATCGGTTCCTCCTGGTGGCTGAGGCCGGCCCGGCACCGCCGGACTGCGCCGTCTCGGTTTCCCGCCGTTGCGGCGGAGGTTTCCCGCCTGCGGCGAGATCGTCTCCCGCTCCGGCGGAGGGGCGGTGCCCGAGCCTTCGAGATGGTTGCCGTCGCTTCCTTCCGCCGCAACGGCGAAAAGCCACGACGGCGCGGTCCGGCGGTGCCGAACCTGCACAAGGCTGCCCGGCGGTGCCGAGCCCGCCCGGACCCGGGCACGAGCGCACCCGCGCGTGAGCGCACCCGCGCCCGGCACCGGGGCCTTCCCGAACGTTAAGAACGTTCGCCCCCGATCGGCATGACCGGAACCGTCGGCCCCACTGACCCCGGCGCTCAACGGAGTTACCGTCATCCGTATGACGAGTCGCACGATCACCGTGCACCACGTACGCGCCACCCTCACCGGCCCCCGGCGACTCGGCATCGACACCGTGCCCCTCCTGCAGAGCGCCCGCATCCCCCCGCTGCTCCTCGGCGACGCCCACGCGCGCGTGGCGCCCGAGCAGTTCGCCCGCCTGGTCACCGCCATCCGGCACGCCACCCGCGACGAGTTCCTGGGCCTGGGGCCCGAGCCCAGCCGGCCCGGCACGTTCGCGATGATGTGCCACGCGAGCATCGGCTGCCCCGACCTCGGCGCGGCCCTGCGCCGCGCCACCCGCTTCTACGGCCTCTTCCCCGGCGGTCCCGACCTCGCCGTCGAACGCACCGGCCCCGACGCCGCGTTCGCCGTGCGCACCGATCTGCGGGCGCTCGCCGAGGCGCCCTTCGCCGCGGAGTGCCTGGTCCTGATCTGGCACCGCCTGACGAGCTGGCTCATCGGCCGCCGGATCCCCCTGCGCTGGGCGGAGTTCGCGCACCCGGCGCCGCCGTACGCGGGCGAGTACGGCCTGCTGTTCGGCTGCCCGGTCCGCTGCGGCGCGCCGCGCACCCGCGCCGGGTTCGACCCGCGCTGGCTGGCGGCGCCCGTCGTCCGGGACGAGGGCGCCCTGGCGGAGCTGCTGCGGCGCGCGCCCGCCGGGCTGCTCGACCGCCGCGAGTACGGCACGACGGTCGCCGAGCAGGTGCGGCACGCCCTGGCGCGGGCGCTGCGGGAGGGCCCGCAGCGCCGGGCGGCCCGGCTGCCGGAGGTGGCGCAGCTCGCGGCGCGGCTCGCGGTCAGCCCGGCGACGCTGCGGCGGCGGCTGAACGAGGAGGGCACGTCCTACCGGCGGCTGCGCGATCAGGTGCTGCGGGAGGCGGCGGTGGCGGGCCTGGCGGAGGGGCGGGAGCCGATCGCGGAGCTGGCGGCGCGGCTGGGCTTCTCCGAGGACACCGCCTTCCACCGCGCGTTCCGCCGCTGGACGGGCACCACGCCGGGCGCGTACCGCCTCCTGGACGTGCACGAGCGGGGTCAGCAAAGCTGAGCTTTCCGGTCAGCTTCTTTCCTACCCGTCAGTCACTACGGTCTCCCCGACTCCCGCCGTCCCCGGGGAGTTTCGCGGGCGTGATCCGCGACGAGACATGAGTGACCCGTCACCACCTCACTGCCGGGAGAGCCGCATGCACTTGCGTAGGCACCTGCGTACGAAGGCCTGGGCCGCCGTCGCCGCACTGGCCGTCTCACTGGGCTTCGCGGGCGCGGCCGGCGCCGCCGGGCCCGCGTCCGCCGCCGGACCGGGTGACATCGTCACCTCCTCACCCACCTCCTTCCACCCGCTGCCCGGCCAGCCCACCGGCACCAGGGCCTGGCACGTCACCTACCGCTCCACCACAGCCAAGGGCGCCCCCAACGTCGTCTCCGGGACGGTGATCGTCCCCCAGGACGGCAGAAAGGGGCCGCGCCCGCTCGTGACGTACGCCGTGGGGACGGTCGGGATCGCCGACCAGTGCGCCCCCTCGGCCGGCTTCCCGTACGGGACGACGGCGGAGGCCAATCTGATCCAGCAGCTGACGCTGCGCGGCTGGGCGGTGGCCGTCACCGACTACGAGGGCCTCGGGACGCCCGGCGACCACACGTACACCGTCGGCCGCGCGGAGGGCCATGCCGTCCTCGACGCGGCCCGCGCCGCCCTGCGGCTGCCGGAGGCCGGGCTGGCCGAGGGCTCCCCGGTCGGCATCATGGGCTACTCGCAGGGCGGGCAGGCCGCGGGCTGGGCCGCCGAGCTGCACGCGTCGTACGCCCCCGAGCTGAACCTCAAGGGCACGGCCGCGGGCGGCGTCCCCGCCGACCTCCTGAAGGTCGCGGAGTTCAACGACGGCGGCATCGGCGCGGGCCTGGTCCTCATGGGCGCGATCGGGCAGAACGCGGCCTTCCCCGAGCTGGACCTCGGCTCCTACCTCAACGGCAAGGGCCGGCAGCAGGTCGACTTCCTCAAGAAGCACTGCGTGGCCGTCGACGCCGCCGCGAGCCTGTTCAAGCGGATCTCCGACGTGACGGTCAGGAACCCGCTGAACGAGGCGGACTGGCAGCGCGTGCTGCACGCCTCCGACCTCGGCACCCGCGCCCCCGACCGGCCCGTCTACCTCTACCACGGCACCGCCGACGAGCTCATCCCGTACGCGGGCGCGCGGCAGCTGCGCGCCGACTGGTGCACGAAGAACGCCACCGTGCAGTGGAAGGCGCTGCCGCTGGCCGGGCACGTCACCGGGGTGATCGCGGAATCCGCCCCGGCGGCGGGCTGGCTCGCCGACCGGTTCGCCGGCAGGCCCGCGGCAGGCAACTGCTGACGGGCAACTGCTGACGGGCAACTGCTGACGGGCGACCGCTGATGCACGCCGAGCGCTGGACCGGGCTTTCCGGTTCAGCGCTCGTACAGCCGCTCCACCTCCTGTGCGAAGTCCCGGGCGATGACCTCCCGCTTGAGCTTCATGGACGGCGTGAGGTGGCCGGCCTCCTCCGTGAAGTCCACGGGCAGGACGGCGAAGCGCCGAATCGACTCCGCCCGCGAGACCAGGGCGTTCGCGTCGTCCACCGCCGTCTGCAGCTCGGCGAGCAGTTCGCCGTCCCGCGCCAGCTCCTCCGGCGGCAGGCCCTCCTTCCCGTGCATGCGGCACCAGTGGGCGACGCCGTCGGCCTCCAGGGTCACGAGGGCGGTGACGTAGGGGCGGTTGTCGCCGGTGACCATGCACTGGCCGACGAGGGGGTGCGCGCGCAGCCGGTCCTCCAGCGGCGCGGGGGCGACGTTCTTGCCGCCGGAGGTGACGATCAGCTCCTTCTTGCGACCGGTGATGGTCAGGTAGCCGTCCGCGTCGAGCGCGCCCAGGTCCCCGGTGGGGAACCACTCCCCCGGCGCCGCGGGCACCGCCTTGCCCAGCTCGCCGTCCCAGTACCCGGCGAAGACGTGCCCGCCGCGCAGCAGCACCTCACCGTCCTCCGCGATCCGCACGGCGCCGCCCGGCAGCGGCCAGCCGACCGTGCCGATGCGGGGGCGGTGCGGCGGGGTGACGGTGGCGGCGGCCGTGGTCTCGGTGAGGCCGTAGCCCTCGAAGACCTCGATGCCCGCACCCGTGCAGAAGGCCGCGAGGCGCTCGCCGAGCGGGGAGCCGCCGCTGAGCACGTAGCGGACCTCGCCGCCGAGGGCGGCCCGGATCCGCCGGTAGACCAGCGGGTCGTACAGGGCGCGGGCCGCGCGCAGCCCCGGGCCGGGCCCCGGGCCGGTGCCGTGCCGGCGGGCCTCCTCCGCCTCGCCCCAGCGCCGGGCGACGGAGGCGGCCCGGTCGAAGGAGGCGGCGCGGCCCAGCTTCTCGGCGGTCGCGCGGCCGGTGTTGTAGACCTTCTCCAGCACGTAGGGGATCACGAGCAGGAAGGTGGGGCGGAAGCCGGCGAGGTCCGCGAGCAGGTCCTCGGTGCGCAGGGAGGGGGCGTGGCCCACGCGGACGCGGGCGCGCATGCAGCCGACGGCGACGGTCCGGCCGAAGACGTGCGAGAGGGGCAGGAAGAGGAGCGTGGCGGCGGGCTTCTTGCTGACGGCCTTGAAGACGGGGTGCAGCAGCTCGGTGGAATTGTCGACTTCGGTGAAGAAGTTGGCGTGGGTGAGGACACAGCCCTTGGGACGGCCGGTGGTGCCCGAGGTGTAGATGAGGGTGGCGATGTCGTCGGGGCTGCGGGTGGCCCGGGCCTCGGTGACGGCCGTGGCGGGCAGGGCGCGGCCCGCGGCCATCAGGCGGGGGACGGCAGCCTCCGCGGCCTCCCCCGCGTCGAACTCCCACAGGTGGGCCAGGCCCGGGAGGGATGCGCGCCCGGCCTCCACCAGCCGCGTCTGCTCCGGGCCCTCCACGACGCAGGCGGCGGCCCCGGAGTCGTGCAGGATCCAGCGGACCTGCGCGGCGGAGGAGGTGGGGTAGACGGGGACGGTGACGAGACCCGCGGCCCAGGCGGCGAAGTCCAGGAGCGTCCACTCGTAGCGGGTGCGGGCCATGATCGCGAGCCGGTCGCCGGGCCGCAGCCCATGGGCGATCAGGCCCTTGGCGGTGGCGAGCACCTCGGCGGCGAAGGTGGCGGCGCTGACGTCGCGCCAGGTGCCGTCGGGCTGCTTCCGGCTGAGGACGGGGTCGGCGGGGGCCTCGGCGGCGTTGTCGAAGGGCAGGTCGCCGAGGGACCCCCGGGACACGGGCGGGGCGAGCGGCGGGAGGGACGCCTCGCGGACGACTCCCCCGACGAAGGTGACGCGGGGTGGGGCTGCGCTGTGCGGTACGGACACGTGCGGCTCCCTACTGGGCGGTAAGTGGCGGCAATCTACGCCTCGGGAGCCACTCGCTCCAGACCGCCGCACCCCCTTCCGGCCGCGGCGGGAACCGCGAGGCGGCCCGCCGCCGCGCCGCAAGGGCGCACAGCGCCGGGCGGGCCGCCTCGCGGTTCCCGGACTCCGCCGACGCCGACGCCGACACCGGCGTCAGGCGCGGGCGGGCGCCCAGCGCCGCCCGTTCCGCAGGTTCTCCAGCCCCGTCCAGGCGAAGTTCATCAGCGTCTCCGCCGTCTGCCGTTCGCAGGAGGCGGCGCCGTCGCGCCCGTTGGACCACCCGGCGAGCGACTCGGCCGCGCCCACCAGGGCGTGGGCGAGCCCGGCGACCTCGACCTCGGGCAGCGGCTCGGGGCAGCCGCCGGCCTCGGCCGTCTCCGTGATCAGCCGGGTGACGACGTCCACGAGCCGCTGCCGCAGGGCGGCCACCTCCAGCGCGAACGGCTCCCCGTGGGTGCGCGCCTGGCAGTGCAGGACCGCCCAGCCGTCGGGGTGCGCGGCGGTGTGCGCGAAGAACCCGCGCAGCCCGTTCCACAGCCGCCGGTCGGCCGGGGCGCCCGGGTCCACGGACGCCTGGACGGCCGCGATGAGCGCCTCGGCCTCGCGCCGGATGCAGGCGCTGAAGAGGTCTTCCTTCGAGTGCAGGTAGAGGTAGACCAGGGGCTTGGACGCCCCGGCCAGCTCGGCTATCTCGTCCATCGACGCGGCCCGGTACCCGCGCCGCGCGAAGACGGCCACGGCGGCGTCGAGCATCTGGCGCTCGCGCACCTCCCGCGGCATGCGCTTCGTCCTGCCCCTCGGCTTCCCCTGGGCCTGAAGTACGTCGGTCTGTGCAGCATTCACGACAAACATCCCTCCGCCCCCGTCACGTTACCGGCAGGTAATGTTACGGGGTGGAGGGATGCGGGGTAGGGCCGTTCGGTCCACTCCCTACGGACGAGTCAGTCAAGATCCCGTCAGGCGGCCGCGGACCGGCCCCGTCGGACGGCCGGAACCCGGCCCGTCACGCCGCCACGGGCTGGGGCTGAACGTCCACACGGGACTCGCCGTCCTCCAGGTGGGAACCGTCGGCCGACGCGTACGCCGCGCGGTCCAGGATCCCCTCCCGGGAGGCCACCAGGATCGGGACGACCGACTGGCCGGCGACATTGGTGGCGGTGCGCATCATGTCCACGATCGGGTCGATCGCCAGCAGCAGACCCACACCCGCCATCGGCAGGCCCAGCGTCGACAGCGTCAGGGTCAGCATCACCGTCGCACCGGTCAGACCGGCGGTCGCGGCCGAGCCGATCACCGAGACGAAGGCGATCAGGATGTAGTCCTTGACCTCCAGCGGCACGTCGAAGACCTGGGCGACGAAGATCGCGGCGATGGCCGGGTAGATCGAGGCGCAGCCGTCCATCTTGGTCGTCGAGCCGAACGGCACCGCGAAGGACGCGTACTCCTTGGGCACACCCAGGCGCTCGGTGACCTTCTGCGTCAGCGGCATCGTGCCGACCGAGGAGCGGGAGACGAAGGCCAGCTGGATGGCCGGCCAGGCGCCCTTGAAGAACTGCAGCGGGTTGACCTTGGCGACGCCGGCCAGCAGCAGCGGGTAGACGCCGAACAGCACGATGGCGCAGCCCACGTAGATGTCCGCGGTGAACGTCGCGTACTTGCTGAGCAGGTTCCAGCCGTACGTGGAGATGGCCGTGCCGACCAGGCCGAGCGTGCCCAGCGGGGCGAGCTTGATGACCCACCACAGGGCCTTCTGCAGCAGCTCCAGCACGGAGTGGCTGAGGGTGAGGACCGGCTTCGCCTTCTCGCCGGTCTTCAGGATCGCGACGCCCACGACCACGGCCATGAAGACGATCTGCAGGACCTTGAGCTCGGTGAAGGGCGTGACGATGTCGGTCGGGACGATCCCGGTGAGGAAGTCGATCCAGGAGCCGTGCTTCTTGGGCTCGGCGCCGTCGGCGGCGGTCAGGCCGGTGCCCGCGCCCGGGTCGGTGAGCAGGCCGATGCCCAGGCCGATGACGACCGCGATCAGCGACGTGATCATGAACCACATCAGGGTGCGGGTGGCCAGCCGGGCGGCGTTGGAGACGTTCCGCAGGTTGGTGATCGACACCAGGATCGCGAAGAACACCAGCGGCGCGATGACCAGCATCAGCAGCTGGACGAAGATGTCGCCGATCTTGCCCAGCGTGGTGGAGAGCCAGGAGATGTCACCGCTCTTGGCGGCCCAGCCGAGCAGGGCGCCGAGGACGAGACCGAGCAGGATCTGGGCCCAGAACGGGACGTTGGGTATGCGCCGGCGCGAGGACGCCGCGGAGGACGAGGGTGTCGATGACAACGGAAGCTCCGGTTACAGACGGAAGAAAAAGGGCGTGAGGTGCCGGGGAAATCCGTTTGCGCAGGATCTCCGGCCGCGGTGGACATGACGTCAGCGGCGACAACAGGCCGCGTTGACACAGCGGCAAAGATCGACGTGCAGGCGCGCCACGAGCACGGGGCCCGTGGGGAACGAGTGCGCTACTGCTGTCTTCATGTCCAATACGTTAACACTCGGACTTTGAGGAGCTCAAAGCTCTTCTTTGGGTTCGCGGACCTCTCGCGGGCCCCTCACGGGTGGCCGGAAACGCCGGTGCCCCGGCGCAGAGCGGGAAGCTCCACGCCGGGGCACCGGCGGAAATCGGGCAAACGTGACGAGGCTTACACCCGGTCTTCCTGACCGGCGTTGGCGTTGATCGCCGCCTTCGCCCGGTCCACGCGCTCGACGATCTGCACGGACATCGCATCGCGCTGCTTGCGCAGCAGCACCCAGCTCAGCGGCGCCGACAGGACCAGCGCGAGCAGGACCATCCACAGGAAGTTCGAGTTGTTCGCGCCCAGCGGGATGACATGGGCGTAGCAGAGCACGTAGACGACCGCGAAGCAGCCGATGAGCAGGCCGAATCGCAGGGCGGTGTAGCGGAGCGACGCGTACTTCTGGCTACTCACGGGCGGGACCTTCTCCTCGACGACGACCGAAGGGGGCACGTTCTTCAGTCAAACCGGTTCAGTCAAACCAGTACAGCACGCCCCGAAGTGGATCTCAGAGGCGCATCGCCTGCGGCGATTCGCGCAGCGAGGCGTCCGGGCCGGGGTACTCGCGGATGATCTCGTACCGGGTGTTGCGCTCGACCGGGCGGAAGCCCGCCTCGCGGATCAGCTCCAGCAGATCGTCACGGGTGAGCTTGTTGGGCGTGCCGTAGTTGTCCGCATCGTGCGTGATCTTGTACTCGACGACCGAGCCGTCCATGTCGTCCGCACCGTGCTGCAGCGCGAGCTGCGCGGTCTGCACGCCGTGCATCACCCAGAACACCTTGACGTGCGGCACGTTGTCGAACAGCAGCCGCGAGACCGCGAAGGTCTTCAGCGCCTCGGCGCCCGTCGCCATCGTCGTCCGGGCCTGCAGGCGGTTACGGACCTTGCCGTCCTTCATGTCCACGAAGTCGTGCTGGTAGCGCAGCGGGATGAAGACGTGGAAGCCGCCGGTCTCGTCCTGCAGCTCACGCAGCCGCAGGACGTGGTCGACGCGGTGGCGCGGCTCCTCGATGTGCCCGTAGAGCATGGTCGCCGGGCCCTTGAGGCCCTTGGAGTGCGCCAGGCGGTGGATGCGCGACCAGTCCTCCCAGTGGGTGTCGTGGTCGACGATGTGCTGGCGGACCTCCCAGTCGAAGATCTCCGCGCCGCCGCCGGTCAGCGACTCCAGACCGGCGTCGATCAGCTCGTCGAGGATCTCGTCGGCCGGCAGGCCGGAGATCTTCTCGAAGTGCTGGATCTCGGTGGCGGTGAAGGCCTTCAGCGAGACGTTCGGCAGCGCCTCCTTGAGGGCCTTCAGCGAGCGCGGGTAGTAGCGCCAGGGCAGCGTCGGGTGCAGACCGTTGACGATGTGCAGCTCGGTGAGGTTCTCGCTCTCCATCGCCTTCGCGAGGCGCACGGCCTCCTCGATGCGCATCGTGTACGCGTCCTTCTCGCCCGGCTTGCGCTGGAACGAGCAGTACGCGCACGACGCCGTGCACACGTTCGTCATGTTCAGATGACGGTTGACGTTGAAGTGGACGACGTCGCCGTTCTTCTGCGTGCGGACGTGGTGGGCGAGCCCGCCCAGCCAGGCCAGGTCGTCGGACTCGTAGAGGGCGATGCCGTCCTCACGGGTCAGCCGCTCCCCGGCGAGGACCTTCTCCTCCAGCTCGCGCTTGAGCCCCGCGTCCATGACGTCCGCCTCTCCGATACTTCCGCTTTACGAACTCTCCCGAGCGTATCCCTACGCCTCGTCGGGCAGTTCGCCGACCCGGTTCTCCCACTTCGTGGACAGCACGATCGTGGTACGCGTGCGGGCCACGCCCTTGGTGCCGGAGAGCCGGCGGATGGTGCGCTCCAGGCCGTCCACGTCGCTGACGCGGACCTTGAGCATGTACGAGTCGTCGCCCGCGATGAACCAGCAGTCCTCGATCTCGGCCAGGTCGCGCAGCCGGCGCGCCACGTCCTCGTGGTCGGCGCTGTCCGAGAGCTGCAGGCCGATCAGGGCGGTGACGCCGAGGCCGAGCGACGCGGCGTTGACGGTCGCGCGGTAGCCCGTGATGACGCCGGCCGCCTCCAGGCGGTTGATCCGGTCGGTGACGCTCGGCCCGGAGAGGCCCACCAGCCGGCCCAGTTCCGCGTACGAGGCCCGGCCGTTCTCCCGGAGGGCCTGGATGAGCTGCCTGTCCACCGCGTCCATAACCTGGCACCTTTCAATAATCGGCGAACTCGCCGCGTTTCATGTAGAATCTAAGGCATGCAGGGCTTCGTAGCCCGCAAATCTTCGCTCAACTCGCTAGATCAACGACGATCCTTCAGGAGTGACGTAACCGTGTACACGCTCGAGATGGCCTACGCCCGCATGCGTGAGATGCAGGACCTGGCCAACCGCTCGCGTGCCCACCAGACCGCCGAGCACCGCGCCGAGGCCAAGGCCGCACGCGGCATCAGCCGGGCCGCGCGCGCCAAGAAGCGCTAGTCCCCCTCCGGGGAGCGCGCGCCACCCAGCTCTCCCTTCCACCGGCGGTACAGCCGGTGCGGCACACCCGCCGCATCGAGCACCCGCCCCGCGACGAAGTCCACCAGATCCTGGATGTGCGTCGCACCCGCGTAAAACGCCGGAGAGGCGGGCAGCACCACTGCGCCCGCCTCGTCCAGCGCCACCAGCTGCCGCAGCGTCTGACCGCTCAGCGGCGTCTCCCGCACGGCGACGACCAGCGGCCTCCGCTCCTTGAGCGTCACGCTCGCGACCCGCTGCAGCAGGTCCTTCGACAACCCCAGCGCCACACCGGCCACACAGGCCGTGCTCGCCGGGACGATCAGCATCCCCTTCGCCGGATACGAGCCGGACGACGGCCCCGCGGCGAGATCCCCGGCGGGCCAGTACCGCACGTCGTCGAGCACGGCCTCCCCGAAGTGCGGCTTCCCGTCGGCGCCCAGCACCAGCCACTCGCGCAGGTCGTCCTGCCAGTGCGCGTCGCGGAACTTGATGCCGGTCTCGTCCAGCAGCGTCAGCCGCGATGCGCGGCTCACCACCAGGTCCACGGCCTCCCCGGCCGCCAGCAGCCCCCGCACCACGGCGGCGGCGTACGGCGTACCGGACGCCCCGGACACCCCGACCACCCACGGCCGGCGCTCCGGGCGCTGCGTTACTCGTTCGTACGGCTCCACGCCCCGAGCCTAGCCGCAGGCCCGGGAGCGCCCGCGCGAGGCGGCCCGGCTAGACGCCGAGCCCCCGCGCCACCAGATCCAGCAGGGCGCACACGAAAAGCGCAATGCCGATGAAACCGTTGACCGTGAAAAATGCCCTGTTCAGGCGGGACAGGTCGTGCGGCTTGACGATCGTGTGCTCGTAGAGGAACGCCCCGGCCACGACGGCCAGACCCGCCCAGAAGAACACCCCCGCATCCGTGATCGCCCCGTACCAGGCCAGCAGGCCCGTGGTGATCACATGGCACACGCGGGCGCCGTGCAGCGCCGCCGGGACGCCGAAGCGGGCCGGCGTCGACTTCACCCCGTGCGCACGGTCCGCCATCACGTCCTGGCAGGCGAAGATCAGGTCGAAGCCGCCGATCCACACGCCCACCGCGAGCCCCAGGACCACCGCCTCCCAGGACCACTCCCCCGTCACCGCGAGCCACGCGCCCACCGGGCCCATCGCCTGGGCCAGGCCCAGGATCGCGTGCGGGAAGTCGGTGAATCGTTTCCCGTACGGATAGACCACCATCGGCACGACCGCGATCGGGGCCAGCGCCAGGCACAGCGGGTTCAGCAGGGCCGCCGCGCCCAGGAAGAAGAAGACGGCGATCCCGGCGCCGGTCCACGCCGAGCGCACGGACACCGCACCCGTGACCAGCTCCCGGCCGGCCGTGCGCGGGTTCCGGGCGTCGATCTCACGGTCGATGATGCGGTTGCAGGCCATCGCGAACGTGCGCAGGCCGACCATCGCGACGGTGACCAGCAGCAGCCGCGTCCAGTGGACGTTGCCGTAGGTGCGGAACATCGCGGTGAGGGTGGCGATGTAGGCGAAGGGCAGCGCGAAGACCGAGTGCTCGATCATCACGAGGCGCAGGAAGGCCTTCACCTTGCCGCTCGACGGCGCCGGGCCCGGAGTGAGGACCCCTTCCGCGGACGTCACAGCCCGTACTCCTTCCACCTGCGGTCGACCTTCGCCGCCGTCTCCGGATCGGACTCGACCATCTGCGGCCACCCCCCGTCGCGCGTGTAGCCCTCCTCGGGCCACTTCGCCGTCGCGTCGATGCCCGCCTTGCCGCCCCAGAACTGCTGGTACGAGGCGTGGTCGAGGTGGTCGACGGGGCCCTCGACGACCGTCAGGTCGCGGGCGTAGTCCGTGTTGCCCAGCGCCCGCCAGGACACCTCGTGCAGGTCGTGCACGTCGCAGTCGGCGTCCACCACGATGATCAGCTTGGTCAGCGACATCATGTGCGCGCCCCAGATGGCGTGCATGACCTTCTGCGCGTGCTTGGGGTACTTCTTGTCGATCGAGACGATCGCGCAGTTGTGGAAGCCGCCGGACTCCGGCAGGTGGTAGTCCACGATGTCCGGAATGATGATCTTCAGCAGGGGCAGGAAGAACCGCTCCGTGGCCCGGCCCAGCGGCCCGTCCTCCGTCGGCGGGCGGCCGACCACGATGGACTGCAGCAGCGGCCGCTTGCGCATCGTCACGCAGTCGATCGTCAGCGCCGGGAACGGCTCCTGCGGCGTGTAGAAGCCGGTGTGGTCGCCGAAGGGGCCCTCCGGGAGCATCTCGCCCGGCTCCAGCCAGCCCTCGATGACGACCTCGGCGTTGGCCGGGACCTGCAGCGGGACGGTCTTGCAGTCGACCATCTCGATGCGCTTGCCGGAGATGAAGCCGGCGAAGAGGTACTCGTCGATGTCGCCGGGCAGCGGCGCCGTGGAGGCGTACGTCACGGCCGGCGGGCAGCCGAAGGCGATGGCGACCGGCAGCCGCTCGCCGCGCTTGGCGGCGACCTGGTAGTGGTTGCGGCTGTCCTTGTGGATCTGCCAGTGCATGCCGATGGTGCGCTTGTCGTGGCGCTGCAGGCGGTACAGGCCCAGGTTCCGCACGCCCGTCTCGGGGTGCTTGGTGTGGGTCAGGCCCAGGTTGAAGAAGGAGCCGCCGTCCTCGGGCCAGGTGAAGAGCGCCGGCAGCCGGTCGAGGTCGACGTCGTCGCCGGTGAGGACGACCTCCTGCACCGGAGCGTCCTTGATCTTCCGCGGCGGTACGTGCGTCATCGCGCCGAGCTTGCCGAACGCCTCGCGGATGCCGGTGAAGCCCTGCGGCAGCTCGGGCTTGAGCAGGCCGCCGATCCTGTCGCTGATCTCGTCGTAGGAGCTCAGGCCGAGCGCCTTGAGCAGCCGGCGGTCGGTGCCGAAGACGTTCATGGCGAGCGGCATGGCCGCTCCCTTGACGTTCTCGAAGAGCAGCGCGGGGCCGCCCGCCTTGTTCACCCGGTCGGTGATCTCGCCGATTTCCAGGTACGGATCGACTTCCGCCTTGATGCGCTTGAGGTCGCCGTCGCGCTCCAGCGCCCGGAGGAACGAGCGAAGGTCGTCGTAAGCCATGCGCTCCAGTATCAAGCACGCACTACGCTGGACCGGTAGCGGGGCCGCCGAGCGGCCCGTACCACCGTTCCCGGGGAGCCGTCCGACATGCTCAGGTATCTGCCGTTCCTGCTGATCCTGGCGCTGTGGATCTACGCCTTCGTGGACTGCCTGAACACTCCGGAGAACGAGGTCCGCGGCCTGCCGAAGCTCGGCTGGGTGATCGTGATCCTGCTCTTCGGCGAGGTGCTGATCGGGCCGGTCGCCTGGCTGATCGCGGGCCGTCCGCGCGCCGCGGCCGGGCCGCGGGCCGACCGCGGGGGCCGGCAGTGGGTCGCGCCCGACGACAACCCCGAGTTCCTGAAGTCGCTCCGGCGCGACCAGGGCGACCCGCCGCCCGCGGCCTGACCCGCCCCCGCTCCGCGCACCGAGACGTATGAGGCGTACCTGGAACGCACCGAGACGTACTGACGCCCTGTCAGGCGATTCGCCCGGGCGGCCGTCACCCGGTGTCCAGGGCGTCACCCGCCGTACGGCGTAGGCGCCCATCCCCCGATCGGGTAATAAGAAAAGCCGATCCCGGCCGTCATACGCCGCCCCAGAGATCAACTCGTCCCTCTTCACAGCCATTTGGCACCCCGTTCACACACCCTCTCCTTCCCTTGACGCACCCGTGCCGGGAGAGTCCGGCAGGCCACACTGAGGCCTCACGCGACTCCAGGGAGAGGGGCACACGCCATGCCCGACATGACCCGACGCAGACTCATCGGCTCCGCCGCGGGCGCCGTGGGCGGCGCCGCGGCGCTGTCGCTGCTGCCGCCGAGCGTGCGGCGGGCGGTCGCCGCCGGACCGGCCCGGCGCGGCTCGCTGCGCGACATCGAGCACGTGGTCCTGCTGATGCAGGAGAACCGGTCCTTCGACCACTACTTCGGCACCCTCAAGGGCGTCCGGGGCTTCGCCGACCCCGGCGCCATCAAGCTGCCGGACGGCCGCGACGTCTTCCACCAGCCGGACGAGAAGAACCCCTCCGGCTATCTGCTGCCGTTCCGGCTCGACACGCAGAAGACCAGCGCCCAGGCCATCCCGTCCACCAGCCACGCCTGGTCCGTCCAGCACGAGGCGTGGAACGGCGGGAGGATGGACCGCTGGATGCCGGCGCACCGCAAGGCCGACGGCGCGAACGGGCCGTACGTGATGGGCTACCACACGCGCGAGGACATCCCCTTCCAGTTCGCCCTCGCGGAGGCCTTCACCCTCTGCGACAACTACTTCTGCTCGGTCCTCGGCCCCACCTGGCCCAACCGGCTCTACTGGATGACGGGCACGATCGACCCCGGCGCGAGCCGCGGCGGCCCGGTCATCGACAACACCGCCCCCTCCCCCTACCGCTGGACGACGTACGCGGAGCGGCTGCAGGCGGCGGGCGTCAGCTGGCGCGTCTACCAGGAGGAGGACAACTACGGCTGCAACCTCCTGGAACAGTTCGCGCAGTTCAAGGACGCCAAACCGGGCGATCCCCTGTACGAGCGGGGGATGCGCCGGCTGCCCGCGGGCACCTTCGAGGACGACGCCCGCAACGGCAGGCTGCCGGCCGTCTCCTGGATCATCCCGACCGCCGCGCAGTCCGAGCACCCGCGCTACCTCCCGGCCGCCGGCGCGGACTACGTGGCGAAGAAGATCGAGGCCATCGCCGACAACCCCGAAGTGTGGGCGAAGACGGCGTTCATCCTGAACTACGACGAGAACGACGGGCTCTTCGACCACGTGCCGCCGCCGGTCCCCCCGGAGGGCACGGCGGACGAGTTCGTGGGGAAGCTGCCGATCGGCGGCGGCTTCCGGGTGCCGTGCCTGATCGTCTCGCCGTGGACGGTGGGCGGCTGGGCCGCGGGCGACCCCTTCGACCACACCTCGGTGCTGCGCTTCCTGGAGGTGTGGACGGGGGTGCGGGAGCCGAACATCAGCGCCTGGCGCCGCCGCACCTTCGGCGATCTGACCTCGGCCTTCGGCTTCACCGACAAGGCCACGCGGCCGCCGCGGCTGCCCGCGGACACCAAGGAGCAGCTCGACGAGGCCCGCTGGAAGGTCGCCCACCTGCCCAAGCCCACGCTGCCGGGCGCCCGCCAGCAGCCGCCCGAGCAGGAGAAGGGCAGCCGGCCCAGGCGCTGACCGGCGCCGCGGTTCCGGCGGGCGTCAGCCGTTCCCGCCGCCCGGCGGCTCGCCGGGGTCGCCGGTGCCGCGCAGCTCGTACTCCGCGCGCAGCTTCCGCCACCGTTCGAGGGTCCACCCCGACCAGTCCGCGGGCCGGCCGGCGAGGGCCTCCAGCAGGTACTCGAAGTGGTGGTGCCAGCCCGCCAGGCAGTCCAGGCGGACGTTGTCGGGGCCGGTGAACTCGTTGGTGAAGTGCAGCAGGGTGCCGCCGACGCTGGCCGGGGCGTCCTCCAGCTCGAAGCGGATCCGGCCGTGGATCTCGACGGTGTACTCGGCCAGCCGCTCCGGCTGCCAGGCGGTGACGCGGCCGGGGGCGACCGTCGCGTGCCCGGCCGCGTCGGTGTTCTGCCAGCGCAGGGTGATGGCCCCGCCCTCGCGCTGCTCGAAGGGCTCGGCCGCGGCCAGCCAGGTCGGCAGGCCCTCGGGGGTGGCGACGGCCAGCCACACCTCGGCCCGGGGGAAGGGGAGCGACAGCTCGTAGCGCAGCAGGTGGCTGTCCTCGCCCCGGGGCTCGGACTTGCCGTACAGGGAGGGGATCTCCATGGGTCCAGCTCTACCACCGCGGCCCGCCTCCCGCGCTCCGGAGAGGGCGGGAAACGGGCCGTACGGGGGCTGCTGTGCGCAGTGCGGGTGAGTGCTCAGACGCCGGCGTAGGAGTGCTTGCCGGTGACGAAGATGTTCACGCCGTAGTAGTTGAAGATGTAGCAGCCGAACGCGGCGAGCGCGATGTAGGCGGCCTTGCGGCCCTTCCAGCCGGCGGTCGCGCGGGCGTGCAGGTAGCAGGCGTAGGCGACCCAGGTGATGAAGGACCAGACCTCCTTGGGGTCCCAGCCCCAGTAGCGGCCCCAGGCGGCCTCGGCCCAGATGGCGCCGGCGACGATCGTGAAGGTCCACAGCGGGAAGACCGTCGCGTTGATGCGGTAGCCCAGCTTGTCGAGGCTGGCGGCGGAGGGCAGGCGCGACATCGGGTTGTCGGTGTACAGCGCGAGCTTGGCCTTGAAGCGGGCGTACTTGCGGTCCTGCGGCAGCTCGTCCAGGTGGCGGCGCAGGCCGGCGCCGGTGCGGCCCTCGACCAGGCGGGCCTCGTAGCCGTCGCGGAAGAGGTAGAGCAGGGTGGAGCAGGCGCCGACCCAGAAGGCGGCGCCGCACAGGATCGCGGTGGAGACGTGGATCCACAGCCAGTACGAGTGCAGGGCCGGGACGAGCTGGTCGCTCTCGGTGTAGAGCACGGAGACGGCGAGGCCGAGGTCGAGGAGGATCGTGGTGACCAGCGGCAGGCCGATCCAGCGCACGTTCTTCTTGGCGGCCAGCAGGCCGAGGTAGACGCCGACGACCGTCATGCCGAAGGTCGTGGAGAACTCGTACATGTTGCCCCAGGGCGCCCGCTCCACGGACAGCGCCCGGGTGAGCACCGAGCCGGCGTGCAGCAGGAAGGACAGCACGGTCAGCGAGATGGCGATGCGGCCGTAGACGTCGCCCTTCTCGCTGGTGCCGGCCGCGCCCGGGCCGTCGGGCACGTCGCGGCGGCCGGCGGCGGATCGGGTGACGACCTTGGGGCGCTCCAGGACGGCGGTGCCGCCCCCCTGCGCGCTCGCGGCGGCCGCGGCACCTGCGCCGGCGCCCGCCTCGGCGGTGATCGCGGCGGCGGTGCGGCCGACGGCGCTGCGGCTGCCGAACACCCACTCCGCGATGTGGGCGAGGAAGGCCAGGGTGTAGACGGCCATGGCCGAATAGATCAGCACATTGCTGATGTGGGCCAGGTTCTCGTTGGCTGCGGCAGCGATGGGGATCACGCGCGCGCTCCTTCGGATGCTGCGGAGGAATCCGCGGACTCGGCGGACTCCGCGGGGTCGGGGGCGTCCGTGGCGGTTACGGGCGGGGCGTCGGCCTGCAGCTCGGCTGCGAGGTCGGCGAGCTCCTCGGGGAGCTTGGCGGACTCGCTGCGGCCGAGGCCGGCCATCTCGACGACGGTGTGCCCGTCCGCACCCCGCACCGCCCGCACCCACACGCGGCGGCGCTGGATGAACAGGGAGCCGGCGACTCCGACGAGGGCCACGAGCGCGCCGACGAGGGCGGTGGCGTTGCCGGGCTGCTGGGAGATCTGGAAGGTGGCCCAGGGCTTGATGCCGTCGAACTTCAGGGTGCCGCCGTCGGGCAGCGTCATGGTGTCGCCGACCTTGAGGGCCTGCGCGAAGGGGTTGCCGTCCTTGTTCTTGAACTGCTGCATCTTGGACACGTCGAGCTGGTAGACGTTCTGCGGCGTGCCGGCGTCGGTGCCGAGGCTGCCGTGGTAGGCCGTCAGGACGAGCCGCGGATTGTCCAGGTCGGGGAACTGGGACAGCATCGTGCCGGTCTTCAGGTCCATGGTGGGCACGAAGTTGCCCTTGAAGCCGATCTGGTCCTTCTTGCCGTCCTTGGTGCGGTAGTCCCCCACCTTGAGGACGGTCGACTCGGTGATGTTGTTGTCGATGGGCAGCGAGGGGATCCCGCCGCGGAAGGAGATGTCGCCCTGGCCGTCGCGGACGGTGACGACCGGCGCGTAGCCGTGGCCGATCAGGTAGACCTTGGAGCCGGAGGTCTCCAGCGGCTCGTTGACCTTGACCGTCGCCTTGCGGCCGGGGCCGTCGGCGCCCTCGTGGTAGGTGACGTGGGCCTCGTAGGTCCGCGGGGTGCCGCGCTGCGGGCCGGTGCGCTCGTAGCTGGCCTTGAAGCTGTCGAGGTAGAAGCTGAAGGGCTTGAGGTCGTCTGCCTCGAAGAGGGAGCCGGACTTGAAGTCGTCGTACTGGACGAGCGTATTGGCGAACCCGTCGCCCTCGACGATCAGCTTCTGGCCCTCGGACTTCCACAGCTGCCCGGAGGCGAAGGCGATCAGCATGACGATGAGAGCGATGTGGAAGACGAGATTGCCGGCCTCGCGCAGGTAGCCCTTCTCGGAGGCCACCGCGTCGCCCGCCGCGTCGGTGCGGAAGCGCTTCTTCTTCAGCAGCTTCCGGGCCGCGGCCAGGACCTGCCCGGGGTCGGCGTCCGTGCGCCAGGTGGTGTGGGCGGGCAGCCGCTTGAGGTTGCGCGGGGCGGCCGGCGGGCGGCCGCGCAGCTGGCCGACGAACTGCCAGGTGCGCGGGATGATGCAGCCGACCAGGGACGTGAACAGCAGGATGTAGATCGCGGAGAACCACACCGAGCTGTAGACGTGGAAGAGGCCGAGCTTGTCGTAGAGGGGCCCGAGCGTCTCGTGGCTCTTGCGCCACCCCTCGGCCTTGACCGCGTCCACGCTGGTCTGCGGGACGAGGGAGCCGGGGACGGTGGCGAGGGAGAGCAGGAAGAGCAGGATCAGGGCGACCCGCATGGAGGTCAGCTGCCGCCAGAACCAGCGGACCCAGCCGGTCGTCTCGCGGGCGGCCCAGGCCGCGTATCCGAGCGCCCCGGGCTGCCGGACCCCGCCGAAGGAGCCGGGCACGGCCTGGCCGCGCTCCTCCTCGGGGGCCGTGGACAGCTGCGCGCCGGCGGCGCCGACGTCCTTGTCCTCGGTCTTGCCCTCGGTCTTGTCCCCGCCGGCGGGGGTTGTCTCTGTCGTGCCCATTTACATCAGACCTCGGGGGAGAAAGAGCTGGACCACGTCTGCAGTTCGCGGATCATGCTGTCCCACACCCCCGTGACGAGGAGCACGCCGACCGCGACCAGCATCAGCCCGCCGGCGCGCATGACCCATGCATAGTGCCGCTTGACCCAGCCGAACGCGCCCAGCGCGCGCCGGAAGGCCACCGCGCTGAGGATGAACGGCAGGCCCAGGCCGAGACAGTAGGCGACGGTCAGCAGCGCGCCGCGCCCGGCGCTGGCCTGGGTGGAGGAGAGGGAGAGGACGGAGGCGAGGGTCGGGCCGATGCACGGCGCCCAGCCGAGCCCGAAGAGCGCGCCCAGCAGCGGCGCTCCCACCAGGCCCATCGTGGGCCGGGTGTGGAAGCGGAACTCGCGCTGCCCGAATCTGCTGAACAGGCCCATGAAGGCGAGGCCCATCGCGATGGTGAGCACGCCCATCACCTTGGTGATGGTCTGCTGGTAGGTCAGCAGCGCGTGGCCGACCCAGCCGAAGAGCGTGCCCGTGGACACGAAGACGAAGGTGAAGCCGAGGACGAAGAGGGTGGACCCGGCGAGCATCCGGCCCTTGCGGGCCTCGGCCAGGTCCGCCCCGCCGACCCCCGTCACATAGGAGAGGTAGCCGGGGACGAGCGGCAGCACGCAGGGCGAGAAGAACGAGACCAGCCCGCCGAGCAGGGCGACGGGCAGGGCCAGCAGCAGCGCCCCGGAGAGCACCGTCTGGTTCATCTCGCCGACGGCGACCGTGACGGCGGCGGAGGTGGCGGGGGTCACCGGGTCACTTCTCCGCGACCAGCGGGTCGAGCGTCTTGCGCAGCTCGTCCTCGGTCAGTGCCTTGATCGCCCGCGCAGCGATCTTGCCGTCGCGGTCGATGAAGACGGTGGAGGGGATGGACTGCGGGTTGAGGCTGCCGGCGGGGAAGCGCAGCAGCAGCTTGCCGGCGGAGTCGTAGAGGCTCGGGTACGGGACCTCGAACTCCTTCTCGAACTTGATCGCCGGTGCGGGGTCGGAGTCGCGGGTGTTGAGCCCGACGAACTGCACGCCCTTGTCCTTGTAGTCGTTGGCGACGTTGACGAGGTTCTTGGCCTCGGCGCGGCACGGGGCGCACCAGGAGCCCCAGACGTTAAGGACGACGATCTTGCCCTTGTAGTCCTCGGCGATGTCGAGCGCCTTGCCCTCCAGCGTCTTGCCGGAGAGGTCGGGCGCGTCCTGCCGCCCGCTCTTGTCGCTGACGACGCTGACGCCGCCCGCGCCCTGCACGAACTGGGTCTGGCCGCCGCTCTTGGGGTTGTCGCCCGAGCCGCAGGCGGTCAGGGACAGCGCCGCGGCGGCGGCGAGGATGGCCGGCATGGTGATACGCCGGGCTGGTCCGGGGCGTCGAAAGGCGCGGCAGGCACTCATGTGAAAAGTTTCGCATGGTCCGTTTAGGGATCTTCCGCGCCCCCCTGCAGGCGTCCCGGACGGCTCCGGGCGGCCTTCCGGGAGCGGCTACGGCCGCCCGCCGGCTTCAGTCACCCGCCCGGGCGTGCCACTTCTCGCCGACCTCCAGCCGGCGCAAGCCCCGCAGGACGGCCGGGTCCTGGGCGTCCAGCCAGTCGACGAACTGCCGGAAGGAGACCAGCCGCACGTCCTTGTGCCGATCGTCGGCGATGCGTTTGAGAGCTTCCTCCACCGCATCCATATAAATCCCGCCGTTCCACTCCTCGAAGTGGTTGCCGATGAAGAACGGCGCACGATTCGTCTCGTACGCCCGCTCGAATCCGGCGAGATAGGAGTCGGTGGCCTGCTGCCGCCACTGCGGATAGTGGACCGAGGGCCCGCGCGTGGTGTTCTTCGACTGATTGGCGAGGATGTTGTAGTCCATCGACAGGACTTCGAACGAATGCCCGGGAAAGGGAATCTGCTGCAGCGGAAGATCCCACAGGCCGTGTTTCTTCGACGGCCACACCTGCGTCCCGCCCGGAGAACTCGCGTCATAACGCCAGCCCAGTTTCGCAGCCGTCGGCAGCAGATTCTCCTGCCCCAGCAGACACGGCGTCCGGGCGCCCACGAGCTCCTTGCGGTAATCGAACGGCAGCGGGTCCAGATCGCTGAACCCCGTATTCGTGCGCCACTCCGTGACGAAGGAGACGGCCTGCTCGATCTCCGACTCCCAGTCGTCCCCGTCCCACTTCCCGACCGACCCCTCGCCGGAACAGAAGTGGCCGTTGAAGTGGGTGCCGATCTCGTGCCCCTCCAGCCACGCCTCCCGCAGGTTCACAAGCGTCGCCCGGACGTGCTCGTCCGTGAGGTAGCCGATGTCGGAGGCGCCGACCGGGTTGTTGGGCGGCTTGTACAGCCGCTTCTTCGACTCCGGCAGCAGATACACCCCGGAGAGGAAGAACGTCATGCGCGCGTCGTACTCCTGCGCCAGCTTCCGGAACCGCGGGAAGAGGCCGTTGCCGACCTCGCCCGCCCCGTCCCAGGAGAAGATCACGAACTGCGGCGGACGCTGCCCCGGCTCCAGCCGCTCCGGCTCCGGCGGCTGGTGCGGCTGCGGCCCGGCGTCCGCCGTCGAGCCGTCGCCGATCGGCCTGGCCTTCGCCCGCTCGACCGCCTTCGCCGCCGGATCGCGCCGCTCGGGAGCCGCGCCCTCGGAGCAGCCGGCGACGCCGCCCAGCGCCGCGGCCGCTCCCATTCCCCATCCGAGGAGACCTCGTCGGCTGATGTCGCGCATGTCGACTCCGTCCGTACTCGCCGTGCCCCACGCCGTATGTCGTCCATATAAAACGACATTGCGTGAGAGGGCGCGTCGAGTACGACGGTTGCGCAGTTTCCCCCCTCTTTAGGGAGTTGCCCCGCATTTACGCAGTCGCCACGGCCCGATGGAGCAACCACGGCCCCCGAACGGCCCTCAGGCGCCGAAGGCCTTGGCCCCGCCCTTCACCGGCTTGGCCCCCGCGAGAAGATGCGTCGGCACCAGATCCCGGGCCGGTTCGCTGTATCCGACCGAGACGATTTTGTCCCCCCTATAGGTGAACGTCGTCAGACTCGCCAGCGTGCACTCGCGCTTGCGCGGGTCGTGCCACAGCCGCCGCCGCTCCACGAAACTGCGCACGATCCAGATCGGCAGCTGATGGCTCACGCACACCGCCTCGTGACCCCGCGCGGCATCCTTCGCCGCATCCAGCGCACGCATCATCCGGACGACCTGCTCCACGTAGGGCTCGCCCCACGACGGGCGGAAAGGATTCGTCAGGTACTTCCAGTTCGCCGGCTTCTTCAGCGCGCCGTCGCCCACCCCGAACGTCTTGCCCTCGAAGACGTTCGCCGCCTCGATCAGCCGCTCGTCCGTCGCCAGGTCCAGACCGTGCGTCTTGGCGATCGGCGTCGCCGTCTCCTGCGCACGCTCCAGCGGCGAGGCCACCACATGGGTGATGTCCCGGCCCGCCAGGTGCTCGGCCACCCGGTCCGCCATCCGGCGGCCCAGGTCCGACAGGTGATAGCCGGCCCGGCGCCCGTAGAGCACGCCCTCGGGGTTGTGCACCTCGCCGTGGCGCATCAGGTGCACCACGGTGATCTCGTCCTGCTTCTTCTCCGCGGTCATCTCCGCGTTCTTCTCCGAGCTCACTTGGCCCCCTCCTCGGTCGCCGCGGCCGCCGCGCGCGCCGCCGCCGGCAGCGCCGCCGCGATCCGCTCGATCGCCGCCTCGTCGTGCGCCGTCGACACGAACCACGACTCGAACGCCGACGGCGGCAGGTACACACCCTGCGACAGCATCGAATGGAAGAAGGCGTTGAAACGGAACGACTCCTGCGCCTTGGCGTCGTCGTAGTTCCGCACCTCGCGCCCGGTGAAGAACACCGAGAACATGTTGCTCGCCGTCTGCAGGCGGTACGCCACGCCCTCCTTGGTCAGCGCCTCGCTCACCAGGCCGCCGATCTCCGCGGCCACCGCGTCGACCTTCTCGTACGCCGCGTCGTCCAGCAGCCGCAGCTGCGCCAGACCCGCCGCCGTCGCCACCGGGTTACCCGAGAGCGTGCCCGCCTGGTACACCGGGCCCGCCGGGGCCAGGTGCGCCATCACATCGGCCCGGCCGCCGAACGCCGCAGCCGGGAAGCCGCCGCCCATGACCTTGCCGAACGTCATCAGGTCCGGCTTCACGCCGTCGACGCCGTACCAGCCCGCCTTGCTCGTACGGAAGCCCGTCATCACCTCGTCGGAGATGAACAGCGCACCGTTCTTCGCGCACGCGTCCTTCAGCCCCTGGTTGAAGCCCGGCAGCGGCGGCACCACGCCCATGTTGCCCGGCGACGCCTCCGTGATCACACAGGCGATCTCCCCGGGGAACGCGTGGAACGCCTCGTGCACCGCCTCCAGGTCGTTGTACGGCAGCACGATGGTGTCCCCGGCCTGCGCGCCCGTGACCCCCGGCGTGTCCGGCAGCCCGAACGTCGCCACGCCCGAGCCGGCCGCCGCCAGCAGCGCGTCCACATGGCCGTGGTAGCAGCCCGCGAACTTGATCACCTTGGCCCGGCCGGTGAAACCGCGCGCCAGCCGGATCGCCGACATCGTCGCCTCGGTCCCCGACGACACCAGGCGCACCTGCTCCACGGGCTCGATGCGCGCGACGATCTCCTCGGCGAGCGCGACCTCCCCCTCACCCGGCGTACCGAAGGACGTACCGCGGGCCACCGCCTGCTGGACGGCCGCGATCACCTCGGGATGCGCGTGCCCGAGGATCATCGGACCCCACGAACACACGAGGTCGACGTACTCCCGGCCGTCGGCATCGGTGAGGTACGGACCGGTACCGGACACCATGAACCGGGGCGTACCGCCCACGGCACGAAACGCCCGGACCGGGGAGTTCACGCCGCCGGGCGTCACGACAGCGGCGCGATCGAACAGGACCTGCGAGACTGGGGCATCGAATGGGTAGCTCACGCTAGCCATAGTCTCAGAGCCTCCCGCGGACTCGGGTCCGGGCGTTTCGCACGCTCTTCACGGGGGAGGTCTCTGAGACGATGATCGGGTTGCGCGGCGGGGGCAGTGCTGCGTAGGAAAAAGCGGTCAGGTGGAGATATGCAGCGCGGTGGCGGAGTGGGTGAGGGCACCGGTGACCTGGGCCCCGAGCGCGCCCGGCAGTCCCGCAGGGGGCGCCACAGGGGCCGGCGCGACCGGCGCGAAGAAGACCTCGCAGGCGGCAAGGAAAGCCTCGCGGGCAGCAGCACGGACGGTCTTGCCGGCGGCAAGGCAGGCACAGGAAGCAGGAGTGGCCGCGTGGGGGTGACCTACAAGTACTTCGGGGCACCCAACAGCGCGGCCGCGGCCAACGTCCCCATCTCCATGCGCCCCGAGGAGCTCGGCGGCGACGAGCTCGGCATGGGCGGCATGTTCACCCGCATCAAGCCGGAGACCGTGGCCGCCATGGTGCTCACCGGCATCGAGGGCATACCCCTGCACAAGGTCCCCCCGCTCGAGCTGGTCGTCCTCCACCCCGACTACGCCGTCGTCAAGCTCCCCATGACCGTCGTCGACCCCCTGCGCGGCGTCGGCGAGGAATCGGTCGGCGCCGCCGCCTTCATCTGGTCCACCGTCCCCGACCGCGGCGGCCCCCGCGACGCCTTCGGCGTCTACCAGCTCCTGCGCGAGTGGCAGGACTTCTCCCACCGCCTCCACGAGAACGGCCACCAGCCGTACTGCCTCGTCTGGCCGTGACCCCCGCGGGTCCCCCGCACCCGCCCCGGGAAACTCAGCCCGGTGCCAGCACCGCCGTGTCCAGCGTGCCCTCGACCACCTGCCGGGCAAGCTCCGACAACCGCAGCTGACGCGGACGGGCATAGCCCCGCATCCTCTCGAACGCCTCGTCCAGGCCGATCTGGCAGCGCTCGGCCAGCACGCCCTTGGCCTGCTCGATGACCACCCGGCTGTTCAGTGCGGCCTGCAACTGCGCCTTGTCGACATTGCCCTGCTCGATGGTGCGCTGCTGGAGGATGGAGATCGTCGCCACGTCCGCCAGCGCCTGCGCCAGCCGGACGTCGGGCTCGGTGATGCCGCCGGGCCGGGAGTGGAAGAGGTTCAGCGCGCCGATGACCTGATGACGCAGCCGCATGGGAATGGCGTGCGTGACACGGAACCCCGCCCCGCGGGCGCGCTCCGCGAACGTGCCGAAGGCGGCCGTGTCCTGCGCAGACTCCAGATTGATGTTCAGCTGCAGCTGCCCCGTGCGATAGCACTCCACACAAGGGCCCTGCTCGTGCTGGAGGGCGAACAGCTCCAGCAGCCGGGTGTGCTCGTCCGAGGCCGCGATGACCTGCAGCTCGCCGTACGGGTTGACGATCATCACGCCCACGGCGTCGATGTCGAGCAGCTCGACACAGCGAGCGGTCAGCCGGTGCAGGAAATCGATCAGATCGAAGTCGTCGATCAGCGAATCGACGGCCTCGACCAGGATCTCCAGCATGCGTTGCTGGCTAGCCACGGCCATCATCCCCTTTGCTCGCGGACGGGCCCGGCCCGTCTCCATGGTGTCGGAAGTGCAAACGGCGGGTCACCACGCCCTCCGCCACCTGCAGCAGGGGACGCTCGAAGCGATACGCGTGAGCCCGCAACAGCATCAGGGCCTGCGCCACCGTGACCTCCGCCTGGACGCTGATCATCCCGCTGGCCTGGTGGACCACGGCCCGGTGCACATGGGTGGGGGGCTCCGCGCCGGAGAACCGCACCGCCCTGCCGCCCCCGTCCAGCACCACCGCGGTGACCGCGGCGGCCAGGACGAGGGCGTCGTCCATCGCCGTATCCGAGAGCGGGCCGGCGGCCGCCCGCTGCGCGGTCAGCGACCCCACGCACGCGCCGCCGATCCGCAGCGGGAAGCAGAAAAGGGACCCCACGCCCAGCGCCGCCAGCACCGGCAGCAGCATCGGCCACCGGTCGGGGCGGACCTGCGTCAGATCCGGCTCGATGACCAGGGCGCCCGAGCCGACGGCATCGATCCCCGGCCCCTCGCCGAGCGTGAACTGCTCGTCGTCGAGGCGCTCACTGGTGCCCGGGGAGCACCACACCAGCTCACTCAGTGCTCCGTCCACGGCCAAGGAGACGGCGACCCCGTCCACGCCCAGAACGCGCGCGCACTCCCGTGGGTCACCGCCGATCAGCCCCGGGCCGGGCCCCGACGAGAGCTCGCGGAGCACCCGGGCCATCTCTGTGCCGACGACCACCGATGTCACCCGCTTCCCGGAACGACCCGTGACGCGCCACCCGGAACGAACGGCCCGCAAGGCTCACGTTACGCCCTGGCACCCCGGGGCCGGCGGCCTCCGAGGGCGTCGAGATCGGCCAGATCCGCGAGGGAGGCGACCGGACAGAAGACCTCCAGCAATCCGGCCACCCGCAGAAGCTTCAACGACCACGGCCGGATGCACAGCACATCGAAGCTGCCCCCGGCCCCGAGCGCCCTCGTCCGGCACCGGCTGAGCAGCCCCAGCAGGGTGCAGTCGAAGAACGTCACCTCGATCAGGTCGACCACCACGGCCGGCTGCTCCCGCACCACCAGCCGGGCCAGCAGCTCCTCCACCTCCGGAACCGCCGCAAGGTCGATCTCCCCGGCGAGCTCCAGAACGCTCCACCGGCCCACCGCCCGGATACGGGCTGTGCCGCCCTGCCACTCCGCCACGACTGCTCCCCCAGCTCGGGCTGCATGGAACAGTGCACGAAGCCGACCCGTGCACCATCGCCACCAGGGTCCGGGGCAGCTCCTACGAGGCTATGGCCAGATGATGGCGGAACAGGGCACGGGCGGAATGCAACGCTCGAACGAATGAAACTTCCCGGAACAGCCTCGCGAAACCCGCCACCATGCCTGCCGCCCGGGCTCGCCACCGCGCCTTCCGCCGGGCTCGCCACCGCCCACGCCCACACCCACGCCCCACGTTTTCCGCCGTTCCCCGAAGGCCCCTCCACACGCCTTCCGGAGGCCCCGCCCACGCCCTAAGGTGAAGCCGTGGCCCCGGCCCCCGGCCTCCGTCTCCCGCGGACGCACCGGGCATGCCTCCCGCCCAGCCGGTCCCTCCGCGGTCGAGAACGAGCCGGCCGGAGGCCACCGTCAGGGGAGGGCAGGACCACCGGCCGGCTCCGCAGCCCCGCGCTCCGCGCCCCAGGACCCGCGCCCCGGACCCCGCGCCCCGGGCCCGTAGCCTGCGAACATGCTCATCGCCCGCTCCATCGCCCTCTTCCTCCTCGCAGCACTCCTGGAGATCGGCGGCGCCTGGCTCGTCTGGCAGGGCGTACGCGAGGGCCGGTCCCCCGGCTGGGCCTGGATCGGCGCCGGCATCCTCGCCCTCGGCGCCTACGGCTTCGTCGCCACCCTCCAGCCCGACGCCCACTTCGGCCGCATCCTCGCCGCCTACGGCGGGATCTTCGTCGCCGGCTCTCTCGCCTGGGGCATGGTCGCCGACGGCTACCGGCCCGACCGCTACGACGTCCTCGGCGCGCTCGTCTGCCTCGCCGGGGTGGCGATCATCATGTACGTGCCACGCGGCCGCTGAATATCCTGCCCAGGGACACCCGCGCGCCTCAGGAGGCACCACCATGAGCACCCGCACCGCCGTCATCACCGGCGCGAGCAGCGGCATCGGCGCCGCCACCGCCCGCCGGCTCGCCGCCGAGGGCTACCGCGTCATCCTCACCGCCCGCCGCGCCGACCGCATCGCCGCCCTCGCCGAGGAGCTCCCCGGCGCCCGCGCCCACGCCCTCGACGTCACCGACCGCGCCGCCGTCGACGCCTTCGCCGCCACGCTCGACCGCGTGGACGTCCTGGTCAACAACGCCGGCGGCGCCCACGGCGCCGACCCCGTCGCCACCGCAGACCCCGCCGACTGGCGCACCATGTACGAGGTCAACGTCCTCGGCGTGCTCCACATGACCCAGGCCCTGCTCCCCGCCCTCACCGCGAGCGGCGACGGAACCGTCCTGATCCTCTCCTCCACCGCCGCCCTCGGCACCTACGAAGGCGGCAGCGGCTACGCCGCCGCCAAGCACGGCGCCCACGCCGTCGCCGAGACCCTCCGCCTGGAGCTGTGCGGGCAGCCCGTCCGCGTCATCGAGATCGCCCCCGGCATGGTCCGCACCGACGAATTCGCCCTCACCCGCTTCCGCGGCGACCGCGCCAAGGCCGACGCCGTCTACAAGGGCGTGGCCGAGCCCCTCACCGCCGAGGACGTCGCCGACACCATCGGCTGGGCCGTCACCCGCCCGCCGCACGTGAACATCGACCTGCTCGTCGTCCGCCCCCGCGCCCAGGCCTCGAACTACAAGGTCCACCGCGAGGGCTGACCCGGCCGCACCGCGGCTCCCGGACCGCGGTCCCCGGACCGGCGACCGGCGACCGGCGACCGGCGACCGGCGACCGGCGACCGGCGACCGAAGCGGAAACGATCATTCCCGGGCTACCGTCGTACGGACGGCCGCCCCCGGACGGGCGGCCCGCACCGAACAGGGGAGCTCCATGCGCGTCATCGCCTTCGACCACCTCGTCCTCAACGTCTCCGACGCTGAACGGTCCCTGGCCTTCTACACCGGCCCGCTCGGCCTCGACCCCGTCCGCGTGGACGAATGGCGCGCGGGCCGGGCCCCCTTCCCGTCGGTGCGCGTCTCCCCCACCACGATCATCGACCTGGTGGAGCGCGAGCGCGGCGACGCGGCCGCCTCCAACGTCGACCACATCTGCCTGGTCGTCGAGCCCCTGGACTGGCAGGCCGTCATCGACGCCGGCACCTTCACCGTCGTCGACGGCCCCGGCAAGCGCTACGGCGCCCGCGGCGACGCCGAGTCGGTCTACGTCCTCGACCCGGACGGCAACACGGTCGAACTGCGCTGGTACCCGCAGGACGTGCAGCAGTAGCAGGAAGCCCGGGTCCGGACGGCCGGACCCGGGCAACCGGGGTCACGCGACGCAGGGCCGGAGGGTCGGACGGCCGTAGGCGTCAGCCCTTGACGCAGACGACCTGCTTGAGCTTCGCCACGACCTCGACGAGATCCCGCTGCTGGTCCATGACCTGCTCGATCGGCTTGTATGCGGCCGGGATCTCGTCGACCACGCCGCGGTCCTTACGGCACTCCACACCCCGCGTCTGCTCCGCCAGGTCCCGCTCGGAGAATCGCTTCTTCGCCTGGTTGCGGCTCATCCGCCGACCGGCGCCGTGCGAGGCGGAGTTGAAGGAGGCCTCGTTGCCCAGGCCGCGCACGATGTACGAGCCGGTGCCCATCGAGCCCGGGATGATGCCGTACTCGCCGCCGCCCGCGCGGATCGCGCCCTTGCGGGTGACCAGCAGGTCCATGCCCTCGTACCGCTCCTCCGACACGTAGTTGTGGTGGCAGGAGATGGTCTGCTCGAACAGGGGCTTGGCCTTCTTGAACTCCTTGCGGACCACGTCCTTGTAGAGCGCCATCATGATCTCGCGGTTGTGCCGCGCGTACTCCTGCGCCCAGAACAGGTCGTGCCGGTAGGCGGCCATCTCCGGGGTGTCCGCGATGAAGACCGCGAGGTCACGGTCGACCAGCCCCTGGTTGTGCGACAGCTTCCGGGCCTCGCCGATGTGGTACTCGGCCAGCTCCTTGCCGATGTTGCGGGAGCCGGAGTGCAGCATCAGCCAGACCGAATTTGTCTCATCAAGACAGAACTCGACGAAGTGGTTCCCTCCGCCGAGCGATCCCATCTGCTTCAGCGCACGACTCTGACGGAATTTGACCGCTTCCGCGACCCCGTCGAACCGCCCCCAGAAGTCGTCCCACCCCGCCGTCGGCAGCCCGTGCAGCCGCCGCGGGTCGACCGGGTCGTCGTGCATCGAGAAGCCCACCGGGATGGCCTCCTCGATCTTCGAGCGCAGCCGGGAGAGGTCGCCGGGCAGGTCGTTCGCGGTCAGCGACGTCTTGACCGCCGACATTCCGCAGCCGATGTCGACGCCGACCGCCGCCGGGCACACCGCGCCCTGCATGGCGATCACCGAGCCGACCGTGGCCCCCTTGCCGAAGTGGACGTCCGGCATGACCGCGAGTCCCTTGATCCATGGGAGGGTGGAGACGTTGCGCAGCTGCTGCATGGCGACGTCCTCGACCGTGGCCGGGTCGGTCCACATACGGATCGGAACACGGGCGCCGGGCACCTCGGTGTAGGACATGGTTTTCCTCATAACCCCGTAAAAGCAAGATAACGCAAAAGCCGGACATATCTCATGATTCGCGACAGCGAACCGGCAGACGCAGCGGCACGTGCGGTAGACATACTGTCCAGCCGCCGCCTCCGCGGCAGCAACACGTTTTCGGTGGAAGGAGCCACGGACCGTGCAGCGAAGGGCTCACGCACCGGCCGCCGCACTGGCCGCCGCCGTGCTCGCCGCAGCGCTCACCGCCTGCAGCGGCGGGGCGGGTGCCGACGGCGGCGACGACTCCAAGCCCGGGCACGCGGGTTCCACCGCGCCCGCCGCACAGCCCGGCAAGTACCGCAGCCTCCCCGAGCCCTGCGGCTACGTGAACCGCGAGACGCTGCGCAAGCTCCTGCCCACCACGGGTGACGACGAGGCCGACCGCGACACCCTCGCCAAGCTCTACAAGGGCCAGGCCGCCATCACCTACGACACCGACCGCCGCGTCGGCTGCCACTGGAAGCTGGAGGCCCCCGAGGGCACCCGGCACCTGAACGTCGACTTCGAGCGCGTCGTCTCGTACCAGCCCGGCGTCAGCGACGAGCAGCGGGCGGAGCAGCTCTACGGCCGCCGGGCGGCCGCCGCGCACATCCCGGTCTCCTCCGGCTCGCCCTCCGCCCCCGCGGCCTCGGCCTCGGCCTCCGGCTCCGGCTCCCCCTCGAAGGGTGCGAGCCCGGGCCCGCACCCGCAGGGCGGCGCGCAGAGCGGCTCGCCGTCGCCCTCCGCGTCCCGGCCGGGCGCGCCCTCGGCCTCCGGCTCCCCGGCCGGCGGCGCCTCCCTGGCCCCGCGCGTCCTGGACGACCTGGGCGACGACGCCTTCATCGACGACAAGCTGATCACCGCCGGCTCCGGCGTGCACCGCGACATCAACATCGTCTTCCGGTCCGCGAACGTGATCGTGACCATCTCCTACGACCAGTGGTCGAACGACAAGCAGCACGTCCCCGGGAGCGAGGATCTCCAGGGCAAGGCACAGACCCTGGCCCGGGAGCTCGATGCGGGGCACTTCAACAATTAGCCGGAAGGCACTCGCTGGAAGGCAGCCGCCGGAAGGCACTCGCCGGAAGGCAATCCCCCACTGGCCCGCGTCGGCCGCGTACCGTGCCGATCAGGCAGGGCGAGGGCGCCCCGTGCGCCCCGCCCCTCGACACCGAACGAGCGAAGGACCCATGCACCGAACAGCCCCGCGACTCGCCCGACTCCTCGCCTGCGCCGCAGTACCGGTGATGCTCGTCGCCACCGGCTGCTCGGACGACGACGGCGGCGCCAAGAAGAAGTCGCCCTCTCCCTCCGCTTCGGCGTCGGCTCCGGCCGCCTCGCCGTCGGTCAAGGCGGCCACGTTCGCCAAGCTGCCGCCGGAGGTCTGCAAGACCATCGACGAGAAGACGATCGACAAGCTGGTGCCGAAGGCGAAGAAGAAGGAGGGCGAGGCCCTCCCGACCAGCGACGCCAACGACTCCGCGAGCTGCTTCTGGAACGGCCTGAACGACGAGGACGTCAAGGACCTGCAGTTCCGCTCGCTGACCGTCTCCTACAAGCGGCTGGCCTCCGACCCGACGCTGGGCTCCGGCGAGAAGCGCGCCGAGAAGTTCGCCGAGCAGCAGGTGACCAAGGCGACCACCGCCGACGGCGCCAAGGACGCGAAGACCGACAAGGCCGAGGGCATCGGCGAGGGCGCGAACCTGGTCGCCACGGACACCAAGAAGGACGACGACGACTACCGCAACGCGACCGTCGTCGCCCGCACGGGCAACGTCGTCGTCACGGTGAAGTACAGCGGCGCCGGTTTCCAGGGCGCGAAGAACCCGGCCGCGGACGAGATCGCCAAGGGCGCGCAGGACGCGGCCAAGGAGGCGGTGGCCGCGGTCGCCGCGGCGAACAAGAGCTAGCGGCTCCGGCCCGTGGGGCCTCGCCGCTGTTTTCCTCCGCCGCAGCGGCGAAGCACCACAGCGGCGAGGGTCCGGCGGCATGCGCGGCAGCGGCAGCAGCAGCGGCAGCAGCCAGCAGCCAGCAGCCAGCAGCCAGCAGCCAGCAGCCAGCAGCCGGTAAACGACGAAAGGCGCCGGGCCGCTCGATCATGATCGAGCGGCCCGGCGCCTTTCGTGCGCCGAAACCTACGCGGCAAGCAGCTTGCGCACCCGGTCCGCCCCCACCGCGAGCAGCAGCGTGGGCAGGCGCGGGCCGGTGTCGCGGCTCACCAGCAGGTGGTAGAGCAGCGCGAAGAAGGACCGCTGGGCGACCTTCAGCTCCGGGGTCGGCTTGGCGTCGGGCTCCAGGCCGGCCTGGACCTTGGGCACGCCGTAGACGAGCGTGGTGAGGCCGTCGAGCGACCAGTGGTCGTCCAGGCCCTCCAGGAGCAGCCGCAGCGACTCGCGGCCCTGCTCGTCGAGCGAGCCGAGGAGCTCGGTGTCGGGCTCGGAGCGCACGATGGTGCGGGACTCGGCCGGGACCTGGGTGTTGATCCAGTGCTCGGCGCGGTCCAGGCGCGGGCGGACCTCGTCGAGGTCGGTGACCGGGTTGGCCGGGTCCAGGTCGCTGAGGATGCGGATCGTCTGCTCGTCGTGGCCGGCGGTGATGTCGACGACCGAGGCGAGCGTGCGGTACGGGAGCGGGCGCGGGGTGCGCGGCAGCTCGCCGGCGGCCGTGCGGGCGGCGCGGCTGTGGGCGAAGGCGTCGGCGGGCAGGACGGTGCCGTCGGCGACCTTGGCCTCCAGCTTGTCCCACTCGTCGTAGAGCCGCTGGATCTCCTGGTCGAAGGCGATCTTGAAGGACTGGTTGGGCTTGCGGCGCGCGTACAGCCAGCGCAGCAGCGGCGCCTCCATGATCTTCAGGGCGTCGCCCGGGGTCGGGACCCCGCCCTTGGAGGAGGACATCTTGGCCATGCCGCTGATGCCGACGAAGGCGTACATCGGGCCGATGGGCTGCTCGCCGCCGAAGACCTTGCGGACGATCTGGCCGCCGACGACGAAGGACGAGCCCGGGGAGGAGTGGTCCACGCCCGAGGGCTCGAAGATCACGCCCTCGTAGGCCCAGCGCATCGGCCAGTCGACCTTCCAGACCAGCTTGCCGCGGTTGAACTCGCTGAGCAGGACGGTCTCGGAGTGACCGCACACGCAGGTGTAGGCCAGCTCGGTGGTCTCGTCGTCGTACGCGGTGACGGTCGTCAGGTCGCGCTCGCAGACGCCGCAGTAGGGCTTGTACGGGAAGTAGCCCGCGCCGGAGCCGCTGCCGTCGTCCTCGGCGGCGGCGCCGGAGCCTTCGGCGGCCTCCAGCTCGGCCTCGTCGACGGGCTTCTGCTGCTGCTTCTGGCCCTGCTTCTTCGGCTGGCCGGTCGCCTTGTCCTTCGTCCGGTACTGGTCGAGGATCGCGTCGATGTCGCCGCGGTGCTTCATGGCGTGCAGGATCTGCTCGCGGTAGACACCGGAGGTGTACTGCTCGGTCTGGCTGATCGGGTCGTACTCGATGCCGAGCTCGGCGAGCGAGGCGACCATCGCGGCCTTGAAGTGCTCGGCCCAGTTCGGGTACGCCGAGCCGGCGGGGGCGGGCACCGAGGTCAGGGGCTTGCCGATGTGGTCGGCCCAGGACTTGTCGATGCCGGGGACGCCGTTGGGCACCTTGCGGTAGCGGTCGTAGTCGTCCCAGGAGATCAGGTGCCGGACCTCGTGGCCGCGGCGGCGGATCTCGTCGGCGACGAGGTGCGGCGTCATGACCTCGCGCAGATTGCCGAGGTGGATCGGGCCCGAGGGCGACAGGCCCGAGGCGACGACGATCGGTTTGCCGGGGGCCCGGCGCTCCGCTTCGGCAATGACCTCGTCGGCGAAACGGGAGACCCAATCGGCCTCGGTGCTCTGAGCCTGAGCCACGGCACTTCCTTCCTTACGGTCCTGGCATGACCATTGTCCCAGACGGGAGGGGTGGCTCCGGGGTTGCCCGGCTCCGGTGAAATTACCGCGGGGGCCGTGGTAGGCGCATGGGATAATCGGGGGGACCATCACATGCCGCCTACCGGAATGGCACCCATCCCATGGCTTCGGTTCCCTCCCTCGCTTCCTCGCTCCACCAGCGCATCGCGGACGCCCTCTCGGCAGCCCTGCCGGAGGCCGGCGCCGCCGACCCGCTGCTGCGCCGAAGCGACCGGGCCGATTTCCAGGCCAACGGGATGCTGGCGCTGGCGAAGAAGCTCAAGGGCAACCCTCGCGAGCTGGCGGCGAAGGTCGTGGAAGCCATGCAGATCAGCGCCTCCGGCGCGGAGCCGGCCGGTGAGCTGATCAAGGACGTCGAGGTCTCGGGCCCCGGCTTCCTGAACATCACGATCACGGACGAGGCGATCGTGAAGACGCTGGCCGCGCGTGCCGCCGACGACCGCCTGGGCGTGCCGTTCGCGGAAGCCCCGGGCACCACGGTCATCGACTACGCCCAGCCGAACGTGGCCAAGGAGATGCACGTCGGCCACCTGCGCAATTCGGTGATCGGCGATGCGGTGGTGCGGATCCTGGAGTTCTCCGGCGAGAAGGTCGTGCGCCGTCACCACATCGGCGACTGGGGCACCCAGTTCGGCATGCTCATCCAGTTCCTGATCGAGCACCCGCACGAGCTGGACCACGAGGGCGAGGTCTCCGGCGAGGAGGCCATGTCCTCCCTCAACCGCCTGTACAAGGCGTCGCGGACGCTCTTCGACTCCGACGAGGAGTTCAAGGCCCGCGCCCGCCGCCGGGTGGTGGACCTGCAGGCCGGTGACGAGGAGACGCTCGCGCTGTGGCAGCGGTTCGTCGACGAGTCGAAGATCTACTTCTACTCGGTCTTCGACAAGCTCGACGTGGAGATCCGCGACGAGGACATCGTCGGCGAGTCCGGTTACAACGACATGCTCGCCGAGACCTGCCGCCTCCTGGAGGAGTCCGGTGTCGCCGTCCGTTCCAACGGCGCGCTCTGTGTCTTCTTCGACGACGTCAAGGGCCCGGACGGCAAGCCCTCGCCGCTGATCGTCCAGAAGTCCGACGGCGGCTTCGGCTACGCGGCCACGGACCTGTCCGCGATCCGCGACCGCGTGGGGAACCTGAAGGCCGACACCCTGCTGTACGTGGTGGACGCCCGGCAGTCCCTGCACTTCAAGATGGTCTTCGAGACCGCGCGCCGGGCCGGCTGGCTGACCGAGGACGTCAAGGCCGTCCAGCTCGGCTTCGGCACGGTCCTCGGCAAGGACGGCAAGCCGTTCAAGACGCGTGAGGGTGAGACGGTCCGCCTGGTGGACCTGCTCGACGAGGCGATCGACCGCGCGACGGCCGTCGTCCGGGAGAAGGCCCAGGACCTGACGGAGGAGCAGATCGCCGAGCGCGGCGCCCAGGTGGGCATCGGCGCGGTGAAGTACGCGGACCTGTCGACGTCCGTCTCCCGCGACTACAAGTTCGACCTCGACCAGATGGTGTCCCTCAACGGCGACACCAGCGTCTACCTCCAGTACGCCTTCGCCCGGATCCAGTCGATCCTCCGCAAGGCGGGCGAGGCCCGGCCGGTCGCCCACCCGGAGCTGGCGCTGGCCCCGGCCGAGCGCGCGCTGGGCATGCACCTGGATCAGTTCGGGGAGAACCTGGCCGAGGTCACGGCCTCCTACGAGCCGCACAAGCTGGCCGGTTACCTCTACCAGCTGGCCTCGCTCTACACGACGTTCTACGCCGAGTGCCCGGTCCTGAAGGCCGACACCCCGCAGCAGGTCGAGAACCGTCTCTTCCTCTGCGACCTGACGGCCCGCACGCTGCGCCAGGGCATGTCGCTGCTGGGCATCCGGACGCCCGAGCAGCTCTGAGACACCGCCGGACCGGGGCGGGGTATGTCACCCCGCTCCCGGTCCCGGCCCTGCTGCCCCTAGTCCCGCTCCCAGTTCGAACCAGACCAGCTTGCCGGTGAGCCCCTGCGGCTGCCGGCGCAGGGCGAACCCTCCCCAGCTGTCGGCGCAGCGCATCACGAGCGCGAGCCCGCGGCCCTCTTCGGCGTCCTCCCGGGGCAGCGCGGTGGCCTGCAGGCCGGGCAGCGCGGGGTTGGTGTCCCATACGGTCACCCGTACGCCCTTTCCCTTGCCTTCGCGTCTGACGCGTACGGAGGCGGGCCCTTCGGAGTGCCGGTAGGAGTTGGTGACCAGCTCCGAGGTGAGCAGCTCGGCGGTCTCGGCCACGCGGGCGAAGCCGTGCTCCTCGAAGATCGTGCGGAGGGTGCGGCGGGCGATGCAGGGGGCGAGCGGGTCGGAGGGGACCTGGAGGGTGTACTCCCAGCTCTCGGGGAGCTCGGGGTCGGTGCTCATGGGCGCGTCTCCGCGGAAGGGTTCGGTGTGCGCCACAAGCTAGGGCCGGTGCCCGGGGGCTTTCCACCGTTTCGGCGGAATTCCCCCGGGCACCGGCCCTTGCTGCTGTACGCCCCTTGTCAGAGCTGCCGCGCGACCTCGGTCGCCCAGTAGGTGAGGATCATGTTCGCCCCGGCTCGCTTGATGCCGGTCAGGGTCTCCATGATCGCGCGGTCGCGGTCGATCCAGCCGTTGGCGGCGGCGGCCTCGACCATCGCGTACTCGCCGCTGATCTGGTACGCGGCGACCGGCACGTCGACGGCCTCGGCGACCTTGGCGAGGATGTCGAGGTACGGCAGGGCGGGCTTGACCATGACCATGTCCGCGCCCTCGGCGAGGTCGAGCGCGAGCTCGCGCATCGACTCGCGGGTGTTGGCGGGGTCCTGCTGGTAGGTCTTGCGGTCGCCCTGCAGCGAGGAGCCGACGGCCTCGCGGAAGGGGCCGTAGAACGCGGAGGCGTACTTGGCGGTGTAGGCGAGGATCGAGACGTCCTCGTGGCCGGTCTGGTCGAGGGCGTCGCGGATGACGCCGACCTGGCCGTCCATCATGCCGCTGGGGCCGACGATATGGACGCCGGCGTCGGCCTGGACCTGGGCCATCTCGGCGTAGCGCTCGAGCGTGGCGTCGTTGTCGACGCGGCCGGCGGCGTCGAGGACGCCGCAGTGGCCGTGGTCGGTGTACTCGTCCAGGCACAGGTCGGACATGATGACGAGGTCGTCGCCGACCTCGGCCTTCACGTCGCGGATGGCGACCTGCAGGATGCCGTCGGGGTCGGTGCCGGCGGTGCCGGCGGCGTCCTTCTTGGCGTCCTCGGGGACGCCGAAGAGCATGATCCCGGAGACGCCGGCCTCCAGGGCCTCGACGGCCGCCTTCCGCAGGGTGTCACGGGTGTGCTGGACGACCCCCGGCATGGCGGAGATCGGCACCGGCGTGCTGACGCCCTCCCGCACGAAGGCGGGAAGGATCAGGTCGGCCGGGTGCAGGCGGGTCTCCGCGACCATGCGGCGCATGGCCGGGGTGGTGCGCAGGCGCCGGGGCCGGGACCCCGGGAACGTGCCGTACGTGGTGCTCAACTCCGTGCCCTTCTACGCGATCCGGGCCGTCGCTCGCTCGGGCGGGTCACCGGGTCGCCGGCCTCCAGGGCGGCGTCGCGGCGGGCCGCGCCGAACTCCGCGAGCGCCTCGGCGAGCTTGAGCACCGAGGGCTCGGGCGACAGCACGTCCACCCGCAGGCCGTGCTCCTCCGCGGTCTTCGCGGTGGCCGGGCCGATGCAGGCGATGACAGTGACATTGTGGGGCTTGCCGGCGATGCCGACGAGGTTGCGGACCGTGCTCGAAGAGGTGAAGAGCACGGCGTCGAAGCCGCCGCCCTTGATCGCCTCGCGGGTCTCGGCCGGCGGCGGCGAGGCCCGGACGGTGCGGTAGGCCGTGACGTCGTCGACCTCCCAGCCCAGCTCGATCAGGCCGGCGACCAGGGTCTCGGTGGCGATGTCGGCGCGCGGCAGGAAGACGCGGTCGATCGGGTCGAAGACCGGGTCGTAGGGCGGCCAGTCCTCCAGCAGGCCGACGGCGGACTGCTCGCCGGACGGCACGAGGTCGGGCTTGACGCCGAACTCGATGAGCGACTTGGCGGTCTGCTCGCCGACGGCCGCGACCTTGATGCCGGCGAAGGCGCGCGCGTCGAGCCCGTACTCCTCGAACTTCTCGCGCACCGCCTTCACGGCGTTGACGGAGGTGAAGGCGATCCACTCGTAGCGGCCGGTGACCAGGCCCTTGACCGCGCGCTCCATCTGCTGGGGGGTGCGCGGCGGCTCGACGGCGATGGTCGGGACCTCGCTGGGCACGGCGCCGTAGGAGCGGAGCTGGTCGGAGAGCGAGGCGGACTGCTCCTTGGTGCGCGGCACGAGGACGTTCCAGCCGAAGAGCGGCTTGGACTCGAACCAGGAGAGCCGGTCGCGCTGCTCGGCAGCGCTGCGCTCGCCGACCACGGCTATGACCGGCTGGGCGCCGTCGGCGGACGGCAGCGCCTTGGCGGCCTTGAGCACCTGGGCCAGGGTGCCGAGGGTCGCGGTCCAGGTGCGCTGGCGGGTGGTGGTGCCGGCGACCGTGACGGTCATCGGCGTGTCGGGGCCGCGGCCGGCGGAGACCAGTTCGCCGGCTGCGGAGACGACGGAGTCGAGCGTGGTGGAGACGACGGCGGTGACCTCGCTGGCGCCGACCTCGGACCAGCAGGTGGCCGAGGCCGTGCGGGCGTCGACGAAGCGCACGTCGCCGCCCTTGCCGTCGTGCAGCGGCACACCGGCGTAGGCGGGCACGCCGACGGCCGTGGCGACGCCGGGGACCACCTCGAAGGTGATGCCCTCGGCGGCGCAGGCGAGCATCTCGTCGGCGGCGTTGCCGTCGAGGCCGGGGTCGCCGAGGACGGCACGGACGACCCGCTTGCCGCTGTGCGCGGCCGTCATGACAAGATTGGCGGTGTCCCTAAGGACAGGGACGTCCGCGGTTTTTGATGCCTCGTCAGTAACCGTCTGGGCAGGCATGTCCACATGGGCGCGCGTATGCGTGCGCACCACGTCGAGCACCTGCGGATCGGCGATCAGGACGTCCGCGGCCGCGAGCGCCTCCACGGCGCGGAGCGTCAGCAGTCCCGGGTCTCCGGGGCCGGCACCGAGGAAGGTGACGTGCCCGTGCACGGGGTGGTTCGGGGCGGTGGGGTTCAAAGTGCTCGCTCCCCCATAAGACCGGCCGCTCCCTTGTCGAGCATCGCTGCGGCGAGATCGCGGCCCATGGCCACGGCTTCTTCGCTGGACGACGGCACGGGGCCGGTGATGGACAGCTGCACCAGCGTCTTGCCGTCGGTCGTGCCGACGACGCCCCGCAGGCGCATTTCGGTGACAACCTGCTCATCAACCAGCAGGTCGGCCAACGCACCCACGGGTGCGGAGCAGCCGGCCTCCAGGGCGGCGAGCAGGGAACGCTCGGCCGTCACGGCGACCCGGGTGTACGGGTCGTCGAGCTCGGCGAGCGTCGCGGCGAGCGGTGCGTTGGTCATGGCGCACTCGATCGCCAGGGCCCCCTGGCCGGGGGCGGGCAAAACTGCGTCGGGCTCCAGGAACTGCGAGACCTCGGCGCTGCGGCCGATCCGCGACAGCCCCGCGGCGGCGAGCACCACGGCATCGAGTTCGCCCTTGGTGACGAAGCCGATGCGGGTGTCGATGTTGCCGCGGATGGGCACGGTCTCGATGTTCTTGCCGAGCTCGCGGGCCCAGGCGTTGAGCTGGGCCATGCGGCGCGGGGAGCCGGTGCCGATCCGGGCACCCTCGGGCAGCGTCTCGAAGGTCAGGCCGTCGCGCGCGATCAGCACGTCGCGCGGGTCCTCGCGCGGCGGGATCGCCGCGAGGGCCAGCTCCTCGGGCTGCTTGGTGGGCAGGTCCTTCAGGGAGTGCACGGCGAAGTCGATCTCGCCCGCGAGCAGCGCGTCGCGCAGCGCGGAGACGAAGACGCCGGTGCCGCCGATCTGCGCGAGGGACTCGCGCGAGACGTCGCCGTAGGTGGTGATCTCCACCAGCTCCACCGGACGCCCGGTCAGCTGCTGCACGGCCTGCGCCACCTGGCCCGACTGGGCCATGGCGAGCTTGCTGCGACGCGTGCCGAGGCGCAGCGGCCTCGAAGAGGTGTCGTTCATGCCGGCTCCCGTGCCGTGTTGTGCGTACCGGCCTGCGAGTCGGCCCGGCTGACGGCGGCGACCGCCTGCGGGTCGAGGTCGAAGAGCTCTCGCAGCGCGTCGGCATAGCCGGCGCCGCCGGGGGTGGAGGCCAGCTCCTTGACGCGCACGGTCGGCGCGTGGAGGAGCTTGTCGACGACGCGGCGCACGGTCTGGGTGATCTCCGCGCGCTGCTTGTCGTCCAGGTCGGGCAGGCGGCCGTCGAGGCGGGCGATCTCGCTCGCGACGACGTCCGCGGCCATGGTGCGCAGGGCGACCACGGTGGGGGTGATGTGGGCGGCGCGCTGGGCGGCGCCGAAGGCGGCGACCTCGTCGGAGACGATGGCGCGCACGCGGTCGACGTCGGCGGCCATGGGCGCGTCGGCGGAGGCCTCGGCGAGCGACTCGATATCGACGAGCCGTGCGCCTTCCAGGCGGTGGACGGCGGCGTCGATGTCGCGCGGCATGGCGAGGTCGAGGAGGGCGAGGCGGACGCCGGTGCGGGCCGCGTCGCCGCACGCGGCGTCGAGGGCGCAGGCCGCGTCCGTACGACCGGCACCGGCACCGGCCTCGTCCGTACGGGATGCGAGCGCAGCGCGTATGGCCTCGGCCGTCAGCACGACGCCCATGGCGCCGGTGCAGCTGACCACCACGTCCGCGAGCGCGAGCTCCTGCGGCACCGCGGCCATCTCCACGGCCGAGGCCGTGAAGCCTGCGGCGGACCGGGCGCCCGGCTCGGTGAGGATCTCCACCAGGCGCTCGGCCCGCTCCAGCGTGCGGTTGGCGACGGCCACGTGGGCCACGCCCGCCCGCGCGAGCGTCGCCGCCGCGAGGGAGGACATGGATCCGGCGCCGATGACGAGGGCCCGCTTGCCGCCGGCCCAGTCGCCCAGCGGCACGCCGTCGGCCAGGCGCTCCAGGCCGAAGGTGACCAGGGACTGGCCCGCCCGGTCGATGCCGGTCTCGCTGTGGGCGCGCTTGCCGACCCGCAGGGCCTGCTGGAACAGGTCGTTCAGCAGCCGCCCGGCGGTGTGCAGCTCCTGGCCGAGGGCGAGGGCGTCCTTGATCTGGCCGAGGATCTGGCCCTCGCCGACGACCATCGAGTCCAGCCCGCAGGCCACCGAGAACAGGTGGTGGACGGCGCGGTCCTCGTAGTGCACATAGAGATACGGAGTGAGCTCCTCCAGCCCGACGCCCGAGTGCTGGGCGAGGAGCGTGGACAGCTCGGCCACACCGGCGTGGAACTTGTCCACGTCGGCGTAGAGCTCGATCCGGTTGCAGGTGGCGAGGACGGCCGCCTCGGTGGCGGGCTCCGCCGCGAGGGTGTCCTGCAGCAGCTTGGCCTGCGCCTCGCGCGCGAGGGCGGCGCGCTCCAGCACGCTCACCGGGGCGCTGCGGTGGCTCAGTCCGACGACGAGAAGGCTCATGCCGGCATCACGGCGGGTACGTCCCCGTCCGGTCCCTTCCTGCCGCCTGCGGCACCCGCGCGCACGCCCGCGCCGGAGCGGGGCGGCGCCGTGGCGGCGGCGGTCTCCTGTGCGGGGGAGGTCTCCTCGCCGGCCTTGCGCTGCTCGTGGAAGGCGAGGATCTGCAGCTCGATCGACAGGTCGACCTTGCGCACGTCCACGCCCTCGGGCACGGAGAGGACGGTGGGCGCGAAGTTGAGGATCGAGGTGACCCCGGCGGCCACGAGCCGGTCGCAGACCTGCTGGGCGGCGCCGGCCGGGGTGGCGATGACACCGATGGAGACGTCGTTGTCGGTGATGATCGATTCGAGCTCGTCGGTGTGGCGCACGGGCAGCCCGGCGACCGGCTTGCCGGCCATGGCGGGGTCGGCGTCGATCAGGGCCGCGACGCGGAAGCCGCGGGAGGCGAAGCCGCCGTAGTTGGCGAGGGCCGCGCCGAGGTTTCCGATGCCGACGATGACGACCGGCCAGTCCTGGGTCAGGCCGAGCTCACGGGAGATCTGGTAGACGAGGTACTCGACGTCGTAGCCGACCCCGCGGGTGCCGTAGGAGCCGAGGTAGCTGAAGTCCTTGCGCAGCTTGGCGGAGTTGACGCCCGCCGCGGCCGCGAGCTCCTCGGAGGAGACCGTGGGCACCGAGCGCTCGGAGAGCGCGGTGAGTGCACGCAGGTACAGCGGAAGCCGGGCGACGGTGGCCTCGGGAATTCCTCGGCTTCGGGTCGCCGGTCGGTGAGTTCGGCCAGTTGCCACGGTGCTCCTGCGGGTAGAGCGGGGCTGCGGGCGGCGCCTCGTCCCAGGACCGCCCCGTCGAACGCAGGCTATGCCTTTGTGAACGCGTGCACAAAGATGGTGTCCGTTTTGCCCGGTCAAAGTGACCGGGGTCACGCGGCCTTTCGGCCCTCTCCGGGAACCATTCGGCCCCTTCCGGAGACGACGGGCTGCACTGCCACAGCAGCCACACCTGTCACACGCGACCCAGGGGAGCGTCGACGGGGACACGGGCGCTCACTCCTGACCTTCGATACCCCCGGACACCAACAAATCGCCACATGATGGTAGTCGACTCAGGCACCCATCCAGCACGTTTGAGCGAGCGGGGAGCACGTCATTGCATACGGGTGCACGCGGGCGCGCACGGAAGCGCACCGGCGGCGGGCACGCAGGCGCACCGGCGGCGGGCACAGCGGGCACAATGGCGGACATGTCCCCCCTGCTGCGCCGCCGCACCCCCAAGAACCCCGCCGACAGCACGGTCACCCTGATCGGCAAGCCCGGCTGCCACCTGTGCGATGCCGCCGAGACCGTGATCGCCGAGGTCTGCGGCGAACTCGGCGCCCGCTGGGAGAAGAAGGACATCACCCAGGACGAGGAGCTCCACCGCAAGTACTGGGAGCAGATCCCGGTGATCCTCGTCGACGGCGCGCAGCACGACTTCTGGCGCGTGAACCCCGACCGGCTGCGCAAGGCCCTGACGGGCTGACCTCTCCCCGCCCTCTCCCCCGCACTCTCCCCACCCTCGCGCACGCCGACCCGCCGGGCGTAACCGGAGCGTCAAGGTAAGTTCACGCCCCGGAATCATCCCGACTCCGGTTACCCCGAACAAACTGGCTATGCTCGGGCCATGGCCGCACTGGGATGGATCACTCCGCGCAGGCGCTCTGCCACGGCACGCAGCGTGCTGGCAGGCGAGGCCGCGGCGGAGGCAGCCCGTAAAAACGCTCAGGAGAGCGCTGCCGAGAGCGCGGAGGGCATCGCGCAGCAGCCGTCCGAGCCGGACTTCCCCGTCGTCGGCGACGTACACGCCGCCGCCTTCTTCGACCTCGACAACACGGTCATGCAGGGCGCCTCCCTCTTCCACTTCGGCCGCGGGCTGTACAAGCGGCGGTTCTTCCAGAAGCGCGAGCTCGCCCGCTTCGCCTGGCAGCAGGTGTGGTTCCGGCTGGCCGGCGAGGACGCCGAGCACATGCAGGACGCGCGCGACAGCGCCCTGTCCATCGTCAAGGGCCACCGCGTCTCCGAGCTGATGACCATCGGCGAGGAGATCTACGACGAGTACATGGCCGAGCGGATCTGGCCCGGCACCCGGGCCCTCGCCCAGGCCCACCTCGACGCCGGGCAGAAGGTGTGGCTCGTGACCGCCGCGCCCGTCGAGGCCGCGACGATCATCGCCCGCCGCCTCGGGCTGACCGGCGCGCTCGGCACCGTCGCCGAGTCGATCGGCGGCGTCTACACCGGCAAGCTCGTCGGCGAGCCGCTGCACGGCCCGGCCAAGGCCGAGGCCGTCCGCGCCCTGGCCGCGGCCGAGGGGCTCGACCTCTCGCGCTGCGCCGCCTACAGCGACTCGGCCAACGACATCCCGATGCTCTCGCTCGTGGGCCACCCCTACGCCGTCAACCCCGACGCCCGGCTGCGCAAGCACGCCCGCGAGCGCGGATGGCGGCTGCGCGACTACCGTACGGGCCGCAAGGCGGCCAAGGTCGGCATCCCGGCGGCGGCCGGCGTGGGCGCCCTGGCGGGCGGCGCGGCCGCGGCCGTCGCCCTGCACCGGCGCCGGCGCTGACGCAGCCCCACAGTCCCGCAGACACCGACACAGACACCGAACAGACACCGGACGCAGACGCACCCGGCTCCCCGCCCCGGCCCGCCCCTAGCGGCTCCGGGGCGGCTTCACACGGCGGCGCGCCGTACGACGCCGCTCACTTCGGGCCACTACGCCGCGCTGCCGCCACAAAGGTTCGGCAACAGTGCGTAGCCGGGCGTCACTCTCAGGCAATCCTGTCTTCATACCCTCACATCCTCCTCCTCAGTCCTTCCGCGTCCGGATTGCCACAACACGCCGCCCATTCGGCCACACCATGACCAAATCTGTTCAACCTCCTTTCATAGTTCGATATTTGATCGATCCCGAACCGGTAAGAGATCGAACGGAAACGATGATTTGAGCAACTCGGTGTAGTGCTGCCTGTACGAAGCGTTATTCTCCTCAGACGCAAACCGGTACCCCCTTGTCCCTACGACGAGTGAACGGTTCCGTACTGCACGTGATGGAAGCTCTGCCTCTGGGAGTCCCGTGTACCCACACGTCGGGGTTGACGCCTCGGGCCTGGCTACGCTTCGCGCAACGGTCCTCGACCGCCTGCGCGGCTTCGTCCCCACCGCGTACGCCGTCCCCGCCCTCGCCACGCTCGCCCCTGCCGCAGGAGGCGGCCGCGCCGGTCATGCCGGCCCCTGCTACGCCCTCGCCGAGAGCGGCGCGGCGGTCGGCAGACGTGCCGCCCGCCGGGGCGGTGCGGCCACCGCGCCGTCCGCCGCGCCCTCCGGCTCCGCCACGTCAACGCGCCGTCCCAGCGCGGACAGCGACAGCGCCCGCATGCTCGACCTCGTCGAGCGCGCCCAGGCCGGGGAGGCCGAAGCCTTCGGCCGCCTCTACGACCAGTACGCCGATACGGTCTACCGCTATATCTACTACCGGGTAGGCGGCCGGGCCACCGCGGAGGACCTCACCAGTGAGACGTTCCTGCGCGCCCTGCGCCGCATCGGCACCTTCACCTGGCAGGGCCGCGACTTCGGCGCCTGGCTCGTGACGATCGCCCGCAATCTGGTCGCCGACCACTTCAAGTCGTCAAGGTTCCGGCTCGAAGTGACCACCGGCGAGATGCTCGACGCCAATGAGGTCGAGCGCAGCCCGGAGGACTCCGTCCTCGAGTCCCTGTCCAACGCCGCGCTGCTGGAGGCGGTGCGCAAGCTCAACCCCCAGCAGCAGGAGTGCGTCACCCTGCGCTTCCTGCAGGGCCTCTCGGTCGCCGAGACCGCCCGCGTCATGGGCAAGAACGAGGGCGCCATCAAGACCCTTCAGTACCGCGCGGTCCGCACCCTGGCCCGCCTCCTTCCCGAGGACGCGCGTTAACCATGCGCGCCCGTTCACTCACCAGCGGTCACATCGTCCAGTGCGCGTAACCCGGCTGGCGCGCCAGTCGTTGTGCGGGTTGCAGACTCCCTGCGGTCACGCCATGCCCGCAGCCACTCACTCGATCGAGTGGATGCTCATCACGGCGTGCAACCCTCCAGGTGTTCAGAGGAGTCGACCGTCATGACGAGAGGAGGTGCCGCCTGTGATCGCGAACGTATCGGCGCACCGGCGGGCGAACGCCTTCGCCCGGTCCCTGGAGCAGCAGGAAGTCCAGGACGCGGCGGCCACACAGCCCGATCCGCCGGCCGAAGGCGCCGAGCAGGGCAGGCTGCTGACCCTGACGGGCCGGCTCGGTGAGCTGCCCCGCCCCGGGCTCGACCCGGAGACCAAGACCGTGCAGCGGGCGCAGCTCATCGCTGCCATGGAGACCCAGTTCGCCGGGGGTGACTCCGCCGCCGCCCCCGAGCCGAAGGCCCGCCGGTCCGGCCGCGGCGCCCACCGCGCCCTGGGCCGGCTCCGGCCGCGCTCCCGCTGGTCGAAGGGGCTCGCCGCGGGCGGCCTGACCGTGGGCGTGGCAGCGGGCGCGTTCGGCGGCGTGGCGGCCGCCAGTTCCAATGCCCTGCCCGGCGATTCGCTCTATCCGCTCAAGCGCGGCATGGAGGATCTCCGCCTCGGCATGGCCGACGACGACTCCGACCGCGGCGGCCTGCTCCTCGACCGGGCCTCCACGCGCCTGCAGGAGGCCCGCCGCCTGATGGAGCGCGGCAAGCTGGGCGGCAGTCTGGACCACGAGGTCCTGGGCGAGATCCGCAAGACCCTCTCGGGCATGCGCCAGGACGCCTCCGAGGGCCACCGCCTGCTGCACACCGCCTACAAGCGCGACCGCTCGCTCGGCCCCATCCAGCGCCTCTCCAGCTTCGCCTCCTCGCACCGCGAGAGCTGGAGCCAGCTGCGCGAGAAGCTCCCGGTCCAACTGGCCGACGTGGGCGCCGAAGTGAGCTCGGTCCTCTCCGCCATAGACGATGAGGTCGAGCCGCTGCAGTCCCTGCTGCCCGCCCACCACGGCAAGCACGGCTCGTCCGTCCGGCCGGAGACCTCCGCGCCCGGCACGTCCGGCCGCGCGGGCCACTCCACGCCCAAGCCGTCGGCCTCGTCCAGCAGCGAGGGCAAGCACGCCGGCGGCGGCCGCCCGCACTCGGCGGCCCCCGGCGGCCATGAGGAGCACGAGGGCCTCCTCGGCGGTACGGGGCTGCTGAAGCCCCCTTCGGCGCCCGGCAGCGCCAGCCCGGACGGCACGCAGCGCGGCAAGGACAGCAAGCCGGCCAAGCAGCCGAGCATCACGATCCCGCCGGTCCTCCCGGACATCCTCCCGGGGCTGGGGATCCACGGCGACGATCCGAAGTAGCGCGAGGCGGTCGGCGGTCGGTGTTCTTAAAAGAACACCGACCGCCGTTGCCGTGCCGGGCCCACCCGTGGGCCGGTCAGAAGAACACGGATCGCCGCTGCACGAGCAGCTTGTACAAGGTGTGCTGAATCGTTTCTCGTACCTGATCGGTCAGGTTGAACATCAGCATCGGGTCGTCCGCGGCCTCCGCCGGATACCCGTCCGTCGGAATCGGCTCCCCGAACTGGATCGTCCACTTCGTCGGCAGCGGCACCAGCCCCAGCGGCCCCAGCCAGGGGAACGCGGGCGTCAGCGGGAAGTACGGAATCCCCAGCAGCCGCGCGGCCGTCCTGGAGTTGCCGAGCATCGGATAGATCTCCTCGGCCCCCACGATCGAGCACGGCACGATCGGAGCCCCGGCACGCAGTGCCGTCGACACAAAGCCGCCCCGGCCGAACCGCTGGAGCTTGTACCGCTCCGAGAACGGCTTCCCGATCCCCTTGAACCCCTCCGGCATCACGCCGACCACCTCGCCCCGCTCCAGGAGCTGCTGCGCATCCTCCGCGCAGGCGAGGGTGTGCCCGAGCTTCCGGGAGATCTCGTTGACGCCCGGCAGCATGAAGACCAGGTCCGCGGCGAGCATCCGGATGTGCCGTTCGGCCGGGTGGTGGTCGTGCACCGCGACCTGCAGCATCAGCCCGTCCACCGGGAGCGTCCCGGAGTGGTTGGCGACGACCAGGGCCGCACCCTTCTCCGGGATGTTCTCGATGCCCTTCACCTCGACCCGGAAGTACTTCTCGTAGAAGGGCCGCAGCGCGGACATCAGGACCTGGTCGGTCAGCTCCTCGTCGTAGCCGAACTCGTCGACCTCGTACTCGCCGGTGATCCGCCGCCGCAGAAAGCTCAGCCCGTGCGCCAGCCTCCGGTCCCAGCCGCCCTCCTGCGCGGCCTCGGGCTCCCGCACCCGGGCGCTGCCGTCCGCGGCCGGCGACTGTTCGGGCGCGGCCGCCGCGGCCTGGTCCAGGTCCCGCTGCGGCGGCACGGGGGCGAGGGACGACACCCGGCCCGTGCGGGCCCGCCCCGTCCGCTTGCCCTTGCCGCGCTTGGACCGCGGCTCCTCGCCGCCGAACGGGATGACCTTCGCGTCCGCCATGGTGGGTGCGCTCCTCACTTCTGGCCGCGGCCGGCAGGCAGTGCCGCGGCGATCCGGTCGACGGTACGGGCAAGGGTCTCGGGCGGCAGCAGCCCGGGCCCTCGGCTGCGCGCATAGTCCTCGAAGGCCCCCGCGGTGCTGTAGCGCGGGTCGAAGCCGAGGGTCTCGCGCATCTGGGTGGTCCGGACGACCCGCCCGTGGGTGAGGAGCCGGATCTGCTCGGGCGAGAAGTCCGTCACGCCGACCGAACGCAGAGCGGAGCCGACCCAGGTGACGGTCGGCAGGAAGAAGGGGAGCGTGGGACGCCCGAGGCGGCGGGCCGCCTGCGAGAGCAGCAGCACCCCGTCACCCGCGACGTTGAAGGTGCCGCTGTTGAGCGTGCCTCTGCGCGGCTCGCCCGAGGCGATCCGCAGCACCTCGATCACATCGTCCTCATGGACGAACTGCAACCGGGGGTCGAAGCCGAGCACGGTGGGCAGGACGGGCAGCGCGAAGTACTCCGCGAGCGGCGAGTCGGCGCAGGGCCCGAGGATGTTCGCGAAGCGCAGCACGCACACGGCCACGTCGGGCCGGCGCCGGGCGAAGCCGCGCACATAGCCCTCGACCTCCACCACGTCCTTGGCGAAGCCACCGCTGGGCAGCGACTTGGGCGGGGTGGTCTCGGTGAAGATCGCGGGATCGCGTGGCGCGGATCCGTAGACATTGGTGCTGGACTTGACCACCAGGCGCTTGACCGAGGGCGTCTTCTGGCAGGCGCCGAGCAGCTGCATCGTGCCGATGACGTTGGTTTCCTTGACCGAGGCCCGGCTGCCGCGCTTGCCCAGCGGGGTGCCGTTCACATCCATGTGGACCACCGTGTCCACAGCGTGTTCGGCCAGAACGCGTGCGATCCGGGGATGGCGGATGTCCGCCCGTACGAAATCGGCCCCGCCCAGATGGTGTGCGGGTGGCACCGCGTCCACCCCGATCACCCGGTCCACGTCGGGCTCGCGCTGGATGCGGCGGACGAACCGGCCCCCCAGCTGCCGTGCGACTCCGGTGACGAGCACGACCTTGCCCAAGATCAGCGCCTTCCTTCTGCCACGATCCGCCCACGATCACCCATGAGTGGTGCTGCCGCGGCCACCGTAGCGGGTCGTTGTTGCGCTGTGATGACCGGCCGATGCGCGGAGCTACATTTCAAGCCGTAGCCGAGGCTTCACTCGCTGCAACCCGTCCACAACCCGGCCGCACCCCGTCTGCAACGCACCGCAGCCTGCCCGCAACGCACCGCAGCCCTCCCACCATGATCGGTGGGAGGGCTGCGGGACGAGCACAGCGGCGTGCTGCTTACTTCTTGTTGCGACGCTGAACGCGCGTGCGCTTGAGCAGCTTGCGGTGCTTCTTCTTGGCCATCCGCTTACGCCGCTTCTTGATAACAGAGCCCACGACTACCCTCGCTTACATCGATTCACTCGGTGCGGGGCGTCCGAGCCCACACGACCTACATCGGGCCAGCCTACCCGGCACCGGGCGATCAGCGTAATCCAGGGCCCCCGTCAGGCTGTTTCCACCCCCACGTAGGACTCTCGGAGGTACTCGTGCACCGCTTGCTCCGGGACCCGGAACGACCTGCCCACCCTGATCGCCGGCAGATGACCGCTGTGCACCAAGCGGTACACGGTCATCTTGGACACTCGCATCACCGAGGCGACTTCCGCCACGGTCAGGAACACGACCTCGTTGAGAGGCCTCTGGTCAGCAGCCATGACACACCTGAACCTTCCGCACATGACGCGCACCGGCTTCCCCTCCGGTGACTCCTCGTCGCTGCGCGCTCACTCCCCAGGTTAGGGGCGGGTGATGCGAGTGGGGAAGAGGAGCAGCCATCGGCCGCCTACTGTGACAGACACGCTCGATTGAGTACATAGCGAGTAAGCGGTCGGTAGTAATCAGACCGCACAGTGTCATCAAGCGGAACGACGACGGACACCCGCCCCTCCGCCTGGCCGACGAACGGCGCGGGGTCGTCCGCATCCGCCAGGCCGAGGGCCTCAATACCCAGCTGACCTGCCCCGCAGACCCAGCCGTGGTCCCCGATGACCATCGCCGGAAGCGGCCCGTCACCGTCCATCGCCGCACCCAGGGCCACCCGAAGCGGGAGCGGAGAATGCGTATGTACGCCGGGCTCACTTCCACACCCACGCGCGCCGGGTTCACGCACCAGCGCGACGCCTCGAACGTAGTCCAGGTTGTAGGTGCGTACCCCGAACCGGGTCGTTATGTCGACACTTCGACCCTGCGCCGGGCGGAGGACAGTGCATCCCGCCGCCGAGAGACCGGCGGCCAAGGAAGCGTAGAAGCCCAGGAGCCGGTGCGGGTGACCGGTGCCGATCAGCACCGGTGCGGCGGCCGCGGCCACTGCGGCGAGCCGGTCCGCAAAGGCACTCAGTGCCACGATCGTACGGTCGGGGTCGATGACATCCTGCCCCGAAGTGTGGCCGGGATCGGCCGAAACCCCGCACTTGCGGCCCATCAGTTGCAACAAGTCCCCCAGCCGCCAGTCCCGTTCGGGCTCCAGCCCGAGCAACGCCCGGGGATCCCCGGCCACGAACATCCGATAGCGGCTCAGACTCCGTTCCCTGGAGGTGGATACGACACCGGCGATACGGGAGCGAAGGAGGTGACTGCGGAGGGAACGTTGAGCACAGGACTCGCAGGACTGGCAGGACTGGCAGGACTCGCAGGACTGGGCGGGGAGCTCGGTCAGCACGGTTCCGATGCTGACGGAACCGCCCCTGAGCCGAAGGGGATTCGCGCAGGGATCCCACGGTCGGCCTAACGGCCTGCGTGACGTGGCGAGGACCGTGTGACGCGGCAGGAACTGTGGGATGTGGGACGGCCCGTGTGACGCAGCGTCTTACGGAAGCAGGCCGTGCGCCGGGAACACCGCCCGCCGCGTCGCGAGGATCGACTGGTCGAGCCGGTCCCCCGGGTCGTACCCCGAATCCGTGAAGTCCTTCCACTCGGGGTGACGCCCGTCCGTCATCCGGTGCGGCCCCAACTGCCTCGTGCGACGGAACACTTCGGCCCGCCACTCCTCCGGCACGGCACTCCCGGGAGCCACCGGCGCCCCGGCGGCGATCGCCACGAGATGGGCCCACGAGCGCGGCACCACGTCGACCACCGCGTACCCGCCGCCGCCCAGGGCCACCCACCGCCCCTCCGCGTGCTCGTGTGCCAGCGCGTGACAGGCCTCGGCCGCCGTCCGCTGGGCGTCCAGCGACACCGCCAGATGGGCCAGCGGGTCCTCGAAGTGCGTGTCGGCGCCGTGCTGCGTCACCAGCACCTGGGGGCGGAAGGCTGCCAGCAGCTCCGGCACCACCGCGTGGAAGGCTCGCAGCCATCCCGCGTCGCCCGTCCCCGCCGGCAGCGCCACATTGACGGCACTGCCCTCGGCGCCCGGCCCACCGGTCTCCTGGGGCCAGCCGGTCTGCGGGAAGAGCGTGCTCGGGTGCTCGTGGAGAGAGATGGTGAGGACGCGCGGGTCCTCCCAGAAGGCCGCCTGGACGCCGTCGCCGTGGTGCACGTCCACATCGATGTACGCGACCCGCTCGGCCCCCAGCTCCAGCAGCCGGGCCACGGCGAGGGCCGCGTCGTTGTACACACAGAACCCGGAGGCCGCGCCCGGCATCGCATGGTGCAGCCCGCCGGCGAAGTTCACCGCGTGCAGAGCCTCCCCGCGCCATACGGATTCCGCGGCGCCCACCGACTGCCCGGCGATCAGCGCCGACGCATCGTGCATGGCCGGGAAGGCCGGGACGTCCGGGGTCCCCAGGCCGTACGAGCCGTCGGCGGAGGCCGGGTCGGCGGACGCGGCACGCACGGCGGCGATGTAGTCCTCGCGGTGCACCAGACGCAGGGTGGAATCCCCGGCGGGCCGGGCGGCCGTGACGCGCAGGGCCCGGTCCAGCCCCAGCGCCTCGACCAGCCGCATGGTGAGCGCGAGCCGCACCGGATCCATGGGGTGACCGGGCCCGAAGTCATAGCCCGTTACCGCCTCGTCCCACATCAACTGCGCACGGCCGCTCATGAGCGTCACCGTAATGGATGGCGCGGACGGGAATCAGAGGGGGACCGGACGAGGAGCGTGCGCGGATCGGGCAAGGAGCATGCACGGATCAGGCGAGGATCAGGCGAGGAGTTGAGGAAGTTCCGCCATCGCGCCGAACAGCCCGTTGACGCCGGCCTCGGTCAGCCGCTCCGCAGGAGTCATACCGGTGTAACCGTAGACATCCATACCGGCGGCGCGCGCAGCCTGGACCCCGAGCGGGCTGTCCTCGACGACAACACAGCGGGCGGGTTCGACACCCATGGAACGGGCGGCGTGGAGAAAGAGGTCGGGGGTCGGCTTGCCCCTGCCGACGTCCTCCGCGCTGAAAATCCAGGATTCCTCGAACCATTCGTCCAGGCCGGTGCGGGCATGGCCGACCCGGATCCGCTCGTGGGTCCCGGAGGAGGCGACGCAGTACGGAATGCCGGAGGCCACCAGATACTCGAGGACCTCCGCGGCACCCTTTATGGGCTGCAGCTCGCGGTCGAATGCTTCGAAGATGCGGGAGTGCAGGGTGGTGTCGAAGTCGGCGGGCAGCTGCCGGCCGGTGCGTTCGAGCACCAGGTCGTGAATGCGGTGCACGGCGGAGCCCATGTAGTCCCGGATGGATTCCTCGTACGTGGTGGGGTGCCCGAGTTCGGTGAGGTAGGCGGCGAGGACCCGGTTGGAGATCGGTTCGCTGTCGACGAGCACACCGTCGTTGTCGAAGATGACGAGGTCATAGCGCATCATGACGTCACCCTAGAGGTCCGGAACGCAAAAATGCCTCAGGCCCCGAGTGATAACACTCGGGGCCTGAGGCTGAAAAATTGTTCGG
>NZ_BMUT01000022.1 GCF_014650335.1 Streptomyces hiroshimensis
CTTCCGCCGCGACGGCTGCTGCCGTCGCGGCGGAAGGCCGTTGCCGGAAGGGGGGAAGCGCGCGTCCGCCGGCCCGCCCGGGGGAAGGCGAGCCGGCGCTCTTAGACGCCTCCTGCCCTGGGGCTGCTGCCGCTTCCGGTCCCGGCGACCCCGAGCGCAGCGTCCGCCGGCGGCCCCGCACTCCGGACGGATTCCGCACCCCGGCCGTCGGCACGACGCCCCGCACCGCCTTGCAAACCCCGCGCCCCGCGCGGCGAACGCGGCGACCTCAGCAACACCGCCGACACCACCGCACTCGCCCCGAACGCCGCCGCCGCGATCAGCAGCGCGAAGGCGTACCCGGAGCTCGTCGCCGAGCCGGCGCTCTCCCCCGCGTCCCTCAGGCCGGTCGCATGGGCCGTGGCCAGGGAGACGAGGACGGCCAGCCCGACCGTGGGGCCCACCTCCAGCGCCGTGTTGACGACGCCCCCGGCGAGCCCGGCGCGCTCGTCCTCGACGCCCTCCAGGGCGACGACGGTCGACCCGGAGAAGACGCACGCGATGCCCACGGGAAAGACGATGAGCCCGGCGAGCAGCAGGCCCGCGTAGGCGCTGTCGGCTCCCAGCTGCCCGATCAGCACCAGCCCGGCGGCCGCGGCCAGCAGCCCGCCCACCATGACCACGCGGCCTCCGAACCGGCCGATCAGCCGCCCGGCCAGCATCCCCGTCACGACCTGGGCCGCGCTGAAGGGAAGGAAGGCCGCCGACGTCAGCAGCGGGGAGGCGTTCCGTACCTCCTGGAAGTACAGGGACAGCAGGAAGAAGATCGTCGACATTCCGGCCGAGCCGATGAAGACGGCCCACAGGGCCGTGGCCCGGTGGCGCCGCGCCAGGAAGCCCAGCGGCACCAGCGGGTGCGGCACGCGCAGCTCGACCGCCACGAACGCGGCGAGCAGCAGCACCCCGGCCGCGACCGGCCCCCACACCACGCCGGCGCCCCAGGGCCGCTCGCCCGCCTGGACGAGCCCGTAGCTCATGACGGTCAGACCGGCCGTGACCAGCACCGCGCCCGGCACGTCCAGCCGCACCCGCACGGGGTCCGGCCCCGCGGGCAGCACCCGCCGCGCCGCGGCCACGGCGATCAGCGACACCGCCACGGGCACCACGAACGACCACCGCCACGACACCCACGTCGACACCGTTCCCGACAGCAGCATCCCCGCCGTCGCCCCGAAGCCGGCCAGCCCGCCCCACACCGCGAGCGCCCGCGCGTGCCGGGCCTCCTCGGGGTAGAGGGAGCGGACGAGGGACATCGCGGCGGGTGCGGCGAGCGCCGCCCCGACGCCCTGCACGAAGCGGCCCCCGAGCAGGAAGGCGAAGCCGGGGCCGAGCCCGGCGGCCGCCGAGGCCAGCCCGAAGACGGCGGCCCCGGCCACCAGCGCCCGGCGCCGCCCCATGAGATCTCCCAGCCGCCCGCCCAGCATCAGCAGGCCGCTGAACGACAGTCCGTACGCCGCGCTGACCAGCGTCAGCTGCGCGCCGGACAGCCCGAGGTCGTGCTGGATCGCCGGCAGCGCCGGCGACAGCATCGTGATGGCCAGGATCAGGACGACCTGCACGGCGCCCAGCAGGGCGAAGCCGCGTCCGGTGCGCGCGACCGCGCCCGGAGCCGGTGCGTAACCGGAGGACATGGGTTCCCTCTTTCCGTCGTGTCACCCGTACAAGAGCAGCGCTCAGCCCTGCCCCGGCAGCCTCACCGACTGCTCGTGGCGGAAGACGTCCCTCGGGTCCCACCGCGCCTTCACCGCCTGCAGCCTGCGGTAGTTGCCCTTGAAGTACAGCTCGCTCCACGGCACGCCGGACCCGTTCCATCGCGCCGTATTCAGGTCCGCGTCCGCGTAGTTGACGAAGCAGCCGTCCGTCACGTCCCCGGGTCTCGGCACGCCTCCGGACGCCGCGTAGACGTCCTGGTAGAACTCGCGGATCCAGGTCAGGTGCCGTTCGTCGTCCGCGGCGTGCTGCCAGAAGGTGATGTAGTGGAGCTTCATCACGGAGTCCCGCTGCGGTACGGCCGTCTCCGCCGGGCCCACCGCGTTCACCCGGCCCCCGTACGCGCTGATCATCACCACGGACATGGGCCCGGAGAAGTCGTCCCTGGTCAGGTGCCGGTAGAACGCCTTGAGCTGGTCTTCCGGAAAGCCCTTCCGCATGTACGCGGACTTGGCCTTGAACCGGGTGGTGGTGTCGGGCGCGGTGAAGCCCGGCCAGGACGTGGTGGCGTGCAGCCAGGAGATCGTGCGGCGGTCGTCGACCCGGTAGCGGACGCCCACGCCCTGCGCGACCGCGGCCAGGAAGGCGTCCAGCAGCCCGGACGCGTTCGGCACGGACGCGTCGATCTGCGTCGTCATGGAGAACGACCCGGCCGACTTGTGCGTCGGCTTCAGCTGGCTGAACAGGCTCGCGTACGGGGAGCCGGGCGCGCTGTTGCGCTCGCACCACCGCCCGTAGTTCCGCAGGATCGCGGTGAACGCCGCCTCGGTCATGCCCTCCCACGGCCAGGTGACCGTGGAGACGTGCACCTCCGACGGCGGCTGCGGCAGCAGCACGGCAGGGTCCGCCCCGCCCGCCCCCGGCGACCGCATCAGATACCGCGTGACCACTCCGAGCGCGCCTCCGCCCGCGCCCGTATGCGCCCACAGCAGCTCGCGGTTGGGGTCGTTCTCCTCCCGCGTGGCGACCACCTTCCGGGCGGTGCCGTTCGCGTCGACGACGACGGCCTCGACCCCGTACAGATGGTCCACGACCAGCCCGTGCAGCCGGGCCAGCGCACCGTATCCCCCGCCCACGATGTGCCCGCCCGCGCCCACCGAGGGGCAGGTGCCGCCGGGCACGGTCACGCCCCAGCCCCGGTACAGCGCACGGTAGACGTCCCCCAGCCGGGCGCCGGGCTCGATGAAGAAGGCGCGCCGGCCCGCGTCGTAGCCGACCCGGTCCAGGGAGCCCGTGTCGATGACCAGCCGTACGTCGTCCGTGGTCACGAAGTTCTCGTAGCAGTGCCCTCCACTGCGCACTGCCGGTTTGCGGCCGGTGGCGACGGCCTCCTGGACGGCCGCGAGCACCTGATCGGCCGACCCGACGAGGCGTACGGCGTCGGGCGTGCCCACCCAGCGGCGGTTGGCGCCCCAGACCAGGTCGGCGTAGCGGCGGTCGGAGGGCCTGACGGTCAGCGGCCCGAAGGCGGCCGCCTCGGCGGCGGGCCCGGTGTCCTCCGCAAGCGCCGTGCCCTCCGCAAGCGCCGTGCCCGCCGGGCCGCCCAGTGCCGCCGCCGCACCCACGGCGGCGGCACCGGCGACGACCCGCCGGCGCGAGTACGGCGTTCCGGCCCCGCGCTCACCCATGGCCGGCCGCCTGCCGGGCGTTGCGCCGCAGCACCGCCGTCATGGCGTCGAGGGTCGCGGCGAAGTCGGCGTCGAGTTCGTGGAGGTAGGAGTTCTCGCGCAGCACGGCCGACGACGGCGCCTCGGTCAGCGTGATGCTGAGCGTGAGGGTGAGGTCGCCGTCCTCGTCCTCGCCCAGCTGGTTGGTGATCACCGCGAGGTCGGAGGAGTCCGCGTGCCGGAAGGTGATGCGGCCGGCCGCGGCGTCCGGCGTGACGCGCTGGACGAGCAGTTGCGCACCGCGCCGCGCCTCGCGCAGGAACCCGTCCTCGTAGCGCTCCAGGACCCGGCACTCGGTGATGGCGGGCACGTAGCCGACGGGGTTCTCCGCCTTGTGCAGCAGGACGCGCCACAGCTGCTCGCGCGTGGTGGAGGGGGTTCCGGGGATATCGCCGGTGCCGGTGCCGTCGGCACGGTCGGTGCTGTCGGCGATGTCGGCGCTGTCGACCTTGCGGGTCCACGAAAGCGTAATCATGCGTTCTCCTGCGGGCGGCGGGGAAAGGGCCACGGCGAAAAACGATCAGGCCGGTCAAGAGGGCCGGGCCTCACATGGATCAGTGGAAGTCTTCGCCGCATTCCGGGCCGGGGTCAAAGCCCTTCCCGCTACTGCGTCAGGTGCCGGACACGGCCGCTGTCCGTGCTCCGCTCACCTGACGAAGTGCGCCGCGCGCATATTCGCCCGACAGCCGACTCCCCTGATGCTGGAGGAAGTTGAGACGGCCCGACCCGGCATCCGGCCCGGCAGTCGCAGAAACAGGAGAGACGCGATGTCCAAGCGATTCACAGGCAAAGTTGTCCTGGTCACCGGGGGCGGCGAGGGCATCGGCCGCGCTGCCGCCTTTGCGTTCGCCCGTGAGGGCGCCGAGGTCGTGGTCGCCGGCCGGCACCCGGAAATGCTGCACGACACCGTCGAGGAGATCAAGGCACTGGGCGGCAGCGCCAGTTGCGGAATCGCCGATGTGACCCACCACGGCGAGAACGGTGACGCCTCCGACGCGGAGGCGATCGTGAGCGCCGTCGTCGAACGCCACGGCCGCCTCGACGTCGCCTTCAACAATGTCACCGAACTCGGCCCGAACCAGCCGGTGGCGGAGATCTGCGAAAGCGTCTGGGGCGAGACCCTGGCCGCCAATCTCACCGGCGTCTGGCTGTCCATGAAGCACGAGATCGCGCACATGGAGCGCAACGGCGGCGGCGTGATCGTGAATACGGCCAGCAATATCGGCAGCCAGGGCATGCTGCCCGGGCTCGGCGCGTACGCCGCGTCCAAGGCCGCGGTGAGCACCCTCACCCAGACCGCCGCCCGTGAATACATCGGCAAGGGCATCCGGATCAATGCCATCAGCCCGTGCCCGCTGGGCCGCGGCGCCAAGGTGGAGGAGATCGCCGACACCGTGCTGTGGCTCGCTTCCGACGAGGCGTCCTACGTCGTCGGCCACGACCTGGTCCTGGACCGCAAGACCGCCGTCTGACTGCGGTCTGACTGCGGTCTGACTGCGGTCCCGACCCTAGAGCCCCCGAGTCACCGAGAGGACTGCGAGAGACGACATGGCCAACATCCTTATCGCCGGGGGCGGCATCGGCGGTCTCGCGGCCGCCGTGTCCGTGGCCCGCCAGGGTCACCGGGCGACCGTGCTGGAGCGCAGCGACGTCTTCGGCGAGGTCGGCGCCGGCATCCAGCTCGGCCCGAACGCCTTCCACGCCCTCGACGACCTCGGCGTGGGCACCGAGGTCCGCGCGCGGGCGGTGCTGATCGACGAGCTGCAGTTCATGGACGGCACGACGGGCGAGCGCGTCGCCCGCATGCCGCTCACCGGCGCCTACCGCGAGCGCTTCGGCAACCCGTACGCCGTCGTGCACCGCGGCGACCTCTACCAGGCGCTCCTCGACGCCTGCCGCGCCCATCCCGCCGTGACCCTCCTCGGCGGCCATTACGTGGTGCGCTACGAGCAGGACGCGACCGGCGTCACCGCCGTCACCTGCACCGGGCGCCCCTTCCGCGGCGACGTGCTGATCGGTGCCGACGGGATCCGCTCGGCCGTGCGCCGCCAGCTCATCGGGGACGGCGAACCGCGGGTGTCGGGACACACCATCTACCGCTCGGTGATCCCCATGGAGCAGGTGCCGCAGGAGCTGCGCTGGAACAGCGTGACCCTGTGGGCCGGGCCCAAGTGGCACTTCGTGCACTACCCCATAGCGGGCGGCAAGTGCCTGAACCTGGCGGCCACCAGGGACGATGCGGCCACCGAGCCGGTGGCGGGGCTGCCGGTGCCGGCCGGGGACGTGATCGCCGAGTTCCCCGAGCTGGGCCACGCCGCGCGGCGGCTGCTGGAGCTCGGCACGGGCTGGCGGGCGTGGGTGCTGTGCGACCGCGACCCGGTGACGGACTGGACGGACGGCCGGGTGACGCTCCTGGGCGACGCCGCGCACCCCATGCTGCAGTACGCAGCGCAGGGCGCGTGCATGGCGCTGGAGGACGCGGTGCTGCTCGGCGACCTGCTGCGGGGCGCGGAGTCGGGCGAGGCCTCCCTCGGGCGGCGGCTGGAGAAGTACAACGCGGCGCGGTGCGAGCGCACTTCGCGCACCCAGCTGGTGGCCCGGGAGATGGGCAGGCAGCTGTACCACCCGGCGGGGGACGCGGCCCGCGCGCGCAACCGGATGCTCTGCTCCCTGACGACGGACGAGCTGTACGACAAGGTCGACTGGCTGCACGCGGGCGTGCGCTGACGGGCGCCGGGCCGGGCACGCGAAGGACGCCCCCGGGGTGCCGGGGGCGTCCTTATGCGTGGGTGACTGCGGTCGTTCCGGGCGGGCGGGTCAGTGCCCGTGGTGCCCGTCGTCGTGGTGGCCCCAGCCGTGGTCGTGACGATCGTGGTCGTGACGGTCCCAGTCGTCGTCGTGACGGCCGTGGTGGTGGCCGTGGTGGCGCTCGCTGTTCCAGGAGCCGTTGCCCGAGATGATCGGGATCTCGTCCAGGATGTGCGACAGCGGGTCGTCGCCGTCGTTGATCGTGGAGTTCTCCGTGCAGGACTGCTGCTGCTGCGAGGAGAGGATCGGGATGTCCTGGAGGCTGATGGGCACCGCGCCGAGGAGCCCCTGGGCGCCGAGCTTGCCGATGCCGATGCACGGCTTGTTCAGCGAGCCGTTGATCAGGCCCATCTGCGGGCTCATGTAGCCGCCCGTCCAGGTGTTTCCGTACATCTGGCCCGCACCGTTGGCGTTCGCAACGTCCTGACCGTTGCCGATGGCCATCGCAGGGGTCGCCGACACGCCGGCTGCGGAAGCCACGAGGGCGGTCGTGGCCATTACTTTCTTGATCACGCTTGGTTCCTCGTTCTGGCTCGACGAATACGGGATCTCTGAGCCCACTGCCTAACTTGGGAAATTGCCGGAGGTTATTACCGGATACGACCCTTCACTCATTCGGCCCCAGGTCCGGCATCCGGAGAACAACCAGAATGGGGAATCCCCCTGCCGCGGGGCCCGCACACCCGCCGCAGGGGGAATCCGTCCGACTACCGCGGTGCTCAGTGGCCGCCGAATCCCGGGTGCCCGCCGAAGCCGCCGTGGCCACCGTGGCCACCGTGGCCACCGTCGCTCTTGTTGCCGGAGCCGTTGCCCGAGATGATCGGGATCTCCGAGAGAATGTGCGACAGCGGGTCGTCCCCATCGCTGATCGTGGAGTTGTCGGTGCACTGCTGCTGCTGCTGCGAGGAGAGGATCGGGACGTCCTGGACGTTGATCGGCACCGCGCCGACGAGCCCCTGGATGCCGATCTTGCCGATGGCCAGGCACGGCTTGTTCAGCGTGCCCTGGATCAGGCTCATCTGCGGGCTCTGCTTGCCGCCCGTGTGCGTGTTGCCGTATCCGGTCTTCGCGGCGTTGCCGTTGGCGACGTCCTGGTCGTTCCCGATGGCCATGGCGGGGCCGGAGATGGCACCGACCGTGGACACCGCGAGGGCGGTCGTGGCAATTACCTTCTTGAGCACGTCCTAAGCCTTTCGATCGTGTAGCGCCCCCACTGGGAAAGCGTTCTGAATAACTCCGGCCCTATACAGAGGTTCCGGGCTTTCACTCATTCGAGCCAGTGGGATCGCTGCAGGTAGGACTGCCCGACAAATGTAAATACGGCGCGCGGTCATACCGGTGACGCCGGTGATATCAGCGGCCGAGCCGCCGATAGGTCAGGATGCTGGTCAGCGTGACATAGCGGTACTGGCCGCCCTGGACGGTGGTGAGAATTCCGCGGTCGATGAGCCGCTCGACGGTCCACGGGGTCAGGCCGAGCAGCCCGGCGGCGGTGCGCAGGGGCAGGCTCATGTCCTCGAAGATCTCGGGGAACGGGGGGCGCACGGCCGCGGCCGCCTCGGTGGGCGCGCTCATCAGAAAGCGGCGTCGACGGGACGGCCGGCAGGACGCCCGACGGGACGCCCGGCAGGACGTACGGCCGCCACCATCGCCCCGTGCAGCGCCTGCTCGCTCTGCACACCCAGCAGAACGGCATCGTCGCCGATCTTGAACACCGGTGGTGCCGGGACTCCGTGGCGCCGCAGCCGGTGCAACTCCCCGCGCAGTTCCTCGGCTTCGTCCGACCCCTTCGCCAACGCGCCTGTCCCGCCCGGCCCGAGCTCCACCCCGCACTCCTCCGCGATCTCCCGCAGCACCGCCTCTCCGGCGATGTGCAGGCCGTCGGTGAAGTGCGCGCGGAAGAGCCGTTCGACCACGGGCTCGGCCAGGCCCTGCTCCGCGGCGCGGCCGATGAGCAGGTGGGCGCGGAAGCTGCCGGTGGCGATCGCCCGGTCGTAGCGCAGCTCCAGCCCGTCGCGCGCGGCCTGCCAGGTGAAGATCTCGGCCTGCGTCGCGGCGTACGGGCCGAGCATCCGTTCCAGTACGGGCATCAGGGGCTGCGGGCTGTCGGAGGCGGCCGGGGCGATCTCGTAGGGGCGGAAGGTGATCGCGACGTCGGTGCCGTGGGCGCGCATCCGGTCGGCGGCGCGGACCAGGCGCGTATAGCCGATGTAGGAGTGGACGCAGATCACGTCCAGGACCATGTCCGCCCTCACCATTCGGATCCCCCCTCCGATGCCCGCCGATCACGCTTACCGGTCGGTTGGCTAGTTAGAGAGAACGTAAGACGTGCCTTGTGGGTCGTCAAGCACGTATGTCAAGGAATGGGTGGCGATGCACGCCTCACGGGGTGTCCGGCGAATGGCGCTGACGCGGCCCATGTCGGGCGCCTCTATGGCCACTTGGCCACCATCCGGCCACCCTGACCACGACAATGTATGCATTGCGTGTCGGTGGTGTCGCGGTCGGCCGCTGCGCCCTCCGCCAGGGGTTCCATCTGCGGCATGATCTCCACTCCCCCTGACGTGCGCGGAGGCGGACCGGCACGTCCACTTGCTTGCAGGAGCGGGCAGTTGAGATCGGCAGGAAGGTAGGCTGCCAGCTAACCGGGCGTCAAGTAGGTTTGGCTGGGGGGCGACAGGTTCACGACAACGGCAGGAGAGACCCATGGGCAGCACCCCTCAGGCGCGCAGGAGCGACACCCGGGAGCGCATCCAGAAAACGGCCCTGGACCTCTTCGTCTCACGTGGTTACGAGAAGACGTCGCTACGGGAGATCGCCGAGGAGCTCGGCGTCACGAAGGCGGCGCTGTACTACCACTTCAAGACGAAGGAGGACATCCTCAGCGCGATCTCACGGGATCTCGGCAGGCCGGTGGACGAACTCATCGTCTGGGCGGAAGAACAACCACCCACGATGGAGACGAAGCGGGAACTGCTGCGGCGGTACAGCGTGGCCCTGGGGTCGGCGATGCCGATCTACCACATCCTGCAGGAGAACCAGGCGACGCTGCGCGACCTGGCGATCGGTCAGGAGCTGCGCGACCGGGTGACCACGATCTCGCGGCTGATGCACGCGGGCGACCTGGCCTTCGAGTGCCACGCGCGCGTGGCGAGCGCGGTGATGACGGTGCACTTCGGCGCGTTCACGCTCGACGCGCTGGGCGGCACGGCGGAGGAGCGCCGCGAGGCGCTCCTGGAAGTGGCCCTGGACACCCTGGCGGGCGTCCGCGCCCCGGACCCGGCCAGCGCGCTGGCAGCGGGCGGCAACTGACACGGCGGGCCGAGCCCGCACAACCCTCGTGCGGCAACTGATCGCGCGGGCCACGCCCGCACAACCCCCCGCCGCAACGGCGCGCAACCGAAACGGCGCATCCCGGCGGTGCCCAACCAACCCCGGCCCAGCTGGAACGGCACCGCCGGACAGCGCCATCGTGGCGCGCCACCGCTGCGGCGGAAGGAAGACGCCGGGCCACCCCGCCCACATCCAGGCCACGCCCGCACACCCCCCCGCCGCAACGGCGCACAGCCAAACGGCGCATCCCGGCGGTGCCCAACCAACCCCGGCCCAGCTGGAACGGCACCGCCGGACAGCGCCATCGTGGCGCACCACCGCTGTGGCGGAAGAAGAACGCATGGGCACCGCCGCCCGCGAGGGCACCCCGCGGCGGAAGAAGAACGCACGGGCACCGCCGCCCGCGAGGGCACCCCGCGGCGGAAGGAAGACGCACAGGCACCGCCGCCCGCGAGGGCCTACGCCGCCCCCACCGGCTCCAGCGCCGCGAGCGCAAGCGCCCGCGCGCCGCGGCCCGGGGCCATGTCCAGGCGGGCCAGGACCGCGGGGACGGCGACCGACGGCATCAGGTGCTCGTACAGAACGATCGCCCGCCGTTCCAGGTCCGCGCGGTCGGACATCGACTGCGACATCGCGTTGATCCCCCCGAACGCCCCGACGATCAGCTCGGCGACCTCCCACGCCACCACGTCCGGTAAGACCTCCCCCCGTTCCTTGCCCTCCACCAGCAGCCGGGTGTGCAGTTCGGTCCAGCCCGTGAAGGGCCCGCTGCGGTGGAGCGCGGGCGAGCCGTGCTCCATCGTCAGCCGCACGCTGCCGCGCAGCACGGGGTCCACCAGCAGCTGGTGCGAGAAGACCATCCCGAGGTCGACGAGCCGCTGCATCCGGCACCCTCCGGGCACGTCCAGCAGCGCGGACGTCGCCTCGGCCTGGGCATCGATGACCGCGTGCGCCAGGTCCTCCTTCGAGGGGAAGTGGAAGTACAGCGCCCCCTTGGTCACCTCCGCCCGCGCCAGGATCTCGTTGATCGTGGCCGCGTCGTAGCCCCGTTCGTCGAACACCACCGCGGCCGCTTCCAGGATGTTCTGTCGAGTCCTGATCGCACGGTCCTGCTTGGCCACGGCACGCCTCCGGGTCGTTGGGGCCCGCGCACCGCCGGGCGCGGTGCGGGGGGCTGGGCATCCAGCGGCCGCAGCCGGTACCGGGCGCGCCCGCGGCGTCGAGCGTATGCAGCACACCGGCGTCAAGGGAGGAGAGCGAACAAGCCAACGTGCTTCTCCGACGTGCGTCTCCAGCGTGCGTCTCCTCAAGCGTGTATCTATGGACGGGCGAGGGAGCCGACGTCGAGGGAGCCGAGGGAGCGCGCCGGCGATGAGTCTCACCGGAACCGCCTTCTTCGCCGCGCTGGCCGCGGCGACCGTCTGCACCGTGCTGGCCACCCTCCTGCTCTGGTCGCGGATCCCCGGCCCGTCCCCCGTGCGCTGGGCGTCCCGCGTCGCCCTGATCGGGCTCTGCCAGGCCACCGCCATCTGCGTCGTCGCGGCCTGGATCAACACCAGCTACGGCCTCTACGCCTCCTGGGACGACCTGCTGGGCCGCACCGGCGGCGGCCCCGTGGCGATGCCGGGCCCGCCGCCCGAGCGCGCCCGCTTCCTGCGCGGCGATGCGGGCATGCGGCAGACGTACGTCCGGGGTCCGCGCTCGGCGCTGTCGGGCCAGGTGATGGTCTGGACGCCGCCGCAGTACGACGACCCGCGCTACCGCCGGTCCCCCTTTCCGGTGGTGATGCTGCTGCACGGCGTGCCCGGCTCCCCGCAGTCCTGGCTGGAGCAGGGCCACATGCCGGGGGACTACGCGAAGCTGCTGCAGGCGGGGGCGAGCCGGCCGTTCATCCTGGCCGTTCCGGTCATCGACCCCGGCGGGATGGACACGGACTGCTCCGACGTCCCCGGCCACAAGGTCGCCACCTGGCTCTCCGAGGACGTACCGTCCCTGATCCGCCATCACTTCCGTACGGGGAAGGGCCCCGGCTCCTGGGGCCTGCTGGGCATCTCGACCGGCGGCTACTGCGCGGCGAAGCTGCCCCTGCAGTACCCGAAGGTCTTCGGGGCGGGCGCGGCCCTGGATCCCGACCCGCTCACGGGTGCGCAGGGCGCGCTGCCCGATCCCGGGCAGCGGGAGCGCAACAGCCCGACATGGCTGGTGGCGCACACGAACGACACCGGCGTCGGGCTGTTCCTGGCGACGTCACGGCAGGACCGCGCGAGCCCGCCCTCGCTCATCGAGCAGTTCCGGCAGGCGGCGGACGGCAGCGGCGTCCGGCTGCGGACGATGCTGGCCCCGGCGGGCGGGCACAACTACCACACCTGGATCTCCATGTACCCGGCCGCGTTCTCCTGGCTGAGCGAGGAGCTGACGGGGCCGGACTAGACGGACCTGCCGGACCAGGCAGGTCGTTCCGCTAGTTGTTCACATCCTGCGGGAACGTCATCTGCTTGCCCATCCACTCCAGCGTCGGCCCGACCTCACGCCGCCACGTGGTGAAGTTATGGCTCCCCGACGGAAGAATGATCTTCGAGGCGGTCATCGGCTCTTTGACGGCCTTGAGGAATTTCTCCGTCTCCTTGAGGTTCTTCTCGCCTTCCTTGCTGCTGGTGACGAGCACCGAGACGCGCGGCGGGGGCAGATTCTTCAGCCGCCAGATCAGATCGTGCTCGCGCTTGTTCTTCTCCCCCTCCTCGCCGTCACCGAAGAGGTTTCCCGTGGTCAGATCATTCTTGATCTTGTAGTCGGCGGAGAGGGCGCCGGCCACCGGATAGCTGCCGGGCTGCCGCATGGCGAGTTCCAGCGCGCACGTGCCGCCCGAGGAGTACCCCATGACGCCCCACGCGCTGGCCTCGTGGCCGACGCGGTAGGCGCTCTTCAGGGCCTCGGGCAGGTCCTTGGTGAAGTAGGTCTCCGACTGCGGGCCGCCGGGGACGTCCACGCACTCGGTGTCGCGCGGCGGGGCTATCGTCGGGCGGACCATCACGATCACGGTCGGCTGCATGCGGCGCTCGCCGATCAGCTCGCTCGCCTTCTTCGGCATCCCCAGGAAGTGGGAGAGGTTCGTGATGCCGCCGGGGTAGCCGCTGATGGCGATGATCACGGGGAAGCGCTGCCGCTTGTACTGCTCCTGGAAGTACTGCGGCGGCAGGTAGACGAACGCGGGCTCCACGACCCCCGCGCGGCGGGCGGTCAGCCGCACCGACTCCATCGCGCCGACCTTCTCCTTCGGCCCCTTGGGGATGTCGGACTTGTCGATCCCCTCCGTGCCGGTGTTCTTCACGAGCCCGCCCTTGCCCGCGTCGACCGGCGCGGCGTTCGGGCCGCCGCCGTTCTCGATGCCCTGGGTGACCTGCCCCGGCGCCCGGTCGTACTTGCCGATCAGCTCGCCCCACGAGCCGTAGAAGCTGTTTTCGGCATTCACCGCGAGCAGCACCGAGGACATGATCGTCAGCTGCGTGACCAGGATCGCGCCGAGCCGTCCGAGCACCGGCAGCACGCCGCGCCCGGAAAGTCGCGGCCAGAGCCATAGAGTGAGACCCACACAGACCACGGCGACGAACACCACCGTGTACAAGAGCGACCTGCTGGTCAGGCCCATGTGCCTCTCAACTCCCTGCCCCTGGGGTGGGTACTCGTGTTCGGTAAAGCGATACTCACCGATGAAGAGGCCGGAATGGGTGGACAGGGTTGCCCTGGACCCATTTCTTACCCTGCTCTTGTCCTGCCCGTGGCTTGTCCGCCCCCTGTCGTTATCGTCCCGGAAACCGTGCGCGTCGGCGGGTGGGTACGGGTTCCGGTGGGCAAGAAGGGCGCATGGGTGACGTCTTCCTTCGCAGGCTGAGCCGCTGGCAGGCCGACCAGTACCGCGACCAGCTCGCGGATCTGCACGTGACGGCCTACGCGGAGCCGCACGGCCACGGCGGGCCTGAGCACGGAGGGCCTGAGCACAGAGGGCCCGGACGCGGCAGGTCCGGGCTCGGCGGGTCCGGGAGCGAGCCGCGCGTGGAGCCCTTCCACAGCCGCGACCGCTTCCGCGAGCGGCTCGCCGAGCACTCCGCGCGGCCGGGCTTCGACCTGGTGGTCGCGGACGCCGGGGGCCCGGTGGGCTGCGCGTACGGCTATCCGCTCGCGCGCGACAGCGCCCGGTGGCAGGGCTTCCTCGGCCCCGTGCCCGGCGATCTGGAGGAGCTGACGGCCGCCGGCCGGGTCTTCGCGGTCGCCGAGCTCGTGGTCGCCCCGCGCCACCGCCGCCAGGGCATCGGCCGGCGGCTGCACGACCGGCTGCTGTCCGGCAGCGGCGCGGCGCTCGCGGCGCTGGTCCTGGCCCCCGGGGACGCGCACACCCCGGCGGCGGAGGCCGTCCGCCGCGCGTGGGGCTGGCAGCGGGCGGGCCGGGTGCGCCCGCCCGCGGCGGGGGACGTGGGGGACGCGCTGGAGGTCTTCGTCCGGCCACTGCGGCGGTGACGGATCCGCTGCGCCGGTGACCGGTCCGGCGCCCTCGTCGGGTGCCCCGGAGGTTTACGCTCCGCGTGACGCGAAAGCGACGCCTGTGGCGCTCTGTGACGCCTGTTTCTGACGTGGCGGACGCCTGTTTCTGACGTGGCGTGAATTTCCGTGGCCCCAAGTGGGCGTAAGGCCCGTCCCCCGTGCGTGGGGCGGCCGGGAGTGCCTCGCGAGGGTCTGAGCATGCGGGGAATAGGGGGGCGGCTAGCCTTACGTCACCGTCCCCCCGGGGGACGTATACCCGCAACACAGACATTTCATAGCTCCCGAGACACGTGAAGGACTACTCCACATGGGCATTCGGAGTCTGCTGCGGAACGCGTTCGGCCGGTCCAGGACAGCGACGGCCGAGCGAGACGACGCGAGCCTGCCCCAGCAGAGCGCGCCGCCTTCCGTGCCCGCACCCTCGCAGGAGCCCGACCCACGGGCCGAAGCGCACCCCGAACCGGTCGTGGCCCGCCCACGGGCCGCCGAACCGGACATCACCGAACCCCTCCGCGCGCCGGTGCCGCCGCAGCAGGGCGGCGACCGCATCCCCGACCCCGGCCCGCTGGAGCCGAACGTGCCGCCGCGGCCCGGCCCCGGTCCCGGCCCGCGCCCCGGCCCGGGCCCCATGCCGCCGGAGCCGAGCCCGGAGCCCGAGCCGCAGCCCACGCCGGTTCCCACGCCGAAGCCGATCCCCGAGCCGGAGCCCGTCCCGCCGGTCGACCCCGAGCCGGTCCCCGAGCCGGCCCCCGGTCCGGACCCGGTCCGCAAGCCGGAGCCCGCGCCGGGCCCGACGCCGGAGCCGGCCCCGGCCATGCCGCCGCGCGACGAGGCCCCCGCGCAGACCGCTCCCGTGCAGACGGCTCCCGCGCAGACCGCTCCCGTACAGACCGCCCCCGCGCAGAGCCCCGCCATCAGCCTGACGAAGGTGGAGCAGTCCGCCCCCGGACTGGTCAGTCTCTACAAGGCCGCCGGCGTCTCCCTGGAGAAGCAGGGCCTGACGGGGCAGCGCGCAGCCGTCTACCTCGTCCTCGACCGCTCCGGCTCCATGCGCGAGTTCTACAAGAACGGCACGGTCCAGCACCTCGCCGAGCAGGCCCTCGGCCTGTCCGCCAACCTGGACGACGACGGTACGGTCCCGGTCGTCTTCTTCTCGACGGACGTCGACGGCGTGGCCGAGATCGACCTCGGCGGCTACGAGGGCCGCATCGAGGAACTCCACTCCTCCATGGGTCACATGGGCCGCACCAACTACCACTGGGCGATGGAGGCGGTGATCGAGCACTACAAGAAGTCCGGCTCGACCGCCCCCGCGTTCGTCATCTTCCAGACGGACGGCGGCCCGTACAGCAAGCCGGCCGCGGAGCGGGCCCTGTGCGAGAGCGCGAACCTGCCGATCTTCTGGCAGTTCGTGGCCTTCGGCGACCCGGAGGGCAAGGGCTTCGACTTCCTCCGCAAGCTGGACGCCCTGCCGGTCCCGGAGAAGCGCGCCGTCGACAACGCGGGCTTCTTCCACGCGGGCCGCGACCCGAAGTCGCTGACGGCCGCCCAGCTCTACGCGGAGCTGATGGTGGAGTTCCCGGACTGGCTGAAGGAAGCCCGGGCGGCGGGCATCGTCAAGGACTGAGAAGGACCGAGAAAGAACCACGCGAACCCGGTCCCGGGGCGGAAAACCGCCCCGGGACCTTCGCCTACCGCCCCGGCTCGGGTATCTCCACGGTCACGCGCAGCCCCCCGCCCCGGTTCGGCGCGGCCCGGGCCCGTCCCCCGTGGGCGCGGGCGATCGACTGGACGATGGACAGGCCCAGGCCCGTGCCGCCGGACAGGCGTTCCTTGCCCCGGCCCCGCCGGAACGGCTCGAAGAGGGCCGGGATGTCCGCCGCGGCCACGACCGGTCCCGAGTTGCGCACCACCAGCCGGCCCGGCTCGACCAGCACGTCCACGGCGCCGCCCCGGTGGTTGTAGTCGACGGCGTTCCGCAGCAGGTTCCCGGCCAGCTGGCCGAGCAGGACGCGGTTGCCGCGCAGCGGCGCCCGTTCGCTGCGGACGGAGAGCCGTACGCCCGCCCGTTCCGCGCGCCCCGCGACCGCCGCGGTCTCCTCCGAGACGATGTCGGCGAGGTCGAGGGGGTCGCGGCGTTCCAGGCCGCGGTCGCTGCGGGCGAGCAGGAGCAGGTCGTCCATGAGGCGTTCGGAGCGGCGGTTGGCCTCCAGGAGCGTCGTCCGTACGCGGGCGAGCTCGTCGGGGGACGGGTCCCCGTCCAGCCCCACCTGGATCGCCGTGCGCTGGACGGCCAGCGGCGTGCGCAGTTCGTGCGAGGCGTTGGAGATGAAGCGCCGCTGGCTCTCGAAGGCGCCCTGCACGGGGCGCAGGCAGCGGCCCGCCGTCCACCAGCCCACCCCGACCGCCAGCAGCGCCGTCACGAGCAGCGCCGCGGCCGACCACATGATCATCTGCTGGGAGGCGGCGGCGCTGACGTCGCCCGAGATCCGGGACGCCGTCCACGCGTTCACCCTCTCCCCCGGCCGCACGAGCTCGACCGGCACGGCGTTCCGCGCGATCGTCGTCGCCCGCTCCTGCGTGCCGGCGCGCGAGAGCAGGTTCACGGTGAGCAGCAGGGCCCCGCCGAGCACCAGGAAGATCCCGCCGAAGGCCACGGCGATCCGCGTACGGGCCGTGAGGAACGGCCGCCTTACGGGTTTCACCCTCGCCGGTTTCCCGCCCGCAGACTTCACGCTCGCAGACCTCACAGACCTCACAGGGCGTACCCCACGCCCTGCACCGTACGGATCAGCGCCGGCTCCCCGAGCTTGCCGCGCAGCTTGCTCATCGCCACGCGCACCGCGCCCGTGAACGGGTCGGCGTGGGCGTCCCACGCGCGCTCCAGCAGCTCCTCCGCGCTGACGACCGCCCCGTCGGCCTCCAGCAGCAGCTGCAGGATGGCGAACTCCTTGGGCGAGAGGTCGAGGTCGCGGCCCTCGCGATCGGCGGTCCGGCGCACGGTGTCGAGCCGCAGCCCGGCCTTCTCCAGCAGCGGCGGCGCCGGGCGGGCGCTGCGCCGCCGCAGCGCCCGCACCCGCGAGATCAGCTCGGGGAACTCGAACGGCTTGGGCAGGTAGTCGTCGGCTCCCAGGTCCAGCCCCGCCACGCGGTCCTCCATCGAGCCGGCGGCGGTGAGCATCAGGATGCGGGTGCGGGAGCCGTTCGCGACGAGGTGGCGGGCGACGTCGTCGCCGTGGACGCGGGGCAGGTCGCGGTCGAGCACCACGACGTCGTAGTCGTGGAGGGAGAGGTAGGCGATGGCGGCGTCACCGCTGTAGACGGTGTCCACGGCGAACCCGGCCCGGCGCAGGCCCGTGGCGACCAGCTCGGCCAGTATCTCTTCGTCCTCGGCGACCAGTACCCGCATGTCCTCGTCCGTCTCCTTCGACAGCGCATCCCCTCCCAGGATGCGGTGTACAGGAGGACATGTTTCGCAAACCTCTCTATTAACTGGATAGCGGTGACATGAACGCGCCGCTCGCGCCCCTGGGGATGCCTCCGCGCGCCCCTGGAGCGCGGTTACGGAGAGCCGATCGAACAACTACGGTTGGTAATCGCAGGATCACTCTTCGCATACGATGCATAGGCGTACAGGAGCTCTCATGGCCGTTCCCGGCGAAGCCGTCCCCAGCGAGGAAGCCGAGGTGAAGACGTCCCACGCGGGCACTTTCGCCTCCCTCCAGGACGCCGTCGACTTCGTCACCCAGCCGCCCGCCCAGGGCAGCGGGGAGGCCGGATTCTCCTACCGGGCCGACGGGCAGGTCGACGTCGTCTACTTCCTCTGAGGCTTCCTTGAGAGGGAGGGGGAACCGGGTGGCGGGAGGGGCAGCCCCCGCCACCCGGTCACAACGGCCCGGCGGTCCTTTACGGTCCTCTGCGCTCAGCCCCACAGCCCCAGCAGGAACGGGTACGCGTCGAGGATCTTCCCCGGCCCGTGGATCACCTCGCGGAAGGTGAAGACGAGGTACTGATCGCCCTTGACCGCGAAGAAGTGCATCTCGTCGCCCACCGCCGCCGACGCGATCGCATCGGGCCTGCACGGCTCGGGCAGGTGGTCCAGCCGCACCGGCCGCACGTCGCGCCGGTCGGCGCCCCGCCGCCCTGCGCCCGGCGCCCGCGGCAGGTCGATCAGCGCCGTCGCGCCCTTCTCCCCGAACACCAGGTGGTAGCGGCCGTCCGGCGTCCCCGGCACCGCCGCCTTCACCGCCCCGCCGATCACCGGCTCCAGCTGCTCCCGCGGGTAGTAGAAGTCGGTGCTCCGCAGGCTCTCGCCGCTCCCCCGCTCCGAGAACTCCACCACCAGGTCGCCCTTGACGCCCAGGTACCGGTGATCGCTCCACCCCGGCGCCCGCGTCACGAAGTCGAAGCCCCCGTGGAACTCCTTCGGCAGGTGCGGGAACTGCTCGCTGATCTTCCGCGGCCCGCCCGTCTCCACCCGGTTGCGCTGCGAGAAGCGGATGGTCTCGTCGCCGCGGAAGCCGTCGAAGGCGACGTACGGCGTCGTGCTCCCCGGCACCCACTTCGACACCGTGCCGAAGATCCCGCCGGACGCCTCCAGCGAGGCCTTGAGCGCATTGGTGAGCGTGGACAGCAGCCCGCGCGAACTCGGCTCCACGAGCGTTCCCGCCAGCGCGTGGAAGAGCTTCGCCTCCCCGCGCGGCTCCACGGCCTCGAAGCGCCAGACGCTGTTCTCCTCGTCCCCCGCCTGCTGCTCGACGACGGCATCGACGGCCGCCGAGTGGCCGCGGACGTTCAGCTCCAGCCCGCTGTGGACGTTGATGATCCTGTATTCGTCGCCGTTGCGGATCTCCCAGGTCTGGCTCTGATACGCCGGGTCGTTCTCCTCCAGGTGCCGCTGCTCGGCCGGTGCGCCCGGGTCCTTGCGGCAGTGCCGCACCTGCAGATAGCGCCCGCTGTGCTGGTTCTGCAGGCGGTAGACGTTCTCGCCGCCCTGCCCGGGCTCCAGGCGCCACGCCTGGCTCGCCCGCTGCGGCCAGTCGTGGAGCGGCTCCTGGACGATGTCGGCGGCGTCGTGCCTGCTGAGTCCCCGGACCGTCAGATAGAGCCCGGTCTTGTGGTTCCTGACCAGGTACGTGGTTGTGGCGTGGACGCTCATGAACCCTCCTGGGTACGGAGCGGACGTCGGTACGTGCCGGTTCAGGCCGCCCACCCTAGGGCCGGGGAGGGAGGGTGCCCAGGGCAGCCCCGGCCAGTTCCTGGCGGGTCGCGAGCTCGGCCTTGACGGCGGCCAGTTCCTTCGCGTTCCGCTCGATCTCCTGCCGCTGGTACGCCGCGTCCACCGCGAACCAGACGCCCACCACGTTGTGCTCCTTCTTGCACTGCGCGTCGGCCGCCGCCGTCTCCCGCTCCTTCGCGGACGCCTCGGGCGTGCGCCAGGCCGGGTCGGCACCCGCCTTGAGCGGGTCCCCGTACGCCGGGAAGCCGCGCTGCTTCATGCAGGCCGCCCACTGGTCGAAGACGGCCACCACGCGCGGGTCCCGCTGCGACCGCTCGAAGCTCCCGGTGTTGATCCGGTCGGCGACCGGGGCGTCTCCCCCGGCCTCGGCGTTGTCCGCCCGGAGCGCGGACCGGGCTTCGCCTGTACAGCCGCCCGGGGGGACCGTACGCCCCTTGATGCGCTGGCCGCCCTTCGCGGCGGCGGTTCCGGGCTTGACCTTGGGGTCGTCCGTGCCGGTGAGGACGATGGTCGCCTCGGGAGTGAGGGAGGGCGGCGGAGGCGGCTTGGGCGGAGTCCGCGGGCTGCCAGGCGGGGCGAAGCCGTAGCGGGCGGCTTCGACCGGATCGGTGATGCCGTAGCGGTACTGCGTACGGGTCTTCGGCCGGAAGGGGGTTGCGGGGGCGGGTGGTTGATAAGTGACCTCGAAGCGGCGCATGCAGCGTTCTACGAGGGTGCGCCGGGCGGAATCGAGGCGGTCGGCCTGGTCATTGGTGAGGAGGTAAGGGTCGATGGGAAGGGAGTGGGAGGCGGCGGACGTCATCGCGGGAAAAGCACTGGGCTGGGGAACCTTGTCGCCGGAGGAGGACGACGAACACCCCGCGGCCGCGAGAAGAACGCCCGCGAGGGTGACAGTGAGAGCGCCCCGCCCGTGACGACGGGCGGGGCTCCCTGTACGCGAGGACAGCTCGGTCAACTGAACCGACCGGACTCGTTGTTGTTCCGCAGGTGGTCGTTGAGGTTCGCGGCGCCGCCGGGCGCGATGCGCTGGTGCGCGCCCTGGTAGTTCGGCATCGAGTAGACCGTGAAGGCGCTGTTGAAGTCCCAGTTGTCGACCGACGCCGCATTGTTGCGCACGGTCGCGTTCGAGCCTTCGCTGCCCCGCGTCGAGCTGCTCGACACGAAGTTGTTGTCCCGGTAGTTCGCGTCGTTGCTGTACTGCTTGTAGATCGCACCCGTGTAGTTCTGGTAGTAGAACAGACACGCATAGCCGGTCGAGCAGCTCTGCGTGAAACTGTCCGTCGCCGCGGATGCCGGCGAGGTGGCCAGAAGACCCGAACCCGCGGTGGCGACGGCAATCGCCCCGGCCACGGCCAGACGCTTGAACCTCATACGAAAACCCTCCTGTTTCGCTCGTTTGCAGGAAGCGTTTCGGTTTCGGTCGCCATCCTGTCCGGCGGGCGTGACAAAAGACAGCGCCTTCGATCCTCATCGAAACTCGCAGCTCGAATTCACGAGCGCGGAACCCGTACGCGTACGGACGTGCAGCGCGCTCGTTCCGTTCGGGACGGTCCTGAGCAGGCCCGCGTCCCGCAGGGCCGACAGGTGATGGCTGACCGTCGGCGCGGAGACGCCTACGCGGCGGGCGAGCTCCCCGGACGTGCAGGCCGTCCCGGCGGCGATGAGGATCCCGGCGCGCGTGGCGCCCATGAGCCGGGCCAGCGCCTTGTCGCCCGCGGGGTCGGATTGCGGCTGAGCCGCCGGGTGTACGAGGACGGGCGGTGCGGCCGGGTCCTCGGGCAGGTGCCCCACGCCGTGGCAGAAGTGCGACGGCTGGAGCAGCAGCCCCCGGCCGCGGAGGTCGCAGTCCCGGTCCACGGCGCTGCGGACGTGCAGGGTCGGCGGCATCCACCGCATGGTGGGCACGTAGCTGCGGAGCAGCCCGTTGACCCCGCCGTCGAGGAGGGCCCGGATCCGCAGGGCGCGGTCGCCGTCGACGCTGGACCGGATGTCCTCCCAGTACGGGTCGATGGCGACCTCCCGGTACGCCTCGGGCGGCCGCGGGTGGGGCAGCTGCGCGAGGACGTCGCGGTGCCAGTCGCCGTAGCGCGGCGGCACGACGCGTCTTCGTAAGTGCCGCAGACTCAGCACCAGTTCCCACTGGGGGTCGGGGCCGGTCGCCACGCGCGTGTTGAGCAGATCTGTGTCGGTGAAGTGAATTCGCAGCACCGCGGCAGAGTGTCAAGGGAGCTGCGGGGGCACTAGGCGAATTGTGGCTGAGGTGCATTTTGGCCGACTTCGGCAGGGCGGCGGCCTTGCCGGGTCATGGCGCGCAGCCGTGCGACGCGGGCGCGGACGTCAGCCGAGTCCGGGGCGTCCGGGGGCGGTTCGACGCCGCGGCAGGTGCGGCAGAGACCGCCGGGGAGCGCTTCGGGGCGGCCCGGGGTGCCGCAGTCGGTGCATTCCATGTCCCAGCGGGGTGTGGGCGCGGCCTGCGCCTCTGCATGCGGGGTGGGGAACGGCTCCGGAGGGAGCCGGTCGATGAGCCTCTTGCGAGTGAAAGCACCGGGGCAGTGGATGACGTCGGGGAGCCCGTTGCAGAGGATCCGCGCGAAGTCCTGTGGCGTGATGCCCCGCGCGAACCACTCGGCCGCGAGGGGTTCGAGGGCGGCGCAGTCGGCGGCGGAGAGGGTGAGGCGGGGGTCGGAGAGGCCGAGGGTGGCGAGGGCGATGTAGGCGGGGGAGGCCTCGGGGCGGGCGTGGTCTTGGTCCTGGTCTTGGGGCGCGGCGGCCGTCACGGTCGTCGCGGCCCTTGCAGGGACCGGCTTCGGCTTGCCGCCGGAGCCCTCCAGGAGGTCATCCAGGAAAGCCTTCCACCAGGCGTCGCTACGCGCCGTGCGGGAGAAGAACCAGCGGGACACCCACTGGGTACGCCCCTCGCCGACGACGCGCCGGACGCGGCGCAGGTGGCCGGCCTCGGACAGGGCATTGAGGGCGGAGGCGACGGCCTGCTGTCCGTAGGCGGCGAGCTCTTTGGCGAGGGTCTTGATGTCGACGGCGGCGCCGTCGGGAAGCCGGTCGATGTGAGCGGCGATGGAGGCTTCGCGGGCGGGCAGATGAGCGAAGTCGTCCCGGCCGCGCGGGGCTTGGCCGGGCGCGGAACGCTTGCCGTAGCCGGGCGCGGCCATGGGGGGAGCGGTAAGCTGAGCGGTAGCCACCAGATCAACTTTCTCTTGATCTCGTCGGTCAGACCCCGGCTCGGTGCTCCAACACCGGCCCGGGGTCGCTTTGTTGTGGCGCACGCTACACGCCGAACGCGTGGCGTGGTGGCCCAGTTGCGGAAAGTCATATGGGTGTGGTTACGCGCGTGCTTGCGCGCGTCCGCGCGAGGCTTGGGTGGGAGGGTGGGGAGAAACCTCCCGCCCATTCCGTGTATGGATCGCTCGAATCCCGGCCCCCGAATCCCGAAGCTCGGCGTGGTGGGTGGGATGTCAGAGGCTGCTGGCAGCATCACCGCCATGAACGTCACCCGTACCACCCCGCCGCGGCCGCTCGACGTCGCCGCGCTCTTCCCTGAACTGGGCCCGCTGGCACGCACGGCGATCCGGTTGCATCCCCGTCCCGGGTCTCCGTCGCCGCGCGACAGTTCGGTCGGCGGGCCGCTGCTGTGGCCCGCCGACGAGCCGTGGCCGTACTGCGACGAGGCGCACGGGTTGTACGACAGTTCGACCGACGAGGAGTACGAGGGGCCGAACCCCATGGTGCCCGTGGCCCAGCTGTACGTGCGCGACGTACCCCTGCTGCGACCACCCGTTGGGGCCGATCTGCTCCAGGTGCTGTGGTGTCCCTGGGAGCACGAGCCGGATTACAAGCCGCCGACCGTGCTGGTCTGGCGATCCGCTGCCGAGGTCACCGACGTCCTCGCCGCGCCGCCCGAGTCGACCGAGGGGGAATACGAAGGCTACTTGCCGGTGCCGTGCATGCTCGCGCCGGAGCAGATCACCGAGTACCCCAACTACTTGGAGCTGAGCAAGGAGCTGCAGCAGCCGCTGAAGGACTGGAGCAGGTGGCAGGCAGCCGACGCCGGTGTGGACAGCTCCTACGCTCCCTACCCGGAGGCGTTCTACTCGAGCGCGCTGTCCGACGCCCCGGGCTGGAAGGTCGGCGGCTGGGCCCCGTGGGGCCTCACCGATCCTGTCGCCCGGTTCTGCGCCGATTGCGGCGCCGGCATGGTCCCGCTGCTGACCATAGCCTCGGTCGAATGGGACAGCGGCAGCAAGAGTTGGGTCCCGTACGAGGATCGAGACCTCGCCGAGTCCGGCAATGGCGGCGCGTCGAGCCCGCCCAAGGTCCATATCTCCAGGACCAACAATCTGCAGCTCTACGTCTGCCCGGAGTCCCCGGACCATCCGCACACCGACCTGATCCAGTGAGCCACCAGCCCAGGCGGGGACGGGGTGAACGGCGTCCGACGGCCCTGAGGGGGAACCCCGAGCCTCGGGATTCGGGGCCCGGGGGTGGGCGCGGAGTGGTGTGGTTGGGATCCGTGGGTCGGGCGCGGGTCAGAACAGGCCGGCAGCAGGGGGGAGAGGTGGGGGGCTCGGGTCCGGCTCGTTGGCTGTGCGGTGGGTGGGTTGTTGGCCGCCGTACTCCTGCCGTCACGGATGCGGCTGCGTGAGGAGACCGGTCTGTCCGTCTGTGGCTGAGGGGGAGCTGGCAGCTGCCGCGATGTGGTGCCTGCCGTCGTGGGCGCTTCGCTCAGCTCGCCACCGTCGTGGCCGGGCAGCCGGGTGTCCCTGAGCGGGGGTTCCTGTGACAGAGAGCGCGTGGTGGGGCTGCAGGTGGCTTGCGGCCTGCAACTCGGCCCGCTTATCCGCCGCGGCGGGCGGCTAACTGTCCCCGAGTGGGCTCGTCTGTGACAGGGGCAGCTTCGTGGGGTCGTTGAGGTGCTCGGCCGTCATCCCGGGTCACTTATCCGCCGCCCTCCACCCACGCCGGTTGATTACCGCGCCCAAGTGCATCCCGCAGCCGGACGAGCAACCACAACGGCGGGAAACCGAGCGAAGCGCCCACGACGGGCCCAGCCACATCGCGGCAGCTGCCAGCTCCCCGCCAGCCCAGGTTTATGGGACCGGTCTCCTCACGCGCGTGCATCCGTGACGGCAGGAGTACGGCGCCCAACCGCCCACCGGCCGCACACCTCACCCACCGAACCCGAGCCCCCCACCTGTCCCCCCGCTGCCAGCCTGTTCTCACCCGCACCCACCCCACGGATCCCAGCCCGGGTCGGCGCCTTTACGCCGCGGCGATGTAGGCGACAAACCCCGCCCAGGCGGGGGCGCCTACGGCGAGTTGGGGGCCAGCCTTCTCCTTGGAGTCGCGTATATGGACGCCGCAGGAGCTGCTGGCTATCTCGACGCAGTTGTCACCTTCGTCGTCGCTGCGGCTGGACTTTCGCCACGGCAGTGCAACTTCGACACACTCGCTGCCATCCCCGTCGCTATAGCTGGACTTTTGCCACGGCAATGCCACTTCCACACAGTTGCTGCCATCGTCGTCGCTATAGCTGGACTTGAACCATGCCAGACCGTCATTCACAGCTCATCTACCAATCTCTGGATGAATTGTGCAGAGTCCTCGGCGTTGAGCGCCTCCATTCGGAACTTCGCATAGCGCTCCGTCATGACGTGCACCTCATCGCTGTCCGAAGTCAGGAGACTCATTTGCTGCCCCTCAGCCAGAGACATCCGCACGTGATCTTTGGTCTCCAGGATCACGAGCGACCCGCTCAACGCCGAGGAAACGACCTTGCTGAAAGGAAGTACCTGCAGGGCCACATTGCGCATACTCCCGGCCTCCAGCAGGTGGAGCAGCTGACGCTTGTGCACCGCCGCGCCCCCCATCGGAGAACGCAGCGCAGCCTCGTAGATCACGAAGCTGAACTCTGCGGAGGGCTTGCGAGTGAGGAGGTGCTTGCGTGCCATCCGCGCTGCGACCCGCTCAGCTACCGTCTCCTCATCCAAGGCCGGGCAGCGATCCCCGATCAGCGCCTGCGCGTACTCCTCGGTCTGCAGGAGCCCGGGCATCAGGGCACACTCGTACGACCAGATACTGAGCGCTTCGGCCTCGTGCCGGATGTAGTCGCGCGTTCGCGCGGGAAACTTCTCCCTCGTGAGATACCCGAGCCCCGCCTTCAATTTTCCCCGCGCCCCGAAGAGCTCATCCGCGATCTCCGCCATCCGCGGCGGGCACGCGCGCCGCCCCTGTTCCACGGACCTCACCATTTCCGCGGAATAGCCGACCGCTTCGGCGACTTCTTCCCGTGACAGCCCCGCCTCCTGGCGCCACATCATGAACTGGTTTCCGAGGTACCGATGGTTGACCGGAAGAAAAACCTCGCCCATGCCCGCAGACCCTCCCCTGTCACAGATGGCATACCCTCTGGCCAGAGATTCCGCACATCACGGCCCGTATCCATCCCGTAACACGTCACGCTACGCCCCCGTGGGCATCTATACGCCGTGAGTAATGAAAATCCCCCCCGAACCCCGCGGACTCCCCGAACCCCGCGGAGCGTCTACCGCTTCGGTACCTGGACACTGACCCCTGACCGCGAGCCCGACGCCGAGCCCGTCACGTACGCGATGCAGTGCGCCGTCTGCGAGGAGCGCTCCGCCCCGGGCGAGGACCCGGCCGCCGCCCAGGCCTGGACCTTCCGGCATGCCGGGCGGAACCCCTCCCACCACACCTACCGGGAGGTGATCACCCGGCCCTGGCGCACCTGGATGGCCTGAGATGGCCGGAAGAAACGGCGCGCGGTCAGCCCCGGTCGCTCGGATACGCTAAAGGCCTCCATATACACCCGCGACCAGGGAGCAGCCGAAATGGCTCGACACCTCATCACCAGCGCCCTTCCGTATATCAACGGGATCAAGCACCTGGGCAACATGGTGGGGTCCATGCTCCCGGCGGACGTGTACGCCCGGTACCTCCGCCAGACCGGTCGCGAGACGCTGTTCATCTGTGCCACCGACGAGCACGGGACCCCGGCCGAGCTGGGCGCCAAGGAGCTCGGCCTGCCCGTGGACGAGTTCTGCGCCAAGCAGCACGACGCGCAGAAGGCGATCTACGACGGCTTCGCGCTGTCCTTCGACTACTTCGGCCGCAGCTCCTCCCCGCAGAACCGCGAGATCACCCAGCACTTCGCGCGGCAGCTGCAGCAGAACGGGTTCATCGAGGAGCGCTCGATCCGCCAGGTCTACTCCCTGGCGGACGGCCGCTTCCTGCCCGACCGCTACATCGTCGGCACCTGCCCGCACTGCGGCTACGACAAGGCCCGTGGCGACCAGTGCGAGAACTGCACGCGCGTCCTGGACCCGACGGACCTGATCGACGCCCGCTCGGCGATCAGCGGCAGCAGCGACCTGGAGGTCCGCGAGACCAAGCACCTCTTCCTCCTCCAGTCGAAGCTGCAGGGCGAGGTCGAGGCGTGGATCGACGAGCACGGCAAGGACTGGCCGGTCCTGGCGTCCTCGATCGCCCGCAAGTGGCTGACCGAGGGGCTGAACGACCGCGCGATCACGCGTGACCTGGACTGGGGCGTGCCGGTCCCGGCGGACACGTGGCCGGAGCTGGCGGCCGAGGGCAAGGTCTTCTACGTCTGGTTCGACGCCCCGATCGAGTACATCGGCGCGACGAAGGAGTGGGCTGACCAGGACCCGGAGAACCGGGACTGGAAGTCCTGGTGGTACGAGGCGACGGACGTCCGCTACACCCAGTTCATGGGCAAGGACAACGTCCCGTTCCACACGGTGATGTTCCCGGCCACCCAGCTCGGCGTCCGCGAGCCGTGGAAGAAGGTCGACTACGTCAAGGCCTTCAACTGGCTGAACTACTACGGCGGCAAGTTCTCCACGTCCCAGAAGCGCGGCGTCTTCACGCACGACGCCCTGGAGCTGCTGCCCGCCGACTACTGGCGCTACTTCATGATGGCCAACGCCCCCGAGTCGGACGACACGTCGTTCACGTGGGAGCTGTTCTCGGCCACGGTGAACAAGGACCTCGCCGACGTCCTCGGCAACTTCGTCAACCGCGTGCTGTCGTTCTCGAAGAAGCGCTTCGGCGAGACGGTCCCGGCCGGCGCCGAGGCGGGCGAGGCCGAGACGAACCTGGGCCGCGAGATCGCCCAGCTGCTCCAGGAGTACGAGGAGCACATGGAGGCCATGCAGTACCGCAAGGCCGCCCAGGCCCTGCGTGCACTGTGGAGCGCGGGCAACTCGTACCTGGAGACCAAGGCCCCCTGGCTGGAGATCAAGACCGACCCGGAGGCCGCGGCGCTGACGCTGCGCACGGCGATGAACCTGATCCACCTGTACTCGGTGATCTCGGAGCCGTTCATCCCGCAGTCGGCGTCGGCCATGCGCCTGGCGTTCGAGCTCGCCGACGACACGCGGACGTGGGTCACGGCGGACGAGGCCCGCTCGCTGTCCTTCGTCCCGGCCGGTACGCCGTTCAGCGTCCCGCCGGTGCTCTTCGCGAAGATCACCGAGGATGATCTGGCCGCCTACCGCGAGCGCTTCGGCGGCGGCGAGGAGCCGGCGGCCTAGTCACCCCGCAGACCGCACAGCAAGCAGCCGAGGGCCCGGAACCGAGGAGGTTCCGGGCCCTCCGTGCTGCCTGTTGATGGAACGGTAATCGTCCGTTGAGACCGGCGGACCAGGCTGGAGGCCACACCGTACGGGGAAGCCGGGGAGACGAGGAAGAGCAGTGTTCAAGAAGCCGATCACCATCAGCGTGCACGCGACCGACGAGCTGGCGCGGGCCCGGTTCGCCCGGGAGGTGCGGGCCGTGCTGCCCGAGGTGCAGGTGGTGCGGCGGGACGAGGACGGGGACGTCGAGTTCGTCCTCATGGGAGCCGACGACCCGGCCGCGGCGGCCACCCTGCGGCGGCTGACCCGCGCGGGCGAGGCGCCCGTGGTGCTGGTCGCGGACGAGCTCGGGGAGAGCGAGCTGATGGCGGTGGCGGAGTACGGCGTGGAGTCCGTGCTGTGGCGGCCGTCGATCACGCGGCGGCAGCTGTCGCGGGCCGTGCACAGCGCGGCGGGATGCTGCCCGAAGCTGCCCATGGTGACCGCACTCATGTGACGCTGCCGTCATACTGCCGTCATGGTGACGACAGAGCGGGCCATCCCACCCCTGACGGCCGATGAGCGCACCACACTGGAGAGTTGGCTGGACTTCCAGCGCGCCACCCTCGCGCGCAAAGTCCACGGGCTGACCGACGAGCAGGCACGGGAGCCGGCGGCTCCCCCGTCCACGCTGAGCCTGCTGGGGCTCGTGCAGCACATGGGCGAGGTGGAGCGGCAGTGGTTCCGCAGAGTGCTGCAGAGCCAGGCGGCGCCGCCGCTGTACGGGCCGGAAGCGGGCGGCGGGGCGAGAACCGCCGAAGACCTGGGCGAGGAGAACGTGGGCCTCGTCGTCGCGCCGGACGCGAGCCTCGCGGAGGCCATGGCCGTGTGGAAGGAAGAGGTCGCCCGGGCCCGGGCCGCCTGCGCGCCGCTGTCGCTGGACGCGACGGGGACGGTGCGGGGGCAGGACGTCTCCCTGCGGTGGATCTTCCTGCACATGATCGAGGAGTACGCGCGGCACAACGGGCACGCGGACCTGCTGCGCGAGCGCACGGACGGCGAGACGGGCTACTGAAGGACGGGTCCCTGACGACACGCATGAGCCCCCGCGCCGAGGACGGCGCGGGGGCTCACGGACGTACGGACCTACCGGGGAACTACTTGACGACCGGCTTGCGGATCGACAGGTGGAGCTCCTTCAGGCGGGCCTCCTCGACCTCGCTCGGGGCGCCCATCAGCAGGTCCTGAGCGTTGCCGTTGAGCGGGAAGGCGATGGTCTCGCGGATGTTCGGCTCGTCGGCCAGGAGCATCACGATGCGGTCCACGCCCGGGGCGATGCCGCCGTGCGGCGGGGCGCCGAACTTGAAGGCGCGCAGCATGCCGCCGAACTCGCGCTCCACGTCCTCGTTGGAGTAGCCCGCGATCTCGAACGCGCGGTACATGACCTCGGGCTCGTGGTTGCGGATGGCGCCGGAGGACAGCTCGATGCCGTTGCAGACGATGTCGTACTGCCAGGCCAGGATGTCCAGCGGGTCCATCGTGTTCAGCGCCTCCAGGCCGCCCTGCGGCATGGAGAACGGGTTGTGCGAGAACTCGATCTGGCCGGTGTCCTCGTTCTTCTCGAACATCGGGAAGTCGACGATCCAGCAGAAGCGGAAGACGTCCTCCACGAACTGGCCGGCGCGCTTGGCGGCCTCGACGCGCACGGCGCCCATGATCTTGGAGACCTCGTCGAACTCGCCCGCGCCGAAGAAGATCGCGTGGCCGGGCTCCAGGCCGAGGCGCTCCACGAGGGCCTTGACGTTCTCCTCGGTGAGGAACTTGGCGATCGGGCCGGTGAGGGCGTTCTCCTCGCCCACACGCACCCAGGCCAGGCCCTTCGCGCCCTGCTCGACCGCGTAGTCGCCGAGGCCGTCGAAGAACTTGCGCGGCTGGTCACCCGTGTTCGGGACGGCCAGCGCACGGACGTGCTTGCCGGCGAAGGCCTTGAACTCCGAGCCCTCGAAGACGTCGGAGACGTCCACGAGCTCCAGCTCGGCGCGCAGGTCCGGCTTGTCGGAGCCGTACTTGAGCATGGCCTCGCGGAAGGGGATCCGCAGGAACGGCGAGGTGACGTGGCGGCCGTTGCCGAACTCCTCGAAGAGGTCGGTCATGACCTTCTCGATGACCTGGAAGACGTCCTCCTGCTCGACGAAGGACATCTCCACGTCGAGCTGGTAGAACTCGCCCGGCGAGCGGTCGGCGCGGGCGTCCTCGTCACGGAAGCAGGGCGCGATCTGGAAGTAGCGGTCGAAGCCCGCGATCATCAGCAGCTGCTTGAACTGCTGCGGGGCCTGCGGCAGGGCGTAGAACTTGCCGGCGTGCAGACGGGACGGCACCAGGAAGTCGCGCGCGCCCTCGGGGGAGGTGGCGGACAGGATCGGGGTGGCCATCTCGTTGAAGCCGAGGGCGGTCATCTTCTCGCGCATGGAGGCGATGACGGCGGAGCGCAGCATGATGTTGCTGTGCATGCGCTCGCGGCGCAGGTCGAGGAAGCGGTACTCCAGGCGGCGCTCCTCGTTCACCCCGTCCTCGGCGTTGATGGTGAAGGGCAGCGGCTCGGCGGCGCCGAGGACCTCGACCGCGTCGACCTCGACCTCGATCTCACCGGTGGGGAGCTCGGGGTTGATGTTGTCGGCACCACGGCTGACGACCTTGCCGTCGATGCGGACGACGGTCTCCTTGGTGAGGTGGCTCAGCGCCTCGTTGGCGGGGGTGCCGGGACGGGCCACGAGCTGCACCAGGCCGTGGTGGTCGCGGAGATCGATGAAGAGGATGCCGCCCAGGTCGCGCCGATTGTGCAGCCAGCCACTCAGTCGCACGTCGGTGTCGACGTCAGCCGCACGGAGCTCGCCGCAGGTGTGGGACCGGTACCGATGCATCGTTCATCCAAGTCGTGATCGAGGGCGTGGGCCAGCCCGCCTACCGCGCAGGGCTCGTACCTGCGGCACGGGGCTGGCGTGCATACAACACGGGAGCAAGGGTACTGCGCGGTTGTAAAGATCCGCCCACCGTACCTTCGGTGGTACCCATGGCGCGGACCTGCATAAAGTAGGGCAATGCGCACCGAGGACGTACTGGCCGCCACCGCGACCGGCCTGTGGCACTGGGACAACGCCACGCGCATCGCCACCTTCGACGCCGAGGCCGCCCGGCTGCTGGGACTCCCGGCCACCCGTACGGAGCTGACGGAATCCGCCACCAGGGCCCGCTTCCACGCCGTGGACTGGGTGGAGATCCAGGGCGTGATCAGCCTGGCCGTGGCGGAGGGCACGCTCGCCGAGGCGCGGCTGCGGGTCGTGGACGAGGCGGGGCGGGTCCTGCGGACGGTGCGCTGCCGCACGCGGCCGCAGCTGCGCGCCGCGGCCGCCGGGCGGATCGACTTCGTACTGATCGGGACGCTGCAGGAGGTGCCGGAGCCGCAGCCGGGCACATCCGCGGCGCGGACGGCGGTCACGGGCGACTGGCGGCGCAACCGCGAGGCCTTTCTGCTGGACGCGGGACGGGCGCTCGCGGAGGCCCGCTCGACGGCCGAGGTGCTGCGGACGGCGGCCGGGCTGTCGATGCCGGGCTTCGAGCCGTCGGGGCTGGCGGTCTTCAGCTCGGTGGGCAACCGGGTCCGGGTGATCGGGCACCACGGGTACGCGCCGGGCAGCGCGGACCCCTTCCTGGACCTCCCCATGGACGCGGCCTACCCGGCGGCCGAGGTCATCCGCACCGGCCGCGCGATCTACCTGCCCGCGCCCGAGGACTACGAACGCCGCTTCCCGCAGGCCTGGCAGGACGTCGCGCACTTCGGACGGCAGTCGTGGGCGTTCCTGCCGCTGATCAACGCCGGGCAGGTCATCGGGGCGTGGATGGCCGGCTTCAGCGTGCCGGTGTCCTTCACTCCCGACGAGCGGTCCGTCCTGACGACGGTGGCCCGGATGCTCGCGCAGGCCCTGAGCCGGGCCAGCGTGCACGAGTCCGAACGGGAGCTGACCGTCGGCCTGCAGCGGTCCATGATGCCCACGCTGCAGCAGGACATCCCCGGGATGTCCGTCGCCGCGCGCTACGTGCCCACCGGCGGCGGGCTGGAGGTCGGCGGCGACTGGTACGACATGATCCCGCTCCCCCTCGGCAGGATCGCCCTCGTCATCGGCGACGTCCAGGGCCACGACGTACGGGCCGCCGGGCTCATGGGCCAGCTCCGGATCGCCCTGCGCGCCTACGCCTCCGAGGGCCACCACCCCGACGCGGTCCTCTCCCGGGCCTCCCACTTCCTGGCCGGGATCAACGCCTCCGAGACCGAGGGCGACGAGGCCGAGCCGCGCTTCGCGACCTGCCTGTACATCGAGGTCGACCCGGAGAGCGGGCGGCTCGACATCGTCCGCGCCGGGCACCCCAACCCGGCCATCCGGCTCGGCGACGGGACCATGCTCGTCCGCAACACCGCGGGCGGGCTGCCGCTCGGCATCGACCCCGACACGGACTACCCCACGACGCGGCTCGTCCTCGAACCCGGCGAGACGATGATCGTCTGCACGGACGGGCTGATCGAGACCGGCGGCCACGACCTGGACAGCGGGTGGGACCGGCTGCGCGAGGTCATCGAGGGACAGCCGCTCGAACTCGGCGGGGGCGGCGTCGGGCCCGACGGCAGCGACCTGGAGGCGCTCGCGGACGCCCTCGTCCGGGCCGTCCACGGCCCGTCCTCCCACTACACGACCGGGCCGCTCCTGGACCGGCGCGAGGACGACATCGCCGTCCTGCTGCTGGCCCGCGAGGACGGCACGGCGGGCGCGGAGCCCTCGGCTCTGCCGCACCCGGTGCGGCGGACGGTCCTCACCATCGCCCAGGCCGAACCGGAACGCATCGCGGAGGCGCGGCAGCAGGTGCGCGACCTGTTGCACGACTGGCCGGACGAGGACCAGGTCGACTCCGCCGTCCTCATGGTCTCGGAGATGGTCACCAACGTCCTCGTCCACACGGACGGGGACGCGGTGCTCATCGCCCGCATCAGCGGGGAACACGGGACGCGGTGCGTCCGCGTCGACGTCTCGGACAGCAGCGACGAACTGCCGCACCGCCGGCACCCCGGCGAGATGGCCTCGTCGGGGCGGGGGCTGGTGCTGATGGAACTCCTGGCCGGGGCGTGGGGGGTGGACCCACGGGGGGAGGGCAAGAACATCTGGTTCGAACTGCACGAGAAGGAGGGGGCAGGGGTCCCCTCGGTCCCGGTGGGCTAGGCGCCCGCCGGTCCCGGTGGGCTGGGCCCCGCCCCTCCGCCGGGGCTACGACGCGGGGATCACGCCCAGGCGGCCCGCCTGGTAGTCGTCAAACGCCTGGGCCAGTTCGGCGTGGGTGTTCATGACGAACGGGCCGTAGTGCTGCATCGGTTCACGGATCGGCAGCCCCCCGAGCAGCACTACCTCGAAGTTCTCCGTCCGGGACTCCTGCTTCTTGTCGGCCCGGATGGTCACCGAGTCGCCCTGCCCGAAGACGACCGTCTGCCCCATCGCGAAGGGCCGCCCCTCCGCGCCCGCCGAGCCGTGCCCGGCGAGCCCGTAGGCCAGGGCGTTGAAGTCGGGGCGCCACGGGAGCGCCAGCTCCGCGCCGGGGCTCACGGAGGCGTGGATCATCGTGATGGGCGTGTGCGTGGCGCCCGGCCCCGCGTGCCCGCCCACGTCACCGGCGATCAGCCGGACGAGCGACCCGCCGTCCTCGGAGGCCAGCAGCCTGACGCTGCCCCCGCGGATGTCCTGGTACTTCGGCGCCAGCATCTTGTCCGTACTCGGCAGGTTCACCCACAGCTGGAGGCCGTGGAAGAGCCCGCCGCTGGCGACCAGCTCCTCCGGCGGCGTCTCGATGTGCAGCAGGCCGGAGCCGGCCGTCATCCACTGCGTGTCGCCGTCGGTGATGACGCCACCGCCGCCGTGCGAGTCGCGGTGGACGAAGGTGCCGTCGATACTTGTAATTGATCCCCGCGAAGGCCCTGCGCACGGGGAATCCCTCGCCCTCGAAGCCCGCCGGAGCCGTGCCGACGTACAGCACCGGCCGCTGCGGGGCGCCCGCCGGGGCGGAGACCCGCGGCAGGGTCAACGGGTTCTCGACGGTCACTGCTGGCATGACGACCTCCTCGGTTCGTTCATCGTTCAATTTAGTTGAAGGGTGAACAACCTGCAAGGGCTGCCGCATTCCCGCGCGGCGGATCATGGACACTGGATCAATGCGCCAGAACGCCTCCGGCCCCCGCCCGGCCGCCGTCACCGCCCTCGTCGCCGCGGTGCTGGCGCTGGCCGCGCTCGGTGTCGTCGTGGCGGAACACGGCCTCGCGACGGACTCCCCCGTGGCCGACGGGGACGCCTCCGGCCACTTCGCGCAGACCAGGGCCCAGGGGGACGAGACCGCGGAGGCGATGCGGTCGGCCGTACGGGCCGAGAACGGCACGGCCCCGCTCAGGCCCGCGGCCGGCGGCAAGACCGACCCGCTGCCCGCCTCCGACCCCCTGCGCGCCACGGAGGCCCCGGCCTCCCCCGCCGTCGGACCGCTGTTCTACACGGGCCAGGGCGCGCCCGGGCACGGCTGCAGCGCGAGCGTCGTCCACAGCCCCAAGGGCGATCTGATCATCACCGCGGCACACTGCGTCTACCAGGACGGATTCCGTACGGACATCGCCTTCGTACCGGGCTACCGCGACGGCGTCGCCCCGTACGGCGTGTGGGTGCCGACGTCGGTCGACCTCGACCCGGAGTGGGCGGCCGACCGCGACCCGGACCACGACGTGGCGTTCCTGCGGGTGCGCCGGGCGGGCGGCGGGGACACCGGCACCAAGCCGCTGGAGCAGGTCACCGGCGCGGAGCGCATCCGCTTCCGGCCGGCGGCGGGCCGGCCGACGCGGGTGATCGGCTACCCCCTGGGCGAGGAGCGCCCCGTCTCCTGCCAGAACCGCACGACGGCCTACAGCCCGACCCAGCTGCAGTTCGACTGCGCGGACCTGCCCAACGGCACCAGCGGCGGCCCCCTCCTGACAGACATCGACCCCGCGACCGGGCTGGGCACGGTCAACGGGGTCATAGGCGGCCACGACGAGGGCGGCGACGAGCAGACGTCGTACAGCTCGTATTTCGGCGACGGGATCGAGTCCCTCTACCGGAGAGCGACGGGCACGGGCTGAGCCCCGGCAGGCACCGCCGAACTGCGCCACAGGGGCTGATCACCGCTGCGGCGGAATCAAACCGCCGGCTTCGCCGAACCCCGCCCGCAGGGCCCGCGCCGTCTTGCCGCAGGCAAGAAAAGATCCGCCGCGACGGCGAGCAACCCCCACCGGCATGGCCGGCGGTGCCGAGCGACCGTCACCCACGACTCAGCCGTAAAGCCTCCGCATCGTGAAGTCCACCATCTGCTCGACCGCCTTCGCGTCGAAGACCATCCGGTGGTCGCCCTCGATGTCCAGCACGAAGCCGTAGCCCGTCGGCAGGAGGTCGATGACCTCCGCGCCCGTGATGACGAAGTACTTCGACTCCTTGCCCGCGTACCGCCGCAGCTCCTTCAGCGAGGTGAACATCGGGATCACCGGCTGCTGGGTGTTGTGGAGGGCGAGGAAGCCGGGGTTGTCGCCGCGCGGGCAGTAGACCTTCGACGTGGAGAAGACGGTCTGGAAGTCCTCCGCGGACATCGACCCCGTGGTGAAGGCCCGCACCGCGTCGGCGAGCGACGGAGGGGACGGCTCCGGGTAGAGCGGCTGTTCGCCGTAGACACCGGGGCCGCCCGGCTGCTGCGGCGGCGGTGGCGGCGCGTAACCCTGCGTGCCCGCGTTCTGGTCGTAGCCGTACATGCGCCAAAGCGTAGCGGCGTACGCCGTCGATTGAGACTGGTCACAGTCGGTCCGACAGGGGTTGCGTCTTATTACCCGTGGGTAGCATCATGCAGATTACTGCCCGGTACGTATTTGAGGGTTCGTCCTCCCAGCCACTACGGAGCCGTTGTCATGGGCCACTACAAGTCGAATCTCCGCGACATCGAGTTCAACCTCTTCGAGGTTCTCGGCCGCGACAAGCTGTACGGCTCCGGCCCGTTCGCGGAGATGGACGTCGAGACCGCCAAGGACATCCTGTCGGAGATCACGCGCCTCTCGGAGAACGAGCTGGCCGAGTCCTTCGCCGACACCGACCGCAACCCCCCGGTCTTCGACCCCGAGACCAACACCGCCCCGGTTCCGGACACCTTCAAGAAGAGCTACCAGGCGTACATGGACGCCGAGTGGTGGCGCCTCGGCATCCCGGAGGAGATCGGCGGCACCACCGCCCCGCGCTCGCTGATCTGGGCCTACGCCGAGTCCATCCTGGGCTCGAACCCGGCCATCTGGATGTACTCCTCGGGCCCGGCCTTCGCCGGCATCCTCTTCGAGGAGGGCACCGAGCAGCAGAAGCACATCGCGAAGATCGCGGTGGAGAAGCAGTGGGGCTCCACCATGGTGCTGACCGAGCCGGACGCCGGCTCGGACGTGGGCGCCGGCCGCACCAAGGCCGTGCAGCAGGAGGACGGCTCCTGGCACATCGAGGGCGTGAAGCGCTTCATCACCTCGGGTGAGCACGACATGGCGGAGAACATCCTCCACTACGTCCTCGCCCGCCCCGAGGGTGCCGGCCCGGGCACCAAGGGCCTGTCCCTCTTCCTCGTGCCGAAGTACGAGTTCGACTTCGAGACCGGCGAGCTGGGCGAGCGCAACGGCGTCTACGCCACCAACGTCGAGCACAAGATGGGCCTCAAGGCCTCCAACACGTGCGAGATGACCTTCGGCGACAAGCACCCCGCCAAGGGCTGGCTCATCGGCGAGAAGCACGACGGCATCCGCCAGATGTTCATGATCATCGAGTTCGCCCGGATGATGGTCGGCACGAAGGCCATCGCCACCCTCTCCACCGGCTACCTCAACGCGCTGGAGTACGCCAAGGAGCGCGTGCAGGGCCCGGACCTGGCCAACTTCATGGACAAGACCGCGCCCAAGGTCACCATCACCCACCACCCCGACGTGCGCCGCTCGCTGATGACGCAGAAGGCGTACGCCGAGGGCATGCGCGCCCTGGTGCTCTACACCGCCTCCGTCCAGGACGAGATCATGGTCAAGGAGGCCGCGGGCGAGGACGCCAAGGCGCTGCACGGCCTCAACGACCTGCTCCTGCCGATCGTCAAGGGCTACGGCTCCGAGAAGTCCTACGAGCAGCTCGCCCAGTCGCTGCAGACCTTCGGCGGCTCCGGGTACCTGCAGGAGTACCCGATCGAGCAGTACATCCGCGACGCCAAGATCGACACCCTCTACGAGGGCACCACGGCGATCCAGGGCCAGGACTTCTTCTTCCGGAAGATCGTCCGTGACCAGGGCCAGGCCCTGAACACCCTCTCCGAGGAGATCAAGAAGTTCCTGGCCTCCGAGGCCGGCGGCGAGGACCTGGCCGGCGCCCGCGGCGCGCTCGCCAAGGCCGCGGTGGACCTGGAGGCGATCGTCGGCAAGATGATCACCGACCTCACCGCCACCGGCGAGGACGTCAAGAACATCTACAAGGTCGGCCTGAACACCACCCGCCTGCTGCTGGCCTCCGGTGACGTCGTCGTCGCCTACCTGCTGCTCAAGGGCGCGGCCGTGGCCGCCGAGAAGCTGGACGGCGCCTCCGCCAAGGACAAGGCGTTCTACACCGGCAAGATCGCGGCGGCGAAGTTCTTCACCTCCGACATCCTGCCGCGCGTCTCCGTCGAGCGCGGGCTCGCCGAGGTCGTCGACAACTCCCTGATGGAGCTGGACGAGGCCGCGTTCTAAGACCGCCGCGACCCTCGTAAACCCCCGGGGCAGGAGCCGGGCGCGCAAACCCGCGCCCGCCTCTTGCCCCGCTCCCTATCCTGAGGCCATGAGCTCTGCGCACCGCTTCGACCGCGGCCACACCGACGACCTGATGACCTTCCTCGCCGCCAGCCCCTCCCCGTACCACGCGGTGGCCAACACCGCGGAGCGGCTGGAGAAGGCGGGCTTCCGTCAGGTCGCAGAGACCGACGCGTGGGACGGCACGACAGGCGGCAAGTACGTGACGCGCGGTGGCGCGATCATCGCCTGGTACGTGCCGGAGGGCGCGACGCCCGCCACCCCCTTCCGGATCGTCGGTGCGCACACCGACTCCCCCAACCTGCGCGTCAAGCCGCTGCCGGACACCGGCTCGGCGGGCTGGCGCCAGGTCGCCGTCGAGCTCTACGGCGGCACGCTGCTCAACACCTGGCTGGACCGCGACCTCGGCCTCTCCGGCCGGATCACCCTCCGCGACGGCAGCCACCGCCTCGTCAATGTGGACCGCCCGCTGCTGCGTGTGCCGCAGCTCGCCATCCACCTCGACCGCGGCGTCAACCAGGACGGCCTCAAGCTCGACAAGCAGCGCCACATGACCCCGATCTGGGGCCTCGGCGAGCCGAGCGAGGGCGATCTGATCCGCTTCGTGGCCGAGGAGACCGAGGTCGCCGCCGAGGACATCACCGGCTGGGACCTGATGGTCCACAGCGTCGAGCCGCCGGCCTACCTCGGCCGTGACCAGGAGCTCCTCGCCGGCCCGCGCATGGACAACCTGCTGTCCGTGCACGCCGGTACGGCCGCGCTGACCGCCGCCATCGGCTCCGAAGGGCTGCCGTTCATCCCGGTCCTGGCCGCGTTCGACCACGAGGAGAACGGCAGCCAGTCCGACACCGGCGCCGAGGGCCCGCTGCTGGGGAACGTGCTGGAACGATCCGTCTTCGCCCGCGGCGGGACGTACGAGGACAAGGCCCGCGCCTTCGCCGGCACGATCTGCCTCTCCTCCGACACCGGCCACGCCGTCCACCCCAACTACTCCGAGCGCCACGAGCCCGGCCACCACCCGGTGCCCAACGGCGGCCCGATCCTGAAGGTGAACGTCAACCAGCGCTACGCCACGGACGGCAGCGGCCGGGCCGTCTTCGCCGCCGCCTGCGAGCGGGCGGGCGTGCCCTGGCAGCACTTCGTCTCCAACAACTCCATGCCCTGCGGCACCACCATCGGCCCCATCACCGCGGCCCGGCACGGCATCGCCACCGTCGACATCGGCGTGGCCTGCCTGTCCATGCACTCGGCGCGGGAGCTGTGCGGCGCGGACGACCCGTTCCTGCTGGCCGCGGCGCTGACGGCGTTCCTGGAAGGCTGAGTTCCATGCAACACGGACGTACGCTGCGCCTCGCGGGCGCGGCGCTGGCCTTCGCCGCCGCCTTCACCCTCACGGCCTGCGGCAGCAACGGTGACGGCGACGGCGCGAAGAAGGACGGCAAGGACGACAAGGGCACGCAGGCGGCCGGTGCTTCGACGGCGGGCGCTTCGGCCGGCGCCGAAGAACCCGCCGAGGACGAGCCCGCGGCGGACGACAACAAGCCGCAGGACAAGGGCGACGCCTGCGGCCCGGGCGACCTGAAGGTCGAGGCGAAGAAGGCACAGGGCGGCCGTCTCCTGCTGGTGGCGACGAACACCGGCGGGAAGCCGTGCACCGCCTACGGCTTCCCGTTCCTGCGCTTCGACCAGGACCAGGCGACGGCGGGCGTCGGCGAGGAGACCAAGCCGAAGGCGCCGGTGAAGGTCGCGCCCGGGAAGGCGGCGTACGCGGGCGTCACGCCCACCGCGGCGGACGGTTCGGGCGGCCCCGGCCGCGACGTCAAGAAGCTGTCGGTCACCTTCCAGACGCAGGGCGGCGACCCTCTGCAGGGCGACCCCGCGGCACCCGCCCTGCCGGGCGGCTCCCTGCACGTCGACGACCAGGCCCGCGCCACGTACTGGGTGGGCGACGAGGCCGCCGCGCTCCGCGGTTAGCAGGCTCTCCGAGCACGCCCGGTCCGGCACCACCGGATTCCCCGGTGGTGCCCCGGGCCTGGTGGCCCCGCGGGAACGGCCGTCAGCCGTCCAGGCCCGTCAGCCGTCCAGGCCCGCGAGGACCAGCGGCAGCCGGTCCGCGCCGCCCGCGACGATCCGCACCGGGACGCCCCAGTCCTGCTGGTGCATGTGGCACGCCGGGTACTCGTTCTCCGGGTCGTCGTCGCAGGACGCCGCCATCGCGGAGACGTGCAGCACGCCTTCCGTCACGGACCCGTCCAGCACCAGGTCCCGGCCGAGGTCCGTGCCCTGCCCCGAACCCTCCGCGAGGAGCTCGGGCGGGGTGGAGCTGACGAGCAGGCGCGTGGAGGGCCCGTAGCGCGTGTCGAGCTTCTGGCCCGCCGGGGCCTGGAAGACGACGTCCAGCCGCAGCCGCCCGGGCGCGACGTCGGTGGCGGCCCGCTGCGTGCGGTGCGCCACGGACTCGACCCGTACGGCCTCCTCGGGCAGGCGCAGCCGGGTCAGCCGGTGCCGGGCGGACTCCACGACGACGATGTCGTCGCCCGCGAGCACGGCGGCGGAGGGCTCCCGCAGGTCGGTCGCCAGCGTCGTGACCTCGCCGGTCGCGGGGTCGTAGCGGCGCAGGGCGTGGTTGTAGGTGTCGGAGACGGCCACGGAGCCGTCCGGCAGGGCGGTGACGCCGAGGGGGTGCTGGAAGAGCGCCTGCCCGGCCTCGCCGTCCCGGTGGCCGAAGTCGAAGAGGCCGGTGCCGGCGGCGGTACGGACGACGAATCCGTCCCCGTTCCCGTTCCCGTCTCCGTCCCCGTCGCGCTCGATGTACCGCAGCGCGGACGTCTCGGAGTCGGCGACCCACAGCCGGTCCCCGGCCGCGGCGAGCCCCGACGGCTGGGCGAACCAGGCCTCGCGCGCGGGGCCGTCGACAAGCCCCTCGTTGGTCGTGCCGGCCGCGACCTCGACGGTGCCGCTCTGCGGGTCGTACGTCCACAGCTGGTGCACGCCGGCCATGGCGATCCACAGCCGGTCGGCGAACCAGGCGACGTCCCAGGGGGAGGACAGGGAGACCTCGCGGGCGGGGCCGGAGGTGGGCTGTCCCTGCATCCACTGGCGCCCGGTGCCGGCGATGGTCTCGACGGCGCCCGTCTGCAGGTCGTACGTCCGCAGGGCGTGGTTGACGGTGTCGGCGACGACGACCTTGCCGCCGCCGGATTCGCCGCCCGGCAGGAGCGCGAGGCCCTGCGGCTCGCTGAAGGAGTCGGCGCCGAAGCCGCGCTCGCCGCTGCCGATGCGGCGGACGACGCTCTCGCCGTCGGCGGCCAGCTCGACCAGCTGGTGGCGCGTGGAGTCGGAGACGAGGAAGCCGCCGCCGGGCAGCACGACGGCCTTGCCCGGGAAGCGCAGGTCGGTGGCGACGGGCTCGGGGGCGACGTACGGGCCGTCGCCGCGGCGCAGCGTCCCCTTGGCCGCGTGCTCGGCCTCCAGCTCCTCTACGAGCTTCTCCAGGGCGTGCGCGTGGCCCTCACCCGCGTGCTGGGCGACGACGTAGCCCTCGGGGTCGATCACCACGAGCGTGGGCCAGGCGCGCACGGCGTACTGCTTCCACGTGGCCAGCTCGGGGTCGTCGAGAACGGGGTGGTGCACCTCGTAGCGTTCGACGGCGTCGACAACGGCCTGGTGCTCGGCCTCGTGCACGAACTTCGGCGAGTGCACACCGATGATCACCACGGTGTCGCGGTGCTTCTCCTCCAGCTCCCGCAGCTCGTCCAGCACGTGCAGGCAGTTCACGCAGCAGAACGTCCAGAAGTCGAGGATGACGATGCGTCCTCGCAGGTCGGCGAGGGAAAGGTCGGTGTTGCCGGTGTTCAGCCAGCCGCCCTTGCCGATCAGTTCGGGGGCGCGGACGCGTGCGCGGTGTGCCATGCAACCATCCAACATCATGGATGCGCGTCCGCATTCCCCCGTCCGGGGTGCGGGCATGATCGCCACACGGACTTAACGTCCCGGGACCCTCTTACCGTCCCAAGGCCCTCTTAACGTCCCAGCACCCTGTCCTTCAGTGCCGGGAACTCCTCGCGGACCTTCGCGACCCTCGCCGGGTCGAGGTCCACGGTGAGGACCTCCTCGCCGGGGCCCGCCTCCGCGAGGGTCTCGCCCCAGGGGTCGAAGACGACGCTGTGGCCGGCCTGCTCCACGCCCGCGTGGGTGCCCGCCGTGCCGCAGGCCAGGACGTAGGACTGGTTCTCGACCGCCCGCGCGCGGGCCAGCAGCGTCCAGTGCGCGCGCCGCTTCGCGGGCCAGCCGGCCGGGATGACGAAGGTCTGCGCCCCGGCGTCGACCAGGGCCCGGAACAGCTCGGGGAAGCGCAGGTCGTAGCAGGTGGCGAGGCCGAGCGTGGTGTCCGGGAGGGGGGCGGTGACGGGCTCCGTGCCGGCGGTCATCAGGACGGCCTCGCCCTTGTCGAAGCCGAAGCGGTGGATCTTCCGGTACGTGCGGGCGAGTTCACCGGAGGGCGAGAAGACGAGAGAGGTGTTGCAGAGCGCCCCATCGAGAGCCTTTTCAACGATGGAACCGGCGTGCAGCCAGACACCCGCATCGCGCGCTGCATCGGACATCGCGCGGGCCGTTGGGCCGTCCAACGGTTCCGCTGCGGCGGCGAACGACTCGAAGGCGAACGCCCCGACGTGCCACAGCTCCGGCAGGACGACGAGATCGCTGCCGGCCTGCTCCTGTACGAGCGCGGCGGCACGGGCGCGCCGTTCGGCGACCGGCTCCTGCGGATCGACGTTTATCTGAATCAGGGAAGCGCGCACAGTACCCACCACTCTCAGCACACGAAACCTCTGCCGGGTCGCCCGTGCGCAGCGTAACTTAACTGCAGAGCACCCAGACAGCACTTGCCCCGCACCCGCTGCCCAGCACGCCCGAGGGATCACGTGACCGTCCACCCGAATCTTCAGCCGGCCATCGACGCCTGGACCCACTCCATCGAAGCGATCAACGACCTGGTCAAAACGCTCGCCGAGAGCGACTGGAACCGGGCCACCGAGTGCCCCGGCTGGTCGGTGCGCGACGTCGTCTCGCACGTCATCGGCGTGGAGACCGAAATGCTGGGCGAGCCGCGGCCGATGCACACGCTGCCGCGCGACCTCTTCCACGTCACCGACGAGTTCTCCCGCTACAACGAGGTGCAGGTCGACGTGCGGCGCTGCCACACCGCCCTGGAGATGACCTCCGAGCTGGAGCTCGTCATCATCCGCCGCTCCCGGCAGCTGCGCAACGAATCGCGCGGGCCGCAGACGGCGATCCGCTGGCCGCTGGGCTCGGGCAACGAACAGCCCCTCGAACGCGCCCTGGTGGTACGGGCCTTCGACGTATGGACGCACGAGCAGGACCTGCGGCGCGCCCTCGGCATGCCCGGCAACCTCGACTCGCCCGCGGCCGTCATCTGCCGTGACTTCCTGCTGGGCGCCCTGCCGAAGGTCGTGGCCAAGGATGCCGGCGCGCCGCCGGGATCCGCGGTCGCCTTCGACGTGCACGGCCCGCTGGAGTTCCTGCGGACCGTGCGCGTCGACCCGCAGGGCCGCGGGAGGATCGACAGCAGCGTGTCGCTGGGGCCGACGGTCACGCTCGGGATGGACTGGGAGACGTACGCCCGGCTGGCGTGCGGCCGGGTGCATCCGGAGGCGGCGCTGGGGCGGGTCAAGGTGGAGGGCGACGCCGGGCTCGCGGAGGCGATCCTCCGCGAGTTCGCGATCACGCCGTAGCCGGCGCTTCCGCCCGGCCCCGCTCACGCCGGTACGTGCACCGTCTCCACTCTCGACGCCACGATCCGCTCGCGCTCACGCTGCTGCGCCCGCGTCCGCAGCCGCAGGATCTGCGACAGCCCCAGCGCCTCCAGGACGAAGACGGAGGCGAACGCGATCCGGTAGTCGTCCCCGGTCGCGTCCAGCAGCACGCCCACGGCCAGCAGCGTCGTCATCGAGGCGACGAAGCCGCCCATGTTGACGATGCCGGAGGCGGTGCCCTGGCGCTCGGGCGGGTTGGCGGGGCGGGCGAAGTCGAAGCCGATCATCGAGGCGGGGCCGCACGCGCCGAGCACGAGACACTCGGTCACCAGCAGCCACATGGGCGCGTGCCCGCCGGGCCAGCCGGTCACCGCCGCCCACAGCAGCGCCGTCGCGGCGACGGTGCCGAGCGCGAGCGGCAGCCGGGCCGCGTGGTGGCGGGCGATGATCTGCCCGTAGACCAGCCCGACGGCCATGTTGGAGAGCACGACGGTCGTCAGCAGCAGCCCCGCGGTCTCCCGGGACAGGCCCTGCGCCTCGACGAGGAACGGCATGCCCCACAGCAGCAGGAAGACCATCGCCGGGAACTGCGTCGTGAAGTGCACCCACATGCCGAGCCGGGTGCCGGGCTCCCGCCAGGCCCGGACGACCTGCCGCCGGACGAAGCCCTTGCCGCCGGTCTGCTCGCTCGCCGGCGGCTCGTGGCCCTCCGGGTGGTCCTTCAGGAACAGCAGCATCAGGACGAGGACGAACACCCCCGCGGCCGCGCTGCCGCCGAAGGTGGCGGTCCAGCCGGCGCCGTGCAGCAGCCGGGCCAGGAGCATCGTGGAGACGAGGTTGCCCGCCATGCCGAAGAGCGCCGCGACCTGCGCGATCATCGGGCCGCGGCGGGCGGGGAACCAGCGGGCGCCCAGCCGCAGCACGCTGATGAACGTCATCGCATCGCCGCAGCCGAGCAGGGCCCGGCTGGCCAGGGCCGTCTCGTACGAGTGGGAGAGCGCGAAGGCGAGCTGCCCGGTGGTGAAGAGCACGGCGCCCAGGGCCAGCACCTTCTTGGTGCCCAGCCGGTCGACCAGCAGGCCGACGGGTATCTGCATGCCCGCGTACACGAGCAGCTGGAGTATGGAGAAGGTGGACAGCGCGGAGGCGTTGATGTGGAAGCGCTCGGCGGCGTCGATCCCGGCCACGCCGAGGCTGGTGCGGAAGATGATCGCGACGAAGTAGACCCCGACGCCGATCCCCCAGACGGCGGCCGCGCGCCGTCCGCCGGGTGGGTCTCCGGGCAGCACTGCGGCCCCCTGGCTCATCGGTTCTCCCCCCGCTCGTTCATCGCATCCACCCGTTCATCGGACCCACTCGTTCATCGGATCTCGCCCTGCGCCAGGTTGCGCACCCAGCTCACGTGCTGGTCGATGACGGCGACGGCGCCCTCGGCGTCACCGGCGCGCAGCGCATCGAGGATCTCGGTGTGCTCGGCGTGGTTCTTGGCGATGCGGTCGGGGTGGGCGTGCATCACGGCGACGCCCATCCGCAGCTGCCTGTCGCGCAGCTGGTCGTAGAGCCGGGAGAGGATCTGGTTGCCGGCGCTGCGCACGATCTCGGCGTGGAAGGCGCGGTCGCTGACGGAGACCGCGGCCAGGTCGCCCGCGGCGGCCTGGCGTCCCATGTCCTCCAGCAGCTCCTCCAGGCGGCCGATGAGCACCGGGGAGGCGGGCACGGCCTTGGCCGCCGCGTACTTCTCCACCAGCAGCCGGGTCTCGACCACGTCCGCGATCTCCTGCGCGGAGACGGGCAGGACGAGGGCGCCCTTCTTCGGATAGAGCTTGAGCAGCCCCTCGGCCTCCAGCCGCAGCAGCGCCTCGCGCACCGGGGTGCGCGACACCCCGACGGCCTCGGCGAGATCTCCCTCGGTGAGCAGCGTGCCGCCTTCGTAGCGGCGGTGCAGGACGGCTTCCTTGATGTGCGTGTAGACGCGCTCGGCGGCAGGCGGCTGCTTGATCACGGGCTTGATCGTCGCGGGGGGAGCTGTTGGCATGCGCACAGCTTAGATACAACATACATACGCAGAAAGAGGGAGTCCGAGGTCCGGACAGGGAGCGTCTCGCGCTACGGCGCCGTCCAGCCGTCCACGGGCGTGATGAAGACGAACCTCAGGTCGGGACGCTGTATCGGCAGCAGCACATGAGTCGTCACGCGTACCTCGTGCCCGCCGTGGAACGGCAGCCGCAGCCGGAAGACATCGCCGTCGCGGTGCTCGACCACGTCGTGCTCCTCGGCCCAGATGCGCCGGCAGTCGGCGTCCGCGTCGAGGATGTCGCGGACGAGCGTGCGCAGTCCGGCGTCGGCGGGGTTGCTGTTGGCGGCGACGCGCAGCATGGCGAGGTACGTACGGGCACAGGCGTCCTCCCAGTCGAGCATCTGCTCGCGGGCCTCGGGATCGAGCAGCGCCCAGCGCATGAGATTGGCGCCGGGCCGGCGCACCCAGGGAAACCACTCCGCCATGAGGGAATTCGCCGCGACGATATTCCAGGCCACATCGGAGAGATAGGCGGGATAGGACACCTGCTGTTCCAGCAGGACTCTGACGCCATGCGGCAGATCGCCCGCATCGCCCGGTTCGCCGGAGATTCCGCCGGGCGGCCGCCGGCCGCACACGGCGAGAAAGAGCGTGAGCGTCTCGGCCTCGCTCAGCCGCAGTGCGCGGGCGACCCGGAGCAGGAAATTCTCGGAGAAGTCCTGCCGGCGGCCGGCCTCCAGCGCGCGGTACCAGCCCTCGCTCACGCCGGTGAGCCGGGCCACGTGGGCCTGGGAGAGGCGGCGTCCGGGGCGGGGGAAGACACCGCGCAGCTCGGGGACGGTGCGTGCGTCCACACGGGCCCGCCAGGCGCGGAGAAGACGGCTGATGGATTCACCGTCCACGTGGTCGGCGCCGTCCACGCGTCCTCCAATTCCGACACTGCAAGTGTCGGTCAATCTTAAGTAAATTGCCCCGCACGGGCTATTCCAGCTGCTGACCTGGGTGGGATTCCCGAGGCCGCTCCGCATGACGGCAGCTGGCCCGGACGCCGCTCTCTCTCCTCGCTGGAGGGGGGTGAGGAGGGAAGCGTCCGGGCCTTTTGTCGTTTCCTATTCAACTATTGGTTACAGCACCGGTTTGTTCCGGCGCCGGTCCATTGCCATCCGGCACCGGTTCATTGCCAGCTGATCAGCCGCTGCGGATTCTCCAGCACGGCGGCCGTATCGGCCAGCACCTTCGAACCGAGCTCGCCGTCGACCATGCGGTGGTCGAAGGAGAGCGCCAGCGTCGTCACCTGGCGCGGCTTGACCTTGCCCTTGTGCACCCACGGCTGCAGCTTGATCGCACCGACGGCCAGGATCGCGGACTCGCCCGGGTTGAGGATGGGCGTGCCGGTGTCGACGCCGAAGACGCCCACGTTGGTGATGGTGACCGTGCCGCCGGACATGGCCGCCGGGCTCGTCTTCCCCTCGCGGGCGGTCGCCACCAGCTCCGACAGCGCCGTGGACAGCTCGGGGAGCGTCTTGGCGCCGGCGTCCTTGATGTTCGGCACGATCAGCCCGCGCGGCGTGGCCGCCGCGATGCCCAGGTTCACATAGCCCTTGCGGACGATCTCCTGGTTCTCCTCGTCCCACGACGCGTTCACGTCCGGGTTCCGCTTGATCGCGACGAGGAACGCCTTCGCGACGAGCAGGAGCGGGTTGATCCGCAGACCCGCCATGTCCGGGTCTTCCTTGAGCTTCTGGACGAGCTTCATCGTGCGGGTGACGTCGACGGTGACGAACTCCGTGACGTGCGGCGCAGTGAAGGCGCTCGCGACCATCGCCTGGGCGGTGGCCTTGCGGACGCCCTTGACCGGGATCCGCGTCTCGCGCGCGGCGAGGTCCGTCACGGCCGCGGGCACCCCCGCGACGGCCGCCGGCTCCTCCGCGACCGGGGCAGTCGCGGCCGAGGCGGCGGCGTGGACGTCTTCGCGGGTCACGATGCCGTCGGCACCGGACGGCACGACGGAGGCGAGATCGACCCCGAGGTCCTTGGCGAGCTTGCGCACGGGGGGCTTGGCGAGGGGGCGGGGGCCCGCCGGCGAAATCTTTTCGGCCGCGGTGCCGGGCACTATGGGCGCGGGTTCTGCGGCCGCAGGGGTGCCGGCCACGCCCGGGGCCGGACGCCCGTTGAGCTCGGCCTGGACGGCGGCGGCCACCGGGGAAGCCGCCTGCTGCGCAGGCTGCTTACGCGCGCGCCGCTTCGTGGACGACGGCGCCGCCCCGTAACCGACGAGCACGGCCTGCCGCCCCTGCGGCTCCTCGGGCTCGGCGGCGACCGGCGCAGCGGCCGGTGCGCTCTGCTCCGGCGCAGCCGGCCCCGCTCCCGGCTGGGTGTCCACCGAGATGATCACCTGGCCGACGTCGACCGTCGTCCCCTCGGGGAACCGCAGCTCGTGCACGACCCCGTCGAACGGGATCGGCAGCTCCACGGCGGCCTTGGCCGTCTCGACCTCGCACACCACCTGCCCGTCGGCGACGGTGTCGCCGACGGCCACGTACCACTTGAGGATCTCGGCCTCGGTGAGTCCCTCGCCCACGTCGGGCATCTTGAACTCGCGGAAGCGCTGGTCGTTCGCGGTCCTTGCAGTCATGGTCACGACTCTCCTCAAACCCCTCAGTACGCCAGCGCGCGGTCGACGGCGTCGAGCACCCGGTCCAGTCCCGGAAGGTACTCGTCCTCCAGCCGGGACGGCGGGTAGGGCGCGTGATATCCGCCGACCCGCAGGACCGGTGCCTCCAGGTGGTAGAAGCAGCGCTCGGTGATCCGGGCGGCGATCTCCGCGCCGGTGCCCAGGAAGACCGGGGCCTCGTGGACGACGACCAGGCGGCGGGTGCGCTCCACGGACGCCTGGATCGCGTCGAAGTCGATGGGCGACATCGAGCGCAGGTCCAGGACCTCCAGGGACTTGCCCTCCTCCTCGGCCGCGGCGGCGGCCTCCAGACAGGTCTTCACCATCGGCCCGTAGGCGGCGAGGGTGAGGTCCGTGCCCGGGCGGGCGACGCGGGCGGCGTGCAGGGGGGCCGGGATGGCCTCCGTGTCGAGTTCGGACTTGTCGTGGTAGCGGCGCTTGGGCTCGAAGTAGATCACCGGGTCGTCGCTCTGGATGGCCTGCTGGAGCATCCAGTAGGCGTCCGAGGCGTTCGACGGGGAGACCACCTTCAGGCCCGCGACGTGCGCGAACAGCGTCTCGGGCGACTCGCTGTGGTGCTCGACGGCACCGATGGCGCCGCCGTAGGGGATGCGGATGACGACCGGCAGCTTGATCTTGCCGAGCGCGCGGGCGTGCATCTTGGCCAGCTGCGTGACGATCTGGTCGTACGCCGGGAAGACGAAGCCGTCGAACTGGATCTCGACGACGGGGCGGTAGCCGCGCAGGGCCAGGCCGATCGCGGTGCCGACGATGCCGGACTCGGCGAGCGGGGTGTCGATGACCCGGTCCTCGCCGAAGTCCTTCTGCAGGCCGTCGGTGACGCGGAAGACGCCGCCGAGCTTGCCGACGTCCTCGCCCATGACGAGGACCTTGGGGTCGTTCTCCAGCGCGGTGCGCAGCGAGGCGTTGATCGCCTTGACGATCGAGAGCTTCTGGGCGGTCATCAGTGGCTCTCCTCGGCGAACGAAGCCTGGTAGGCGGCGAACTGGGCGCGCTCCTCGTCGACGAGGGCGTGGCCGTCGGCGTAGATGTTGTCGAAGATCGCCATGTCGTCGGGGTCCGGCATGGTGCGGACGCGGTCGCGCACGTGCTTGGCGAGCTCGTCGGCCTCGGTCTCCAGGGCGGCGAAGAAGGCCTCGTCGGCGTGGCCCTCGCGCTCCAGGTACGCGCGCAGGCGCGCGATGGGGTCCTTGGCCTCCCACAGCTCGCGCTCCTCGTCGCGGCGGTAGCGCGTCGGGTCGTCGGAGGTGGTGTGGGCGCCCATGCGGTACGTGAAGGCCTCGATCAGCATCGGGCCCTGGCCGGTGCGGGCCCGGTCGAGGGCGGCCTTGGTGACGGCGAGGCAGGCGAGGACGTCGTTGCCGTCGACGCGGACGCCGGGGAAGCCGTAGCCCTGCGCGCGCTGGTAGAGCGGGACGCGGGTCTGCTTCTCGGTGGGCTCGGAGATGGCCCACTGGTTGTTCTGGCAGAAGAAGACCACCGGGGCGTTGTAGACGGCCGCGAAGGTGAACGCCTCGGCCACGTCGCCCTGGCTGGAGGCGCCGTCGCCGAAGTAGGCGATGACGGCGGAGTCGGCGCCGTCCTTGGTGATCCCCATGGCGTAACCGGTCGCGTGCAGCGCCTGCGAGCCGATGACGATCGTGTAGAGGTGGAAGTTGTTCTCGTTGGGGTCCCAGCCGCCGTTGTTCACGCCGCGGAACATGCCCAGGAGGTTGGTGGGGTCGACCCCGCGGCACCAGGCGACGCCGTGCTCGCGGTAGGTCGGGAAGACGTAGTCGTCCGGGCGTGTCGCCCGGCCGGAGCCGATCTGGGCGGCCTCCTGGCCCAGCAGGGAGGCCCACAGGCCCAGTTCGCCCTGGCGCTGCAGCGTGGTCGCCTCGGCGTCGAACCGGCGGGTCAGCACCATGTCGCGGTACAGGCCACGCAGTTCCTCGGCGGTCAGGTCGATGGAGTAGTCGGGGTGCTCGACCCGCTCGCCCTCCGGCGTCAGCAGCTGTACGAGCTCGGGCTCGCCTGCCGCCTTGGCGGTCTTGGCGCCGGCGCGCTTGCTGCCGCCGCGGCGCGGCTTGCGCGCGGCAGTGCTGTCCACAGTCACGTGTGCTCCTCCGTCTGTCCGGCCCCCGGGGTCGCCGGCGGCCAGAGGGGGTTCCCCCGCCGTGAGGCAGGAGAATGCTCGCTCGATCCCCGACGGCACACGGGGTGGGTGTGCCGAGGCCGGAACCGGGCGTGACAGGCGCCCCGGCGAAAGGCCTGCAATAAGCACGTTACCCAGAAGGCCGCATTCCTGCGAAACCCCGCCTGACCTGCAATTTTGCTTGGATTTCCAAGTAAATCGAGAAAGCGGGGCGACGCTCCTGGTCACGACCTTGTGAGCACAGCCCGTGCGGGCTGCCGGAACGACGGCACGTTATCCCGGAGGACAAGAGCAGGGGAAGACTCGGTGTGTGAGACTGGCCCTGTGCCCGAACAAGGAAAAATCACGGTATTTCTGCTCGATGACCACGAGGTCGTCCGGCGCGGGGTGCACGAGATGCTCTCCGTCGAGGCCGACATCGAGGTCGTCGGGGAGGCCGGTACGGCCGCCGACGCACTGGTGCGCATTCCGGCCGTGCGGCCGGACGTCGCAGTTCTGGACGTTCGCCTTCCGGATGGCAGTGGCGTCGAAGTCTGCCGGGAAATCCGATCGCAGGATGAGCACATCAAATGCCTGATGCTCACCTCCTTCGCCGATGACGAGGCACTCTTCGACGCGATCATGGCGGGCGCGTCCGGTTACGTACTGAAAGCCATTCGTGGCAATGAGTTGCTCGCCGCCGTGCGGGACGTGGCGGCCGGGAAATCCCTGCTCGACCCCGTGGCGACGGCGCGGGTGCTGGAGCGGCTGCGCAGCGGCAAGGAGCCCAAGGGCGACGACCGCCTCGCGAGCCTCACCGACCAGGAGCGCCGGATCCTGGACCTGATCGGCGAGGGCCTGACCAACCGCGTGATCGGCGAGCGGCTGCATCTGGCCGAAAAGACGATCAAGAACTACGTCTCCAGCCTGCTCTCCAAGCTCGGCATGGAGCGGCGCTCCCAGGCGGCGGCGTACGTGGCCCGGCTGCAGGCCGAGAAGCGGTGAACGTACGGTAAACCGGTGATTCGGGACCAATGTCCCGGGCTATAGGGGCGGGTGCCCCTATAGACGGGTGGGGCAGGCGTGCACAGTGGTGCCATGCTCTCCGCGCAGCCCGACCGACACCGAGCCCTCGAACTGCTCGACCGCACCCCCTACGGCCGCCTTTCGGTCAGCATGCGCGCACTCCCCTTCGTCACCGTCGCCCGCCACATCGTCTCCGGCGAGAGCGTCCTGCTCCGCCTGCACGGCGACTTCGGCTACGCCCAGGCCTGCGACGGCAACGTCGTCGCGTACGGCGCCGACAACCTGAGCGACCGGCGCGAGGGCGACGAGGCGGTGTGGACGGTGCAATTCGTCGGCACGGCGCGCCTCTTCGTCCCCTCCGGAGACGACCTGGAGCGCTTCGGGCGGCCGCCCCGTACGGCGGACGCGGCGCCCTTCCGTGCCGAATACCTGTGCATCGAACCGCAGTTCATCACCCTGCATCACCTCGAAGGGGTCCCCGCGCGACAGGCCGCGCACTCAGCGTGATCTAACATTTGGGACGTGCCACGCTCACTTGTCACCGATGTCCCGCCCGACGCCGCACCCGACATCGGACCTGACACCGGACCTGACACCGGGCCTGACACCGGCACGCTGCGCACCCTGCTGCGCCGCTACGACCGGGCCGGCCGGCTGGTCTCCTGCACGCCCCTCACCCAGGGCCTCCTCAACCGCGGCTACCGCCTCACCACCACCCGCGGCAGCTTCTTCCTCAAGCACCACCTCGACGGCGACCAGGCCGCCATCGCCCGCCAGCACGGCGTCACCCTGCGCCTGGCCGCCCTCGGCCTGCCCGTCGCCCCGCCGGTCGCCCGCACCGACGGCACCACCGTCACCGTCCTCGGCGGCCGCTGCTACGCCCTCCACCCGTGGGTCGACGGCCGCCACCGCGACGGCGGCGAACTGACCCGCACCCAGTCGCGCAAGCTCGGCGCCCTCCTCGGCCACGTCCACACCTGCCTGGCGAAGGTCTGCCGCGAGGAGCCCCCCGACGGCCCGGCGGGGCTCACAGAAGGCCCTGGAGGGGCCTCTGAGGGCCCCGGAGGGGCCGGACGGCCCGCAGACGCCTCCGCGGACCCCCAGGACACCTACGCCCTCATCGAGGAGCTTCTCGGGCTCGTACGCCGCGGCAGGGGCAGCCGCCCGCGCGACTCCTTCGACGAACTCGCCGAACACCGGCTGATCGAACGCCGCGCCCTGCTGGAGCGCCACGCCCACCGCCGCCCAGCCGACGGCACCGCCCCCGGCTGGGTGCACGGCGACTTCCACCCGCTCAACCTGCTCTACCGCGGCGGCGAACCCGCCGCGATCGTCGACTGGGACCGGCTGGGCGTACAGCCCCGCGCCGAGGAGGCCGTCCGCGCCGCCGTCATCTTCTTCCTGCGCCCCGACGGCACCCTGGACCTCGCGAAGATACGCCCGTACGCGCGCGCGTACCGGCGGGCGAGCGGAGCGGACCCCGCCGAGCTGGGCGCGGCCGTGCACCGGGTGTGGTGGGAGCGGCTGAACGACTTCTGGATGCTGCGCTGGCGCTACCAACTGGGCGACCACCGCGCGGATCCCGGCTTCCCGGCCTCGGCGGCGCTGACGGTGTGGTGGACGCGCTCGTACGAGGCGGTGCGGGACGCGTTCACGGAGTGAGCAGGTGCACGACTGCAGGTGCACGACTGCAGGTGCACGACTGAGGGCACCCAATGCCGCATTGGGTGCCCTCAAGTACTTGTCGCCGTCCGCCGGCCGGATCAGGTGCCCGGGGTCGTCCCCGTGCCGCCCTGGCCGGCGGCGGTGCCGACGGTGCCGGACTGCCCGGCCGTGGTGCCCGTGGTGGTGCCGGTGCTGCCGGACTGGCCCGTGGTGGTGCCGGGCTTGTTGTCGCCGCCGCCGGTGGACGGCTTGCTCGACGGGTCGGGCTGGGTCGACGGGTCCGTCGAGGGCGGGGCGCTGGACGGCGGCGCGGACGTCCCGTGCGACGGCTTGCGCCGGCCGGTGCCCTCGTCGGTGTCCGTGGTGTCGTCCTCGCTGTCCGAACCGCGCTGACGGCCCGTGTCACCCGTGGTGCCGTTGTGGCCCGGGGTGGGGGACTTCTGGGCGTCGGGGCTCTGCGAGCCGGAGGGGCCGGGGGTGGACGGGCCGACGGAGTTCTTGTCCTTCGACGGCTTCTGCCCCGTGCCGCCGCTCGTCTGGAACGCCTTCAGCGCGTACACCGCGCCCGCCACCAGCACGATCGCCACCACGGCGGCGATGAGCAGCATCTTGCCCTTGCCGCCGCCCTGGCCACGGCCGCCGTTGCCGCCGTAGCCGTCGAAACCGCCGTCGTCGCCGTGGCGGGGCGGCAGTATCGGCTGCGCCGAGGTGCCGCCGCCGTGCTGCGGGCGCTGCATGGCGGTGGTGTGCTGGCCGCCGACGGCGCCCATCACCTGCGTGGCACCGCCGATGTGGTCGATGGGGCCCGTGTCCCAGGCGCCGGTGTGGGCGCCCGCGTCGTGCAGCATCTGCAGCGCGTACTGGACCAGGCCGCGCATCTCCTCGGCGCTCTGGAACCGGTCGTCCGGGTCCTTGGCGAGGGAGCGCATGACCAGGCCGTCGAGCTCCGGCGGCACGCTGCCGAGGACCTGCGAGGGCGGCACCGGCATGTCCTGGACGTGCTGGTAGACGACCGAGAGCGGGGTCTCGCCGGTGAACGGCGGACGCAGCGCCAGCAGTTCGTAGAGCAGGCAGCCGGTGGCGTAGAGGTCCGAGCGGGCGTCGACGGTCTTGCCGAGGGCCTGCTCGGGCGAGAGGTACTGCGGGGTGCCCATGACCATGCCGGTCTGGGTCATGGTGGAGGCCGCGCCGTGCAGGGCACGGGCGATGCCGAAGTCCATGACCTTGACCGCGCCGCTGTTGGTGATGATCACGTTGGCGGGCTTGATGTCACGGTGCACGATGCCGTGCTGGTGGCTGTAGGCCAGGGCCTCCAGCACGCCGGAGACGATGATGAGCGCCTGCTCGGGCGGCGGGGCATCGGCGTTGAGCAACAGGTCGCGGATGGTGCGGCCTTCAACCAGCTCCATGACGATGTACGGCACGACGTTGCGGCCGACGGTGTCCTCGCCGGAGTCGTAAACGGCGACGACCGCGTGGTGGTTGAGCCCGGCGACCGACTGCGCCTCGCGCGTGAAGCGGGCCTTGGACACCGGGTCCTCGGCGAGGTCGGCGCGGAGCAGCTTCACCGCGACCGTACGGCCCAGGCGGACGTCCTCGGCGGCGAAGACCTCGGCCATGCCGCCGCGGCCCAGCCTGTGCGTGAGGCGGTAGCGGCCGTCCCCGACGAGCCCTCCGTTACCCCACATTTCCGGCACATCGGGCATTCCGCCCTCGTTGGCGTCAGGGTCGGACGGACCCTGGGCGCTCTGCGTCTGTGCCATCAGTCCTCGCCGTCGTGTCTGGCCGCGTCGCGCGGAAGGCGCTGCGGTGGGAAAACGGTCTTCCGCTAAGGCACGCTACAGGTTCCACGGCGCGCGCCGGTCCGGGATGGACGCGCTATCAAACCCGCACGGGCCTGGGCAAGGCAAATTCCGTGACGTCTTGTCTCGCATCCCGTCACGGAACGGGCACGCGGCTTGACGTGCCCGCGGCCTGGGGCAGACTTGGCCGAGATATATCGACAGAACCGACGGAACGGGGCCGCACGGATCACCGTACGGATCCCGGACCGGCGGACCATATGCCGAATCACATGCCAAACCGTATGCCGAACCGAATGCCGGAACGTATGCCAGGCAGTGCGCCCAAGGGGGAAGAGGAACGATGAGCCAGGACGGCGCACAGGGCCGCTACACGGGCCGGTCTGTCGGCGGCGGCCGCTACCAGCTCCGCGACCTGCTGGGCGAGGGCGGCATGGCCTCCGTCCACCTGGCCTACGACTCCGTCCTGGACCGCCAGGTCGCCATCAAGACGCTCCACACCGAGCTGGGCCGCGAGGCGTCCTTCCGCGAGCGGTTCCGGCGCGAGGCGCAGGCCGTCGCCAAGCTCACACACACCAACATCGTCTCGGTGTTCGACACGGGCGAGGACGACCTGGACGGGTCGACCATGCCGTACATCGTCATGGAGTACGTCGAGGGCCAGCCGCTGCGCTCCGTCCTCGACACCGACGTGCACCAGTACGGCGCCATGCCCACCGAGAAGGCGCTGAAGATCACCGCCGATGTGCTGGCGGCACTCGAGGTCAGCCACGAGATGGGCCTGGTCCACCGCGACATCAAGCCCGGCAACGTGATGATGACCAAGCGCGGCGTGGTCAAGGTCATGGACTTCGGCATCGCCCGCGCCATGCAGTCCGGCGTCACGTCGATGACGCAGACCGGCATGGTCGTCGGCACCCCGCAGTACCTCTCCCCCGAGCAGGCGCTCGGGCGTGGCGTCGACGCCCGCTCCGACCTGTATTCGGTCGGCATCATGCTCTTCGAGCTGCTGACCGGGCGGCTGCCGTTCGACGCGGACTCCCCGCTGGCCATCGCCTACGCGCACGTCCAGGAGGAGCCGGTCGCTCCCTCCTCGATCAACCGCTCGATCCCGCCGGCGGTCGACGCCCTTGTCGCCCGGGCGCTGAAGAAGAACCCGAACGAGCGCTTCCCGAGCGCCGAGTCCATGCGCGACGAGTGCGCGCGCGTGGCGGGCACGGCGCAGTCCGCGCCCTCGCCGATCATCATCGCGGGCGGTCCGCCGGCGCGCAGCGGCGCGGGCGTCGGCTCCGCCGTCTTCCCGCCCGTCGACCAGCAGACCCTTGCGCCGGGCCCTGGAGGCGTCCAGACGCCCTATCAGCCCCCGGCGGCCCCGGGGCCGTACAACGGCGGCTACGGGCCCTCCTCGGGCGCCCAGCAGGCCACCCAGGCCGGCGGGGGCTACGCGACCCCGGTGCATCCCTTCCAGGGCGCTCAGGGCCCCAGCACGCCCCCGCCCTACTCGATCAGCCCGTCCTCCGGCCCGTCGACCTCCGTCGGGTCGCCGTCGGGCGGCGGCAAGAGCAACAAGGGCGTCGTCATCGGCTCGGCGGTCGTCGCGGGTCTCGCGGTCATCGGTGTGATCGCGGCGATCACGCTGAGCGGCGGCGGTGGCGACGACGACAAGGGCAACCAGGCCGGCAGCGGCGGCACCACCGGCGGGCAGAGCCAGGCGCCGGTGCCGGGCGGCGGCGGTACGACCACCAGTGGCGGCGGTACGAGCACGAGCGGTGGCGGTACGAGCACCAACGGCGGCACGACGGCCGGCGGTACCGCGGGCGGCACGCAGAGCAAGCACAAAGAGGGCGACAAGAGCAAGACCATCGACCCGGCGAAGTGCACCAAGGCCTACGAGTACTACAGCGACAAGTCGAAGAAGTCGGCTCCCGACTTCCGGTACATGTACATCGATTCCGTGAAGTCCTGCCTCCAGGCCGCGGGCTGGAAGTACCGGATCGACCCGGGGTCCGAGAACACGTGGGGCAAGGGCACGGTCCTCAACCAGGTGCCGGCTGCGGGCGACCCGTTCGACCCGAAGTCGCCGTCGGACCAGTTCGTGCTGACCGTCTCGACGGGTGACCCGGCCCCGTAAGGCCGCTGTCTCGCAGAGCGGCTGCCTCGTAGAGCCGCCGTTGTGCGTGTGCCCGGTACGTCTTGAGGGGACGTACCGGGCACACGCACAAGCGAAGTGACGCTTATTCAGGACTGCAGGTCAGGACTACGGGGTCAGGACTACAGGTAGGGGCCCGAACGCGCGCCGCCGTGCTGCGGGCCCTCGCCGTCGTCCTCTCCGAGGACACCGGCCGGCAGCGCCCTGCGCATCTGCTCCAGCTGGGCGCGGGCTGCCATCTGCTGGGCGAACAGCGTCGTCTGGATGCCGTGGAACAGGCCTTCCAGCCAGCCGACCAACTGGGCCTGCGCAATGCGCAGTTCCGCCTCGCTGGGCACGCTGTCGTCCATGAAGGGGAGCGACAGGCGCTCCAGCTCCTCGACCAACTCGGGGGCCAGGCCGTCCTCCAGCTCCTTGACGGAGCTGTGGTGGATCTCCTTGAGCCGGACCCTGCTCGCCTCGTCGAGAGGTGCGGCCCGCACTTCCTCCAGCAGTTGCTTGATCATGCTGCCGATGCGCATGACCTTCGCAGGCTGTTCGACCATCTCCGTCACCGGGACCTCGCGCGACTCGTCGTCGCCCGCCCCGCCGCCGGGGCTGGCGCTGCCGAGAGCCATGCCGTCCGGGCCTACGACCAGGACTTTGGGGCTCTCCTCCTGCGACCGTTCATTCCTCGGCATATCCATGCCGCCATTCTCTCGCACATGTGATTTCCCCCTGTTGATGCCCCCGTACACGCCTGATCCACCGTGCCACACGCCCTTGCGCGCGCCCCTTTTTCACTCCGCGCGCCCCTTTTCCCCCGGCATCTCGTCTTTTCACCCGGCTTCCCGTCCGGCATCTCATCGGTTCAGCACGTCATCGGTTCAGCGCGGCCGCCTCAGCCGCAGGGCGAAGAATCCGAGGCCGAGTCCGGTGAGGGCGAGGCCGGTTCCGAGGGGCAGCACGCGCAGCACGCGGTCTCCGTAGGCCGCGGACCTGGCGTTGCGGGCGGCGGAGGGCCGGGTGGAGACGGGGTCGGGCGTCACCTGCCCGACGGGGCCCTGCTGCTGATCGGCGGCGCCGCCCGCCTCGTCGACGGCCGCCGACGGCCCGGTGCCGGGGGCGTCCTCCCCGGGCACGTCCTCCACGGGGCCGTCCGCCTCGCCGCCGTCCGCCTCGCCCGTGTCGCCGGAAGGGTCCGCGGACGGCGATCCGCCGGGCGGAGACGCGGCGGACGGCGATCCGGCGGGGCCGGATATCCCGGAGGGCGAGGGCGGGGCGGTCCGGCCGGGGTGGAGGCGGCCCTCGCCCGCGGACGTCCCGGCGAGCCGGCCGTCGCGGGTGGCGGACGGGGACGGGGCGTGGCGGGTGGGGCCGGAGGCCGTGCCGGCCGGGCCCGGCGGAGGCCGTCCGGGGGACGGCTCGGGAGGCTCCAGGCCCGGCGCGACGGCGACGACCAGGACGGTGGCGGCGAGCACCGGCCCGGCTATGAAGCCTGTCCGCAGTCCCGCCCGCAGTCGGCCGCCGCCCATGCCCACGTCGCCGCCCTCCGCTCTCCGCCCGAGCCGCTCGCACCCACCCTCACACGGGGTGGGCGGGGCGGCGCGGTGGGTGGCTCAGGAGGGTGGCCGGGGCGGCGCCCGGGGGGCTTACGGGGCGCCGTCCGGGGCGTGTCCGGGGCCTCGTCCGGGTGTGCGGTCAGACCGTGAGGAGGATCTTCCCCACGTGGGCGCTCTGCTCCATGACGCGGTGGGCCTCGGCGGCCTCCGCCATCGGCATGGTGCGGTCCACGACCGGCCGCACCCGCCCGCCGGCGATGAGCGGCCACACGTGCTCCCGTACGGCCGCGATGATCGCCGTCTTCTCGGCCAGCGGGCGGCCGCGCAGGGAGGTCCCCATCACCGCGGCGCGCTTGGTGAGCAGGGCCGCGAGGTCGAGCTCGGCCGTGCGGCCGCCCTGCAGGCCGATAATCACCAGGCGCCCGTTGAGGGCGAGGGCGTCCACGTTCCGCGCGAGGTACTTCGCCCCGACGATGTCGAGGATGACGTCGGCGCCGACGCCGCCGGTGACCTTGTGCAGCTCCTCGACGAAGTCCTGCTCGCGGTAGTCGATGAGGATGTCCGCACCCAGCTCGCGGCAGGCCTCCAGCTTGTCCGCGCTGCCGGCGGTGACGGCGACGCGCGCGCCGACGGCCTTGGCCAGCTGTACGGCCATGGTGCCGATGCCGCTGCCGCCGCCGTGGACGAGGAAGGTCTCACCGGGGCGCAGGTGGGCCACCATGAACACGTTGGACCAGACGGTCGCGGTCACCTCGGGCAGGCAGGCCGCCGTGACCAGGTCCATGCCGTCGGGGACGGGCAGGAGCTGGCCCGCGGGGACGCAGACCTTCTGCGCATACCCGCCGCCCGCCAGCAGCGCGCACACCTCGTCGCCGACCGCCCAGCCGCTCACCCCGGGGCCGAGGGCCGCGATCCGGCCGGAGCACTCCAGGCCGGGGTAGGGCGACGCACCGGGCGGCGGGTCGTAGAAGCCCTGCCGCTGGACGACGTCGGCACGGTTGACGGCGCTGGCCACGACCTCGACCAGAACCTCGCCCTCGGCGGGTACGGGGTCGGGCACTTCGGTCCACACCAGGGCCTCGGGCCCGCCCGGTTCGGAAATGGTGATCGCATACATGGTCGCGAGGCTACCGCCGGGAGACCGGAATGATCACGGAATATGGGGGCCATGGTGACGCGCAAGATGAACCGGATCTCGCTGTTCCACACCCTGTGGAACCGCACCCGCGGCGAGGCCGACGACGACGCCGAGGCGGGCCGTTCCATCGTGATGCCCGCCCGGCGCGTCGCGGCGCCGCTGCGGCAGGTGCTGCAGCGGCTGGTCATGGCCCTGCTGGTGCTGGCCGTCACCACGCTGATCGTCTACGCCGACCGCGAGGGCTACCACGACAACGGAGGCGGCGGCGTCGACTTCCTGGACGCCGCGTACTACGCGACCGTGACCCTGTCGACCACGGGCTACGGAGACATCACGCCGGTGAGCGACTCGGCGCGGCTCACCAATATCTTGTTGGTCACGCCGCTGCGCGTGCTGTTCCTGATCATCTTGGTGGGAACGACCCTGGAAGTGTTGACCGAGCGAACGCGCCATCAGGTGCGCATCCACCGTTGGAGGAACCGGATGCGGGAGCACACCGTCGTCGTCGGCTACGGCACCAAGGGCCGGCACGCCGTCGAGACGCTGCTCGGGCAGGGCAAGCCCAAGAGCCAGATCGTCGTGGTCGATCCGCAGAAGAAGGTGGTCGACGCCGCGGCGGCCGAGGGCCTGGTGGGCGTCCTGGGCGACGCCACGCGCTCCGAGACCCTGCTGCGGGCGGAGCTGGCGCGGGCCTCGCAGATCGTGATCACCACCCAGCGGGACGACACGGCGGCGCTGGTCACCCTGACGGCCCGCCAGCTGAACAAGTCGGCCAAGATCGTCGTCGCCGTCCGGGAGGACGAGAACGTGCCGCTGCTGCGGCAGAGCGGCGCGAACACGGTCGTGACGAGCTCCAGCTCGGCCGGCCGCCTGCTCGGCATGTCGATGATGAGCCCGAACGTCGGCACGGTGCTGGAGGACCTGCTGACGTACGGCAACGGCCTGGACGTGGCCGAACGCCCGGTCACCAAGCGGGAGGCGGGCCACTCGCCGCGCGACTGCGAGGACCTGGTCGTGGCGGTGGTCCGCGGGCACCGCCTGCTGCACTTCACGGACCCGGAGGCGGGGACGCTGCAGCTGGCGGACAGGGTGATCACGATCAGGAAGGCCGGGGCGCCCGAAGCGGGCTGAGACGACGGGAGCACCAGGACGACTGCGGGAGCCCAGGGCCCGACGGGACCTTCAGGGCCTCGACGGGAGCCCCAGGACCTCGACGGACCGTCCTGCTCCGCCCGGCGGTACGACAGCCAGCGCGTCGGCCGCCGCCAAGCCACGCAACATCGCGGGCCCGTGGAACCGCAGAGGCCGCACCCGGCCGGGGCCGTCGTACGTGACCGGCACGAGCCGGGTATCGGCAGGGTGCCCGGACACCGCCTCCACCGGCACGGCCCGCACGGGCTCGTCCACCGCTCGCCCGGTGAGCGTGCACAGCAGCGGCTCGGCGAGCGTCAGCAACCCCGCCACCGCGGCGAGCGGATTCCCGGGCAGCCCGACGACGAGGCGCCCGGGCGCGAGCCTGGCGAGCAGCATCGGGTGCCCGGGCCGCACGGCGACGCCGTCGACCAGCAGCTCGGCACCCAGACGGTGCAGCGTGGGGTGGACGTGGTCCACGGGCCCGGAGGCGGTACCGCCGGTGGTGACGACCACGTCCGCGGTGGACGCGGCGAACGCCTCGTACAGCGCCTCCGCGTCGTCACCGATGCGCAGCGCCTCGGCCGGCTCGGCGCCCAGCGCCCGCAGCCAGGGCCCGAGCATCGGCCCGAGCGCGTCCCGGATCAGACCGCCTTCGGGCAGGCCCTCGCGGAGCAGCTCGTCGCCGAGGACGAGTACGTCGACGCGGGGGCGGCGGGTGACGGTCAGCGTGTCGTAGCCGGCGGCGGCCGCGAGGCCGAGCAGGGGCGGCGTGACGACCGTTCCCGCCTGCACGAGCCGGTCGCCCTTCCGGCACTCGCCGCCGCGCGGCCGGATGTCCTGGCCGTGGCTGACATGGCGGTTGGCGAGCAGCTCGCCCTGCACGGTGACCTCGCCGTGCTCGCTGCGCAGCACGGCCGTCGCTCCGGCCGGGATCGGCGCCCCCGTGGCGATCCGCAGGGCGTGCCCGTCGCGCAGCGGGCCCGTGCCGGGGCGGCCGGCGAGGACGTCCTGCTCGCCGGGCGGGGGGAGGCGCCACGGGCCGGGGCCGGAGACGGCCCAGCCGTCCATGGCGGAGGTGTCGAAGGAGGGCAGGTCGGTGAGGGCGACGAGCGGCTCGGCGAGGACCTGCCCGAGGGCGTCGCCGAGGGGCCGCTCCTCGGCGGGGAGTGCCTCGGCGGCCGCGGCGGCGACGGCGCGGGCGGTGGGCCAGGAGGTGGAGTGGGGTGCGGAGCAGGGTCCGGCGTGGGGTGCGGAGTGCGGGGTGGTGGGGGGCGTGGCGTCGGCCGTCATGTGGCGGGCCCGTTTTTCGTCCTCGGCGGCATCGATGAAGGGGAATGCGTCGAAGGAGGGGGCGGGGCCGGGACCGGGACCGGGCTCGTCTTCGGGACCGGTCCTGCGGTGCGCGGCGGGCACGGCACCGACGCCTCGTCCACCGTCGACCACGCCGCCCCCGACGGGTATCTCGTCGAACGGGAAGTACACGAAGGGGGCTTGGGTGCTGCCGCGCGGGGCGTCGTCGACGTCGTAGGCGGGCCGCTCGGCGCGGCGGGCCGCGGGGCGGGCGTGGTGGCTCCGCCGGTCGTCGGCGAAGAGGGCCAGTGCCTCGTCCGTCGCCCGGTCGAGCGAGGAATCCGCGTCGGCGTCACTCATCGCGCGTCGTCGGCCTTCTCGGCGGTTCCACCGCTGGTGGGCTCCGCGGCGGCGCCTGCCTCGGCAGGCCCCGCGACCGAACCGCCCCCGGCGGGCCTCCCCGCCGTGCCGCCCCCGGCGGTAGCCGCCTCCGCGGCAGCCGCCTCCGCCGCCCACCCCTGGGCGAGCGCGACGGCCTTACGGGTCGCCTCGGCCACCGCTTCGGGGCCGCCGCCCGCGCGCCCCGCGGCGTAGCCGACGAGGAACGTCGTCAGGGGCGCGGCGGGGCGGGCCACGCCGTGCGCGGCGTCGCGCGCGAGGTCCAGGAGGGCGGTGGTGTCGACGTCGAGGTCGATGCCGAGCTCGGCCTTGGCCGCGGAGATCCATTCATCCAGCACGCTCCCATCGTCCCTGATGCGCGCGCGGGCGGTGGCGACGTCCTCCCAGGTGTCGCAGTCGAAGGAGGCCGTGGGGTGCGGGAACCGCCCGAGGGTCAGCTCGTCGGTCAGCAGCCGCAGGGGCAGCCCGGCGAGGCTGCCGTGCTCGGCGGCGAGCAGCGCCAGCTCCCGGCGCAGCGGCTCGGTGCGGTAGGCGGCGACCAGCGGCTGGTCGCGCCCGTCGAAGTCGGTGAGCAGGACGCCCTCGACGTACGGGCCGCCGGTGGCCGCCGCGGCGAGCAGCGCCCGTACGGTCTCGGCCCGCAGGAAGGGCAGGTCGGCGGAGAGGACGAGCGTGGTGGCGGAGGCCGTCTGGCGCAGGCCGGCGGCGAGCCCGGCGAGCGGGCCGCCGCCGGGCGGCTCCTCGCGGGCCCACCGCACGGGCCGCGCAGTGGGGCGCCGGGGCCCCACGACGACGGTCTCCTCGGCGTCCGCGCACGCCTCCAGCACCCGGTCCAGCAGTGTCCGCCCGCCCACGCGCAAGGTGGGCTTGTCGGCGCCGCCCAGTCTGCGGGCCGCGCCACCGGCGAGCACTACGGCGTCGTAACCAGTCACCCGACGAGTATGGCCGTTCGGAACGGGGCGAAGGCTCAGAGGGAGCGCAACAACACAGCGGGCTGCTCGACGCAGTCGGCCACGTACCTCAGGAAGCCTCCCGCCGTGCCCCCGTCGCAGACCCTGTGGTCGAAGGTGAACGACAGCTGCACCACGTGCCGTACCGCCAACTCGCCCTGGTGGACCCAGGGCTTGGGGGCTATCCGGCCCACGCCCAGCATGGCCGCCTCGGGGTGGTTGATGATCGGCGTGGAGCCGTCGACGCCGAACACGCCGTAGTTGTTCAGCGTGAACGTGCCGCCGGTGAGATCGGCCGGGGTCAGCGTGCCGGAGCGTGCCGCCTCGGTGAGGCGGGCGATCTCCGCGGAGAGCCCGGCGGCGTTGCGCAGGTGGGCGTCCCGGACGACGGGGACGACCAGGCCGCGCTCGGTCTGCGCCGCGAAGCCGAGGTGGACGCCGGGCAGGCGGACGATCTCCCGGGCTTCGGTGTCGACGGTGGAGTTGAGGTCGGGATAGCGGGCCAGGGCGGCCGTGCAGATGCGGGCGAGCAGGGCCAGGAGGGAGACCTTCGGCCCGCCCCCGGCGTTCATGGCCCGGCGGGCGGCGAGCAGCTCGGTGGCATCGGCGTCCACCCAGCAGGTGGCGTCGGGGATCTCCCGGCGGCTCCGGCCGAGCTTCTCGGCGACGGCACCGCGCAGCCCGCGCAGGGGGATGCGCTCGGCGCCCTCCCCGGCGGGGACGGCCGTCGCGGCGGCGGGCGCCGGTGGGGCTGCGGCCGCGTCTGCGGCTGCCCGAACGGCCCGCTCCACGTCGGCGCGCAGAATGAGCCCGTCCCGCCCGGTGCCGGTCAACTCACGCAGATCGACCCCGTGTTCACGGGCCATCTTCCGAACGAGGGGGGACACGACGGGAACGGGGCCGGTGGAGCCGGAAAGCCGTGACCCGCCCGCGGCCACGCCCGGAGCCGCCCCCCGGCCCACAAACTCACCGCCCGCCCCGGCCACCCCCTCCGCCGCAGCGGCGCCCGGCCCGTACGAACGTGCCCGGCGGTGCCCGCCTGCCTCCGGGCCGTCCGGCACCGCCGGACCCCCGGCGGCCGCGGAGCCGTCCGCAGAACCGACAGCGCCGTCGGGCGTGGGCGACGCGCCCACCCCGGGCCGCCGGACCCGGCGCCGCCGCGCCGCAGGCGCCCCCGTGCCGTAACCCACGAGCACATTGCCGGAAGCCTCCGGCTCCTCCCCCGTGGACGCGGACGCATCCACGGGCGACGCACCGACGGCGACCGTCAGCAGCGGCGCCCCCACGGGAAGCTCCGTGCCCTCCGCGCCGAAGCGGGCCGTCACCACGCCCCCGTACGGGCAGGGGACCTCGACCATCGCCTTGGCCGTCTCGACCTCGACGACCGGCTGGTCGACGGCCACGACCTCGCCGACCTCGACCAGCCAGCGCACGATCTCCGCCTCGGTGAGCCCCTCGCCGAGATCGGGCAGCCGGAATTCCTTGACCTCGGGCATCAGCTCTCCGCCTCCCACTGCAGCCGTGCGACCGCGTCCAGCACCCGGTCGACCCCGGGCAGGTGGTGCCGCTCCAGCATGGGCGGCGGGTACGGGATGTCGAAGCCGGCGACGCGCAGCACCGGCGCCTCCAGGTGGTGGAAGCAGCGCTCAGTGATCCGGGCCGCGATCTCCCCGCCGGGGCCGCCGAATCCGGTCGACTCATGGACGATCACGGCGCGCCCGGTGCGCCGGACGGAGGCGCAGACCGTCTCCTCGTCGAAGGGCACGAGCGAGCGCAGGTCGACGACTTCGAGGTCCCAGCCCTCTGCGGCGGCCGCCTCGGCCGCCTCCATGCAGACCGGGAGGGACGGCCCGTACGTGATGAGCGTGGCGGACGTGCCGCGGCGGCGGACGGCGGCGCGCCCTAGGGCGGGCACCGCCTCGGGCACCTCGGGGTCCCATTCGGCCTTGGACCAGTAGAGCCGCTTGGGCTCCAGGAAGACGACCGGGTCGTCGGAGGCGATCGCCGCGCGCAGCAGCCCGTAGGCGTCGGCGACGGTGGCGGGGGTGACGACATGGAGGCCGGGGGTCGCCATGTAGTACGCCTCGGAGGAGTCGCTGTGGTGCTCGACGCCGCCGATGCCGCCGCCGTAGGGCACGCGGACGGTGAGCGGCATGGGCAGCGCGCCGCGCGTGCGGTTGCGCATCCGGGCGACGTGGCTGATGAGCTGCTCGAACGAGGGGTAGGCGAAGGCGTCGAACTGCATCTCCACCACGGGCCGCAGCCCGTACATGGCCATGCCGACGGCGGTGCCGAGGATGCCGGCCTCGGCGAGCGGGGTGTCGGTGCAGCGGTCCTCGCCGAACTCCTTCACGAGGCCGTCGGTGACGCGGAAGACGCCGCCGAGCGCGCCGACGTCCTCTCCGAGGACGTGGACGGCCGGGTCCTCGGCCATGGCGTCGCGCAGGGCCCGGTTGAGGGCCTGGGCCATGGAGGCGGGCCGGGCTCCGGCCCTGACAGCCGCAGTGGTCATCGCTGCGTCCCTTCCGGGGAGGCCGGGGCGGCTTCCGCTGCGGCGTCGAGCTCGGCGCGCAGCATCTCGGCCTGCTCCCGCAGTTGGGCGGTCTGCTCGGCGTAGACGTGGGTGAAGAGATCCATGGGGTCGAGCACGGGGTCCTGGTTCATGCGCTCGCGCAGGTCGGCGGCCATGCGCTCGGCCGCCTCCTGTTCGGCGGCCACCGTGGCCTCGTCCAGGAGCTTGCGCGCGGTCAGCTCCTGCTCCAGCAGGGCAATGGGGTCGTGGCCGCGCCAGGTGTCGACTTCGGCGTCGCTGCGGTAGCGGGTGGCGTCGTCGGCGTTGGTGTGTGCGTCCATGCGGTAGGTGACGGCTTCGACGAGGGTGGGGCCGCCGCCCTCGCGGGCGCGCTGCACGGCTTCGGTGAGCACCTCGTGGACGGCCACGGCGTCGTTGCCGTCGACGAGCCGGCCGGGCATGCCGTAGCCGACGGCCTTGTGGGCCAGCGAGGGGGCCGCGGTCTGCTTGGCGAGCGGCACGGAGATCGCGAAGCCGTTGTTCTGCACGAGGAAGACGACGGGGGCCCGCCATACGGCGGCGAAGTTCAGCGCCTCGTGGAAATCGCCCTCGCTGGTGCCGCCGTCGCCGACCATGGCGAGCGCGACCACGTCGTCGCCCTTGAGGCGGGCGGCGTGGGCGAGGCCGACCGCGTGCGGCAGCTGGGTGGCCAGCGGGGTGCACAGCGGTGCGATCCTGTGCTCGTGGGGGTCGTATCCGGTGTGCCAGTCGCCGCGGAGGAGCGTGAGCGCCTGGACGGGGTCGAGGCCGCGGGCGACGGCGGCGAGGGTGTCGCGGTAGCTCGGGAAGAGCCAGTCCTGCTCCTGCAGGGCGAGCGCCGCGGCGACTTCGCACGCCTCCTGACCCGTGGAGGAGGGATAGACGGCGAGCCGGCCCTGGCGGGTGAGCGCGGTGGCCTGGGCGTTGTACCTCCGGCCGCGGACGAGGTGGCCGTAGAGCCGGAGCAGCAGCCCGGCGTCCAGCCCGTCCGCCGCCTCGGTGCCCAGCACGCGATACGGCTCCGCGTCGGGAAGCAGGGGTGCGGGGTCGGTGCGGGGCCGCCAGGCGGGGGGCGGGGTGGGCCGGTACGAGCCGGGCTGCTCCAGAACCGTCATGACGAGCACCTCCTTTGTGGGGACGGGCTTGACCGGACGTACGGCGGAATCGCGCCGACGCCCTCCCTACCGATTGTTCGGTCGTCGGCACATTTTGGCTACAGGCGACCCGAGCCTGTGGACAAACGGTTCTCCACAGCCTGAGATATGGCCAGGACGTCCAAGAGGGGGAGGCGGGACGCCATGCCGGACGAACAGATGGCCTTCACCGGGAGCAGGGCACCCGCGCGGCCGCTGGACGAGATAGACCGCGCCATCCTGCGCATGCTCCAGGCCGACGGCCGCGCGTCGATACGGTCCGTCGCCGAGCGTGTACACGTCTCGCGCGCCAATGCCTACGCCCGGATCAACCGGCTCATCGACGACGGGGTCATCCGGGGGTTCAGCGCGCGGGTCGATCAGGAGCGGGCCGGGCAGAGCGCGTCGGCGTACATCACGCTGAAGATCGTGCAGAACTCCTGGCGCACGGTCCGCGACAAGCTCCTGGAGCTGCCGGGAGCCGCACACATCGCCCTGGTCAGCGGGGACTTCGACGTGCTCCTGCTGGTGCACACCAAGGACAACCGCGCCCTGCGCGAGCTGGTGCTGACCCGCATCCAGTCCATGGACGAGGTGCTCAGCACCCGCACGCTGCTGATCTTCGAGGAGACGGATCTGCAGGAAGGAGGCCTCTAGCGGGCCCCGCCCGGCCGTCTGGTGGCCCGCCCGGCCGCCTAGCGGCCCGTCCGGTCGCCGGATTCCGTCAGGAGGCCCGCAAAGGCCGTACGGACCACCGCTTCGGCCACCTCTTCGCTGGTCACCGCGCCGCCGCGCTCGGGGCGGTACCACTCCACCACGGAGTTGATCATCCCGAAGAGCAGCCGGGTGGCCAGCCGGGCGTCCACGTCGGCCCGCAGGTCGCCGTCGGCCGCCGCCTGCTTGAGCAGGTCGGCGACGCGGTGGTCGAACTCGCGGCGGCGCTCCATCGCCCAGCGCTCGGTGTCGGTGTTGCCGCGCACACGCAGCAGCAGCGTCACGTAGGGCAGCTCGGCCATGAGCACCTCGACGGTGCGCCGGGTGACGTACTGCAGGCGTTCGACGGCGCGTCCCCCGGTCGCCCCCGGCTCGTCCAGCACGGCGAAGAGCCCGTCCAGGGCACGGCTTATCGCGAGCCGGAGCAGCTCCTCCTTGCCCTTCACGTGGTGGTAGATGGAGGACTTGGAGATCCCGGCAGCCTTGGAGAGGTGCTCCATGGAGGTGCCGTCGTAGCCCCGCTCGTTGAACACCTCGACGGCGACCGCGAGCAGCGATTCGGGCGTGTAGGTGTCGCGCTTGGCCATGGTCACGATTACAGCACCCGTGCCTCTCGGTCCGCACGGCGCCTCAGGGCCCGCGACGGCGCGTAGCGCTCGCCGGCCCCTTCGTCGTGCAGGTTGTACAGGAAGTTCCACAGCCAGCCCGCGCCCAGGCGGCCGGCCCACTCCAGGGGGCCGCCGGGGTAGTTCACTCCCAGCCGCATGGCCTTGTCGATGTCCTCGGGGGTCGCCACCTCGCGGGCGGCGGCGTCGGCGGCGAAGTCCACGATCATCGCCACGGTCCTCCCGACGATCATGCCGGGGACGTCGTCGATGACGCTGACCTGCTTGCCGAGCGCCTGCAGGAGGCCCGTGGCCTCCCGGACGTCCTGAGGCCGGGCGGCGGCGGAGGGGGCCAGCGCGATGCGGGTGGCGGCGCGGTAGTCGAGCGAGAGGTCGAAGAAGATGCCGCGCTCTCCCGGAGGGCCCTCCAGGGTGGCGGAGCCGTCGGTCAGGGCCAGGCACGCGCCACCGGGCAGCCTGATGTGGCCCCCGGACGCCGGCCCGTCCTTCTCCACGGCGACCTCGATGCCGGCCTCCCCGATCATCTCCACCAGGGCGGCGGCGGGCCCCAGGCCGCCCGTGACGCGGACCGCCGCGGGGGCGTCCTGCGGCTCGGCGGTGTGCGGGCCGGGCCGCTGTGCGTCCTCGGAGTGGTCGAACCATCCGCGGCCGCTCTTGCGCCCCAGCAGCCCCGCCTCCACCAGCCGGCGCTGTGCGAGCGACGGCCGGAACTTCGGGTCGTGGAAGAACGACTCGTAGACCGAACGGGTGACGGCTTCGTTCACGTCCTGGCCGATGAGGTCGGTGAGCTCGAAGGGCCCCATCGCGAAGCCGCCGCACTCGCGCAGGACGGCGTCGAGGGTGGCGGGGTCGGCGGCGCGCTCCTCGTACAGCCGGAAGGCCTCGGCATAGAAGGGCCGGGCGACGCGGTTGACGATGAAGCCGGGGGTGTCGGCGCAGCGCACCGGGCTCTTGCCCCAGGCGGCGACCGTGGCCATGGCCCGGTCGGCGGCAGCGGCGTCCGTGGCGAACCCCTGCACCACTTCCACCAGCGGCAGCAGCGGGGCGGGGTTGAAGAAGTGCAGGCCGACGAAGCGGCCGGGGAGCCGCAGGGCGCCGGCGACGGCGGTCACCGACAGGGACGAGGTGTTGGTGGCCAGCAGGCACGTGTCGGGAACGACCGATTCCAGCTCGGCGAACAGCTTCTGTTTGGCCTGCAGTTGCTCGACAATCGCCTCGATGACGAGCGCGGAGTCGGCGAGTTCGGCGAGCCGCGCGGCGGGCTGCAGACGCGCGAGCGCGGCGTCCCGGCCGGCCGCGTCGAGCCTGCCCTTGTCCACCAGGCGGCCGAGCCGGGCGGCGATCGCCCGCGCCGCCTCCTCCGCACGGCCGGGTGCGGCGTCGTACAGCCGCACGGGGTGGCCTGCGGCCAGGGCGACCTGGGCGATGCCCTGGCCCATGGTGCCGGCGCCGACGACGGCGACGGTGCCGGCCGGGTCGATTGCGGTCATGGCAGTGATCCTCCCCGAAGTGTTTTCCACAGGTTTGCCGGGCCCCCTTGTCCCGACCGATCGTTCGGTTACTGTATCCACCGGGGGTGCTTCTGGTCCCCCGTATCGGAGCCCCGCTCGACAAGGAGTTGGTCAGCCGTGACCGCCGGACTCACCACCGCTCAGTTGACCGAGAAGCACCGCCCCACCCTGGATCAGGCGCTGGAGGCCATCCGCACGCGGGCCTACTGGTCCCCCTTCCCCGAGCACCCGAAGGCGTACGGCGCGGAGGGCTCCGTGCCGGGCAGCCTGAGCGCCGCCGAGGGCCAGGCCGCCTTCGAGGCACTGCGCGGCGCGCGCTTCGAGCTGGGCCAGCCGGGCACGGACGGCTGGGCGGGCGCCGAGGTGTCGCCGTTCGGGATCGAGCTCGGCATCGAGTATCCGCACGCGGCCGCCGATGAGCTGCTGCCGGCGCTGCGCGCGGCGATGCCGCAGTGGCGCGAGGCGGGTCCGGAGGTGCGGGCCGCGGTCTGCCTGGAGATCCTCGCGCGGATCAACGCCCGCTCGCACGAGTTCGCCCACGCCGTGATGCACACCAGCGGCCAGGCGTTCATGATGGCCTTCCAGGCCGGCGGCCCGCACGCCCAGGACCGGGGCCTGGAGGCCGTCGCCTACGCCTATGCGGAGCAGGTGCGCACCCCCGGCTCGGCCGAGTGGTCCAAGCCGCAGGGCAAGCGCGATCCGCTGGAGCTGCGCAAGGAGTTCACGGCCGTTCCGCGCGGCGTCTCGCTGCTGATCGGCTGCAACACCTTCCCCACGTGGAACGGCTTCCCGGGCCTCTTCGCCTCGCTCGCCACGGGCAACGCCGTCCTGGTCAAGCCGCACCCGCGCGCGGTGCTGCCCCTGGCGCTGACCGTGCGCATCGCGCGCGAGGTGCTGGGCGAGGCCGGCTTCTCGCCCGACCTCGTGGCGCTGGCCGCCGAGCGGGACGGCGAGGGCATCGCCAAGGCCCTGGCCGTGCGCCCGGAGATCCGCATCATCGACTACACCGGCTCCACCGCCTTCGGCGACTGGCTGGAGGCCAACGCCCGCCAGGCGCAGGTCTTCACGGAGAAGGCCGGCGTCAACACGGTCGTCCTCGACTCCACCGGCGACTACAAGGGCCTCCTCGGCAACCTGGCCTTCTCGCTGTCCCTCTACAGCGGCCAGATGTGCACCACCCCGCAGAACTTCCTGATCCCCCGCGAGGGCATCGCCACCGACGCCGGGCACAAGTCCTACGACGAGGTGGTGTCCGATCTGGCCGCCGCGGTCCAGGGCCTGCTGGGCGACGACGCCCGGGCGAACGCCCTGCTGGGCGCCATCGTCAACGACCAGGTCAAGGAGCGGATCGACGCCGCGGGCCGGCTCGGCGAAGTCGCCCTCGCCTCCCGCACGGTGGCCAACCCCGAGTTCCCCGGCGCCACCGTCCGCACCCCGGTGATCGTGAAGCTGGACGGCGCCAAGCCCGACGCCGAGGCGGCCTACTTCTCGGAGTGCTTCGGGCCGGTGTCCTTCGCCGTCGCCGTGGACTCCGCGGCGGATGCCGTGGAGCTGCTGCGCCGCACGGTGCGGGAGAAGGGCGCGATGACCGTCGGCGCGTACACCACGTCGCCCGAGGTCGAGCGGCTGGTGGAGGAGGCCTGTCTGGAGGAGTGCGCCCAGCTCTCGCTCAATCTGACCGGCGGGGTGTTCGTGAACCAGACGGCGGCCTTCTCCGACTTCCACGGCTCCGGCGGCAACCCTGCTGCCAATGCGGCCCTGTGCGACGGCGCGTTCGTCGCGAACCGCTTCCGCACGGTCGAGGTGCGCCGCCCGGCCTAGCCCTGGGCCGGGCCCGGGCCTCCCCAGTGGAACAGCGCCATGGCGACGCTCGTGGCGAGGTTGTAGCTGGAGACCTGCGGCCGCATGGGGAGGGCGACCAACCGGGTCGCCCTCTCGCGCAGCTCGGGCGAGATGCCGTGGCGCTCGGAGCCGAAGGCGATCAGCGCGTCGTCGGGCAGCGTGAGGGAGCGGATGTCGTCGCCCTCCGGGTCCAGGGCGTACAGCGGCCCGGGCGGGAGCTCGGGCAGGGGCAGCCGCTCGACGGCGGTGGCGTAGTGCAGGCCCGCCCCGGCCCGTACGGCGTTGGGGTGCCAGGGGTCCATGTCCCCGGTGGTGACGACGCCCGTGGCGCCGAAGCCGGCCGCCAGCCGGATCACGGCGCCCACGTTGCCGAGGTTGCGCGGGTTGTCGAGGACGACGACGGGGGCCTTGCGGGGTGCCCGCGAGAGAGCGTCGAGGTTCGCCCTGCGGGCCGGGCGCACGGCGAGCGCCGCCACGCCCGTGGGGTGGATCCTGGGGACCAGCTCGCGCAGGGCCTGTGCCGGGATCTCCACCAGGCGCTCGGCGAGGGTCCCCGTAAGGTCGTCGGCCAGCGCGGCGGCGAGTTCCAGAGCCGCCGCCTTGTCGCTGGTGACCGCGAGCCGCACGTCCGCGCCGAAGCGCAGGGCGTGCTTCAGGGCGTGGAAGCCGTCGAGCAGTACGGCGTCGGGGGCGTGCTCGCCCCACTGCCGCACGGCGGCAGCGGCTTCGTCCTCGGTCATGCCCTCAGCCTACGAGAGTCCGGGCGCCCGCCTCGTCCCCCTCGCGCTGCGCCGGTACGGGCTGCGTGCGGGCCGGAAGCAGCCGGTCGCGGGCGCGGCCGGCGAGCGGGCCCAGGCGCCGCAGGAAGGAGGTGGGGAGGAAGACCGCATCGGCCACGATCATGGCGAGGGAGAAGAACGGCAGCCCGAGCAGCAGGGCGATACCGAGGTGCTCCATCATCATCACGCCCAGCAGGACGTTCTTCACCCGCCGGTTGAGCAGGGTGAAGGGGAAGGCGACCTGCACGGCCACGGTTCCGTAGCTGAGCAGCAGCACGAGCAGCCCGCTGCCCGCGAGGGCGTGGGACAGCTCGGGCCAGGGCGAGAAGTAGTCCAGGTGCAGCGGGTAGTAGAGGGCCGTGCCGTCCTGCCAGCGCGAGCCCTGGATCTTGTACCAGCCGGCCGTGGCGTAGATCAGGCAGACCTCCGCCATGATCACCAGCAGGGCCGCGTTGTGCAGCAGGTTGGCCAGGACGTCCAGGACGGCGCGGGGTTCGGGTGCGTAGCGCCCCGCGAGCCACCACAGCCCCTGGACGAGCCACAGGGCCCACAGGGCGGTGGCCCAGCCGACGCCGGGGAGCGGGCCGTGGCCGGTCCAGGACATCCGGGTGTCGCCGAGGATCTGAGCGGCCGCCAGGGCGAGCCCGCAGGCGGCCCACAGCACGATGCCCGTCACGTCGGTGCGGGCGGGGCCGCCGGCCTGCTTCGCGGCCCGGCGGGCGTCCAGCGACCAGACCCGCCCGCAGCGCGTGAGGATCAGGTAGAGGGCCATCAGGTGGATGACGTTGTCGCCGCCGTCGCCCAGGAAGACGCTGCGGTTCTGCAGCGAGAGCACGCCGACCATGGAGAGCACGGTCATGGTGCGGGTGCGCCAGCCGAGAGCCAGCAGGGCGGCGGTCACGACGGCGAAGGCGTAGACGGCCTCGAACCACAGGCCGCCGTCGGACCACAGCAGGGCGGTGAAGGCGTGGTTGTCGGCGGTCAGCCGGCGGGCCATCTCCCAGCTCCACGGCCCGTCCGGCCCGTACATCTCGTGCCGGTTGGGCCACTCGCGCAGCAGGAAGACCAGCCACGTGAAGGAGAGGCCTATGCGGATGACGGCCGTCTGGTGAGCGCCGAGGGAGCTGCTCGTGACGCGGTCGACGCCGCGCGAGAGCCGGGCGCCGAGCGGCAGGGTCGCACTCATCGGTTGTTCGCCTCCGTACGGTCGGCGGCGGTGACCGGCCACCAGCCCAGCACCCGGTAGGCGGGCTTGGCCCCGCCCTTCTCGTCGCTCCAGACGGGCGGCTCGACCAGGGTGGTCACGGCGCGCACCTGGACTCGGCTGATGCTGCGCCCGTCCTGCCCGGCGCCGAGGCGGCCGACGACGATGCGCCGGACGTACTGCTCGGAGAGCTCGCCGCGCAGCCCGTTGGGCTGCTCCTTGACGTCATGGGAGTTGGTGTAGAAGTCCCAGGCGCGGCGCAGCTCGTTCTGCTGCGTGTGGCTGGGGAGGAGGTTGTGCCGGATGGCGGCGCCGTCCTTTGCGGTCAGATCGGTCCAGCCGGTGACCGTGGTCCGCCCGTCGGGGCCGCGGAGCTCGGCACGGGCCTGCACGGCGACGTTCTGCTGGAGCGGGTTGGGAGCGAAGAACTTCCAGTTCTGCTCGTACTCCGGATAGATGTAGTCGTCTATCGCCGCCGCGTTCTGCTTGGTGACCGTGTTCGACGGCGCGACGTGCAGGAACACCATCGCCAGGTGCACCCCCGCCGTCACCGCGATCACCGCTGCGCCCGCCGCGACGACGAGGCGCGCTGGCCTGGACAGCCCCGCGAGGGCGCCGGCCCGCTCGTGCCCGTCATCCGACTCCATTGCCCCGCCCCGTTCCTGCGTCCCGCCTGTTCTGTGCACCCGAACGGTACCCAGGTCGTCCCGCGGGGCACAGCGCCCGGGGGTTATCCACAGGCTTGACACCCCTGAGCGGCCGCACCACCATTGAACCGAACGATCGGTCGGTCGGGCCGGTCGCATGCGGGCGGAGAGGCAGGGGGCAATGCCATGACGACGATGGCGCCGGACACAGGAGCCCAGGACACCGCGGGCTATGAGGCGGTCTTCGACGCCGCCGTGGCCGCCGAGGAGCGCATCGAGCCGCGGGACTGGATGCCCGATGCCTACCGCGCCACCCTCGTCCGCCAGATAGCGCAGCACGCGCACTCCGAGATCATCGGCATGCAGCCCGAGGCCAACTGGATCACCCGCGCCCCTTCGCTGCGCCGCAAGGCCATCCTCATGGCCAAGGTGCAGGACGAAGCCGGCCACGGCCTCTACCTCTACAGCGCCGCCGAAACCCTCGGCACCGGTCGCGACGAGCTGCTCGACAAGCTCCACTCGGGCCGCCAGAAGTACTCCTCGATCTTTAACTACCCCACGCTGACCTGGGCCGACGTGGGCGCCATCGGCTGGCTCGTCGACGGCGCCGCGATCACCAACCAGGTCCCGCTGTGCCGCTGCTCCTACGGGCCCTACGCCCGCGCCATGGTCCGCATCTGCAAGGAGGAGTCCTTCCACCAGCGCCAGGGCTACGAGCTGCTGCTCGCGCTGAGCCGCGGCACCGAGGCCCAGCACGCCATGGCGCAGGACGCCGTGAACCGCTGGTGGTGGCCCTCGCTGATGATGTTCGGCCCGCCCGACGCCGAGTCCTCCCACTCGGCCCAGTCCATGGCCTGGAAGATCAAGCGCCACTCCAACGACGAGCTGCGCCAGCGGTTCGTGGACATCTGCGTCCCCCAGGCCGCCTCCCTCGGCCTGACCCTCCCCGACCCCGACCTCCGGTGGAACGAGGAGCGCGGGCAGCACGACTTCGGCGCCATCGACTGGACCGAGTTCCAGGAGGTGCTCCGCGGCAACGGCCCCTGCAACGACCAGCGGATCGGCCAGCGCCGGCGGGCCCATGAAGAAGGCGCGTGGGTGCGCGAAGCAGCCGCCGCATATGCGGCCAAGCACGGAAAGGCGACGGCATGACGAACGCTGACTGGCCGCTGTGGGAGGTCTTCGTGCGCAGCAGGCGCGGGCTCGCCCACACCCACGCGGGCAGCCTCCACGCCCCGGACGCGGAAATGGCCCTGCGCAACGCCCGCGACCTCTACACCCGCCGCTCCGAGGGCGTCTCGATCTGGGTGGTGCCCTCCACCGCGGTCACCGCCTCCTCGCCCGACGAGAAGGACCCCTTCTTCGAGCCCGCGGCCGACAAGCCCTACCGCCACCCGACCTTCTACGAGATCCCGGAAGGGGTGCGGCATCTATGAAGAGCGTGCCTGTGACGGACACACCTGCGCCCGCCGCGGAGCCCCGCCCGGCCACGGCCGCACTGGCCCTCGGGGACGACGCCCTGGTGCTCTCCCACCGGCTGGGGGAGTGGGCCGGGCATGCCCCGGTGCTGGAGGAGGAGGTCGCCCTCGCCAATATCGCCCTCGACCTGCTCGGCCAGGCCCGCACCCTGCTCTCCCTCGCCGGCGACGAGGACGAGCTGGCCTACCTGCGGGAAGAGCGCGCCTTCCGCAACACCCAGCTCGTCGAGCAGCCCAACGGCGACTTCGCCCACACCATCGCCCGCCAGCTGTACTTCTCCACCTACCAGCACCTGCTGTACGGGCAACTGGCCGCGGCCGAAGGCCCGTTCGCACCCCTTGCGGGCAAGGCCGTCAAGGAGGTCGCCTACCACCGCGACCACGCCGAGCACTGGACGCTGCGCCTCGGCGACGGCACGGAGGAGAGCCACGCCCGGATGCAGCGCGGCCTGGACGCCCTCTGGAGGTACACGGGCGAGCTCTTCGAGCCCGTAGAGGAGCTGCCGGTCGACTGGAGCGCCCTGCGCGAGGGCTGGCTGTCCGCGGTGACCGCCGTCGTCGAGCGCGCCACGCTCACCCTTCCCTCCGGCCCGCAGAACGGCGCCTGGACGGCCGGTGCAGGCCGGCAGGGCATCCACACCGAGCCGTTCGGGCGGATGCTCGCGGAGATGCAGCATCTGCACCGCAGCCACCCGGGGGCGTCATGGTGAGCACACCCACCGTCCTGGAGGAGCGGCTGCGCGCCCTGGCCGGCGCCGTCCCCGACCCCGAGCTGCCCGTGCTCACCCTGGCCGAGCTGGGCGTGCTGCGCGGCCTGCACGTCACCGGCCCCGGCCGGGTCGAGGTCGAGCTCACCCCCACGTACACCGGCTGCCCCGCCGTCGAGGCCATGTCCGCGGACATCGAGCGCGTGCTGCACGAGCACGGGCAGGCCGAGGTGTCCGTCCGCACCGTGCTCTCCCCCGCCTGGTCCACGGACGACATCACGGCCGAAGGGCGCCGCAAGCTCGAAGAGTTCGGCATAGCGCCGCCCCGGCCCACAGGCCCTGCCGCCGGCGGCCCCATCATGGTCGGCCTGGGCATCCGGTGCCCGCACTGTGGCTCCACCGAAACCACGCTGCTCAGCCGCTTCTCGTCCACCGCCTGCAAGGCCCTGCGCCGCTGCGAGGCGTGCCGGGAGCCGTTCGACCACTTCAAGGAGCTGTAGATGGCAGCGGCCCGCCACGGCGCCTTCCACCCCCTGCGAGTGGCATCCGTCGACCCCCTCACCGACGACTCGGTCGCCGTCGCCTTCGCCGTGCCCCCCGAGCTGCGCGAGACCTACCGCTACGCCCCCGGGCAGCACATCGCCGTCCGCCGCACCACCCGGGACGGCGGAGAAATCCGCCGTACGTATTCGCTGTGCGCCCCCGCACCCGCCCCCGGGGCGCCCGGGCCCGCGGAGCTGAAGGTGGGGGTGCGGCTGGTCGACGGCGGCGAGTTCTCGACGTACGCCCTCAAGGAGCTGGCCGCCGGGGACACCGTGGAGGTGATGGCACCGGCCGGGCGGTTCGTGCTGGAGCCGCGCGCCGGGCACTTCGCCGCGATCGTGGGCGGCAGCGGGATCACGCCGGTGCTGTCCATCGCCTCGACCCTGCTGGCCAGGGAGCCCGAGGCCCGGTTCTGCCTCATACGCAGCGACCGGACCACCGCCTCCACGATGTTCCTGGAGGAAGTTGCCGACCTGAAGGACCGCTTCCCCGACCGCTTCCAGCTGGTGCATGCGCTCTCCCGTGAGGAGCAGCAGGCCGGGCTGCCGTCCGGGCGGCTGGACGAGGAGCGGCTGGCGCGGCTGCTGCCCGCGCTGGTGCCGGTGGAGGAGATCAGCGGCTGGTTCCTGTGCGGGCCCTTCGGCCTGGTGCGGGGTGCCGAGCGGGCGCTGCGCGGCCTAGGGGTCGGGCGGGAGCGGATCCACCAGGAGATCTTCCATGTCGAGTCCGGGGCTGTCGCGGAGTCCGGTGCCGCCGTGGAGCCCGGGGCCGCCGTGGAGTCCGGCCGGGCCGCTCCCGCCGGCTCGCCTGCGCACAGCACGGTGACCGCGCAGCTCGACGGCCGCGGTGGCAGCTGGCCGGTGCGGGACGGGGAGACGCTGCTGGAGACGGTCCTGCGGAACCGGCCGGATGCGCCCTACGCCTGCAAGGGCGGGGTGTGCGGAACCTGCCGGGCGTTCCTGGTCAGAGGCGAGGTGCGGATGGAGCGGAACTTCGCACTGGAGCCGGAGGAGATCGAGAGCGGCCATGTGCTGGCGTGCCAGTCGCATCCGCTGACGGAGGAGGTGGAGCTCGACTTCGACCGCTGAGCGTTCCCATTTGCCGCCGACCGGCCTAGATTGACGGACCGTCAGATTTGATGGGCCGGGTAGGCGACAGGCGCGGGAGGGCGACGGCAGTGGACTTCACCTTCACCGAGGAGCAGCAGGCGGCCCGGGAAGCGGCACAGGCCGTGCTCTCCGGGGTCTCCCCCGACGGCGTGCCCAGCCCGGTCCTCTCCCGGGGCCCGGTCGCGGAGGACTTCGACCGGGCGCTGTGGCGCAAGCTGGCCGCCGCGGGGCTGCTGAGCCTGACGGTCTCCGGCGAGCACGGCGGGGCGGGGCTCGGGCCGATCGCCCTGTGCCTGGTGCTGCGCGAGGCCGGGCAGGTGCTCGCCCGGGTGCCGCTGCTGGAGACCGGTGCGACGGCGCTCGCGCTGAGCACGCACGGCGGTCCGGCCGGGGCTGCGATCCTGCCCGCGCTCGGGCGGGGCGAGCTGGTCGCCACGGTCGCCTCCAGCGGGCGCACGGGACACGATGCGGCCGAACTGGCGGTCGGCGCACGGCCGGTGGCCGGGGCGGGCTGGGTGCTCGACGGCGTCCAGACGGCCGTGCCGTGGGGGCCGAGCGCCGATGTGCTGGTGATCCCGGCGCACGGCGCAGACGGCCGCACCGTTCTCGGGCTCGTGCCCCGTGATCACCCGGGGGTCGGCCTCGCCGGGCAGGTGTCCACCAACGGCGAGCGGTACGCCGAGGTACGGCTCGACTCCGTACGTCTCGACGACACGCAGGTCGTCACCGCCGAGGGGGCGTGGGAGCGGCTGCGCGAGCTGCTCACCGCCGGGACGTGCGCGCTCGCGCTCGGAGTGGGTACGGCGGTCTGCCGTATGACCAGTGCCTACACGGGCAAGCGGGAGCAGTTCGGCTTCCCGCTGGCCACGTTCCAGGCGGTGGCCGTCCAGGCAGCGGACCGCTATATCGACCTGCGGGCGATGGAGGCCACGCTCTGGCAGGCCGCGTGGCGGCTGGAGTCCGGGGCGGGCGGGGAGCTCCCGGCCGCCGCCGACCTCGCCGTCGCGAAGGTGTGGGCCTCGGAAGGGGTGCGCCGCGCGGTGCAGACCGCGCAGCACCTGCACGGCGGCTTCGGCGCCGACACCGGCTACGCCCTGCACCGCTACCATGCCTGGGCCAAACAGCTGGAGCTGTCCCTCGGCCCCGCCGCGGCGCACGAGGAGGCACTGGGCGACCTGCTGGCCGCCCACGCGCCCGAAAGCTAGCTCCGGCTAGATCACGGCGCCGGGGGCGCCGTTGCCGTCCACGACCGGGCGGCCGGCGGCCTCCCAGACCTGCATGCCGCCGTCGACGTTCACCGCGTCCAGGCCCTGCTGCAGCAGATAGGCGGTGACCTGCGCGGACCGGCCGCCGGAACGGCAGATGACATTGATCCGGGCGCCGTCGGACGCCTTCTCCGTCAGCTCGCCGAAACGGGCCACGAAGTCGCTCATCGGGATGTGCAGCGCGCCCTCCGCGTGGCCTGCCGCCCACTCGTCGGCCTCGCGGACGTCCAGCAGAAAGTCTTCGGGAGAGAGGGCGTCGACGCCGACCGAGGGAATACCGGAACCAAAGCTCATGCCCACGACGCTACCCGACCAGCTCACGCAGATGCGCCTCGCGCTCCGCGACCTGGGCGCGCAGGCCCTCGGCGATCTCCTCCAGCAGGCCGTCCGGGTCGTCCGGCGCCATCCGCAGCATCGAGCCGATCGCCGAACCCTCCAGCTCGGCCGCCAGCTCCGACAGCATCTCCTTGCGCCGCGCCAGCCACTCCAGACGGGCGTAGAGCTCCTCCGCCACGTCCAGCGGGCGCGGCTCCGGGGGCGGGCCCGCGGCCCACTCCGCGGCCAGCTCCCGCAGCAGGGCCTCGTCGCCGTCCGCGTACGCGGCGTTGACCCGCACGATGAACTCCTCGCGGCGCAGCCGCTCGCCCTCGTCCCGCGCCAGGTCCGGGTGCGCCTTGCGGACCAGCTCCCGGAAGGCCTTGCGGGCCTCGTCGCTCGGGCGCACCCGGCGCGGCGGGCGGACCGGCTTCTCCGTGAGCATCGCCTGCGCCTCCGGGGAGAGGCCCTCCGAATCCAGCCAGCCGTTGAAGAGCTGCTCCACGCCGGGCAGCGGCTGCACCAGCGCCCGGGCCTCGCGGGCCCGGCGCAGGTCCTCGGCGTCACCGCTGCGGGCGGCCACGGCCTCGGCGATCTGCGCCTCCAGCTCGTCGAGCCGGGCGTAGACCGGGCCGAGGCGCTGGTGGTGCAGGCGGGAGAAGTTCTCCACCTCCACCCGGAACGTCTCCACGGCGATCTCGAACTCGATCAGCGCCGTCTCGGCCGTGCGGACGGCCTTTTCCAGGCGGGAAGTGTCTGCTTCCGGATTCATCACCCGACCAGCGTAGTTCCCTCCCGGAGGGTTCCCCGGACGCCTCGGCCCGCGCCGGGCGCTCGCCCTTGCCGCCGGGCGAGGACGGTCCCGCCGCGGTGGCGCGACGGCGCGGTGGCCCGGTGGCTCGGTGGCGCGGCGCCGCGGTGGTGGAGTCCGGCGGTGCCGACCGACGGCGGGTTTCGGCACCGCCGGAATGCGCCGTCTCGGCTGCTCGCCGTTGCGGCGGGAATCTTTGCCCGCGGCAGCGGGCCCGGCGGGCGGCCGGGGCCGACCGACATCGGTCGTCCGGCACCGCCGGGATACGCCGTCTCGGCTGCTCGCCGTTGCGGCGGGAGTTTTTGCCTGCGGCGGCGGGGTCTGACCGGGGTCGGGCGGAGTCGCTAGACGCCCGTTTCTGCAGGGATTCGGCCCGATCGGATCGCTTTTATCAGGGTTTCATGGTCCGCCTCTGTGCGGTTTGCGTAGGTGTGGGCGAAGGTGGCCACGGACTCGTCCAGGGCCGTGGACTTGCCGCAGTAGGCCGCTATCAGGCGGGGGTCCGCGGTGTGGGAGTGGGCGCGGGCCAGGAGGGCGCCGGTGAGGCGGGCGTAGTCGTCCAGCTCGTCGGGGGCGAGGGCCGCCGGGTCGACGCTGCCCTTGCGGTTGCGGAACTGCCGCACCTGGTACGGCCGCCCCTCGACCGTCGCCCAGCCCAGCAGCACGTCGCTGACGACCTGCATCCGCTGCTGGCCCAGCACCACGCGCCGCCCCTCGTGACCGTCCGGCGGCAGCGCGAAGCCGGCCTTCTCCGCGTACGGCAGCAGGACCGAGGGCCGGGCCTCCTTCACCTGGAGGACGAGCGGCTCGCCGCGGTGGTCCAGGAGCAGCACCACGTACGAGCGCAGCCCCACGCTTCCGGTGCCGACGACGCGGAAGGCCACGTCCTGCACCTCGTACCGGGCCGTGAGCGGCAGCAGGTCCTCCGGGAGGGTGCCGAGGTAGCCGCCGAGGGAGAGGGCGACCGCCGCCGCCTCGCCGTCCGGCAGCCGGCGCAGCACCGGCGGGGCGTCCACGAAGCGCCGCCCGTCGTCCGTCTTCTCCGTGGCCTTGGCCGCGAAGCGGGCGCTCGTGTTCCGCCGGGCCTTCTCCGCGACCCGCTCCAGCGTGCCGACCAGCTCGCGGGCGTCCGCGTGGGAGACGAGCCGCTCGTCGGCGATGGCGTTCCAGGCCTCCGCGACCGGCATCCGGGCCAGCAGCCGCATCGTGTGGCGGTAGGAGCCGACGGCGTCCCGCGCCGCCGCCCGGCAGGTCGGCTCGTCCGCGCCCGCCTCCCGCCCGGCCAGCACCAGCGAGGCGGCGAGCCGCTTCACGTCCCACTCCCACGGCCCGTGCAACGTCTCGTCGAAGTCGTTGAGGTCGATGACGAGTTCGCCGCGCGCGTCCCCGTACAGCCCGAAGTTGGCGGCGTGCGCGTCTCCGCAGATCTGGGCGCCGATCCCGGTCACGGCGGAGTCCATCAGGTCGTGGCCCATCAGCCCGGCGGAGCCGCGCAGGAAGGCGAAGGGGGACGCGGCCATCCGGCCGACGCGTATCGGTGTGAGCTCCGGCAGCCGCCCCGCGTTCGACGCCTCCACCGCGGCGACCGCGTCCGGCCTGCCCGGCCCGGCGGTCCACTCCGCGTGCGCCGTCCGCGGCACCCGCTCCCGCAGCGCCTTCCCCTCGGCCTTCGGCGACCCGCCCTCCGCCTTCGGACGCGCGAACCCCGGCACGTACGGCAGTCGCGACATCGCGCCCCACCTCCCCCTTCGTACTTCGTCCTTCGTCCTTCGTCCTTCGTATGAGCCGACCCGGCAGTCGGCTCATGGGGAAGACCGTGAGGGGCCGCGCCCGGTTCCCCGCCCCTGTGGCCGGAACGTTGCCGTCCGCCACCACGCCCCCTTGACCTCAAGCAAAGTCGAGGTTTGATGATGCGATCACGAGCACCGGCTCGACCAGCTCCGATCGGCTCCGAATCGTGCAGGCATACGCGGGGGAGAGAGCGAGAGAACGCATGACCAAGGAATCCGGCTTCTACTCGATCATCGACTACACCGTCGACGGACCCGAGACGCAGCACGCCCTGCTGAAGGCGTTCACCGAGATCCAGAAGTCCTGGGTGCGCTTCTACCCCGGCTACTGCTCGGCCCGGTTCCACCTCAGCACGGACGGCACCCGCGTCGTGAACCTCATCCACTGGGCCACCGAGGCCGACTACCGCAACTTCGTGGAGAACTCCGACACCGACGGCCGGCTGGCCGCCATCCGGCAGGCCTTGGAGGACCTGCCCGGCAAGGCCGAGATCAACATGCCCGGGGCGCCGACCTACTTCGCCTACGAAGTCACGCCCGGGCCGCGCCCGTAGCGCTTCCCCCGGCAACTTCCAGTGTCTTCCTGACCGTTCGCAGCGCAGCCGATACGGCCGCGGGAGGTACGGAACCGGCCCCCTCGGCCTCCCGGGCCGCGGCATAGCCCAGAACCCGGGCTATGCCGAGCGCGCGCAGCGCCTCGTCGCCCCCGACGCTCTCGGGCTTCCCCAGCATCTGCCGCGCCGTGGACTCCAGCAGCACACCGGCGACCGCGGCCAGCGCCGACGGCGGCAGGGCCTCTTCGAGCAGCGCGGCGACGGACACCGCGTCCGGTGTTACCGGAGTCTGCCGTTCGGGCGCAGGGGCGGACCCAGGGGCGGGCGCGGACGCGGACGCCGCAGGCGGCGCCGGCGTCTCGCGCCAGGACCTCAGCGAACCGTAACGGGCCAGGCCGTCATGCAGGGCGGCCGCGAAAGTGGACCCCAGAACGGGCCCCGTCATCTCTTCCTTCGACGCTCGCACCGGCGCCTCCTCGAAGCCACGGGCACCGCAGAAGCGCCCTCGCGGATGAGCGGATGAGCGGCAGGGCACACGCGGAACACCCCGTCGACGCATAGCGCGAACGTAGCAAACCGACCAGTTTGTATGTCAAGGGAAGTTGCCGCGGTTCGTCACGCTATGCGACCAAGCTCAACTGCTTTTCCAGAGCCCTTCCAGAGCCCTTCCAGAGCCCTTCCAGAGCCTTTCCAGGGCCTCTCTATGGCCTTCCATGGTCTTTCCAGTCGGCCTCGATGGTGTTCCGAAGTCGTTCCGAGGTCAGGAAGCTGCCTTCTCCACCGCCGGCGACAGCACCGGAGTCGCGTACGCATCGCCGTACCCCGCCGTCTCGTCCGACCCCGCCGGGTCCAGCCGGCCGACCATGTGCGACGCGGCGAGCCGGGGCAGCAACAGCCGCCAGAAGGCCGTCACGGCCTCCCGGGAGAGCCACTCCTCGTCGCCCCGGCCGAGCACCTCCAGCCCCGTGGTCGACGCCGTGATGACCGTGGCCGCGTCCTGCGGCGCCACCCCTTCGGCGAGCGCCCCCTCGCTGCCCGCCCGCACCAGCTGCCGGCGCACGAAGTCCTGCCACTGGCGGCGTAGATCGGGCCTGGTCGCAGGGGAGACGTCGCAGCTCAGACGGAATCCGGCGCGGACGACGAGGTCGCTGCGGAGGCGGCTCACCATCGCGTGGGAGGCGTCCGCGAGCACCTGCAGAGCAGGCTCGTCGCTGCTGTCCGCGCAGCGCGTGATGGTGAGGAGGGCCTCGTGCGCCTCGGACTCGACGGCCGCGGCCAGCGACTCCTTGTCCTCGAAGTGGAAGTGGAACGCGCCGGTGCTGACCCCGGCCCGGGCGCTGATCCCGGAGACCCGCGAACTCGCGTACCCGTACTCGTCGAACGCGGCGGCGGCGGAATGAATCAGTGCGCGGCGGGTGCGTTCTGCTCGCTCTTGCTTCCTCATGGACGACTCCCGCGACGAACTCGAACCCCGGCGCCCCGACGCGGGGATGTGGGAAGTGGACGGGGACATGTCACCCGTATGCAACGTGTGAGAAGTATAGCAAAATCAAACCAACTAGATGGTTTTCATTTGCCTTCATTTGCTTTCATTGCCAGGCTTTTCCTTTGATTCGACCCCGAGGGCGGGAAGGGCGGGGCAGCGGGCCCCGCCCCCGGTCCGGCGGGGCCCGGCCTAGAGCCCGGCGGCCTTCTTCAGGGCGTCCACACGGTCCGTGCGCTCCCACGTGAAGTCCGGCAGCTCACGGCCGAAGTGACCGTACGCAGCCGTCTGCGCGTAGATCGGGCGCAGAAGATCCAGGTCGCGGATGATCGCGGCCGGGCGCAGGTCGAAGACCTCGGCGATCGCGTTCTCGATCTTGTCCGTGTCGATGGTGTTCGTGCCGAAGGTCTCCACGAACAGGCCCACCGGCTCGGCCTTGCCGATCGCGTACGCCACCTGCACCTCACACCGCGACGCCAGACCCGCCGCCACGACGTTCTTGGCCACCCAGCGCATCGCGTACGCGGCCGAGCGGTCGACCTTGGACGGGTCCTTGCCGGAGAACGCGCCGCCACCGTGACGGGCCATGCCGCCGTACGTATCGATGATGATCTTCCGGCCCGTCAGACCCGCATCGCCCATCGGGCCGCCGATCTCGAAACGACCGGTCGGGTTCACCAGCAGGCGGTAGCCGTCGGTGTCCAGCTTGATGCCGTCCTCCACCAGCTCCTTCAGCACGTGCTCGACAACGAACTCACGAATGTCCGGCGCCAGAAGCGAGTCCAGGTCGATGTCCGACGCGTGCTGCGAAGAGACGACCACCGTGTCGAGACGGACGGCCTTGTTCCCGTCGTACTCGATCGTCACCTGCGTCTTACCGTCGGGACGCAGGTAGGGAATCGTCCCGTTCTTACGGACCTCCGACAGACGACGCGAGAGCCGGTGCGCCAGGTGGATCGGCAGCGGCATCAGCTCCGGCGTCTCATCACACGCGTAGCCGAACATCAGGCCCTGATCGCCCGCACCCTGCTTGTCGAGCTCGTCCTCATCACCCTCGACACGGCTCTCATACGCCGTGTCGACACCCTGGGCGATGTCCGGCGACTGCGCACC
>NZ_BMUT01000023.1 GCF_014650335.1 Streptomyces hiroshimensis
GGGTGCCCGTACGAATACGTACGGGCACCCCGGCCCCGCGCAACCGAGCCGTCAGGCTCGCCCACTCAGTGGTGGGCGCCGCCCGCGGCCTCCAGGCGCTTGTACGAGGCCTCGATCTCGGCCTCCGCCTCGGCGCGGCCGACCCAGTCCGCACCCTCGACCGACTTGCCCGGCTCCAGGTCCTTGTAGACCTCGAAGAAGTGCTGGATCTCCAGGCGGTCGAACTCCGACACGTGGTGGATGTCGCGCAGGTGCTCCATGCGCGGGTCGTTCGCCGGGACACACAGCAGCTTGTCGTCGCCGCCGGCCTCGTCCGTCATACGGAACATGCCGATGGCGCGGCACTTGATGAGGCAGCCCGGGAAGGTCGGCTCGTCAAGGATGACGAGGGCGTCCAGCGGGTCGCCGTCCTCACCGAGGGTGTTCTCGACGAAGCCGTAGTCCGCCGGGTAGCTGGTCGAGGTGAAGAGACGGCGGTCCAGGCGGATGCGACCGGTCTCGTGGTCCACCTCGTACTTGTTCCGCGAACCCTTCGGGATCTCGATGGTGACGTCGAACTCCACGGGTGGCTCCTCCATGATCAACACATACGTCTGGTGATTAAGTGTCTCTCACGTGGGTGTGTGCTGGCGAAAGGGGCTGGTCCGGGATGTCGGAGACCAGGTCATGGCGGCTTCCGCCGTGGTGGGGCACGCCCCGGGCGCGGACCGCACGGTTCGCCGCCGTGTCCGCTTTGGCCGGAGTTGTCGTGGCGGGCGCCGCGGTGGGCGCGGCCGGCCCCTGGGAGGGCGGCCAGCGCAGGGCCGAGCGCGCGCGGGCGGCCGCGGACGCAGCGGCCGGCGGCGGCCGCCACGCGGAGCCCGTACGCCCGGCCGCGCCGCCCGTGCTCGCGGCCCTCGGCGGCCGGGCCACGGCCCCGCAGCCGACCCGCGACGGGCTCGGCGGTGCCCTCGACGGCCTCCTGAAGGACTCCGCGCTCGGTGCGCAGACCTCGGCGGCCGTCGTCGACGTCGCGACCGGGCAGCAGCTGTACGGGGCCGACCAGGACACCCCGTACACCCCGGCCTCGACCATCAAGACGGCCACGGCCGCGGCGGCGCTGGCCGCGCTGGGGCCCGGGCACCGCATCGAGACCACCGCCGTGGCCGACGGCGACACCGTCGTGCTCGTCGGCGGGGGAGACCCCACGCTCACGGCCCGCCCCGCCAAGGAGGGGGCGCAGCCCGCCGCGAGCCTGAAGGAGCTGGCGGACGCCACCGCCCGCGGCCTCAAGGTGCGCGGCAAGGGCCGCGTGAAGGTCGCCTACGACGCCTCCCGCTACTCCGGGCCCCCCGTCCACCCCATCGGGCCCAACGAGAACATCGCGCCCGTCAGCGCCCTGATGGTCGACGAGGGCCGGCTGGACGCCTCCGACCGCGGCCCCGCCGAGCGCACCGCGGACCCGGCCGGGGACGCGGCGCGGAAGTTCGCCGGGATGCTGCGCGAGGCGGGCGTCGACGTCGACGGCGATCCGGCCGCGGGGCGCGCGGGTGACAAGGCGGAACGTCTCGCCGCCGTCTCCTCGCCGCCGCTGTCCGCGCTCGTCGAGCGCACCCTCACCAACAGCGACAACGACATCGCCGAGGCGCTGGCCCGGCAGACGGCGCTGGCGTCCGGGCAGCCCGCCGACTTCGAGGGCGCGGCCAGGGCGGTGACCGGCCGCCTGGAGAAGCTCGGCCTGCCGCTGTCCGGGGCCCGCATCGCCGACGGCAGCGGGCTCGACCGCGCGGACCACGTCTCGGCGGCCTTCCTGGCCTCCCTCCTCGCCCGGGCGGCCGACCCGGCCCGCCCGGAGCTGCGGCCGGTCCTGACGGGGCTGCCCGTGGCGGGCTTCAGCGGGACGCTGAGCGGGCGGTACGGGGCGGACGCGGCGGGGCGCGGCGTCGTCCGCGCCAAGACCGGCACGCTCACGGGGGTGAACACGCTGTCGGGCACGGTCGTGGACGCGGACGGGCGGTTGCTGTCGTTCGCCTTCATGACGACGGGTGCGCCGTCCGGCGAGGGTGCGCAGGGGGTGCTGGACCGGCTGGCGACGGCTGTCGCGGGCTGCGGGTGCCGCTGAGCGCTGCGCTCTGGGCACGGACTTCGGCTGCGGGCCGTCTGCGGCCGGTCGCGCAGTTCCCCGCGCCCCTTACGGGGCACGGGGCGTGATGCTGCCCCTCGGAATCTCCCGCCGCAACGGCGGTGCACTCCCACGGCGAGGGTCCGGCGGAATGGACAACCGCCCCGGCCCCGGCCGGAGAACTTCGCTACCCCGAGCGGAGCGGCCCACGTACGGTGAAGCCATGACGAGCATCGGTGGTGCGGAGATGGTCGACTGGAAGCTCGCGGTCGCGACCGCGACCCGGTTCGTACGGCCCGGGCCGGAGGTGAGCCGGGAGGAGGCGCGGGCGGTCGTCGCGGAGCTGCGGCGGCACGCGGCGACCTCGGAGGAGCACGTCAGGGCGTTCACGCGGATGTCGCCCGGCGCGGGGGAGGACGGCAACGGGAGCGACACCCCGGTCCTCGTCGTGGACAGGGCGGGCTGGATCAAGGCGAACGTGGCCGGGTTCCGCGCGATCCTCGGCCCGCTGCTGGAGAAGATGCAGGACCGCCGGGCGAACGTGCCGGGCGGCGCGGTGCTCGGCGCGGTCGGCGGCAAGGTGACCGGCGTGGAGCTGGGGATGCTGCTGTCGTTCCTGGCGTCGCGCGTGCTGGGCCAGTACGAGACGTTCGCCCCGGCGAGCAGGGACCTGCCGGGCTCGGCGGCGGGCGGCGGCCGCCTGCTGCTGGTCGCGCCGAACATCGTCCACGTCGAGCGCGAGCTGGACGTGGACCCGCACGACTTCCGCCTGTGGGTGTGCCTGCACGAGGAGACGCACCGGACGCAGTTCACGGCCGTGCCCTGGCTGCGCGACCACATCGAGGGCGAGATCCAGTCGTTCCTGGGGGAGACCGAGGTCGACCCCGCGACGCTGCTGGAGCGGATCCGGGAGGCCGCCCAGTCGCTGGCCGGGGGCCGTCCTCCGGAGGAGGACGGCGTGGACGAGGGCGGGCGCAGCATCGTGGATCTGGTGCAGACGCCCGCACAGCGGGAGATCCTGGCCCGGCTGACGGCGGTGATGTCGCTGCTGGAGGGCCATGCGGACTATGTGATGGACGGCGTCGGTCCGCAGGTGGTGCCGTCCGTGGCCGAGATCCGGGAGAAGTTCCAGCAGCGGCGGGCCAAGGGCGCGGGCCGGCTGGACGCGGCGCTGCGCAGGCTGCTGGGCCTGGATGCGAAGCTGCGCCAGTACCGTGATGGTGAGCGCTTCGTGCGGGCCGTCGTCGGTGAGGTCGGCATGGACGGCTTCAACAGGGTGTGGACATCCCCGAACACCCTGCCCACCAAGGCGGAGATCGCCAAACCGGCGGACTGGGTCGCAAGGGTGCACCGCCGGACGGAGCCGTGAACCGGAAGCTCCTCCTCCGGGTAGAACGCCTCCGTAATCACCCGTCCGAGGGACCGTAGGTCAGGGGTGGGCGTGCGATGCTCGGGTAATGGCTCGCTTCTGTCACCATCGACGCACACAGCGTGACTGACAGCGTGACTGAAGGCCTCGAAGCTCGCGCAGCTCCGAACGATCTCCATATGGAACGATTGGACACACGGACATGGGTCCACATCCCGCGGTCGCCGCGATACGCCTGGCGGTCCGCCGCGTACTTCACGACGTCCTCACCCCCACCACACCCTCATCCGTCACCCCCGGCGGCCGTGAGCCGCTCGTCCTCGTCGCCTGCTCCGGCGGCGCGGACTCCATGGCCCTCGCCTCCGCCCTCGCCTTCGAGGCCCCCCGCCTCGGCATCCGGGCCGGCGGAGTCACCGTCGACCACGGCCTCCAGCACGGCTCCGACCTGCGCGCCGCAGAGGTGGCGAGCCGCCTCGCCGCCTTCGACCTCGACCCCGTCGAGGCCCTGACCGTCTCCGTCGGCAGGGACGGCGGCCCCGAAGCCGCCGCCCGTGACGCGCGCTACGCCGCCCTCGACGCCGCCGCCGAGCGGCACGGCGCCGTGGCCGTCCTCCTCGGCCACACCCGGGACGACCAGGCGGAGACGGTGCTGCTCGGCCTCGCCCGCGGCTCCGGCACCCGCTCCCTCGCCGGCATGGCCGTCACCTCCGGCGTCGGCGGCCGCTACCGCCGTCCCTTCCTCGGCCTCGACCGGCAGACCGCGCGCAAGGCCTGCATGGTCCAGTCCCTGCCCGTCTGGGACGACCCGCACAACGCCGACCCGGCCTACACCCGCTCCCGGGTCCGCCACGAAGCCCTTCCCGTCCTGGAGAAGGCCCTCGGCAAGGGCGTGATCGAGGCCCTCGCCCGCACCGCCCAGCTCTCCCGGGACGACGCCGACGCCCTGGACGACTGGGCCGCCGCCGTCGAGCCCTCCGTCCGGGACGACAGCGGCGCCCTGGAGACCGCCAAGCTCTACGCCCTGCCGCCCGCGGTCCGCCGCCGGGTGCTGCGCCGGGCGGCCATCTCGGCGGGGTCCCCGGCCGGTTCGCTCTTCGCCCGGCACATCGAGGAAGTCGACCGGCTGATCACCGGATGGCGCGGCCAGGGAGCCATCAATCTGCCCGGGCGGGTCGCGGTCCGCAGGCAGGGTGGCAGACTGGTCCTCCGGCAGGGCTGATTCGAACGGGCACGAACGTCACGAACGGGCCTCAGCTCGCCGCGGAAATGCCGGACGATCCGTAGACAAGCGAGAGTGGCGCGGGTGGACGACAAGGACATGGGCACCGACCTCAAGTCGGTGCTCATCACCAAGGAAGAGATCGACGCGAAGCTGGCGGAGCTGGCTGCGAAGATCGACGCGGAGTACGCGGGCAAGGACCTGCTGATCGTCGGTGTCCTCAAGGGCGCCGTGATGGTGATGGCGGACCTGGCGCGTGCGCTCTCCAACCCCGTCACGATGGACTGGATGGCCGTGTCCTCGTACGGCGCGGGCACCCAGTCCTCCGGCGTGGTCCGCATCCTCAAGGACCTCGACACCGACATCAAGGGCAAGGACGTCCTGATCGTCGAGGACATCATCGACTCCGGCCTGACCCTGTCGTGGCTGCTGTCGAACCTCGGCTCCCGCGAGCCCGCCTCGCTCAACGTCGTCACCCTCCTGCGCAAGCCGGAGGCGGCCAAGGTCGCGATCGACGTCAAGTGGGTCGGCTTCGACATCCCCAACGAGTTCGTCGTCGGCTACGGTCTGGACTTCGCCGAGAAGTACCGCAACCTGCCCTTCGTGGGCACGCTCGCGCCGCACGTCTACGGCGGCTGAGCCCCCGGGCCTGGTCGGCGGCCCCCACCGGCGCGCGGGAACCGAATGAGGGTTCCCGCCGTTGGAGCAGGGTAAGGCGGGTTGGTTGACCGTCTGCAGCGGCGTCGGGAGACAATGCTGGGGTACCGTCCGAAGGTCAGTCTTTTTCAGGCTTTCAAGTCAAGCTTTCAAGGTCGAGCAGGACACCGTACGCACAGGCACCCCACTCAGGGGCTGGCCGTGCCTCACTGTGGCAGGAGGGACGGGGCGCTCGCGCCCCGTATGGATGGACGTGAAGCGCTACTTCCGTGGGCCGGTCATGTGGATCGTGCTGGCCGTCCTCGCCGTGGTCGTGTTGATGCAGGTCGTCGGCTCCGGCGGCGGCTACAAGTCGGTGGACACCAGCCAGGTCGTCAACGCGATCAACAAGGACCTGGTGAAATCGGCCGAGCTGACGACCGGCGACGAGAACAAGATCAAGGTTGAGCTCAAGGACGGCCAGAAGGTCAAGGGCTCCAGCAAGATCCAGGCGAACTACATCGGCGAGCAGGGCGTCGACATCGCCAAGTCCCTGCAGGCCAACGCCGAGAAGAACATGATCCCGGAGGGATACAACGTCTCGACGTCCAAGCAGAACCCGTTCATCAGTGTTCTGCTGTCGTTGCTGCCGTTCGTCCTCATCGTCGTGGTCTTCCTGTTCCTGATGAATCAGATGCAGGGCGGCGGCTCCCGGGTGATGAACTTCGGGAAGTCCAAGGCCAAGCTGATCACCAAGGACACCCCCAAGACGACGTTCTCCGACGTCGCCGGCGCCGACGAGGCCGTCGAGGAGCTCCACGAGATCAAGGAGTTCCTGCAGGAGCCGGCGAAGTTCCAGGCCGTCGGCGCCAAGATCCCCAAGGGTGTGCTGCTCTACGGCCCGCCCGGTACGGGCAAGACGCTCCTCGCGCGCGCCGTCGCCGGCGAGGCGGGCGTTCCGTTCTACTCGATCTCCGGCTCCGACTTCGTCGAGATGTTCGTGGGTGTCGGCGCCTCCCGCGTCCGTGACCTCTTCGAGCAGGCCAAGGCCAACGCCCCGGCCATCGTCTTCGTCGACGAGATCGACGCCGTCGGCCGGCACCGCGGCGCGGGCCTCGGCGGCGGTCACGACGAGCGCGAGCAGACGCTGAACCAGCTCCTCGTCGAGATGGACGGCTTCGACGTCAAGGGCGGCGTCATCCTGATCGCCGCCACCAACCGTCCCGACATCCTCGACCCGGCGCTGCTGCGCCCCGGCCGCTTCGACCGGCAGATCGCCGTCGACCGCCCGGACATGCAGGGCCGTCTGGAGATCCTCAAGGTCCACCAGAAGGGCAAGCCGGTCGCCCCGGACGTCGACCTGTCGGCCGTCGCCCGCCGCACCCCCGGCTTCACCGGTGCCGATCTCTCCAACGTGCTCAACGAGGCCGCCCTGCTGACGGCCCGCAGCGACCGCAAGCTGATCGACAACCACATGCTGGACGAGGCGATCGACCGCGTCGTGGCCGGCCCGCAGAAGCGGACCCGGATCATGAGCGACAAGGAGAAGAAGATCACCGCGTACCACGAGGGCGGACACGCCCTGGTCGCGGCGGCCTCCCCGAACTCCGACCCGGTGCACAAGATCACGATCCTGTCCCGCGGCCGCGCCCTCGGCTACACCATGGTCCTGCCGGACGAGGACAAGTACTCCACCACGCGCAACGAAATGCTCGACCAGCTGGCGTACATGCTGGGTGGCCGCGCGGCGGAGGAGCTCGTCTTCCACGACCCGACCACCGGTGCCGCCAACGACATCGAGAAGGCCACCGCCACGGCCCGCGCGATGGTCACGCAGTACGGCATGACCGAGCGCCTCGGCGCGATCAAGTTCGGCTCCGACAATTCCGAGCCGTTCCTGGGCCGCGAGATGTCGCACCAGCGCGACTACTCCGAAGAGGTCGCCGCGCTGGTCGACGAAGAGGTCAAGAAGCTCATCGAGACCGCGCACAACGAGGCGTGGGAGATCCTCGTCGAGAACCGCGACGTCCTCGACAACCTGGTTCTGGCCCTCCTGGAGAAGGAGACGCTGAACAAGGAGGAGATCGCCGAGGTCTTCAAGCACATCGTGAAGCGCCCGGCCCGCCCGGCGTGGACCGGCTCCTCGCGCCGCACCCCCTCCACCCGCCCGCCGGTGCTCTCCCCCAAGGAGCTCGCGCCGAGCAACGGCGGCCAGGCCATGGAGTCGCTCGACCTCCCGGACGACGCCCGCCCGGAGAGCTGAGCCGCCGCACAGGCCCTGCCGGGCCCTGCACCACAGGGCCCGGAATGGATGCCGCGTCACCCAGGTTTTAGCCTGGGGGACGCGGCATCCCGTTTATCCGGGCGGTGCCGGTTGCTACGAACGCACGAGAGAACGAGGCACTCCATGACCGACCCGGTGACGCTGGACGCCGAGCGGAACGTCGGCGTATTCGACGAGAAGCGCGCCGAGAACGCGGTGCGGGAGCTGCTGCTCGCCGTGGGCGAGGACCCCGACCGCGAGGGTCTGCGGGAGACGCCGGCCCGGGTGGCGCGCGCGTACAAGGAGATATTCGCGGGTCTCTGGCAGGAGCCGGAGGACGTCCTGACCACGACGTTCGACCTCGGGCACGACGAGATGGTGCTCGTGCGCGACATCGAGGTCTACAGCACCTGTGAGCACCACCTGGTGCCGTTCCACGGCGTGGCGCACGTCGGCTACATCCCGTCGACCAGCGGGAAGATCACCGGGCTGTCGAAGCTGGCCCGCCTGGTGGACGTCTACGCCCGCCGGCCGCAGGTCCAGGAGCGGCTGACGACGCAGATCGCGGACTCGCTGATGGAGATCCTGGAGCCGCGGGGCGTGGTCGTGGTCATCGAGTGCGAGCACATGTGCATGTCGATGCGGGGCATCCGCAAGCCGGGGGCGAAGACGCTGACCTCGGCGGTGCGGGGGCAGCTGCGTGACCCGGCCACGCGGGCCGAGGCGATGAGCCTGATCATGGCTCGATAGCGGGGGCTGTCCCTGCAGGAGTGCGCAAAAAAATGCCCGCCGCAGCGGCGATCAGCCACGGCGGCGGGTGTCCGGCGGAATGTACTCGGCGGAACCGGTACGTTCCAGGCGCGCTACGCGCTCAGACGGCTGCCCATCCATTTCAGCGTCGGGTTCAGCTCACGACGCCAGGTGTTGAAGTTGTGACCGCCCGTGTCCAGGATGATCGACGAGACCCGGGCGGGAGCCTTCACGCTCTCGATGAACTTCAGGGTGTCCTTGTAGTTGTGCTCGCCCTGCTTGCTGGTGGTCACCAGCAGCGAGACGGGCGGCATGTCCTTGTGCTTCAGCCGCCACAGCAGGTCGTTCTCGTTCTCCAGCTGCTTGCTGCCGCCGAAGAGGGAACCGGTGGTCGGGTCCTGCGGGGCCTTGTAGTAGCCCGAGAGCGCGGCCGCGGCGCTGTACGCGTCGGGGTGACGCATGGCGATCTTCAGCGCGCAGTAGCCGCCGGTGGAGTCGCCGATCATGCCCCAGTTCGCGGCCTTGTCGCCCACGCGGTAGTGCTGGGAGACGGCCTTGCGCAGGTCCTTGGTGAAGAAGGTCTCGGCCTGCGGGCCCTTCGGTATGTCCATGCACTCGGTGTCGCGCTGGCCGACGATGGACGGACGCATCATCACCAGAACGGTGGGCTGCATCTTCTTGTCCTTGCTCAGCTTGTGCGCGCGGACGGGGTAGTCGAGCCCTTTGATGAGCGCCTCGGCGGTGCCCGGGTATCCGGTCAGGACGACGGATGCGGGAAATTTGCGGTTCGCGTACTCCGGCTGAAAGTACTCCGGCGGCAGATACACGTAGGCCGGGCCGTTGATCTTCGATTCGACGCCGGCGACCTGGATCTTTTCGATCTTTCCGCCGACGCGCGGGACATTGCCCCGCGGCACCTTCACGGCCTGGGTGTTCACGACCTGCACCCGCTTGCCGCTGGCGCTGTGGTCGACGACCACGCCCTCTTCCTTGACCTGACCGAAGAGGTCGGCCCAGGAGCCGTAGAAGCCGAAGGACTGGTTGGCCCACAGACCGATCGCAGCGAACAGGGTGAGCTGTGTGGCCAGCATCATGCCCACCCTGCCGAGTATGGAGCCCACGCTCCGTTTGCCCAGGCGGGGCCAGAGCCAAATCGTCAACGCGAAGAGCACTACCGCAGCCGCGATGGCAAGCAGCAGTACTGCCATGCTGGTGAGACCCATGAGGTGCTTTCTGCCGAGGCGACCCGGCGCCGAGTCGCGGAATGGTTACTTCTTTCCGGGCTCGGCCCCCCGCGGAACCTCAACCCCGAATCCGTCGTCCTACAGGGCGCACATTGTCCGGGCGCTGCTGCCAGATGGCGCAGGTCCACTCGACAGGACGACGGGAAGAGATGTCTGTCAGGGTAGATGGCAAAAAGTCCGATGGGGTTCCCGAGGGAACCAAGCGACTGTCGAGGCTTGCGCGTATCGTCAGAGGGCCCAAGCCCGAGAACGTGCCTGCCGTCGTGGGAACGGTCGCCGCTCTCATCGGCCTGGTGGACGTCCTTGCCGGTGTCGTTCCGCGGTTCCGCTGGAGCAAGGTCCACAGTCTCGCCGAGGTACTGCCCGGCTCCGTGACCCAGCTGGCCGCGGCCGGCTCGATCATCGTCGGCATCCTGCTGCTGATGCTCGCCCACGGGCTCAAGCGGGCCAAGCAGCGCGCCTGGCTCGCCGCCGTCGTGCTGCTGCCGATAGGGGCCGCCGCGCAGCTGGTCTACCGCCACTCGTACATCGGCGCGATCCTGTCGCTGCTGCTCTTCATCTACCTCGTGTGGCACAAGAGCTCCTTCTACGCGCTGCCGGACCCGCGCAGCCGCTGGAAGGTCGCGGCCAACTTCATCCTGATGGGCGCGTTCAGCTTCGGCCTCGGCTGGGTGATCGTCGGCTCGCACCCGGACCAGATGATCGGCGACCCGCCGGTCATCGAGCAGATCGAGCACGTGATCTGGGGCCTCTTCGGCTTCGAGGGCTCGATCCGCTACACCGAGCACGTCGACTACACCGTCGGCTACTCCCTGGGCGCCCTCGGTCTGCTGACCGTGGCCACCACCGCCTACCTGGCCTTCATGCCGGCCTACCCGGCCGCCGTCCTCACCGAGGAGGACGAGGACAAGCTGCGCGAGCTGCTCGCCAAGCACGGCGCCCGCGACTCGCTCGGCCACTTCGCGCTGCGCCGTGACAAGAGCGCGGTCTTCTCGCCCTCCGGCAAGGCGGCCGTCTCCTACCGCGTCGTCTCCGGCGTGATGCTCGCGAGCGGTGACCCCATCGGTGACGTCGAGGCCTGGCCGGGCGCCATCGAGAAGTTCATGGAGCTGGCCAAGCGCCACTCCTGGACGCCCGCCGTCGCCGGCTGCAGCGAGACCGGCGGCGAGGTCTGGACCCGCGAGACCGGGCTCGACGCCCTGGAGATGGGCGACGAGGCCATCGTCGAGGTGGCCGACTTCTCCCTGACCGGCCGTTCCATGCGCAACGTCCGCCAGATGGTCAAGCGCATCGAGCGCAACGGTTACAGCACCAAGGTGCGCCGCGTCGGCGACCTCTCCCCGGAGGAGCTGGAGGCCGTCCAGAAGGCCGCCAACGCCTGGCGCGACACCGAGGACGAGCGCGGCTTCTCCATGGCCCTGGGCCGCATCGGCGACCCGAAGGACCTGGACGCCATCATCGCGACCGCCCACAAGGACCCGGAGGAGGGCGAGGACTGCCCGTTCGGCGACCTGCGCGCCATGCAGCACTACGTGCCGTGGGGCCCGGACGGCAGCTCCCTGGAGCTCATGCGCCGTGACCGCAGCGCGGACCCGGGCATGAACGAGCTCCTGATCGTCGCCTTCCTGCAGGCCGCGCCCGAGCTCAAGGTCAAGCGCCTGTCGCTGAACTTCGCGTTCTTCCGCTCGGCCCTGGAGCGCGGCGGCAAGCTGGGCGCCGGCCCGGTCGTGCGCATCCAGCGCTCGGTGCTGGTCTTCCTCTCGCGCTGGTTCCAGATCGAGTCGCTGTACAAGTTCAACGAGAAGTTCCGGCCGCGCTGGGAGCCGCGCTTCATCGTCTTCCCCAACAGCCGCGACCTGCCCCGCATCGGCTTCGCGATGATGCAGGCGGAGGGCTTCCTGGAGCTGCCGCGTCTGCTGCGCCGCCGCCCGGCGCCGCCGAAGGACGTCCTGGAGGACGCCGACGAGCAGGTCTCGGCCTCGGAGGTCACGCGCGCGGCGTGAGCGCGGCGTGAGCCCCGCGTGAGTGCGCGGTGGTGATACCGCGGAAAGTGTGTGCGGCAGTGCCCCCGACCGGCTTCCGGTCGGGGGCACTCCTCTTTGCGGCACGCCCTAGGCTGGTCCCATGAGTACCTTGCGCGGTCGTCACGGGCCCGTCGGTCTGCCGGAGTGGAATCGCTGTGCGGTGATGGGCGTCGTCAACGTCACGCCGGACTCGTTCTCCGACGGCGGGCGCTGGTTCGACTCCGAACTCGCGGTCAAGCGCGGTCTCGATCTGATCGCCGGCGGTGCGGACCTCGTCGACGTGGGCGGCGAGTCCACCCGCCCCGGCGCCGCGCGGGTGGACGAGGGCGAGGAGCTGCGCCGGGTGGTCCCGGTGGTCCGCGAGCTGGTGGCCGAGGGCGCCGTGGTGTCGGTGGACACCATGCGGGCCTCGGTCGCGGAGGCGGCCGTCGAGGCCGGAGCGGCCCTGGTCAACGATGTGAGCGGCGGGCTCGCCGACCCCGCGATGGTGCCTGTCGTGGCCACGGCCCGGGTGCCCTTCGTGGTGATGCACTGGCGCGGCTTCAGCGCCGACATGAACAGCAGGGCGGTCTACGGGGACGTCGTCGGCGAGGTGCTCGCCGAGCTGCAGCAGCGGCTGGACGCCGTGGTCGCGGCGGGCGTCGACCCCGAGCGGCTCGTGGTGGACCCGGGCCTGGGCTTCGCCAAGAGCGCCGAGCACGACCTCGCGCTGGTCGCGGGCCTTGCGCGGCTGCGCCGGGAGCTGGCGCTGCCGCTGCTGGTGGCCGCCTCCCGCAAGCGCTTCCTCGGCCGGGTGCTGGCCGGCCCCGGGGGCGAGCCGCCGCCGGCCCGGGAGCGGGACGCCGCGACGGCCGCCGTCTCGGCGCTCTCGGCGCGCGAGGGCGCGTGGGCGGTGCGGGTGCACGAGGTGCGGGCCAGCGCGGATGCGGTGCGCGTGGTGCAGGCGGTGCACGAGGCCGGTGAGGTCGGTAAGGCCGGGCAGGTCGCGGAGGCGGCGCGGGTGGCGGGTGCGGCGGGCGCGGCAGGCGCCGAGGGGGGCATGTGAGCACCGCTCGTACGGACAGCGAGCAGGTCGAGCTGGCGAACACCGCGCTGTACGAGGCGGTGGAGCGCGGCGACACGGCCGCGATGGGCCGGCTGTGGCTGGACGATCCCGACGCCGAGGTGTCGTGCGTCCACCCGGGGTGGCCGGTGCTGCGCGGGCGGAACGAGGTGCTCCGCTCGTATGCGCTGATCATGGCGAGCACGGACTACATCCAGTTCTTCCTCACCGACGTCGAGGTCTCGGTCGCCGGCGACACCGCCCTCGTCACCTGCACGGAGAACATCCTCAGCGGCGGCCCGGCCGAGGAGGAGGGGGAGCTCGGCCCGCTGGTGGGGCAGCTCGTCGTGGCGACGAACGCCTTCCGGCGCGTCGGCGAGGAGTGGAAGGTGTGGTCGCACCACGGCTCGCCCGTGCTCGCCGGGCGCGAGGACGAGGAGGATGAGGGGGACGGCGCGAACGGCGCGGAGGGCATTTCGGGAGGGTGACGTATCTCGCGTCACACCGGCCTCACGGGAGTCGCTCTGCGTCAGCGCGGCGGGATGGTCGCCACTCGTTCGGGCTGCTCGGTGGGCGGGTAGGGGTGGGGGACGGGGTCGCCGGGTAAGCGCGGCGCGAGCCGGGAGGGGACGGGCGTGGTGCCCGTCCGAAAGAGCCTGAAACATCCGGAAGTATCCGTAGATATGTACACCAACCCCTAGCGTCCATGTGCGAGCGCTGTCGGTGCTCGCAGGTAGATTCGACGTGGGTACCGGGCATCGGAGGTGCCCCCGTCCGACGACCAGCAGGAGTGATTCGTGTGGATCGTGTCGCGCTGCGCGGCCTGAAGGCCCGTGGGCACCACGGCGTGTTCCCCCGGGAGCGCGAAGAGGGGCAGACCTTCATCGTGGACCTCGTCCTGAGCCTGGACACCCGGCCCGCGGCCGCCTCCGACGACCTCGCGAAGACCGTGCACTACGGCGTCGTGGCGGAGGAGGTGGTCGGCATCGTCCAGGGCGAGCCCGTCGATCTCATCGAGACCCTGGCCGAGCGGATCGCCCAGAACTGCCTCAAGCACGATGCGGTGCGGGAGGTGGAGGTCGTCGTGCACAAGCCCGACGCCCCCATCACCGTGCCCTTTGACGATGTGACGATCACTATTACGCGGAGCCGAGTATGAGCAGCAGCGACCCGACCGTGCAGCCGGTGCCCGCCTCCGTGGTGGAGCAGGTGGACGCGGCGGACGTGACCCTGAGCAATCCCAAACGAGCCGTGATCTCCCTGGGCAGCAACCTCGGCAACCGCCTGGAGACCCTCCAGGGCGCGATCGACGCCCTTGAGGACACGCCCGGCCTGCGGGTCAAGGCCGTCTCCCCGGTGTACGAGACGGAGCCGTGGGGCGTCGAGCCCGGCACCCAGCCCTCCTACTTCAACGCCGTCGTCCTCGTGAAGACCACCCTCCCGCCGGACTCCCTGCTGGAGCGCGGCCACGCCATCGAGGAGGCCTTCGAGCGCGTGCGGGACGAGCGCTGGGGCCCGCGCACCCTCGATGTCGACATCGTCGCCTACCAGGACGTGGTCTCCGCCGACCCCGTCCTCACCCTGCCGCACCCGCGCGCCCACGAGCGCGCCTTCGTCCTCGCACCCTGGCACGATGTGGACCCCGAGGCCACGGTCCCGGGGCGCGGCGCGGTGGTCGAGCTCCTCGCCGCCGTCGGGCTGGACGGCGTACAGCCGCGGGTCGACCTGGAACTCCGGCTGCCCGAGTAGGCGTTTGCCCTGAGTAGGCGTTTGCCCTGAGTAGGCCCCGGATTCCGGGGACGTGAACGAGAAGAGGAGCGACGGCTCGGTGAAGCAACTGCGGATCGGGGTCCTGGCCGGGCTGTTCGTCGTGGCCGGAGTGCTCTCCTGGGCAGGCGCCCGGCTGTGGGACGCGGTCGGCACGCTGCCGCGGGTGCCGGTGGCCGCGCCCATCGTGCTCGCCGTCATCGCCGTCGTCCTCACCGCCACGGCGCTCTCGCTCCGCGCGCGGCTGCGCGCCCAGCGCGAGCGGCGCCCCGGCGCGAAGGGCGTCGATCCGCTGCTGGCCGCCCGCGCGGTCGTCTTCGGCCAGGCCAGCGCGCTGGTCGCGGCGCTCGTCGCCGGCATGTACGGCGGCGTCGGCGTCTTCCTCGGCCTCGACGGCCTGGACGTCGCCGTCCGCCGTGACCAGGTGATCTACGCGGGTGCGTCGGTCGTCGCGGGCGTGGCCGTGATCGCCGCGGCGTTCTTCCTGGAGCGCGTCTGCAAACTCCCGGAAGACGAAGACGAGGGCCCGGGCGGCCCGGGCACGGCCCGCGGCTGACGCCACAGGCCCCAAGGGCGCGCAGCACCCTTGCATCCGCCGCGGCGGCGCGTGACCACGATGGTGGATTCCGGCGATGCCATACGGGCTTCGCGGCGCCCCGCAGGCCAAGGGTGCCCGCGCCCTTGTATCCGCCGCGGCGGTGCGTGACCACGATGGTGGATTCCGGCGGTGCCGTGCGGGCTTTTGCGGGGCCCCGCAGGCCAAGGGTGCCCGTGCCCTTGTATCCGCCGCGGCGGTGCGTGACCACGATGGTGGATTCCGGCGGTGCCGTGCGGGCCTCAGCTGGGTTCGGCACCGCCGTTTGCCGTCGTGGTGGTTGATCGCCGTTGCGGCGGGATGAAGGTGGCAGAGGCACGGTTTCCGGGCTGCGTGCCCAGGGCCGACCTGCGGGTCAAGGGTGTCCGCACCCTTGCATCCGCCGCGGCGGCGCGCCACCGCGGCGGAGGGGGAGCGGGCCCGCCCAGGCCAGCCCGGGCTTGTCGGAGAGCGTCCCGGGGCTATGCCCCCGGGATGCTCTCGAGATCCACCTCGCTGCGCGCAGCGCCCCGCGCGTCCGCGTCGATCGAGCGTCGCAGCGCCTCGTGCAGCCGCGCCGGGGTCAGGACCCCCACGAAGCGGTCCGCGGCGTCGCCGTCGAGGACGGCGATCCAGCCCGCGTCGTGCTGCAGCATCGTGCTGAAAGCCTGTTTGAGGGAGGCGCCGACCGGCAGCCAGGCGTCCATGCGGCGCGCCCGCTCCCGTACCGTGCCGCCGCCCCCACCGCCGCCGCCCCGGCCGTCGGCGAGCGCTTCGGCCGAGATCCAGCCGTGCAGCCGGTCGGCGTCGTCCAGGACGACGGCCCACCGGGCCTCGTCCACCGCGAGCGCGGCGCCGGCGGCGGCCACGGTGTCGTCCAGGTGGACGACCGGCGGCTGTTCGAGGTCACCCGCTTCGATCGGGGTGACCGAGAGCCGCTTGAGGCCCCGGTCGGCGCCGACGAAATCGGCGACGTACGGCGTGGCGGGCGCCCCCAGTACCGTCGCCGGGGCGTCGAACTGTTCGATCCGCCCGTGGCCGTAGACGGCGATGCGGTCGCCGAGGCGGACGGCCTCCTCGATGTCGTGCGTGACGAACAGGACGGTCTTGCGGACCTGCGACTGCAGCCGCAGGAACTCGTTCTGGAGCCGCTCCCGCACCACCGGGTCGACCGCCCCGAACGGCTCGTCCATGAGCAGCACGGGCGGGTCCGCGGCGAGCGCCCGCGCGACGCCCACCCGCTGCCGCTGCCCGCCGGAGAGCTGGTGGGGGTAGCGGGAGCCGTGGACGGCCGGGTCGAGGCCGACGAGGTCGAGCAGTTCGGCGGCCCGCTCCCGGGCCTTCTTCCGCTGCCAGCCCAGCAGGTGGGGGACGGTCGCGGTGTTCTCCAGCACGGTCTTGTGGGGGAAGAGCCCGACCTGCTGGATGACGTAGCCGATGCGGCGCCGCAGTTCGACGGGGTCGACGCCGGCGATGTCCTCGCCGTCGAGGAGGATCCGCCCCGACGTGGGCTCGATGAGGCGGTTGACCATCTTCATCGTGGTGGTCTTGCCGCAGCCCGACGGCCCCACGAGCGTGACCAGCTCGCCCTCCGCCACTTCGAAGGACAGGTCGTCCACGGCGGTGGTGCCGTCGGCGTAGCGCTTGGTGACGTGCTCGAAGCGGATCATGGTTCCCCATTCTGGCCGTACTCCCTGCGGACATTGTTGCCGTTGTGTGGCGGCCGGCTCGAATGTCAGTGCCCCGGGTTAGGGTCGCTGGTATCCGGAAACCGACGGTCGACGGCCTGGGGGAGGTGGGAGCGCATGGCCGGTCAGGACTGCCTGATCAGCAATGACTGGATCTGCGGCGAGTATCTGCGCACGCGGAGCCAGGAGTTGACGGATGCCACGCTCCAGCACATCGGCATCACGCTCGCCTCGGTCGCCATCGGGCTGCTCGTGGCCTTCCCGCTGGCGCTGCTGGCCCGCAGGTGGCGCGCGGTGGCGGGCCCGGTCCTCGGCCTGACCACCGTGCTGTACACGGTGCCGTCGCTGGCGATGTTCTCGCTGCTGGTGCCGTTCTTCGGGCTGTCGCCGGCCGTCGTGGTCACGGGCCTGGTGCTCTATTCGCTCACGATCCTCGTGCGCAACATCCTCGCCGGGCTCGCCGCGGTGCCGGAGGAGACGCGGGAGGCCGCCCGCGGCATGGGCTACGGCCCGCTGCGTCTGCTCTTCGGCGTGGAACTGCCCCTGGCGCTCCCGGCCCTGATGGCGGGTCTGCGGATCACCACAGTCTCCACGATCTCGCTCACCACCGTCGGCGCGATCCTCCACTACGGCGGCCTGGGCAATCTCGTGTACGACGGGATGCACAGCTACTTCAAGGCGCAGGTGCTGACCGCTTCCGTACTGTGCGTGGCCCTGGCCGTCGCGGCCGATCTCCTCCTGCTGCTCGTCCAGCGGCTGCTCACCCCGTGGACGAGGGCGGGGAATAAGGCCGGGAAGGCGGCGGGGAAGGCGAAGTCCGGCCCCGGGGGCGGAAAGGCCGCCGGCCGTCCGGCGGCCGCCGAGGGGGCGCTCTGATGGGGGTCGTCGAGCGTACGTGGACGTGGCTGGCCACGGGAGCGCACTGGTCCGGCACCGACGGCGTGTGGCACCGCCTCGGCGAGCACCTCTTCCTGACCGTGGTGTGCCTGGTCCTTTCCTGCGCCATAGCGCTGCCGGTGGCGGTGCTGCTGGGCCATCTGGGCAAGGGCGGCGCCCTCGCGGTCAACCTCTCCAACGCGGGCCGCGCGGTGCCCACTTTCGCCGTCCTGGTTCTGCTGCTGCTCAGCCCGCTGGGCACGCACGGCTCCTGGCCCACGGTCATCGCCCTGGTGCTCTTCGCGATACCCCCGCTGCTGACCAACGCCTACGTGGGCATGCGCGAGGTGGACCGCGATGTGGTCGAGGCGGCCCGCGGCATGGGAATGACGGGCCGTCAGCTGATCGCCCGCGTCGAGCTGCCGCTGGCCTTCCCGCTGATCGTGACGGGCGTGCGGACCGCCGCCGTCCAGGTCGTGGCGACGACCACGCTGGCCGCGCTGCCCGGCGGCGGTGGCCTCGGCCGCATCATCACGGCCGGCTTCCGGCTCACCGACACCGCCCAGGTGGTGGCGGGCGCGCTGCTCGTGGCGGTGCTCGCCCTGATCGTCGAGGGCGTGCTGGTGGTGGCCGAGCGGCTGCTGGATCCGGTGCGCCGGCGTACGGGGCCGGTGCCGGGGTAGGTGCGGCGCCGGTCATCGAAGCACCGGTCATCGAAGCAGCGCTCGTCGAAGCACCGGTCATCGAAGCGACGGCGGCCGGAGAGCCGGGCGCCGGAACCGAAGGGCAGAGTTTCCATGTTTCCCAAGAGCAGCACCCCGCGCCGGTCTCGGACCCCCCGCGCCCTGCTGGCGATGGCCGGCGTCGCCGCCCTGACGGCGGGCCTGGCCGCCTGCGGAGGCGAGAGCCTGGAGAAGTCCGGGGGAGGGGACGGGGGGTCGGCGAAGCCGGGGCAGGGTTCCCTCGTCATCGGCTCCGCCGGGTTCACCGAGTCCAAGGTGCTCGCCGAGATATACGCGGGCCTGCTGAAGGACGCCGGATATTCGACGTCCATCAGGACGGCCGAGGCCCGCGAGCTCTATGAACCGGAGCTGGAGAAGGGCCGGATCGACGTCGTTCCGGAGTATGCGGCGACGCTCGCCGAATTCCTGAACAAGAAGAAGAACGGCAAGGACGCTCCCGCCGTCGCGTCGGCCGACGCCGATGCCACGGTGAAGGCCCTGCGGAATCTCGCGGAGCCGCGCGGACTGAAGGTGCTCGACCCGGGGCGCGCGGTCGATCAGAACGCCTTCGCGGTGACGGCGGAGTTCGCGGAGAAACACCAGCTCAAGACGCTTTCCGAGCTGGGAAAGTCGGGTCAGGAGGTCAAGCTCGCGGCCGGTGACGAATGCCCGCAGCGGCCCTTCTGCCAGCCCGGTCTGGAGAAGACCTACGGCATCAAGGTCTCCGGCATCACCCCGCTGGAGGTGGGCAGCGTCCAGGCCAAGCAGGCGGTCAAGGACGGCAAGGCCCAGCTGCTGCTGACCACCACCACGGACGCCACCCTCGAACAGTTCGGACTGGTCCTGCTCAAGGACGACAAGAAGCTCCAGAACTCCGACAACGTGCTGCCCGTGGTGAATGCGGAGAAGGCCGGTTCGCAGAAGGTCGCCGATGCTCTGGCGAAGCTCACCAGGGTGCTGACCACGGAAGATCTCACCGAACTCAACAAGAAGGTGGATGCGCAGCGGCTCAAGCCCGCGGATGTCGCCGCGCAGTACCTGAAGGAGAAGCGGCTGCTGACGAAGTGAGAGGTGTAGGGGACAAGTAAGATCAAGGGAAGAGTTTCGTGGTGGAGTCACACTCCGAAGGCGACGCACGGTAAGTTTCAGGCCATGCCACGAGGACGCCACCGCCATTCGCCATCCCTGCACAGGCTTCTTCCCCCATCGACGGTCGCCGCGACATCGGTCGCCTGCGCCGCCGGTGCCTGGGTGGTAGGTGAAACGGTCGTCATCCGGGGCCTCGCCGCGGCGGCAGCCGCCGCCGCGGTGGTCGGTGCCGTGCTGATGCGCCGTTGGGACCGCTCCGCCGGAAGGCGGGTCGCCCAGCTCACCGCCGCCCGCACACGGGACGAGTGGAAGACCGAGGAGCGCATAGCCGAGCTGGAGACGGACCTGGAGGACACCCGGGCGGCCAAGGCCCGGCTGGAGTCCAAGCTGCGCGGCAAGCGCGCCGAGCTGGCCCGTCTCCGCACCGAGCACGCCGACCTGCTGCGCCGCTACGCCACCGCCGAGACCGGGCGGGCCAGCGCGCTGGAGAGCCGCCGGGTCGCCCGCGGCGGCGCGCCGGCGCTGGAGCGCGGCGCGCCGCTCACGGTGCCCGGCCCGGCCGTCGACCCCGCCGCGTACCGCAAGGCCGCGGAGGCGCTGCGCAGCCTGAGCGGCAGCGCGGCGGAGGCGGAGCCCAAGGCCGGAGCCCGGCCCGCCGCTGAGTCCGCCGCCGGGTCCGGCGCCGAGCCCGCGGCCCTGCCCCGGCAGAAGCCCGCGAGCACGTCCCGGACGGCGTCCGGGACCGTGCCGCAGCCGCGCCCGGAGGCGCGTCGGGGCAGCGAGCGGGCGCCCGAGCCGGTCAAGGCGGGCAAGCCTGTCGAGCCGGCCACCGAGGACAAGCAGCCGGAGTCCGGCGCCGCTCTCCGGCCCGCGCTCCGCGCCGCCGTGCCGCAGGCCCCCGCCCGCCGTCCCGCCTCCCGCGCCACGGGCGGCTTCGACTTCTTCGGCACCCAGCGCCCGGCCCCGGCCCAGCGCCCCGTCGAGGAGACGGATCTCGCGGACGTCGTCGGCGAGGAGGCGCTCGCCGAGGCCGAGGCGGAAGCCGAGGCGGAGGCCGGGAAGGACGGCGAGCGCGCCGGGGACGACGTCATCGACCTGACCGCGCACGACGAGACCGAGCAGATAGACGTGGCCGAGCTGCGCACGGCCGCCTCGTAGGCGGTCCGCAACCCGGCCTGCAGAAACGAAACCCCCGGTGGATGCCCACCGGGGGTTCTGCGTTGACCCGTCGACGTTTACTTGTCGACGTCTACTTGTCGATGTCGCCGACCACGAAGAACAGCGAGCCCAGGATCGCCACCATGTCCGCGACCAGCGTCCCCGGCAGCAGCTCGGTCAGCGCCTGGATGTTGTTGAAGGAGGCGGAGCGCAGCTTCAGCCGGTACGGCGTCTTCTCGCCCTTGGAGACCAGGTAGTAGCCGTTGAGGCCGAGCGGGTTCTCGGTCCACGCGTAGGTCGCGCCCTCGGGGGCCTTGAGGACCTTCGGCAGCCGCTGGTTGATCGGCCCGGGCGGCAGCTCGGCGATCCGGTCGAGGCACGCCTCGGCGAGCTCCAGCGCGTTGTGGGTCTGCTCCAGCAGGCACTCGAAGCGGGCCAGGCAGTCGCCGTCCTCGCGGGTGACGACCTTCAGGGTGTCCTGCAGCTCCCCGTAGGCGAGGTACGGCTCGTCGCGGCGCAGGTCGAAGTCGACGCCGGACGCGCGGGCGATGGGGCCGCTGACCCCGTACGCGTGCACCGCCTCGCGCGTGAGCACGCCGACGCCGCGCGTGCGCGCCCGGAAGATCTCGTTGCCGAGCACGAGCCGGTCGTAGACGTCCATCCGGGAGCGGACCTGGGCCACGGCGTGCCGCGCCCGGCCCAGCCAGCCGGCGGGCAGGTCCTCCTTGAGGCCGCCGACGCGGTTGAACATGTAGTGCATGCGGCCGCCGGAGACCTCCTCCATCACCGTCTGGAGCTCCTCGCGCTCGTGGAAGGCGTGGAAGACGGGGGTGATGCCGCCGAGCTCCAGGGGGTAGGAGCCGAGGAACATCAGGTGGTTGAGGACCCGGTTCAGCTCGGCGAGGAGCGTACGGGTCCACACGGCGCGCTCGGGGACCTCCATGCCGAGCATCCGCTCGACGGCCAGGACGACGCCCAGCTCGTTGGAGAACGCCGACAGCCAGTCGTGGCGGTTGGCGAGCATGATGATCTGCCGGTAGTCGCGGGCCTCGAAGAGCTTCTCCGCGCCGCGGTGCATATAGCCGACGATCGGCTCGGCCTCGCGGACCCGCTCGCCGTCGAGGACGAGCCGCAGGCGCAGCACGCCGTGCGTGGACGGGTGCTGGGGTCCGATGTTGAGCACCATGTCGGTGCTCTCCGCCGCACCGCCGATGCCGACTGTCGTCTCCGTCATGGGGGTCATGGGGACAAGTCTGTCAGCCTTCCGGGCCGGGCCGGTCGGGGGCACGGTCCGGGGCGCGGTCCGGGGCGCGGTCCGGGGGGCCCGGGAGCAGCCCCCGGCAGGCCTCGCCCACGGGCTGCACCAGCCAGCCGAAGGCGCCCAGGCCCGCCGGGGAGGTGAGCTCGGCCGCCTCCCCGGCCCGGCCCAGCGCCCGGACGTACGCGGCCGGGTCGGTCGAGGCGAGCGACAGCGGCGGGCGGCCGCCGTCCACGCCGAGGGCGTGCAGCGCCTCGCGCTGGGTCAGCACGGTGCTGCCGGGGCCCGCGCAGGCGTCCAGGGCGACGTGGGCGGTGATGTCGCACGAGCCGTCCGGCACCGGCCGCACCTCGCGGCCCTCGCGGAATCCGGCCAGGGTGCCGAACGGGGGGCGGCCGGCCTGCTCGTGGGCGTAGTCGACGGCCACGGCGAGGCCGGCGCGCAGGCGGCCCACGGCCCGCGCCCAGGCGGCGTCGCGCGGGTGCCCGATCTCGGCGCGGGTGCCGGGAGGCGCGCCCTCGACGGGCCACCAGCGGGCGAGCCACGCGGCGTCCTCGCCCGCGACCGGCTCGCCGAGCATCTCCTCGCCGTCCTCCTGGACGAGGACCTGGCGCGCGCGGCCCTCGGCGTCGGTCTCGGCGACGTCCACGGGCACGTTGTCGAGCCACTCGTTGGCGAACAGCAGGCCCTCGGTGCCGTCCGGGATGTCACCCACCCAGGTGATGCGCGGGTCCAGCCCGGCCGGGCGGGCGGCCCGCTCGACGGCGAACGGACGCAGCCGCGCCGTCACCTTCTCCGGCAGCTGCGCGAGGACGCCGGTGAGCAGTTCGCCGCGGCCCGCGCCGACGTCCGTGAACGTCAGCTCCGCGGGGTGCCCGAGCGCCCCGTCGACGCGGCACAGCAGCTCGGCGACGGCCCCGGCGTACAGCGGCGAGGCGTGCACGGAGGTACGGAAGTGCCCGGCAGGGCCCTCGGGGCGCCGGTAGAAGCCGCCGGGGCCGTAGAGCGCGGCCTCGGTCGCAGCGCGCCATGTTCTCGTTCCGCTTGCCATACGCACACGCTATGCGCCCTTCGCGGACACGCCGCCTCCACCTTGCGGAGTAGAAGGAGCGTCACCGGATCGATCGCCGGGCTGACCCCGGCACGTACCCGGCATGCCTACGCTGGGTGACGTGCACCGCCTCTACGACTTTCTCCGCAGGCACCCGACGGGTGTGGACAGCTTCTGGGCTGTACTGCTGTTCGGGCTCGGCCTCCTGGGAAGCTCACAGGGACCGGGCGCGTCCACCCGGCAGACGGCCGTCATGGTCCTGACGATGGCGTCCCTCAGCCTGGTGATCGCCCTGCGCCGGCGCGCGCCCGTGCAGATGCTGCTGGTCGCGATCGCGTCGGGGCTGGCCCAGCTCGCCTTCGACGTGGAGGTGCACACCGGCGACTTCGCGATGTTCGTGATCGTCTACACCGTCGCCTCCGGCCCGGTCCGCTGGGCGTCCAGGACGGCCCTGACCGGCGGCCTGGCCGCACCGGTGCTCTTCCTGCTCCGCTGGCCGGTGCACGGGCGCAGCGCCGTCGAGATCGTCATCATCCTGGCCTCCCTCACCACCCCCTTCGTCCTCGCCTGGGTGCTCGGCGACTCCATGCGCACCCGCCGCGCGTACTGGGCCCAGCTGGAGGAGCGCGCCGCCCGCCTGGAGAAGGAGCGCGAGCAGCAGGCGCGGATGGCCGTGACGGCCGAGCGGGCGCGCATCGCCCGCGAGCTCCACGACGTCGTCGCACACAACGTCTCGGTGATGGTCGTCCAGGCCGACGGCGCCGCGTACGTCCTCGACGCCTCGCCCGAGCAGGCCAAGCAGGCCCTGGAGACGATCTCCGGCACGGGCCGCCAGGCGCTGGCCGAGATGCGCCGCCTGCTGGGCGTCCTGCGGACCGAGGAGGGCACCACCGAGGGCGGGGACTACGTGCCGCAGCCCGACGTCGAGCAGATCGGCGATCTGGTCGAGCAGGTGCGCGGCGCGGGCCTGCCCGTGCAGTACGAGGTCGAGGGCGCGCCGCGCCCGCTGCCCAGCGGCGTGGAGCTGACCGCCTACCGCATCGTCCAGGAAGCCCTGACCAACACCCGTAAGCACGGCGGCCCGGAGGCCGGTGCGAGCGTCCGCCTGACGTACTTCGACGACGGACTCGGCCTGCTGGTCGAGGACGACGGCCGCGGCGCGCAGCACGAGCTGTACGAGGCGGGCGGCGCGGACGGCATGGGCCACGGCCTGATCGGGATGCGCGAGCGCGTCGGCATGGTCGGGGGCACGCTGGACGCGGGCCCGCGGCCGGGCGGCGGATTCCGGATCAGCGTGCTGCTGCCGGTGAAGCCGGGCGGCCGCTGACGATGCGGCCGCTGACGATGATGTCTGTGATGTCTGTTGCTGGAATGCTCATATCGAGGAAAGGGACGTCTGCATGTCCATCCGGGTGATGCTCGTCGACGACCAGGTACTGCTCCGTACCGGCTTCCGCATGGTGCTGGCCGCCCAGCCCGATATGGAGGTCGTCGCCGAGGCCGGGGACGGCGCGGAGGCCCTGGAGGTGCTGGCCGGCACGGAGGTGGACGTCGTCCTGATGGACGTCCGCATGCCCCGGCTGGACGGCGTGGAGGCGACGCGCCGCATCTGCGCGCAGGACGATCCGCCGAAGGTGCTCATCCTGACCACCTTCGACCTCGACGAGTACGCGTTCTCGGCGCTCAAGGTCGGCGCGAGCGGCTTCATGCTCAAGGACGTGCCGCCGGCCGAGCTGCTGGGGGCCATCCGGGCCGTGCACAGCGGTGACGCGGTGGTCGCGCCCAGCACCACGCGCCGGCTGCTGGATCGTTTCACCCCGATGCTGCCGAGCACGACGAAGGAGCCGGCCGGCGCGGAGCTGGGGCGCCTGACCGACCGGGAGCGCGAGGTCATGCTGCTGGTGGCCCAGGGCCTGTCCAACGGTGAGATCGCGGGGCGGCTCGTGCTCTCGGAGGCCACGGTCAAGACGCACGTGGGCCGCATCCTGACCAAGCTGGGGCTGCGCGACCGGGTGCAGGTGGTGGTGCTGGCCTACGAGAGCGGTCTCGTGCGGGCCGGGGGCGGGACGCCGCAGAAGTAGCGCCGCCCGGCGGCCCGGGCCCAGACTCAGTCCCGGGCCACGGCGGGGCGCTCCTACCGCAGGACCGTCTCCAGGAAGTCGCTCCCCAGGCGGGCCACCACAGGCAGGTCCAGCTGGTGGAGGACGTACCGGCCACGGCGCCGCGTGCTCAGCAGGCCCGCCTTCTTCATCACGGCTATGTGCCGGGACACCTCCGGCGGCGTCAGGCCGAAGACGGAGGCCAGCTCGCCCGTGGTGTGCGGGCCGCGGGCCAGCGTGCGGCACAGCCGCATCCGGACGGGGTGCGCGAGCGCCTCCATCCGCTGCCGCACCAGCTGCAGGGCCGGGCCCCGGGGGAGCTCGGGCGCGGCCACGGGGTACTGCACCATCGGCCGCCACCCGGGCCGGTTCAGCACGATGAGGTGCGGCCAGCCGAACGCGGTCGGCACGAACGTGAGGCCGTCCGCGGGCGCCGCCGCCCGGCCGTTCTGCAGCTTGTCGAAGACGATCCGCGTGCCGTCCCCGCTGAGGGAGACGGCCGTGGAGACCGCGGTCATGGCCTCCGCCAGCCCCTTGCGGCGCAGCAGATCCGCCTTGTGCCGGGCGTCCGCGACGAGCTGCACCCGCACGCGCTGCCAGTTGTCGGCGAAGAAGGCCTCCTCGCAGTCCTCCAGGAGCCTGCGCAGCCAGGCGCGCAGCGCGGCGGGGTTCTCCAGCATGCGGTCGGTGAACTGCGCCTGCCGCGGGCCCCGCGCGGCGGACAGCTCGCGCACCCGCACCCGCTGCTCGGCGTCGACCAGGGGGGAGGGGACGGACCGCTCGGAACTGCAGGTGACCTCGAAAGCCGCGGACACGAACTTCTCGTCGTCCATGCGGTCGAGGTCGTCGAGCTCTTCGGCGAGCGTGGCCCGGGGAGCCGCGGGCAGCAGCAGGTCGGAGCGGGCCGAGCGCCACAGGAAGTCGGCCTCGGTCAGCCGGTCGGCGAGGTCGGGCCGCAGCCCGGAGGCGGTCGCCGTGGCCCAGCCGTGCAGCCCCGGGTGGTGGCCGGGCTCCGCCAGGACGTGCAGCATCGCACCGAGCTCCGCCAGCGGCGACGGGTTGAAGACAATGCGCTCGTGCGGCAGTCCGGCGATGTCGATCTCCACGCTCATGCGCCCATCGTGCCTCTCCCCCCGAGGGTCCGGCCGTCACTTGACGGCTCTCGTCAATCGACGCGGCAGGGCCGCGCCCGGCGGCGCACCGTGGATCACATGAACGCAGCTCAGCAGCACATGCTCGACCTCTACCGCGCCGCCCAGCACGGGGAGCCGGCCCCGCCCGCCCCCGGCACCGGAGACGTGGAGGCCTACCGCTCCTTCCGCACCTGGCGCGCCTTCCGGGCGGTCGTCGACGAGCGGGTCGCCGCCCGCCGCGCCCGCCGTGCGACGCTCTTCCGCTTCCTCCGGCCCGGCAGCGGCTTCCTCCGGCCCGGCGGCGGCCTTGTGCGGTCCGGCGGCGGCCTCCGCCCGTCAGCCGCCCGTTCTTCAGCCGCCCGTCCGTCAGCCGTCCGCCCGTATCCGGCGCAGGACGCCGGCCGCCGCATCCCGGACGTCTGCGGCCGTCCAGCCGAGTGCTGACGCGTCGACGGTGACCTCGGTGAACGAGACACCCGGCACCGGGGACGGCGTCCAGACCCCGAACACCGTGGTGCCCGTCTCCTCCGCGTACGACACGGACGCCTCGTCCAGCGCCTCGGCCGGATACGGCAGCCACACCTGGAACTGGTGGGTGTGCGGCACGGGCGGATTCAGCCGGAACCACGGCACGCCCGCCGAGCGGAAGGCATCCTCCAGGGCCCGCGCGACGACCTTCGCGTGTGCCACGTACGACGGCAGACGCGGCAGCTCGCGCTCCAGCCCGGACAGGGCCGCCAGCGCCGCCGGCCACTGCTGGAAGACATTGCCCCCGTACCGGTGCCGCCAGGCCCGCGCCTCCTCCACCAGCGTCTCCGGTCCGGCCAGCGCGGCCCCGGATATCCCGCCGAGCGACTTGTAGAACGACACGTAGACGGAGTCGGCGAGGGCGGCGATCTCCGGCAGCCCCACCCCGAAGTGCGAGGGGCACTCCCACAGCCGCGCCCCGTCGAAGTGGACCACCGCCTCCCGCTCGCGGGCGGCCTCCACCGTCTCCTGCAGCTCCTCCCACGTGGGCAGCAGAAACCCCGCGTCGCGCAGCGGAAGCTCCAGGGAGAGCGCGCCGAACGGCTCTTCCAGCCCGCGGACCTCCTCGGCCGTCGGCGGTCGCGGATCCCGCGTGGGGTGCACCACGCGCAGGCCGCTCACCAGCGAGAACGCATCCCGCTCCCACTGCTCGGGGTGCGCCAGGGGATGCAGGGCCACCGTGCTGTTCCCCGTGCGCCCGGCCCAGCAGCGCAAGGCCACCTGCTGGGCCATCGTGCCCGTGGGGAAGAACGCCGCGGCCTCCGTACCGAGCAGCTCCGCGACGCGCCGCTCCAGCTCGGCGACGATCCCGTCCCCGTAGATGTCCACCCGCGTGTCCAGCCCGGGCAGGCCCGCAGCCTCGGCCGCGAGCTGCGCGAGCCGCTCGCCCACCGTGTGCACGGGAGCACCGCCGGACAGGATCCGCTCCGACGCCCGGCGGGCCGCGACCCTGCGGGCCCGGGCCGCCTCGGACGCGGCTTGCGTGCCGGGCGTGGCTTGCGTGCCGGACGGGGCTCCCGCCCCGGGCCCGGACTCGAACGCTTGCTCAGTTCCTTCGTCCATGCCCCGATCATGGCGGACGCCACGCTCGCCCGGGAGTTGTCCACAGGCGGGTTGTCCACAGGCGGCCCGCGTCCGGGAGGGGGTGCCGCGGGCTCGCGTAGCATGACGAAGGAATCGTCCGGTACCCACCGCGGACTGGAACGGAAGGCCATCGCCGCGTGAACGCACACACTCATCCGGAGCACCCGAGCCCCCAGGACCGACCCGCCCGGCTCACCGTCGGCGTCGTCGGCACGGGCCGCGTCGGCCCGGCGCTCGCCGCCGCGCTCCGGCTCGCCGGGCACCGCCCGGTCGCCGCCTCCGGAGTCTCCGACGCCTCGGTGCGCAGAGCCGCCGCCCTGCTCCCCGAGGTCCCCCTCGTCACACCCGCCGAGGTGCTCGCCCGCGCCGAGCTGGTCCTGCTCACCGTGCCCGACGACGCCCTGCCGGGCCTGGTCGCCGGGCTCGCCGAGACCGGCGCCGTCCGGCCGGGCCAGCTCATCGTGCACACCTCGGGCCGGCACGGCACCGCCGTGCTCGACCCCGCCCGCCGCGCCGGGGCCCTCCCGCTCGCCCTGCACCCCGCGATGACCTTCGCCGGCACCCCGGTCGACGTCGACCGCCTCGCCGGCTGCTCCTTCGGCGTCACCGCCCCCGATGAGCTGCGGCTCGCCGCGGAGGCCCTGGTCATCGAGATGGGCGGCGAGCCCGAGTGGATAGCGGAAGAGGCCCGCCCGCTCTACCACGCCGCCCTCGCCCTGGGCGCGAACCACCTGGTCACCCTGGTCGCCCAGGCCATGGACCTGCTGCGGACGGCCGGCGTCGAGGCCCCCGACCGCATGCTCGGCCCCCTCCTCGGCGCCGCGCTCGACAACGTCCTGCGCAGCGGCGACGCGGCCCTGACCGGCCCGGTGGCCCGCGGCGACGCCGGCACGGTCGCCGCGCACGTCGCCCAGCTGCGCGCCCACGCACCCCAGGCCGTCCCCGGATACCTGGCGATGGCCCGTACGACCGCCGACCGCGCGCTCGCGGCCGGCCTGCTCAAGCCCGAACTGGCCGAGGATCTGCTCGGCGTACTGTCCGACGGAGGACGGCCGTGACGCTTGCCGAGTGGCTGAAGGACCGGGGCCGCGAGCCCGCCTTCGAGCTCGTACCCGCCGTCGAGGATCTCGACTACCTCCTCGATCACTACGCGGTCCCCGGCCGCACCGCGGTCGTGATGACCATGGGCGCGCTCCACGAGGGCCACGCCACGCTCATACGCGCCGCGCGCGAGCGCGTCGGCCGCAAGGGCCTCGTGATCGTCACGGTCTTCGTCAACCCCCTGCAGTTCGGCGCGGGCGAGGACCTGGACCGCTATCCGCGCACGCTGGACGCCGACCTGAAGATCGCCGAGGCGTCGGGTGCGGACGCCGTGTTCGCCCCCTCCGCCGAGGAGGTCTACCCGGGCGGAGAGCCCCAGGTCCGCCTCGCCGCGGGCCCCATGGGCGAGCGCCTGGAAGGCGCCTCCCGCCCGGGGCACTTCGACGGCATGCTCACGGTCGTGGCCAAGCTGCTCCACCTCACCCGCCCCGACCTGGCCTTCTTCGGCCAGAAGGACGCCCAGCAGCTCGCCCTGATCCGCCGCATGGTGCGCGACCTCAACTTCCGCACCGAGGTCGTGGGCGTGCCGACCGTCCGGGAGCCCGACGGCCTCGCCCTGTCCAGCCGCAACCGCTATCTGTCCGCCGCCGAGCGGCAGACCGCCCTCGCCCTCTCCCGCGCCCTGGCCGCGGCCGAGAGGGAGAAGGCCGCCGCGCCGGCCGCCCTGGCCGCCGCCCGCGCCGTCCTGGACGAGGCCGCCCGGCTCGACCCCCCGCTGCACCTCGACTACGCAGCCCTCGTCGACCCCGCCGACTTCACCGACGTCCCCGGCGACTACGCGGGCGAGGCCGTCCTGGCCGTAGCCGCGAAGGTCGGCACCACCCGCCTGATCGACAACGTCCCCCTGCAGCTCGGAGCCGAGCGATGACCGGCATACGCCTCCACGCACCCAAGCCCGGCTGGTCCGTCGACGCCGACGTGGTCGTCGTGGGCTCCGGCGTCGCCGGGCTCACCGTCGCCCTGCGCTGCGCCGCCGCCGGCGCGAAGGTCACCGTCGTCACCAAGGCCCTCCTGGACGACGGCTCCACCCGCTGGGCCCAGGGCGGCATAGCGGCCGCGCTCGGCGAGGGCGACACCCCCGAGCAGCACCTGGACGACACGCTCGTCGCCGGCGCGGGCCTCTGCGACGACGAGGCCGTGCGGACCCTGGTCACCGAGGGCCCCGACGCCGTGCGCAGGCTCATCGCCACGGGCGCGCAGTTCGACACCGACACCGAGACCGGCGCCATCCTGCTCACCCGTGAGGGTGGCCACCACCGGCGCCGCATCGCCCACGCGGGCGGTGACGCCACCGGCGCCGAGATCTCCCGCGCCCTGGTCGAGGCCGTGCGTGCCGCGGGCATCGAGACCATCGAGCACGCCCTCGTCCTCGACCTCCTCAAGGACGCGGACGGCCGCGCCGCGGGCGTCACCCTGCACGTCATGGGCGAGGGTGAGCGCGACGGCGTGGGTGCCGTACGGGCCCGGGCCGTCGTCCTCGCCACCGGCGGCATGGGCCAGGTCTTCTCCGCGACCACGAACCCGGCCGTCTCCACCGGCGACGGCGTCGCCCTCGCCCTGCGCGCCGGGGCCGAGGTGTCCGACCTGGAGTTCGTCCAGTTCCACCCCACCGTGCTGTGGCTCGGCCCCGACGCCGAGGGCCAGCAGCCGCTGGTGTCGGAGGCCGTGCGCGGGGAAGGCGCCCACCTGGTGGACGCCGACGGATACCGCTTCATGGTCGGTGCGCACGAGCTCGCGGAGCTGGCCCCGCGCGACATCGTCGCCAAGGGCATCATGCGCCGCATGCAGGAGCTCGGTGCCGAGCACATGTACCTCGACGCCCGCCACTTCGGCGCCGAGATGTGGGAGCACCGCTTCCCCACGATCCTCGCCGCCTGCCGCACGCACGGCATCGACCCCGTGACGGAGCCGATCCCGGTCGCCCCCGCCGCGCACTACGCCTCCGGCGGCGTCCGGACGGACCTGCTCGGCCGCTCCACCGTCCCCGGGCTCTACGCCTGCGGCGAGGTCGCCTGCACGGGCGTGCACGGCGCGAACCGCCTGGCGTCGAACTCCCTGCTGGAGGGCCTCGTCTTCGCGGAGCGCATCGCCGCGGACGTCACGGCCGCCCTCCGGGAGGCGGGCGCGCCGGCGGAGGTCCTGCAGCCGACGCCCACCGGCACGGTGCTCGCCGGCCCCAAGGCCCGCCTGGAGATCCAGCGCATCATGACCGAGGGCGCCGGAGTCCTGCGCTCCAGGGAGAGCCTCGAACGGGCCGCCGCGGAGCTCGCGCGCATCGACGAGGACGCCGCCGCAGCGCTGGAAGCACCCGGTACGGAGAGCTGGGAGGCCACCAACCTCCTGCTCGTCGCCCGCGTCCTCGTCGCCGCCGCGCTCCGCCGCGAGGAGACCCGCGGCTGCCACTGGCGCGAGGACCGCCCCGACCGCGACGACACCGCCTGGCGCCGCCATCTTTTGGTGACCCTGCGCCCGGACCGTACGCTCTCGGTCTCCACCACCGGGACGGCGGCCTTCCCGCCCGTCGCGGCCCCGCCGCCCCACCCGCCCACGACCGGCGCCGAACCGAGGAGCACCACGTGACCACCCCGAACGAACTCCCCCTCCACCAGATCGGCCAGGACATCCAGGTGAACCTCGAGACGGCCACCGGCGGCTGCGGTGACGGCTGTGGCTGCGGTGAGACGTTCGCGGAGGACGCCCTGGAGTGCGGGCTCGACCCCGACCTCGCCCGGCTGCTCGCCGAGGCCGGCCTCGACCCCCTCCAGATCGAGGACATCGCCCACCTCGCCATCGAGGAGGACCTCGACGGCGGCCAGGACGTCACCACCGTGGCGACCATTCCCGCCGACGCCGTCGCCACCGGCGACTTCACCGCCCGCCAGGACGGCACCGTCTGCGGCCTGCACATCGCCGAGGCGGTCCTCTCCGTCGTCTGCACCGACGAGTTCGAGGTCGAGCGGCACGTCGAGGACGGCGACCGCGTGACCGCCGGGCAGAAGCTGCTCACCGTCCGCACCCGCACCCGCGATCTGCTCACCGCCGAGCGCAGCGCGCTCAACCTCCTGTGCCGCCTGTCCGGCATCGCCACCGCGACCCGCGAGTGGGCCGACCTGCTGGACGGCACCAAGGCCGCCGTCCGCGACACCCGCAAGACCACGGTCGGCCTGCGCGCCCTGGAGAAGTACGCGGTGCGCTGCGGCGGCGGCGTCAACCACCGCATGTCCCTGTCGGACGCGGCGCTCATCAAGGACAACCACGTGGTCGCGGCCGGCGGCGTGGCCGAGGCCTTCCGGGCCGTACGGGACGCCTTCCCGGGCCTGCCGGTCGAGGTCGAGGTCGACCGCATCGACCAGATCCCGCCCGTCCTCACCGAGGGCGCGAGCCTCATCCTGCTGGACAACTTCACCCCCGAGCAGACCCGCGAGGCCGTCGAACTCGTCGCGGGCCGCGCCCTGCTGGAGTCCTCCGGCCGGCTCACGCTCGTCAACGCCCACGCCTACGCCGAGACCGGCGTGGACTACCTGGCGGTCGGCTCGCTGATCCACTCGTCCCCGATCCTCGACATCGGCCTCGACCTGCGCGAGGGCGACGAGGGCGACGGGGACGACACGCAGGGGGAAGCCGCCTGATGCTGCTCACCATCGATGTCGGCAACACCCATACGGTCCTCGGCCTGTTCGACGGCGAGGAGATCGTCGAGCACTGGCGGGTGTCGACCGACGCCCGCCGCACGGCCGACGAACTGGCGGTCCTGCTCCAGGGCCTGATGGGCATGCACCCGCTGCTGGGCGAGGAGCTGGGGGACGGCATCGACGGCATCGCCATCTGCTCCACGGTCCCGGCCGTCCTGCACGAGCTGCGGGAGGTCACCCGCCGCTATTACGGCGACGTGCCCGCGGTCCTGGTCGAGCCGGGCGTGAAGACCGGCGTGCCGATCCTGATGGACAACCCCAAGGAGGTCGGCGCCGACCGCATCGTCAACGCCGTCGCGGCCGTCGAGCTCTACGGCGGCCCGTGCATCGTCGTGGACTTCGGCACGGCCACCACCTTCGACGCGGTCAGCGCCCGCGGCGAGTACGCGGGCGGCGTGATCGCCCCGGGCATCGAGATCTCGGTGGAGGCGCTGGGCGTCAAGGGCGCGCAGCTGCGCAAGATCGAGCTGGCCCGCCCGCGCGGCGTCATCGGGAAGAACACGGTCGAGGCCATGCAGTCCGGCATCCTCTACGGCTTCGCCGGGCAGGTGGACGGTGTCGTCGAGCGGATGGCCCGTGAGCTCGCCGACGATCCGGACGAGGTCACCGTCATCGCCACCGGCGGGCTGTCGCCCCTGGTGCTCGGCGAGGCGTCGGTCATCGACGAGCACGAGCCGTGGCTCACGCTGATCGGCCTGCGGCTGGTCTACGAGCGCAACGTGTCCCGTTCGTAGCGGGTGCAGTCCCGTTCGTGGCGGGTGCAGCCGAGCGGACGCAACCAACGGTCCGTTTCAACTGTCCTGTCAGCTGCGGAACCTGATCCTGCATCCGACGGGCATGGAGCGTATGCGAATGAAGCGGACAATGCGGTGGGCGATGGTTCCCGTCGCGACGCTGGCGGCCGGGCTGGGGCTGTGCGCCGGTCCGGCGTACGCCGGAGCCCGCGCCGACTACCAGGCCATCGCCCATACGATCGTCGGGCGGGTCGGCGAGACCGTCGAGGTCGAGCTGGGGGTCAGGAACGGCGGCCCCGGCCCGGCCGGCGGCCGGCCCGGGCACGGCGCGGGCACGTACGAGGTGACGCCGCCGCCCGGCACGACGATCGTCGCGGCCCCGCACAGCGGCGTCCGGCAGCCCTGCGTGGCGAAGGCGAGCCCGTCCGCGGAGCCCGGTTCGTACGTCTGCTCCATCGGGGAGGACTTCTCCGCCGGAGAGCGCGAGACGCTCGGCTTCCAGGTGCGGATCGACCGGAAGGTCGACGGCGCCGAGGGCCTGGTCCGCGTCCTCGACCGCGACGGCGAGCCGTCCCCCGACCCGGACCCCGGCAACGACTCGGCGCCGATCCGTGTCGAGGTCGTGGACCGCGCCCCCGAGCCGCCCCCCGCCCCGGCCACCAACAGCACCCTGCTGCTCGCCACCACCTCCGGCACCGCCGTCTCGGCGGGCGCCATCGCGCTCGGGGTCACCCGCCGCAGGCAGCGCTGACCGGCTCCCGCCGCACGGGGACGCACGGGGACGCACGGGGACGCACGCGGAAAACCCGGGAGAACCCGCCGTGCCACGCCGTAAATGCCCAGCTGGTCAAAATTTGTCCGTTTAGCACTTAAAGTCGGCGCATGCCCACGCCCTATGGATCACGCGGCGGCATGGCGTTCAGCGCGGACGAACTGCGCGTGCTGCGCCGAGCCCTCGCCATCGCCCTCCATCCCCACGCCGTCCCCGGGCGCCCCGGCCCCGAGCGCGCCGCCGAGGTGCGCGACTGCCACCGGCTCGCCGCCGCCGTGGACGAGGCCGTGCTCGAGAGCGGCAGGCTGCGCGCCTTCCTCCTCGCCGACCTCGCCCGCTACCGCGCCGCCCTCCCCGGCGCCGCCTCCGGCTACGCCGAGCGCCTCCAGGACGCCCTCGCCGCGGGCTACCGGCCGCGCGCGGAGGACCTCGACGCCCTCCGGGCCCTGTGCTCGGCCCCATCGGCCGGGCCCGCCACGGCGGGCTACCGGGCCCTGCTGCGCCGCTGCGAGCTCGTCGCGGGCCCGGCCGCCCGCGCCGCGGCGGCCGACCGCGTGGCCTGCGCGGTGCCCGCCGCGCGCATCCGGCTGCGCCGCACCCCGCTGCTCGCCCTGCCGGGCGGTCTGCCGCCCACCGCCGACGGCCCGGCGCGCCCCGGGCAGAAGCCGGGCCGCAAGCAGCCGGAGGAGAAGCCCCCGGGCAAGCCCGCCACGGATCCCGCCAAGCAGCCGTCCGGGCCGCGCCCGGACCGGCCCATCCCCACCCCCGGCGAGGTCTTCCCGCCCCGGCGCAAGCCCGCTCCGCCCCCGGCGGGCGAGGCGCCGCAGGCCCGGCCCGCCTGAGCGGCCCCACCCGCCTGAGGAGCCTCCCCGGGCGCGCGTAATCTGGACGGGTCGCTCAATCCGCGCAAGCCCGACCCAGAAGGAGCCGACGGCCATGGACTATGTCGCCGCACTGGTGCCGCCCGTCGTGATGGCGATCGCCTTCACCGCCCTGGTCGTGACGATCATCAAGAGCCAGGGTGGTGCGAACAAGGCCAAGGAGGACGCCCTGGTCGACGCCGCCCTCGCCCGGGCCGAGGCCGCCCAGCAGGCCGGCAAGGGCAGCGCGGCCTGACGCTTCATCCCTGGTTGCCTCCGGGCACCTCCGCGCGGCGCAGGGGCCGCCGCATGCGCCCCCGGCGGGCGCGGGTGCTCAAGGGCGTACGGTTCGAGACCGCATTTCTCGGCCGTGCGCCCTTTTTGTTCGCCCTTTGCTGCCCCGATAAAGCGTCATTCCAGACATCTCCCACTATTATTCGCGTGTGGTCAGACGCCTGGGTGATCTGGAAGACGCCGTCATGACGCGCGTGTGGGACTGGAACCGGCCGGTCACTGTTCGAGAAGTGCTGGAAGACCTTCAACAGGAACGGTCCATCGCCTACACCACGGTCATGACCGTAATGGACAACCTGTATCAGAAGGGCTGGCTGCGCAGGGAAGCGGAAGGCCGCGCCTATCGATATGAGGCGGTCTCCAACCGGGCCGCCTACTCGGCCGCACTGATGAACGAAGCGTGGTCCGTGAGCGACAACCCCGCGGCCGCTCTCGTCGCCTTCTTCGGCATGATGTCGGCCGAACAACGCGAAGCCCTGCGGGATGCGATCCGGGTCGTGCAACTCGACGGGCCCGGCGAGGGCACCGCGGCCCCGGGGCGATAGCGTCCGGGCATGCCCGCGCTATCAAAAGTCGTCACCGTCCGCCGTGCCCGGACCAGCGATGTGCCGGCGCTGCGCCGTCTCATCAACACGTACGTTCGTGACCGCATCCTCCTCGACAAAGCCACGGTCACTCTTTACGAGGACATCCAGGAGTTCTGGGTGGCCGAGCGGGACGAGGACGGCAGTGTCATCGGCTGCGGGGCCCTGCACGTGATGTGGGAAGACCTCGCCGAGGTGCGCACTCTCGCGGTGGACCCCGCCGTCAAGGGCGGCGGGGTGGGCCATGCCGTACTGGACAAGCTGCTGCAGACGGCGCGCTGGCTCGGCGTGCGGCGCATTTTCTGCCTCACCTTCGAAGTGGACTTCTTCGCGAAGCACGGCTTCGTGGAGATCGGTGAGACACCCGTGGACGGCGATGTCTACAGCGAGCTGCTGCGTTCCTATGACGAGGGTGTCGCCGAGTTCCTGGGTCTCGAACGGGTGAAGCCGAACACCCTTGGCAACAGCCGGATGCTTCTGCATCTGTGATCGCGGTCCCTATGTCCGAATCGCGCCCCTATCACATGGCTCCGGAAGGGATGCTTCCCACGCGGAAGGCGGGCTGAACCTTCCCGGGGGGTTTGTGTTTTTCCGGGAAAGGCGGTTTGCTATTCCTCCGTAATCCCATTTTCCACTGAAAGGATTCCCCGTGGCGCAGAAGGTTCAGGTCCTTCTTGTCGATGACCTCGACGGTGGCGAGGCCGACGAGACCGTGACGTTCGCCCTGGACGGGAAGACGTACGAGATCGACCTCACCACGGCCAACGCTGACAAGCTCCGCGGTCTGCTGGAGCCGTACACCCGCAGCGGACGCCGCACCGGCGGCCGTGCCGCCGGCGCTCGCGGCAAGGCGCGTGCCACCGCCGCGGCCCCCGGCAGCCCGGACACCGCGAAGATCCGCGCCTGGGCCAAGAAGAACGGCTACAGCGTCAACGACCGCGGCCGCGTGCCCGCCGACATCCGTGAGGCGTACGAGAAGGCCAACGGCTGATCTTCCGCCGGCCCATGCGAGCGTGCCCTCCGGGTGCGCAGCAACCGGGCCCGGTGGACCTCCGTGGCCGCCGCGCCCACGAGCCGTGCGAGATCGGGGGCGTCACCACCGCCCCCGAGGCCGGTCACCGGCAGTGACGGTTCGACCCCGCCTCCGGGGCTCCCCGGTGCGGGAGGCCGCACCCACACGGCCCTCCCCGGCTTGTCCGGCTTCCCCGGGCCGAGCGCGCCGAGGCGTTCACGGCCCGGCCCGACAGGCACCGGTGCGGCGATCCGCCCGCCCGGCCCCAGCGCGGCCAGGTCCAGGGGGACCGCGCCCCACTCCAGCCAGTCGAGCAGCCCCGGCAGCTCGTCCGCGCTGCCCGCGGCGACCAGGAACCACAGCCTCCGCGTCCGGACGTCGAGGGCGACGGGACCGGTGCGCACCGGGCGGCCGAGCACGGCGGAGCCGGCGTCCAGGGGAAGGTCCAGGACGTCGAAGCGGAACCCGGTCAGCAGCTCCAGGGGCGCCGCGCCGGAGGTCGGCCAGCCCAGCTCGTGCTCGTACCACCGACGCGCCTGGCACCATGGATCCGCGGGACCGCCGGGGCGCGGGAGGACAACGGTCATGTGCGGTGCAACTGTGAAACCACCAAGAGGTTACTCTGGGTGGGTAGTTGGGCACACTCCGTATAAGGAGTGGGGGGCGCACAGGCGCTCCGGGCGGCGTGAGGGTGTTCGCCCGTAGCGGATGGACAGTGCCCGCGCCGCATGGACTGTCAATCCTTGCGGGTAAGAGGTTCCCCATGGGGAGAGGCGGTGCGACACCGCGCGGAGCGCGTCATCAGGAGTGGCGGCGGGCGATGGGCGGGCGTGTCGGGCCGGGCTCGCGTTCGCCGTCGGCGTAGTGACGGTGAGCGTATATGCCTGGCCTGCGGGAACATCGTCTCCCACCATCGGGTTGGAGGAGATGTCGGCTGTTCGGCAGCAGGTTTCCCCGCCGACGCGGGGTGATCCGGACGGATGTCGGCAGTTGGAATGAGCTGTCCCGTCCCGCGGGACTAGCATGCGGAAGGACAGGGAGGGGACCGACCCCTACTTGCCTGACCGCTCTGAGGAGCGATTAACGATGTTCGAGAGGTTCACCGACCGTGCGCGGCGGGTTGTCGTCCTGGCTCAGGAAGAAGCCCGGATGCTCAACCACAACTACATCGGCACCGAGCACATCCTCCTGGGCCTGATCCACGAGGGTGAGGGTGTCGCCGCTAAGGCCCTGGAGAGCCTCGGGATTTCGCTCGAGGCGGTCCGCCAGCAGGTGGAGGAGATCATCGGGCAGGGCCAGCAGGCTCCGTCCGGGCACATCCCCTTCACCCCCCGTGCGAAGAAGGTCCTGGAGCTCTCGCTCCGCGAGGCCCTTCAGCTCGGCCACAACTACATCGGCACGGAGCACATCCTGCTCGGCCTGATCCGCGAGGGCGAGGGCGTCGCCGCCCAGGTCCTCGTGAAGCTGGGCGCCGATCTCAACCGGGTCCGGCAGCAGGTCATCCAGCTGCTCTCGGGCTACCAGGGCAAGGAAGCCGCCACGGCCGGCGGCCCGGCCGAGGGCACGCCCTCGACCTCGCTCGTCCTGGACCAGTTCGGCCGCAACCTGACGCAGGCCGCCCGCGAATCCAAGCTCGACCCGGTCATCGGGCGCGAGAAGGAGATCGAGCGGGTCATGCAGGTGCTGTCCCGCCGTACGAAGAACAACCCGGTCCTCATCGGCGAGCCCGGCGTCGGCAAGACCGCCGTCGTCGAGGGCCTGGCCCAGGCCATCGTCAAGGGCGAGGTGCCCGAGACCCTCAAGGACAAGCACCTCTACACCCTCGACCTCGGCGCCCTGGTCGCCGGCTCCCGCTACCGCGGTGACTTCGAGGAGCGCCTGAAGAAGGTCCTCAAGGAGATCCGCACCCGCGGCGACATCATCCTGTTCATCGACGAGCTCCACACCCTGGTGGGTGCGGGCGCCGCCGAGGGCGCGATCGACGCCGCCAGCATCCTCAAGCCGATGCTGGCCCGCGGCGAGCTGCAGACCATCGGTGCCACCACGCTCGACGAGTACCGCAAGCACCTGGAGAAGGACGCCGCCCTCGAGCGCCGCTTCCAGCCCATCCAGGTCGCCGAGCCCTCGCTGCCGCACACCATCGAGATCCTCAAGGGTCTGCGCGACCGCTACGAGGCCCACCACCGCGTCTCCATCACGGACGAGGCGCTGGTCCAGGCCGCCACGCTCGCCGACCGCTACATCTCCGACCGCTTCCTGCCGGACAAGGCGATCGACCTGATCGACGAGGCCGGCTCCCGGATGCGCATCCGCCGGATGACCGCGCCGCCGGACCTCCGCGAGTTCGACGAGAAGATCGCCGACGTGCGCCGGGAGAAGGAGTCCGCGATCGACTCGCAGGACTTCGAGAAGGCCGCCTCCCTGCGGGACAAGGAGAAGCAGCTCCTCGCCGCGAAGACCAAGCGGGAGAAGGAGTGGAAGGCCGGCGACATGGACGTCGTCGCCGAGGTCGACGGCGAGCTGATCGCCGAGGTCCTCGCCACGGCCACCGGCATCCCGGTCTTCAAGCTGACGGAGGAGGAGTCCTCCCGCCTGCTGCGCATGGAGGACGAGCTGCACAAGCGCGTCATCGGCCAGAAGGACGCCATCAAGGCGCTCTCCCAGGCCATCCGGCGCACCCGTGCGGGCCTCAAGGACCCCAAGCGCCCGGGCGGATCGTTCATCTTCGCCGGCCCCTCGGGTGTCGGTAAGACCGAGCTGTCCAAGACCCTCGCCGAGTTCCTCTTCGGCGACGAGGACGCCCTGATCTCCCTCGACATGTCGGAGTTCAGCGAGAAGCACACCGTCTCGCGCCTCTTCGGCTCGCCCCCCGGCTACGTGGGCTACGAGGAGGGCGGCCAGCTGACGGAGAAGGTCCGCCGCAAGCCGTTCTCGGTGGTCCTGTTCGACGAGGTCGAGAAGGCCCACCCGGACATCTTCAACTCGCTCCTGCAGATCCTGGAGGACGGTCGCCTGACCGACTCCCAGGGCCGGGTCGTGGACTTCAAGAACACCGTCATCATCATGACGACGAACCTCGGCACCCGGGACATCTCCAAGGGCTTCAACCTGGGCTTCGCCGCCCAGGGCGACGTCAAGACCGGCTACGAGCGCATGAAGGCCAAGGTCAACGAGGAGCTCAAGCAGCACTTCCGGCCCGAGTTCCTCAACCGTGTCGATGACACGGTGGTCTTCCACCAGCTCACCGAGGAAGACATCATCCAGATCGTCGACCTCATGGTCGCCAAGGTGGACGAGCGGCTCAAGGACCGCGACATGGGCATCGAGCTCAGCTCCGAGGCCAAGTCGCTCCTGGCGAAGAAGGGCTACGACCCGATCCTGGGCGCCCGCCCGCTGCGCCGCACGATCCAGCGCGAGATCGAGGACATCCTCTCGGAGAAGATCCTCTTCGGCGAGCTGCGCCCGGGCCACATCGTGGTCGTCGGCACCGAGGGCGAGGGTGAGGAGAAGAAGTTCACCTTCCGCGGCGAGGAGAAGTCGGCCCTGCCGGACACCCCGCCGATCGAGTCGGCTGCGGGCGGGGCGGGTCCTAACCTCTCCAAGGACGCGTAAGCGCTCCTGAAGCGCTCTGCTCATTCCGCGACAGCGGGTCGGCCCCCGGAACCGTGAGGTTCCGGGGGCCGACCCGTTTTGCGGCCGACCCGTTCTCCGTCAGTGGACGGCTGCCAGGACGTCCCGGCCGAGGGCCTGCAGTTCTCTCTCGTCGCGCGCCGGCAGGAGCTTTTTCAGGCTCTTCCACACCTGCAGGTACTGATCGTCCTCGATATACCTGGCATTGAGTGAGCAGTGGGCGGCCAGCGCGCGCAGGGGCCACTCCGTCTCCCGGTCCGGGGCCGCGTCCGCCGCGGCGGTCAGGCCGTTGATGAGCCGCCGCTCCTCGCTGCGCCCGCAGTGTCCGACGGCCAGCCGCAGAACGTCCTGCCACTGTTCCTCCGCCGCATGGAGCAGTAATTCGTCCAGGCAGTCGCTCTCCTGGAACTCCTTCGCCGCCAGATAGTCCTGGAAGGTGCGGTGGATGAACTGGATCGCATCCGGAGACCGCTCCTGGAGCAGCCCGCTGCGATTGAGCAGGTGCATCAGCACGGCCTGAGGAGTGCCCTGGGCCCGTACGCGGCGCAGGCCCCGCAGCGCCGATTCGAGCTGGCGCACGGCCTGCTCGCGCGTGAGCTCCGCGCGGCCGTTCCGGACCAGCCAGACGGCGATCCGCTGCAGCAGCTGACGGCCCTCGTCCGTGGTGAGTTCTATGCCTTCCGGCTGATGAATGCGGCGGTGGATATCGCGCGTCGCCAGCATCAGGTTCAGCGCGGCGCTGTAAAGATCCCAGCGGGTCTCCGGGAGGAATCCGTTGCGCTGCCGGTGCAGGGCGCAGATGACGGCGCACAGCAGCGGTGTCCGCGCCAGATCGCGGAGTACGTCGTTGCGCCGGAATTCCCGGTCGAGCTCCAGTTCGAGCGCAACGAGCCGTTTGCGCTGGCGTTTCGCCCAGTGCTCGTCCGCATATCTGTCACATTCCAGCCGGGCGGCCCTGTGCCACGCGCCGGCGAACGACCGGATGTCCTCGTCGCCCAGGGGGAGCAGCCGGAGCTCTTCGAAGCCCTCCTGCTCCAGCCAGTCGCTGCCGACGGCCAGGGGGCGCACGGTGACCAGGCAGCGCGTCCGCGGATACATCCGCAGGAGCCCGGCGAGCCACTTACGGGCCAGCTCGCGGTCCGCCTGCGGGATCTCGTCCATCCCGTCGACCAGAAGCAGCCCGCGGCCCGCTTCCAGTACGCGCCCCGCCCAGCCGTCGGGCGGCTTGTCGACCTGCAGGCGCGCGATCTTGGGGAGCTGGGACGGGGTGGGGGAGGTGATGCCCCGGGCTGCCAGGCTGCGCATGGGGACCACGAAGGGGATCAGCCCGTCGAGCTCGGACAGCTGCTCGGGGAGGGTGCGGCACGCGGCGTGGGAGGCCAGCCACCACACGAGCGTGGTCTTGCCCGCGCCGGCCTCGCCGCGCAGGACCGTCCGCGGTCGTGAGCCGAGGAGATCCTCGATGCGCCCGCGCGGCTCCGGAGAGCCCGGTCGCGCTTCGGGCGAGGACTGCGCCTCCAGGCTCAGGTAGGCCGTGTCCAGATCCCAGTCGCCCGAGCTGAGCTCGTCCAGGCCGAAGATCTCCAGCCTGCTGTACGCGGCCTTGACCGCCTTCGCGTACGCGGGCTCGTAGACCAGGTCCTCGGGATAGGCGGAGGAGACCTCCTCGAAAACCGGGGGGTCCGGCCAGCGATCCAGCAGGGCCATCCTGAAGCCGGGGTCGTTGAACGCCGTGGCCAGCGGCATCGACTCGATCGAGGCGTGCTGCCAGCCCAGCGGGTCGCCGCTCGCGATGCCGATCAACAGTGGGCCCGCGAACACGGGCCCGCCCGACAGGCCCGCCCAGGGCGAGCCGTCCGGGACGGGCGCGGGCGGATGGTGATCCGCATGCAGGACGTACCGGCCGCGCATCCGTCCCGAGAGGGGCATCAGCGTTCCCGGGATCTGTACGGCCTCCAGCTCGTCCGACTCGTACCGCTGGACCTGCGGGAAGCCCAGCACCTGGCAGCGCGGCATCGGCTGCCATCCGGCGCATTTGCCCCACCGCAGCGGCGGCGCGGTCCCGAGGGGTAGCACGGACCTGCGGGTCACGAGGAGCGCTAGGTCGCACGTATCCGGGTCGCCCGACCACACGACGTCACAGGGAACGCGCCCGTCGCCGTCCGGTGCGACGACCTCGACCGCGTCGCCCCTCTCGAACAGATGTGCACTCGTCAGCACCAGCTCAGGCGTCAGCAGCACCCCGCTGCCCTGCCGCGCGCCCAGCACCGCCACCAGCCGGTCCTCGACGGACGGCATCGGCGCTCTCGCCCGGTCCACTTCTACTGCCCGGAGGACCCGAACCGCGACACCCCGCCCGGCCGCTCGTTGCCCACGCGCCAGCTGCCGCCCGTGCGGGTGTCCTTCGGGGTCAGCGTGAAGGAGACCTTGTGCGTACGGGTCGAGCCGCGGGACGCCTCCGCGTCCGCGCTGACCACCCAGGCCTTCACCCCGCCCGAGCCCTTGGCGTCCTTGCGGATCTCGACGGTGAACTCCATGGCGATCTCGCCGACCTCGAAGGCCAGGTCCTGGCCCGCGCCCCGGGCCGCCGCCGACGTCAGGCCCTCCCGGACCGCCTGGACGGCATCCGCCAGCTCCACGTCCTCGAACCCGCTGCTCCCGCTGCCCATCACTCACTCCACCCCCGGCCCCTGGCGGCCGCTGCGCTGCGTGCGCGACCGCTGACCGGGAGCGTACCGCCGGGGCCGGGTCTTTGGTCCCGGAACCGGGGAGGCCGAATGTCCTTCGGCGGTGACACCCGCCATAGGGCGTGGGTCACGTACTAAGGGAAATAGCAGCGGGTGCGCCTTCCATTTACCCCGCAAAACAGGCGGAACCCCTGCTCAGGGCGGCATGAATTACCTCCCCGTTCCTACGGCATTCGTTAGTAGAGGCCGTCCTTGGCAGCCCGGCGAATGCGGGTTACCAAGGTATGGCGATCCCGGTCCGCAGCCGGGACCTGTTTATGCCTGGAGGTTTATCCGTATGTCGAAGCGCACCGCTTTCCGTAACCCGAGCAAGACCGTTCTCCGTACCCGTGCCGCCGTCGTGGCAGCCGGCCTGGGAGCCTCGGTCGCGCTGGGTTCCGGGGTCGCGCTCGCAGCCGACACCACCGCCTCGGTGAGCGAGTTCCCGGCGTTCGCGTCCCTCGCGACGCTGGACGACTCGCTGAACAAGCAGGCCGAGACGCAGCTGAAGGTGGCGGAGAAGGAGAAGCAGAACGCCGAGCAGGCCAAGCGGGACGCCGCCCAGCGTGCCGAGGACGCCCGCAAGCAGGCCGAGGCCTCCCGTAAGCGCGCCGACGGCTGGGTCGCGCCCGTCGCCGACTACCAGATCGGTCAGCCGTTCGGTAAGGCCGGCAAGATGTGGGCGGCCAAGCACAGCGGCCAGGACCTGGTCGTCGGCACCGGTACGTCCGTCATGTCCGTCCACGGCGGCACCGTCGTCAAGGCCGGCCCGAACGGCGGCGGCGACGGCCCCGCGTACGGCAACGCCATCGTGATCAAGCACGACGACAACACGTACTCGCAGTACGCCCACCTCTCGCAGGTGAAGGTCTCGGTCGGCCAGACCGTGAGCACCGGCCAGATCATCGGCCTGTCGGGCTCCACCGGCAATTCGTCCGGCCCGCACCTGCACTTCGAGATCCGCACCACCCCGAACTACGGCACCGCCGTCGAGCCGGTCGCCTTCCTGAAGGCCCACGGCGAGAACCTCTGATCCGTCTGATCCATCGGATCCGCCCCGGAGCCGGGGCACCGCGACACGCGGTGCACCGGCTCCGGCTTTTACGGTGGTAATGCAGCGTGAAAACCGGTGATCGGAGCGCGTCATGATCAAAGGAATCGCCATCACCACCGTCTGGGTCCTCGACCAGGACCGGGCGAAGGATTTCTACACGGAGAAGCTCGGCCTGGAGGTCCGCACCGATATGACCATGGGCGGGGACAAGAGAATGCGCTGGCTCACGGTCGGCGCCAAGGACCAGCCGGACGTCGAGCTGACGCTGATGGTCCCCGGCCCGCCCGGGCTCGACCCCGAGTCGGCGGAGGCCATGAAGAAGCTGGTCGCCAAGGGCGCGCTGGGCGCGGGGGTGCTGAGCACCGACGACATCCACCGCGACTACGAGACGCTCAAGGCCAGGGGCGTGGAGTTCCTGCAGGAGCCCCAGCAGCGGCCGTACGGCACGGAGGCGATCCTGCGCGACGACTCCGGCAACTGGTTCTCGCTGACGCAGCGCACCGAACAGCTGGACCTCGACAAGGCCTGGGGCGAGTGCGTCGACCCGATGTGACGCCGCCCGTGGGACGCCGCCCCGCGGCAGCGCATCGGGCAGGTGGCTGGTCCCAGGCGGCTGGTCCCAGGTGGCTAGTCCGGCACCTGGATGATCGGGAACGTCCCCGTGCTCGTCGGCGCCGACTCCGGCAGCCACAGCACCGCGATCGCCCCCGTGCCGCCCTCCACCTCCGGGTCGGCGTTGCGGAAGGTCAGGCGCGCGCCCAGCACCCGGGCCTGCCCGACGGCGATGGTCAGGCCCAGGCCGTGGCCCTTGCCCGCACGGTCCTTGCTGCCGGTGCGGAAGCGGCTCGGGCCCTCCTGGAGCAGCTCCTCGGGGAATCCGGGCCCATGGTCGCGCACGCGCAGGACGCGCCCCTCGACGGTGACGTCGAACGGCGGCTTGCCGTGCTTGGCGGCATTGGCCAGCAGGTTGCCGATGATCCGCTCCAGGCGGCGCGGGTCCGTGGAGACGTAGGCGTCCCGCGCGACCCGTACGCGGGCCTCGGGCTCGGCGGCGCGGACCCGGCGCTCGACGAACTCGCCCAGCAGGATCTCCTGCATCTCGGCGCGCTCGGCGAAGCCGTCCAGCCGGGCGACCTCCAGCACGTCCTCGACGAGGGTGCGCATGGCCTGGGCGCGGTCGCGGACGAGCTCGGTGGGCCGGCCCGGCGGCAGCAGCTCGGCGGCGGTGAGCAGGCCGGTGACGGGGGTGCGCAGCTCGTGGGCGATGTCGGCGGTCACGCGCCGCTCGGCCTCCAGCCGGCGCTGGAGCGCCTCGGCCATGCCGTCGACGGCGCGGGCCAGGTCGTCGGTCTCGTCGCGCACCCGGCCGCCGATGGCCTCGCGCACCCGTACCTCGGAGTCGCCGTCGGCGAGCTTGCGGGCGGCCGTCGCGGCCTTGCGCAGCCGGCGGGAGAGCTGGTCGCCGATGAGGATGCCGAGCGCGCAGCCGCCGAGGACGACGGAGACCGAGCCGATGATCAGCGCCTTGTCGAGCGCGTCGATGATGGAGAACCGGTCCTTGAACCGGGTGTGGATCGAGAGGATCCTGCCGTTGCGGACCGGCACCGAGGCCCAGACCTCGGGCGAGTCCTTGCCGCCGGAGTCCTGCAGGAAGGTGGCGCGCTGGCCGATGGCGGCGGCCTCGCGCAGCTGCTTGGGCAGCGCGGGGTCGTCGATCTTGGCGTGCAGCATCAGCCGGCCGGTGTTCTCGTAGTACCGCTGGGCGATCTGTACGCGCTCGTCCATGACGTCGCGGCTGTTGTCGAGCATCGACAGGCGGGCGGCGTTGTGCACGACGAGGCTGAGCGCCACCGCGACCAGCGCGCTGACGCCCGCGATGGCGAGGCTGACCTTCCAGCGCAGACCGGAGCGGAGGGCAAGCTTCACCACGAGCCGGTCTCCAGCGGGTCGGCTTCCAGCGGGCCGGCTTCCAGTGAGCCGATCCCCAGTCGGCCGATCACCATGGGGTGGTCACCCTCGTCACCCTCTGAGCTTGTAGCCGAAGCCGCGGACCGTCTCGATCCGGTCCTGGCCGATCTTGCCGCGCAGCCGCTGCACATGGACGTCGACGACCCGGGTGTCGCCGCCCCAGCCGTAGTCCCACACCCGCTCCAGCAGCCGGTCGCGGGAGAGCACCGTGCCGGGCGCGGCGGAGAACTCCAGCAGCAGCCGCATCTCGGTCGGGGTCAGCGCGACGGGCTCGCCGCCCTTGCGGACCTCCATGCCGTCCGTGTCGACCTCCAGGTCGCCGAAGCGCAGCACGCCGCACTCCAGCTCCTCGGGGGTGTCGGCCGCGGCGGTGCCGTTCGGCCCGCTCGCGTGCCCGAAGCGGCGCAGCACGGCCCGTATGCGGGCGACGAGCACGGCGCCGTCGAAGGGCTTGGTGACGTAGTCGTCGGCTCCGGCCTCCAGGCCCAGGACGACGTCGATGGAGTCCGCGCGCGCCGACAGCATGATCACGGGAACGGTCGACTCGTCGCGGATCCGGCGGCAGAGGCTGACCCCGTCCAGGCCCGGCACCATGACGTCGAGCAGCGCGATGTCGGGCTTGCGGGCGCGGAACCTCTCCAGCCCCAGCAGCCCGTCCGGCACCGCGGTCACCTCGAAGCCGTCGCGCTCCAGTGCCAGCTGGGTCGCCTCACGGATGACGTCGTCGTCCTCCACGAAGAGCACATGCGTATCGGCCACGCTGTCCTCAGCCCTCCGTCCCCACGCTGGGGAGATCGCCCTTGTCGGTGTTGCCGACCTTGCTGTAGTCGGTGTGCGTACGGCCGGTCTCCCGGAACTCCGTACCCGACCAGTGGTACGTCATGACATCTTCGCCCGACGCGCAGCAGACCGCGTCACCGGGGCCGTAGACCTGCTTGGTGACGCGGAGGTCGCGGCGGTCGATCTCGGAGTAGACGGGCGCCTGCTCGATCATGAACACGTTCTCGTAGGAGCCGTCGCTCTTCGCACGGTACACATATGAGCCGACGCCCACGGAATCGCCGCAGGTGAGGATGTTGACGATGATGTCGTCGCGCTTGCCGTCGGTCAGCTTCCCGTAGATCACGTCCAGCGGGTACTGGTTCTTCACACAGGGCTTCAGGTCCTTCTTGACCTGGCTGCCGATCTTCGGATCGTTCTTGATCAGCTTTACGGCGTCGATCTTCTCGTGCGGCGAGTCCGCCGTCGCCGAGGCCGAGGGCATACGGGTCGGCTTCGCCGCCGACTGCGTCTGCGCGGTGCCTTCCTTGCGGACGCCCTCGCTGCCCGCGTCGCATCCGGCAAGCAGAAGACCGGCGGCCGCGGCCAGAGCTGTGACCGTGCCGCCGGTGATCAGTACCGGCTTGGGGGGAGCCGCCTTTTTCAGGCCGCGCACCGTTCCTGCCCCCGCTCGTTGCGCTCGAGGGCGTGGAAGTCCAGGTCGCGGCTCTCCAGCTCCTGGCGCAGCCGGGCCAGGGCCCGGTGCAGCGTGCTCTTGACCGTGCCGGTCGACATGCCGAGCGCCTCCGCGGTCTCCTCGGTGCTCATCTGCTCCCAGTGTCGCAGCACGACGACGCTGCGCTGCTTGGGTGCCAGGACACCGAGGATGTCCATCAGCAGGGCGCGGTCGGCGTGCTGCTCCGTGCCGTCCTCGACGCTCGCGTCGGGGAGCTGCTCGGTGGGCACCTCGTCGAGCTTGCGGGCGCGCCACCACTCCGTACGAGTGTTGATCATGACACGGCGGAGGTAGGCGTCGGCAAGCGACTTGTCCGCTATGCCTTCCCAGCGGCCGTAGGTGCGCACCAGAGCGGTCTGGAGGAGGTCCTGTGCGTCGATGGGGTCCGGCACGAGACGGCGGGCGCTGCGCAGGAGGGCGTCCTGACGGTTGCGCACGTACTCCTCGAAGTCCAGAACCTTGCCGCTGCTGGCCATCTCGCAGCCTCCATTCCGCTTGCATTCCCCGCGTCACGCTGGTGGTCTCCCAGCACGGGTAGGACGCTACGGAGGAGCTGTTGCGGCGTGATGTGCGGCAGCACTGCGGCAGGAGCACAGCTGTCCATAGGTTGTGTAACAGCGGTGCGGGAGCGGGGGCGGTAGGGCGTGAAAAGGGGGCTCTGTCCTGTTCCGGAGGGCCTTTTGGCAGGTCACGGCGGGTCTTTCGTAACGGCCTGTGTGACGGCCATGTGTGACGGCCGTGTGACGGCCTCCGCTACGGGCTTCCGTTACGGCCTCGGCCGCGGGTCCGCTTCGGGCCCGTCGACGGACGCGCGCTACGTCAGCGGCAGCCGGTACCTGCCGTCCGCCAAAGGCTCCACCAGGCCGTCGGCCACCAGCCCGTCCAGCGCCCGGGCCCGCTGCACCGGCTCGTCCCACACGGCGTCCAGCGCCACCTGCGGTACGGGATCCAGCGCCTCGCGCAGCACCGCGAGCAGCTTGCCGCGCACCTGGCGGTCCGTCCCCGCGTACGTCTGGCCGCGGCGCGGCGGGCCGTCGTGCGCCGGGGACCCCGCGGCGCGCCAGGCGCACCGGTCGGCGATCGGGCAGCGCCCGCACACCGGCGTGCGCGCCGTGCACACCAGGGCGCCGAGCTCCATCGTCGCGGCGGCCCAGCGGGCGGCCACCGGCTCGCTCTCCGGCAGCAGGGCCCGGGCCAGCTTGCGCTCGGCCGCGGTGGTCGCGTTCGGCGGGTACTGCGCGCCGCTCACGGCACGCGCGAACACCCGGCGCACATTGGTGTCGAGGACCGCGTGCCGCTGCCCGTAGGCGAAGGAGGCCACCGCGGCCGCCGTGTACTCGCCGACGCCCGGCAGCGCCAGCAGCCTGGCGTGATCGCGCGGTACGACACCGCCGTGCAGCTCCGTGATCGCCGTCGCCGCGGCGTGCAGCCGCAGCGCCCGCCGCGGGTAGCCGAGCCGGCCCCAGGCGCGCACCGCCTCCCCGGGCGGCTCCGCCGCGAGGTCCGCCGGGCGCGGCCAGCGCGCGAGCCACTGCTCGTAGACGGGCAGCACCCGGCTGACCGGCGTCTGCTGCAGCATGAACTCGCTGACCATCACCCCCCACGCGCCCGCCTCCGGGCGGCGCCAGGGCAGATCGCGGGCGTTGACGTCGAACCAGCCGATGACCGGGCCGTGCAGCTCCCCGGGAAGGGGCTCGGAGTCGGAGGAGGTCTCGGAGGAGGTCTCGGAACGGGCGGTGGTGGTGCGGTCTGTGACAGTCATGGCGCTTCCGATCCTGGCACGGCCGTGCACGGCGGAGAAACGCGCCGGGCCCCGTTCACCTGACTTTCGTCTGACTTTCGTCAGGGGCGCGCGGACGGGCCCGGCTTGTACCGTCGGACCGGTGAGCCGCCGCACGACCACGAGCCTGAGAAGGGCCCTGTTCAGGGCCCTGAACAGGGCCCGGGCCCGGTTTCCCCTCAGGCCCCTGCCCGACGCCCTGCTGTGGGCGGTGCTCGCCGTGCCCGGCGCGGCCGCGGACCTGACCGGCCTGAACGGGCCCCGGCCCGGCTGGCAGAGCGCGGCCGGGGCGGCCGTCCTCGCCGTGGCCGTGGCCGTCTCCCGGGCCCGGCCCGCGCTCGCCCTGGCCCTCGCCGCCGGGCTCGGGCTCGCCGCGTCCCCGTCCCTCTTCACGCTCTCTTACGGGCCCGCGCTGTCCGTCCTCGCCTATCTGCTGGGCCGCCGCTCGGCCGGGGCCCGCCCCGCGCTGTACGCGTTCCCGGCCGTCGCGGCCGCCGGCACGCTGCTCGTCCTCGCCCGCAACGCCGACCCCGTCATCGAATGGCTGGTTCTGATCGGCACATTGCTCTTCGGCGCGGTCTTCCCCTGGCTGGCCGGCCGGTACCGGCGCCAGGCCCGCGCGCTCGTCGCCGCGGGCTGGAGCCGGGCGGCGCAGCTGGAGCGCGAGCAGGAGATCGTCGCGGACCGGGCCCGGCTGCGGGAGCGCGCCCGCATCGCCCAGGACATGCACGACTCCCTCGGCCACGAACTGAGCCTGATCGCGCTGCGCGCCGGGGCCCTGCAGGTCGCCCCGGGCCTCGATGCGGCGCACCGGGCGGCCGCCGGGGACCTGCGCGAGGCCGCGGCGTCGGCGACGGACCGGCTCCGCGACATCATCGGCGTCCTGCGCGACGTCGGCCCGCCCGGGCCCGCGCCGCTGACCCCGCCGGACGACTCCCTCCGCGCCCTCGTGGACCGCGCGGCGGCCTCGGGCCTGCCCGTACGCGCCCGGCTGCCCCGCGCGGCGGCCCTGCCGCCGCCGGTGGAGCGGGCCGCGTACCGCGTCGTCCAGGAGGCGCTGACGAATGCGGCCAAGCACGCGCCGGGGGCGGAGGTTGCGGTGACCGTGGAGAGCGGGGCGGGGGAGACGGTGGTGACGGTCGCCAACGGGGTCGCCAACGGGGTCGCCTACGGGATCGCCAACGGTGTCGTCAACGGGACGGCCGCGTCCGGCGGCGCGCCGTCCTCCGCGGCCCGGGGTGGTGGCGGTACGGGACTGCTGGGGTTGCGGGAGCGGGTGGCGCTCGCGGGAGGCGAGTTCACGGCGGGGCCCTTCGGGGACGACGGGGGGCTCGGCGGGCGTCCCGACCGGGGTTTCAAGGTGAGCGCGCGGCTGCCGCACGAGGCGGGGGTGCCGCACGAGCCCGGGCCGTCTCAAGGCCCGGGCCTGCGCCCCGGACCCCGGCCCCCGGACCCCGCACGGCCCGAAGACCCGGCGAGCCTCGCCCACGCCCAGCGCACCGCCCGCCGGCGGTTCGCCGTCCCCTTCGCCGTCGCGGCGGCCGCCGGTGCCGTCTTCGTCGCCGCGGCCTTCGGCTGGTACGCCTACGTCAAGGCGCACTCGGTGCTGAAGCCCGCCGACTACGCGGCCCTGCACGTCGGTGCGCCGTACGCCGACGTCGCGCCCCTCCTCCCGGACCGGCAGGTCGCCGACCCGCCGGACGACCGGGCTCCGGGCACCCCGCCCACCGGGGCGGAGTGCCGCTACTACCGGGCGAGCGGCGAACTCTTCGTCAGCGTCGAACATTTCCGGCTCTGCTTCCGCGACGGGCACCTCGTCGCCAAGAGCCGCATCCCGCGCGTCGGCACCGCCGGCGTCGTGGAACAGGAGGAGAAGGAATGGCTGCGCTGAACACGGCGACGGGTGACGCCGTCAAAGTCCTCGTCGCCGACGACGAGGCGATGATCCGGGCGGGCGTCCGCGCGATCCTGTCCGCCGACCCCGGCATCGAGGTGGTCGCCGAGGCGGCGGACGGCCACGAGGCCGTCGAAGCCGCCCGCGCCCACCGCCCGGACGTCGCGCTCCTCGACATCCGCATGCCCCGCCTGGACGGCCTCGCCGCGTGCGAGGAGATCCGCCGGAGCGCGCCCGGCACGGCCGTGGCGATCCTCACCACCTTCTCCGAGGACGCCTACATCTCCCGCGCCCTGGGCGGCGGGGCCACCGGCTTCCTGCTCAAGTCCGGCGACCCGTACGAACTGATGGCCGGTGTCCGCGCCGTCGCGGACGGCGGCGCCTACCTCTCCCCGAAGGTGGCCCGGCACGTCATCGCCGAGCTGGGCGGCGAGCGCCTGACGCGCGGGGCCGCCGCCCGGGCCCGTATCGCCGGGCTGACGGCCCGCGAGCGCGAGGTGCTCGCCCTGCTGGGCGAAGGGCTCTCGAACGCGGGGATCGGCCGGCGGCTGCACCTGGTGGAGGGCACGGTCAAGGGCTACGTGAGCGCGGTCCTCGACCGGCTGGAGGTCGGCAACCGGGTGCAGGCCGCGATCGTCGCGTACGAGGCGGGGCTGGTCACCGGTTCGGCCGCGGGCTGACACCGGAGACGGGCCGGCCGGGCCCCTGATTGGTCAGCTCCGGCCGGGCCCCCGATTGGTCAGCTCCGGCCGGGCGCGGTGGAATGGGGCCATGAGCGATACGGAGCAGCGGCCGCCGCGCGAGATCCGGGCGGCTCTCGACGCGCACTCGACCCTGACCCTGGCCTACGCGGACGAGGACGGCCCGCAGGCGTGCGCGGTGCTCTACGCCCTGGCCGGGCCCGCCGACCCGGCCGGACCGCCCGGCGACGACGACACCGCGCTGCTGTTCGTCACCTCGGCCACCACGCGCCACGGCCGCGCCCTCGTCGCGGCGGAGACAGGCAGCGGGGGAGAGGCCCGGGTCGCCTTCACCGCCCAGCGCGACGGGCAGGTGTGGACGGCGCTGACGGGTCTTCAAGGACGCGGCACCTGCCGCCGCCTGGAGGGCGCGGAGCGCGAGGCCGGGTGGCGCGCGTACAGCGAGCGCTTCCCGTACGTGGACCACAACGACCGGCTCCGGCAGGCGATGGAGCGCACGGACCTGTGGGAACTGCGCCCCGACTGGCTGCGCCTGATCGACAACGGCCAGGGCTTCGGCCACAAGACGGAGTGGACGCGGCCTGCGGCGTGACGTCGCACTCCGAGCTCTGAGGGCCGAGGTCTGAGGGCCGAGGTCTGAGGGCCGAGGTCTGAGGACCCCTAGGCCCGCACCAGCACCCGCAGCCGTCCCCGGCCCGCCCGTTCCACGAGCGACGTGGCCCGGCGCGCGAGCAGCAGCCCGCCGAGGAGCGCCACGGCCACGCCGAGCAGGAGGCCCACGGCCACGTCGTGCGGGTAGTGCACCCCGAGGAAGACCCGCGAGAAGGCGACGAGCAGGGCCATGGGCAGCACGGCCCATGCCAGCACCCGCCGGGCGAGGACGATCCCGGTCGCGAGTGCGGCCGCGAGCGTCGCGTGGTTGCTGGGGAACGACCAGTCCCCGTGGGGCGGGCAGGGCGCGAGCGAGGCGACCGCACCCGCGACCGCCCGGCACGGCCGCTCCTCGTCCACCATGCTCTTGACGATCTCGCTGATCCCGTAGGCGATCGCGGTCGTGACCGGTACGAGCAGCGCGAGCGCGACGCCGCGCGCCCCCGTCCGCCTGTTGCGCCACCAGACGGCGACGGCCACGGCCATCAGCAGCAACAGCCCGGCCTCCGTGCCGATTTCCGCAAGGGTGTGCACCCACTCCGGTGTGGAGCGGGCGAATTCGGTGACGTCGCGATAGAGGTCGTTGTCCACGGTGTCCATGGTCCCGGGAGCCTACGGTCCGTCACTTGGGCGCCACACCGGGCTATCGGCATGCAGTCCATCCGACTTTCGTCAGACGGAGGCCGGCGAAAATCACCGCGCGGCGGACCGATGATGCGAAAATCCGGCACCCACCCGGCGGGTATGGGCTGGTGCCCCCGCCGATGTCTCGTAGAGTCTTCGCGTGGGATCACTGCGCAATCCGATCGGGCCGCTTCCCTCCTCCATCTATTGGCGGCGGAGGGCAGTTGCGCTTGGCCTGCTCGGCCTTCTCGTTCTCCTGGCGATCTGGTTCCTCACCCTTGGGGGTGACGGGGGCTCAGGTGATGACCAGAGCAAGGGCTCGGACGGAAAGAACCCGGCCGACACCACCACCATCACTCCCGGACCGGTGCCTTCCGGCCCGCACCTCAGCCAACGCCCGGGCGGACGCGGCGAGTCGGGCGGCGGCGGCACCGGCGGCGGGTCCGGTGACGGCGGCACCGGCGGCGGCTCCTCCGGGAGCGGCGCTTCCGGTACGGGCGGCGGCGGTACGACGGGCACCGGCGGCGGCAGCGGCGCCCTCGGCACCGGCGACGGCAAGGCCGTTCCGGCCGGCTCGTCCCTGCCCGACTGCGCGCCCGGCTCGGTGCGGCTCGCGATCCGCAGCGTGAAGGACTCCTACGGGCCCGGCGAGAAGCCGAAGTTCGAGATCGTGGTGAAGAACTCCGGCGGAAGCGCCTGCAAAGTGAACTTCGGCGCCACCGCCGCCATTCTGAAGATTGCGCATATCGACGGCGACGACCACGTGTGGGCCTCCGACGACTGCCCCCGGGCCACCGGTGCGGTGCTGGTCGAGCTCCCCGGTTCGGGCGAGACGAAGCGCACGGTGGAATGGGACCGCAAGCGCAGCGCCCCGCGCTGTGCGACGCCTTCCGGCGAGGGGGCGGCGGGCACCGGTAAGTACCGGGCCGAGGTCAGGATCGCGGGTGTCACCGAAAAGGTGGAATTCACCCTGGAGAAGGCCTGACGAAAAGGGTTGACGACCGGGCGTGCGGCAGCGCCGCCCGGCTGTTCGATCCGGGTGCGGCGATAACCGTACAGCCGCTCCGTCCTGGACGGGGCGTTCGAGGGGCCGGCCCTTGGCCTAGGGCCAGGGCCTAAGGCCCGGCTCCAGGTCCGGCCCTCAGGTGCAGGGCCTAAGGAGCCTCAGGCGCAGGGGCCTCAGACGTAGCGTTCGAGGATCGAGGACTCCGCCAGCCGCGACAGGCCCTCGCGGACCGAGCGGGCGCGGGCCTCGCCGACGCCGTCGACCGTCTGCAGGTCGTCCACGCTGGCGGCCAGCAGCTTCTGCAGCCCGCCGAAGTGGTCGACCAGCCGCTCTATGATCGCGCCGGGCAGGCGCGGCACCTTCGCCAGCAGGCGGTAGCCGCGCGGCGAGACCGCGGAGTCCAGCGTCTCGGGGGAGCCGCTGTAGCCCAGGGCACGCGCCACGATGGGCAGTTCGAGCAGCTCGGGGTGGGTGAGGGCGTCCAGCTCGGACAGGGCCTCGGGGACGGTGCGGGTGCGCTTGGCGGTCGGCTCGGGGACATAGTCCCGCACGACCAGATCGCGCTCGGGCTCGACGCCCGCGATGAGCTCGTCCAGCTGGAGGGAGAGCAGGCGGCCGTCGGTGCCGAGCTCGACCACGTACTCCGCGATCTCCGTGGCGATGCGGCGCACCAGCTCCAGGCGCTGGCAGACCGCGGTCACATCGCGGACCGTGACCAGGTCCTCGATCTCCAGGGCGGAGAGGGTGCCGGCGACCTCGTCCAGCCGGAGCTTGTAGCGCTCCAGGGTGGCCAGGGCCTGGTTGGCCCGGGAGAGGATCGCCCCGGACTCCTCCAGGGTGCGCCGCTCACCGTCCACGTAAAGGGCGATCAGGCGCATCGACTGGCTGACCGACACCACGGGGAAGCCGCACTGGATGGAGACGCGCTGCGCCGTGCGGTGCCGCGTGCCGGTCTCCTCGGTGGCGATCGACGCATCCGGCAGGAGCTGCACGCCCGCCCGTACGATCTTGGTGATGTCCTTGTCGAGGATCAGGGCGCCGTCCAGCTTGCACAGCTCGCGCAGGCGCGTGGCACTGAACTCCACGTCCAGCACGAAACCGCCCGTGCACATGGACTCCACCGTCTTGTCCATGCCCAGGACGATCAGGCCGCCCGTATTGCCGCGGAGGACGCGCTCCAGGCCGTCGCGCAAGGCCGTGCCGGGCGCGACGGCGCTCAGCGAGGCGCGCATCAGACCGTCGGCACCGGAGGAACCCCCGGCCTTGCCGGGGCCCGATGCCCGGTCGTTGGCTGCCACTGCACTCCTCCGGTCGCAAGGTCAACGGTGCCGCAGGCCGCCCTGCTTTCCGTACGTACGGGCGAGACCAGGGCAAAGTCTACTGGCGTATGCGGGCGTCCAGCCTTCGTCCAGCCTATTAAAGAGGGCCCCCACCCGCTTGGACAGGGCTCTCCCCGGCTCTCTCCCCGGCTCGGTCGTCCGACCCGGCTCTGCGCCGGTTCTCCCGGGGTACCCGCTTGGGCAGCACTCGAAGCGCCTCGCCTATGTCCGCCACCTCCACCACGCGCATGCCGACGGGGACCTTGCCGGGGTCGCCCGGGACCAGCGCGTGGGTGAAGCCCAGCCGGGCCGCCTCCGCCAGCCGCCGCTGCACTCCGGTGACCCGGCGGACCTCTCCGGCCAGGCCCACCTCGCCGATCGCCACCAGGTTCTGCGGCAGCGGGGTGTCGCTCGCGGCGCTCGCAAGGGCCAGCGCGACGGCGAGATCCGCGGCGGGCTCGGACAGCTTCACGCCGCCGACCGTGGCGCTGTAGATGTCCCGCTTGCCCAGCGCGCTGATCCGGCCCCGCTGCTCCAGCACCGCCAGCATCATCGACACCCGCGAGGTCTCCAGGCCCGAGGTGGTGCGGCGGGGCGAGGGGATCTGCGAATCGACGGTCAGCGCCTGCACCTCGGCCACCAGCGGGCGGCGGCCCTCCAGCGTGACCGTCAGGCAGGTGCCCGGGACGGGCTCGTCGCGGCGGGTGAGGAACAGGCCGCTCGGATCGGCCAGACCGGTGATGCCCTCGTCGTGCAGCTCGAAGCAGCCGACCTCGTCCGTCGCCCCGTAGCGGTTCTTCACGCCGCGCACCAGGCGCAGCCGGGCGTGCCGGTCGCCCTCGAAGCTCAGGACCACGTCGACCAGGTGCTCCAGCAGGCGCGGGCCTGCGATCGCGCCGTCCTTGGTGACGTGACCGACCAGGAGCGTGGCCATGCCCCGCTCCTTGGAGGCCCGGATCAGCGCGCCCGCCACCTCGCGCACCTGCGCCATGCCGCCCGGAGCGCCGTCGATCTCGGGCGAGGCCACCGTCTGCACCGAGTCCAGGATCAGCAGGGAGGGCTTGACGGAGTCGAGGTGGCCCAGCACGGCGGCCAGATCCGTCTCGGCCGCCAGATAGAGGTGGTCGTCGATCGCGCCGATGCGGTCCGCGCGCAGGCGCACCTGGCTCGCGGACTCCTCACCCGTCACATAGAGCGTGCGGTGCTCCTCGGACGCGGCCTTCGCCGCGACGTCCAGCAGGAGCGTGGACTTGCCGACGCCCGGCTCGCCCGCGATCAGCACCACCGCACCGGGCACGAGCCCGCCGCCCAGGACGCGGTCCAGCTCGTCCACACCCGTGCTGCGCGCGGTGGCCTGGCGGCCGTCGACCTGCCCGATGGGCACGGCGGCCGAGGAGACGCGGCCCGGCGCGGTCGTCCGCACCGCGGGCGCGCCGTACTCCTCGACCGTGCCCCACGCCTGGCACTCGGGGCAGCGGCCGAGCCACTTGACGGTGGTCCAGCCGCACTCGGTGCAGCGGTACGAGGGCCGGTCCTTGGTGGACGAGCGAGAGGTGCGGGCAGCCATGCGAGCCACCGTAGCGGGGGCCACTGACATTCCGGGGGCCCGTCCATTACCAGAACCGCGGAGCCGCACGTTCCTGCTGTTCGGAGCGGCCTCTCCCGCAAACACCGGGGGGACGGCGCACTGTGTCCCTATTTTGTGGGGGAACGTCACCCGAATGGGTTAAACCTGCGTCGGCAACGGCAGCAACGGCCCGTCACCCGCCTACCGTCGCCGGGATGATGACCAGGAGGCCAGAGCACCGCCCGCATGCCACCGGCGCGCACCGCGCACACCGCGGTGCGCCGCGCGAGGCCCGCACGCCTCGGGACAATCAGACCGCGCAACACGTGCAGGACGTGCAGGACGTGCAGCCGGCCCATGAGACCGCTGCCGCGGTGGCGGAGACGGCCCGCATCCCCGCCGTGCCCGGCCCCGGCCCCGGCCCGCACGACACCCTCGCGCAGCAGCCGCCCCTCCGGTACGAGCCCCACCTCGACGGGCTTTTCACCTACTGCCTGTCGGTGCTGTGCGAGCACGACGCCGCGACCGCCGCCCTCGGCGAGGCCCTCGCCCTGGCGGAGAAACGGGCCGAGCGCGCCCCCGCCGACGAGGAACTGCGCCGCTCCTGGCTCTACGCACTCGCCCGCTGGGCCTGTCTGCGCCGACTCGTCGCACCGGAAGCCACTGGCGCAGCTGGCGTCACTGGCGCCCCCGGCTCCTCGGGCTCCGAGCCGCCCGCCCCACCCGATCCGCCCGATCCGTACCGCCGGGCCGAGCTGGCACTGCTCGCCTGGCCGGAGGCGGCCGGAACCACCGCCGAGCAGCGCGAGGCACTCGAACTGGCCGTCCGGCACGGCCTGAGCGCCGCCGAGGTCGCCGCCGTCCTCGGCATGGAGACCGACGCCGCGCGGGCCCTGATGTCCTCCGCGGCCTGCGAGGTCGAGCGCACCCGGACGGCTCTGGCCGTCGTGGAATCGGGCCGCTGCCCCGTCGTCGCCCGCTTCGCGGGCGACACCCAGGTGCTGCTGGGCGCGGCCCTGCGGCGCGAGCTCGTGCGGCACGTCGACGACTGCGCCGACTGCCGCCGCACCGCCGAGCGGTCCACCGCCGGCGAGCCCTGGCCCGGTACGACCGCCTCCTCGGCTCCTCTGCCCCTCCTCCAGGCGCCCAGGGCCGCCGCGTACGCCGCCATGCTGTCCGCCGTGAGCGCGGGCCGGCAGCGCGGCACCCAGGCGCCCGCCGCCCCCCGCTTCGACCGGCGCGGCTATCCCGTCGACCCCAAGGACCGCACGGCGCGCCGCAGCCGCCTGCGCAGCCGGGCCGTCACCACGACCGTCGTCGCCACGGTCATCGCCGCGCCCGTGCTCGCCTTGTGGGCGGCGTGGCACGGCGCGCCGGAGACGGGGGAGACGCGCCCGGATCCCGCGGCCGTCTCCGCGAAGCAGCCCGGCGCCGTCAGCGAGCGCCCCTACCGGGGCCCGGGGCCCGCCCCGCGCCCCGTCGGTACGAGCGCCACGCCGGGGCGTCTGGTCACCGAGGTCTCGGTGGCGGTCATCGGCCCGGACGGCAGACCCGTACCGCCCCCGCGGCCCGGCGCCGCCCCGCCCTCCGCGGCGGGCGGCACGGCCCCGCTGCCGGCCCCGGCCGCCGCGCCTGCGCCCCGCCCCGGCCGGCTGACCGTGGCGGCGCAGCCCAGCGGCACCGCCACGGTCGTCACGCTGACGGCGAGCGGCGGGCAGGCGGTGGTGTGGTCGATGACGGCAGACGCCCCGTGGCTTCGGCTGAGCCGGCCGGGCGGCGTGCTGCAGCCCGGGCAGTCCGTGACGGTGGTGATCGAAGTCGACGGCGAGCGGGAGCCGGTGGGGCCCTGGCGTGCGCGCGTGACCGTCGCACCGGGCGGCACGACGGTCACGATCGAGGGCCGGGGCCGCCCGGTGGTCTCGTCGCCCGCAGCCACGCAGCCGCCGGTGACACCGGCGGGCACGCCCCCGGCGTCACCGGGGGCGTCAACGCCGCCGTGAGGCCCACGGCCCGGGCCCGTACGGCATCGCCGGACTGCGGCGTTGGGGCTATGCGCCGTCGCGGCGGGGACGGATTGCCGGACCGGCATGGCGCCCGCTCCGCTTGCGTATCCAAGGGTGCCCGCACCCTTGAAGCCGCCGCAGCGGTGCGTCACCACGACGCCGCAGCCCGGCGGTGCCGGACCGGCCAGCAGGCCCGCCAGCAGGCCCGTGGCAGCAGGCCCGCCGCCAGGCGCCCCGGCCCCGTGGGCTACGGGCGCGCGTCCGCCGGATGCGGAGCCATCGGCAGCAGCGCAGCCACCCGCTCCTCGCAGAGCTCGACCAGCCGTTCGTAGGCCTCCTTGCCCATCATCTCCGTGAGCTCCGGCCGGTACGTCACGTACACCGGGTCGCCGGCGCCGTGCGCCGACGTCGCCGAGGTGCACCACCAGTGCAGGTCGTGGCCGCCCGGACCCCAGCCGCGGCGGTCGTACTCCCCGATGGAGATCTGCAGGACGCGCGTGTCGTCCGGCCGGTCGATCCAGTCGTACGTGCGCCGCACCGGCAGCTGCCAGCACACGTCCGGCTTGGTCTCCAGCGGCTCGCGGCCCTCCTTCAGGGCCAGGATGTGCAGCGAGCACCCCGCGCCGCCCTCGAAGCCCGGCCGGTTCTGGAAGATGCACGAGCCCTTCCAGCGGCGCGTCTGGCGGTCGCCGTCCTCGTCGAGCTGGGTCCAGCCGGAGTCCGTGCCCACGTCGTGGAACTGCCAGATCTCGGGTGTGAGCCGCGCCACGTGCCCGGCGACCCGCTTCTCGTCGTCCTCGTCCGAGAAGTGCGCGCCCAGCGTGCAGCAGCCGTCGTCGGCACGGCCCGCCTGGATGCCCTGGCAGCCGCTGCCGAAGATGCACGTCCAGCGGGAGGTCAGCCACGTCAGGTCGCAGCGGAAGACCTGCTCGTCGTCGGCCGGGTCGGGGAACTCGACCCAGGCACGGGCGAAGTCGAGCCCGACCTCGTCGGAGATCTCCCGCTGCTTCTTCGGAGCCGCCGCGTTCTTCGAGGTCACCGAGGTGCTGGAGGAGGAGCTGGAGGCCGCGGCGGAGCGGTCGCGCTTTTTGCCCTGCTTGCCCTGCTTGGCCTTCTTCGTCTTTGCCACCCCATAAGCCTATGCGCCCCCGGCCCCCGCAGTAGCGTTCAGGCCATGAGACTCGGTGTCCTCGATGTGGGTTCGAATACGGTCCATCTGCTCGTGGTGGACGCGCACCCGGGCGCGCGCCCCCTGCCCGCCCACTCCCACAAGACCGAGCTGCGCCTCGCCCAGCTCATCGACGACGACGGCGCGATCAGCGACAAGGGGATAGACCGCCTCGTCGCCGTCCTCCAGGACGCCCTGCAGGCCGCCGAGGACAAGGGCTGCGAGGACGTCCTGCCGTTCGCCACCTCCGCCGTCCGCGAGGCCGCCAACGCCGACACGGTCCTGGCCCGCGTACAGAAGGAGACCGGCCTCACACTGCCCGTCCTGACCGGCGACGAGGAGGCGCGCCTGACCTTCCTGGCCGCCCGCCGCTGGTTCGGCTGGTCGGCCGGAAAGCTCCTGGTCCTCGACATCGGCGGCGGCTCCCTGGAGATCGCCCTGGGCCTGGACGAGGAACCGGACGCCGCCGCCTCCCTCCCCCTCGGCGCCGGCCGTCTCACCACCGCCTGGCTGCCCGGCGACCCGCCCGACCCCACGGACGTCCGGGCCCTGCGCCGCCACGTCCGGGCCCAGATCGCCCGGATCGTCGGCGACTTCGTGCGCCAGGGCTCCCCCGATCACGTCGTCGGCACCTCCAAGACCTTCAAACAGCTCGCCCGCATCGCCGGCGCCGCCCGCTCCACCGAGGGCCTCTACGTCCAGCGCGCCCTGAGCCGCCGCGCCCTGGAGGACTGGGTGCCCCGGCTCGCCACGATGACCACTGCCCAGCGCTCCCAGCTGCCGGGAGTGTCGGAGGGCCGGGCGCACCAGCTGCTGGCCGGGGCGCTGGTCGCGGAGGGGGCGATGGACCTGTTCGGGGTGGACGAGCTGGAGATCTGCCCGTGGGCGCTGCGCGAAGGCGTCATCCTGCGCAGGCTGGACCACCTGCCGACACCGGGGGAGAGCTGATCGCCCGAGGCCGGCGGAGAGCTGACCCGCCACATCGGAGGTACCCGCACGCCGTACGAGAGGCGGTCGTACGCTGTCCCTCGTGACAGAGCCAGTGGTGCGCATCCCGGATGCGAAGGTCGCGCTGTCCACGGCCTCGGTCTACCCCGAGTCGACGGCGACGGCCTTCGAGATCGCCGCGCGCCTGGGCTACGACGGTGTCGAGGTCATGGTCTGGACCGACCCGGTCAGCCAGGACATCGAGGCGCTCCGCCGCCTCTCGGACTACCACCAGGTGCCGATCCTGGCCGTGCACGCACCCTGCCTGCTGATCACCCAGCGCGTCTGGTCGACCGACCCCTGGGTCAAGCTCCAGCGCGCCCGGACGGCCGCCGAGAAGCTCGGCGCGAGCACCGTCGTCGTGCACCCGCCCTTCCGCTGGCAGCGCGGATACGCCCGCGAGTTCGTCCGCGGCATCTGGCGGATGGCCGACGAGACCGACGTCCGCTTCGCGGTCGAGAACATGTACCCGTGGCGCTACCGCGACCGCGAGATGCTCGCCTACGCGCCCGACTGGGACGTCACCAAGGACGACTACCGCCACTTCACCGTCGACCTCTCGCACACGTCCACCGCCCGGACGGACGCCATCGCGATGATCGACCGGATGGGCGACCGGCTCGCCCACGTCCACCTCGCCGACGGCAACGGCTCCGCCAAGGACGAGCACCTCGTGCCCGGCCGCGGCAAGCAGCCCTGCGCCGAGCTGCTGGAACGTCTGGCGACCCGCGGCTTCGACGGGCACGTCGTGATCGAGGTCAACACCCGCCGCGCGATGTCCGCAGCCGAACGCGAGGCCGACCTCGCCGAGGCCCTCGCCTTCACCCGGCTGCACCTGGCCTCGCCCAGCCGCGTGCCCCGGCCGTGAACGCCGCAGCGGCCGGCGCCGCCGGGGCAGGGGCGGAAGGAGGAACCGGGACCGGAGCAGGTGCCGGAAGCGGTGCCGGCGCCCCCAGGAGACGCGGCCGTCCCGCCCGTACGGAAGCGGGCAGCGGCCCCGGCGCCCGCGAGCGCATCCTGGCGGCCGCCCGCGCCGAATTCGCCGAGCGCGGCTACGACAAGGCGTCCATCCGCGCCATCGCGCGCGGTGCGGACGTCGACCCCGCGCTCGTCCACCACTACTACGGCCCCAAGGAACAGATCTTCGCGGCCGCCATCGCCACCGACTTCGCACCCGCGCTCGAAGCGCCGGACGTCGTCCAGGCCGGCGGCCGGGACGACCTGGGGGAGCGGCTCACCCGCTTCATCCTCGGCGTGTGGGAGAACCCGGACACCCGCGAGCAGCTGCTCGCCATCGTCCGCTCGGCCGTCGCCAACGAGACCGCCGCCGCCGTCTTCCGCGACCTCGTCACCACCCGGCTGATGGCCCGCATCGCGGGCGAGCTCGACATCCCCGACCCGAAGCTGCGCTCGGAGCTGGCCGCGGCCCACCTCGTCGGCGTCGCCATGCTGCGCTACGTGATCAAGGTCGAGCCGCTGGCGTCGGCGGATCTGGAGCAGGTGATCGCGATGGTGGCACCGGCGGTCCAGCGGCATCTGGCGGGGGACGCGTAACCGCGTAACGACGCGTAACAACGTGACGCGTAACAACGTTCTGCGCGACGCCCGCAGGGCTCTTGCACTGCGGACGCGCGTCTCACATGGCGGAAAATCTGTCCGCACCCTGGAGGGCGGGCGTAGGCTCGAAGGACGCCGACACGTCGATACGCCGACGCGGCGCCCACACACTGCGAGGAGTGGAGCAGGATGCCCGAGCTGAGGTCCCGCACCGTCACCCACGGCCGCAACATGGCGGGCGCCCGCGCCCTCATGCGGGCCTCGGGCGTAGCGAGCGAGGACATCGGCAAGCCGATCATCGCCGTGGCCAACTCCTTCACCGAGTTCGTCCCGGGCCACACCCACCTCGCACCGGTCGGCCGGATCGTCTCCGAGGCGATCAAGGCGGCGGGCGCGGTCCCGCGCGAGTTCAACACCATCGCCGTCGACGACGGCATCGCCATGGGCCACGCCGGCATGCTCTACTCGCTGCCCTCCCGCGACCTGATCGCCGACTCCGTCGAGTACATGGTCGAGGCCCACTGCGCCGACGCGCTGATCTGCATCTCCAACTGCGACAAGATCACGCCGGGCATGCTGATGGCCGCCATGCGCCTCAACATCCCGGTCGTCTTCGTCTCCGGCGGCCCCATGGAGGCCGGCCAGGCCACCCTCGTCGACGGCACGGTCCGCAAGCTCGACCTCATCAACGCCATCGTCGACGCGGTCAACGAGAACGTCTCCGACGAGGACGTGCTGCGCATCGAGGAGAACGCCTGCCCGACCTGCGGCTCCTGTTCCGGCATGTTCACCGCCAACTCGATGAACTGCCTCACCGAGGCCATCGGCCTCTCCCTGCCGGGCAACGGCTCCGTCCTCGCCACGCACACGGCCCGCAAGGCCCTCTACGAGAACGCCGCCCGCACGGTCGTCGAGATCACCAAGCGCTACTACGAGGACGGCGACGACTCCGTCCTCCCGCGCAACATCGCCACCCGCGCCGCCTTCGACAACGCCATGGCCCTCGACATCGCCATGGGCGGCTCGACCAACACGATCCTGCACCTGCTCGCCGCCGCACAGGAGGCCGGGCTGGACTACGACCTGAGCGACATCGACGCCGTCTCGCGCCGCGTCCCCTGCCTCGCCAAGGTCGCCCCGAACGTCGCCCCCGGCGGCACGTACTACATGGAGGACGTGCACCGCGCCGGCGGCATCCCCGCCATCCTCGGCGAGCTCTACCGCGCGGGCCTCCTCAACGAGGACGTGCACACCGTCCACTCGCGCGGCATCAAGGAATGGCTGGAGGCGTGGGACGTGCGCGGCGGCTCGCCCACCCCCGAGGCCGTCGAACTGTGGCACGCCGCCCCCGGCTGCGTCCGCTCCGCGACCGCGTTCTCCCAGTCCGAGCGCTGGGAGTCCCTCGACGTCGACGCCGCGGGCGGCTGCATCCGCGACGCCGCCCACGCCTACTCCAAGGACGGCGGCCTGGCGGTGCTGAAGGGCAACCTCGCCGTCGACGGCTGCGTGGTGAAGACCGCCGGCGTCGACGAGTCGATCTGGACCTTCGAGGGCCCGGCCGTCGTCTGCGAGTCGCAGGAAGAGGCGGTCGACAAGATCCTGACCAAGTCGATCAAGGAGGGCGACGTCGTCGTCATCCGCTACGAGGGCCCGCGCGGCGGCCCCGGCATGCAGGAGATGCTCTACCCCACGTCCTTCCTCAAGGGCCGCGGCCTCGGCAAGGCCTGCGCGCTCGTCACCGACGGCCGCTTCTCCGGCGGCACATCAGGCCTGTCGATCGGCCACGCCTCGCCGGAGGCGGCGTCGGGCGGCACGATCGCGCTGGTGCAGGACGGCGACCGCATCCGCATCGACATCCCGAACCGCTCGATCGAACTCCTCGTGGAGGAGACCGAGCTCGACGCGCGGCGCGCGGCACTGGGCGGCACGTACGCCCCGAAGAACCGCGAACGCAAGGTCTCGGCAGCGCTGCGCGCGTACGCGGCCATGGCCACGAGCGCGGACCGGGGCGCGGTGCGGGACGTCAGCCTTCTCGAAGGCTGACAGGCTTAAGCAGCTGCGGGTCAACGCCAGCGTGCCGGATCCCGGGCGCTGACTGCGAACACCGTTCCGTCCGGGGCCGCGCCGAAGACCCGGCCGTCCGCCGCGACCGGCGCCGGCAGCAGGTCGAGGTAACCGCGGCCGGCCCGGGTCAGGCGAGGGGACGTCTGGCCGAGCAGCGTGCCCTTGGCCGTGCCGACGGCCAGCAGACGACCGTCCGCCGCCGAGAAGTACACCCGGTCCCCCTCGGCGGCGACCAGCGCTGACGCATTGGCCACGGACGTGTCCAGCCGCCACAGCTGACCCCTGCGCTCAGCCGTCCCCACCGCCGTCAGCCCGCCGTCCGTGGACAGCAGATACACCGCATCACCCCGGGCGTCAGCGGCCGCGCTCGCCACATTGAGCGGCGTGGCGAGCGGCACGCGCGTCTCCCGCCGGGCCCCCGGGTCGTACCGGACGACGGCCGCCACCCGGTTGTCCTTGTCGGGCGCCGTCAGCAACAGCGCCCCGTCCGTCCCGGCCCCCGCCGCCGCGCCCACCGCGGTCAGGTCGCCGTCGGCCGTCCGCTCCCACAGCGTCGTCCCGCGCGCCGGGTCGACCGCGAGGATCCGTGTGCGGTGCCGCCCCTGACCGGCCGGCGCCACGGCGTACACCGGCCCCTGCCCGTAGAACGAGAAGACCGGCTTGGCACGCTCCGGCAGCCCGAGCCCGTGCCGCCAGCGCTGCCTGTTCGTACCGCCGTCGACGGCCGTCACCGTGCCGTCCGCGGCGACCAGCAGCACGGTGTCGCCCGCGTGGTAGACCCGGCCGCGGTACGCGGAGACGTCCCGCGTCCAGCGCGGCTCACCCGTCGCCGGGTCCAGCGCCGACAGCCGCCCGCCGTCTCCGGACAGGACGTGAACGAGACCCCCGGAGACCACGGGGGCGGCAGCCGGCCCGGAGCTTTGGGTGCCGGTGCCGGTGCGGTCGCCGGCGCCGTCGCTTCTCCGCCAGGCGACCTTGCCGTCGGCGGCATCGATACGAGCCGCCTGCACACCCCGCGCGGAGCAGTACAGCGCGCCCCCTCCGTACGCACAGGACCCCGCCCGCACCGTGCCGTCCCCCGCCGCACCCTCCGGCACGGACGTCTCCCACGGCCGCCAGTCCGCCGAGGCCACGGTGGGCCGCGTCTGCAGCGGCCGGTCCGCCTCGCCGCTGCGGCTCAGCACCCACGTCCCGCCGGCGATAAGCGCGGCGGTCACCACACCGGCGGCGACGAGCCACGACATGCGCCGCCGACGGGGGACGGGAGCGGCAGGAGAGGCAGGAGAGGAAGGGGAGGAAGAGGAGGACGGGGCTGACGGGGAGCCCTCACGGGCATGGGGGACGCGGACATGAGTCGGCACGGACCCGTCCGGCACCGGCGCCTCGACGAGCCACCCCCCGTACTGCGGAGCCCGCGGCAGACGAGCCATGATCGCGTCCGGCGTCGGCCGCTGCTCCGGATCCTTGGCCAGGCAGTCCTGGATCAGCGGTACGAGATCGGCCGGCACGCCCGTCAGATCCGGCTCGGTGTGCACCACCTGATAGGCGACGATGTAGGGGCTCTCCGACTCGAACGGCCCGCGCCCGGTCGCCGCGTGCACGAGCAGCGACGCCAGCGCGAACACATCCGCCGCGGGCCCCACCTCACGCGGCCGCTGGAACTGCTCGGGCGCCATGAACGGCGGCGTACCGATCAGCTTCCCGGTCTCGGTCCGCAGCTCGCTGTCGTACGGGCGGGAGATGCCGAAGTCGATGACCTTGGGCCCGTCCTCGGCGAGCAGCACATTGCTCGGCTTGAGATCCCGGTGCACGACGCCGGCCCGGTGGATGTCCCGCAGCGCCTCCGCCAGCCCGGCCGCCAGCCGCCGCACCTCCGCCGGACCGAGAGGCCCGTTCCGCTTCACGCGCTCGGAGAGCGTGGGGCCGGGGATGTAGAGGGTGGCCATCCAGGGCCGCTCGGCATCGGGGTCGGCATCCACGACGGGCGCGGTGAACGCCCCGCTCACCCGCCGGGCAGCCGCAACCTCCTGCCGGAACCGCGCCCTGAACTCGGGATCCTCCGCGTATTCGGCGTGCACCACCTTGACCGCGAGCCGCATTCCGGAGGAGGAGCGGGCCAGGTGCACGACCCCCATGCCGCCGGAGCCGAGACGCCCTTCCAGCCGGTACCGGCCGGCATAACCCGGATCCTCCGCTTCCGGGTCCCTCCCGGCATTGCGCAGCGGCGGCATTCCCCCACCCCCGTTGTCTGTCGGCCGCGAAGTGCGCGGCGTCCGGAGCCTAATCGATGAGATCCGGCAATCCCGGGAAGCCGTGCCGCGCCTTGCTAGCCTGCACTGCACATGACATTGCATGTCTTTGATCTACACGGCGTCGATCAACACGTCATTGATCGACGGTGAACGCTCAAGCGGGGGAGGGCCCGAATGGCCAGCAGCGAGATCAACGAGATCAACGAGAGCAACGCGATCAACGAGGCCGACGGCGTCGGCAGCGCAATCGAGAACGACTCGAACGAGGCGTTGACGGTGCAGTCCGCCGCCACCGTCTACTACCCGGTCGCCCCGGGCGAGCAGGTCAACGTACGCCGCGGCCCGAACACCGGCAGCCAGATCGTCCGCGTCCTCCCGGAGGACTCCCGCGTCGCGATCCGCTGCCAGACCCGCGGCGAAACGATCACCGGCCCCTACGGCACCACCGATATCTGGGACAGCATCGCCCCCGGCCAGTACGTGTCCGACGCGTATGTGAAGACGGGCAGCGACGGCTTCGTGGCGATCCGCTGCTCCTGAAGGCCCCTGCGTCTCCTGATGCTCCTGACCTCGGTCGACATAATCGAGGTATGAGCGAAGAGCCGGAAGGGCCTCAGCCGGAACCGATCAGGTTCTTCGGCACCACGTGGGTGAACCACGACGGCGGGTACGGACTGCGCCGCGTCGGCGCGGGCCTCGGCGCGCTGGCCGCTGCCGCGGCGGGCGCGCTGGTCCTGCGCTTCGGTTACGAGGGCCTGGCCATCGCCAAGGTCGGCGGCCTGGTCAACACGATGGTGGTCGTCGCGTTCGCGGTGTGCAGCGCTCTGTCCTTCCGCCGCACCTGGGAACGCTTCGGCCGCCGCCCCGACCCCGGGGCCGACCCGCACGCCGAGCGGTCGATGCAGAGCCTGATGATGATCGGCTTCATCGGCGCCCTGCTCGCCTACGCACTCCGCACCGTCAAGGAAGCACCGGGCGAGCAGCTCCACCGCCGGGAGTACGAGGAGGCCGTCGCGCGGTACGAGCGGCGCACGGGTCGGAAGCGCCGCCGCAAGCGCTAGGGCAAGCGTCAGGGCAAGCTCCAGGGGGTGGCCACACGGCCCCCAAACCTCGTGTAGTGTTCTCCGAGTTGCCGCGGGGTCCGCAAGGACGGCGGGGCAGCCACTCGAGCCGCACCGGCGGCAATCACCACTGCACGGCCCCTGAACG
>NZ_BMUT01000024.1 GCF_014650335.1 Streptomyces hiroshimensis
AAGATTCACAAGTTCTCTGTTGCCGGTATTGCTGCGACCGGTGCCGCTGTCGTCGCGGTGGCCGTTGCTCCGCATGCTTTCGCTGCTGATGCGGCTCCGGCTGCTGCGGTGAAGCCGGTGGCGTGGAGTGCTGAGGCTTTCGGTCAGACGCAGCAGGCCGACCTGGAGAAGCATGCTGACGCCGCCGCCAAGGCCGGCGCGGACGCTGCCGCCGAGGCGAAGGCGGGCAAGGAGCGTGCCGAGAAGCAGGCCGCCAACCGCTCCACCGAGCGCAAGGCCATAGCCGCCAAGCCGGCCGCTGCGGCGAAGCCCGCTGCCAAGCCTGCTGCCCCGGCCAAGCCCGCCGCCAAGCCGGCTGCTCCGGCGAAGAAGGCCTACGCGGATGATCTTGAGGGCTGGATCGGTCAGTCGCTGGACATTCTGCGGGCGAAGGGTATCCCGGCTTCGTATGAGGGCATCAAGAAGAATGTGATGCGTGAGTCGACGGGTAACCCGCGGGCGATCAATGACTGGGACGTCAATGCGGTGAACGGTGTTCCGTCGAAGGGTCTGCTGCAGATGATCGACCCGACGTTCAAGGCGTATCACGTCGAGGGCACGTCCTGGGACATCTATGACCCGGTCGCCAACATCACCGCCGCCTGCAACTACGCGGCCGACAAGTACGGCTCGATGGACAACGTCAACTCCGCGTACTGATCAGCACCACACACTGCCGAGGGCGGTGGCACCCCACACCAACGGGGCGCCACCGCCCTCGCCGCATAGCCGGGGTTTCCGTGACCCGGGAGGAATGGACGGGCCAAGATGAGGTAGCCGGAAAGCAAAGACGTTCGAACGCTGGAGGGACACGATGTTACGGAGCACCCTGGGCAGGACAGCCGCCACGACCGCGGCGATAGCAGCGATAGCGGCGACGGTGGCAACCGCCACCGCCGTCGGCGGCGCGGAAACCGCCTCGGCCGCCCCGGCCGCCGGACGGACCCCGACCTGCGACGTATCGGGCCTGAGGGCCTCACTGACCGACAAGGGAGGCCACCAGAACGGCATGTCCCACGAGGGCACCGTGCTGGTGCTGACCAACACCTCCGGCCGTACCTGCGCGCTATACGGCTATCCCGGCCTGCAGCTTGAGGACGCCCGCCACCAGGCGGTCGGCACGAGCACCTCCTGGGGGAGCACCTACTTCATCCCCGACCCCGGCAGGAGCACCCTCGTCCTGAAGCCCGGGGGTTCCGCAGAGGCCGCGCTGGCATGGGCACACGCCGACGCCCCGCGGATGGTGCAGGCCGGGTACCTGCGCATCACGCCACCCGCATCCCGCGACCACCTGACGATCCCGTTCGAGAAGACGGTGACCAACGGCCACCTCTCCGTCACCGCGTTCACGGACAGCATCAACGTGTCCTGACGCTTCTCGGCGGAGCAGCCGCTTCACCTGCCCGGCCGGAACCGGGCAGCCGGCTGCCCTCGGCTGCCCTGCACCGTTACGTGATCTCGCGGAGGGCGTTCGTGGCGCAGTGCACTTCGCCGCCGCTGAGGTGGGCCCAGGAGAAGTTCTCCACCCAGTGCACCCGCACGCCTCCGGCGGCCAGGGCGCGCTCGGTCTCGCTGCGGAAGAGGTCACGGCCGGCGATGCGCGGCCCGTGGGGGCTGGGGGCGGCGAAGTCGCGGGCGGTCAGGGACAGCCCGTTGGCGAGGGCGGGGGAGAGGGCTATGTGGCGACGCGGCTGGCCCTTGCCCGATTCCGTCCTGTAGTAGAGGACCGGGAGCCGGACGATCTCCTGCGGTTTCAGGCCGGTTTCCCGCAGCAGGACCGCGAGCTGTCCGTCGATGTGCCGGGCGGCGTCCTCGTTGTCGCCGGCGTGCTGCTCGTAGCGCAGGAACTCGTCGACGGTCGGCTTGGCCTTCGCGGCCGTGTCCGCGAAGAGGCGCTGGCTTCCCTCACCCGCTCGCTGGGCCTGTTTCAGCAGAGCCACGGCCTTGCGGGGGTCGGAGACCGCCAGCGTCCAGCCACGTGCGTTGTCCGCCCGTACGACGTGGACGGTCTCGTCGACATGGCCCACCAGCAGCCAGGAGGTGTCCAGGACTACCGCAGGCTGCTGTCCCTGGGCGTTCAGCATCCCGACGAACGACGGATCGGGGCGGCGATCGGCACTGCTGCCGTAGAGGACCCGGCCTTGCGGATGACCGGCGTACGGCGGCAGGGACTCGAAGTTGCCCGTGAAGTTCAGCAGCTCGTCGACGTTCTTCTCGCGCCGGGACGTGGGCGTGTACTGCTGGACCACGCCCACATCGGGACCGCGCAGGTCACGGTAGAGGAGCCGGCCGGCGCGGCGAAGGCTCGCGGAGCGGCCGTCGGCGGACGTCCAGTAGTTGGGGGAGCGCAGCAGGATCCGCAGCGTTTGCCGGCCGTGGGGCGTCGTCTTGGTCACGTAACCGGGCTCGGCGATGTCCTGGCGCCAGATGTCCTTCCACCACTGCGCGGTGCCGGGCTGGAACCGCACGTCGCTCTCGGGAAGGCCGGACTCCTTCGCGGCCTTGCGCAGGGAGTCGGCGAACTCCTGCCACTGGCCGGGAGGACGCGTCGCGGCGGGGACCTCGACGGGCTGCCCCTCGCCCGGGCCCGGCGCGGCGGCGAAGACGTGCTGCGCGCGCTGCAGGTCGTGCTGCAGGAGCACCGGGGCCACGTGCAGGTCCGCCCGGGCCGTGCGGGTGACCCCGTGCTGCGTGACGGACACCGTCACGTCGATCCGGCCGTCCCAGCGCTTGCGGTCGCGCACGATGTCACGGGCCTCCACGGCCAGCTGCACTCCGCGCCGCAGTTCCTCGGCGCTCAACCGCCCGTCGGCGCCCAGTGATACATACTGCCCGTCGCGCATCACGAAGATGCGCGCGTAAGGGCTTTGGGCGGCGGGCAGCCGGACCCGGCCGTCGGCATGGCTGCTTACGGCTATGGGCTTCACCCTCAGCGGGGTGAGGTCTTCGGCATCGGCGGCGCCGTTGACCACCTCGTCGGCGGCGTCGTTGCATGCGGCCAGCCGTTCGTCGACGGCCACGTCCAGCCGGTCCAGGTCGCCGGGGCGCAGGGTGCAGCGCCGGGCGTCATCGTCGAGGTTCGGCAGCACGGTCTTGCCCTCGGGCATGCGCAGCTCGGGCTGGGCGGGCGCGGCCGAGGCCTGCGCGCCGACGGGGGAGATCAGCGTGGCGACGACGGCCGCGCAGGCCAGCACACCGGCCACGGATGCCCGCCTGTTCAGTGGTCTTTTCATGTCCTCCACTGTCGCGCTGCCGGCCTCCGCGCCGCATCGGCTACCGGGTGGATCTCCGGTTGCACCCTTGTATCCAGCTCAGGGTGGAGCCTCTCCACTCACGGGTGGAGATCTGCTGACGGGCGGAGATCTGTCGCCCCGTGCGGGCACCCACGGGGCGCCTTCGCCGCGCCACCGGAGGCCGTGACGTCCGGTTCCCAGCGCAAGGTCATGTCGGGCAGCGCCTCCATGTTGCGACTGCCGTCGCTGGTGTCCACGACGGTGAAGCCGTGGCGCTCATAGAAGGCGCGGGCCCCGGTGTTCTGCTGGAAGACATGGAGGGACACCCCGCCGGAGGCGTGCCGTTTGACCGCGTCCAGGAGCAGTGTGCCGATGCCCCGGCGGCGGAGGTCCGGGCGCAGATAGAGGTGCTCGAGCATCTCGCCTTTGACGGCGGCGTAGCCGGCCGTCTCGGTGCCGCGCACGGCGACCCAGGTCCGGCATTCCCGCAGAACGACCTCCCGGATCCACCAGGCCACCTCGTCGGGGGTGTGCTGCTGCGGCGGCAGGTAGGGCATGGTCGCCGCCCGGGAATCCCTGTGGATGCGTGCGATCGACGCTGCATCCTCCGGCCCGGCGTGCCGGATCACGGTCTTGTCGTCCTTGTCGTCAATATCCACTGCAGGAATGTACAAGTGCAGGGGAGAGCACGAAAGGACGAAGCCCCCGGCGATGGCGGCTGCGGTGCCACCGCACAGGCATGCCGCATACCGGATTTGTCTTACACAGGCTTCAGTGGCATTTTCGTTCTGTTTGTGGATCTGTCCGGCGGGCAGCTTGGCAGCGGAACGTTCCGGCGATGGGCGGGGGATGACGGTAGTGATGAGGCATCAGGTACGGGCCGGTGCAGGTGCGGCACTGGTATGTGTGGCCGGGCTCGTCCTCTCGGGCTGCGGCGGGGACAGCGCGGACCGGGGCAAGTCCCCTGGCCGCAGTACGCCCCCTGCCGCGTCGGCCTCATCCCCGGGGCAGGGGCCGGGGGACGGGAAGCCCGGCGGCGCGGGCGGGGATGCCGGCCTCCCCGCCCTGCCGTCGGCGGGCGAAGCGAAGAAGCAGCTGAGCGGGCTCGCGGTGGCCAAGCCCCGTCCGATGACCGGCTACAGCCGCGACAAGTTCCCGCACTGGGCCCAGCAGGGCGACAAGTGCGACACCCGCGAGACGATCCTCGGACGCGACGGCAAGGACGTGAAGCGCGATGCGCAGTGCCGGGCGGTCTCCGGCACCTGGCAGAGCCTCTACGACGGCAAGACCTTCACCGCGGCCTCCCAGGTCGATATCGATCACATCGTGCCGTTGGCCAACGCCTGGCGGTCGGGCGCCGACCAGTGGACCACGGACCGGCGCAAGGCTCTCGCCAACGACCTCACCCACCCTCAGCTGCTGACCGTCTCGGCGGCGACGAACCGCAGCAAGGGCGACCAGAGCCCCGACCAGTGGCAGCCCCCGGCGAAGACCGCCTGGTGCGTCTACGGCCGGGCCTGGACCTCTGTGAAGTCCACGTACGGCCTGACCGTCACCGAGGACGAGAAGAAGATGCTCACGACGATGCTGGGCACGTGCACATCGTGACGCCGGGCGGGACGCGGTGACGCCCCGCCCGGCGGCCCGGATCAGATGCCGAACGGCGCGGCGTAACGGACGGTGCCGGCCGGCAGTGGGTGATCGGCGTCGAGGGCGAGCGCCATCATGGCCTCGTCCGGGACGTCGATGGTCAGCCCGATGCCGTGGGCCGAGGCCCGGGTGAAGCCGAACCGCGGGTAGTACGCCGGATGCCCCAGGACGGTGACGAAGTGCTCGCCCATGCCCTTTGCGGCCTTCAGAGCGGCGCGGACGGCCGCGGAGCCGGCGCCGGTCTTCTGGCACTCGGGGAGCACGGCGACGGGGGCCAGGCACAGGGCCGGGACGTCGCCGATGTGGCAGCGGGTGAGCAGCGCGTGGCCGACCGGCCTGCCGCCGGGGTCGGTGGCGACGATCGACAGGCCCTCGATCCACGAGGGGTCGGTACGCAGGGCGTCGACGAGGTCGGCTTCCAGCGGGGTGTCGAACGCGGCGAGGACGATATCGCGGATGGCAGGGATGTCGGCGCTGGTCTCGGCGCGCGTGATCCAGTCGATGCGAGTGGTCATGACGGTACGGAGATCCGTTCCAGTGAAGTTCGTACGGGTGTCGCCCCGCGAGCTCACGCTCCCGGCGAGGCACAGCAGGATGCGGTCAGACCGTCGCCCGGGACGTGAGGGTGACCCGGGCGCTGCGCACGGCAGTGGCCTTCAGCGCGGTCATCAACCTCACCTCCCCACATCTCTCGCTTTCGGATACGAACACCGAAAACCCTACCATCCGAGGTTGGTGTGGGCTCTGGAATTACGGCCTGTAGACGCACGCCGCCAGCCGGGCGTGTGCCTTCCAGCCCAGCGTCTCGTACAGCGCACGCCCTTCGTCCGTCGCCCCCAGGACGCCGAGGGACGCACCCTCGGCCACGGCGTGGTCGGCGAGCGTGCGCATCACGAAGGCGCCGAGGCCGCGGCGGCGGTGGGCCTCTTCGGTCACCACCCGGTCGACGACCGCCTCGCGACCGAGCAGGGCCACCTGCCCCTTGGCGGCGAGTTCGCCCGCGGCATCGTGCACCCGGACGTACGCGACGCCGCCGCCGCCCGTCTCCAGGGACCCGGTGTATCCCTCGGGTGCGACGGGCTCCGTCGCCGACAGGTCCACGGCCATCAGATGGCCGGCTTCCTCCTCGTCGACCACCCAGCCCCGCGGCAGCCAGGGCCCGACGTCCTCGGGCTCCGCGGGCACCTTGAGCCAGGTGTGCGGGGCGCTCACCGAGGCCGCGGCCTCGCGTACCGCCGACTCGTGGGCACCGAAGAGCACATGGCGCCCCACCTGTCCGGCCTGCCCCACCTCGATGTAGACGCCCCAGGGCTGCTCCGCGGGCCGGGGTGTGTGCCGGGACAGGGCCCAGCCCGAAGCCCACACCCTGACGAGTTCCGCAATCATGACGCCTCCCGATGTAACCGTCACTCAACGGGAGTGCACATTACGCGGCGCCATGGGTCACGGCACTTTCTTTTCGATCTCCTCGACCACCCTCGCCGCGCCGTCCTCCGCCTCCATGCGCCGTGCGGCCTCTGCAGCCCGTTCCCGGTACTGCGGTTCCCCGACAGCCAGCCGCAGCGCTTCCGCCAGTCGGCCGGCGGTCAGTTCCTTGTACGGGACGGGGGTGGTGCCTGCGCCCAGGGACGCGATCCGCCCGGCCCAGAACGGTTGGTCGGCCGTGACGGGAACGGGAATCGCAGGGACACCCGCACGGAGGGCGGCCGCGGCCGTGCCCGCGCCGGCATGGTGCACCACCGCGGCCGTACGCGGGAAGAGCAGGGCGTGCGGCACGTCCCCGACGGCCAGCACGTCGTCTCCCACAGCGGACAGCCCAGCCCACCCCGCCTGGAGGACGCCGCGCACCTTGGCCTTGCGGAGGGCCTCCACGGCGATCTCGCTGAGCCGCTCGCCCTCACCGGCGCCCATGCTGCCGAACCCGATGAAGACCGGGGGAGGCCCGGACCGGAGGAAGTCGTCCAGTTCGGCGGGCAGCCGCCGGTCGGCGGGGCAGTGGGGCCACCAGTTCCCGACGACGTCCAGCCCGTCGCGCCAGTCCCGCGGACGAGGTACGAGCACGGTGCTGAACCCGTGCAGGACCGGCCAGTTCGACGCCTCCTGCCGTCGCCGCACCGCCCGGGCTGCGGCGGGCGGCAGGCCCAGCCGGGCCCGTAGACCGGCCGCCGCCGTCGTATGGAGCCTGTCGACGACCCGCAGGGAGATGCGGCCGGCCGCCCGGTTGCCCCAGCGGCCCAGCGAACGCCCCCCGCCCATCACCGGCCCGAACTCGCCCGTGGGCGTCACCGGCTGCAGGTACACCCCCATGCTGGGGGCGCCCAGTGCCTCCGCCACGTGCCAGCCCAGCGGAGCCGTCGTGGTGGAGAACAGCAGCAGGTCCGCACCCGCCGCGGCGGCGTCGGCGATGCCCGGCCCCAGCTCCTGGATGAAGGCCGACGCCTTGCGCATGAGGTCGGCCGTGCCGCCCGGACTCCCTCCGGAAACGCGGGTCCCTGCGGCCTGGGCCCCGGCGGCCTGGGCGCGCGGGTCCGCGGGCAGGCCGCGGAACTCCAGCCCGCTCTCCGCCACCAGGCCGGAAAAGGAGGCGGGCGCGGCGAGGGCGACCTCGTGGCCGGCGTCCCGCAGGCGGACGCCGAGCCCGGTGTAGGGCGCCACGTCGCCCCGGGAGCCGGCCGCCAGGATGAGGATCTTCACCGGTCCCGGCCTCCCTCGGCGTTGGCGTGGATCGCCGCACGGAGGAACCGGTCCAGCCCGGGGCGCTGTTCGGACGGGGGCACGACGAGCGCGAAGGCCCGGGAGTCCTCGACGTAGTCGTCGGCGATGCGGCAGTGCATCTCGGGCGGACAGGCAGTGAACCACCGCCCTATGTGCCGGCGGTGTTCCTCGGCCAGCTCCAGGACCCGTGCGCTGTCCGGAGCCTCGCCCGCGTTGAAGGCGGCGATCAGCTCGTGCCGCCAGGCGGCCGCCTCGGCCATGATCTGCCGCCAGTCCTCCTTGGTGTGGGCGGCGGCCCGGGCCATCGACTGCCGGTGGCCCTCGCTGTGCCCCCACTTGAGGTGCGCGTCGGTTGCGTAACTGAGGTCGAAGGCGACCTCGCCGAACACCTCGAACCGCTCCTCGGGCGTCAGCTCGACGCCCGTGCGCTCCACCTCCATGGCCCGCTCGGCCACCTCGACCAGCCGGTGCAGCTTGGCTATCTGCTCGTTCAGCATCCGGTGGCGATCGCGCAGGTGCTTCAGCGCGCCGGCCGCCGGATCCGCCATGATCGTGGCGATCTCGTCGAGGGAGAAGCCGAGCTCCCGGTAGAAGAGGATCTGCTGGAGCCGCGCCAGGTCCGCGTTGCCGTAGAGCCGGTAGCCGGCGGGGCTGCGCTCGCTGGGACACAGCAGCCCCGCCTTGTCGTAGTAGTGCAGCGTACGGACCGTGACCCCCGCGAAGCCGGAGACCTGCCCGACCGAATAACTCATGGACCTGCCCTTCCTCTCTCCCGCGCCATGCTGCGGCCTGACGTGGGGTGAGGGTCAAACCGAGTGGCCGGCCCATGTGTGGCCCGCGCTACGCCCGGAACGCCTCGGACCGCTCCCGCGAGGCCTCGGCGAGGGCCTTGGTCACCTCGTCCGTCCCCGCCCGGAGGCCGTAGACGGGCGTCGCGGGCTGCTGGCGCCAGGAGTCGTCGATGCCCCCGGCGTCGACCGTGTCGAAACCGAGCTCGTCGACGAGACGGCGGACGATCTCCTTCGCCGCCTCGTCGTCGCCGGCCACCGGCACGGCGAGCCGGTCCGGGTGACCGGCCGGCAGCGGCTTGTCCAGGAGGTCCTGGGCGTAGGTGCCGTTGAACACCTTGATGACCGGGTGGCCGATGTGCTGCTCGGTCCACCGGCTCTCCGGTAGGCCGTCCTCGATGGCTGCGATCCGGCCGTCCCGCTCCTTGGGGTAGTAGTTTCCGGTGTCGATGACGGCGACGCCTTCCGCAGCCCCGTCGAAGAGCCCGGACGGCAGGCCGGGGACCGCCTTCAGCGGAACGGTCACCACGACGACCTCCGCGCCCCGCGCCGCCTCGGCGGCGGTGACAGGGGTCGCCCCCGTCTCGGCGGCGAGCTCCGTGAGGGTCTGCGGGCCGCGCGAGTTGGCGACGGAGACGTCGTGGCCGAGAGCGGTGAGCCGGCGCGTGAGGTTGCCGCCGATGTTGCCGGCGCCGATGATGCCGATTTTCATGGAGTGTCCTTCGAGGGCTCGTGGTGGTCTCGTGCCCGGGCCAACCCTCCCGGCACGACACCTATTCCACTCTTCTTCCACTCTTCGCGCTGTGCCGGGCGAGTTCCTCGCCCGTCCGGTCGAAGACAGCTCCGGGGGAGCCGCAGGTGGCCGGGGCGGAGGCCCCCCGCTTCGCCCTACTCCGCGACGGGCTCCGTGCCGGACGCGGTCCGGTCGGCCAGTCGCTCGTACCGCTGCCGGGCGGCTTGCGGGGTGCTGAGCCCCAGGCCGAAGGCGATCTCCTGCCAGGTCATGCCGCGGCCTCGCGCCATCTGCAGGAGACCCGCTTCCAGCTCGTCCATCTCGCTCCGGGCCGGCGGGATCAGGCTCAGGGCGGCGGTGATGTCGGTGCGGTCCACCTCCGCCTCGCCTTCGACGGGCTGTGCGGCCCCGCTGAGCAGGAACGACACGAGCCGTACGGCTTCGTGGGGCCCGAGGATGGACGGGTGGACCTGGCGGCGGCGCTGTTCGTCGGTGGCCGCATGCCGCTCGGCGATGCGGAACAGGGACGCGTAGACACGCTGTGCCCGCGCCTCGTCCGCGGACGGGGGCGTGAAGGGGTCGGTGGGCTGGTCGGCGGGCTGCTCGGGAATCGATGGCATGTGATCAGGATGAGATGGCATGTGAGTCGTTGTCAACTGAATGTTGTGAACACTCTGTTCAAGTGGCGATGCGCGCCTTGTGCGCCGCCGTCGAGGAATTCGGGCGACCCGCCTACACCCCGGCCGGCGGCCGCTTCACGGCCGGGATCCGGTACACCACGTTCCGGCGCAGCGGCCCGTCGGGCACCGTCAGGTCGTCGAAGTCGTCGGCGGGGTCGTACGTCATGCCGATACGGCGCATCACCGCCTGCGACCGGACGTTGGTGGCCGTCGTCACCGCAAGGATTTCGGACAGGCCGAGTTCGCCGAAGCCGAATTCCACCACGGCGAGGGCGGCCTCGGTGGCGTAACCGTGTCCCCACGCCGGACGGGCCAGGCGCCAGCCGGCCTCCACTCCGGTGAACGGCATGTCCTCGTCCACCGGGTCCAGCCCGGCGAAGCCGATGAATTCGCCGGTGGCCACGACCTCCACGGCCCACCAGCCCCAGCCACGCCGGTCGAGATCGGCCTGGAAACGGGTGATGGAAGCCTCGCTCTGCTCCCGGGTGAGCACCTCCGGGAAGTATCGGCGGACTTCGGGATCGGCGTTCATGGCCGCCCAGGGATCGAGGTCGGACTCCCGCCACGCGCGGAGTGCAAGTCGGTCGGTTCGCAGTTCGGGCATCACGCCAACCTAATCCGACCACGGTCGCAGGACGAACGCATAAGCAGGCGGGGGACCCCTCCGGGTGGGCGGCGCAACCTTCTGCGGGATGGAACAGCACCGCCCCTTCGTCCTTCCTCGGACGGAGGCAGTGCCACACCCGACTACGTGCGCGTCGTCAGCACGACCGAACAGGTCGTCGACGCCGTGCAGCAAGCGGTACGCCAGGGCAAGCGCATCGCCGTCCGCAGCGGCGGGCACTGCTTCGAGGACTTCGTCGACGACCACTCCGTCCGGGTCCTCATCGACCTCTCTCCGATGACCGCCGTCTCCTACGACCCGCAGCGCCGGGCGTTCGCCGTCGAGCCGGGCGCCTCGCTCGGTGAGATGTACCGGCGCCTGTTCCTCGGCTGGGGCGTGGCCGTTCCGGCGGGTGCCACGGCGGAGGTCGGCGTCGGCGGGCACATCCTGGGAGGCGGATACGGCGCCCTGTCCCGCCGCTACGGCCTGGGCGTGGACCACCTCCATGCCGTCGAGGTCGTGGTGGTGGACAAGGCGGGCAAGGCCCGCAGCGTGGTGGCCACCAGGGATCCCGGTGATCCCCACCACGACCTGTGGTGGGCACACACCGGCGGCGGGGGCGGCAACTTCGGCATCGTCACCCGCTACTGGTTCAGGTCTCCCGGTGCGAAGGGCTCCGACCCCTCGCGGTTGCTGCCCCGGGCCCCGGAGTCCGCGCTCACTTTCAGCGCTTCATGGTCCTGGAAGGACCTCGACCAGCGCTCCTTCACCCGGCTGGTGCGCAATCACGGCAGCTGGTACGAGCGCAACAGCGCCCCCGGCTCCCCCTACGCCGGGCTGTTCAGCGTCCTGATGCTCAACAGCCGCAAGGCCGGAACCGTCGACCTCGTCGGGCAGGTGGACTCCACCGGGCCCGGCGCGCAGCGGCTGGTGGACGACTACGTGGCCGCGGTCGGCGGCGGGGTCGGGGCGCGGCCCGGCCGGAGCCAGGTGGACCAGCCGTGGCTGCAGGCCGCCGCCACCGTGCAGGAGACCCCTCCGGCGTCCTTCAAGGCGAAGGCCGCCTACCTGCGCAAACGTTTCACGGACCGGCAGACCGAGACCATCCACCAGCATTTGTCGGGCAAGGAGGGCGGCGAGATCAGCGGCTCGCTGTGGCTCGTCTCCTACGGCGGGGAGGTCAGCACCGTCGCACCCGAGGCGACCGCCGTCGCGCAACGCGACTCCGTCCTCAAGGCGGTCTACCTCACCGGCTGGGAACCGCAGGACGAACCCGGTCCGCGCCTGTCATGGGTACGCGACTTCTACCGCGCCGTCTACGCCGACAGCGGTGGCGTGCCGGTCCCCGGCGCCGTCAGCGACGGCTCCTTCGTCAACTACCCCGACACCGACCTGGCCGACTCCTCCTGGAACACCTCCGGCACGCCCTGGCACACCCTCTACTACAAGCAGCACTACCCCCGCCTTCAGCGCATCAAGGCCCGCTGGGACCCCCGCAACGAGTTCCGCCACGCCCTGTCCGTCCGCCTGCCCGAGTGAACTCACCGGGCGGCCGATCGCCAGGCGCGGGCCTGACAGCTACTCAGGACCGGGTGGCCACAAGGAGGTCCACGACGTAGGTCTCCTCCACCGTTCCGTCCGGGAAGATCTCCCGCAGGCGGACGCGTTCGTCGTCGAGGAACGCCCGGGCCCTTGCCTCGCCGAGGACGAGGAACGCCGAGTGACTGCTGATGTTGGCGAGATGCATCTCAAGGGGGATGGCGCGGCTCCAGCGCACCTGGCGGCGTGTTACCCGTAGACCGGCGAGCCCTGCGATCTGCGCGGCGCGGGTGTCGTCAAGGATCGTCGGGGACGGTGGTTCCAGCCCGCAGTGGCGGGCGATGCGCTCGTCCTGGGCGGCCGTCCACGGCACGTCCGAGGCGCTGGTGTTCCACCAGAGGGCGAGCGCACCGTCCGGGCGAAGGACCCGCAGCGCCTCGGGAACGGCGCGGGCGGTGTCTGTCCAGTGCCAGGCCTGTGCGTAGGTGATCAGGTCACATGAAGCGTCGGCGAGCGGCAGGGCGTTGCCGTCTCCGCGGACGAGCGGCACGTCGGGCAGCGTGCGGCGGAACTGGGCGGCCATACCGCCGCCGGGCTCGACGGCGACGACGTCGGCGCCGCGCTCGCGGAGCAGCACGGTGGCGATTCCGGTGCCCGCGCCGACGTCGGCGACACGGGATCCGGCGAGGGGGCGTCCCGTGAGCTCCTCGACGGAGTCCAGGAGAGCGGGCGGGTAGGAAGGCCGGTTGGCTGCGTACTGGGCGGCGGCCAAGTTGAACGACTCGGGGCGTGAAACGGCAGACATCCGCCCAGGCTATCGACGGCCCGAAAATATACGCCAGACATATATTTACGTTGCCGTCTTGAGGGGGTGGAGCGCAAGATTACCCCCGACGTAAAGTTCATCCGATGGCGGCAAATGCCCGCCGGAGAACGAGATCTGACGAACCCTACGGAGAACCGTTCTTGAACATCACCACTGTCCCCGCAACCCCCGCACAGGCCGCAGCAGTCCGTGACAGCCTCGGCGCAGCGCTCGCTGTTTCACTGCCGGCCGACGCCGAGGTGTCCGGCGACTGGGTCCGCGCGCCTGGAGCCGGGGACGGTGCCGTCGTCTACGTGCACGGCGGCGGATTCGCCCACACCATGCCCGAGGCCGAACGCGTCATGGCCTACCGGCTGTCGAAGGCCACCGGACGGCCGGTCCTGCGGGTGAACTACCGGCTGGCGCCCGCCCACCCCTACCCCGCGGCCTTGGAGGACGTCCTGACGGCCTGGCAGGGCGTGCTGGACCAGGGCATCCCCGCCTCGAAGGCCGTCCTCTTCGGCGAGTCGGCCGGTGCCACCCTGGTGCTCTCCGCCCTCCTTGAGATCAAGCGGACCGGCGGAACGCCGCCCGGTGCCGCCGTCGCCGTCTCGCCCGTCACGGACCTGGCCCTCACCGGTGCGTCCCTGTCCGCCGACGACGGCAAGGACGTGATGAGCCGCGCCGTCCTGGAGGCCATCGGTGCCCAGTACCTCGCAGGCGCGCCCGCCGACCAGGCGCCGCAGTCCCCGCTGTACGGGGAACTGCGCGGGCTGCCGCCCCTGCTGATCGCGGCCGGCGCGGACGAAGTGCTCCTCGACGACGCTCGCCGGTTCGCCGAGGCCGCCGAGGCCGCCGGAGTGAGCGTGTGCCTGGACGTCCACGAGGGCATGCCCCACGCCTTCCACCTGTCCGACCGGGGAGACGTCCTCCTCGACCGGATGAGCCGGTGGCTGGCCGACCCCGTTCGTGAGTTCACCATCGGCACGCCGGAAGCCGGGCCCTACGCGCTGACCGAAGGGCCCGACGGTGCCCTGTGGTGCACCCTGACCCACCAGGGCGCGATCGCCCGCAGGGGCACGGACGGGAGCCTGACCGTCCATCCGGTCGGCGCGGACACAGGCCCCACGATCCTCGCCCAAGGGCCCGACGGGTCACTGTGGTTCACCCAGTACCGGGCGCACCGCATCGCCCGTATCACCGTCGAGGGCACCGTCACCTCCTTCACCCCGCCGACCACCGGCGGAGGGCCGTTCGGCATCGCCGCCGGCCCCGACGGGGCGATGTGGTTCACGCTCTCCGGAGCCGACCGCCTCGGCCGCATCACCACCGACGGCGACATCACCGAATACCCGGCGCCGGGCGCCTTCCCCGCCGCCATCACGGCGGGCCCCGACGGAGCCATGTGGTTCACCCTCAACCAGGGCAACGCGATCGGCCGGATCACCATGGACGGCCGGACGACCGCCTGCCCGCTGCCCACCGAGGCCGCTGCGCCGGTGGGCATCACCGCCGGGCCGGACGACGCGCTGTGGTTCGTCGAGATCGGCGCCGGACAGATCGGGCGCATCACGGTGGACGGCGAGCTCACCGAGTACCCCCTGCCCGACCGCGAGACCAGGCCGCACGCCATCACCACCGGCCCCGACGGAGCGCTGTGGTTCAGCGAGTGGGGCCGCGGCCGCGTCGGGCGGATCACCGTGGACGGCCGGATCACCTCGTACGACCTGCCCCGGCCCGACTGCGAACCGCACGGCATCGCCCACCACGACGGGGCGCTGTGGTGCGCCCTGGAAACGGGCTCTCTGGCCCGTATCGAGGTCCCGTAGTAATCCCGCAGCAATCCCGCAGTAACCACCTCTGCGGCGACGCGCCGGGAACAGGAACGCCCCCTTCACTTGGCTGATCTTGGTCTGCCTCACGGGCCGCGGTCCGGGAGAGCACGTGAAGTGGCTCGTCGACAACGGCTACCTCAAGCGGACGTGACTGAGCCTGTCGTTCGGGTGAGAGTCAGGGCGAGGAAGGCCAGGGCGGCCGAGACGGTCATGCCGAGGAACATCGGGAACGCAGTGTGCTCACCGCCCAGGCCTACCAGCGGGGCGGCCACGGCTCCCAGCAGGCCCTGACCGGTTCCGAGAACGGCGGAACCGGCGCCGGCCGCGTGGGGAACGCGCTCCAGGGCGAGGGCGGTCGCGTTGACGGTCACCAGGCAGATGCCGGTGAGCGCCACGTACACCAGCCCCAGGGTGTACGGCAGGGTGAGGGCGTCGGCCAGGGCGAGCACGGTGAGCGCGGCGGAGCTGCCGACCATGACGTACAGGCCGGTGCGCAGGAGCGCTGCGGGGCTGAAGCGGCCGACCAGCCTGGTGACGGCCACGGTGGCCAGGGCTCCGGCGACGCCGGTCGAGGCGAAGGCCGCGGACGTCTGCCCGACGCTCAGGCCGAGCAGGTTCTGGAAGAGGAACGACGCGCCGCCGAGGTAGCAGAAGAGCACGGCGAGGGAGAAGCCGAAGGAGAGGGCGTATCCCAGGTACGGCCGGTTCCCCAGGACCTCGCGCACCGCCCGCGCCGTGGCGGCGGCGCCGCCCGTACGGCGCCGGTCCCTGGGCAGGCTCTCGGGCACGGCGACGGCCGCGGACACGACCGCCACGACCGTCGCGGCGGCCAGGACCCAGAACACCGTCCGCCACCCGCCGTTCTCGATCACGACGCCGCCCGCGACCGGGGCGACGACCGGGGCGAGGCCGGTGAGAGCCATCACGACGCCGAAGAGCCGCGCCGCCGTCTCGCCCTCGGCCACATCGGCTATCACGGCCCGTCCGATCACCACTCCGGCGGCACCGCTGAAGCCCTGGACGAATCGCAGGGCGATCAGCCATCCCAGCGACGGGGCGAGCGCGCAGAGCGCCGTGGCCGCCACGCACACGACGCTGCCCGTCAGCAGCGGCACCCGCCGGCCGCAGCGGTCGGAAAGCGGGCCGAGGACCAGCTGGCCCAGCCCCATGCCGATCAGGAAGGCGGTCAGGGTGAGCTGGGCGCCTGATGCGTCGGTGTGCAGATCGCCTGTCATCTGCGGCAGTGCGGGCAAGTACATATCCGTTGCCAAGGGCATGACGAAGGCGAGCAGCCCAAGGGCCGCGATCAGGACGGGCATCCGAATACTCCAGAGAAGGCCGTACGAAACGTGCTGTGCCGGACGCGGATATGCGTCATCGCTGTCCGAGATCTCGACGGTAGAAGTGGATGATCCTGATCCGCTTCCTTCATGCGGCCGGAACTGTGGCATCCGTTTGACCTAGTTCCCCGGAGCGGGCTTCATCGGACCGGCACGCCCGGTCCGCAAGGCGACGGAAGACCCGGGTCCTAGAACCGGCCGGCCGCGCACCGCCGGCCCGTAGAGCGCTGCGACGCCCATCCCCCTTCTCCGAGGCCCGGGTTGGGCGCTCGCGCAGGCCGGAGGCAGCTCATACACTGCTTCCCTTTGACCGCCTGACTCGGAGATGCACATGAGCCCTGATGCGCAGCTGAACCCCGCCTCAGTGCCGGGGGAGTCCTTCGACCGCACCCTGGCCCGGCAGTGGCTGAGGGAACAGATCGCACAGGAGCCTCCGGTCCTCGTCCGGATCGCGGGCCTGCACAAGGAAGCGCGGTCCCAGGTCGTCCGGGCCTGCTGGGCCAAGAAGGAGCGGAGCCGGCAGGACCGCCTGCGCAGCACTCCGGTGACCGGCCTGCTGCGCAAGAACGCCGACGTGAACCCACAGCATCTCGTCGGCGCCGGCGTCTTCACCGCGGACCACATCCTCGAGCTGGGTGCGAGCAAGCTCGCCGCCCGGGCCCACATCGACGCCAACGCCGCTGCGAAGTGGGTGAACGCGGCCAGGGACGTCAAACGGAAGCAGGACGGCGACGAGATACCCGGAGCTCAGCCCGCGCAATGGGCCGAGGAGGACGTCGCCCTGGTCCGCGCCCTGCTGGTCCTCGACTCCGTCACCGTCCTCCGCTTCGCGTCGCACACCCAGGGGCTCGCCTACGTCGGCGAGCGCGCACGGGTCCTGCTTGACGCGACGAGCTGGATGCGCTGGAAGCTGAACGCGGGCAAACACGCCGGGGTGATCGCCGACATCACAGAGCTGGCCGAATGGATCTCCTCCGGGAGGGCGGGCAGCCACGGGCCTCAGGTCGAGAGCCACCTTGCCAGGCACCTCACCATGGTCGACGAGCTGCGGGACCCGAACGAGGTCGCCCGGCTGTGGGGTTACCGGCGCGACGACCTGCTGGAGCTCCTGAGGGAGGAAGCCCTCTAGGACCGAGGGGCCCTTCAGGACCGAGGGGCTTCGCAAGAAACCGCCTGCCACAGGCCCCCACGCCACCCTCCGTGCGAAGATCCTTTCGCAGGTGCGCCGGTTCCGACTGTGGAAGTGGAAGGTGACGATGTACGCGATACCCCTGGGCGACGACGGCGCGGAGCTGCGCCCGGTCGAACCGTGGCAGGCCGGGGAGTTCCTGGCCCACATGGACCGAGGGCGGGAGTTCATCGGGGAGCACAACGGGCTTCCCGACGTCGTCACGGACCTGGAATCGAGCCGGGCGTTCCTCCGGACGTACGCGGAGAAGGCCGCGGCCGACACCGGGCGCCTCTACGGCATCCGGTCGGGTGGCGAGCTCGTCGGCGGGTTCCTGCTGAGGAGGCTGGACATCGAGCAGGGAATCGCCGAGGCGGGCTGCTGGCTGGAGCCGTCGGCCGTGGGCAGGGGCCTGGTGACCCGGGCCGCGCGCGTGGTCATCGACTGGGCCGTCGAGGAGCGCGGCATCCATCGCGTGGAGTGGTGGGTGTCGACGGGGAACACGGCCAGCATCGCCGTGGCCCGGCGGCTCGGGATGACGAAGGACGGCGTGCTGCGGGAGAGCTACCTGTACCGGGGGAAGCGGTACGACGAGGAGATCTGGTCGGTGCTCGCGCCGGAGTGGCGGGCGGCCGAGCGGAGTCCGAGCGGAGTCAGCGGCTCACATCCCCCGTGCTCCGGTTGATGGCCAGCAATACCAGGTCATCGGTGATCCGGCCACCGGTGTGGCGGCGCACATCCGCGAGGAGGGCGTCGAGCAGCGCGTCCGGCGAGGGAAAATCCCGCCCGTTCAGCCGGGCGACGGGGTCGTAGAAGGCGTCGGAGCGGTTGCGCGCCTCGCTGAGGCCGTCGGTGTACAGGAACAGGGTCGTCCCCGGCGGGAAGGGCACGCAATCGGTCCGGTCCTCGACGGTGCCCAGCTCCCCCAGGGCCAGGGGCAGGGCAGGCTCGGACGGCTCCACGCTGCGGACCGCGCCGCCGTGCAGCAGCAAGGGAGGCGGATGGCCGCGGTTGACCAGCCGCAGTTCGTCGCCCGAGGGCGGGATCTCGGCCAGGACGCAGGTGACGAACCCCTCGGTCCGCTCGTGGCCCTGCCGCCGCTTCGCCTCCCTCAGCAGGGCCCGGTCCAGCCTGGCCGCGATCCGGACGAGCGTGGGTTCGTCGTCGGCGGCTTCCCGGAACACGCCGAGCGCCACGTCCACCGCCTTGACGGCTTCCATGCCCTTGCCCCGCACGTCGCCGACCAGGCAGCGTACGCCGTACGGAGTGTCCTGCACGCCGTAGAGGTCACCGCCGATCTGTGCGTCCTTCACGGCGGACTGGTAGCGCACGGCGATCCGGAAGGGGCCGATCGAGGCCGGCGGCCGGGGCAGTACGGCGTTCTGCACGGCGAGGGCGATCTTGCGTACGGACTGCAGCCGCACGTCGCTGTAGTACATGAGGCGGTTGACGACGACGGCGATCGCCGAGACGGTCGCGACCGCCGCCAGTTCGCTGCGGCCGCCGGAGTCCCCGATGAGGCCGAAGTGGGTGAGCAGCGCGGCGTCGGCGGCGCATGCGCCGATGCCCGCCAGGATCGTTGCGCGCAGCGACAGCAGAGCGGCGGCCGCCATCGGTGCGGCGGTGTAGAAGGCTTCGGCGCTGAAGTGCGGCGCGGTGTTGTAGTCGAGGACGGCGCCTCCGGCGAGCAGGATCACCGGCAGGAGCTGGAGGTGGCGCAGGAACCAGCGCCTCTCCGTGGTGCTGCTCCCTGCGCTCGGTGCCCTCACGTGCCTGCTCCCGCTCGTCCGTGCCGTAGGACCGTACGACACGCTCAAGCATCGTCGGGCCGGATTACGGCTGCCAGTCATGGTGCGGCCGTATGGGTACGCGCCGGAACGCCGTCACGACTGCTCCGGACGGCCCCGAGCTCCCCCCCGGCCGGGAGGGGGAGGCGAGGCCTGAGACGGCTCAGGGAGCCGGAGTGAACACGAGCGAGGCGTTGTGACCGCCGAAGCCGAAGGAATTCGTCAGCGCGGCCGTCAGCCTGCCGTGCCGGGGCTGCCCCGCGACGACGTCGAGCTTCACCTCCGGGTCGAGGGTGTCGAGGTTCTGCGTGGCGGGGATGACGCCGTCGCGGACCGCGAGGATCGTGGCGAGGGCGCCGATCGCGCCGGCGGCGCCGAAGAGGTGGCCGGTCATCGACTTGGTCGCGGTGACGGCCGGATGCGTGCCGATGGCTTCGGTGATCGACTCGGCCTCGACCAGGTCACCCTTGGGGGTGGAGGTCGCGTGGGCGTGGACGTGCTCGACCGCCAGGGGGTCCAGCCCCGCGGAGGTCACGGCCAGGCGCATCGCGCGGACCTGGCCTTCGGGATGCGCGGCCGTGATGTGGTGGGCGTCCGACGTGACGCCGGCACCGGCGAGCGTGGCATGGGCCCGGGCTCCTCGCGAGGCCGCGGACCCGGCGCGCTCCAGGACGACCACGACCGCACCCTCGCCGATGACGAAGCCGTCGCGGTCGGTATCGAAGGGGCGGGATGCCTGCTGAGGCGCGTCGTTGCGCGTCGAATGGGCCTTGGCCTGGGCGAATCCGGCCAGCGGCAGCGGATGGATACAGGCTTCCGTACCGCCCGCCACGACCACGTCCGCGCGGCCGAGCCGGATCAGGTCCAGGCCCATGGCGATCGCCTCGGCTCCCGACGCACAGGCGCTGACAGGGGTGTGGGCACCGCCGCGGGCCCCGAGGTCGATGCTGACCCATGCGGCCGGGCCGTTGGCCATCAGCATCGGGACGGTGTGCGGCGACACGCGCCGCACGCCGGAGGTCTCGAGGACGTCGTCCTGGCCGAGCATGGTCAGGGCGCCACCGGTCGCCGTGCCGATCACGACGGCCAGCCGCTCCGGGTCGACGTCGGGCCTGCCCGCGTCGGCCCAGGCCTCGCGGGCGGCGACGAGCGCTATCTGCTCGCAGCGGTCCATGCGGCGGGCCTGTACGCGTTCCAGGACCTCGGTGGGCTCGGTCTTGAGCCTGCCGGCGATCTTCACGGGCAGGCCGGCGGCCCACTCCTCCTCGATCGCACTGATCCCCGACCGCCCGGCCAGCATCCCCGACCAGGTCGAGGCGACGTCCCCGCCGAGCGGCGTTGTGGCCCCCAGGCCGGTGACGACCACGTCGTTCGTGTGCGCGCTCACTGAGCGAACCCCCTTTGTCATAGAGATACAACTCCCCGTGAAGCAGGTCGCGGGAAGAGATCGACTTGATGGCCACTTTGCCAAGGTGGTGATGGGTAATCAGTTGCGGTGGTCAACGGAGTTCGGCGTCCGAGATTTGTAGGAAGTGATCATTCACACGCGTCGCCGCTCCTGCCGGAAGCCGGCAGCCGGCAGCCGGACTGCATCCGCACCTGGTCCCGTTCGAGTCCTCATCCGCAGGGCGGAGGGAGCCGTACGACCGGGTGGGTAGCGGACTGTCCTGGTTTCCAGCTGTCCGGCGGGCGGTTCCGGTACGGGCGGCGGATGCCCGGGGCAGGGCCGTTGGACAAGCTCGTGGAGCAGACGGCCACTGCGAAGACGACCGCGTCCTCCCTCCAGGGAAAAGCTCGCATGGGCTACCCCGTCGACAGCCAGGACATCCGGCGGATCTCGGTCGACGCCCACAGCACCTTCGCCCAGGGCGACAAGCCCCTGCAACCCTGGGGAACGTTCCGCATCTATCACAAGGTCGAGCACACGGGCGGTGAACCGGAGGTCTACTGGGGCGACTTCAAGGTCGACTGCCTCACCACGGGCGGCCCCACGGCAACGGTGACCGGCACCCTTGAGCGCACCAGCCCCGGCCACCCCTGGCAGACCAAGCTCGAACCGCACGTTCGTATGGGCGCCCCGCGCCTCGCCGTGCTCAGGGACACTTCTCCGCGTGCGCCGGGCAGACTCGGTACCCTGCTCCCTTCCGCCTCGCTCGCCGCCGGGCACAGCCCTACCGGACCGTCTGCTCATGCGCAGCCGACGGCCGGAGACCGGCTCTCGCGCCGGCTACCAATAGTGACGGCGCCCGCCGACCGCGTGCCCCACTGCGCCGAGGATCCAGAGGATCGCGCCGATGACCAGCAGGATGACGCCTATGGTCCACAGGATCGCTATTCCGGTCAGGAACCCGATGATGAGGAGAATGACTCCGAGGACGATCATGGTGTCCTCCGATGTGACGGATATCCCCTGCTTTCCACTATCTTCCCCGGCCGGTTTCCACGCCAGTCGCTCCGCTTGCGGCTGCCGCTGCTCAGGAGCGCTTGACGGTGATGGCGCCGCTGCCCGTGGTCAGGTCGAGGCGGTGCGTAGCGGACGCGTCGTCGGTGAAGGCGATGTCCTTGCCGCCGCTGTCGCTCTTGGCGGTCACCCGGTACCGCCCGTCGGGCGCGGTCAGGGTGACGGCGCCGCTGCCGGCCTCGGCCCGGACGTCCTGGGGTGACGACGTGGTGAGGTCGATGGCCCCGCTGGAAGTCCTGGCGCTGACGGAACCGCCCTTGAGGCCGCGTCCGGTGATCGCGCCGCTGCCCGCCTGCACGTCGACGGTGCCGTTGACGTCGTCCACGTCGATGGCCCCGGAGCCGGTGGTCACCTTCACCGCGCCCGTCCTGGAGAGGGTGACCGCGCCGCTCGACGTCCGGCCGGTGACCGGGATGCCCGAGGGCAGGTCGACCGTGTAGGCCACTGAACAGTCCTCACCGCAGCCACGGAGCACCAGGACGCCGTTCTCGACCTGGTGGGTGGCGTTCTCCGGGCGGTCGCCTCCGTATTCCACGTAACGGTGAAGCTTCACGTCGGTCGCACCCTCGCTGCCACGCAGGGTGACCCCGCCCGAGCCGGTGTCCAGCCGTACGGCGGTGATCTTCTGCGACAGCGTGGCGTCGTCCTCGAAGTTCTTCCGGAACATGCCGCACGCGCTGAGCCCCCCGACGGCGACTCCGGCCGTCACGACAGCAGTGAGGAGACGGAGGCGCGCACGCATGGAGTTTCCACCAATCGTTGAGGTCGTTGAGGTCACCGAGGCGTCGGGCGCTCCCTGTGCAGAGAACGCCCGACGAGGCTATGCGCCCGGCCGGAGAAGCAGCCATGGGGTAAACCCCCGGGTTTCCGGTGTCACGGTTACCCCCCCCGTGCCCTGCCGCCTCCCCGTCAGCGTCCGGCCTCTGGCTAGGCCGTGTACCCGCCGTCGGCAGTGATGGTGGCCCCGGTGATGTACGCGGCCTCAGGACCGGCGAGGTAGGCGACGAGGCCGGCTATCTCCTCGGGCGTGCCGAACCGCCGCAGGGCGGTGGCCTCGGTCATGACGTCGTGCACGTGGGTGTCGGACGACGTCAGATCGGTGCTGATGGGGCCGGGCTGGATGTTGTTGACCGTGATCCCGCGGCCGCCGAGGTCACGGGCGAGGGCGCGGGTCAGGCCGGCGACGGCGGCTTTGCTGGTGACGTAGGCGGACAGCGTGCCGAAAGGGGTCCGGTCGGCGAATACGCTGCCGATGTTGATGATCCGCCCGTGATCGGGCATATGGGGGAGTACGGCCTGGGCGGCGGCGAACGGGCCGCGCACGTTGACGGCCATCGTCCGGTCGAAGTGTTCGAGGGACATCTCCTCGAACGGCGCGCTCGTGCCTATGCCTGCGTTGTTGACCAGGATGTCGATCCTGCCGTACTCCTCGGCCGTCGCGTCGGCGGCGGCGCGGATCCGGGCCGCGTCGGCGCTGTCTGCGCGGAGCGCCACTGCGTGGCCTCCTGCTGCGGTGATGGCTTCGACGACGCGGTCGGCGGCGGTACGGGACGAGTTGTAGGTGATCGCGACGCGTATGCCGTCCGCGGCCAGGCGCGTGGCGATGGCGGCGCCGATACCGCGGGAACCGCCCGTGATCAGGGCGGACTTGTACTCCTGAACGGCGGGGTGCGCGGAGTCTTCGGGGTGTGCGGAAAGTGCTGACATGGCGGTGCTTCCCTTCGGCCTGGGTGTTCGGTGAGTGCTGCGGCGTCAGCCGTCGATGCCGGCGCCGGGCTCGATGGCGGCCTCGATGGCGCGGGCGGTGGCCACGAACTGCGCGCGCTGTTCCTCGCTCAGCCCGGCGGTGGCGCGCTCCTCCAGCTCGGCCCACACCTCCGCGACGCGGGATTCGAGCGCACGGCCTTCCGGGGTCAGCGACACCAGGGTGACCCGGCGGTCCGCGTCGCTGCGCTGACGGGTGACCAGCCCGGCGGCGGCGAGCCGGCGCAGGGACTTCGCGACGGTGGAGTGGTCGAGCCCCAGGGTCTTGCCCAGGGCCTGCTGGGACTGGCCGTCGCGCTCCCACAGCTGCAGCAGCATGATCTCCTGCCCGGGATAGAGCCCTAGGTCGCGCAGCAGAGCGGAGGCCAGGGCCCGGTGGGTACGGGCGACTCCGAAGACCGCGAAACTGACCGGGTACCGCTCGCGCGCACTGGACAGGGGCGTGTCGCCGCCGGGTGGGGAATCGGTCATGTCTGTTCGTCCTCCATCGAGGTGCCGAAAATACGTTGCCGACCACGTTAATGAGGAGATGTGTGGTCGGCAACGTATTTTCGGCAAGGGGCGGCGGCTCATGTCCGCTGTCCGCGGTGGCGTGCCGTCGGGCCGTGGACATACTGGTGGCATGGCCGAGCATGTGCACCGGGCGGGCCGAAGCGAGGGGGCCTCGCCGCCGCAACGTCCCGTCATGCTCAGCCGCCCGAGCGGCATGTACGAGCAGCAGGCCCGAGCCGCCGCAGGCGGTCGCCCGTCGCTGTCGCGTATCGGCTCGAGCTTTGCCGGGCCGCCCGGGTTCACCCGGCTCTCGGGCTCCGCTGTCCGGACGGCGATCGCGCGGGTGCTCGTGGCACCCGGTCAAGCGCTGGAGCCAGCTGCGCGGAAGGTGATGGAATCGCACCACGGCTACGATTTCAGCCGGGTGCGGGTACACACCGACGCGCACGCGGATGCCTCCGCGCGACTGATCGACGCGGCGGCGTACACGGCCGGTCGGCACATCGTCTTCGCTGCCGGTCACTATCGGCCGACCATGCCCCGGGGGCGAGCGCTGATCGCCCATGAGCTGGCCCACGTCGTCCAGCAGGAGCCGCCTGCACACCCGGACGGGCCCCTGTATGTGCAGCGCTCCGGACGGCTCGGCTTCCTCGGTGACCTCTTCACCCAGGGCCCCCTGGAAGCCTTCTCCCGTATGTTCGGCGAGGGGGAGTTCAAGCCCGAGGAACTGCAAAGCTACCTCGGCAAGCTGCGCCGTACCGGCAAGCCGGAAGGCGACTATGACAGCGACAACAAGGCACGTGCAGTCGTCGCCCTATGGGCAGCCGGCGACCCTTCCGTCGCGCTCGACCCGCAGCTGAAGAGACTCCTGGTGCGCGACTTGTACGACGGCGTGGTGAGCCAGGGCGACGCCCGGGCCATCCTCACCATCCTGGAGGGCAGCCTCGGGCCCGACCTCGCCGTCGTCCTCTCCGCCTCCGGCGTACTCCCCAAGGCGCTCCACAAGTCCTTCGGCCGCCCGGAGCGGGCGAGGCTGCAGCGTCTCCTCGATGAGCGTGTCAAAGGGGGTTTCGCCGAGGCGGTGAAGGACCGGGTGGTACCCGCCGAAGGAGTGAGAGCGGCCTCTCATCTCAACGACGAGACGTTCCGCAAGGAATGGGAGAAGGCCTTCCAGGAGGGAGTCGCCGTGCTGGTGCGGGCCAAGAAGGAAACCCACGGATGCGCCTTCCCGCTGCCGGGCGAGCTGAAGTTCGACACGGAGCACTTCGTGTCGTCGCAGACGAACGTGGACCGGTTCAAGGGTCACGAGCGGATCGTCCCCAAGTCTGCGCTCCCCTACGCCGCCGTAGGGCTGCTCTTCCAGCACCTGGACAGGTGGACATGCGAGTGCCTGTTCTTCACTCAGCTCGCTCAGCTCTACGCGTGGAGAAAAATGCTGCCGGAGGCGGCGTTCAATGAGAAATTCGCCGAGTTCGCTCTCGGAGGCGGTCGCGGCACGTCCGTGGAGGGCCTGAAGTCCGCCCAGCGTGGGATCAGTGACCCCGACAGCCTCAAGCAGGCACCGGTCGGCTCGGTCGTGGTGTGGTTCAACAGGAGCGAGTACGCAAAGGGCACCGCATTCGAGTACGAGCATGCGATCAAGACGTCGTACGCGACCGAACGCGAACCGGAGAAATACGTCGCACACCCCTTCGAGGCCACGTCGCCGGGCGGCGAGACCAGGTGGCAGCTGACCGCCGACGAGATCAAACGGCATCTGGCAGAGGAGAACGCCGACTTCCCCTCACATTTCCGTCTGACTGCCGACGAGGTCGAAGAGCTGGCGCGCGAGGGGGTGGCTCCTTCGGTCATCACCGGCCTGCGGTCGATCGTGGGGGTCGACCGGGTGACGTGGGTGGAGTACCGCAAGCTGGTGCCGGTACGGCTGCTCGCCGGACTGACGAACCCCGAAGCGCTGTATCAGCTCGGCAAGATCCGCACCCGCGCCCGGAAGCAACCGGACGCGGGTGCGGCCGAGAAATACATCGAGCGTGAAATCGAACTCTATAAAATCGAGGTCCCGCGCTAGCCGCGGAGTGATCGTTTCAGGCCTGCGGGAGTGTCCGCAGTACGGCGAACAGCCCCCGGGCACGCGTGCCGTCCGGGAGCTGCCAGGAGCCGCCGACGTGGCCCTGCGCTCCCTCGGGGAGGGCGGCCGGGTCGTCGGGGCGGGGCCGCAGGACGCGGTGCAGGCGCAGGGTCGCTCCGTGGGCGAGGGACAGTTCGGTGGCCTCTTCGCCGTCGGTGGTGGCGGTGACGGCGAAGTCCGCCGGGGCCGGGCCCTCGCCGGTGAAGGAGCGGGCGACCTCCGGGTCGGGGGAGTCGCTGACGTTCTGGTCCTGGGCGGTCGCCCGGCCCTCGACCAGGGCGACCAGCTGGGTGACCAGCACCGGGTCGTGGCAGCCGTCGTAGACCCAGCGCCGCCCCAGCACTCCGTGCTCCATGGTGCCGACGAGGGCGTCGTCCGCACCCTCCAGCGGCGCACCGCGGTAAGTGAGCGGTACCAGGTAGGTGACCGGCCGGGTTCCGGAGGTGTCGGTGACGACCATGAACTCGATCCCGACCTCACCCTGCGGGTCGTCGAGCCGGAAGCCGCCGGACCTCGCCAGCTGCGGTCGGCCTGCGCCACCCCGGTACCACGGGCGGGAGGGGAGCCAGGCGGTGAGCAGCTCTCCCTTGGTCGGCTTGAGGGTGGTCCGGTGGATGACGGCCATGCCGTGGTCCTCCTTCGTAGGGCGGTGTGCGGGCGCCTTCACACCCTCCCATCCCGGCCCACGCCCGTGACGGGCGGCCCAGGGGCAGCTGATTCCCTGCCTGATTCCCCGTCAGTGCCGCGCACCTGTTTGATTTTATGGACAGGACGGGGCCGAAACCCGAGAATCACCCTCATGACGTCTCCTGAGTTCCGTACGCGCGTGACACGGCCCTCCGAGGCCGATCGTGAGCGGGCCCTGGCCATCCTGCGCGACGGCACCGGCGACGGCAGGCTTTCCCATGACACGTTCATGCGCCGCATGGACCTCGTCCTGACCGCCCGCACCAGCGCCGAGATCGAGCTCGCCATGGCCGATCTCCCCGCCCGCGGGCGGTTCTCGGACTTCATCCTGCGGACGGTGGGCCGTGTGTCCGCCTTCGGGGCCGGCCTGCGCGGGGCCTGGCGGAGCGCGCGGCTGCCCGGCCTCCGGCTCCCCGAGCCCGGCACGAAGCCGCTGACCATCGGCCGGGCCCCGGTCTCCGACCTCCGCCTTGAGGACGACACGGTCTCCCGGCGGCACGCGGAGCTGCGCTGGCTCGACCACGGCTGGCGCCTCGCGGACCTCGGCTCCCGCAACGGCACCTACGTCAACGGCCTGCGTATCGCCGGATCCGTCCGGGTCGGCCCCGGCGATCACGTCGCGTTCGGCGACCTCGGCTTCCGCCTGTCGGTCTGACCCCGCCCCGCCGGGGCACCCCGGGCCGCCGGCTCCGTGCTACGTCCGGGGCCCGCCCGTGTTCACCACGAAGTCGAAGGTCGCTTGCTTCGCCGGGCCCGCCTGGCGGACGTTCATGAGCAGGGCCGCGTTGAAGAGCGGATCGGTGTTGTTGCGGGGCTCTCCGGGAAAGTAGAGCTGCGTGGTGAGGAGGGGACCGCCCGGTGCCTGCACCTTGACGTGGAGGTGGCGCGTACGGCCCGGGTAGAGGCCCGGCACGACGGTCGTCAGGCTGAACGCTCCCCGGGCGTCCGTGTACTGGTGCCCCCTCAACCGGAAGCCGAGGTTGTCGTACGCGCCCGCGTCGTCCGCCTGCCAGAAGTCCAGCAAGGCGTGTGCGACGGGACGGCACCCGGTCCCGAAGACGTAACCCCCGACCGTGAGCCGCGTGCCCTGCGTGCCGGGCTCCAGCAGCGAGGCGCGCTCGGGGGAGGCAGGCTTGAAGTAGGGACCCTCGATCTGCGGCGGAGTCGGATCGTCCCCGTCGTCGCAGAATGGAGTAGGCGGAAGAGGTGCGTCCGAGGGCCGGTGGTCCCGGGCGATGGCCACGCCGCTGCCGAGCAGCGCGGGCAGGGGCACGGCCACGAGGGCAGCCTTGAGCAGGGTCTTGCGGCTGACGGCCCGCCGGCCGTTCGCCTCCCCGCTGCTGATGTAGCTGATATCGCTGGTGCCGCCGATGTCGCCCGCGTCGCCGGTGCGGGCGTGATCGTCCGTCATGGTCCGCCTCCTGGGGGTGAGTGGCTCTCCGACGAACTTAGGGAGGCGAGCCCTGCGGATCGATGGACTCCGTTGGGGGAACGTGGTGATTCCCAAGGATTCTCTTTCCGGGGCTGCCGGGGCTGCCGGGGCTTCCGAGGCTGCCAGGACTGCCGGGGCTTCCGAGGCCTTCGTGGCTGCCCGGCTCCGCCGTCAGGGCCCTGCGGCGGAAGTCCCCGGGGCTGACGCCGGTCTCGCGCCGGAAGAAGCGGCAGAAGTACGCGGGATCGGTGAAGCCCACGCGCCGGGCGACCTGGCCGACGCCGAGGGAGGAGCCGGCCAGCAGCCGCTTCGCTTCGAGCGTCCGGGCGGCGCGGATGAGCTCGCCGGGCGTACGGCCGGTGGTCTGTTTGACAGTCTCGTTCAGATAGCCGACCGATACGCCGATGCGCGTCGCGTACGCCCCGACCGAGCGTCCGGCGCCCGCGGTCTCGGTGAGCAGGAGGTTGAACTGCCGCGCGACCTCCGCACTCCGGCCCGCCGCGGCGTCGGGTCTTCGCGGGCCGGGCAGGCGCAGGGAGCGCACGAGGAGGATGTGCAGGTACGCCTCCAGCACGGAGGCGTACCCGTCCGGCTTCGCGGCGAACTCCTCCGCCATGGCCCGGATGAGCGCGCCGACGCCCACGGAGTCGCTTCCGTCCCTGGCGCCCCCGTCGTCTCCGCTGCCCCCGTCGTCCCCGCCGGTGCGCGCGGCGGGGAGCCGGAGCCAGTGCCGCTCCGCGAGCGCGCGCAGCAGCTGCCGGTCGCCGGGGTGGGCGAGCAGGAAGTCTTCGGTGAACAGCGTCAGGATGCCGCGCAGACCCGATACCCGTTCCCAGTAATGCACCTGTCCGGGCAGGATGACGCACAGGTGGGGAGGGCGCAGGGGCTCGTGGACGAGGTCGATGACGTGGGAGCCCGAGCCGCCGGTCACGTAGACGATCTCGTAGAAGGTGTGCCGGTGCGGGTAGCCGGCCCGGGAGTCGGGGCCGAGGGAGTCGAAGGAGCCCATGGCGAAGGGCGGTACCTGCGGCGGTGTGATCTGCAGGCGGTGCAGGGGGAGGGGGTCGGTGTGCGGCATCCGGCCGCGTGTCCGCGTGGTCATCTCGCTACGCCTCCGTCCTGCACAGCCCGTCCTGCACGGCCCGGCCGAGGCCGCGGCCGGCCGGAACCCACGGTCAGCTGACCCCGGGCAGTGCGGCCCGGTCAAGGGGCCGGGGAGTCGGCCGGATCGTGGGTGTTCTCGTCCCGGCGGGCGGCCGCGGTGGCACGGCTCCCGCTTCCGGGTGAACAGGCCGGATCGCCGGTGTCGCCGTCCGGAGCCCGAGGAAGGCGTCGGGGGGAACAGTCCAGGGGCGCGCTGTGAGGAGAAGGCCGTGGAAATGCCGCAGGTGAGCGTATGTCAGGTGGATGAGTGCGCGTACAACCAGGACAGCGCCTGCCGCGCGCTGGCCATCACGGTGGGCGATGCCACCCACGCCCACTGCGACACGTTCTTCGTGTTCCCGGCCAAGGGTGGCGACTCCTCCGCCGTCGGCCGGGTGGGCGCCTGCAAGATGTCCGGGTGCCTGCACAACGTCGGCCTCGAATGCCAGGCTCCCGGCATCACCGTGGCGTCCCTGGGGGCCTCGGCGGACTGCCTGACGTACACGTCGAGATAGGCGCGGGGCGGGTCCGGGCCGGGCGCGGTTCCCACCTGAGCGGTGTCCGGTTCCGCCCTTGGAGGTTCTGTGAAGAGCGTGGAGAATCCCCACCGTTACGCCATCGCATCTCATGTCACATCAGTGAGGAGAAGCCATGCGCTCGGTGAAGACGGTCCTCGCTCTGGGAGTCGCGGCGCTGGCCGCGGCGGGGAGCATCGTGACCCCGGCTGCAGCCGCGACGCCCTCCGCGGACGCCAACGGCAAGGCCATGACCTGGACCCTGCTCGCGGACGGGCCCAGCGGGACGGTGCAGGTGGGCGGCGGCGCCCTGAGCAACCCCTATCAGGGTGACACGGCCACGACCACGGCACTGCCCGTTCTCTGCCTGAGAATCGACGGCTCGCCGGCCCCCGCCGGCATCACGCCCGGCTTCTACGCGGGCTGGGCGCGCGGCGCGGTCGCGGCCACCAATCCGATCCGCGGCACCCGCCTGACGAGCCGCGCGGTCGCCGACGGAGTCTGCGCCAACAACTTCGGAGCGGGCTGGCGCATGGCCGAGTTCCACGACGGCAGATACGGACCCGGCCTGGAGAGCTCGGGTGGCTGGAGCTACTGGGCCTACGGGGACGTCCCGGCCGGCACCCGTTTCTGGACGGCCATCAACGACCAGCCGGCCAACCCCTGGAACTGACGCACCTCCTCCGCCCGCGCCGGGCGAGACCGTGACGACCGCTCACCGCCCGGCGCGGACGGCTACCGTTCGGCGCCGCCCGACGAGCCGCCCGACGTGCCGCCTGCCTCGGCCGCCCCGGGGAGCGTCAGCGCCGAGCCCGTGTGCAGCGTGATGTGCACCGGCGTGAGGCCTGTGGCATCGGCCGCCGGCTCCCCGGTGCCGGGGTTACGGGCGAAGCGCGGATGTGCGCCTCCGCTGATCTGGAGGCGAATGCGGTGACCGGCAGCGAAGCGGTGGGCGGTCGAGCTCATCGGCACGGTGACCTCCGAGAGGCTCTGTCCGGTGGTCCGCAGCGCGGTCAGCCCGTCGCAGACGTTGAAGGAACGGCCTTGTGCGTCCACGTCGCACAGGCGGGCGAAGACGTCGGCGCAGCCGGTGTCCGTGGAGAGGCGCAGCCGTGCGGAGACCGGGCCGAGGACGTCGACGGGCCCGGCCAGGGGTGCGCTGGTGAACGTCAGTACGTCGTCCCGCGCTTCGAGCGCCTTGTTGTCGCGGGGACCGGCGCCGCGGGAGAGCACGGGCCCGCCCAGGGAGGGAGTGGGGTCGGCAGGGTCGTAGCGGAAGGTGGTCAAAGGCGTGGGCTCGCCGGGGGTCTGCCGGGTGAGCGCTCCGTTCGCGGCAGGGAACCAGGCCGTCATGCCTGACGCGGGCGGCCAGTCGTCGAGGTCCCGCCACGTGCCTTCGCCGCCGACGTGCACGCGCACGGGGGTGGGACGCAGCCCGGCGGGGTCGTCGCACAGGTGCGCGCGCAGCCAGGCGAGGCTCTCGGAGAAGACTTCGGGCCAGCCCTGCTGCAGTGCGGAGGTGTGGGTCCAGGGGCCGACCAGCAGGGAGGTCTCACATCCGGCCCGGCGCAGCCGCCCGTACTGCTCGAAGGTCTGGTCGGCCAGTGCGTCGTGCCATCCGGTGATCAGCGCGGTGGGTATGTCGAGCCGCTCGGCCGCCCCTGCGAGGGATGCGCCGTGCCAGTACGGGTCGCCGGCGTCCGGGTGCGTCATCACGTCGTCCAGCCAGGGCACCTCCCCGAGAGCGGACACATGCGCTCCGCGCAGCGGCCGCGCCGTGGTGATCTCGCGCAGACGGCGCTGCAGGCGCAGCACCGCCCTCGTGAAGGGGAGCACCCCCTGGTGCTGGTACGTCATGCCGGCGCCGACGACGAGGGCGTTCTCCAGGTGGAGTGCGCCGCCCGCGTGGAACAAGGCGTACGGGTCGTGCAGGCCGACCTGGACCACCATCGCCTTGAGCTCCGGCGGCGGGTCCAGGGCGAGAGCCCACTGCACATAACCCAGATAGCTGGGGCCGACGGTGCCCAGTGTCCCGGTGAACCAGGGCTGCTCCCGCAGCCACGACACCGTGGCCAGGCCGTCGGCGGCCTCGTTGCGCCACAGGTCGAAGCGGCCGCCCGAGCCGCCGGTGCCGCGGCAGCTCTGGATGACGACGTGGAAGCCCTGTTCGGCGAAGAGGACGCCGTACATCGGTGACCAGGGCAGGCCCCTGCCGTAGGGCGAGCGCACGAGCAGGGTGGGGAAGTCGCCCTGCGTGCGGGGGAAGTAGTGGTCCGTGCGCAGAGGGCTGCCGTCCGCGGCCGGCACCACGAGTCCGGGCTCCCAGCCGACCTCGTGCTGTGCGGTCGGCAGGCCGCGCCATGTCGCCCTCATCAGCCGTGAGGAGAGCGGCGGCTTCCCGGACGGCGCGCTCCAGGCGGCCTTCGTGGTCCTCGTGGCCCTCGTGGTCGTCGTGTCCCTCGGCGCGGCATCGTGCGCATGCGGTGTCATCGCGTCCCCCTCCATCGTTTACGTACGATGTACGAGAATAGAGGATGCTTGGATGGTTTCCGCAAATCGCAGCGGTGTTGACAAGGTGTGCAGGCAGCGCGCGCCGAGGTGAGAAGAGGAGCGAGGAGAACGTGACCCGTGGAGACGGCGCCGGTGCCGCCGGAGTCGACCCGCAGCAGCTCTGGCTGACCCCGGCCCGGTCCGGCAGAGGGCGTAAACCGGCCTTCAGCCGCCGGGCGATCACGGCCGCGGCCGTCGACCTGGCGGACGCCGAAGGACTGGAGGCGGTCACCATGCGGCGCGTCGCCGCCCGGGTCGGGGCCGGAGTGATGTCGCTCTACAACTACGCGCCCGACAAGGAGACCCTGCTGGAACTGATGGTCGACCACGTCAGCGGCGAGCTGCCGACCACGGAGCCCCTCACCGGGGACTGGCGCACCGACCTGAAGGCCATCGGTCACCTGCAGCGCGCCCTCATGCTCCGGCACCCCTGGCTCCCTGCCGCGCTGTCCGCCCGCCGGACCCTCGGCCCCCACACGCTGGCCTTCCTGGAGCGTGCCCTGGCCGCCCTGCGGCCGACCCGGCTGGACGGTGCCGCCAAGGTGGAGGTCTTCGCCCAGCTCACCGGATTCGTCGCCGCGCACGTCGCCCACGAGATCGCGCAGGCCGCAGCCGCACAGTCACCGGAGCGGGCCGCGGCCGAGGCCCGCTACCTCGCAGCCGTCGCCGCGGACGGCCACCACCCCGAGCTCGCAGAGGCCCTCGCCGCGCCCGGACGACCCCTCACCCCCGAGGCCACGTTCGCCCGTTTCCTCGGCCGCCTGATCGACGGCCTCGACACGGCCTCGGACGCAGACTGAAGCACCCGGCCGCACCTCCCCGCGGCCCGGCTACGGGGTGTTGAAGCGTTTCATACGGGCCAGGATCTGGTCGGCGTCCGGGCGGTGGAGTTCGTCGGTGATGCGGCCGTCTGCCAGGAAGACGACGCGGTCGGTGTAGGCGGCGGCAGCGGGGTCGTGGGTGACCATGATGATCGTCTGCCCCATGCGGTGGGTCAGATGGGCGAGGAGGGAGAGGACTTCGGCACTGGTGGGGGTGTCGAGGTTGCCGGTGGGCTCGTCGGCGAAGACGAGGTCGGGCCGGCCGGCGAGGGCCCGGGCGCAGGCGACGCGTTGCTGCTGCCCGCCGGACAGTTCGCCGGGGCGGTGGCCGAGCCGGTCCGTGAGGCCGAGCGTGGTGACGACCTGGTCCAGCCACTGCCCGTCCGGGCGCCGCCCCGTGATGGCCAGGGGCAGGGTGATGTTCTCCGCCACGGTCAGGGCGGGCAGGAGGTGGAACGCCTGGAAGATGAATCCGATCCGTTCCCTGCGCAGGCGGGTCAGCTGCCGCTCGGAGAGGCTGGACAGCCGGGTGTCACCGATGAGGGCCGTTCCGGACGTAGGCGTGTCCAGCCCTGCCAGGCACTGCATGAGCGTGGACTTGCCCGACCCCGAGGGCCCCATGATGGCGGTGAAGTGCCCCTGCTGGAACGACACGCTGACACGGTCGAGGGCTGCGACGCGACGTGCCCCGCTGCCGTACACCTTGGAGAGGTCCATCGCGGCCGCGGCCGGCGGGGCCGCGGGCGGGTGCTGTGCGGAGGGCTGGTGTGCCGCGCCGTGGCGCAGGTGTGCCCAGGTCATGCGGTGCTCCTCGAGGACGGTGCGAGTGCGGTCGGCTGCCGGTGCGCCCGGAGCGGCGAGGGCGCGTTCACGTCGGTGGCTGGCGGGGGCGGGCTCGGTCTGGTGGGCCCGGTGAGGCCGGTGCGCGTGGCGAGGAGGGCCAGGACGCGCGCGCCGAGTGCCGTGGCGGCGGTGCCGGTGCGGCCGTGGTGGCCGGTGTCGCACTGGTGGTCGAGGAGGACGGGCTGCGGGCCCGGCGTCGCCTCCTGGAGTGCGGCGCAGAGCTTCCAGGCGTGCCAGGGCGGGACTCGTGCGTCGTTGCCTCCGGTGATCAGGAGCGTGGCCGGGTAGGACTCGCCCTGCCGTACGCGGTGGTAGGGCGAGTACGCCAGGAGCGCTGCGAGCGCGGCCGGGTCGGCGGGATCCCCGTACTCGTCGTGCCACAGGCGGCCCAGACCACCGCCTGAGGTGTAGCGGGCCATGTCGGTGAGGGGCGCGGCGCAGGCGACCGCGGAGAAGAGGCGAGGGGCACGGAGCACGGCTGCGGCCAGCACCAGGCCGCCGTTGCTGGCGGCCAGCCCGGCGAGCTGCCCGGGCTCCGCTTCGCCCTGGGCCACGAGGGTGCGTGCTGCCGCGCACAAGTCGTCGACGGTGTGCGACTTGCCCGCGCCGCGCCCTGCTGCCGCCCAGTCCGCGCCGAACTCGCCGCCGCCCCGGGCGTGGACCCAGGCCACGCGCCCGCCGGCGGTGAGCCAGGCGGCGAGGATGGGGTCCCAGGAGGGTTCGAGGGGGATCCCGAAGCCGCCGTAGACGGTGACCAGGACCGGGGCCGGGCCCTTCCCGCCGGGGGGCGGGTCGCAGAGGGTGACGGGGAGGGCGGTGCCGTCGCTGCTGACGGCGGTCGTGGTACGGAGGGGGGAGTGGCCTGCCGGTGGGGTGAGGGGTGGTGCGCCGGGGGTGAGGCGATGGCTCCAGCAGCCGTCCCGTGGGTCGTCGGCGAGGATCCACAGCGCGTCGCCGGGACGGCCGTCGTCACCGTACGAGAGAGGCCCGATGCGCAGCCGGGCGTGCCAGGTCAGCACTGTGCTGCCCGGGCTCTCTGAGCCTGCGCTTGTGTCTGCGCCTGTACCTGCGCCCGGGGCCGGGTCCGGGCCCGCGGCAGCCAGGGACTCGGTCCGCGTGCCGACGGGCTGGAAGTCGAGGCGCCGGGCGGTGCCGTGCTGCCGCAGGACGGCCAGGCAGGGGGCCGGGCCCGGCCCCAGGACGCGTAAGGCCTTGATCTCCCCTGGAAGGTGCCCGGTGGGGAGCGGGGCGGGAGGTGTGATGTGCCCGCGGGTCGCGTCCGGCAGAGCCAGTGCCGAGATGTCCTGGCCTGTGGCGAGGTACAGATGGTCCGTGCCGAGTGCGAACGCGGTGATGCGGAGGCCGTGGAGGGGAAGGGGCTGCCAGTCGGGTGTGCCGTGGCCGTCCCAGCGCGTGCACCACCACTGTGCCGAGGGCGCCTTCGCCGTCCGGGTGCGCAGCAGCAGGTGGCCTCCCGGACCGCTGTGCAGCGTGATCCTCACCGGTCCGGGGACGGGCAGTTCCACGGTCCGGTCCGGGCCCGGGGCGGGGCTCGGGGCCCGGTCGTTCCGTAAGGAGCGGACGTGCAGACTGTGTTCGGTGCGGGTGCCGGCGCTGTAGAGCAGGAGGTCGCCGGCGCAGGCCACGGCCGGGTGAGGCGAGGCGTCGGAGAGGTACACCGCGGGTGTGGTCCCGTCGGCGGGGACCAGGTGCAGGCCGCCGTTCTCGTGCCCGTCGTGATGGAGCTGGACGAGCAGGGCGCGGCCGTGGGGGTCGGCGTGCCAGCCTGCTGTCCGGGTGGGGGAGGGGCGGTCGCCGGTGTCCAGGAGGGTACGGCTGCGTCCGTGCGGGTCGGTCGCGGTGAGGAGCTCGCTGCCCGAGGCTCCGAGCACATGCCGGAACAGCATCCCCCCGGCTTCCACCGGTGGGCTCAGGAGACGGCCGGCGCCGGCGGTCTCGATCCCGGCCAGCAGCGACTGCCAGGTTCGGTCGTCGGTGCGCTCCCGGTGGGCTGCCAGCAGGCGTTGCTGTGCGGCCAGCCACGCGCGCGTGCGGGGAGAGTCCTCCTCCAGCCACCGGTAGGGATCCGCCGGTTCACCGGTTTCCCGATCCGGCCGGACACCGTCACCGGCCGCCGGTACGTGGTCAGCCACGGTTCGCCTCCACCGCCGCGGAGTTCCCGGCGCGGGCCTCCTGCGCGTCCAAGGACTTCTGCGTGTCCGAGTGCTTCTCTGCGGCTGCGTCCACGGGCTGGTGCGCGTCCATGATCTCCTGCAGCTCCAGGGCCTGTTGCGCATCCGCGGCCACCGCATGGCGGGCCGTGGTGAACCAGCCGGTCACGGCCAGGAGGACGACCAGGGCCGCCGCTGCCGTGACCGTGGTTCCCAGGCCGAAGGCGTGTGCTCCGGCTCCCGCGAGCGTGGGGCCGAGGGGGGCGATGGCCTGGGAGAGGAAGCCGCTGGCGCTGTGGACGCGCCCCTGCAGCCGCGGCGGGGTGATGCGCATCTGCATCGAGGACAGCACCACGGTGATCACAGGGCCGCCGGAGGTGGCGATCGCCAGCATGAGGGCCGCGCCCCAGGTGCTGCGGACCGTGGCGAAGCCGAGCAGCGCGAGCGCGATGACGGCGGTGGCCAGCGCGATGGCGCGGCCTGCGGGGAGTCTGCGTGCCACCGGGGCGGCGACCAGGGATCCGGCGACGGCGCCTGCACCGAAGCAGGCGGTCTGCACCCCCACGGCCACCGTGCCCGCGCCGGTCCTGTCGCAGGTGGCGATGACCACGATCAGCAGGCCGTTGAAGACGAGGTTCAGGACGGTGGCGTTGAGCGCGCCGTAGCGCAGGAAGGGCGAGCGCCACAGGAAGCGCATGCCTTCGGTGACGGCCTTGAGCGGCGGCTGCGCCGTGCCGGTGGGGCCCGCCTTGGCCGGCAGGAGGAAGGCGCAGCAGGCCGCGGTCAGATAGGTCAGGGCGTCGGCGGCGAATACCCAGGCGGCATTGGCTTTGAGGAGCACGCCCGCCACGAGGGGGCCGATGATCAGTGCGAGCGCGGCGCGGCTCTGGACCAGGGCCAGCGCCCGGGGCAGGAGGTTGGCCTGGACGAAGGTGCGTACGGCCACGTTCTCGACGGGGGCCAGGGTGCTGCCCACGGCGCCGAGGAGGAAGGCCGCGACCAGGAGCGCGCCCGGGTGGACGGCGCCTGTCGCGCGGAGCACGGCCAGCGTGCCCAGCACCAGGGCGCCGGCGGCGTTGCCCAGGAGGAGGAGCGTGCGGCGTGGGTAGCGGTCCGCGAGCACCCCGGCGGGCAGCCGGGCCGCGACGATCCCCAGGGACAGCGCGGTGCTGGTGAATCCGGCGTGCCGGACGTCTCCGCTCACCTGGTAGGCGACCATGGGCAGGGCGATCACCGAGGCCGCCGTGCCCACGGCGGAGGCGGCCTCCCCGCTGAACAGCAGCCAGAACCGCCTGCCCAGCTTCTGCTTCGGCTGCTTCACACCGCTCTCCTTGCGAATTGTCGTTGGACGGTGGACATCGGATGGGCGGTCATCACCGAGGGCAGGGCGACCGCGAGGACGGCGGCTGCCAGGACGGCGACGGTCCACGGCACGTCCAGGGCGGGCAGCGCCCCGGTGCCCAGGGCGGCGGCGAAGGGGACCAGGCAGGCGACTGCCGTGGCGGCCGCCAGCGCCGCCCCGACGGCGGCCGCGCCGAGCGCTTCGTAGAGCACGCAGCGCAGCAGCTGGCCTCTGCTCAGCCCGAGGGCGCGCAGGTGGGCGCGCTGGGCGCGGCGGTCGCGCTGGGCCAGGGACGCGGTATTGGCCGCGGCCAGCAGCGCGTAGCCGCTGACGACGGAGACGATCAGACGGGAGGCGAGATCGTCGGCGGGACTGCGGGGCTGGAGGCGATCGAGGTACTGCGCGCGGGAGGCGACGGTCTGGCCGGGTTCCTTCGGCCAGGAGCGGTACGCACCGCTGAGCAGGATCCGGTCGGCGTACGGTTCCCGGGTGTGTTCCAGGGCGGTGGTGCGCGCGATGACGAACGCCGGGAAGGCGAGGTCGCGTTCGTAGACGGCGGCGAGGGTCAGCTCGGGGCGGGATCCGTCGGCCAGGGCCAGCCGGACCTTCTGGCCGAGGCGCCAGTGATGGGCCTCGGCCTGGTCGGCGCCGGAGGCGAAGGTCCCCTCCCGTAAGTCCGACAGCCGCCCTTCGCGTTCCTTGAGGTCCAGGGACTTCACGAGCGAGGAGCCGTCGGCTCCCCAGGCCTCCACGGGGGAGGGCTGGTCGTCGAGGGACGTGGGCGGAGCGGTGATCTGCGTGGACACCAGCACCGTGGCGGTGACGCCGGAGAGCGCTCCGGGCCCGCCGGAGGCCGCGGCCGGCTGCGCAGGAAGCCGGTGCCCGGGGCGGGCGGTGACCACGCCGTCGGCGCGCAGCCCGTCGGCGGTCTGGCGCGCGACGGCCTGTCCCATGGTGGCGCCGGTGCCCAGCAGGCAGACGGCGATGCCCACGGCGAGCAGGACGGGCACCGCCATGGCCGTCGTCCGCGCCGGAGCCGCCCGCAGGCCCGCGGCGGCGATACGTCCCACCCGCCGGTCCGCGATCCGCAGGAGGGCGCACACCGGCCGGCTGAGCGGGGGCACGATCCACGGCGCGAGGACGGCGAGCGTGGGGATGAGCATCAGGGCCAGGCCGGGAGCGACGGCAGCCCGGACCGTCGCCGGGAGCTGGGTGAAGGCCATGACGCACAGCAGCGGGACGCACAGCATCAGGGCCATGGCCAGGCCGGTCAGCAGCCTGGCCCGGCTGCGGCGGGACGCCAGGGACCCTTCCGTGTCCTTCATGAGCGCGCCCGGACTCACGCGCCCGGCGGCGAGCACACTGGCCATGGCCGACAGGACGGCGACGGCCCCGGTGGCGATGCACACGCCCACGGCCGTGCCCCACACCTGACCCGAGGACGGGAGGGAGGCCGCTTCGGGGAAGAGCTCCCGGTCCACGAGCAGACGTCGCCCCGCATGCGCCAGGGGCAGCATGCCCAGTGCTCCTACGGCGGCTGCGGCGACCGCGAGCCGCGCCACGTCGCCCGCGACCAGACGACGCAGCCGCCCGGCCGTGACCCCCAGAGCGCGCAGAACGGCGAACTGCCCGAGCCGCTGCCCCGTCCACAGCGAGACGGTGGAGCCGATCACCACCACGGCGGACATCAGCAGCATGGACAGCAGCAGGGAGAGCAGGCTGCGGGCATCCTCGGCCTGGGCCGCCGCCACGGACCGGGCGGGGAAGTCCGCACGACCTGCAGCGATCAGCAGCAGGGTGCAGGCGCCCACTCCTGCCGCCGTCACGGCGCAGGCCACCGCGGCTCCGGCCAGGCGGCCGGGGTGGACGCGCGCTTCGGCGAGGAAGAGGCGGCGCATATGCATCGGTCCGGCAAGGGGGCGTGAGGGTCGGGACGCCACGGACACTGTCTTCTGCCCTCCACAGTGCGTAAGCTGGAAGTAGCGCGGGGAGGCCACCCACATTGTGGCCTCCCCGCGCTTGTTTACGGCGAGCGGTGCAGCCGTTCTTGACCGTGTGTCAGTGGCACCCGGCGATGCTGACGGAGCTCCAGGGAGCGTCGAGGACAGTCTCCTCGTCGAGCTCCTGCAGGGCGAGAATGTTCTGCATTCCTTGTCACCTCCTTCAGGGGCACGGTGGGAAGGGGTTGGTCCCGGTCTGCGCCGGGGCGGTGTCTCAGTGGCAGCCGCCGAGGCTGATGGTGCTGATGGGGGCGTCGACGATGGTCTCCTCGTCGAGCTCCTGCAGGGCGAGAATGTTCCGCATCTCCGGTTCACCTCCCTTCTGCTGCTCGGCCGTTCGCTGTCGGGGCGGTGCCGCCCGCCGGGGGCACCTCACGACGTCAGTGGCACGCGGCGACGCTGACGGAGCTCCAGGGAGCGTCGAGGACGGTCTCCTCGTCGAGCTCCTGCAGGGCCAGGATGTTCTGCATGTCTTCTCACCTCCCTTCGCGGGCTCGCAGGGCCGGGTGGTCCGGAGCGTCGCTCCCGGCCGGCGGCCACCCGCACGTGGGGTGAGCGCCGGGGAGCAGACGGCTGCCGGGGTTCTTGGCGGCGGCAAGCGCGATCAGCGCGCCTGCGGAGCCGGTCGCCAGGTCCGCCGAGAGACGGACCAGCTGGTCGCCGTGCAGGACGTGTGCGTCCTCGTACGGCGCCAAGTGCAAGGTGAGGGCGCGCAGATGGCTGTCCAGCTCCGCTTGCCACCGTCCCGTGCGGGACAGGGCGTGGGAGAGCAGGTACGCCAGTCCGGAGCGGCCGCTGAACAGCCCGCCCTGCAGGACGACTTCCACCGCGCCGGCCCGGGCGGCACCGGCCACGATGCCGTCGGCACCGAGCGCGGCCGCCTGTGGCGGGGGGAGCGCGAGGGCGGCCATCGCGACGCCGGCGGAGCCTTCCGCGAGGTACGGCAGCAGCCGGCTCGAACTGTGCATCTGCAGCATGCCGTCCACGTCACGGGCGTGCGCCAGGTCGCAGCGCACGGCGCGTTCGGCCGCCGCCGCCCATTGCAGGTCTCCGGTCACTTCGGCGCAGCGGGCGAAGAGCACCGCGGGCCCCGACCAGCCGTGCATCAGCCCCGGCCGGTCCAGCAGTCCCTTGGTCCCCACGCGTTCGCGTACCCGCAGCGCGAGGGCGAGCGCTTCGTCCTTCAGCCCGACGTCCAGGAAGAGATGGGCGATCCCGGACAGTCCGCTGAACAGCCCCGGCGAGGCGGGCAGGGGGCCGGCCAGGAGGCGGTCGACGAGGTTCGCGCCCTGCGGGTGCCCCAGCCGGTGCAGGAGCCATGCGGCGCCCGCCATCCCGTCGTAGAGGCCCGCCGGTGTGTCCAGGGGAGCCCGGCGCACCGCACCGGCCAGCCACTCCACGTCGTCGTCGGAGACCGCCGTTCCGGCCGCGTGCTGAGCCCACAGCACGCCCGGCGTGCCGTACGCGAGCCCCAGTGCGGCGCCCGGGCGGTGCCCGGCCACGTCGCAGGGGTAGCGCCGGTCCTTACGGCCGGTGTCGGCCGAGCGGGCGATGCCGCGCAGCAACGTGTCCGTGGACGGCGGCGTGAGGGGCGGGGGTGGCCCGGCGAGTGTGCCAGGCGGCGGGAGGTGCGGACGTAACGCAGGTGACAGAGCCAGGCGTTCGGTCATCTGCCGGATGAACTCCGCCGGCAGGGAGGGGAATGAGGCCCGGGCCAGCTCGATCAGGGAGGCCACCGAGCGCGGGTTGCGCAAGGTCAGCACGGTGAGGGGGACGAGGGCCGCGAGCTGACAGCAGCCCAGGGCGAACAGGTCCGCCTCCCGGGGATCGGTGAGGGCGGGATCGGCGAAGCCGGGCGCCCCCAGTGCGGCGCTGCGGACCGAGCCGACCGGGGCGGCGAGCTCGAAGTCCACGAGCGCCACGGTGCCGTCGGGCCGGATCAGGATGTTGCGGTGGTGCAGGTCTCCGAAGGCCACTCCGGCCTCGTGCAGCGCCCGTACGCATTCCGCGACCTGTTCCATCCGCTCGACGACGGACGCGGCGAATCGGGTACGGGCCGCCTCGGTGGGCCGGTGGCGGGTGAGCGGGTGCTCGCGCCCCAGCCAGGCGCTGACGGTCTCGCCCTCGACGTACTCCATGGCGAGGTAGTGGTGTTCCCAGGCGGTGAACGCGCCGTACCGGCGCGGGACGAACGGAAGATGCCCGAGTCCGTCCAGGACCGCGTCCTCGGTGCGCAGCCTGTCGACGGCGTCCATGCCGTTGGCGTCCAGGCCGGCGTGCGGACGGGCTTCCTTGAGGACGACCTGTCTGCCCTCGCCGTCGTGCGCGAGGTACACGCCCCCGCCGTTGGAGAAGTGGAGCGCCTTGCGGACCTCGTAGCCGCCGAGAGAGGCCGACTCGCCGTCGGCCGCAGGCCGCTCCGCGAGGAAGTCCGGGACGTCGGCCCACGGGGGGAGGGTGAAGACCGGGCGGCGGTGGTCGGGCACCAGCTGCCCCTGAGGGGTGCGCAGCGCCGGTACGCGGGTGCCGTCCGCGCGTTCGCACCACATCAGGATGAAGGCTCCGTAACGAACCGACACCGGGCCGTCGTTCCAGCGCCGGTCGGACAGCACGTAGGGTCCGGGCCGCCCGCGCATCACCGTCTCGAGCTCATCCAGAGCCCTGCGCAGCTCGTCTGTGGTCCGGGGATAGACGGTCACGGCCTTGCCGCTCGCGGCCCGGTGGGCGTACTTGGTGTTCATGGCGGCGACGATCCGCCGGCTGCGCAGGAACTTCCACGGCAGCTCCAGCTGCCGGCAGACGGTCCAGGCCGCCTCTATGGTCTCCTCGGCGGCGCCGGGCGTCGCACTCACGTGGATCTTCCAGCCCTGCTCCGGCAGCTTTCCGGTGTCACCGGGCATCAGGAATTCCCATACGCCCTGGTGTTCCCGCCGCCAGCCCTGCGGGAGTTCCCGCACGGAGAGGGAGAAAAGAGAATCCGAGTCCTGGCAGCGCTCCAGCGGCTCGTACCACGTGGAATCGGCGATCGTGTACGCCTCGTAGCTCGGATCCATTGTGCCCTCCCTCTGTGTGCCGGGCGGCAGGTTTCCTGTGCCGCCGTCGATTCACTGAAATGGGTTCCCGGTCGCCGGAGTTCTGCGACCGGGGAGTGGAACGCTTTTCCGTTCCGCTGTGATAATCCTGCGCCTGCCGGCCGCCGGCCCGCAATCGGCGTAAGTTCACGCTTAAGCGGAGATCTGCCTTCCGGCCGCGGCGGCCGCGGGCTCCCGTCTTTCCCGGCCCTGCTGAAAGGCCGTATGACGCAGCGTGGGCTCCTGACGCAGCGTCGGCTCCGCCGGGCGCCGTTCCGCGGCCTCGCCGCGCAGCAGGAGGCGGCCGAGATGAGTGACGGTGTGGATGGCATGACTGCGGCTGCGGCGCGTCGAGACCAGCCCGGCGGCCCGCAGGACGGCCATGTGCTGGCTCACCGCGGCCGCGGACACGCCCAGCCGTTGGGCCAGCTCGGCGTTGGTACAGCCCTCCCGTAGCGCACGGAGCGCGGCCGCTCTGGTCCGCCCGACGAGGGCGGCGAGACTGTCCGGCCCGCAATGCGGACCGCCCGCCCGCCCGCCGCCCAGCAACTGCGTGAGCTCCTCCGGTCCGGGACGGTCGGGAAACACCAGCACGGGCGCGCGGTGCACTCCCTGCCGGGCAGGCGGGAGCACATGTCCCGCGCGCTGCAGGAACAAGGACGGAGCCAGCACCAGCCCGGTGCCGTCCAGCTCCATCTCCCCGGAGCGCACGCCCGCGATCTCCAGGGCGGGCGGGTTCCAGCGGATTCCCGGACCCAGCGAGTCCAGCAGCACTTCCACGCCGTCGCGGCACATGATGTCCCGCAAGGTGTCGCGGACCTCGCCCAGATAGGCACGGATCCGCCCCCAATGCGGTGCGACGGCCATCTGCTGGAAGTCCTGGACCGCGGAACGCAGGGACACCGGGGGAGCCCCTGCGCCGTTCGGCGGCACCACGGTGTGGCGTCCCCCGCCGGTACACAATTCCAGCAGCTTTCCCGGACCGCCCGGAACCCGGATCAGCGTCGCGACCCGCTCCATTCTCGGATCGGCCCGCCGGCCGCCCCCGCACACTCCTTGCCGCCATGCGCGAAATCCCTCTCCCCGGCCCTCCCGGAGCGCCTCCAGGGCGAACAAGGCCTCCATGGAGAGGAGATCCGCTTCGCTGATCCTCACGCGTGCCAGGTCGTCGACCGAGAAAATGATGCGATACACGAGAGCGGCCCCCGCAGCGATCGGCTCCACCCTGAGTGCGCGGCAACGTCCTGGTGCCGGCGGACGGAGCGTTGGCCAATGCTGATGTGCATGGTTCCCGGCTCCCGCGCCGCACGGGGGATGGATAATCGAGTCCGTCACCTCAGGAGGCCCGTCAGGAGGCCCGTCAGGAGGTCCGTCACCTCAGGAGAGACGGGTGACGAAGGGCGCGGGCTAACCTCCTGACATGGAGGCACTCGTCGTACGGTTGTCGCAACTCGATGCGGAAGCAGAAGGCGCGATCCGCGTCGTCATGTTCTACGACACGCTGATGCGCCGCCGGGTGGACCTTCCGGCGCTCGCCCGGGCCTCGGCAAGCCTGGCCGAGTGCGTGGCCGGGATACGGCTCTTCGGCACGGGGCGCTTGATCCGCATAGGACCCGACGGCCGTGAGGCTCCTGCCGCTGAAGCTCTCGCCCCTGAAGCACTTGTGTCCACGACGGTGCCGATCACGCTGGACGACGAAGCGATCGGCGCGGTGTGGCTGGAACGTTCCGGCCCGCCCGGCCCGTTCGACGACCTGCTGCTGGACCGGCTCGCCCTCGCCGTCTCCGCGGCCGTCGAGCGACACGGCCCGGCCTTCACCACCATGGCCGACCCCGCCCTGGTGGAGCTCGTGATCAGCCCCGGCAGCGACGAGGCCGCCAGAGCCCGGGCGCTGCGGCTCATGGGCTTCTCCGCCGGCCTGCCGGTCCGCGTCGTCGCCGTACGGTCGGAGATCCCCCTCGACCAGGTGGGCGGATCGATCTGCGCGGCCCGTCCGGTGAAGGCGGCACAGGTGGCGGACGTGGGCGTCATCCTGGCCGCGACGGTCGCCGCCGACCGGCTTCCGGCAGGCGTACGCGCGGGCATCGGCATCGCCGGCAACCCGGTCCTGTCATGGCAACAGGCCCGCACCGCCCTCCGCTTCACCAGCCCGCGCGAACCCGTCGTGCACTACGCCGGACTGGGCGCACTGGCCCTGCTCGCCGAAATACCTCAGGACGTCTCGCGGGACAACGCCGACGTGGCCGCGATCGCCCGCATGGCCGGCAGCCCGGACGATCTGGAGACCCTCGACGCCTACTGCACCACCGGATCCCTGCGCCGGGCGGCCGATCTCCTGCACCTGCACCACAGCAGCGTGGCCCGGCGCCTCGAACACATCGGGACGACCCTGGGGATCGGCCTCACCGAGCCCGCCGGACTGGTCCGCGCCAGGCTCGCCCTCACCGCATGGCGGCTGCTCGACGACTGACACCCGGCTCCCCGCGCGCACCGGACGATCCCGGCACGCACCGGACGAGCTGCCCCTTCGAGGTGACAGCGCGGGCCCGCTGACGGGGCGTCCGGAAAGAGCCACCCGGGCGTGCAAGGGCGAAACCGGCGTGGTGCAGGATGACTTCTCGTGCCGGGCCCTTCCGTGGCCCGGCACGAGCACGATCCGTCGGGACAGACAGGTACAAGGTGACGAATCATTACTCCGGGCTTCCGGCGATGGCGTACGACGCCCCCGCTCCCTCCTCCGCAGGGCGGGGAGGACACCGGTGAACCGGGATCTGACACTGCATGACATCATCGTCGCCGGCATCGCCGTGGCCGCAGGCCTGGCCCTCGCCCTCGTGCTGCGGGTGATCCTTCGCTGGCTCGGCGTACGCGCCCTCAGGACCCGCTGGCAGGGCGACGACATCATCGTCGACGTGCTGCGCACGCTCGCACCGGGGTGCGCGGTCGCGGCCGGCGTGGCGGCGGCCGCCGCAGCCCTCCCGCTGACCAGCCAAGTCGGACACATCGTCGACGAGGTGGTGATGGCCTGCATCGTCCTGATCGCGACGTTCACCGCCGCCCGGGTGATCAGCGGTCTGGTGCGCTCCATGGCGCAGTCCAGATCGGGCGTGGCCGGATCGGCCACGATATTCGTGAACATCACGCGCATCGCGGTGCTGGCCATGGGCTTCCTCGTCATGCTGGAAACCCTCGGCATATCCATCGCCCCGCTGCTCACGGCCCTCGGCGTCGGCGGCCTGGCGATCGCCCTGGCCCTGAAGGACACCCTGGCCAACCTCTTCGCGGGTGTGCACATCCTCGTCTCCAAGACGGTCCAGCCCGGCGACTACATACGGCTCAGCAGCGGCGAGGAGGGCTACGTCCGCGACATCAACTGGCGCATCACGGTGGTGGAGCAGCTCAACAACAACCTGGTCATCATCCCGAACGCCAAGCTCGCCGGCACGAACATGACCAATTTCAGCCGGCCCGAACAGAAGCTGTCCGTCACGGTGCAGGTGGGCGTCGCCTACGACAGCGACCTGGAGCGCGTCGAGCAGATCACCGTCGATGTCGCCGAGAGCGTGATGAAGGATGTCGCGGGCGCCGTACCCGACCATGAGTCGGCCGTCCGGTTCCACACGTTCGGGGACTCCCGGATCGGCTTCACGGTGATCCTCGGAGTCGGCGAGTTCAGCGACAAGTACCGCATCAAGCACGAATTCATCAAGCGCCTGCACCAGCGCTACCGCGCCGAGGGCATCCGGATCCCCGCTCCGGCGCGGACCGTCTCCCTGCAACAGACCGGGGAGCCCGCCATCCCGCATCCCCGCGCGTCCCTCGACCAGGCTTCGTAGGCCCGGGTCCCGGGGGCTCCGGAATTCGCTGACGCTGTGCGTGTGAGTGCTCGCTGTGTGTCGTCTCGGGGGCTGCTCCGTGTGAGGGCGCCCATGAGGCCTGGGTCACTTACGAATGCCGTTAGTGGAATTCGGCGGCGGAATTAAGGCGCCGGGTCGGGTTTTCGTGTGCGGGCGATGAATGGGCGTAGTAGGTCACAGGCCTTGTCAGGGTTTTCGGTGGTGGCTAAAACTTGTGGAGTCGCTGGGCGCCGTCGACCGAGAAACGGCGCTTGTTTTTGCGCCGCTTCAGGGCCGGGCGACATCCCGCGATCGGAAGGTTCAGCTCAGTTATGCGCTCCACCGTCTCCGCTTATGTTCGTCTGCCGAAGATTCACAAGTTCTCTGTTGCCGGTATTGCCGCGACCGGTGCCGCTGTCGTCGCGGTGGCCGTTGCTCCGCATGCTTTCGCTGCTGATGCGGCTCCGGCTGCTGCGGTGAAGCCGGTGGCGTGGAGTGCTGAGGCTTTCGGTGAGACGCAGCAGGCCGACCTGGAGAAGCATGCTGACGCCGCCGCCAAGGCCGGCGCGGACGCTGCCGCCGAGGCGAAGGCGGGCAAGGAGCGTGCGGAGAAGCAGGCCGCCAACCGTTCCACCGAGCGCAAGGCCATAGCCGCCAAGCCGGCCGCTGCGGCGAAGCCCGCTGCCAAGCCTGCTGCCCCGGCCAAGCCCGCTGCCAAGCCGGCTGCTCCGGTGAAGAAGGCCTACGCGGATGATCTTGAGGGCTGGATCGGTCAGTCGCTGGACATTCTGCGGGCGA
>NZ_BMUT01000025.1 GCF_014650335.1 Streptomyces hiroshimensis
AGCGCCTCCGCTTCGCTCCGGCGACTGAAACGAACGACTCCGCTGACGCTCCGTCGAATTCCCGCGCAAGCGCGGGAATTAAATTCCGTAAACGGAATTCTGAAAGGCAGTCAATTCGCGCAAGCGCGAATTGATGGATTTTCCGCAAGCGGAAAATCTGGGCTGGCGGCAAGGGGAGGGTGCATCACGTGCGGGCCCGTGTAGCGTCTGGGAATCCCGGCCACCATCCCCGTCACGAGACTGACGGACCATCGACCCGACAGGACACCGGACCCACCGCAGTGACGGGCTCCGCTACGCTCCACCCGAACCCCACTCCCGTGCCCGAAACCCACACGATCACATGCGATGACACTCCGCCAGCATACACCTGCACACGTCACCATGGGCGCGAATCAGCCAACCATCACTCTGGCGAACGAACCTGCCTCAAGAGGCATGCATCATGTGCTGCAGCTGTGTAGAGTCTGGTCATAGACACCACCCCCGGGCCGTCTCTACCGCTCCGGAACTTCCCTTTCTGATTGCTCGCCGCATTCCGCGAGAAGGAGTCTTCCCCCTGTGGTCATGAAGAGAAGCGACCTGCGCCCGCATCAGATCGAAACCATCGACGCGATTAAGCGCGGCCTTGACGTGCCTCCCGGAGGCATCCCTGTCAACGGCCTGCGCGGGCAGGTGATTTCCGCGTGCGGTACCGGAAAGACGATCACGGCGGCTTTCGCTGCTCGCGAGATGGTGCCGCGGGGCCGGACCCTGATCCTGGTGCCGACGCTGGACCTCCTGGCGCAGACGGTCAAGGAGTGGCACCGGGTCGGGCACCGAGGGCCGGCGGTTGCCGTGTGCTCTCTCCAAGACGACCCGGACCTGTGGAACCTCAAGGTCCGGTGCACCACCAACCCCGTCCGGCTGGCCATGTGGCACGCCGCAGGCCCAGTCACCATCTACGCCACCTACGCGTCCCTGCCGGTGCTCGCGGAGGCCTTCGAGGGCGTGTACGGACAGCAGCTCGACCCGCTCGACCTCGTGGTCGTGGACGAAGCGCACCGGACGTCCGGATCACTGGGGAAGGCCTGGGCGGACATCCACAAGCAGCACGTCATCCCGGCCGCGCGCCGGCTGTACCTGACGGCTACCCCGAGGATCTGGCAGGAACGGCCCGCGCACTGGGAGGTGCGCGAGGGGGCCCGGGACGCGCTGCCGGAGGAGATGGCCGCGTCCATGGACGACGAGGAGATCTTCGGCCCTGTCCTCTACAAGCTCAGTCTTGCGTCGGCGGTCGCCCGGGGCCTGCTCGCGCGGTATCAGATCATCGTTGTGGAGCTCCAGGACCCCGAGGTCACGCCCGAGCGGCTCATGGGTGAGGAGCGGCACGGGGAGCAGGTGCGCGGGGAGCGGCTCGGCGCGCTCCATGCTGCGCTGCTGCGGACGATGGCGGAGCACCGGCTGAACACCTGCATCACGTTCCATCACCGGACCATAGAGGCGCAGGCGTACGCGGAAGGCCTTCCGCGGGTCGCGGCGAAGCTCCACGCGGACCAGCCGGAGATGTACCCGGCGCGCGTCTGGGCGGACTGGCTGTGCGGCGAGCACGACCCCGCGCGTCGGCGGGAGGTACTGGGCGGTTTCGGCACTACCGCGCGGCGGGCCGTGCTTTCGAACTGCCGCGTCCTGGGCGAAGGCGTCGACATCAGAGCGGTGGACTCCGTGGCCCTGCTCGACCCGAAGGGCGCGCCGCACGACATCGTCCAGGCCATCGGGCGGGCCCTGCGACAAAAGCCCGGGGAGGGGAAACTGGCCTCTTTGTTGGTGCCGGTATTCCTCCAGCCCGGGGAACAGCCGGAGGATATGTTCACCTCTGGTTCGTATAGGCCTTTGGTGCGCACCCTTGAAGGATTGCGTGCACATGATGAAGAGGCCATTGAGTTGCTCGCTATTCCACAGGAACCGCAGAAAGACGTCGCGCAGCCCTCTGTGAACATCGGCGCCGCACCCGAAGAAGGCAAGGAGGAGTCGCGTCTACTGCTACGTTTTGCGGCTCCGCGTGACCCGGTGATGGTCGCTCAATGGGTGTCCTTCAACGTGATCGACACCGAGCGACAGGACTGGGCCCGCGGCTGGGCGAAGCTCAAAGCGTTCACGGAACGTGAGGGGCACGCCCGCGTGCCGTACGGGCATAAAGAGGGAGCAACACCCCTGGGGCAATGGGTCGCAGAACAGCGGCGGGCGTACGGGGCCGGGCAGATGACCGGGATCCGGGCACGTCGGCTGGAGAAACTCGGCATGGTGTGGTCGATGGCGGACGAGCGCTTCCAGGAGAACCTCGAAGCCGCACGAGCGTACTTCGCCGAGCACTGGACGCTGTGCGCCCCACGGACCGCCACCTCACTCGACCGGCCGATCGGACAGTGGCTGTCCAACCTCCGCCGCCCCGGCGCACTCGACGGACACCCCGAATGGGAGCAGGCACTACGCGAGGTCGACGAGGACTGGAACCCGGCATGGCCGGCGGACTGGCAGCGGCACTACGCGGCCGTACGCGAACTCCTCGCAGAAGAGGACGCCGCACCGGCCGACGTCCTGCCCGGCGTCACCGTGCACGGGATGAACGTCGGCCGGTGGCTGGCACGGCAACGCCAGCACACCGTCTGGCAAGGGCTGACGGACGGACAGCGCGAACGCATGCAGCGCCTGGGCATCGCGCCACTGCCCCCCGAGCAAGCGCCCGCCAAGCCGTCCAGGAGCGCCTCCGGGGCGTTCGAGCGGGGCGTTGCCGCCCTGGTGCAGTACAAGGCCCGCACGGGCTCTGTGACCGTCCCCAGAGGGCACGTAGAGACGATCGCGATCGACGACCAGGAACACCCTGTACGACTCGGGGCATTTCTCTCGAACGCAAAATCGAGGCGCGCCGGCCTCACCGCGGAGAAGAGGAAGGCATTCGCGGATCTTGGGCTTGACTGGGCCGTCTGATCCCGGGGGGCGGTGCCCCAAGGGTCTCTCCTCGGGGCATCAGCACGTGGGGTTTCCTGCACCGACAACGACACGACGCCGAACGACGACCGCGGCCAGCCCGGTGCGTCAGCCACCGATGGCGCGCAGGTACGCCAACGTTTCCCTGGCCGCCTGCTCGTTGCCGTCCTCCCCCGCCGCCTCCGCCAGGCGCTCCAGCTCTTCCAACAGGCCGGCGATGGCGCCAAGGACGACCACGGGCACCGGGACGGTCTGGACAGCGGCCAGGGCCGCGCGGGCACGGGCGGCCGGCGACTGCAGGTCGGTGTCACCCTCGGCGGGGATCAGGGCACGACGAGCACGCCCCAGACCAGGCACAGGCACAGGCGGGGGCGGGGCTCGGGATGCTCACCTGCGCAGTCTCCCGCCCGGCCCTGCCCGGTCGGCGGCTGGGGGGGGCGGCCGGCATCGCGGGGCGCCGGGCAGGGTAGCCGTGGGCGAGAGAGCAACCGGCCCAGGGCCGGGGCGGAGGAGCCATGGCCAGGGTGAGGGCGTTCGGTCCGGGGGACACGGAGCGGCAGCGCCAGGACTTCCTGGCCGGTACCGTCCCCGCGGCCCGGGCCGCAGTCACCGTCCCCGAAACGGGTCCCGGGTCGCGGCTGGGCCTGCTGTTCATGGTGTTCCTCCATGAGGACCGGCGTACCTTCGGCCCGGCCCCGGCCCCGGCCATCCGGGACGCGTTCGGACTCCTGGAGCACCACGGCGGACTTGCGCTGGCCCGGAACCTGGACGCCGGCGCAGCGTGGGCCGGACTCGGCGGCCCTGGTCCCCTGGTCAAACTCAAGATCGAATTCGCTGCTCCGGTGCGCGGGCCGGCTGCAGTGATGCTGGACGGGAGCCGGCATGCTCACCTGTGGCAGCACATCGCCGGGGGCGGGTTGATGGCCCTGACATCACGGGAACGCATCGCCCAGGCGACCACGGGCACGGCCGCTTCCTTCGCCTCCGTGATGGCGGGTTCGGTCCTGCTTGGCCGCCAAGACCTCGCCGGCCGGCGCTGATGACCTCGCCGAGGCCGCCGAAGCCGCCTTCCGGCAGCACAAAGACGCCGAGATCATCATGAGCTTCCCCGGCCTGGGCCCCCTGCTCGGCGCCCGAGTGCTGGCCGAGATCGGTGACGACAAAAAGCGGTTCGCCGACGCCCGTGTGCTGAAGGCATACGCCGGGTCGGCGCCCATCACCCGCGCCTCCGGCAAGAAACGCTACGCCGGACGCCGCCACGGCAAGAACGACCGCCTTCTCCATGCCGGCTGCCTCTGGGCGTTCGCCTCCCTGTGGAACTCTCCCGGAGCAAACGCCCATGACCAGCGCCGACGGGAGCGCGGCGAATGGCACGACGCATCAGCCCTGCGCGACCTCTTCAGCCGTATGCTCGGCCAGCTCTTCCACTTCCTGAAGAACCCGTGCCCTGCTCGATGAAGGGACCGCTTTCCCCACCGTCCTGGCGGCTGTTGCTTGATACCTTCACGGCGTGGGGTGTCTGACGAGAACGCCGGTTCGCCCGACAGCCTCGGGTCACCGCGCCAGTCCGACGGCAAGACAGCTTCCGATGCCGGCACAGCCTTCACCGCGCCGTTCATCGACCGTCCGCCGAGGAGCTCGACCGGCTTTCCGCCCCGGCCTCCGATCTGCCTACCGGGGAGCCTCGTCGGCTCAGTTTGTGCCTGCGGGCAGTCGGGGGCTGGTCGTGCAGCTCCCCGCGCTCCTTACGGGCGCGCTCTCGCGGGAACCAGGCCCAGCTGGAGGTTCCCCGCGGCTGCCGGCGCGTACTGCGACGGCCATCGCATCGCAGCCGCCGCTCTCTGCTTCCTGCCCCTCCCCGGTGCGAACACGCCTCCCAAGTGGCGCTGCTGACAACGCGTCAACGCGTTCCGGCTCCGATCGTCACGCCGTCCCAAGATCAGCCGACGGTATATTTAAATATGTGAGCGACTCTATAGATATGCGTAATATGGGTGCCGACGACCGTGCGCGGCATCCCCGTGGCCTGACCACCCTCGTTCTCACCGAACTATGGGAACGCTTCAGCCTGTACGGCATGGCGGCGATCCTCGTGACGTTCCTGGCCGCGAGTCCCGCCTCCGAGGGCATGGGGCTGAGCGCGGGGACCGCCGAGGCGGTCGAGGGCGTCTACATGGCGATGATCTCGTTGCTCGCCCTGCCGGGCGGGTGGCTGGCCGACCGCGTGCTCGGCGCCCGCCGCGCCGTGCTGTACGGCGGCCTGGTGATCATGGCCGGGCACACCGCCATGGCGATCCCGGGCAACCTGGGTGTCTGGCCCGGCCTCGTACTGATCACCGTGGGCACCGGGCTGCTCAAGCCGAACATCTCGGCCATGGTCGGCCGCCTCTACGCGGCCGGTGACGAGCAACGCCGTGACGCGGGCTACTCCCTGTTCTACATGGGCATCAACATCGGTGGCACGCTCTCGCCGCTGCTGGTCGGATACCTCGGGGAAGAAGTCAGCTGGCATGCGGGATTCGGGGCCGCGGCCATCGGCATGGCCATCGGCCTGATCCAGTACGCCGCCGGCGGGCGCCACTTCCCCGACGCCGAAGACCGCCCCTGCCAGCCCCTCACCGCCGGGGAACGCCGCCGCGCACTGCGCGCCACCCTCGGTACGCTGAGCGCCGTCGCCCTGCTCTTCGCCGTCTGCGGCCTGTGCGGCGCCCTGGACATCGACGCCATCACCTTCGGCCTGACGATCGTCGCCGTGATCGTCCCCGCCGCCTACCTCGCCCTCATGCTCCGCAGCCCCAAGATCACGGCCCAGGAACGGGCCCGCCTGAAGTCGTACGTCTGGCTCTTCGCTGCCGCCACCGTCTTCTGGATGATCTACGACCAGTTCGGCAGCGAACTCAACCTGTTCGCGGCGGAGAAGACCGACCGCCACATCCTCGGCTGGGAGGTCCCCGCCAGCTGGATGCAGTGCCTGCCCTCTTTCTTCGTCATCCTCCTGGCGCCCCTGTTCGCCGCCTTCTGGACGCGGCGCGGCCGGAGCATGCCCACCCCGCTGAAGTTCGGCCTGGCCCTGATCCTTGTGGGAGCCTCGTTCTTCGTCATGGCCGCGGCCTCGAGCATCGCCTCCGGCGGCGTCAAGGTCGCCGTCTTCTGGCTGATCGGCACCTACCTTCTCCAGGTCACCGGCGAGCTGTTCCTCAGCCCCGTCGGACTGTCGGTCACCACCCGTCTCGCGCCCAAGGCGTTCGCCAACCAGATGATGGGAGTGTGGTTCCTGGCGGCCGCGACCGGCGACGCCATCGGCGGCCAACTGCCCCGCATCGGCCAGTCCGTACTGTCACAAAGCAACAACTTCCTGTGGCAGGGCGCACTGGCCCTCGTCGTCGGCGGCGCGCTGATCCGGTACACCCGCAAGCTCAGCGCGGTCATGGACGAGCAGACCGCGACGACACAGGAGGTGACCGTGGCTGCCGCGTAAGAACGCGCACTGCAGGGTCTTGCAGCCCCGCCGCACGCCCCGTTCACCTCGGCCACGCACCTGGACCAGGTGCCGGCCGATCCGGTGCGGAGCCGGATCGGCAACCGGAGGCAGCGGTGCCCCGCCTTCCGACGAGACTTGACGCGACCTGACGAGACTCAGGGAACGCACGTCGCGTGTGGGGCCCCGGCTCCGCACACGGCCGGCTTCCGGCGGGAAACCTGCCCGGAAGCGCATGGCGACCCTCGCCGCCGTCTACGACGCTGACCCCTCAGCCCGCCCCGGTGCCCGCACCGCTGGACGCCTCGGCACGGGCGGCCCCGGGTCTGCGCTGACCGGCGACCTGGGTGGACAACAGGCGCAGCGCGTCGGCCGAGGCGGTGTCGTGGGGTGTGTAGACCTCCAGCCGGTGGTCGGGGCTCTCGGGCTGGAGCCACACTTGATAGTCGATGCCGACGTCGCCGATCGTCGGGTGCTGCAGGTGCATGGTGCCCACGGTGCAGTCCGCGACGTCGCCCTTGGCCCACAGCCTGGCGAAGTCCCGGCTGCGCATGGCGAGTTCGCCGATCAGTTCGGCCAGCCGGGCGTCGGTGGGATACCGGCCCGCGGTGAGGCGCAGGTAGGCGACGTGGATGAGGGCGAGTTCCTCCCAGTTCCGGTGAAGGTCCCGGGTGAGGGGGTCGAGGAAGAACATCCGGGGGATGGACGGCCGTCGCGCCCGGTCGTGGGGCGCCTCGAAGCCGGTGTGTTCGGCGACGAGGGCGTGTCCGGTGCGGTTCCAGGCCAGCACGTCGCCGCGGCGGCCGAGCACGACGGCCGGCGTGCTGTCTCCCAGGGACGCCAGGAGCGAGAGCACCCGTTGATGCGGCCTTTCCGGGCGGGGACGGACCAGGCGTGTTGTGGCGGGCCGGCGGGAGAGGTTGTGCAGGTGGGCTGTCTCGGACGGATCGAGCCGGAGCACACCGGCGAGCGCATCGAGGACCTGCCGGGAGGCAGTGCCGGCCTGGCCTTGCTCCAGTCGCGTGTAATAGCCCGCGCTCACGCCGGCGAGCTGGGCGAGCTCCTCGCGGCGCAGGCCCGGTACCCGGCGGGCGGTGCCGTAGGTGCGCAGTCCGACGTCGGCAGGCGTGACCCGGTCGCGGCGGGTCTTGAGATAGGTCCCGAGGCTCTCCAGTTCCATGGCTCCGAGCGTAGGTGCCGGGGTCCGTTCCCGGGTGTCCCTGCGAGGTGTACCCATGATGCGGGGATGGCTGCCGGGCGGGCCGGTACCGCACCGTCGGGTGCATGAATGCCCACCGTGTTTCTCACTCACCCGGTCTGCGAGCGTGGCTCGGCCTGCTGGTGGTACTCGGCCCGGTCCTGCTGGTCGCGATGGACGGCTCGGTCCTGTTTCTGGCGATGACCGAGATCTCCGAGGCGCTGTCGCCGACTGCCGGTCAGGCGTTGTGGATCCTGGATGCCTACGGATTCGCCGTCGGGTCCCTGCTCATCGCGTTCGGGAACATCGGCGACCGGTACGGGCGGCTGAAGCTTTTGATGACCGGCACGGCAGTGTTCGGCGCGGCCTCGACGGGGGCAGCCCTCGCCCCTGGGCCGGAGCTGCTGATCGTCTTCCGGGCGCTGATGGGTGTGGCCGGTGCCACGCTGCTGCCGTCAGCACTGGCGGTACTGAGCGAGCTGTTCACCGGCCCGCGCCAGCGGGCGAGAGCGATCGGGATCTTCGCCGCCGCCTTCGCCGCCGGCTTCGCGATCGGCCCGGTCGTCGGCGGACAGCTGCTGAGCAGCTTCTGGTGGGGGTCGGTCTTCCTGATCAATCTCCCCGTCGTCGTGCTCTTCCTGGTCCTGGCCCCGGTCCTGCTCCGCGAGGTACGGGCCACACGTACCGGCCGCATCGACGTCCTGAGCGTGGTGCTCTCCGCCTCAGGCATCCTGCTGACCGTCTACGCGGTCAAGCGCGCTGCCGCACAGGGGCTGACCGCGGCCCCGGTGGCCACAGGCATCGCCGGCATCGCCGGGATCGCCGCCCTGGGGTGGTTCGCCCGGCGGCAACTCAGTCTCGCCCACCCGCTGATCGACTTCAGCCTCTTCCGCGACCGGGTGTTCACGATCGCGGCCCTCACCGGGCTCCTGCCTCTGGCCGCATGGTCGGCCATGGCCTACCTCGGCGGCATCTACCTCCAGTCCGTCCTCGGGCTGAAAGTCCTGGACGCGGCTCTCGTCGCGCTCCCGGGAGCGGCTGTGCTCACCCTCACCTGCATCGTCACACCGGCACTCATCGCGCGTACCGGCGTACGGGCCGCACTGATCGCCTGCCACTTCTTCATCGCCGCAGGTCTGCTCCTGCTGCTGGTCACCGGCGCCACTAGCGTCACCAGCGGTATCGGCTGGTACGTGGCGTCCACCGTCATCACCGGCCTCGGCTACGGCATCTCCTTCAGCGTGGTCGCCGATACCGCCGTGGCCGCAGTTCCCGCAGAACGCGCCGGGTCCGCGGCGGCAATCGCCGAGACCGGCAACGAGATCGGCAACGCCCTCGGTATCGCGCTCCTCGGCTCGCTGGCCGCCCTGGTCTTCCGGCTCCAGGGACCCGGCGTCGCCGGCACTCTCAGCGAAACGCTGCAGGTCCCCGGCCTCACGGCCGCGGTCATCGGTGATGCGAAGTCAGCCTTCGTCACCGGTGTGCACATCGCCGCCCTCATCGCGGGCGTCCTGCACGCCGCGCTCGGCGTCTTCGCCCTGCGGCACCTGCCGAGGGCCGCCGCAGGTGCGGCCGGTACCGGCGGCACCGGCCGCACCTGCGGCGCCTGTCCGGGCCCCCTGAGCCAGGACGCCACCGAAGACAGCAGCGTCCGGTGACCCATGCCGGCTCCCCGCTCAGCATCGAGGGCCGTCAGTATCGAGGGCCGGACGTGCCCGGCAGCGTGACCCGGCGGCGTGAAGGGCCCGGGGGGGGCTTCTTGACCTGAAGCATGATTGAGGTTCTACCGTGTCGTCTGGTTGATCATTCTGACGACGGGAAACAGCTCATGATCCTCGTGACCGGAGCCACCGGAAACATCGGCAGCGCCCTGCTGGAGGAGTTGCACGCACGCGGCATCGGTCCGCTCAGAGGACTCACCCGTGATGCCGCACGGGCCGTCTTCCCCGAAGGGGTCGAAGCCGTGGAGGGCGACTTCGCGGAGCCGGCGTCGCTCAAGCCCGCGATGGAGGGAGTGCGCTCGCTGTTTCTCGTGTCGCGTCTGGGGCCGGACGCCGACATCCTCGAAGCGGCCCGGCAGGCGGGTGTGGAGCACGTCGTGCTGGTGTCCTCCATCACCGTCCAGACCCACCCCCGCCTCGGCCCTGCCGGCGAGAACCTGGCGGTGGAGCAACTGCTCAAGTCAAGCGGTATGGCCTGGACGATCCTGCGGCCGACACAGTTCGCCTCGAACGCCCTCATGTGGGCGGCTTCCATCCGTGACCACGAGAGCGTCCGCGCACCGTACGCGGACACTGCACTGCCGACCATCCACCCTGCGGACATCGCGTCGGTGGCACGGGTGGCACTGACCGAGCCCGGCCACCAGGGGCACACGTATGCCTTGACCGGTCCGCAGCCGGTGACCGCCCGGCAGCAGGCCGAGGCCATCGCGGCAGCACTGGGCCGGGAGGTCCCCTTCACCGAGATCAGCCGCCAGGAAGCCCACGCGCAGATGGCCGCGGTCTTCGGAGCCGAGGCCGCGGACGCGGTGCTCGACGTCACGGGCGGAGACGTCAACGACGAGCTGCTGATGGTGCGCGACACCGTTTCACAGGTCACCGGAACGCCGGCCCGCCCGTTTCAGCAGTGGGCTTCGGAGAACGCCGACGCCTTCCGCTGAACCGCCTGGGCCTGCGGACGGCCTGCCGCAGGGCACGAGTTCGCCACCTCGGCTTGGCTTGGCTTGCGCCGGGTGGCGCGTATGTGCGGCCCGGCGGCCGGAGGCCGGGCCTATCCGCGTGCGGCGTCCCAGACCGCGCTGGTCCCGAAGTAGGAGTCGTACAGTTCCTGGACTTCGAGAAGGCTCTCCGGCGGCACCTTGCCGTAGCGGATGCGCTCAAGATGGCGGAAGTACTCAAAGCGCTCCACCCCGGGCGTGATGATGACGAGCATGTCCGCAATCTCACCGGGCGCGGCGGCAAAAGCATGCTGGGTGCCGGGCGGTACGACGACCACGTCCCCGCGCTCCGCGGTGACCACCTGATCACCCGACAGCAGCTGGGCAGTGCCGTCGAGGACATAGAACATCTCGGCGGACTTGCCGTGGTGGTGCGGGCGGGCGCCGTTCGCGCCCTTGCCGAGGGTGACACGCATGCTGGAGAGCGCGCCGCCCGTGGCAGGGCTGTCCACGAGCAGCTGGTTGGTCACCGGACCACCCACGCCGGTCAATTCGGCGTCAGCAGCGCGTACGACGACGGTTTCGTCGAAGTCGGGGATGAAGAGGGACATCGTTTGCTCCTGAAATGTTGATCACGCCGGAACGTACGTCATGCGCCGGGCCGAAGGCCACAGCGGCTCCTGCCGGACAGTGACCACCAGTCGAACGGTCAGGACAGCGCACCCCGGTTTCCATGGCCGACAACGCTGTAACTGATCGTTTCAGAATGGGGCTGGCGGTTGACAGCCCGTCTGGGCAGGGTCTGAGGGGGGCTGCTGATCTGGTTCCCGGTGACCTGTGGGAGCGCGTAGCCCCCTTGCTCCCACCACGCCCGCCGCGAAGGCACCGGTACCCCGGGCGGCTCCCGGTGCCGGACCGGGTAGCGCTCGCCGGCATCGTCTATGTCTTGCGCAAGGGGGTGTCCTGGCGTGACGTCCCCACACAGGCGTGCTGGCGCGGCCACGACTTGCGGAGTCGGCGGAGCCGGCCGGACCCATGTGCGCAACCCCCTGGAACGTCTGGGCGTCCATCTGCACTCTCACACCCGGGTCCAAGCCGTCCACCGCGGTGGACTGTCAACCGACCACGGTGAGCTGGCCGGGGATGTGGTTGTCTGGGCTGCCGCGTCCCCCAAGCCAGCTGCCCGCCCGGCCTCCACCCGCCGCCGGTGGACCCGGAGCAGTCCACCGAGCTGTCCCGCAGGCCGCCTCCTCGCATACCCTCCGTCCCGGTCGGCTGCCAAGGGCGCCTTGCAGCGGGGGCGCGGCAGGCCTGACCTCTTGGGGGTGGCGTGGCAAGAGCTGCCCCGAGCCGTGGACGAGACGGCCAAGCTCACTCCAGGTATGGACGGCCGCGGTGTGCGAGACCGGCTTCATGCGGCCGGTCACCCCCCTGAGGGCGAGCCGGCCGAGGCGCCGGCCTGCAGTGCAGCCGGCCGTTAAGACGTGACGGTGCGGCCGTCGATCAGATAGCGGCCGGCGGTCCCCGCGGGCGCGAGGGCCGGGCAGGCGGGCTGTATGCGGTGGCTGAGCCTCGCTGTACGCAGCCAGCCCGGTGCGACGGTCAGCGGTAGCGGATCAGCCCGGAGGTGTCGAAGGTCCATTGCCCAGCCGGGAACGTGTCGCCGAACATGCAGGGAACCGAGTGCCGGTACCGGATACCGTCGGGGCCGGGCTTCGGGTCGGAGTGCACGCCGATCGTGCCGTCTCGGGGGTCCACGATCACGTAGACGGGCACGCCCATCCTGGGGTAGTCGTACAGCTTCGTGACGAGATCATTCTTCGGATTCGTCTTCGAGACGATCTCGACCACGATGAGCACCGCGCGGGGATCGACCGAGTCCGCCTGCGGATCGACATCTCCGGTGACAAACGCCATCAGGTCAGGGACCTTCTCCAGACCCGTTACGGGGTCGGTCATGTCCGTGTCGTTGACGGCCGTCACGTGAGGAGTCTGTGCCTCGATCTGCTCACGGAAGATACGGGCGTTCGTCCCGTGAGGCAGATTCGGACTCATCGCAACGAGCTTCACCTCACCATCGGTCGTCTCGACCTTCCACCCCTTCTCCAGATGCTCGGCATACTCCGAGAGATGAGCCACCACCTCCCTCATCCGGGCCACTTCATCGGGGCTCATACCGTTCATGATGGTCCTCGCCTTAAGGTCATCTCTGAAAAGACCGTGGTCACGACGAGTCTATGAGTACGCCCGGCACAACCGACCCCACGACCAGACCCCTGCCGGCACAGCGAACAGCTCAGCCCGCACAGCGGCGGCAGAACGCAGGCGAAGCCACCCCGACATACAGGGGGAGCAGGAAGATCTTCTTGGCATCCGTGCCCGGCTTCAGGGGCATCCCCGCATGCACGAGGAGCAGGTGCCCCCTGCAGCGGGCCAGCGGTCCGTCGGCGGGTCCATCCCCACGCGCGGGGAGCAGCAGAAGGCACTGGGGCTTGGCCGTACAGATGACGGGGCTTCCTCCCCCACGGGACCTGAGAAACAGGCCTTGCCTGCGGGGGCTAACGGGTCATTCGCCCTGCAGATCTCTTCGGCACGCTTCCAGGAACCGATTGCCTGCGGTCCCGAGTTCCGATGCGACCGACCTGATCTGGGCAGCAAGCCGAGCAGCCCGGTCTGTGCCGTCAGTGTCGGGCTCCTGCAGGAAATCATTTGCTCCGTTACGAGCGACCTGCCAGATACGCAAAGCTTCTGCCCGCGCCTGCTCACTGCCGAAAAGAGCCACCTGGTCATACGCCTTGCGCAGCTCGGTACGGAGCTCACGCCAGCGATCCTCCACTGCCGCACGCCGCGCCGCACCGTCCGGGCCTAACACCAGTGGCAGCTCAGACCGTATGAACTGCTGCGCCTCCTCACCGGCAAGCGACAGGCCACCGTAGGCCTTCACACGTTCCTCCCGCAGCCACTTGACGCGATCCAGATCAACCCGCATCACCTCAAGGGCGCGCACGTCCCGCGCCCGCCGACGCTCAAGGTAGGCATTTGCAAGCAGAGACAACATCACACCACTCAACGCGGCCCCGGCAGTAATCAACTGCATCACAGACCCGGACTCCATCCGCCCCTCCCCCTTACCGGCGCACCAGCCACCCTGCAGCCCACCACGGCACCATCCCCCTGCACCACCAACCAGCCCTCTCAAACAGCTCCTGCAACCGGGGGAGGCCCCGGGGGGCGCCTCCGCATGTGCAGGGAGCAGACCGGGGGCTGCGCACCGACGCCCCGGAGAGGAAACGTCCCCACGGGCACGGGGAGTACTCGGGGTACTTGGCGTTGCCGGCCTTGTCCATCGGGCCGTCCCTGCGCACGGGCAGCCGTCGGCTCTCGGGGCACGGGCCGAGGACCGGCTGATCCGCCTGTGCCATCTCGCCTCCGGTTCGGAGCTACCTGCCGCCGCGGCGGCTGGATCCGCGGCAACTGTCCCGGCTTCTGTGCACCTGAGCGGCCCTGGATGACCTTGCAGATGCCTTTCCGGGCCGCGTTCGTCGACGGCATCGCGGCAGATGGTCCTTGCCGCCTCCCCCGGGCCCTTCACCCGATCCCAGGCTCTACCGGCGCACCAGCGCATCTGCGGGCCGGTTTTCGGCGGCTCCGCCCCGCGTCGGTGGAGCGTATGCCGGCTTCATCCTCGACGGCGCGCTCATCGGCTGCAAGGCAACGATCCGCCCTCAGCGCCTGGGCCGCGCCGAGATCCGCCGCTCCTTGTTCTCGAAAGCGGCCTGATCCTTCTTTCCCTGTCGGCCGTTGCCGCACCGGACCCAGCGGTCAGAGACCGGGCTGTGAACGTCCTGCGCATTCTCTTCCGACGTCCCTGCCCCTTCAACGGAAGAGCCTCGGCCGGCAGCCGGGGCTCACATACCCCAAAGTTCCCCCGTGCCGCCCGGTTCAGGGGTTTTTCAACAGAACGGAGGCTCATGAGGCGAGTGCCGGCGCCTGCGGCCATACGACAGGGAGGACGCGGGCAGCAAGACCGCCGCGAGCGTGATCTCCATGCTGCAGCTCGTCTCGGCCGCCTCGTCTGGCGCGACGCCGAAGTTGAGTTCGGCAACGGCATCGGCGACCAGGTCAACGCGCGCGTCCCCTGGATCACGGGTGACGCAGCGGACCTGGCGAAGAACAAGCCACAGCACGGCCCCGCGGCACACACCGGTCAGGCCGCGGCAAGCACTCCCTGCACAGACGTCAGCACAGGCTCGTCCGGCACCCATGCCAACGGGGTGCACCCGGGGATCCTTCCCAGCGTCCCGTCAAGCGCAGCGAAGGTCCTTCCAGGCAGAGAACCGTGACAGCGAGATGACCCGGGATACCGGCGGCGGAACAGCGGTGATCAAACTCCCGGCCGCCGGATTCCCCTATGGAAAACGCAAGGGCGCGGCAACACCTTCGATACCGGCAATCGAAACAAGACGACGTCGTACAAGGCCCCCCTTACCGATGAAGACAGCAGCCCACCCCGGACCGGAGATCGAGCTCGCCCCTCCACCGGTCTGCAGTGCGGCCGGGACTCTCCACCTCCGCCTGGAGTTCGACGGGCCGAGGACTCGCAAAGGAACAGCAGATCAACACCGGCAACAGCGGCGGCAACGGGATGAGACATCCGTAACGATGAGACACACCGAACGCCAAGGGTCCATGGCCCGCACTGCCGACATCAGCGATCTCCACGCCGGCAGACCCGCGGCCGGCCAGGAGCGGTGCCGGCGCCGACACAGGACGATATTCCTCCACCCGCCCATCACGCTCAAAGGCGCCGACCGGGTCAAGCAGCAACAACCCGACGCTCGGCAGCCCCCGGCGCCTTCGAGATCCGGCCGCAGGCGCACACAGCCTCACAGCTCACAGAACCCGATCCGCAGACCAGCAGCCCTGCAGCACCGCCGAACACGAGCCCTCCCACCCGAGACACAGCCCAGGACGAAGAGGGGACAGCAATGCCACCCGGGCCGTCCTCGCCGCCCTGCTGTGTCCGGGCGGGACCCAGGCCGTGGGCGCCGCCCTGCTGCTCGCGGGGATGGCCGTCCCGCACCCGGTCCGGCCCGACTGGCCCGACGCCCCCCGCTTCACCCCACCCGGCTACTCCCCCGCGACCGGCTGCTGACGCTGGACAAACGCCTTGAGGGCGCGGCTGCGCGGCCGGTCGTGGTGCCCGAGACGGCCCGGGAAGAGTAGCCGCGGCCCTCGGTGCCCGCGGCTACGACGCCTCGCACAGTGCAGGGTTTCCCATGGTCACCGAGCACGTGTCGAAACCGTCGTCCCCTTCAACAAGGCCATGGTTCTGCATCACGGTGATGGTGTCGTCGCCGTCGCCGTCGCGGACTCGGCTCTGCGTGCCTTCACTGGCTGCGGCGTTGTCCCTGACGTCGATGTGGTCGTTACCAGCGCCGCCCTGGATCAGGCCTCCCGTATGAGTGACCACGAAGATGTTGTCACCTCCCCCTCCGCCGCTGACGATGCCGAAGTCGTTCTCGGTGACATTGATGGTGTCTTTGCCGCCGCCCTCCAGGATGGCGTCGCCGGGTGCAAGGACGTCGCACGAGATGCTGTCGTCACCGTTGGTGCCGTTGATCTCCGGCCCCTGTTGACTCTGGCCGTTGACGAAACAGTTCATGGACGCCATGAATGCGTGCGTGGCGCGTCCGCGTGCGCCGGCGACATGGCCATCGCGACGGGAAACGCCAGAGCCACCACCATCGCACCGAATCGTCCCGCGCCGACTGGTGATTTCACAGCGATAGGTATGATTATCCCCCCTTCTTTCCCTACTGGACCGAAGGGTCCACCTTCGCCGTGTGCCGGGGAAGACACCCGGCACGCGCACCACCCGTCCGGCGCAGCCCGAGATCGAGCACATGCTCGGGCCGGGGTGCGACGGGCCCCGGCAGCAGCCGTGCCACGGCCTAGCGTGGTGCTTTGCACGCGAGCGGGTACGACTGCGGTGTGGTCTCGCCGGCGGCCGGGGCCGCGCGGGCACGGGCACGGGCAGCCGGCGACCAGCAGGTCCGTGTCACCGTCGGGCGGGGATCAGGGCGGGGCGGGTTCGGGGTGCTCACCCACACAGCCTGTCGGCCAACCCTGTTCAGGCTCCCGGCCGGGCCGGGCACTGCTGTGCCCCGCGCCGGCGCCCGGGGCTGCACCGATCTCGGCCCAGCCATCGCCGGCGCCGGGCGGCTACCGCTGCTGGAGCCTGGTGACGTCTCCGGCCGGCTATGGGCCGGCTGCCGACTTCTGGCAGCGGTGGGCCGGCAGACCCGGGGGCTCCGACGACGGCGCCTTCCGCGGTGTCGGGCCCGACACACGGGCGCTGCCGCCCTGGGGCAGGGAGGCCTGCAAAACGGTCACCGCAGGTGAGGGGCTGGGCTTGCAGTGGGCTCTGCCACTGGATTGTGGCGCTGAGCTGAAGGGCCGGGGTCACTCTCTGCTGATTGCCGTGCTCTCCCGGGCAGGCATCGGCTCCACCGCAACACCGGGCCCAGGGGGCCGGCCCTGCTGACGCCGGGCGCGGCCTCGGGGCCTGGATGAGACGCGGCATGGCGAAGGAGTGACGGGCCGGGCATCCTCCCGGATCCGCCCTGCAGTCCTGCAGCCCTGGTGACAACGAGCCTGCCTTGACGGCAGCCGGCCACCGTGCCTCGTCCCGCAAAGGCCCAGGGCGGACGCGTCAGGTGCTCAGGTACAGGGGCCCGGTCAGAAGGAGACGTCGAAATAGTCGATGTTCGTGAAGGCGACTTCGAGGCCCGCGGCGCGGCGTCCGCCGTCTTTGAAGTACACCTCTTGCAGTCCCTCGGCGACGATGTCGCGCAGCTGCTGGTCGCCGGCGCCGTGCTGCCTGGCGTCGAACAGGCGGCGGGCGTAGGCCGGGGGGAGGTGGACGGTCAGGCGGCGGAAGCGGCCGTCGTCGGTCGTGCCGACCGGCGCGGTGTAGCCGAACTGTGCACGGGTCTCGACCGTGATGCCGGTGGCGGTGGCCGCCTGGCGTCGGCGCCGTTTGCGGACCTGCGGCTGCCAGCGGGCGCGGACGGCGGCGTCCATGCGGTCGGCGATGGGCTTCGGCGGGTTCTTGCGCTCGCCGGTGCGGTAGCGCTCCACCGATCTCTGGGTGACGCCGAGCTCCAGGGCGACGGCCTTGGTCGTCTTGAGCTGCCTGATCAGGAAGTTCACGCGGGCCTGGGCGGACTTGGGCGGCTCGCGGGTGAACGCCTCCTGGTCGGCGCGGTCGATGGCCTCGTCGATGTCCCCCATGGCTTACTCCCCTTCGTCCAGCGATGCGTCGTGGCCGCCGCCCTTGATGTGGCGGGCGGGGTTGAAGCCCTGCTCCATCAGGTCGACCGCCCAGGACATCTCCTGCACGCCCTCCACCTTCGCCAGTCCCGGCGTCGGCCCGAGGCGGAACGCGCCGGGCTGCGGCTTGCCGGAGGCGCTGTAGGGCAGGAAGTCCAGCGGCGAGCGGCCGGGGCTGGGGTAGACGACGCAGTCGGACAGGACGGCCAGCGGGTACAGGCCCGTCAGCTTCGCCATGTTGGCAAGTTTGCGGTGCATGTTGACCCGCGCCTTGGAGATGACCGCGGCGCGGATGTCGGGGCGCCAGGTCGGGCGCTGAAGGGCCGGCCACCGCTCGCCGTCCCTGTAGTGCCGGCCCTGCGGGCGCTCGCGCAGCTTGCCCACGCCGCCCTTGATCGTGGCCTTGATGGCGGCGAGGACGGCCGCCAGGCCCGGGTCGGCCTGCTGGTGCCGCTCCATCGCCACGAGGAAGGCGTGGTCGTCCAGGTCCTTGGTGACGCCGAGGTCGGCGAGGGTGTCGACGTAGGCGGTCTTGAGACGGTCGTGCCAGGGGTCCAGGTACGCGCCGGTCTCCCGCCGCAGGTACGCCTCCAGGGGCGTCACGTTGCAGCCGAGCTCCTGGGCGTAGGCGACGGTGTGCGTCTGGTACCAGGCCGGGCCCGCCGGCCGTTCCCCGGTCGGTGTGAACGGGCTGGGCAGGCGGGGGTCCAGCTCGATGCGGGAGAGGTCCACCAGCCAGGATCCGGGGATCTTGGGGTTGAACGGCGGGTTCACGAAGTGCTCGGGGCCGGACAGGCCCACGGTGAGCCGGACGGCCGCGGCGAGGAAGGCCGTGTTCAGGTCCAGGCCGACCGCGAAGGGCAGCAGGCACTCCGCATCCGAGAGCAGATCGATGGTGCGCACCCACTGGTACGCCTCCTCGTCCAGGAAGCCACCGGTCCAGCCACTGCTGACGACTACGGGGTGCTCGGGGGTGGCCTCCGGCGGCGCCGGATCCACCGGCTCCGTCCCGAGACTGCCGGGGTTGCGGCCTGCGACCCAGTTGCCGGTGCTGCGGTCCTGCACCGCCCGGGTCGGCGGGCGCAGCGCCGTCATGAGCTCCAGGCCGGAGACGGCCGTGCTGCCGCGCGGGGTGGTGACCCGGGTCGCGTAGACGCCGAGGACGCGGGCGATCTCTGCCGGTTCCATCTGCGCGACTCCCGGCCATGACCGGGTGTCGAGGGCGTCCCAGGACAGGACGGCGAGCTGCACGCACCGGCGCTGCCCGGCCTGGGCGGGGCGGTAGATCCGGGCCCATGGCCCGAACCCGCGCTGGGTGAGGTTCCACTTCGCCCGCGTGATCTGCCTGACCACGGGGTGGCCGTCGTCCAGGCGCAGGGAGCGGCGCTGCTCGGGGCCCTCCAGGCGCTCCGGGAGCCCGAGTTTCACGGCGGCGGCCGCGGTGAGGACGATCAGCGGGTCGGCGTCACGGCCGTTGCGGTGCAGGCGTGGCGCTCCGAGACCGGACTCGGTCAGCGTCCACTCCACCAGCTGCGGGATGGTGGTCGCCGGGCAGTCCAGCACGATGCCGTCCACGCCGTAGGCGGTGCCGTCGCCGTCCAGGACGGCGAGGGGGCCGTGCGGGAAGCGCGGGTCGGTGCCGGCGGCCCGGGGAGCAGGCTTCCTCACCGGACGACGGGACGTCTTAGGGCGGGCGGTGGCAGGGCGTTCCGGCTCCGGCGCAGTGGCGGGGGCAGTGGCGGGGGCAGTGGCGGTGGCGGTGGCGGGAGACTGCGGTGCTGTCTGCGCTGTCTGCGTCCCGGGCGCAGCCGGGGCGGTGGACGTGCCGGGGAGCGGCTGCGGGTCCGGTGCCGCCGCCGGGGCAGGTACAGGGGCGGAGGTCGGGGCGGGGGCGGCGGGGCCGTGCTTCGGGTACTTCTCCGCCCAGCCGTTCAGCAGCCGCTGATACGCCTCCAGGCGCGGCGGCTTCGGTTCGCTCCGGCCGTTCTCCCAGTTCTTCACCGTCTGCGTCGTCGACCGCAGGGCCTGCGCAAGGCGGGCCTGGGTGATACCGGCGGCCTCGCGCAGCCGGGCCCGCTCCGCCGGGGGCGGCAGCTGCGGCTCCTGCGCCAGCAGGGCGTCGACGGACGCGAACAGCTCTTCCTCGGTTGCCATGTCTCTCCATCCTCCACCCCGGACACTACCAACCTTTACCCCTGCCAGGAGAGATGGATTTAACCTCCACATTAACCCTTTCGGGGGACTGTGTATCGCGGTCGCGGGCGCCGCGCAGAGCCTGGCCACATGCCCCTGGGCAGCCGCGGCGGAACTACGGACAAAGAGCTCAGCCTCCATCCCCGACATACAAGATCACGGATGGCGACGGAGACCCGGGACATGACAGACACAGCCGCTCGATACCTCTGCCTCACCCGGCACGGTGAAGCGTCAGCAGACGCATGGTCCCGGCAAGGCAGCCGGTCAGGGCGGCGTCAGGGGTGACCACGCTCAGTGTGCCGGCGCGGTCTGCATCTGGGGCGTGTCCGTCCCACGTCCCGATGTCGGGCTCGCTGGTGTCCAGGCCCGGCGCGTCTGTCCGGCCATCAACCGTGGAGGAGCCGCGATGACTCACAGCTGGACAGCCTGGATCGTCTTGGAGGCGATGCCATACAGGACACCTGATATGACCTCGAAGCTGCCTGCGGAGGAGTCGCCGGTGGCCAGGCGCCACGCCGGCTTGCCGGTGCGGGCGTTGTAGGCCCACATTGCTGAATCGTGTGCGACGATCACGTCGTCACCGGCTGCACAGGGGGCCGACCAGCAGGTCTGCAGGCGATCGGTGCGCCACAGCTTCTCGCCGCTGTCCGCGGACAGCGCGAGCACGTAGCCGCGCTCACCCCCCATGCCGAATAGGTCGCCAACGCCCTCATGGCCAAGTCCCTCTCCGGAGGTGAGGAAGACGCGCCCGTCGTGCTGGACGGGGATGGGGCGGCAGACGTCCTTGGTGACGGTCCGCCGCCAACGCTGTTCACCGCTTGCGGCGTCGAAGGCGGCGAGCTCACCACGGTAGGTACACACGTACACCGTGCTTCCGTCCTTCGTGGCGGTGATCACTCCGTCCATGGCGTCCGCCCGCCACCGGCGTTCACCGGCTTCGGTGCTGTAGGCACACAGCCGGTGCTGTTCGTCGAGCAGGTAGACGGCGCCACCGTCCGGCGCGAGAGCGACGGCGTCCTCCTGGCCGAAGGCCGGGGCCTTCCAGCGTGCCATGCCCGTGCGCGGGTCCAAAGCCCCGACAGAGCGTGTGTCAGCCTGCGCGCCGGCGAGCTCGCCGGTGCGAGCCAGGAGAAGCTGCTGCTTCGGCAGGGCCGTGAAGATCCGGGAGGGCGGGGCGCTCCAGCGCTCGCGCCCGGTGGCAGCGTCCAGGCCGCACATGACTCCCGGCGCGAAAGGCCCCTCGTCGCCGGTGCTGGCCATCAGGTGGACACAGACGGTGGAGCCGAGTACCACGGGTGTCCACGGAGACCCGGCACCCACCGGCCCCGCGGACCACAGCATCTGCCCGTCCTCCGCCCGGTGCGCCCGGACCACGCCGTCGTCGGCGACCTGGTACACGGTGCCACCGGCGACGGCGATCGGGCCGCCTTCCCGGTACTCCTTACCCACCTGCACTCTCCAGCCGCCGCGCCCGCTGGCGGCATCCACCGCGAGGAGGCGGGGAGGGTACCGGGTAGAGGCGATCAGTCTGTGGCCGTCGCGAGCCACACCGGGGCGCAGGTCATCGTCGGCCTCGAAGGTCCACAGTGGTCTCCGCAGCGCCGGGGCGGGAACGCCCTCATCGCACAGGAGTTCCCACCCCGCGTAGGTACCGGCACCCAGGACACCGGCGGCAGCGAGAAGGAAAGCCCGCCGCGACGGGCGCCGTATGTTCGGGTTCAACACCATTTCGAGTTCCTTGGTCTTCGGCTGTTTCGGACGGTTCAGCGGGGTCCAGCGCGGACCGGATCCCTCCCTTACGGCTGTCCTCGCCCGCGGTCGGCCTGCGGGACCCGTACGCGCGCAATGGTGCGGGCGCGGAAGCTTGGGGTGTGACGATCAGTGCCGGGAACCTCGTGGGGCGGAAGGCATCTTCACCGCGCCGGCTGTCCTGTGCGCTGAAAACCGTCTGGGGACCGTAGCGGGAGGGGCGCGTGCCGCTGGAACCCTTGGAGTTCGGGCTCACCGCAGGCAGAAGGCTTGGCGGCTTGGAGCCCAACGGCCTGGTTGACGCGGACTTCGGATGGTGGGGCCGGGGCGGGAGCGATGGGCTCGGGCGAGCACGGGGCTGCTCGGCAGCGGGTGATGAGACGAGCCAGTGCTGCGACAAACTTTGCCATGAGGGCTCCGGTGAGCAGCCCTGCCCCCATGACCAGTCGTAGCGCGCCGTGGGCGCGGCCGCGCGCCCGGGGGCAAGCCGCAGGGAGGCGTTCCGCCTGTGCAGTGGCTGCTGGCCCGGGCAGCACGTCAGCTCGCGGCGTGGTGAGCCACCACGGTGCCTTCGTCGATGGTCAGTCCGGTGTAGCCGTTGACGAGGATGGGAGCCAGTTCGGGTGAGGTACGGATGTCGGCGCCGGTGCGCGAGTTGAGGGCGATGGGCCCGTTGTCGCGGGTGGTGCCGTAGACGCGGCCCTTGTAGACGGAGGTCACCTCGGGTGCGATCCGGTTGGCGGCCGGGTCCGGGAGCTGCCATCGCATGTCCCCGGTCTTGGCGTCGACGGCGAAGACGCGCTTGTCCGGCGCCTCAATGGTGTGGCAGATGGTGTTGTCCAGGCCGTCGAAGGTGCACTCGCCGCTGAAGTGCCCGTCGATGTCCTTTGCGACCTTGCCCGTGCGGACGTCGATCAGGCTTGAGGCCGGCTGGCTGGCGAATGCCACACCAGGCCGGGTGTGGAGGAGAAGGTGGGGGCCTGCCGCGGCGACTGTCGCCTTGTAGTCGGCTTTCTCGGCCGTCCACCGGGTTTCGCCGGTGTTGAGGTCAAGGGCCTTGAGGCGCGTCTCGTCGCCGGTCTCCTTCACCCTGCCGGCGATGACGCCGTCGACGACGGTGGAGGCGTCGAAATGCTTGTCGGTGTAGAGCGCTTTGTGGCGCGGCCGGAAGGTCGAGAGCACTTCGCCCGTTGCTGTGTCGACTGCCTGGAGGCTGTCGGAGGCCGCCACGTAGGCCAGGCGCTCGTGCAAGGTCACCGGCACCGTGCCGACGATGCGACCGCCCCAGATGCCGCCCCGTTCGACGTAGCTCGCCTCCTGGGGCAGCGCCGGCCCCGAGGTGCGGAACGTCTGCGGCGGCTCATAGGCGCGGCGTGTCTCTCATGCGGGGGCGCCGCTGTTCTCGCCGCCGCTGTGTGATCCTGGCAGCGGGGCATCGCCGCTATCGGATCCGCATCCCGTGGCCAAGAGCAGCATGCCAGCTGCACACGCTGCGGACCACGCCGTGGCGAACCGTCGGGCATTCACGTACTTTCCCCCTCTGTATGTTCCCAGCAAGCCCTTCGCCCGCCGGCTTCGTGGCGTTGATGCCGCGGGTTACTTCTCGGCCTTGGGCGCCACGTCCGCGGTAGTGACCGTGGCGCGTTTGCCGTCCTGGACCTGCTGCAGGCGCTTGAGCGTCGCGGTGAGCATGTCCTCGACGCCCGTCGTGTCCTGCGCCATCCCGTCGGCCGTCACCCGGATGGTGACCACGCCCGAGCGGCTGAAGCCATGAACGGTGTTGCTGCTGAGCCCGGGGTTCATGACGAGGGTGGTTTCCTCCCCCACCGTCTTCGTGGGGGCCTTCTCCTTGTCCTTCTCGGTGCCCTTCCACTGGGTGTAGGCGCTCTTCGCGTTCTCAGGAGTGTCGAACAGGCAGATCGCCACCTCCATCATGTTGCGGGTGGAGCCCTGGAAGAGGTAGTCGGCGTCACCGGCTCGCACGAAGCCCTGGGGAGCGGAATCATCCTTGGGGCCTGAATTCTTGCAGTACTGCCCCTCTCGCTCCGACTTCTCCTTGTACGGGTCCCAGCCTCGGAGTATCTCGCCCTGACCTGGCAGAGCCTGTGTGATCTCGCCCTGGCCGAGCTGTTTGGCAATGGGCTTGCCAGCATCGTCTTCCGAGTTCGAGGAGGAGCAGCTGGTGAGGGATACCAGTCCCAGGACTGCAGTGAGGGTGGTTACGGCGATGCGTGCACGTGACATGGACATACCTTATGTTGCGTTGATCGATGAGGAGATAAGTCGGCTTTGAGAGGCGGCAGGCGTCAACCGCAGCACCTGCGTCGTGGCCGGCCGGCAACAGGCCCGGCTGATGGGATGCGGCGTTCAGACCACGGCGGCGAAACAGCCGGCTGCCTGCCGTCTGGCATCCATCTGGTCGAACAGCGCCTGCTCCACCTCCCGCGCGGTCAGCTCCCGCGCCGCTTGGTCCACCGGCAGGCCACGCGTGACAGCGCGGCCCCGCCACTGCGGCCGCTGAGCGTCGAGCTCGCTGTGAGTCGCCGGCTGCCGCCCGCATGTTGTCGGCCACGGCAGCCGCGGTGCGCAGGGTGGCCCGGTAGTAGCGGTCGACCGCTTCGGGGACCTGGTCCTCGTGGCATTCGCCGCACACCGGCGACCGTGTCCCATCTGTTCGGGTGCCCCAGACGCAGGGGCGGCAGTCGTGTTCGACCAGCACGCCGCAGAACAGGCATGGGTGCGGCTCGGTTGTCTCCAGGAAGCCGATGCCGAACAGGACAACGGACATCACGCTGGTCTCCTTCTACGCGGTGCGGTGGCGCGGTGTCCGCCGCAGCGGCCGCCGGTGGTCGAGTCGGTCCTGCTCACGCGCCGGCCGCGGGCGGCAGGCTCTGCAAGACGGCGGAGAGCGCCCGGGTGTCGTGCGGGGCGATGCAGACCAGGAGGTGCGCCAGGGCCTAGCCCGTGGGTGCCGCTCAGGCGGTCGGTGCGGGCGTTCAGCCAGGCGGCCACGGCGTTGTGCAGCGCCCGCCGGGTGTCCGCGGTCATCGCCGGCCGGCGTGAGAGCCGGCGTTCCTTCACCTGACGCTCGTCCAGGCCGCGGCGGGCATGCGCCGTGTTGCGGCACCTACCGCCAGGGCCCGGCCCGCATGCCCGGCACCGGACCCGCGCCGGGCCGGGCCGGGCCGGGCCGGTTGCACCCGGCCGCCCAAGGCGAGACCAGAAACCCGTCAATCGAAAGCAAGATCACCTTCTCTTCCTTCATTTCGAAGACGCCAGGGCGCGGCAGCGCCTTCGATACCGGTATCCGGAACGGGAACGAAGCCGTGCGAGAGGCCCTTGCCGAAGAAGCCGGTGGCCTGGTCCAGGCCGGTCCGCCTGCCTGGCCACCGGGCCCTGCCGGCTGAGGGCCAGGCTGCTGACCCGCCGCGCGGCAGGCCTGTAGCGCAGCACGTGGTACGTCACATACGGCGGGCAGCTCACACTGTCATGGGGAGTGCCGGTCACAGCCACGGGCGGGGCGTGGATGCCGTCCAGGGCAGTGCCCGGCCTCGAGGAGGAACGCGGTGTCGCACAACAGGCAGGTTCCATTGCTGTGCGGGAGTGTGCAGGGCGTCCTCAAGAGCGGTGCGGGCAGCGGGAGGCAGCGGGCGCAGCTCCTCGGCCGCCTTGCTGCGGACCCGGCGGTGTCGCGATCAACGTCGTGAGTCGGTGGCACGTGATGGCGCGGCAGGCCCGCAGGACCCGCAGGACCTGTTGGCTCCGGGTCCGGTTGCGCCCGGATGCGGCAGGTGCTCCCCGGCCCCGGCGGGCGGGCCAGGGGGCGTTGTGCAGTGGGTTCCGGTCCGGTTCCCGGCGGCGGGGGTCCACCGGGAACCGGGCCGGAGCCCACTGCACCCGCACCGGGAGCCGCGACGGCACCGGGAGCCGCGACGGCACCGGGAGCCGGGCGAGGTAACCGGGTACGTCATCCGTCCGGCGGGGAAGGGGGCGCGGCACCAGCCGGCCGGCCGGGCCGGGGAGACGCCGGCCGCGCCCCGTGCAGTGTCCTGCCGGAGCAGAGGCCGGTGCCGGCGGGCCCTGTATCTCCCGCAGCGGCCGGCCGGGCCGGGCCCGTGCCTTGCCTGTTCCGGTGCGTCACGCCGGACGGTGACCGTAGGCGACGGGCCTTCGGGGATCCCGGGCCGGCTTTTACCGGGCGGCAGCCGCGTGGATCCGGGCGCTCACAGGCGTTCACAGCACTTGTGTTTCCTCCCGGGCCTGGTGCGTGCCTGCCGTCCCGGGGCGGAGGTCCGTGCTCTGCAGGGGGCGTCGCCTGCCGGTTGCCCAGACGGCCAGGGCGCAGGCCGCGAAGCCGGCTCCCAGGAGGCTGGAGGCCGCCCAGCCGTGGGCGGTGAAGACGGCGGTGGTTGCGGCCGCGCCGAGGGCGGAGCCGAGCGAGTAGAAGGCCATGTAGCTGCCGATGACGCTGCTGGTGCGGTCCGGGTACGCGGCGGTGAGCAGGTGCTGGCTGCTCACGTGCACGGCCTGGACCGCGAAGTCGAGAACCACGATCCCGGCGACCAGGAGCCATAGCGACCACGTCAGCTGCGCGATCGCCGCCCACGAGAGGATGAGCAGGACGAGCGCGAGACCGGAGACCGGGACCGCCCGCCCCGCATCCGCCCACCGGCCCGCACGGGCCGCGCCGAGCGCACCGGCGAGCCCCACGATGCCGAACAGCCCGATCTGACTCTCGCTCAGGTTCCACGGCGTGTCCGCCAGCGGCAGGGACAGCCCGCTCCACAGCGTTCCGAACGAGGCGAACAGGAAGAACGCGATAAGCCCGCGCGTCAGGAACGTGCGCTGCCCGAACAGCCCGCCGAGCGAGGCCACGGCCTGCCGGTACGCCGCAGGCCGCTGCGGGCGCTCCTCCGGCGGCAGCACGGCCAGGACCAGGGCCGCGAGCGCGAGGGAGAGCACCGCGAGCACGGCATAGATGCTCCGCCAGCCCCACACGTCGGCGAGAGTGCCGGTGACGACCCGCGCGCCCAGGATGCCCACCACCACGCCCGAGGTCACCACACCGATGTTGCGCCCGCGTTCGGCAGGCGGCGAGACCGACGCCGCGTAGGCCACCACGGTCTGCACCACGACCGCGAACAGCCCGGCCACCGCGAGCCCCGCGAACGCCATCCACGCGGCCGACGCCGCAGCCGTCAGGACCATGCCCACCGCAGTGATCACCAGGTGGACGGCGATGAGCCGGCGCCGGTCGGCCACATCACCGAGCGGCACCAGCAGCAACAGCCCCGCCAGATAACCGAACTGACTGGTCGCGACGATCCACCCGGACAGGTCCGCCGACAGACCCAGATCGCGCCCCATCGGCTCCAGAACCGGCTGCGCGGCATAAATACTCGCCACAGCCACACCGCAGACCACCGCGAGCAGTAACCGCCGCCACGCGTCCATCGCACTCCCACCCCAATCAGTAGCAAATTGCAACCACTTTGACCGTACGGCATGATGGTTTCAATCCGCAACTCATCGGGAGGTGTCATGCCGCGCACCATCACGCGCGCCCCGGACCCCGGCTCGGCCGACCCCGAGTGGACCGACCCCCACTGCCCCGTCGCCCGCACACTCGACCTCGTCGGCGACAGGTGGAGCCTTCTCGTCATCCGCGACGCGATGGACGGGGCACGGTCGTTCACCGAGTTCCAGCGACGCACCGGCATCGCCCGCAACATCCTCACCGACCGACTCCGCAAACTCACCGCTCACGGACTCCTCGCCCAGCGCACCGCACCCTCGGGCCGCCGCCAGGAATACGTGCTCACCGACGCCGGCCACGACCTCTTCCCCGTCATCCTCACCCTGCGGCAATGGGGAGAACGCCACGCCTTCACCCCCGGCGAGAGTCACTCCACCCTCGTCGACCAGCACGGCACCCCCGTACCGCACATCACCCCCGCCGGCGCCGACGGCACCCTCCTCGGCGCCGCCACCACCCACGTGCAAAAGGCCCAATAGCACCTGCAGAAGGCCTGGAAGCACGTACAGAAGGCCTGACCCGGTAGCACGTGCAGAAGGCCTGACAGAAACCCCGGTAGAAGCCGGTAGAGACCCGGTAGAAAGCAGGCCCCGGCGTGGAAAGGCGCACCGTATGCGTCCGGCAGGGCCCGGGGAGACGGTGCGCTGCCCCCGTGCGAGGGCCGCTGCTGACGTGTTGTTGCTCGTGAAATGACGACGCGCCGGCGCCGCGCGACCGGGCCGGCGCCGGCCCTGAGTGCCGGAGTGCCGGGCGGGGGCTTCCATGAGCCCCGCAGACCGCTACGGGTCCGGACGCGGCCACGGCTACGGCTACGCCTACGGCTGCCGGGAGGGGTTGGTGGCGTCGCGGAGCAGGGGCAGGGGCCGGGGCCGGGGGCCACGGCCGGCGACGTCGCTCCCGGGGGCTGCGGCCCTGACCGGCGGGCTCTCCTGCCACACCGGACTCTCTCGCCGCACCCGGATCGGGGCCGGCCGCACCCGGAGGACCGGGGCCCGCACCAGCGCCCCCGGTCCCGGCCCCGTCCCCGCTGCACCCGGCCGCGCTGCCCGGCGCGCCGCCGGCCTCACGCGCAGCCGGCCCTGCGGGTCAGGCCCTGCGGGTCAGGCCCTGCGGGTCAGGCCGCGCTACCCGGCCTGACGGGTCAGCCGGTGCGGGCCAGTTCGGCGCGCAGCAGGTCCAGGCCCATCGGGCCCAGGTCCAGGGCGCGGCGGTGGAACTGCTTGAGGTCGAAGGCGGCGCCGTCGCGGCGGCGGGCCTCCTCGCGTGCCTCAAGCCACACCCTCTCCCCCAGCTTGTAGGCCAGGGCCTGCCCGGGGCGCCCCAGGTACCGGTCGATCTCGAAGCCGGCGAAAGCCGGGGCCAGCCCGCAGTACCGGGTGAGGAACGCGCGGCCCAGGTCCGGGGTCCACCGCTGCCCCTCGTGGAAGCCGGTGCCCGCGGGAATGGGCAGCTGCAGATGCAGGCCGATGTCGAGCACGATGCGTGCGGCGCGCAGCTGCTGCCCGCCGGCCAGCATGCCCAGCCGGTGCGCCGGGTCGGCGAGATAACCCAGTTCGTCCATCAGCCGCTCGGCGTACAGGCCCCATCCTTCGCTGTGCCCGGGGTGCAATTCGCACGCCAGGCGCTGGAAGCGGTTGAGAGTGGTGGTGTTGAGGGTCGTCACGCCCAGCTGCAGGTTGGCTCTGTACACGGGAATGGGAGTCGTTTGTCGACGACTTCGGAAGTCGCCTCCCGTGTAGTAAGCGTGATCAATATCGATGAGTTCGGGCGTCACTTGCAACCCAGCGGGCGTTGTCCCTGCCAGCACCCAGCACCCAGCCGCCTCGCACGAGCCCGATACCTGGGTTTGGTCCGAACCCGGTCTTGGTGGGTCAGCGGGCGAGGGAGACGGCGAAGGGCTTGAAGCCGTGCCGGCGCAGGATGTGGGGCACGAGCAGGATCATGGCCTCGGTGGCGCGGGCTGTGGTGATGTCACCGAGGTCCTCGATCCGTTCGGGCTGCCAGCCCAGGTCGCCGAGCAGGCCGGTGACGGTCCTCTTCGCGTGTTCGTCGTCGCCCGAGAGATAGGCGGTCGGTGGGGTGGCCAGGGTTTCGGGAGCGGTCATGACCATGAACAGCATGGTGTTGAGGGTCTTGACCACGCGGGTGTCGGGGAGCGCGGCCTGGAGCTTCTCGGCGAGGCTGCTGCCGGGATAGCACAGGTCGCCGGGCAAGCCGTCAGCGGCGTCGAAGGTTGCGTTGGAGACATCGATGAGGATCTTTCCGTAGAGCTCGGTGCGCAGGTCGGTGAGGCGCTCCAGGGAGCTGTCGCCGGGCGTCGCGTTGATCACGATGTCCGTGGTGCGGGCGGTGGTGCGCTGGTCGGCGAAGGCGATCCGCGGGGCGAGCCCAATGGTGCGGGCTGCGGTGTCTTCGGGGCTGCGGCCACCGATGATGACATGGTGTCCGGCTGCGGAGAGCTTGCCGGCGAGGTTGGTGCCGACGCGGCCGGCGCCCAGGATGCCGATGTTGGTCATGCGGTGATGCTCCTTGCGGTATGGGGGTGGAGAAGAGCGGAGACGTCCGGTCAGGCGATCGGCGAGAGGACCTTGAGGGCGGCGCCGTGGATGCCGGGGGCGGCGGCCAGGAAGTCGCGGCTGCCGGTGTTCCAGGGTTCGCCCGTCAGGTCGGTGACGGTGCCTCCGGCCTCGGAGACCAGCAGGGCGCCGGCGACCAGGCCGGAGCGGACGTCGGAGAACTGCCAGAACGCGTCCATGCGTCCGGCGGCGACGTGGATGAGTTGCATCGTGGCGGGAACGGACACACGCACGACCAGGCCGTTGACGAGCATGGCGGTGACGGAGTCACCGATCCGCCGGAAGGTGCGCTCATCCTCGCCGGGCTTGGCCTGGCCGGTGCCGATGAGCGCGGCGCCCAGGTCGGTCTTGGCGGACACCTTCAGGGGTCTGTCGTTGAGTCGGGCACCGCCGCCGGCGACGGCGGTGTAGGTGTCGCCGGTCAGCGGCAGATGGACGACGGTGAGTACCGGCCGGTTGTCGCGGACCAGGGTGGCGGTGACAGCCCAGTCCTCCATGCCGTGGACGTGGTTGATGTTGCCCTCGGCAGGGTCGACGACCCACCACTCCCCGGGCGGGAGCGCGCCGCCGGCCAGCTCGTCCTGGGCCCACTGCGACCCTTGCCAGGCCCGCAGCAGCGGTTCCCGCAGCACGTCCAGCACCGCGTCGTCGTTGGCGTGGATCTCGCCGACGACCTCGTCCAGACTCACGCCCCGGGCGTGCGAGGTGCAGCGGTCGCGCAGCGTGACGCCAGCGGCCTTCACCGCAGCGGTCACGTCGGACAGGATCGTCGCGCCGGCGTCGAAAGGCATGGCTGCGCTCATGGTGGGCTCCCTGGGATCGGTCGAAGCGGGGCGGTTGTCTCACCCCCGCACTTCGAAGGTAGGGCCCTCTGACCATTAACAACAAGTGCATGCTTGTCACTTGTAGAGTTACTCTCATGCAACTGGATCTGAACCTGCTCACCGCCCTGGACGCCCTGCTGGAAGAGGGCAGTGTCGCCGGCGCTGCAGCACGTCTCCACGTCACCTCACCGGCGATGAGCCGCTCCCTGGGCCGCATCCGTAAGGTCACCGGTGACCAGATCCTGGTCCGCACCGGCCGCAGCATGGTCCCCACCACCCGCGCGCTGGCCATGCGTTCCCAGGTCCACGCCCTCGTGCAGCAGGCCCACCAGCTGCTCTCCGCGCAGCAAGAACTCGACCTGGCAGCTCTGGACCGGGTGTTCACCGTGCGCTGGCACGACGCTCTGACCGCAGCCTGCGGCACCGCCCTGACCACGGCCGTCCACCATCAGGCCCCCGGCGTCCGGCTCCGCCTGTCCGCCGAACCCGGGACGGACGACGCCGAACTGCGCCGGGGTGAGGTCGACCTCGAATCAAGCTCCAGCCCTCCGACGCTCCCCGACATCCGCCACCGCCTCGTCGGCAGGGACCGGCTGATCGTCACCGTCCGCCCAGGCCACCCGCTCACCGAAGGACCTCTGAGCCTCGAGCGCTACGCAGCCGCCGAACACCTCACCGTCTCGCGGCGCGGAAACCTGCGCGACCCGATCGACGACGCCCTGACCACACGCGGCCTCGAACGACGCGTCATCGCCGCCGGGCCCACCGCCGCCTTCGCCCTGCAACTCGCCCTCGACACCGACCTGGTCGTCACCCTCCCCGACGCGGTCACCCGCACAGCCCGGGAACAACTCGGCCTGGCCACACTGCCGCCGCCACTCCCGCTGCCCGACGTCCCCCTGTACCTGCTGTGGCACCAGCGCCACGACAACGACCGCGCCCACACCTGGCTGCAAGACCTGGCCACCCAAACCATCCAGGCACTATTCACACCACCAACCGCCTCTCAACAGCCCCTCACCAACCAGACCGGGCAGTGACAGATACGCCCGTGACGGCTACGCCCGGGGAAAGGCCTACGACAACCGACTTACCGCTCTCGCGAACATCACCTATTCGTGCGAGCATGCGACTCCCCATCTCACGTCGAAACGACGTCGTAAGTCGCGTACACAACCAGCACGATTTGTTCATCCAGGCCGGGCTGGTGGGGCCAGCCATGCAGGGTGTGGGCGAGGTGGCGGCGGGCTTCGGCGAGCAGGTGGTGGCGCTTGAACGCGCCGCGCATCACGTACACCACGGCGACGGTGTCGACGGCGGCCAGGGCGACGTCGACCACCGGCCGCACCCAGGCCCACACCGCCGCGGCCGCAGCCCGCGCCCGTTCCGCCAGCCGGTAGACGGTGCCGGCGCCGAACACACCGATCACTGGGCGTGGAGTGGGCGTGGAGTGGGCGTGACCAGCAGCCGGGCACAGGCCAAGATGGTCTGCGCCCGATACGGAGCACCGGCATGACCGACCTCGGCGTACGCCTGACCGGCGCCAGTCGGCTGCGACGGCCTGAGCCCCATCGCAGCGAGCCCTGCCACAGCCCGATGAGCTGCGGCAGGGCTCGCTTGCCCCCTTACGGACCGCGTCGTTAAAGACACCCTCAGCCACAGGCCTTGGCGGGCGGCGTGACCGGTTCGGGCCCCGCTCCGACGAACGTGTCGGCCCAGTCCCCTACCGCCCGCTGGTACGGGACGGTATTGGTAGCCAGATTCAGGTCGTGGCCCGCCCCGGGCTGGACGTACGTGTGCAGGCAGGCCGCAGATCCGAAGTACGGACCCTCCTGGGCCTTGAGTGCCGCCGCGCTGGCACAGTTGCCGCCCAGGGAGTCGCAGAAGAATCGGTCCTGGTCGCCGACGGCGAGCAGGACCGGGTGCTGGATCTGACGGGAGTACGGCAGGAGTCCGGCCACGCCGAGACCGTCGGCCGCCTCGACCGGGCTGAACACGTCCTTGGTGGCCTCATCTGTGGCGAGCACCGCCGGGTCGGTGGTCGCGGGGGCGTAGAAGTCGGTGCCCCGGGTGTCGGGCCTCGTGGTCAGGTATCCCGGGTCGTAGGATTTTCCAGCGAATGCCGGGTCCAGAGCCGCAGGGTAGAAGGACGAGGTGAAGATGTCCACGACCTTCTGGGCGACGATCCGGTGGGTGATGCCTGTGAGCACCACGGCGTCCGCGTCGTTGTAGGTGCCCGCTTCGATGACGCTGATCAGCGAGCCGAGCGAATGGCCGCCGAGGATGACCTTGCGGACGGCCTTGCCGCCGATCCGGCCGCCGCGCAGGGCCTGGATCACCTGGTGCACGGCCCCGGCTTGGATGGACGCGGTGACCAGGGCGCTGGGCGGGCGTGAGCTTGCGCCGGTTCCAAGCCGGTCCACGACGAAGGTGGCATAGCCGGCACCGTTCATGGCCTGGCGGAAGTTGTACGTCTGGGGTTGGTACGGGAAGTCCCAGTAGGTGTGGTTGTACGTCGCGCCGGGCACCAGCACCATCGCCGTGTCGGCCGTACCACCCTCGGGCACGCACAGGGTGCCGTACATCGTCGCCGACACGACACCGGTGACGGGGATGTCGGCGCCCTGGCATGAGGCCGACGCTGCCTGCGCTGCCCCGCTGGGCACACACACCGCCAGCAGCGCAGACAGCCCGAGAGCACACCACACTCGCACATGGTTTCTAAATCTGGTCACGCGTGCCTCCATATTCCGTAGTACGCCGGCCAAGGTCTGCCGACCTGAGCCGAAGACAGAGACATGCGGGCCACAAGTCTGCCCCCCTACCATCCCGAGGGCTCCAGCACCCATCGGGAGGAACACTCCCGCGCATGTGGGCCCGCCGGGCGATAAGCAACACTGCGCCCGTAGTGCGCGGTTGACCAGAGCAGGGGAGGGGTTGTGCAGGGGGGCGCGCCCGGCGTGCACGGCGAGTGCGTGGCGCGTTCGGGGGACCGGAATAGGGGGTGTCTTTAACGGTTGTGTCACGCGCCCCGA
>NZ_BMUT01000026.1 GCF_014650335.1 Streptomyces hiroshimensis
GCCGCGGCCTCGCCCTGCCCCGCGGCCCGGCCCGCGCCCGCGGGGCGCTCCTGCGCGGCCGCAGGGCGGCGCTCCGGGGCGCTCTCCCGGTCGGCCGCGGCGGCGCCGCCTTCGGACGTGGTCTCGGAGTCACCGGCCGGGCCGGGCACCCGTGGGGCGCCCTCGCCGTTCGCCTGCCGGCGGGGGGAGGAGGACTGCAGCCCCGACCCCCCGGTGGTACGGAACAGTTCGTCGGCGCCGGGCAGACTCACTCGGCGTGACACCGGGCGAGCACCTCCCTGGCGAGCTGACGGTAGGCGGCGGCACCCACGGAGTTGGACGCGTACGTGGTGATCGGCTCGCCCGCGACCGTGGTCTCGGGGAAGCGGACCGTACGGCCGATGACGGTGTGGTAGACGTGATCGTCGAAGGCCTCGACCACCCGCGCGAGGACCTCGCGGCTGTGCACCGTCCGCGAGTCGTACATGGTGGCGAGGATGCCGTCGAGCTCCAGGTCGGGGTTGAGCCGCTCCTGGACCTTCTCGATCGTCTCGGTGAGCAGCGCCACACCGCGCAGCGCGAAGAATTCGCACTCCAGCGGGACGATGACCTTGTGAGCGGCCGTCAGGGCGTTGACGGTGAGCAGGCCGAGCGAGGGCTGGCAGTCGATGACGATGTAGTCGTAGTCGGCGAGCAGCGGCTTGAGCGCGCGCTGCAGCGTCGACTCGCGGGCGACCTCGCTGACGAGCTGGACCTCGGCCGCTGACAAATCGATATTGCTGGGCAGCAGGTCCATGTTGGGCACGGCCGTCTTGAGGAGGACCTCGTCGGCCGACATGCCCCGCTCCATGAGGAGGTTGTAGACCGTCAGGTCCAGCTCCATCGGATTGACGCCGAGGCCGACGGAGAGCGCGCCCTGCGGGTCGAAGTCGACGAGGAGCACCCGGCGCCCGTACTCGGCCAGGGCGGCACCCAGGTTGATGGTCGAGGTGGTCTTGCCGACCCCGCCCTTCTGGTTGCACATCGCGATGATCTTCGCGGGGCCGTGGTCGGTCAGGGGTCCGGGGATGGGGAAGTACGGCAGGGGACGCCCGGTGGGGCCGATGCGCTCGCGGCGCTGGCGGGCAGCGTCGGGCGCGAGGGTGGCCGCGTACTCGGGGTCGGGCTCGTACTCCGCGTCAGGGTCGTAGAAGTGCCCGTCGGGCACGTCCTCGTAGTCGGCGAGCCGCGCGGGATCGACCCCGCCCCGGTCGCCGGCCATGGCGTTCACGTGATGGCCGTCCATGCTCTGGTGGGCTGTCGGTGTGCTCTGGATGCTCTGGTGTGCTGCGAAGGTGTGGACAGCGACGGAGCCGACAGCTTCGAGCCCCGTGGGACTCTGGCCCTGCGCAGACATTCCTGGGTGACCACCCCCGGGAGCAAATGTCGACTCATTCACAAGTCGTCCTACCTCCTTGGTGACCAGGAAACATCTAGATAGGTCAGCGTTGCACCATGCCGACGGTTGGCGACTCTATGGCGTGTCGGCGGTTCGCAGCAACACAATCCGCCGGAGACGGCACGATGTGTCGGCAATCGAACAGGCTTCTGTCAAGGGTTTGCGGCCCACAACCCGGAAGTTTCACGGGTGGGTGACCGGGCGTCGAAAGCGCCCGCAAAGCAGGTAGGAACCGGGTGAAAACCGCCCCGGCCGGACCTTGCTCAACAAGGCCCGGCCGGGGGTGCGCTCTTGGCGTGTCGTGTTGACGACTCAGCCGAGCAGGGTGCTCAGTTCGACGAACGGCAGGCCGTGCGCCTCGGCGACGGGGCCGTAAACGACCTGTCCCTCGTGGGTGTTGAGGCCCTTGGCGAGCGCGGCGTCCCGGCTCAGCGCCTCCTGCCAGCCGCGGTTGGCCAGCTCCACGATGTACGGCAGCGTGGCGTTGGTCAGCGCGTAGGTGGAGGTGTTCGGCACCGCGCCCGGCATGTTGGCGACGCAGTAGAAGACCGAGTTGTGGACCTGGAAGGTCGGCTCGGCGTGGGTGGTCGGACGCGAGTCCTCGAAGCAGCCGCCCTGGTCGATCGCAATGTCGACAAGTACACTTCCGGGCTTCATCTTGGCGACGAGCTCGTTGGTGACCAGCTTCGGGGCCTTGGCACCCGGGATGAGGACGGCGCCGATGACGAGGTCGGCCTCGACGACGGCCTTCTCCAGCTCGTAGGCGTTGGAGACGATCGTCTGCACCTTGGTGCCGAAGACCTTGTCCGCCTCACGGAGCTTGTTGATGTCCCGGTCGAGCAGGGTGACGTGGAAGCCCATGCCGACGGCGATCTGCGCGGCGTTCCAGCCGGAGACGCCGCCGCCGATGACGACGGCCTTGCCGGCCGCCGTGCCCGGGACGCCGCCCGGCAGGACGCCGCGGCCGCCGGCCGAGCGCATCAGGTGGTAGGCGCCGACCTGCGGGGCCAGGCGGCCCGCGACCTCGGACATCGGGGCGAGCAGCGGCAGCGCGCGGTTGGCGAGCTCGACGGTCTCGTACGCGATCGCCGTGGTGCCGGACTGCAGCAGGGCGTCGGTGCACTCGCGGGAGGCGGCGAGGTGCAGGTAGGTGAAGAGGGTCTGGCCCTTGCGGAGGCGGTGGTACTCCTCCGCGATCGGCTCCTTGACCTTCAGCAGCAGGTCGGCGGTCGACCAGACCTCGTCGGCCGTGTCCAGGATCGCGGCGCCGGCCGCGACGTACTCGGCGTCGGTGATGGAGGAGCCCACACCGGCGTTCTTCTCGACGAAGACCTGGTGGCCGTTGCGCACGAGCTCATGCACGCCGGCGGGCGTGATGGCCACGCGGAACTCGTTGTTCTTGACCTCGCGGGGGATGCCGACCTTCACGTCGATCACGGTCCTTGAATCAGAGAATTACAGGCTAATCCGGATATGCGGGGGCATACCAGAGCAGACCGCGGCGATCGCGGCCCAACCAGTCTAATGAAGGATCCTGCGCTGTCTAGCCTTGCAAAGAGCCAATTTTTTTCGAGACCACTACTGATTTCGTAGGTAACCCTCAGCCTCGGTGGGTGGGGGCACGGACGCTATGGCGCTACCGGGCCCGGCAGCCCCGGCATGCCCGGCGGACGGCGGTCCGTCGGGCCCGGCCACCAGCAGCTCCCCCGCCGCGGCACGGTGCTCACCCGCCGCCCCCGGGTCCCCGAGCCGCTCCAGCATGTCCGCCAGCCGCAGCAGCACCGCGGCCCGCAGCCGGTCGTCGCCCGCCTGCCGCGCGCACTCCACGGCCTCCCGGCAGGTCCGCAGCGCCTCCTGCGGGCGGCCCGCGTACTCCTGCACCCGGGCGATCTCGGTGAGGGCCCGGGCGTGCCCCGGCAGGTCCCGCAGCCGGCGGCACGCGGCCGCCGCCGCCCGCCAGTCGCGCAGCGCCTCGTTCCACTGCCCGGCGTAGGCGCGCACGGCGCCCAGCCGCCCGTACAGCCGGGCCTCGTCCGCCAGTTCACCGCGCGTCAGACGCAGCTCCAGCGCCCGCCCGTACCAGTCGACGGCCCGCTGCCAGTCGCCGAGCTCGTGGTAGGAGGCGGCGATGGACTCCAGGGAGCGGCTGATCGCATACGGGTCGCCCGCCTGCCGCGCGGCGTCCAGCGCCTCCCGGTAGCGGCCGAGGGCGGTGGGGACGCGGCCGGCCCGGGCGTCCAGGTCGCCCAGGTTCAGCAGGGCGGCCGCCTTCTCCAGCGGCATCTCGCAGCGCTGTGCCACGTCCAGGACGAGCTGGTGGAGGCCGTAGAGCTCGGGGCCCGCCTCCTCGGCGCCGAAGTGGGCGGTCAGGGCCCGGGTCAGCGCGGAGACCAGCCGCCGGGCGAGGGTGTCGAGGTGCCCGTCCTGCACGGCCAGGCGGGCGGCGGCCAGCAGCGCGGGCAGCCGGCAGCGCAGCCACTCCGCGGCGGCCTGCGGCGAGGCGAACCGCAGGGGGCGGGGCAGCTCCGCCAGCCGCTTGCGGGTCAGCGGGTCGTCGGTGCGGGTGGCGGCCCGGCACGAGTGCAGCTGACGGACCGTGCGCTCCAGCATCCGCGCCCGGGCCAGCTCGATCTCGGCCGGGCGTTCCTGAGACTGCATCAGATCCCGGAGCAGGGCCGTGAGGCAGCCCGGCACCCGGTACTGCGGCGGCAGCGAACCGGTGGCGGGCTCGGCCCGCAGCAGGCCGCGGGCCTCGAAGTCCTCCAGCGCGGTCTGCGCGGCGGGCACCGAGCAGCCGGCCAGCGCGGAGGCGGTGTGGGCGTCGACGGCGCCGGCCGGGGCCAGCGCGAGCAGCCGCAGGATACGGACGGAGGGCGCCGGCAGCGCCTCGTGGGCGAGCCGGAAGGCCCGGGCCAGCGGGCGGCCCGCGATGTCGTGGCCGTCGCCGGGCGGCAGCTCCCGCAGCCGGGTGACCGCGTCGACCACGGACAGCTTGGACAGGGCCGCGAGCCGGCCGCCCACCAGGACGAGCGCCGCAGGCTGGCCGCCGCACTCCTCCACCACGGCCTGGGCGGCCGCCGGGTCGCACGTGATGCGCGTGGGGCCCGCGTAGCGCTCCAGGAGGTCGACGGCGGAGGCCGTGTCGAGGCCGCCCAGGGTGCAGGGCCGCACATCGGGCACGCCGGTCAGCGGGCCGCGGGAGACGGCCACCACCAGGCACTCGGACTTGTCCGGCAGCAGGGGGTCCACCTGCTCGGCGCCGGCGGCGTCGTCGAGCACCAGCAGGGCCCGGCGGCCCCGCAGGGCGTCGCGCACCGCCTGCGTCAGCTCGTCCTCCTCCGCCCCCGGGGGGACGGGCTCGCCGAGCGCGGCGAGCAGCGCGCGGGCCGTCCGCTCGGTGGGGACGGGCGAGCCGTCGGTCTCGGTGAGCCGGGCGCGCAGCACGCCGTCGGGGTAGCGGCCGGCGAGCTGCGCGGCGAGCTCCTCGGCCAGGGCCGTACGGCCGGAGCCGGGGCGTCCGGCGATGAGCAGGACCCTGCCGCGCCCGCTCTTGCGGCCGGCGAGGGTGTCCAGGCCCGCGCGCACGATGTCGGCGCGCAGCTCCTCCAGCTCCCGGCGGCGCCCGACGAACCCGGGCAGCGCGAAGGCCGCCGCGCGGGCCGGGGCACTCGCTGCCGGGACGGCCGACCGCCGCCCCGGCGGCACCGCCGCCATCCCGCCGCCGGTCTCCACGGCCCGCTCCGCCACGGGGCACACTCCCGTCCACCTGCCACGCACGAGCCCGCCGCGGCCGCGGTCGAGCACGCGACGAGCCTAGTTCACGGCCCGGCGCACCCCGGTGCGTCCCGGCTCCGCCGCCGCAGAAGATCACCTATTCGGTTCTGATGATCGTCGGGAAAACCCGTGCCCTGCCACGGCGGCATCCCTGCCGGAAGAGGCGGCTACGCCTCGAAGGGCCGGGCCGGCCACTCCGCGTCCGCCGGGCGGAGGGCGTCCACGCCGTCGCCGGCCAGCGCCGCGGCGAGCGAGAGGACGCCGACGACCAGGCAGTTGTTGTGCAGCTCGCCCGCGAGGACGCCGCGCACCAGCTCCTGAAGCGGCACCCGGTCCAGCTCCATGTCGAGCTCCTCGTGCTCGACGGCGAAGCGCTCGCCCTCGACGTCGGAGATCTCCCGGGCCAGGAAGATCCGCACGGCCTCGTCGCAGCCCCCGGGGGTGGTGTAGACGTCGGTCAGCACCCGCCAGTCCTCGGCCTTGACGTGGGCCTCCTCGTACAGCTCGCGCTGAGCGGCGTGCAGCGGGTTCTCGCCGGGCACGTCGAGCAGGCCCGCGGGGATCTCCCACAGCTTCTGCCGGACGGGGTGGCGGTACTGGCTGAGGACCAGCACACGGCCCTCGTCGTCCAGGGCGAGGACGGCGACGGAGCCCGGGTGCACCTGGTAGTCGCGCTTGACGACACCTCCGTCGGGCATCACCACCTCGTCCGTGCGGACGCTGGTCTTGTTGCCGACGAACGGGGTCTGGGTGGCGATGACCTGCCACTCGGCGGCGCTGTCCTTGATGCCCATGTGCGTCCTCCAGAAATGCGGAAACCGGGGTGAAGGCCTCCGTGCGGAAACCTTCACCCCGGTCAACCGTATAGGTCAGCCCTGCTGACGCTCGACGGCCGCCTTCACCAGGCCCGCGAAGAGCGGGTGCGGGCGGGTCGGGCGGGAGCGCAGCTCCGGGTGGGCCTGGGTGGCCACGAGGTAGGGGTGCACCTCGCGGGGGTACTCCACGTACTCCACCAGCTTGTTGTCCGGGGAGGTGCCCGAGAAGACCAGGCCGGCCTTCTCCAGCTCGCCGCGGTAGGAGTTGTTCACCTCGTAGCGGTGACGGTGGCGCTCCTCGACGTAGGGCTGGTCGTCGTAGACCTCGCGGACGATGGAGCCCTCGGCGAGCTTGGCCGGGTACATGCCCAGGCGCATCGTTCCGCCCATGTCGCCCTCGCCGGCGACGATGTCCAGCTGCTCGGCCATGGTGGAGATGACCGGGTTGGCGGTGGCCGGGTCGAACTCGGTGGAGTTCGCGCCCTCGATGCCGGCCAGGTTGCGGGCGGCCTCGATGACCACGCACTGCAGGCCCAGGCACAGGCCCAGCAGCGGCACCTTGTTCTCGCGGGCGTAGGTGATCGCGCCGACCTTGCCGTTCACGCCGCGGTCGCCGAAGCCGCCGGGGACGCAGATGGCGTCGACGTCACCGAGCGCGGCGGCGGCGCCGGCCGGGGTCTTGCAGTCGTCGGAGGCGACCCACTTGACCTTGACCTTGGCGCGGTTGGCGAAGCCGCCCGCGCGGATGGCCTCGGTCACCGACAGGTAGGCGTCGGGCAGGTCGATGTACTTGCCGACCAGCGCGACCGTGACCTCGTGCGAGGGGTTGTGGACGCGGTCCAGCAGGTCCTCCCACTGGGTCCAGTTCACGTCGCGGAAGGGCAGGTCGAGCTTGCGGACGACGTAGGCGTCCAGGCCCTCGGTGTGCAGGACCTTCGGGATGTCGTAGATCGACGGGGCGTCGATCGCGGCGACGACGGCGGCCTCGTCGACGTCGCACATCAGCGAGATCTTGCGCTTGATGGCGGTGGGGACCTCGCGGTCGGCGCGCAGCACGATCGCGTCGGGCTGGATGCCGATGTTGCGCAGGGCGGCCACCGAGTGCTGGGTCGGCTTGGTCTTCAGCTCGCCGGAGGGGCCGATGTAGGGCAGCAGGGAGATGTGCACGACGAAGACGTTGTCGCGGCCGACCTCGTGGCGGACCTGACGGACCGTCTCCAGGAACGGCAGCGACTCGATGTCGCCGACCGTGCCGCCGACCTCGGTGATCACGACGTCGACGTCGTCGGTCGCCATCCGGCGGATGCGGTGCTTGATCTCGTTGGTGATGTGCGGGATGACCTGCACGGTGTCGCCCAGGTACTCGCCGCGCCGCTCCTTGGCGATCACCGAGGAGTACACCTGGCCGGTGGTGACGTTCGCGCTGCCGTCGAGGTCGACGTCCAGGAAACGCTCGTAGTGGCCGATGTCCAGGTCGGTCTCGGCGCCGTCGTTGGTGACAAACACCTCACCGTGCTGGAAGGGGTTCATCGTGCCCGGGTCTACGTTGAGGTAGGGGTCGAGCTTCTGCATCGTGACCCGCAGTCCCCGTGCCTTGAGCAGCGCGCCCAGGCTGGAGGCCGTCAGTCCCTTGCCGAGCGAGGAGGCGACACCCCCCGTGACGAAGAGGTGCTTGGTCGTCGTGGGCTTAGCGGCAATGGCCAAAGGGGGGCTCCCGTGGTCGCGAGTGGAGGGTGCGTACCGGCGATCACCCGGAGTTTTCGGGGGTGCCGTCGCTGCGGTTGGGGGGTCTTGCGCCCACCGGTCCACGGGGTACCAGGGTATCAGCGCCCCGGCCCGGCCGCGCCCGGTGACGCGTCCGGGCCCCCTCCGTGGCCCTGCGTGGCGGCCCTGTCACAGGCCACCCATTCGGCTCAGATTCGTCCTCCAACCGTCGCGCGTCGCACCAACTCGGCGTCGTATCCTGCTCGGACACATGCAGCGAGCCGGCCGGCACGGCATCATCCCGCCCTCCCCCAGCCACCTCCCCACAGCTACCGCTGGAGGTGCTCCCAAGGGAGACGCACCATTCCGGAACAGAGCTCGTCTAAAGATCGCTTGACCGCAAGAGGGACCCCTGCCGGGGTCATGTGGCGCCGTTCGACTGGAGATGACGTGGCCGGGCGTATCGAGGATTACGCACTCATCGGCGATATGCAGACCGCCGCCCTTGTCTGCCGGGACGGCACGGCCGACTGGCTGTGCCTGCCCCGATTCGATTCCCATGCCGCGTTCGCCGGTCTGCTCGGCACGGAGGAACACGGCTTCTGGCGGGTCGGCCCCGCGCACCCCTCGGGCGCCGCGCCCCCGCCCGCGGACCGCCGCCGGTACCGGGGGGATTCCCTCGTGCTCGAATCCGAGTGGGACACCCCGCGCGGCACGGTCCGCGTCATCGACTTCATGCCGCCGCGCGACGGCGCGCCCCAGCTGATCCGGATCGTGGAGGGCGTCAGCGGGCGGGTGCCGATGCGCTCGGCGCTGCGGATGCGCTTCTCCTACGGCCGGGTCGTGCCCTGGGTGCACAAGGTCGGCGACCGCACGGTGGCCGTGGCCGGCCCCGACTCGGTGTGGCTCGACACCACCGCCGACACCTTCGGCAAGGACCTCACCACGTACGCGGACTTCACCGTCTCCCCCGGTGAGCGCGTCGCCTTCACCATCAGCTGGCAGCCCTCGCACGGCGAGCCGCCCGCCCTGCCGGACCCCGAGGGCTCGCTGGAGGCCACGGAGGAGTTCTGGCGCGAGTGGGTCGAGCACTGTACGTACCACGGTCCCTACCGGGACGCCGTGGTCCGCTCGCTGATCACGCTGAAGGCCCTCACCTACGCGCCGACCGGCGGGATCGTGGCCGCGCCCACCACCTCCCTGCCGGAGGAGATCGGCGGCGTCCGCAACTGGGACTACCGCTACACCTGGCTGCGTGACGCCGCGATCACCCTCTCCTCGCTGCTGCGCACCGGCTACCGCGAGGAGGCCCGCGCCTGGCGCGAGTGGCTGCTGCGCGCGGTCGCGGGCGACCCGGAGAACCTGCAGATCATGTACGGCATCGCCGGCGAGCGCGAGCTGGGCGAGGCCGAGCTGCCGTGGCTGCCCGGCTACGAGAACTCCTCGCCCGTCCGGGTCGGCAACGGCGCCGCCGACCAGCTCCAGCTGGACGTCTACGGCGAGGTCACCGAGGCCCTCCACCTGGCCCATATGACGGGCCTCGCCCGCAACGACTACGCCTCGCTGCTGCAGCTGCGCCTGATCGGCTACCTCGAGGACCACTGGAACGAGCCGGACGAGGGCATCTGGGAGGTGCGCGGCCCGCGCCGCCACTTCGTGCACTCCAAGGTGATGGCCTGGGTCGCCGTCGACCGCACCATCAAGCTCATCGAGTCCGGCGACGTGGACGGGCCGCTGGAGCGCTGGCGCGAGCTGCGCGACGACATCCACCGGGACGTGTGCGAGAAGGGGTACGACAAGGAGCGCAACACCTTCACCCAGTCCTACGGGTCGAAGGAGCTGGACGCCTCCTTGCTGCTGATCCCGCAGATGGGCTTCCTGCCGCCCGACGACAAGCGCGTGATCGGCACGATCGAGGCGATCCAGCGCGAGCTGTCGACGCCGGACGGCTTCGTGCTGCGCTACCCCACCGCGGGCGAGGAGGCCGGGGTCGACGGCCTGGAGGGCGACGAGGGCGCCTTCCTCGCCTGCTCCTTCTGGCTCGCGGACGACCTGGCGATGATCGGCCGGGTCGACGAGGCGCGGCAGCTGTTCGAAAAGCTGCTGGGGCTCCGCAACGACCTGGGTCTGCTGGCGGAGGAGTGGGACCCCCGGCTGCAGCGCCAGGTGGGGAACTTCCCGCAGGCGTTCAGCCACGTGCCGCTGATCGACACGGCGCTGCGGCTGACGGCCTCCAGCGCGTTCGGGGGTTAGGGGCGGCCTTCGGGGTTCGCCCCTCGCACAGGCGGTCCGGCTCCGCCACTCTCCGCCGCAGTGGCTGATCGCCGCTGCGGCGGGCACACAGCCGGGCCGTACGCCCGGAGCCGAGCCGGACGCAGTGGCTAGCGCTTTCGCAAGCCGAAATACAGGGCGCACGCACTGACCGGCACGACCAGAACCGCCGCGGCGGCGTTCAGGCCGCCGTAGCCGCTCACGGCGGCGAACGCCCCGGAGAGCGCCCCGCCCGCCGCGCCCACGAGCCCCATCAACATGTCGGAAGCCCCCTGCACCTCGGCCCGGTGCCCGGCGTCCACCGATTCGCTCAGCAGCGTGGACGCCGCGACCGTCGCGCACGACCACCCGACGCCCAGCAGGAACAGCCCGGCCGTGACGGCCCACCGCCGGTCCCCGGCCGTGCCCGCCAGGAGCGTCGCGGCCACGTAGACCACCTGCCCGGCCAGAATCACCGGTACCCTGCCGAACCGATCCGCCGCCCGGCCCACCAGAGGCGAGAACGCGTACATGCCTGCGATGTGCAGGCTGAGGGTGAAGCCGACGACGCTCAGTGATGCCCCGTGGTGAGCGAGGTGCACCGGCGTCATCGTCATCACCGAGACCATCACGGCATGGCTCAGCACCAGGGCGATCAGCCCGGTCAGCGCCGAGGGTGATGCGGCCACGTGCCGCAGGGCGCCGCTCATTCGGGTAAGGAAGGGGGCGCCCCGTCCGGCCGTTTCGCCCGGGTTCAGACGGGCGGCGAGCAGCATCGGGTCGGGGCGCAGCCGGGTGTGGATGAGGGCCCAGCCGAGGAGGTAGGCCACGCAGGAGAAGACGAAGGCGCCCGCCTCCTCGGGCAGCCCGAGGGCACGGGAGACGGCGGCGCCCGGACCGGTCAGGTTGGGGCCGAGGACGGCGCCGACCGTCACCGACCAGACGACCAGGGAGAGGGCGCGGGCCCGCCCGTCGGCCTCGGCGAGGTCGGTCGCCGCGAACCGGGACTGCAGGTTGGCGGCCGTCCCCGCGCCGACGAGGAGGAGGCCCAGGAACGCGAGCGGCACCCAGCCGAGCGGGGCGGCCACCAGGACGACCAGCGAACCCGCGGCGGCGATCAGCGCGCCGGTGCCGAGCCCGGCGCGGCGGCCGCGGGAGCGGGAGAGCGCCGCCAGGGGGACGGACAGCGCCGCGGCGCCGAGGGTGACCAGGGTGGTGGCGAAGCCGGCGGCGGCCTGGGATCCGGTGAGCCGCTCCACGAGCAGGCTCCCGGACGAGATCACGGCCCCCATGCCGACCCCGATGACGATCTGGGCGGCCATGAGGACGCGGACCGTACGGTGCTGGACGGCGGCGCGGTCGGGCAGGACGGCGCCCTCGTTCCGGGATATGCCGGAGGGGGCGGACTCGGGGCTCTCGGGCATGGCGGCCATGGGGGACAGGGTAGGGGTGGGGCAGGAGCGTGCATATGGCGTTGACCGGCGGCCGCTGTCGTGCGGCCGTACGCCTCGCACAGGGCCCGCCCGGGCAGAAATCTCCCGCCGCGACGGCGGGCAACAACCCGCGAGCCGGCCTGCGGTGCCGGACCCACCGCAAGGCCGTATCTGACAACCAGGCCGGACGGCCATTAGGTTCCGGGCATGGAACACACCCCGCAGGGCACCATCACCGTGGCGCGGGCCCTCGCGCTGCCCACCCTGCGCAAGGGACTGCCCGAGGTCCTCGCCGCGGGCGACCGGCTCGACCGGCCGGTCCGCTGGGTGCACGCGGGCGAGGCCCCGAACATCGCCGCGCTGCTGAAGGGCGGCGAGCTGCTGCTGACCACCGGCCTGGGGGTGGGCAGCCGCCCCGCCGAACAGCGCGCCTTCGTCCGCGGGCTCGCGGAGCGGGACATCGCCGCGCTCGTGGTCGAGCTGGGTGCGCGCTTCACGACGCTGCCGGCCGCGGTGGTGGACACGGCGCGCTCGTGCGGGCTGCCGCTGGTGCAGCTGCACCGGGAGGTGCCGTTCGTCGCGGTGACGGAGGAGATCCACACCGAGCTGGTCAACGAGCACTACGCGCTGCTGCGGCGCGCCGAGGAGGTGCACCGGCGGTGTACGGAGGTGCTGCTGGGCGGCGGCGGGGTGCCGGAGGTGCTGCGGCTGTTCGCGGGCTTCGCGGGCAACCCCGTGTTCCTGGGGACGCCGGACGGCCGGCTGCTGTACGCGGCGGGGCCGGAGGGCGTGGCCGGAGGGTCGGATCCGCTGCAGGTGTGGGAGGGGCTGCGGTCGGCGGAGATGGCCGGGGCGGTTATCACCGACATTCCCGGGGCCGGTCCCGGGCCGGGCGCGGTGCGGGCCCGGCTGACGGTCCTGCCGGTGGACGCGCCGCTGGCGCCCGTGCACCGGATCGCCGCGGACCGTACGGCCGGGCTGCTCGCGGTCGTCCTGCTGCAGGCCCGTCAGGAGGAGGAGCTGGCGGCGCGCGGGCGCGGCGACTTCCTCTCCGACCTCGCCGAGGGCCGGGTGTCCGCGGCGGACGCGCCCGCGCAGGCCCGGGTGCTGGGCTTCAGGCCGGGGCCGGGCCCGCTGCTGCCGCTGGTGATGCGGCCGGCCACCGATCTGGCGCCGGCGGACGGCCGGGCCGCGCTGGCCTGCGCGGTGCAGGAGGAGCTGGCCGGGGTGGGGGTGCCGGTGCTGCTGGGCGTGCGCCTGCCGGAGGGGCGGGTGCCGCTGCTGGTGGGTCTGCGCGATGCGGCGGAGCGGACGGCGGTGGCCGGGCGGGTGGCGGCGGCGCTGCGGGCGGGTGCGGAGCGGGCGGGATTCCCGGCGCCCGTGGTGGTGGCCGGGGCTCCGGCGGCGTGGGAGACGGCCGGGGCGAGCCTGCGGCACGCGGCGGAGGCGGCGACGGCGGCCCAGGGGCTGCCGGACCGGCCCTGGCACGACGTGCGGCGGCTCGACGTGGACGTCCTGCTGTGGCGGCTGCGCTCCCAGGGCGACCTGGCGGCGTTCGTCGACCGGGTGCTCGGCCCGCTGATCGCGCACGACGCCGCCTCCCGGCCGGCGCTGCTGCCCACCCTGACCACGTATCTCGCCCACGCGGGCCGCAAGGCGGAGACGGCGCGCGAGCTGCACCTCAACCGTCAGACGCTCTACGACCGGCTGGCGCGGATCGGCCGGCTCCTGGGCGCGGACCTGGAGGACCCTGAGACGGTGCTGTCCCTGGGCCTCGCGCTGCGGGCGCGGCGTCATACGGAATGGATTTGACCTGCGCAGACGCCCCGGGCTCTACTCGAACAGTGACCGGGATGAACAAGAATGAGGCAGTCGGCGTCGCCGCGGCGGACCGCGAGGACCTGCGGGCGGACTGCGGCAGCTGCTTCGCGCTGTGCTGTGTCGCGCTGCCCTTCGTCGCCTCCGCGGACTTCGCGGTGAGCAAGGACGCGGGCAAGCCGTGCGGCAACATCCAGCAGGACTTCCGCTGCGGCATCCACACCAAGCTGCGGCAGAAGGGCTTCTCCGGCTGCACCGTCTACGACTGCCAGGGTGCGGGGCAGAAGGTCTCCCAGGTCACCTTCGGCGGCCGGGACTGGCGGCAGGACCCCGGGACCGCCCGGCAGATGTTCGCCGTCTACCCGGTGATGCGGCAGCTGCACGAGCTGCTCTGGTACCTGGCCGAGGCCCTGACGCTGCCCGCGGCCCGGCAGCTCCACGCCGAGATCCGCCGGGTGCACGACGCCGTCGAGGGCCTGACCCACGAGAGCCCCGAGACGATCCTGGAGGTGGACGTGGCGGCGCGCCGGATGGAGGTCGGCGAGCTGCTGCAGCGCACCAGCGAGCTCGTGCGGGCGAAGGTCCCGGGCAAGAAGAAGAACCGGCGCGGGGCCGACCTGATGGGGGCCCGGCTGCGCGGCGCCGACCTGCGGGGCGCCAATCTGCGCGGCGCGTACCTGATCGCCGCGGACCTCGCCGGCGCGGATCTGCGGACCGCGGACCTCCTCGGGGCCGACCTGCGCGACGCGAACCTGGCCGGCGCCGATCTGACAGGGAGCGTCTTCCTCACCCAGGCCCAGCTCAATGCGGCGCGGGGCGATGCGAGCACGAAGCTGCCGGCGGCGCTGAGCCGGCCGGCGCACTGGGGCCCGGCCGCCTGAGGCGTTGCCTGAGACGTTGCCCCTGAAACGTTCCGCCTGAGACGTCGCCCCTGAAATGCTGCGCCTGAAACGTTCCGCCTGCGCGAGGCCGGGGGCGGGCTATCCGCCTGCGGCCAGCTCGTCGTAGACGCTGAGGACGTGGGCGACCGTGTCGTCCTCCGTGGGCCACGTGGCCGCCTGGGCGCGGCCGGCCGCGGTGAGCTCGGCGCGGCGGGCGGGATCGGCCAGCAGACGGGCCACCGCACCGGCGAGGGCCGCGGAATCCCCGTACGGAACGAGCTCGGCCGCATCGCCGACGAGGTCGGGGACGCCACCGACGGCCGTGGCCACCAGAGGGACGCCCGCGTGCAGCGCCTCCTGGGCGAGCAGGGAGCGGGCCTCCCAGCGGCTGGGCAGGATCGCGACATCGGCCGTGGCGAGCAGCTCGGGGACGTCGTCGCGGCGGCCCACCAGGCGGACCGGGAGGTTCTCCTCCTCGATACGGCGCTGCAGCAGCGGGCGCTCGGGGCCCTCGCCCGCCACGATCAACAGCGGCTCGGGGTCCAGTTCACGCCAGACGCGGGCCGCGTCCAGCAGGACGCCGTGGCCCCGGCCCGGCTCCAGGCGGCCGACGGTGACCAGCAACGGGCGGGCCACCGCGCCCAGTTCGGCACGGGTCTTGTCGCGCGGCTCGTCGTCGTCGGGCGATTGCCGCGGGGCGGGCACGGCGACGGGGGCCAGGCGGGCGTCGCGCGCGCCGCGCAGCCGGGCCCGGTCGACCAGCTCGGAGGTCACCCCGAGGACGACGGCCGCGGCGCGGGCCGCGCGCCGCTCCATCAGCCGCAGGAACCGGCCGCGGGCGCCTTCCGTGTGACACGTGGTGTGCCAAGTGACCACGAGGGGGGTGGTACGGCCGCGCAGCGCCACGGCGGCGAGGACGGCGGAGCGCAGGCCGTGCGCGTGGACCACGTCAGCGCCGGTGCTGGCCGCGCGGATGCCCGCCACCGCGAGGGCGTCCGGGCGGGCCCACAGCGGTGCGAAGGCCGCGCCCGCGGCCGTGAATCCGTACCCCTCGCCCGTCTGCCGGGGCGCGCAGACCGTCACCTGCAGCCCGCGGGCGACCAGCCCGGCCGCCAGGGACCGCACGTGCGCGCCGCTGCCGGCTCCCCCGCTGCCCAGCACTTGCACCGCGTGCAGGGGCGGCCGCCCGTGGGGCGCGGGTGTACTGCTCACGCGGGGAGAACTCCTGATTCGGCGTCGGCATCGGAGAGGCGTACGGCGCAGTGCTGCCGCCCAGGATGCCAGCGTCCGCCGACATCACGGGACCACCGTCTCGCGGGTTGAGCTCCCTACCTCGCCCGCACATCCGCGGATTCACTCACATAGGTGATTTCTCGCGTCCATGACGAGGGCCGTGCCCACCAGCGCGGCGGCGTGCAGAGCGAGGCCGGCACGGCCGTTGCCGGCCACGACGGCGAGCCCGAGACCCGCCCCGAGCGCGTGGGCGCCGGTGTCCCCGAGCATGGTCCGCTCGGCGAGGTCGTCCGCGATCAGCGCGGCCGCCGCGCCCATCGGAACGGCCGCGACGGCCGCTGCGTCGCGGCGGACGAGACCGGGCGCGGAGAGCGCGAGCACGGCCCCGGCGGCCCTTCCCGGCCGCACGTCCAGCAGATTGACGAGGTGGGCGGAGCCGGCGATCACCACCGCGGCGAGCGCCTTGTCGAGCGGCCGCTCCTTGACGACCGCCCCGGCCACGGCGGCGGCCGCCCCGACCCCGAAGAGCTTCACGGCCCCGCTGGTCACCTCACCCCGCCGCAGCGCCCCGAGATGCACCCGAAACCCCCGCCGGGAATCCCCGGCCCCGGCAAAGTCGTCATAGGCCCCGCAGGCCCCTGCAGCCACCACGGCCAGCGCGCCGGCCGCCCGGGCCTTCGGCGGCAGAGCGGACGTGCCGGCCAGGGCGAGCGCGGTGCCGGCGGCTGCGGCGGGGCCGGCGTACAGGTCGACCGTGCGGCCGGCGTGGTTGCTCCGCCGCCAGCGCGCGGCTCCCGGCCCCCGGCGCCGCCGCGCCCCCTCGTAGACCCCTCGCGCCACGACCGCCCCGCAGAGCGCCGCCTTCCCCACCACCCCAAACTTGATCATCCCCCGACCCTACGAGCCGCGGCCCACGGCGACGCCGACGGGTGACGCGCCGGGCCTGCGCCCAGCCGATGAAAAACCGGTCCCGGCACTCACTTCCCGCCGCAGCGGCGATCAGCCACAACACAGCAGCCCGGCGGTGCCGGACCCAGCTCACTCCGTGGGGGTTACCCGCCACGGCGGCGGAAACAAGGGGCCGGCACCCCGCGGGCGAAGGATCGACTCCGGCATGCGTATCCCGCCGCAGCGGCGATCAGCCACGACGAGGCGGCCCGGCGGTGCCGGAGCGGCGGTGCCGGAGCGGCCTGCGGCGTCGTCGGCAGACGCTCCGGCAACGGACACCCGACCGCCGCGGTCACCCCGGCCCCCACCGCGACGGCGGTCAAGCACAGCGAGGCCGCCCGGCGAACCGGGCGCACCGCAGAGCGTCACGCACCCCCGCCGGAGGCGCCCCGCGCGGCCGCGAGGAGTTCTTCCGCGTGGGCGCGGGCCAGTTGGGAGTCCTCCTGGCCCGCCAGCATGCGGGAGAGTTCGCGGATGCGGGCCTCGCCCTCCATCGCCTGGACGCCGCTGCGCGTCACCGATCCCTCGTGGGTCTTCTCCACCACCAGGTGCCGGTCGGCGAAGGCCGCCACCTGGGGCAGGTGGGTGACCACCACGACCTGCGCCGTCCGCGCGAGGCGCGCGAGGCGGCGGCCCACCTCGACGGCCGCCTTGCCGCCGACGCCCGCGTCGACCTCGTCGAAGAGGTACGTGGGCACGGGGGCGGAGCCCGCGAAGACGACCTCCACGGCGAGCATGACGCGCGAGAGCTCACCGCCGGACGCGCCCTTGGCGATGGGCCGGGGCAGCGCGCCGGGGTGGGGTGCGAGGAGCAGTTCGACCTCGTCGGCGCCGTGCGGGCCGTAGGCGACGGCGCGCCCGCCGACCTCGATGCCGCTCTCCGCCTCCGCCTCCGCCACCTCGGTCTGGCGGATCGAGAAGCTGACGCGCGCGTGCGGCATGGCCAGTTCCGCGAGTTCGGCGGTGACCGCGTCGGCGAAGCGCTGGGCGGCCTCCGCGCGGGCGTCGCTCAGCGCCTGGGCGAGCCCGCCCAGCTCCGCGCGCAGCGCGTCCCGTTCGGCGGCGAGCTCCTCGATGCGCTCGTCGTCGCCGTCGAGCTCGCCGAGCCGCTCCGCGCCGCGCTCGGCCCAGGCGAGGACCTCGGCGATGTCCTGGCCGTACTTGCGCGTCAGCTGGGTGAGAGCGGCGCGCCGCTCCTCGACGGTGGCCAGCCGCCGCGGGTCGGCGTCCAGGTCGGAGGCGTACCCGGCCAGTTCCCCGGCCACGTCGGACAGCAGGATGCCGATCTCGCCGATGCGGTCGGCGAGGGCCGCGAGCGCCGGGTCGTGCGACCGTACGGCCTCCACGGCCCGGTGCGCGCCCGCGACGAGCGTGGCGGCGTCGATGCCCTCGGGGTCCTCGGGGTTCCCGGCGAGCGCGGCGTGCGCGGCGGTGGCGGCCGAGGCGAGGGCCTCGGCGTGGCCGAGCCGCTCGGCCTCGGCGGCGAGCTCGGCGTCCTCCCCCGGCAGCGGTTCGACGGCGGCGACCTCGTCCAGCCCGAACCGCAGGAGGTCGGCCTCCTGGGCGCGCTCGCGGGCGCGCGTCGTCAGCTCGGTGAGCTCGGCGGCGACGGCGCGCAGCCGCCGGTAGGCGTCGGCGTACTTGGCGAGCGGCGCGGCCACCGCATCGCCCGCGTAGCGGTCGAGGGCCCGGCGCTGCCGGGCGGGGCGCAGCAGCCCTTGCTGGTCGGTCTGCCCGTGGACGGCCACGAGGTCGTCCGCGAGCTCGCCGAGCAGCCCGACGGGCACGCTGCGCCCGCCCAGGTGGGCCCGCGAGCGCCCCTCGGCGGAGAGGGTGCGGCTGATGAGCAGCGTGCCGTCGTCCAGCTCCGCGCCCGCCTCCTCCGCCCGCAGGGCCACGGGCGAGGCGGCGTCGAGGGTGATCCTCCCCTCGACGACCGCGGACCGGGCCCCCATGCGCACCAGGGCGGGGTCGGCGCGCCCGCCGAGCAGCAGCCCGAGGCTGGTGACGACCATGGTCTTGCCCGCGCCGGTCTCGCCGGTCACCGCGGTGAAACCGGGCGACAGCTCGACCACCGCGTCATCAATGACGCCCAAGGACCGGATCCGCATCTCCTCCAACACGGATACGACCATACGAGGTTCCGGGGGCCCCTCGCGACGGCCACCCCCACCCATCCCCCTGGGGGAATCCCCACCACCGTTCCGGGTGATCGCTCCATGGCGGCTCCGGGCCGCCTGCGGACACGATTGGATCATGACCGCACGTTCCCGCACGGCCGCTCTGTTCCTGGCCTCCGCCGTCCTCCTGACCACCGCAGCCTCCACCGGCAGCGCGCTCGCCGCGCCCCGCCCGGCGCCCCTGGACGGGGCGTGGCGCATGGACGGTTACGGCACGGTCGTCTCCATCGAGGACGGGGGCCGCAGGCTGCGGACGTACGACACCACTGCCGTCAGCTGCCTGCCCGGCTTCCGCGACGCCACCCGTACGACCGCCCCGGGCGTCTTCCAGCAGGACAAGGACGCGCCCATCACCGTCACGGCGCAGGGCCGCGACCGCGCGGTGCTCTCCTTCGGCGACAACGTCGGGCACCGTACGCTGCGCCGCCTGCCCGCCCTGCCGGCCGAGTGCCGGGACACTCCCGCGAAGGCGGACGATCTCCGCGCCGGCACTCCACGCGCCGGCAATCTCCGCGTCTTCGACGTCTTCTGGCAGACCTACGCCGAGAACTACCCCTTCTTCGCCCAGAAGGGGATCAACTGGAAGGACGTCCGCGAGAAGTTCCGCCCGCGGGCCGCCGCGGCGGCCGACGACACGGCGCTCTTCGAGGTCCTGAAGGGCATGATCGAGCCGCTGCACGACGCCCACACGGGCATCATCGCCGACCCGGAGAAGCGGGAGGGCCGCTTCGGCGGCCACCGCGAGGACACCACGGTCCCCGACCGTGACGGCATGCTCCGGATCGCCGGAGCCGTCAAGGAGAGCGTCGGCGTACCCGAGGACCAGTGGCGCACCTGGGGCAACGGCCTCATCTCGTACGCCGAGACGCCCGACCGCACCGGCTACCTGCGCATCACCAGGTTCCAGAGCTACACCGAGGACGGCGGCTACGCCGAGGACAGCGCGATCGTCGACCGCGCCCTGGACGAGATCTTCACCGCCGCCCGCACCCGCGGCCCGGGCGCCCTGCGCGGCCTGGTGCTCGACCTGCGGTTCAACGGCGGCGGCTCCGACCGGCTCGCCCTGCGCGTCGCGGAGCGGCTGACGGACCGCCCGTACCTCGCGTACCTCAAGCACGCCCGGAACGACCCGCAGGACCCGCGCAGGTTCACGCCCGAGCAGCCCGTCACGGCCACTCCGCACCGAGGGCCCGTCTACACCGGCCCCGTGGCCGTCCTCACGGGCCGGCTCACCATGAGCGCCGGTGAGACGCTCACGCAGGCCCTCATGGGCCGCACGCAGCCCACGGAGCGGATCGGCGAGAACACCCAGGGGGCCTTCTCCGACACCCTCGACCGGCGGCTGCCCAACGGCTGGAGCTTCCTCCTGCCGAACGAGGAGTTCCTGAGCGCACGGGACCACCGGACGACCTACGACATCAAGGGCATCTCCCCCGATGTCGCCACCCCCGTCTTCACGGAGGAGGAGTTCCGCGCCCACCGCGACTCGGCCCTCGCCGAGGCACGGAAGTTCGTGGCCCGGGCCGGCCGCTGAGGCCCGCCCGGTGCGGCGGGACGCACTCTCGCCGCACCGGTGACGGATCAACGGCGGATCAGTGCGGCGCCCCGCGCCACCCCGCCACCGGCAGGGCGAACTTCGCCACCAGGCGGTCCGTGAAGGACGCGTGGTGCAGCCGCGCCAGGCGCACCGGCACCGCCCCCCGCCGCACCTCCACCCGCGCGCCCGCGGGCAGCTCCACCGTCCGGCGGCCGTCGCACCACAGGACCCCGTTCGGGGTCTGCGGCTGGACCTCCACCGCGAGGACCGAGTCCGGGGCGGTGACCAGCGGCTTGGCGAACAGCGCGTGGGCGCTGATCGGCACCATCAGCAGCGCCTCCACCTCCGGCCACACCACCGGGCCGCCCGCCGAGAACGCGTAGGCCGTCGACCCGGTGGGCGTCGCGCACACGACGCCGTCGCCGCCGAAGCGCGACACCGGGCGCCCGTCGACCTCCGTGACGACCTCCAGCAGCCGCTCGCGCGCGGCCTTCTCCACGGACGCCTCGTTCAGCGCCCAGTCGGTGTGCACCACGTGCCCGTCGGTACGCACGAGGACGTCGAGCGTCATCCGCTCCTCGACCTCGTAGTCCCGCGTCACCACCCGGTCCACGACCTTGTCGAGGTCGTCGCGCTCGGCCTCGGCCAGGAAGCCGACCCGGCCGAGGTTCACGCCGAGCATCGGCACCCCGGAGCGCCGCGCGAACTCCGCGCCGCGCAGCAGCGTGCCGTCGCCGCCGAGGACGACGAGGAGCTCGCAGCCCTCCAGGACGTCCGGCCGGTCGGGGCCGGTCTCGACGAGCTCGACCGCCGACGGCAGCGGCAGGTCGGCCGCCTCCTCGGCGAGCACCCGCACGCCGATGCCGCAGCGCAGCAGTCCCTGGACGACGAGTTCGGCGCTGCGGATGGCCGCAGGGCGGCCCGTGTGCGCGAGCAGGAAGACGGTGCGTCCGCCGCCGTCCCCCGTACAGCCCCCCTGCGTTGCCGTTGCTGGCGTTGCTTCCTGTGCTGCCTGTGCTGCTGCCTCTGATGCTGCTGTCTGTGATGCTGCTTCTGAAGTCGTCAACGCGGCCCCTCCGCCACTGCACGGTCAACGTCCGCCGGGTCCAGTTCGGGCGCTCCGGCGCGCAGCCACAGAAAGTACTCGACGTTGCCCGAGGGTCCCGGCAGCGGGCTCGCCGTCACGCCGAGCACCCCGAGCCCCAGCTCGGCGGCGCGGGCCGCGACCATGCGCACCGCCTCGGCCCTCAGCTGGGTGCTGCGCACGACCCCGCCGCTGCCGAGCCGCTCCTTGCCGACCTCGAACTGCGGCTTGACCATGAGCACCAGGTCGGCGTCGGGCGCGGCGCAGCGCACCAGCGCGGGCAGGACGAGCCCGAGCGGGATGAAGGAGAGGTCGCCGACGACGAGGTCGACGGGGAGGTCGTCGATCTGCTCCAGCGTCAGCTCGCGGACGTTCGTGCGGTCCTTCACGGTGACCCGCTCGTCGCTCTGCAGCGACCAGGCGAGCTGCCCGTAGCCGACGTCGACGGCGACGACGTGCGCGGCGCCGGCGCGCAGCAGGACGTCGGTGAAGCCACCGGTGGACGCCCCGGCGTCGAGGGCGCGGCGGCCCTCGACCTTGAGCCCGCGCGGGATGAAGGCGGCGAGGGCGCCGGCGAGCTTGTGGCCGCCGCGGGAGACATAGTCGGGGTCGTTCTCGTCCTGGGTGACGACGACCGCGGCGCTGATCTCGACCTGGGTCGCCGCCTTGGTCGCGACGGCGCCGCCGACGGTCACCCGGCCCGCCGCGATGAGCTGGCTCGCGTGCTCGCGGGAGCGGGCGAGTTTACGGCGCACGAGCTCGGCGTCGAGTCGGCTGCGTCGCGGGCGGGTCACTGCCACGGGTGGTTCAGCTCCTGGTGTCGTACGAAGCGGGTGCGCCCGGGGCCGCGGGTGCGCCGGACAGGCCGGGGCTCCGGTCGAGCGCGCTCAGCGCCTCCCGCAGGCCCCGGTGTACATCCTCGTACACCTCCAGGTGGCCGCTCGCGGCGAGGTGGTCGGCGTCGGCCAGCCGGACGAGCTGCGCGTCGACGGCGGGGTCGCCGGTAGGGGTGCGCACGACGCCGAGCGGCAGCGGTCCGGGCCCGTCCGCCCCCTCGGCCCCGCCCGGCTCCGGATCCGCAGGAGTCATCGCATCGCTCATGGCTCCGACGCTACCCCGGAACGGCGCCTGTGCGGCGTACGCGGCCTGCTGCGGTACCGTCCCAGGTGATGGCGACGATCGAGGAGTGCCGCGCCGCACTCGACAGACTGGCGGAGAGCCTCGCGGGAGCCCGCGGCGACCTCCGCGACGCGGCCGCGCCCGACCGCTCGCTCAGCTGCCACATCACCGATCTCGACGTGACCTTCGCCGGCCATCTCGTGGGCGGGCACATCCAGGACGTGGAGACGCAGCCGGGCACGCCCGAGCGGCGGGCGGAGATCGCGCTGACGATGTCGGGCGACGACCTGGTGGCCCTGGTGGACGGCCGGCTGAACTTCGCGAAGGCGTGGGCCTCCGGCCGCGTCAGGGTCCAGGCGAGCCTGCGCGACGTCCTGCGGCTGCGGTCACTGCTGTAGCGGTCACTGCTGTAGCGGTCACTTCTGCAGCGCCGCACCCGCCCTGGCCCGGCGTGCGGCCGGCACGACCAGCGGCGTCCCCGTCTCCGGGTCGTCGATGACCTGGCAGCGCAGCCCGAACACCTGCTCCACGAGCTCGGCGGTGACGACGTCCCCCGGCGCACCCTCGGCGACGACGCTGCCGTCACGCATGGCGATGAGGTGGGTGGCGTAGCGCGCGGCGTGGTTGAGGTCGTGGAGGACGGCGACGAGGGTGCGGCCCTGCTCCTCGTGCAGCTGGGCGCACAGGTCGAGGACCTCGATCTGGTGCTGGATGTCGAGGTATGTGGTGGGCTCGTCCAGCAGGAGCAGCGGCGTCTGCTGGGCGAGGGCCATGGCGATCCAGACCCGCTGGCGCTGGCCGCCGGAGAGCTCGTCGACGTGCCGGTCGGCGAGGGCGTCGACGCCGGTGGCGGCCATGGACTCGGTGACGATCCGCTCGTCCTCGCGCGACCACTGGCGCAGCAGGCCCTGGTGGGGGTAGCGGCCGCGGGCGACGAGGTCGCCGACGGTGATGCCGTCGGGCGCGATGGAGGACTGCGGGAGCAGCCCGAGCGTGCGGGCGACCTGCTTGGCCGGGTAGGAGCCGATGGCGGCGCCGTCCAGCAGGACGGACCCGGCGACGGGCTTGAGCATCCGGGCCAGGGCGCGCAGCAGGGTCGACTTGCCGCAGGCGTTGGGGCCGACGATGACGGTGAACGACCGGTCGGGGATCGCGACCGAGAGGTTCTCGGCGATGACCCGCTGGTCGTAGGCGAGCGTGACGGATTCGGCCGTCAGTCGGCTCATGGTGCGGTCTCCTTGCTGAAGGGTCGTCGTACTCGTACCGGGGCCGCCCGGCTGCGCCCCGTCCATCACACCCGTCCCGCCTTGCGCTCGGTGAACAGCAGCCACAGCAGATAGCAGCCGCCGAGCATCCCGGTCAGCGCACCGACGGGCAGCTTGTCGGCGCCGAAGAGCCGCTGCGAGGCCCAGTCGGCGCCGACGAGCAGGGTGGCGCCCATGGCCGCGGCGGCGAGGAGGCCCGGGCCGGGGGCGCGGGTCAGCCGGCGTGCGAGCTGCGGCGCGGCGAGGGCCACGAAGCCGACGGGCCCGGCGGCGGCCGTGGCGGCGGCGGTGAGGAGCACGGCGCAGGCCGTCACCACGAGCCGGGTGCGTTCGGCGCGCACCCCGAGGGCGTGGGCGGCGTCGTCGCCCATCTCCAGCATGCGCAGGGCCCGCCCGTTCCCGAGGACGACGGGGAGGAGCATGGCGGCCGCGCACAGCAGGGGCCACACCTGCTCCCAGTCGCGGCCGTTGAGGGAGCCGACCATCCAGATCATGGACCGGGTGGCGTCGACGAGGTCGGCCTTGGTCATCAGGTAGTCGCGCAGGCCGGTGAGGACGGCGGCGGCGCCGATGCCGACGAGGACGAGCCGGTAGCCGTTGATGCCCTTCTTCCAGGCCAGCAGGTAGACCGCGAGGCCGGTGACGACGCCGCCCGCGACGGCTCCTGCGGCCACGGCGAACGGGTCGCCGTGGAAGAGGACGATGACGACGAGCGCACCGGCCGCGGACCCCTGGCCGAAGCCGATCACGTCCGGGCTGCCCAGCGGGTTGCGGGAGACGGACTGGAAGACCGCGCCGGCCAGCCCGAGACAGGCGCCCGCGAGCAGGCCCACCAGGACGCGGGGCAGGCGCAGGTCGTGGACGACGACGTCCTGGGCGGGGGTGCCGCCGCCGGCGAGCGTCCGCAGGACGTCGGCGGGCGACATCGGGAAGTCGCCGGTGGCGATGAGGGCCACGGAGGCGGCCGCCGCGACGGCCAGGAGCAGCAGGACGACGAGGGCGGCGCGGGCGTCCACACGCAGGGAGAGCCCGCCGCTGGTACGGACGGTTCGTACGGCTCGTACGGTTCGTGGGGACAGGCTCACTGCTGGGCCACCCTCCGGCGCCGTACGAGGTGGATGAACAGGGGTCCGCCGACGACGGCGGTGACGATGCCGGCCTGGAGCTCTCCGGGCCGGGCGACGACCCGCCCGGCGATGTCCGCGCCGAGCAGCAGCACGGGTGACAGGACGGCCGCGTACGGCAGGATCCAGCGCTGGTCGGGCCCGGTGAGGGCGCGCACCAGGTGCGGGACGATGAGGCCGATGAAGACGATGGGCCCGCAGGCGGCGGTCGCGGCGCCGCACAGCAGGGTGACGGCGGCCATCGCGAGGACGCGGGTGCGGGCGGGGCGGGTGCCGAGCGCGCGGGCGCTGTCGTCGCCGAGCGCCATGGCGTTCAGGGGCCGGGCGAGCGCGAGGGCGAGCAGGATGCCGGCGGCGATGAAGGGCAGCACCTGCCGGATGACGTCCGCGTCGGCCGAGGCGAGCGAGCCGACGGTCCAAAAGCGCATCCGGTCGAGCGCCGCGGAGTCCATCAGCTGGACGGAGTTGACGTAGCCGTAGAGCGCGTACGTCACGGCGGTGCCGGCCAGGGCGAGCCGTACGGGCGTGGCGCCGCGGCTGCCGCCGAGCACGTGGACCACGACGGAGACGACGGCCGCACCGGCGAGCGCGAACCATACGTAGCCGCCGGCCGAGCTGACGCCGAGGAAGGTGATGGCGGATACGACGGCCGCCGCGGCGCCCGCGTTGACGCCGAGGATGCCGGGTTCGGCGAGCGGGTTGCGGGTGAGGGCCTGCATCACGGCGCCGGAGAGCCCGAGGGCGGCGCCGGCGAGCAGGCCGAGCAGCGTACGGGGCAGGCGCACCTCGCGCACGATGACGCCGGCCTCGCCGTGCGCGTCGCCGAACAGCCCGTGCCAGACCGCCTCCAGCGGCAGCGGCTTGGCGCCGACGGCGATGCTCGCGACGGCGACGAGCAGCAGCAGACCGGTCGCCGCGAGCAGGCCGGCTGCCCGCGCGGCATTCCGCTTACGGCTTGCCGGGGGTATCTGCGGCGGCAGCGGACCGGTGTCCGCCGGGGGTTCGGGGGGACTGTCAAGCAACACGATCCTTAGGTTAGCCTACCCTTAACTCCCCCCGTTCTTGCCTCATTCTTGAGAGAAGCGCACCACCATGAGCACCCCCCGCATCCTCACCGGCTCCTTCATGTCCCGCCGCGGTCTGCTGGCCGCAGGCGGCGCCCTCGGCGCGGGCGCCCTCCTGACGGCCTGTGGAGGCGGCGGCTCAAAGGGGTCCTCGGACGGGGACTCAGGTGGTTCCGGTTCGTGGTCCTTCAAGGACGACCGGGGCGAGACCGCCAAGGCCCCCCGCACCCCGAAGAAGGTCGTCGCCTTCACCGGAAGCGCCGCGGCCCTGCACGACTTCGGCATCGAGTGCACCGCCGTCTTCGGCCCCACCACCCTCAAGGACGGCAAGCCCGACCCCCAGGCCGGCGACCTCGACGTCGGCAAGCTGACCGTCCTCGGCAACGCCTGGGGCGAGTTCAACGTCGAGAAGTACGCGGCCCTCTCCCCCGAACTGCTCGTCACCAACATGCTCCAGGGCACCGAGCTCTGGTACGTGCCGGACGAGAGCAAGAAGAAGATCCTGGGCTTCGCCCCCGGCATCGGCATCAACGTCACGAAGGTCTCCCTGACCCGGGTCATCGGACGCTACGCCGAACTCGCCGCCTCGCTCGGCGCCGACCTCAAGGCGAAGCAGGTCACCGACGCCAAGGCCCGCTTCGAGAAGGCCTCCGAGACCCTCCGCAAGGCCGCACAGGCCAACAAGGGCCTCAAGGTCGTCGCCGCCTCCGGCTCCACCGACCTGCTCTACGTCTCCGACCCCGGCGTCTACGCCGACCTGTCCTACTTCAAGTCCCTCGGCGTCGACTTCATCGTCCCCGACAAGGTCACCGGCGGCTTCTTCGAGAGCCTCAGCTGGGAGAACGCCGGCAAGTACCCCGCGGACCTGATCCTCCTCGACAACCGCTCCGCAGCCCTCCAGCCCAAGGACCTCGCCGCCAAGCCCACCTGGGCCGGCCTGCCCGCCGTCAAGGCAGGCCAGGTCAGCCCGTGGCTCAGCGAGCCGCGCTACTCCTACGCCGGGTGCGCACCGCTCGTCGAGGCGCTCGCCGAGGCGGTCCAGAAGGCCAAGAAGGTCGTCTGACGCCAGGAAGGCCGTCCGACAAGGCCTCCTCACCAGCGAAAGGGAAGCTCTCCGCATGGCCAGCACCACCACCCTCCCGTACCGCTTCTTCGACCTGGAGGTGCTCCGCACCGAGCGGCTCAGCCCCGCCATGGTGCGGGTCACCTTCGGCGGCGAGGAGCTCCGCGACGTCGTCGCCGGCGGCCGCGACCAGCGCTTCAAGCTGTTCCTGCCGCAGCCCGGCCAGGACGAGCCGGTCCTGCCCGCGAGCCGCGACGAGACCTGGTTCACCGAGTGGCGCGCCCAGGACCCGGCCGTACGGGCTTTCATGCGCACCTACACCGTGCGGGACATGCGGTACGGGCCGGACGAGATGGACGTCGACTTCGCCGTGCACGGCGACGCGAACGGGCACGGCGGCCCGGCCACGAACTGGGCCCAGGCCGCCCGCCCCGGCGACCGCGTCACCGTCCTCGCCCCCGTCGTCGAGGACAACGGCGGCGTCGACTTCCAGCCGCCCGCCGGCACGGACTGGGTCCTGGTCACCGCCGACGAGACGGCCCTGCCGGCCGTCGCCGGGATCCTCGCCTGGCTGCCGGCGGGCACCCCGGCCAAGGTCTGGATAGAGGTCCCCCACCCCGAGGACGTCCAGGACCTGCCCACCGACGCCGCGGCGGAGATCACCTGGCTGGTACGGGGCGCGGCAGAGCCCCTCCTGAGCGCCGTCCGCACAGCCGACCTGCCCGCCGGCACGCCCTACGCATGGCTGGCAGGCGAATCCGGCACGGTCCGCGGCCTCCGCCGCCACCTGGTCAACGACCGCGGCTTCGACCGCCGCACGGTGACCTTCACGGGCTACTGGCGCCGGGGAGCGACAGAAGAGGACCTCCTGGCAGAGCTCGGCTGATTCAGCCCGTCCGGCGTTTGAGGACGAGCGCGTTGAGCGCGACAGGGGGTCCAGGGGGCGAAGCCCCCGGTTACGGGAAGGGGCGGGTCAGGGGAAACCCCACCCGCCCCAGCCACGGTCACAGCCCCAGCCGGGCCACCACCTTGCCCGAGTCCAGCTCACAAACCCCGTCCCCCGCAGCCGTCCACGCGGCAGCACAAAGCGCCCGGAGCCCGTCCACCGGCTCCCCCTCCCCCGCGAGGACGAGCGCATCACCGTCAACGGAGGCAGTCCACCCCCCGCACCGGAACCCGTCGTCCCCCACCGGCTCAACCTCCGGCTGAGGCTCCAGCAACCCCCGCAGATCCTCGGCCACATACGTGGGCCGGTGCTCCGGCCGCGCCGCGACCAGCTGCGCGGCCGTCGTCACGCCGGTCAGCACCAGCAGCGAGTCCACCCCGCCCACGTGCGCGCCCTCGATGTCGGTGTCGAGCCGGTCGCCGACCACCAGCGGCCGCTCCGCGCCCGTCCGCAGCACCGTCTCGCGGTGCATGGGGGGCAGCGGCTTCCCGGCGACCTGCGGCGTCGCGCCCGTGGCTATCCGTACGACCTCCACGGCCGCACCGTTGCCCGGCGCGATGCCGCGCCCGCTCGGGATCGTCAGGTCCGTGTTGGAGGCGAACCACGGCAGGCCCCGGGCCACCGCGTACGACGCCTCCATCAGCCGCGACCACGGCATGTCCGGCCCGCCGTAGCCCTGGACGACGGCCGCCGGGTCGTCGTCCGCCGACTCCACCGGCACCAGCCCGCGCTCCCGCAGGGCCACCCGCAGCCCCTCGGCGCCGATCACCAGGACCCGGGAACCGGCGGGCAGCTGCTCGGAGATCAGCCGCGCCACGGCCTGGGCGGAGGTGATGACGTCGGACGGCTCGGCGGGGACGCCCAGCCTCGTCAGGTGCTCGGCGACCGTCTGCGGCGTCCGCGCGGCGTTGTTCGTCACGTAGGCGAGGTGCATCCCGCCCTCGCGCGCCGCCCCCAGCGACTCGACGGCGTACGCGATGGCCTCGCCACCCGCGTACACCACGCCGTCGAGGTCGAGCAGTGCCGTGTCGTAGGCCTCGCTGAGGGCACGCTCACTGCCGCCGGGCCGCGTTCGGGCGGTCTGATTCATGCTGTACTCGCTCCTTGTGCTGTACGTCTCTTCCACGATCATTGCTCACAGGGCCGTGAGACATAACATTTCCCAATGAGCACTCCAGGCCGAGCAGGGAAAGCAGGGCAAGGACTCCAGCTCGCCCCCTTCCGAGGACTGCGCTATGTCCCGGAGCGGGTCGGCAGCCTCGCCGCCGTCACCTCGCCACCGTACGACGTCGTCGTACGGCCCGACGGGTTGCGTCACCTGGAGACCGCCGATCCGCACAACATCGTCCGGCTGATCCTTCCGCAGGCCGCGAGCGCGGCGGACCGCCACCGGCTGGCCGCGGACACCCTCCGCCGCTGGCAGGACGAGCAGGTCCTGGCCGCCGACCCCGAGCCGGCGCTCTACGTCTACGAGCAGCGCGGCGGCGGCATACTGCAGCGCGGCCTCATCGGCGCACTCCGCCTCAGCCCCCGCGAGGAGGGCGTCGTCCTCCCGCACGAGGACGTCATGCCGCACATCATCGAGGACCGTGCGGCCCTCATGCGCGGCACGGGCGCCAACCTCGAACCGCTGCTCTTCTCCTACCGCGGCAACGGCAGCACGACCGGCGCCGCGGCCGTCATCGACCGCGTCACCGGCACCGAGCCGCTGCTGTCCACCACGACCGACGACGGCTACGCCCACCGCCTGTGGTCCATCACCGACCCGGACGACCTCGAGGCGATCGGCAAGGACCTCTCCCAGCAGCACGCGCTCATCGCCGACGGCCACCACCGCTGGGCCACCTACCTGCGCCTGCGCGCGGAGCAGCCGGCCCCCGGCCCCTGGGACTACGGCCTCGTCCTGCTCGTCGACACCGCCCGCTACCCGCTGCGCGTACGGGCCATCCACCGCCTGCTGCACCGGCTGCCGGTCGCCCAGGCGCTGGCGGCGGTGGAGGGCTCTTTCCGGGTGCGCACGATCGACGGCCCGCTGCCGGAGGCACTCGACGCGCTGACGGAGGCGTCCGAGGAAGAGGGGAACGCCTTCGTCCTGGCGGGCGACGGCCGCTTCCACCTCCTCGACCGCCCGGACCCGGGGCTGCTGGCCCGTACGGTCCCCACCGACCGCCCGGAGGCCTGGCGCACCCTGGACGCGACGGTCCTGCACTCGGTACTGCTGGAACGCCTCTGGCAGGTGCCGGACAACCCCGAGAACATCAGTTACATCCACGAGACGGCGGCGGCCGTCAAGCAGGCAGAGCGGCACGGGGGGACGGCGGTGCTGATGCACCCGGTCCAGGAGGATGTCGTCCGGGAGCTGGCGGAACAGGGCGTGACCATGCCCCGCAAGTCCACGTCCTTCGGCCCCAAGCCGGCCACGGGGCTGGTGCTGCGGAGCCTGGCCCTGAACTGATCCACCGCAAACGAAAGAAGAGGCCGGCACCCCGGGATCGGGGTGCCGGCCTCTTCGTCACTGCCCTACGGGTCAGCTGTTGTCGTCGGCCTTGCCGGCGTCAGCGGCCTTGCCGGCGTCAGCGGACTCCTCGGCCTCAACGGCCTTCTCGACCGGCTTCTCGGCCTGAGCGGGCTCCTCGGCGGGCTCCTCGGACGTCACCGGGGCACCGGCCTCCTCGTCGGAGGCGGCCTCGTCGTCCTCGGACTCCACCAGGGCGTCCGTGAACTCGACGCCGTCGAGCTCGGCGAGCCGGTCGGAGGCGTCCGTCTGGCCGCCCTGGTCCGCCTCAAGGGCCTTGGCGAACCAGTCGCGGGCCTCGCTCTCGCGGCCGACCTCCAGCAGCGCGTCGGCGTACGCGTACCGCAGGCGCGCGGTCCACGGCTGGACCGAGCTGGAGGCGAGCTCCGGGCTCTGCAGCGTCACGACGGCGGCGTCGGCCTGGCCCATGTCCTTGCGGGCACCGGCGGCGACCAGACGCATCTCGACCTGGCCGGCCTTGTCGAGCTTGTTGACCTCGGGCTCGCCGGCCATGGCCAGCGCGCGCTCGGGACGGCCCATGCCGCGCTCGCAGTCGGCCATCACGGGCCACAGCTCGACGGAGCCGGTCATCCGGCGCGCGGCACGGAACTCGGCGAGCGCCTCGGAGTACTTGGCCGTCGCGTACGAGGCGAAGCCGGCGGCCTCGCGCACCGCGGCGACGCGGGAGGCGAGACGCAGGGCGATCCGCGAGTAGGCGTAGGCCTGCTCCGGGTCCTCGTCCAGCAGGTTGGCGACCATGACGAGGTTCCGGGCGACCTCCTCGGCGAGGCCCTTCGGCAGGCTCATGAGCTCCTGCCGCACGTCCGCGTCGATCTCGTCACCGGTGACGTCGTCGGGGATCGGCAGGCGCTTCACCGGCTCGCGGTCGCCACGGTCCCGGTCACGCTCGTCACGGCCGCCGCGGTAACCACCGGAACGGTCGTCCCGGCCACCTCGGTAGCCGCCGCCCTGCCGGTCGTCACGGAACGAGCGGCGCGGACCACGGTCGTCGCGACGCTCGTCACGGCCACCGCGGAAGCCACCGCGGTCGTCATCGCGGCGCGGGCCACGGTCATCGCGACGCTCGTCACGGCGGAAGCCGCCACGGTCGTCGTCACGACGGGGACCACGGTCGTCGTCGCGGCGGAAGGAGGGACGCTCGTCGCGGCGCGGGCCGCGGTCGTCACGACGGTCATCGCGACGGAAGCCGCCACGCTCGTCCTCACGACGGGGACCACGGTCATCGCGGCGGGGGCCGCGGTCGTCGTCACGGCGGAAGGACGGACGGTCGTCGCGACGCTCGTCACGGCCACCACGGAAACCACCGCGGTCATCGTCGCGGCGCGGACCACGGTCGTCACGACGGTCATCGCGACGGAAGGACGGACGCTCGTCGCGACGGAAGCCGCCACGCTCGTCGTCACGACGCGGGGCACGGTCGTCACGGCGGAAGGACGGGCGGCTGTCACGACGCTCGTCGCGGTCGTCGCGACGGAAGCCGCCACGCTCGTCCTCACGACGCGGAGCACGGTCATCGCGCGGGAAGGACGGACGGTCGTCACGGCCACCGCGGAAACCGCCACGGGGACGGTCGTAGCCACCGCGGTCATCACGGCGCGGGCCGCGGTCGTCATCGCGACGGAAGGAGGGACGGTCGTCGCGACGGAAGCCGCCACGGTCGTCCTCACGACGCGGGGCACGGTCATCGCGACGGAAGGACGGACGGTCACCACCCGGACGGTCGTCGCGGCCACCGCGGAAACCACCGCGGTCATCATCACGACGGGGGCCACGGTCATCGCGGCGCGGGCCGCGGTCGTCGTCACGGCGGAAGGACGGACGGTCGTCACGGCGACCGAAGCCACCGCCGGCGGGACGGCCGCCGCGGTCGTCATCGCGGCGCGGGCCGCGGTCGTCACGACGGTCATCGCGACGGGGGCCGCGGTCGTCGTCGCGACGGAAGGACGGACGGTCGTCGCGACGGCCGAAGCCACCGCCGGCCGGGCGCCCGCCACGGTCGTCGCGGCGGGGGCCGCCACGCCGGTCGTCGCCGCGGTCGTCACGCCGGTACGCCGGTCGGTCGTCGCGGCGGTTACCGCCGCGGTCGCCACCCGAACGATCGTCGGGGTAGTTGGTGGGCATCGACGTGACTCCTGTCTTCGGGTACCGCAGTCATTCTCGCGCAACCGGACGACCGGCGCGCTTCGGCAGAAATACAAAAAAGGACCCTTGGTCCCAGCGTGAACGCTGGGACCAAGGGTCCTTGAAATATTGTTCGGCGGCGTCCTACTCTCCCACACGGTCCCCCATGCAGTACCATCGGCGCTGAAAGGCTTAGCTTCCGGGTTCGGAATGTAACCGGGCGTTTCCCTAACGCTATGACCACCGAAACCCTATCGGTTTCGAGCGAACAAGCACACTTTTCAATTAAGTGGTTCTGCTCAAACCAGCAACTGTTCGTTGCTTCAGAACTAACACAGTGGACGCGAGCAACTGAGGACAAGCCCTCGGCCTATTAGTACCAGTCAGCTCCAACCGT
>NZ_BMUT01000027.1 GCF_014650335.1 Streptomyces hiroshimensis
CCCTCGCCGACGTCGTCGCCGAGGACGAGCTCAACGCGAACTACATCATCCCCAGCGTCTTCAACCCGAAGGCCACGGAGTCCGTCGCGGCAGCCGTCAAGCGTGCGGCCCTGGAGCTCCGTCAGGCCGAGTAGCAGCGCATCCCGCCTGAACGAGCGGCCTCCCGGCGGCGGAATGCCGTCCGGGAGGCCGCTTTTTCGGATGTCCGTCCGCCCGTCAGCAGACCGGCTCCGCCTCCCCGTCGGCCTTCGCACGCGCGAACTGCGTGCGGTGCAGCTCCTCGTAGCGTCCGCCCGCGGCGATCAGCTCGCTGTGGGTGCCGCGTTCGACGACCCGGCCGTCCTCGACGACGAGGATGAGGTCGGCCGCCCGCACGGTGGACAGCCGGTGGGCGATCACCACGGCCGTACGGCCCTCCAGGGCCTCGGCCAGCGCCTCCTGAACGGCCGCCTCGGAGGTGGAGTCGAGGTGGGCGGTCGCCTCGTCGAGGATGACGACGCGCTGGCGGGCCAGCAGCAGCCGGGCGATGGTCAGCCGCTGGCGCTCGCCGCCGGAGAGCCGGTAGCCGCGCTCGCCGACGACCGTGTCCAGACCGTCGGGCAGGGAGGCCACCAGCCCGTCGAGCCGGGCCCGCCGCAGCGCGTCCCAGACCTCCTCCTCGGTGGCTTCCGGCCGGGCGAGGAGGAGGTTGGCGCGCACGGTGTCGTGGAAGAGGTGGCCGTCCTGGGTGACCATGCCGAGCGTCTCGCGGATGGATGCGGCGCTCAGGTCCCGGACGTCGACGCCTCCGAGGCGTACGGATCCGGCGTCGGCGTCGTAGAGCCGGGGCAGCAGCTGGGCGATGGTCGACTTCCCCGCGCCGGAGGAGCCGACCAGGGCCACCATCCGGCCCGGTTCGGCGCGGAAGGAGACGCCGTGCAGGACCTCGGCGCCGCCGCGGGTGTCCAGGCCGGCGACGTCCTCCAGGGAGGCGAGGGAGACCTTGTCGGCGGCCGGGTAGCCGAACCGGACGTCGTCGAACTCGACCGAGACCGGCCCCTCCGGCACCCGCCGGGCGCCCGGCTTCTCGGCGATCAGCGGCTTGAGGTCGAGGACCTCGAAGACGCGCTCGAAGCTGACGAGGGCGCTCATCACCTCGACACGGGCACCGGCGAGGGCGGTCAGCGGGGCGTAGAGGCGGGTGAGGAGCAGGGCGAGCGCGACGACGGCCCCCGGCTCCAGCCGGCCGTGCAGCGCGTAGAAGCCGCCGAGCCCGTAGACCAGGGCCAGCGCCAGGGCGGAGACGAGCGTGAGGGCGGTGATGAACGCCGACTGGGCCATGGCGGTGCGTACGCCGATGTCGCGCACGGCGCGGGCACGGGAGGCGAACTCGGCCGACTCCTCCGCGGGCCGCCCGAACAGCTTGACGAGGGTCGCACCGGGCGCGGAGAACCGCTCGGTCATCTGGTTGCTCATGGCGGCGTTGTGAGCGGCGGCCTCACGCTGCAGCCCGGCCATGCGCGAGCCCATCCTCCGGGCGGGCACGACGAACACCGGCAGCAGGACGAGCGCGAGCAGCGTGATCTGCCAGGAGATGCTGAGCATCACGCCGAGCGTCAGGAGCAGCGTGACGATGTTGGAGACGACGCCGGAGAGGGTGTTGCTGAAGGCGCGCTGAGCGCCGATGACGTCGTTGTTGAGCCGGCTGACGAGGGCGCCGGTGCGGGTGCGGGTGAAGAAGGCGACCGGCATCCGCTGGACGTGGTCGAAGACCGCGGTCCGCAGGTCGAGGATGAGCCCCTCGCCGAGGGTGGCGGACAGCCACCGCGTCAGCAGCCCCAGGCCCGCCTCGGCGACGGCGATCAGGGCGATGAGCAGCGCGAGCCGGGTGACGGTGCCGGCGTCGTCGCCGTGCACGATGGCACCGACGACCCGCCCGGCCAGGATCGGCGTGGCCACCGCGAGCAGCGCCATGGCCACGCTCAGCAGCAGGAACTGCCCGATCTTCCTGCGGTGCGGCCGCGCGAAGCCGCCGATGCGCCGCAGCGTGACCCGGGAGAAGGGCCGTCGGCTCTTCTCGGCGTTCATCGCGCTGTGGAGCGAGGTCCACGCGGTGACTTCCATGCTCATGGGGGGCTCCTCCGGTGTCGTCGTATGCCTGACACGCTAGAACCTCAACCAAGGTTGAGATCAAGCGTCGCACCGGCGGGCCGGGAAAGCCACGAGAACCGGGAAAGCCACGAGAACAAGAAACACCACGGAAGCGCCGGGCTACGGGCCGAGCAGCTGTGTGCTCGCCAGGTCGCGGTAGAGATCGTCGTGCGCCAGCAGCTCGGCATGGGTGCCGACCGCCCGGACGCGTCCGGCTTCCATGACCACGATCCGGTCCGCTGTGGTCACGGTGGAGAGCCGGTGGGCGACCACCAGGACGGTGGTGTGGCGGGCGGTGTCGGTGACGGTGTCGCGCAGCGCCGCCTCGTTGGCGGCGTCGAGCTGGGAGGTGACTTCGTCCAGCAGGAGCAGGCCGGGGCGGCGGAGCAGGGCGCGGGCGATCGCCACGCGTTGCCGTTCGCCGCCGGACAGACGGCTGCCGCGGTGGCCGACGTCGGTGTCCAGACCGTCCGGCAGCCGGTCCGCGAGCACGTCCAGGCGGGCCAGCCGCAGGACACGGGCGAGCTCCCCGGGGTCCGGGTCGGAGGTGCCCAGCGTCAGGTTGTCGCGCAGAGTGCCGGCGAGGACGGGGACGTCCTGCTCCACGTAGCCGATGGACGCGCGGAGCCGGGCCAGCGGCCACTGCCGCACGTCCTCGCCGTCCAGGAGCACACGGCCGGAGTCCTGCTCGTAGAAGCGCTCGATCAGGGAGAAGACCGTGGTCTTACCCGCTCCGGACGGGCCGACGAACGCGGTCAGGCCGCCCGCGGGCACGGTGAAGGAGACCCCGTGGTGGACGCGCGGCAGTCCGGGGCGGTAGGCGAAGCTCACCTGATCGAACGACACGCTCAGGGGCGACCGTACGCCCTCATCCTCCTGCTCTGCCGTCTGCGACTCCTCCCTCGTCGGCATCTCCGTCCCCGGCTTCTCCGTCTCCAGTTGTTCGACCTGGGCGATGCGGTCCGCGGCCGCCGAGCCCACCTGGACCTGGCCGACGCCCTCGACCAGCTGGCCGATGCGCGGGGCGAGGGCGAAGAGGTAGAGCAGGAAGGCGACGAGCGTGGAGACGTCCGTCGCACCGGAGGTGACGCGCGCGCCCCCCACCCCGAGTACCACGAGGAAGCAGACCTGGACGACCACCGCCGACGTCGTCGCCGACACCGCCTCCCAGGCCGCGGCCCGGACCCCGGTGCGCCGGGCGCGTTCGGCCGCCCGGCACAGCGCTTCCGCCTCCCGCTGCTCGGCACCCGACGCCTTGACGGTCCGGAAGGCGCCCAGCGCCCGTTCCAGCGCCGCCCCGATGCAGCCCACCGCCTCCTGCGTGTGGCGGGTCGCGCGGCCGATCCGCGGCGCCACGAGTGCGACGACGACGCCGACGAAGGCGACCACGGCGAGGGTGACGGTCAGCAGGACGGCGTCGAGGAGGCCCATCATGACGACCGTCGCCGCGGTGACCAGGGTGCCGGTGACCGCCGCCGACACCGCCTGGGGCGCGGTCTGGCGCAGCAGCGTCGTATCGGAGGTCACGCGGGCGATCAGGTCTCCGGGCTCGGAGCTCTCCACCACGGGCACGCGCAGCCGCAGGAGGCGGTCCGTCAGCCGGCGGCGGGCGGTGCAGACGATGGACTCGGCCGAGTACTGGAGCACGTAGTACCCCAGCCCCGCGAGGACGGCCCCGGCCACCACCAGCAGGCTGAGCACGAGGACGGGACCGGCCGCGGGCGCTCCCCGGCCCATGTCGTCGACCACGCGCTTGGCGGCCAGGGGCTGGGCCAGGCCCATGACGCTGCCGACGAGTCCCAGGAGGACGCCCGCGGCCATGCGCCGGCGCTGCGGGCGCAGATGGCCGAGCAGGGCCCGCTGCCCCGGCCACGAGCGTCCCCGGTCCTCCGGCGCACCGGCCCCCGGGGGCGCTGCGGGGCCGGTGCCGGGAGAGGTTACGGAGGGCGGCGCGGTCATCGGCTCACTCCACCGTGAAGAAGCGCTGGAAGTAGTCGGCCGGGGCGCCTTCGCCGACGAGGACCCCCTCGGCCTCCACCCAGGCGTGCGCGGCGAACGGCGGCCGGCTGCGCACTCCGACGCACCAGGTGGGCCACTGGCCGTACCACCGGCAGAGCAGCACGGTGGCCAGGGACCGGGGCAGGCATCCCTTGTGCCCTCCGGCGGCGAGGCTCACGGCGAGCACCGTCCGCCGCGCCGTGCTCGCCTCGGCGAGCGTGGCGGGCCGGGCGCCGCGCCGCAGCCTGCACAGGACGGCGCGTATCCGGGCGGGCGGCTGGGTCGCCAGCAGGTGGGCGCAGCCGACGGCCAGCCGGGCCGCACACCGGCGGGCCAGGGGGATGGAGCGGGGGTGGTAGGGGATCACTTCCGGTGTCGACATGGCGTGCCTCCAGATCGGCAGGGCGTCCTACGGGGTGAGCAGTCCTGCCGCGCTCAGCTCGCCGATGATGCGGCGGACGTCCTCGCCGGCGAGCCCGGCGTCGACGTCGTCGTAGCGCGCCGTCAGCATCTCGACCGCCCGCTCGGGGCCGTGTCCGTCCAGCAGTGTCTGCAGGACGAGCGCGGCCGTCGGGTTGAGCGTCCAGTACTCGGCGCTCTCCTGGTCGAGCAGCGCCACGCCGTACTCGGTCTCGGTCATCAGGACACCAGGTTTGAGTGCGGGCACGGGTTCACGCCTCTCGGTCGGCGGCGGGCAGGGGCGCCGTCTCCCGCGAGCGCAGCCACGCTTCGCAGGCGATGGTCGGGTGGAGCAGATAGCTCTCCGTCTCCGCGGAGAGGGCGCGGCGGCACCATTCGTGCAGCACCTTCCCGTCGGCCAGGCCGAGCCGGACCAGCCGGGAGTCCTCGCACAGGGCCAGCACCGCCCGGCGGTTGCGGCGCAGCCCGGCCTCCTCCTCGTACGTCGCGTTGGCCTTGGTGCTGCGGGTGCGGCCGGCCTCGGGCACGACGCCGCGCATGGCCTCGACGATGAGCGGCTTGTACCGCCAGGGGGTGATCCGCTCCTGCGGGCGTACGGCGAGGGCCGCCTCGATGACGCGGGTGTCGTAGTAGGGCGCGGAGATCTCGATGCCCAGGGGGGCGGCCATCTGCCCGATGTGCCGGACCCACTGGGAGATGCCGTCCATGGCGACCAGTTCGCGGTGTTCGCCGCGGTTCCGGCCCCGGGGTCCGGCGGGGTTCCGGCGGGTGAGGAGCAGTTCGCGTGCCGCGCGGACCGCGTCGGGCGTGGCCCACGGCGGCATCCGGGGCGGAACGGACCAGTCGAGCAGCGGCTCGTCCACGGGGGCGGCAGGCCCCGTCAGGTCGCGGGCGAGCCGGTCGAGCCAGGCGCCGTAGGACCTGCGGTCCAGGAGTCCGCGCAGCACTGCCCGCCGGGGCCAGCGGTATTTGGCGGCGTACCCCCGTATCGCGTGCAGCGCGACGAAGGGGTGGGTGAGCAGCAGCGTGTGCAGCCGGGCGGGCGTGCCGGCCAGGAGTTCGTCGCCGCCCAGGCCGGTGAGGTGGAGGCCGGATCCGCGGGCCGCGGCCATTTCGATGATGCCCATGCGGCGGTTGCGGTCGACCGTGATGATGCTGGGCGTGTCGAGGACGTCCCCGAGGGTGTCGATGCCGTCGAACGTCATGGCCACCTCGTGGGCCGGTACGACGTGGTGTTCGACGCCTTCGAGCGCCGATACGGTGCGCTCGGCCCAGTACACGTCGTCGCCGGCCTCGTCGTGGACGGCGGCGGTGTAGGCGACGACCTTGGCGCCGCCGCGGGCCGCGGTGCAGCACACCGCCGTGGAGTCCAGGCCGCCCAGGTCGGATGTCACCAGGTCACGTCCGCGGGTGCGTACGGCGACCGCTTCGGTGAGGGCTTCCCTCAGGTGCACGGCGCCCGCGGCGAGCGGGACGACGGGGTCGGGCGGTGACCACCACCGGGTGGTGCGGGCCCGGCCTTCGGTGTCGAGCGTCAGGCGGTGGCCGCCGGGCACCGGGTGCACGCCCCGCCACAGGGGGTCGCCGTGCCACGGGTACGGGACGCCCGAGACGAGCATTTCGAGGGCGATGCGATGCTCGTCGAGGCCGGCACCCACCAGTTCGGCGAGCACGTCGGCCCGGTCGGATGCCACGGTCACCGGCCGGCCGGGGGTTGCGGCCTCGGCGTGGAACACGCGCCGCACGGCGACGGCACCGGCCTGCATCCGGACCCGGCCGGCGCAGCTGGCCATCAGGTGGAAGCTGCCGGCCCGCCCTGCGAGGCGGTCCAGCGCGGACGCCGAAGCGGTGCCGGTCGCCGAGGCGGCGGCCCGTTCGGCGTCGAGTGCCGTGACGGCGTGCTCCCCATCACCGCGACCCGCGTGTCCCGGTGCGTGCCCGTCACGACCGTCCCCGGGGTCCAGCGGCCCACGATCCAGGGCCGTCCGGAGGCGTGGAGCAGGCTGCGGGAGGCGAAGGAGAGCGCCTTGGCGGCGGGGGCGGCCGCCGCGTCGCTGTCGGGCAGGACGACGAACCAGGAGAGCACGGACTGGAGCGAGAGGGACTGATCCATGGGGAACGGCCTTCCGTCGGCGACGTCCGGGACGGAAAAAGCGGGTGGCGGCTGGAAGCCGCCACCCGCTCTCAGGTCAGAGGACCTGCCTGCCGCCCAGGACGTCCTTCGGGCCGTGGTCCTTGAGGCCCGTCACCTTGCGGAAGCTGCCGGCCTTGGCGAGGGTGGGACGCTCGTACGTCATGACCGTTCTCCTTCTGTCCGAGGGACGATGATGTGACTACGACAGGCGCCTGCTGCGGAGTCCGTTGAAATCCGTACCGGATATCCGAGCGGTGGATCCGCGGCACTCACCGCAAGTACGACAAGCACATCGTCACAACGTCCCAGGCCCGGCTATGGGGTTACGCCGGGGGCGCGCCGCGCTGCCGCGCCACGGGCACACAACCCCTCACGCCACCTGCGAAAACGGAAAAATCCGTGAGAAGAATCGTTAATCTTTAGGGGGAGATCAAGCCTCTCGCGCCGGTTCCACCCCGTGCCACACCGTCGTCACGTTGCAGAATTCCTTGATGCCGTGACCCGAGAGCTCGCGTCCGTATCCCGAACGCTTGACCCCGCCGAACGGCAATGCGGGGTGCGAGGCGGTCATGCCGTTGAAGAAGACGCCTCCGGCCTCGATATCCCGCGCGAAACGTTCCTGTTCCTCCGCGTCCGTGGTCCACACGTTCGAACTCAGCCCGAAGGGCGTGTCATTGGCCAGCTCGACGGCCTCGTCGACACCGTCCACGCGGTAGACGGTCGCCACCGGGCCGAACGCCTCCTCGCGGTGGATGCGCATGTCGGGGGTGATGCCGGTGAGGACCGTCGGCTCGTAGAACCAGCCCTTCGGCCGTTCCTTCGGCCGCCGGCCCCCGCACACGGCCGTCGCGCCGCGCCGTACGGCGTCGTCCACGAGTTCCTCGAGGTCGGCGCGGCCCTGCTCGCTGGCCAGGGGGCCGACGTCGGTGGCCTCCTCCATGGGGTCGCCGACGGTCAGCGCGGCCATCCGGGCGGCGAAGCGTTCGAGGAACGCGTCGTGGACGTCGGCGTGGACGATGAAGCGCTTGGCGGCGATGCACGACTGGCCGTTGTTCTGGACGCGGGCCGTGACCGCGGTCTGCACGGCCCGGTCGAGGTCGGCCGACGGCATCACGATGTACGGGTCGCTGCCGCCCAGTTCGAGGACGGTCTTCTTCACCTCGTCACCCGCGATCGAGGCGACCGAGCGCCCGGCGGGCTCGCTGCCGGTGAGCGTGGCCGCCGCGACCCTGGGGTCGCGCAGGATGCCTTCGACCGCGCGCGAGCCCACGAGCAGGGTCTGGAAACAGCCGTCGGGAAAGCCCGCCCGGCGGAAGAGGTCCCCGAGGTAGAGCGCGGTCTGCGGCACGTTCGAGGCGTGTTTGAGCAGGCCCACGTTGCCGGCCATGAGGGCGGGGGCGGCGAAGCGGATCACCTGCCACAGGGGGAAGTTCCACGGCATGACGGCGAGCACCACGCCCAGCGGGCGGTAGCGGATGCGGGCGAGCGCGGCCCCGGAGTCGGCGACCTCGGGCTGCGGCGGGTGCTCGTCCGCCAGCAGCTCCGCCGCGTTCGCCGCGTACCAGCGCATGGCCTTCACACACTTCGCCGCCTCCGCGCGGGCGGCGGCCAGCGGCTTGCCCATCTCGGTGGTCATAGTGCGCGCGATGTCGTCCCGGTCCTCCTCCAGGAGGTCCGCGGCCCGGTTCAGCAGGCGGGCCCGCTCGCCCGGGTCCGAGGTGCGGTAGCGGCGGAACGCCGCCGCGGCCGCGGCCAGGCACTGCTCGATCTCCTCGGCTCCCATCTCCTCGAACGTCCTGAGCGTCTCGCCGTTCGCGGGGTTCACCGTTGCGATGGGCATGGGGGGCCTCCTCAAAGCTCGATGCCTCGACCAGTGTGCGCCGGGGCCCGCTCAGCGGTACGGGGACACGCGGCGCGGACCGGCAGATCCCGGCCTCGCGCGGACCGGCGGATCCCGGCCTTGCGCGGACCGGCGGATCCCGGCCTTGCGCGGACCTCACCCCGTGCCACTCTCCCCCGCGCGGACCTCACCCCGTCCTGCGCTCCCCCGCATCGTCCGTGACCCGCGGCTGACCGGGCAGCAGCCCCATCGCCTCCTGCGTACCGGCACCCCGCCCGCTCTCCGCCGGATACGGGCACGGCAGCGCACGGGAGCGGTACAGCCAGGCCACCGCGCAACCGGAGGCCAGCCCGAAGAACAGGCACGACACCCACGGCAGCCAGGCCCGCCCGGTCCGCTCGCCGACGTCCATCACCCAGCCGATCACGGCGTTGCCGCCGGCCGCCGTCGCCCCGGAGAGCACGTAGAACAGGCCGAAGTACGTTCCGGTCAGCCGCTCGCTGCCGAACCGCGGGATCAGCCCCAGGACCGGCGGATAGGCGACCATCCCGCCGAAGTACAGCAGCAGCGAGGCGGAGACCATGACCAGGAGCCGCGGCACCACGTCGCCCGCGCCGTCGGGCGGCGCCGCGTCGCACACCAGCAGCGGCGGGACGAAGCCGAGCCCTATGACGGCGATCCCGGCCCCCACCCAGCGCATCCCGCCGCCGCGCTGCTCCAGGCCCCGGGTGATCCGGAACTGGAACAGCAGGTTGGCGACCGCCCCGGCGCTCAGCAGCAACGCTTCTGCCCCGCCCCAGCCCGAGGCCTGCTGCGCCCCGTCCGGCAGCAGCATGTAGAGCTGGTTCTCCATGATGAACATGCCGGTGGTGGCGAAGGCGAAGCAGAGGAACCGGCGGTTGCCGAGCACCTCGCGCAGCTCCCGCAGGATGGGATCGTGCTCCGCTGCGACCTCGCGCGCCGGCAGCACGAACGCCTGGGCGACCGTCAGCGCCGCGAACAGCCCGGCCGCCGTGAGGGCGCAGATCCGGAAGTCGGTCAGGTAGAGCACGCTGCCGGCGAGCAGCCCCACGAGCGAGCCGATGGTCGCGAAGACGTTGAGCAGGGCGAACGCCTCGGCCTTCCGCTCCCCCGACTCGTGCGAGACATAGGAGCGCACGGCCGGGTAGAAGAGCGCGGCGGCGAGGCCGCTGATTCCGGAGGCGGCGAGCAGCAGGGGCAGGGAGTTACCGAAGGAAAAGAGCGTGAAGCCCACGGTCCGCAGGGCGCACCCGGCGATGATGACCACGCGCGGGCCGAGCCGGTCGGCCGCCGTGCCGCCGATGATGTACATGCCCTGCTGGCTGAGGTTGCGCACTCCGAGGACCAGTCCGACGATGGCCGCCGACATTCCGAGATCATGCCCGATATAGGTCGCCAGAAAGGGAATCAGCAGATAGAAACCGGCATCGATGCCGCACTGGTTGATGAATAGCAATCGCAATGCGAGAGGGCACTCGCGGACTGCCCGAAGAGTTCTCATGTGCGTCCCTGCAGTCAGCCCGAGCGTGGGGACATCATGGGTTCCGGCCCCGGTCGGGAGCCGGTACGCCCCGGCGAATGGCTCGTCAGCCCGGATTCCACGCACGGGAGCAGACGCACTCGGCGACTTGGCGGAGCGACCGATCATATGCTTGGGTCGACTTGTGCCCGGCAGCTCCCCGGCCGCGCTCGGAAGGGTACTCAGCGGATACGTTAGCAAAGCCGACCTGTTATCAACAGGGTGAGATTCCGGGCTGCGGCAGCGCCGGGAGCACACCCGGCACAAGGAAATTGCGCCCGGCTCTTCCTTCGAGAGCTGGAACTCTCGTGCCCCGCTATTGCGTTCACGGGAAGCGTTTGCGGGAGGCGTTTACGGGAAGCATGCGGCGGCACACCGCCCGAACCCCTGCCCCTCCGGTCACACCCGCCCTTGCGAGCCGTCCGGCCCGGGCCCGCCACTCCCCCGGGGCAACCGGCCTTCCCCCGCACGGGTGAAAACCGCGACTGAATTCCCGTAAACAGAACACGGATTCTCCGCCGAATCCATTCTTCAGACCACAGCCCGCCCGAAGATGCCGAAAGACCCACGTGCAGCGGGCAACTTCGCGACGATGTCCGTATGAACGACCGGAACTTCTTGGAGCGCACCAAGCAGTTCGCGCTCTACCTGGCCGAGCTCCAGACAAGCCTCGACCCGGAGTCCTACGCACTGCTGCTGCGGATCCTGAAGGGCTTCAACGAGGCGATCGTGCACCGGGAGCGCGGGGTCGACATTCCCTTCTCCCCGCGCGAAAAAGAGTTGTTCACACCTGAGTTCGGCCGGGTCCTCACCAGACTCGCCGGATTCCTCGGACCGCAGGGCATGCACGTCGTGGTCGGCACCCACGGCGCCCCCGCGGACGGCGGACCGCCGGGCGGCGCGTACCCCGGCGACCACGGCACGGACCCCGGCGACCACGACCGGCGCGAGATCGACGCCATCGCCCGGGCGAGTGGCATGCGCCCGTAACCGCCCGGCGCATCGTCTACAGTCTCGTCCGCCGTCCGCAGGGCCGCGGGCGGCGGGGCACCCGCCCCGACCCCGATCATGGGAGGCCACGCCCTCGTGCCCGCTTCGCCCGCCGCCGACCTGACCACCACTCTGGCGGTCAACCTCCTCGACGCCTCCTCCCTGCTGACCGCCTTCGGCGCCCTCGGCATCGCCGTGGTGATGTTCGCCGAGACCGGCCTCCTGATCGGCTTCTTCCTGCCCGGGGACTCCCTGCTCTTCACCGCCGGACTGCTCGCCCGCAGCGGCGCCCACTCCGGACCGCACCTGGACCTCGCGCAGGTCCTGGCCGCCTCCGCGGCCGGCGCCCTCACCGGCGCCCAGGTCGGCTACGTCCTCGGACGGCGCGGCGGCCGGGCGCTCCTCACCCGCTCCCGCAGCCGCAAACTCCACGAGGGCGCCGAGCGCGCCGAGGAGCTCCTCGGCCGCTACGGGCACGCCCGCGCCATCGTCCTCGCCCGCTTCGTCCCCGTCGTGCGCACGGTCCTCAACCCCCTCGCCGGGGCCCTGGGCGTCGCACCCCGCACCTTCACCCTCTGGCAGGTGACCGGCGGCGTGGTGTGGACCGTGGGCCTCGTCCTCGCCGGCTACGGGCTCGGCTCGGCCGTGCCCGACGTCGACCGCTACCTGCTGCCGATCGTCGGCGCCGTCGTCGTACTGTCGCTGCTGCCCGTCGCCCTCGAACTGCTGCGCAGCCGCGGGCGCCGCAGGGCCGTCACGCCGGAGACCAGCCCCGCTCCCGCACCCAACGCCCGGCAAGAGCCGTGAACGCCCGCGCCGCGGCACTCCGGTAGCCCGCCTCCCGGCACAGCAGCGTGACGGTGCGCGCCGGAAGCGGCGGCGCGACCGGCACGGGGTGCAGCTGCCACGGCCCGCCGGTGATGGCCTCGGGCAGCACGGTCGCCAGCGCGCTCCTGCCGACGATCTCGGTGAGCGCGTTGATCGAATCGGCCTCGACGGCGATGCGCGGCGTGACGCCGTGCTCGGCGAGGAAGGCGTCGATGTGCCCCCGCGTCGCAAAGTCGCGGCTGAGCAGGGCCAGCGGATGGTCGCCGAGCTCGCCCACCGGCAGCGGCTCGCTGCGGCCCGCGCAGGGGTGATCCGGCCCGACGACGAGGCCGAGCGTCTCGGTGAACAGGCCGGTGCCGGCGACCCCCGGCAGATGCGCACCGCTGAACGCGATGCCCAAGTCCAGCTCGTCGGCCAGGAGCGCCGCTTCGATGCGGTCCTGCGCCATCTCACGGAGGTCCAGGGCGATCCCCGCGTGCCGGGCGTGGAACTCCGCCACCAGCGGGCCGATCAGATACGCGGTGAACGTCGGCGTCACGGCCAGCCGCAGACTGCCCCGCGAGAGGTCCTGCACGTCCAGCACGGCGCGCTCGCCCGCCGCGAGATCCTGCAGGGCGTGGCGGGCGTACCGGGTGTACACCTCGCCCGCGTCGGTGAGCCGCACGGTGCGCCCGGACCGGTCGAGCAGCTGGACGCGCAGGGACCGCTCCAGTTGCTTGATCTGCTGCGACAGCGTCGGCTGCGAGATGTGCAGGGCCTCCGCGGCGCGGGTGAAGTTCGCGTGCTCGGCGACGGCCAGCAGATACCGGAGGTGGCGCAGTTCCATGCGCGCAACTATAGACAGCGCCGATGGCCGTACCGGGTCACAGCGGCAACCACCTATAGGGCCTGGCGGAAGGAGCTACGGGGTCCTACGGGCTCTCAGCCCTCCCCGATCCCCGCGAACCACGTGGCCCCGTTCTCGGTCGCGTGCTTGATGCGCCGTACCGCGAACTCCTGCATCGGCGGCAGGGCGTCCGGCTCGAACCAGCCCACTTCCAAGGACTCGTCGTCATTGACGCACGCCTCGCCGTCCACCGCCCGGCACAGGAAGCAGGTGTCCATGAACTGGCAGACGTCGCCGTTGGGGTAGGTGACCGGATCGAGGGCCTCCACCACCAGGACGCGCTCCGCCACGCAACGGACGGCCGTCTCCTCGTACACCTCGCGCACGATGGCCGCCGCCGGCTGCTCGCCGGGATCGGGAATGCCGCCGATGATCGCCCACTGGCCGTTGTCCGAGCGGCGGCCGAGCAGCACACGGCCCTCGTCGTCGAGGACTACGGCGCTCACGCCGGGGATCCACAGGAGCTGACGGCCCGCGGTCGCGCGGAGGTCTCGGATGAAATCGGGGGTGGGCATACGCAGGAGCCTAGTGGCCCGCGGAGGCCCGCCGTTCACCCAGGTGGCCGCATGGACGGCGGAGAAACCCCAGTTCAGGCCGGGGTCAGGCGGGAGCCTTGCGCCCCGGGGCGAGCCGCAGGGCCTGACGGATCACCCGTACGGCGGATTCTGCGTCGTCGACCGTGACCGTGAACGTGCGGCCGTCGCCCAGGCGTAGGACGAATCCCTCACCGCGCCGCACCACGACGGCCGTGCCCTTCTCCGGGCGCCAGCGATAGCCCCAGCCACCCCACTGCCGCGGCGTGACCCGGGGAGCGAAGTCCGCATCGACCACATGGGCGAGCAGGATGCGGGTGCGCGGGACGCCGATGTGCCCGCAGCGCACCTCCAGCGCTTCCCTGTCGACCCGTACGGCCACATGGACGAACGCCAGCGTGCCGTAGAGCATCAGCAGGCCCGCGGCGACACAGCCGACGACCGCCATGACGAGAGGGGCCAGACCTGAGGTCCATGCGCTGTCGACGGCCAGCTCGACGCCGAGCGCCAGGCAGGCGGCGCCGGCCGCGGCAAGCAGCCACTGGACGCGGTTCGTCGCGCGACCCGTCCAGACGGCGAGATCCTCGGCGCCGTCGGCCGGGGAAGGGGATCCGGCCGCGCCTGTCTTCTCGTCGCCCTCGTGGCCCTGCGGGCCCGTGGAATGGTCCCTCATACGAGGCAGCCTACTCACCTTCCGCCACCATGGCAGGGGTGATGCACGGACCGCACCGGATCGGGTGGTCAGGGACGGACGGCGGCGGCCTCGACGAGGGAGCGTCCCTCGGGGTAGGTCAGGGAGGCGGCTTCCATGGCGCCCTCACGGCCGCCGAGCAGCACTGTCAGGTGCCCCGACGGCTCGGCGTCGGGGGCGGGAGCGGCCCCGATCCGGCGCAGCGCCTGGGCCGCGACGGCCTCCGCGGAGCTGTACAGGGTCAGGTGCGGCACGGCCGGCGACAGCAGCGGCTGTACGGCTTCGCGAATGCGCTCCGCGACCAGCTCGTAATGGGTGCAGCCCAGGACGACGCCCCTTACATTGCGCGGCGTGAGCGCGGCCGCCGCAGCGATCGCCGCGTCCGCGGCCGCCATGTCGGCGTGCTGGACGGCATCCGCCAGACCCGGGCAGGGCACCTCCGTGACCTCGACACCGGCCGCGAAGTCACGGATGAGACCGCGCTGGTACGGGCTGCCGGTGGTGGCCGGAGTGGCCCAGATCGCCACGGGGCCGCCGGCCGCCGCGGCAGGCTTGATCGCAGGCACGGTGCCGATGACCGGCAGCTCCGGCTCCAGCTCCGCCCTTATCGCCGCCAGCGCGTACACCGATGCGGTGTTGCAGGCGATGATCAGCGCGTCGGGGCCCTGCTCGGCCGCGGCCCGGGCACAGCCCAGGGCGCGCGCGATGACGTCCTCGGGCGTACGGGGGCCCCAGGGCATGCTGGCGGGGTCGGAGGAGAGGACCAGATCGGCGTCGGGCCGCAGCCGGTGCACGGCGGCGGCCGCCGCCAGCAGCCCGTTGCCTGAGTCCATGAGCGCGATCTTCACCCGGTCACTTTAATCGATGGCCGGAGGCCGGAAGCCCGCCGGGCGGCACACCCGGCCACGGACGGCCCCTTCCCCGGCCACGGACGGCCACTCCCCCCGGCGGCGACCGGCCGCTCCCCGGGCCACGGACGGCCGCCCCCTCCAGCCACAGACGGCCGCCTCTCCCGCCACAGACGGCCACTGCCCCGGCCGGGTTCGCTCCGTTTCCCGGACCGAAAGCCCCGCGTGCGGCAGACTGCAGCGGATGAGCGCGCTGACTTGGATCACCGTGGGTTCCCTGGCCGCGTGGGTGTGGCTGCTGCTCGGCCAGGGCTTCTTCTGGCGGACGGACGTCAGGCTGCCCGGGCGCACACCGCCCACGGAATGGCCGCCTGTCGCGATCGTGGTGCCCGCCCGGGACGAGGCCGAAGTCCTCCCCTCCAGCCTCCCCTCCCTCCTCGCTCAGGACTACCCCGGCCGGGCCGAGATCTTCCTGGTCGACGACGGCAGCTCCGACGGCACCGGCGATCTGGCCCGGGCCCTGGCGGCGGAACACGGCGGACTGCCGCTGACCGTCGCCTCACCGGGCGAGCCCGGCCCGGGCTGGACGGGAAAGCTGTGGGCGGTGCGCCACGGCATGGCGCTCGCCCGCGCCCGCACCGACGCCGAGTACCTGCTGCTCACCGACGCCGACATCGCCCACGCACCGGACAGCCTGCGCGAGCTCGTCTCGGCGGCCCGGTCGGGCGGCCTGGACCTCGTCTCGCAGATGGCCCGGCTGCGCGTGGCGACCGCCTGGGAACGGCTGATCGTGCCGGCCTTCGTCTACTTCTTCGCCCAGCTCTACCCGTTCCGGTGGATCAACCGGCCGGGCGCACGGACGACCGCTGCCGCCGGCGGCTGCGTCCTCCTGCGCCGTGAAGCGGCCGAGCGGGCCGGCGTCCCCGACAGCATCCGCCAGGCCGTGATCGACGACGTGACGCTCTCGAAGGCCGTACGGCGCACGGGCGGCCGGATCTGGCTGGGCCTCGCGGACCGCGTGGACAGCGTGCGCCCGTACCCGCGCCTCGGACAGCTGTGGCGGATGGTCTCCCGCAGCGCCTACGCACAGCTGCGCCACAACCTCCTGCTGCTGGCCGGAACGGTCGCCGGGCTGGCCGTGGTCTACCTGGCGCCGCCGGTGGCCGTCGTGGCGGGCGCCCTGACCGGCGAGACCCTCCCGCTGGCCGCCGGAGCCGCCGCCTGGGCCGTGATGACCGGCACGTACATGCCGATGCTGCGCTACTACCGGCAGCCCCTCCTGCTGGCGCCCCTGCTGCCGTTCACCGCCCTGCTCTACCTGCTGATGACCGTGGACTCCGCGGTCCAGCACTACCGGGGCCGGGGCGCGGCCTGGAAGGGGCGGACGTACGCCCGCCCCGAGGCCGCGCCCTGAGTGCCTTGAGTGCCCTGAGCGCCTTGAGCGCCTTGAGTGCCTTGAGCGCTCTGAGAGCTCTGAGAGCCCTGCCGGTCACTTGCGGCCGGGTGTCCAGTTCATGCCCCAGCCGTACGCGCGGTCGAGCGTGCGCTGCGGGCTGACCCCGCGGTCCGGCACCAGGTAGCGGGCCTCGCGCTGGACGACGAGGTCCCCGCCGTTGTTGGTGATGAGGGCCAGCGCGCAGACATTGGAGAGCACGGTGCACTCGTCGAGCGAGAAGTCGACGGGGGCGCCGTGCTGCGGCTGCAGCGTGACCGTGGCGTGGAGGCCGGCGAAGCTCCTGGCGCCCTCGTAGATCGTCACGAAGACGAGGATGCGCCGGAAGTCGGCGATGTGGTCGAGGTTGACGGTGAGGTTCTCGCCCGCCTCCACCGCGCCCGTGCGGTCGTCGCCGTCGAGGTGGATGAACGGCGGGCGGTGCAGCGACCCGAAGGAGTTGCCCAGCGCCTGCACCACGCCCTTGCTGCCGTCGCGCAGCTCGAAGAGGCATCCGAGGTCGAGGTCCAGGTCCGAGTGCATGGCCATCGCCTTGCCGAACTTGTGGCCCCACCCCTTGAACTGCTTCTGCACGCCCCAGTTGAGGTTGACGCGCAGCGAACCGGACGTGCCGCCCTGCTTGGTGAGCGAGACGGTCGGCGCCTCCTTGGTGAGCGTGACCTTCGTCAGGCGTACGGGCTGGGGCGTCGGCGGCGCGACGGGCGGGGGCGGCGGGGCGACCGGCTGCACGGGCGGTGCCATGGGCGCCTGGGCGGGCGGCGGCGGTATGGCGGCCGAGGCGGGCTGCGGTGCCGCGGCGGGAACCGGAGCCGGGGTCGGGGCGGCGGCCGCCTGGGGCTCGTCGACGGTGATGCCGAAGTCGGTCGCCAGGCCCTCCAGGCCGCTGCTGTAGCCCTGGCCCACCGCGCGGAACTTCCACTCGCCCTGGCGGCGGTAGAGCTCGCCCAGGACGAAGGCCGTCTCGACCGTGGCGTCGGTGCTGTCGAAGCGCGCGAGCTCCGTGCCGGCGGACGCGTCCGTGACGCGGATGTACAGGCCGGGCACCTGTCCGAAGGCGCCGCCGTCGGCCGAGGCGGCGAGCACGACGGTCTCGACGGCGGGCTCGACGGCGGCGAGGTCGACGGTGAGGCTGTCGGCCGTCACGCCTGCACCCGCCGGCCGCTTGCCCTCGTGACGGACCGCGCCCGAGGGGTGCACCGCCTGGTTGTAGAAGACGAAGTCCGCGTCCGACCGGACTCTGCCGCCCACGAGCAGCAGGGCGGAGGCGTCGACGTCCGGCACTCCGGGGGCCGCGTGCCACCCCAGCTCGACCCGCACGGCCGGCGCCGGAATCCGGACGTTGGCACCTTTCATCATCCCCATGTTCCACCCCTATAGACGGTCTCTTGCTTGCAGGGACAACGTACCGTGACGGCCGTTTGTCCCTGCTTGGCAGAGATTAGGAGGGAGATGAGGAGGGAGGTCAGGAGGGAGATCAGGAGGGGTGGGGAGCCGGCGCGTGGGTGGCCGGCGGGGGTTGCTGCCCGGTGGCCGGGGGGTGATGCGTGGGGGCGTCGGGTTTGGCTGCGGTCGGTACGGCGGGCTTGGGGGCGGTCGGTACGGCGGGCTTGGCGGCTGTGGGCGTCACGGGATGTACACCGGTGGCGGCCGTCGGCTTGGCCGCCGTCGGTGTCGCAGGGTGCACGGCCGTGGGCGTCACCGGCTTGACGGCCGTCGGTGTCACAGGTTTAGGGGAAGCCGGTGCCACGGGCTTGGTAGCCGTCGGCGTCACCGGCTTGGGCGTCGTGGGCTGTGGCGCGATCGGCCGCGAAGTCGTGGGAGCGGGCACCGGGGCCTTCGTCCGCGAGGGCGTCGGCCGTCCGGTGCCGGGCGTCGCGCTGCCCGGCTTGCGTGACTGCGACGGACCGCCCGTACCCGTACTTGCGCCCGTACTTGCACCCGCGCTTGCCCCTGTGGGCGACTCACTGCTCGGTACGCCCTGCGCCGAAACGCGGCCCGACGGCTCCTCGGACCTGTCGGCGGAAGAGCCCGCGGCGGACGAGCCGGAGGACGGTGAACCGGCCGGCGGGGACGAGGGCTTGCTCTGGCCGCCGGACGACCCCGAGGTCCCGCCCGTGGCCGGGCTCACGCCCGCGCCCGTGGTGGGGCGCGTCTTCGGCGGATCCCACCGGAAGGTCTTGGTGTCCTTGCTGCCGTCACTGCCGACGCTGCGGTCGAAGGCCTTGTCTCCCTGGAAGGGATCGACCAGCGGCAGCTGCTTCACCGGCCCCTGCTCCTTGGTGCGGGGCTTGATGACGGTGACCTCCGTGGCGGCGAACGACTTCCAGCGGGTGCCCGTGTACGACGCGGCCTTCAGGTCCACCTCGCGGTCCGGCTCCTCCAGCGGGTTGCCGCAGTTGCACTTGACGGCGGGCGAGGCGTATTCGTCCACGAGGACGAGAACGCCCTTCTGCAGCACCGACATGTATTCGGCCGCCTCGCCGTCCCGGTAGTCGTGGTTCTTGACGAGGGTGTCGAACTCCAGGTACGTCTCGGTGAGTTTATTGATGTACTCGCCGATGCGGCCCTCGTCGATCTCCTTCACCGCGGCCCAGGCCCGGGCCTTCTCCGGGTCCTCGGTGATCTGCTTGATCAGCGACGCCTTGTCGCAGCGCGTGGTGCCCTGGACCCCGCCGAACGCGCCGCGCGCGTCGCCCTGCCACTCACCCCCGCCGGGCGACGCGGATACGACACCCCGCAGGTCGGTGTCCGGGTGTTCGAGGAACGGGAAGGCCCCGACCTCCCCCACTGCTTCCAGGACGAGTTGTACGGCTTTCCCCCCTCCCGAGGAACCGCACCCGGCAAGGCTCGCGACGCCTATCAGCGCCGGCACGGTGAAAAGGGCGACGGCCCGGAACGGATTGGACACCAGCCGCATGTGCGTACCCCCGAAAGCCGGTTGTTCTTCTCGCCTGTTCTTTTTCGTCAGCGTGTCGCGCACTTCGTGACCCAGCCCCCGTTGCACGTACCACCCGGGTTCTTCGTGGGTTCGGCGGTGGGGTAGGTCGGATGGTCCGTCGCATGGCCCGACGGGCTGGGGGTGGGAGAGGGAGTCCCGGGATCGCCGGATTCCTCGGGAGCGCTTGGCTCACCGCTCCCGCCCGAGCCTCCGTCCGTGGAGGAGTCGTCCGCAGGGCTCGTGGTCTCCGTGGTCCCGCTGCCCGGCTGCTGCCCGTCGTCCGGATGCCCGCCCGCACTCAGCACCCCTGCGACGGTGCCGCCCGCGATGAGGATCAGCGCCAGCAGCGGGCCCAGGTAAACGGGCCAGCCGCGACGACGCGGGGTGCCGGGACCGTGTGCCGGGGCGGGCGCCGGCCCCGGCACCGGCGTCGGAAAAGGGGCGTGCACCGGCCCCGGCGCGGGCATCGGCCCCGGGGCAGGCATCGGATAGCCGTAGGCCCGGCCCCCGGCTGCGCCGCCGGGCGTACCCGGCGGGGTCCCGACGGGTACGCCTGACGGCGTCGGCCCGCCGTACGACCGGCCTCCGTAGCCGTATCCGTATCCGGCCCCCGACACCGACCCGGACCCCGGCCCGGATCCTGACCCTGATCCTGATCCGTAGGAGGGCCTCGGGGCGGGCGCCGGAGGCGGCGGGGCGGGCGTGGCGGCCTCGGTGGGCACGTATCCGGCGGGCTCCGCGCTCCCCAGGTCGGGCTGCGTGAGCATCTGGCCGGAGGCGACGGCGTCCAGCAGGCGCTGTGCCTCGGTCGATCCCATGCGGATCTGCGGGTCCTTGCGGAGGAGCCCTTCGAGGAGCGGGGTGAGCGGCCCGGCGCGCCTCGGTGTGGGCAGTTCGTCCTCGACGACGGCGTGCAGGGTGCTGAGCGCCGACGTACGGCGGAAGGGCGAGACGCCCTCGACCGCCGCGTACAGCGTGGCGCCCAGCGACCACAGGTCCGACGGGGTGCCGGGGCGTTCGCCCAGGGCGCGCTCGGGCGCCAGGTAATCGGGGGAGCCGACGAGGTCGCCGGTGCGGGTGAGGGTGCCGGAGCCCTCCACCAGGGCGATGCCGAAGTCGGTCAGGACGACGCGGCCGCTGGGCTCCAGCAGGACGTTGGCCGGTTTGACGTCACGGTGCAGGACGCCGGAGGAGTGCGCGCTGCGCAGCGCCTGCAGCACCATCGAGCCGACTTTGGCGGCCTCCTTGGGGGTGAGCACGCCTTCGTGCTGCAGGATCTCGGCGAGCGACCGGCCGCGGACGAACTCCATGACGATCCACGGGCGGCCCTCCTGCTCGACCACGTCGTGGACGGTGATCACGTTGGGGTGGCTGACGCGGGCGGCGGCGCGGGCCTCCTGTTTCAGGCGTGCGTAGAGGATGCGGACGTCCTGTTCGCGCAGGTGCTCCGGGGCCCGCACCTCCTTGGCGGCGACCTCCCGGTCGAGGAGCTCGTCGACGGCCCGCCAGACCACGCCCATGCCACCGCTGCCCAGTTGGTCGATGAGCCGGTAGCGCCCGGCCAGTAATGGGTGTCGCCGCTGCTCGCCGTCCACGCTGTGCGCCCCCCTCCCCGTACGCAGCGGCACCCCGGGCCGTGCGCGTTTCGGGCCACACTGGCTGGGACGGTGCAGCCCTGTTCGCCGTTCCCGGTTCTACGCCCACCGGGAGTGAGGCGTACGGCGCATCGGTGCGGGCTCAGGCGTGCGTATCCGGAGTGCGGGTCACCGTGCGCCCCAGCCGGGCGGCGGCGCGGGCGAAGGCGACGGCGTCGTGGACGGCCGCTCCCCCGGGGTCGTTGTTGAAGTAGGCGTAGACGTGGGCCCGGTCGGGCCAGGTGTCGGCGATGCGTCCGGCCCAGCTCGCGAGCGCCGCCCGGCCGTAGCGCGGCCAGGGCCGGGCGCGCCCGCTGTGGAAGCGCACGTAACCCCACGGAGCCGTCCGCCACAGCGGGGTGACGGGCCGGGAGCCGTGGTCGGCCCAGCACAGCGCGGCGCCGTGGGCGCGCAGCACGGCGCGGACCTCGTCGGTCCACCAGGAGTCGTGGCGGGGCTCGACGGCCACGCGGACGCCGTCGGGGAAGCAGCCCAGCGCGGTGTCCAGGAGGCCGGGGTCGGCGCGCAGGGTGGGCGGCAGCTGGAGCAGGACGGGGCCCAGCCGGTCGCCGAGCACGGCGGCGTGCCGCATGAGCCGCTGGACGGGCTCCTGGGGTTCCTTGAGCCGTTTGATGTGGGTCAGGTAGCGGCTGGCCTTGACGGCCATGACGAAGCCCGCGGGGGTGCGGTCGTGCCAGTCGCCGAAGGTCGCGGGTTGCGGCAGCCGGTAGAAGGCGTTGTTGTTCTCGACGGTGGCGAACTGCCGCGCGTACTCCTCCAGCCACAGCCGCTGCGGGCAGCCGTCCGGGTAGAGGACGCCGCGCCAGTCCTTGTACTGCCAGCCCGAGGTCCCGACGTGGAGAGGCATGGGTCTTCCCTCCCCCGGCCGCCCGGATGCGTCACGGGCGGCCTGCGAGGAACGCCGGATCGGCGGTGCGCGGCATCAGCGGTGCGTCGCATCAGCGGTGCGTCGGGCGGCCGGGGCCGGTGGCTGCGGTTGACTGGGCACATGGACGAGGCTGACGGGGCTGACCAGGCTGCCTGCATCTTCTGCGCGATCGCCGGGGGCGGCACGGCCGCCCACCGGGTCTTCGAGGACGCGACGGCGGTCGCCTTCCTCGACGCGAGGCCGCTCTTCCCCGGCCATGTGCTGGTCGTGCCCCGGCGGCACGCCGAGACGCTCACCGACCTCTCCGCGGACGAGGTGGGGCCGTTCTTCACCCGGGTGCAGCGGATCGCGGGGGCCGTGGAGCGCGGGACGGGGGCGGCGGGGTCGTTCGTGGCCGCGAACAACCGGGTGAGCCAGTCGGTGCCGCACTTCCACGTGCACGTCGTGCCGCGCAACCGCAAGGACGGCCTGCGCGGCTTCTTCTGGCCCCGGGGGCGCTACGCGTCGGACGAGGAGGCGGAGGAGGTGGCGGCGCGGGTCAGGGCGGCGCTGGAGGGCGGCTGAGCGCCTGGCCCGCCTGATCGGCCTTCTCCGAGCCTTCTCCGGGCTTTCCCCAGGCCTTCTCCAGGCCTTCCCCGGCGTGGACTATCTGCGGGAATCTGACCATATTGGATGTATGGCTTCCCTCGTTCTCCGGAGCCCCGGGAGAAGAGGTGGATCATGAGATTCCGTGACCGCGTGGACGCCGGCCGCCTCCTCGCCGAGCGCCTGGGCCATCTGCGCGCCGAGAACCCCGTCGTCCTGGGCCTGCCGCGCGGCGGCGTTCCCGTGGCCTTCGAGGTCGCGCAGGCGCTCGGCGCCCCGATGGACGTGGTGCTCGTGCGCAAGCTCGGGGTGCCCTTCCACGAGGAACTGGGCTTCGGCGCGATCGGCGAGGGCGGCGTACGGGTCGTCCACAGCGACATCGTCCGGATGGGCCGCGTGGACGAGGACGACCTCGCCGAGATACAGCAGCGCGAGGAGGCGAACCTGGTCCGCCAGGCCGAGCGGTTCCGCGGCGGCCGCCCGCGGATCCCCCTGCAGGGCCGCACGACGATCGTGGTCGACGACGGCATCGCCACCGGCGCCACGGCGTCGGCCGCCTGCCGGGTCGTCCGGGCCCAGGACGCCGCGCGCGTGGTGCTCGCCGAGCCGGTGGCCGCGCCGGACGCGGCGGAGGCGCTCGCCGCGGAGGTGGACGAGCTGGTCTGCCTCAGCACTCCGGCCGTCTTCTACGCCGTCGGCGAGTGGTACGCGGACTTCTCCCAGACCCCGGACGAGGAAGTGATCGACCTGCTGGAGCGCAACAGGGCGGCAGTGACGGACCCCGGAGGTGTGTGATGACCACGGAGAAGATCGTCGAGAGCCCCATCGACATGGAGTTCCGCGAGGCGGGCGCGCTGACCCAGGCCGCGGTGCGGCTGCACATGTACGACGGCACGGACTTCACTGCGGTCGGGGTGACCCACCGCAACCCCGCCGACCCCTCCCAGCAGCGCGTCGGCGAGGAGGTCGCGGCGGCACGCGCGCTGCGCGACATATCCGAGCAGCTGCTCGACAAGGCAGGAGTGGACATCGAGGAGGCCACGCACGTGGCGACGCGGCTGTACCACTGACCGGGCCGGCGCCTGATCCTGATTGCGGTGGCGGCGGGCTCCGCCGCCACCGCGATCAGGCCGCCACCGCGATCAGCTCATGCGGTCAGATGCGATCAGATGCGGTCAGATGTCGATGCCGTCAGCGACCCGGGAGGACGGGACACAGAGCATCCCGTCGAAGGCGTCGGCGATCGGCGTGTGCAGGTACGCGCTCTGCAGACGGGTGCGGTCGGGGCTGCCGTCGCCCCGGGGCGCCGAGCGCAGCCCGGCGAGGCCTGTGACCCCGGCCGGAAGGGCGTCGGCGAAGGCGCCTTCGATGCTTCCCCGCTCGGGCGCCCCGAGCGGCGTGTCGTCTACGACGAAGCCGAACCGGGCGCTCTCCTCCAGCCGCATCTCCGCCGTGCGACCGCCGGCGGACGACACCCCCAGGGCGAAGTAGTCGTCGCCCAGGGCCCGGTGGAGGTAATGCCCCATGGGCAGAGTCGCCTCGTGCCCGTCCAAGGTGACGGGCTCCTTCTGGAGGTGGGCGTTGTGGGCCATCAGCACCACGCGCGCGCCCGGCTCGGCGTGTTCCAGGTGCCACAGGACGGACCCGGCCATGTAGACCTCGCGGGCCGAGGTGTCGATGGTGAGCCCGGTTCCGGCGAAGAGGGCGGCCATGGCCCGGAGGGTGTGGTCCGCGTGGCAGGCGGCCTCCAGCCGCCGGAGGGCGACCTCGTACGCGTACCGCCCGGTGCGCGCGACCTGCAGGGGCTCGGTGGCGCGGAAGCGGATGAGGAGGCGGGCGAGGGCGGCCGTGAGGGCGTCCTGCTCGGTGGCGTCCAGACGCGACCATGCGGGCGCGGCGGCGGCCGCGGACCCGCCGGCGAACCGCTCGGCGATCCGGATGGCGGTCTCGGCCTGCGGCAGCGCCCCGGGGTCGGCCTCGCGGAGGTGGTCGGCGACCGGGTGGAGCGCGGGCAGTAGCGAGCCGCCCGCGGCCGGGATATCGACGCCGCCGAACCGTACGGGCCGGGCCGCGGTGCGGTTGTGCAGGCGCAGCGAGCGCAGGGGCTCCTGGATGCCCATGGGGAGTGCCGCGGCGCTGATCCGTTCGAGGTCGTCGTCCGGGCCGGTGCCGTGGAGCCAGGTGTCGAGGGCGAAGGCTTCGCTGAATCCGTACTCGAAGGCGAGGACGGTGAAGCCGCAGCGCTCGACGAGGAAGCGCAGGAGGCGCCGGCGCACGAGGGCGAATTCGTGGATGAAGTGCGAGTTCTCGCCGATGCCGACGACGCGGGCGTCGCCGATGAGCTCGCGCAGCGGCTCCAGGTCGTCGAGCGGGGCGTCGGGGTCGAGGGTGGTCAGTGTGGTGGCGTGTTCACGCAGCCAGATGGTGAACAAGTCACCAGCGGCGGACGGCTGTCGATGGACGGAAGGCTGAGCGGGCATGCTGAAGGCTCGTCTCTCGGTGGAGTGGTGTGCAGATACAGATCACCGATGCGGGAGCGCGCCGTGGGGCGGCTCCCGGAGAGAGCGTCAGCGGAAGAGCGTGCCAGGAACCATGATCCAACCGTAGCCGCCGCGGTGAACGGCGGGCAAAAGGTTTTCGCGGCCGTCCGCCCAACCGTCCGCCCAGCCGTCCGTCCAGCTCTCCGTCCAGCTCTCCGTCCAGCCGTCCGTCCGGTCAGCCGACCGGTTCCGGTTCCGGTTCCGTTTCCGCGGCCGGGAGGCTGTCCATGAAGGAGCTCACCGAGAAGACGGCCTGCCCCGGGCCGGGCGGCCCGTATCCGGGCGGGGAGGCCAGACCGTACTCCTCCAGGGTCGCGCGGTAGACCTCCAGCAGCCGCACGTGGTACTCCAGCGGAGCGCCTTCCGGGTTCAGTTTGCCCAGGGGCGTGGTCGGTTCGGGGCACCAGGTGGTGAACCGCGGGACGATGCCGTGGGACATGAAGAACCGCAGCCCCTCCGCGGTGGAGGCGATCGCCTCGTCGACGGTGGCGAATCCGTCCGGGGTCGCCATCTCCACGCCGGCGACGAAGTTGGGGATGACGTTGCGGGCGCCGAAGACGTCGGCGGAGTCGAGGATCCGCCGGTGCCACTCGGCGCGGCCCACGTAGCGCTCCTTGCCCGGGCAGTAGAGCTGGAAGAGCCGCTCGTCCCACACCTCGAAGTTGGGGTGGTAGATGCGGATGCCGTAGTCGTGGAAGCGCTGCACGTCGGCCTTGGGCAGGGCCTGCGCGACGACCTTGCCGATCCAGCGGCCCGGGAAGCGCTCCTCGATGGCCTGGGCGTAGCGGCCGTAGAAGTCGGCCTCGCCGAGCCCCGCGACCTTGGAGGTGATGGCGCCGCCGGTCAGGGTGTACGCCTGGGAGGCCCGGGCGGTGTCGTACCGGTCGATGATCTCCAGCGCCTCCAGCACCTCTTCGACCGGTTTGACGCCGGTGTAGGGGCGGCCGGCGGCCTTGTGCTGGCGCCAGTTGTGGTTGATGTCGCAGTACTGGCACTCCTCCTTGGCGCCGAAGTACTGGCACACGCGGAAGACGGTGAGGTAGACGAGGTAGCCCCACTGGATGGTCGGGGCGACCTCCATGACGGACTTCCCGTTGGGGAGGGTCTCGCGGTAGTAGTCGGGCATCGGCGGCAGGCCGACGTCCGAGATCCGCCGCCCGTCGAGGTAGAGGCCCAGCGTGCCGTCGGGTCCGGCCTGCACCCGGTAGGGCGAGGCGGGGTTGACGCGCACGGAGACGACCGTGCGGCGCAGTTCGTAGGGGCCGCCGGTCAGCACGATCTCCTCGGGCGGGCGGCGCAGGGCGGCTGCGCCGAGCTCGGGCAGGGTGCGGTGGTCGAAGGAGAAGATGAAGTAGGACTTGGGCTTGACCTGGCCGGAGGCTTCGTTGGTGGTGTCGCTGAGGGCGGAGTCCTCGAAGGCCATGCCTCCGCGCAGCAGGTCCTCTTTGATCACCGCTTCCCGCGGGATGTGCGGGAAGCGCTCCATCAGGCTCTCGATCAGGTGGGTACGGCCGGTCATGTGCGGTGCTCCCCCTTCGTGCGCGGCGGGCGGGGTTCGCCCGTGATCACTGACGCTAGTCCCGCGCGGTGCGGGGGACGCAGCCGGGTCCGCTGTTCCGGGGTTGTACCGTCCTCGGATGGAATGCTGCGAAACGATCACCCTGTGTGAAGTGACTGTCCGGATAACGGACGAGTTAACCGGATCTCCGTCTGCCTGCACATACTCGAACATCCCGATCTCGCATGATGGACAGGCACGACCATGAGCCGGACAGACATAACCTCTCCCCCGCAGACGGAGGGCACCCCTACGCAGGGGTCGCCGCTCTCGAACGGACTCAAGCAGCGGCACCTGTCGATGATCGCCCTCGGCGGCGTCATCGGCGCGGGCCTCTTCGTGGGCTCCGGCGCCGGCATCGCCGCCGCGGGCCCCTCGATCGTGCTCGCGTACGCCGCGTCCGGCCTCCTCGTGATGTTCGTGATGCGGATGCTCGGCGAGATGTCCGCCGCCAACCCCGCCTCCGGCTCCTTCTCCGTCCACGCCGACCGCGCGATCGGCCCGTGGGCCGGCTTCACCGCGGGCTGGATGTTCTGGACGCTGCTGGTCGTGGGCGTGGCGATCGAGGCGATCGGCGCGGCCCACATCGTGCAGGGCTGGCTCCCGGGCACCCCGTCCTGGATGTGGGTCCTGGTCTTCATGGCGTTCTTCTGCGGCAGCAACCTGGCCGCGGTCTCGAACTTCGGCGAATTCGAGTTCTGGTTCGCCGCCCTGAAGATCGGCGCCATCGCCCTCTTCCTGATCCTGGGCACCCTCGCGATCCTGGGCGTCCTGCCCGGCAACGACGCCCCCGGCGCCGCACACCTCCTGCACGACGGCGGCTTCCTGCCCAACGGCATGGACGGCCTGCTCATAGGCCTCCTGGCCTCCCTCGCCGCCTACGGCGGCCTGGAGACGGTAACCATCGCGGCCGCCGAGTCCGAGAACCCGGTCAGCGGCGTGGCCAAGGCCGTCAAGACGACCATGTGGCGGATCGGCATCGTCTACGTCGGCTCGATGCTGGTGATCGTCACGCTGCTCCCGTGGAACGACGGCTCCGTCACGGAGAACGGCCCGTACGCCGCGGTGCTCGACCGCCTGGGCGTCCCCGGCGGCGGCCAGATCATGAACGTCGTCGTCCTGATCGCCCTGCTGTCCGCGATGAACGCCAACATCTACGGCTCCTCGCGCATGGCCTACTCGCTGGTCTCGCGCGGCCAGGGCCCCAAGGCGCTGGGCAAGGTCTCCGGCGGCGTGCCGCGCCGCGCGGTGCTCGCCTCGTCCGCGTTCGGCTTCTTCGCCGTCCTGCTGTCGTACTGGTACCCGACCACCGTCTTCGCCTGGCTCCTGAACATGGTCGGCGGCGTCGTCCTCATCGTGTGGGGCTTCATCGCCGCCTCCCAGCTGATCCTGCGCCGCCGGCTGGAGCGCGAGGCGCCCGAGCGGATCGTGGTGCGGATGTGGGCCTTCCCGTTCCTGACCTGGGTGACGCTGGTCGGCGTGGCGGGCGCGCTGGTCCTGATGGGCCTGGAGACGGACACGCGCGTCCAGCTGTACTCCACGGGCGGCCTGGCCCTGGCGCTGGCCGTGGTGGGCTATGTGCAGCAGCGTGCGGCTGCGGCGGCCCGCCCTGCGGGTGACTGAGCCCGGAGCCGCGGTACCGCGCGCCCGGTAGTACGGCGAAGGCCGGCCCCCGTCCGTCGGGACGGGGGCCGGCCTTCGCCGTATCGGCGCGCGACCTGGAAGCCTGAGAGCTGGGCTTGAAGCTGCCGCAGCGGAAGCCTCTACCGTCCTTGGCAGGGCCGGAGATTCCGGCCCGGTGAAGCAACCCGTGCGAGGGGGGGCGGCGATGGCCTGGCCGATCGCGGAGGTCGCCCGGATGTCGGGTGTGACGGCCCGGACACTGCGGCACTACGACGAGATCGGTCTTCTGCCACCGGCCTGGATCGGCACGAACGGCCACCGTTACTACGAGGAGCGCCAACTCCTGAGGCTGCAGCAGGTCCTCGTGCTGCGTGCGCTGGGCCTGGGACTGCCTGAGATCGGCCGGATCCTGGCCACTCAGGTCGACGAGCTGGAGGCCCTGCGGGGCCATCACCGTCGGCTGCTCGCCGAGCGCGACCGGCTGGACGCCCTGGCCGGCACCGTCGCCCGCACGATCGCCGAACTGGAGCAGTCCAGGAAGGACGGCACAGACATGATCAGCATCAGCCGACCGGAAAACCTGTTCGAGGGTATCGGGCCCGCCCGGTGCATGAAGGTCCTGCGCGACTTCCCGGAGCTGGTCGGGGCCATCGAACGGCACACCTCGGCATTGACCAAGGCCGAGATCGAGGCCGACGAGCGCGAGCGCACGGCGCAGATGATCCGGCTGGCCGACCTGCTGGCCACCGGCCTGCCCGCTGACGCCGACGCGGTGCAGGCCGAGATCGACACCCAGTACCGGACACTGGCCCGGATCCGGGCAGCCACCGCCGAGGAGTACCGCGCGATCGGGCGTACCTGCGTCGAGAACGAGCACTGGCACGCGGCGTACGAGTCGATCGCGCCGGGCCTGGCCGCGTACCAGCGGGCCGCCATCGAGGCGTACGCCGCAACTCGGCTGCGCTGAGCCGGGACCGGGCCGCCGCCACGGGGGTGCGGCGGCCCTGCCGGGTCGGACCACTTGCCAGTTCCACTTGCCAGTTCCGCCGACAATGGGGCCACAGTGGGACGCGGGCTTCAGCGCTCACGGGCCCCGGGAGATCGGGGGCTCGACGCTCACAGGGCCCGTGAGCACGGCTCGGCTGTCACGGGCCGGGGGACGGCCGGCTGTCACGGACCCCGTGGAGACATGAGCTCGGCGGTCCTGGAGCTAGCGGTCCTGGAGCTAGGGGTCACGCCCGCGGCCACGGGCTCCCACGAGACCGGCGGTCACGGGCCGGGGGCCCAGCCGGTTGCCATGGAGCGCGTAGTCACCGAGCAGCCGACACGGGGACAACGGTCGCCGTCTCGGCGGTCGTGGGCGGCCAGGGCGTCACCGGACCCGCCCGCCACGGGCCGGATGGCACGGGCCCGGGCGGCAGGGCGGCAGCAATCGTGAAAAAGACGGTCACGGGCTCGACGGTCATGAGCCCGTGCTCACCGGCCCGGCCGTCACCTACTCCAGGGCACCGGCTCCGGCCCCGCCCCTAGCTGACGCCCCCGCCCCAGGGGCGCCCGGCCGCGCGTCGGCGCCGTACAAGCGGCAGGCCGGCCCCGGACGTTCCGGGGCCGGCCTACCGCTGTGCGTGTGGGGCGCCGCTTAGGCACTGTTTCTCGGATCTCCTGACCTGAGTGGGGTGTTGGGGTCAGGCTGGCTGTATGGGCC
>NZ_BMUT01000028.1 GCF_014650335.1 Streptomyces hiroshimensis
ATGCTCGCCCCCACATCCAGGACTCGCTTTTGACCACAGCAGGGAGGGAGTCGTGCGACAGCCTCTGCACTGCCCGGCCCGCGCGCCAAAATCCTCAACCCCCGGACCTGGCAGGCCGCTTGGGTCGAAAAACCGGCGGCCCGCCACCCGTTACGACGTGGGTAAAACCGTAAGACGGCCAGAGAGCATCACCGAACGAAACCGACCCAAACCATAAAGAACAAGGTAAAAGGGTGTTCGAGTGCAGGACACGTGCTCGCAGTTCCCTCGACAGGCGGGGAGCCTGCCCTATGGTGATGGCCGTGGGTGGGGTTCTGGGCAGAGTCGGCTCCTGTAGGAGCGGGAGTGCGGGGGACGGACGCGGCAGCAGGCCCGGAGGGGCCGTGGGGAGTGCGGCGGTCCTGGCCGTTGCGGCCGGCTGTACGGGAGCCTGGGCCTACGGGCGCACGGGCGCCTCGCAGGCGGACGTCCTCCGCGATCTGGCGACGGGCTGGACGTACACCGGGGCCGGGCTGATCGCCTGGTGGCGGCGTCCGGCCAACCGCACCGGGCGACTGATGGTGGCCGAGAGCGTGACGTGGTTCCTCGGCAATCTGCAAGTCTGCAAGGGACCAGCGTGCCGGTGCTGTTCGCGCTCGGCGCGTGGTGGGAGGCGCTGAACCTCGCGGTGCTGGCACACCTGCTGCTGGTCTTTCCCGACGGCCGCCTCACCACCGTCCTCGCCCGGCGTGTGGTCGGCGCCGGCTATCTGCTGGTGGCGGTGGGCGGGCTGCTGCGGGTGCTCGCCTACGACCCGTCGACCGACGGCGACGCGACCTACCTCACCTGCGGTGACTGCGGCCCCAACGCCCTGCTGCTCCGACCGGCCCAGGGCCTGTTCGACGGCATCGACCTCGTCTACCGCTGGGCGGGCGCACTGCTGACCGTCGTGGTCGTCGCCACGCTGGTGCGCAACCGGCTGGCGAGCAGCACCGCGAGGCGCCGGGCGCTGCTGCCGGCGTGGATCGCGCTCCTCGTCGCCGTGTCGCTGGTGGGCTGGCAGGTGCTGTACGTGGCCGCGCCCGGGCTGCTGGGGCCCGATGCGTCGACGCCCGCGCTGCTGTCGGACCTGAGCGAGATCGCCGTTCGGGTGACATTCCTGGTGGGGCCGTTACGGATGCGGCTGCGGCGGGCCGCGGTGGGCAGTGCGGTGATCGAGGTGGGCGCGGATCCGACGCCGTGCAGGCTGCAGGACGTCCTGGCGCGCCTGCTCGGCGATCCCTCGCTGCGGCTGGGCCTGTGGTCGCAGGCAGCCGGCGGCTATCTCGACCCGGCCGGACGGGTGCTGCGCGGCCCGTACCCGGGGTCGGGCAGGAGCGTCACCGCGGTGGACGGCCGGGAGAGACCCTCGGCGGTCCTGGTGCACGACGCGGCCCTGGGAGAGGACCCGCAGCTGCTGGCCGCGGTCGATGCGGCTGTGCCTGGAGAACACCCGGCTGCGATCGCAGGCCGCGGCCCGCGGGCGGGAGTCCCGTGCGGTCGGCTCCCGCATCCTGGAAGCGGCCGACCGGGAACGCCGGCGCCTGGAGTGGGGCGGGCAGTGCGGTGCAGGTGATGACGCGCCGCGCGCGAGGGTTCGGGTATCTCCTCAAGAACCGGATCGCGGACGTCAAGGAGCTGACGGGTGCCATCAAGCGGGTGGGGGCGGGCGAGTCGGTGATCGACCCGGTGGTGGTGTCCCGCCTGCTGCACCGCCGGCGGGCGGGCAGCGCACTGGAGGAGCTGACCCCCCGGGAGCGGGACGTGCTGGAGCCGATGGCCGAAGGGCGTTCCAACGAGGCGATCGCCGAGCGGCTGGTGGTGGGCGGCAAGACCGTCGAGACGCACGTGCGCAACACCTTCGCCAAGCTGGGCCTGGAGCAGAACCTGGCCGACCACCGGCGGGTGCTGGCCGTCCTGACGTATCTGCGCGGGTGACGTTCTCCGCCCGCGAGGGCACGCGAGGGCACGTCCGGCCCGCGGGGACCGCGGGACCCGTGCGGGTATTTCAGGGCTGGCCCTGATGTGCGCACGGCGGGCCGGGCCTTGAATGGAGTGCACCGGAAGGGGAGCGCGGGAACGGGCCGGAAGGTCCGGGATCCGCCACGGAACGGCCGGTTGCAGCCACGGGCTCGGAGTCCGGGTCCGCACTCCCCGCCGTAGAAGCCGCCGGGCCGTTCGACGGGGGAAGTGTTGCGGGCGGCCGGGCCCGGCTCGCCCGGGTGCCCCGTCCCTTCACGGGGGCGGGGCACCCGGGCGACCGCGCGCAGAAGCCGGCCCGAGGCTTCCCTCAGGGTAAACGGCGACGGAGGAGCGTTTCCCTCGGCCCGTGCGCTCGTTGTGCGGTAACAAGTGCCTCTGGCACGGGAATCACGAGAATCAGCAGAAGCGCAAGAAGCGGAGGGCGCTGTGCGTCGGATGAACTTCGTGCTGGCCGCGGCCGTCATGGCCGGCCTGTGGGCCGCACCGGCGGCGGTCGCCGAGCCTCCCTCGGCGCCGCCGTCCGCCGTGCACGCACCTGCCGCCAAGCCGCCCTTCTCGTACGAGGACTGCCTCAAGGCCGCCAAGAAGCACGGGGAGAGCGCGCGCTACAGCAGGTGGCACTGCGACCAGCTGGTCAAGAAGGGCTGGGTCAGGCTCCCGAAGCGCTGACCCGGCCGCCCCGGTCAGACCGCGACGGGGGCGTCCGCCAGGCGCTTGAGGACCTCGGTCAGCCCGGTGGCGACCTCGGCGTCGTCGACGGGGTGAATGTCGGCGAACCGCGTCATGGAGCCGGGGATCGCCAGCTTGGCCTCTTCCAGCACCTTGCCGCCGGCGATGCCCGCGGCCTTGCGGGTCTCGTCCTGCGCCCAGACACCGCCGTACTGCCCGGCGGCGGTGCCGGCCACGGCGACCGGCTTGCCGGCGATGGCACCCACGCCGTGCGGGCGCGATATCCAGTCGATGGCGTTCTTCAGCACGGCGGGAACGGTGCCGTTGTACTCGGGCGTGAGCAGCAGAAGGGCGTCGGCACGGCCGGCCTCGTCACGCAGCCGGGCGGCAGCCGCCGGGACGATGCCTTCGGCGTCGAGGTCCTCGTTGTAGAAGGGCACGTCGGCCAGGCCCTCGTAGATCTCGACCTCGGTGCCCTCGGGGGCGAGCTTGACCGCTGCCTCGGCGAGCCGACGGTTCTGGGACCCGGCGCGGAGGCTACCGACGAGCGCAAGAATGCGGACAGACATGGATAACTCCTAAGGAATAAGGGCGGGAGCAAACCGGACCGTGGTCCTTTTTTAGGATTGTGGCACTTATCCGGACCACGGTCCAGTTATCTTTCCGAGGCGTTACCCTGGGTTCATGACCGGCTCCGCTCCCCCTCCGCCGCAGTCCGGCACCCCGGCGCCGTCCGGCACCCCGGACGGACGGCGGGAGCTCACCCTCCTCCCGGTCGGCGAGCCCCCGCAGCTGCGAGCCGACGCAGCGCGGAACCGCACCCGCCTGCTGGAGGCGGCCTCCCGCCTGCTGACCGAGTGCGGAGCCGCGGACCTGACCATGGAGGCGGTGGCCACGGTCGCCGGGGTCGGCAAAGGCACCGTCTTCCGCCGCTTCGGCGACCGCACCGGACTGCTGCTCGCACTCCTGGACCACCGCGAGCAGCAGCTCCAGGCGGCCTTTCTGTCCGGTCCCCCGCCCCTGGGCCCCGGCGCCCCCGCGGCGCAGCGCCTGCACGCCTTCGGGCCCGCCCTCATCCGCCACGAGCGCGATCACCACGACCTGATCCTGGCCACCCGGGCCGACCCCCTGCGTAACTACAGCGTTCCGGGACACCGCCTGCGCATCTCCCACGTCGCCGTGCTGCTGCGACAGGCGGAGGTGCAAGGCGATGCCGAGCTCCTCGCGTACACGCTGCTCGGCTCGCTCGATGCCGCCCTCGTCCGCCACCTGACCGCCGAGCGCGGCATGCCGCTCGACCGCCTGGACGCCGCCTGGCACGACCTCGTCACGCGGCTGGGAGCGAAGCGCTGAGGACAGAGCGCTGAGGACAGAGCAACTGAGGGGGCGGGGCGCGGAAGCGGAAAACGGGGCGCTGAGGCTCTGCCGGCCCGCTGCGGGTGCCTACGGAACGTCGATCTTGGGCATGTCGATCTTGGGCATCTCGACCTTGATGGGGTCCTTGGTGAACGTCTCCGTCAGGCCTCCCTCCCAGCTGACCGACAGCGTCTTGCCGCCGTCCACCAGGGTGGCGGTCCCCTTGGTGCGGGGGTTGCCTGGGGTGGGGCACTTCAGGTCGAACTTCACGGTCGTGCCGGAGCGTTGCGCGGGGCCGCTGCACACGCCCTTCTCGGAGTCGGAGATGCCACGGTCCCCGAAGATCGTCACCCGGACGATGTCGTAGCCCTTTTGCTGGTTCCATACGCCGTCCAGGTCGGCCTCGCCGCCCTGCTCCGGCTTCTTGGCACCGCCCTGCGCGGGCTTCTCGGCACCGCTGGCAGAAGGCTTCGCCGCGGGCTTGTCCCCGGCCTTGGCGGCATCCTTCCCGCCTTCGCCGTCCGATCCGCTGCTGCAACCGGTCATCAGCAGCGCCGCAATCAGTGCCGCGCCCGCGGTTTGTGCCACCTTACGCACGAATTTCCCCTCTACCGCCTAACAGAACAAGCCAACCTAACAGGCTGATCATTCTGACGGCACACGCCGGACCGGAGCGGGCACTGCCCGCCCCGGTGGCCGAGGGGTGACGCGAGGGCGCTCGGGCCCACCTGGTTCCGCCGGTCGGGTACAGCCGCACCGACCCGCCCGCCATAGCCTTGCCCCGGCCCTCCGTACTCCGGACCATGCGGCCCATGGCACGTTGCGAGGTATGCGGAAATGACTACGACCTGACGTTCACCGTGGAGACCCAGGACGGCTCACGTCACGTATTCGATTCGTTCTCCTGCGCCATTCACCGCATGGCGCCCATCTGTGAACACTGCCGGGTACCGATCGTCGGCCAAGGCGTCGAGGCCGACGGCCACTGGTACTGCGGCGCCCACTGCGCCCGCTCCGAAGGGAAGGTGGGGATCGTGGACAGGGTGTGACCCGCCCCCGTCCCCGGGCCCGCGCCTTCCGCGACGGCGCCTCCCTCAGATCTGTGGCAGGCTCCCGGGCAGCGGTGACATCGCCTGCGGCGTGCTGCGGGCGGGCACGGGGGCGGCGGGGTGGCAGGTGAAGCCGAGACGCGTGAGCGCCCGGGTCACTTCACCGGCGGAGAAGTCACGCCGGTCCTGCTTGGTGATCACCTGCCCCACCTGCTTGACGGGGTAGGTACGGCGGCCGATGACCACGCACGCACCTTCGACGGGCTCGGGCGCGATGCCCTTCATCATCTGTTCGACCTCACTCTTGACGAGGTCGAAGGGGAAGCGGGCAATGACGCAGCGCATAGTGCCTCAACGGGGTGGGAGGGAGGCCCGGGGCAGGGCTGCCGGCCGGGGGATCGTGCGGCGTCCGTGCGCAATTTGCGGTTCATCGCAGACCCCTTCCTCGATGCGGCACGTATCGAGGAATTCTTTGCGGCCGGGAGCCGCGTCAGGAATCACCGGCACGAGCCGAAGAAAAAGCGGGGCACGGGACGAGACGGCCGGCCCGGGTCGGGGCCGGTTGCGGAAAACTGCCGCCTGGGACACCGGGCGGCATTCCTGATCGTAGATCACCGGAGAAAAATCGAGGAACAGGGGAAACGCAACGAGCTGGGGCCCGCACCCAAAGTGCGGGCCCCAGCTACGTCAACGCGTCAGACGACGGGCGTCAGGCATCAGGCGGGGAGAATGTTCTCCGCCTGCGGGCCCTTCTGGCCCTGCGTGACGTCGAAGGTCACCTTCTGGCCTTCCTGAAGCTCGCGGAAGCCCTGGGTGGCGATGTTCGAGTAGTGGGCGAAGACGTCAGCGCCGCCGCCGTCCTGCTCGATGAAGCCGAAGCCCTTTTCCGCGTTGAACCACTTCACGGTGCCAGTAGCCATAGTAAATCTCCTTCGGGGCGTATCCCGAGGACCGCACTGCGCGGACCCCGCATCGCCGAGATGATTGCCCGTCCGGAAAAGAAAAGCCGGAAATACAAATAAGCGCTTCCAGCGGCTGGAGGCCGACCGGACACACTTGCAAGTCTTTGGGAACCACAACTGCAACTGAAAAGACAGTAGCACGGAACCGCCCTCAGGTGGGCAGAAATTTTTTTTCCGCTCCACCATCGGGTGAAAAATCAGGGCTCCGCCAGGGCAATTTCTGCGGCTACGACGGCAGATGTTCGCCGCTCAGCACACTGCGTCATGCCGCGTCACCCGGCGGAACAACGCCGTCCAGAGGAAGGGCTCGCCGAAGGAGGACGACTCGGCCGGCTCGTCGCGCATGCGGCGCAGCTCGACCTCCTCGAGATCGCAGAAGATCCGCCGCAGGGACTCCGGCGAGTACGCGAGACCGCCGTGCAGGCGGGCCTGGCGGTAGAAGTCCGCGTCGGGGATCTCGGAGCCCATCTCACCGGCCGCGAAACAGGCGAGGGCGAACCGGCCGCCGGGCGCGAGGGCGCGGTCGAGGAGGGCGAGGTAGCTGATCCGGCGGTGCGGCGGCAGGTGGTGGAAGCAGCCGGAGTCGTAGATCAGGTCGTAGGGGCCGCCCAGTTCGCCGCTGACGAGGTCGAAGGCGTCGCCGCACCGGAACCGGATGTCGGCCCCCGCCTCCCGGGCGCGGTCCTCCGCCCAGGCGACGGCCGCCGGGGAGAGGTCGACGGCATCGACCTCGAAGCCCTGCGAGGCGAGGTGGATCGCGTTGCGGCCCGGGCCGCAGCCCAGATCGAGGGCGCGGCCCGGGGTGATCAGGCCGCGGTCGAGGTACGCGACAAGGTTCTCGTCGGGCTTGTCCACGAAGAACGGCACCGGCCTGGAGCGGTCCTCGTAGAACCCGTCCCACCAGGATGCCGCGCCGGCCGTCCAGCGGTCGGCCTCCGGTGCGAACAGGCCGTCGAGCAGCCTCATGACGTCGTCCACCGTACGGATGTTCCGGTCCATCCGGACCCCCTTTCCCATTCCCTTGATCGTAGGCGGGGATGACACAAAAGCCCAGGTCAGAGGCTATAAAGGCGGCCTACGGGGAAGCCGTGCCAGGCCGCGTGCGGGGGCGGGAGCCGGAGACGGAGGGTGCCGCCCGGGCAGGGGGACGAACAGCCCCCGTACCCCCGGCGAAGGTCGCCTCGGGGTCGTTCCCGGCCGCGCCGGCCCCGGTTTCCCGGCGAACCGCCGGGGCTCCTCACCCAAGGCCTCAGGGAGACGTCTCCGACCCCGCAGCCGCAGAGTGTCAACCACCATCTATCCGTAATGCGTTTCATGTGTTTGATGTGTCTTAGGGGCCCTGATGCAGCGATGCGTGTCGGTTGCTCCCGTCCGTCGTTTGGCAAGGCATGAAGAACCGCATCGTGACGCGTATTGCTGTGGGATCGGCCCTCCTGGTGTGCGGCGCCGTCTCCGCATCCGGCACCGCCGAGGCTGCCGGTGGCGGCGGGATCAGCCCCCGGCCGCTGATGCACCGCCTCAACAACCTCACCCATCTCGCCAATGTCGAGGACAGCCCCATCGGCGACACCGTCTCCTTCGTCAACGACAAGCTCCCCAGGGAGGCTTCCAGCCGCATCGCTCTCCGGTGACCAGCCGCAAGTCGCCACCCGCGGTGCCGGGGCCCCGGCACCGCGGCGGGCTGCCCGGTAGGAGCGCTGCCGGCGCGGGCCGCGCGCGGCGCAGGAATAATCTCCGGGTGATATTTCTCGACGAGCAGCTGATCGGCCAGTGGTGCAGCGCCCCCCTCGAGCTGGGTGCCATGGAGACGAGCGAACTCGTGTTCCTGGCCGACGGCCGGGGCTGGAGCCGCTTCGAAGGCATCAGCACCGAGCTGAGCATCTCCCGGTTCCGCTGGCACTGCCCGGCCCCCGGCCGACTGGAATTGCACGGCACCTGGTGGGTCAGCGGGCGATGGGCCCCTCACACCGGCGGTTTCGCCGCCGTGGAGCACAGCAAGCCGGATGACGGGCTGTTCCGTACCGGCTACCGCATCGCCGACGACGTGCCGTCGTTCTCCGGCACGCCCGTGACCGCCCTGACCGTCGACGACGCGATCGAGTTCGCCGTCTCCTTCGCCCGCGGCCGCCGGGCCGTGACGTCCGCCGACGATCCCTCGTCCACGGTGGTCCCGTACGCCCCGCCCGCCCGGCCCGGCCCGCCCCCACGCTGATGGTGGGAGGTACCGGGAGGTACAGATGGTGTTCAATCCTCGAATCCCTCCCCCGGGCCCCTCGCATCGGCTCTACGGTGGGCCCTCGCCACTACCGGACGGGGGGAATGGGGAACACCGTGGACAGGGAAGAGCGCGCCCGCATCGTCGCCAGGATCCAGGAGGAGCGCGAGCGGCTGCGCCCGCTGCAGCCGGAGATGACGCGCACCGTGATCGAGCTGCTGCGCCGGACGGTGCCGGAGCGGGAGCCCGGCGTGGTGCCGTGGGTGAACATGGCCACCATCAAGGGCATCGAGGCCCAGCACGGCGCCGACGGGGTGGTGGCGCTGGCGTTGTCCCTGGGTAACTGGGCGGCCGCCATCGCCCAGGACTTCGCCCGCACGAACGGGCATACCGCGGAGCAGCTGATGGACTACTACGAGACCCAGTTCTTCGAGGACGACGCATCGTGACGAAAGGGCGGCGGCACCCCGTGCGGGGTGCCGCCGCCCTTTATCTCGTTGTGCGAGCCCTCTTGCGTTGCACGCATCACACCCGTCAGGGTCACTAACCGAAGTCAGTGAGGTTCACGTACGCGCCGCAGCTCACATCAGCCCCTTGTGTCCAGGAGGACCGATGCACGAGTCAGCCCCGCAGAACCCCAGGCACCTCGATCAGCCCGGCAGCCCCGGTCCCAGCCCCAGCTCCAACGCCTCCGTCGAGGGCCGGGAGCAGACCACCGATGTCAGCCGCCGCCTCGTCCTGAAGTCCGCCGGCGCGGCGAGCGCGGGCGTGGGGCTGGGCCTCGGTCTGGCTCAGGCGGCGGCCTCCCCCGCGGCCGCTGCGGACGCGCCGCGGCGCCAGGGCGCGACCATGATCGGGGTGCCGTTCGAGCGACGCAGCACGGTGCGGGTCGGGATCGTCGGGCTGGGCAATCGCGGCAGTGCGATGACGGAGCTGTTCCTGGCGGTGCCCGGGGTACGGGTGGTGGCGCTGTGCGACACGGTGCGGGCGAAGGCGGAGAAGGTCGCGGCCAAGGTCAGGTCGGCCGGACAGCCCGCGCCTGAGCTCTACACCAAGGGTCAGGACGACTTCCGGCAGCTGTGCGGGCGCGGGGACGTCGACTTCGTGTACGTGGCCACCCCGTGGGAGTGGCACTTTCCGATGGCCGAGGCGGCCCTGACCGCCGGCAAGCACGTCGGGGTGGAGTGTCCGGCCGCCATGGAGCTCGATCAGCTGTGGCGCCTGGTGGACCTCTCCGAGCGGACGCGGCGGCACTGCATGCAGCTGGAGAACTGCTGCTACGGCCGGAACGAGATGCGCGTGCTGCGGATGGCGCACGCGGGGAAGTTCGGCGAGCTGCTGCACGGCGCGGGGGCGTACATCCACGACCTGCGGGAGCTGATGTTCTCGCCGACGTACTACGAGGGGCCGTGGCGGCGGCAGTGGCACACCCGGCTGAGAGGGGACATCTACCCCACCCACGGCTTCGCGCCGGTCGCCAACTACATGGACGTCAACCGTGGCGACCGGGCCGTGCGGATCTCGACGTTCGGCTCCCCCGCTGCGGGCCTCGCCGCCTACCGCGCGCAGCACATGCCGCCCGGCGATGCGAGCTGGAAGGAGACGTACGTCGGCAGCGACATGTCGGTCAGCCTCGTGCAGACGGCCCGGGGGCGCGTGATCCGCCTGGAGCACGCGGTCAGCAACCCCCACCCGTACAGCCGCGTGAACGCCCTGGGCGGTACGAAGGGGGCCTTCGAGGACTACCCGCCGCGGATCTATCTGGAGCCGGAGATGTCCGGGGACGAGTGGGGCGACTTCGGGGCGTACGCGGAGTGGGACCACTGGCTGTGGAAGGAGCATGCGAACCCGCCGGGCGGGCACGGCGGCATGGACTACATCATGATCTTCCGGCTCATGCAGTCCATGCAGCAGGGGCTGGTGCCCGACTTCGACGTGTACGACGCGGCGACGTGGAGCGCACCGGTGCCGCTGAGTCACGCCTCCATCAGGGCCAAGGGGGCGCCCCAGGAGATCCCGGACTTCACGCGGGGGCTGTGGCGCGCCGGGCGGCCGGGGGTGGACTCGGCCAAGCCATAGCGAGCGGAGGGCAGGCGGCCGACGGCAGGCAGGCAGGCAGGTCCCACAGCCAGGCATACGAAGAGGCGCCCGCCCCGGTCTCCCGGGACGGGCGCCTCTCATTGTTCTCGACCGGTCAGGACCGGCGGGGCTTCAACCGGTCAGGACTGACCGGCCTCCGCACGGGCGAGCTCGTTCGCACGCTGGGTCTCGGCGACCCGGCCGCGGACCAGGAACCAGCCGCCGACCAGCATCGCGACGATGATCGGCAGGCACAGCACCGTGGTGCGGCCGGCGCCGGGCTCGGACGCCATGATGCCGAGCACACCGGCCAGGAAGACCAGAGTGGCGATCTGGGTGTACGGGGCCCAGGGCAGCTTGTAGCCGGGACGGGTGACCCGGCCTTCCTTGGAGCGGCGCCAGAACAGCAGGGAGCAGACCATGATCATGCCCCAGGTGCCGATGATGCCGATCGCGGCGAAGTTCAGCACGATCTCGAAGGCGTCGGCGGGGACGACGAAGTTCAGGCCGACACCGAGGACGCAGAAGAACGCGGTGAGCAGGATGCCGCCGTAGGGCACCTGGCCCTTGTTCATCAGGCCGGTGAACTTCGGCGCCGAGCCGGACATGGCCATCGAGCGCAGGATGCGGCCGGTGGAGTACAGACCGGAGTTCAGGCTGGAGAGTGCCGCGGTGAGGACCACCAGGTTCATCACGCCGGCCGCGTACGGCACGCCGATCTTGCCCAGGACGGTGACGAACGGGCTCTCGCCGGCGACGTAGGCGGTGAACGGCATCAGCAGCGCGAGCAGGACGACCGAGCCGACGTAGAAGAGGCCGACACGCCACATGATCGAGTTGATCGCCTTCGGCATGATCTTCTCGGGGTTCTTGGTCTCACCCGCGGCGACACCGCACAGCTCGACGGAGGCGTAGGCGAAGACGACACCCTGGATGACGAGCAGCATCGGCATCACGCCGGCCGGGAAGATGCCGCCGTGGTCGGTGATGTTGGACAGACCCGGGGTGGCGTCGCCGACCTTGTGCTGGCTGGCCAGCAGGAAGATGCCGACGACCATGAAGACGCTGATCGCGGCGACCTTGATGATCGCGAACCAGAACTCCATCTCACCGAAGTACTTCACCGAGATCAGGTTCACGGTGAGCACGACCGCGAGGGCGATCAGCGCGAGGATCCACTGCGGGATGTCGCTGAACATGCCCCAGTAGTGGGTGTAGGTGGCCACGGCGGTGATGTCCGCGATACCGGTGGTGGCCCAGTTCAGGAAGTAGAGCCAGCCGGCGGTGAAGGCGCCCTTCTCACCCATGAACTCACGGGCGTAGGAGACGAAGGCTCCGGAGGAGGGGCGGTAGAGCACGAGCTCGCCGAGCGCACGCACGACGAAGAAGGCGAAGAGGCCGCACACCGCGTAAGCGATGAAGAGGGACGGACCGGCGCTGTGGAGACGGCCACCGGCACCGAGGAAGAGTCCGGTGCCGATCGCTCCACCAATGGCGATCATGTTGACGTGGCGGGACTTGAGGTCCTTGCTGTACCCGGCATCGCCGGCGTCCACGTGCGTGGAGGCCGTCGGCGTCGCCGTGGCGACGGGCTGGGGTTCGGCCGCAGTGAGGGTGCGGTCACTCATGTGGTTCTTCGCCTTCGCTGGGAGGGGGCAGGACCGGGACGCGGTGGTGCTTGGAGGGGGCGGCCCGGTTACCCGGAGGGCCGGCTGGCGACGCCGGTCTTCTCCGAGGGGTGAAGCGATGCCCGCCGGCCGGTGGCCGGGTGCCTCCGGCTGCCTGTGGGCAGCCCCGGGGAGGGTCTGCCGGGAGGGCAGGCCGGTAGGCGCGGGCAAGAGGGGTGCGTGGCCCCGGGCGGACGGTTCTTCCGTCATCGACCTGGGCGCTGCAGGTGGCGCGGGGAGGTCAGCCCTTTAAGGGCTGCCGCCGGCCGGATGTCGTCGTGCGACGGGCCGGCCTGCCGTGGGGTGTGTGCACCCCGTGGCACGGCATGGCGCCGGGACGCTGCTGCGTCTCGGTGCTCGGCCGGCTGTCGGTGGACTCCATGCCGTGAATGGTGTGAGGCGTGTAAGGGCGGCGTCAAGAGTTCACAGGGAATTGATATTTCCGCCGGTAAGCCCTTGGTCTGCGCTGGTCAGAGTGCGCGGGAGGGGCGTTTTCCGGACACACAAAGGGATCCGCGCGGCAGAAATGGCATGGCAGTACATGACCGTTTTCGCGTCACACCCCTGACCTATGTGATCAAGGCCACACGTCCGTGATCTTGCATTACTTGCCCGAGGCAAAACGTGCTGACTACACGAAGGAGGGGCGGGCATCCGCCCGGGCGAAACCGGCCCGGGCGGAACAGGAGCAGAACAGGAAGGAATGCAGAGAGAGCCGACACGGGAAACGGCTGGGCAGCCGGACGGGTGGACCTGCGAGCGCGTGGGCGCGCGGGCCGCGGCGCCGGCACGGCAGCGGCTTACATTGGCCGCCACAGAAGCTCGAACGGCGGAGGTGTTCACCCATGCAGGTCGCCGGCTGGCACGTAGAAATCGAATTCGACGAGGACGAATCCCACACCCGGGCCGCCGCCCTCCTCCGGCTGCGCGACGGCACCGAGCTCCGCGCACGCACCCGCTCGACCCGCGACCGGAACGACCCGAACGAGCCCCGCATCGGCGAGGAGATCGCCGGCGCGCGTGCGCTCCGCGACCTCGCCGAGCAACTCGAGCTCAAGGGCCGCGCCGAGGCCAGGAACCTCACCAAGGAGTACAAGCAGTAGCCCCGCCGAGCGGCAGTCACGGCCGTGCCGCAGCCCCCGGCGGCGCGGCCGGTGAACAGCCCCGGCAGCGCCCGGCGAACAGCCCGGGTGCGACGGCCGACCCACGAGTTCCGGTCGATCCAGCCGATCCATCGGCATATGCGCGTGAGGCAACTCCACAGCCGGAAGGGGCTGTTCAGCTGCGGAGCGATCCCCGGCGGGGGCGAGCGGCAAGCGGCCCGGAGCGTACGTGCGGTCGGCGTGATTGCATCGCCGGCCACGCGTCTTTACCTTGCATATATTGCTGCATGACTATCTCTTGACCTAATCTCCCGATGGCACCGAACGGCACATCAACAGCAGCCGTACGCACAGGGATCCACAGCAAAAAGCCCTGGGGGCACGCCATGCGACGGCGTGCCCCCAGGGATCTCCGGTCAGCGCACGTCCCCCGTTGCCACTGCGGGCTTCCGTCAAAGACAGCAGCCGCAACGGGTCCAACCGACGCCAACCCAGTCCTCGGAGGGTACCGTGAACCACCCTGCCCGGCTACGCGACGCCATCGCCTCGGACGGCACCACCCCCCTCATCGGCATCTTCGACATGTTCTCCGCCTCCGTGGCGGCCCAGCACTACGACGGCATGTTCGTCTCCGGATTCGGCTTCGCCGCCTCCCACTACGGGCTGCCCGACATAGGCTTCATCGCCTGGCCCGACATCGTCGCCTTCGTGCAGCGGCTGCGCCTCGCCTTCCCAGCCCAGCACCTGCTCGTCGACATCGACGACGGTTACGTCGACCCCGAGACCGCCTGCCACGCCGTCCAGCAGCTCGAGGCCGTCGGCGCGTCGGGCGTCATCCTCGAGGACCAGCAGCGCCCGCGTCGTTGCGGTCACGTCGACGGCAAGCAGATCCTTCCCCTGCAGGAGTACCTGGACAAGCTCGACATGGTCCTGGACTCCCGCCGCGACCTCGTCGTCGTCGCCCGTACCGACGCCACGGAGGAGGACGAGATCCTGCGCCGCGCCAAGGCCCTGGCCGCCACCGACGCGGACGTCCTGCTCGTCGACGGCGTCCGCAGCATCGACTGGATCCGCAAGGTCCGGGACGTCATCGGCGACAAGCCGCTGCTGTTCAACCAGATCGCCGGAGGCAAGTCGCCCCGGCTGTCGCTGCCGGAGCTGGCCGGGCTCGGTGTCGACGTGGCGATCTACAGCACCCCTTGCCTCTTCGCCGCGCAGTCGGCCATGGACCGGGCCCTGGCGGAGCTGAAGACACAGGACGGGCGGCTGCCCGAGCACACCGCCTCCAGCATCGGCGTCGCCGAGTGCCTGACGCTGCTGGAGAAGAACATCAGCCGCCACCACGGCCGGCCCTTGACCGCCACGGCGACTGCTCGCTGACCCTGCTCCCGACCGGCCCGGGGCCGGGTCCCTTCCCCTCGGCCCGGCCCCGGGCCCTGCCCTGCGACCGCCTCTCTCCCCGCCCGGCCGCCGCCCACCCGGCGAACCCGTAGGGACGTCCGGTGAACCGGCAGGGGGCGCGGTGGCGTCTGAAGGACTGCCCCTGCTCCTGGCCGGGGCCGCGCACCGTCCGGCCGGCGGTACGTGCGAGGCTGCGGACGCAGCAGGCGATGGGCAGGGGACGACACACCGTGAGCCGGACCGGAACGACAGACAGCGCAGCGGCGGATCCTTCGGGGATACGGGGGCGGGCCGTGCCCGCCCCCGTATCCCCGCCTTCGCCCGCCGCCGGGCTGCGCCCCCGGGGCGTGGTCGACCTGCGGGCCGCGGGAAGCCGGGCTCCGGCGGTGCTGTCGTACCCGGCAGGCTCGGTGGTCGTGGTGTCGGGGCTGCCCGGCAGCGGCAAGAGCACCCTGCTGCGGCGCTGGTCGGCCGCGGCCCCCGCCGTCGACCCGCGCACCGCCCACGAGAGGTGGGAGGCGCGCATGCCCGACCGGCTCCCGTACGCCCTCTACCGCCCCTGCGCCCGCCTGGAGCACTTCTTCCGGATCCGCGCGGCGGTGCGCAGCGGGCAACCGGTCCTGGTGCACGACTGCGGCAGCCGCCCCTGGATGCGGCGCTGGCTGGCCCGTGAAGCCGGACGCCGCGGCCACGAACTGCACCTGGTGCTGCTGGACGTGGGCACGGCGCAGGCGCTGGAGGGGCAGCGGGCGCGGGGCCGCTGCGTCGACGAGCGCGTCTTCACCCGGCACGAACACGGTCTCCGCAAGCTGCTCCGCGTTCTCGACGACGACGCCACCGGACGCGGCGACGGGAACGGGAGCGGCAACGGAAACGGGAGCGGAAGCGGGAACAGGGCGGTGCCGGCAGAGGTCTCGGAAGCCGCTTCCCTGGTGCTCCTGGGCGCCACCACGCGCGAACACGTCTCCACGCTGGAGTTCGGGGATCCCGGGAATCCGGACCGGACCGCCGCGTGACTCAGTAGCGCAGGACCGCGGCGAGGCGGTCCTCCCCGGCGAGGGTGTCGTCGGGGACGAACTCGACATCGGCGCCGCTGGCGAGGGCGCTCTCCACGATTTCGTCCACGGCATCCTCGTGGAGGGAGGGGTCCGCACTGAGGGGTTCGGCGGGGGACTCCACCAGCTGGGGATGCCCGCCGTTGCCGTCCGTGCGGACGGTCGCCTGGTAGTGGTCCTCGACCGCGAGGAGCGCCACCCGGCCCTGCCGCACGGTCTGCCAGATCTCGTCGAGTCCCGAAGTGAAGCGGCGTGCCCCGCGCGCGTCGCTCAGCCGCTGCAGCACCTCGTCGCGGCGGCTTTGGCGGCGTTCCTCGAAGGCGGGGCGGAGCAGTTCCAGGAGGTCGTGGCCCCTCTTGCCGGGGGCGCCGCCGCTCTCGACCTCGGCGGTGATCCTCCCGCCGTTGGGGAGGGCCTCCCTGAAGTGCGAGGTCAGCTCGCGCAGGCCCACCACGTACAGCGGGCGGGGGTGTTGTTCGAGGACGCGGGTGAGCGCGGCGGCGACCGTGCGCAGGTACTGCCGCTCGCGCTCGACGTGGCCCTCCTCGCGGACGGGCATGTCGAAGTGCCGGCCCGGCACGGCGTCCTGGTGATCGGGCAGGGCGGGCTGCACGGGGAAGCCGTTCGCGGTGGCCTCGGTGAGGGTGTCGCCGGCGCCGTCCCACAGGCGGGCCTCGCCCTTGGAGAGGGCGAGGGCCCAGTAGGGCTCCTCCACGCGGACGGCGGCCACGAGGTTGCGGGTGAGGAACGTCTTGGCGATCACCACGCGCTGGGGCACCGAGCGCGGCACGTACCAGACGTGGTGCTCGCCGGGGGCCACGAGGATGAGCAGTCCGTCGCTGGCGTGCGTCAGGTCCACTTCGGCGACGGCGGCGTCCAGGTGCGACTCGACGTCCATCCGGGCGGCGCGGGAGACTCCTGCGTCCTCGGCCAGCCGGCGCTTGGCCTCCGCGACGGTGTTCCGCAGCCGGACGGGATCCTCGGGGCTGAAGGGATCGCGCCGGGTCGTCGGCACGAGCAGCGACACCGCCGGGTAGGGACGCGGTCCCCGCAGATCGCGGAGGATCTCGTCGGTCAGGTCGCCGATGTCCATGGGTGTTCTCCTACCGCCTGCGGCCTCCGGGACCCTTACAGATCAGCAGAAATGCCACACCCCAGCCACCCCAGCGCCACCAAACGAACCACTTTCGGCGGGCGACGTAAGACTTTCGTCATGAGTTTTCGGGAGAGCCGGACCGGCCGGAAACCGTTGGAGGGAGTGAGAACACGCCGGCTTGGAGAACACACCGGCTTTTGGAGGCAGAGATGGGACGTGTACGACGGGTGCTGCGCAAGCCGGCCGTCATCGGGGTGCTGATCGCGGGGGTGCTCGCGGTGGCCGCGGGGCTGGTGTGGTTCCAGCCGTGGAAGCTGTGGGTGGACGAGACCGTGCGGGAGTCGGCCCCGGGGGTCGCCGGACACGCGCGGCCGGGGAGCGCGGACGGCGTGCGGACGCTGGCCACCGGTGAGCTGATCAGCCACGAGCACCACACCAGCGGGTCGGTGCGCATCCTGCAGCTGCCCGACGGGACGCGCACCCTGCGCCTGGAGAACCTCGACACCAGCAACGGGCCCGACCTCAAGGTCCTGATCACCGACGCTCCCGTGAAGCCGGGGCGCGACGGCTGGTACGTCTTCGACGACGGCGCGCACATCAGCCTGGGCTCGCTCAAGGGGAACAAGGGCGACCAGAACTACGCCCTGCCCGCCGATGTGGACCTGAACCGCTACACCAGCGTCAGCATCTGGTGCGACCGCTTCGACGTCTCGTTCGGGGCGACCGCCCTCTCCCGCACCTGACCGTCAGGTGAGGTCCGGCCGTCAGGTGACGTCGACGGTGGCGGCCACCGGGGCGGTCCCGGAGACCTCGCAGGTGACGGTCACGCCGAAGACGTGCACGGTGGCCGTGCCGGGCGTGAAGGTCGTGGCTCCGGCGGCGTCGAGGCGGGCCGAGGCGGCGCCGCCGGTGAGCGTGACGGGGGAACCGCTGGGTATCGCGGCGGTGTTGGTGAAGCCGGAGGCCGTCACCGATCCGGAGGCCGCGCCGCCCAGCTGGAAGGCCATCTCCCCCGTGGCGGCACCGGCCGGGACGTCGACGGGGACGTTCAGAGCGGTGCTGACCTCGACGGACAGGTCGGCGGTCGAGCCCCGGGGCACTCCGGCGGGGGCGGTCACGGTGACGAGGAGGGACTGGACGCCGCTGGGGGCGCCGGGCCCGGTGCAGGTGTATCCGACGGTGACGGCTTCGGCGGCCGCGGCGGGCACGGCGCCCAGCACGGTGCCCGCGCCTGCCAGTACGGCGGCCAGGGCCGCGGCTGCCGCCGTCCGCCTGCGGAACGATTTCGCGGGGGTGTGGGGAGTGTTCGGGATGCTCATCGCCGTGCTCCTTCCGTCCGGCGCAGCATCGGCCGGCCGGTCCCGGGGACGAGGGCGGGAAAGCTGATGTGAACACGTCATCTCTGACACAGGGTGGTGGAGAAGTCAACACACGCAGGGACCCGGCGCCCTCAAAGGCCGTCACGGCGTACGGACGGCTGGGCGTACGAATGGCTCTACGAGCTCTCCGGGCTCTCCGGGCTCTCCGTGGTCGCCAGAGCGATCAGGGCCGGCAGCCCGCCGGAGGCCAGGGCGCGGCGCTGGCGGTCGGCCGGGCTGCCGCGGCCGAGGAAGAGGCGCAGCAGGCGGTTGACCTCGCGCGTGTCCCCGGCCTCGTCCAGGGCGGGGGTGATGTGCGCGAGCAGGTCGCCGACCGCCTCGCCGGGGCCGCGGCGCCGTCCGTGGGCGTCGATGAGGCCGCGGTGCAGCCCGTAACGGGCGGCGTGCCAGTTGGCCGCGTGCAGCATTTCCGGCGGGCAGGGCGCGAGCGGCAGGCCCGCCTGCTCCTCGCGCAGGGAGGTGGCCACGAGGGCGCGGACGATGCCGGCGAAGAGGACCGCGTCCTCGACGGTGAGCTGGACGTCCAGAGCCCGCACTTCAAGGGTGGGGTAGCGCTCGGAGACGCGTGCCTGCCAGTAGAGCTGACCCGTATCCATGATCGCCCCGGCTTTGAGCAGGGCGCCGACGCGCCGGTCGTAGTCGCCGGGTCCGTCGAACCGGGGCGGTGGGCCGCTGACCGGCCAGCGGCCGAAGACCACCGTCCGCCAGCTGGCGAAACCGGTGTCCCTCCCCCGCCACAGCGGGGAGTTCGCCCCCATGGCCACCAGCACCGGCAGCCAGGGCCGCAGCCGGTTCAGGGCGCCCACCGCCAGGGTGCGGTCCGGCACCCCCACGTGCACGTGCATTCCGTTGACGAGCTGCTCGTCCACCAGACGCGCCCCCTGCGCCTGGAGGGCCAGGTAGCGCTCCTCCTCCGTGACCGGGACCGGCGCACCCCCCGCCAGCGGCGCGGTGCCGCAGGCCACGGGCCGGCACCCCGCCTTCTGCGCGGCCGCCCCGATCGCACGGCGCAGCCGCAGGAGATGCCCGCCGATCTCCGCCAGACCGGTACAGACCGGAGTGGCAGCCTCCAGCTGGGCCTGCAGCAGTTCGGCCTGGATCTCCCGCGCCTCGGTCATCGCCTGCAGGCCGGACGCCGCACGCACGTCGTCCGCCAGCGGCACCGGCAGCGCCGTGACGGGGTCCAGGAGCAGGTACTCCTCCTCCACCCCCATCGTGATCATGCGCCCATCCGCCCTCTCGTCCGCACCGCGTCGCCGGGCCCCGGGACCCCCGGTGCGGGAGGGCCCGGCTGCTGCAGGTGTGCCCGGTGGCCGCGGCCGGTAACAACGGCTGCTCCAGATGCGCGACGGGCCGGGCCCGCCGGTCCGGGCAGGCCGGCGGCCCCGTTCCGGCCAATACTGAGCCTTGCGGGAGATACCTGCGGTCCGGAGGAGAAGGAGACACCGGTGCGGGAGATAGCCACCGTGATCGACATCGCCGCCCCACCCGAGCGGGTCTGGCAGGTCCTGACGGACCTGGCGCGCTACGAGGAGTGGAATCCCTTCATCCGGCAGGCCTCGGGAGTGGTCGCCCCCGGCCGGCGGCTGAAGCTGAAGGTCTTCCCCGCCGGCCGGCGGCCCATGACCTTCCGTCCGACGGTCAAGGCCGCCGTCCCCGGCGAGGAACTGCGCTGGCTCGGCCGGACCGCGCTTCCCGGCCTCTTCAGCGGCGAACACCGCTTCGTCCTCACGGACCTGGACGGAGGCGGTACCCGCGTCGTGCAGAGCGAGAAGTTCACCGGCTTGCTGGTGCCGCTCCTGCGCCGGAGCATCACCGCCACCGTCGCGGACTTCGAGGCCCTCAACAAGGCCTTGAAGAAGCGGGCGGGGGAGGCGCACAGCCCCTGAGACGGGCCTCTCCCCCGGCCTCGGTGCCGGTCGGCCCCGTCACCTGTCACCCCGTCTCCCGTTACCCCCGGCGCTTCCACAGGACGGCGGTCGACACGGAGAAGAGCAGCAGATTCCCGACGCTGAGCGCCGCGCCCTGCACCGCGGTTCCCGCAGCCCCCGGCAGCGCTTCGGTCAGCAGCATGCCGGCGGGGATGCAGACCAGGGGGTTCGCCACGCACATCCACCGGGGAAAGGCCGTCCCCCCGCGCAGGATGCAGACGGCCATCCACACGGACCCCGCCGCCCAGCATGCCAGGAGCACCGCGTAGGGGACGAACAGCACCGTGGCGAGGTCGCCCGGCAGTGCGGTGAGGGCCTCGGAGCGGACGCCGGACTCGTGGACCGCCTTGGCGGCCTGCCCCCAGTAGTAGAAGGAGCCGTGGGCGAACGGTGCCAGTGCGAAGCCTGCGGTGAGCAGCAGGTACGGCGGCACGGACCACCGGCGCGGGGCGGGGCGCAGGCCGTGCCGCAGGTGCCGGCAGGCCACGAGATAGAGCGGGCCGGTGAGGACGCCGAGCAGCGCTCCCCAGGCCAGCCGTGTCGTCGAGGCGGGCAGCATGGCCGCCAGCGAGTCGCGGGCCGTGCCCTCGTAGGAGGCCAGCAGGGGGTACTGATCGGCGGTCCCCATGGGCTTGCCCAGCAGGAGGACGTCCCCGGCGAGCCAGGCGATCGAGGCCAGCACCCCCGAGAGTCCGGCGATGCGTATCCAGCCGCTGCCCGCACGTGATGACGGCGCGGCGGACGGCGACTCGGCTACGGCGCTTGACGTCATGAGACGACCTCCCCAGTCAACTTAGGCGAGGCTAACCTATCTTGACCTTCTCTGGGTCCTCCGCTGAGCAGCCGTCAGGCTGAGCAAGCCGTCAGACCATGCGCGACAGCAGGCAGTCCTCGAAGAAGGCCAGGGCACGCAGGTGGTACACACGAGCGGCCCAGCCGAGGCTGATGTTGTGCCCGGCGGCGGGCTGACGGTCGAACAGGATCCGCGCCCCGGCCGGGAAGGCCGTACGCATCGAGTCGACGGTCTCCTCGTCATGGCGCCACCAGCCCTCGTGCTCGGCGAAGGTGAAGCGCACGGGGACGCGGACACGGGCGGCCAGGCCGGGGAACTCGCCGCCCCAGCGCAGCGCTTCGGCGGCCTCGCGCGGCGGCATCGGCGTCACGAGGGGCTTGACCGCGCGGAAGGCACCCGGCGGGTAGAGGTCCAGGCGGCCCCAGTGCCGGCGCCAGGTTCTCCGGCTGTGGAAGGCCTGCGGATCCCGGACATCGACGGCATAGCGGTGGCTGACCCCGGAGATGTCCGCTCCCAGGAACTCCGCGCCGCGGTCGTCGGCGAGAGCGTGAAGGGCGAGTTTGCCGCCGTAGGAGTGCGCGAGGAGGAACACGCCAGCGCCGGTGTCATGGTGGCGTGCGTAGTGGGCGAGCGCGGCGTGCAGAAGCCCTGACTGCTCGTCCAGCGTGGCGCCGGCGGGGAAGCGGTCGGCGGACAGGCCGTAGCCGGGGCGGTCGACCGCCACGACCGTGAAGCCGAGGCCTGCCGCGAGCGTGAGCAGGGACTGCCCGGGGTGGGCACGGGCGTCGAAGTACCCGGCACGCATGCCGCCGCCGTGGACGGCGACGACGGTGGCGCGCGGCGGCATCCGCGGCGGCGGGGTGGCGATCAGGCCAGACAGCGGGATCCCTTCGGCGTCCAGCACGATGTCCCGGACGTCGACACCGGGGACGACGGGGTACTCCATGAGATCTCCAGAGCCGGTAGTCGGTGCGGCGGACCGGGCCCGGCGCGGCGACCGCAGGGGCCGCCGCGTCCGGGAGCCGGACGAGCCGTGCCGGATCAGTCCTTGATTTCGCAGATGACGGCGCCGGAGGAGACGGAGGCACCGACCTCGGCGGTGATGCCCTTGACCGTGCC
>NZ_BMUT01000029.1 GCF_014650335.1 Streptomyces hiroshimensis
GGAGAGGTTCCGGGGCCGCCGCCGTACGCGCGGGTCGTCACCCCTTCCAGCAGCGCTTCACGATGCCGTGCTCGGCCTCGAAGTTCAGCCGGCCCGCCCGGTACTCCATGGTGACGATCGTGCCGGGCGCGAGCGCCCGCACGGTGGCCCAGCCGCGGGCGCGGGCCCGCTCGGCCGCGGCGGCCGTGGCGAGGCCGACGTAGGCGGCGGGGTCGTCGTCGGGGTCGGCGGGGAGGTTCGGTAGAGGTGCCATGCCCGTCACCGTAGGCCGCCCCGCCGCCGGGCGGAAGCGGAGTCCGAAGCGGAGGCCCGGGGCGGGTGGAGCGCACAGCCGTGCCGCCGCAGTCCTGCGGCGGTCACACTTCTGTCACAGAGAACCCGTTGTGGTTTGCCGCGGAACGCTTCACCCCTTCGGGGATTACAGGGCCGCGCCGGGCATCTTCACCAATCCTCGGCGGGAAATGCACGGCTCCTTTTCCGGAGGTCCGCCGAAATCGCCCGGGATCGCACCGGAAAAGATGGCACAACGGGCGCGGAGGATATTGCGGATCCGTGTTCACGGTCACTGGAATAGCGACGTCCGGAAACATCCGGAATAAAGAATTCCTCTTTAGGGAGCGCCAGCCGGACCGGCCGCCCCCGCCCCCGGAACCCCAGGAGGCACCCTCGCGCGAGCGGCCCCCGGGCGAGCATCATGGCGTGAGCCCGAAAGCTGAGCCCGAAAGCCCGTCGAAGGTGACATCGAGGGAGCGCAGATGGGGACGGACACCGCGCAGGCGACCACCGGGCCGGTGCGGGAGCGCCGACCGGGCCGGATCGTGATCGACTGGCTCACCACGACCGACCACAAGACGATCGGCAACCTCTATCTGATCACCTCGTTCGCCTTCTTCCTGGCGGGCGGCCTGCTGGCGATGCTGATGCGGGCCGAGCTGGCCCGGCCGGGCCTGCAGCTGATGACCAACGAGTCGTTCAACGAGGCCTTCACGGCACACGGCACGATCATGCTGCTGCTCTTCGCGACCCCCGCCTTCGCGGGCTTCGCCAATGCGATCATGCCGCTGCAGATCGGCTCCCCGGACGTGGCCTTCCCCCGGCTCAACATGTTCGCGTACTGGCTGTATCTCTTCGGCGGCCTGATCGTCGTCTCCAGCCTGCTGATGCCGCAGGGCGGCGCCACCTTCGGCTGGACCGGCTACGCCCCGCTGAACAGCATGGTCCGCTCCCCCGGCATCGGCACCGATATGTGGATCATGGGGCTGGCGCTCTCCGGCTTCGGCACGATCCTCGGCGCGGTGAACTTCCTGACCACCATCATCGGGATGCGCGCCCCCGGGATGACGATGTTCCGGATGCCCGTCTTCACCTGGAACGTGCTCTTCACCTCGGTCCTGATCCTGCTGGCCTTCCCCGTCCTGGCGGCGTCGCTGCTGGTGCTGGAGGCGGACCGGCGGTTCTCGTCCCTGGTCTTCGACTCGGCGAGCGGCGGGGCGCTGCTGTGGCAGCACCTCTTCTGGTTCTTCGGCCACCCCGAGGTCTACATCATCGCGCTGCCGTTCTTCGGCATCATCAGCGAGATCATCCCGGTGTTCTCCCGGAAGCCGATCTTCGGCTATCTGTCGCTCGTCGGCGCCACCATGACCATCACGGCCCTGTCGCTGGTGGTCTGGGCGCACCACATGTTCGCCACGGGGGCGGTGCTGCTGCCCTTCTTCTCCTTCATGTCGTTCCTGATCGCGGTGCCCACCGGCGTGAAGTTCTTCAACTGGATCGGCACCATGCTGCACGGCTCGCTGTCGTTCGAGGCGCCGATGCTGTGGGCGGTGGGCTTCCTGGTGAGCTTCCTCTTCGGCGGGCTGACCGGGGTGATCCTCGCCTCGCCGCCGCTGGACTTCCACGTCACGGACACCTACTTCGTCGTCGCGCACTTCCACTACGTGGTGTTCGGGACGGTGGTGTTCGCGACGTTCGCGGGCTTCTACTTCTGGTGGCCCAAGCTCACGGGCAAGATGCTGGAGGAGCGGCTGGGGAAGATCCACTTCTGGACGCTGTTCATGGGCTTCCACCTCACCTTCCTCGTCCAGCACTGGCTGGGCGCCCAGGGCATGCCCCGGCGCTACTCCGACTACCTCGCCGCCGACGGCTTCACCGCCCTCAACACCGTGTCCACCATCGGCGCGTTCCTGCTCGGCCTGTCCAACCTGCCGTTCTTCTACAACATCTGGAAGACCGCCAAGTACGGCAAGCCCGTCGGGGTCGACGACCCCTGGGGGTTCGGCCGCTCCCTGGAGTGGGCCACGAGCTGCCCGCCGCCCCGGCACAACTTCACGGCCCTGCCCCGGATCCGCTCCGAGTCGCCCGCCTTCGACCTGCACCACCCGGAGGTGGCCAAGGTCAGTGCTCCGCAGACTGCGGAAGCGCCCGGGACAAGCGGTCCCTGACCTGGCGTATCCGTTCTACGAGCTCGGGCGGCTCCTGCACCTCGAAGTCGAAGCCCATCAGCACGATGTGCACGACCATCACATCGAGGGTGTGCGCGCCCGTCCTCAGCAGGCAGCTGCTGCCGTCCACCGCCTCCAGCGTCCCCGCGGCGGGCGGGACCTTCTGCTCGGCCACCTCCAGCGGCACGCGCAAGAGGACGGTGGCCCGCTCGGCGTAGGCCGTGGTGGACACGCCCCGGGAGACGTAGGCCGCCAGGTCCTCCGCCGGCGGGCGGCGGGGGGCGAAGCGCGGCCCGTGCGGGGGCGTCGGGGTGATGCGGTCCACGCGGAACGTCCGCCAGTCCTCGCGGTCGGTGTCCCACGCCACGAGGTACCAGCGGCGCTGCGCGGAGACCAGCCGGTGCGGCTCGACCGTACGGCGCGTGGAGTCGCCGTTGTGGTCGCGGTAGGCGAAGCGCAGCCGCTCGCCGTCCCGGCACGCGGCGGCCAGTTCGGTCAGCACCGCCGCGTCGACCGTGGGCCCCCGCTGTGCGGAGAGCATCGGCACGGTGAAGGCGTTGAGGGCGCTCACCCGCCGCCGCAGCCGTTCCGGCAGCACCTGTTCGAGCTTGGCGAGCGCCCGTACGGACGTCTCCTCGATGCCCTCGACGCCGCCCGCGGCCGCGGTCCGCAGACCCACGGTGACGGCCACGGCCTCCTCGTCGTCCAGCAGCAGCGGGGGCAGCTGCGCCCCCGGGCCGAGCCGGTAGCCGCCTGCCGTGCCGGGCGTGGAGTGCACGGGATAGCCGAGCTCGCGCAGCCGGTCGACGTCGCGGCGCACGGTGCGCGCGGTCACGCCGAGCCGGTCGGCGAGGTCGGGACCGGACCACTCGCGGTGGGCCTGCAGCAGGGACAGCAGACGGAGCAGACGTGCGGAGGTCTCCAGCATGGAAGAGAGTATGCCGACCACCGAGGACAGCTGCTGTCCTCGATCGGCCCGGCTGCCTCGATCGTCCCGGCCGTCCGGGACCCCGGCGGCCGGGACGTCAGCCCGCTGCGGGCGGGCGCTCCTCGATCCGGATCGCGAGGTCGTTGTCGGCGGTGTAGTACGGGCCGGCCTGCGCGGGCGCGTACGCGGCGTCGACGGGCAGCACGGGGTAGGTGAAGATCTGCTGCTTGTCCACGACGTCGTCGAGGAGGCGGGCGATGCGCGCGGGCTCCGAGCCGTCGGCCGGGCACAGCCACAGGTCCCAGACGTCCAGGCCGCCGTGCCACTCCTCGGCGAGGCGGGCGTACTCCAGGGTGAAGGAGAAGTCCTGGCCGTCGGCCTCCTCGGCGGAGGCGTCCTCGGCCCGCTTCTCCTGGGTGACCGGAGCCGTGACGACGAGGTCGGGCGCGCGGCGGCAGCGGGCCTCCACGACGGCCCCCGTGAGCCAGGCCGCCGGGTCCGCGACGCGGTGCAGGCGGCCGTGGGCGGTCAGCCCGGAGACGTCCGGGTGCAGGTCGCCCGCCTCGGCGTGCGGGCCGCGCAGCCAGCTGCGCAGGGAGAGGTTGCCGTGCTTGGTCGCGTACGGGATGCGGACCGACAGCGGCGAGGTGCTCGGCCCGGGTCTGCGGTCGACCAGCGATCTGAGGTCGGCCAGACCGGGCACGAGGCGGCGGGGCTCGGCGTCGGCGAAGGCGACGTAGACGTCCCAGCGGCCTTCGGGGAGCGCGACCGTGCTGGGCAGCACGGCGCGCAGCCGTCCCTCGCCGTCGGGCGCGAGCGGCAGGCGGATCTCCTCGGCCTCGTCGCCGCCGCCGCGGTGGCGCAGGACCAGCGCGGCGGTCCAGTGGTCCGGTTCGCTGAGGTCGAGTCCGGGGCCGGGGGCGTCGAGGTCGAAGGTGAGCCCGCCCGCGGAGTCCGCGATGCAGTCGGCGCGCGGCGGGGCCGGGGCAGACACGATGGTGCTCTCCTCGGGGGTGGTGGAGCCGCCGGATCCGGCGGCGTTCGCGGGCACGGAGGGTTTACCGGTCTCGGGGGTCATGCGGCACGCACCCGGCGCAGGGCGGAGCGGCTCGCGTCCGAGGTCTTGAACGCGCTGCTGAGCAGGGCGCCGCGGGTGCGGTGCAGCGAGCCGCGCAGGGAACCGCGGGCGGCCAGGTCGCCGAAGAGCTGCTCGTAGCGCCCGGCGACCTGCGCCGGGTCGAAGCGGGCGGAGCTCTCGAGCGCCGCCCGGCCCATCCGCTGCCGCAGCTCGTCGTCGTTGATCAGCTTCAGCAGACCGGCGGCGATCTTGTCGACCTTGCCGACCGGCACCAGCAGGCCGTCGACGCCGTCGCTGATGATCTCGCCGGGGCCGTGCGGGCAGTCGGTGGAGACCACCGGCAGGCCGCAGCGCATCGCCTCGACGATGGTCATGCCGAAGGACTCCAGGCTGGAGGTGACGGCGCCGATGGAGCCCTTGACCCACTCGGGGTCCAGCGGGTTGGCGGGGCCCATGAGGTAGATGTGGTTGTAGAGGCCGCGCTTGTCGATCAGGGCACGCAGCTTGGCGCGCTCGGCACCGGCACCGTAGATCCGCAGCTTCCAGTCGGGCCGCTCGGCCACGACCTTCTCGAAGGCGCGGATCAGGACGTCGTAGCGCTTGGCGGGGGCGAGCCGGCCGGCGGCGACCACCCACTTGCCGCTGCCGTCGGCCGGGGCCACGGCCGGGGCCGGGATGCTGTTGGGCACGGCCTCCACCCGCACTCCGGGCAGCCGCATCAGCTTGCGGTAGGTCGCGGCGTCGGCCTCCGTGACGGTGGTGACGGCGTCCAGCCGCGGGTAGTGCGTGCGCAGCGTCAGCTTGAGCGGCTGGGAGTGGGTGCTCAGCGTCAGGTGCTCCTGGCCGACCCGGACCGGGCCGCGGCGGGCCTGCTGGGCGATGTGCACGTTCAGGCCGGGGCGGGTGCCGACGATCACGTCGCAGTCCAGGGTGCGCAGGTGCTCCGCGATCCGCCGGTCGGTCAGGGCGCTGTACTGCTTGTAGCGCCCTTCGGCGGCGGGGAAGACCGTGGCCGGGCGCTCGTACTCGGGGTCGTCCCCCTCGTAGCCCGGGGTGCCCTTGCGCAGGTCGACCAGGTGGCGCAGGCGCACCTTGGCGCCCGGCGCGAACACCGGCTCCTCCCGGTGGCGGAAGACGGAGACGACCTCCACGTCGTGCTGCTCGGCGAGCGTGCTCGCGAGGTTGAACGTGGTCCGGATCGTCCCGCCGATGCCGTACGCGTTGTGAATCAGGAATGAGATGTGCATTCGTCCCCAGCCGTTTGCCGCGGACGTTCCTTCCAGCCCGCCTACCCAGAGATTAGACCGTGAGGGGGTGGGTGAGGTTGGCCCTGATCACCAACTCGTTACGCGTGACCCCTGCCACGGATCGCCCGTTGTGCTCTTACGAACCGGGAACCCCCGTGTGATACGCACCGATATCTAGGAGCCACCCGTGCCGCGCATGCTCGACGTCAGTGACGACGTCCGCGCCGAGATCGGCGACGAAGAGGCCGAACGACTGCTGGGCGGTGACAACGCCCCGGGCAGCTACGACTGCACCTCCTGCCGCACCCCCGGCGACACCGACCGCGAGCGCACCAGCACGGTGCTCTTCGTCGGCGAGGAGACGGCCGTGCTCGCCTTCGCCCACGCCGCCTGCATCCCCTCGCAGGTCGTCGCGGTCTCCGAGGAACAGCTGCAGGGCGCCGTGCGCTCCATCCAGGGCGAGGGCGACCAGGCGGGCGCCCCCCAGCTGCCCGCCCCCGCCACCATGCCGACGCTGACCACCGCGTCCGAGGGTCCCGTGCAGGCCGAGCTGGGCGTGACCAGCGGCCTGGTGCTGATCGGCGGCGAGCTGCACCCGGCGCTCGTCGTGGAGCCGCTCGGGCCCATCGCCCGCCCGGGCACGAACGGTCCGGTCGACGTCTTCCTGCCGCTCCTGATCGAGCAGGGCTTCGCGCCCGTCGCCACCGTGGAGCAGGTGCCGCCGTCCACGCCGGGCTGGTCCGTACTGCTGGCCATGGGGCAGCTGCACGCGATCCTGATGCCCGGCACCGTGGGCACCGCGCCCACCGCGTGGTGGCAGGCGCACCAGGCGATGCAGGTGGCCCCCGAGTGGCGCTCGGCGGTGAACAAGACCAAGCAGGTGCTGGTCTTCGCCGCGCCGGTGGGCACGATCGGCTCGCAGCCGCGTGAGGATCTGCTGCGCGAGGCGCTGGACCGGGCGGCGGCTGCCGGGCGGCTCGTCGCCGCGTCCATGCCGCTCGCGGGTACGTGACGGGCACCACCGTGCACCCCGTCCGCCACGCTCCGGCGGCCCATTACCGGCCGGGCCCGCATCCCCCGGGCCACGGGCTCGTTGGCTCGTATGTGCACTCATACGAGCCTGCCCCGCGGATTCCGTACCCGAACCACATCCCCGGCATGCGCCCACCCCGCGAAGCCACCCCGCAGAGCCACCCCGTCTCGGTCACCCCGATCTACGACGCGCTCTACTCCGAGTACCGCCGCTCGTTCCGGGCGCTCCCCTTCGACCGCTCGGGCGAGGAGGAGCTGAGGTTCGTGAGCTTCGGTCCGCAGCTCGGCTACGGGCAGTACGGCGGGCAGCAGGGCTATGCCGGCCAGCTGGGCTACCACGTCCACTCGGGCTACAACACCGCCTGGGACACGCATTACGGGCGGCAGCGCGGCGGGCATGTGCCCGCGGCGCTGCCGCCCGCTCCACGTGACGGCCGCTTGCGCGGCTATTAGCGACAGAGACCTGTGGGGGGCCTGAGGCCCCCCACAGACTCTTACTTCTTCTTGCCGCGCTTCTCGCGCACCCGCACCGGCTGCATCTCCCGGGGGATAACCCCCGGACCCCCAGCCGAATCCGCGGCGCGGCCTACTTCTTCTTGCCGCGCTTCTCGCGCACCCGCACCGAGATGTGGATCGGCGTCCCCTCGAAGCCGAACTCCTCACGGAGGCGGCGCTCCACGAAGCGCCGGTAGCCCGCCTCGATGAAGCCGGAGGCGAAGAGCACGAAGCGCGGGGGCTTGGTGCCCGCCTGGGTGCCGAAGAGGATGCGGGGCTGCTTGCCGCCGCGGATCGGGTGCGGGTGGGCCGCGACGAGCTCGCCGAGGAAGGCGTTCAGCCGCCCGGTCGGCACGCGCGTCTCCCAGCCCGCCAGCGCCGTCTCGATCGCCGGGACGAGCTTCTCCATGTGCCGGCCGGTCTGCGCCGAGACATTGACCCGCGGCGCCCACGCGATCTGCTGGAACTCGGTCTCGATCTCGCGCTCGAGGTAGTAGCGGCGCTCCTCGTCGAGGGTGTCCCACTTGTTGTACGCGATGACGATCGCGCGGCCGGCCTCGACGGCCATGGTGACGATGCGCTGGTCCTGGACGGAGATGGTCTCGCTCGCGTCGATCAGGATGACCGCGACCTCGGCCTTCTCGACCGCGGCGGCGGTGCGCAGGGAGGCGTAGTAGTCGGCGCCCTCCTGGAGGTGGACGCGCTTGCGGATGCCCGCGGTGTCCACGAACTTCCAGGTCACGCCGCCGAGCTCGATCAGCTCGTCGACGGGGTCGCGGGTGGTGCCGGCGAGCTCGTTGACGACGACGCGCTCCTCGCCGGCCACCTTGTTGAGCAGCGAGGACTTGCCGACGTTCGGGCGGCCGATCAGGGCGATGCGGCGCGGGCCGCCGACGGCGACGCCGAAGCGCTGGGCCGGGGCCTCGGGCAGGGCCTTGAGGACCTCGTCCAGCATGTCGCCGGTGCCACGGCCGTGCAGCGCGGAGACCGGCATCGGCTCACCGAGGCCCAGCGACCACAGCATGGCGGCGTCGGCCTCGGCGGAGGGGCCGTCGACCTTGTTGGCGCACAGCACGACGGGCTTGCCGGCCCGGCGCAGCAGCTTGACGACGGCCTCGTCGGTGTCGGTGGCGCCGACGGTGGCGTCCACGACGAAGACGACCGCGTCGGCGGCCTCGATGGCGAACTCGGCCTGCGCGGCGACGGAGGCGTCGATGCCGAGGACGTCCTGCTCCCAGCCGCCGGTGTCGACGACCTTGAAGCGGCGGCCGGCCCACTCGGCCTCGTAGGTGACGCGGTCGCGGGTGACGCCCGGGCGGTCCTCGACGACCGCCTCGCGGCGGCCGATGATGCGGTTCACGAGCGTCGACTTGCCGACGTTCGGGCGGCCGACGACGGCGAGCACCGGCAGCGGGCCGTGGCCGGCCTCGCCGAGGGCGCCCTCGATCTCCTCGGCCTCGAAACCCTCCTGCGCCGCGAGCTCCATGAACTCCGCGTACTCGGCGTCGCCAAGCTCACCGTGCTCGTCGCCGTGGATCTGGTCGTTCATGAAGTCCGTTCCTCGTTCGTATGGTCGGCGGACCCGCGGGCCCGCTACTAAGTCTCGTTCAGCGGCCGGTCAGCCGCTTGGCGTCCGCCAGGTGCGCGCTCAGCCGCTCCTGGATGCGCACCGTCGCCTCGTCCAGCGCCTTGCGCGTGCGCCGGCCGCTGCCGTCGCCCGCCTCGAAGGCGTCCCCGAAGACGACGTCGACCCGGCTGCGCAGCGGCGGCAGGCCCCGCACGAGGCGGCTCTTGCGCTCCGCACTGCCGAGCACCGCCACGGGCACGATCGGCGCCCCCGACCGCACCGCGAAGTAGGCGAGGCCGGCGCGCAGCGAGGCGAAGTCGCCCTCGCCCCGGGTGCCCTCGGGGAAGATCCCCAGGACGCCGCCGCCCTCCAGGACGCCGAGGGCCTCCGTGATCGCGGCGCGGTCGGCGCTCGTCCGGTCCACCTTCAGCTGGCCGATCCCGTCCAGGAACGGGCCGAGGGGGCCGACGAACGCCTCCTTCTTGATCAGGAAGTGCACCGGCCGGGGCGCGGTGCCCATCAGCATCGGGCCGTCGAGGTTGTGGGAGTGGTTCACCGCGAGGATGACCGGCCCCGCGGCGGGCACCCGCCAGGCGCCCAGCACACGCGGCTTCCACAGCCCGTACATCAGGCCTATGCCGATCCGCCGGCCGACGGCGGCACCCCCGGGGGACGCGGTCACGCGCTGCGGCGCTCCTCGACCAGGGTCACCACGCACTCGATGACCTGCTCCAGCGTGAGCTCCGTGGTGTCCACCTCGACCGCGTCGCCGGCCTTGGCCAGCGGCGAGGTCTTGCGGCCGGAGTCGGCGGCGTCGCGCTTGACGAGGGCGGCCTGGGTGGCGGCCAGGTCGGCGGCCTCCTTGCCCTTCAGCTCGCCGCTGCGGCGCGCGGCCCGCGCCTCGGCGGACGCCGTCAGGAAGATCTTGAGGTCGGCGTCGGGCAGCACGGTGGTGCCGATGTCACGGCCCTCGACGACGATGCCGGCCGGCGCCTCGGCGGCGATGGACCGCTGCAGCTCGGTCAGGCGCGAGCGCACCTCCGGGACGGCGCTCACGGCGCTGACCGCGGAGGTGACCTCCTGGGTGCGGATGGGGCCCACGGCGTCGGCGCCGTCGACCGTGATCGTCGGCGCGGACGGGTCGGTGCCGGAGACGATCTCGGGCTTGCCCGCGGCGTCGGCGACGGCCGCGGCGTCGTTCACGTCGATGCCGTTGCTCAGCATCCACCAGGTGATCGCGCGGTACTGCGCGCCGGTGTCCAGGTAACGCAGGCCGAGCTTGGCCGCGACGGCCTTGGACGTGCTGGACTTGCCCGTGCCGGAGGGGCCGTCGATGCCGACGATGACTGCTGCCGGAGCGGTCCGGGCGGCGGTTTCCACGGTGTCAGACACCTTCCTTGTGCACGGGGTGGGGTACGGGCGGCTCATATCAGCCTCCGACAAGGTTACTGTCTCGCGGGCGCGGCCCGAGCCGCGGCCGGGCGAGGCCGGGCCGGGCAAGGACTCTCGCGCCCTCGACGGGCTACTGCCGCAGCGACCAGCCCTGCTCGCGCAGGGCCGCGCTCAGCGACGGCACCGCGCCCGGCTCGACCATGAGCTGGATCAGACCCGCCTGCTGGCCCGTCGCGTGCTCGATGCGGACGTCCTCGATGTTCACGCCGGCCCGGCCCGCGTCGGCGAAGATCCGGGCGAGCTCGCCCGGCTGGTCGCCGATGAGGACGGAGACGGTCTCGTACGCGGCGGGAGCCGCACCGTGCTTGCCCGGGACGCGGCTGCGGCCCGCGTTGCCGCGCCGCAGCACGTCCTCCAGGCCGGCGGCGCCCTCGCCGCGCTTGTCCTCGTCCGCGGCCTCCAGGGCGCGCAGGGCCCGGACCGTCTCGTCGAGGTCGGCGGCGACGGCCGCGAGGATGTCGGCGACGGGGCCGGGGTTGGCCGAGAGGATCTCGACCCACAGCCGGGGGTCGGAGGCGGCGATCCGGGTCACGTCGCGGATGCCCTGGCCGCACAGGCGCACGGCCGTCTCGTCCGCCTCCTCCAGGCGGGCGGCGACCATGCTGGAGAGCAGGTGCGGGGTGTGCGAGACGAGGGCGACGGCCCGGTCGTGCTCGTCGGCGTCCATGACGACGGGGACCGCGCGGCACAGGGCGACGACCTCGAGGGCGAGGTTGAGGACCTCGGTGTCGGTGTCGCGGGTGGGCGTGAGCACCCAGGGGCGGCCCTCGAAGAGGTCGGCGGTGGCGGCCATGGGGCCGGAGCGCTCGCGGCCGGCCATCGGGTGCGAGCCGAGGTAGCCGGAGAGGTCGGCGCCGAGCGCCTCCAGCTCGCGGCGCGGCCCGCCCTTGACGCTCGCGACGTCGATGTAGCCGCGGCCGAGGCCGTCCCGGATCGCCCCGGCGAGCGTGGCCGCGACGTGCGCCGGCGGCACCGCGACGATCACCAGGTCGACCGGGCCCTCGGGGGCCTGGTCCGTCCCGGCGCCCCGGGCCGCGGCCGTCCGCGCCGCGTCCGGGTCGTGGTCCCTGAGGTGGACATGGACCCCGCGGCCCACGAGGGCGAGCGCGGCGGAGGTGCCGATCAGTCCGGTGCCGATGACGAGGGCGGTTCTCACTGAGAGTCCTTGCGAGGTGCGTGGAGCGTGACGGAGAGCGGGCCCGGCAAGCCTATCCAGCCGCTCCGCCGGCCGTGCGGGGCGGGCGCCCTGCGGACCCGGGCCGGGTGCCCTGCGGGACTGCCGGGCCCGCGTCCGGTACAACCGTGCACATGATCTACCACGTGGTGCCCCTGGACGACTGGCTGGCCGTGCCCGACCGCCCCTACTCCCCCGCCTCCCTCTCCGAGGACGGCTTCGTCCACTGCTCGCCCGACGAGGAGACGACGCTCGCCGTGGCCACGGCCTTCTACCGGAACGTGCCCGGCCCGCTCATGGTCCTCCTGATCGACGAGCACAAGCTGGACGTCCTGGTCCGCTGGGAGGCCGCCGACCCGGCCCCGCCGCCCGGCGTCGCCCCGGGCACGCAGTTCCCGCACGTCTTCGGGCGGATCAACCGGGACGCGGTGGAGGGAATGATGGAGATCCAGCGCGACGAGGACGGCCGCGCGACGGGCCTCGCGGTGTGGTCGTGACGCGCGTGAAGCCCCTCACGCCGGTCGCGCTGGTCACCGATCACACCGTCTACGCGTGCGTGATGGGCTCGCGGGCCTTCGGCCTGGCCACGGAGTCCAGCGATACGGACCGGCGCGGTGTGTACGTGGCGCCCACGCCCCTGTTCTGGGGCTTCGACAAGCCGCCGCCGCACGTGGAGGGGCCCGCCGAGGAGCAGTTCTCCTGGGAGCTGGAACGCTTCTGCGAGCTGGCGCTGCGGGGCAACCCGAACATCCTGGAGTGCCTGCACTCCCCGCTCGTCGAGCACGCCGACGACACGGGGCGCGAGCTGCTGGCCCTGCGGGAGGCGTTCCTCTCCCGCAGGGTCCACGAGACGTACGCGGGCTATGCGGCGGGCCAGCGCAGGAAGTTCGCGGCGGACGTGCGGGCGCACGGCACGCCGCGACGCTGGAAGCCCGTCATGCACGCGCTGCGGCTGCTGATGTGCGGCCGCGACCTGCTGCGCACGGGGTCGCTCGTGCTCGACGTCGGCGACATGCGCGAGCCGCTGCTGGCCGTACGGCGGGGCGAGGTGCCCTGGCCCGAGGCGGAGGCCTGGCTGGACCGCCTCACCGAAGAGGCCGGGGAGGCGGCCCGCACGAGCCCCCTCCCCGAAGAGCCGGACCACGCCCGCGTCGAGGACTTCCTCATACGCATACGCCGCGCTTCGGCGGGGGCGGGCTAGGAGGACGGGCCGACCGGCCGCCACGTGTGTGCCGGCGGTGCCGGGCCGGGGCCGAAGCCCCGGGCCCGGACCCGGACCGGCTAGAGGTCGACCTCGCGCATCAGCATGCCGACCTCGGTGTTCGTCAGGCGGCGGAGCCAGCCGGACTTCTGGTCGCCCAGGGCGATCGGGCCGAACGAGGTGCGGACCAGCTTCTCGACGGGGAAGCCCGCCTCGGAGAGCATGCGGCGCACGATGTGCTTGCGGCCCTCGTGGAGGGTGACCTCGACCAGGTAGTTCTTGCCGGTCTGCTGGATGACGCGGAAGTTGTCCGCGCGGGCGTAGCCGTCCTCCAGCTCGATGCCGTTCTTGAGCTGCTTGCCGATGTCGCGCGGCAGCGGCCCGGTGATGGCGGCGAGGTACGTCTTCTGCACGCCGTAGCGCGGGTGCGTCAGGCGGTGGGCCAGCTCGCCGTGGTTGGTGAGCAGGATGATGCCCTCGGTCTCCGTGTCGAGGCGGCCGACGTGGAAGAGCCGGGTCTCGCGGTTGGTGACGTAGTCGCCGAGGCACTGGCGGCCGTCGGGGTCCTCCATGGTGGAGACGACGCCGGCCGGCTTGTTGAGCGCGAAGAACAGGTAGGACTGGGTGGCGACGGTCAGGCCGTCGACCTTGATCTCGTCCTTCTCCGGGTCGACCCGCAGGCCCTGCTCGGTGACGATCCGGCCGTTGACCTCGACGCGGGCCTGCTCGACCAGCTCCTCGCAGGCGCGGCGCGAACCCATGCCGGCCCGGGCCAGCACCTTCTGCAGGCGCTCGCCTTCCTGCTCGGCGCCGGGGAAGGTCTTGGGAGTCTTCACCTGCGGCTTGTTGTGCCGCTCCCGGTTGCGCTCCTCGATCTTGGCGTCGAGCTCGCGCGGGCGGGCGGGGGCGTAGCCGTGGCCACGGGCGGGCCCGCTGCTACGGCCGCCGGAGCCTGCCGTGGAGCTCTTGCGGGGGCCGCCCTTGGCGCCGCCGCGGGCAGCCGCACCGCGGCCGCTCGTGGGGCCGGTGGTACGGCCGCTGGTGGCGCCGCCGCGCGTGCGCTCGGCGTCGGGGCCCACGTCGTAGCGACGCTCCTCGGGGCGCGGACGGCGCGGACGCTCCTGCGGCCTGTCGTCGCGCCGGTCACCGGAGCGGCCGCCGTCGTAGCGCCCGCCCTCCGAGCGACCGCCTTCGGAACGTCCGCCACCGGAGCGACCGCCACCGTAGCCGCCGCCACCGGAGCGACCGCCCTCGGAACGACCGCCCTCGGAACGACCGCCACCGTAGCTCCCGCCGCCGGAGCGGCCGCCGCTCTCGGGGCGCCCGCCGCCGGAACGGCCGCCGCCCGCGCGCCCGCCCCCGGACGCCGGACGTCCTCGCCCGCCCCGGTCGTCCCGGTTGCCGCTTCCGCTGTTCCTGCCGCTGCTTCGCATCAAAGTTCCGTCTTGTCGTCCGCTTCGGTGTCCGGTGCGTCCGGATCGAACGACGGCACACCTTCCTGAGTGTCGCCCTCGATCGCCTCCGCCTCGGGGAGGAAGGGCGCGAGCTCCGGGAGCTCGTGCAGGCCGCGCAGGCCCATGCGCTCCAGAAAGTAGTTCGTCGTCCTGTACAGGATCGCACCTGTTTCGGGTTCCGTCCCCGCCTCCTCCACCAGACCCCGCTGGAGGAGGGTGCGCATGACCCCGTCACAGTTCACGCCGCGCACCGCCGAGACCTTCGACCGGCTGACCGGCTGACGGTACGCGACGACGGCGAGGGTCTCCAGGGCGGCCTGGGTGAGCCGTGCCTGCTGGCCGTCGAGGACGAACGCCTCGACGGCGTCCGCGTAGGCCGGCCGGGTGAAGAAACGCCAGCCTCCGGCGACCTGCCGCAGCTCGAAACCGCGCCCCTGGGCGTCGTACTCCCCGGCCAGCCCGGCCAGGGCCGCGGCGATCTCGCGGCGGGGGCGCTCCAGGACCCTGGCGAGGTGCTCCTCGGTGGCCGGCTCGTCGACGACCATGAGGACGGCTTCCAGGGCGGGCCCGAGGTCGAGCCGGGCCACGGCGGAGTCTCCCGCGAGCGCCTCTTCCGCCATTTCCGCTCCGCTCACTGTGCACTCTCCTCGGGCTCGGGCTCCGGCGCGCGGTCGAACTCGTCCGTCACCAGCGGTTCCGCCCCCTCGTCGCCCGTCCAGCTCACCGCCAGCTCCCCCAGGGCCTCGTCCTGGTCCAGGGCGACCACGCGCTCGCGGTAGAGCTCCAGCAGCGCCAGGAAGCGGGCGACGACGGTCAGGGTGTCGGGGGCGTCCCCGGCCAGCTCGCCGAAGGTGACCCGGCCCGCCACCCTCAGCCGGGCCACGACGACCCCGGCCTGCTCGCGGACGCTGACCAGCGGCGCGTGGATGTGGTCGACGTACACCTGCGGCGCAGGTCTGGGCCGCATGGCCTTGACGGCCAGCTCGGCCAGGCGCTCGGGCCCGATGCCGAGGACGACCTCGGGCAGCAGCTCCGCGTGGTGCGGCTCCAGGCCGACCGTACGGGGGAAGCGCCGCGCCTCCTCGTCCAGCCGGCCGCTGAAGATCTCCGCGACCCGCTTGTACGCCCGGTACTGCAGGAGACGGGCGAACAGCAGGTCGCGCGCCTCCAGGAGGGCGAGGTCGGCCTCGTCCTCCACGTCGGCGGCGGGCAGCAGACGGGCGGCCTTGAGGTCGAGCAGGGTCGCGGCGACCACCAGGAACTCGGTGGTCTGGTCCAGGTCGAAGTCGGGGCCCATGGCGCGGATGTGCGCCATGAACTCGTCGGTGACCTTGTGGAGGGCGACCTCCGTGACGTCCAGCTTGTGCTTGGCGATCAGCTGCAGCAGGAGGTCGAAGGGCCCTTCGAAGTTGTCGAGCCGGACGGTGAACCGGCCGTCGGCCGGGGCCTCCGGCTCGCCGGACGGCTCGGGCTCCGCTGCCACGGGCTGCTCAGGCTCCGCTGCCGCCGGCACCACGGGATCGGCTGCCGCAGGCTCCTCCGGCGGGGCCGGCTGCGCGACGGGGGCCTGCGGCTCGCGGGCTTCGTCCTCTCCTTCCCCGCCGGCAGGCGACGCCGAACCGGGGCCCAGGCCCAGGCGGCGGCGGGCCGAAGAGAAAGCTGAGCGCATCAGGGGTCCAGGGGCAGGCGGAAACGGGCCGTACGGCCAAGGGGCAGGCTACCGGCGGAAGCCGCCTAGCGGCCGCGCAGGCGCCGTACGAGGATGCTCGCGTCGCCCCGCGACTCCAGGTCGGCGAGGACGACCGCGACGGCCTCCCGCACGATCCTGCCGCGGTCGACCGCGAGCCCGTGCTCACCGCGCAGCACCAGGCGCGCGTGTTCGAGGTCCATGAGCTCCTCGGCGGAGACATAGACCGTGATCTTCTCGTCGTGGCGCTCCCGGCCGCTGGGCCGGCGGCCCGCCCCGCGCCCGCGGCGGCGGCCCTGCGCGGGCGCCGCGGCCTCGCCCTGGCCC
>NZ_BMUT01000030.1 GCF_014650335.1 Streptomyces hiroshimensis
GATGATCGAAACCGAACAGCGGCTCGCTCTTGATCATCGCCAGGAGGAAGTCGTGCGACAGCCTCCCGGCTCCCCGGCCAGTGCACCGAAACCGTCTCGTCCGGGGCCTGGCCGGCCGCCGGGTTCGAAGAACCGCCTCCCAGCCACCCGTCATGACGTGGGCAGAGTCCTGGCCACCGGCGAGGCATACAGCCGCCCCGCCCACCACAAAAAGGGCACCAAACCCCGGCGCACCGAGGAGCGGCAAACTTGACGGCCTGGGCCATGTGCAGCGGGCACGAGGCCGAAGAATTTCACGGGGTACGTCGGTGGATCTCAGCTCAGTGATCATCGCTGTCGCAGGCGTCGCAGGAACCCTGGGAGGGGCGCTACTCACCCAGCGCGGCTCCGAACGAGCGAAGCGCCTGGAGATAGAGCTCGTTCGAGACCATGAGGAGGTTCGCGAGGCCCGTTCGCTGCGACGCACCTGCTATGTGGAACTCAACCGGGATGCTCGGCAGTTCACCACCGCTCTCAACCGCCACCTGCACGTCATGAGGGAACGCGGCGTGGAGGAGGCCGACAGCGACGCACTCGAGGAAGCGAAGAACGCGCACCGCGATCGATACTCCGAAGCACAGATGATCGCCCCCGAAGAAGTACTCAGGCGAGCGAGTCTCGTCAACCAGGCCCTGAACAAGGTCTACGGCCAGGTCAAGCGCCTCGAACGCGGTGCCCCCGAACCAGGCGAAACGATGGAGACCGCGGCCCAGGCCCAGTACGAGGTCTGGGAGATGCTCCGAACTATGAGGACCGCTATGCGCCACGACCTCGGTGTGTCGCATGAAGATTGAGAGCTGGCACTCAGCTCCGTGCGAGCTCTCTTGTCTGCTTCGACCAGCCAAAAAACTGATCGAGACAGAGGTTAAAACGCAAGCTTATCGAGGGGAGGTTCCGGTCAGGGCGTACCCGGGCGCGGGCTTCCCTCGGGAGCGCTTCCGGCGGCGTGCCACGCCGCGGCGAACCGGCGGACCGATGCGAACCGCTCCCCGGGATCGGCCCGGGTGGCACGGTGCAGCACCTTGAGCCGGGCCGGGCCGCCCCGCCAAGCGCGTTCGTCGTCACCCGCGTCGAGGAGCAGCCGGGCGGCGCGGCCGAGTACGAAGACGGTCGTACGGGCGTCGATGGTCGCGCCGCGCTCGTACTCCTCCGGTGCCATGAACCGCCGTGAGCCCGGCAGCCGGTCCGCCTCCAGGACGAAGGGGCCCGGGCGGTACTCGTCGAGGTCGACCAGGCGCATGGTGTCGCCGGTGAAGTCGTACAGCAGCGCGCCGTCGTAGAAGTCGACTGCCACGTGCCCCGCTTCCTCCACCGCGAGGTGCGCACTCAGGATCCGGTCCCACGCACGCATGACCAGGGACAGCGGCAGCGCCCGGAACCGCGCCATGGCACTGCCCGGGGCGGTACGGTCCGCGGTGCCCCCGGTGGTGGGGTGGTAGAGAACCTCGCCGTCGTGCCACGGCATGACCACTGCCCAGTTGCCGCGCACCGCGATCCGGTGCACCTGCGGGACGATCACCGGGTGGCTCACGGCCCGGTGGAAGGCCCACGCCCGGCAGAGGGAGCGCCGCGCGCCGTCGCTGGTGCCCTCCTTGACGAACCACCGCTCTCCGCCGGGGAGCCGGACGCCGTAGGACACGCATCCCGAGTCCTGATCCCGGAAGCTGGCGAACACCGTGCCGATGCGTTCGAGGTGTGCCTCGACGGAGGGGAGTTCGGTGACGTCCAGCAACGGGTGAGAAGCCATGAGGCCATCGTTTCATCGCCCGGGATGCCGGCCGGGCGGGGCCGGGTCCTCGCCGCGCGACGAGGACGGGGAAGCCGGTGACATCGCTGCCCTAGGTGACGCCAGCGACGCCAAATAGTCGTCGAGGAGCTCGACCTGGCGCTGGGGCGGGAACGACGCGGGGGCGAACAGGGCCTGCACCACCAGCCCGAGCGCGAAGGACTGGGCGCCGGCCGCGATGAGCTCCGGGTCCCCGGCGGGCAGTTCGCCGAGCTCCTGGGCCGTGGCGACCAGGTCGCGGAGCTTGCCGCGGCTCTGCGCGTACCTGCGGGCGTGGTCGCCGCTCAGGGCGGGGTCGGCGAGGGCGACGTCCCAGGAGGACACCCAGATCCGGTTGGCGTCGGTGGCCTCGGCGGTCAGCGGCAGGATGTCGAGCAGGGCGGCCCTCACAGCGGGCAGGCCCGGCCCGGCAGCGCGCCGGGGGCGCGAGGCGCTGCGCTGTTCGAGCACGTCGAGGGCGTGCGCGACCAGGTCGCGCTTGGCGGGGAAGTAGTGGGTGAGCAGGCCGGTGGTGGCGCCGAGTTCGGTGGCGACGGCGCGCAGGGTCAGTCCGCCGAAGCCGTGCGCGGCCAGCACCCGCCAGACCGCTTCGGAAACGTCGCGGCGGCGGGCTTCGTGATCTCCCTTGGTGCGTGGCATGCTGCTACGGTACATAGTCATAACACTTGTTATGCGAATGGGGTCATCATGTTCTCACTCTTCCTGCGGGACAACGCCTGCCTGGAGCCGCTGGAGATATGGCACGCCGAGGAGTTCGCCGCCCACCTTGACCGGGCCCGCGAGCACATCCGGCCGTGGGTCGGACAGGCGTTCGTCACCGATGATCTCGACGGAGCCCGGGCCACGCTGCGCCGGTACGCAGAGCGGCAGGCCGAGGACGGGGCCCGCCTGTACGGCATCCGGCTCGACGGCGTGCTCGTCGGCGGCGTGATGTTCACGGACTTCAGCACCGCCGCGGGTTCCTGCGAGATCGGTTGCTGGCTGGAGCCCGCCGCCGAGGGCCACGGTCTGGTCACCGACGCGTGCAGCGCCTTGCTGGACTGGGCGTTCACCTCCCGGGGGCTGCACCGCGCCGAGTGGCACTGCCGGGCCGACAACGACCGGAGCTCGGCGGTGGCCGTGCGGCTCGGCATGGCGCTCGAGGGCGTGCGGCGCCAGTCCTGGCCCTACGGAGGCGTCCGCCACGACAAGCAGATCTGGGCGATCCTCGCCCCCGAATGGCTCCGGACCGGCAGCCGCGCGGCGTAGCCCCGCTTCACCACCGTCGTCCGGCTGCTCCTCGTACCCGCCGTGATGACCCTCCTCGGCCGCCGCGCCTGGTGGACGCCGCGATGGCTGGACCGGGTGCTTCCCCATCTGGACGTCGAGAGCGACGACACGCCGCGCCCCGCGCCCCGCGCGCCGCAGCGCACGGGGCACACGGGGGTGACAGCTCTCAGCGCCGGCCGGTGGCGGAGACCTGCGCGCCGAGCCAGGCCCGGATCGCGTCGGCCGTCGTGCGTACATGCTCCTCGAAGAGGGTCCAGTGGTCGCCGGGAACCTCCACGGCGGTGTGCGGCGCCGGCCAGACCGGCCGCCCGGGGCCGTACTCCCGTGTCCCGTCCCCGGTGCCGGGACGCACCGGCGGGAGCGGCTCCGCGGCGCGGATCAACAGCGTGGGGACGTCCAACGGTTCCGGGTGCCAGCCGCGGGCCATGCGGGTGTAGGCGCCCAGGGCGGCCATCGACATGTCGTCCACGGCCGTGTCGAACCGCTCACCCAGCTGGAGGGGGAGACGGGCGGGCATCGCGAGCAGCCACGGCTCCTCCTCGCGGTCCGGGGTGACGTGGTAAGTGTCGGCGATGACGAGGCCGACCGGCGGCGTGTCCGTCGCCGCGAGCCGCGCGGTGACCGAGTGGGCGGGATAGCCGCCCATCGAGTAGCCGAGGACGGCGTACGGACGGTCGCCCAGGTGCGTGCGCACGGTGTCGGCGTGCAGGTCCACGAGGGTGCGCCAGTCGCGCGGGACGGTGTCGCCGTGGGCGGCGCCGGGGTGGCGGAACTCGAAGACGTCCCGCTCGCCGGCGAAGGCGGCGGCCAGCGCGGCGTACCAGGGCCTGCCGAGGTTCGGGGAGAAGCCGGGGAAGCACACGAGCGCGGGACGGCCGGTTCCTTGGACGTCCTCGGCCAGCTTGACCGGGGCGAGCTCGTGCCGGGAGCTGTCGGCAGGGCCGAAGGAGGGCAGGGCGAGCGAGGCGGTCACCAGCAGGTGCATCGCCGAGACGACGTCGCCCGTTCCGCACACCCGCCGGTAGAGGGAGGCGAGGGTCTGCGGCGGTCGCGCCCTTCCGTGCACGTCCGGTCCGGCGGCGGCAGCGGTCCCTGCGAGCAGGTCGCCGCCCAGCTCCTCGTACAGATGACCGGCCAGCTCGGCGGCGCTGGGCCGGTCGAACGTGACGGTGGCCGGCAGCGTCAGGCCGGTGAGCACGGCGAGGCGGTTGCGCAGCAGCACCCCGGTCAGAGAGTCGAAGCCCAGCTCGGTGAAGGGGCGGCCGGGGGCCACGGCAGCGGCGTCCGGATGCCCGAGCACCGCTGCGACCTCCGCGCGGACGAGCTCCAGCAGCGCAAGCGCCCGGTCGGCTTCCGGCAGCGCTGCGAGCCGTTCCCGCCAGGATCCGGTCGCGTCCTCGGGGCCGTTGCCGGCTGCCGCCTTGGAGCCGGTGGCGCCCACGGAGCCGGCGTCGCCCACGGACCCGGCGGCCGGGCGGGCCGGGCGGGCCGGGCGCAACAGGTCGCGCAGGGGCGGCGGGACGGGTGATCCGGCGGGGGCCGCCGGCCGGGAACGGTCCGGCAGCAGCGGGGCGAGCACCGGCCCGCCTTCGCCCAGCGCGGCGTCGAACATCGCCAGGCCCTGCGCGGGGGAGACGGCGCGCAGCACGCCGCCCATGGCCCGCTCGGCACCGTCGGTCCGCGCCGCCATCCCTTCCCCGCCCGCCCACGGGCCCCACACGAGGGAAAGAGCGGGCAGGCCGAGGGAAGTGCGGTGGTGGGCGAGTGCGTCCAGGAAGGCGTTCGCGGCGGCGTAGTTGGCCTGGCCGGGATTGCCCAGCAGCCCGGCCGCCGAGGAGAACAGGACGAAGTGTGACAAGGGCAGATGCCGCGTCAGCTCGTGCAGGTGCCAGGCCGCGTCCGCCTTCGGCCGTAACGCTGCTGCGAACCGCTCGGGCGTCAGAGCCTCCAACACGCCGTCGTCCAGCACCCCGGCGGCGTGTACGACGGCGCTCAGCTGTGGCGCGTACTTCTCCACGACGGCAGCCAGCTGGGCGCGCTCGGCCACGTCGCACGCGATCACGTCCGCGCGGGCGCCGGCTTCCTCCAGTACGGCCTGCAGCTGCCGCGCCCCCGCCGACTGCGGCCCCCGGCGGCTGACGAGCACCAGATGCCGGACCCCGTACCGGGTGACCAGGTGCCGTGCCAGCAACCCGCCGAGGGCTCCGGTGCCACCGGTGACCAGGACGGTGCCGACTCCGCTCGCGAACCCGTCGGCCGTGGGGGAGTGGGTGAGTGACAAGGTTTCGGCTTCTGCCAGTCGGGGAACGCGGGCCGTTCCGTCGACCAGGGAGAGCTGTGGTTCGCCGGTGGCGACGGCGGCAGGCAGCAGGCGCAGCGACTCCGGACTGCCGTCGGTATCCACGAGCGTGAGGCGCCCGGGGTACTCCGCCTGCGCGGAGCGCACCAGGCCCCACACGGCGGCGGCCGACAGGTCCGGCACGGGGGCAGTGGCGCCCCGGGTCACCAGGACGAGACGCGTTCCGGGCGCCGCCGGAACGGACAGGTACGTCTGCAGCAGTGTCAGGGCGCGGGCGGTCAGACGGTGCGTCGCCGAGACAGGATCCGTTCCCGAGGACGGTTCACTCCCTGAGGACGGTTCACTCTCTGAGGATGGTTCGCTCCGTGAGGACGGTTCGCTCCCTGAGGACAGCGAGACCACGACCGCCTCGGGTGCCTTCCCTTGCAGGGCGGGCGTCGCAGGGAGCACGGACCGCAGCCCCAGGTCGTCGGGCGCCGCCACCGACAAGGAGAGCTCTTCGCCGCCGTCCGGAACGCCGGTCCACCGCAGGGTGTACAACCCTCCGCGGCCGTTCATGCCCACGGCCGCGGCGTCGACGGACTCCGTCAGCGGCCGGGTGGTCAAGGACTCCACCCTGGCCACCGGCTGCCCGGCGGGGTCGGCCAGGTCCACGGCGACGGTGTCCGTACCGGTGGCGCGTATGCGTACGCGCAGGGCCGTGGCGCCGACAGCGTGCACGGTCAGGCCGCGCCAGGCGAAGGGCAGCCGGGCGGGGCCGGCGGACGGCGCGGCGAGGAGCGCCGCGTGCAGCGCTGCGTCCAGCAGAGCGGGGTGGATGCCGTACCGCCGTGCTTCGGCGCCCGCCGCCTCGGGCAGCCGCACCTCGGCATACACCTCCTCCACCTCCTCGTCCGGCCCCCGCCAGACGGCCGTGACGCCCTGGAACGCGAGGCCGTACGCGTGACCGGCGTCGGCCAGGCGCTCGTAGGCACCCGTGAGGTCCACGGGCACGGCGCCCGGGGGCGGCCATGCGGTGGTGGCCCCCCGGCGTTCGTCCCCGGCTCCGGCGGCCGGGCCGAGCCGCCCGGTCGCATGATGTGTCCAGCCGCCCAACGGCCCTGACTCCTGCGGGCGGGAGTGGACGTCGGCGGTGCGGCGCCCGGATGCGTCCGGCTCGCCGAGGACCACCTGTACCTGGACCCGCTCGCCGGAGCCCGGCAGGAGCAGCGGTGCCAGCAGCGCGAAGTCCTCGGCGGTCTCCAGCCCGCACGCGTCGCCTGCGTGGAGCACCATCTCGGCGAACGCGGCGGCAGGGACGAGGACATGCCCGGCGACGACGTGGTCGCGCAGCCACGGCTGGGCCACGGTGGACAGGTGACCGGTGCACAGGAGGCGTTCCGTGCCCGGGACGGTGGTCGTCTGAGGCAGCAACGGATGGCCGGATCCAGCCGTGGCAGGAGCAGGAGCAGGAGCAGGAGCAGGAACAGGGGAGGGGGAGGCAGGGGCGTCCAGCCAGTAGCGGCGCCGCTGGAAGGGGTACGTCGGCAGGTCCACCCGCCGGGCGCCGCTGCCCTCGTACACTCGGTGCCAGTCCACCGGCAGGCCGTGTACGTGCAGCCGACCGAGCGCGGCAAGGACCGCCTCCGCCTCCCGGGCACCGTCCCGTGCGGTGGCGATGAACACCGGCCCCTCGCCGGGCCCTTCGACCGGCCCTTCGGTCGACCCCTCGTCCGGCTTCTTGCCGTCGACGGCGAGGCCGGACATGGCGGCAGCGGTGAGCTGTGCTCCGGGCCCGACTTCGGCGAAGACAGTCACCCGCTCGTCGTGTACGAGACGGTGTACGGCGTCTCCGAAACGCACGGTCTCGCGGGCGTGGCGCACCCAGTACGCGGCCGAGAGGTCGTCCCCGGCGGCCGGGCGCCCGGTGAGCGTCGACATCACCGGGATGCGTGGCGCGCGGTACGTCAGCCGCGACGCGACGTGGCCGAACGCCGTCAGCATCGGCTGCATCAGGGGGGAGTGGAAGGCGTGGCCGACCTGCAGCCGTGTGGTGCGGCGGCCCCGCCCGGCGAAGCGGGCCGCCACTGTCAGGACGGCCCCCTCTTCGCCGGAGAGGACGACCGACCGCGGGCCGTTCACCGCCGCCACCGCCACGCGGTCCGCCCAGCCGGTCAGCTCCTGCTCCGCCTCGCGCTCGGTGGCCTCCAGCGCCACCATGGCACCGCTGCCGGGAAGCTGCCGCATCAGCCGCCCCCGGGCCGCGACCAGCTCCACGGCGTCCGGCTCCGACAGGACTCCTGCGACATGAGCGACCGCCAGTTCACCGACGGAGTGCCCGGACAGGACGTCCGGCCGTACTCCCCAGGACTCCAGAAGCCGGAAGAGCGCCACCTCGAAGACGAACAGCCCGGCCTGCGCGAAGTCGGTCCGTGCCGACAGCGTGGCGTCGTCGCTGCCTGCCTCCGCCCACAGCACGGTGCGCAGGGGCCGCTCCAGGCCGCCCTCGGCATCGAACCGTTCACACAAGGAGTCGAAGGCGGCGGCGAACGCAGGGAAGGCGCCGTGCAGTTCCCGGCCCATGCCCGGGCGCTGCGCACCCTGGCCGGAGAACAGCAGGGCCAGCCGACCGGAGGATGTGGCCGGCCTGGCCGTGGGGCTGCTGCCACCGTTTCCGCCGTTGCTGCCGCTGCCGCTGCCGCTGCCGCTGCCGCTGCCGCTGCCGGTTCCGGCAGCCGCCTGTGCGTCCAGAGCGCGCAGCAGTGCTGTGTGGTCCGCGCCGGTCACCGCCGCCCGGTGAGCGAGCGCGGTCCGGGTCGTGGCCAGGGAGAACGCGACGTCGAGCAGGGGTGGCCGGGGATGCTGCCGCAGCAGGGCCGCCACCTGCCCGGCCTGCGCGCGGAGAGCTCGCGGGTCCGCGCCGGACAGCAGCAGGGGCGGCACGGCCTGCGGGCGCCCGGGAGCCGTGCCGGCATCGCCTTCCGCTCCGGGTTCCGTCTCCCAGGGAGCTTCCTCCAGGATGACGTGGGCGTTCGTCCCGCCGATGCCGAACGCCGACACCCCTGCCCGGCGCGGGCTGCCGGGCGCCGGATGCCATTCCTCCTCGCGCGTCAGCAGCCGTACGGTGCCCGACGACCAGTCCACGCGGGGGGACGGTTCCTCGCAGTGCAGGATGCGCGGCAGGCGTCCGTGGCGCATCGCAAGGACGGTCTTGATGACGCCGCCGACACCGGCCGCGGCCTGGGTGTGCCCGATGTTGGACTTCAGCGCACCGAGCCACAGCGGCCGGCCGGCAGACCGCTCCTGCCCGTATGCGGCCAGCAGCGCTCGGGCCTCGACGGGGTCGCCGAGTGCGGTACCGGTGCCGTGTGTCTCGACGGTGTCGATGTCGGCCGGGGACAGACCGGCGTCGGCCAGGGCCTGACGGACCACCTGCTGCTGGGCCGTGCCGCTGGGTGCGGTGAGACCGTTGGAGGCACCGTCGGAGCCGACGGCCGAGCCGCGGAGCACGGCCAGGACCGGATGGCCGTTGCGCCGGGCGTCGGACAGGCGCTCCAGCAGGACCACTCCAGCGCCCTCGGCCCAGCCGGTGCCGTCGGCCGCGGCCGAGAACGGTTTGCACCGGCCGTCCGGCGCCAGGCCGCGGAGCCTGCTGAACGCGACGAAGGGCGCCGGGGTGGCCATCACGGTGACGCCGCCGGCCACCGCCAGCGAGCACTCGCCCGACCGCAGCGCCTGCGCCGCCCAGTGCATCGCCACCAGGGACGACGAGCAGGCGGTGTCCACCGTGACGGCCGGCCCGTGCAGGCCCAGGGTGTACGCGATACGGCCCGACGCCACGCTGCCCGTCGAGCCCAGCGCGAGATGCGCTTCGAGCGGGTGCGCGCCCCCGTGCAGGAGACGGCCTGCGTAGTCGTCGTGCATCACGCCGACGAAGACGCCGGTGTCGCTGCCGCGGAGGTCCGCCGGGTCGATACGCGCCCGCTCGCAGAGCTCCCAGGTGGTCTCCAGCAGAAGTCGTTGCTGGGGATCGGTCGCCAGTGCCTCCCGCGGGGACATTCCGAAGAAGGCCGCGTCGAAGTCGGCCGCCAGGCGCAGGAAGCCGCCGCGGCGGGTGACGGAGGCGCCGAGCCGGTCCGGGTCGGGGTCGAAGAGGTGCACCGGGTCCCAGCCGCGGTCGCCGGGGAAGTCCGAGGTCGCGTCAGCCCCGTCCGCGACCAGCTGCCACAGTTCCTCCGGAGACGTGACGTCGTCACGGAGTCCCGGATACCGGCATGCCATCGAGACGATGGCCACCGGATCCCCGGACGCTGTACGGGACTTGGCGCCCGCCGTACGGGACTTGGCGCCCGGCGTACGGGCTTTGGCGCCGCGTGTCCGGGCTGCCGGTGCACGGCCGGGGAGGAGCGCGGAGTGCAGGAACTCCGCCACTGCGGCAGGCGTCGGGTGGTCGAACACCAGGGTCGCGGGCAGCTCCAGCCCGGTGTCCGCGCCGAGCCGGTCGCGCAGCAGTACGCCCCCGAGGGAGGTGATGCCGGAGGCGGTGAAGGGCCGCCCCGGCTCCGGCTCCGTCTCCTGCTCCGGCGCGCCACCGGCGTCCGCCGTACGGGCGAGGACGAGGCGCAGCACGGCGTCGTACCGTCCGGACGGGGGCAGGGACAGCAGGCGCCGGCGCAGGGCGGATACGGCGTCCTCACGCACCGCTCCGAGCCGTTCCGCCAACTGCCGGGCCAGCGCGGGACGGTCGGTCTTGCCGGAGGGGGTACGGGGCACGGAGCCGGTCTCGTACACCTCGTCGGGCACCTTGAAGCCCGACAGCCGCTCCCGGCACGCGGCGCGTACCCGGTCGGTGTCGACGCCGTGCGGGCCGGGGACGACGAAGGCGACCGGGACCTCGCCCAGCACGTCGTGCGGCCTGCCGACGACGGCCGCGTCCGCGACACCGGGGCAGCCGAGCAGCACATGCTCGACCTCGACCGGGTTGACGTTCTCTCCACCGCGGATGATCAGTTCCTTGACCCGGCCGGTGACCTGCAGACGCCCGCCGTCACCGCGGCGCCCGAGATCCCCGGTGCGGTACCACCCGTCCCTGAAGGCCTGTGCGGTGTCGTCCGGGCGGTTGTGATAGCCGAGCATCAGGTTCGGGCCGCGGACCCAGATCTCCCCGTCCGTACCATCGGCCACGTCGTCACCACCGGCAGGATCGGTCAGCCGCACCTCGACTCCGGGCACCGGCAGAACGCCGGAGCGGCCCTCCGGAGGGCCGCCGGGCCGGTCGACCGCGATCTTCCCGCAGGTCTCGGTGCTGCCGTAGCCGTCGAGCAACGGGGCACCCAGCAGCTCCTCGACCTCCGCTCGCAGCGCCGGGGGACACGGCGCGCCCGCGGTGACGCACAGCCGTACGCCCGACGGCCGCCGCGGTCGCGACGCCTCGCGCAGCGCCTCAGTGAGCAGGTGGTACGTGGCGGGCACTCCGGCCACGACCGTGCACGGCTGCTCGGCGAGCGCCTGCGCGACGCTCGCGCCCCGGCCGAGGAGGTAGGCACTCGCCCCCACGGAGATGACGCCCAGCAGGCACAGCGAGTGGGCGTAGGCATGGGACATCGGCAGCGGCCACAGCAGCCGGTCCTGCCGCTCCAGGCCCCACAGCGGCACGTAGGCGGCCGCCACCGACCACAGTGCGGTGCGCTGACTGGAGACGACGCCCTTGCTCCGACCGGTGGTGCCGGAGGTGTAGAGGATCCAGGCCGGTTCGTCCAGGCCGAGGTCGTCCCGAGGCGCCTGCCCCGGATCCGTCCCGGCCAGCTGCTCGAAGAGGTGCTCGGCTGCGGGCGCCCCGTCCGGCACGGCGTCCGTACCCGCCACCACGACCCGTGCGTGCAGCCGCGGCCGCGTGGCCGCCAGTCCGGCGACCCGGGACAGCCGGCTCTCCTCGGTGATCACCGCGACGGCGCCGCTGTCGTCGAGGAAATACGCCAGCTCCGCCTCCGTCGCCCCGGGATCGAGCGGAACGCCTACGGCCCCCGCCCGCAGGACCGCGAGGAACCCCTCCACCATCTCCACCCGGCTGCCCAGGTGGAGGGCCACCCGGTCGCCTCGCCGCACCCCCAGCCGTGCCAGGTGACCCGCCAGGCGCCCGGTGCGCTTCTCCAGCTCACCGTAAGTGACACCCCGCTGCGCATCCCGGAAAGCGATCTTGCCCGCTATCTGCATGGAATGTGCCTTGAGCACGCCGGGCAGTGCACGCATCAACTCGCCATGGATCTCCGTCATCCCCCACCCCTCCGGACACGGGGCGAAGGAGAGCGCTCCCGCTCGCACACCGTACCGAGTAGGGCTGACGCCACAGCTCGGAGCGAGCGGCCCAGGCTCCCGGGCCCCCAGGTCCCCGGGCCCCAGGCCCCCGGGTGGACCACGGGCCGCGCCGGGGCCGGATGATCTGCATATCGTGGCCCCATGGGTGAAGAGAGCGGCGCCGCCGGCACGCCCCACGGCCCCGCCGCCCCCACCGGAAGGCGGCATCGCGCCCGCCACCGCTGGTCGGCGTTCCGTCACTCGCCGTTCTTCCCCGCCGCTGTGCTCGTGCTCATCGTGGCCGCGGCCGCCGGGCTCTTCGCCGGCTCCTACACCTACGCCATGGCCAATCCGACCCCGCACAACATCCCCACCGCCGTCACGGGCGTCCCGGAGTCCGAGATCAAGCGGGCGGAATTCGTCCAGGGCATGGAGAGAGCGCTGGGCGCCGAGCTCCTGCTGCGCCACTTCGCCACCTACGAGGACGCCCGGCGTGCGGTCGAGGACCAGCGCGTCTACGCCATCCTGCAGGACCGCCACCACGCGGCCGAGCTGGACGTCTCCGGAGCATCCGGCGCCACCGTGGCCCAGCTGCTGACCGAGACCGCGCCCCGGGTCGGCAAGGAAATCAGCGTCCTCGTCGTCGTGCGGGACGTCAATCCCCTCCAGAAGGGCGATCCGCGCGGCCTCGCGCTCTTCTACATCACCCTGGCGGCCGTCATCGTCGGCTTCGTCGGCGCCATTCAGATGAGCGTCCACGCGGGCGAACTCAATCCGGCCGAACGCATCGCCTTCACCGCCGCCTATTCCACGCTGGGCGGCTTCACCATCGCCGCGGTCGTGGACTGGGGGCTGGGTGCGGTGCGGCTGCCGTTCGCGGAATCCTGGCTGATCCTGGCGCTGACCATGTTCACCTCGGGCATGGTCTTCACGATGTTCAACGCCCTCTTCGGGCGGTGGGCGATGCTGCCCACCTGGGGCCTGATGGTCCTGTTGGGCAACCCCTCCTCCGGCGGTGCCGTCTCCTGGCCGCTGCTGCCCTCCCTCCTCGGCGAGATCGGCCGCTGGCTGCCCCCGGGGGCCTCCGTGAACGCCCAGCACACGGCCGTCTACTTCCGGCAGCACCAGCACTTCTTCCCATTCGCCGTGCTGATCGCCTGGGCCGCCCTGTCCTGCGCGATCTTCTGGACCTGGCGGCACCGCCACCCCGGCGGACGCGACACGGCCGCGGCCGCGGCCGTGTCCGCGGGCTGAACCTTCCCCAATCGGCGCTGACGCTGTGCGCATGTGCGCTCGCTGTGTGTCGTCTCGGGGGCTGTTCCGTGTGAGGGCGCCCATGAGGCCTGGGTCACTTACGAATGCCGTTAGTGGAATTCGGTGGCGGAA
>NZ_BMUT01000031.1 GCF_014650335.1 Streptomyces hiroshimensis
CGTTCAGGGGCCGTGCAGTGGTGATTGCCGCCGGTGCGGCTCGAGTGGCTGCCCCGCCGTCCTTGTGGACCCCGCGGCAACTCGAAGAACTCTACACGACCCCGTAGGGCGCATCAAACCGGTGGCGCAAGCACTTTTCGGGGGCGTACGGTCGGCGTCATGACTCGGCATGTGCGTACGCAGCAGTGGTGGGCCGCCTGACGGCGGCCCAGACTCCGTGCTTCGCGCATGCATCCAACGGCCGCCGCCTCGGCGGCCGTTTTTGCTGTCCGTGGCGGCGTCCCCTCCAGACAGGGAGCGCACCACTTCATGACCCGGATCTTCAGCGGCATCAAGCCCACCGGTCACCTGACGCTCGGCAACTACCTCGGCGCCGTACGCCAGTGGGTGGAAGTGGATCAGCACAAGGCCGACGCGTTGTTCTCCGTCGTGGACCTGCATGCGCTCACCGTGGAGCACGATCCGGCGCGGGTGCGGCGCCTCAGCCGGCAGACGGCCACGCTTCTGCTCGCGGCCGGGCTGGAGCCGGCGCAGTGCACGGTGTTCGTACAGAGTCATGTGGACGAGCACACCCGGCTCTCCTATCTCCTGGAGTGCACGGCATCCGACGGCGAGATGCGGCGGATGATCCAGTACAAGGAGAAGTCGGCGCGGGAGCGGGCGGCGGGAGGCAGCGTAAGGCTGTCGCTGCTGACGTATCCGGTGCTGATGGCGGCGGACATCCTGGCGTATGGGGCGGACGAGGTCCCGGTGGGGGACGACCAGGCCCAGCACGTCGAGCTGACGCGGGATCTCGCGGTGCGGTTCAACCAGCGGTACGGGCAGACGTTCACCGTGCCGAAGGCCGTACTCCCGTCCGTGGCCGCCCGGGTCATGGATCTGCAGGATCCGACGGCGAAGATGGGGAAGTCCCATGCGGAGACGGCGGGCATCGTCTATCTGCTGGACGAGCCGGACGTCGTGCGCCGGAAGATCATGCGTGCGGTGACGGACAGCGGCACCGAGGTCGTCCACGACCGTGAGACGCGGCCCGGTATCGCGAATCTGCTGGAGATCCTGGCCGCATGCACCGGCGGAAATCCCGCGGAGCTCGCGGGCGTCTATTCCTCGTACGGCGCGCTGAAGCGGGATACGGCCGATGCGGTGCTGGAGGTTCTGCGGCCGCTGCAGGAACGGCATGCCGAACTGTGCGCCGACCCGGGTCATGTGGATGCCGTGCTGCGGGAGGGGGCCGGGCGGGCGCGGGAAATCGCCCGGCCGACGGTGGACGCGGCCTACCGGGCGATCGGCTTGCTGCCCGCGTACTAGGCCGCGAAGAAGCCTTTCCGGGGCGGTCAGCCCGCCGCCCGGAACGCACGCCGGTAGTCGCGCGGGCTCGTCGCAAGGCGGGCCGCGAAGTGCTGCCGCATGGTGACCTCGCTGCCGAACCCGCAGCGGCGGGCCACCTCGGGCATCGGCAGCCCCGTCCGTTCGAGGAGCTTCTGGGCCGCGGCGATGCGCTGGTCGAGGAGCCACTGCACGGGCGTCGTGCCCGTGGTCGCGGTGAAGTGGCGGGCGAAGGAGCGCGGTGACATGCCGGCCCAGCCCGCCAGGTCGGCGACGGTCAGCGGTTCGGCGAGCCGGCGCAGGGCCCGCTCGCGTACGTCCGCCAGGGCATCGGCTTCGCGGTCGGAGCAGGGCGTGGGCTGTTCGACGAACTGGGCCTGGGTGCCGGTGCGGAAGGGGGCGGTGACCATGGCGCGGGCGATGGTCGCCGCCGCCTCGGCCCCGTGGGCCCTGCGCACCAGGTGGAGGCAGAGGTCGATGCCGGCGGCGACGCCCGCCGCGGTCCACACTCCGGCGTCCTCGACGAACAGGGCGTCGGGGACGACCTCGACGCCGGGGTGGCTGCGGGCCAGGAGCCCGGTGAGGTTCCAGTGGGTGACGGCGCGGCGGCCGTCGAGCAGGCCGGCCTGGGCGAGGACGAAGGCACCGCCGCAGAGGGCGGCGACGGGGACGCCGGCGCGGTGGGCGTCGCGCAGGGCGGCGAGTACGGGCTCCGGAACCGGCGCCAGGTGGTCCTCGACCCCGGGGACGACGACGAGGTCGTCCGTACCGAACCCGTCCAGGTCCAGGTCCTGGTCGGGGGTGAGCGTGAGGCCGCCGGGCATGGCCACGGGGGCTCCGTCCGCGCCGTAGCGGCGCAGCTCGAAGCGGGGGCCGCCGCGGTCGGTGCGGTCGACGCCCCAGACCTCGGTGATGACGGCGACGTCGAAGGCGCGGATGCCGGGGAAGGCGACGAGGGCGATGCGCTGCGCTGGCTGCATGAGCATCATCCTGACGCCTGCGGCATGCCCGTGGCAGTAATCCATTGGCAGCAATCCATCGAACATGGTCTCTTCTGCCACTGGGACGGCCCTGCGGCGACGACCAGGATCGTCAGCATGAACAGCGCACAGAACATCCGTATCAGCGACAACGCCGCCCTCGTCGTCATCGACGTCCAGAACGCCTGGAACGACCAGGACCACTTCCCGCCCCGCAACAACCCCGCCGCCGAGGACAACATGGCGCAGCTGATGGACACCTGGCAGGCGGCGGGCCGGCCGGTGGTGTTCGTACGGCACGACTCGCCCAAGCCGGACTCGCCGCTGCGCCCGGGGCAGCCGGGCAACGACCTGCAGGACTTCGTAGAGCAGCGGCGCGGCAAGGGCAGCGGGCCGGAGCTGCTGATCACCAAGACGGTGAACTCGGCCTTCCTCGGCACTCCGGATCTGAAGCACTGGCTGGACGAGGCCGGAATCCGGCAGATCGTCGTCATCGGCATCATGACGAACTGGTGCGTGGAGACCACCGCCCGGATGGGCGGGAACCTGGGCTACGACGTGATCGTGCCGGTCGACGCGACGTACACCTTCGACGCGGTCGGCCCGGACGGGCAGTCGCTCACGGCGGACGAGCTGTACCGGGCGACGGCGACCAACCTGCACGCCGCCGGCTTCGCGAGGATCGCGCCGACGGCGGCTCTGGTGGAAGGAGCCTGATCAGCCCTCGCCCGAGGCCAGCTCCCGGCTGCGGTCGCGGGCGGCCTCCAGGGCGGCGATCAGCGCGTGCCGCACCCCGTGCTTCTCCAGCTCGCGGATGGCGTTGATCGTCGTACCGGCCGGTGAGGTGACCGCCTCGCGCAGCTTGACCGGGTGCTCGCCGCTGTCGCGGAGCATCACGGCGGCGCCGATGGCGGCCTGGACGATCAGGTCGTGGGCCTTGTCCCGCGGGAGGCCGAGGAGGATGCCGGCGTCGGTCATCGCCTCGACGAGGAAGTAGAAGTACGCAGGGCCCGAGCCGGACAGCGCCGTGGCCGCGTCCTGCTGGGACTCGGGCACCCGGAGCGTCTTGCCGACGGGCTTGAAGATCGCTTCCGTGCGGAGGAGGTGGTCCTCCGTGGCATGGGTGCCCGCGGAGATCACCGACATGCCCTCGTCCACCAGGACGGGGGTGTTCGGCATGACGCGCACGACGGGGTTGCCGCCGGGCAGCCGCTCTTCGAAGAAGGACGTGGGGACGCCGGCCGCAGCGCTGATGACCAGCCGGTCGGCGGGCAGGTGCGGGGCGAGCTCGTCGAGGAGCGCCGCCATGTCCTGCGGCTTCACGGCCAGGATGAGGGTGTCGGCGGACTTCGCGGCCTCGGCGTTGGTGACCGTCTCGACGCCGTAGCGGGCACGGAGGGCCGCGGCGCGCTCGGGGCGGCGGGCGGTGACCAGGAGGTCGTCGGTCGACCAGCCCGCGCGGATCATGCCGCTGAGCAGCGCCTCGCCGATCTTTCCGGTGCCGAGGACGGCGACTTTCTGTGCCACGGATACGGGGGATGCCGCGGAGGCCGCGGATACCTCTGTTGCCCTGGATTCCACGGATTCCACGGATGCCACGGATGCCTCGTGCTCCTGTGCCACGACTTCCTCTGCCACGGGCTCACCTCTTCGCTGCGCGGGGATGGGCTGCACGCCGGGCTTCACAGTGCGCTGGACGACGCCGGTCGACACTGAACGACGCTGAACGACGCCGCGACACCGGACGACACCGGTCGGCACCGGGGGCGTGTCCGGCCATCTTTGCACTCCGCGCACACGCCGCGCGCCGGGCGCATTTCACGGGTAAGCCCACGGGGGCCTGCGCCGGAGCGATGGGAACGGCATATTCCGGCCTGCCACCACTGCGTTTACATCGTGGTAACACGCCAACACTCCAACGGTATTGGCCACTTGGACAGAATGACCGCGGGTGTCCACGGCACGCTCCGTCACCCTCTACCGTCCGGCCGGTCCTCACCCCGACGTCTCCGCTGCCCGTACTCCGACATCCGACAGGCAACGATCACATCGCCGCGCGACGACGCATGACGCCGCGCGCTGGAGGCAATCCTCATGGACAAAATACCCCTCACCCCTGCCCGGAAAGTGCTCGCCAGGACCAAGCTCCGGTCAAGCCCTTCCCACGACGGCGCCAACGGCGAGGCCGGCGGCGGGACCAACAGCGGGGCCGCCCTGCGCCGCGATCTCCGCGCCGACTTCACCGCCTCCCTCGTCGTCTTCCTGATCGCCGTCCCCCTCTCCGTCGGCATCGCCGTCGCCTCGGGTGTACCGGTCGAACTGGGCCTGGTCACCGGCGTGGTCGGCGGCCTCCTCACCGGGCTGCTGCCGGGCAGCAGCCTGCAGGTCAGCGGCCCGGCCGCCGGCCTGACGGTGCTCGTCTACGAGGCCGTGCGGGAGTTCGGGCTCACCGCGCTCGGCGTGCTGGTCTTCACCGCCGGGCTGCTGCAGATCGCGATGGGGCTGCTGCGCCTGGGCCGATGGTTCCGGGCGATCTCCGTCGCCGTCGTCCAGGGCATGCTGGCCGGCATCGGCCTGGTCCTCATGGCAGGCCAGATCTACGCCATGGCCGACACCCGCCCGCCCTCGGGCGGCCCGGCCAAACTCGCGGGCCTTCCCGACCTGATCGTCGACACCCTGATCTCGACGGACGCCCTGATCGCCGCCGCGGTCGGCGTCGGCACGATCGCCGTGCTGGTGCTGTGGCCGCAGTGGCGGTGGGGCGCGCAGTTCGTGCCCGCGCCACTGGCGGCGGTCGCGCTGGCGACGGGCGTGGTCGCCGGCTTGTCGCTGCCGGTGGCCCGGATCGAGGTGAACGGGATGCTCGACGCGGTCCAGCCGCCGGGCAGCGCGGACTTCGCGCGGCTCGGTGAGATGAGCGTCCTGGGCACGGTCCTGGCCTTCGCCCTCATCGCCTCCGCCGAGACGCTGTTCAGCGCGGCCGCGGTCGACCGCCTGCACGAAGGCCCCCGAACGGACTACAACAAGGAGCTCATCGCCCAAGGCGCCGGCAATACGGTGTGCGGCGCACTCGGCGCGCTCCCGATGACCGCCGTCATCGTCCGCAGCGCGGCCAACGTCCAGGCCGGGGCGAAGACCAAGGCCTCGCGCGTCCTGCACGGCGTCTGGCTGCTCGTCTTCGTCTCACTCGTCCCGTGGGCCCTGGAGGTCATCCCGGTGGCGGCACTCGCGGGGGTGCTGATGCACGCGGGGTGGAAGCTGCTGCCCTTCCGGGACATCGTCCGGCTGTGGCGCGAGCACCGCGGCGAGGCCGTGGTGCTCATCGTGACCGCGGGGGCCATCGTGGCGACGAACCTCTTCGAGGGCGTCGTCATCGGCCTGCTCATGGCCGTGGCGAAGGCCGCCTGGGAGACCTCGCACGTCCACGTGGAGACACAGACGACGGAGGACGGCACGATCCGCGTCCGCGTCCTCGGCAATGCGAACTTCCTCCGACTGCCCAAGATCCTCGACGAGTTGGAGGCATCCCTGCCGCCTTCGGGACGCAGCGTGGAACTCGACCTGAGCGGGCTGCGGCACATGGACCACGCGTGTCGCTCGGCCCTGACGGCCTGGGCCGAGCGCAATACCGAGCATCGGGGGCCGGTGCCTGCCGGGCCCGGACCCGGATCTCCACCACACCATCCGCAGGAGTGAATCCCTGGAAATACAAAAAAGCCCTGGTGGGAACTCAAGGTTCCCACCAGGGCTTTCTCTAAAATTTGTTCGGCGGCGTCCTACTCTCCCACA
>NZ_BMUT01000032.1 GCF_014650335.1 Streptomyces hiroshimensis
GCTGTCGTGGATGTATCACCGGCCGACCGGCGGGACCGAGGCGTTTTTGCGGAGGAAGTTCGCGAAGAAGCCGGCCATTGCCGAGGCGAATGTGGCGGCGTTCCGGGCGGGCTGGAACTTCGGTGAGACGACCGAGGACTTCGCCGTCTCGTATGAGGTCGCCCCGGCGACGTCCGCGTTCCCGGCGGGCACGTACCGGAATATCTCGGGGAATCTGGCGCTGTCGTACGGGCTGATCGCGGCGGCGCGGCAGGCGGATCTGCCGCTGTATCTGGGTTCGTACCCGATCACCCCGGCCTCGGACATCCTGCACGAGCTGTCGAAGCACAAGAACTTCGGCGTGCGCACGTTCCAGGCGGAGGATGAGATCGCCGGCATCGGCGCGGCTTTGGGTGCGGCGTTCGGTGGCGCTTTGGCGGTGACGACGACCTCCGGGCCGGGTGTGGCGCTGAAGTCGGAGACGATCGGTCTTGCGGTGTCTTTGGAGCTGCCGCTGCTGATTGTCGACATCCAGCGTGGTGGGCCGTCGACGGGTCTTCCGACGAAGACGGAGCAGGCGGACCTCCTGCAGGCCATGTACGGGCGTAACGGTGAGGCGCCGGTGCCGATCGTGGCCCCGAAGACTCCCGCCGACTGCTTCGATGCGGCGGTGGATGCGGCGCGGATCGCGCTGGCCTACCGCACGCCGGTCTTCCTGCTCTCCGACGGGTATCTGGCCAACGGCTCCGAGCCCTGGCGCATCCCCGAGCCCGACGAGCTCCCCGACCTGCGGGTGCAGTTCGCCACCGGCCCCAACCACACCCTGGCCGACGGCACCGAGGTGTTCTGGCCGTACAAGCGTGACCCGCAGACCCTGGCCCGCCCCTGGGCGGTGCCGGGCACGCCGGGGCTGGAGCACCGTATCGGCGGGATCGAGAAGCAGGACGGCACGGGCAACATCTCCTACGACCCCGCCAACCACGACTTCATGGTCCGCACCCGCCAGGCCAAAACCGACGGCATCGCCGTCCCTGCCCTGAGCGTGGACGACCCCGACGACGCCTCCACCCTGGTCCTGGGCTGGGGTTCGACCTACGGGCCGATCACCGCCGCGGTGCGGCGCCTGCGCGCCGAGGGCGTCCCCATCGCCCAGGCGCACCTGCGCCACCTCAATCCCTTCCCGAAGAACCTGGGAGAGGTGCTCAAGCGGTACGACAAGGTGGTCGTGCCGGAGATGAACCTGGGTCAGCTCGCCACGCTCCTGCGGGCCCGCTACCTGACCGACGTCCGCTCCTACACCCAGGTCAGCGGCATGCCCTTCAAGGCCGAGCAGCTCGCCACCGTGCTCAAGGAGGCCATCGATGACTGAGGCACTGAAGCTGGTGCCCAAGGCCGAAGCCCAGCAGTCCATGAAGGACTTCAAGTCCGACCAGGAAGTACGCTGGTGCCCCGGCTGCGGCGACTACGCCATCCTCGCCGCCGTCCAGGGCTTCATGCCCCAGCTCGGCCTCGCCAAAGAGAACATCGTCTTCGTCTCCGGCATCGGCTGCTCCTCCCGCTTCCCGTACTACATGAACACCTACGGGATGCACTCCATCCACGGACGCGCCCCCGCCATCGCCACCGGCCTGGCCACCAGCCGCCGCGACCTGTCCGTCTGGGTCGTCACCGGCGACGGCGACGCCCTCTCCATCGGCGGCAACCACCTCATCCACGCCCTGCGCCGCAACGTCAACCTCAAGATCCTGCTGTTCAACAACCGGATCTACGGGCTGACCAAGGGCCAGTACTCCCCCACCTCCGAAACAGGAAAAATCACCAAGTCCACGCCGATGGGCTCGCTCGACGCGCCCTTCAACCCGGTGTCGCTGGCCCTCGGCGCCGAAGCCTCGTTCGTCGCCCGGACCGTGGACTCCGACCGCAAACACCTCACCGAAGTCCTGCAGCAGGCCGCCCAGCACCCCGGCACCGCCCTGGTCGAGATCTACCAGAACTGCAACATCTTCAACGACGGCGCCTTCGAACCCCTCAAGGACCGCGACCAGGCCAAGGAAGCCGTCATCCGCCTCGAACACGGCCAGCCCATCCGCTTCGGCACCGACAACGACAAGGGCATCGTCCGCAACGCGGCCACCGGCGACCTGCAGGTCGTCCAGGTCACC
>NZ_BMUT01000033.1 GCF_014650335.1 Streptomyces hiroshimensis
CGACATCGGCATCGCCCCCGTCCGCCCCGCCGAATTCGTCCACTTCACCATCACCCAAATCGCCGACGGACCCACGCAGTCCGGCTGATCCGCCCAGTCCGACACCACGATCCCGCCACGCCCACCATGAGCCCAGGAGGCCCCGCACGTGTTGACCGGTGACACTTTCAGCAGCAGCACCTTCGCCATCGAACTGGGCAAGTTCCAGGTCGAGACCGTCCAGGACGTCTCGGGCCTGACGCTGGAGCAGGACGTGGTCGAGACCCGCCAGGTCTCCTCCACCGGCGAACTGATCGTGCGCAAACAGCCGGGCGCCCGCCGCACCGGCGAGATCACGATCACCCGCGGCATGGACAAGAGCACCGCGTTCACCGACTGGATCAAGGCCACGCTGGTCGACGCCGACCTCGACAGCGCCCGGCAGAACATCACCATCGCCCTCAAGGATGCCAAGAAGGAGACGGTCCGGCGCATTCACCTGACCAACGCCTGGGCCTCCCGCTGGGAGGGCCCCCAGCTCGGGGCGACGAATTCCGGAGTCGCCACGGAGCAGGTGACGATCACCTACGAGGACATCACCGTCGAATAGCCCTCCCCTCCCCCACCACAGCGCGTCGTGGCACTTCACGTCACGTCGCGTCACAAGGACAGCAGCAGATGAAGGAGAGGGAGCAGCAGCGATGAACGCACCGAAGCCCCCGGGCGTCTACGTCACGGAGAAGTCGAGCGGCGTCCGCATGATCGTCGGGGTGGGCACCTCCACTCCGGCCTTCCTGGGGTACACCAAGGTTCCGGACGCCAAGAGCAATGAGGCGGCGGCCACTCCCCCGTTCACGGCCGAGGAGCGCACGCGTCCCCAGCCGATCCGTGGCTGGCAGGAGTTCGCCGCCCGCTACAGCATCCAGGAGCTGAGCGCGGAGCTGGCCGGCCTCCTGAAGAAGAACAGCAAGGAAGGCGAGGACCTCAAGAAGGTCCGTGCACTGCAGCGGTGCCTCGTGCTGGCGGAGTCCGTCTACGGGTTCTTCGCCAACGGCGGCACCTCCTGCTACGTCGTGGGCTTCACCGATCCGCGGGTGGCCGTCACGAGCACGATGCTGAAGGGCGACGCCGAGCAGCGGACGGGCCTGGGCGGGCTGGAGACCGTCCCGGAGGTGACCATGGTCGCCGTGCCCAGCCTGTGGGACATGACGGCCGCGGTCTCCGACGCCCCGGTGCCCCCCGAGCCGGTCCAGGCCACAGGGCGGGAGCTGATGAGCGCCGTCGTCGGTCACTGCGTGGCCCTGCGCAACCGCCTCGCGGTGCTCGACGCCCCTCCGAATCAGCTCGCCGACCCCCTCAAGGCTTTCGCCGACTCACTCCCTTCCCAGGACACGCCCGACGCCGAATTCACCACGCTCTACTACCCGTGGGTCAACGTCCCCGGTGTCGACGGCAGCCCCCGCACCGTCCCGCCCTCCGGCCATATCACCGGCGTCTGGGCCCGCACCGACGCCGAACGCGGCGTCTTCAAAGCCCCCGCCAACCAGAACCTCCGCGGCGTGCTCGACATCCCGGTCCTGCTCACCGACGACATGCAGGGCGAGCTCAACAACAAGGGCGTCAACTGCCTGCGTGTCTTCCCCGACCGCGGTCTCCTCGTCTGGGGTGCACGCACCCGCTCCAGCAGCCGCGACTGGAAATACCTCAACGTCCGACGCCTCGTCAGCTACCTCTCCGACTCCATCCGCCAATCCACCACCTGGGC
>NZ_BMUT01000034.1 GCF_014650335.1 Streptomyces hiroshimensis
TTTGTTGAGGTTGTGGACGGTGCCGAGGAGCTTGACCTCAGTGTCCACGGCTTGGTGTCCGCGATAGTTGAGACGGCGACCGAATCGCTGGAAGAGCTGGGCGAAGCCTGGCTCAACCAGAGCACTGCGCTGGCGGTACTGGGCCTGACCGGCCGGGGTGGCGAGGCGGGCCGCCATCGTGTGCTGACCGCCGCGGGCGTCTTCCCGCTTGGCGGAAAATCCTGCTTGGTGGGCTTCGCTGGTGACCGAGACCAGCATCGGGAGGTTCGCGAGGGCTTCGAAGGCTGCGGTGGAGGCGTATCCGCTGTCGGCGAGCCAGAGCTGGATGTCACCGGGAAGTCCGGCGGCCTGATGGTTATGTTGTGTCTTCTTCACCATGGGGACGAGGGCTGTCATGTCCGAAGGGTTGTCGTGCACTTCTATGGCCAGAAGGAGCTGGCGGCGGGCGCAAGCGATCTGCACGTTGTATCCCTGCAGGTAGCCGCCGCGTTTGGCAAGCATCAGTCTCGAGTCGGGATCGCTGAGACAGGCGCGGGCCTCGGGTGAGGGGACGCGCCGAGGGCTGCGTGCTCGCTCCAGCCAAGCCTGGGCTTTCACCAGCCGGGCCCGTTGCCGCACGAGGACGGCCTTGTGCTCCATTGGGACCGGTGGCCGGCCGTTCGCGCCGCGGTGGCCTGACTCCAGGTCTGCTTTGGCCCGGGCTTCGTACTTCCTCAATTTCTCCTGATGAGCCGCGGTCTCCGCGGCCAGGCGCTTCTCCGCCCGGGCCACCATCCGTTCCGCGGCCTCGACCTTGAGCCTGATCTCGTTGGGCGAGGGCAGGGCCCGTTCATGCAGCTTGTCCCGTGCCGAGCGGGCTCGCGTATGCCGGGCGGACAGCCGGGACAGGCGAGGCCAGTCATCGGATGCGGTGCCGTCGTCGGCACCCACGAACTCGCCATTCTCCACAGTCCGCGCGTGGGCGAACGCACCATCCATCAGCGCGGTGATCTCGTCTTCGCACTCGGTGATGGTGGTCTCGAGACGGTGCAGGCGCTGGTTGGAGTAGCGCGACGCGTTCGCTTCCATCGGTGAGCCGTCCACCGCCACCGCCATGAGATCCACCAGACCCCGCCGACCGCATAACGCCAGCATCTGCACGAACAGCGACTTCAAGGCGTCACTGTGGCGCCGCAGGAACCGTGCGACGGTGGAGTGATCAACTCTGCGGTTAGCCGTGATGACCCGACAGCCCACGTCATCCCAGCAAGCTTGCTCGATCCGGCGGGACGACCGCACTCCCTTGCTATAGCAGTACAGGATCAGCGCGACCATGCTCAAGGGAGGGTAAGCGGCCCCTCCTTGCCCGTCGGCGCGGTAGCTGCCGTCGAACGCTGAGAGATCAAGTTCTCCGACGACGTCGAGGATCTTCCAGCACAAGTGCTCGGGCGGTAGCCAGTCCCGCACACTCCGGGGCATCTCAAGGTCGCTATCACGGTCACACCACAGGAAGTTCCGCCCCACGGACCAAGATTGCGAGGCTGGCGC
>NZ_BMUT01000035.1 GCF_014650335.1 Streptomyces hiroshimensis
TACCGGTCTTCCACACCTGGCCTATCAACCCAGTCGTCTACTGGGAGCCTTACCCCATCAAGTGGGTGGGAGTCCTCATCTCGAAGCAGGCTTCCCGCTTAGATGCTTTCAGCGGTTATCCCTCCCGAACGTAGCCAACCAGCCATGCCCTTGGCAGGACAACTGGCACACCAGAGGTTCGTCCGTCCCGGTCCTCTCGTACTAGGGACAGCCCTTCTCAAGACTCCTACGCGCGCAGCGGATAGGGACCGAACTGTCTCACGACGTTCTAAACCCAGCTCGCGTACCGCTTTAATGGGCGAACAGCCCAACCCTTGGGACCGACTCCAGCCCCAGGATGCGACGAGCCGACATCGAGGTGCCAAACCATCCCGTCGATATGGACTCTTGGGGAAGATCAGCCTGTTATCCCCGGGGTACCTTTTATCCGTTGAGCGACGGCGCTTCCACAAGCCACCGCCGGATCACTAGTCCCGACTTTCGTCCCTGCTCGACCCGTCGGTCTCACAGTCAAGCTCCCTTGTGCACTTACACTCAACACCTGATTGCCAACCAGGCTGAGGGAACCTTTGGGCGCCTCCGTTACCCTTTAGGAGGCAACCGCCCCAGTTAAACTACCCACCAGACACTGTCCCTGATCCGGATCACGGACCCAGGTTAGACATCCAGCACGACCAGAGTGGTATTTCAACGACGACTCCACCATGGCTGGCGCCACGGCTTCACAGTCTCCCACCTATCCTACACAAGCCGAACCGAACACCAATATCAAGCTATAGTAAAGGTCCCGGGGTCTTTCCGTCCTGCTGCGCGAAACGAGCATCTTTACTCGTAGTGCAATTTCACCGGGCCTATGGTTGAGACAGTCGAGAAGTCGTTACGCCATTCGTGCAGGTCGGAACTTACCCGACAAGGAATT
>NZ_BMUT01000036.1 GCF_014650335.1 Streptomyces hiroshimensis
GTGGGGATCTGACGAATGCGGAGTGGGATCGGCTGGAGTCGTTCTTACCTCCTGGTGGTGTGCGTGGGGGCCGGTGGAGTGATCACCGTCGGGTGATCAACGGGGTTCTCTACCGGGTGAGGACCGGTGTGCAGTGGCGGGACCTGCCGGAGCGGTTCGGCCCGTGGGAAACGGTCTATAAACGGCATCGCCGCTGGTCAGCTGATGGAACGTGGAAGATGCTGCTGTCTCGTGTCCAGGCCGCCGAGGACGCCGCGGGCGGGATCGACTGGGACGTGTCGGTGGACTCGACAGCGGTGCGGGCCCACCAGCACGCCGCAGGTGCGAGGAAGACGCCGGTGGCCACGGTTCCTCAAAAGGGGGCCGGCCGGAGGACGAACCAGGTCGATCCGGTACTGCGGAAACTGGCTGTCCGGCTGGAGGAGGTGGTCCGATCGGCGAGTGCCTGGGACGTTCCCGCGGAGGATTCACCACCAAGATCCACCTCGCCGCCGAGGGACGGTGCCGGCCCCTCGCCTTCGTCCTGACACCCGGGCACTACGGCGACGGCCCCCAGCTCGGGCGGGTGCTGGAACAGGTCCGTGTGCCCCGGGCCGGAGCCGGACGGCCCCGTACCCGGCCCGGCCATCTCCTGGCCGACAAGGCTTACACGTCCCGGGAGAACCGCCGCTACCTGCGACGACGCGGAATCCGGCACACCATCCCCGAACGGCTCGACCAGCGCAGGCACCGGCTGAACCGAGGATCCCGAGGCGGCCGGCCCACCGGCTTCGACAGCGAACGCTACAAGAAACGCAACACCGTCGAACGCGCCATCAACCGCCTCAAGGGCTTCCGCGCTGTCGCCACCCGCTACGAAAAACGCGCCTACATCTACCT
>NZ_BMUT01000037.1 GCF_014650335.1 Streptomyces hiroshimensis
TTACCTACTACAAGTCTGGGTCGTCGGCTCCACCACTTTCCTTCACCCGAAGGATCCAGAACGGCTTCACGGACTTAGCATCGCCTGATTCGATATTGGGCGTTTCAAAGCGGGTACCGGAATATCAACCGGTTGTCCATCGACTACGCCTGTCGGCCTCGCCTTAGGTCCCGACTTACCCTGGGCAGATCAGCTTGACCCAGGAACCCTTAGTCAATCGGCGCACACGTTTCCCACGTGTGTATCGCTACTCATGCCTGCATTCTCACTCGTGAACCGTCCACAACTCGCTTCCGCGGCTGCTTCACCCGGCACACGACGCTCCCCTACCCATCCCAGCGGGCGTTGGCCCTCATGCTGGAATGACACGACTTCGGCGGTACGCTTGAGCCCCGCTACATTGTCGGCGCGGAATCACTTGACCAGTGAGCTATTACGCACTCTTTCAAGGGTGGCTGCTTCTAAGCCAACCTCCTGGTTGTCTCTGCGACTCCACATCCTTTCCCACTTAGCGTACGCTTAGGGGCCTTAGTCGATGCTCTGGGCTGTTTCCCTCTCGACCATGGAGCTTATCCCCCACAGTCTCACTGCCGCGCTCTCACTTACCGGCATTCGGAGTTTGGCTAAGGTCAGTAACCCGGTAGGGCCCATCGCCTATCCAGTGCTCTACCTCCGGCAAGAAACACACGACGCTGCACCTAAATGCATTTCGGGGAGAACCAGCTATCACGGAGTTTGATTGGCCTTTCACCCCTAACCACAGGTCATCCCCCAGGTTTTCAACCCTGGTGGGTTCGGTCCTCCACGAAGTC